>CAVTIJ010000009.1:0-22638 GCA_963734885.1 uncultured Bacteroidales bacterium | reverse complement strand
CCCAAAGGGAGAAATGTAGGATTTACGCCTTCCCCCCTGGGGGAAGGTTGGGAAGGGGGCTATTAAGAGTTGTCACATCATAAAGGCGCTTTAACCGATGATCCCTAATATTTTAGTAATTTTGCATAATTATTTGCATTTACATACAAATTGTTAAAACGATGAAAGAAGGACTTTTAAAAGGGAAAAAAGGTATCATTTTTGGAGCACTGAATGAAAAATCAATTGCCTGGCAGGTGGCAATCAAAGCCTGGGAGCAGGACGCCGAACTGGTGCTCACTAATGCACCTGTGGCGCTCAGGTTGGGCAATATCAGAGATCTCGCCAAAATGACCGGAAGTGAAGTCATTCCTGCCGATGCAACGAAGATGGAAGATATTGAAAACCTGATTACAGAAAGTATCAGGATATTCGGAGGGAAAATTCGATTTTATACTTCATTCTATCGGAATGTCCCCAAACGTAAGAAAAGATATTCCTTACGAACAGACGAGCTATGAAAATATGCTGAAGACATTCGATATCTCTGCTCTGAGTTTTCACCGCGTCCTTCAGACATGTTATAAGCTCGATGCCATAAAGGAATGGGGATCAGTTGTGGCCTTATCTTATGTGGCTGCTCAACGGACACTCTCAGGATATAACGACATGGGTGATGCAAAGGCGCTTCTTGAATCTATTGCAAGAAGCTTTGGTTATATTTATGGACGCGATAAGAAAGTCAGGGTAAATACAGTTTCGCAATCACCAACTGCAACTACCGCAGGAAGCGGTATCCACGGTTTTGAATCGCTGATTGACTTCTCAGAAAGGATGTCACCCTTAGGTAATGCAACTGCAGAGGAATGTGCCGACTATTGTGTCGTACTATTCTCTGATCTGACGCGCAAAGTCACAATGCAGAATCTGTTCCACGACGGTGGCTTCTCAAATATGGGTATGAGTCTGAAAGCTATCGAACAATACCAAAAAAGTTTTGAAGACTGCAAATAAGAGCAAATAAGTATAAACACCTATTTTACAGGCGGCTTGCTATTCAGTAAGTCGCTTTTTTTATATTTGGTATACCTAACGCCAAACCTGATGATAAAGATCCTGCTACTTGTTGTTTTCTACTTTGCATTCCCACTGGTGATTATTTATTTGTGCAAAAAATGGTCAATACTAAAGAAATTAGGATCCATTGTTCTGGCATATGGATTTGGACTCATCTTAGGAAGTACTGGAATTCTTCCACATGGCAGTGATGCTTACAGGCTGGCATTACAGGGAAGAGCAGCACTTAAGGATACTGAGATGAAGGCTCTTCTTGATTCAGGAACGATAAGCCAGGGAGACAGTTTTGTAAACTCAATTGCAGCAACCCAGGATTTACTTGTTTCAATTATTGTTCCCCTGTCCTTTCCATTGCTTCTCTTTTCGCTTAATATAAAAAGATGGATTCGTTTTGCCAGAGAAGGATTTATCTCTATGATACTGGCCTTAATATCCGTTATTATAATTGTATCCTCAGGTTATCTAATATTCAGGAAAATAGTGCCAGATTCATGGAAAGTTGCCGGCATGCTGGTAGGAGTATATACGGGAGGGACTCCAAATCTGGTTTCACTGAAAGTAGCTCTTGGGGTGGATCCAAATCTGTTTGTAATGACAAGTACTTATGATATGATCGTAGGAGCAATAACACTTATTTTCTTTATTACGATAGGACCAAGATTATTCAGGGCATTTTTACCGCCCTTCAGACATACAATGAGTACTGAAGTTTCTGACAAGATTATCGAAGAAGCTGAAAGTTTTGAAGATTACTCAGGAATGTTCAGAAAAGACCGGATTACTCCATTGATAAAGTCTTTAGCTCTTGCTCTTCTAATATTTATAGTCTCATTCGGCATTAGTCTGTTAATACCAAAAGTGTCGCAGATGGTTGTAGTAATCCTTTCCATAACAACTCTGGGTATACTTGCATCGTTAATCAACTGGATAAATAAAATTGAGAAGACATTTCAACTGGGTATGTATTTTATTTTGGTATTCTCATTTATTGTAGCGTCAATGGCTAATCTTGGCGTTGTATTCAGTATCGGATTCCTGGGGCTTTTTGCATACATTTCCTATGCTTATTTCGGTACCCTTGTACTGCATATACTTCTGTCTAAGATTTTTAAAGTTAATGCAGATGACTTCCTGATCACAACAACCGCATTCGTATTCTCGCCTCCTTTTGTTCCTGTAGTTGCAGGGGCTTTGAAAAACAAAGATGTGATTCTTACCGGTCTTACCGTAGGTATCATAGGATATGTAATTGGAAATTACCTTGGAGTGGCATTGGCCTATTTTCTGAAAGGGTTCTGATCAGATATATAAATATGTAAGGAACGGTCGCGACCGTTCCCTACATAAAATATCTGAATGCTAGAACAAATAATTCAATCCGATCGAGAATCCAATATTCCCATCCTGCACATTAAATGCCTTGCCACAATCAATTGCAACCACAAAGTTCTGATTCATAACAAGCATGACACTCATACCGGCGCTCTGATGGAGCTTATCCGGCCCTGGTTTAAAGTAATCGGAGTAATTTTCTGTAGGGTAAGTCTCGTTAAATGTACTTTGCAGATTTCCCGGAAGTTTAATATCCTTCGTAGTCTTTCCAAAGTCATAAAATCCATTCAGCCCAAGATAACAATCCTGTTTCAGGAATCTGAAATATAATGGTTTCCAGCGTAATTCAATGTTCCCCATAAAAAATGCATCACCTACTACGCGGTCTCTCAATACACCTCTTAATGTTTTTGCCCCTCCAAGACCTTCAGATGTAGCTCCTGTCAATCGGGAAGTAATTACCTGTGGCTGATAGAAGAACGGAGTATGTCCCGATATTGTGGCCTGATAGCCTAACCGGTAAACGAGTGATAAGTTCTTCTCAATCAATGTAAAATATTGCCTGTGTATAATATATAGCTTTGAAAATCCCCAGTTGTTTCCCATAAACTTTGGGGCAGCTTCAATTCCTATCTCTGTCCAGAGACCTTTCATTGGATTAGGTTTGTTATCGCGACTATCCCACATAATGCCGACTTTCAGAGTATTGATCCATCCGCCGTTTACTTCGTCAGCCGGGATGATACCAAGCGCTTTGTATCTTTCAAAGAGACCGGGGACGGAGTCGACAGTTGGAAGCAGATCTTTCTTTCCTTTGTTTAATTTATTAATATCAACAGAACTTGTAGTAAAATCCTGGAAAGCTAAACCAGCGCTCCATTTGAAATGATCCCCTGAAATTTTACCCTGAAAATCATTCTTAAAGCGGAACTGATTTTTCTGAAAACGATAAAACATTCTCGACCTGTAGGTGTCCTGGGACAATTTATTATCCATCCAGTCTTTGTTGAAAACTGATTCATATCCATTGAATCCGTAAAAAGTTGCAGCTTTGTCGGGGAGATAACTCAGATCGCTTATCCATTGTACTCCCGGGATAAGATGACGCGACTCGAACATAAACCTGTAAATGCCACTGCCTTTAGTATATCGTGATACTTCAGTATAAGTGTGATCTATCCAGTCGGGATATTTGCTGCCATCTCCATAATTAAAAAACTCTGCGAGAGCTCCATACTCAAAACCGAGATCAGAGTCATATGTAACAGCAGGCAATGCTCCGCCGAATTTCCATCCGGTCTTTACCTTTTTCTCCTGCGCCGATACTGAAAGTACCATGAGGGCAATGAGAAAAACTAGAAAGGCTTTTTTCATACGTTATAGGTTTAGGTTCATGTTGATAAAGATAAAGAAAAATGGAAATAACGGTCACTTTTTTTAATATTTGCTACCTTAGAGCCTTATTTTTACGACTAAATGCTTACTGGCTTACTTTTAAAAAATATAAAATGTCTTGTTCAGACTGAAGATGTTCCTCAATTAAAAAAATGCGGCGCTGAAATGTCAGAATTATCACTGATCAACGATGCTTATCTGTTCATCAGTGATGGTGTTATTGCTGATTTTGGATCCATGAAGAATCTGCAGAATAATAATCTTAACCATCCCATAGATTATGACACTATCGATGCTTCAGGTAAGTTCCTCTTTCCATCTTATTGTGATTCGCATACGCACCTGGTATATGCGGGAAGCCGCGAAATGGAATATATTGATAAGATCAGAGGATTATCTTATTCTGATATAGCGAAACGAGGTGGCGGTATACTGAATTCTGCAAAAAGACTTCATGAAACACCTGAAGAAGACCTTTACAACCAGTCAATCAAGAGGATAGAAGAAATAATTTCGTTCGGGACAGGTGCTGTTGAAATCAAAAGCGGTTATGGTTTGAACCTCGAGGACGAGCTGAAAATGCTTAGAGTAATAAGAAGAATTAAAGAAACCAGTCAGATTGAGGTAAAATCGACTTTTCTCGGAGCACATGCTATCCCGAAGGAATTTAAAAACAGAAAAGAGAAATATGTTGATTCTGTGATCAATGAAATGATCCCGGTTATTGCATCAGAGGAGCTCGCAGACTTTATTGATGTTTTCTGCGACGAAGGATTTTTCGATACTGAGGATACCGAAAGAATTTTAATGGCCGGCATGAAACACGGACTTATTGCCAAAATCCATGCAAATGAACTTGCTTATTCAGGAGGCATTCAAACCGGTGTTAAATACAATGCCCGTTCTGTTGACCATCTGGAATTTACCGGTGATGCAGAAATAGAAGCGCTCTGTGGATCAGAGACAATGCCAACCCTGCTACCTGGTTCCGCTTTTTTTCTCGGAATGTCAGACCCGCCGGTCAGAAAAATGATTAATGCCGGATTACCGGTTGCCCTGGCTTCGGATTATAACCCCGGATCATCACCCTCAGGGAATATGAATTTTATTATGTCATTGGGTTGTATTAAATTAAGAATGCTTCCGGAGGAAGTCATTAATGCTGTAACAATTAATTCAGCATATGCAATGGGCCTTTCCGAAACACATGGATCAATAGCTAAAGGAAAAGTGGCGAATCTTTTTCTTACCAAAGAAATTCCATCGTATGAGTTTATACCTTATTCGTTTGGTAGTAATTTAATTGAGACTGTAATCTTAAAAGGTAAAATAATTAAAAGAACAAATTAATATATACCGAGGATGTTGAAAAAATTGAAATCAATTAACCACAAAGGTCACAAAGGTATTACACAAAGGTCATAAAGGGCTATATTATATAGTAGGGACTCAGAATTCTGTGTCCCTACTTTGTGTCCTTTGTGCCTTTTTTGTGTTCTTTGTGGTTAAAAAGAACTTTTTGAACAGCCCAAAGAATATCTAAAAAAATTTATGGAGAAGAAAATAATTGAATGCGTTCCGAATTTCAGCGAAGGACGGGATATGTCAGTAATTAAACAGATAACAGATGTAATTGAAGCAACAGAGGGTGTGAAATTACTCGATGTGGATCCCGGAAAGGATACTAATAGGACTGTTGTAACCTTCGTAGGTAATCCCGAAGCAGTATCGGAAGCAGCTTTTCAGGCAGTTAAGAAAGCTTCTGAGCTTATTGATATGTCTAAGCATCACGGAGCTCATCCCAGAATGGGAGCAACTGATGTCTGTCCTTTTGTACCTGTTTCAGGAATCACAATGGAAGAGACAGTAAAAATTGCACATAAAGTTGCGGAAAGAATTGGAACAGAACTCTCTATCCCTGTTTATTGTTACGAAAGCGCAGCAAAGAAACCGGAGAGAAAAAATCTGGCGACTTGCAGATCGGGTGAATATGAAGGTCTTAGGAAAAAGCTCTCCGATCCCGAGTGGAAGCCCGATTATGGATCTTCAGTATTCAATGAACGTTCAGGTGCAACCGCAGTAGGGGCCAGAGATTTCCTAGTAGCCTTCAATGTTAATCTGAATACAACGTCTACAAGGCGTGCCAACTCAATTGCTTATGATGTAAGAGAAAAGGGAAGACCAAAAAGGGAAGGCAATCCACTTACTGGTACGGTAATGAAAAATCAAAACGGAGAAACAATGATGATTCCCGGTTCTCTGAAATCGGTTAAAGCAATAGGCTGGTATATCAAAGAATATGGTATAGCCCAGATTTCGATGAATCTTACAAATATTTCAGTAACACCCGTCCATATCGCGTTTGACGAAGTTTGCCGGAAAGCAGATGCCAGAGGTGTAAGGGTGACAGGATCAGAACTTGTGGGTCTGATCCCACTGAAATCGTTGCTCGATGCCGGACGTTTCTATCTTGAAAAACAACAGATGTCTTCCGGAGTATCGGACGATGAGCTGATCAAAATAGCTATTAAATCGATGGGATTGAGCGACATACATCCTTTCAAACCTGAAGAAAAAATAATTGAATTCGTCATGGCTGATAAAAAGAAGAATAAATTAATTGATTTATCTCTGAAGGCGTTCATGAATGAAACTGCTTCTGATTCTCCGGCGCCTGGCGGAGGTTCAGTTTCAGCGTACCTGGGATCTCTGGGGGCTTCGCTCGGGACAATGGTCGCGAATTTGTCAGCCCACAAAAAGGGATGGGATGATCGCTGGCAGGAGTTTTCAGACTGGGCCGTAACTGGTAAAGAAATCCAGAATAACCTCTTAAACCTTGTGGATGAGGATACAGAAGCTTTTAATAAAATAATGGAAGCATTATCTCTTCCAAGAAAATCTGAAGAGGAAAAGAAATCAAGAGAAATGGTAATCCAGGAAGCTACGAAAAATGCAATATTGGTACCATTGAAAGTTATGGAAACGGCTTTTGAAGCATTCGGATTAGTTAATGAAATGGCTGAAAAAGGCAATCCGAATTCGATAAGCGATGCAGGAGTAGGGGCGTTGGCATTACGTGCATGCGTCAAAGGAGCTTTCCTTAATGTCAAGATAAATGCCGCAGGATTAAAAGACGAGGAATTTGTTAAGGCTGTGATTGAAAAAGGGACTGAAATCGAGTCCAAAACCGAAGAAGCAGAACAGAAAATTCTAAAGTTTATTAATGACAAGATAGGAGTATAATCTCGTTTGTGATTCACACTATTCTTCTGATTGTCCTCAGTTTATGTGAGTAACCACCAATTTCTGATTTATAAATTCCCTGATGATCGATTGAATCAATTCTGATTCTTCCTGAAGCATGAATTACCAATCCCCTGGAGATGATCATACCTACATGTGTGATTTTGCCCCTGTCATTATCGAAGAACACCAGGTCACCGGGTTCAGACTGGTCAATGAAATTCACAATTTTACCTGCCTCAGCCTGTTTCCAGCTATCGCGCGGAATGGCAATTCCATGAATTTTGTAAACCAGTTGTGTTAGTCCCGAGCAATCAATTCCTGATGGTATACGGCCTCCCCAGATATATGGGCTATTGATATATTTCATTGCCGTATCGGCAAAGGATTCATCTGCTGAAATATGGTTTTTACTGAAGTCGTCTGAGGCGGTGTATTTTTTATCACCTGCAAAAAAGGTCTTTTTTTCGAAATCAGGATTGAAAATTTCACATCCTGCTTCAAGAACCATTTTTGTTTTGTCATTTTTATAACACAGAAGGGACCTGTTCAGAACATTCCCTGATGAAACATCTTCTGCTGTAGTATGTTGCAGATGGCCGGTGTCTATCCAACCGGTATATTCGTCGAAAACGGTTTCTATTTTTAACCATGTACCTGCTTTATCAATTATTGAATATTTTTCGCCGAAGAGAACCTGGCTTAGCATTTCAGTTTTGTGAGAAGGGCCTGACCTCAGGGGTACAAAAACATTTTCGCATATATAATATTCCATCGGATAAATTTTAAAACAAAATTAGCAAATATCTATTGATTAAATATTATTACTTTTTACCACAAAGCTCACATAGGGTTTACACAAAGGACACAAAGATCTAAATTATAATGTTTTGTCTTTGTGTGCTTTGTGCATTCTTTGTGTACTTTGTGGTTAATTGATTTTTCATTTAAGTAAATTGATATATTTGTAAACCAAATTCCAGTATTAATCTACTTTCCAATGTCTGAAAATGAGAATGTTTGGAATTCAAACCGAAAATACGTTTTAAATCTTATCTATTTCATTCTAAGCATTGTAATCGTAACGGCCATCTGGCCTTATGGATCCAAAGCCGGGTTGATCAGGATATTTGGTGTGATTGTACTTGTTACATCATGTTACCTCGTTTTATGGCTTTTTCTTTCGCATTTCAGATCAGAAGTCCTAAAAGTTACCCGCAAAACCCTTTTCATTATCCTGATTATTATCTCATTTATTGTATTCACCCGATTCGTAATTACTTATGGTCATCCTGATTTTCTATATCTGATCCCTTTTGTTATAATTCCCGTAGTTATCAGGACTTTTTACGATGCGAGGTTGGCATTATTCATCTTGCTGATAACTATTATGATATCGGGTTTTATGCTTCCGGATCCTTTTGAGTTTATTTTTATAAGCTTTATATCGGGGATGGTTGCAATATTTACATTAACAAATATATACAGACGTGGAAAATTCTTTGTGACTGCTCTTTCAGTGTTTCTGAGTTACTGTGTTCTTTATTTGGGATTAAACTTAATGCATGATGGAAGTTTTATTAATGTAGTCTGGTCTGATTTTTATCTTTTTGCAGCAAATGGTCTCCTGGTACTTATTAGTTATCCGGTTATCTTCCTTTTTGAAGTAAAGTTTTTGTTTCTTTCAGATACGACTCTTCTTGAACTTGCAGATACGAACCAGCCACTTCTTCTTAAGTTAGCTGATGAGGCTCCAGGATCTTTCCAGCATTCGTTGCAGGTTGCAAATCTTGCAGAGGAAGCAGCCAGGATAACCGGCGCTAATCTTTTGCTTGTCAGGACAGGCGCTCTTTATCATGATATCGGCAAAATTGCAAATCCCGGATTCTATATTGAAAATCAGATGGATGGATCAAGCCCCCATGACTCGCTCAATCCGGAGGAAAGCGCAAGGATTATTATTAATCATGTAAGGAATGGCGTGACACTAGCCAGGAATTTTAAACTGCCGATTCAGATTATCGATTTTATCAAAACTCATCATGGTACAACAATAGCATATTATTTTTTTAAGAAATATACTGACTTGAATCCGTGGGATACTGGTCGGGAAATGGAGTTTACATACCCGGGTCCGAAACCATTTTCCAAGGAAACTGCTCTGGTTATGATGGCTGATGCCGTTGAAGCTGCTTCGCGCAGTATGCTCAGTTACTCTGAGGAATCAATAAATGAACTTGTTGAAAGGATAGTTTATTTGCAGGAGCAGGATGGCCAGTTTTCAGATATCCCTTTTACTTTCAAGGATATTTCAGATATAAAAAATGCCTTTAAAAAACGGTTATTGAATATTTACCATTTGCGGATCGCTTACCCGGAACGGGATGCATAATATACTGAAGGATTTTTGAATAAGGCTATCTCATGTCGATTACCTCGACGTCTTTGTACTTGTCAGGCTGATATACAAATGTGAGTGGTTCGAGCTTTGCTTTCAGATCATATTCCTTCACATGAAGCGTGATTATTGTCCCGTCTTTCTTTTTGTATTCCAGACTGATAAGATTTAACTGAGATTTTCCAATTGTTAGTCGGATTCTTACCAGTTCGCTTTTGATGTCTTCAGGATACATATCGATAACATAGGAATCGGATTTTTCCTCGACCAGTCTGTTCTTATAACCTTTTTTGTAGGCTGAGAAAATCAGAGAAGGCCTGCTCTGAAAGGTATTGTCTTTCCTGTCAGCCTTTGTAATAGTAACCTCTTTTTCTGCCGGAAGATAACTCCACGATATTTCTCCATTGAACCAGATAATATTATCAGGAAGATCAAGTCTGTATTTATCCTTGCTGATAATAACTGAACCTGCTAAGGAATCTGATGAATTATCCATTTGATTGGAATTAACCAGATTAAATTTCATTGTTATTGAAGGTGCTTTGAGAGCCTTGTTTGCAAAGCTGTCAAGTATTTTAAGGGCTTCCTGATCATTCTGTCCGCTAACAAAATGGGGGAGTGCCAGAAGCAAAAAAACCGTAACGGCAATAGATCTCATAGTTAAAATCTTTACTCTAGTCTCTTCAAAATCTGTTCCAAAGCTATAAAATCAGTACAAAGAACATCTCTTGCCTTACTTCCTTCAAAAGGTCCAACAACACCCGCTGCTTCAAGCTGATCAATTATTCTTCCTGCCCTGTTGTATCCAATGGAAAGTTTCCTCTGAATCAGAGAAGTTGAGCCTTGCTGATGCTGAACAACCAGTTTTGCAGCTTCCTCGAACATGGGATCTCTTTTTCGAAGATCGACATCCAGAGCACCCGATTCGCTATCATCTACATATTCAGGTAGATGCATTGCATCTGCATAACCTTTTTGAGAACCGATGAAGTCAGTAAGCTCTTCAATTTCCGGTGTATCAATAAAAGCACACTGAACCCTTACCGGTTCGTTTCCTGAAGAAACAAGCATATCTCCGCGTCCGACAAGTCTGTCAGCACCTGTTGCATCGAGAATTGTGCGCGAATCAATTGATGAAAAAACACGGAAGGCGATCCTTGTAGGGAAATTGGCTTTAATAAAGCCTGTGATGATATTCGCCGATGGCCGCTGAGTCGAAATTATGAGGTGAATACCAATAGCCCTGGCCAACTGTGCCAGACGGCCGATAGGCCCTTCTATTTCTCTTCCGGCTGTCATTATCAGGTCAGCAAATTCATCGATAATTAAAACTATGTATGGGAGGTATTTATGTCCTTTTTCGGGGCTCAGTTTCCTTGAGATAAACTTTTCATTGTACTCTTTAATGTTCCTTGACTGAGCTGCTTTAAGAAGTTCCAGTCTGTTGTCCATTTCAATGCATAGTGAATTCAATGTTTTAATAACTTTTTGAGTATCAGTTATTATTGCATCTTCTTCATCGGGCAGCTTTGCGAGGAAATGTCTCTCAATCTTCATGTAGAGAGGCAATTCCACTCTTTTGGGATCGATAAGGACAAATTTGACCTCTGCAGGGTGCTTCTTATATAATATTGAAGTTATGATGGCATTAATTCCTACCGATTTACCCTGCCCTGTCGCTCCTGCAACAAGCAAATGCGGCATTTTTGTAAGATCAACAATATAAGGCTCATTGGTAATCGTTCTACCCAAAGCCAGTGCGATGTCGAACTTGGTCTCCTGAAATGCTTTAGAAGTAATAAGGGATCTCATCGAAACCATTTCAGGTTTCTTGTTCGGAACTTCAATCCCCACTGTTCCTCTTCCGGGAATCGGTGCAATAATTCTGATGCCCAGGGCTGAAAGATTCAAAGCAATATCATCCTCAAGTGATTTTATCCTGGCAAGTCTTACCCCACGTTCAGGCACAATTTCATATAGAGTAACCGTTGGTCCGATTGTGGCTGAAATGCTTTTAATACTGATCTTGTGATCACCGAGCGTTTTGATAATGTTCTCTTTGTTTTCAAATACCTCTGTATTATCAAATGCGCTCTCTGATTTGTGTTCTTTGAGTATAGAAACCGGAGGAAATTTATACCTGGAAAGATCGAGGCGAGGATCATAATCGCCCATTATTTTTTCCACTTCATGATCAGGAAGTGTGTCCAAAGTTTCAGGCCTGGTAATATTTATTGGTAAATCGCTGCTGTGGGGAATTACCGGTTTGTCACTGTCAAAATCCCTTATTATTGATCCTGTGCCGGCAGCTTCTTCCTCATCTTCTTCATCCTCGTCATCATCCTCAGACCCAACCTCATCCGGATCATCAGGTTCTTTATATTGATTCATGTTTTTAACAAAAAATTCAATATCGTTTTTTTCAGAATCGATGACTGGTTTTGTCTCTGATATTACCGGTCCGGTTTCTGAATCCGGATCTGTTTCATGAATAAGAACATCTGTATTATCAGGGTTGACAGCTTTATCAATTGGTTGTTTCTTTTTCAGGAAAGGGGGTATTCTTATCCCGAAAGATTCTGGTTTTACCTTAAGGGCAAATATCAGATAGGATATTGTAATAAAAGCCAGCACAACGCCAGTTCCAATCATACCCATAAAAGCTTTCATCCATCGTGTAATATGATACCCCTGGGCTCCTCCAGGGCCGCTTCCGAGGTATACATTTGACTTATTAAAAACGAATCCAAGGATTAACGAAAGTATGATTGCTGCAAATGAAAATTTTACAATAAGGCTGAAAGGTCTGATCTTTGGGAATTTAAGCAGGTATAAACCAATAGTTCCAAAAATCAGGGGAATAAAGAAGGCGCCAAATCCGAATCCATTATTAATAATCATTTTGGCAAGGAAATGACCACTTTTACCAGACCAGTTTTTTACGGCAATATCCGGACCAGAAACTATATCAGAATCAGCTATGCTAAGATCGGTTTTCCACCAGAACAGATAAGCCACGCATGCCAGAAAAAGATATAATGCAAAACCGGTAATCAGAATCCCAATTACAAATTTGATTCTCTCATCAGTCAGTATAGACTTGCTTTTTACAGTACTTTTAGTCGGTTTCGAGGCCTTTTTACCAGCCTCTTCCTTCTCTTTTGTCATTATTTTGCAATGTTTTTCCGAACGATCAATCCTTTTCTAAATGCAATCCAAAGGTAATAATTTTGAACCTTATCCAAAAAATGGACAGTTAATGTTTTTGGCCTTACGAAATATAGTGTATGGAACCGCGTACCGCGAACCACGTACCGCGAATCTCCTTAGAGGCTTATCATTTTATTAATAAACTTATCTATTTCAGCTCGTGATACGCGCATGAACTTATCCCTTCTTTCGAATATCTCATCGGGGATCTCCTTTTTGTACACGGTTTCCGCATCAAAATGAAGCTCTGCCGGTCCCAGGAAAAAGAAAAAATTCATCAGAACGCCATCAATCTGGTTAAACGGAGTCGCAGCATTGGGGTTTTTGACATCTATCTCGCTGGTGTACCATATTTGATACACTTTGTTCCCCTGCGAAGGAATCGTTGCTTCGGCATTTTTACAATTGAAACCGCAAATAACAGAAGTTTTGCCGGTTTTTTTGATCACCATATCTTTCATAGCTTCAAATCCCGGAAATTGCTCGCCAGGTTGAACCGCGTAAAAATATTTTAGTGAGAACAGGCTGAAATAAGTATCAAAAATTCCTTTTTCAGGGTTTGAGAGATTAAGTATCCCGGAATTTCCAAAAGAAGAAATCATTTCAAAAAGGATTTTGTTGTTCTTAAATGAAACAACAAGATTCCTCGGCAGAACCTCTTTTGGCATCGGGCCGAAGTTACCTATATAATCTATGTTATAATGGATTTCCCCCTGTCTAATATACTTACCTCCTCTTTCTTTACAGGAGATGCTGGACATTACGAAGATTACCGCAATGAACAATACATAGCTGAATCTCACTTATATGGTATTAGTATGAATTTCGTAAATGTAGCATTTTTTTTTAATTTCAATTCAAGATAGTGTTATTTGTTAGATTAAGAAGCCTATAAGGCATTTGAATTTCATTCACTGTATCTTTATTTGGACTCGTCTGATTTTTGTATTTTTGTCAGCTTTCAAATGAATTTGATTAAATAATTATATGGAAAAGAAACTCGCAGTTGTTGCTCTTGGTGGTAACGCTTTGTTAAGAGGAGATCAAACAGGCACCATCGATGAACAGGAACAAAATACGACAGAAACCCTCGAAAACCTGATTTTCCTGATAAATGAA
This sequence comes from uncultured Bacteroidales bacterium, assembly GCA_963734885.1. GTDB lineage: Bacteria > Bacteroidota > Bacteroidia > Bacteroidales > VadinHA17 > LD21. The sequence continues at coordinate 8,885 of CAVTIJ010000009.1, read as the reverse complement.
GGTTACGATCTTGTAATCACCCACGGTAATGGTCCCCAGGTTGGTAATATTCTCATGCGAAATGATGCAGGTGAGCAATTGTACGGTATTGCCCAGATGCCTGTGGATATTTGCGTTGCAGATTCACAGGGCGGAATCGGTTACATGATCGAGCGGATGTTCAGGAATGTTCTCAATAAATACGGAATAAAGAAAAATGTCATTTGTATTGTTACACAGGTGCTTGTTGATATTAATGACAAAGCATTCAGTGATCCGCAAAAAAGAGTGGGGAAAATTTATACCAGGGAACAAGCTGATGATCTTAACTCCAAAAAAGGATGGATTTTTAAGGAAGAAATAAAATCTGACGGAGGATTCAGAAGAGTAGTGCCTTCCCCGGTTCCTATAGGTGTGATTAATGAATCAATCATTTGCGATCTGGCGCGTAAAGGAAATATAGTAATAGCTGTTGGCGGCGGGGGAGTTCCTGTCTATATCGACGAAAAGAATGATGTGCGACCGGCTGAAGCAGTCATCGACAAAGATCTTGCTTCATCGCTGCTGGGGGTGCAAATATGCGCCGATGAATTTTATATTTTAACCGATGTTCCATATATCTATATTAATTTTAATAAACCTGACCAGCAGGTAAAAGAATTTCTTAATTATGCCGATACCCTCAAGTACCTGAATGAAGGACAGTTTGCAAAGGGAAGCATGGCTCCAAAAATTGAAGCATGCCTTAATTTTATTAAGAAAGGCGGCAAAAAGAGCGTTATTACGGAGGCTTTCAAACTGGCCGACAAGAAATATGGATCGAAGATTACAATGGAGTATGAAGATGACAGAAGATAGGAGTTGGGTGCTCGGTGCTCGGTGCTGGGTGTTTGGTTATCAGTTACAATGCTATTGATGAGCCCGCACCCAGCACTCAGCACCCAACACCCAACACCTAGCACCAAGTACCCAGCACCAAAAATTTTCCTATTTTTACGAATTAAAATAATATCATTATGACTATTAACCTTCACAATCGCCACTTTCTGAAATTACTCGATTTCACTCCTGAAGAGATTATGTATCTGCTCGATCTTGCAGCAAAGCTTAAAGAAGCAAAGAAGAAAGGAACCGAAAAGCAATATCTTAGGGGGAAAAATATTGCCCTAATATTCGAAAAAGCATCAACAAGGACACGGTGCGCATTTGAAGTTGCGTCCTATGATCAGGGAGCCCATGTTACTTACCTGGGACCAACTGGTTCTCAGATCGGTCAGAAAGAATCAATGAAAGATACCGCTCGGGTACTCGGTACAATGTTTGATGGAATTGAATACCGCGGTTTTGGTCAGGCTATTGTTGAAGAGCTGGCTAAATATGCGGGTGTACCGGTTTGGAACGGACTGACGAACGAATTTCACCCAACACAGATCCTGGCTGATTTTCTTACGATGCTGGAACACTCCGAAAAGCCACTTAATAAGATGGTCTTCTGCTACCTGGGTGATGCAAGATATAATATGGGCAATTCACTAATGGTTGGTTCTGCTAAAATGGGTATTGACTTCAGGATTGCTGCTCCTTCCTCATATCAGCCCTCGGCTGAGCTTGTTGCAAAATGCAAGCAGATTGCTGGCGAAACAGGCGCAAAAATCACAATCACTGATAATGTTGAGATGGCAGTTAAAGGTGCAGATTTTCTCTATACCGATGTATGGGTTTCTATGGGTGAACCTGATTCGGTATGGGAAGAAAGAATAAAACTTTTAAAACCTTTCCAGATTAATATGAAAGTATTGGAAAAGACTGGCAATCCTTCAGTTAAGTTTCTTCATTGTCTGCCGGCATTTCATAACAGGGAAACAAAAGTAGGAGAGGACATTTTCAAAAAATTCGGTCTCGATGGAATGGAAGTTACTGAAGATGTTTTTGAATCCAAACATTCAATAGTATTCGATGAAGCTGAAAACCGGCTGCATACAATTAAAGCGATTATGGTAGCAACACTGGGGAATTTATAGCAGGGAGCAACGAGCAAAGAGCGTTTCTGAAAAAGAGAAGGGGATCCTTCATTTCACTGGTACTCCGCAATCTACGTACCAGCGAAATTCAGGATGACAATGTAATTTGGGACTAGTTGGGGAAGGAAGCGGCGCCTTTTGAATCAAATTTGAATTGTAAATTGTTATCAGGATTTAATTATTAATCTGTAAACTTTTTTCAGGACGAGTCATTTTCTGAATAAAGAAATATCAGGACAAAAGGCGCCGCTTCCTTCCCTATTATTATCCCATAACCACCTGTCATCCTGAATCTTCCGCAAAAACTTATATGGAGTAAATGACAATTTTTATCTTGCGGAAGATGAAGGATCTTCCAGGGATTACCTGAATTTTAATAAAAGGGGCCACTCTACTTAATCAATTCCTTCACAAAATAGAACGTCATCACAAACGATGCTGCCAGTTTAAGTCCTATGCCTGTAAGGAATCCAAGCAGACTTCCGAATCCGGCCTTAAACGCATAATCGATATCGTCCTTAAATATCATTTCTCCGACAAATGCACCAATAAGTGGTCCTAAAATAATTCCAAGCGGACCGATAAAAAAACCAATTATCAATCCTATTGTGGCTCCTCTTGTTCCATATTTTGAACCACCGAACCTCCTGGTCCACCAAATGGGGAAAACATAGTCGAGGACTGTAACTATAACAGCCAGAGCTCCGAGAGTAATTAATACGGGAGTTGTGAAATGTCCAAACCGGGTAAGGTGAAGGAAAATTAATCCTAAAAAGCTGAATGGAGGTCCGGGAAGAACTGGGACCAGACAACCGATTATTCCTACGACCATAAATATGATCCCCAGAATCAGGAGTATATAATCAGACATTTAGGTAATCTTCAGCGAATGCATTAAAAAGAAAGCTTTATTTCTTGCCAAGATCCTCAAATTCAACGTTTGTGAATTCTTCAGCAGTGATAGCGCTTTTTTCTTCACTGGGTTCATGGTAGGTGACAGACTCAGTAGTGACTGATCCCTCCTTGCCATTGCTGATATATGTAACAGCGTCTTTTAATCCTTCCGAAAACTTTTCGAAATCTTCTTTGTAAAGGAAGATCTTATGTTTTTCATAAAACACTTTCCCTTCTTTACCTAGTCGTTTCTTGCTTTCGGTAATGGTAAGATAATAATCATCTTTCCTTGTGGCTTTCACATCAAAAAAGTAGGTCCTTTTTCCGGCACGTACAACTTTTGTGAAAATTTCTTCCTTAATGATTTTTTCATCATGCCCGTTAATGACTTCCTGTATTCCAGCTTCTTCTTCCATTTCTAAGTCAGTTAGTTGTTAGGGTTTTGGTTTGTATTGTCAAATGTAACAATTATTTTTTCAAATCAAAACCAGTGAGGCTTTTTGTTCTTAATTTTGCAAGGTTGTTTTGAGGGTAAGGGAAAAAGAGTATTTTTGCAGCGAAAATTGAGTTCTTTATAATGATAAGCAGAAGATTATTACGTATAAAAGCTTTAATGGCTCTTTATGCTTTTAACCGCCGGGAGGATGAAAATCTGGTCCAGGCCGAAACAGAATTGATGTTCAGCATTGGTAAGAGTTATGATCTTTATCACTTCCTGCTGCTGCTTGTTCTTGAGGTTGCTGATATAGCATCGGAAAAAATCGACCAGGCCCTTCAGAAGCGAATACCATCGCATGAGGACCTTAATCCGAAGAAAAGATTTATCAACAATCAACTGATCAATCAGCTGAGAAAAAACCTTGAATTCAAAAATTATATCTCCTCCAAAAAGCTATCATGGGTAAATAATTCACATATCCCGCGTCTGCTTTATAATAAAATGATTGTCTGGGAAGTATATGAAGAATATATAAATTCGGAGAATAATAATTATCTGTCAGACAAGAAGTTCATTATACGTTTGATCACTGAGTTATTTTCAAACTCCGAAGATCTGCAATCAAATCTTGAAGAACAAAGCATCTACTGGAATGATGATATGGAGTACATATCGTCCATGCTTGAGAAGACTCTTAAAAAGTTCAAGACTGATTCCGGCGAGAAAACAGTATTGATGCCTTTGTTTAAAAATGCTGAGGATGAGGAGTTTGTGAAAATTCTTTTCAGAAAAGCCATTGTGCATTCAAAAAAATGCTCTGAGCTGATTGATAAAAATACTACAAACTGGGAAGTAGACAGAATTGCGCTGATGGACATACTTGTAATGCAACTGGCGATTACAGAGATACTTGAGTTCCCTGAAATACCTGTAAAAGTCACACTAAATGAGTACATTGAAATAGCCAAATATTATTGTACATCAAAAAGCAGTAACTTTGTCAACGGAATTCTCGATAACATAGTTAAAGAAATCCGTGATGAAGGACTATTTAATAAATTCGGCAGAGGGCTGGTGGGTGAATCATTGACAGATGAAAGTTAATGTATTAATTGACATGAAGAAGATAACGATTTTATATCTGATAATAATTGCCTTTTCAGCACTAAGATGCGGTTCTGGAACAGGAAATTCAACGGCCGCTTTTTCATCAAAAGAAAATGCAGGGAAAAGCGAAATAAGCTTCAGGGAATATCAGCACGATTTCGGAAAAGTTTCCGAAGGCGAGAAATTAAGCTATACGTTCATTTTTGATAATAAAGGGACAGGTGACCTTGTGATAACTTCTGCAACAACTACTTGTGGTTGCACAGTTCCTAAATATGAAACGAAACCAATTCCCCCTGGTGCATCCGGAAATTTGGAAGTTGTCTTCGATACTTCCGGCCGTGATGGGATGCAGACAAAAACCATTACTGTAAAATCTAACGCTAAAATACCTGTAGTTTTATTAAAGATTACCGCTGAAGTCGCGGCATCTGATAAATAATAATAATTAATAATTAATAATTTAGACAATGACCAATTTTGCTTTTTTGTATTTGATGGGACAGCCTGGAGCAGCAGCCGGGCAAAGCAATCCTTTAGTAACATTCCTTCCTTTGATTCTCGTTTTTGTAGTATTTTATTTCTTCATGATAAGACCGCAAATGAAGAAACAAAAAGAAATGAACAATTACAGGAGCTCTCTGAAAAGAGGCGATAAAGTTATTACTACAGGAGGCATATACGGCAAAGTATATGAAGTGAAAGACAATTATGTAACTGTTGATGTTGGCGGAGACATTAAGCTGAAAATGGATAAAAACGCACTGCTCAAAGATCCCTCAGCTGACGAATAAATCTTTTCATTAATCCTTGTGTGAAAGGGGAAAATGCAATACGACCGGAGAGTCCTGCAAAGAAAGGAGTAAGAGTAATCAGGAAAGATATAGCTGTTTATGCTTTCTTCCTTTTGCTCTCTTTCGTTTTTTGGTATCTTAATTCGCTCGGTAAGGAGATGGAAGCAGGTATAAAGTACCAGATAAAATTCACTAATCTCCCCAGGGAGAAGACTGTTAACAAGGAACAGCCATCCGAATTGAATCTGTTTTTGAAGGGCCCCGGTTATTCCATATTAAAGCTTAAGATCTCGGGGAAAAAAGCCCCGCTTATTATTGATATTTCAAAAGTTAATTACAGAAGGTCTCCTGGTGAAAAAACTCTTGATTATTACATCGTTACATCAGGCCTTTCTAAAAGCCTGAATGTGCAGATGCGATCAGGATGCGAGATTACATCAATAAAACCGGATACTCTGTTTTTCACCCTTGTTAAAGCTGTAAAAACCTCATTTATATCCGACGGCAGGAACGATAGCAGAAAAGCGAATTGATCATTTATGAGTTTATGCTTAAATGATAAAAGAAAGATTCAGGTTGGGAATTACAGGAGGGATCGGAAGTGGAAAAACCTCTGTCTGCAGGGTTTTTCAAGTGCTTCATATACCCGTCTTCTCAGCTGACAGTGTTGCCCGGGAAATAATGGAGCGTGATAAGCAGATTATCGATGGAATCAATATTATAGCAGGGAAAGATCTTTATAAAGGTGGCAGCCTTGACAGGATGGCCTTGGCAGGTATTATTTTTAACGATAATTCTCTGCTTGAAAGGGTTAATTCATTGGTACATCCGGCGGTATTTAAATATTTCAACAGATGGGTAAAGGAACAAAATGCGCCTTATGTAATAATGGAAGCTGCAATTTTGTTTGAAAGCGGAGCTTCAGAAATTGTGGACAGGGTCGCTACTATTATAGCTCCGGCTGAAGAGAGGATAAAAAGAGTTATTCTCAGGAATAAACTCTCAAGGGAACAGATAATTGAGCGTATGAGGAATCAGATGGATGACGAGGACAGGTTAAAAAAATCGTATTATGTCATTAATAATTCAGAAAATGAAATGATCATCCCTGCAATTCTTGATATTCATAACGATATATTAAACTTTATTAATAACTGAAATGGGAATATTTGGAAAATGGCTGGGAGGAGGTCTGGGATTTGCCATGGGGGGACCGATCGGAGGACTTCTGGGTTTCCTTGTTGGTTCTATGATAGACGGGACCACAGTTAAAACTTCTACTTACACCCAGGGAACCAGCCAGGGTGATTTCGGCATGAGCCTTCTTATGCTCGTGGCAGCCGTAATGAAAGCCGACGGGAAAATTGTAAGATCTGAACTTGACTATGTTAAACAATTCTTTATCAGGCAATTTGGTCAGGAATCAGCAAAACAGGCGCTGCTGACTCTCAAGGACATACTTAAAAAGGATATTCCTGTAAGAGATGTTTGTCTTCAGATAAAGGGGAATATGGATTATGCTTCCCGGCTCCAGCTTTTACACCTGCTATTCAATATTTCGCTTGCCGACACTGTAATTCACCCGTCTGAAATTCAGATCATTGAACAATATCAACCTATCTGGGCGTTGGTTCCGGAGATTTCCTGTCAATAAAGAACATGTTTATTCCCGAGACAGATTCTTCCTATAAAATTCTTGAGATAGAACGTTCGGCTACTGATGAAGAAGTAAAAAAAGCATATAGAAAAATGGCTGTGAAATATCATCCTGATAAAGTGAGTCACCTTGGTGATGATATCAGGAAATCGGCTGACGAAAAATTCGCCATGGTGAATGAGGCATATAATAAGATCAAAAAGGAAAGGAATCTGAACTGATAGTTAATCTGAAAATAATTTCAGTTATCCATAGATTATACGATTCAAGAATTAAATTTGTACCTAAATAGAAAAAAGATGATTTTAAAAGATATTCTATCAATTTCAGGGGAACCAGGACTTTTTAAATTTATTGCCCAGGGGAAAAACGCAATAATTGTTGAACATCTGGAAACCAAAAAAAGAAGCAGTGCTTATAGTTCGGCAAAAGTCAGCTCACTCGAAGATATTGCGATCTTTACTGAAAAAGAGGATATGCCTCTTGGCAAAGTTTTTGACCTGATCTTTGAAAAAGAGAATGGCGGACTCGCTATAGATTCAAAATCTGAACCGGAAAAGCTAAAAACCTGGTTTGAAGGTATTCTTCCTGAATACTCGAAAGATAAAGTTTATACAAGCGATATTAAAAACTGGCAAGCTGGTATAATATCCTCCATAATCTCAATATGCTTGTGAAGGATGAACCAAAAGAAGAAGCTGAAGATGTAACTAAAGAGAAAAAAGCTCCGAAAGCTAAAAAAGCTGCATCAACTGAACCTAAAAAGAAGGCCACTCCTAAAGCAAAAAAGATAAAGAATAGAAAAACTTTGAAATATGGGATTTTACCCCCTTCCCAGCCTTCCCCCAAGGCGAAGGAGTAAACACTCATTTCCTCCTTGGGGGAAACAGGAAAGGGGGTAAAGGGAATGAAGAATATTAAACGTTTAATTCTATGAATTTCGGTGGAAACGAGGTAATTTATGATTACAATGAATCCAAGATAATCATTGTACCTGTACCTTATGATGAAACCAGTACATCGATGAAAGGGGCAGATAAAGGTCCCGATGCGATACTTGAAGCTTCCGTTAATCTGGAATTCTTTGATGTTGAAACATTTTCCGAAGCACATCTCTCAGGAATACATACAATTGCCCCTGTATTAGAAAAAGAAACGCCTCAAAAGCTCGTAAATGAAGTAAGCGAAAAGTTTATCACTATTATCGGATGACAAATTTCCGGTGATTATTGGCGGTAATCATACAGTCTGTTATTGGGGCATTTAAAGCATTCCCCGACAGATTTATGAACCTGTCAATTCTTCAGCTCGATGCTCATGCTGATCTGCGCCAGGTATATGAAGGATCAGAGCTTAATCATGCCTGTGCCATGCGCAGGGCCAGTGAATACGCACCAGTAGTACAGGTTGGCATCAGAAGCATGTCAGCCGAAGAGATTCCATATTTTGATAAGGACAGAATGTTCTTCTCACACAACCTCTATTAGAACCGGGTTTTATATAACACGGCTCTTGATAAACTTTCTGAAAATGTCTATATTACAATAGATCTCGATGTTTTCGACCCTTCACTTATACCCTCTACCGGTACACCTGAACCGGGAGGTCCCGCATATATTGAAATAATGCATTTTCTGAGGGATGTTATAAAATCAAGACCTGCGGTCGGTTTCGATGTTGTTGAGTTATGCCCGTCTCCGGCAAATAAGGTTCCCGATTTCGTAGCAGCGAAAATTATTTACCAGCTGCTGAGCTATAAATTTGCATAAGAAGGCCTCTCCCTAAATCCCTCCCACAGGGGGGAGGGACTTAGTACTTCTAACTGATAAATTATTTCTAAGGAAAAAGGATTTTTATAAATAGCCTCTCATCCCTCGGGATTATTCTCAAAATATATTTCATTTGCCACAATGTGGCTCTCAAGAGTAGAAAAATTAATGTATTTGATGGATTTACTTAAAGACTGAGAATTAAAGTCCCTCCCCCCTGGGGGA
>CAVTIJ010000008.1:0-313080 GCA_963734885.1 uncultured Bacteroidales bacterium | reverse complement strand
TCAAGAATAATTTTGCCTGTTTTTAAAAGAATTGATCTTTCACAAAGCTGTAAAATGGCTTGCATATTATGGCTTACAAAAAGTACTGTTCTTCCATCTTTATTACTTACATCCTGCATTTTACCTAATGCTTTTTTTTGAAATTCAGCATCCCCTACTGCAAGAACCTCATCCACAACCAGTATTTCAGGTTCGAGATGTGCTGCAACTGCAAAAGCAAGTCGTACATACATACCACTGCTATAACGTTTTACTGGTGTGTCGATATATTTTTCTACACCACTGAAATCAACTATTTCATCAAATTTGCCTCTATTTCTCTGTTTGTCATTCCTAAAATTGCACCATTCAAGAAAAACATTTTCACGACCGGTTAACTCAGGATGAAAACCTGTACCCACTTCAAGCAGACTCGCAATCCGTCCTTTAACTTTTATCTCACCGGTTGTTGGAGAGGTGACCTGGGAAAGAATTTTTAGAAGTGTTGATTTACCTGCACCGTTTTTACCAATAATCCCTAAGACCTCACCCTGTTTAACTTCGAAGTTTATATCCTTAAGAGCCCAGAACGAAATCGTTGGTACGAGGGTGCGGGGTTGTCGGGGTGCGGGGTGAAGAAAGGATATTTTCCTGGCCGATTTTCAGGGTTGGATCTTCCTTGCCACGGATACGGCTGTACCAGCGCTGGAGATCACGGGTAAGTGTTCCGGTGCCGACCTGGCCAAGTTGGTATTGCTTTGAGAGGTTTTCGACTTTAATTACTGTATCACTCATTGTTAGTAGGAAGTAGGTAGTAGGTAGTAAGCAGTAAGTAGTAAGTAGTAAGCAGCCTAACAGTTCAGATATTAATTACACAGTATCAATAAAGCTTTTCTCAACCCTGTTAAACAGTAATATACCAATAATTACTATTAGCAATAGAGAAAATCGTGCTGTAAAGTAATTGAAATGCATTAAATGTTCCGGATCCAAGTAAAGCAAACCTGAAAGTTTCAATAACTGAAGTTAAAGGATTGAGTAAAAACCAGATACCTGTACTTTTCGGAAATTGATGAGAGCGGATAAACAATCGGAGTTGCATACATCCATAGCTGAACGCCGAAAGTTACGAGATAAGTCAAGATCACGATATTTTGTAGTGAGCGAAGAAACTAACTATCCCAAATCCAAGTCCAAGAAGGCCATTAATAAAATCAAATAAGGCAGAAGGAGCAGACCATGCATTAATATGGATCTGAATTCCTTTTATACGGAAAAAGACCATATAATTAGAAGAAGCACCAACTGGATAAAGAACTGAATTAATGTGGAAATTACTATCGAAATTGGGACTGCTAACCTGGGAAAATAAACCTTTCCGAATATATTTGCATTTGCGATGAAAGTGTTGGATGTGCTGTTAAGACAGGTTGAAAAATATGTCCAGGCAACTGTGCCTGACATGATAAAATAAGTATCGGAGGTAAACCATCGGTAGAAATTTTTGCGATCCTGCTGAAAATAACCGCAAACATTATTGTTGTGAAGAACCGGTTGGATTATAAACCATAATGGGCCGAGAATAGTCTGTTTGTATTTTGAAACAAAATCGCGGCGGACAAATAATGCCAATAAGATCCCGGTAACGCCAAAGCGCTTTCAGATCAATATCTAAAAGACTTCTTTTCGGGGCCGAATTATCAAATCCCAGTTTTCAATGAGTTGTCTTTCTTCATTCTTCGGTATAATAACCATGTTCTTTGTCAGAATAACCATAACGGCTATTGAGTACTTGCCATAATAATTATTACCATACGTATAGCCATATCCCATTGAATATCCATATCTTAATCCATAACCATAATAACCTGAAAGACTGATATCATTTATTATTATTGCCAGATTTTTAAATTTGCCATCCTTATAAAGATCCTTGATTAATCCAAGAGTGTTTTTTGAGGAATATCTCTGCCTGACAACAAAAATATTCAGATCAATATATGGTGTAAGCAGAAGAGCATCGGTAACAACTGCAACGGGGTGTATCAATAATAATAAAATCAAATTCCTTTTTTGCCGTTCAAAGAAATTCTTCATTTTTTCTGTTTCAATCAATTCAGCCGGATTTGGAGGAATCTGGCCCGGAGGAGGCATAAAATAGATTTTTAACTGATGTTTCCTTAATTACATCCTCATAGTTGCAATTTCCACTCAGGATAAGTACTCATTCCTTCTTCATTTTCAATATCAAAAACTTTATGAATCCGTGGTTTCCTCAGATCCAGTCCTACCAGTAGCACTCTTTTCCCAAGCATTGCTATTATTGCAGCAAGATTTACCGAGATAAATGTCTTCCCTTCAGAGCTTATCGTGGAGGTAATTGAAATTATAAGTGGTTCAGAATCTTTTGATATAATATTTCAAGTGCTGTCCTTACCGAACGGAAAGATTCGGCCAGAGTTGAACCGGGTTTTGAAACAACCGGGATTTCATTTTTGTAATCATTATGACTTATGAATCCAAGAATAGGCGCTTTTGTCCTTTTTCAACATCCTTTTTATCAATAATTTTATTGTTAAGATAATCAATCAGAAAAATACTAATCACTGGTAACAAGAATCCTAATATAAATGCAAGAGAATAATTCTGTTTTGTCTTTGGTTTTATAAGTGGCTGAATTAAATGTTGAAGCCCTGTCAATAATCCTGTTTTCCGAAACAGTTGATGCCATTGCAATTCCGCCTCCGCTCTTTTTTCAAGAAGATAAGTATAAACAGAATTGTTCAGATCAAATTTTCTCTGAATACTTATCATCTGTCTTTCTGTTCCAGGCAATTTCATTAATTCAGATCAGTCTCGGAAATTGTTCTTAACATTTTTCAAGGATAATATTTAGTGATTATCATACTGTTTTTCAGGTTTTCATTTAAAGATGCACGTGCTAATTCAATCTCTTATCGGTATATTCGATTGCAGGGATATTTACCCTGTAATATTAAAAGTAAGCATCTTCTTCTTTTTTGTAGCGCCGAGCCAGATTCGTCAACCAGAGACTGATAAGCACCTGATCAGTTAATCCCTAATACTGAAGGAGAAATAATGTCACCTGATTCATTCTTGGATATTAACATAATCTGTCAGATAATTGTAATATTTTTGCTGAAGTTCAATTGTAGCTTTTTCATTTTCAAATCTTTCCAATCGGTTTTTAATTAGTGTTCCTTCGCTGCTAAGATCGATAATCTTGTTCGACAAGTTTGAATTTCTCAAGATTGTTTTCAGCAATTGAAAGAGAATCGGAAATAATCCTGAATTGTTTATTAATAAAAGCTATTGTTGAATCAGCTGTGCATTTTTAAATTCCAAACCATATTTTATATACAAATCCATTAATTTATTCAGAAAATCTGCTTCCTGTGCAGCAACAAAACCTGAAACAGATAAAGTAACCAGGGTTGCTCCTTCTGATATAGGGCTAATTTTTAGTTTGTTCCTGTAAGAATTTGCAAGATCTTTGGGTTTCAAAATAAAAATAATATCGCTTTGAGAAGATCATTCTTTCCTGGAATATAATTTACTGAGTCTCTTAGCCTGATAATGAAATCAAATCCTTTTTCATTAAACCGTCTCCAAATTTAAGTTCCTTGCAGTTTCAGGATTATCATCAATTTCAAGACTGTAATTATTCTTTTGATATAATATATATATTAACCTTGGTTTTGGGTTGAATTTCAATCGAATCGGCAATTACTATAAATGGACAATCCTTATATAGTTTTGTCTCAGCAATTCCTCTTCTGCCAATACTTACATAAACAATCTGAAATTCAGGTAATTCTTAATAACCCTGTAATTCAGACTGTATGACTTTAAGTATCCCTATTTCATTGTTTAAATTCTGGTCCGTTCTTAAATATATCTCCTCCCGGAATTATACTCCCTAAACCTGATTTATTATTACTATACTGGTCATCCTGAATAAGAAGTGTTGAGGAAACAGTATATACTTCTTCAGAATACCTGTTTATTCCATAGGCAAAAGTCAGTGAAATAAATAATGCAATTGCAAACCAGTACCAGTTACTTATAAATAATGACATATATCTTTTAAAATCAATATTATCGTCTTCTGGGATAAGAGGTGATTATAACCGGAGATGATTGTTGATTTGAATTGTCCATGTTGGAATTTTTAAGTTCAGTTTGAGAATAGGTTTGTTTAGTATTTGAGTAATAATCTGACATGCAGAATTAATGAAAATCAAGTACCAATTTATTTACCTAAAAAATTAATTAATAATAAGAGTTGTTGTTATAGCAGAAGTTACAGTTGTAAGAACAAATGATAAAGTAGGAACATTCAGATTAAATATTTTTTTTGATTCCGGTTCAACAATTACTACATCATTTGGAAGAAGAAAATAAGCTTCGCTTGAAAGGATTTTTTTGTCCTGCAGATTAAGTCTGAAAGTTTTTGTACCTCCTTCGTAGGCCTTATAACAAGAATTCTGTCTCTTCTTCCATAATCACCTATTCCTCCTGCACTACCAATTGCTTCAAGAACTGTAAGATAATTATTGTAATTTATATAAGTTCCGGGAGCTCTGATCTCACCTATTACTGTAAATTTAAAACTTAGCAATTTGCATTCAACAGTTGAATTCGGATAATTTTTCACGAATTTTACCTGCAAGGAATCTCTTAAGTTTTCCAAGTGTGAAACCCTCAGCTTTAATTTCACCAACTACAGGAATGAATAATATTCCCTTTGGAATCAACATCATATCCTGAATAAACTGACTTGATTCATATTGCATATTATTGCTGCCTGTTATAGTCCTTCCTCCTGATAAAAAATCTGTTATTATTCCATCCGGAGTTCATTGCCCTGACAGTTATATACAATATATCTCGAGGCTGAATTTTATAATCCGGAATATCCATTTGAAATTCTCTTCGCCATTTAGGCAGGAAGATTATTGAGGTAGGCGAGTTTTTTCTGACTGGTACAGGACCCGGCAAAAGAATAAAGGAATATGATGAGATTTATTTTTTTCATTATATCAGGCTTTAAGACTGGTTAAAGATAAATTTTTTTGTGAGGTGCAGGGTGCAGGGTGCAAGGTGCAGGGTGCAGGGTGCAGAGGTGCGGTGCGAGGTGAGGGCTGATGGTAGTCAAGGGTTAGGTTTTATTTGTTTGACTGATTCCAGGGCATTATTTAGTCGTTCTTTGTTGGATATTGCGTTCTCAGCCTGGAAAGTCCAGATTGCCAGAAATAATATTATAACTGCACCTTTTATTACCAGGGAACTCCTTTTTAAAAATTGAGCTTTGTTAAATGATGCTATAAAAAAGCCTAAAGCAGGAATAATAAAGACAACCATGAGTGGCAGGCGATAGCGTTCCTGGTACTGGCCGAAGAAGATGCGAGGCGATCAGGTAGTAGACGAACAGCAGCAAGTAGACTGCAAAGAAAGGGGTGCACGGTACGCGGTGCGGGGTGCGAGGTGCGCGGTGCGAGGTGGGTGATCAAATCTCTTATTGCTTGTAAGTTAAAGAATAAAATAAATAGGATTATTATTATAGCAACCGGTGCAACTACAATGAATGATGTTAGCCAGAGATGACCTTTAAAAAATCCAGTATAGAGTACTTTGAAGCTTGTAGTTTCGGGAACAACACCAAATGTTCTGAAGAATTTTGTGAACTGAAGTTTTATCCATTTCAGGGGATGATGGGTAATAAATTTTTTTATTTCCTGGATTTGAAATCGATTACGGTCCTCTACTGTTGGGTTTGTTAATCCATGTTCTTTGCAATAAACCGCCAATGCTTCATCGTACCTGATTTTATTTTCAGGATTTACAAAACTACCCTCGCCTCCTGCACCTCCGTAATCGGTATGACCAAAAAATACAAAATCATTTGAAATAACTGAATCATCTGATCTCTTATATATTCCAGTCGCCTTTATTAATCAGGATTCCCAGCAATAAATATAAAGACCAGAACAATATTCCGTATGAAAATGGTTCTTTGTTTCCTGTACAACAATAAAGTCAGCAGCAGTAAAAAAACAGGAAAAAAAACAAGCTCCGGTTTAAATAGAAATGTTATTAAAAAAACTATAAGAATTCCGGTCAGGATAAGGAAAAAGGACAGATTTATTAATGATTTAAAGTAACTGAACAAAAGCCAGACTATTATTATAAGAAGAAAGAGAGAGATTACAGGGGTATAGAATACTGAAGAAAAAACCATAAACTCAGTGTAAAAAGTAAGAATCACAGCTGTAACTATACCTGCTAATGGATTTCCGGACAAACTTATTATAAATGAGGATACAAAATAAGTTGTTAAGGTCCCAGCAAACAATTGAAGACAAAAAAGAAATTTAAGCTCCCCAAAACATACTTGGCAAAATATCCAATATATGATATTGTAAAAAGAAAATTGCCGCTAAGTATCTTTATGCTTTCTCCATCATGAATTTTTTCCACTCCGGCTAAATATAGCTTGTAATCAGAAAAACTAAAAAGAGTCGTATGGCCGTAGATAAAGAGCCTCAGGGCAAAGTTCAGGAGAAGCAGGCAAAATAAAGCCATACGCCAATTTTTCACTATAATCGAATTTAATCTTATCAGTTTAATTCCGGACATGAAAAAAATCTAAAATATTTCCAATTACAAAGTGAATCTCATCTTCCGTCATTGAATTATATAATGGCAACCGCAGGAGGCAATCGTTATAGTGAAGACTGTTAACGTTTTTGCCATCAGGTTTATGGTTCTTTGCCCAGAAAATACTTTTATCGAGTGATGTGTAATGTACTACTGCCTGAATTTCTTTGGCAATAAGAAAATCTTTCAGATCATTCAACATTTTTTGATTATTCAATACCAGATAAAAAGTATGTGCATTATGATCTGCGTATTCCGGGATGGAAGGCAATTTCACTAATCCTTTGTCCTCCAGGGTTTTCAAATCATTAAAATAAAAATTCCATAGCATGAGTCTCCTGCTTTTGATCCAGTCTGACTTTTCTAACTGCGCATAGAGGAAAGCAGCATGTAATCTCTGACATTCGATATGCAGAACCTATGTCTACCCATTCATATCGTTCGATTTTACCCGAATCAAATTCTTTCCTGTTGGTTCCTTTCTCGAGAACAGACACAACACGATCTCTTAACCTTTCATCATTTATAATAATCGCACCCCCGGCTTCGCATTGCAGATTCTTGCTTTGATGAAATGAAAGACAACCCATGTGACCGAAACTTCCAAGAGGTTTAGAAAGATATGAACTATCGAAAGCATGGGCTGCATCTTCGATGACATAAAGCCCATACCTTGAAGCAATACTCATTATCTTATCCATATTACAGGCAACGCCGGCATAGTGTACGGGAACAATGGCTTTTGTTTTGTCTGTAATTAATGATTCAATTTTATCCTCATCGATTCCGGGATGGTCGACCCTGCTGTCGGCAAAAACCAAATCAGCGCCTTGTCTGATAAAAGCATTTGCAGTTGATGGGAATGTATATGAAGGAATAATTATTTCATCGTCCTTTTTTATATCAAGAACAAGCGCACATGTCTCAAGCGCCGACGTACATGAAGAGGTAAGATAAAGATTTCTGTAATTGAATTTCTCTTTAATTAATGTTATGCATTTATTGGTATAGCTATTCCTGTTAACATCGCACGGCTGATTCAGAACATCTCTTAAATATTCATCTTCATTACCCGGGAGGTAAGGGATATTAAATGGAATTTTCATCGGCAAATCTTACACTTTTTAGAATTTGATCTGATATTTCTGAAATTTATGAATGTCCCTATTAAACTAAATATAAGAAACAGTAACCCAACTCCGAGAATTGGAATTGTTGTTGTATCTGATTAATATCCTGGTCCTAATGTAATAAGTTGAAATATGGCTCACAATAAATAAAGATATTCCTGGTATCAGAAATAGTCCTGCCAGAACCAGTAACCAATAAGTTAAGCTTGAATATGCCAGCAAAATGTATAAACCATTTCTAACAATCTTACTAAAGGTGTATGAACTTTTACCCTGATGGTCTTTTAAAATGGTTAACATCAACAAATGCAATATTTTTTGTAATCCTGCTCAGAAGCTCATCTATGAAAACATAGGGCACCCCATTGTTGACGTTCTGGTTGCTATCTCCCTCCTGATAAGTCCGATATGGAGAATACTCCTTGCAAATTGAGGGTATGAAATGTTTAAGCACTTTCCTTGTAAAAGCTGAGATAATGTTTCTCCTTCTGTTGTGTTTAGGATTTGCGAATCTTCCATAGACAATATCATAATCAGCCTCCTTCTGCTTCTCAATCAGAGTCAGAATGTCGGAAGGGTTTTGCTGAAGATCTTCATCAATTGTGATAATAAAATCTCCTGTTGCTTTTGTGAAACCAAATTGTATTGCCCTGTGCTGACCATAGTTCTTTGCCAATTTGTACACTTTTAATTGGGAAGGATAATCTCTAATCAATTCGTCTGTTACATGTAAAGATTCATTATCACAACGTCACAAATAAATAATACTTCAAATTCATATTTTGCATCCAGAGTTTCATCGATCCTCCTGAAAAGTTCAAATAAGATTTCTTTCCCTCTGTAAACCGGTATTATTAATGACAATCTCATGACTATTATGATCTATTGAATAGTCTTTCTTAAAACAATGAAAGTATCATTGACTTTAAAATTGAAGATCTTTGAAAATGAACTTAAAAGATTACGGTTATTTGAGGATATTGATGTTATAAATTTGTTAGCACCTTCACTTTACTTATTGTCAGTATATTATGAACCAGTACAAAAATATATCCCGGAATTTTTATGTTGGTTATAAATTCCTGCAATCGGACAACTGTTTGTTTTTCTGATTCTTTTTTTATCGCGAAAAACCCGACCTCTTTCCCGCTTCTTATCATAATATAAAACTTTGAATGCCAGATTCAAATTGTTCATTTATCCAGTTTACATATCTTTTTGAAGATAACTCTCTTGTCCAGATCGGGTCCTGCGAATACCTGTCTGCTTCAAACATTTTATCGCTGACATGATCAGTGAGGGATTTAAATTCTTCTTCAGAGGCCATTGTTTATAAGTAAATCCAGATAAATAGCCTGTTCCACTTTAAATTCAAATATTCCAACTGCTCAACATTAAAAGACAGGAACAATTGGTTTTCCAGATATCTATATCCGAAATCTTCCAACTGATGAACTAATTTCAGATTCCCGATCGGTATTTTAACAACGGAGAATTTAAAATTTCTTTCTATTTCTGCATTTAGATAGTCTTGATAAGTATCGTGCTTTTCAAATAATATTTCACATGTCTTATATCCGGAAATCTTTTCATCCCAGTATGCATTAACAATTTTCATTATAGAACCAGATTGGTCCGGCAGCTTTCGCCCCGTCAGTCACATAGTTTTATATGGCTAACAAGGTGTTATAGTGCTAATTATCATCACGTTTATTTATGTGTACGTGATAAAACACTATATTTATTATTTAACTAATTCGGTCTTATTTGTTTTCCAGAGAGGAAGAAGATCGCTTGGTTTAAACTTTCCTAGATAATCTTCTGCTTCACCCGGTTCCAGTACAATATAACTGACTTTTCTTCCGACAAGCTCTTCAGCCTGCCCGACTTTTCGTGCCAGGTATTCACGGTCAATGTCTGCTCCAACCAGTATCAGTTCAATTACCGGACTATCTTTCCCCCTGGCAAAATCACCGGTGAGATACACAAACATCAAGGTTCCTATACGGTGTATTACTTTTTCAATAACCCTGTCAATCCCGGTTTCTTTTAGAATTAAATTATGAATATCCTTATACAAAGGATGATCAGGATTTGACTGGTAAACTTTTTTATTGCCTTCCTTGAGAGAATTTAAAAGACCGGCTTCTTCAAACCGGTTCAGTTCAAGACGGATTGCATTGGAGGATTCTCCAAATTCCGATTCCAGGCCCCTCAGGTGGGCTTTAGTACTGCGGTTAAGAAAGAATTTCTTAAGCAGTTTTATCCTGGTTTGTGAGGTAATCAGGCTGTTTAACATCAGGTCAGGTTTATGAGTAGCAAACTTACTCATTGTTTTCTATTTTCCAAATCGATACAATGATTTTTTATGGCTATGAATTTTAGTTAAGGAATAGTGAGCAGATAAGCGATGATAGCGGTTGGATTCATGATACTCACGGTTTATCATATTTGCAAACTTCTCCTAACTGCCTATGCACAATTCACTGATTTTTAACATAATCTCTGTATTCATTTGCATATTAAATATTATATTTGCAGACTAAACTGATTCTCAAAGTTCATGATGCAACTAATTGAAGATTTAGACAGTCTGATTATGAAATATACCTTGATATGAAAAAGATTCTTATTATTGTCTCATTTATTGTTATTACTTTACAGGCTAACTGCACAGGGAGATGGATCATCCGGGAATCCTTTCTATGGAACAATCTCAACTAATGTCACATGGTCACCGGGTAGTCCAATATATCGGATCTACTGTGTATGTCGGAACCCCTGCAAATCCGGATCTTACAATAAATACCGGGGGACATTTAACAATTAATCCGGGGATAACAGTAATTTTTACACAACTGACATCTGATTTGTTTATTAACAGGGACCGGGCAGTTAATGCACTGGAGGATCTGGCACCCCTGTCACATTTACAAAAGATCCGGGAAAAAGTCACTGGGGTCATATTTCATTTCAAAACATGACCGGAACACCTGCTTCATCTACATTTGATAATTGTATTTTTGAATATGGCTATTCAACAGGAACCAGCGCCCAACCACTATAGCAGGAGGAGCTATACAAATTGATTTCAATAATGTAGTAATTTCAAAATGCACATTCCGTAATAACTTTGCATCTTATGCAGGAGCTGTAATTATTGTACAGTAACAGGAATACAATCGTCAGAAATTGGTATTTTGATAGCTAACAGAGTCGATGAATGTGGTGGAGGCTATAATTATATATACTAATTCAACTGCAATAGTTGAAAACTGTATTTTCTATAACAATTACAGCAAAGGAAAGAGCAGTGCAAGCTATTCAGGTGGAGCAATCTGGAGTTACAATGAATGTCTTCAAAAGTTGTTAACTGCACATTTGTCGAATAATAATTCAGATCGGCCTGGAGATGCAGGTTATACTCATACGGTTCTGCAAATTGAGGATCATTAATTCAATTTTCTGGGGATCTCAATGAATCAAATTCGCTGGATGCTTCATCAAATTTAACAACTTTGTTACCTGCGGATTTGAAACTATAAAACCGGTCAGGCCACAAATTCAATAATTATAAGCTCACGTTGCGAGTGATCCATTTTACTGATGCAGCTGCATGGACGACTGGTCACTTAAATTTAGTTCCCCGTGTCGTGATGCAGGGGTAAATACATATACTGGTATTACCATTCCACCTACTGATTATATCGGAAATAGTCGTATCGGACCTACTGATATCGGGGCTTATGAGGTTATTTTGAGCAGGTGGCAGGGAACAGTAAGCACAGACTGGAGCGATGCCGCTAACTGGCAAGGCAATATATCGCCGATTGTTTCTTTAAGTGATGTTATTATTCCCACAGGGGCAACAAATTATCCAACAGGATCCTCCTCACTAGATTATACAGTTGGTGCCGGAAAATTTTTGATTATCGAAGCAGGAGCAAAAGCGACATTTGGCACGCTCACAAATAACGGAACTATTAATCTGCAATCCAACGCTACTGGTATATTCTCTCTTAACATGAGCAATTATAACGGGAGCGGAGTTGCAAATATCGGAATGTACCTTACCGGTGGTGGTGGAACAAACACCTGGAAATGGCATTATGTTGCTGTACCAAAAAATTATATTGGTGATAAAACAATGTTCACCAATATTAATCCTTTTGATCTGCAACGATATGATGATTCAAAAATTCCAAATGTAGCAGGAGCTACAGATAATGATGGCTGGGTATGGCATGATGGTTATGGCCAGGTACTCACTGGTTTTTCTGATCTTGTCTTAAACAGGGGATATAGTTTTTATCATGCTAACCCTTTTGCTATCGTTAATTTCACAAATCTGTCTTCACTTGAGACTTCAATCGGATCACTGCCACTTCAATATAGCGGAACAGGCAAGTTAGATCCAACTATTTATGGTTGGAATTTGTTCGGAAATTCCCTTACCTGCAGTCTGGACTGGAACCTTGTGATACCATCGGATCCCGGAATAAGGAATTCAGTTTACTATACTATAAATTATAAGATCGGTTCGTATGTCCGTAATGCCCCAACAGGAATAAACGGTGCAACCAAAAATATCCCTCCTTTGCAGGGTTTCCTCGTAAAAACGAGTAAAACAGGAACGTCTCTCGATTTTTCAGCAGCAAAGCAACATTCTGGTCAGAACAGATATAAGAGAGGACTTGATCCATCAGATGGCGATTCCAAAGGAACCAGTTCCGACGCGCCAATGATCAAGCTTGAACTGAACAACTCTGGCAACCAGGATGAAACAGTTATCTGGTTCAATGAAAATGCAACCAATGGATTTGATGAAGATTATGATGCACCAAAATTGCTTCCGTCAAGCGGAGATTATGACCAGGTTTATTCGCAGGTGGGAACTGAAAAATTTGGGATCAACGGTATCGCATTACCCGCTGAATCAGTTACAATTCCGATAGCTGTTGAAATTCTTAAGTCAGGTTCAGATTATAAAATAATTGCTTCCCAGATGCAGGGACTTGAAGGTTATGTAGTTACTCTTACCGATAAAATGAATTCAGATTTTACGATCAAATTGAACAATACATCAGGGTACTCCTTTTCCTCAGCTGCCGGCACGTTCGCTGACAGATTCCTGCTGACAATAAGCACAGCAAAGAGTGCAGTATCGGATGTTATTATTCCTGATAAATCATTTAATGTTTATGTTTTCGATAAGGAATTAAACGTCCAGCTTTTAAACAGTACGCTTGATGGCAAACAGGGAACAATAAACATATATGATTTGATGGGGCGAAAGGTATTGTCGCAAAATAATATTGAGTGGACCTATGGTGATCTGAAGAAAATTCAGCTTGGTGTTCCGCAGGGAATATACCTTGTTGAGATCAAGACAGAAATCCAAAGATTTGTTACTAAAATTAATGTCATTAAATAATTTGCCTTTTTAACTTCTAAAGATTGCACGGACTGATTTTGCTAATGCAGAAGAAAAAATATATAACCCCTGTTGTCATTAAAATTGATATTGACAATAACATATCGCTGGTTATGATGACTCCGAATCCGCCACCGCCAAGGGGTGGAGGCAGTCAGAAGAGTAATGATACGCCGTTTCAGAGTCCGTTTGGGGAGAAGCCCTTCTCGTAATAACGATATTTTGGTGAAAAGAAAAAGAGTCTGTATGAGGGCTCTTTTTTGGTGCAGGGTGCGGGGTGCAGGGTGCGAGGTGCAAGGTGCATATTGGATATTACTTTTATTATTCTTATCTTCGGTACTCGACTCGCATCGTGCTTATTATGAGTAGTTATAGAGATTTGGAAATCTACAAGCTTTCTTTTGATCTTGCTGTCCGGGTACATAAGGCATCTCTTAAATTGCCCAAATTTGAACTTTTTGAACAAGGAAGTCAGGTAAGAAGATCCTCTAAGAGTGTTAAAGATCAAATCACAGAGGGTTATGGTCGTCGCCGATATAAAGCAGATTACATAAAATTCCTGGTTTATTCCCACTCTTCCTGTGATGAAGCACTCAGTCAATTGGAAATGTTAATTGTCTTATACCCTGAAATATTAGACTTTAGTTCTCTTTCAACTGAGTATGAAACGCTTGGAAGAAAAATAAACTCCTATATTGATTATGTAGAAAATAATTGGAGGACGTAAAAATTCACCCCTGCACCCATGCATCCTGCACCTTGCACCTTTTATGAAAATACCCTACACCATGCATCCTGCACCTTGCACCTTTTTGAAAATTTACCCTGCACCATGCATCTTGCACCTTTGAGAAAATCACCCTGCACCATGCACCTTGCACCCTGCACCATTAGTGGAAAATAAATTAACTTTGGCCTTATGCGAGAGCTTCTATTACTACTTTGTCGTTATCCCTATGAGGATAAGAACCGGGAACAACTATTCAAAATTATCATGGAGATTTCGGATTGGCTTGGACTTGTCAACCTGATCAACGCTCATGGGATAATCGCCCTTGCTGCATATAATATTAAAGAAGCCGGTCTGCTAAAGAAGTTCCTCAGGAAGCAATGGCAATCCTTGAAAATGGATATATTAAGAGTGTGGTGCGTAACCTATGGCTCACAGAGCGATGGAAAGAAGTAAATACCATACTTACAAATGCAGGGATAAAACATGTGCTTCTGAAAGGCATGGCACTGGAACATACACTTTATGATTCTAAAGGGTTGCGCCAGATGACCGATAATGATATCCTTGTAAAACGAGAAGATGCCACTTAAAGCCTGGAATTGCTGAAGCAAAATGGATTTTCACAAGGATTAATAAAATCACCTCTGCATACCGCTATACAACTTGATATCGGAAAACATCTTCCCGGTTTATATAAAGGATGATTATTCAGTTGAAATGCATCATAAATTGTTTGCTGAAACCAGTCTGACATCCCAATGGAAATCCTGTTGATGATGCAGCTGAAATTTCATAATAGGAACGAATGCATGGATCCTTCCTCCGAATTACAATTAATGCATCTTCTCATCATTTTAAAAGACATTTGGAGAAGGAATTGCCAGTTGCGGTTGTATGCCGATATCATTATGCTGGATAAATCATCAGACTGCAAATGCCCGATAGTTTTTTTAAAACCACAACAGGGACAAAATAAAAATCTGTTAAAAATGCATTTAAAATTAACTTCAAATCAATCCCCCCGGGAAAAGAGGTTGAGGTTCCTTAGCGGTGATATTATTTCCTTCGCTTCAATGGATGAAAAACCGGTATAAGTGCAATGGTATGATGGCTATATTGCATTATCCTTTCAGGTTGGGGAAACTGATGTGGTTGGTTTAAATGGTGCGGAGGGCGTGGTGCGTGGTCACATTTTGTGACCGAATGTATTGTAAACCGGATAATCGTTTGAATAGGCAGAAAAACCTGTTTTTGTCTTTTCAATTGTAACCAATATTTTCTTTTTTGACATAATTCTTAACTCTATTTAAGTCCGGCATCTTTCCTGATCTTCTTTTCCATTCTTTTGCCCATCTCATGTGCTCCATGATCAGGGAAAATTATTATCCCTGGTTTTTCAGGATGTTTCAACTAACATGGGACCCCTTAGTTGAAACTACCATCCATCCATCTTTCAAAAGTAATCTTAAGAGCTCGGAACACTAAAATTTTCGCGTTTATCGTTTATCGTTTCCTGGTTATCATCTTACTCTAATGGGAAGATATGACTTTTGAAGAGATTTCCATTCTAATTGAAAGAGATTTAGCAGAATAAAAGCCGGGGGATAAGCTTTTTTATTTATCTTAGTCATGTAAAATTAACCTCCCGGATCGATGAAACGAGTGTTTTTTATTGTCGCAATGCTTCTAAGTGTTATACCGGTGGTATCAGCACAGCAAAGGGTTGTACCAAATAAACCTTTCTCTACTCTTCGTACGACTCCGGGATTTGTTACAATCAACGAATTGACAGGCGGTCTTGGCCTGGCTGGTAAAACACAGCCATACTCAAAATATTTTTATGGATTCGCCTCTGTTAACGGTTACCAGGTAAACAATGATTTCTTTGTAGGACTGGGTTTAGGCATTTCTAATTACGATGCGGGGATACTGGTGCCGCTTTTCCTTGATTTCCGATATGCATTTTTTACAGGTCAACTTTCTCCTTACCTCTACGCTGATGGCGGTCTCCGGCTGAAACTTTCCAATTTTAATGAAACAAAGTTATTCATAAATCCGGGCATAGGCGCCAGGTATGCCCTTGAAAGAAACCTTGCTGTAGATATAAGTGCAGGCTTCATTGTCCATGCCAATGGAATAAACAGGGAATCATTTGTTGATTTAAAGCTTGGGGTGATATATAAGTTCAAGTAGAAATCAGTCCTGCGGTCGTGCGGTCTTGCGGTCTTGCAGTCTTGCGGTCTTACGGGAAAAAAGGATAAGGCTTAACTATTTCTTATTTCGTGAATAAACTTCCGGAAAACAGGTAGTTTTTTTGACACAATGGAGTAAATTATCTCCAAATCAATTTTTTCGTACCGGTGTACAATGAAATTTCGAAAACGAATCATTTCAAGATATTCAGGATTATTTGTGATAATACCCATATCAATAATCTTTTTTACCACATTTGCCGATGTGTCGGGCGCTGAAATGCCTTCAATTGCAAGTATATGTTCACAAATGTCAACGATTGCTTCAATCGCTACCTGAAGAGCACGTTCAGTTGCGTTTCGCAACATCGAATTTGTTTGTAATTGTTGATAAGAGAGAATCTGCCAACTTTCTATTTCAAGTATCTTCTCCTCAATTGTCCTGAGTTTTGCCTCAATGATTCCATTGTACCTCATAGCCCCGGTATTCTAATTGTTTCTGAATCCAATATATTCTATCCTCGTATTCGGCTGCAATTTTTGAATAAAAAGAAGCATAATGTGATTTCTTTCCTTCGCGTACAAACAAAACAATGCCGGCAAGAGCTTCATGAGCCAGCAACGGGTCTGCGTTGCAAATATTTACAATGTCTGTCGCTATATTTTTGACTATGGGCTCAATGGTTTCCAACACTTTTACTTTTATAAAAGGATCTGTTCCATTATACCATATCGCAATGTCAATATCAGATCCATCATTTACGACTCCATCGACCGATGAACCAAAAATATGGGCAAACGGTATTTCGGGAAATTTTTCCTCAATGGCCAACGCAATATCTGATATACTAATTAGACTTTTCAAGAGTAATTAACTTAAGAGTTACCGGCAAAATTAAATATATTTTTCCGAATAGCGATATTAGTCTTGCGGTCTTGCGGTCTTGCGGTGGGTATTACGGTCTTGCAGTCTTGCGGTCATGCGGTCTTGCAGTCTTGCAGTCTTGCGGTCTTGCATTTAAAAAAATTTAATAATTTAGTTCCCATAATCTAAATCGTGCTAAGATGGGAACAATTAAAAATTTCGAAGATCTCGAGATCTGGAAGATTTCCAGAGAGCTTGTTAATCTGATTTATTCAGACCTGAGAAAATGCCGTGACTTTTCATTCAAAGATCAGATTTCAAGAGCCGGAATATCTTCAATGAATAATATCGCTGAAGGTTTCTGCAGAAACAGTGATTCAGAGTTTAAACAATTCCTCAACATTTCAAAGGGTTCTGCAGGAGAGGTAAAAAGTATGTATTATATAGCCGAAGATCAAGAATACGTTCTTCCGGAAACAGCAATTGATCGAAGAGAAAGAATCCAATCGCTGATAAACAGAATAAGTATACTTATGAAATATTTGAAATCTGGTAAATAAAGGACTGCAAGACCGCATGACCGCAAGACGTTTCCAAGTATCTGAAATCTGGTAAATAAATGACTGCAGGACCGCAAGACTGCAAGACCGCAAGACAATAAATTCGTAAGACAGTCTTTACACTTTTTTGAGAAAGGCTTTCGGGATTTTGAGTATGAGATTCTGATCGAGCCGGTCAATGCGGACCACAACACGGTTTTTGCTGCCGATCCTTATTAACTCACCCGTTAGTCCCGCAAGAGCGCCATTAGTAACTTCAACATTATCACCCGCAGAGAACTTCTCGGAACTTACTTCGATTTCAGCATTGCTGTTGATTAACAACCTGAGATTATCTATCTGTTTTTGAGGTATTGAAACGGCTTTCCCTTCAAAAGAGACGAACTTAACTACTCCTATGATCTTATA
The DNA here is from genome assembly GCA_963734885.1 of uncultured Bacteroidales bacterium. Taxonomy (GTDB): domain Bacteria; phylum Bacteroidota; class Bacteroidia; order Bacteroidales; family VadinHA17; genus LD21. The sequence continues at coordinate 295,098 of CAVTIJ010000008.1, read as the reverse complement.
TACCTTCGGGAAATTTTTCTTGTTTGTCTTTACAAATATGTACGAAGGAAGAAGCGGTTTTTCCACGAGCTTTTTCCTGTCACTCCAAACCCTGAAGGTCTTCTGCAACGGCAGGAATGTCTCAATGCTCTCCTCTTCAAGACGTGCAAAGACAAGCTTCTCGGCCCGGGGACGGGTATAAATGGCATACCATTTGTCCTCAGTAATTTTCCTGCTGAGATTTTGTTCTTGTTCAGATGTGGTTTCAGGTTCAGACATTTTTAACCTTTTAAACGGGGACAAAGATAAATCATTATTTAATTATTTTGGCGTAAGGGGGTAAGAAAGGCGGAAAGGCGGAAAGGCGGAAGGGCGGAAAGGCGGAAGGGCGGAAAGGCGGAAGGGCGGAAAGGCGGAAGGGCGGAAAGGCGGAAGGGCGGAAAGGCGGAAGGGCGGAAAGGCGGAAGGGCGGAAAGGCGGAAAGGCGGAAGGGCGGAAAGGCGGAAAGGCGGAAGGGCGGAAAGGCGTAAGGGCGGAAAGGCGGAAAGGCGGAAAGGCGGAAGGGCGTGTTACATGTTTTATGTTACATATATTATGTAACGCAAGATATGAAATGTTTTTCAAAGGCCATGAAAATAACTGAATTTTATTTAAGAATAAAGACAAATATGAGAGGTGATGCATGGTGGAGTCCGGAGTATTTTTTCGGGAAGAACAATACGGTGAATGTGGGGGTGACGTTTGGGTTCTAGGCTTATACATTTCCACTCCTTTTGTCGGTTAATCCAGCTCACTTCGTAGTTTCCCTCCTTTTACATCTACAGGATTTCTGAGAAAGAGAAGGGGATCCTTCATTTCACTGGTACTCCGCAAGCTGCGTACCAGCGAAATTCAGGATGACAATGTAATTTGGGGCTTGTAGGAAAAGGAAGCGGCGCCTTTTGAATCAAATTTTCTGAATAAAGAAATATTAGCACAAAAGGCGCCGCTTCCTTCCCTATTACTATCCCATAACAACCTGTCATCCTGAATCTTTCGCAAAATACATATATGGAGTAAATGACAATTTTTATCTTGCGGAAGATGAAGGATCTCCCAGGGACTACCTGAATTTTAATAAATACGATGTAAGACAAGCCTCCAAAAAAAGGGGAAATGTATCTGATTTAATTTCAATACTTTAAACTTTATTCAACTCCGTAGGTTGATGGCTATGCCCCCTTCCCCTCTCTGCTCCACACTACCCTTTATACACATCTTTGTTATCGGGAATTTGGCTTGGCCGGCCCTCTTCCTTTTGGCCTTACATAACTCACCCCCTTCCTCATAGCCGTCAACCTAAGCTTTGGGGATGAATGAGAAACTGCATAACAAAGTTTCCCTCCTTTTACATCTACAGGATTTCTGAGAAAGAGAAGGGGATCCTTCATTTCACTGGTACTCCGCAAGCTGCGTACCAGCGAAATTCAGGATGACAATGTAATTTGGGGCTTGTAGGAAAAGGAAGCGGCGCCTTTTGAATCAATTCTTCTGAATAAAGAAATATTAGCACAAAAGGCGCCGCTTCCTTCCCCATTATTATCCCATAACAACCTGTCATCCTGAATCTTCCGCAAAATACATATATGGAGTAAATGACAATTTTTATCTTGCGGAAGATGAAGGATCTCCCAGGGACTACCTGAATTTTAATAAATACGATGTAAGACAAGCCTCCAAAAAAAGGGGAAATGTATCTGATTTAATTTCAATACTTTAAACTTTATTCAACTCCGTAGGTTGATGGCTATGCCCCCTTCCCCTCTCTGCTCCACACTACCCTTTATACACATCTTTGTTATCGGGAATTTGGCCTGGCCGGCCCTCTTCCTTTTGGCCTTACATAACTCACCCCCTTCCTCATAGCCGTCAACCTAAGCTTTGGGGATGAATGAGAAACTGCATAACAAAGTTTCCCTCCTTTTACATCTACAGGATTTCTGAGAAAGAGAAGGGGATCCTTCATTTCACTGGTACTCCGCAAGCTGCGTACCAGCGAAATTCAGGATGACAATGTAATTTGGGGCTTGTAGGAAAAGGAAGCGGCGCCTTTTGAATCAATTCTTCTGAATAAAGAAATATTAGCACAAAAGGCGCCGCTTCCTTCCCTATTATTATCCCATAACAACCTGTCATCCTGAATCTTCCGCAAAATACATATATGGAGTAAATGACAATTTTTATCTTGCGGAAGATGAAGGATCTCCCAGGGACTACCTGAATTTTAATAAATACGATGTAAGACAAGCCTCCAAAAAAAGGGGAAATGTATCTGATTTAATTTCAATACTTTAAACTTTATTCAACTCCGTAGGTTGATGGCTATGCCCCCTTCCCCTCTCTGCTCCACACTACCCTTTATACACATCTTTGTTATCGGGAATTTGGCTTGGCCGGCCCTCTTCCTTTTGGCCTTACATAACTCACCCCCTTCCTCATAGCCGTCAACCTAAGCTTTGGGGATGAATGAGAAACTGCATAACAAAGTTTCCCTCCTTTTACATCTACAGGATTTCTGAGAAAGAGAAGGGGATCCTTCATTTCACTGGTACTCCGCAAGCTGCGTACCAGCGAAATTCAGGATGACAATGTAATTTGGGGCTTGTAGGAAAAGGAAGCGGCGCCTTTTGAATCAAATTTTCTGAATAAAGAAATATTAGCACAAAAGGCGCCGCTTCCTTCCCCATTATTATCCCATAACAACCTGTCATCCTGAATCTTCCGCAAAATACATATATGGAGTAAATGACAATTTTTATCTTGCGGAAGATGAAGGATCTCCCAGGGACTACCTGAATTTTAATAAATACGATGTAAGACAAGCCTCCAAAAAAAGGGGAAATGGAAAACCAGGGAAGGAATAGAAATCTATGCAACCAAATCCATGATAATTATGTCATGTTTGTAGAGATTGCTGAATTTTTTATTTACTTAGCATTCTCGTTAACCTAACCTGATCGTTGGATAACCGATGGAGAAGCGTAGATTCAGGACCATAACCCTCCTGGCCGATGTTATAATTCTTTCTGTTTCTTTTCTTGCAATGGTTTGGACAAAACCTGCAAGCCTGAGATCATATTTGCCTTCTCATACTCCTTTCTTTCTTGGTCTTGCAGTGATGTGGATAGTTGTTTCTTTCATCAACGGGAAAATGAGCCGAAGCAGGATAACCGGATTTTCCACCCTTTTTGCACGAATCATAACAAGTAATATTATTGCTATATCCCTTACTGCTCTGGCGATGTATAGCTTCAGGACATTCGGATATTCAAGAACCATCGTTCTCGGAACGACCATTCTGGCAACAATTCTTGAACTCGCTGTTCGGTTCAGTCTATATGGCTTATAAAAAAGCAACTGTCCAGAATAACGATGATGACGACAGGTACAGAAAATATAAAAAACCCAGCGAATATGACCTTGTCAATGGTTCCAACGGAAACGAAGTAAATAAACGACGATCATAGCGATGTGAACCCCGGAATTGCCAATTCAATCGAAAAAGAATGCGGACCCGAAATGGCAAAGGCAATACTCAGAATGACCTGCAATAACTTTACCGACAGGACAGCAGTGTTATCAACCACTTCAATTTTTAATATTAAAAGTCTGATTAAGGAGAGATACGATTATATAATCAATCTTCACAAAATAAACGACATACAGAAGTTCGACAAGTTTCTCGATGCAGTGAACAGCAAGCTCGAAATGAAAGGCTTTTTTTTCTGTGTGGTTGAAACAAAAGATCAGAGGAAAAAGCGTCTGTTAAACAAGTATCCTCCGGTGTTTAATTATATTTATTATTCTTTAGACTTTTTGGTAAAAAGAATACTCCCGAAGATCAGGTTCACCCGCGGTATTTATATGTTTCTTACAAGAGGAGAGAATACTGTAATGTCGCGTGCTGAAACACTCGGGAGAATCTGCAGGGCAGGATTCAGGATAAAACAGGAATTGTTCATCGGCAACCTGCTGTGTATTGAGGCAAGAAAGTATAACGATCCTATTTATATTAACGGCACAGTATACGGACCTCTGATTGCATTATCAAGGGTCGGGCAGGAAGGAAATATGATAAAGGTTTATAAACTGAGGACAATGCATCCATATTCCGAATATCTGCAGGGTTACGTTTATAAAATGCATGATCTTCAGCGAGGGAGGAAAGTTCAAAAATGACTTCCGTATTACCTCATGGGGATCAATCTGCAGAAGGATCTGGCTCGATGAACTGCCTATGGTGAAGAATTTTTGCAGGGCGATATGAAAATTGTGGGTGTACGTCCGTTGAGCAAACAATATTTTGACCTATACAGAAAGGATGTCCGGGAGAGACGAATTAAATACAAACCCGGACTGATCCCTCCGTTCTATGCAGATATGCCTTCTGATCTTGTTGAGATTCAGGAATCTGAAATGAAATATCTCGATTCATACGATAAGCATCCGGTCTCTACTGATTTTCGGTATTTCTGGAAATCGAGCTGGAATATATTGTTTAGGAAGGCGAGGAGTAATTAAAAGCGGTGTGCGGTGTGCGGTATCGGTAAGCGGGGTTCGGTTTGCGGCGTGCGGTTCGCGGTTTTTTATTATATCAAAATTCTTATCTTTACCCTTGTGCTAAATTTACTAATCTAAAACCGCTGCATTATGGGAAATTTTCAGAAACTTCGCGTTTGGCAAATCGCCAAAGAATTGCCGTAAAAATCTATCGTTTAACCAGATCCAGTGAATTTTCAAAAGATTTTGGACTAAAGGATCAAATTAACGTTCCTCTGTAAGCATTGCAAGTAATATTGCAGAAGGAGATGAGCTCGGAACTGATAAATTAGCTATAAGACACTTTTACATTTCGAAAGGTTCTACAGCTGAGCTTATGACTCAATTAATAATTGCAAATGAAATTGGTTATATAGATGAAAATACAAAAAATGTACTTGTTGATGAATGTGATAAGATATCGGCAATGCTTTCAAACCTAATCAAAGCAAGACTAAATAATTCTTAAATAAGCTAAATAAATTTTGAGTTCTTCTACCGCGTATCGCACGCCGCGAGTACGGTTAAGTACCTCACACCGGAAACCTGCGCACCGTTTAGTTTTTTGCCTCGGACCGCACACCGCACACCGCATGCCGTTTATCATTAATGTGCAACCTTCATTTTTTAGTTGATTTTTAATTTAATAAATTTTGAATACCTTTGCGGGGAATAAAAAATTTAACAAATGGCTGAAAAGACAAGATATTCTGATGATGAGCTTGAGGAATTCCGTCAAATAATTCTCAGCAAGCTGGATAAAGCCAGAAAGGATTATGAAATATTAAAATCCAGTATTACTCACGAAGAGAGTAATGATACTATGGATACCTCTCCCACTTTCAAGGTACTTGAAGAAGGTGCAACCACTTTATCCAAAGAAGAAGCGGGGCGACTTGCTCAACGTCAGGAGAAATTCATACAGCATCTTCAGGCTGCTCTGATCAGAATTGAAAATAAAACTTATGGCATATGCCGTGAAACAGGGAAACTTATCTCTAAAGAAAGACTGAGAGCAGTTCCTCATGCTACATTGAGCATGGATGCTAAGATGAAACAGAAGTAATAAATGGCTTAACGGCATAAAGGCGTAAAGGCTGTCCGGGAGATGGGCGGCTTTTTGTTTAAAATTGGCCCCCCTGCCCCCCTAAAGGGGGGTAAATTCTCAGTACAAATTAAAATTCGGGACAGTACGTGTATTTTCTCCCCTTTAGGGGAGATCCCGCTTTAGCGGGAGAGGGGCCCCAAGCTGCTGTTTTACAATCTTTGCAATATATTTCCCCAGAATATCAAATTCAATATTCACAACAGTTCCTTTTTTGATCTGATGGAAATTAGTGACCTCCCACGTAAAGGGGATTATCGCCACTTCGAAAGATCCCTGTTTTGAGTTTACAACCGTAAGGCTGACCCCGTTTACCGATACTGATCCCTTTTCCACAGTAATATAATCATCCTGCGCAGGCTCATATTTAAAAGTGTAATACCAGCTGCCTCCGGCTTCCCTGACACTGGTACATACTGCCGTCTGGTCAACATGTCCCTGCACCATATGCCCGTCGAGACGGCCATCGAGACGAGTACTTCGTTCAAGGTTCACTTTGTCGCCCGGCTTAAGTAATCCGAGATTTGTCTTGTCAAGAGTTTCCTTTATTGCAGTTACGGTATAAGTCTCTTTATCTTTCTTTACTACTGTGAGGCATACTCCGTTATGGGATATACTCTGATCGATCTTCAGTTCATTAACGAATGAACATTTCATCGTAATATGAAGATTGTCTTTTTCTTTTTCAAGTTTTATAACCTGAGCAGCTTCTTCGATTATTCCTGAAAACATAGTATCTTATTGGATTAATTATGGTGTAAAATTAGGGAAATTTAGAAAAGTGACGAATCAACTCACCAGGGATCAGAGGTTCGCAGAGAGATTGCTTCGTCGCTTCGCTCCTCGCAAGGATCGTGAACTTTAATGAAGTATATTGTCATTGCGAGCCTGACGAAGGAAGGCGAAGCAATCCCCCACTCGTGTCAGAAAATATAAAATAACTCAATCCTCCATCGTCCAAATTAACTTTTTCCCAAACCCCAGCCTGTTATCCGTCATTTTGATCTTCGTCAGCTTTACAACCCACAGATGCGTATCCATCAGCGCGGCCGGAGGGAATTTCTTCAGATATGCCCATTTAGCTTTATTTAGTAATTCACCCTCCGGTTCTGACACTGTTCCCTGAAACTGAATTCCGCGGATCTTTCCTATCACCAGGGTTTCGAGAACCACTGATCCCGCAACAACCGGATTTATCAGAAATTCTTTCCCGTGTCGGGTATCAGCATCTGTTGTGAAGACAAGTGAATTTTCTTCTTCCAGATAAGCGTAAAAACAATTTGCACACCAGGGCTCATTGTCAACAGTAGTTGCAATTGTGAGGACATGATGCCGCCTGAAAAATCTGATTATTCTGCTGTCAATCATTTGTCAGCCATCTGAAGCCCCTGCTGTTGAATCCTGCAAGGTCGATTATACGATCAACTACTGTCATAACCAGTTCATCAATAGTTTTTGGATTGCTGTAAAATGATGGTGTTGCCGGACAAATTATTGCTCCTGCCAGAGTCAATGTCTTCATATTATTAATATGTATGAGGCTGTAAGGAGTCTCACGGGGAACAAGTATAAGTCTTCTTCTTTCCTTGAGCATCACATCAGCAGCCCGTGCGATCAGATCGTCGGATGTACCATTAGCGATCCTTCCCAGTGTACCCATTGATGCGGGGCATATGATCATTGTATCGTATTGTGATGAACCAGAGGCGAACGGAGCGTTATACGACTGGTTGTCATATTCCTTCGCTGCCCCTTCAGCATGAAATTCCGATCCGATTTCAGATTGCCAGATCTCTTTGCCGGTGTCAGAAAAGACTACTGCAATCTCCACCGGGGCATTTATTATGTGCAGTTTCTCAAGTAATTTGTATGCATAGATTGAACCGCTGGCACCGGTTATGGCAAGGATTATCTTTCGTTTCTGTCTCTTGAATGTTCATCTGATAAAGTACAGACAACAAAGATAGTGAATTCTTATCCATTGTTCAGACTGGCTCATGGGGATTGCTTCGTCTCCGCCAATTGGCGGTATTCTCGGAATGACAGTTAACCTAATAATGTACAGCGTCATTGCGAGCCCGACTTAGGAGGGTACAGTGCCAAATAGTAAAACCGTCATTGCGAGCCCGACGAAGGAGGTTACAGTTCCAAATAGTAAAACGGTCATTGCGAGCCCGACGAAGGAGGGCGAAGCAATCCCCCGTTCGTGTCCAGAATTAAGCTTAAATCCTTCCATTCCGGGTTAATACTATTAATAAGGTCAATCTTTTTATTCCGGGAACCCGCTTTTATCTGTTTCTCTCTTTTTATAGCTTCCCCAATAGTTTCACGTTCTTCATAATATACAAGTTTACAGATATTGTATTTAGCGGAGAAGCTTTTATGATGCTTTTTTGTTTTATGTTGAATTACACGTTTTTCTAAATCCGAAGTAACTCCTGTGTAAAGGACAGAATTATTTTTATTGGCCATTATATAAGTATATCCTTTCATTTGATTTTGTCAGATAATAGTCGCTCTGTCAGTATCCCCACCCCTTTCGATGCATTCTCCATTATCACCTCAACTTTCCTGTTGATCGGAATAACAACCTCCTTCGGATCAATGAGCCACAGCGATGCTTTGGCAGGTGCATATGCTATGAGTCCTGCTGCCGGATAAACATTCAACGATGATCCTATCACAACAAATACATCCGCATCTGCAGTAAGATTCGCCGCCTCATCCATCATCGGCACTTCTTCACCAAACCAGACTATATGAGGACGCAGCTGGCTCCCCTTTTCACAATTATCTCCTGGTTTGATATCCTTATATCCAATATCATAAATCAGAGACGGATCAATGCAGCTTCGGGCTTTTGTCAGTTCACCATGCAGATGGACGATTTTTGTGCTGCCAGCCCTTTCATGCAGATCATCAATATTCTGTGTAATTATGTGAACATCAAAATATTTCTCGAGTGCGGCCAGACCGAAATGCCCTTCATTGGGTTTACTCGTTGCAAGCTGTCTTCTCCTTTCATTATAGAAACGGAGAACCAGTTCCCTGTTTTTCGCCCAGGCCATTGGAGTGGCTACTTCCGATACTTCATATTCTTCCCATAATCCGCCTGAATCCCTGAAAGTTTTTATTCCGCTCTCGGAACTCATACCGGCGCCGGTAAAATGACCAGTTTTTTCATAATACAATAGTTTTATAATAAGGCCCTGTTGGTCACTGCACCCTGCTAAGGATAAGGGCTAAGATCCAGTAATCGTCCGTTAAATCAATCAATTAAATCTTTGAATCAATTTTAAATAGTATCTATTTGTTGTATTACTTGATCACTTTTAAACGAAAATCTATCTCATAGAATTCAGCAGTTCTTCCTAAGTCGTCTTCATTTGTTTCAATCTCGTTGTGAATATCTCCATCAACTTCTAAACAAGTTTATATTCATGACAATAAAATCAACGATGAATATCCAGAAGGATGCTGTTTTCGTAAATTTAAGCATTAAAGATTTTTCATCCATTCAGTTTATTCCAAAGGACCTTTTCGGCTAAAGTCATATCTTCCAAATGAAGCTGCAGCCCTCTTAAAGCACTGGTGCATTTGCTCCATAAGAACATATTATACTCTGGAAATTGCTCATATAATTCTAAATGACAATTTATACAAATATTACAAAATTCCTAATAAACATATCAACTTCCCCCTTTAGGGGGGCAGGGGGGCCCGACTAATGGGACCATGAGAGGCAGGGAGTTCCAGATCAGAATCTAAGCCATTAGACCCTTACGTCTTTTATTGCCAGGATTTTGATTATCTTTGTCGGAATTTTTTTTACTAATTTTTAAACAATAACTATTTGATACAATGGGGAAACGGTTTCCTGAATATAAAGGTCTTGATCTGTCGAAAGTAAACAAGGAGATTCTTAGAATCTGGGATGAGAATGATACTTTCAACAAAAGCGTACGTGAAGTAAACGGAAAAGGCGAATTTGTTTTTTATGAAGGTCCTCCTTCTGCAAATGGCATTCCCGGGATTCATCATGTTATGGCGCGGACAATCAAGGATGCAATATGCCGTTTCAAAACTCAATGCGGATACGAGGTTAAACGTAAGGCAGGATGGGATACGCATGGCTTGCCCGTTGAACTTGGCGTTGAGACCGCTCTTGGTATAACAAAGGAAGATATCGGTAATAAAGCTTCTCCCAAATATATCTCTGTTGAAGATTATAACAAGGAATGCCGCAAGGCTGTGATGAAATATACCGATCTCTGGGAAGATCTTACCCGTAAAATGGGCTACTGGGTGAATATGGATCATCCATATGTTACTTATGATAACCGGTATATTGAAACACTCTGGTGGCTTCTTCAGAAGCTATATAATAACGGCAACCTTTATAAAGGTTATACTATCCAGCCATATTCACCGGCTGCAGGTACGGGACTTAGCTCTCATGAACTCAATCTTCCAGGTTGTTACCGTGATGTAAAGGATACGACCTGTATAGCGCTGTTCAAGCTTAAAAGAGATAAAAAGTCGGAGTTTTTATACAAAAATATCGATACCACTGATGTCCATATGATGGCCTGGACAACCACGCCGTGGACACTCCCGTCAAATACAGCCCTGGCGGTCGGTAAAGAAATAAAATATATAAAAGTCAGAAGCTTTAATCCCTACTCAGGAGATCCGATAACAGTTATTATTGCAAAGGAACTCTTAAATGCTCTCTTTCCTGAGGCAAATGCTTCAATTGAATTTTCTGAATACAAACCCGGTGAAAAAAAGATACCTTTTAAAGTTTCAGGAGAATTTTCCGGATCTGAGCTTGAAGGAATTAACTATGAGCAGCTGATAGACTGGATGAATCCCGGGGAAGGCGCATTCAGAGTAATAACCGGCGATTTTGTAACAACTGAAGATGGTACCGGTATCGTTCATATAGCGCCTACTTTCGGCGCCGACGACTACAGGGCAGGAAAGGAAAATGGCGTCCCGCCGTTGATGGTTAAGAGAAAAGACGGCACTTTTGGTCCTATGGTTGATAAGAGAGGCTACATGGTTCCTTTAGCTGATCTGGACGAAACATTTGTTAAGCAGAACGTAAACAAAAAGACCTATGCAGCATTTGAAGGCCATCCTGTAAAAAATGAATATGACTCAACTCTTCCTGCAGATGCAGAAACAATCGATGTAGAGATAGCGGTTATGCTCAAACAGCAGGGCAAGGTTTTCAGAATTGAAAAACAGATACATAGTTATCCTCACTGCTGGAGAACAGATAAACCTGTCCTCTATTATCCGCTTGATTCCTGGTTCATAAAAACGACTGCATTCCGCGACCGGATGATCGAGCTTAATAATACAATCAACTGGAATCCTCAGTCAACAGGTACAGGCCGGTTTGGCAAATGGCTCGAAAACCTGGTAGACTGGAACCTTTCCCGCTCACGATACTGGGGTACTCCGCTTCCAATCTGGATCTCAGAGGACAAGAAAGAAGAAAAGTGCATCGGCTCGGCCACAGAATTAAAAAATGAAATAGAGAAATCAATAAAAGCCGGATTCATGAAGAAGAATCCGCTGGCAGAATTTATAGAAGGGGACAATTCACCTGAGAACTACGAGCATTTTGACCTGCACCGCCCGTTTGTTGACGATATTTTCCTTGTAAGCAATACAGGAAAGAAAATGTTCCGCGAAGCCGATCTGATAGATGGCTGGTTCGATTCGGGAGCAATGCCTTATGCCCAGGCGCATTATCCTTTTGAGAATAAGGAAAATTTTGGCGAGATGTTCCCGGCTGATTATGTGGCAGAAGGTGTGGACCAGACAAGAGGCTGGTTCTTTACACTTCATGCCATAGCTACTATGATCTCTGATTCCGTGGCATTTAAAAATATTATCTCAAATGGACTTGTCCTCGACAAGAACGGCAATAAAATGTCAAAACGCCTGGGCAATGCTGTTGATGCATTCTCGGCAATAGAAGAATACGGTTCGGATCCTCTGCAGATGGTATATGATAACCAACTCTCAGCCATGGGATAATCTGAAATTCGATATCTCGGGTGTGGATGAGGTAAAGCGCAAATTCTTCGGAACTTTGTACAATACCTATTCATTCTTTTCTCTTTATGCCAATGTCGATAATTTTAAATATGCCGAGAAGGAGATCCCTGTAAATGAGAGACCTGAAATTGACCGCTGGATAATTTCGCTTCTTAACTCTCTCATTAAAGAGGTTACAAGTTGTTATAATGGATATGATCTCACACGGGCAGGACGTGAAATTCAGGATTTTGTCACTGAGAACCTTAGTAACTGGTATGTCCGCCTGAACAGAAAAAGATACTGGGGCGGGGAATATGACAAGGATAAACTTGCTGCATATCAGACTCTTTATGTTTGTCTTGAAACAGTGTCACAGCTTGCAGCTCCAATAGCGCCATTCTACATGGACAGACTTTTCACCGATCTTAATAATGTAACGGGAAGACAAAAAGAGAATTCAGTTCATCTTGTCATGTTCCCGGAATATGATGAGTCGTTGATTGATAAGGATCTTGAAGAGAGAATGGATATAGCCCAGAAAATATCTTCAATGATACTCGGTCTGCGCAGAAAGGTAAGCTTAAAGGTACGTCAGCCTCTGGCACGGATAATGGTGCCGGTTCCGGATAACGATTTCAAAAAGAAGTTCGAAGCTGTAAAAGATCTTATTCTTGCAGAGGTTAATGTAAAGGAGGTTGAATATATCGATGATACCGCTACTATTCTTGTTAAGAAGATTAAGCCGAATTTCAAAACCCTCGGACCACGTTATGGCAAGCTTATGAAGGACATAAGCAACCTGGTTTCTTCTCTGAATGCGGGTGAAATAAGCAATTTCGAGACAACCGGAACGCATACATTTATTATAGGTGGTCAGCCGGTTATCCTGACAACGGATGATGTTGAAATAATTTCGGAAGATATTCCGGGATGGCAGGTTGCCAATGAAGGCAAGCTTACCGTAGCTCTCGATATAACCGTTTCAGATGATTTGCGCAATGAAGGTATCGCTCGAGAGTTTGTGAACCGTATTCAGAATATCCGAAAGGAGAATGGTTATGATGTTACAGACAAGATAACTGTACTCATTGAAGATCATGATTTTGTTCATGAAGCCGTTAAGCGTCATTCGTCATATATTGCTTCACAAACGCTTGCTACAACGGTGGAGCTAACTGATTCCATTTCAGGAAATGGGGTTACTGAGGTTGATATTGATGAATGGGTTGTGAAGGTGGCGGTAAAGAAGAATTCATGAAACCCAAGGGGATTGCTTCGCTTCGCTCGCAATGACGGAATGAACACCCAAAGGGATTGCTTCGCTTCGCTCGTAAAGAATCAACTCTTTTCTTAAATTTGTTTATAATATAACCCTTATGAAACGAATACTTGTAACCGGCGGCGCCGGCTTTATCGGATCTCATCTTTGTGAAAAATTACTCGACATGGGACATGAGGTGATCTGTCTCGATAATTATTTCACGGGATCAAAAATGAATATAATCCATCTCCTCAATAATCCATACTTTGAGCTGATAAGGCATGATGTGACAATGCCTATTTTTGTTGAGACTGATGAGATTTATAACCTTGCCTGCCCGGCTTCTCCCATACATTATCAGTATAACGGAATCAAAACTATCAAGACATCGGTAATGGGAGCAATAAATACACTCGGTCTGGCCAAGCGGACTAAATCAAAGATCCTTCAGGCTTCAACAAGTGAGATCTATGGAGATCCGGAAATTCACCCGCAGCATGAAGCATACTGGGGAAATGTCAACACTCTGGGTCCCCGCGCATGTTACGATGAAGGAAAGAGATGCGCCGAAACACTTTTCATGAACTATCATAACCAGAATAACGTACGTATTAAGATTGCCCGAATCTTCAATACATACGGACCGAAAATGAATTCTCATGACGGCCGGGTGGTTTCCAACTTTATCGTTCAGGCTCTGCGGGGAGAGAATATCACCATTTACGGTGATGGTTCTCATACACGCAGCTTTCAATATGTAGACGACCTTATAGATGGACTCATTAAGTTAATGGGGACACCTGATAGTTTTACGGGTCCGGTTAATCTTGGAAATCCGGTTGAGATAACAATCAAGACACTTGCAGAGATGGTTATCAAAATGACAGGATCAAAATCAAAAATAGTTTATCTCCCTCTTCCGCAGGATGATCCCAAACAGCGAAAACCGGATATCACTCTTGCCAAAAGCACCCTGAACTGGGCTCCGAAGGTTGATGCCGAAACCGGGCTGGAGAAGACGGTAGAGTATTTCAGAAAAAGTTTAAAGTAAACCCCCAACTTTAACAAGCTGGACCGGACGGTCGAAATTCTATCACATCAGTGTCATTACGAGCGAAGCGAAGCAATCTTTCCGGTTAAGCAGTATTTCAATTAAGTTCGTTTTGCATACAAAGGATTGCTTCGTCGCAGGCTCCTCGCAATGACCATCAATGTAATTGACATTACTGTAATGCCAAATATCCTATCTTTGAATTATGATAGACCGCGCCACAATAGAACGCATACTCGATGCTGCTCAGATAGTTGATGTGGTTCAGGAGTTCGTTCCTCTGAAGAAGAGAGGCGTAAACTACCTTGGATTTTGTCCATTCCATAATGAGAAGACACCGTCATTTACCGTTTCCCCTTCAAAAGAGATCTTTAAGTGTTTCGGCTGCGGAAAGGTTGGTAACTCGGTCAATTTCGTAATGGAGCATGAGCATCTTACATATCCTGAAGCTCTTAAATATCTTGCAAAAAAATATCACATTGAGGTTGTAGAAAAGGAGCTTACCCAGGAAGAGCTTGAAAAACAGAATGAAAGGGAGAGCCTGCTTGTTGTATCATCCTATGCTTCACGTCAATTCTCTGAAAATCTTTTCCATAGCGATGAAGGAATTTCTATCGGTCTCACTTATTTTAAAGAAAGTGGGTTTCGTCAGGACACCCTGAAAAAATTTGAGGTAGGTTACAGTTATGAAAAGAGAGATGCCTTTTCAAAAAAAGCTCTGGAAGATGGCCATAAACAGGATTTTCTGGTCAAAACCGGACTTTCCATCCAGCATGAGGACCGCATCTTTGACCGATTCGCAGGCAGGGTAATGTTCCCTATTCATTCACTCTCAGGACAGGTGCTGGGATTTGGCGGAAGAGTACTTAAGACAGATGCAAAGACAGCCAAATATCTGAATTCACCGGAATCTGAAATTTATCATAAGAGTAAGATCCTCTACGGAATATACCAGGCACGAAAAACAATAACCCAGGAAGACAGATGCTATCTTGTAGAAGGATATACTGATGTAATGTCACTCCATGAAGCAAATGTGGAAAATGTGGTTGCTTCCTCAGGAACATCTCTCACACAGGAACAGGTGAGGCTTATAAAAAGATTCACTCAGAACATCACGATTCTTTATGACGGGGATGCTGCCGGCATAAAAGCGTCAATTCGCGGAATTGACCTGGTTCTCGAAGAAGGAATGAATGTCAAGATTGTACTTATTCCCGATAATGAGGATCCCGATTCCTATTCAAAAAAACTTAGTAATGAGGAATTCCTGAAATTCCTGAAAGAGAACGAAACAGATTTCATAAGGTTCAAAACGCAACTTCTTCTTTCAGAAGCTAATAATGATCCTGTAAAAAAAGCTGATCTGATACGCGACATTGTGAAATCAATAGCTGTCATACCGGAGGCAATCACCAGAACCGTATATATAAAGGAATGCAGTATTGTACTGGAGGTCAGCGAACCCATAATCTATCATGAGGTAAATAAAATCAGGCAGCATAAGAGTTTCCAGGACAGGAATAAATACCCCGGTCCCGAAGATCTTCCGGTGCCTCCGCCTGTAATAATAAAACCGATCCAACGTGAAGCAGTAACTTATTATTCCGAAAAAGAAATAATCAGGCTGCTTCTGAAATTCGGAAGCATGGAGTTTGAACGGACCGTGAATAAGGAAGACGGAAAAGAGGAAATGCTCACAGTTTCTGACTATATCGTAAGGGAAATCACTTCTGATGAACTTCTTTTTGATGATACTGTCTGTTCGAAGATCTTTTCCGATTTTCAGTTTCATTCGGAACACGGTCTGGTGACAGCAGATAAACAATTTGTAAAACATGAAGATCCGGAGATCTCACGTCTTTCTGCTGATCTTCTGGCTGATTCCCATGAGCTTAGCGCAATCTGGAAAGCTAAGCAGACTTATGTGGAGACAGAGGAAATGAAATTAAAGGAAGTCGTCGGGGATGCAGTGCTTAAGTTCAAGAGCGATAAAATCATGATCAAAAGAAAAGAGATTATGGTTCTCCTGGAAGAAGCTGTCAAAGCCAATGATATTGAAAAAGTTATCCAGCTGCAGAAGAGATATGCGAATCTGAGTGTGGTTTTGGGGATCATCTCGAGAAAGCTGGGGAACAGGATATTGTTATAATGCTGGATTGTTATAACGCCGGCCTTAAAAACAAACGTATTTACTAGAATATCATTCTGGTATGGGCATAAACTCAACGAGTTGAATTTAGAAAATAAAGGGCAAGTAGTTGAAATTAAGGATAATAATTCCCTCTCCTGTTGAAGGAGCTAATCTTGCATCACATCTTTTTACAAAATTGCTTAAAAAGAGAAGGGGATCCTTCATTTCACTGGTATTCCGCAAGCTACGTACCAGTGAAATTCAGGATGACAATGCAATTTGGGGTTTATCGGGGAAGGAAGTTTTGAATGAGGGGTCCTTTAGTGCGCTTGGGGGTCTGACGCAGTGAAAGACAAAGCTTGCTATTTTCGATACCTCCTTTGTTTGTTTCTCAAATTTATCCCCAAATCATATTTATTACTATTTTTGAATAAATTATACCAGGATGAAAAAACCTCTGCCCCTGCTTTTAGTACTTCTCCTGCCTCTCGTCTTTTCCTGTAAGAATGGAGGGAAAGAGAAAGAATCTTATGTTCCGGTTTTTTCAACTTACAATAACGATTCACTTAAGAAGAAAGACCTGACCACAAAAAATGAGATCTATTATGGAATTCTGACTCCTGTGGAAGTTTGTAATATCTTCAATAGGCTCGGTACTCCATACAACAATGATATATTAAACCCGATAACAAATAAGGACCTTTACCTGAGCAGTTCCAAGGCTTCTATTAACACAGGAATATACGGAGTCGATTTCGGGTATCTCAAGTTGTTTGGGTTAGGCCAGAAAATGATCGATTATATGGTTACAATCAGGGAAATGAGCAATAAGCTGGGAATTCCTGACAGTTACCTTACCGAACCAATCAAAAAAGTGCAGAGCGACATGTCTGAGCCGGATACCATCCTTTTCCTGATGAACGATGCCTATACTAAAATGGAATCCCATCTTCGTGAAGGAGGCAGAGAAAGCACTGCAGGATTAATGGTAATGGGAGGCTGGATAGAGGCAATGTATATCGCCACGCAACTGGTTTATGATCCTGCAAAACCAGATCCTGAGGTTGTTCAGAAAATAGCACAGCAAAAATATACTCTGACAACTCTGCTCAGCTTCCTGAAAAACTATTATGATGATCCTGTTGTTGTCTATTATTCGAAGAAATTAAAGTACCTGAAAAACTATTTCGACTCGTTTGATATCTACTTCAAAAAAGGTGACCTCGAGATTGATACTGCAAAGCAGGTTTTCCGGTCTTCAGGAAGCAATATGAAAGTATCAGTCGAAACTCTCGATAAGATTAAAGATTATATCGCCAAACTCAGGGCTGAGATGGTGAAACCGTAAGCCCCACTCCCCTTTCTGCACACTGCCAAAAGGGCATAGCCTCCAACCTAACTTTAGGGACGAAGGAGATACTGCATAAAAAAATTTCCCCCGCCAAAGCGAGGCAGGAGAATTGCTGACTAAGAGAAGGGGATCCTTCAATTTCCGCAATAAAGTATATGGAGCTCAAATGACAATTTTTTTATCTTGCGGAAGATGAAGGATCTCCCAGGGATTACCAAAATATGATGTAAGATTAGCCTTTTGAAGGACGGGAAATGTATAACTCATTACCTCTGTACTTTACGTTTTGTCCTTTGTATTATTCCACATCACCTATCATCTATTATACTTAGACATTTTTTCGTATATTGTTTTCACTAATCTGATTAACCTTTAACTAATTCCCCTGAAGATGAACGCCTCCAAACTTTTTTCATTTCTTTTCGCCCTTTTTATTATATCCTCCTGCGGCATAAAAGATAATAAATCGCATCAAACCTCAAAAGGTCAGGTTGCAGAGATCCCGGTGAATATGCCACTTGATAAAGGATTCAGTGACTTTATCACAGGCTATACTTCCGGCACCGTTCCCGCCAATTCAACCATTGAAATCCGGTTTACTCCCGATTTTGCCTCTAAAGCAAATAAATCTGCTTCAGGGCTATTTGTATTTGAACCGTCAATAAAGGGTAAAACAGAATGGAAAGACGAAACAACTCTTGTCTTCACTCCATCACGACCGCTTGATACCAGAAACAACATATACAGGCGGTCTGAATCTTGGTAAACTCTCTGATGTCAAAGAAAAACTTAAAAGTTTTCCCTCTGAGGATACAGACGCTGAAAAAGGACTTCATGATTACCATAAGCGCACTGGAATGTCCTGATGCAGTCTGGAACGAGTTATCAGTTGACATGGTCAGATATTGCCTCTGATTTCATCGAACCATCTGAAGCTGAAAACTATCTCTAAGCAAATCTTGGAAGAAAAGGAATGATGATTATACCTGGGATCATTCTTTAACCTGATACATAAATTCTAATTAAGGATATCAACCGGTCAGATAAACCCCAGGAGCTTAAAATTTCATGGGATGGTTCCTCTTACGGAATAAAACAAAATGGCTCATCTATAATCAATGTTCCGCCATTGGGAGAGTTTAGTGTTCTTGATGTACTTACTTCAGGCTCAGATGACAGCCAGAAGATTGATATCATTTTCTCTGATGTCATTGATCCTTCACAGGAGACAGAAGGTCTTATCCACTTTGCTCCTTCTGCTGAAAATACTGTAAGCATCGTTTCAAATGTTATCAGTATATTCCCGGCAAAACGATTGCAGGGAATTGTGATACCTGAGTGTTGAATCATCAGTTAAGAATAATAAAGGCGTAAACCTGACTTCATCATTCGCTAAAAAACTCGATTTTACGTCGTGGTATCCGTCAATTGTTGCAGAAGGAAAAGGAATTATTCTCCCTGCTTCTAAAAACCTTATATTCCCATTCAGAGCTGTTAATCTTAAAGTCCGTTGATCTTAAAATTATCAAAGATATTTGACAATAACCTTCCCTATTTTCTTCAGGAAAATGACCTTGATGGCAACAGTTATATAAAACAAGTTCGGACGTCCCGTTTATTCAGGGAAGAGTCGATCTGGTTACAGGATCCGCCATGAACGAAGGATCGTGGAATTTGTACACAATTGATCTTGCCAGATTATATTGATATTGAGCCCGGTGTGCTTTATAAAGTTGAACTGGGTATGAGAAGATCATATTCTCTATATCCTGGAGCTAATACCGGAGAAGTAAGTAAATATGAACAGGCCCTTGCACATTCAGAAGAACAAAGCCGGGCATTCTGGGATGATCCTGAAAATTACTATGAAGACTATGAGGATGAGCTTTATTACCAGTCAGGATACGACTGGAATGAACGGAATAATCCTTCCAATGATGCTTATTATAGTCCCGATAAAAAAGTTACAAGAAACATCCTTGCTTCAAATATCGGATTGATGGCAAAGAAAGGCGATGATAATATCGTTCATGTCATGGCCAGCGATCTTTTGACTGCACAACCTTTAAGTGAAGTTTCTTTAGATATTTTTGATTTACAGATGCAGCTTATCTCCTCAACGACGACAAAACAGGATGGATCAGCAACAATATTCTGCGAAAGGAAACCATTTCTGATAGTTGCAAAAAAAGATAAGGACCGGAACTAGCTTAAAATTAATGATGGCTCATCCCTTTCTTTGAGTTCATTTGATGTTGCAGGAAATAAACCCGAAAACGGAATAAAGGCATTTATTTATGGCGACCGCGATGTATGGCGGCCAGGTGATTCCATTTTCCTTTCAATTTTCATCAAAGATATGAAGAGCGATCTGCCTGAGGGTCATCCTGTCCAGTTTGAGCTTATCAATCCACTGGAACAGAAAGTTGACAACCAGGTGCAGAAACCTGAAAAAAGCAATCTTCTTGTATTTACTTCAAAGACAACACCTGATGCTGTCACTGGAAACTATACCGCTCAGTTCAAAATCGGAGGTGCAACATTCACGAAACGCGTAAGGATTGAAACTGTAAAACCGAACAGGCTTAAAATAAACCTGAATTTCCAGGGAGACGTCCTTGGCGGATCGAATCCTGTTTCAAAAGGCACACTTAATGTTAAATGGCTTAACGGATCAGTTGCGAAGAATCTTCAAGCATCAGTTGACTATATCCTGAAACGTACAAAAACCGAATTTGAAAAATACGGGCAGTACGAATTTGATGATCCTATCAGTGAGTTCCATTCCGAGACTGTAAATATTTTTAAGGACGCGGTTGATGCAAACGGAAATGCCACAGTTGAATTTGATCCGGGAAAAGATATTAATGCACCCGGCATGCTGAATGCTGTCTTTACTGCAAAGGCTTCAGAACCAGGAGGTGATGAAAGCATTACACAAACTACCTATAAATATGCCCCATATCCTGTTTTTGCTGGGATCAACCTCCCGGGTTTAAAAGGGAAAAGCAGGATGCTCTTTACCGATGCTGACAATATGGTCAAACTTATTACTGTTGATGAAAAAGGGAAACCTGTAAGGTCTGAAGTTGAAATTACGATCTATAAAATATCTTACCGGTGGTGGTGGGAATCGGACGAGGAAGATCTCGCTTCTTTCATCTCAAACAACAACTATAAACCTGTACTCAAAAAAACCATCACAACATCAGGAGGAGAAGGCTCTTTTACTTTTAGTATTGAAAAGAAAGACTGGGGCCGGTACCTTGTCAGGGCAACAACACCCACCGGGCATTCCACCGGGAAAATTCTACTTATTGACTGGCCCTGGGAATATGGAGCAAAGGGAAATTCTGAAGGCGCTACGCTGCTTGCAGTAAGCACCGATAAAGAGAAGTATAATCCCGGAGACGAGGTCAAACTGTCTTTCCCTGCACCTGAAAATGCCAGGGCAATAGTGACTCTTGAAAATGCAACCGGTGTTCTGGATGAAATATCAGTAAACACCGGAAAAGGAAGCACCGTTGTCTCCTTTATGGCAAAACCGGAAATGGCGCCTAATGTATATGCTTATGTAACTGTGATTCAACCTCATGCCCAAACCATTAACGATATGCCAATGAGGCTGTACGGCATTGTTCCTGTGATGGTAGAGGATCCCGAAACGAGACTCGCTCCAAAAATTGAGATGCCCGATGAAATACGGTCGCAAAAAGAAGTGGAGATCAAGGTCAGCGAATCCAACAAGAAGTCAATGAGCTATACACTGGCAGTTGTGGATGAAGGACTTACTTGATATTACAGGATTCAAAACCCCCGATCCATGGAAATATTTCTATGCCCGTGAGGCACTTGGTGTCCAGACATGGGATCTTTACGATTTTGTTCTCGGAGCATTCGGAGGAACTCTTGAAAGAGTCTTTGCAATCGGTGGGGATGAAACAGTTGTAGATAAAACAGCCAACAAAGCCAGGAGATTTGTACCTGTGGTAAAATTCCTCGGACCGTTTATGCTGAATGCCGGAAAAACAAATATTCATAAAATAACTCTGCCACAATATACCGGATCGGTAAGAACTATGGTCATTGCCGGAAGTGACAGGGCTTTCGGATTCGCTGAGAAATCTGTCTGGTAAAGGATCCCCTGATGATACTTGTTACTGCTCCACGTGTCGTAAGTCCCGGGGAAAAAGTATCTCTTCCAGTTTCACTTTTCATTCAGAAAGACGGAATAAAAGATATTACAATCAAGGCAGAAGGAAATGAGCTTATAAGCTTTTCAGAGAAAACAAAAACAATTTCAGTTTCTGGTACCGGTGAAAAAGAATCTGAATTTTCGTTCACTGCAGGAGAGAAAACGGGTGTTGCAAAAATAACCGTGTCGCCACCGGTGGAGGCGAAAGCGCTTCATATAATATGGAATTGGAAATAAGGAGTCCTAATCCTCCTGAAGTGCGGGCCGAAGTTAAAATTATAAGAAAGGGTGAAAAATATGAATCCACATTTAAACCATTCGGTATTGAAGGTTCAAACTCCGCTAAACTGGAGGTCTCAGCCCTTCCTTCGATCAATCTTGAAAAAAGGATGGAATATCTTCTTGATTATCCGTATGGCTGTTCAGAACAGATCACCTCAGCAGCATTTCCTCAACTATGGCTCAACGAACTCACCTCAAATGATGCTGCTGTTGCCAAAACTACTTCGGCAAATATTATCACAGGCAATCAATATGCTGATCTCAAGACAGATGATCAATGGAGGGATAGCTCTTATGGCCTGGTTCTTCACAGCCTGATAACTGGGTAACTTCATATGCCGGACATTTTATGACTGAGGCTGAAAGAAAAGGATACAGTATCCCTGCAGGATTCAGACAGAAATGGATCAGGTATCAGAAGAAAAATGCACAGGACTGGCGATTTGACGCCAGGTACAAACAGTCAGCCAACGATCAGGCATACAGACTTTTTACACTTGCTCTTGCAGGCCAGCCTGAAAAAGGCGCTATGAACAGATTAAGGGAATCTTCAGGGATTCCTCAGTTATCGACAATGGCTGCTGGCAGCAGCTTTTGCAACAACCGGTCGCCCGGAAGTTGCCACTGCCCTGCTCGACGTCAGAAACACAACAACTGAACAGGAATATTACAATTATTATTATGGCAGTGAAATGCGCGATAAAGCAATCATTCTTATATACCCTGACACTTCTTAAAAATGAAGAGCAGGCTCTTGCCTCTTTTGAAATTGATCTGCGACAATTTTAATAATAATTCATGGCTCAGCACCCAGTCAATTGCATGGGGACTGTTTCATATATGAAATGGACCGAGATCATTCCCGGTGATCAAAAACAGTTCTTCAAATACTAAAATTCACATTTAACGGAGCCAAATCGGATCAGACTGTAGCCTTCAAAAAGGTATGGTCAAAAGATCTCAGGCAGAACAATGAAAATAATTCGCTGATTGTTGAAAATACATTCAGAGAAACCTCTTTATGTGACTCTTACAAGAAAGGGAGTGCCGCTTATCTCCGATATAGCTCGTGAAGATAAAGGGATTAAGTATGAAGATCGATTATGCAGGTATGGATCTGAAACCTGTCGATCAGAAAAATCTTAAACAGGGATCAGATTTTATGATGGTAGTAAAAGTCACAAATAATACCTTTGCTGAGATAGATAATATTGCACTCAGCGAGATGGTTCCTTCAGGGTGGGAAATTCAAAATACCAGATTGTTTGAGGCGGACTTTGGCGTGAAGGAAAGCCCGATGGATTATCGCGACTTCAGAGACGACAGGGTTTATACTTATTTCAATCTGACACAGGGACAAACAAAAACATTTGTACTGATCCTGAATGCCGCATATAAGGGTGAGTTTTATCAACCGTCTGTCTGGTGCGAAGCAATGTATATTACCAAATTGTTATTCCAGGATTCCGGGGAACCAGGTAAAAGTGACAGGAGAATAAATTGAACAGAAAACTAAAAATATTTATTATTTCAGCCGGAGTTGTAATTACTCCGGTTTTGTTTTCTCCATTGCCAAAATTCAACCAGCCTCTGGCAACTGTGGTGGAAGCTAAAGACGGCAGTCTGCTTGGAGCAAGAATAGCTGACGACGGACAATGGAGATTTCCACCTCCGGATTAGTGCCTGAGAAATTTGAAAAAGTCACTGCTCACATTTGAGGACAAATGGTTTTATTATCACCCCGGAGTTAACCCTGTTTCAATAATCAGAGCTTTCAGAAATAATATTAAGGCAGGTGAGATTGTAAGCGGGGGAAGCACAATTACAATGCAGGTTGCCAGGATCTCAAGGGGAAATAAGCCCAGGACTTATAAGGAGAAGATCATTGAAATGCTTTCCGCACTGAAACTGGAGTTATTCAGATCAAAAAAAAGCATCCTGAAGTTATACACTGCCAATGCTCCATTCGGGGGAAACACTGTAGGCCTTGAAGCTGCAGCGTGGCGATATGCAGCAAAATCTTCAGCCGATTTAACCTGGGCAGAATCGGCAGCGCTGGCAATCCTTCCCAATTCCCCGTCACTTGTTTTCCCAGGAAGAAATCAGGAAATACTTAAAAACAGACGTGATGACCTTCTTAAAAAACTATTTGAAAGAAAGTATATTGATTCACTGACCCTGGTACTTGCCCTTGACGAGCCACTTCCCGGGGAACCTAAGCCACTCCCGGCGAAAGCTCCTCATCTTACTGATCATTTCTTTATGACAAGCAAAGGTAAGGTTACAAGAACCACTATTGATGCCAGGTTGCAGGAAAGGGCAACTGAAATTTTAAATTCACATCAGAAGGATCTTTCAGGAAACTACATTTTCAATTCTGCTTGTCTGATAGTTGAAGTTGAAACAGGAAATGTCCTCGTCTATGTTGGCAACAGCACCATTGCAGAATCGGGCGCTCACGGCAGTGAAGTTGATATCATCCAGTCCCGGCGAAGTACGGGAAGTATTCTTAAACCTGTTCTTTACGCGGGAATGCAATATTCCGGTGAGATACTTCCAAACACTCTGATTGCAGATGTTCCGACAAGGTTTCCTGGATTTTCGCCAAAAAACTTTGACCAGAGTTTCAGTGGCGCTGTGAATGCCGGCACTGCGCTTTCACAGTCTCTTAATATCCCTGCAGTAAAGATGCTCCAGAAGTACAATCCTGAAAGATTCCTCGATCTTCTTCACAGGACAGGATTTACGACATTTAATAAACCTGCTGATTATTATGGGCTCTCGCTTATACTCGGTGGAGGAGAGACTTCTTTGTGGGAACTGACGGGCGTCTATGCTTCTCTTTCGAGGGTTTTAAACAGATTCCTGAAAGAAAAAAAGTATGTCAGGGAAGATTATCATTCTCCTAATCTGATTTTAATAGAAAAGGGTGATACAATGAAAACAATGGAGGCCGATCCTCCCCTTTCTGCCTCATCGATATGGCTCACTTATGAAGCTCTCCAGAAAGTAAACAGACCCGAGACCGAATCAGGATGGCAGTATTTTTCAACTTCCCGTGGACTTGCCTGGAAGACGGGAACCAGTTTTGGATTCAGGGATGGCTGGGCTGTCGGAACAACTCCGGGATATGTTGTGGGAGTGTGGGTCGGAAACGCAACAGGCGAAGGCAGACCGGGATTGACCGGAATTACTGCCGCAGCGCCTTTAATGTTTGACCTCGTCAATCTTATGGGATCAGGTACGTGGTTTAAGGTTCCCAATGAAGATCTGACAATGATAAGGGTTTGTTCAAAAAGCGGCTTCAGGGCTGGTCCGGATTGCCCTGAAACAACTGAAATACCCGCTTGTCTGGCCGGATTGAAAACTGAAGCCTGTCCATATCATCAGATCGTTCACCTGAATAAATCGCGGACACTGCAGGTTACATCGGAATGTGAATCTCCCGGTGAAATTAAAAATGAATCGTGGTTTGTTCTGCCGCCTGCCATGGAATACTTCTATAAAAAGAAACATACGGAATACAGAACGCTTCCTCCTGTTGCCGCAGGTTGTCTGACAGGCAAGAACATACCTGTTATGGAATTCATTTATCCGACTTCAGGCATAAAAATATTCATCCCGCGTGATCATACAGGCGAGCTGACAAAAGTTATTGCTGAAGTGGTTCACCGGAACCCTTCAAAAAAGATATTCTGGCATCTGGATGAAACATATATAGGAACAACCCGGTACATACATCAGATTGAAATGTCAGCAGGGTCGGGTAATCATGTTCTAACGGCTGTTGATGAAGATGGTAACATGATAGGGTGCGGGTTTGGGATAATATGAGCTATTTTCCCTACCTTTGCCACATGAATTACAACGATCCCGAAGAATGGTTCCCGGTTGTTGATGAAGAGGGGAATGTGACAGGCAAAGCGTTGCGCCGTGTGTGCCATAACGGGAAGAGCATGCTGCTCCATCCTGTTGTTCATCTTCATCTTTTTAATACAAGAGGTGAACTATTCCTTCAAAAAAGAGCCGGTACAAAGGATATTGAACCGGGAAAATGGGACACTTCGGTGGGTGGACATGTTGGGCTGGATGAATCGATAGAGAAAGCATTGCTTCGTGAAGCAGAAGAAGAGCTTGGGTTGACCGGATTTACGCCCCACTTCCTGACCAGGTATATCTGGCAATCATCAAGGGAAAGAGAATTGATTAACTCATATTCAACAATTTCCGACGAGATACCTGAAATAAACAAAAGCGAAATAGCAGAGGGACGCTATTGGTCTATTGAGGATATTAAACTAAATTTAGGGAAGAATATTTTTACTCCGAATTTTGAACATGAAATTAAATTACTATTTATCAAAGAACAGTATTAGCGGATTTTTAAAATCCATTAACCGCAAAGGTCGCAAAGAATTTACGCAAAGGTCGCAAAGAACTTAATGTTATAATTGTTTTAGCTTTGCGCTTTGCGCCTCCTTTACGTTCTTTGCGGTTAATGTTTTTTTAACACCCCTAATTCGAATATTTTGAGTGTTCTTTATCACATTATGTTAAACAATATTTGGAAACAATTTGCGTACATCAATTGTTAATACGTTTACTAATCCTTTAACCACTTATGAAGCCTGATAAGATCTACTTGTTTCTCAGCTTATTAATATTACTTACGGTATTTTCCTGGATAAC
This sequence comes from uncultured Bacteroidales bacterium, assembly GCA_963734885.1. GTDB lineage: Bacteria > Bacteroidota > Bacteroidia > Bacteroidales > VadinHA17 > LD21. The sequence continues at coordinate 268,416 of CAVTIJ010000008.1, read as the reverse complement.
TTCCTGCACACATGTCGCCAATATTGCTAACCTGCCTGAAGTTTGTTTTACAGGCGAAGTGCTGCCAATATTTGTAAATAATTGTGCCATTGCCGGTTGTCACGATGGAGGAGGAAGGGAATCGCGAATGTCATTGAATAATTATGCTGACATAATGCGTGAGATCACACCCGGAAATCCCAACAACAGCCGTGCTTATCAGGCAATCATTTCAAAGTGGGAAAACCTGATGCCTCCAAAGCAGCCGCTTTCGCTGGTAAACCGGACTAAGATAAGGGTATGGATTGAACAGGGCGCTAACTTAACAACCTGTCCGGATGTGACCGGAACAACTCCGCCTCCGGGCACTGGAACCAGTTCGAATTATGTTGCACGCGCTTGCTTTTCCCGCGATATTCTTCCTGTCATTATATCCCGATGTGCAACTGCTTCATGCCATGATGCTATTACCCACAGAGAAGGTTATAACTATACAACCTATACAAATATATTGAGTTCCGTTACTCCGGGGAATCCCGGCTCAAGCCGATTATACCGTGCGATAACAAGCGGCGGGGAATCAAAAATGCCTCCGTCAGGAAGCCCTCCACTGACAACAGCAGAAATTGATTCTATTGGTAAATGGATTGGTTACGGAGCGCTCAATGAGAACTGCGGTGAAATTTGCGATACAATAAATCCTGTTACTTTTTCCGGAACTATCTGGCCCATAATTCAAACTTCATGCCTGGGATGCCACAGCAGCTCTGCCGCATCGGGGAATGTGTCACTGGCTACTTACACTGATATTGCAACTATTGCTAACAATGGAATACTTATTAATGCCCTTAAAGGAACTGGAGTTCCGCAAATGCCGATAGGAAGCACCTTCTCTGCTTGCAGAATAAAACAATTTGAAATCTGGATCAAAAACGGTTCGTTAAATAATTAGTAATTCATTTAAAATGAAGCGAATAATTACATCAATAGCAATAGCAGCAATATTTTCATTTTTCTTTGTCTCCTGTTATTATGACAATGAGGAAGCATTATATCCAACATTGACTACTACATGCGATACCGTGAATGTTACATTCAGTGGTACCATAACTCCGATGCTCAGCAATAACTGTTACTCATGCCATTCAAATGCAAATGCATCATTTGGCGCGGGAATTCATCTGCAGGCTTATTGCAGACGTATCAGCTAATTCAGCAAAAATTGTCGCTGCTATTAAAAGAACCGGGCCTTTTCCCATGCCTCCAGGCGGAAAACTGGATGCCTGCTCGGTTTCACAGTTTGATATCTGGGTAAAAAATGGAATGCCAAATAATTGATTTTTCATCTTAACATATATTATATGAGACGATTTCTACTCGCTTCCCTTCTTCTTTTTGTGTACGTTAGTGATCTTTGCACAGGACGATCTTATGAACCTTCTTGATCAGAATTCCCCAAAACAAATTAACTACACGACTGCTACCTTTAAGTCAACCAGAATAATGAATGGCCATTCTATCGAAAGAATGCAGGCAGGACAACTTGATGTCAGAATCTCACATCGTTTCGGACAGGTGAACACCGGCGCATATAATTTTTTTGGTCTCGACCAGTCAAATATTCATCTCAGTCTGGAATATGGGATAACAAACTGGGTTGATGGTTGGTGATCGGACGAGGCGAATACGAAAAGACATTTGATGGTTTCGCAAAATTCAGTATACTCCGTCAATCAACAGGAGACAAAGAGATGCCGGTATCGTTCTCAGTTGTAACTTCTGCAGCTCTCAAAACATTGAAATTTCCCAGTACAGTTCAGACAAACTATTTTACATCAAGGATGTCGTATGTTACCCAGGTTCTTGTTGCCCGAAAAATAAGCGAAGGATTGTCAATACAGTTAACACCTTCTTATGTCCACCGCAACCTTGTCGCCACAGAGCTCGATCCCAATGATCTTTTTGCACTTGGGCGGAGGTGCAAGATTGAAGCTTACAAAAAGGACCAGCCTGAATGCTGAATACTATTACTTATTCAATCCAAGAACATATATGAGTCAGAAAGTATATAATCCATTGTCGATAGGTTTTGATATTGAAACCGGGGGACATGTGTTCCAGTTGTTTTTCACAAATTCGATTGGCATGATTGAAAAAGCTTTTATTGGCGAGACTACAGGAACCTGGACAAAAGGAGATATCCGCTTCGGGTTTAACATTTCAAGGGTATTTACTCTTAAGAATCATATGAAGATCGCCAGTTAAGTAGATATGTGATGATAACAGACTGGTAACCCGGGCTAAAACATTTTATAATTTCTCATTGTTCCTTTCATAACTACTTTTAAACATTGGCGCTTAAAAAGTCCTAATTCATTAACTTAAAAATACATATTATGAAACGTCTGTTTTTACTGGTTTTGTTTTTGAATATCATCTTTGCCGCAAATGCACAAAAATATATTACAAAAATGGTTTTATAAGTTTTTACTCACATACACCACTTGAGGAAATTAAAGCAGAAAACAACCAGGTTGTAAGTGCACTTGATATATCGTCCGGTGAAATAGTTTTCCAGGCGCTGATCAAATCATTCCATTTCGAGAGGGCTCTGATGGAAGAACATTTTAACGAAAACTATATGGAATCCGATAAAATTCCAAAATCATCATTCAAGGGAAAGATTACTAATCTGAGTGCAGTAGATTTCACAAAGCCCGGAACCTATAATGTTACATGTTGACGGAGATCTTACTATCCACGATGTTACAAACAAGGTCAGTGTAAAAGGTACAATTGAGGTAGTGAGCGGAGGAATAAATGCAAACTCAAAATTCAATGTTGTCCCGGAAGATTATAAGATAACCATCCCGGGAGTAGTAAGAGATAAAATTGATAAAACACTCGAGGTAACAGTTGCAATGAAATATAGCCCCTCTGGCCGCCAAGTAGTTAATCCTCATTTGTTTTCATATATCCTCACAATGAAACCTTACATTAAAATTTCATTATTTGTTGTTTTCTTCATTGCCCTTTTTGGAATTTTATACGGTCTGATGATCTTCTTTAGGCAACATAGCGATCTGTCAAAAGTGAAACCCGATTATATTGTTACTGCCGTATACCTTACAAAAAGAATTTGAAGATAATGAAGCGGCTGCATCTGCAAAATATATTAAAAAAATCCTTGAAGTTTCAGGGTCAATTGCTTCTGTTACACAAGCGGACAGCAGCAATTTAAATATATCATTAAAAAGCGGCAATGACCTTTCATCTGTAATTTGTACCTTTGCATCTGCAAATCCTTCAAAGTTTAAAACCGGTGATGAGATTACGATCCGTGGAGAGTGCTCCGGTTTTCTGATGGATGTTTTGCTTAATAATTGTGCAGTTGTACCAAAAAGGAAATGAAATGAGTAATCCAGTAAAAATTCTGATGTTTAAGAACGAGGTGGAAGCTTTACTGCTTGATGAGATACTTACCGAAAAGCAAATCCCGCATATAATCAGATCATATCACGATTCTGCATATGATGGTTTATGGCAGACCAAAACAGGCTGGGGACATATTGAAGCCCCTGCAGAATATGCTGAAGAGATAATAAAGACTTATAACGAGATGTCGGCATCATAATCGTTCATTCTTATTTTTCCTGTAAAATCAAGTTAAGTTTTTATCTTTATCCCATATAATAATATCGTTCACCCGATATTATTATGTGTATATGCTTTATATTTATACGCAATGGAATCTAATAATAAAAAGAAAAACAATCTGTTTACCTATCTATCGGAAATGGGTCATTGCCTCATTCCGGTGATTAAAAGCAAATATCTTTATATTGGTATTCTTTCAATTATTGCAGGAGCAGCAATGAATTTTGCATCTGAGACATATCTTCATAATTATATGAGTGAAGGTAAAACCCTTGCCGATGCTCTCCGACCTGATTCTAGATAATCTTCCTTTTTACAATGTTTCCCTTATTTATGATATCTTTTGCCTTGTCCCTCTTGTCCTTGTTTTAGTTTATTTTGTCCAGAAGAAAGATTATGACAGAATTCCGTTATTCATGGTAATGAGTGGAATCTTCTACATAATAAGGGCTATTTTCATTGTCCTCACACCTTTTGGAAATCCACCAATGTTCAACGGGTCAGATCCGCTGTTCCATGGTTTTTCAAATTTTGAACTCGGAGTTTACCCCTCCGGGCACACCGGGAATGTCTTTTTAATGTATCTTCTGGTTAAAGACAGAGGTTATAAATCGCTTATTCTCATTTGCCTGGCCATTGTTATCCTGGCTCTTTTCCTGGCACGCGGACATTATAGCATTGACATTCTTTCAGGATTGTTCTTTTCATATGCGATAAGGGAATTCGGGGAAAAGCATCTGTGCAATGTTTGATCTTGGCAGCAGTAAAAAACTTGCAAGACAGACAGTCAATATTTAACTTTTAATCATTACAAAACATCGGCTGCCCTGACAGTGAAGAAGGACCTTGACAGTGCAACACCAGTGGGAATGAGTATGGTTTTATGTTTTCTTCCTCTTTTCCATCCTCCTGATGATCAGATAATTAATAGCTCCAATCACAACCATCCCCAAAATGAATAATGGGTAACTGATCTTCCACCTGTCAGGCCCTGTCATCATTGACCATTCCGACATACCTCCGATACTTGCAAGCAAAGTTAAGGGCATGAATATAGTCGCAATCAAAGTCAATCGCCTTACTGAGTTATTGGTATCATTCGACATTTTAGTCATGAGGTTATTCAGAAGAGAAGTATATAACTCCATAAGGCTGGTTTCAATCTCCCTGTAAGTTTCAGTCAGTTCAAAGAATTTGGCAAGATGATCATATATGTCGCGATAATGCACAATTGCCTTTTCACTGATAAACGGACAATCAAACCTGCATATCTTAACAAGGATTTCCCGTTCATGGTATAAGGTCTTCCGGAGCCTCATCAGATTTTTTCGCATTGTGATGAGTTGAACAGGCTGAAATTTTTCCACATCCGCAAGAAGAGACTCTTCAGCATTTTCAAGTTCCTCTTCCATGTCGTCAAATGCCTTATATTTTTCATCAACCAGCCAATCCAAAACAATGTGCATCAGATAATCCGGACCGGCTTTTGCATTTGTGTTGCCTTTTTCAATGAGATCTGTAATATTATTCAAGGGTTTTCTTTCATCTGAATGATGACCGCTGACCGTGATCAGAAAATTCTTCCCTATGAAAAGATTTACCTCATCGATAAAGAGTGAGCGGCTGGCGTAACTGAAGGAATTAAAAATAATAAATGTATTGCCGGCAAAGTACTCGATCTTCGGAACTTGTTCTTCATCGAAGCAGTCCTCAACCGATAATGGATGAATATCCAGTTTCCCTACCAGCGATGAAAGTACTTCTTTTGAAGGTTTATAGAAATTGAACCATACAAATCCACTTTCGCGTGTTGCTTCAACAGCTTCATCCAATGCATTTATTCCATAAAATGATCCTGTTGCCGGGAAATGATAAAATTTCGATTCTGACATATTGTGTTTCCGCTTAAAACTGAACCCGAAAATTACTATAAAATGTTTGAAGCGCCTACAGTTAAAAGTTCATGAACTTTTTGTTATACAAAAGTGTTACAAAACAGTTACTTGTTAATATTTATAGCAAAAACATTGAATTATGAGAACAAAGACATTCTTTGGATTTCTGATTTTGATCCTTTTTGTCAGCTGCACTTCAAATGAAACAAAAAAGAAACCACCTCTTGCAAAGGAGGAACCTGTTAAAGACACTTATTTCGGACAAACCTTTTCTGATCCATACAGGAATTTAGAGAATCTTAATGATTCTTCCGTATTAAAATGGTTCCGGATTCAGTCAGATTATGCCCGGAATGTCTTAAATGACATACCCGGAAGACAATCACTGATTGATAAAATGATAGAATTTGATGGCAGAAGAGCTACGCGTGTTACCATGTTAAACATTACTGAAAATGACAAGTATTTCTACCTTAAAACCACCCCGGCGGATGAAACAGGAAAGTTATACTACCGCGATGGTTTTGGAGGAACAGAAACTTTCCTTTTTGACCCGCAGAGATACGCTTCTGATACGACTGAAAAGTATGTGATAGGTTCCATCTCGCCAAACCTTGATGGTTCAAAAGTGGCATTTGTTGTGGCTCCGAACGGGTCGGAAAGTAGTATAATTCTTACAATGGATGTCAAGACAAAAATTTTGGATGAGGAGAAAATTGACCGAACCTGGATCCCTTCAATATCCTGGTTGCCTGACGGCAAGAGCTTCTTCTATAACCGGCTCAAGTCAGGGGACGTACATCAGAAGGACAGGGAACTTGACAGTAAAACTTATTGGCATTTTGAAGGTACAGATCCTGTTATAGATAAGGAGATTTTTTCAAGGGCGAAACTACCCGAACTAGGAATTCGTCCCGAAGATATTCCAATAGCGTATTACGATAATGATTCAAAATATCTGTTCGGCGTTCTGGCAACAGTCGACAACCGATTGAATCTGTATTTTGCCCCGTTCTCGGATATGAAAAAAGGGGATATCAAATGGAAACATCTGTTTAAACCTGAGGATGAGGTATATAGTTATGCTACAACAGATAAGGATTTATATATATACACACCAAAAGGAGCGCCAAATTACAAAATAATCAAAACCTCACTTACACATCCTGACCTTGAAAAAGCAGAGGTAGTGGTTCCTGAAGATCCTAAAAGAACAATAACAACATTCGCACTATTTTCAGATGGGCTGTGCTACGCAACTTCAGAAAATGGGGTTTCAGTGAAATTGTTTTTCCTGCCTGATGGGTCAAAAACCGCTAAAGAAATACAGCTCCCTTTTCCTGCAGGAGATATTTCAATCACTTCCAAAGGATATAAGTACAATGAACTATGGGTCAGTATAACCGGCTGGACAAGTGATCTCAGAAGGTTCCGGTATTTGCCGTCTAAAAATGAATTCATTCCCGAAAATCTCTCATCCTTACCCAGTTTCCCCGAGTTTGCAGATCTGACTGTGGAAGAATTAATGATACCTACCTGGGATGGAAAGTTGGTGCCTCTGTCACTTATCTACAACAAGAATATTAAGAAAGATGGAAACAATCCGGTTTTCATTTATGGTTACGGCGCTTATGGAATATCAATGAGTCCTCGTTTCGATCCCGATCGTTTGCTTTTGGCCAACTATAACGCGATTCTCGCCGTTGCTCATGTCAGGGGCGGCGGTGAATTGGGAGATAAGTGGTATAAAGACGGCTATAAAACAACAAAACCAAATACATGGAAGGATCTTATAGCGTGTGCAGAATTTATGATTTCAAATAATTATACATCATCAAAAAAAATAGCTATAAACTCTGCCAGTGCGGGGGGAATTCTTATAGGCAGGGCAATGACTGAAAGGCCCGATCTTTTTGCAGCTGCAATTCCCGAAGTTGGCTGCCTCGATCCTGTACGTGCGGAGGAATCACCCAATGGACCAGTAAATGTACCTGAATTCGGAACTGTAAAAGATTCCATTGATTGTAAAGCTCTTATAGAAATGGATTCTTACCTTCATATTAAGGACGGCACTAAATACCCCGCAACCTTAATAACTGCCGGGATGAACGATCCGAGGGTCATTGTATGGCAGCCAGCCAAATTTGCCGCAAGACTGGAGGCTGCTAATGCTTCTGACAAACCTATTCTATTTCTGGTAGATTATCACGCCGGACATGGAATCGGAAATTCAAAGAAAAAGGATTTTGAGAGACTTGCGGATGTCTTTAGTTTTGCATTATGGCAAACAGGAGTTCCTGGCTTTCAGCTAAAATGAAACTAATAACAGAATAAAATTGTCACTCCTGTCACTTTAGTCGTTCTGGTAACTCCTGAACATATAAAATATTCATGTGTTATAAGGGAACAAAATAATGAGAGTTGGATAAACTTTAAAAAAGTCATACGCTGACGCGACATTTATCATTGAATGAATTTAATAAACAGCTCATTATTGCAAAAAAATTAAAAATGAATAACGCGATATATAATTTCAGAGAACCAAAAAATGAACCGATCTTAATGTACAGGCCGGGAAGCGAAGAACGAAAACTTCTCGAAGAAGAATTAAAGGTTCAGCTGAATCAGGTTATTGAAATCCCTCTTATAATCGGAGGCAAAGAAATCAGGACAGGTAAAACCGGCAAGATTGTAATGCCTTCGGATCATCAGCACGTACTGGCTACTTATCATATGGCCACTGAAAAGGAAGTTTCACTTGCGATCAATGCAGCCCTTGACGCCAAATGCGAATGGATGACGCTATCGTGGATGGAAAGAGCAGCTGTAATGGCAAAGGCTGCTGAACTGCTTTCAAAAAAATACAGGTACCGTATTAATGCAGCCACCATGCTCGGCCAGGGGAAAAATGTATTCCAGGCTGAGATTGATGCCGCATGTGAAGTAATAGATTACCTGCGTTTTAATATCTATTTTGCTTCGCTCATTTACGAAGAACAACCAATATCAAATGGTGAGAATATTAATCGTCTGGAGTATCGGCCTCTTGAAGGATTCGTATATACAGTAACCCCTTTCAATTTTACTGCAATTGCGTCTAACCTGAGCACTTCTGTAGCCCTGATGGGAAATACTACAGTATGGAAACCGGCTACTACTTCTCTCCTCTCGAACTATTATCTGATGAAGGTTTTTGAAGAAGCCGGTATGCCCTCCGGAGTAATTAATTTCGTTCCTGGTTCAGGTCCGCTCATCAGTGGTATTGTATTAAAGCACAGAGATCTTGCAGGTATCCATTTTACAGGTTCAAATCCAACATTCAATTCTCTATGGAAACAGGTTTCTGAGAACCTACAGCATTACAAATCTTATCCGAAACTAGTCGGCGAAACAGGCGGTAAAGATTTTATTTTTGCTCATGGCTCTGCGAATCCGCTTGAACTGGCTACTGCTATTGTAAGGGGCTCATTTGAATACCAGGGACAGAAATGCTCCGCAGCTTCCCGGGCATATATTCCTGAATCAATCTGGAACGAAACAAAAAATCATATCCTCAGAATGATCTCCGAGATAAAAACAGGCGATGTATGCGACTTCAGGAATTATGTCAATGCTGTGATTGATAATGGTTCGTATGAAAAAATAATGTCATACCTCGATAAGGTAAAATCATCTGCCGATGCTAAGATATTGGCCGGAGGCAATGGGGATAAATCTAAAGGATACTTTATTGAACCCACAGTTATCGTAACAGAGAATCCTCATTTTTTTACTATGGAAGAGGAAATATTCGGTCCGGTAATGACTATTTACGTCTATAAGGACGACAAATTCGATGAAACCCTTAATTTATGCGATGAAACTTCGCCGTATGCTCTTACGGGATCGATATTCAGCAATGATAAGTATGCAATGATAAAAGCATGCAGAACACTGCGCTATGCTGCCGGAAACTTTTATATAAATGACAAACCAACGGGAGCTATGGTCGGTCAGCAGCCTTTCGGAGGAGCCAGGGCCTCCGGGACAAACGATAAGGCAGGAAGCCATCTGAACCTCCTCCGCTGGGTTAGTCCGCGAACAATAAAAGAAACTCTCATTCCGGCTACAGATTTTAAGTATCCGTTCATGGAATAAATTCATTATTCCTTTGTGAGATACTGAAATCCATTAACCACAGAGTTCACAAAGATGTAACACAAAGGACACAAAGATCCAAATAAGGATATTTACTTTGTGTACTTTGTGCCTACTTTGTGTACTTTGTGGTTAAAAAAAAAATTTCATCAGATTGATAAAATCTTCCGTAAATTTGGACATGAAAAGGAAGGCTCCTGAAAATAATAATAAAGCACTGTTTGTCCTCAATCCGACGTCTGGTGTTCCTCCCGTAAATTTCATTGTATCAAAAGAACTGGAACGCAGAAAGAATGATTTATCCTATTGCAAATCAATAAACAAAGAAGCAACCGGAACACTCATAAAAGATAATTTTGATAATTACAACGTTTTTATAGCAGCAGGAGGCGATGGTACTGTTCATACAGTAGCATCACAACTCGTAGGCAGCAATAAAATCCTTGGAGTGCTGCCGTTGGGTTCCGGTAATGGGTTTGCAAAGGAATTTGGTTTTATATTGAATGTAAGATCGCTTCTGTCCGATATTAAAAAGGCAGAGAGCATGGACATCGATGTTATTGAGATAAATGACAAATTGTGCCTCAATGTAGCGGGGATCGGGCTCGATAGTTTCGTGGCTCATTCATTCAATAATCTGAAACTTCGCGGGTTCGTTCCCTATGTCTGGCTCACCTTTAAAACTTTTTTACGGCTTCGTCCTTTCCATGTGAAAATTAAGGTTGACGGACAAGAAATTATTTCAGAAAAACTTTTCGTTCTTACAATTGCAAATACAAGACAATTCGGGAATAATGCATTTATTGCTCCCGAAGCTAAACCTAACGACGGAATGATTGACATCGTTCTTATCAAACCTTTTCCAAAGATTTTAGGCACACTATTTATCATACGGCTTTTCACGAAGAGAATTAACAAATCGAAGTATGTCAGGCATATTACAACCAATAAAGAAATTATTATCGAGACTGACGAGACAAAGTTCCACATCGATGGTGAGCCGGTCGATCTATATGGAAAAGTGGTAATAAGAATAAAAAAAGAAGTCCTTAAGGTTCTTAAAACTTCACACTGCAGTTTTATTAATTCTGTCCGCTCATCAGATCCTCCGGAAATCAGATAAAACAAATATTTAATTAGTCACAGATATTTTAATCTTTCCACACTTATGAAAAAAATTCTCTTATTCGTTCTTCTGTTAACTCTGGGCAGGATGTTCGCACAGACTCCGGCCATAAATGTGATTCCTCAACCTGCAGATATTCAGCAATCAGGAGGCAATTATGAAATTACGAAAACCTCAAGTATCACTTATGATACACCGGATGCTCTTAAAATAGCAAATATGTTTTCTCAGAAACTGAGCCTTTCGTCGGGGTTTGATATTAAGCCCATGCAGGGAAATTCAGGTTCAATCCAGTTTAATTTAAGCCAGACACCTGTTGCAGAGCTCGGAAAAGAAGGTTATACCCTGGTATCATCACCAACTGGAATTATTATTACGGCAAACGAACCGGCAGGTCTGTTTTATGGTATGCAAACTCTGCTCCAACTGCTGCCAAAGGAAATCGAGAGCAAAACAATGACAACCGCAACCTTGACAGTTCCAGGTGTAAAAATCACCGATTATCCACGTTTTGCATGGAGAGGATTGATGCTTGACGTCAGCCGGAATTTTTTCACGAAAGAAGAGGTTGAAAAATATATCGACCAGATGGCGAAGTATAAATACAATACTTTTCACTGGCATTTAACAGACGACAACGGATGGAGAATAGAAATCAAGTCTCTTCCGAAACTAACCGAAGTTGGTGCGTGGAGAGTGCCGCGTTATGGCCAGTTCGGCGAACGTGCTGAACCTAAAGAAGGTGAAAAAGCTACTGTTGGTGGGTTTTACACACAGGCAGATATTAAAGATATAATTGATTTTGCAGCGACTCGTTTTGTCACTATCGTGCCCGAAATTGATGTACCCGGACATAGCATGGCAGCTATTGCCTCATATCCTGAACTGAGCTGTACAAAAGATTCCAAAACAAAAGTCAATCCGGGTTCTTCATTTTCAGAATGGTTCAATGATGGTACATTCAAAATGCGTATCGACAATACACTGAATCCCTCGGACGAAAAAGTGTATGAATTTCTTGATAAAGTCTTCACGGAAATGGCAGCAATCTTCCCAAATCCTTATATACATGTAGGCGGAGACGAATGTTATAAAGGATTCTGGACAAAAGATCCTAACTGCCAGGCCTTGATGAAAAAAATGAAAATGACGAAGCCTGAAGAGTTGCAGGCATACTTTATGAAACGTGTTGAGACCATTTTGAAATCAAAAGGCAAAAAACTTATCGGCTGGGATGAAATACTTGAAGGTGGTATTGCCCCTGAAGCAACAGTAATGAGCTGGCGCGGTATCAAAGGCGGAATTGAAGCTGCTAAAATGGGCCATTATGTTGTGATGACTCCCACAACTTTCGGTTACCTCGATTATCAGCAAGGTGAACAAACAATTGAACCACCTATTTACGCCGGGCTAAGGTTGACCAAATGCTATAGTTTTAATCCGGTTCCTGAAGGAGTGGATGCCAAATACATCCTTGGCGGCCAGGGAAATCTCTGGACAGAACAGGTGGTAACATTACATCATGCAGAATATATGACATGGCCACGTGCCTGGGCGCTTGCAGAAGATTTCTGGTCGCCCGATGCTTCAAAGAACTGGAATAATTTCATACAGCGTGTTGAGAAACAATTCGACCGTTCAGATCTGGAAGGTGTAAATTATTCTACCGCAATTTATGATGCAATCGTTAACGTTAAGAAAACCGACGGGAAAATGGTTGTTGACCTTGCTTCGGAAGTTCCGGGTTTGGATATCTATTATACAGTTGACGGGGCTATGCCGGGTATTTATTCGCCTAAATATTCCAAAACATTTAATCTTCCTGAAGGTCCGGTCACTTTAAGAGTCGCAACATTCCGCGACGGAAAGCAAATTGGTCATCTCATCACACTCACACCTGAAAATTTAAAGAAGAGGGTTGTAGGAAATTAAAACCCCTTATCTCGATATTTACCCCCTTCCCATCCTTCCCCCACGGGGGAAGGGGTGGTTTCTTACTGAACATTAGATTGGAGGAAGAATATGGCTTGCTCGCGATTAATAAATTTGTCTAAACATAATTTCGGTGCCAATTTAAAGTTAAAGGATCAAGCACGGAAGCTAAGAAGAAATATGACATCCCAGGAAAAAATTCTGTGGGACCATATCAGAGCTAGAAAAATAGAAGGAATGCATTTCCGTAGACAGCATCCATATGGAGTCTACATATTGGATTTTTACTGTTTTGAGGCTAATTTGGCTATTGAAATTGATGGGATGATTCATTTAGGTCGAAAAAATTATGATGTTGAAAGAACTAAATTCCTGGAATCTTCTGGTTTGAAAGTTATTCGATTTAAGAATTCAGATGTTGAAAACAAAATTGAATTGGTCATTAAGAAGATTAAAGAGGTCATGAATAACTCAGATTCTAACTCATAATTATCTCAGTAACAGAAACTATCATTTCCCCCTTGGGGGAAATAAGAAAGGGGGTAAAAATCTCTGAGATTCGGATCGGTTAATAGATATAAAATCTATTCCGAACCAACATATTTAAATTTTGTTTGAAATTTAATTATACTCTGAAAATGAAATTCGCAAAAAAACTGCTCCTTCTTCAGATAATACTATCGATTTTCATAGTCAATCTCCCTGCCCAAACATTGCAGGAACTTGAATCGCATGCAGTTACTCTTCCAAATGCCTGGAAACTGACCCCTGTCGGAAAACAATTGCCGCTTGGCGATCTGCCATTGAATATTGCAGTATCACCTTCAAAGAAACTCGCTGCAGTAACTAATAATGGTGAAAGCGACCAGACAATCCAGCTGATAGACCTCGAAAAGGATGTTGTCCTTGATTCTATAATTATAAAAAAATCGTGGCTTGGACTTACATTTTCTGACGATGGTAAATATTTGTACGCTTCAGGTGGAAATGACAATAAAATAATCAGGTATCTTATCAGTAATAATCGCTTGGTGGTCAACGATTCTATTATTATTGGCAAACCCTGGCCCGAAAAGATCTCAATTGCAGGTATTGCTCTTGATGACCCTAAGAACAGGTTATATGCAGTGACGCAGGAGAATAACTCACTTTACATTCTTGACACTAAAACCAAAAAAGTAATTTCTTCTTCCCCTCTTGGCGGCCAAGGATATACATGTCTTCTTTCGCCGGATCATAGATTACTGTATATATCCTGCTGGGGTTGTGACAAGGTAGAAGTTTTTAATACCGAATTGCTCAAAATTACTGGTACCATAGCTGTAGGTGACAATCCCAATGATCTGTGTATTACGACGAATGGGAAATTTCTTTTTGTTGCCAACGCAAATGATAATTCAGTCTCGGTGATTGATTCGAAGCTCATGAAGGTGACAGAAACACTCAATTCAGCTCTTTATGCCGGATCACCGTCAGGTTCAACAACGAACAGTGTGTCGCTCAGTAATGATGAAAAGACATTGTACATTGCTAATGCGGACAATAACTGCCTTGCCGTATTTGATGTAAGCACACCAGGATCGTCTAAAAACAAAGGATTTATTCCAACCGGCTGGTATCCAACCTGTGTGCGGGTGGCAAATAACAAAATACTGGTCAGTAACGGGAAAGGCCTGTCTTCCCATGCAAACCCTTACGGACCGAATCCTGCCCGCAAAGGTGATGAAGTAGTGTACCAGGCCGGAGGTAAAGAACATAAAATAAAGGAACAATATATCGGAGGTCTTTTAAGGGGAACGATGTCAATTCTGAGCACTCCTGACGCAGCTCAACTTGCAGTGTATTCAAAAGCTGTTTATAACAATACTCCGTATAACAAAAAGACAGAACTGACCTCGGAAGGAAAGAAAGGCAATCCGATTCCTATGAAAGTTGGTGATAGTTCGCCGATTAAGCATATTTTTTACATTATTAAAGAGAACCGGACTTATGATCAGGTGCTTGGAGATATTCCTGAAGGAAATGGTGATCAAAAACTTGTTCTTTTTGGTGAAAATATTACTCCGAATCAGCATGCTATCGCAAGGGAATTTGTGCTGTTGGATAATTTTTACGTTAACGGCGAGGTAAGCGCTGACGGCCATAACTGGACAATGGGCGCTTATGCAACCGATTATCTTGAAAAGAATTGGCCCACGAGTTACGGGGGACGGGGCGGTGAGTATCCGGGTGAAGGCGCCATTCCAATTGCAAACAATAAAGACGGATTTCTCTGGGATGATTGCCAGCGAAATGGTGTCAGTTTCCGCTCGTACGCCGAGTTTATGGATGGCACAAAACCAGCAGTTTCAGTACTGAAAGGACACTTTTGTCCCGGTTTTGCCAGCTGGGATCTCTCCATCCGCGATACCATCCGGTTTCGGCAATGGAAAAATGATTTTGATTCACTTCTGTCAATAAATGCCGTTCCGGCGTTTAATTCAATCCGCTTTCCAAACGATCATACGGAAGGGCTGAGTCTGGGCAGACCAACTCCATTTGCCCATGCTGCTGATAATGACCTGGCTGTCGGTTTATTTGTGGATTATCTGAGCCATAGCCGGATATGGAAAAACAGCCTGATAATAATAGTAGAAGACGATGCGCAAAACGGTCCCGATCATGTGGATGCCCACAGAAGTCCTGCCTATATTGCCGGCGGTTTCGTTAAAAAAGGATTTGTCGATCATACTGCCTATACTACTGCGTCACTATTGCGTACTATTGAGCTGATCCTCGCACTTCCTCCAATGACGCAGTATGATGCTCCTGCAACGCCTTTGTGGAGATGCATGAATAATACTCCTGATCATCCTGCATTTTCCGTGAGGCCTTGTCTGGTAGATTTGAATGCAAAGAATACTGCTCAAAACCTGTGGCAGAAGAAAAGCGAGGTCTTTGATTTTACAAAAGAAGATCTGGCTAATGATACCGAATTCAATGAGATACTCTGGAAAGCCATAAAAGGACTGGATTCAGTCTGCCCGGCCCCGGTACATGCAGCGTTTTTTATGGCAGGTGAAAATGAAGAATAACGGCTTGCGGTCTGCGGTATGAGGTTTGCGGTGATGATAACGCATACCGCATACCGCTCACCGATTACTTCAATTTAAATTCCACAGGCACATTATACTGAACTGCAACGGCTTTTCCGGCCTGTTTCCCCGGTTTCCAGTCGGGCATGCTGCTGATAACCCTTTTAGCTTCATCGTTTAATAAAGGACTAGACTCCGGAGGCATATAATACAAGTAAAGTTGTGACGGCTATTGGGAAGGGGGTGAGTTTCTTTTTAACTCTCAAACCGGATGTGGTTGATTATACTCAAATATCCCATCCCATACTTCATCTACCAGAACAAGTGCCTTCTCTAACGGAATAACCTTCCATTTGCCATTAGTCTCGATGCCAAGACCAATGTTTTTCAATTTAAATAAAGCGTCTTCTACATCAAAATCAAGGTCAGTATCCAGCCTTATCTTAAACCATGCCTCAATTTGGGAATCGAGCTCTTCTGCTGTCAGGGGCTTCTTGCTTCTATTTAAAAATGCATATGCCAAAATTGTCTCTTTAAGCTCTTCTTCTTCCGAAGAGTTTAACAATGAATAAAATGCCCCGCTGTTATTACCCAGATTTTTGAAGTAAAGACTGTCGGAAAGCATCTTTGAAAATTTTATTTTCTTATTTACAAAGCTGTTGTATTGCCGGAACAAATAACCACCCAATATTCCAAGCGCTATTAGGCCCTGGTTAAGTGCAGTTTTACTGTTTAAAAGATTTATTGACTCACCTGATTTGTATGCGGCATACATTGTAATCAATGCCGGAACTACTTTCGTACTCAATAATGAAATACCGCCACCGACACCAGGGACCCAGAATAATATTTTATCTATTGCCGACATCCTGGGAACTGCATTTGGAAATATAGTTTCGAGATCGTTTTTTGGAACCCGCTTGAAAATTTTTAATACAATGCACCCCGGATCAAAGGGTAGTTTACTTAAAGGAACCTTCTTTTCGTTAAAGTAGTCTGCATCGTTATAATTAAGGTAAATCATTACGCGGTCATAGTACTCAAACTCTATTTCTTTCTTCCACAAAAAGAATCTGGTGACCTTTTCCCTGGTTTTATGGTGACCCCGGACATATATTCCATAATCTTTAAAATCATTAAAGTCAATTGCAAGCTTTAATCCAATAAGATCTGAATTTTTCAAGGCTTCATCCAGGGTATCCTGATCAACACGACAAAAATTGCCCCGCTCAAGAACTTTAAGAAGGGTCTCTTTAAAAATCGGAAAATCACTTTTGCCTATGAATCCGTCCCTTTCTTTAGGACTTAAATCAGGATCGAAAGAGGCATAATTTTGTTTTAATTTACGGATAAGATTAAAGGCTTCGTAGTGAAAATAATGTTCCAGTATATCAAATAGCTTTTTGAAATCTTCTACTTCCTTGTTATCTGCAGCATATTCTGCAATTTGCTGTTCCAATAAGAATTCCTTATCAAATGGAATATACTGTTCTCGTTTCATATTGAATTCTTTTAAATTAATGATCGGCACAAAAACAATTAAAATTAGTTCTTTATAAAAATTTAATCAACTAGTATCCCTTATTTATTATCATGTAGTATAAAACGGAAAAGCAAACAAATGTTGTGTAAGGAACAGTCGCGACTGTTCCTTATCTACCTGTGGGCACAAAATGTAAATCACAAAATATTACGAATGATTATTTTGACTAATTTGCATCGGAAAATTTCTAAAAATCAATATTATGAAGAGAAACATTATTTTATCGTTATCATTTGCAGCAACAATGCTTATCATGGTCCCTTCCTACGGTCAGGATCTGAATAAACTTTCCGCAAAGGAAAAGAAAGACGGATGGGTATTATTATTTGATGGCAAAGATTTTAATGGCTGGCGTCAGTGCAACGGAACGGCAATGCCTAAAAACTGGGTTATTGAAAATGGAACAATGAAAGTATTTACCGCAGAAGGCAAGAAACCGGGTGAAGGTTCAAACGGGGATATTCTTTACGGTGACAAGAAATTTAAAAATTTCGAATTGTCAGTTGACTGGAAAGCAAGTAAAATGGCAAACTCAGGTATCTTTTACGATGTAAGGGAAATCCCGGGAAAACCAATATATTATGCAGCTCCTGAAGTTCAGATTCTCGACAACGTTGATGCCGAGGACAATAAGATACCCAGTCACCTTGCAGGTTCGCTTTATGATATGATAGCAGCAGATCCAAAAACTGTTCATCCTGCCGGACAATGGAATACAATTATTATTACAGTAAATAACGGAAAAGTCACTCATGTACAGAATGGAGTTAAGGTTGTGGAATATGAACTTTGGACACCGGCATGGGACAAAATGGTCGCAAACAGTAAATTCAAAGATTTCCCGGGATTTACAGAAGGAATCTCAAAAGAAGGATTTATCGGACTTCAGGATCATGGTTACCCGGTATGGTTCAGAAACATAAAAATCAAGGAATTAAAATAGGTCAGAGAACTTTACATCCTTGAAGCTGTCCATTCTGTTATAAGTTTTAACAGGATGGACATCATTTGACCACTTATGAGTAGGGGACTGATTATAGTATTATCAATATGAAAAAATACCTGGTTATCGTTTTGGCATTAGGTTTTCTGACAGGGTGCAACACTACAACTTCAAAGAAACCGCTATCGCAAGAACAGATGATGGCAAAAGCTTCCCGCAGCGAGAAGAATGGATGGATATCCGTTCATCTCGAGGGAGCTCCGGGTGTTATCGGCTACCAGCATGGATACCTGCTGGCAAATGAAATAATTGATTTGCGTGGAGCAATGTCCATGCTGAATGAAAAAACGACAGGAAGGAACTGGGAATTCTATCGCACATCATCTGAAAGATTATTCTGGAAGAATATTCCGACAGAATATCAACTTGAAATTGATGGAATAGTTACTGGTGTCAACGCAAAACTTGGTGCAGGCAAGATTGACCGGAAAGATATAATAGCAATGAATGCTATTCTTGAAACTTCGTGGTATTACGTGCCATATCTTAACTCTACAGAGAAACCAACGCCGCCGGGTCATTGCAGCGCCATCGCCGCAACAGGTTCCTGGACAAAAGACGGTAAAATCGTAATGGCTCATAATAACTGGGTTGAATATGTAATCGGTGAGCGGTGGAACATAATCCTTGACATTGTTCCGGAAAAAGGGAACAGGATTGTAATGGACGCCCTGCCCGGTTTCATACACAGCGGAGACGATTTTTACATCAACAGCGCCGGGTTGATCGTGACCGAAACAACGATAACTCAGTTTAAGGGTTTTGACACAACCGGCGTTGCTGAGTTTGTCCGCGCCAGGAAGGCAATTCAATATTCATCGTCCATTGATGATTGGGCTTCAACAATGAAAGAGAAAAATAATGGCGGCTATGCAAATGACTGGCTGATTGGTGATAATAAAACCGGAGAGATAGCACGCCTGGAACTGGGTCTGAAAAATCAGTCTCTTGAAAGAACGAAGGATGGTTATTTTATCGGATCCAATTTCCCTTCGAACGAGAAGCTCATTAAAGAAGAAACTACATATGATCCTTCTATACTCAGCTCCTCACCAAATGCGCGTAAAATCAGATGGGAAGAGATACTGAAGGAAAATAAAGGCAAACTGGACGTTACAAGTGCAATGAAGTTCATGGGAGATCATTGGGATACATGGAGAAAGAAAGATGAAGCCAGTGGTCTGACCCTCTGCGGGCACATCGATTCTGATGCAACCGGGACAGGTGATATGGGCTGGCCGGCGTTTACAGCTGCCGGCGCTGTTCAGGGAAAGGCAACCGACGGGAATCTTGCAAGCGATATGAAACTCTGGGCTATAATGGGTCATCCGTGTGGTGACACATTCCATGCTGCAGAATTTCTGACAGCTCATCCTGAATTCAGCTATCAGAAGGAATTTCTTCGTGATATGCCGGGACAGGTATGGACACTTTTTGAAAAAGAAAACAAAAAATAGCTGGAATGTTAAGATACTATTTTAAACACAAAGAACACAAAGAACACCTCCGCAGAAGCTTCGGTGGTTGAAAAAGGCACAAAGAGTACAAAGTTAAAACACTTTGTGTGCTTTGTGTAAACCTTTGTGCCCTTAGTGGTTAATGGATTTCAACTATCAGCAACTCCAATAAATTAAATATTAACTTATTGCTATGAATATTATCCAGACTATAATTTTATCGATAATTGAAGGAATCACTGAATTCCTGCCGATCTCATCTACCGGACATATGATCCTGGCTTCAAGCATAATGAATATTTCGGAAGATGCTTTTGTCAAGACTTTCGAGATTGCGATACAGATTGGAGCGATTATGGCGATTGTCTGGTTATATGCCAAACGATTCCTCCAGGGATTGACAATATATTTCAAGCTCGCTGTTGCATTTATTCCAACGGGAATTCTGGGGATTTTTGCATATCATTATATAAAAACTTACTTATTCAACCCGTATGTCGTAAGCATTTCGCTCATTCTTGGAGGAATAGTATTGATCCTAATCGATAAGAAGATGATTAATCAGGAAAGCAGAACGGATGTGCTTGAAAATATTTCCTTTAAAAACGCATTTTTCATTGGTCTTTTTCAAAGTATTTCAATGATCCCGGGAGTGTCAAGAGCAGCTGCTACTATTATCGGAGGGATTTTTAACGGCCTGAATAAAAAGCAGGCTCTTGAGTTTTCTTTTCTTCTTGCCGTTCCCACAATGGTTGTCGCCACCGGTTATGATTTATATAAAACACCTGTAGTATTTACTGGTCATGAGATTTTCCTGGTATGCCTTGGACTGATTATTGCCTTTATAACAGCCTGGATAGCAGTTAAGGTCTTCATAAGTCTGGTTCAGAATTATGGCTTTAAATACTTTGGGTATTACAGAATTATTCTGGGTGTAATTTTTCTGCTTTTTATGAGATGGTAATTGAAATGTCCTGAAAATTTATTTGTCTTCACCAAAAACTTCATAGGTAACCTATCTTTTAAAAGAATCAAATTATATAATATTCTGAATTATGGATCACAGTAAAACAAGCACATCCTTTGATATTAAAGGATACAAAATTGTAAGAAACCTGGGTGTTGTACGAGGTATCCTGGTGCGATCCCGTTCGATATTCGGCAGCATTGGAGCAAGTCTTCAGACACTTGTAGGTGGAAATATTACCATATTATCAGAGCTCTGCGAAAAAACCAGGGAAGAGGCATTTGACATAATGATGAAACACGCTGAGACCCTCGGAGCAAATGCAGTGATCGGTGTAAGGTACGAATCAACTGAAATTCTTCAGGGGGTCACAGAAGTGTTGTGCTATGGAACGGCTGTTTTTGTGGAGGAAGAAAGGGGATAGGTATAGCTTCTGGTTCATTGTCCTGAATTTAGACGAATTGGCGGTGCTTGCTCGAATTCATCTGCAGTAGCCATATAACAAGGACTGTACTTATTTTGGTGGCTTGACTGCTCAATAAAATCAAATCAATTTTTTAATATACTGAACATTAAAAACTCACGTTTTCTCAATTATAATACAACAAACCCAGAAAATGAGAAACAGAAAATCTGCTGAAACAATTTCCATCCGGCAGAAAGAAGAAGAACAATTTCAAAAATCTTTTGACCGGAGCATATCCTTTCGAAGACAAATTATATCCATCGTTGTTGTCTTTGTTGTCTCAACTGCTATCATAATTCTATCAGAAGAATTAAATGACTGGTTGCTCCCTCATTTTGCATTATGGGAGGTTCATTTACTGACTATCGTTGGCATTCCAGTCTGCGTAACTATAGTTGCATTTTTTGTGCGGAAAAAAGAAGCGGAATTGTATAGGAATATTGTGAGTGAGAATATGGAGCGCAAACAAGCAGAGGAAAAGTTAAAACAAGTAAACCATGAGCTAAAAGAACTCAATGACACAAAAGATAAGTTTTTCAACATTATAGCTCATGATCTGAAAAATCCGTTTTCGGCTCTTATCGGATCTACGGGGCTCCTATTGGAAAATATACACAATCTCGATACTGAAAATATCATAATGCTTTCCCAGGTCCTGAATGATTCAGCTAAAAGTGGTTATGCCATACTTCAAAACTTACTTGATTGGTCGAGATCCCAGACCGGGCTTATGAAAATCAATATTGAAAAAATCAATTTAAAGCATTTAATAGAAGAGAACATTTCAGACCTTTTGTTGAATTCAGCAAATAAGCAGGTTAGTCTTTGTTCTGATTTAAAAGACGACATTATTGTTTTTAATGACAGGAATATGATCAATATTGTTTTTCGCAACCTGTTAAGCAATGCAGTAAAATATACACCACGATTCGGTAAGGTGAATATATGCGCAATTTCAAACGAAAATGAAGTATCAATAACGGTTAAGGATACCGGAATAGGTATTTCTAATGAAAATATTGACAAGTTGTTCCGGATAGATACTGATTACAGAAGACCCGGAACCGAAAATGAACAAGGGACTGGGTTGGGTCTTAAACTAAGCAAGGAATTTGTTGAAAAACTGGGCGGAAGAATCTGGGTTGAAAGCGAATTTGGAAAAGGTTCTGAATTTAAGTTTACGTTGCCATTAGTTAAACAGACGATCCCTGTATGAAAGCGAAGCCCTCCAACTCCGCCGATTGGCGGATTCGGAGGGTCCGCCTGTATCTTTTTGTAGCCTGGGAGTATAATCCGTAAATGGTATACATAATTTTTTCAGCGAATAGCGTGGGGCGTACTGGAATCGAACCAGTGACCTCTTGCCTGTCAAGCAAGCGCTCTGAACCAACTGAGCTAACGTCCCTTATGTCGAGTCGAACCATCCGCCAGCTGGCGGACATACCCTGTCAAGGTAATATTCTAAACCAACTGAGTTAACAACCCGTATCGGCGGTAAAAATAATAATTTTATTCAATCTCTTTGTGTGCATATAGTGGATTGTTATCAGATCAAGTTTGCGGAGTGGTTGTACTGGAGTCGAACCATCCGCCAGCTGGCGGAAAGGGCACAAAGTTGAAACATTATGTTTTAGACCTTTGTGATCTTTGTGTAAACCCTTTGTGACCTTTGTCGTTAATGGATTTCTTTCAACATCCCCAGTATTCATGAACCAGCCAGCCTCCCGAGAATTTTAAACAGGTTCTTCCTGTTTGATTCGATTAATTTCTTATTGGCCATGATCTCTTTTTGACTTTGTATATACTTTCCTGGTTCCTCTTCTATCCCACCCTCCAGCATATCCTCCAATGAATCCAGAGTTGGTTCCAGATGAAACTGTAATGCAAGAACCTTGTCATTATAAACATATGCCTGATTCCTGCATGCCGCAGATGATGCAAGATGTACTGCATTTTCAGGTAAATCAAAGGTATCTCCATGCCAGTGAAAAACTTTCACTCTGTTCCCCAGATCACAAAACAAATCGCCTGATTGAGCAGCAACACTTAATTCTATATCAAACCAGCCAATTTCCTTTTCTTTATTTGGATAGACTTTTGCTCCCAGAGCCGCTGATACTAATTGTGAACCAAGACATATCCCTAAAACTGTTTTACCGGAATCAATGGCCTGTCTGATAAATATCTTCTCTTCCTTGAGCCAGGGGTATCTTATTTCATCATTCGCACTCATCGATCCTCCCATAATAATGAGCCAGTCGATATCATTTATTTCAGGAGTTTTTTCACCCTTAAAAAACCTTGTTGAGGTAAGTGAATGCCCTGATAACTTTATCCATTCCTCAATGCTGCCCAATCCTTCATGAGCAACATGTTGAAAATAATGTATTCTTAGCTTTTTCATAGTATCTTATTATTTAATTCTCAGGACTATCTGGAAGATTGCTTTGTCGCTTCTCTCCTCGTAATGACCGAATCTTTATTAATTTCGATTAACTCCAGACTGATTCCCGATTACATCCACTCTGTCATTGCGATGAGCTTGCGACGAAGCAATCTCAAGCTCGTATGACGAATTTACGAGAAATCAAACCCCGAAATATATGCCGGGGCATTATAGAAATTCTCCTTTTCACCTTCAGGAAAATTAATAAACCTGGCATAAACTAATCCCGGTTTTGCATTCAGCATCCTGTTCAAGGCACCCATCTTTACTATTGTTCTCATCTTGTCATAAAGCTCACTATGATCATCCAGCCAGGTGAGTCCGGTATTAAATCCTTCAGCTGCACATGCAGATTCGAAAAGTTTTCCAAGTATCTTTTCCCTGCCTTTTTTGCAATAGATTGCATCAAAAACCAGATATCTGAATTCTCCTGGATAGAACAACCTTCTGAAATAGGGTGTCTTTGGAAGAACCTTCATAATAACCCATCCCCAGATCCCCGGAATATCGTATACTTTGTAAACCGAGGGTATAGCGCTTACCCCGGCAATAATTTCATCCCCTTCCTTTAAAACATAATATTTATCTCCGTAAAATGAATAGTCATTACTGAAAAATGAATAATTCACGAAATAACTTCGTAACAGAGATTCCATCTTCTCTTTTTCCTCTTTTTTCAGTTTAAAAACACGCTTGTCATATTTCGGAGAAAACCTGCTGAAGGCTACAGTAAGAAATGACCTGATATACTCATAACCTGCCTGGTGAACAAGATTTTTGGATCTTTCGTTCATGCTTTCCACAAAAGCATACATAATGTGCTTATCTCCTTCAAATACATCATTAAGATCAAGCAAATGAGGCTTGCTGAAAATCTCAAGAGTCTTTTGCTTGAAATTATCATCCTGCTCAGGTTTTATAAGAGTTTTAGTTCGCTTCCTGAATCCCGAATCAGTCTGATATATTGATTGAAATGCCAGATACCTCAGATAAGATGTAGGGATAACATAAGTTCCCTTGTCCTGAAATACGGAAACACGAACCAACTGTGCCTGTTATCTCGTTTTTTTTATAAAGAGATACAAATCTTATATGATCCTTATAAGCAGCAATTCGCGGGATAATATTCTGCAACGAAAATCGTAATCCCCCTTCAGAACCCTGCACTGCATGATTAAGTATATCTAATATACCTTCGTTGGCATAGTCCGAAACTCTTACCTCAAGACCTTTATAATCGAATACTTTTTTTTCGAACATATGTAGCTGGAAATGTACCGCAAGATATAAAATATGGCTCAACGGTGCAAAGGTGCAACGGTGCAAAGGTGTATCGGGATATTGGTCAGGAGATTGTTTTCAGAAGAGCGGCTGATATCAGAAGATCCTCAGGATTTGTAATCTTGATATTTTCGCGGTTTCCTTCAATGAGGTTGATTTTTACACCGGTTCTTTCCAGAACAGTTGCATCATCCGAAAAATCACTGCTGTATTCCTGTAGATAAGCTTTTTTAATCAGTTCCGATTTAAAAACCTGCGGCGTTTGTATCTGCTTCACCTCGAACCTGCTGACCGGAATAGTATCCTCTCCCTTTACTATTCTTAGTGATTCTGTGGGTGAAATGGAAGGAATAGCATTTCCAAGCTTTTCAGCGGTCTCGAAACATTTTTTAATAGTTTCTATGCTAACAAAAGGCCTTACTCCGTCATGAATTGCTACTAAACCCTGACTATTTACAAATTCAAGACCTTTTTTTACCGATTGAAACCTGTTGGATCCTCCTTTCACCAGAGTATGAGGAACTGTAAATGAATGTTTTTTCTGCAACCCGATCCAAAAACGAAGTTGATTTTCCGGAAGAACAGTAATAATTTCTATTGAATTGTCGAAAGTTTTGAATCTTTCTATGGTATGCATAAGAACAGGCCTTCCGGAAAGTTCAAGGAATTGTTTAGGTATTTCAGCTCCCATGCGTTTACCGCTCCCTCCTGCAACGATCACAACATACAGCTCCATATTTCTTTATTGCTTTACTTTTTATTTTATCTGCCACCAAGACACAAGAAGCATATAATATCTCGGTGTATCTTTGTGCCTTTGCGCCTTGGTGGCAACTCTTATTCCTTTGTATACAAAAATCTCTTTATACTCCTCTTTGGCGTTTTTGCAAATTCTTCAGCGTGAATTTTGAATTTGCGCACAGCCATAAAGTCAGGGAGTCTTTCATTAACTTCTTTCCTTGTTTTTTCAAGAATTTCAAGGAACGCCTCATCAGAAATATTATCCCTTTTTAAGGTTTCATAATCAGGAAAAATAAGTGCGATCAGTTTATTGTCAACCGATATTACAACAGATTCTACTATGTAATCCTTATTATTAATTACTGCTTCAATCTCTTCAGGATAAATATTTTCGCCTGACGGTCCGAGGATCATGCTTTTGCTTCTTCCTTTTATGAAAATATTGCCTTCTTTATCTATTATACCAAGATCTCCGGTGTGCATCCAGCCATTTTCATCAATCATCTCACGGGTCGCCTTTTCATTTTTATAATAGCCCGTCATTACGTTTTCACCCCTAAGTATTATCTCACCGACAACTGTTTGCGGATCGGGAGAATCAATTGTTACTTCCAGAGTATCAACAGCCCTTCCCGATGCTCCAAGCTTTGTAGTGTCCCACGATGCATAACTTATTAAAGGCCCGCATTCTGTCATTCCGTATCCGACAGAAAACCTGAATTTGATTTTTTTAAAGAATTTTTCAGCATCCGGATTGAAAGCAGCTCCGCCAATAACTATTTCAGCAAAAGCTCCGCCAAATGTCTCAACCAGCCTGGCATTTATCTTCTTATAGAGAATTTTATTCAAAAGCGGTATCGCGAGCATTATTTTCATTGACGGTTTGCTTATAACCGGCAATAATTGCTTTTTGAAAATCTTTTCAATTACAAGAGGAACGGAAAGGATCAGCCGCGGTTTAATTTCTTTAAAAGCCTGAATAATAATCTGAGGTGAAGGTGTCTTCGACAAGATAGTTATATGACATCCGATTGTAAATGGAAAAAGGAACTCAAATGCACAACCATATGTATGTGCAAGAGGCAGGAAGGAAACCAGTGGATCGCCTGGCTTTAAAGGCATATTATTCTGAGCATACCTGACATTTGCAGCAAGACTGTTATGGGTTATCATAACTCCTTTTGAAAAGCCGGTTGTTCCTGAAGTGTAGCTGATCACAGCAAGTTCGTCATTTGATATTCCGGAGAATTTTATATCCTCTTTCCTGAGTTCATTCGCTGAATCAGATTATGATCACCGAAATATTTTGTTCAAACGGGGCAATTTTGAAATCATCCAGAGAGATAACTCCGATAATTTCAGGCATTCTTTTTATATCAAAATTATCGTATATCTTTTCGTCAACAAAAAGCATCTTTGAATCAGAATGGTTAATGATATTTATAAGATCTTCCGGTTTAAAATCGGGAAGAACAGGAACGATTACTGCACCGTAAGTGATTGTTGCCAGATAGGTTACGCACCAATTAGCCGAATTACGGCCAACAAGAGCAATTTTATCACCCTCTTTAATTCCTGAACCTTTAAAGAGTTTGTGAATCTGGATTATTTTCTCTGCTATGTCTTTATAGGAATATCCTTTTTCCTTATAATTTGATAAAGCTTCTATTTCCCAGTTTTGCCTGATACTCTGTTCAATGTACCCTATTAAACGTTCTTTGATCATAGCCTGGATTTTTTTAATTTCAACGAAGTTACACTTTGATTTACAATGATCATAAATATTTAATTCTCCCATATCATTGCCTGATTTATCCGATATCTAAGACCCCCTTCTTACCGCAATAGCGAGATGGTTTACTTCCGAAACGAAAGTACATTACTAAGATTATTAGGACTATTATTGAAAGAATATTTACAACTAGTAAAAAAGTAATTGTAACCTTCTCTTTTCTTACTGAACTGACCGAGTTTCCTGGCAAATATTCCGATGGTCGGTACAAAAAGAACTATCAGGAATGCGAAAAACTCAATACCAAAGAATACTGTTTCCAACCCTCCCCGTACAAGTGCGGAAAGATAAATAACTATAAGCAGAACAAGTAAGATATAAAAGATAACTTATTTTAAGAAGAAGTGTAGAAACCAATCTTCTTTTATGAAGTTCGTGCGGTTTCAGGTAAGCATATGCGAGTGCGAATACTATTATAATAAATACAACCCCAAGAATATGATTCAGTACTAGCGGGAAATTTGCCATGTCTGTCAAATTAATATTTCGATCATGATTTCTATTGTCCATACCAGCGAGCTTGCTCCCAGTACTGCTGCATTATGGGTACTCAACTCTGATGGCAAAAGTTTTACTTTCCCTTTGTATATGCTCAGAAGATTCTCTTCCATATATTCCTTTGCCGGTTCAAAAATCAGGTCTTTTGCCAGTGCAAGTCCTCCAAAAAGAAAGATTGCTTCGGGATTTGTATGTGCAACAACATCAGCAAGTTTGAAACCAAGCATTCTTCCTGTATGGGTAAATGCTCTTTTAGCTATATAATCGCCGCGTTTTGCAGCATCGTGTATGATCTCAGCATCAAGTTCTTCAAAACTCAATTTCCTGAGTTCACTTGGTTCGTTGCTGTCGGCCATGATTTTCAAAAGTGATCTTTTGAGACCGGTTGCCGAAACATAAGTTTCAAGACAACCTTTTCTGCCGCATCCGCAATCACGGTTTGATGGTCCCGGCCTGATTGCTGTATGACCTATTTCTCCTGCAAATCCATCATGACCATAAACAAGTTTACCATCAATAACAAATCCACTTCCCAGTCCGGTCCCCAGTGTTATTACTACAAAATTTTTCATCCCTTTTGCTCCTCCGTATACCATTTCACCAACTGCAGCTGCGTTGGCGTCGTTAGTTACAACAACCGGAAGATTAGTATGTCTGCCAAAAACTTCGGCCAGGGGAACAATCCCTTTCCAGGGAAGCCCTGCGGCGTGTTCTATTGTTCCTTTATTTATGTTACCCATTGGAGTGCCGATTCCAAAACCAATTATTTCGGTCCCGTTTCCTATTTTTTGTGCAACTACCTGTATCTTTTCGTAAAGTGCAGCTACAAATACTTCTATTTCATCATAATGAGTGGTCTTTATCCGGTCTTCCCCAAGAATGTTACCTTCTCTGTCGACTAAACCGAAAACCGTATTTGTGCCGCCGATATCAATTCCGGCAGCTACTTCTTTTTTTGCCATATTTTCATAAATTAAGCTAGTAATTATGAACTAACTAAATAAATAACAGGAGTCTAGGTTATTCGAAACCCGAAAAACAGAATCCTTTTATTTCTGTCTTCCGAATTTTAGGAGCAAGATATAACTTTTTTAAGTGATGGTATAATTTAGATACCGTTTATTATTTTTTGTTTGTTTTCCTTTGGTTCTTCTTCGTATCAACTTTTTTTTACCACAAAGGTCACAAAGGTTTTTCACAAAGGACACAAAGGACTATATTATAGTGTTTTAGCATTGTGCCCTTTGTGCCTTTTTCAATCACCGAAGCGTCAGCGGAGGTGATCTTTGTGTGCTTTGTGGTTAAAAAGGTCTTTTAAACCGTACTACTCAGGAATATATTCATTACCGACTTTCCTTGCCCTTGTTGGTTTGTCAAGGTTGATTCCTAGTGCCATGCCAGTCTCAACCAGAATATTCCATCCTGCTGCAAGCTGAACATATTCAGCATATTGTCCGCCATCAGGAATAATAATAGTCGGGAAGATCGTTTTCTGCGTCGATACTGCAATTATATTCAGACCAACATTCTTTACCAGGCACTCATTAAATTTTTCCATTTCTGCCGGGAATGGTTCGATCCATATAACCACTTCGCTTTTGTCCATTACCTCTTCAATTCCATGAACTGCAAAAGTCCCTTCAAGGAACGCAGATTTTTTCCTGGTTATCTCGTTAGTTTTGAGAGCGAGTTCTTCAGCAACGCCATTATTTCTTCCTGCAAAATATATCATGCTGGCTTTGCTTATTATTCCCGTAATTGCAGGATCAATTTTCAATGTCAGAGCTTCTTCCGTTTTATCTGCAAGGTCTTTCAGGCCTTCCATTTTTTCACCCTTTACTATTCTGAGCAATGAGTCATAAAAAAGTCCTTGCTCAATCACAGATTTTGTTGCTGCAACAGCATCCTCCTTACCACAAATTAATATATGTGTGTCGTCCACAATCTCTTCAAGCTTGGTGTTGGGATTAGCTGTAAGACCAAAAACAGATTTATGGTTGTGTTTTTTGAGCGCCGACGTGAGTCTTACGACTTCTTTTGTCTGACCCGAGTTCGAAGCTGCAAAAACTGTATAGTCGTTAAGATTATATTCTTCAGCCTGTGTACAACCTTCTGTTACAATCGGAAGAGTCAAACCTTTTTTATGAAATGCATAGATCGCTCTTTTTGCAGGAAATATCCTGCTGCTTCCTTCTCCGGTAAGAAATAAGCCTTTTAGCTTTTTAACTGATGCGGCAAACCTGGATGCAACCTCAGGTTTAAATGCACGGATAATGGCAGGTGTTTCCATCATCTCCCTTACAAGAGCATACTTATTGTACTTTTCTTCTGATAGTTTCATGATTATTAGATTTTATTGATTAAAAACTCTTTTAGATCATTCTGAACCTGGGTTTCTTTCTGAAAACCGCCACCCAGATGCTGCCAGTAAACCTCAGCATATTCAACGCCAACCATCTTGCCATAATTCCGGTTTCCTTCAAGAACATATCCAAAGAAATCATTCATTTTATGCATGTGCTGCATTAATTCGATCTGCGAAATATGATATTCAAGCATTTTCCTCTTTGTTTCAATAGCTGTCTTTATATTAACAAAGAAATGCGGAGGCACTATTTGTGATCCCAACGGATCGGAAAGCGTAAGCGGCGAACTATGATATAATAAAGGCGTAACATCGAGAGGTTTTTCTTTAACAGGAACAGTTGCCAGTGAAGAAACCATCGCTGCCGTTTCAACAATATTTGCTGTTGTCCGGTGATCAGAATGATAATCGGAAGGAAGATGTGTGAATATGATACCTGCTCTTATCTTTCTCATAAGGGATATTGTTTTCAAACGAATTTCCTTTGAATCAAAAAGGAATCCGTCAATACCTCCCAGCATATAATATTCAGCATCAAGAACTGCAGCTGCTTTTTTAGCTTCCTCGATCCTGATTTTGGCTGTTTCTTCCATTGTCATATTGCAGCCGCCCAGATCACCTGAGGTCATTGTGGCTATAACGATCTTATAACCTTTGTCTTTCAGAAGTTTCAAAGCTCCTGCATTCCATGCTTCCGCATCATCGGGATGAGCATTTATTGATAGAACAACTTTATTAAATTCCATATTATAGTTGATTTTCTTATTTTCTTTTTGCGAATGTTTTTTCAAGCTTTACAAATTCAGGGAGTTCGCCTATAAGAGGCTTAATGTATTCGATGAATTTCGGAGATACATGATTACCTTCTTTATTAAAGTAGTCCAACGCCATTGGTTTTGCAGATACCGCCACTTCTTTTAAAGGAACCTTACCGAATTCGACGGTGTAAGGTTTATTTGAAGTTCTTACGATACTGACCATAAATCCCGATTCGCCTTTACCAGCAAGCTTAACTGCCTCAACTCCGCATTGGTATGCTTCTTCCAGATCAACGGCTGATGATCTTACAAAGTCGCACATTATAAGTGATTCTGTGATCTGGAATTCTCCCCGGTATCCGAATTCACTTGATATCATCCTGTGAAGGCTCAGGGCAACACTCGTACCACCCATGGCGCCAAATTCCATATTATTAAACTTATCTTTTACAGTTGTGGCACTGACCGGAGTTCCGTCGGAATATTTCAATCCTTCGCCGCAAACAATGGATACCCATCCGTATTTTTTAATGCAGGCGTCAACTTCTTTGAGGTATTTATCGCGATCGAAGTGAAACTCTGGAGCATATATAAGGTGCGGAGCCTCATCTTCATTCTTTCTTGCAAGTGCAGTAGCCGCTGCAAGCCATCCCGCATCCCTTCCTATTGTCTGGTAAATTACGAAAGTGTCGACTTTCTGCATGTCGCGTGCAAGCAAGCCGGCCTGCATAACATTCAGAATATTTGAACGGGCTGCAGAAGCAAATCCCGGTGTATGGTCTGTACCGAACAGATCATTGTCGACAGTTTTTGGAATTCCGATACCTGTGAGTTCGTATTTCTCACTGCGGCAATAACTTTCTACCCTGTGGATCGTGTCCATTGTATCATTTCCTCCTATAAGAAAGAAATAACGGATGTCATATTTCTTCAGCACATCCAGAATCAGAGGCAGATCTTTATCCTGAACCTTGTGGCGCGATGATCCGAGAGCAGAAGAAGGTGTGTGCCGTAATCCTTCTATGACTTTCTTTGGCTGTTTACCCAGATCATATAACCATTCCTGCATAAATCCTTCGATGCCAAAGTGCATCCCGTAAATTTCCTTGATAAATGAAGAAGACAGAGCTGTTTCAATTACCCCGGCAAGACTGGAATTGATCACCGAAGTGGGACCTCCTGATTGTCCGATGAGTGCATTTCCTTTAATCATGTTATTTTCGTTTATAGTTAATCGTTTGTCGTTTTTGTTTGTCGTTAAAATATACATCCCATAAATTATCAGGTCATTGCGAGCGAAGCGAAGCAATCCTCCCGTGTTTCCAGTTTCTAAACAAATTTCAGCATTCCAAAATATTCAGGCCGGTGATAATCAGGTTGTTTCGTTCCTACAGGATTCCATGTAACATAATGAGGAACCGTAAGCTTATCACCACATTTATAAAAATTTGCCCTGAAGGACTTCCCTTTAAGATCTTTAACTTTATGCCTGAAGAAGACATGAAAGGGAATAGCTATGGTTATCGTCCAGCTATAATCGCCCGTTTTTTCTTTAAATGGTTCTGTTCCGGAGCTGGTAAGCCTTCTGATTTTTGAAACAATTTCAGGACTCACCCTTCTGCTGTTTGACCTGTCATATCCCGACCCAAGAAGACACGTACCTATCGGGTTAAATTCCATATTATAATAAATCCCATCTTCTTCAGGAGACACAAAAAATTCAACGCAGGAATCCTCACACACCATTTCATTTGTAACTGTCTTTTCCGCCTTGAAATATTTCTCATTAATATAATATTTCAGAAAAATTTCAGTGTCGCCATAAGCCATTGCCAGATGAACATCAGGTTTATATTCATATCCGCTCCAGTTAACCTTATCAACAACAATATGATCCTTCCTTTCATCCAGTTTTGCTGAGATCTCTTCTATAGAAAGCAAGTCAGTTTCTGTTTGTAATTTATGTACTTCAGCGATTCTCATTATTTATACTGCTTATTACTTCGGAACTTAAAGAACCAAATTTAGTAAAAAAATTCATTTATTCCTAGAGGCCGCTCTTACTTTAATTCATTCCAAATAAGCGCTGCTGCTCCGAGAATTGCTCCGTAGCTTTCTTTAATTGATGAAGGCAGAATTTTAACAGTCCCCTTAAAAATTGGCATAACGCTCTGATCAAAATATTTTCTGACAGGTTTGAACAGAGTTTCCCCCGATTGTGCAAGCCCGCCAAAGAGGAAAACCGCTTCAGGACTCGAAAACTCAACTGCATTGGCTATCCCTACAGCAATCTTCGATGCAGTAAAATCCATGGCTTTCATTGCGATAGGATCTTTTTTATTCGCAGCGTCGCCTACATGTTTGGCGGTAAGCTGTGACGGAGGAATCTCTCGTAACGGGCTTTCTTCCTGCATTTCGCTCAGAAGACTTAGAACTGTACGTACCAGGCCGGTAGCAGAAGCGTAAGTCTCGAGGCATCCCTGACGACCGCACCCGCAATTTCTTCCTCCCGGAACAATCGTCGTATGTCCAAGTTCCCCTGCAAATCCTGTGTGTCCATAGACAACTTCACCATTTATAACTATGCCGCTGCCAAGCCCGGTGCCTAAAGTGAAAACAATAAAATTCTTCATTTTCTTCGCTCCCCCAAAAGTCATTTCGCCAATGGCTGCAGCTTTTGCATCATTTGTAATTGCCACCTGTACGTCTGTTTTTTTTCGAACATACTCTGCAATGGGGACAACACCTTTCCATGGCAGATTTGGAGCAAGTTCAATAGTTCCTGTATGGTAGTTGGCATTAGGGGCGCCTATTCCGATCCCTGCGAGCTTCAAATCGGATCTCCCTGACATCATGTTGTTTATTGAGCTGAACATGGCTGAAATAAAATCATTGATGTCGGGGTAATCAGGAGTGTGAAGAATTTCCTCTTTTAAAATCTCTCCTGCTTTATCAACTAATCCCAGCTTTGAATTGGTACCGCCTATATCAAAGCCGGCAACAACTTTTTTCATATCAATATTCTATTTGGTTTTCTTTGGTTCGCGTAATTTTGGATCTTTAAAATTTTTAACGCTTATATCCCAGGGTTGTTCAGTTAACACCCATCCAGGCTTCAGGTCAAGCTCCTGGTAATAATAAGAAACAGGTTCGGGTTGCCGGTGCTTGGAAAAATCACCGGTGGTCCATTTCCCGTCTCCGTTTAAGTCATAAATAACACGTGCTCTGTACACACCTGTTTCAAGAAGGGAGAAAGTAACCTTCCCGTCTTCTTTCATTGGAACCTCAGCTACAAGTTTTTCTGATTTATCAAGAAGCTGAATTATTCTCTGACCCACATAATTTTTTATCGTGAATGTAATTTTGCCGTAAGATTCCGGATCCTTTATAGCAAATCTTATTCCGATTGAATCCGTACGGAGGTTGTAAATGTCGCCCCAGGCGGCAGAATCGCAAAGGAAAAAGTATTTCTTCCCCAGTTCAATTTTTGATTTCAGGTAATACTTTGTTGAAATCAGACTGTCTTTTACAAATTGATAAGGTAAACTTATTTTGCTTGTAGCAGTCATTTCATAAAGCCTTATGCGTGTTGTATCGGGTCGGGCAAATGGTGTTTTTGATTTAAAGACAATGGTCTCTCCCGGTTTAAGATTACCCGACTGTATATTGCTTTCTAATTGTAGTCCCTTTTTCTTTGCCTTTGTCGGAGCTTTTGAAACACGCGGTGTGGCGAATCTCATCGCTACAGTATCAAGTTTGTATACTGACTGCGCCAAGTGAATCCGTGAAAGGGTATCTGATATTAGTATTGATAACCGGTTGTGAATAGAGGGAACTGTCAATTAACCAGACCATTAAAGTATCCCTGTTCCTGCTGTGGCTCTTCAAAATATGAGCTCTTTTCTGTTCCCGGAATTGAAAATTCGAAATTCATTGAATCGGGCGGAAGAGACAATACGTATGTAAAGTGATATTTATAATCGCGCTTTGAGCTCATTAAATAATGCAGTTTTTTATTTGCCTTGAACAGATAAAGAGTGTATTCCCCTATCAGATCAGGAACCGGAGCCTTTTTTACGGTAGTTGTGTCCTTAACGGCAGTTTTGATTTTGGTTGTGACCTTTTTCTCGGGAATTGTATCCTTCTGAATAACAGGAGGAGGAATATAGTTTTTTGGAGAATTTATCAAAACTGTAGAATCCATAAATGCAAATTCCTCATCAGGAGAATTGTAAGTTTTACTGTTATCTGCATCCTTCAATCCATACAATTTATAAATACCGGGACGAACATTATCAATTCTGTAATAACCTGTCGGATCCAACCTTGTAATATATTCCGGAAGATGTTTTTGAACTGCAGAATCAGCAAGCTCCCGGTACAGGCTCACCTGCGTTTTTTCAGGTATTTCAAGGTTATTTGCATTATAGATATTACCGGTGACAGATAGCGAATCAATCACAGGACCAGTAGATAGCACGAACTGATAATTCTGAAGTATGTTTCCTTCATTGAGATCCCTTATCGCATCGAGAAAATAAAATGTATAAGTTGTACTGTCTTTTAGCTTCTCTTCTAATTCAATCACCACTCCCTTTCCTTTAGTGAAAACCTTTGGTTTCTTTTTCATAGGCGGGGAAACCATGAACTTATCATTTATATTATCCAGAACTACGTACTCGTCAAATTCGATTTCTATTTTCTTGCCCTTGAAATTTTTAGTCAGGTTCAACGGTGTGCTTTTAACGACAACCGGAGGGGTCTTATCCCTGCGCCCTCCTGAAGGAGCACTAATCTTGGCACATGAGCCAACCATTGCGACCAGGGCCATGAAAATTAAAAGACGGATAATCATCTTTTTGCGCATAGATACATCCTGTTATTAATAATTCACAAACTTACATCATTTTTTAAAGATTCATTTCGATAATATCGTAAAAGCCTCCGGTATATGCCAGTTTTGATTTTGATCAACAATAATATTTTTTACCTTTGGCGGTAACATAAAACAGAGTAACATGCATTTACTTGTAATTCCCTGGGATGTAAATCCTGAAATATTCAGAATCGGAACTTTTGCCGTAAGATGGTACGGATTATTATTCGCATCTTCTTTTTTGTTTGGATATTATATCATGCACAGGATTTTTAAAAACGAAAATCTCAGTGAAGCTACTCTCGACAGATTAACCATTTATATGGCTGTTGGTGTGATCGTAGGTGCGCGTCTTGGCCATTGTCTTTTTTATGAACCCGGGTATTACTTAAGGCATCCATTAGAGATCATTATGATCTGGCACGGCGGTCTTGCCAGTCATGGAGCGGCTATAGGCATACTGATTGCCGTATGGCTTTTTACCAGGAAGGAGAAAAAAGACTATCTCTGGGCGCTCGACAGAATTGCAATTGTTGTGGCACTTTCTGGATTTCTTATAAGAATGGGGAACCTTATGAACTCAGAAATTTACGGGGTCGAAACTACTGTTCCCTGGGGATTCGTTTTCCTTAGAAATCATGAGGTTGCGCCAAAACATCCGACACAGATATATGAAGGATTGGCATATCTCGCGATCTTTATTCTTCTCTCAAGGCTATATTGGGTGAAAAAGGGAAAACACTACCAGGGCATGCTGATCAGCCTGATTTGTATACTTGTTTTCACAGCCCGCTTTTTTATAGAATTTCTTAAAGAGCCGCAGGAAGCATTTGAAGCCAATATGAAACTCAACATGGGTCAGTGGCTCAGCATTCCATTTATTTTGCTTGGAATTGTGGGATTAATCTGGAGCCTTAAACGAAAGAAAATAGCGGAATTCTAAAGACTATTTCCTGACGATACCATAGAACAGGACATTAAGGATTGCATCCAGCCTGTTTTCAATATTCACTTCTTTCTTTTTCCAGAACAGCGGAACTTCAAGGCCTTTAAGCGTCGTTTGGATAGCCATTGCAGTATATTCGCTGTTAATGACATTGAATACTTTCTTCCGCTCTCCATGATATATTATTAGTCGAAGAATGGCCAGCTCTTCCCGGTCGTATTTTTCACGTATTGTCTCGATGAAATCAAAATGATCAAGATTCTTGTCGAAGATGGCATTGTAATAATTTGAAAGTTTTTCGAACGATTTCATCCTCACAAAAACATAATTTTTCATTTTATCTATTGGTGATTCAACAGATTTAATGGCTGTAGTCAGCTCATTTCTAAGTATATTGGCTTCGTGGAGAACGACTGCTTCAAAGATATCTTCTTTGCATTCGAAATAATAATAAATTGAGCTTTTGCCCATTTTCAGGGCTTTTGCTATTTCATCCATTGTGGTTTTCTTAAAACCATACCGGCTGAAAATCTGCCCCGCAGAAATGATTACTTTCCTTCTAAACTCTTCTTTATTAATCATATGTATCTCATTTCCTGTTTAATAATTCCTTACAACAAATATAAGAAAAATTTAAAAAAGTATAGAGGTGCTTCGAATGAATTGGTCGAAAAATCGAAAGGACGCACTCACTAATCTTGGGAATGGATGAAATTCAACATAAAAAAGTTTCCCCCTCCTTTTTGAAGGCTAATCTTTATACACATCTACTTTAATTGGCTCTGAAAGAGCCAAATTTGAATAACCCCGGTGCAACCGGCATTCCTCGCTCATCCACCATACACCTATTAATTCAGTGAAAATGAGACAGGTGGATTCGCTACTAATGATGTGTATAAAGGTAGACGAAGTAGAGAGGTGAAGGGGGTGAGTTGCAGTATAATAAGGGATCGGAGAAGAAGTGTATAAAGAGTAGTCCTTCATAAGGAGGGGAAATGCAGGTTAATCTAATATTTCGTATTTTTGATCTTTGAATATCAAGGGGAACGGCGCAGTTTTAAAAAATGAAAATAGGGGACAAATATTATCAAAGTATCTGGATTGATGAAAGTGATCCTTTTACAGTAAAAGTTATAGATCAGCAGAAACTACCATTTTTTTTTGAGATAAAAGATCTTCGTTCCGTTGATGACGTTTATGGAGCAATAGAAAATATGACAGTCAGAGGCGCGCCTCTTATCGGAGCTGCCGGGGCATTTGGGATCTATCTTGCAACCCTTGAAATTACTCATACAACAAATATTCATGATCATCTCTTAAATGCTGCCCGTTACCTCATTTCATGCAGGCCTACAGCGGTAAATCTTTCATGGGCTGTCAATTTTGTAATGGACAGATTAAAAGACAAACCCCCTTTATCACTTACCAAAACAGCTCTGGATTCTGCCATTGAAATATGTGAAATGGAAAAGGAGAATTGCAGGCAGATCGGGAAGCATGGCCTAAAACTGATAGAAGCTATAAGTAAAAAGAAAAAGGGCGCTCCGGTAAATATTCTTACCCATTGCAATGCGGGCTGGCTTGCATGCATCGACTATGGAACCGCTACGGCGCCAATATACCTTGCCCACGAAAAAGGAATAGCTCTTCATGTGTGGGTTGATGAAACACGTCCAAGGAATCAGGGTTCAAAACTTACAGCTTACGAACTGGGACAAAGTGGTGTTCCATATACTCTGATCCCTGACAATTCGGGTGGTCATCTTATGCAACAAAAACAAGTTGATCTTGTTATTGTCGGCAGTGACCGCACTACAAAAACCGGAGATTCAGCAAATAAGACAGGAACTTATCTTAAAGCTCTTGCTGCATTTGATAATAATATCCCGTTTTATTGTGCACTTCCTTCAACATCAATAGATTTCAGCATCAGTGACGGACTTAAGGAGATTGTTGTGGAAGAAAGGGATCCTGAAGAGGTTACAAATGTCACTGGATTTGCAGAGGGAAGGATCCAGTCAGTAAGGATTTGTCCGGAAGATGCAATTGCAGCCAATTATGGTTTTGATATAACGCCAGCCCGGCTTATAACCGGAATAATAACTGAAAAGGGAATATGCAGGGCCACGGAAAAAGATATAAAAGAAATGTTTTCAAATAAATTCAGTTAGTATGCAAGGGGCAGTTAAATTCAATTGTCACTGGAACCAGTCGGGACCGGTAATATCTGATGAGCAGTATGAAGTAATAAATTACTGGAGGGAAGTTCTGTACAACATGGACCTCATCGGAGCATATGAGAATGGTGTGGGATTCGGGAATATCAGCATGAGAATAAAAGGAGGCAATCAGTTTGTAATCACCGGGTCTGCCACAGGCGAGATACCCGAACTTGAACCAGGTCATTATGTACGGGTTAATTCCTTTAATATAGAAGATAATGCTGTTCAATGTGTTGGGCCGCTGAAAGCTTCATCTGAATCTTTAACTCATGCCGCTATATACTCAGCTGACCCCGGAGCAAATGCCGTCGTGCATGTTCACAGTATTGAGTTATGGAATGAACTTATATATAAAGTACCGACTACTAACCCGTCGATGGATTACGGGACTGCCGGTTTGGCAAAAGACATCTTCAGATTATTCAAGGACTCTGATGTCTATGAAAAGAGAATAATCATAATGGCAGGTGACAGGGCAGGGATACTTACGTTCGGTCAGGATATGGATGAGGCGGTCAATGTGCTGATGGAATATCTGAAGAAAAGTGACTAGAGTGAGCTGGAGTGACTAGAGTGACTAGAGTTGCTGATTAAGATATTTTGGGTATTCCAATTCTTTTTACCAGGCGCTTGCATAATTACATTCAAATAACTAATATTGCAGTCCGTTTTTATTCAGGTCAATCTGAATACTGGGCCCATAGCTCAGCTGGTTAGCAGCACCTGACTCATAATCAGGGGGTCGCTGGTTCGAGCCCAGCTGGGCCCACATTGAAAATCAGACACTTACAATATAATTTGTGGGTGTCTTTTTTTATGCGCCAGGTTTACGCCAGGTTTTAGGTAAAAGGAGAGTTAAACCAATGAACTATTTCGAACTTAGTAAAAAGTACTCAACTATGTCGGTTGAATATATTTTCTATTAATACACTATAAGTATACTATAATAAAACAAATTCAACTGATATTTCTGTTTTTTCAAATAAAGTTCTTATTTTTGTAGTTGAAAATATTATTTATAGATAAACTATGAGTATAGTAAATACAAATAAACTCAACCAGTTGTTAACCCAAAAAAAACCGGGTGGCTTGTATTTTTCTGCGTGGTTAACAGAAGGAGGTTATTCTAATCAGCTGATAAAGAGATACCGGAACTCGGGATGGCTTAAAACTTTATCAAGAGGAGTAATGTACCGTACTGGTGACAAGTTAAATTCCTTTGCCGTTATCAATAGTTATAATGAGCAAATGAAAAAGGATTTCCATATTGCAGCGCATTCAGCATTAGAGCTTTCCGGCTTTAATCATTATTTACCCATGGGAAAACCTTTATTAATGGTAGCTCACCCAAAAGAACAACTGGTTCCTGAATGGATAAAAAAAATTGACCTTGATCGAATGCCCAGGTTCTTTTCTACAGAAACGTTTTCTAAACCACAAATTAGCACATTTAATTCTGAGTTTGCTCATTTAAAGGCTTCAGTACCAGAACAAGCATTTCTTGAATGTCTACTATTAGCTCCAAGGCATTATTCTATCATGGATCTTTATTATCTAATGGAACAACTTACATCACTTCGTCCTGATGTTTTACAATTCATGTTGGAAAATACTGATAATATAAAAACCAAAAGACTATTTCTTTATATGGCTGAAAAGGCGGATCATCATTGGAACCGTTTGCTTGATCCCTCTAAAATAGATTTAGGATCCGGAAAGCAGAAGTTGGTTGAAAAAGGAGTTTATCATTCAAAATATAAAATAACGATTCCTCAGGAACTGTACGATTATGAATGATTCTTATAAAAAGCAAGTTGCACTATTGATACGGATAATGCCTTCTGTCTACAAAATAGAGGACTTTGCTGTGCATGGTGGTACTGCCATAAATTTATTCCACAAGGATATGCCCCGCTATTCTGTGGATATTGACATTACTTATCTACCCTTGCAAGACAGAGTGGAGAGTTTGAAAAATATCAATTCCCATTTACAAAAGTTAAAACAATTGATAGAGAAAACAATTCCAGGTATAAAGGTCACCCATAGACCGGATGTCTGGAAACTATTATGCGTTAATGATGGATCAATTGTAAAAATTGAAGTTAACGGCACAAAAAGAGGTATTATCGGATATGTAGAAGATAAATCGCTTTGTGCCATAGCACAATCAGAATTTAAGATGAGCTGTATTGCCAGAGTTGTTTCTTTGTCCCAATTATATGGTGGTAAAATCGCTGCGGCATTGAGTCGCCAGCATCCCCGTGATCTTTTTGATTATAAATTTATGAGCGTTGATTCTTTTGATGATATCAAAGATGGATTAATATTTGCTCTCCTGGGCAGTGATAGGCCCATTTTTGAATCTTTGCAACCTCAACTTATCGATCAGAGTGATGCATTACAAAATCAATTTGAAGGGATGTCGGATCAACCATTTTCTTACAGTGATTATATGGCTGCACGACTGGAACTAATCGAAAATGTTAATAAAAACCTTTCACAAAAGGATAGAGAGTTCTTCCTTTCATTTGAACAGGGGGAACCAGATTGGACCAAATGTTGTGCAGGAGACTTAGGCAATTATCCATCTGTCATATGGAAGCTCCAGAATATTGAAAAGCTTAAAAAAACCAATCCCAAAAAATTCATTCAGGGCATTGGTAAACTTCATGATTTTCTTTTCAGACAATAGGGCAAATACGGCAAAGGAGTCGTTGAAAAATCCGCCAGGTTTTCAGCCAGATTTTATGAAAATCAGTGATAAAGTATACAATCCGAAAATCGTAAATGAATGATAATGAAGACCAGTATAAACCAGTATAATCTGAAAATCAGGGTTTTACCTCACTCATAATCAAGGGGTCGCTGGTTCGAGCCCAGCTGGGCCCACAATGAAAATCAGACACTTACAGTTCTAAATTGTGAGTGTCATTTTTTTAAGCCAGGTTTACGCCAGGTTTTGGGATTATCAGGAACAAAGATTGTTTAACCTTAAACAAAATACATAATTCATATCTTGTTATTCCCTCTTTACTTTTATCGAAAATATTTGGGGAATAACAGTCCAATTAAACTAAGTTTAGAGATACTGAGCAACCATATCAAAATGAATCACTTCCATGATCACTTACGTCTTTAAAATAATTTTGAGATTTTCATAAAGTAAAGAGCGCTGATCTTTTGATTTAAAGAGCAGCCAGGACCAAATAAACACAAAGATGAATCGGAAGTCAACTTTGAGATTTTTGAATTCTGCTGCAGACTGTTTTTCGGTCTCCGTCGTAGTTTGGCCATTTTAGGGAAAACGGATTGAATTAGCTTTAATATTTTTTCATATTGATATATTTAGTGTATCGTGCTTGCAGGGTCCCAACCAGAAAGATTTGAATTTCACGCTGTATATTACAAGTGAAACAGGGGTATTTAATTTGTCAGATTTGCCATGAACAATTGCAAATTGAATTTGTTGACTTTTAATTATAAAAAAACGGCATGAGTTCTACAGAATCCTGGCCATTCTTGCCATACAACAATTGGAGCGATACCCTTGATTCGCTTCACATGAAAATGCAGATCATAGGCAAGGTGAAGCTTGCGTTAAATCCCTTCTTAAATCAGTGGTGGCAGGTAGCTTTTTATCTGAATATGAAGGGAATGACAACAGGGCTTATCCCTTATGAGGGTGGTGTTTTTGAAATTGAATTTAATTTCATCGATCATAATCTGTATATACTGTTAAGTAGTAACCAGGTGAAAGTCATTCCACTTTTTGCCTCTTCTGTAGCAGAATTTTACAGGAATATTACAGACATGTTCAAATCTTTGGGAATAAACTTTGTGATTAATACTTTACCCAGTGAAGTTCCTGATCCTATAAAATTTGAATTGGATAATGAGAAAAAGTCGTTTGATAAAGACTTCGTAAACACATGGTGGAAGATTCTTATTCGGACACAAAAAGTTTTCGAAAGTTTCAGATCCGGATTCCGAGGTAAAAGCAGTCCTGTGCATTTTTTTTGGGGTACCTTTGATTTATGTGAAACTCGTTTTTCAGGAAAACCTTGCGCTATTCCTGTAGGAGCCGGCAGCATTCTGAAATTCGCAGAAAACGAGGAAAACTTCACTTTCGGATTCTGGCCAGGAGATAAAAATTATCCTCACGCAGCTTTTTATTCATATTTCTACCCCGCCCCTGAAGGAATAGAAACTAGCGGTAATTATGGTGCAAAATATTATAATAATAATTTGAGGGAGTATATCCTTGATTATCAGGAAGTGATTGATTCCCAAAACCCGGAAGAATCAATTCTTAAATTTCTGAACGAAACTTATGACTCTGGCGCAAGAGCAGCCGGATGGGATGTTGAATCATTGAAAGCTGAAGTACCTGTTAAACCTCAGGTCTATGGTTAATTCGAACAAATTGTACATCTTGATATATCAGTTAATATAAAAACCATGGCACATACCTGCGATCATATTGAGAATGCCGACAGCAATATCAGCGCGAATACACCTGTGGGCTGTGAAGAATGAACAGGTGATTCCTGGGTACATCTCAGGCTCTGTCTTGATGCGGATGGTTGCTGCGATAATTCAAAAACAGGCATGCTACCAAACATTTCCATGGAACCGGGCATTTACTTGGTGCCAGAAGTATTCCTCTGAAATGGTTTAATTATATTGACTGGATAGAAATTGTCAGGACATTACTTCCGACAAGCATCTTGCATTCTGTTGCGGACCAAGGTGGCGTGGTTCCGAGGTATAATTCAATGCCTGACTTATGGGTTGGCCAGAAATTTCAGTTTCTGATGGAGGATGGCTTGAATAGAGCGCTGATCAGGATAATCCTTTTAAAACTGGTATATCTGAAGCAGCAAAATGAAATGAAATATAATAAAACAAACTATCATGGAAAAATTTGATGCAATAGTTATAGGATCCGGTCAGGCAGGAACACCTCTCATGTTCAGGATGGCTGACAAAAAAATGAAAATTGCCTTTATTGAAAAGGAACATCTTGGAGGAACCTGTTTG
Organism: uncultured Bacteroidales bacterium; assembly: GCA_963734885.1. GTDB lineage: Bacteria > Bacteroidota > Bacteroidia > Bacteroidales > VadinHA17 > LD21. The sequence continues at coordinate 224,212 of CAVTIJ010000008.1, read as the reverse complement.
AATGTTGGCTGTACACCAACGAAAGCATATCACGCCAACGCCAGGCGTAAATGGGATGTCCTGCATGGAGGTGAACTGGGTATCATCATTCCCGAAGGAACAATAACCGATCTGAAAAAAGTGAAGGATCGCAAAGATACCTTGATTAAAAAATCAGTAGATGGCATCTCGGATGGAATACAATCCTATAAAAATGTCACCTATTTTAAAGGTGAAGCAAAATTTATAAGTCATAAAACCGTAATGGTCAATAACAAGGAAATTACAGCCGAAAAGATTTATATAAATGTGGGAGCAAGACCATTCATACCAGAAGAATTTAAACATATAAAATACCTGGATAATCAGTCAATTCTTCAGCTGGAAGATATACCTGAACATCTCTTAATTGCAGGAGGAAGCTTTGTCGGCCTTGAATTAGGACAGATATTCAGGCGGTTTGGAAGTAAAGTAACAATTATTGAACGGGGTAACACAATTATTGACAGGGAAGACGAAGATGTAAGTGAATCTATTCTCCAATTTCTCAAAATGGAAGGTATTGAGTTCCATCTGAATGCAACTTGTTTATCAGCCAGAAATAACTCTTTGGGTGGTATAACGGTTTCCGTGGATTGTGCAGTGGGACCGGATGAAATTAATGGGAGCCATCTTCTGCTTGCTGTTGGCCGCACTCCAAATACAGACACTCTGAACCTTGAAGTAGCAGGATTAAAAACAGATCATCAAGGATATATTGAGGTGAATGAATACCTGGAAACTAATATCCCTGGCATTTATGCCATGGGTGACTGTAATGGCAAAGGTGCATTCACACACACAGCTTATAATGATTATGAGATCGTTGCAGAAAACATGTTTGATGGCAAAAACAGGAAAGTCACCGATAGAATTACTGCTTATGCGCTATTTACCGACCCTCCGCTGGGCCGTGCCGGAATGACATTGGCCCAAGCCAGAAAAAGCGGCAAAAAGCTGAAAGTAGGGTACCGTAAAATGACCGATATAGCACGTGCCAGGGAAAAAGGTGAGACGAACGGGTTTATGCGGGTAATTGTTGATGCAGAAACCGACAAAATACTTGGAGCAAACATACTGGGTGTCGGAGGCGACGAAGTAATTTCAGGGATACTTGATTTAATGTATGCTGATGCCCCGTATCAGGTAAACCGCGATTCAGTTCAGATTCATCCTACCGTATCAGAATTAATTCCTACAATGCTTCAAGGTTTGAAAAATATTGAAAAAGGCGTTGAATAAACAGTCAGCTGTTACACCTCCAGCTTGACCCACTGACTTCTCCAGGCAGGAACATCGAAGGGATCGGCAAAGTATTGCGTCTCGTGCGACACTTTTTCATCCCGGAACTCCATGATACTAACGGTGTAGACACGCTTACCCTTGTAAGTAATAACATATTCTGTAACCCATAGATTGCCTTCTCCTACGATCCGCCGGACTGTAAACCCTGATGGTTTACCAGGGTGATGGCTACGAAGCGCTTGCATGTTACGTGCTCGACATCTTGATCAACCGCAGCCGATGCAGCCCAATGTTCAAACTTTGAAGCTTGCCTCTTCTTATCGGGGAAATTTATTCTCCAAACAAGATTTGCCGAATCATTTGATTGGTAAAGCCCCATTCGTTATCGTACCAAGTCATTACTTTAAGCAAATCGCCATCGACTACCCTGGTCATGCTCAGATCAACAGTTGAAGCATACGTACTTTTGACAATATCGGAAGACACGAGTGGTTCATTTGTAGTTGCCAGTATGTTCTTATATCGGGTTGATTCAGCCTCTTCCTTAAAGATTGCATTAATCTCTTCCACTTTAACATTTCGTTGTGTGATAAAGGTTAAATCAGAAATAGACCCTACCGGAATTGGGACACGAAGAGCCACCCCATCGAATTTCCCGGCATACTCCGGCAATGCTTTGGTGGTAGCAATTGCTGCGCCTGTTGTCGTTGGCACTATATTGGCTGCTCCGGCGCGGCCCATTCGCAAGTTCTTTTTTGAAGGTCCGTCAACGATGCTTTGTGAAGCAGTATATGCATGAATCGTGGTCATTATAGCCTTCTTAATTCCGATTCTACGCCCTAATATTTCAACTATAGGACTAATATTATTGGTTGTACAACTGGCGCAGGAAAAAACAGTTGTTTTACCATCTTCTGAATTTACGCCATGAACTACTGTCGGGATATCTCCACTTTTGGTTGGTGCAGAGATGATTACAGTTTTGGCTCCGGCAGTGATATGCTTCCTGGCATCTTCACTTGCTGTAAATAATCCGGTGCTTTCAATAACTACGTCAATATTGTTCTCTTTCCAGGGCAACTCTACCGGATTACGAACCGAGTTGTATTGAATTTTTTTACCATCTATAATAAGATTGTTTGCATCGTGAGTCACTTGCTTTTCGTAGATACCATAGACCGAGTCATACTTTATAAGGTAGGCTATATTTTCTACAGGAACAATATCATTTACTGCTATCAAATCCAGATTTGGGGAGTTTAAAATCACTTTGAGCGCAGCTCTTCCGATGCGCCCCATTCCATTAATAGCTATTCTTTTCATCTTTTTAAAATTTATTTTTTCATTCTTTGGGCTTGCCTACATATTCTCCTGCAAGCTCTAATCACTGTTTAAAATCAGCGCCAATAGTGGTTGATTTCCATTGTTCCAATTCTTCAGACATGGTGGCCAGTTTTTTAGAAGCCCGGTTATAAGCATCCTTTCCGAGAAACAGGTGGATCGGTTGCTGTGAGCTTTCGGCTAATTCAATGAAAATGTCAGCTGCACGTTCCGGATCGCCGGGTTGCTGCCCGTCTGATGAAAGGTAACGGTCCTCTGTATTTTTCACTGATTCGTAACCCTCTATTTTTGTTGGGATTAGTGTAAGTGAATTTTTAGTCAAAAAACCAGTCCGGAAACCTGATGGTTCCACTACAGTAACCTTAATACCAAATTCTTGGACATCCAGGGCAATCACTTCGGAAAATGCAGCCACAGCAGCTTTAGTAGCCGAATAAACAGACCAGCCCGGAGCGCCTACAAAACCGGCCACTGAACCCATATTAATGATATAGCCCGATTTCTGACTGCGCATTACTGGCAGGACGCTTTTTACTACATTGATGGTTGCGAGTATGTTGACATTAAAAATATCCCTGATATCCTGTTCAGCTATTTCTTCTAATGTCCCGTCCATACCATAGCCTGCGTTATTAACGATTACATCGATGCGACCGAATGCAGTCAGGGTTTGTTGTATGGATTCATCAATATGACCCGGGTTATTCAGATCGACAGTCATAGGGAGAAAACGCTCACTGTCTGTCAATCCAACCCCCTGGCTAAGGGTTTGCGGTTTACGTGAAGTTGCCGCAACGCAGTAGCCCCTATCAAGCAATTTTTTTACGAGTGTCAGTCCAAAACCCTGTGAGGCTCCTGTTACATACCATACTTTTGAAGTGTTCATGACATTATGTTTTTAATACTTCAAATTCAGATGTGAATGAATTATCCCTGTACCCTTTACACTTATTTTATTCTGGCATGTCTGTTATCATTTTATTAACGATTACCCAGCGGTTATCAATTTTATGAAATGAAAGAAATTCGTCATAATTAAACTCATACATTTTAACATTAACTTTGGCAATGGCAATAGAGTTAATCACATCTATCGAAATAATGGTTCCTTTAAAAGGTCTGCCTGAATCCTTCGGGCTTTGGCGGTTCTTTACCCCGTCAAGATACTGATTTAGCGTTTTGGCATAAGGCTGCCCTTTTACATCCCCGAATAATAAGGTGCCGGGATTAAAAATGTTTGCCAGGGTTTCAATGTTACCGTCATAGATACCTTTGAAGTAATAGGTTTCAAGTGCCTGTGTGATGGCTAATGAATCTTGACGATTTTCTTTCATGTTCGTTAAATTTTGTCCTTCTGATTCCAGCAAAGTGCAGAACAAAAAAGTAATCAATAAAAATATTTTCATATTAACACGGATTGCAACCAGCTCCCATACCGCCATCCACATTGATTATAGCGCCGGTAATAAACTTGCTTTTTGCAACTGCATAGACCATTTGTGCAACATCCTGCACTTCGCCAACATGGTTCAGCAGGTGTAATCGTGCACTTAGATCAATATCCTTCTCATGCATAGATGTTCGTATTACGCCTGGCGCAATTGTATTAACCCTGATATTCCATTTGCCGAATTCGGCGGCTAACTGTATAGTGAGTGATTGTATTGCCCCCTTAGAGGCAACCGCTGCTGTTGCATATGAGCTGCCAATCGCGTGGGTTGCCTGAGGTGTGCCGATATTAATCACCACGCCGTCATTCTGCTTCAGCATCTGCGGAATGATTGCCTGGGTTGTAAAGAATGTGCCCTTCAGGTTTGTATCGAGAAACCGGTCGAGATAATCTTCATCCACTTCAAGGAATGGTCTGGATTCAAAGATGCCGGCATTATTAACCAATACGTCCGCCGAGCCAAATTTTTCAAGTGCGACAGCTAAAAGGTTTTCACCGGTTTTTTTGTCGCTTACGTCACCGGCTACAGTTGCGAGGTTTGCACCACCATCCAGTTCCCGGTAAGCCTGTTCCAGCTTTTCAGATAAATACGAATTGATGACCACGTTGTCGCCTTTTTCTAAAAAGTATCGTGCTATCTCTTTACCAATGCCTGATGATGCGCCAGTAACGATGATTGTTTGCCTTTTCATGTTATTGTTTTTTTAATGGCCGCAATCCTATGCAAACTTCGCCTGGATAAATTTTTAAGATTTCCTTAGCTATCATATTATGTTTAACTAAATTCCGATAACAAATTTGAAATAAGAAAGTTCGTACAGAATCCGTATAGACTTCTCAGTAGCCTCCTCACTGGTCTGGATACACTTAGTAAGCATGCTGGATATAAATGAATTGCTGCGGAGTACAAAAAGATAATTGTTAACATCAGAACAAAACCTCCGAACAATAATTTCCCTGGATTGTTGGTAACTTAATCTAAAAAACAAAAAGAAAATGGAAACGAAAGCAATGTTCAAACAGGGAGAGAAATTACCAAACAGTTGGTTTATGGGTAATGCTTACTTAACAGCATTAGTTGAAAGGGACAAAAACGATGATTTTTCAGTAGGCAGTCTGACATATGAACCAGGAACAAGAAGTAATTGGCATACACACCCAAAAGGGCAGGTGTTAATCATAATTGAAGGAGAAGGTTTTTTTCAGGAAAAAGGTAAGCCGGCTCAAGCTTTAAAAAAGGGCGATGTAGTAAACGCTAAGGAAAATACAGAACATTGGCACGGAGCATCTGCAACAAGTAAAATGGTTGACATAGCAATTACCAATTACAAAGGGGACGAACAGGTGACATGGCTTCGACCTGTAACAGATGAAGAATACAATAGAGTAAACCGTACCGGCAAATAAAACAGATGGTAATATTGTTTATTGCCAATAGAAAGTCTGACGGGCCTTTCCTCATCCGTGAAGCTCCGCTTATCTCGGGTTACGCTAACGAAGTTTTATCAAACTGACGATTGCAAAACCATAAATAAAAATTGCAGCTATGACACAGGAAGTTCCGGATTATTCAGTTGATCCACATCTTTCACCGGCGGTGAAAGGATTCTTAAGGCCTTTGAATGCGGGAGGGCCTTCAGTAGAATCCTTGTCGGAACTCAATGCACGTACTGTTCTTGTAAATCTTCAGGCGTCGGTACCGGTTGATCTATCCGGTATCGATGAAAGTGAAAAAACTATTACTCAGGATGGTTATACTTTAAAACTCACAATTGTACGCCCAAAAGAGAAGAAAAAGAAATTACCGGTTTTTATTTTTACGCATGGGGGCGGATGGATACTAGGTGATTATCCCACACATAAACGTTTGGTAAGAGACTTGGTTGTCGCATCGGAGTATGCTGCTGTTTTTGTCAATTATACTCTTTCCCCTGAAGCTCATTACCCGCAGGCTATCAATGAAATTTACGCAGCTGCAAAATGGGTTTCAGAACATGGTGATGAAATAAATGTAGACGGTAAAAATATGGCCGCCGTGGGCAACAGTGCGGGAGGCAATATGACTGCAGCACTATGCATGATGGCAAAAGATAAAGAAGGTCCGGTAATTAAACTGCAAATATTAATGTGGCCGGCTACTGATGCCAGTTTCTCTGAGGATTCCTATGAAAAATATGGCCAGCAAAGATTTCTCACTTTGCCACTGATGAAATGGTCATGGGATCGGTACATTATGGATCCGAAACAACGCATGGAAAAATATGCTTCTCCTTTGCAGGCTTCTCTGGAGGAATTGAGAGATTTGCCGCCTACATTGATCCAGGTTGCAGAAAATGATATTTTAAGAGATGAAGGCGAGGCATACGGAAGAAAATTGGAGCAAGCCGGGGTGAAGGTTTTATCTGTCAGATATAACGGAATGATCCATGATTTTGGAATGTTGAACGGGTTAGCTGAAACCGCGCAGGTAAAGGGCTTGATTGAACTTGCAGCTGCCGAATTGAAAAAACACTTACAATGACTTTTCAGTAGGTTCAACCTGGAAAAAGACTCAATGGTCCGGGATAGCTGAGATTAGTAGCTATTTCTCGAACTTTCTTTGTAGTCTAATTTCTAATGCAGTATTCTATTTCAATTAGTAGGCTGCCCTTTTAAGGTAGCTTACTTTTTTTTGGAATATCTGTTTGCACCTGGACAATTAACATTAAATGTCTGACCATTCGCATTCACTCATCCCATATATGACAGCATAAGTTGCAAAGAAATGCCTAAAGGGTGAAAATAAATTCCTATCACCTGGAGAGAAATTTCGAAGGACATTGGATGCAAATAAATAAAAGATTTTGCAGGCACTATCCTTGTACGGACGCGCTGTATTACATGTTCACGACTCGTTAACCGTATACCAGATCTGTACTCTGTCCAACCTCAATAATATAACCATCAGGATCACGGATGTAGCAACGTATTTCGCCGTATTTAGGAATCGGTTCCGTGATGAACTCTGCTCCCCGGCTTTTCCACAATTCGTAGCACGCTTGAATATCTGCAACACGGATATTCATAAAGCTGTTAATATGGGTCGGGTCGGGGACGCTAAGCGTTACCGTCGGCTTGTCGGGAGTCGGGCCGCCTCCGACATTTACAATAAGCCAGGTATTCGCAATTTGAATGTACCCCGGTGCGCCATCGCTGTCGCCTGTGCTCAGAATGTGGGCGCCGAAAACTGTTTCATAGAAGTGAGCCGATCGGCCGATGTCGGCGACGGTAAGAAAGTGTGTTACGGTGAACCCCTCCTTTGGGGGCATCTCATAACTCCTTTGTTCGACTTGTGTGTCGCTCATTGACGACTCAGGTTCCGATTTTTTCATATTCGATGTATTATTAAGTTTCATTTATTACTCTATCAATGATAATAAGCACGCCAGTTATACGATGTTAATATTACTTGTGTAGCTTTTTTAAATTTTGTATAGTATTCTACACAAGTACGTTGATTCTACAAACCATCATTTGAAGCATCTAACTCTTCAAGAGTTAGTTTTTGCTAATTACAAACAACAATCCAACAAACAATATGTTGCGAGGAGCACTAAATTGAATTTTTAGATATAGAAGAAACTTTAAAAACAAAGAAATGATGGGTTGAAAAATTGTAGCTCTTTTGCAAACGATTGGTCGATCCTTGGCTCGTAAGGGTTTGCAAAAGTTCTGCAATGTGTGTGGGCTCCGAAGGGCACTCTCAATTTAGAATTGAGAGTGTCTTTTTTTTCAGCCCACTGTTGCCGGAAAGGTGCTGAACAATAACAACATGGTTTTGTTAATCTGTAATTATAAAAAAACAGCATGAATTCCACCAATTCCTGGGAATGGGATGTTGAATCATTAAAAACTGAAATACCTGTTTAACATCCTGTATTTTTTTAAAACTGACGAAACATATATTTTGATAATATCTCATAATATAAAATGCCATGGCAGATACCTGTAATCATATTGAGAATGCTGACAGTAATATCAGTGCGAATACACCTGAGGGCTGTGAAGAATGCTTAAAAACAGGCGATTCCTGGGTACATCTCAGACTCTGCCTGGAATGCGGACATGTTGGTTGCTGCGATAATTCAAAAAACAAGCATGCTACCAAACATTTCCATGAAACCGGGCATCCGGTTATCAAATCCTTTGAGCCTGGTGAAGACTGGGAATACTGCTATGTTGATGAACTTTTCTATGAGTAGCCATGCCGGTAATGACTAAATCAATAACTCAAATGAGTACCCGGGAAGTAGCTTCTTTACTGGGAAATCCTTCTGTACAAATTATAGATGTTCGTCCTGTTGATGCTTATAATGGGTGGAAACTGGCCGGAGAAATGCGTGGTGGACATATCCCGGGAGCCAGAAGCTTACCTCTGAAATGGCTTAATTACATTGATTGGATAGAAATTGTAAGGAAAAAAAAGATCCTGCCCGGGAATAAAATTATTGTCTACGGCTATAATAAAAAGGATGCCGAAAGTGCCGCCAAAAGATTCACAAATTCAGGATACTCAGATATTAATATTTATACAGGTTTTCTTACAGAGTGGATTCCGGATCATAATCTTCCCCTTGAGTACCTTCCAAGATATCGCTACCTGGTTCATCCCGACTGGGTAAATGATCTCATAAATGGAAGGAAACCTGATGAATATGACAATAACAGCTATGCTTTGGTTCATGCACATTACAGGAACAGAGATGCATATCTCTCGGGGCATATCCCTGGCGCAATCGACATTGATACTCTTGCCCTTGAGGCTCCTGAAACATGGAACCGCAGGTCTCCGGCTGAATTAAAGACAGCTCTGGAGAAGCACGGTATAACCTCTGATACAACTGTAGTATTATATGGAAAGTACATGCATCCTGATAATAATGATCCATTCCCCGGAAGTGCAGCAGGCGATATAGGAGCTCTGAGATGTGCATGGATAATGATGTACGCAGGAGTTAAGGATGTCAGAGTATTGAATGGAGGCTTCCAGTCGTGGCTTGATGCCGGATTTGGAATGTCCTTTACAGATGAGAAGAAGAAGCCGGTTGAAGAATTCGGATCATCAATACCTGTTCATCCTGAATTGGCTGTTGACACGCTTGAAGCAAAAGAGATGCTCAAGTCAGACGATGCAGAACTTGTTTGTGTCCGAAGCTGGGCTGAGTATATCGGAGAAGTCAGCGGATATAACTACATAGAAGCTAAAGGACGCATCCCCGGAGCAATCTTTGCCGATTGCGGAAGTGATGCGTACCACATGGAAAATTATCGGAATCCCGATTTTACAACAAGAGAATACAATGAGATCTCTGATATCTGGATCAAGAGTGGTATTACGCCTGATAAACATCTTGCTTTTTATTGCGGTACAGGATGGAGAGGTAGTGAAGCATGGTTTAACGCCTGGCTCATGGGCTGGCCAAGCGTATCTGTATACGACGGGGGTTGGTTCGAATGGAGCAATGATCCGGATAATCCTTATGAAACCGGAATACCGGAAAATAAATCACAAATAACTTCGGCAATCATGAAATAAAAATTGCAAATATTTTTGAAAATCAACAGCCATAAATTCATGATTCCTGTTAATATTTAAATATACTATAATTGATGCAAGAAAATAATGAATATTTTATAGCTGAAATGACTGATACACAGAGTCTTGAAGTTGATACCATAAAAGGCTTATTATCAATACCCAAATATCTGTTGTCAAAATATTTTTACGACGATTCCGGTAGCTCCATTTTTCAGGAAATCACAAAAATGCCGGAATATTACCTGACAAAATCTGAACAGGAAATATTAGAAACTCAGAAAGAACAAATAACAGATTCATTTATTTCAGATAACCGTGCAATCGATCTTCTCGAACTTGGTTCTGGTGACGGATCAAAGACAAAAATACTTTTGAAACTGCTTCTTCAAAAAAAATCGAACTTTAAATATATTCCTGTCGATATCAGTTCCAAAGCAAACGGTGATCTCGTATCTGAGCTTAATAAAGATATCCCGTCATTAAAAATCAGTCCTTTAACGGGAGATTTTTTTGGCCTGACAGACTCAGGGAATATTTACAGGAGCAAAAGAAAAGTGATCCTGTTTCTTGGTTCAAATATTGGGAACTTCACCGAACCTGAAATTGATCTCTTTTTGACACAGCTTTTTGAGTTATGCAGGAAAGGGGATAAGATATTAATAGGATTTGATCTTAAAAAGTCCCCCCAAATTATAATGAAGGCCTATGACGATCCCCATGGCCTGACGCGGAAGTTTAACCTAAATCATCTTGCCAGGCTGAACAGGGAGCTTGAGGCCGATTTTAACCTCTCACAATTCGAACATCATACTATATACAACCCTGTTTCCGGTTACCTGAAAAGCTTCCTGGTTTCAAAAGAACAACAGACCGTTAATATTAAATCATTGGGACAGAAGTTTGTTTTTAACAGATGGGAACCGGTTTTTATGGAACTTTCAAGAAAATTTGATATTGCCACAATAGAATGCCTTGCGTTCAGCCATGGGTTCTCTGTTATCAGGAATTTCACCGATCAAAAAAACTGGTTCACAGATTCCCTCTGGATCAAAACATAATTTTGCTGAGATTCATAATATTACTGATGGGTAGCTTATTAAACGGATCAATTCTAAAATTTTTGGAGATCTTCTTCCTGAGACGTGAATACCTTTATGAATTGCTCATACAGCATTTTGTGCTTTCGCTGACATCAATAATCATAATTGTCATCATTGGGACAGGAACGGGTATCGCACTTCTGAGGTACAAAGAAATAAGGCAGGTTGTTCTTGGATTTGTGAACTTCATATACACCATCCCATCAATTGCGATGTTTGGACTGTTTATTCCTCTTGTAGGTATCGGATTTGTAAATGCATTGGTCGTACTTGTTATATATGGTCTGCTGCCAATGATAAGAAACACCTATACCGGTCTTAATGAAGTCGATCCCCTGTATATCGATGTCGCAAAAGGGATGGGCGCAACACCGTCGCAGATATTTTTCAGGGTAAGATGGCCACTCGCATTCCCGACGATCCTGAGCGGTTTCCGGACAATGGTTGTAATGACAATAGCGCTTGCCGGACTTGCATCATTCATCGGAGCAGGAGGTCTGGGACAGGCGATATACCGCGGAATCAACACCAATAATTCTTCACTTATATTGGCCGGATCAATTTCGGTCGCATTGCTTGCATTGGTCACAGATCTGATTATCGGGATTTTCGAGAAAAGAGTCAGAAGCAGGAAGGTACACTCGCGTCGCAACAAGTTATTTACAGCTTTTGCTGCAATGTTTTTCATTATTATTCCATTACTACTTTTCATATTTAGCAGACAGGGAAATGAGACTCGCAGGTCTTCAGAAATTGTAGTTGCCTCAAAACCGACAGCAGAGCAATATATCCTCGGAGAAATTATTGCCAGGTTAATTGAGGAAAAAACTGCTTTACATGTTAAACGTACCTTCGGCATCGGGGGAGGAACATCTAATATTCACCCGGCAATGTTAACGGGGGAAATTGATATCTACCCTGAATATACAGGCACTGCGTGGTTGTTCGTACTTAAGAAACAAAAGATTAACAATCCTGACACTCTTTTTAATGCTCTCTCAGAGATGTATAACAAAGAATTCCGGCTTACCTGGGTCACAAGATTCGGATTTAACAACACATTTACCCTTGCCATGTATGATACGACTGCATCGGAAGAGGGAATTGAAACGATCTCCGATCTTGCTCCTGAAAGTAACAGGTACCGTTTTGGCGCTGAATTTGATTTTTTTGAAAGAGATGATGGATTCTCGGGTTTGTCAAGCCTATACTCCCTGCATTTCAGGAAAATAGTGGAGCTTGATATAAATTTGAAATTCAATGCTCTGGAAAACGGAACCGTTGATGTAATAGATGCATTTTCAACTGATTCGCGCATCAGACAAATGAATCTTAAAACTCTCATTGATGATAAAAATTATTTCCCTGCCTACCAGGCGGGCATAGTGGCGCGAAATGAAACACTGAAGAACCATCCTGAACTGAAACCATTGCTTCTCAAACTAAACAATACTATTGATGATAGTACAATGACTATGTTGAACTACGAAGTGGAAATCAACAAAAAATCTACTGAAGAAGTTGCTTACAACTTTCTCAGATCAAAAGGTTTGGTAAAATAGCATTTTAAAAATGACGGACCCAGTAATTATAATATCGGGTGTTACAAAAACCTATGAAGGAAAAAAGCCTGCTCTTGAGGATGTGTCATTAACAGTGACTGGTGAAAGTTTTATTACTATTATCGGACCAAGCGGTTGTGGAAAAACGACATTGTTGAGGGTCATCAATGGAATGGTCGATTTTGAATCAGGAGAGATCAATATCCTGAATAGAGAAAAGACATTATGGGATAGTGTACAGTTAAGACGTAAAATTGGTTACGTAATCCAGAATGTCGGCTTATTTCCACACTTAACAGTAAAACAGAACATGCAGTTCGTTATGAGTATATCGGGTGTGCCTCAGGAATTACAGGATGAAAGGGCTTACGAACTTACACAAATGATAGGATTCAGTAAATCACAACTCGATGAGTACCCTGATAACCTCAGCGGTGGTCAGCAGCAAAGGGTAGGCCTTGCCCGGGCACTTGCAATGAAACCCGAGATTTTGCTTATGGATGAACCATTCGGAGCACTTGACAACATCATAAGGAGAAATCTGCAAACTGAAATGAAACAGATTCATAATGAATTAAAAGTGACTGTTTTAATGGTGACCCATGACGTCAGCGAAGCATTTTCATTAGGAACTAATGTGGTTATTATGAACAATGGAAAGATTGTACAGGCAGATAAACCTGAAAATATTTTGGCTAATCCTGCCACTGACTGGGTTAGAGAATTTGTTAAATCAATCAATCATTGATAATTACTCAAAACTCACGCTCACTCTCACTCTCACTCTATTTTGTAACCTCCTCAAAATGCACCTGCCCCACTCTATCATCTTCTCGCATTAACAAAGCCTGAATCGGCAACCAGGTGATAAACGGATGCACTATGGTTGACATCCTTCCATCGTTCCAAAAATTTAAATTTAAACAGGGAGAATAAGGAACATCAAGCCGACAACAATTGACTCATTAAGATATAAGAACAGATTTGAGAGTTTCAAACGGGATGCAAATGTGAGGATGGCACGGTTAATTTCCTAATGAAAAACTTGGTCACGGCAAAGTAGTTATCACAGAACACTATCTGGCAGGCCTTAATCCGGATTTAATTCTATAGGATAATCCGCCAGGTTTTCAGCCAGGTTTTATGAAAATCAGTGATAAAGGAAGAGTGTTATCCTATGAGGATATTCAGCATTACCAGAAAATAATTGTTGCATTGACCGAGACGGACAGATTGATGAAGGAGATTGATAAGATTGATATTATTTAATAAATTCCTGTATTTCCCCTCCAATCTAAATATTCTTTGTAAATTTAGTCAGCTGATTAAGTGTTTGGATTTTATGTCTAACTAAATTTCCACAATTATGTCAAAAAATCGCAATTACAATTGCAAGGATGTTGATATGCTTATAGCATCCAAAACAATCGCGGAAAGCTTTAAAGCAAACCTTTCCGTATTAGCGGCTACCCGTTCTGACTGGACGGAACAATATGCTACCAATCTGATCTCACGGATTGACAAAGCAATTGAAATTAATCTGGGGATAGATGCAAAAAAGGACCTGCGGAACTCCACAACTAACCTTGTAGCCATCCAGATCCCGGCTAAAAGAGACGTCTCCTTTTTTAAGACCCAGATAGATGATGATTTCAAGAACGACCCCTGCAAAACGTGACGAAATCCTCAAAATGCTGGGTTTTGCAAAACACCTGAGAAATGTTCAGAAAAGCAACCAGGAATCTTTAATTCAGCTGCTTTACTCTTTCAAGACAAATATGAACGATTCCCTGCGCAAAGAAATTACCGCAAAAGGAATGAATAGTTCGCTCATTGACAACATTATCAGTTATGCCGATACCTTTAAAATGGCTAACACTATGCAGGAAAACCTTAAGGGATCTACCAAAGAGATATCAAAGGAGGTTTCCGACTCCTTCAATGCCATTTACGATGAGATAATAGGTATTTGCAAAAAGGCATCTAACTATTTCCACTACGAACCTCTGAAAATTGAACAATTCACCTTCAGCAAGGTTTTGACTAACCTTGGCGCAACCAGAAAAGTGGTACCGGAAACTCCGGCGCCACAACCAGTATAATAAGGTTCTCATTCAAAAGACACTTAATCATAAAATCCTGCTGGCAATTTCAACCCGGCAGGATTTTTTATAAATCCGGCAGCTGAAATTCACGGGATAACAGACATGTAACATAACCTGACAGACATGGGAGGTAACCTGACAGTCATAGGATGTAATCCGACATACATGGGAGGAAATCCGACAGTGAGAGGAGGAAATCTGACAAAGACCGGAGTCAATTCTCAAAGACCGCACAAAAGATGACAAGGAAGGGAATAAACCTGACAAGGAAGGGTGAGCGCCTGACAAAAAAAGGACTTAATTCTCAAAGATGTATTGTTATATGACATACTGGGGAATCAGGCTGACATATTCAGGCGGAAGGCAGTAGGCTGCAGGGTGAAGGAAGAAATGAATAACCACATGCGACCTTTTTGTAAAACCTTTTAAGCCACGAAAGTGGCTTAATTTTAATAACCCCCGGTGCAACCGGGGATTTAGGTAACCCTCTAATATTTAGCCCAGAAGGGCATATGCATAAACTTAAGCTTTGAGGATTATGAGAACTCGCATAAAAAAGTTTCCCCTCCTTTTGAACTAATCTTACATCACATCTTTTTACAGGATTGCTGCATAAGAGAAGGGGATCCTTCAGGATGACAATGCGATTTGGGTTTATTGGGAAGAAAGCGGCGCCTTTTGAATCAAATTTTCTAAACAATTGAAAATATTAGCACAAAAGGCGCCGCTTCCTTCCCATTTCATCTCATAATAACCTGTCATCCTGAATCTTCCTCAATAAAATATATGGAGTAAATGACAATTTTTATCTTGCGGAAGGTGAAGGATCTTCCAGGGATTACCTGAATTTTAATAAATGTGATGTAAGATTAGCCTTTTGAAGGAGGTGTGGCCGGGAAGACTGATTATCATATATACAGCAATCTAATCCCCGGCCGGGGTGGTTGATTCAAACAATACTTTCCTCTGTGTTAATCCCTGGAGATCCCTCATTCCGCTTCGCTCCATTCGGGATGACAGGTTGTTGTGGATCAGGAAGGGGAAGGGAAGGCAATTTTGCTCCGCAAAATTGCCTTCCCTTCCCCTTTTATAACCCCAATGAATTTGTCATCCCGAACGAAGTGAGGGATCTCCTTTCGTTGAGACTATACTCATTGAAAAAACGTTTTAATCTGTGAATGTGTGAGTTACAAAAGATGCTATTAGTAGCGAATCCTTCTGTCCTATTTACACTAACTTAAGGACATGTGGGTGGATGAGCGAGGGATCTCCCAAAAATTAATCCGAATTGCTGTATGTGATGATTATTTGTCGTATAGCTCATGAAAGAAAGATGGAGGCAAGCCCGGTCGATGTCATTTCAATGTAACGTTACAGAACTCTATTTTCTTTTCGTTCCGATATCTGGCAGAAAAACAGTGATTACACCTATTAACGGCAAAAATGAACAAACATGGTAAACATAATCGATGCTGGTTTTATCAGCCAGTATTCCGAGCAAAGCCGATCCCAATCCACCCATGCCAAAGGCAAAACCAAAGAATAACCCCGAAATCATTCCAATCTTACCCGGAATAAGTTCCTGTGCATAAACCAGGATCGCTGAAAACGCTGAGGCAAGTATAACACCAATCATTATACTTAATACAGTGGTCCAGAAAAGATTGGCATAAGGTAACAACATAGTAAATGGCGCAACCCCCAGAATAGAGAACCAGATAACATACTTCCGTCCCACACGGTCACCAATCGGCCCCCCAAGAAGTGTTCCGGTGGCCACTGCAAAAAGAAACAGGAACAAATGCACCTGCGATGTTTGTATCGATACATTGAACTTATGTATCAGGAAAAAAGTAAAATAACTGGTGATGGATGCCAGATAGAAATATTTTGAAAAAATAAGGACCAGAAGAATTACAACGGACCATGCGACTTTTGCTTTCGACAAATTATGTCCTTTTGTTACTGTTGTAACTTTTTTCCGCATTCTGTTCATATGATGGGTATACCAGCGGCCAACATTTAAAAGCACAACAATCGCAACCAGCGCAAGTATTGAAAACCAAAGGATGCTTGACTGCCCAAAGGGAACGATAATCATAGCTGCAAGTATTGGCCCCAGCGATCCCCCCAGATTGCCACCTACCTGGAAAATTGATTGTGCCAGTCCCCGTCGGCCACCGGAAGCCATGTAGGCAACCTTCGAAGCTTCAGGATGAAAAACAGACGATCCCGTTCCGATTACAGCTACCGAGACTAATAGCATTGCATAATTTTTAGTCTGTGAAAGAAGGATTAGTCCAGAGAGGGTAAATACCATGCCAACAACAAGAGAATATGGTTGCGGTTTACGATCGGTATACAATCCGATAAGTGGCTGAAATAAAGAGGCCGTTAACTGAAACACAAGTGTAATGATTCCTATTTGCGAGAAGTTAAGGTTAAAAGAATTCTTAACCACCGGATACATTGAAGGAATAAGCGACTGAATGGTATCGTTAAGCAGGTGGGAGAAGCTAATGGATAATAAAATGGAGAATATTGTTTTCCCTGCTATGTCGGTGGCAAGTTCTGCTGAAGTCTGATTATCCTGATTTTGCATATTTCTGAAAATAAATCCCGCAAAAATAAACATCCAATAGCAAAGCAACTAATAAAAAAGTAACAGACAGAACTAACCTCACTTAAGAAACTCATTGTCAGGAGGCCGCTGATTAAATTGTCACCTCTTCAAAATGCATTTGTGCCCATTCTATCATATTTCCAATTATCGGCATCAGGCTAAGTCCAAGCTCAGTAAGCGAATATTCCACGCGCGGTGGTATTTCAGCATATGCCTTTCGTTTCAGCAGATGATCCTTTTCTAACTGTTTCAGAGTGCTTGTAAGCATTTTTTGGGAAATGTCGGGTATCGCGTTCCTGATCTCCGTGTATCGCAGTTTGCCCTGAGCCTGAAGACTGCATAAAATCAGCAAGGACCATTTATCGGCAAACCGGCCTAAAACATTTCTTATCGGACATGTCGGGAATTGTAAATCAAGTTCTTTCATAATTACACTTTTGTCGATGCAAATATAAATATTAAACTCATTAGGAGAGTAATAACATAATAAGGTTATTACAATCATTAAAGAATGTAAATATTTTATAAAATATATTATAAATATATAATTGATAATCAGTATTTCTAACCATCTAAGTGCGTTACATTCCTGTTTGCCGGTTCCACCATTCCGGAGTAATATTGCGGGTGATTACCTAATCCAAATAAGAAATGTACCGGCGAAATAGAAGATGGTTCGGATAGCATGTTCAGAAAAGAACAGCGGGTTATTGGCCTTACGGACGGAATGAGCCGGTTATTCGATGGCAGCTACGCTGAATGCATCCTGTTATCTCAAAAGTTTTTTCCTTAGATGAGATTGGTAATGCACACAAATTGATGGAAAGCAATATTGCAAATGGAAAAGTGATTGTCAAATTATAAAACAAATAATTATCAAGATTATGAAAACATTGAAACTCATGTTCATTTTAATGCTAATGGCATTTGTATTAAATCCGGTTGCAGAAGCACAAAAGAATGACATCTATATTAATCCCGACAACGGAAATGATCAAAATGCAGGATCGCAGGAACAACCGGTAAAAACACTTTTTGAAGCTGCCAGAAGGGTAGATCAATCCAACGGTTCCGGAGCTGTTACAATTTACCTTTCGGAGGGAATTTATGGTCTTACAGCCACAGTGACATTTCATCCGGTGAACTGGCATTTTTCCAAGGATCAGCGTTTGACTATCAGGGCAGCTCTGCTACCTGATGATGCCGATTGGAATCCGGGAAAGATGCCTGTAATTATATCAACTATGCCTCTTGATTTTAAACCTAACGGCCGGCAGGATCCACTTGGAGGGGCCTCGTATGGTATACAGATTGAAACAAGTTACGTTACCATTCAGGGTTTACGGGTACTGGGTACTCCTGTTCATGAAAGGCCCAGTGAAGGAATGGTAAGACGAAATTATCCGATCGTAAGAGAAGGAAGAAACCTCGATGACCTCAGAGTTACACAATGCCTGTTTGTTGGTGATGAGTTTGTTATTCCAAATCATCTTGGCGTATTAGCCAGCGGACAGGGAATTGTTGTTGATCATTGTGTATTTTACCAATGTAAAGATGCTGTTGTATTCTGGTTTTCTGACAAACCTGCCGAGCGATGCGAAATGCATCATAACCTTATGATTGACAACTATGGAGCAGCCGTTTGGTCATGGACTGTGGCCGATGATTTCAAATTCTACAATAATGTGATCAGCAACAATAATGTTTTTTGGGAAGTCGGAAGGGATGAAAAACGAACATATACCATTGCTAATTCTTTAGTAGTCGGGTACAAATCACTGGTAAATAAAGGAGGCGGTGCTTTTGGCTATGGAGAACCAGCAGATCCGAAAAGATTAATTTATGGTAATGATGTCATCATCAAAAAGGAAGGGTCGTTACAAATAGAGAAGGATCAAACGAAACGTAACTATTTGCAACTGATTCCTGGCACCCTTGGTGCTGACCTGGGAGCAGGACTATTCAATCAATAATGGCAGTAAATCTTCACTTCTATAATTAGTTCAATGCGAATTTCAAAATTCATAAAGAGAAAACCCTCTAATTCTGTAGATTAGAGGGTTTTTGAATTGTTAGATGAATATTATACTTGCAAACCGGAAGGAACAATGAAACCAAGTTTATAAACTCCACCCCTTCCTGTATTCCATATGTAGAAGGTTATTAGCTTCTTTGTTATTTGTAATTTTAAGGTTTTCTGAATCCCATTTAAGCTCTGCACCACCCATTCTTATGGAAATATTTCCGAGCTGACATGCTTCGGTCAACGGGCCGGCAAAGCCAAAATTTGATTCGGTGGTTCCATTACCCTTGCATGCTTCAATCCATTCTTTATGGTGTCCTATTGAACGCGGTAAATATGGTTTCGGCGCTTTAAAATCTTTAAGCCTTGTATCAGGTATAAATCTCAGGTACCTCGTACCTTCTCCACGGGAAAGCAATTTACCTTTATCGCCGACAAAAATCACACCATTTTCAGTATCCCAATCCGGCAGCTCCTTACTATATGCTCCATTAACGGCATCAGCATCAAGTTCTGCAGGTCTTTTTGGCAGGATTCCACCGTCGTACCAATGTATGGTTACCGGAGGCATTTTATCCCGTGCCGGGAATTCAAAGTGTATCACTGAGGCCAATGGATATGTTTCAGGGAATACAGGTGAAGAACTTGCCTGGATAAGCGTAGGAGCCGTGAGCTTTAAGGAAGAGAACACAGGGGCGAGGTTATGGATTGCCTCATCGCCGATAGCGCCGCTTCCAAAATCGAACCAGCCTCGCCAGGCGAATGGTACATAAGCCGGATTATATGGCCTTTCAGGAGAAGGGCCAAGCCATAAATCCCAGTCGAGAGTGCGGGGTATTGATGGAGTATCAAATGGTCTGTTGATTCCCTGCGGCCAGATTGGCCGGTTTGACCAGGCATGTACTTCCCTTACATCTCCGATGGCGCCGCCCCATAGCCATTCTTTTAGCTGACGATTAGCATCAGCAGCCATGCCCTGGTTGCCCATCTGAGTGACTACCTTTGTTTCTTTTGCAGTCTTTGCCAATTCGCGGGCTTCAAACACTGTATGAGTTAATGGCTTTTCACAATAGACGTGCTTTCCCATCTTCATTGCCATCATGGCAGCCACTGCATGTGTGTGGTCCGGCGTGGCAATCACCACTGCATCTATCGATTTTTCTTTTTCAAGCATCTTACGGAAATCTTTATAGATCTTCGCTTTGGGATAGCCCTTAAAAGTACGGAATGCTCTTTCCTCATCCACATCGCAGAGTGCGTAAATATTGGCTAGCTTCTCAGGCTTTCTTGGTTCATCGTCTTCTTCATAGTAAGCCCGGCTATTATTTGACTCTGCAGTTGCGTCGTCATAGGTTATCTTTAAAACCTGCCTTTCATCAACTTCCAAAGGACAGATCGCAGTTATATCACTTATTCCTCGACCTCCAACACCTATTCCTGCGATGTTGAGCATGTCGCTGGGAGCAGTATAACCAATCCCGCCCAATGTGTGACGAGGGATAATTGTAAGCGCCGCTGAGGCTGCACCAACCGTGGTGATAAAGTTCCGCCTCGACAGACTTTTAACCTTTTGATTTTTTATTTTTTCGTTCTTTTTCATAATGATTATATTAATAAAACAACCGGCCGATGAGATAATTTAAGTTCCTATCAAATTTAACTCTTACTCATTATTAAAACAATTTTATTTCTGCATCTTCATTGAATAGGTCAATTTATTAAATCGTACTTTAGTGCAGTAAAATGATCAAATGAACTTTCTTCCAATTACTTTGAATCTATTTTAAAAGAAGATACGATGAATAAATCACTTCTAATATTAGTTTATTCAGCTTTTATTGCTTTTTCTGCTGAAGCGAAGATCACTCCGGTCCGTTTGCGCTGTGAATACCTCGAAAATCCAAACGTTATCGATGTCCTGAATCCGCGTCTTTCCTGGGTGAATTCTGCAACTGAAGGAGAAAGGGGTCAGACCCAGACTGCCTGGGAGATCCGCGTTGCCGGAACAAAGAAAAAACTGCTTAATAACGACCCGGATTTATGGAAAAGCGGAAAAGTAAATTCAAGTCAATCTGCAAATATCCGCTATAATGGAAAACCCTTATTATCACGGATGGATTGCTGGTGGCAGGTAAGAACGTGGGATAAAAACGGGTCAGTATCCGATTGGAGTGAACCCGCTTTCTGGAGTATGGGGTTGCTGAAACCGGATGAATGGAAAGCACTGTGGATTGGTGCGCCATGGCAGGGAGAAGATCCATTACCCAAACCACAGAGAGAATCTTCCGCGAAACCAGAAATGCCTCCTCCTGCACCTATGGTAAGAAAATCGTTCATAATCAAAAAGGAAATTGCCTCCGCCCGTGCATATGTTACCGGTCTTGGCTTTTTCGAACTCTATCTCAACGGAAAAAAAGTTAGTGAAGATGTTCTGGTACCTAACCTCACTGCATATGGTAAAAGACCCGGCCTCGAAAATAATTATATTTCAATACCCGACAATTTCAGAGAATACCGGGTTATGTATTTATCGTATGATATTAAAGATTTGTTGATAAAAGGAGAAAATGCAATTGGCGCAATAATTGGCAATGGATTTTATAATGCTCCGATCAACTGGACCCAGTCATATGGCACTCCGCGATTTTTGGGTCAGATATATATAACTTATACCGATGGTAGCGAAGATATTATTATAAGTGATCAAAGCTGGAAAGCATCAAAAAGTCCTGTTGTAATGGATCTCGTTTATGGTGGAGAACATTATGACGCCAGACTGGAGCAGCCAGGCTGGTGCAGTCCGGGTTTTGATGATTCAAAATGGGAAAAGGTTGCTATCAGAAAGGCCCCTGAAGGAAAGATGAAAGCTCATATGTCACCTACTGACAGGGTAATGGAAAAGCTTTCTCCGGTAAAAATTGAGTCATTAAAAGATGGAAAATTCAGAGTCGATTTCGGACAGGAAATTTCTGGCTGGCTGCATCTGATAAATGTAAAAGGTGAAGCTGGAAGGAAAATAGAGATTAAATATATCTGCGAATCACCTGTTGGAGACAATTCCTTTATTTTAAAGGGAGGTGGTCGCGAATCTTATGCTGCACGGTTTACCTGGTTTGTATTCAGAGAGGTAGAAATCTCCAACTGGCCGGGTGAACTTAAACCGGAAAATCTGAAAGCTGAAGCAGTATACTCCAATGTAGAAACCACAGGGAAATTCGAAACTTCAAACCAGTTGTTCAACAAGATAAATCAGATCTGGTGGCGAAGTCAGACAGATAATATGCACGGAGGAATCGCCAGTGATTGTCCACACCGTGAACGTGCTCCTTATACAGGTGACGGACAGGTTTCATGCGTTACCGTTATGCACAATTTTGACACCAGGGCTTTCTATACAAAATGGATCCAGGACATCCTCGGTGCTCAAAACCCCGAAACAGGATATGTCCCGAACGGAGCTCCCTGGCAGCCAGGTTGCGGAGGAGGAGTGGCCTGGGGAGCGGCAATGAATATAATGCCCTGGGAATTCTATTTACAATACGGAGATACCGACATGCTTAAGAATAATTTCGAAGGGATGAAAGGTTATATCCGGTATATGCTCACCTGGACGGACAAAGAGGGGATCATGTTCTCCCAGGCTCCCGACCCTGCCAAGCCCAACGAATGGTTGAATCTTGGAGATTGGGCTGTCCCTTACAAGTTACCGCCTGTTGACCTGGTCCATACTTTTTATCTCTGGAGATGTGCAGATCTTACCTCAAAATCTGCGCTGGTTCTTGGTTTTAAAGATGAAGCAAAAAAATACGCGGCGCTTGCAGAAAAGACAAAAAAAGCATTTCAGGACAAATATTATGATAAAGAAAAGAAAACGTATGGACTTTATGGCGGAAATATATTTGCCTTAAAAATGGGTATTCCTGCAGACCAGAAACCAGGTGTAATCGCTGCTCTTAAATCGGATATCGCTGCAAATGGCGGTCATTTGGATACAGGAATTTTTGGCACCCAGTTCTTTTTTGAAGTTCTCGCAGAAAATGGCATGCAGGATCTTGCTTTCGAGGCGATGAACAAGAAAACACAACCTTCATACGGGTGGTGGATAGAGCAGGGCGCTACAACAACATGGGAACAATGGGACGGCAGTGGTTCGCGTAATCATCCGATGTTCGGCGGTGGTATCGTATGGTTCTATCGTGAGCTTGCCGGTATGAATATTGATCCGTCTCAGCCTGGTTACCGGAATATTATTTTTAAGCCTCAACCGGCCGGTGACATAACATTTGTTAAGTATTCTAATGAAACTACAAACGGAATGGCATCCATAAGCTGGAAAAAGAACGCTGGAGCCTTCAAACTGGACATAGAGGTTCCTGTTGGAAGTACAGCTACTGTTTATGTCCCGACATTAAATGCAAAGAACGTAACCGAAAGCGGAAAAGAAATAAAAGCTGAAAGCGATGTAAGGTTCCAGAAAATGGAAAATGGATACGCTGTTTTTACAGTATACTCAGGCAAATATTCATTTGATTCTCAGCTCTGATATATTGACACTTCCATGGCGATGTTGAAGAAGACCTTTTTTCAATATCATATCTATTCTTTTCTTTCGATTTTGGTGCAACTTATTGGCTAGTTGTCCGTCTTTAGATATACTTGACTAATTTTCAGAACATCTGATCTTACTAAATCTATTAATGATGAAAAAACCGGTTTCCTTTCGCAGACTGATCTTTTTGATCGTATCAATGATGTTGATTTCCAGTGGCTATTCCCAGACTTTTATCCCTGTGAAAGGCTCCGGACCATCGATTGATAAAAACATCAATGTTTCAGATTTCAAGAGTATTGAAGTCTCAAGTGGTTTTGATGTTATCCTTGTTCAGGGAAGCAGTGAATCTCTCACTCTGACCGCACAGGAGAATCTATTTGAATATATTACTGCAAAGGTAGAGAATGGAACACTGAAAATTTATTCGCGGAATAATCTCTGGTCAACACGGCCAATGAAAGCACATATCACATTTAAGGATATTAACAAACTGAAGGTCTCGGGAGGAGGTGATACTTACAGTGAAACTCCGGTTAATGTTGAAGCTTTGGAGATCTCAATAAGTGGTGGCGGTGATTTCAAATCCACTATTAATTCTGAACAGATAAAGTGCAACATAAGTGGTGGCGGTGATGCGGAAATAGAAGGAAAAATAAACGATTATAATGTCAACGTTTCAGGAGGAGGAGATCTAAAATCTAATGTAAATGCCGCGAATATTTTCTGCAAAATTGTTGGCGGAGGTGATCTGTATTTAACGGGCGAGGGCCAGGCATTAAAAGGAGACATCGAAATTAATGGTGGCGGAGATGCTGATATGAAAGTGAATGCAGAAAAGTTAAGATGTTCGGTATCGGGTGGAGGTGATGCACTGATTTCCGGACAAGCTTCTGAATTTGAAATAACACTTAACGGGGGTGGAAATGTCAATGCAGGGAATCTGGTGACCGAAAATACATCTTTTACTGTCGGCGGTGGATCAGACATTCACGTAAACGTATCAAATGAATTATCAGGATACATTTCAGGAGGCGGTGATGTATATTACTCCGGAAATCCGGCAAAAATGTCAGTCACCAAAAGGGGCGGCTCAGAAGTACATAAAGAATAAAATAATAAATGAGGCTAAGACTGAGGTTGAGAGACATTTATATTAGCCCTCAACCTTAGCCTCAGCCTTAACCTTTAAAAGTACACCTCAGCCAATATATTTTCCTTCGGTACTCCTTTATCCCTTAAAATATGATATACTTCATAAATCATATTGTTATTTCCGCACACATAGAACAGCATATCCGGGTCAACCGGATAATAAGGCAAAAACTTCGTAACGCGTCCATTATGTCTTCCTTTGCCTTCCTTAGAAGTGCATAAAAAGTACCTGTGCGGATCATATTCATTCCTGTCGTATGCCTCAACATTGTATCGTACTCCATGAAATAGAATATAGTCAATGCCGGGATATGACCTGACAAAACTGTGAAAAGGTGATATGCCTGTCCCTGAGGCAATAAACACTAATTTCCTGGAGAACATGTCGAATTTTTCAATTCCAAAGGACCCGAAAGGTCCGTTAACCTGAAGCAGTTGTCCTGGTTTAGATTGTTTTAATTGTAATGATACTGTTCCATTAGCAACCTCCCTGACCAGTATTTCAAGATAATCATCCTTTTCACCGCTGTAAACTGAATATTCACGCAGATCTGATTCTCCTTTCAACCCCACGACAATGTGCTGACCGGCTCTAAACTGAATATTACGCCGGTCGAACCTTAACACAAATGTACCTTCGGTTAAAAACCTGACTTGTAATATTTTATGATATTCAGTTGTAACGACAGGAGCTGATTCATTCTTTTCTGTATACACAGGAATTATTCTGTTTAGTATGAGGTATCTAAACAATGAAATTATATGATTGTTCGATCGTTAAGAGTTATGAGTTAATTTCTCTTTTGTTTGATAAAGAATATTGTAAGCAATGCAATACCCAGGATTAAAACGAAAATTCTAAGGAATAATGTTCCGATGGAATTGAATATTCCGGCAAAACCTAAAATAGTTAAAATCAATCCGGTGAAATACAAGGATGATCTCATTATTGAACATTGTTTGTTAAAATTGTAGGGACATCGCATGCAACGTCCCTACTTAATCTTTCTTCAACCCTGACCTTATTGATCCTACTTTTTGTCTGTTGGTTTCTGTCCGGTCTGATTATTCATCATACCCATCTGATCAACATCGGTATTCCATGTTTCAACTTTAACTTTCAGGGATCCGTCTTTTTGCTTTTCCCAGATAGTAACATATTTCCCATGATCTTCGATTGGCTTATCCATATTGGGTACCCTCAGGCTGACTTTATAAGTTCCTATTTCAGTAATAAGATTCCCGCTTGGGATAACTTTAAGTGTAGTAGGTTCAAAAGAAGTGTATTTTACACCACTCTGAGCCATGTCGTCACTTGCTTTTCGTATAGCAGCAATACCATCCTCCATGGGATGATAACTTGGCATCGAAATCGCATCTTCCGTGTAAAGTTTCAGGAGTTTTTCTCTGTCCCCCGCAAGCATGTTTTTTGTCATTTCCTTATTGATCGCTTCGATCTTTGCCTTATAATCCGCACTTGATTGCGAATTTGCAATATTTGCTGTTAACAGGAAAACCACCATTATAACAGCTGATATAAATGTTCTTTTCATAATAAATGTTTTAATGTTGAGAATACGTTTATTTAGTGATACTTATCTTAGGAAAAACAAAAATATTGTCCTTTGGTTTATCCGGAATGCGCAAATAGTTAACAGCTATTTCTTTTACAATTTTCATCATCTTTATAAAATATATTTTACTTTTAGAAATATTTAAATATTATGAAAAAATTTCCTGGGTTCCTGTTCCTTATTCTCATTGCGGGAATCGTTTCATGTTTTCCGTCAAAAAAAACAACGCCTGAAATAAAAAATATTATCCTTTTAATTGGAGATGGAATGGGTCTTCCCGATGTATACGCTGCAATGACTGTGTCAGACAAACCTCTGAATATAGCGAGATGCAACATTATCGGACTTCAGCAGACTTTTTCTTCAAACAGTTATATAACCGACTCCGGTGCAGCAGGAACAGCATTGGCAACCGGCAATAAAACTAAAAACGGGTCAATTGGTGTGGATTCACTGGGGAAACCTGTTAAATCAATTCTGGAAATAGCTGAAAAGAATGGTTTGGCTACAGGGGTTGTTTCAACATCCGCAGTTACCGATGCCACGCCTGCTTCATTTGTAGCGCACGAACTAAGCAGGAACAGTTTTGAAGCTATTGCATTGGATTTACTGAAAACTGATATAGATGTTTTTATCGGTGGCGGATACATTAATTTCGCAAAACGTACTGACAATCTGAACCTTATCGACAGTCTTAAACACCGGGGTTATGAAGTTGACACTACAATGGACATGGTTATGAAATCTGCTTCTCAAAAAATTGCTGGACTTACTGCTCCGGGCAATAATCCTTTGCGGCTAGAAGGAAGAGGAAATATGCTGCCTGAGGCCACCGGGAAGTCACTTGAAATACTGTCTAAAAATAAAAAGGGATTTTTTTTAATGGTTGAAGGATCTGAAATCGATAAAATAGCACACCAAAATGCTGCTGATACACTTATTGATGAAACTCTCGATTTCGATGAAGCTGTCGGCATAGCCCTTGATTTTGCACAAAAGGACGGACATACTCTTGTCATAATTACAGCCGACCATGAAACCGGCGGAGTATCAATAGTTGACGGTAATAAGGCAACTCATGAAGTTAAGCTGAATTTTTCTACACACGGCCATACAGCGGTAATGGTTCCTGTATACGCTTTTGGTCCTGGTGCTGAAACTTTTAGCGGCATCTATAATAATACTGATATCTTTAAAAAAATGCGGTCAGCCTTCGGTTTCTAGGAAGCAAATTTTAAAAATTTACTTTAATCAATTGTATAATAAAAAAAACATATATCTTTGTTTCGTAATTAGACGAAATACTAAATGAAAAATGATATCAAAAAATAAAGGTATACACCGAGAAGCAGGAAAAAATTGCAAGATATGCCAGGGCTCTCGGGCACCCGGCAAGGGTATTCATCATGGACTTTCTGGTGAAAAATACTGATAAGTGCTGCTACAGCGGTGATATGGCAGAAGAACTTCCTATTGCTCGTTCGACACTCTCACAGCATCTGAAGGAATTAAAAGAAGCCGGATTGATACAGGGCGAAATAAACCCTCCTTATATTAAATATTGTATTAATAAGACAGGCTGGCCAGAGGCAAAAGAGCTTCTTGGAGAGTTCATTAACAGAAAATAGCAAATAATCATATTATGGAAATTAAAATTTTGGGCACCGGATGTGCAAAATGCAAAACACTTGAGGAAATTACCCGCAAAGTCGTAAAGGATAATGGAATTGATGCCACCATTACAAAAGTTGAAGACATTGTTGAAATTATGAAATTCAATATCATGGTCACTCCTGCCCTTGTCGTAAACGATAAAGTTGTTGCAAAAGGACGTATTCCCTCGGTTGATGAATTAAAAAAATTCCTGATAAACTAATTTGAAGACCCATGAAATTATTATTAAGTTTTGTTTTAGTTGCCCTAATTGGCATTTCGGGTAATGCCCAGTCAAAACCCGAAACGGTCGTTAAACAAAAAGGAGATGTTGAGGTCTATTACTTTCACATGACGCTGCGGTGCACAACCTGCAAGACAGTTGAAGCAGAAGCCAGAAAAAATGTTGAGATGCTCTATCCCGATCAGGTTAAAACCGGGAAAATAAGTTTCATCGCTTTAAATCTTGAAGAAGCAACCGGAAAAGCTATGGGAGAAAAACTTGGAGTAAACAGCCAAACCCTGCTTATCGTACAGGGGGACCAAAAGATCAATATTACAAATGAGGGTTTTCTCTATGCGTCATCCAAACCGCAAAAATTCACTGAGGTTATGAAAACAACCATAGATCAGCTTATAAAATAATTAAAGGTGCTGGGTGCTGGGTGCTGGGTGTTCGTTCACCAGCCTGGCACCAAGCACCTTGCACCTTGCACCAAGCAACCAGCAACAAGTTAACTCAATACTCCCCTTATGGATTTCCTCACCAATCTTCTTGATAGCAGTTCCATGCCCTGGTTAACGGCCTTATTGCTTGGTCTGATGACGGCTATCAGTCCATGTCCTCTTGCAACAAATATTACAGCAGTCGGTTTTATCAGTAAAGATCTCCAAAACCGCAACAGAGTGTTTTTCAATGGCTTGTTCTATACTCTCGGAAGAGCAATTACCTATACATTAATACCTCTTATAATTTTTCTTGGAGCTGATCAGTTTAAATTCTCAGGGTTCTTTCAGAGGTACGGCGAGAAATTCATAGGTCCCTTGTTGTTGCTAATTGGAATATTAATGCTTGATATTCTAAGGATAAATTTCCCGGGTTTAGGGAAACTCTCCGAAAAGCTTGAAAAGAGAAAGTCATGGAGTTCCATAGATGCCACATTGCTCGGGATGGTTTTTGCTCTTGCTTTTTGCCCTTACAGTGGAGTTCTGTTTTTCGGAATGCTAGTTCCATTAACAGTGTCAAGTGCTTCAGGATTATATCTGCCACTCATATTCGCACTTGCAACTGGAATTCCTGTAATTGTTTTCGCATGGGTGCTGGCTTATACGGTATCAGGATTGGGCGGACTTTACAATAAAATTAAAATATTTGAACTCTGGTTCAGAAGAGTTATCGCCGTAATCTTCATCAGCATTGGCACTTATTATATAATCAGCATTTACTTTTAAAAAATTTGCTTTATTATTTCGTAGTGTGACGAAATAACAATTATAAATAAATGAAAAACATTAAAACAAATATCTGGCTGCCTATAGTATTATTACCAGTGTGGTACATTATATATCATTACCTCCAACCCTCAACCAACTGGCTGATTGATTCGGTTTTCAAAATGAGCAAAGGTTTACACCTAACTGAAGCTATACGATTCTTTGTCTTTGAATTCCCAAAGGTCATGTTGCTGCTTACACTCATTATTTTCTTTGTTGGAATTATCAGGACATATTTCACCCCTGAACGAACCCGTAAAGCGCTGGAAGGGAAAAAGACATTTACAGGTAATGTAATGGCATCAGCTTTAGGAATTGTAACACCATTTTGTTCTTGTTCTGCTATTCCTTTATTTCTGGGGTTTGTAGAGTCCGGTGTACCTCTTGGAGTTACATTTTCATTTCTTATTTCCTCTCCAATGATTAATGAAGTTGCCGTGATTCTTCTTTATGGAATGTTCGGATGGAAAGTTGCTGCAATATATGTCGGAACAGGTTTGGTTATTGCAATTATTGCAGGATGGATAATTGGATTACTCAGGCTTGAAAAATGGGTTGAACCCTGGGTCTATGAAACACATCTCGGTAGTAACGGAGATGAAGAAGAAAAAATAGCATTTGGCAGCAGAGTCAGTCTCGGTTATGATGCAATAAAAGATATTGTAGGCAAAGTATGGATCTATGTTGCTTTAGGGATCGCCGTCGGAGCGGGAGCTCATGGATATGTCCCGGAAGAATTTATGGCAGCTCTCATGGGCAAATCTGCATGGTATTCCGTCCCATTGTCAGTACTAATTGGTATTCCATTATATTCAAATGCAGCAGGTATCGTCCCGATTGTATCAGTTCTCATTGAAAAGGGTGCTTCGCTTGGCACATCACTGGCTTTTATGATGTCTGTGATAGGTTTATCTCTTCCTGAGATGATAATCCTTCGTAAAGTACTGAAGCTTCCCTTGATTTTCACATTCATTGGTGTAATTGGATGCGGCATAATGATTGTCGGATATTTATTTAATATGATATTTTAGAAATATGAAAAACAAAACCGAAACAAAAGTACTCTTGACCATTTTGGCTCCGGGGCTACTTTTTTTTACGTTATCCTGTGGTCAAAATTCAAACATTACCGATAAGGCAAAGGACTCTGGATTGTCTTCAATAAGCATCTCCGACTGAGAAAAAATACAAAGTTACTTTTATCGAATTTGGCTCTGTTAGCTGCATACCATGCAGACAGATGCAAATTGTTATGAAATCTGTTGAAGCTAAATATTCCAAAGATGTAAAGGTTATTTTCTATGATGTATGGACCGATGAAGGCAAACCTTTTGGTATTAAATATGGAATTTCAGCTATCCCTACGCAGCTTTTTTTTGATGAAAACGGAAAGCAATATTTCAGGCATGAAGGATTCTTTCCTGAGGCTGAGTTAGTTAAAGTGCTGCAACAGAAAGGTATAAAACCTATTTAAATGGTGGACTTTTTGATCGGGACTAAAAATTACGGATAAGAAAATAGAATTGGAATAATGTTAAAGTTTAACCCAAATTATACCTTATGAAACAGTCAATTGGTTTTATCGGTGGCGGAAGAGTGACAAGAATTCTTCTCCAGGCATTTAAAAATAAAAATGCCAAATTCAGTAAAATTGTAGTTGCTGATCCAAACGAGGGCGCCTGTGGCAGTCTGAAACAATCTTTTCCTGATATTCAGCTTGATAATGCATCTGTTGCAGCTTCCCAGGATGTTGTCTTCATATCCCTTCATCCTCCTGTTATAATGGACACTCTTGAGCTTATAAAAGACAGCATAAACGATAACTCAATTGTTGTATCTCTTGCTCCCAAAATCACTATTGGGAAAATATCATCAAAACTGACCCGGACTAAAAACATTGCCAGGTTAATCCCAAATGCTACATCATATATTAATGAAGGGTATAATCCTGTTTGCTTTTCCCCGGAGTTTAACAGAAATGAAAAACATTTGGTTCTCGGTCTGCTGAATCTTATGGGAAATACTTTTGATGTTTCTGAAGAAAAACTTGAAAGCTATGCAATAATGTCAGCCATGCTTCCAACATATTTCTGGTTTCAATGGAAAGAACTGGCGGATATCGGACAAAAAATCGGACTCTCTGAAAAAGAGAGTAATGATTCAATAAACGATACTCTGATTGCGTCAATAAAACTGATGTTCAAATCAGGTTTACCTGCACAGGAGGTCATGAATCTAATCCCGGTGAAACCTATCGGAGAGCACGAATCACAGATTTCTGAAATCTACAGAAACAAACTGACTTCCCTGTTTGAAAAGATCAAGCCTTAAAATGTGTAACTATCAAACGTAAAAACCGGATTATTAGTCCGGTTTTTTGTTAAATAACCACTAAAATTAATTCTTTCCTTTCTCTCCTTTTTCGTCCTCTTCTTTCAGTTCATTCTTTTTGATAATTTTTCCGCTATTGTCAATCACGACCTCAACAGTAACTTCTCCTTTTTTCAACGACAATTCAAATCCTTTATTTTTAGAGTCCTCGAATATTGAGATGTCGCTTTTTTTATAGCCCGGATATTCTTTATTCAGAGTATTTGTCACTGCTTCCGGAAGCTCTTTTTCAGCAATTGCTGTTTCTGATTCCATCCATTTCCCGGAATTATCGTAAGCTGCAGACATTTTTTTGCCATCCATTGTGAATTCTGCTTCCCATTCATTTTTTTCTTCACTGTCCCACTTTACTGACTGCGCTGCGGAATATTTTTTCGAAAATTCTTTTTTGACTATATCCGGAGGATTCTTCTGACTGAAAGCCGGAAAAGAAATAAATGCCAATACAACAACAAGAACTATTAAGTTTTTCATAATTTATATTTTTGGTTTTATGATTGGCAAGATAAAGATCAATTCTGTAAAAATTCTGTGCTAGAATGTTAGTGAAACTTTATGTAGTTTGTCAGAGTACTCATATCCTATTTCCCACTTGTTTAGCCTGCAAATTTCCTTAACAATAGCCAGTCCCAAGCCCGGAGAATCTGATGATTTATCCGATTTGTAAAACCTGTCAAAAAGTTTTGAAACCTCTACGGTTGGGGTTTCTCCGCTATTGGAAATTTCAAGATGGCTTCTGTCAAGTTTCAGATCAATCATTCCTCCCTTAATGTTATGCTTCACCGCATTCCCAATTAAATTTATTGTCAGAGATTCTGCAAGAAAAAAATTTGTCTGTAACATACATTCAGGACTGATCTCTTTATTGACTCTCAGCAACTTCTCTGAGATCTGGCCTTCGAACATATTAAGTTTCTCTTCAATCAATTCGGATAGATTTATTTCTTTTTTTTCAGGAAACTGATCATTGGCAATTTTTGTAAGCAACAACAATGTCCGGGTAAGTTTTGAAATCCGGAGAGTATATACATAAGCCGAGTTAATAAGTTCAGCCTGATCCTTTCGAAGATCCGGGAACTGCATTAACGACTCAAGTTTTGATTGTATTACTGCAAGTGGAGTCTGTATTTCGTGTGAAGCATCCTCTGTAAATCTTTTTAATGTATGATAGTCTGAAATCACCTTCTGTGCAAGCTTTTCAAGAGTTGTATTCAGTTCGGTGAACTCGTAAAGATCACTTTTGGAAGAAAGCCTGAATCCGGGCTTGTCGTATGAAAAATCTCTGAGCTCATCAAGGGTTTTGTAGAATGGCTGCCAGATTTTCAGAGATAGTTTCCTGTTAAAAAAATACAGACAGATCAGCAGCAGAATAAAAACCGACCCGGTTACCATCGCAATAACCTCCAGAAGATCATCCTCCTCAAGCAGGGTGTCTCTGGCAGCAATATAATATTCCTTCCCGCTAATCATTGTTGTCAAACTTACCTGCCGGTAAATTTTTTTTCTCATATCAAAACCATCGGAGATCAGAGTATCAATTGTTTTTGCATGTGACTCAGGCAGACTTGCGACTTCTTTGATTTCGAAAAAAGGGTAAAAATTTGGTATGTGCCCATCTCTTTTTATTGACTTTGTTATATTTTTTATGTCACGCCGCAGCTTTTCGTTCAGCTGGTCCCTGAAGAAGAAACTGATGACAAAGTAGAATGTTACTCCGGCTATAAGAAATGCCGTTGCTGAGATGAAAAAATAAGTCCGGTTTGTCTTTTGAAGAAGTTTCATCGCTCAGAGAATTTATATCCTATGCCATAAATATTCTGGAGATAGTTTTTTCCGTCGTTAAGCTCAATTTTTTTCCTGATATTCTTTATATGACTATATATAAAATCGAAATTATCTGAGCATGATATACTGTTTCCCCAAACATGTTCCGCAATTGATTCACGTGTGATTACCTTGTTCCTGTTAACGACAAAATAGAGCAGGATCTCATATTCTGTCTTTGTCAGATCGAGCAGTGAGCTGTTAATAAAAACTTCATTGGATTCCGTGTCAATTCTTATCTCATTAAAAATTAATACATTCGAACCATCAAAATGCCTTCTCCTCGCAAGAGATTTAATACGCGAATTAAGTTCTGCGAGATGAAAAGGCTTCGTTATGTAATCATCAGCCCCCATATCAAGTCCGGTGATCTTGTCATCAAGACTGTTTTTTGCAGAAACAATCAGCAGACCAGCCTTCCTGTTTATGTCTTTAATAGTCTTTATCAGATCAAGTCCGTTTCCTCCCGGCAAAGTCAGATCGAGAATGATAATATCGTATATAAAGGTTGAAAGAGAATCTTCGGCTTCAAAAAATGAGTACGCTGTCTCAACGAGAAATCCCTCTGTTTCGAGGAAACTTTTTATTGCGGCAACGAGTTCTTTTTCGTCTTCAATAATCAGAATCTTCATTATTAAAAATTAACCTTGTAAATATAGAATGTAATTCTGGACAAAATCTGATTGTGATAAGTCTTGTAGAATCAGGCTAATATATCTGCTCTGCCTTTTTTAGAACAAACTTGCAGATTTTGATGTTTTATTAGAGGGAAATGCCCAGTACAGAATATTGAATTTATATTTGAGCACATACAATCTGGTACATTCAATTCTCGTTTTTTAGAAGATGTTTTTGGATAGTTTTTATGTAACTAATGTGGGGAGGAATGTCAATGAAAAAAGAGATCGAGTATGTTAATCAGCTAAAGAAGTTTGTGGTCCAGATCCAGACCGGGTTCGGACATTTGGATTCAAGGACAAGAGAACAATTAGTCAGGATCACTAAAAGAAAATGCACCAATAAAGAAGAAAAAAAGTTGCTGGAAGATTTAATAATCCGGGCTCAGGAATTTGTTAAGCTGGAGAGGGTGGTAAACGAGGAAAAATGTTCAAAAGCTGAAATGGAAAAATTTTTATCCTATGCAAGGTGGTTTAGCAGCATAAAAATGCTCCTGGAAACATTTGAAGTGCCATTGCAAAAAGTTTCGTTTACCGATCTCGCTCTTAAGGAATAATCACCATTCTGAAAAGGCGATCCTTCAGATTTGTTCGAGACCATCTTATAGAAACTTCGTCACAATTCCGGCTGATGAGGAATGTTTTTGTATTCTGATGAGTTCTCTCATCATTTGGGTAAAATAATTCTGTTAAGTTTGCATAAAATCAGAATTTTAAACCTCAGATAATGAATACAAAAATCAAGATTATCAGAATCTTGCCAGTCTTTCTAAGCCTGATTATCACAATATCAGCTACAGCCCAAACAAAAAGCTCAATGCCGGATAAAGCAAATCCGAAAACTATCGTTAAGAAAACAAGCAGCAGCACCCAGATGACTGACATCTGGAATGTAATTTATAATCGCCGGTCGGTCAGAAAATTTAAACCCGATCCAATACCCGAAACAAAAATCATAAAGATTTTAGATGCTGCACGCATGGCTCCAACCTCTGGTAATCAGCAGCCCTGGAAGTTCCTTGTAATAAGGGACAAGAAATTAATCGATCAGATGATGGAAGCGTGCGTTAATGAATCACTGTCTGATTATGGCGCCAATCCTACAAGTGAAACAAAGGAACAGTTTGAAGCCAAAATAAGAAAAAATCTTTCTGCAGGTTATTTTTCTGCTCCGGTATTCATTGTAGTCTTAACCGATAATAATTCAAAATATCCCGATTATAATCATTGGGACGGGCCATTGGCTGCCGGATATATGATGCTCGCAGCTAGAGCTTTAGGCTATGGCACCGTTTTCATCACCGATGCTATCTCTGAAAGTGTCACAAAAGAAGTTCTTCAAATACCTGATAACTATACCCGTGTCTGTATAACTCCATTGGGAGTCCCTGTTGAATGGCCTGCAAAACCACCCAAAAAGAACCTGAATGATATGATCTCATTCGATAAACTGCAATAACAATCAGTTAATTAATTGCATGGTAATTGATATTTAAATTCTTCCCGAATTTAAACTTTTCTGTTGCCAATAAAGAATACTACTGATATGCTATCCTTTGGCATGTAATTTGAGCGCTTTATCTCTTTAATGCAATGTTTATTTAATCTAAATTAATTAAATAATGTTTGCCATGAAAAAGATAACAGAATTCAGAAAAAAGTTTCTTCCGGGAACAATAATAATTGCAATACTTATTATTATAAATAGTTGCAGCAAGTCGAAAGACATGAACCCGTCTCCCAGCGCAAACGGTTCCGGCGGCACTGGCGGTCCGGGAACGAACGCAGTTACAATCCAGGGAATGACCTTCAGCCCGTCCACAATAACGGTTGCAGTAAATTCAACCGTGACCTGGACTAATAAAGATGCTATTACGCATACAGTTACCAGCGATACCGGTGTGTTTGACAGCGGGAACGTCCCTGCCGGTTCATCTTTTAGCCACACCTTTACTACCGCAGGTACATTCCCGTACCACTGCAAAATTCATCCTACGATGGTAGCAACAGTTGTAGTCAGCGCTACAGCACCAACTAACATGCCGACTACACCTACAACACCCGGCACTCCATCAACACCAGGTTATTAATTAGAATTCAGGAGAAAATTGCTATTTGTTCACTAAGGAGATTTTAGAAATAAATCCCACGAAGTTTACCGGAGTGTCACTGGTCCCGTGATTACTCCGTGTAACTTTGTGATCAACAAAAATGTTGTAATTTTATAATGTAAAACTGTGGAAGGATTTTGCATACGCTATACCTTCCTGCAAAAACTATCAGCGTGAACTATAAAAACTTATTTGCATCCGCTTTGATTATTTTCATCTTTAGCAGTTGTTCTTCCGGCCAAAAATGGAAACCATTATTTAATGGAAAGGATTTAACAGGTTGGGATACTTATCTTGGTCCCCGATATGACACAACCCTTAAGAAGTTCGGTACTATTCCCATCGGTCTCAATACAGATCCGTCGAAAGTCTTTACCGTTGTGAAAGAGGGAAACACCAAAGTGATTAGAATCTCAGGTGAATATTTCGGTGGCATTTCCACCAAGAGTGAATTTGAAAATTATCATCTGCAACTTCAGTTCCGCTGGGGAGACATGAAATGGCCCCCAAGGAAAAAAGCAAAAAGAGACAGTGGTATAATGTATGATGCTGTGGGGCCGCAAGGAGCAGATGGCGGAAATTGGATGAGATCGCATGAGTTCCAGATCGAAGAGGGAGATTGTGGTGACTACTGGGCGTGTGCAGGGGCAATTGCAGATGTTAATTCAAATAAAAAGTCTGATTCAACATATATTTTTAACGAAGGCGGAAACCCTGTGACTTTCAGCATCACCAGCCCTGCCGGCCGCAGGTGTATTAAATTTCCCGATGCCGAAAAACCATCAGGAGAATGGAACACAATAGATTTATATTGTTTCGGCACCACAAGCATACATGTGGTTAACGGTATGGTTAATATGATACTTCACAATTCCCGACAGACAATTGAAGGAAAAGAAATTCCTTTAACAAGGGGAAAAATTCAGATCCAATCTGAAGGCTCGGAGGTCTTTTACAGGAATCTCCGGATTACACCGATTGAT
Organism: uncultured Bacteroidales bacterium; assembly: GCA_963734885.1. GTDB lineage: Bacteria > Bacteroidota > Bacteroidia > Bacteroidales > VadinHA17 > LD21. Next base: position 186,756 of record CAVTIJ010000008.1, on the reverse strand, counting down.
AAACTACCAGATAACATTCAACCTTTGAATTTACGCTGACTTATTTCTTCTTGCTCCAGAGCAACTGAAACTGGATACAGGTATTCGCTGTGACATTAACAGTTGCATTCCAGTATTCAAATCCTGTCTGGTCTTTCACACTAAGCGTATACGCCTGCGTCTTTACCTTTCCGAGATCCTCATTTACTGTAATGGATCCATTTTGACCACAAATAGGAGCAGTCGCCCAAAAAATACTGGTAACAGTTGAACCAACTATTGCCCCGTTGATATAAAATGTCACCGAGGTGGCACTGTCGGCAATAAGTCCTGCTGAAGCGGTCTGATCATACCAGAATACAACAGCGCCTTCATATAAACAGCTTCCATCATTTTCCTGGGCAGCAGGGTCATAGTTTTTGCTGTCCTTATCTGTGCACCCTTTGATTTTATCTGTTTTCTTACAGCTGCTTGTGCCGGCAAATCCACCGATGAGAAATACGCAAAGAACCAGGGATATTAATCTTTTCATAGTGTTGGTTTTTATGTTACTGATCTATAAGTCAGAATTATCCACAAGATAAAACATTTCAAAATCAATAAGGTTAATTCATTCAGGGAGATTTTGAGATTTTGATGAATTTTAGCTTATCCGATCTGCAAGTACTTTAAAATTAGTAAGAACCATGGGCAGCAATTCTTTCATAAAATGACAGGTTATCTAAACATTTCCCTCTCTCATATTGTTAAAACTTACCATAGTTTGTGATTCAAAAAATAAACTAATAATTAAGGTCATGAAATCAAAAACTTATAGTAAGGATATAATTTTGGTGAAAAGGAGCCAAATCCTGAGGAAAATTCAGTTCGTTTTTTTTGCCAGTTTGGTAATTATCGCAGCCTCCTGCAAAAAAAGTTCCTCCGATGTCGTCTTTAAAGCAACATTAAAAGGAGAAAGTGAAACACCCCCGAATTCCTCTACCGCAACAGGCGACGCTACTCTTACTTATAATAAAGACACTAAAATATTTTCAATTGTAGTGCACTTTTCAGGGTTGACAGCAACGGCTTCTCATATTCACAAGGGCCCGGTTGGTGTTGCCGGAAATGTGATTTTCCCATTCACCCCTCCAATAACCTCCCCGATCAATTATACATCACCCGTTCTGACAACCTCACAGGATTCCGCATTGAATGCTAATCTGTACTATGTAAATGTCCACTCGGCAGTATACCCTGCCGGAGAGATCAGAGGACAGCTAATAAAACAATAGATTATTGAGAACCTTAAAAATCGAAAATATATTTTACGAGGTTATTAAACCTTTTAGAAATAGCACCATCTAAAAAGAGTAACACATTTAACCTTTAACTAAAATTAGATGATTATGAAAAGAAAGATTTTTTTTAGGTTGCTCTTCTTCCTTTTAGCAGGAGCCCTTTCACTATACTCATGCAAGAAGGATACCACTACTACCAACAATAACACTCTTGCCGGCAAACAGGTAATTCAGCTTCAGAATGCTGACGCCCAGGATGCGCTTGCAGATAAGACTGAAGAAGATGTTGATAGCAAACTTGACGAATTACAAAACAATAATTATTCAGGTATTACAACTAAAGCGCTTGGCTCTTTGAATGATACTGTAGTGATTACCGTTGATCACCCCGATACAACAACTTTCCCTAAAGTGGTCACACTTACTTTCTATAATTATAAGGATAGCTCAATTAACGAGAACATCACTAAGAATGGAAAAATCACAGTTACGATAACAAGTGCAAATCCTAATCATCGGAAATTAGTAACCAGGGCTCTTGTTTTTAACAATTTCTCTGTCAGTACCGACAGCACTACCGTTACCATTAATGGTACCCGTACTGTAAGCAGGCAAAGTGCAACTTTAAAATTTAAGGGCTTCCTGTCTGAAAGATTGTCTGTTATTGATAATATCACCGCAGCTACACGTTTTGCAGTGGTCAGCACAGGAAAAACCGATACACTTAAATTCACGAGGAATGTCAACAAAGTCAGAACCGCCGTTTATCATTTCAGGAACATAATCTACAGGCCACTCGAACCTCACCGTATCTTATGGAGATTTGTCGCTTCATCCGATACAATTTCCTATACAGGTACTGTAACGGGTACCGACGAGAAAGGTGATAGTTATTCAAAAAACATTACAACTCCGCTTGAGGTAACAATTTATAAAGGCAGTTTGATAATTTCAAGCGGAACAATGACTTATACGGTTGGCACTGACTCATATCAGATAATATTTGAAGCGGATCCTTCCCATCCTCATTTCACACTTGTAACCGTAAAGAACAATCAGACGGGAACTACAACCAGCTTTGACAGGAGATTCGGCCGCATTTTCAGACGATGGTGGTAGATAATTCATTGTATAATACTGAAGAAGGTGTCAAATGGGCACCTTCTTTTTTTACCATAATGTTCTGTTTAATATTTAATACATCGGATTGTAAATCCGTCTTTTTTAAAGATCTGATTCCTTCCAACCACAGTCGTGTCTCCATGAATAGACCTGCTCCAGGCAACACCCAATGAGCCCGTGCTGATTTCTGTTGCAGACCACCATCCGCCAAAACTTCCATTTCCCTGAAAAATACCATAACTGCTTTCACGCAATCCCGCTGGTAGAGCCGTAAAACCACTCTGGTTGGTTGCATCTTTATTTGAAAAAATCCAGTTATTCGTACCTGCTTCTTTTAATTTTGATCCGGCATCTTCGTCGCCGCCAAGAAAATTAACAAGTAATTGCCACTCAGAATCATCCGGGACATGCCAACCGGTAGGGCATAGCTTGCCGGAACTAACCGCAAACCAGTTATAATATGCTCCATAAAGGTTTTCGAAAAGGGTGTCATTATTATTAAACCAGCAGTAAGCAGGAGTGACAAGATTTGTCCAGCCGGCATTTGAAGCAACTAATGGAATACTTGTACCATCATTGAATTTAGTGGTTCGTAGGTTTTCTGCCATCCATGTCTGAACGCCAATCTGTATTGTTTTATATGTTTTGCCTTCGATATCAGTCAGGGTCCCATAAGTCAATCCGGAATTAAAATTTGTTCCGGTTATATGGGTTGTGAATCTTATTTCATCTCCGTATTGAATCCCGTCATTGTTTGAAGCATAAGCTCTTACGTAATATTTGGTTCCGGGCTTTAAGCCGGTCATTGCACTTGTGAAATCGCCTTCTCCGGTACCATCCATTGTCTTATCATTGTCGATAGTAGGCTCTGAACCAGTGTTCCAGCAGACTCCCCTGTAAACCGTTAATCCTCCATCATCTACAACTGTTCCTCCTGAATATGCTGTATAATAAAGTACCTGAGAAGCCGGAGTAGTTATCACATCCGGAACCCTGGTTGAGATCTTTTTATTGCATGAAAGATTTAAGACAACAAGGATGATAAAAACCGGTATGCTGATTTTGTTATCCGCTTTGATCATAAATGCTGCGTTAGAGTCAGAAACAAAGATAAATTTTATTTCGTGCTCCAGGGCACCAGTGTCGAGGGATAATAATTTACATTCATCGCTTTTAACCTTTCACCCTGTTTCCCTAACCTTACTTTATATTCATTCCAGTTTCTTTGGGCAGATGTGGTCCATCCTATTTCAGCAAACCCCGGAAGCCTTGGAAATATCATATATTCCATATCTTTCATATTCGTAATGGTCTCTGTCCACAATGCAGCTTCAATTCCAATGATGTTCTCCTTCCCTACTCCCGGAATAAGGGTCGCCGGATCCCAGATATATGCGCTGTCAACTTCAATGTAAGCTGCCCAGTGCAATCCAAGCTTTGTTGTTTTGTCATACTGCATATCAAGATAGGCTTTAATAGCAGGCGACATCAGGATTTTTGCACCCTTGTCAACTGCCATCTGTGCATTTTTTACGTTCGCCCAATGCTGCGCAATCACATTTGGCTTCAGTGTTGATATTGCTATATCATCCCATCCAATAATTTTTTTGTCATTTGAAAGAACAATATCCTGCACTCTGTTAATAAACGGAATATAATCCTCCCTTTTCGTGGAATGCGATTCGTCGCCACCAATATGAATATATGGGCCCGGGGTTATTGCAGCAAGCTCTCTTACAACATCATCTATAAATTTATAAGTTACGGCAAGCGTTGTGCAGAGTGAACTGAAACCTACATTGATTCCGGTATACAACTCAGTCGCTTTCTCGTTGCAATTCAGTTCCGCATAAGAAGCAAGAGCAGCATTTGTATGTCCTGGCATATCAATTTCAGGAACAATTGTTATAAAGCGGTCTTTTGCATAATTAACAATCTCCGAATACTGATCCTGAGTATAAAATCCACCCTTCCCTCCTCCAACCGCAGTGCTTCCTCCATGCTGAGTCAGATTCGGCCACGATTTGATTTCAATCCTCCAGCCCTGATCATCAGAAAGATGCAGATGTAACGCATCCATTTTATAATAAGCTAGAAAATCTAATAATCGCTTTACATCTTCCACTCCGAAAAAATGCCGTGATACATCAAGCATCATACTCCTGTATGAATAGGACGGATAATCGGTAATAATTCCCGTAGCTGCAGTCCATGTTCCTTCCTGCACAGAAGACATTTCAACCTTTGCAGGGAACACCTGTCTGATAGTCTGAATTCCATGGAACAGACCAGAAGGTGTGTTCGCGGTAAGAATAATTAGCTTTTTGGTTATGGTCAGCTCGTATCCTTCATCGCCAATTTTTGGGTTGGGCTGGGTTCCTGTCAGAGTCAGAAAAATGTTCCCGTTTCCAGGTGTTTTATCTGAACTTTTAACACTAATATCGAAACCTGTTGATGATTTTAATTTATCGGCAAGAAATTGTCCAATTCTCTTTAGTTCCGGAGATTCTCCTCTAATGTAAATACCTGACCCTGATTTTAAAGTAAAATAATCCCCTGTAGCATTTATTGAAACAGGTTTTGGGATAATATCTGATTTTGACAGATCAGAATGTGTTTTGGCACTCATTGTTGTCTGAATAAACATCAAACAAAAAGTCATAAGTGCTGTCATAAAAAGGTTGGATTTCCTGGTTATCATATCTGTTTAATTTATTTGGGATTAAGATATAGAATAATTTTAAATTTCTTCCTTTTCAAACAATGCTTTAAAATCAATGTTAATGTGTAACCTTGGTAGAGACGTTGCATGCAACGTCTCTATCGAATTGATGAATCTTTTAATTTATCTCATAGTATTAATGATAATTAACAAGGAATTTTCAGAAAAAACCATTGATCCCGATCCATTTAACCAGTTTAAAAAATGGTACGCCGATCGCCTTTCCTTCAATATTGAAATCCCCAATTCTGTCAGTCTGGCTACAGCAACAAAAGACGGAAAGGCATCAGTCAGAACTGTGTTATTAAAGGAATATGATAAGAAGGGATTTGTCTTCTTCACAAATTATAAAAGCCGGAAAGGCATTCAGTTGTTATCAAACCCTGGGGCAGCCTTGCTCTTTTATTGGCCTGAATCTGCCCGACAAATAAGGATTGAAGGCCAGACTGAGTTACTGTCAGCTGAAGATTCTGAGTCGTATTTCAAAACCCGGCCAAAAGAAAGCCAGCTATCATCTTGGGCAAGTGAACAAAGTTCAACCATCCCCGACCGGGAATATCTTGAAAACCGTTTCCTTTTTTATAAGAATATTTACTCCGATATGGCAGTTCCAAAACCTGAACACTGGGGCGGTTTCCGTCTTGTTCCTGATTGGTTTGAATTCTGGCAGGAAGGAAATTTCAGGCTGCACGACCGCCTTACTTACACAAAAAATAAAGATCGGTGGGTTATTAAAAGAGTGGCTCCATAATCCAATAATCAAACGAGGTCACATGCATCAGGGGGCATCCAGTGCGCATCTTTGCCTTCCCATTTAATATTGCATCCTATTGGATTTGTCACAGGAACAGAAATCGGTTTCTCACTTGTCAGCTCTTCAAGCGCAATATCCAGGTCATTGACCTTCATTCTTGAGACATCCCTGGGACTGTCAACTCCTCTTCCGGTATATACGAGTCGTCTTTCTTCATTAAAAACGTAAAAATGAGGTGTCCGTAATGCACCATATGCTTTGGCAACCTCCTGTGGCTTATCATAAAGGTAGACCCATGGAAATTTATGTTTATTCATTCTTTCCACCATGCCCTGAAAACTGTCTTCAGGATATGTATTTTCACTATTTGAATTAATCCCGGCAAATCCCACTCCTTTTTTACTGTATTTCTCAACCGTTTTCCTGGTCGTTTCATCAGAACCAATTACATAAGGACAGTGGTTACATGTGAAAAAGAGAACCAGGTATTTGAATTTTTCAAAATCTTTCAGGCTGTATTCTTTTCCTTCAGTTGAGGGAAGTCTGAAATCGATTGCCTTCTCCCCGGGTTGTAAAGTAAATGCCATATTTTATCAATTTAATTACAACCAGTAACAACCATTGTTACAAAATGTTCTTTAACAAATTCTCATCCTGTCCCACAGGTAATTTCGCTAAAGCTGCTTTTTACCACAAAGGACACAAAGCAGGCACAAAGTACACAAAGTAAGATGGTCAAACAGATTGGGGACCTCAAAAAATCTGCAATAAGTGAATTTACCCTTTGTGTTCTTTGTGTTTTCCTTTGTGACCTTTGTGGTTAATGGATTTGGATTTCTTGTTGTTAATAAAATCCAATACCTGTTAACAAGTCACGTTTTTTCTCCTGATCAATATGATTTTACCATTGTTTATGATTTCATGAAATCATAAACAATCAAATTTGAAACGATGAACAAGCAATTGACCAAACCAATAACCATAAAGAAAAACGGAAAAAACGGACACGCAATACTTGGTCCTGTCGATAATCTTGAAACATATCTCCGACCCGATTGGTGGAGACGGATATTTAACTCGATGTACTTAAAAACTGATGCAGATGTAGTTGATGACAAACAGATTACAAAGAATGAGGTGGAATTATTCACCTCAATTCTTAATATACCAAAGGAAAGCGCCATACTCGACCTTGCATGCGGTCAGGGCAGACATTCCATTGAACTTGCACGGAAAGGATTTACAAATGTTACCGGACTTGACAGATCTCATTACCTGATCCGAAAGGCAAAATCAAGTGTGCAACAGGAAGGACTCAAGATCTCATTCAAGGAAGGAGATGCCAGAAAACTGCCTTTCCCGCCCGATACTTTTGATGTGGTAATGATCCTTGGCAACAGCTTCGGCTATTTTGAAAGCAACGATGATGATGTCATGATACTTAAGGAAGTTTTCCGGGTCATGAAACCCGGTGGAACTTTTCTTATTGATGTTGCCGATGGCTCATACCTGAGGGCACATTATCAGCCCAGAAGCTGGGAATGGATAGACAAGAAGTATTTTGTGTGCCGGGAACGATCGCTGGCTAAAGATAACGAGCGACTCATCTCAAGGGAAATAATTTCTCATGCTGAAAAAGGAATTATTGTGGATCAGTTTTATGCAGAGAGACTTTACTCCTATGAAATGCTTATTGACATTTTTACAAAATCGGGCTACCAGAATGTCAATTTTCATGATGTCATTGAAAGCAATTCAGTTCGCAATCAGGATCTTGGAATGATGGAGAGAAGAATAATCATGACGGCAAAAGTGATCAAGCAGTGGACGCCGGTAAAGGCAAGATCTCCCGAGGTCAAAAATGTTCTAGTCCTGATGGGTGATCCTACAAAACCGGACATTGTCAAACCATCGAGCATATTTGATGATGATGACTTTATTACTATTGAAAAACTTAAAACTGCATTGTCGTCTCTGCAGGGGAACAGGTTTTCGTATCTTAATTATCATACAACATTATATGCCGATTTGCTTAAGAACAAGCAAAAAATCGATTATGTATTCAATTTATGCGATGAAGGCTATAATAATGAAGCACGGAAAGAGTTGCACATCCCTGCAATTCTGGAGGTCCTTGGCATTCCTTATTCCGGGTCAGGTCCCCAGAGCCTGGCTTATTGTTACGATAAGTCGCTGATACGAGGAGTGGCAAAGGAGATCGGAGTGCCGGTTGCAAATGCTTTCTTTGTGAAATCGGAAGATAATGTATTTGACCTCCAGATCGATTTCCCTGTAATTGCAAAACCTAACTTTGCTGACAGCAGCTTCGGCATTACCCAGCAGAGTGTGGCTAACTCGATTGAAGAACTGAATGATGCCATCCTTAAAATACGGCACGACTTCGGTTATGAGAGTTCCATCCTTGTTGAAGAATTCCTTACAGGAAAAGAACTTAGCGTGGGAATTATCGGGAACCCTCCTGAATCATATGTTACCTTGCCGATAATTGAAGAGGATTATTCACAGCTTCCTCCTGATCTGCCAAAAATATGTGGTTATGAAGCAAAATGGGTTCCTGATTCTCCTTACTTCAACCTTTTAAGATCAATCCCGGCTGAATTGCAGGAGGATGTTGAAAAATCAATTATTGAAAATTGTGTAAAACTGTTCACGCGTCTTGAATGCCGCGATTATTGCAGGTTTGATTTCAGACTTGATTCGGCTGGCATTCCTAAATTGCTCGAGGTAAACCCAAATCCTGGCTGGTGCTGGGACGGTCATCTTGCTAAAATGGCAGGAATAAGCAATATCAGCTACGCTAAACTGCTGGAAATGATACTTCAGGCTGCTGAACAAAGGATCTCTCAAAGTAAAATATAGACACGAACCACAGTTTACGCACGGAAATATTAAAAAAGGGTCCGTGGCAAAAACCAACCATGGACCCTTTAGTAATTCATAATAATTGCCGATTATTTCTGTAATGGGTTATCTGCTCTGTTAAAAAACTCATCCTGCAACTGTTTAATAGAATTGTCATTCTTGAGGAACTTAATCAATTGCGCAACCTGTCCCGACTCGCTTTCAATCATTAATTCACCCAATCTTTTGTTTGGGGTATTTACGTCGCTTGCAAAATGGTTTGGATACTTGGCATACCACCAGATCCCGGCATAGCCAAATGGAATACTCAACCTGTTCTGGTCAAGGCCCGACTGACTCGTTAATGCTTCCTGATCAACAAAGGCAGGATTAATATAGAACATCATTGATGTCTCACCTTCTCCTGCATGAGAATCGAGTTTTGCTTTTCTGAGTGATTTGATCTCTGCGCCATTCACTTCATCCTTCCCCTGCTGGAATAATACTACAACATAATCGTGTTGTTTGGCCAGTTGAGTTTGACAGAAATACTGAAGAAACGAAGTATTACCTCCATGTCCGTTAAGGAGAATTATTTTCTTTAATCCATTTCTGGATAATTCGGAACAGGTCTCTTCGAGCATGTTCCATATCAGTTCATGAGAATATGCGACAGTCCCCGGCTGATGACGTGCTTCATTGATCTGACCAACAAAATAAGGTGGAAAAACTACTGCATATTCTTTCTGAGCAGCATGAAATGCAATTTCCCTTGATTCATACATATCTGTTCCCAGCGGAAGAGCCGGTCCATGTTTTTCGATTATACCAAGAGGAATAATTGCCACTCCTCCTGCCATTTCCACTGCTTTTGGAAATTTCGGTGACGTGATGTCTTCCATTTTATAAGGAAGCTTTCCCTGATCAGAATTTTGCGCAGATAACAAGCTTGTGAATAATAAAACAGGTAAAATAATTTTTAACTTTTTCATAGGTTGATTGTTTTTGATGTTTTTTTAAAGATAAACAGGTTAAGGGATAAATTCCCCGTCAACAAAATAAATAAGAATTTTCCCCGGAGTAAAGTTAAAGAAATATAATTTATCGCTCTTTTTCACTAGGTTTGAATCCTGATAATTAAAACCCCTGATGAGCCCTCTTTTGTTATTCATTATAATCATTCTTTATTTCTCAATCCTAATGATCATTTCGAGGATTGCATCCCGACATGTGCATGATTCGACATTTTTCGACGGAGACAGGGCTTCACCCTGGTTCCTTGTAGCATTTGGTATGATTGGATCAGGTATTTCGGCTGTGTCTCTGGTGTCGATCCCGGGAAATGTCGGTAATAACAATCTGTATTATTTCCAGTTTATCCTGGGAACCATTGTTGGTTATCTGTTCATTGCTTTTGTGTTGACTCCTATCTATTACAGGCTAAAGCTTGTTTCTATTTATACTTATCTGAATATCCGTTTTGGAAATGTGACATATAAAACCGGATCTTTATTCTTTCTGGTGTCACAATCCTTCGGAGCAGCTCTCCGCCTGCTCCTATCAATAAAAATATTGCAGTTTGCTTTCTTTGATGCTCTTCATATTCCCTATTTTGTAACAATTATTACAGTCCTGCTTCTCATTTGGTTATATACCAACAAATCAGGTATCAAGACAATAGTCTGGACAGATGCCCTTCAGTCTTTATTTCTTATAACAGTGATTGTAATTTCGATCATAACGATCAAAAATTCGCTGGGGCTGACACTCTCTGAAATGGCAAAGACAATTGTTCACCATCCTTATGCAAAATTTTTTGACTGGGATTTTCATTCAGGATCTAACTTTTTCAAACAGTTTATCTCGGGCCTTCTTATTACAGTGGCACTGGTAGGGCTTGATCAGAGTATGATGCAAAAAACCCTGACAGTCAGAAATGCCCGGGATGCCAAGAAAAACGTTCTCACTTTCAGCTTCTTCATAGCATTTGCACAAACTATGTTCCTTGGACTGGGCATACTTATCTATTTATACGCAGAACGCCACGGAATTACCCTGACAACCCAGGATGGAAAATTTGTAAATACCGATGGCCTGTATCCGTTGCTGACATTGAATTACTTTGGAAAAATTGGTGCAATTGCTTTTCTGATAGGGGTAATTGCCTCAACTTTTGCAAGCATCGATTCATGCATTGCAGCACTTACCACTGCTTTCAGTTACGATTTCATGGACATCGAAAATCAACCGGCAGGGGACAGAAAAAGAATAAAAAACCGTGTTCTTCTGGGAGTTAACGTTGTCATGTTCATAATAGTAATGTCATTCTGGGGGAGCAAAGGAGCAATAATAAATACCATCTTCAAAATAGCTGGTTATACGTATGGCCCTATCCTGGGACTGTATCTTACGGGGTTATTTACTAAGATCAGATTCAAAGAGAAATGGGTTCCTTTTGCATGTGTCTCAGCAGCATTTGTGACCTGGCTGCTGAACGGATTCTTTATAAAAGCATTTAACTTTGATTTCGGGTTTATGAATATTTTTGTGAATGCTTTTTTGACGATTTTGTTCTTATTCATAATAAGGAAGAGACAAAGTGAATATGTAATTTGATTACCACCTTTCCTGTTTCCCCCAAGGGGGAAATGGTAGCTTACCCCTTCCCCCTTGGGGGAAGGTTGGGAAGGGGGTAAAAAAATCATACAGAAAGAATCAATTGCTTAACCTCCTTAGTGCAAACCTTAGTGTACGGATTTTTTTTATACAACCTGTGAATGAAGAATGATCAAAAAATAATAATCAGACAAACCGCTGATCCAAAAGATTTTGCTATATGTGCCCGGATGATGACCGTAACCGATCCATGGATTACCCTGCAGATGGATTACGCCCAATGCCTGTTGGCTTTTGAAGGGAAATGCAAAGAGATTTATACTATTGATGTAGAGGAAGAAGTTGCAGGATTTGTAATATTACAAACATGCGGCACCTTCTCAGGGTATATTCAAACGATATGTGTTGGAGAAGATTACAGAGGAAAAGGTCTGGGTAGAAAACTGCTCGTTTTTTGTGAAGAAAGAATATTGAAATTTTCTCCTAATGTATTTATATGTGTGTCATCATTTAATAAAGGAGCAATTAAACTTTATTACGATTTTGGGTTTAAGCTTATAGGGGAAATGGATAATTTTGTACGAGAAGGATTTACTGAATTGCTTCTTCGCAAAACGGTTGGTCCGCGTGTAGGATATTCCGGAAAAGTCAAAAACTAAAAAAAAAATTATGCGCAAGCTGATGTTTTTTGTTCTGCTCTTTCTTGTTTCATTTATTTCTTCGGAAGGCCAGTCTCGCAATCCAAAGAACGCAAGAGCTCACCTGATTGCAAAAATTGACAGCCTACTCCAGACGAAAGTCGATCTCGATGAGATTCCGGGAGCGGTGATCGAAATTAAGAAAAACGACCAGGTAATTTACAAACATGCTTACGGTTATGCGCAAAAGTATGACTACAATCATCACGTTTTGCAGCAACCGGAGGAAATGACAACTGAACATCTGTTTGATATAGCGTCGCTTACAAAGGTGATCGGAACCACAACCTCTGTTATGTTGCTGGTCGACAGGGGAAAACTTAGTGTTGATGATCCGGTTTCAAAGTACATAAAAGCTTTCGGCTCGCCTGATAAAAAAGAAATAACTATCCGCCATCTCCTTACTCATACAGCCGGTCTATATGAATGGTATCCACTTTATTACAGGGCCTCAAATAAAGAACAAAGCTACAGGCTGATCGGAGAGCTTCCTCTCAGATTCCCGGTAGGAGCACAACGTCGTTACAGCGATTTAGGATTTGTAATTCTCGGTGAAATAATTGAAACAGTTTCAGGGATGTCTCTCGAAACCTTCGAAAAGGAAAATATTTTCTTTCCTCTTCACATGACGAAAACAACTTATAATCCTCTTAAATCACCGGAAATTAAAAAAATTGCTGCCACTTCACACGGAAATCCTTATGAAAAAAGGATGGTTTATGATTCAACTCTCGGATTCAAAATCAAGGAGATTGATCCCGATTTATGGAATGGCTGGCGGAATTATACTCTGAAGGGTGAAGTGAATGATGGGAATGCCTGGTATGCAAATGGTGGTGTTTCGGGAGCTGCCGGACTATTTTCCGATGTTGCTGATCTTCAGAAATTAGTTGATATGCTTATTAATAAAGGCAAGGCAGGCTCAAAACAGTTTATTTCAGAAAAAACAATACAATTGTTTCTTACAAAAGATAAATTCAATAATGGTTTGGGCTGGATGATGGATCCTGATAATTCATTTATGAAAAACGGACCTGAAGGTACATTTGGCCATACAGGGTTTACCGGTACAAGCATAACTGTAATTCCAAAGTATAATGTCTCCGTAATTCTTTTAATAAACAGACAAAATACCGGATTGCTGAATAATGGTGAATATTATAATGTGGCCCCAATCAGGGCAATGGTTTTCAGGGATATTCTGAAATACCTTTCTCACTCCGAAGGGCGCCGGTAAGTTTTATATTCCCGATTCCTTCGCAACCAATAATTTAAAAAAGAATCTGAAATATCTTATGCCGGAAAGGAATAAGGCCAATCCGATTCCATTATAAAGAACTGACAAGTAGCGTTTTGGAAACGAGGAATGCCTGAGAGTTATTCCCATTGCAACCATCACCAACACAGTCAGATAACTTTTTAAAGTCATAAAGGAGAACACACATTTCTTTTCTGTCAGCGGGAGAAGTCTCTTCAGATTTTTATCCACAATCCTGAGGAATCCAAAATGATGAATTGGCATTGCAGCCAGGAATCCTGCTGAAAAAAATAAGATCTCTTCTTTCTCAGGATATGGCGACAGCCAGGAGATTGCAAAACTTATCAGCATTACTCCAACACCACACCACATAATTCCTGGAAGAATTATCAGAACCTTCTTATCAACAACAGGCGTAAATTTTCTGATATCCATATTTAATGTTTTAAAATTACGGCTTTCTTTTTAATCAAGTACCCCCTTTCTTTCCCCAACGGGGAAAAGTTTGTACTAACTCCTTCCCCCGTGGGGGAAGGTTGGGAAGGGGGTAATAAAATCTATTAAGAATACCATAAGCGTTTTTGTTTATTCAATTTTTGCCAGCCTGAATGGTTTTATCTCTATTTTTTTCCAGACTCCGTCAGTGAAGTAGGGTTCATTTTTTAACATCTCATCTAGCGCCTGCCTGTCGGGATAATCATAAATGATCATTGATCCAATCATTTTACCCTCTTTATCAAGAATAGCGCCGCCAGATATAAACTCACCCTCTTTTTTCAATCCGCTTATTCTCCTCAGATGTTCGTCCCTGACCTTTAATCTGCGTGTCAGAGCCTCTGTGTCAGTTCCGTCGTAAGCCAAAAGTAGAAATTGCATACTTAGAAGTTTTAGTGCTAAAATGTGAAGAAATTCCCGGTACAAATCTATAGATTTTTATTTGTCCTATGATATGAGTTTAGCATACAGATGTAAAAAGCTGAATTAATGCCATGTACATTTTGACAATGAATTTAAGGCAGATCCTGAGTTGAAGCACACCCGAGCCTGCGAGGGTTTGCTACAACGAAGGATCCCCTCGATTTCACGACTAACTTCATAAAAAATGAAATAAGACATTTGTGGAGTATATCATTCATTAACTAAAGATTGTATTTTCTGAATATTAGAGAACCCAATTCGGTCTTTTCTGCCAAATTAAATTGCATTTCATTGTTTATCTTTGTTACTGTCATGATATTTCATTCTGATTTGACATTTTTCATATGCAGAATTTCAAAAATCTGTTTAATTTTTTCGGATTTTTCAGGGACCTGAAAAGAAAAGATCACAATCGTACCTTCGGGGCTCTTGATATTTTCAAATATATTGGTCCGGGACTTCTGGTAACCATCGGGTTCATCGATCCCGGAAACTGGGCGGCAAATATTGCAATCGGATCAAAATTCGGGTACACACTTTTGTGGGTAATTTCCCTTTCCACAATAATGTTAATTGTATTACAGCATAACGTTGCACATTTAGGTATTGCCACCGGGCTATGTCTTTCTGAAGCTGCAATGATATATTTAAAGCCTTCTGTTTCAAAATCAGTTCTTTCTTTTGCAGTGCTTGCTTCAGTATCAACCTCACTGGCAGAAATCCTGGGTGGATCCATTGCTCTAAATATGCTCTTTAATGTTCCCATAAAACTGGGCGCCACTCTGTTAACGATTTTTGTTCTGATTATGCTATTAACAAATTCCTATAGAAAGATTGAGAGTTGGATAATTGGTTTTGTCTCGGTTATCGGACTATCTTTTTTATATGAATTATTCCTGGTTAAAATTGACTGGATACAGGCCGGGGTAGCATGGATAAAGCCTTCTTTTCCTGATGGATCTATTTTATTGATAATGAGTGTAATGGGTGCTGTGGTTATGCCACATAATCTCTTTCTGCATTCGGAGATAATACAAAGCCGTCAGTGGAACCTTGAGGATGATAAGGTCATTAAAAAGCAACTCCGGTTCGAATTTGCTGACACCTTATTTTCGATGATTGTCGGATGGGCAATTAATAGTGCCATGATACTTCTTGCAGCTTCAGCATTTTATTCAAGAAATCTTAAAGTTGACGAGCTCCAGCAGGCAAAAAGTCTTCTTGAACCTCTTCTTGGTTCAAATGCATCAGTTGTTTTTGCTGTGGCGCTTCTTCTTGCCGGCATCGCATCATCAATCACTTCAGGCATGGCCGGAGGATCAATTGTTTCAGGAATGTATAAAGAACCTTATAATGTTAAAGATAACCACTCAAGAATAGGAATTATCATTTCACTGGCCGGAGCTTTATTAATAGTCTTTTTTATAGGAGATCCTTTTAAAGCGCTTATCTTGTCGCAGGTATTCCTTAGTATACAGCTGCCATTTACCGTGGCTATCCAGGTTTATCTGACTTCTTCAAAAAAGGTTATGGGAAAATATGCTAACAGCCGGTTTCTTATTAGCCTTTTGTTGGCCATTGCGTTTATTGTTACTTTCCTGAACATCAAGTTACTGTTTGATATGTTTAAAATATAGGAGGAGGTATGTCGAATAAGAAATTCAAAGTCGGATTGGTACTCAGCGGGGGCGGAACAAGAGGTTTCGCACATCTTGGAGCAATCCAGGCGCTAAATGAAGCGGGGATCTTTCCCGACGTTATTTCAGGAACCAGCGCGGGTGCGCTCGTTGGTGTCCTATATGCTGATGGCTATTCTCCACGTGAAATCCTGACTATGATGAACTGGGCCAGCCGGTTTGATTTTATGCGGCCCGCCATGCCCCGGGAAGGACTGCTGCAGATAAACGGGATCATTAAAATCCTGAAAACAAGCCTCCGTTCAAAAACATTCAGCGATCTGAAAATTCCTTTATTCGTTTCGGCAACTGATCTGAACAACGGTAAAGTCGTTTATTTTTCTGAAGGCGATCTGTTTGAGCCTGTAATTGCCTCAGCCAGCATTCCTGTCCTCTTTCAGCCTGTAAAAATAAATGATATCTCATATGTCGATGGAGGCGTCCTCGACAACCTGCCTATCAGGCCGATAGAAAATTCATGCAATATTATTATAGGTTCATTTGTCAATCCTGCCGGTCATATCGATAAAATCAGCGGGCTCATCAGCATCGCAGCACGCACATTCATGCTCAGCATGTCAAAGGATGTACTTGACAAGGCAAAGCGCTTCGATATGTTTATTGCGCCTGCGGAATTAAGAAACTATGGGTTCCTTGATCCTGAAAAATCTCAGGAAGTATTTGATATCGGTTATCGTGCAACTAAAGAAAAGCTGGAAGATATCGATGTGGATGTGTTTCTTGGGTTGAAGCTAGCCTGACTTCACCTCTGGGGGATGTTGAAAAAATCGAAAATCAAAAAGATCTTTTCACCAGCCCGTGAGGTAGGATGGGTTAAGTTTAAGCAGGATATGTGTGTCAGGAAAATAAGCTCACTTTTCCACCAGCTCATAAAGATTTTTAATCTCTGCTGCCCACAAAGTTTCATCCGGAGTTTCAAGGATCAGAGGAAGGTCATCAAACCTGGGATCATTCATAAGCATACTGAAGGTGTCATGCCCGAGAAAACCTTTCCCTATACTGTCATGCCTGTCAACTTTTGTTCCACGTTCCTTCTTTGTATCGTTTAGATGGATTCCTTTTAAATATTTGAATCCCACAATATTATCAAACATATTGAATGTTTCCTGATATCCTTCCCTGGTTTTAATGTCATATCCCGACACAAATGCATGACAGGTATCAATACAAACTCCTACTCTCGATTTATCTTCTACTTTATCAATGATTGACTTTAACTGTTCAAATTTGTGCCCCATATTTGAACCCTGGCCTGCGGTGTTTTCAATCACAGCTATAACGCCTTTTGTTTTATCAAGAGCAATATTTATCGATTCTGATATCCTGCTCAGGCATTCTTCTTCACTGATAATGTTAAGATGACCTCCGGGGTGGAAATTTAACCTGTCGAGCCCTAATTGCTCGCATCTCTGCATCTCGTCAAGAAAAGCCATTCTCGACTTTTCAAGTAATTCTTTATCTGGGTGACCCAGGTTAATCAGGTAACTGTCGTGCGGCAGGATCTGAAATGGTTTAAAGTCATACTTTTCACAATTCTCCCGAAACGCTTTAATGGTTGCAAGCGTTAAGGGATTGGCCTTCCACTGTCTCTGATTTTTCGTAAAAAGAGCAAAAGCCCTGGCTCCTATTTCTTTAGCATTCAAAGGAGCATTCTCTACTCCTCCGCCTGCGCTTACATGTGCACCGACATATTTCATTTGCGACTGATTATCTTTATTTAAACAATATAACAAAAACCCGAATTTAATGTTTATATTTTTAATTGAATGAAATGCCCCGGCCAATCGCCGGCTGGTAAATTTAATAATTGACGACTATTTTTGAAAAATCATAATGATATTACTAATTTTGTGGCGAAATATTTTAAACACAATAAGATAAATGGCAGAGTTAAATAATAACCCTATTAATCAGGAACCAAAAAAATCATCAGCAACCGGTATGATAGCAGCCTCTGTGATCCTGGCTATTGCCCTGGTTTTTTTGATCTACCTCTATTTTGACAAGAAGAACAAAATGGCCGAAATGGAAACCGTTCTTACCCAGGAAAAAGATTCCCTTGCAAATGAACTCAGACATATGGCTGTCGCATATGATACTCTCAAAACTAATAACGATACTCTGAATGCCGGGTTGCAACGACAGAAAGACAAGATAGTTAAGTTGTTATCTCTCAATGCCTCAAACGTGCAGCTCATAAAAAAATATAAGAACGAGATCTCCACAATGAGAGATATAATGAAAAGCTATATTGTACAGATCGATTCCCTGAACACCAGGAACAAGTTGCTCGTATCAGAGAATACTGAAATCAAACAACAGATTAACCAGGTCCGCAATACAAATACTGAATTATCGAAAGTAAAAGAAGAACTTAATTCAAAAGTTGAAGTTGCCTCGATCATTCAGGCTAAAGATATTGTAGCTGTTTCGTTAAACAAAAAACGAAAAGAGACAACCAGGATAGGTAATCTGGATAAGCTCAGGATCTGTTTTACATTAAGGGAAAATCCGCTTGCACAGGCCGGGCAAAAGGATGTTTACATGCGGGTTATCAGACCCGATTCTCTTGTAGTTACAACTAGTCCGGATAATCTTTTTGAGTATAAAGGCAACAAGATTATTTATTCGGCCACCCGGCAGGTGGATTATATGAACCAGGATATTGATGTTTGTATATACCTCGATAATAATGGAGATTTCGTGATCGGAAATTACACCGTGGAACTTTATCTTGAGAATAATATAATAGGGAAAACAAATTTTATGTTGTCTAAAAAGTAATTAATTGTCATCCGACATCATAAACTCGGAAATAATATTGTCAGAGATCATTTTTCCCTGGTTCGTAAGAATCAGGGAATTTTTTTCCTGTTTCATCATACCATAATTCCTGTACTTTGAAGCCAGATTTAATACATAATCGTAACCCTCTTTTTCAAACATTTTCTCAACATATTCAAGATCAATGCCCCACATTGTTCTAAGGGAAGTCATAATATATTCATTAAACCTGGTTTTTGTGTCAAGATCCTCGCTTTCAAAAAATTCCTTCCCGCTATTGATCGCCTTTATATAACCTTTGACGTCTCTTACATTCCATTGCCGCGAATAGCCGTTAAAAGAATGAGCTGACGGTCCTAAACCCATGTAGTTTACCTGTTTCCAGTAATTTGAATTATGAACAGAAAAATAGCCGGGTTTTCCGAAATTTGATATCTCGTACTGGATAAAGCCTGCAGATTCTGCTTTTTCAATGAGGGTATTGAACTGCGCAGCGCTTTCATCCTCATCAATTTCAGAAATGTCACCCTTTTCAAGCATTTTTCCGAAAACGGTTCCCTTTTCAAAGGTCAGATGGTAAGCCGACAGATGCTTGATATCGAATGTGAATGTGAAATCAAGATTTGATTCCCATTCTTTCAAACCCATACCAGGTATGCCATAAATAAGATCAATTGTAACGTTTTCGAAACCAGCGTTAAGTGTATCCTTAAGAGCCTTAACCGCCTGGGCTGAATCGTGCCGTCTGTTTAGCATTTTAAGATCAGAATCCCTCCACGACTGAACACCAAGACTTAATCTGTTTACACCGTACTGCCTTAGACTTTCCAAATATTGAGGTGTAACGTCATCGGGGTTCATTTCTATCGTTATTTCACAACCGTCATCAACATTGAATAGTTTCTTTAAATGATCGATTATTATTCCAATTTCTCCTATAGAAAATACTGATGGTGTCCCGCCGCCAAAATATATCGTAAATACTTTTTCATTGCCCAGATAATCTTTCCTCAAGGAAGCTTCCTTTAAAAGCGCACCAATAAAATCTGCATTATCTTTCAGAGAGACAATATGATAGAAATCGCAATAAAAACAAAGCTTTTTACAAAAGGGAATATGTATGTATACGCCTGCCATCTTTTATGCAACATTGAGGCACAAAGTTACTAAAAGTCTTGACGTCATGTTGTCGTAGTCATTTATTCCACCGGATCTTTGTACCTTTGAGTCGTACAGCCACAACACCGTTGTGCCGTTACACATTTACACCGTTACGCCTTTTAAATTATGATAAAGAAGAACATTTTTTCGATTCTTGTTGCAATGATTATCATGTACTTAAGTCTTGCAAACGCACACACTTTTGACAGCGTATCTGTTTTCGATTCAATACCAAATTTCGACAAGTTTGTGCATATGGGAATGTATTTTAGTCTGATGTCGGTAATAATTCTCGAACATAGAAATTCAATACAAATTCCTCGTCAGTTCTTCATAATTGGTCTTATTCCATTTTTCTATGGAGTATTAATGGAGATATTGCAGGCAACACTGACACAAACAAGAACAGGAAGTGTTTTCGATGCCATGGCTAATGCTGTCGGCATCCTTCTCTCGATTTTAATATGGAGCTGGTTTAACCCGGCAAAAAAGACAAAATCAGATAGTTATTAAAGCAGGATTGGCAGATTTTTCAACCAGATCATGAATAGTTGTATTGCTGAACAATCTGATAAGTTCCTCCCTTGGTTTTTCATAATCGTTATGCAGGGAACAATGGTTTTTATTTTCTCCTCCCTCACACGAACCGCTATGAATTATGCACCTGGTAAATATATCATTACCGTCAATTGAATTCACAATATCAAGTAAGGTCAATTTCTTTGGATCCCTGAGGAAAGAAAAACCACCGTGCGGACCTTTTGATGAGCTGAGAATTTTTTGTTTGGCCAGTTGCTGAAGGATCTTTGCCAGGAATGGGGCAGGAAGGTTCAGGTCGCTGCTAATCTTTTTTATTCCCGTTTTAAAATTTAATGAGGGCTGACTTGCAAGATAAATGACAGCACGGATACCATAAATGCAGGAATTTGAAAGCATATCAATACATTTTTAGTGAAATCTTGTCTACTCTTCTTGCATGACGCCCCCCTTCAAATGAGGTGGTCAGAAAAGTTTTAATAATCAATAGCGCTTCAGATTCCGAAATAAACCAGCCTGGCAATGCGAGTACATTTGCATCGTTGTGCGCCCTCGCCAGACGACAGATCTCTTCATTCCAGCAAAGTGCCGAACGTATTCCCGGATGCTTGTTAACTACCATATTTATACCATTTCCTGTTCCGCAAATTGATATACCATATTCAAATTCTCCTGCAGAAACAGCATTTGCAAGCGGATGTCCAAAGTCGGGATAATCAACCGCCTCTTCAGATGAACATCCTAAATCCTTAACTTCATACTTCTCCTTAATAAGATAAGCCAATACTTTTTCTTTAAGGGAATATCCCGCGTGATCGGAGGTTATTGCAATCCTTTTATTTTCCAACTTTTTGTCTTTTAATTTGCCTGCAAATTACTACAAATGGTTTATTTAAAGAAAAAAATATTCTTTTATCTTCAATTCAGGATATCAACAAAAAATCCATTAACCACATAGCACACAAGGAAGGCACAAAGGGCACAAAGTTGAAACCTTATATTTTAAACCTTTGTGACCTTTGCGTAATAACTTTGTGCCTTGTGGTTAAAAATGTCTTTTAAAAAACCATGGATGGTGAAAGTGGTTAAGAAATGAATAAGGGTGATATTGTTAATAACCTGCTGATAACTGACAATAAAAAATTATAATCGGATAGTTTATCAACCATAACAAACATCCTGATGAGTCATGAACATCAGGTATGTGAGTTTTCAGAAAATAATGCCAAAATATTAACTTTAAATGAACGTATAAATCGTGAATCCCGATATTTTACAACTATCAACAAACACATCTTAACAATTGTTAATTACTATACTAATCGGCTGATATTCAAAAATTGGTTGATTTTTTTTATGTTGAAAAGATGTTGGTATAGCGGTAGTGATGAGAAATACAATGAAAATCTGAATATTCTTTCAACACAATTAACAGCATATCATCTTCATCATAAATAAATTTAAATTAAAAGATATAAGAATATTATGTTGTTAATTACAATTCAAAATCGATCAGAAGAAAAATCCATATTGCAATAATGATTAATTTTGAGGATCAATATTACTTGAATGCAAACGCAGGAACAAAATATTCTGGAAATAAAAAAATTGAAAGCTGAAAAGAATGCTATCATTCTGGCTCACTATTATCAAACAGGTGATATCCAGGATATTGCAGATTTTGTCGGAGATAGCTTAGCTCTGTCGCAGAAAGCTGCATCAAATTCAGCTGACATCATTGTTTTTGCAGGAGTCAAATTTATGGCAGAAACTGCCAAAATACTTTCTCCCGGGAAGAAGGTATTACTTCCCGACCTTATGGCTGGCTGTTCATTGGCAAATTCGTGCAAGGCATCTGATTTTCAGATATTTCTGAATGAAAATCCCGGGAGAACAGTTATTTCTTATGTGAATACAAATGCCGATATAAAGGCAATGTCGGATATAATCTGTACCTCCTCAAATGCTGTACAGATTGTTGAATCCTTACCCAGAGATGAGAAAATAATATTTGCTCCCGACCGGAATCTTGGGAATTATGTTCTGAATAAAACGGGTTATGACATGATAATCTGGAACGGTACATGCCATGTTCATGAAGAATTTTCCCTGGAAGCTATACTTAGGTTAAAAAAGGAGAACCCAGGTGCCAAAATCATTGTTCATCCTGAATGTGAACTCCCGGTCAGAATGGTTGCTGATTACATTGGTTCTACTTCATCATTATTGCAATTCACAAAAAAAGACACGGGAAATTGCTATATTGTAGCAACTGAGGTCGGTATTATCCATCAGATGAGAAAGCAGGATCCTTCTAAAACTTACATTCCTGCTCCTCCAACAGATTCTACATGCGGATGCAGCGAATGCAGTTTTATGAAACTTATAACTATCGAAAAAATACTTAATTGTCTTAAATACGAAAAACCAGAAATTAATATAGATCAGAAAATCCTGATCAAGGCACAAAAGCCAATTAAAAGAATGATGGAAATATCAGAAAAACTTGGTCTTTGAATCATGAAAAGAATTTTCATTTTAGTGTTTTTTATTTTTATCTGTAAAATAAGTTTCTCGCAGGAAAACGGTACTTTAAAGGATGGCTACCAGGTATTTAAGTATCCGAACGGATCAGTTTCAAGTGAGGGTACTATAAAAAATGGAAAACCTGAGGGTTTCTGGAAGAGTTTTTATGTTACAGGGGTAAAGAAATCAGAAGGAAGAAGAACAAACTATCTTCTCGACAGCATCTGGGTATTTTACGATCAATCGGGTGATACCACGGAAAAGATCAATTATCTGTATGGCAAGAAAAACGGCTGGTATTTTAAATATAAAACCGATGCCACAAGGGGAATTTATATCTGGTCAAAAGAACTGTATTCTGCTGATAAAAAGGCTGGTACTGCCTATACATATTTTCCCGACGGAAAGATCCAGCAGACTTTTACGTACCGCGACGGGAAAAAAGAAGGACTGTCAAAAGAATTTGACAGCTATGGTAATATTATAACGTTGCTTGAATACAGGAATGATTTTCTTGTAAGCCGCGAGAAGATAAACAGAACTGACAAGAATGGATTAAAACAGGGTGAGTGGAAAGAATTCTATCCAAACGGAAGCATTAAATCCGAAAAAACATATAAGGACGACCTGATGCATGGCTATTATAAAGAATATGATTCCAGGGGAAAACTTGTTCTTACAATGCTTTATGAAAATGGGGCCATTGTGAAGTCTAATGTCGAAGATGCTCCTGATATAGAAATTGTTACAAGGCATGATGAGAATGGAAAACTAACATATAGCGGACCATACCGCAATAAAATTCCTGTTGGTGTTCACAGAGAATTCGGTAGCGACGGCAAAGTAACAAATGCTTATATATACAACGACAACGGATTGAAGCTATCGGAAGGTATTGTTGATGAATCAGGAAAATATAATGGAAAATGGAAAGATCTGTATCCCGATGGAAAGGTGCAGTCAGAAGGCCAGTATACCGATAGCAGGAGAACAGGTCAATGGAAATTTTATAACATAGCCGGCAAAACAGAACAGACAGGTTCTTATAATAACGGTCGACCCGATGGACTATGGAGCTGGTACTATGATGACGGCACTTTATTGAAGGAAGAGGAATATTTCCAGGGCCAGCGCGATGGATTGTCAACAGAGTACTCCGCTACAGGAGAGATAATTGCGCAGGGTCAATACTCAGATGGCGAAAAAAACGGTGACTGGAAATATAAATTTGGCGACCTTACTGAAACAGGAAAATACATCACCGGCCTTAGAGATGGAGTATGGAAGTCATACTATAGTAACGGGAAGCTTAAATTCAAGGGGAACTTTATACAGGGAAATCCGGATGGTCCCCAGGTTTACTATTTTGAGAACGGGAAAGTCAAGGAAGAGCAATATTATGAGATGGGTATACGGCAAAAGACCTGGAAAAAATTTGATGAAGATGGATTGCAATTCCTTACAATCGCATATAAAGATGATGTTGAGGTAAGTATAAATGGAGTCAGAATTAAGCTTCCTGTAAGCGAAACTAAGCTGATAAAATAGTTACTTTGCGTTATGGAAGAAAATATTAATATCAGAAAAGATATTATAACACCTAACGACAAAGAATTCGAAAAGCAGCTGAGACCATTAAGCTTCAGCGATTTCAAAGGTCAGAAACAAGTAATCGATAACCTTGTCGTTTTTGTTACGGCAGCCAAACAAAGGGGTGAATCGCTCGACCATGTACTTTTGCATGGCCCTCCGGGTTTGGGAAAAACTACCCTTGCAACTATCATTGCAAATGAACTGCAGGTTAATTTGCGCGTCACTTCCGGTCCGGTGCTCGATAAACCGGGCGATCTGGCCGGATTATTGACAAATCTTCAGGAAGGCGATGTTCTTTTTATTGATGAGATCCACAGACTAAGCCCGGTTGTTGAAGAATATCTTTATTCTGCAATGGAAGACTTTCAGATCGATATAATGATCGATAAAGGTCCAAGCGCCAGAAGTGTACAACTAACACTTAATAATTTTACCCTTATTGGTGCTACCACCCGTTCAGGACTTCTGACAAGTCCGTTAAGGGCAAGATTCGGAATTAAATTTCATCTTGAATATTATGACCATGAAATACTTACCGGGATTGTAAAAAGATCAGCCGGAATATTGAATGTGAAAATAGAAGAAACAGCTGCTGTTGAAATTGCAAGAAGAAGCAGAGGTACCCCAAGAATTGCCAATGCTTTACTGAGAAGAGTAAGGGATTTTGCTCAGGTAAAAGGTTCGGGAGAAATCGATCTTGACATTACAAAATATGGTCTAAAGGCTCTGAACATCGATCAGCATGGTCTCGATGAAATGGATAACAGGATCCTTTCTGTTATAATTGATAAGTTTAGTGGCGGACCTGTTGGATTGAATACTATTTCAACAGCTGTCGGTGAAGAAAGCGGAACCATAGAAGAAGTCTATGAACCGTTTCTGATTAAAGAAGGATACCTCAAAAGGACGCCCAGGGGACGAGAGGCCACCGAACATGCATACAAACACCTGGGAAAACAGTTCGGGGGAGATACGACGGGGAGGCTGTTCTAGGACATTGAAGGTAGGAACGTTGCATGCAACGTCCCTATAATTATCTAATTAAACACATTACTAATCTTCTCCAGCCCCTTCGTATT
The DNA here is from genome assembly GCA_963734885.1 of uncultured Bacteroidales bacterium. Lineage (GTDB taxonomy): Bacteria > Bacteroidota > Bacteroidia > Bacteroidales > VadinHA17 > LD21. The sequence continues at coordinate 161,170 of CAVTIJ010000008.1, read as the reverse complement.
CAGTATTTTGATCTTCCTCCCATTCAGCTCCACGAGCTTATCTGACTTAAACTCAGATAACAGCCTGATAACTGATTCTGTAGCTGTTCCGACAATGTTTGCAAGTTCTTCCCGTGTAAGGGATATGTTTAGAAATTGATCATCATCGAGTCCAAAGTCATTTACAAGGAAAAGAAGAATCTCCGCAAGACGTTCTCTGACAGTTTTCTGGGCTATATCGGTGATAAATGAATTTGCTTCACCCAGTTCATGACAAGCAAGCTTAAGCAGCTCAAGTGCATATGTCGGATTCGATTTAATAAACGACACCAGAATTTCTGAAGGAATAAAACATACCATGCAATCCTCAATTACTTTAGCGGATGTGCAGGCAAGCTCATTGCTCAGAACGCTTCTGTAAGCAATAATATCTCCATCTTTTGCAAATCTTATAATCTGTTCCTTTCCGTCGAACCCTGTTTTAAATACTTTTATTATCCCTCTGTGAATACAAAAGAATCCGCTTATACGATTGCCCTCCTGGTAAAGAATATCGCCTCGTTTATATTGACGAAAATCTTTTGCAAAATTAAGAGCATCAACTTCTTCCGGTGTAAGATATTTAAAAATTGATCCCGTTTCAAGGGAGCAACTATCGCAAAGCGGGACGCGAATTTCCTGTTGTTTCATTTCGTCTCCTCTCTTATTTATTATTCATGTTTAATTTCAAAATGCGCTTTTGAACTGATCGAGAAATCTCAGATCATTTTCAAAATATAAACGCAGATCATTAACTCCGTATTTTAGCATGGCAGCACGTTCGATACCCATGCCAAATGCAAAACCAGTGTATTTTTTGCTGTCAATATTACACGCTTCCAGAACATTAGGATGAACCATACCACATCCGAGAACTTCAAGCCAACCCGTATGTTTACAAACGTTACAACCCTTTCCTCCGCAAATCTTGCAGGTGACATCCATTTCTGCCGATGGTTCTGTGAATGGAAAATATGATGGACGCAGCCTGATTTTGGTATCTTTTCCAAACAATTCCCTGGCAAAGAATAGTAAGGTCTGGCGCAAATCAGCGAACGATACGTTCTCATCAATATACAAGCCTTCAATCTGATGGAAAATGCAATGTGCACGTGCAGAAATAGCTTCATTGCGAAAAACGCGACCGGGTGAAACAGTACGGATAGGGGGCTTTTGATTCTGCATAACTCTCACTTGTACCGAAGAGGTATGTGTACGCAATAATATGTCGGCAGGGTTTGAGTCTTCAGGCGATAACCTGTGAAATATAAAATGTGTCCTGCATATCTCTTGCCGGATGTTCCGGAGCAAAATTTAGCTTTGTGAAGACATGGTCATCATCTTCTATCTCAGGACCTTCTGAAACTGTAAATCCAATTCTGGTAAATATATCTATCAGCTCATTTCTGACAATTGATATGGGATGACGTGTTCCTAAATTAAAAGGATAGGCTGGCCGTGATAGATCTGTATCGATCTTCTCATCCTGATTCCGGAGCTCAGCTTTGAGAAGATTAAACTTATCGGAAGCGCTCTGTTTTAATAAATTAAGCTTCTGCCCAATTTCTTTTTTTTCTGCGGAAGGTATGTTCTTAAAATCTTCAAAAAGATCGGAAATAAGGCCCTTTTTGCTAAGATATTTTAAACGGAATAATTCCAGCTCCTCAGGATTATTAACTGAGACAGAGGATACCTCCTGAAGCAGATCAGTAATTTTTTGAAGCATCAGTTTTTTACAATTTTTATTTTTAAAATTTTAATATCATTCAATGGTTTACCATTTGCATCAGTGGGTACTTCTGCAATTTTATCTATCACGTCAAGACCTTCAATTACTTCTCCAAAAACAGTATAGCTGCCATCAAGACGCGGAGTACCACCGGTTGTTTTATAAATATTTCTTTCTTCTTCAGAAAGTTTAAAATCTTTATACGATGAAAGAAACTGAAACATTTTAAGAGAGGCAATCTGCTGAATTTCTGCATCGGTAACCTCTTTGCCAGTCATCCTGACACTGTCAGTCGTGGACTTGATAAAACTGTTAAACTTACTTTGTTTCACAGTACTGTTAGCTCGCTGTTCAATTTGATTTAGCTCATCGTCAGAAAACTTAACTCCCTGAACAATATAAAATTGTGTTCCTGAGGATCTTTTTTGTGGATTAACATCATCCCCCTGCCTCGCTGCGGCTAATGCACCCTTTTTATGAAAATAAAGGTTATTAAATTCAGCAGGGATTGTATAGGTCTTTAATGAGTCGGGAAGCTTCTTCGAAGAGGCTGACTTTGTATCCGGATCACCGGCCTGTATCATAAAATTCTTTATGACACGATGAAATGAAATACCATCATAGAAGTGTGAATTGACCAGATGAATGAAGTTATCGCGATGTATCGGAGTACTGTCGTATAGTTTAATCTTCATATCGCCAAGCGAGGTTTTGATAAGAACAATGGAATTATCATTGCCTGATTGGGAATTGCAGGAAACAAGAAAAATGAGACTAAGAATAAATGCTGACTTTTTAAAGTTAAATTTCATGAAGCTTATTAAATTGGTTACGAAAAACACTGTAAATGTGTCTGCAAAGATATTTAACTTTGAGCATTACTGAAAATATTGATTTTCAAATTGTATTATTTTAGCCAATTCATCCATAGAAATGTATTGGTAAAGGCTTTAGCAGTATATTTGTCAATTGGTTCTTTAATTTCTTCAAATTTTAAATTTATAATATAAGGAATACACAAGTCAAAGCATCCTCTTCCGGCAGGACTATTGTGACAAAGTTTGTGTAACATTTATGAACTTATCGAATGAAAACTTCGTTATAAAAGACTGGAAAGAAAGTCAGATAGAGAACGCTTAAGAAGCTGTCAGACTCAATTTAATTCAGAAGGAGGAGGATTTGAAAATACAGGTAATTTGTAAATATGAGATCATATAAATACTATTTAGGTTTTTTTGCTTTTCTAATTTTGAGTTTTTTATCATGCGGTAAAAGACTCGCTCCGTCAGAAACAAAGTATTTAGCTGTAAATGATTATGACTCTGCGGCTTATAATGAACTTTATGTTGAAGCCATTAAGCAAAAGTTACTTGGAAATGGAGGCGATGCTCTGAAATATTTTGAACAGTGCCTTAAAATTAATCCTGAAAGTGATGCGGCTTATTATGAAATGGCTCAGATCGTAATTGCAAACGGGGATATAAAAAGTGGAAAGGAATATGCCCTGAAAGCATTATCGGTCGATGGTGATAATATATGGTATCTCACAATGATTGCGGGACTTTATTATCAGGAGAAAAATCTGGATAGTTCTATAATTTATTATCAAAAGGCTGCTAAGTTGTATCCGGAAAATGAAGATCTGCAGCTGACTCTTGGAAACCTTTATTCTGAGGATAAGAAATATGAAGAAGCAAATACAATTTTTGATTCTTTTGATAATAAGTATGGAGTGAATGAAAAATCGACGCTTTCTTCGATTAAAAACCGGATGGCAGAGGGAAAACTGGATGATGCTTTGGAAAAGACTAAAGCCTTGCTGAAAGAATTTCCGGAGGAAATTTTGTATAACGGTATCCTTGCTGAAATTTATCAGGAAAAAGGAGAAAACGGAAAAGCTTTGGAAGTTTACAATAACCTTTTGGAAAATAATCCGGATAACGCTCAGATTCAGCTCGCTCTCTGTGACTTTCTGATCAGGCAAAAGAATTATGACGAGTTGTTTTTGTACCTTAATACTGTATTATTGAACAATAATGTTGACAGAGACAGTAAGATCTCACTGATGGGCCGTATCATTGAACTGCCGGATCTTAAAAAGGAGTCAATGGACAAGCTTGCAATTTCATTGCTGGTACTGGAAGCAAATTATAATAGTGATAATATTATCCCATTATTACGGCCTGAATTATTGATTAAAGAAAATAAGCTTGATGAAGCAGCTCAAAGATTAGAAGAAATAGTCAAAGCAATTCCCGATAACTACTATGCCTGGGAGAAGCTTCTTTTCGTTTATCTTCAAAATAAAGATTTTAATAAGTTATTATCAAGGGGTGAAGAATGCGCAACAAGGTTTAACACATCTTTTACAGCAAAATTGCTTTATGCCAATGCAGCTCTTGAAACAGGAAAATATTCAATTGCGATTGATGAATTGAAAAAGGCCGAAATCCTGGCCGGAAACAATAAGGATTCTCTGAGTCAGGTACTTACAATGAGAGCAGATGTCTATTACAGGATGAAAGATTATGCTAAATCATTTGAAACATTCGATCAGGCGTTAAAAAACAACAAGGATGATGTTACTGTAATCAATAATTATGCCTATTATCTTGCACAACAAAATACCAGGCTCAAAGAGGCAGAAGAAATGTCGAAAAGAGCTACAGAAATGGATAAAGGAAACACTACTTTTCTTGACACATACGGATGGGTTTTGTATAAACGTGGTAAACTGCAGGAGGCGGCGAAAGTTTTTGAAGAAATAATAAAGAGTGGCGACAAACCCGATGCTGTGTGGTATGAACATTACGGGTATATCCTTCAGAAAGAAAAGAAATGTTCTGAGGCAGTCGTAAACTGGAACACTGCTTTGAAGCTCGACAGTACAAAAACTGAATTATTAAAAGAAATTGAAAATTGCGGAAAATAGTTAGAATACTTCTTCTGGGAATTTTATTTGGAGGTTGTTCTGTTTTTAAAAACAATGGGAAAACAGTACCTGATTTACCTGCAAGTATCAGTGGAAATATTTTCGAAAGCACGGAATATCAAAACATTACAAATAGTGGATTTTTTATTCAAAAGGCTGAAATTGAAACCATTTCTTCGGCTGGTAACGATAAGTTCACAGCCAACATCAAGTTCGAGAAACCTGACAAATATCTGATTAGCGTCAGGAGCAGGACTGGCATTGAAGGAGCTCGTATTTATATATCGGGTGACAGTATTAAAATGAATGACAGGATAAACAGGAAGCTGTATTATGGAACGTCAGTTTATCTTCAGAGAAAATATGGGCTTTCTCAAAGTTTTCTTCCTCTTATCTTTGGTGATATGCTTTTGGATAAGAAGTGCAGAACATCTGCAGTTAAATGTATTGAAGACAAGTTTACAATTGATTGCCAGCTGAATGGAGTTCCGTTAAGCTATAGTATCGATTGTAAAAAACGTAAATTACTCACTGTTAATCAAATAAGAGGAATCAACAAAGAAGGTCTTAACATCATTTTTGCCAATTACTTTAATGCTGGAAATGGACTTATTCCGCGGAAAATTGAGTTTGATGATAATGTATATGGTATCACGGTAAAGATTAAGATTCTGAAAGTGCAGTCACCATGGAGCGGAAATATAAGTTTTGTACCTGGTAAGGGTTACGAATTAATTGAGTTGCTATGAGACAGGTGATCCTTGGCTGTATTTTATGTTTTATTGTATTTTACAACTCAGCAGCCCAGACAAAAGCTGAATTGGAGCAAAGAAGGAATTCTACGCTTAATGAAATTAATTATGTAGATAATATGCTCAAATCCACTACTAAGAAAAGGGAGGAGAGCATGAATGAAATTAAAATTATAGGTAACAAACTTAATTTAAGGGAATCAGTTATACGGGGAATGAGGGATGAAATAAATCTTGTAACAGACAGGATAGATCTGAATACAATCGCAATAGATATGATGGAAAGCGATTTGATTGAATTGAAAAAGGATTATGCCCGCGCTGTTGTAAATTCATATAAATCGAAGAAAGAGAATCCTGAACTGGTATATATACTATCGGCGAAAGACTTTAATCAGGGGTATAAACGTTTAAAATATCTGCAGCAGGTTACAAAATTCAGACGGAGGGAGGCTGAAACTATAATGGAACTTAAGGAACAGATACAGGCAACAAAAAACCGTTTACAGAATGACCTGGATAGGATTTCAGTTTTAAAATCAAAAGAAGAACAACAAAAATATCTTTTGCAGTCTGAACAGGACAGAAAGCAGCAGATGGTTAAATCGTTAAGCAAGAAAGAAAAGCAATTGAAGAAGGATCTTGAAGAGAAAAAAAAGATTGCCGGGAAGATTGAAAAAGAAATAGCACGGATTCTTGAAGAAGAAAGAAAGAAAGTAATTAAATCGGATAATACACCTGAGCAGAAGCTTATAGGAGAAAATTTTGCAGAAAATAAGGGCAGGTTGCCATGGCCGGTTGACCGGGGCATCATTACAAGTCAATTTGGAATACAGAAGCATCCTGTACTTAAGTATGTGACTGAAAACAATATAGGGATCGAAATCACAAGTCTGGGGAAAACCGCTGTGAGAAGCGTTTTCAAGGGAGAGGTTGCCAAGGTATTTTTTATTGAAGGGGCAAACATGACAGTGATTATAAGACACGGGAAATATCTTTCAGTTTATCAAAATATCGTAGATTTGAAAGTCAAACCCGGCGACAAGGTTGGTACTAAGCAGGAAATTGGAAACGTTTTTTGCGAAACTGATAATGGAAATAAATCAATTCTGAAGTTTATGATATTCGAGGAAAAGGAAAAATTAGATCCGGAGTTGTGGATTTCAAAAAACTGATTGATTTATGTAACATATTTGGAATATTTAAGTATAAGGGTTGGCAGTTAATTAGTTATGTATAAAAAGATCAGAATTGAATCTGAAGTAGGGAACTTAAGGATTGTAGAAAATGCAATTGATGAGGCGACTGCTGTCATAGGTATTTCTCAGGATAATTACGGTAAGATTATGGTATCCGCCATGGAAGCGGTTAATAATGCAATATTGCATGGAAATCATCTGGACCCTCAGAAAATTGTTGATATTGAGATTTCATATAATTGTGATCAGCTGAATATAACCGTCACTGATGAAGGCCCTGGTTTCAGGCCTGAAAAGGTACCGGATCCCACAACTCCCGAAAATATTGAAGCCCTGAACGGGCGCGGTATTTATCTTATGTCGCACCTTGCTGACAAAATTGAATATAGTGAAAGGGGAAATTCAGTAACAATGACATTTAAGAATATTTTATCTTGAGTATCAGAATATTCTATGATGAAACGGTCTTCAGGCTTAAAAACTCGCGAAAAGCAAAGGAGATAATCAGGGAGATAATCGCCAGTGAACATAAAACATCCGGGAATCTTAATTTCATAATTACCACTGATGAGCATCTGAAGGAAATTAATATTGAATTTCTCGAACATGATTACTATACCGATGTTATTACCTTTAATTATAATGAAGCGGATGTAATCAACGGTGAAGTTTATATAAGCCTGGATAGAGTAAAAGAAAATGCGCTAAACTATAATGTTAGTTTAGAAGCAGAATTATTGCGTGTATTAATTCATGGCGTTTTACATCTGTTAGGATATAATGATAAAAGTGAAGAGGAAAAGATTGAAATGAGGGAGAAGGAGGATTACTGGTTGGATTCACTAAAGTCAAAGGATTATGGATTTTCAATATGATATAATAGTCGTTGGAGGTGGTCATGCCGGTTGTGAAGCAGCACATGCTTCGGCAACAATGGGAGCAAAGACACTCCTGATTACAATGGATATGACAAAGCTGGCGCAGATGTCGTGCAACCCTGCTATGGGTGGCATCGCAAAGGGACAGATAGTAAGAGAAATTGATGCAATGGGAGGGATGAGCGGGATAGTTACTGACAGAAGTATGATTCAGTTCCGGATGCTTAACAAATCAAAAGGACCAGCAATGTGGAGTCCAAGAGCGCAATGCGATCGTCAGAAGTTTACTATTGAATGGAGGAAAGTGCTTGAAAGAACTGAGAATCTTTATATCTGGCAGGAACAAGCCAAATCCCTGTTACTGGAAGATATGAAAGTGACGGGTGTTGAAACTTCATTTGGTACAAGGTTTTATTCAAAAGGAGTCATCCTTACAAATGGGACTTTTTTGAATGGATTGATGCATATAGGTTTTACAAATATAACAGGAGGAAGATCGGGAGAACAGGCGTCAACCGGATTAAGTGAGCAACTTGAACAACTGGGATTCTCTGTTGAAAGAATGAAAACAGGAACCAGCGCACGGGTTGATGGCAGATCGATTGACTTTTGCGAGATGACAGAACAATTGGGTGATGATGAAGGTGAAACTTTTTCTTATCTGCAGGAAGAGAAAAATGCACTTTCGCAGAAAAGCTGTTATATAACTCATACGAATGAGGAAGTTCATGAAGAGATAAGAAAAGGACTACAATACAGTCCTCTGTTTACAGGAAGGATAAAAGGAAGGGGCCCGAGATACTGTCCGAGCATTGAGGACAAAGTCGTAACTTTTAAAGATAAAACATCGCATCAGCTTTTTATCGAACCTGAAGGTGAGGATACAATTGAATATTATATAAATGGATTTTCGAGTAGTCTGCCTCTTGAAGTACAATTAAAGGCTTTACGGAAAGTAAAGGGTTTAGAGAGGGTAGAAATGTTCAGGCCCGGTTATGCAATAGAGTATGATTTTTTTCAACCTACTCAGCTCACACATACGCTCGAAACTAAAACAATAAAAAACCTGTATTTCGCCGGGCAGATCAATGGTACGACAGGATATGAGGAAGCTGCAGCTCAAGGGTTGATGGCGGGAATTAATTCTGTACTGAAAATGCGGGATCAGGAACCAATGATACTTGGAAGAGAAGAATCGTATATTGGAGTCCTGATAGATGATCTGGTAACAAAGGGTGTTGACGAGCCTTACAGAATGTTTACATCTAGAGCGGAATACAGAATACTTTTGCGGCAGGATAATGCCGATGAACGACTGACAAGAAAGGCTTTTGAAATCGGAACTGCAAAAATTGACAGAGTGACGCATCTTGAAGAGAAGGAAGAGATGTCCAGAGAAATCATTGATTTTCTTTCTGCAACAAGTGTAAACCCTGATGAGATAAATGAATTCCTGGGAAAGGCAGGCACTAATAATATAGTACAAAAGATTAAGGCAATAAATATTGCAGCCAGACCTCAGATAGAAATAGGATCTCTATTGAAAGAAATAAAGGGAGGAGAAAAACTGAAGGTATTTAACTCTGATCGGTTCCGGGAGGTTACAGAGTCGGCTGAGATTAAAATCAAATATGAGGGGTACATCCAGCGGGAGAAAACTGTTGCTGATAAGATCAAAAGACTGGAAAATCTGAAGATACCGAAAGATGTAAATTTTAATGAATTGGTTTCTATTTCTACCGAAGGCAGACAAAAGCTGAGCAAGATAAAGCCTGTAAATATTGGACAGGCCGGACGCATAAGCGGAGTCTCACCATCGGACATCAATATTTTACTAATGTACCTCGGAAGATAATGTTCCACGTGGAACAATTATTTTTTAAATTAAAAATAAATTTATGAAAATTTCCGGACAACTGGTTGATGTTCATTCAAGAAAAATATTTCCTGCAGTTGTGGAAGTTCTGGAAGGAAGGATAAAAAGTATTGAGAGAACCGATAAAGCTCTGGGAGATTTTATTTTACCCGGACTTATAGATTCACATATTCATATCGAAAGTTCGATGGTTACACCAGGGGCATTTGCAAAAATGGCAGTTAAACATGGAACATGTGGGACAGTGTCAGATCCGCATGAGATTGCAAATGTTTTGGGAATAAAAGGTGTGGAGTTCATGATTGACGATGCAAAAAAAGTACCTCTAAACTTTTACTTTGGCGCGCCCTCCTGCGTACCGGCTACAAGTTTTGAAAGTAACGGCGCAATCCTGGATCATGAACAAGTAGAGATGCTTCTGGAAATGGACGAGATAAAATACCTGTCGGAAATGATGAACTTTCCGGGAGTTATTTATGATGATGAAGAGGTCGTGAAAAAACTCGATTGTGCAAGGAAGCTTGGGAAGCCAATTGATGGACATGCACCCGGACTGAGTGGTAATTCATTAAAAAAATATGTTGCAGCAGGTATTTCAACTGATCATGAATGCAGCAACCTGAAAGAAGCTGAGGAGAAAATTGCACTCGGAATGAAGATACTGATACGAGAGGGCAGTGCTGCCAAGAATCTGAATGCACTTAAAGAATTATACAGGACAAACCCCGATAAAGTAATGCTCTGCAGCGATGATCTGCATCCTGAAATGCTTAGGGCAGGACATATTAATAAATTAATCGCCAGACTGATCTCCGAGGGTTATGATGTTTTTGATGTTTTGAGAAGTTCGACAGTTAATCCCGTGGAACATTATAAACTTGATATGGGTTTGCTCAGATCCGGTGATAGCGCAGATTTTATTCTTGTTGACAGTCTTGATAAGATGAATGTAAGTGAGACCTGGATAAAAGGCGTTAAAGTCTTTGATAATGGCAGGGTGCTTTTCGATTATAAACCCGGAGAAGCAGTAAACAACTTCAATTGCTGTCTGGTAACTGAGAAAGATATTCAGGTTCAAAACAAGAATGGTGACATAAGAATAATAACAGCTGCAGAAGGAGAGCTTCTTACAGGTGAGATTATTGTTAATTCGGGCGACTCAGAATTTGTGAGCTCAGATGCTAAGCACGATATTTTAAAAATCGTGGTAAAGGACCGGTATCGTGATTTGCCTCCTGCGGTTGGATTTATTAAGGGATTCGGACTAAAACAGGCGCCTTTGCAAGTTCAATAGCGCACGACAGTCATAATATAATTGCCGTAGGAGTAGAAGATAAAAATATTGTTGAAACTATTAACCGGATCATAACTTTAAAAGGCGGTATTGCTGTTTCATCGGGGGAAGACCTTGAGTCTGTCAGGCTTGATATTGCTGGTATAATGACAACCCGCTCTTGCGAAGAAATTGCCGATGAATATGAAAATCTGAATCAGCTCGTAAATAAACTCGGATGTTCAATGAAAGCTCCTTTTATGACACTTTCATTTATGGCTCTCCTTGTTATTCCTGACTTGAAAATAGGGGACAGTGGATTATTTGATGTCAAGAAATTCCAGCCGGTGTCGTTGTTTGTTTAAAAAATCTGTCTGTAACTGTCGCTGCGCGACATCTCCCCTAAAGGAGCGATAAATCACAATCATATTTAAATTTATATCAGAAGTAGGACATTCACTATCTTTGCATAAAATTCTTCAATCCAGATGGCGGCCGACGAAAAATTTAAAGCAATTCTGTCTTCCATTCCTGATAATCCAGGAATATATCAGTTTATTGACGCTGCAGGGGTGACCATTTATATTGGAAAAGCCAAGAACCTGAAGAAAAGAGTTACATCATATTTCTCGAAAAATCAGTCGGGAAAAACAGTCGCACTGCTCCGGAAAACATCCGATATCAGGCATATCGTTGTAGACAATGAATCAGATGCACTTTTACTTGAGAACAATCTTATTAAACGACATCAACCCAGGTATAATATACTCCTTAAGGACGATAAGACATTTCCATGGATTTGCATAAAAAATGAGCCTTTTCCAAGGGTGTTCAGTACAAGAAATCCGGTAAGGGACGGATCTTTGTATTTTGGTCCTTATACCTCCGCTCTGATGGTTAAGACATTGATTAGCTTCATCAGGCCGTTATATAAAATCAGAACCTGTACTCTTAATCTTTCGCAGTCAAATATTGAATCGGGAAAATATAAAGTATGCCTTGAGTACCATCTTGGGAACTGCAAAGGTCCATGCGTTGGGAATCAGCCTGAAAGTGAGCATCTGGAGAATATTAACCAGATAAAAGATATTTTAAAAGGAAATATCTCGGGAGTGATCGATCACCTGAAGAGAGATATGAAGAAATACTCTTCAGAACTAAGGTTTGAAGAGGCACAGGCTGTAAAGGAAAAGATTGATATTCTGTCGAAATTCAGGAGCCGGTCTACTGTGGTTAGCAATAGTATCAGAAACGTAGATGTTTTCGCCTTTACCCAGGAATCGGATAATGCATATGTAAACTATCTTAAAGTAGTTCAAGGATCTATAATACAGGCATTTACAGTAGAATTGAAAATAAGGGTAGAGGAAGAAACAGAATCAATCCTCGGTTTTGCAATCACTGAAATCAGGCAAAGATTTGCCAGCGATTCGCCTGAAATAATTGTTCCTTTTATGCCCGATCTGCTTCTTGATAAGGTCACTTATACAGTGCCTAAAGCCGGCGAAAAACAAAAACTTCTGGAACTTGCTGAGCGCAATGCCATCTACTATAAACTTGAACAGAAGAAAAGCCGGATGGAGCATTCACCTCAGGTCAGAACAGGCAAGAACCTCGAAAAACTGAAAAATGATCTCCATATGCCCGACTTGCCTGTACATATTGAATGTTTTGACAACTCAAACATTATGGGTTCAAATCCTGTTGCTGCATGTGTAGTGTTCAGAAATGCGAGGCCGAGCAAAAATGAATACCGGCATTTTAATATTAAAACAGTGACAGGACCCGATGATTTTTCTTCGATGGAAGAAATAGTATACAGGCGTTACCACAGAATGATAGATGAAAATCAAAAATTGCCCCAGCTTGTCATAATAGACGGAGGGAAAGGACAGCTTTCATCCGCAATGAAAAGTCTCGATAAACTTCAACTCAGGGAAAAGATAACCGTAATCGGGATCGCAAAAAAACTTGAAGAAATTTATTTCCCGGGAGACAGTGTTCCTATTTATCTCGATAAAAATTCAATAAGTCTGAAAATTATCCAGCATCTCAGAAATGAAGCTCACAGGTTCGGTATAAATTTTCATCGCGATAAGCGTTCCTCCGAAATGATAAAATCAGATCTCGATCAGATAAAAGGAATCGGACCGAAGACAAAAGAAATTCTTCTTAAGCATTTCGAGTCAGCTGAGAAAATTAAGGACGCGTCGCCAGAGGAACTAAAAAAGCTGGTTGGCACAGCAAAAAGTGCAGTTTTAACAGAATATTTCAAAAAGTAGGCACAGTTTCCACGTGGAACACTTTTGAATTATATGTATCTTAAATCACACATACAGTGATAATTAATACAATTTATCTTATCCTTTAAGTCGGCGAGAATTGAATATTTTTGAGGAAGTGCCCGCATGGGCGTGAATTTTTGATGCAGAAACAGCGAATTAGCTTTTTTAACCACAAAGAGCACAAAGAAGGCTCAAAGGGCACAAAGTTAAAACCCACTTCATCCGATAGTTTTCCGGACTTTGTGTTCTTTGTGTTCTTCCTTAGTGACCTTTGTGGTTAAAGGATTTCAATTTATTCCTGTTGAGTTCTTCAAAACCCTCTCGACCTCTTTTGCTATTTCAAGCGACCCGTTTGTAAAAAGACCCGTCATACCAAAACTCCGGGCTGTAGTGACATTCACTTCAGTGTCGTCAATGAAAAGACACTCCTCAGCTATCAGGGAATATCTTTCCATAAGAATTTCATAAATCCTTTTATCAGGTTTTGCTGATTTAGCTTCGGCAGAAATTAATCCCCCATCAAAATATTTAAAGAAATAATAGCCCGATCTGACTTCGTCAAAAATGTCGAGTGGAAAGTTTGACAGATAATATAGCTTAAAACCCCGTTTTAACAATCCAGGAAGGAGCTTGACGTTTGAATCGAGGGGAAACATCAGATCAGTCCGTAAATTGAAAATATGGATTATTTCTTCTGTTTTAAGAGATGAGCTTTTTGCGATAGCATTTATCGCATCCGGGGTAGAGATTTCCCCCTTATCGAGCATTTGCCATTCTTTGCTTCCGAAAATATCAGCCAGGATGGTGGCTTTAATATTTACAGGATATTTTTTCTTATCAAAGTATTCAGACGGCTTAAAGCTGATAAGAACATTCCCCAGATCAAAAATGAGATTCTTAATCATATTATGAGTTTTTCATGCTTACTGGCTGTCCGGTTGCCTCCAGGACATTCCACCATAATTCACCTTCAATGTCGATTTTTTTTCGTTTTGCAACTACCATCTCGATTGGCATAATTGTAAACTGGTTGTTCCAAAATCCTGTGACAAAATTGGTCCTCCCCGAAAGGGCTGCATGTACCGCATTCTGAGCGAGCAAATTGCAGAATTTACTATCATTTGCATTTGCTGGTGCGCTGCGTATAATGTAGCTCGGATCGATATATTTAATCGAATGGGCAAATGCTGTATTTTTAAATTCTTCTGTAATTTTATCGCGAAGATAAATCCCAATATCTTTATACTTCACATTGCCTGATTCATCTTTATTATTCTCGGAACAATCGAACAGATGTTGTCCAGCCCCTTCAGCAACAACAATAACTGCATGATGGCGTTCTTCGAGCCGTTTCCTAAGAACATTCAGAAAGCCCTGCGGACCCTCAAGATCAAATGTAATTTCTGGGACAAGTACAAAATTTACCTCCTGAATAGCCAGAGCTGCACTTGCTGCTATAAATCCCGAATCACGGCCCATGAGTTTAACCAGTGCGATCCCATTATATGCTCCGGAGGCTTCATTATGGGCATTTCGTATTATATCATTGGCAATCGAAAAAGCGGTTTCAAAACCAAATGACTTCTGGATCAGATCGATATCATTGTCAATTGTCTTGGGAATACCGGCGACACTGATTTTAAGCTTCCTCTTTTCAATTTCTTTGTGTATAGCATGTGCTCCCCTCAATGTTCCATCACCGCCAATACAAAACAGGATATTAATATTGAGGATCTCAAGCGTATCTACAATTTTTTCCACATCCTGTTCTCCTCTTGAGGATCCCAGAAAGGTACCTCCCGTAAGATGGATATAATTGACCATTGTTGAAGTGAGTTCAATGACAGGATGATTATATGCGGGTATGAAGCCTTCATAACCGTATTGTATTCCGAGAACACGGTTTATCCCGTAACGGTAATGAAGTTCATTGACCAGACTTCTTATAACATTATTCAGGCCGGGACATAAGCCACCGCATGTCACAATTCCTACTTTGGTTTTTGCCGGTTCAAAGTATATGTTTTCTTTAGGACCGGCTTTTTCGAACGACACAGGAAGTTCCCCCGTCTCATGACATTTTTTGAAATTTTCGAGAGAGACATCATATAAAATTCTTTCACTATCGTCTACAAATTTATAGACAGGATTCTCCGGTCGATTAGTATGTTTAAGAGGTGATACTACACCAGCTTTCCCGAGTGTGGTTACAAGAAAATCCTCGTATTTCATCATATTATCATTAAGACGGTTAACAACAAAGCAGCATTGAAAACTACAATGTTTCCAAGGAGGTCAAATTTAGATAATTTTTTGATTGATCGATCAATAGCAGAATCAGATTATCTCCTTGATCCGGCCGACAAGACCATTTTCAAGCATAACTTTGATTCCATGAGGATGATTTGGTGAGGTTGTCAGAACTTCCTTTACCTTTCCTTCCGTGAGCTTGCCGGTGCGTTTATGTTCAGTCAGTTCGACTCTGACATCTATACCAGGCTTAATATCAGCTCTTCGGGTCCCTTCCAGAAACTCTATTTTATTTATCATTGGTCAGAATAAGATCACGTTCAGTTTAGGTTCAAAACAGAGTACAATGATAAAATAATTTTAATTACAAAAATGTTAAAGTGATAAATGTTATTAACTGAAAAAAGCTGATATCAACAGACGCCTTTTATAAGGGTGCGGATCATGTAAAAACCCTTACTTGCCGTTATGAACAGGCTTTTCATGTCGGGTCCACCAAAACATACATTTGCTGTCCAGCTTTCGGGAACGGAAATGTTTCCAATAAAAAGACCGTCTTTATCAAAGATTTGCACCCCTTTTCCGGTAAGATAAATGTTCCCTTTAGTGTCAATTGTCATGCCGTCTGATCCCATTTCGCAGAACAGTTTTTTATTTGTCAGACTGCCATCCTTGTTTATAGTATATTTCCAGGTTTTATTACCGGCAATGTCAGCTACAAAAAGCGTTTTAGCATCAGCTGTTCCAACTATTCCGTTTGGCTTCTGCAAATCACTGATCACCATGGTAATCGTCTTATGATCAGGAGCAAGGTAATAGACAGCCTCAATGGGTTGAGGCATGGTATCATGATCCCACCACGGGCGTTTATAAAACGGGTCAGTGAAGTAAACACCGCCGTCAGGAGTATTCCAGAGATCATTTGGTCCGTTCAGGGCTTTATCATGATATTTTGATGGAATAACCGTAACCTTTTTATCGGGAGCAATACACCATAGTTCATTCTTCTGATCAGCACAGGCCCACAGATTGCCTTTATTGTCAAAGGAGAGTCCATTTGACCTGCCACAGGGCTGCATGAATGTTGATAGCTTGCCCGATATACTCCAGATCATTATCCTGTCATTTGGCTGATCGGTGAAGTAAACATTTCCTTTTGCATCTGACGCCGGACCTTCTGTGAATGAAAATCCATCGGCGAGCTCCTCAAGCTTTGTACCGGGTTTGATTATCTCATCCAGACTTGTTTTTGGGACAAAAGCAAAGCAGAGGCTCAGGAGTGCCAGTGAAATGAGAATTTTTTTCATGTTCATATTATAATTATGTGTTGTAAGGAACGGTCGCGACCGCTCCTTACTTAACCGCCAGCACCTTCTTCATCCTTCCCAGATAATTATCAATCTGTTCGGGTTTTTCAAATCCGACGATTATCATATCTACTGTGCCAAGTCCCAGAACATACTTAAGCGATGCATCAATCTTATCGGAATCATCCCTGAAATTTCCATTGCCAATCAGTTTCATTCCAATAACTCCCTTACCTGCTTTGTGAAGTTTTTCAATTACAGGAATAACCTGATTAACATCGCCTTTATCCATCACTTCACCAAAAGGATTGATCCTGACATGTATTACGTCAATCCATGGATTGTTAACTGCCGCTTCCATTGCCTCCAGAGAATGAACAGATACGCCATGTGCTCCAATGATTTTCTTTACTTTCAGATTTTCAAGGATATCCATTTGTTTCTTTTCCTTGTCGGTCCACCTGGCATCAGTCATACAATGGATCTGGATCATATCAAGATAATCGGTCTTAAGTTCCTTGCGGAATCTGTCGACAACAACATCAGCATCAGGACGTTCGCGATCGGGTATGCCACCCGGGCCAACCCATATTTTTGAGCTTAATGTATATGATTCCCTTGGATAGTCTTTCAAAGCTGCCGCTGTGAATGGATGGGTCCCGTAGCTGTCGGCACAATCAAAAAAACGGATACCTTTTTCGTAAGCTGCATGGATCACTGATTCTGCAACGCCTGCGCGGGTAATATTCGAAGACCTGTTGTATCCGCTGAAGCCTGTTCCCATTCCGAGAAGTGTTGTTTTAATCCCTGATTTTCCAAGGGTTACAATCTGAAGCGGATCAGACGACAGAACCGGGACAGGGGCAGGGGCAGGCAACCGCAGGGCTGATTTCCCTAACAATACAGAACCGGCTCCAACAGTTACAGTCGTCGTAAGAAATTGTCTCCTGGTAATATTCCTTTTCATCTTTTACTATTTATACAGATTTAACAAAATTATGTTGTTATAGTTGATACTCCTGTCATCGCGAGTAATCTCATTTTTTCTCCTGCAAAACCGACATCTTCAGATTTGATGGATACCTTGCATCATGATAGATTCTCTGCGTCGCTTTCTGAAAATCTTTCTCAGTGCACTTGTAAATATCAACAAATTTTTGCGGATTCCTGTCAACAAGAGGAAACCATGAATTCTGGACCTGAATCATGATGCGATGGCCTTTTCTGAAAGTGTGGGCTATATCGGGCATTTCATATTTCACTTCTACGATTTTTCCAGGAACAAAAGCTTCAGGTTTTTCAAAACTATTGCGATACCTGCCCCTGAAGATCTCTCCTCTTACAAGCATCTGGTAACCACCCAAAGGAGTATTAACTTCCTCATTGGGAGGAGCAACCAGATCATCAGGGAAGACATCAATGACTTTTACGACAAAATCCGCATCGGTCCCTGTAGTTGATACAAACAAATCAGCATTAATAGGGCCCGTGATTGTGATATCGTCATTGAGGACATCAGTTTTGTAAACCATTACGTCGGGACGCCTTGCCGCAAAACGCTGGTCATCTGTCATGTATTCTCTGGTCCTGTCAGTATGGATCTCATTGCAGTACGGAACAGGTTTCATCGGGTCAGAAACATATTCGTCGAATCCTCCATTTGATGAAGGTCGCGTATCGGAGATCATTCCCGAAGGATAAAAATAAAAAGTCTTTTCCACCCGGTTTTCAGGGGGCCATTTATCAAAACTTCTCCACTCGTTTGATCCGGTCACAAAGACCTCTGCCTCAGGGAAGCTACCTGATCCTTCTCCTTTCAGATAATAATTAAAGAACTGTTTTTCCTGTTCATGGAATTTCTCATTTGCATCCAGACCCCAGTAAATATTTCCGAGGTTCCTGGCTTCTCCTGCTCCCCATTGACCGTGGGACCATGGTCCCATCACAAGAGTGTTTTTCACGTTTTGTGAATTCTGTTTTTCAATTGCCTGATAAGTATGCAATGTCCCGTAAAGATCCTCTGCATCGAACCATCCGCCAACTGTCATAACAGCAGGAGTGACATTTTTCAGATATTGTCTTGGATCCCTTGATTTCCAGAAACTGTCGTAGTCAGGATGCGCAAACGCATCATTCCAGAATTTGATACTATCACCCATATATTCAGAGGTAATATTCCTGTCAGCCCCAAGTGACATAAAAAATTCATAATTATCTGATACAGGCCATTTAAACGAAGGATATTCGTTTCTTGATAAAGCCTTTCGCGGGCGTCCATTACTGTAATAAAATGTGAAGCAATCAAGAATAAAAAAAGCGCCGTTGTGATGAAAATCATCGCCTAAAAACCAGGCTGTTACAGGCGCCTGAGGAGAAACTGCTTTAACTGCGGGATGAGCGTTTATCAAACTCATTGTAGAATAAAAACCGGGATATGAGACGCCCATAATGCCCACATTCCCGTTATTGTTTTTTATGTTTTTTATCAGCCAGTCGACGGTATCCCAGGTGTCGGTTGATTCATCAATATCTTTATTGCTCTTTTTTACAGCGACAATAGGACGAATGTCCACGAATTCGCCTTCACTCATGTATTTTCCCCTAACGTCCTGGTAAACCATGATATATTCTTCATCAGTATACCTTTTGTAAAGCTGCACGAAATAGTTAAAGTTGTCGGGTCCTCCGGGTTCGATATTGTAAGGTGTCCGGCTAAAAAGAATGGGATGTTTTAATGAATCATTTTTAGGAGTATATACCGATGTGAAAAGTCTGACTCCGTCTCTCATCGTTATGTACACTTCCTGTTTGTCATACTTTTGTTTCAGCTGGGTTAATTGCTGACAGTGGATATAAGAGGTACCGGGAAGAATGGCGACAAATAAAACCAACTTTAAAAACCAATTTTTTCTGGTTCTCATTTGAAAACAATATTTGAATTTACGATACTAATCCAAGTTTGACAATGAGCTGTTCCGGCGGAGCTATTGGTCTGCCTTTTTTTGTAGCAATCCCGGTAACTCTGGCTTGTACAATTAATTTCCTGTCAGTCAGTCTTAAGATATCCTGTACAAAAACAATTCGTGCATTTCCTTCCTTCCTGATACTCACCGAAACAACAAACTCATCACGACTTCTGAGTGGGAATTTATATTCAATTTCAACTTTCGTAACGATCAGATCAATTCCTTCATCGTGAAGCTGAACAAAACTAACCCCGCGTGAAATAAGAAATTCATGTCGGGCATGCTCAAGATAATGCAGATAATTAGCATTATTTACGACGCCCTGAAGATCACACTCGTAATCGCGGACAATGAATTTAAGACTGTAAGGAGCTTCGCTTTCTGCCATCACTTAGGGAATCGCCCGAAAAGTTTCTTGAGACTTCCATGGAACTTATGGATACTGTGAGGCTTGAAATGCATGAGGATGCATTCACCTTTGATAAAATTTATCCCGGAATCTTTAAGTTCATCAAGCGCTTCCTTACTGTCTGCCATCTGCTGAATCCAGATATTTTTTATTCCCATTTCTTTTGCTTCGCGTATGACAGCGGCTGTTTTATCCTTTTTTGTTACCACAATGATGCTTTTTACCTCAGGAGGAAGCATTTTTACATTCGGGTAAGATTTTTCTCCCAAAATTTCCCTTGCCAAAGGATTGACTGGGATTATTTTCATGCCTTTTTCTTTAAGCTCTTTAAGAACAGAGTAACCGAATTTTTTGGGATTGCGTGATGCTCCCACCAGCGCAATGGGCTGCGAATCAAGAAATTCATTAATTTGTTTTAAAGTTGTCATAGCTTTAGGATGTTTTTAGTTTTAACACTGAAAAGTAGTAATTTTTTTTCTTTTAACCACAAAGGTCACTGAACATGAATGGCTAAGTATAAAGACTTAAAAAAGGGACTAAATATTTTAACTAACATTTATTTTTCCGTACTTGGTATTGACGTTGAACAAATCTCGATTCTGAATGAAAAAGCCTGTAGATCGTTCAGGGTATCTGTTTTCCCTGAGGTATTCCAATTATGTTTTTATGCTGCTGTTTCTGTTATATATGTTTGACTATATCGACAGAATGGTTGTGACATCCATGTTTACATCTATTGAAAAAGATTGGGGGATATCACATACGCAAAGCGGTTTGCTGGTATCAGCCGTTTACTGGGCAATTGTCATTCTTACATTCCCTATTTCGATACTGGTCGACAGGTGGAGCAGAACGAAAACAATTGGAGTGATGGCAATAATGTGGAGTCTTGCGACAGCGTTATGTGCCCTCACAGGCAATTTCGTACAGCTTTTTATGGCCCGCATGTTAATTGGTGTCGGAGAAGCAGGTTATGCTCCAGGGGGGAGTGCCATGATTTCGGGGTTATATCCGGTTGAAAGACGGGCGAGGATGATGGGATTATGGAACGCATCAATTCCCCTTGGTTCCGCAATTGGTGTACTTCTGGGAGGAATAATAGCTGCAAAACTGGGATGGAAGCACGCTTTTGGAATCGTTGCAGTCCCGGGATTTATAATAGCCGTCCTTTTCCTCTTTGTTAAGGATTATAAAACAGTCGATCTTTCTTTTTATGATAAAAACAGCAACAAAATAAAGATGGAAAAGAAAGATATGGTCAGAGAATTTTTTACCAAACCTTCTGTTCTATTTACTTACCTGGGCATAGCGTGTGTAGTTTTTGTTACTACGTCAATGCTGACCTGGCTGCCGACATACTTTGAAAATATGAGGCATCTGCCTCAGGAGACTGCCGGGAAGATGGCAAGCTCTGTAATGGTGCTGGCGCTGGTAGGGGCTCCTTTGGGCGGATTCCTGACTGACTTATGGAGGAAATCAAAAGTTAATGCAAGACTTTTGTTTCCGGCGACATCCACATTACTCTCAGCGATAGTTCTGTTTCTCGCGCTGGTCTTTTTTAAAGGGACAATTCAGTATGTCCTTTTTCTGATTTTCGGAGTGCTTGTTCTGGCATTTATATCAGGTGCAGCTTCGGTCACTCAGGACGTAATCCATCCCGGCCTCAGGGCAACGTCTTATGCTATTGCCGTGGTGGTTCAGAACCTCCTGGGAGCTTCAACTGCTCCCATCGTAATGGGTAAAATTTATGACCTGACAAATATACAGACTGCACTATCAGTCCTGCCATTTATACTTTTATTGGGAGCTCTATTGTTCTGGTTTGGGTCAAGATATTATGAAGCGGATTTGGGAAAAGTCGCCGCGATAAGGCTGGAGCCGGAATAATATTACTTTTTTCTTGAAGTGGTATACTGAACGAATTCCCTGAGTGATTCTTTTACTTCTGAATCCTTGTAGGAATCAAGTATTGCAAGAGCTTTATCCCTGAACTGGTTCATTTTAAGTTCGGAATAATCAATTCCGCCATATTCGGTCACAAAGCTTATTACTTCATTTATTTCTGAACGGCTCTTCTTCCTGCTTCTGACAATGTTAAGAATATGCCTTCGTTTGGAGTTTCCGGCCTGTTCAAGGGCATGAATCAAAGGAAGAGTGATCTTTTTTTCTTTAATGTCATTCCCGACAGCCTTGCCTGTCAATCCGGTTCCTTCATAATCAAGGATATCATCCCTTATCTGGAAAGCAATTCCTATATTTTCGCCAAAATCTTTCATTACCTGAATCGTTTCAGGATCTTCCGTTACAGATCTTGCACCGCATGCAGTACAAGCAGATAAAAGGGCAGCTGTCTTACTGATAATGATCTTATAATAATCTTCTTCCTTAATATTTAATTTTCTGGCTTTCTGAAGCTGAAGTAATTCTCCCTCCGACATCGATTTAACTGCTTCCGAAATAATCTCAAGCATATCGTATCTCGATTTCTCAACACAAATATGCATACCGGAAGAAAGCAGGTAATCGCCAAGCAGAACAGCGATTTTTGAATTCCATAAAGCATTAATCGAAAGAGATCCGCGTCTTTCATGAGCATCATCCACCACATCATCGTGAACCAGGGAGGCAGTGTGAAGAAGCTCAATACAGGTTGCTGCAATATATGTAGCCTCTTCAATTTCACCATTAAGACGGGCAGTAAGAAATACCAGCAACGGTCTCATCTGCTTTCCTTTGCGCCGTAAAATATAATTGAGAATGATATTCAATAAAGGGATATCGCTGTGCATTGTGCGGCTAAAGTAAGTTTCAAACTCAGCCATCTCAATTTCGACAGGTCTCTTTATTCCGGTAAGAGCAGACATAAATTTTTATTTCAGTCAAATATAATAAAATCAGCAACTCCAGATCCTGTTTAAAGACAGTTCTTTAATCTTCTTTCACCTTTAAGCTGGTAATGAGAGATTTTCATCATATCAACATATTTATATATATTTGCCTGACAAAATAATCAAATAATGGAATTTAAAGATCTTAATCCGGAGAGTCTTGAAAAAGCAGCAGGAATGTTAAAAGCTATTGCTCATCCGGTACGAATAACAATTGTCGGATGTCTGGAAGACGGGAAAAAAAGAACTGTCACAGAAATTCATCAGCAACTGGGGATAGAGCAATCTACAGCCTCTCATCATTTGGGCATACTGAAAGATAAGGGAGTTTTGGCTTCAAAAAGAGAAGGTAAAAACACCTGGTACTACCTGAAGCATGAAAACCTGAAAACAATTTTGAATTGTGTCAGCGGCTGCTGCCAATAGATTGTCTAGGGGTCCTGCGGTCCTGCGGTCTTGCGGTCTTGCGTGTGGTTACTGAAAAAATTATTCTCCTCTGTGCCCTGCGCCCTGCGCCCCTATGTCAGGTTCCTGAACATCCTCTTCTGGAACAAAACGATTGAAATTACACCGCAGGTTATTGAAGAGTCGGCAACGTTAAATACCGGACGGAAAAACACAAGTGATTCTCCGGGATGAAATGGCGACCACGAAGGCCAGTGCGTGTTTATAATCGGGAAATAGAACATATCTACAACCCTGCCGTGCAGGAAAGAGGAATAGCCTCCTCCCGGGGGGAAAAGTATTGCATGCTGATTAAAGCTTTCACTGAAGATCATGCCATAAAATGCACTGTCGATTATATTCCCGATTGCTCCTGCCATTATCGCACTGACAGCCAGGATTAAACTCAGATTTGCCCTTCGTTTGACGAGGGAAACAAGGAACCAGCCTATCCCAAAAATTGCAATAACACGGAAAACGCTCAGAATCAGCTTTCCTGGTTTCCCGCCCATTTCCATGCCGAATGCCATTCCGTTATTCTCAATGAAGTGAAGCATTCCCCAGTTTCCAAAAAGATGTATTTCATCTCCGATCGCCATATGAGTCTTGACCCATATTTTGAGGAACTGATCGAGAATAAGAATCAATATGATAAGTAAAACAGCCTTTTTCCCAGTTGTCATTATGAAATTTTAAAATTAAGGAGCGCAAAATAGTAAAAAAAAAGAAGACAACAATTTCACATAATAAAAGAAGCGCAGCAAAAACATGATGTTCGTGCTGCGCTTTTAGTATTCGGGCTGCGATGTCAGTTATTATTGAATGGTACTGTCAGCCTTATTCTGGTTCCTGAAAAGATCAAGTCTGACGGAGAGCCTCATAGTTATTGCAAGTAATACAAAGAGGCCGATATTTCCGGCCAGGTAAGCATAGTCATTAAGAGTCAATAGTATGAAGATGAATGAATAGAGCAAAATAAGCAAACCGGAAATCAGAAAAACAGTCTGCTTCTTTTTAAAGATATTATGCAAAAAGTAAGTAATAAGCGAAATCGTTGACAATGCTGATATCAGATATGCAAGATTAAAACCGGTATACTCACTGAGAGCGTTGAGGAGTGAGAAAAACAAAACAAGGCCAAGCGCTACAAGGAGATAATGGAAAACATGGATATTTTCTTTTACTCTCATTTCTGCAAAGATCAGTGCAAGGAAAGTCAGAGCAATAAAAAGGATGCCATATTTAGCACTTCTGAGCGCCTTCTGATAATGATCAACCGGGAGAACAAAGTCTACTCCAAATGAATCATTTGCCGGATTAAATGAGCTTCCGGTCCAGACCTGCGGGAAGTTCCTGTTAAGGTTAGTGACTGACCATTTCGCTTCGAAGCCCGATTCGCTTATCTTCCTTTCCACCGGCAGAAAATTACCTTTGAAGCCCGGTGAATTCCATCCTGAGGAAAGGACTATTTCGGTCGATTTTCCAAGCGGTGAAAAACTCAGTCCTTCTGACCCGGAGACTTTAAAATCAAGCGAAAATTTAAATCCCTCGGTCATTGATGAAAGATTGGCGGGAAAACTAATACCCGATTTGAAAAGATCCGCGTCCTTCAGTCCCGGAACAGCCTCCAGACTTCCGCTATCTGTTTTTAACCAGATTTTACCTTTGAGTCCCCTGTTATCGCTTATTCCAGCGGTGAAATAAGCGTCTTTCCAGAGTATTTCGCTTCTTTCATCTTTATTCAGTTCAGGAATTATGAAATTGCCTGAAATGTTAAGATCCGTCGTGTAAACTACTGCCTGATAAATACTTCTGTGTCTTTTCTCTGTTTGTATTTCTCCTTTTATATTAAGAGTTTCAGGCATTATATGAAAGACCACAACATAAGGTTCGGCATCCATTTTTGCAGGATACACCATGGAAGGGATGTTCAGGACAGGTCCTGAAATTATTTGCGGACCAGCCCACTGGAAAGCAATTTCTTTTTTCACATCTTCTGATGTTTTTTGCCTTTCTTTTATAATCAGCTGAATCATCTCCAGGGGTATCATCAAAAACAGCCCCAGGAATGCAAGCAACACTATCTTTATTGTCAGAGAGTGTTGCCATTTTTTGTTTTCATCAATTTCAATTTTCATAGTAATGCATATTTATTTAAAAGTACTTTGAATTGCAAAGTGTATTGCTAAAAAAAATTATTGTGATTTAATAAGATTTTCGAGTGCATTTATATGATTGCGAAACAGGTACGTGCCATATTCAGTGATAGAATAACTTGTATTTGGTTTTCTTCCGATAAACTGTTTATTGACCATTATAACCTTCCCCTCTTCCAGTGCTTTAAGGTGGCTTGCAAGGTTACCATCGGTCACAGAGAGAGATTCCTTAAGATCGGTAAAATCACTTGATTCATTTACAGCCAGAATCGACATTATTCCAAGCCGTACCCGGTTTTCAAAAAGTTTATTTAAGCCTGATATATCGGTTTTCATCCTTGATATTTTCTGTACATTATTAGACCATAGATGACATGAAGGAACCCAAAACCGAAGATCCAGAACAGAATGAAATGATCCTGGAAAATAGCAGCAATAAACCCGGTTATCAACTCAGCCAGACCAAGATAGAAGATTTCGTTGTAAGTGAACTTGCCAGCGCTTACCAGTGAAAGTCCGTAAAAAATCAGCATGGCAGGGACTATAAGCTGCAACTGGTTGTCAAAATATAGTATCAGAATAAAAAATCCACCTGTGGCAAGAGGGATGAACAAATTCAATAACAGTCGCCGTGAAACTGGTGCCCATACTTTTTGTCCTTTCTTCCTGGCGTTCCTTATAGAGAAATAGAATGAGCCGGCCAGGGCGAGGACCAGAACTATTATTGCAATAACTATAATTTCTATTTTAAGAATTGAGCTATCCTGATTTTTCTGAAGCATCAGAAAATAGGCGACAAATCCTCCCAAAAAAGCCAGAAAACCTGCAAAAATCCCTGATAAACCGCTCAGTGACAGAAATCTTGAAGATTCCTCCATGATCCTTTTGATAGTTTTTATATCCTCAGAATAATCTGTTCTTGTTTCCATTTTGGTCATCTTAAAAGTACTTTGAACTGCAAAGTAAAATAAAATTCTTCGAATGACAAAAAAAATTTTGATTGAAATTATTAACGGCGAACTAATCCATTTAAAAACTCATAAAAAAGAAGGCACGGGAACTACGAAGTAATGCAAAAGATTCTGATAAACTACTGTGGAAAGAATTAAGAAACAGGAAACGCTGTGGTTTTAAATTCCTTCGTCAGTTAATCAAATACCTTAGCGTTGACAGAATCAGCTTTCGGAGTACTCCTTTAATAAACAGTAGGATCTAAATAATCTTAGCTGAAACTTTATTAAAATTCAGGTAATCCCTAGGGAATCTTCCGCAAGATAAAATTATCATTTACTTCATATATGTATTTTGCGAAAGATTCAGGATGACAGGTTGTTATGGGATAATAATGGGGAAGGAAGCGGCGCCTTTTGTGCTAATATTTCTTTATTCAGAAGAATTGATTCAAAAGGCGCCGCTTCCTTCCCCTACAAGCCCCAAATTACATTGTCATCCTGAATTTCGCTGGTACGCAGCTTGCGGAGTACCAGTGAAATGAAGGATCTCCTTATCGATCCACCAATTTGATGCAGATCAAAGTGAATCAATAAAAGATGTTTATAAAGATTAGCTACGAAGTAGAGAGGGGGAAGGGGCATAACCGTCAACCTAAGGAGTTGAATAAAGTTTAAAGTATTGAAATTAAATCAGATACATTTCCCCTTTTTTGTAGGCTTGTCTTACATCGCATTTATTAAAATTCAGGTAGTCCCTGGGAGATCCTTCATCTTCCGCAAGATAAAATTATCATTTACTTCATATATGTATTTTGCGAAAGATTCAGGATGACAGGTTGTTATGGGATAATAATGGGGAAGGAAGCGGCGCCTTTTGTGCTAATATTTCTTTATTCAGAAGAATTGATTCAAAAGGCGCCGCTTCCTTCCCCTACAAGCCCCAAATTACATTGTCATCCTGAATTTCGCTGGTACGCAGCTTGCGGAGTACCAGTGAAATGAAGGATCCCCTTCTCTTTCTCAGAAATCCTGTAGATGTAAAAGGAGGGGAACTTTGTTATGCAGTTTCTCATTCATCCCCAAAGCTTAGGTTGACGGCTATGGGGGAAGGGGTGAGTTCACATAGGGCGTCTATAGAAATGGATTTCATTTCATAAAAACAAAAAATCCCGGAATTATGCCGGGATTTTTTATATTATTTCAGGCTATCATCTAAGGGCAAACGATATTAACCCTGTTTGAATCCCAGCAATACCAGTTTGAATCTCCCATATAATCAGCTGATTTTACATGTCCGTCTTTTGTAGTTGTGTTCCATTCAACATTGACGTCTGAAAATTTTGTACCGTTATAATAATGAATTGAGTAGAAAGCGTTCAGGGTATTGGATGTCAGACCATATTGGATATAACTGTCTTTAAATGATCCGGGTTTTAAATAAGTGTATTTGATATTTCCGACAACATTTGTAGTTTTTGCCCAGTCAATCTGAAGGAAAGCGACTCCTGACTGAGGATCCTGATTAATTGTCCATGTTCCACCTGTTCCGTCAATCCTGGAGGTCCCTTCTATCCACAGGAATTCACTGAATGATCCGTCTTGTGAAACAAACATATTCCACTGAATGTCACTGGCTCCGATCAGTCCCGTAAGTCTTGCTTTATATGTTGCATTCATAAAAGTTACGGTATAACTCCACTGCCATGTCTTCCCCGAAACAAATGCCGGACTCTGCTGAGCTGCTACCTGAAAGGCAGCAATCGGTATTGCAAGAGTGGTATTTAAAATCAGCTTCCATACCCCTGCCACTGTTGCCGCATATTCCCAGTTACTGTTCGAGGTACCCTTCTGACCGGGTAAAAATTCGAGAGATTTCCCCGATGCTGAAGCGAAATTACTGAAATCAATTGTCATAGATTCAGCTGGTGGCAGCGGTGGTGGATCACCCTTATCCTTCTTGCAATCTGTAATCAAAACTGAAGAAAAAACAAATATTAATACAGGAAAGAAAATCTTTTTCATGGTTTGATTGTTATTCATAAAGATAAGATTACAACGACCTAAACAAGTTGTGAATGATAAGCAAAGATATAAAGACAGAATCTAATATCGTAAAATATTTTATTTTTAGTTGTTATAATTTGAAGCACCGTTAATAACGGCGATGAATTTTGTTTTAGGTTTCGCTAAATAAAATAGATAGCGGGTGTTTCAATTTAAGTGGCAATTTTATATTTTTGAGCTGGCGGATTTTGGAGGGGCGATTTAATTCTTGCAGTAAAGTATTAGACACTCTATAATTTGTAACGATGGGTATTTACTCTCCGGTAGGAAAATTTAGAAATTTGCTTCCAATCCTTTTCCTGTTATTGACTCTTTCTTTCATCTTGTCTGGTGCAGCGTCGGCAACAAATGTATGTCCACTTCAGGCAAAAGATACAACAAAAGTTCAACGGAAAGGATTACCCAGGGTTCCGATAAAAGATACATCAAATGCCCGGGTGCTGGATTCATCAAAAACTTTGGTCAAAGGAGCCGGGCAACCTCCGTTAAAGGACTCAGGTAAATTTCAGGGGACAGATACAACAAAGTTAAAAGGAGTTGACTCTGTCAAGGCTTCTTCCCAGAGTACTGGTAAACAGCCTTTGCCCGACTCAGTAATACTAAAACAAAGTACGTTTACCCGTGAAGAATTAATCAGGGGTGAAAGGCTTTTCAATGGATTAGTATATCTCGGGAATGAATCTATAAATTGCGCGTCATGCCATAATACAGCTGTTTCCGATACACTCAACTGGAATCCGGATGCTTTTGAAATTTCTGTAAAGTACCATCATAAATCCGCGAAAGATTTAAGCAAGGTGCTGTTGAAGCCGGTCGGTCCAAAAATGAAGCTTGTCCATAAGGATTTCAAGCTTTCTGCGGGGGACATTGTTCTTCTTAAAGCTTTTATGGACAAGTTTGTCGATATAGGGCTTAAGCAAAAGAAACCGGATATTACATATCTCTTATTATTTATAATCTCTTCACTATTATTCTTGATGTCGGCAACAGACCTGATAATCAAGAAGATATTTAAAAATAAGAAGATCAATTGGCTGATAATTACTGTGACCGGCATATTTATTACCTGGCTGCTGGTAGTCGATGCGATCGCTCTCGGAAGAGCCAAGGGATTTGAACCGGCCCAGCCAATAAAATTCTCACATTATGTTCATGCGGGTCAAAACAAAACCGATTGTAATTATTGCCATTATACAGCGAGAATTAGCAAATCTGCCGGCATTCCTCCGGGAAGTATATGTTACAATTGTCACTTCCTTGTACGAAATGGAACGCGTTCAGGTGCAACGGAGATTGCTAAAATTTTAGATCATCTGGATAAGAAAATACCTGTTGAATGGGTCAGAATTTACAGACTGCCTGACTTTGTTTTCTTCAGCCACGAGCAGCATGTAAGTGCCGGTCAGATCAACTGTGAAGCATGCCATGGCAATGTTAAGGAAATGAATAGGTTGTACCAGGTACCTGATCTGTCAATGGGCTGGTGTCTCGATTGTCATAAAACAAGAAAGGTAAATTTTTCTAATACATATTATAAGACTTACTATCCTGCATTTTATGATTCGTTAAAAGCCGGGAAGGCAGACAGCATAAGAGTTGTTGGCATAGGAGGCCGTGATTGTGGTAAATGTCATTATTAATAAACCAGTAGTATTCCTGAAGGATGAAAAAATATTGGAAAGACATTCAGTCAAAAGACAAAATAAGCGAAGTCGCTGAAACCAAAAAGACAGCGGAAAACGGGAATCCGTTGCTCGACCTGGTGAGCGATCAGAATATGGAACTGCATGCTTCGAGAAGGGATTTTCTGAAATTGTGCGGGTTCAGCTTTGCAGTTACTGCTCTTGCCTCCTGCCGGCAGAAAATAAGTAAGGCAGTGCCTTATGTCACTGCTCCTCCCGAGATGATCCCCGGAGACGCTTTATATTATGCATCAAGCTATGTCAACGGAAATGAATACTGCAGCATAATTGTTAAAACCAGAGATGGCCGGCCAATTAAAATTGAAGGTAATCCTGAATCTGCTGTTACAGGTGGTGTCACAACCGCCAGAGTTCAGGCATCTGTGCTCGATCTTTATGATGGAGCCCGGTTCAGGGAACCTTTAATTAACGGGAAACCTGCCTCCTGGGAAACAGCCGATTCCGAAATCACGGACAAACTGGAGAAAATAGTTAAAGAAAACGGGACGATAGTGCTTCTGACGCCTACTATTTTCAGCCCGAGTGCGGAAACTGTTATAAATGATTTTCAAAAGAGATATCCAACAACTGAATGGATACAATATGATGCTGTTTCTTATTCCGCAATGCTTGAGGCGAATAAGATAAGCTTTGGTAAACAGGTTATCCCTGATTATCATTTTGACAAGGCCGATGTTATTGTAAGTTTTGGAGCCGATTTCCTTGGAACATGGCTTTCACCAATAGAATATATCAGGCAATTCAGTTCACGCAGGATTCCGGAAAGAGACATGAACTGGTTAGTTCAGCTTGAATCTACCATGAGCCTCACCGGCTGTAATGCTGATAAGAGAATCCAGATAAAACCTTCCCAGGAAACAGAGATTCTGATGAATATTTATAAATCAGTTGTCAGATCTTTGGAAAACAGAGAGATTGATGTTCCTGCCTCATCTGTTGATGTGGGTGAGATATCCAATAAACTTATTCAGTCGAAAGGCAAATCGCTGGTTATTTCAGGGTCAAATATTAAGCATATTCAATTACTTGTAAATGAGATCAACAGACTCCTCGGAAATATCGGAAAGACAATATTGTTCAACTCATTTCTCAGGACCCATGCTGCGATCGATTCCGATATGGAAAAGCTTATTGTAAGAATGCAGAATGGTAACGTGAAAGCAATACTGATCTGGAATGTAAACCCTGTTTATAACCGGGGTGCTTTATTTACAGAGGGATTAAAAAAAGTAGATCTCACCATTGGATTATCCGGTTCGCCAGATGAGACGAATAGTTTGTTACAATATGTTTGTCCCGATAACCATTACCTTGAATGCTGGGGTGATGCCGAACCAAAAAGAGGAAAATACAGTCTGATGCAGCCCTCTATCGGAGCGATATATAATACCCGTCAATTGACGGATACTCTGTTAAAATGGTCAGGATCAAAAGTTGAAACATACGATTTTCTGCATGCTTACTGGGCAGAGAATATGATGCCCGGACAATCAGAATTCCGCGATCCGGTTACCTTTTTTGATCGAACTGTTCAGAAGGGGGTGTTCGAACTGCCTGTTAAAAGCGAATCGGCCACAGAGAAGTCAGACACCTTTCAATTATCAACAGAATCTCTGAAAAACAAGGTAATTAGTGCTGGAAATGTTATTGAAATTATTCTATATGAGCCTGTCGCCATTGGTGAAGGAAGACAGGCAAATAATCCCTGGTTACAGGAATTACCTGATCCGGTGACACGGATCTGCTGGGATAATTATGCAACTGTCTCACCTGCATTAGCCAAAGAATATGGTCTGAATGCTAATGAACTGATAAGTATAAACGGTATCGAACTCCCGGTTCATATTCAACCCGGACAAGCTCCGGGAACTATTGGAATTGCTCTTGGTTACGGTCGTTCGAAATGTGGAAATGTAGGAGAAGGGGTGGGTGTCAGTATCTGGAATCTGCTTTCATCGGTGGATGGTAACATTAATTATACAGCTAAAACGGAGCATATTACAAAATCGGGCAGGGAATACATACTGGCTCAGGTGCAACCCCACCACAGCATGGAAGGAAGAGCTTTGGTGAGGGAAGCAGAATTAGATGAATTTAAAAATAATCCGGCTGCGGGAAATGAATTGCATGCCTATAATGTTGAACATAATAAAAGTTTATATAAGATGAGGGATTATCCTCATCATCATTGGGGGATGGCAATTGATCTCAGCAAATGTATCGGCTGCGGAACCTGTGTTATTGCATGCCAGGCAGAAAATAATGTTCCTGTTGTGGGTAAAGTTGAGGTACACAGGGTTCACGAGATGCAATGGATGCGTATAGACAGATATTACACAGGTGATGAAAATGATCCTGAAGTCGTGTTCCAGCCTGTTTTCTGCCAGCATTGCCAGAATGCGCCATGTGAGAATGTCTGTCCCGTGGCAGCAACTAGCACCAGCTCTGAAGGATTGAATCAGATGATATATAACCGTTGTTTTGGTACGCGGTACTGCAATAATAACTGTCCATATAAAGTCAGAAGATTTAACTGGTTCAATTTTACAGAAGCAGGTACCCTGAGAGGTAATCTGAGAGATAAGGAAGGAATGACAAGCGATTTACGAAAAATGGTACTTAATCCTGATGTTACGGTACGTGCCCAGGGCGTAATCGAGAAATGTTCTTTCTGTGTTCAGCGTATCCAGAAGGTAAAATTAAAAGCAAAATACGAAAACAGGGCTATTCATGAAAATGAAATTCAAACTGCATGTTCACAGGCTTGTCCTGCAAATGCTATTGTTTTTGGAGATATGAATGACCAGCAGAGCGAGCTTGTCAGATTGATCAAAAGCGGAAGACGCTATAATCTTCTCGAAGAGCTTTTTACTATGCCTTCAGTTAATTACCTGACAAAGATTAAAAATAAGATATTGTAAGTAGTAATTCGTACGGATATGTTTCAATCTCCTTTACGGGAACCTTTAATTGAAGGAAAAAACTCTTACCAGAGTATAACCAGTGATATACTTAATCCTCTGATTAATAAGGCTGGTAAATACTGGTATATGGGGATGACAATAGCCACACTGGCCATGCTGTTTGGTCTGGCTATGATTTTCTGGACTGTCTGGCAGGGCATCGGGACCTGGGGAGAGAACAGGACAGTTGGCTGGGCCTTTGAGATTACCACATTTGTATGGTGGATTGGTATCGGGCATGCGGGCACATTCATATCCGCAATACTTCTCCTGTTCAGGCAAAAATGGAGAAACAGCATCAACCGTTCCGCTGAGGCAATGACAATTTTTGCGGTGATTTGTGCAGCTCTGTTCCCCTTGATTCATCTTGGCCGCCCATTGCTTACTTTTTTTATTTTCCCATATCCAAATACAAGAGGTATCTGGGTGAACTTTAATTCACCACTGGTTTGGGACGTTTTTGCAATATCCACATATTTTACTATTTCTCTGGTATTCTGGTACGTGGGACTTATTCCTGATATCGGTACCTTACGTGACAAAATCAAGAAAGGACTTAAAAAGAGTATCTATAATTTCCTGAGTTTCGGGTGGAAAGGATCAGCCAGAGACTGGCACAGGCACGAGATAACATCAATAATGCTTGCAGCGATTGCAACTCCACTTGTACTATCGGTGCATAGTATTGTCAGTATGGATTTTGCTTCAGCAATACTTCCGGGGTGGCATACCACGATATTTCCACCATATTTTGTTGCCGGAGCAATATTTTCAGGATTTGCAATGGTGCAGACCCTTTTAATAGTAGCAAGAAAAGCAATGGGACTCGAGGATTTCATTACAAAGAGTCATATTGAAAACATGAATAAGGTATTAATTGCCACAGGTTCAATTGTTGCACTGGCATATATGACTGAGATGTTCATGTCGTGGTATTCAGGAAATGAATATGAACAATATGCTTTTCTGAACAGAGCTACCGGTCCTTACAGGTGGGCTTACTATATTATGATCACATGTAATGTATTTGCTTCACAGCTGCTGTGGATCAAAAAGTTGCGAACGAGCCTGATCTTTACATTCTTCCTTTCTATTGTGATCAATATTGGCATGTGGTTCGAGCGTTTTGTGATCATTGTGACTTCACTTCACCGCGATTATCTGACTTCAAGCTGGACGATGTATAAGCCAACAATTGTTGAGTATGGATTAATAATAGGAACTTTGGGAATCTTCTTTACAGCGTTTCTTTTATTTATCCGGATCTTTCCTGTGATTTCGATCGCTGAAGTAAAATCTATATTGAAAACGGGAAGCAGAATTCAACCAAAAGGAGATGCAGGCCATGAGTGATACAAACTATATTACGATTTCCTTTGATGATGAGGTTCCTTTGCTCCAGGCAGTAAAAAAACTACGGGAGAACAAAGAAATCATCAAAGATGTTATGTCTCCGTTTCCGGTACATGGCCTGGATGAGGCATTATCAATGAAAAGAACCAGGATCCCTGTCGTTGGTTTTATATTTGGGGCTCTCGGCGCCAGCCTGGCATTTATTTTTCAGGCATGGGTTTTTACTGTAAGTTATCCTCTGATCATTGGAGGGAAACCTTTTCTTTCAATACCTGCTTTTGTTCCGATAACGTTTGAACTTACCGTTCTTTTCTCTGGGCTGGCAATGGCTGCAGCTCTGCTGATCAGATCGCGATTAAAACCCGAAATAACATTTAATCCCGTTGATGCAAGAATTACTGATGACAGATTCGTAATTCTTGTAGATAACTCTGGTGGCGGTGCTTCGTTGGAAAGAGTCAAATCGATTTTATCGGGAATTCAAACTATAGAAATAAAATAAGAAGACGGCAGATATGGATGAACAATTCAATTTTAAAGTACCAGTATCGAAAGATCCTCCTGATTGCCCTCGGAGCTGGTGTTTTGATTACCCTGGGAATTATATTTATTTCAAAACCGGGTGCTTCCCGCATATGGGCAAACGTTTTACTTAATAATCAATATTTTCTGGGACTTTCTCTTGGAGCAGCTTTTTTCCTGGCAATACACCGGCTGGCTCTTTCCGGCTGGCATACGCTCATTCAAAGGATACCATCTTCAATGACGGCTTTCCTTCCAATTGCTTTTATTCTTATGCTCCTGGTCTATTTTGGCATGCACCATTTATATATCTGGACCGATAGTACGTTGTCCGATCCATTAATAGAAGGGAAAAAAATGTGGCTCAATATGCCATTTTTCTTTGTCCGGCTTGTTCTATATTTCATAGGATGGATAGCCCTTATCTGGTTGATGAGAAAAAATTATGATTTACTTATTACATCATCAGATTTAAAGTATTATAACAGAGGAATAACGTTTGCCGGCCTCTTTCTTGTTTTTTATGCGATTACAGTTTCATCGAGCAGCTGGGACTGGATAATGTCGCTCGATGCTCACTGGTACAGTACTATCTTCGGCTGGTATGTTTTAATTGGAATGTTTGTGACCTCACTGGCATTTATAACTTTGCTGATCTGGTTTCTGAAACGTCTGGGTTACCTTGAATTTGTGAGAATTGATCATATTCATGATCTGGCCATTTACATGTTCTGTTTCAGCATTTTCTGGACATATGAATGGTTTTCTCAATATGAACTTGATATGGTATGGACACCTGCCTGAGGAAACATCTTATTTTATTACAAGACTTCATCATTTCAGGATACTTTTCTTCATAAATCTAGGAATTAATTTTCTTGTTCCTTTTTTTGGTCTGATAACTTATAATTCAAAGAGGAATCATAAATTGGGTGGCATTTATTGCTGCAATCCTTCTGATTGGACACTGGCTCGATTACTGGCTGATGATAATGCCTGCTGGAGCTGGTGAAAAAGCAACCATTGGGGTTCTTGAAGTTTGCATGACTGTAGTTTATGCTTCTCTGTTCCTGTTCATTGTGCTTAAATCGCTTTCAAAAAGCCCGATGGTTGTAAAGAATGATCCCTTTCTTAAAGAAAGTATGAATTATGAATCATGAAAGTTAATCATAGCAGATATGTATATTGAACGGAAATATCAAAAAAGATAATGATTTCTTCTCTGATAAGCGTGATGCTTTTATCATGCGACAGAACAAGGAATATGAGGGGCTACGACTATATACCTGATATGGAATATTCACAGGCTTATGATACCTATACACAAAATCCGAATTTTACGGATAGCATGACAAATCGAGTACCGGTTTATGGGACAGTTCCAATAGGATTCACTCCTTTCAGATATTCAAGTGATACCATCTCCCGTGCTAAGGCGGGAAGAGAACTGGTTAATCCTTTTTTACCTACCCCTGATGTACTCGCAAGAGGGAAGCTTATGTATACAACTTTCTGCATTGGTTGTCACGGAGATCAGGGAAAAGGTGACGGACAATTATTCAAAAGTGGTTTATATCCATTAAAACCCCGGGATATCTCGGCTGAACCTACCGCCAGACGACCGGATGGCCAGATATATCATACAATAACCCTCGGATTTGGCTCTATGATGCCCCATGGAGCTCAGGTAAGGCCCGATGACAGGTGGAAGCTTGTTTTGTATGTAAGAACGCTGCAAAAAGCAGCGCAGGAGGCAAGGGATTCAGTTCCGAATGGGAACAAAACGAAGTAATCTTATTGTTAAATTCTTTATACAACTGGTCCCATCAATTACTCCATTTTTTATTTAACCGCAAAGTACGCAAAGAAGGCGCAAAGAACGCAAAGTCAATATCTTATAGATTAGTTCTTTGTGACCTTTGCGTGTTTTTCCTTTGCGACCTGTGCGGTTAATGGATTTTAATATTATATTTAGCTTATGATCTTATCCGAGATCAGCAGCAGCAACACCAATAAGAAATACGAATCAAAAAGAATGGAATAGCTTTTGGGTTTTTTATCATGATGCATTTTCAGAAGATCAAAAAACTGCCAGAGAATATACAACGATGCTATTACCAGGATGCTAATGATCAGTGGGCTTTGT
Organism: uncultured Bacteroidales bacterium; assembly: GCA_963734885.1. Lineage (GTDB taxonomy): Bacteria > Bacteroidota > Bacteroidia > Bacteroidales > VadinHA17 > LD21. The sequence goes on along the minus strand of CAVTIJ010000008.1, from coordinate 124,104 downwards.
ATAATTTTGAAATAGCACAGGAACAGTGCTGCAAATACGGATGAAATCACCCAGCTGAATGTTAATCTGCTGATCTGGACACGACTAAAAAAATCTGTAAGATTTGGAATTCCGGCTTGTCTGTATTCCTCCCCATATTTTAGTACGAGCAGCCAGAAATGCGGGATTTGCGCTGTGAAAATCAGAAACTCTATGAATATTATAGGTTTATCCCATAATCCACCACCTGCAGCCATCCAGCCAATAAGCGGAGGCAATGCGCCTGTAATGGCCCCCGGGACAACAGCAAAAGCAGTGATCCTTTTGGAGTAGGTGTATACCCCGTTGTACCAGAGGATTGTTATTAATCCAACAATTACAGCTTTTATATTGCCTTCAAAAAAGAGTAATAATATCCCGGTAATAAGATTGATCAGGAAAAATAATACTGCATTTTTTGTATTTATTTTTTGAGCCGGGAGGGGACGAAAACGTGTACGGTTCATCTTTTTATCTGTTTCCACCTCCTGTATCTGGTTAAGAACTGACGCAGAAACAGCCATGAAGAGAATGCCAAGACTGGTAAAAATCAGGCCAGCGGAAAAATGAGGATTAAAAGCGAAATATCCGGTGAATCCTGTCAGACATACCGGAATCATAATTTTAAGTTTTGACAGTTCCAGATAGTCTCTGACCTTATTTACCGAACTATTTGTCATTAAGCGTTTTAAAATACTCGATTATCTTAGCTATATCATCGTCTGAAAGAGTACTCCGATAACTTTGCATCAGGGTTGTGGGATAGCCTTTTACATTATCAACATTAGGCGTGGTTATGCATTTTTTGAGATATTCATCATTAGCAGTAACTGTCATTTCTTTGCCGTCTCTGATAATAGTTACCTGTGAACCGTACAGATTCAGATATGTTGGTCCGATAAGTTTAGTACCGTCAATAGTATGGCATGCAAGACATCCGGCTGTTTTCACTATCGATTCACCCATAGCTGCTGGCGTATTGCCAGTTGCAGTTGCTACAGGTGCACTGGCAGCATACCACTTATCGTACTTTTCCTTCGACATTACATTGACTGTAGAATGCATATATGAGTGCTGTAATCCACAGTACTCAGCACAAAAAATATTAAATTTTCCTTCATAACCCGGCTGAACCCACATATACTTTTCTCTTCCCGGAATTATATCGCTTTTAATTCTGAAATCGGGTATAAAAAGGCTATGAATAACATCAACAGATATAAGCTTTATTTTAACAGGAGTGTTCACCGGAACTATAAGATCGGGGCTCTGTTTCCCATTTGGATAAACAAAAAGAAAGTTCCACATTCTAGCTACAGCGGTGACATTCATCGCATCTTTCGGAGGACTGTTAGTGGGTTTCCAACCAACCCAGCCAAAATAAAACATTGCCAGAGCAAGTATAATCGGAACTATTGTCCAGGTGATTTCAAGAGACATGCTTCCTTCAATTTGTGTTGGTACAGGGTTCCTTTTCTTATTATACCTGTAGACAAAATACAGCATGGCAGAAGTAATTCCAACAAGAAGTATTAGTGATATTATAAGAACAAAATAGAATGCCGTATTAAAGGTAGTCACATAATTTGAAGCATCAATTCCTGTTGTAGAGTACATACTTTTATCTATTGAGATAGTCAATAAGCGTTATAATTAAGACTGAAGCGAACAGCGAAACAACTCCCATGACCGCTAATGAGAACATTCTGTTTTCAAATTTAAGATGCATGAATATTCGTAAAACAAAGGAAGATTTGACGGCAGCGATTATAAGAGCCATTACGACGGTAAGGGTCCCGAGTGAAATACGCGTAAGAGTTACTGATGTAAGTGTCAGAGCGATTAATAGGACCAGTACTAGAAGAAAGGTCTTATAAGGTATTACATGATTTTTTTCGTTCTCTGTTTCCATCATATCAGGTAATAAGATAAAACAACGGGAAAAGGAAAATCCAGATAAGGTCAACAAGATGCCAGTACAAGCCGCTGTTCTCAAGGAGAACATGATCATCCGCAGTGACCTTGTCTCTTATAACCAAATTTGCAATTATTGAGATAAAGACCAATCCGACGATAATATGAAGAGCATGGAGCCCTGTCATAAAAAAATACAATCCGTAAAATAGTACATCTCCATGACCACGAAGAGCAAGAACAGCAGAGCCGGGATAGATATGCTGCCTGATATGCTCTCCCCATTCAAAGTATTTGTTCACAAGAAAAGCAATCCCCAGGAGGATTGTTATACCCATTAGCAGCAGACAAAGTTTTTTGTTGTGTTTTTGCAGCGCCGTAATCGACATCGCGATCATCGTACTGCTGATAAGAAGAATTATTGTGTTCAATGTGCCGATGAAAACACTAAGCTCCTGAGCGGCAAGGTGAAAAGCTTCCGGATTTCTGTAGCGGTATACAGAATAAACGATAAATAACCCTCCAAATAAGAGCATCTCAGTGAAAAGGAAAAGCCACATTCCTGTTTTGGATGCCAGATCATCGCGGTGTGTAACTGCTGTACTCATTTATAGTTATAAGGGCCTTTTGTTATTGTTGGAATTTCTTCAAAGTTTTCTACGGGAGGCGGTGAAGGTATTGTCCATTCAAGAGTCTTTCCCCCCCAGGGATCAGCAGGAGCTTTAGGTCCGGTTTTAAGACAGGAAAAAAGATTGATTATTATTATCGCCAGACCTGAGTACATGACCCATGATCCCATTGTTGATATAATATTCCCGGTATGAAAAATCTCATCATAATCGTAATATCTTCTTGGCATACCTTTATAACCCAGATAGAACATCATTCCATATAATGTCACAAATCCGATAAAAAAGAGGAACAATCCGATATTCGCCCACTTTGTATCATACATTCTGCCGGTAATTTTTGGATACCAGTAATGCATTGCGCCAAAAAAGGCATATCCTGTACCTCCGAAGACAATAAAGTGAAAATGTGCAAGAACGAAGTGAGTATTATGCAGGTGAATGTCAGCCGCTAACGAACCCAGAATAAGGCCGGAAAACCCACCAATCATAAAAACAAAAACAAAACCCATCGCCCAGTAGAAAGGAGTCTGTAAATCAATTGATCCTTTATACATAGTAGATACCCAGTTAAATACCTTTACTGCACTGGGTATTGCTACGAGGAATGTCAATAAAGAAAACACATATAAGGATACCGGGCTCATTCCGGATGTAAACATGTGATGTCCCCAGATGAAATAGCCTACAAACGCGATTGCAATGCTCGATCCGACAATGAATTTATAACCGAAAGGTGTTTTGTGGGAGAATGTCGGTATGATTTCGGAAATTGCACCCATTGCAGGTAAGATCATTATATAAACTGCCGGATGGCTGTAGGTCCAGAATAAATGCTGAAACAAAATCGGATCACCTCCCAGGGTCGGATCGAAGAATCCAACATGAAGAGTTCTTTCAGCAATGACCATAAGAAGAGTAATGCCAATAATAGGGGTAGCAAGAAGCTGTACCCAACCGGTTGCATATAATGTCCAGGGAAATAATGGCATTTTCATCCATGTCATACCCGGAGCTCTCATTCTGTGCATGGTAACCAGGAAGTTCAGTCCTGTCAGAATCGATGAAAAACCAAGCATGAATGCTCCAAAAACAGCCGGAATCATATTTCCCGTGGTCTTGAAACTATAAGGAGCATAGAATGTCCAGCCTGTATCGGGAGGACCCTGACCGGTAAACTGTGAGATAAGCACCAATGTAACTCCTGAAACATAAAAATACCAAGACAATAGATTTAACCTGGGAAAAGCAACATCTTTTGCCCCAATCATTATTGGCAGGAGGAAATTTCCGAAAACTGCTGGTAATCCGGGGATCACAACAGCAAAGATCATTATAATGCCGTGGAGTGTAAAAAAGGCATTATAAGTCTGGGCAGTCATAATGGTTTTCCCCGGGGCAATCAGCTCAAATTTCATTAGTAAACCTAATGTTGCGCCAATAGCAAACAAAGTAAGCAGGGAGAAAAGGTATAATAGTGCAATCCTCTTATGATCAGTAGAAAAAATCCATGCAAATATCCCTCGGTATTTTCCTTTGTGATCAAGATAACTGGGTTCCTCAATGGCTGCCGTAATCATCTAGTTGTCTTAGTTTTAAGTTTTAGTCGTAATCTGGACAATGAAAGGACCAGAAATAATAATACTACAAAAAATAAAATTACAATTGCCGAAACACGTGTTACATTAAATACAAATTTATTGCCCTCGGTATCGTATGAATAACAGACTGCGAGTAACCGGTTTATACTGGGACCGATTTTCCCTTTTGCAGCTTCTACCATTGTAATTTTAATATCAAATGGCAGGAAATCTATTCCCCGAAGATACCTTATGATTTTCCCATCTGCACCCAGTGCTATCAGGCCTGTTGGATGAATATACATTCCGTTCTTTTTTATATAGTGGAAGCCTACGGATTGTGTCAATTTGGCAATATTGGCGCTGTCGGAGACAAAGAAAAGCCAAGATTTCCCGGCTTCTTTATTCCTCATCATTGCAAGATAACTTGCTTTCTTGGCAATGCCCAGATTAATTTTTTCAGATGGATCAAAGCTGATTGTAATTACTTCATAATCTTTCCCCAGTTGAAGATCCACCTCATCAATGAATCTGGAGATTCCGGCCATCAGGGGACTGCAGGTTCCCGGACACTGATAATAAACCAGGTTAAGGATTGCAGGTTTGGTGATTACATCTTTTAAAAGAACGGTGTCTCCCTTCTCATTAACGAGTTTCGTATCGAGAGCGGCGAACTGACCTTGCTTTTCCTCAAAACTTACTTGCATTTGTTTCTCAAACAGATCTGACTGAGAATACGATTCGATACTGATCAGAGAAATAAATAGCGCCAGAATGATTCTAAAATAACTCATAGCTGAATTCAGAGATTAGTGTTATAAAGATAAAATATTTTCCATTTACGATTCGCAATGACTTTATTTAATTTTCCAATGCATGCAGGCTGTTTGTCCTATGATTTTTTCCCATTTTCTTCCTCCGAATAGATCCCTGCGATCATCAGTGATGCTCCCATAAGTGAGATATCTTTCAAAAGTGATATGATGGTTATTGTCTTATCAGCATCTTCAAATAGATGTGGAATGTGAATTGTGACTATAAAAATAAACAGCAATATTGCCAGCAATAATGTGGAAAATTTAACAAGTATTTTGGTGATAATACTTATGCTTGCCGCGATCATCATTATTCCCGTAAGGATTATTGTGTATGCCCCTAGTGGAACGAAGGATGTAAGCATCCCAAGATAATAATCGAGCATCAGGAAGTGGTTTATACCAAACAGGGCAAAAGGAATTGCGAACAGTATTCTCCCGATTGTGGTGAGTTTTTTCATCTTGTTTCAGCCAGATAGGTTTATTAAATCTTTCCAGATAAAGGGTTTTAAAAAAGCGGATTAGAGTTCGATGGGTTGGTTATACTAAAATCAAACATTAATAATAAATTTACTCTTAAGTAGTTACTTAAACAAATCTCGAATAAAAATAAGAAAAATTTTAAATACGATTCTGTTTTGTATCACTTAATATGAACAATTGAAACGCGAAAATGTTAAACAGGGAAAAACTTTTAACTATGGAACGCAGAAAATTTTTTAAAGCAGTGGGGTTAATGACAGCTGCTGCTTATGTAAGCCCGCGTATTATGGGTAGTGTTCAGGAGCAGGGAAAAACTTCCGACATTGAAGGAGTGCCACCAGCCCAATTCCCACCACTTCCATTTGCATATGATGCCCTGGAGCCTTATATCGATGCCAGAACAATGGAGATACATTACGATAAACATCATCGTGCTTATTATACAAATTTCATGGCTGCAATTAAGGGAACTCCTCTGGAAGGGAAACCAATGAGTGAAATATTTAAGACAATGTCAAAACAAACTGATGCCGTAAGAAACAATGGCGGCGGTTATTATAATCATTTATTTTTCTGGCAGAATCTCGGCAAAGGAACAACCCGTCCTTCAAATGAATTATCGGAGGCATTTACAAAAGCATTTGGATCGAATGAAAAATTCAAGGAAGGTTTTACAAATGCAGCCAAAACAAGGTTTGGTAGTGGCTGGGCATGGTTGTACCTGGGTTCGGATAAGAATCTGGCGATAACAAGTTCCCCCAATCAGGATAATATGCTTATGGATCTGTCACCGGTTAAAGGTACTCCCCTGTTAGGGCTGGATGTATGGGAACATGCCTACTATCTGAAATATCAAAACAGACGGCCCGAATATATTGAAGCTTTCTGGAATGTCGTGAACTGGGACGAGGTAAACAAGAGATATGAGAAAGCGATGAAGGGGTAATGAGGTTTATGTATACAGAAACCTTTTGATCTTCATTGTTGCTGTCTTCTGAAAAGGAACAGGCTGTAGTACAACTTTCTGTATCTGGCTGAACTTATTTACCTGTGAATTAACATATTGCTGTAATTCACTTAGTACTTCATCCACTTTATCTTCAACCTGCCTTGTCATATCCTGCTTAAGAATCTGATATTTCTTTTCGAGCTCTTCCATATTGATATGAACGAGTGCAACAAGTTTACCCTTCTGCTGAACAACTAGCGATTCAACAACAAACCTGAAATTATTGATTATCGACTCTATTTCTTCAGGGTAAATGTTTTCACCACTGGCTCCGACAATCATGTTTTTTAATCTTCCCTTGATATAAAGATTATTGTTTTTGTCAAAAGCCCCAAGATCTCCCGTCTTGAACCAGCCATCTTCGGTGAGAACTGCTTTTGTCATATCAGGTTCCCTGTAATAGCCTTTCATGACATTGGGACCCTTTGCCCATATCTCGCCCTCGCCCGATTTTTTGTCGGGTTTATTGATCATCAACTCAATTCCTTCTATTGCCGGTCCGGTTGATTCGAATACGGATTTTTGTGGATTTGCCCCTGCCAGAAGCGGCGCTGTTTCGGTAAGTCCGTATCCGACAGCATATGGAAATCCAGCTTCGCGGAGAAATTTCTCAACTGTTTTATTTAATTTGGCTCCGCCAATTCCATAAAACTTTAGTTCCCCACCAAAGGTCTTGAGAAGCTTTTTCCCGGCAGCTTTATTAAGTATTTTTCTGATGAAAGAAATCTTGTACAGAAGCTTCATTATAAGCTTATCCCTGAAAACAGGCAAAATTCTGTTAAAATAAATTTTTTCGATTATCAGGGGCACTGTAAGCATCATTGTAGGTTTCACTTCAGCAAGAGCAGGCAGCAACACTGAAGGAGTTGGCGGTTTCCTGTAGATAATATACGCATGATCCGCAAAGCATAGGTAAAATTAATCCCAGAGTATTTTCATAAGTATGCGATAACGGAAGAACCGACAAAAACCGGTCATTTTCATCAATCCATTGGATGGCTCTCCCCTTTAATGCGTTAAATGAAATATTTTTATGAGTAAGCATTACCCCTTTGGAGCGGCCTGTCGTACCTGAAGTGTAAATTATTGAGGCCAGGTCATCTTCTTTTATATCGTAATTTTTGGTTGAAAGTACTGCAGGGTCAAATTTTTGATGATCTTTTCCGGGAGATAAAATAGAAAAATCCTCCATCTGCACTAAAAAAGATAGTAAATCAGATTTATATCCTTCGAGTCGACCTTGCAGGGAATTGGAAATAAAAATTGCTTTAGCCCCTGAGTGGTCTAATACATTTGCAATTTCAACAGGAGAAAAGTCGGGAAGAATTGGCACTGCGACTGCCCCCATAAATGTTATTGAGAAAAAAGCAATACCCCAGTTTGGCATGTTTGAACTCAGGATTGCTACTTTATCACCCTTATGAATACCATTTTCTTCAAGGAAAGCAATCAAAGCTCTGATCTCCTTATATACGGATTCATAAGTCTTTGGCTCTTCACCAACAAACGCGTAAGCATTTCGCTTACCGAATTTTCTGAGAGTCTCGTTGAATAAACCCGGGAAAGTCAGTATGATTTCATCGGTTATTTTCATTATCCCCTATTCTTAAGCAGATTATGGAGCGAAGGTACTGAAATTAATCTTCCGAGATTATTGATTAGTCATAATTTACCTCAACAAAGCTGATCAATTAAACCAAGAATGGTTAATTTTGTTGCTTGTTTTTAGTCTTTTGCATGGGTTGCATATGTCAGAAGGAGATGAAAAGCAAATGGTTTTTTATATAAATCTACCAATCATATATGAGTCAGATTATAAGAGTTACTAAGGAATTTCCGTTTGAAATGGCCCATGTTCTCTGGAATTATGATGGACCGTGCAAAAATGTTCATGGTCATTCGTACAGACTTTTTGTTACTTTATCAGGGACTCCAGGGAGCAACCCAGAAAGCCCGAAAAACGGAATGGTTATCGATTTTTCAGATTTGAAGTATATAATCAAAACTCAGATAATCGATGTTTTTGATCATTCTGTTGTTTTAAGTGATACGATAAATAAAGAGAAGGCAAATAAGTTTAAAGAATTGTTTGGAAATGCAGTTCTGGTTAAATATCAGCCAACCTGCGAAAACCTTGTGGCTGATTTTGCAGTCAGGATTACCCCGTTTATACCTGATGGGGTTAAGCTGCACAGTCTTAAGCTTTATGAAACCGCAACTTCTTTTGCAGAATGGTTTGCAAGCGACAATTATTAAAAATAATTCGGGGAAATTAATCCCGCTTTTATGAGAAATGAATATGTTCAGGGAGTTAAGATTCTATTTTTAACCACAAAGGACACAAAGTAGGCACAAAGGGCACAAAGGTCAAACTTTATTAATAAGCCTTTGTATTCTTTGTGTAATTTCTTTGTGTCCTTTGTGGTTAATGGATTTCAATTTCACCACAAAATATGAATTAATGAGTGACGATACAAAAAAACTATTCCTTCTGGATGCTTATGCTCTTATTTTCAGAGCTTATTATGCATTTATTAAAAATCCCAGGGTAACATCCAAAGGATTAAATACCTCAGCAATTTTTGGGTTCCTGCTTGCCCTTGAAGAAACTTTGCAGAAAAGAAAACCAACTCATATCGCTGTTGTCTTTGATCATCCTTCACAAACTTTTCGCCATGAGATGTTTGCTGATTACAAAGCCCATCGTGATGAGACCCCCGAAGATATAAGAAGCGCCGTTCCATACATCAAAAGGCTCCTTGATGCTTATAAGATACCGGTAATAGACTGTCCGGGATTTGAAGCAGACGACGTAATAGGAACTTTGGCAAAAAAGGCTTCACAAAGAGGTTTTACAACTTATATGATGACCCCTGATAAAGATTTTGCGCAGCTTGTTTCAGATAACGTATTCATGTTAAAACCTTCAAGAAGCGGGAATGAATCAATCTTATGGGGTGTTGAAGATATCCAGAAGGAGTTCTGTGTACAGCGCCCGGAACAGGTAATAGACGTTCTGGCTCTGATGGGTGATACATCCGATAATATCCCCGGTGCGCCGGGCGTTGGACCAAAAACTGCAATGAAACTCGTTTCGGAATATGGAAGTATTGAAGAGCTTTTCAGAAATACTGATAAACTGAAGGGTAAATTAAAAGAGATTATTGAAAATAACAGGGCGCAGATTGAATTATCAAAGAAACTGGCCACAATTGAACTAAACGTTCCTGTAGAACTTAATGAAACTGCACTTGAGCTGGAAGTTCCTGATCCCGTTAAGTTAAAAGCATTATTTGATGAACTGGAATTCAAAACCCTGGGAGCAAAGATTTTTTCTGATATAAGCAAATCAGAAAAACCGAGAGAGCAGCAACAGTTATTTACTCCGTCTGCCAATGGACAAGGTTCGCTATTTGGAAGTGAGGAGGTAGCGCCGCTAAAAGAAAAGGCTTCTTTGGAGAATACTTCACATCAGTATGTCAGAGTTGAGACCATCCCTGAAATAATGGAGCTGGTCAGTAAAATCAATGCATTAAAGGAATTTTGTTTTGACAGTGAAACCACAAGCGTAAACCCGATAGATGCTGAACTTGTTGCAATTACTTTTTCATGGGAAAAAGGGAAAGGATATTTAATCTATTTCCCTGATTCACAAAAAGAAACAAAAGATATCCTGGAGATTATCCGACCTGTGTTTGAAAATCCCCTCACTGTTAAAATAGGACAAAACATAAAATTTGACATGCAGGTGCTGGCGAATTACGGAATTGAGGTTCAGGGACCAGTATTTGACACAATGATTGCTCACTACCTTCTTGAACCTGATATGAGGCATAATATGAATTTGTTATCCGAGACATTTCTTAGCTACAATCCCATGCATATTGAGTCTCTCATTGGTGAGAAGGGGATAAATCAGAAAACCATGAGGGATGTGCCTATGGAAAAGCTGATTGAGTATTCGGTTGAGGATGCAGATGTTACGTACCAGCTAAAGAATGTCTTTGAACCACGGATCAAATCCGAAGGGCTGTCCGATCTTTCAAACAAGATAGAAATGCCATTGATTGGTGTGCTTGCATCAATGGAACAAAACGGAGTGAAACTGAACCTTGAAGATCTCAAGGCAATTACTGTAAATCTTCGCGGGGATATCATTACGCTCGAGAAAGAGATATTTGAACTGGCCGGAACAGAATTTAATATTTCATCTCCAAAACAACTTGGAGATATTTTATTTCTCAGGTTGAAACTCGATGAAAAAGCACGAATAACAAAAACAAAACAGTTTATCACAAGCGAGGAGATACTGCAAAGACTTGCACATAAGCATCCAATTATAGATAAAGTGCTGGAATACAGAGGGCTGAAAAAACTATTATCAACATACGTTGAGGCGTTGCCGCTTCTTGTTAACAAGAGAACAGGCAGGATACATACCTGTTACAATCAGGCAGTTGCAGCAACAGGCAGATTAAGTTCCAATAATCCCAATCTTCAGAATATACCGGTGAGGGATGCCAGGGGAAGAGAGATCAGAAAAGCTTTCGTTCCTGAGGAAGGACATATTTTCCTTTCAGCCGACTATTCTCAGATTGAGCTGAGGCTTATGGCACACCTTAGCAAGGATAGCAGCATGATCACTGATTTTCTTTCAGGCAACGACATTCATTCGGCTACTGCTTCAAAAATATTTGGCGTTCCAATAGCTGATGTAACCAGAGAAATGAGAAGCAGGGCTAAAACTGCGAATTTTGGAATTATCTACGGGATCTCTTCATTCGGGCTTTCAGAACGGTTGACAATTGGCAGGAAAGAAGCAAAAGATCTGATAGACGGTTATTTTAATTCCTATCCGGGAGTCAAAAAATATATGGATGAAAGTATCAATAAAGCCAGGGAAGTGGGATATGTAACCACGATGTTCGGACGCAGGCGCTACCTGCCTGATATTCATTCACGGAACCAGGTTGTAAGAGGAAATGCCGAGAGGAACGCTATAAATGCTCCGATTCAGGGGTCTGCAGCTGACATAATCAAGATCGCAATGGTAAAGATTCATGAGAGGCTGAAGAATGAGAAATTTGTGTCGAAAATGATACTTCAGGTACATGATGAACTTATTTTTGAAGTCATAAATGATGAATTTGAAAAACTGAAAGAGATGGTTTTGTTCGAGATGTCAAATGCTGTGAAACTTGATATCCCGCTGAAAGTTGATTGGGGAATGGGTAACAGCTGGTTTGAGGCGCATTAAGCCCCGTCTATTCAACTAACCCCAGGAGCCCCTCTGTCGCTTCGCGACATCTCCCCTAAAGGGGAGAAAATTCGGAGCATATCAAAAGCTAATATAATAAACTGAATTCACCCCCCTTTAGGGGGGCAGGGGGGTCAAAAAAGGGGAGAAAATTTAAAAGCTGAGGAAGAATTTTATGGAAGTTAAAGTATTATTTTTCGGAGTTCTGGCGGAGGTTTCAGGAACTACGATTAAGCATTATCATGATGTAAAGACAGTGGGAGATCTTATGCACAGGATACACGATGATTTCCCGGAACTAGTTCATTACAATTTCCGTATTTCAGTCAACAGCGAAATCACGAGCGATGACCTGCCACTGAAAAAGGGTGATGAGATAGCCTTAATGCCTCCTTTTGCGGGCGGCTGATAATAAATTACATTCAATGGAGACAAATTACTTAACAAGCGGACCTGTTTCACAAGAATTAATATCGAAGGCAATCGAAAAGGTTCACAAACTGACTGATGCCGGAGGACATATGATTTTCCTTGGTCAGGTCAGGGATGACGCCATAAACGGGAAAAAAGTTAAAGCAATTGAGTATTCAGCATATGTTGAAATGGTAGAAGCTGAGGCAGGAAGAATTATAAATTCAGTTTATTCAGAGTTTAATGATGTAAAGAGCATTGATATAGTCCATTCAACAGGAGTAGTTCCTGCAGGCCAGATTTCTCTTTTTGTACTGGTCTCGGCCGGCCACAGGCAGCAGGCATTTGAAGCCTGCAGCAAAACCGTCGAATTGATAAAACAGAATCTGCCGGTATGGAAGAAAGAGATCTTTGATGATGATTCCCATTCCTGGAAATAAGTGTAACCCCTCTACCTTACAACAATATCCCCTGCGGTTCCTTTGAGTATTGCATTATATTCGCTACCGTCATTCAGTAAATCGCGGGCTTTCATTATCTGTTCATCCTTTTTGATTGTCCAGGCAATTGCTCCGCTTTCATAGAAATAGCGGCTGATTATTTCATCTTCTATAAGATCGCTGATTTCGCTTCGGAACATTGTAAGGTCCTGATCAAGATTATGTGCCACATCTTTCTGAAGATCATTAAACAGATCCTTATGAATGTCGTAGTATTTTTCTTTTTTTGCATTCGCGATCAGTTCAGAAAGCGATTCTTCCGTGCTTGTCTTGTAACTGAATTTCCGGTCCAGCAGAAAAGTCTTAAAATCCGAATAATCTTTATCGGTAAAGGTAAACTGATCCACTGAGGTCAGTGAAGGATGCGACCAGTAATAGGCAGTTGCATAATCAAAAATGTAGTTCCGGAGGAAGAGTTCAGATGAAATCTGACTCAACGGAGCAGGCAATATTTCGATATCAGGCTTAATGCCTCCACCGTCCTTAACAATTCTTCCGTTTCGTGTCTTGAATTCTGATATAAGAGAATCGGGGATAACACCAACACTGCCATCTTCGTTTGGATGGGAAAAATCGCGTGCCTGGATGCATCTCCCGCTGGGAATATAATATTTGGCGGTTGTTACTTTAAGCTGCGTATTGTAGCTTAAAGGACGCGTGATTTGAACCAGCCCTTTGCCATAGGATCTCTGACCAACAATAATGCCTCTGTCAAGGTCCTGAATTGCTCCAGCAACAATTTCGGAAGCCGATGCTGAGCTCCTGTTTATTATTACCGCTAGAGGAATTTTGTCGTCGAGAGGTTGTTTGGTGGTTTTAAAGTCCTCATCAAATTGTTTTACTTTACCTTTTGTAGAAACAACCTCAGTTCCTTCTGCAACAAAAAGGTTTACAATTGACACTGCTTCGGTAAGTAATCCACCGGGGTTACCGCGAAGATCGAGTACTATCTGTTGTGCACCACTGCTTTTCAATGCAGTCAATGCAGCTTTGACATCATCAACACAATTCTGGGTAAAATTTGTAAATCGGATATAACCTGTTTTCGCATCTATCATACCGTAATATGGAACAGGAGGCATTACAATCTTTTCACGTTTAAGCTGATAATCGGTTTCTTTCCCGTTTCGTTCAATTGTAAGGTTGATATCTGTACCAGGGTTACCTTTAAGTTTTTCACTCACTTTATCAGAGGGAACTCCTTTAAGCGATACTCCGTCAACCTTCTTTAGCAAGTCGCCGGGTTTCATTCCTGCTTTATCAGCAGGAAACCCTTTATAAACCTCAGTTATAACAACATAATCACCTGTGCTTCTTACAAGAGATCCGATGCCGCCATATTTCCCGGTAGTCATGATTGTGAATTCATCGGCTTCTGTTTCAGGGAAATAAACCGTATAAGGATCAAGGGTTTTAAGCATATTATCGATGCCTGCTTTTATTAGTTTGTCAGGATCGATCTCATCTACGTAGAAGGTATTCAATTCTCTGAAAAGGGAATAGAAAATATCGAGGTTTTTTGCAATTCTGAAGTCCCTGGTTTCCTGATTAACCAGGAATCCTGTACTCACTCCCACAATGAGCAAAAGCGAAAACACAATAATTATTCTTCCGGAACGTATCTTTTTCATATTCAGTGTATCAAATTTTTAAACCGCGAAATTAGCAAGAAAAATCGTGAAGCATTTTGATAAAAAAACAATTATAAAAACTTTAACATTATTTTTCGATATTTGGAGTGAGCACGATTAGCTTGTTTATCACATCTTTAATGCCTTTTTCGACAGTATCGTAGTCAGGCACCGTATTACCTTTGATGATAACAATAAACACAATCTGAATGTTTTGTGATAAAAGATGGTTGTAGAGTGACGACTTGTTTTTCCTGTAAGCCTCTCTCATCCTTCTTTTTATAAGGTTCCTGGTAACAGCCAGACGGAAACCTCTCTTGGAAACGGAGAATGCAACCTGCGCGGGTCCCCGGTCGGGATCAGGTACTTTTTCCCAGACTACTTTGAAAAGTGAATTATGAAAAATGCTGCCTGTTTCGAACAGTGCACCGATGGTTTTTCTGCTGCAAAGCCTTTCAGATTTATCAAACGTCTCCCTTATGGTGTCCATTTTATGCTTGTCCGTACGATGCAGGTAGGGACGTTGCATGCAACGTCCCTACTGATTTTGACATCCTTACTGATTTTTTTTGCAACTCTGTATTCGGTAATCTACCTTAAATTTTTATTATATTCCTTGAGAAAATCATCAAGAGCCATTGTCATTGACGGAGCTTTAGGATTGGGGGCGTTAATATCGAGCCGGAGCCCTTCGCTTTCAACCGCGCAGGCTGTTGTGGGCCCGAATGCAGCAATTTTTATATCTCCCTGAACAAATTCAGGAAAGTTTTCTTTCAAGGATTTTATACCAGACGGACTGTAAAATACCAGTATATCATAATCGAACTCCTTCAGGTTAGAAAAATCGGTACTTATTGTTTTATAAAGTGTTCCGATTGAATATTTTATATCATGTTTATCGAGAGATTCGGGAATTTCTGCATTATGCGGTTCAGAAAGCGGAACAAAAAAATTGTCTTCCTTATGTTTGATAATAATATCAATCAGATCCTGAAATTTAGCCTTCCCGTGAAATATTTTACGTTTTCTGTATACAATATATTTCTGCAGATAGAATGCTACGTTCTCTGTGATGCAGAAATACTTCATCGTATCGGGAACAACGGTACGCAGTTCCGTACAAATCCTGAAAAAATGATCGATCCCCGTTTTGCTGGTAAATATGACTGCAGTAAAGTCAAGAATATTGATTTTTTGCTGACGGAAATCTTTTGAGGAAATACCTTCTACCTGATTAAATGGCTTAAAATCGACTTTCAGATTATATTTCCTTGCCAGTTCGAAATATGGAGATTTCGGATTCAGGGGTTCTGGCTGCGACACTAAAATCTTCTTTATTTTCAACTCATTACAGTTTAAGTTCAACTTCCAATGTAACCCAACCCAAGCTAAACAAGGCCTGTAATATACTTAGCAATTATTAGGACAGGCAGAATTTCCAGCGCACAAAGGTATAAAATCAAATAGAATATTGAAATATTCCTGTTTAGAAAAATTATAAGAAGTCTGATTACTCTTATCAGATACATTATGCCTAATATGGCAATGCCTGAAATTATTAAATCACTGACAGGCAAAACTCTCGTATAAGATTCAAGGATAATAATTGCCGAAAGGAAAACAGCCCCGAAACGATAAGACTGGTAAATGCTGAGAAGGTATTCCCTGAAGACTTCCTGTTCTCCACTTACAGCACCGGTTATAATGCACGTAAGATGTCTGATGGTAACAGCCAGACTGATTGTCCCGATTGCAAAAAGCCAGATGACTATCCCACTGAACCCAGTGGGTATCAGATTATAGTAGGCTGCGGCAGAATAACCAAAGAGTCCTATTACAAGAAAAGAGATAAGATTCATTATAGTTGACTGCCAGTAAAACAATCCTCCTATATCACGCGAAACAGGTTCAGTTACACCCCTGAAAGTAAAAAACTTTGTAAATCCTGATGTAAGATTACCTGAAGTTCTTTTAACCAATGAAAACAGGAATGCAACGGTAACAAGTATTACTACCATCCAGTCAGTATGAAGCGGGGAAGGAGGAAGATCACTGCCGTTCTTAAGGTGACTTATCAGTGTCAGTCTGTCCTGAGCTTCCTGTTGTCTTACTTTCTCGGTGAAGATGAAAGGGAATTTCTTAAATTGACTTTTTCCAATTTCGAATACAAAATTGTCGTGGTCATAAAATGTAACATCTGTTACACTATTTCTTTTGCAAACGGAGGTAGTATCACTATTGTCAAAGGTAAAAATCTGTCGAGCTATCGATTTTGGTTTTACAGAATCTCTAACCTGTATATTCTTAACAATGAGGGAATCACCGGTTGTAACCTGTTGAATTGCTTTATGTGTAACTGTATCTTGTTGAAGATATAAATAGGATATCATCATTTTCGCATTCAAAAACACAAAAGTAATGATAAAAACAAATGATGTATTATAATTCGAAAAGTCAGGTAATCAAAAATGAGAACTGGGACAACCGGAAATTTCAGAAAGTATATTGTTTGCCAGTTTGCTGGCCCCGATTCTGAAAAGCGAATTATTAAGCCATTCATCACCCAGACAGTATTTAACTATCTGATAGTACTGAATTGCATCTGCAGGAGTAGCAATACCACCGGCTGCTTTAAATCCGACCTTTATCCCGGTTTCGGAATAAAAATCCGAAATTGCACGGCACATAACAAATGCTGCTTCCGGAGTTGCTGAGACGGGGGTCTTTCCGGTGGATGTTTTGATGAAATCAGCCCCGGCATCCATTGCTATCATAGATGCTCTGAAAATTAGTTCTGAATCAGCCAGAAGACCTGATTCCACAATGACTTTAAGTTGTTTACTTCCGATCGCCCCTTTTATTTCGCGTATTTCTTCGGCAACAGCAGCGAAATCATTACCAAGAAATGTTCCGACAGGAATTACAATATCTATTTCATCAGCCCCGGCTTCTACAGCCATTTTGCATTCGGTTACTTTCACGCTTCTGAAAGTCTGCGATGTGGGAAATGCACCTGCAACGGCTGCGATCTTTACATTTCGTGCAGTAAGCTTCTCCTTTACTACTGCGACAAAATTTGGAAATACGCAGATAGCAGCTACGTTAGGGATATTTGAAAATCTGCCTGAAAAACTGTTTACTTTGCCCGTGAATCTTATTATATGGCCGCGGTTATCGGTAGTATTCAGACTGGTAAGATCAACCATATTCAAAAGACTCATCATAAGATGCTTGTCAGTCTCATCTGATGAAGGAGCAGAAGCTGATGCTTTTTTTAACCCTTTCCTGATCTCTGTCTCAGAAGGGAGTGACTTTATTAATTTTTGGTAAAGCTTTGTCATGCAATCAGTTATTATTTAAAAAAAATTACACTTCTCTGAAAAAAGAACACGGTTAATATAATGCTTTTTGTTTTTAAAATGCTTTTTCTTCTAATTTAAGTTATTTTGCAGAAACCCTATGTCTGGCAAGGGATGCAAAAACTCCAATCACCGATAAAGCCGAAAAGATAATAAATCCGGTTCTCATTGCCGATATTAATCCCGGGTAAGTGGAAGGATTTATGGTTTGCTTTCCTATAAATAATGAGATTAGCATCATTGCAATACCCATACTCATCATCTGTCCGGCCATCCTCATCGTCCCTACAACGCCTGAAGCTATACCCAGGTAGCGTTTTTCTACGGAGCTCATTATTGCATTTGAATTTGGTGAAGAGAAAATTCCAAAACCTGTTCCCAGCAGCAATAATAATATAACGATAGCATAATTTGGTGTAAACTGTGTGATGAGGCAGAGCAAGATGAGCCCTGATGCTGTAATTGCCATTCCAACTGAAGCAATAACACCCGGATTTCTTTTATCAGATAACCTTCCTGCAAGCGGTGAGAGAAGTGTCATGGCAATTGGCTGGGAGATCATTATTAATCCGGCAGATCTAGCATCCAGACCTTTAAGATATTGCAGGTAAAGACTTATAAAAAAGCCAATCGCACTCGTGGCAGAATAATTTATCAGTGCCGCAAGCCCTGATAATGCAAACACTCTGTTTTGAAGAATCAGCCTGATATCAAATACCGGATTGCTGATCTTGTTTTCAACATACAAAAAAAGAACAGCCATGGTGATACCAGTCACGATACAGATCCAACCTGCTGAAGAAGGCAGTCTTGAGAATCCATACATGAACAACGCCAGTGCAATTCCATAAAGAAATGAACCTCTGAAATCGAATTTTTCACCAACTGCTTCTGCCCATTCAGTCTTTATTTTGAGTCGGATAAGGATTAATGAGATAATCCCAAAAGGAATAAGAAAAGCAAAAATGCTCCTCCAGCCAAGGTACTGAGTCAGCAACCCGCCAATTACAGGTCCACAGGATAACCCAAGATACGTGGCTGTGATATTGATCCCCATAGCTTTGCCTCTTTCCCCCGGCTGGTATACTGAAGTAATTATAGCAAGACTCGTACCGAATATCATTGCGCTTGACAAACCCTGGAGCACCCTTAATATAATGAGTGATAAAATACTGTGAGAAAAGATTATCAGAAAAGTTGAAATCGTAAAAAAGAGGATACCAAATGAAAACACCTTTTTCCGGCCTGCAATGTCTCCCAGCCTTCCAAATGGCATTAGAAAAACTGCGGTAGACAGAATATAGCTGCTTACAACCCAACCAAGGCTGATAGCATTGGCATGCAGGTCTTTGCCAATTGCAGGTAATGCCAGATTTACCGCAGAACCCAGAAACGGTGTAAGAAATGCTGCAAATGACGTAACAAGCAGTACGGACTTTTTGAATGGTACTTCAACTTCTGAAATGGAATTCATAAAAAATGTTATATTTAACCACTGAGTAACACGGAGTTTATCACAAAGTAACACTGTCAGATTTTCTCATATCTTCACCTCATATCTCACACCTCACACCTCACTCCTTATTTTTAGTATCGAAAATGATGGTCACCGGCCCATCATTAACCAATTCAACCATCATCATTGCTCCGAATTCTCCTGTTCCGACCTTTTTACCAAGAAGTTCAGAAAGCTTAAAAACAAAATTGTCATATAGAGGCTTTGCTATTTCCAAACGTGCTGCCATTATGTATGAAGGTCTGTTTCCTTTTTTTGTTTTCGCATGAAGGGTAAACTGACTGATTGCCAGAATATCTCCGCCATTCTCAAGGATTGATATATTCATAACGTTATTGCGGTCATCAAAGATTCTCAGGTTAACTATCTTATTGCACAACCATTCAATATCGGTTTCATTATCTGCTTCCTCAAAACCTGCCAGAATAAGTAACCCTTTTCCGATTTCGGAACGGACCACATTATTAACGGAAACTGATGCCCTGGTCACCCGCTGAATTACAGCTCTCATAGAAAAGATATTAATATACTGATCAAATATATGCAATCAATTTCAAAATCATTTGAGTGATGTTTTATATTATCTTTGCGAGCTTATGCTGGAAATATGGACTATTTAACAATTCTGATTATAGCATTGGGGTTATCCTTCGATACTTTCGCTGTTTCAGTATCATATGGTGTTATCCGAAACGGTATCCTTTTCAGACAGGCCTCATGGATTGCTATAGTCCTGGCAATATTCCAGGGAGGTCTGACAATAGCCGGATATTATCTGGGTTACATAATTTCAGATGCTCTCAAAGCCGTCGATCACTGGATTGCCCTTGGTTTGCTTTCATTCCTTGGGATAAAGATGATCATGGAAGGGTATAAGAAGAAAAAGGATGAGGGGACCAAAGATTTCAGCAATACACTTGTCTTGTTTACTATTGCTCTCGGAACAAGTATTGATGCTTTTGCCGTAGGGATCAGCTTTGCACTGCTTCAGGTGAAAATATGGGAGTCGGGTGTACTAATTAGTGTTGTAACATTTCTTGCATCAAT
Source organism: uncultured Bacteroidales bacterium (assembly GCA_963734885.1). Lineage (GTDB taxonomy): Bacteria > Bacteroidota > Bacteroidia > Bacteroidales > VadinHA17 > LD21. The sequence continues at coordinate 103,935 of CAVTIJ010000008.1, read as the reverse complement.
GACCGCAATTCGTATAGGGAAATCTGCAGGAAAAAGACTAGGTAATAAAGTCGAAATTATAGGTGGTTTGATGCTGATTGCGATCGGGGTTAAAATATTCCTTGAGCACATGCTGGCTAAATAATTTTTACTTGAAATCCATTAACCACAAAGGTCACAAAGGGATAACACAATGCACACAAAGGTCTAATAAGTTTTCCTTTGTGCCTCAGAATGACACCATTCGCCTTACTCGTTTATCAAATACTGCCATTTCAGTGAATCCGATGTATCTGAGCAAATCATATGCTTCATCAAAATACTGAGCAACCCTTGAAGGCATATGAGCATCAGAATTTACACAGACGGGCACGTTCTCTTCCCTGAAAACATGCAGGAACCGCCGGTCGGGATAGAAATCTGCGAGAGGCCTGTTTCTTCCGTTAGTATTTACTTCAAAGGCAACATTGCTGTGTTTCATCGCTTTAGCAAGCTTCCTGTAAAGCGGACCCACATCTGTAGAAGGCTTATAGCCATAAATCCTTATAAGATCGCAGTGGCCGATAATATCAAACAAACCTGATTCTACTGCAGCAATAACGGAATTAAAGTACGATTCAAATAACCGGTCGATACTTTTTCCTTCATAAAATTCGGGACCAAGATCAACAGTCTTCTCACCAAGGTAGTGAACCGAGCCTATTATGTAATCTAATGGAATTGGCTGCAGGAAAGTTCTGATCGCGTCATCTTTTCCGGGGAAATAATCTACCTCGAGACCAATTTTTATTTTGATCTCTTTTGTCTTTTCCCGGAGCGCCTTTATGTGTTCGATATATGGAGAAATATTTATAGGGTTCATATTCCAGTCCTGAGGATCCTTAAATAACGTAAGATGTTCCGAAAAACCTATTTCACTCAATCCTGCGAGCAATGCAGGGGAAATATATTCTTCAGGAACAGATCTTCCATCACTAAAGATGGAATGCATATGATAATCAGTTTTATAGATCATTTTAATTACAAGAGAATGATTATTTGCGACATTCAAACAACCCTCAAATATGGCAATAAATCCAATTGATAGGATAATTTGATGCGGAAAATGGTAATTTTGTGAAAATCAAAATTGACAAACTGAAATAAAAAACCATCCTCTTGAGCAAATTATGAGAATAACAATAAAACAAGCTGATAAGATAATTTGGTTGAGAAAATGGTAATATTGTAAAAAGCCAAAAAAAAGGATGAACGAAAAAAGAAGACCCTGTTCTTGCGCTGAATGTGATTTCAGGGATGTAGTGTTTTCATACCTGACAGATCCTGCTATTGAAGAACTCTGCGATCATAAGGAGGAACAATTCTTTCGGAAGGGAGAAGTAATAAATCACCAGGGAGAAAAAATAAGCAACTTTAAATATCTGAAAAGCGGTCTGGTAAAACTTTACAGAAGAACACCAACCGGCGACGAGCAGGTAATAGCGATCACCAGGCCATTCGAATTTGTGAGCAATATGAGCATTTTCTCTGAAGATCGTTACCAGTACTCAGTTTCTGCGCTTGAAGATTCAGTTGTATGTACTGTAAAACTTGACTTTATAAAGGAACTTTTTTTGAAAAACGGTGGGTTTGCCATGGGACTCCTTACAAAAATTTCAAGAATAAATGATAAAATAATTTCACAGACTCTTGATATAAGACAAAAAAACCTGGTCGGAAGAGTAGCCTTTGTTTTGTTATATTTCACAAGCGAAATATACAGGTCGTTGATCTTCGAGATGCCTGTATCACGCAAAGAGATTGCAGATTACATCGGAATGAGTACGGCCAATGTTATAAGAACATTATCTGACTTCAAAAAAGAAGGAATTATAAGAATTTCAGGCAAGACTATAGAAGTGGTTGATAAAGAGAAGCTTGAAATCATATCAAAGCACGGATAAAACATTCTCTCCTTTAATTACATTATTCAGCGCTTTGTCTAAATCGCTATAAAGGAACAGGTATCCTTCATTCATTATTTTTTCTGAAGAGACACGGCTTCCTTTCAGAACTACCTTAGCCATCTCACCCAAAATTACTTTCAGAAGAAACCCCGGAACATGAACAGGGCTTACAGGTTTGCCCATAACCTGTGCAAGGGTATTAACGAACTCTGAATGGGTTACTGATTGAGGTGCAACTGCATTAAAAGATCCGGACATATCAGGTTTGTTAATTGCCAACAGATAGATATTGCACAGATCTGTTATGTGTATCCAGGGCATATACTGGCGACCATTACCCGTTTTTACCAGGAAGCCAAACTTAGCCGGCTTCATTAATTTTGAAAGTGCGCTGTCGGTTTTCTCGAGAACAACTGCCGTTCTGATTTTTACAGTCCTGATTCCGGTTGAACTAAAGAGATCAGTTGCTTCTTCCCACTCCTTGCATACATTTCCAAGAAAATCATTTGCGGCCGGGTCATTTTCATTGAATATTTGCAGGGAAGTTGATGTCCCGTAATATCCGGTTGCTGATGCAGAAATAAAAGCCTTCAGATTAATACCTTCCCTGGTGATATATTTGTGAATCAACTTTACAGAATCCACACGGCTTCTGATGATTTCAAGTTTTCTCTTTTTACTCCATCTTTTTTCACCAATATTTGCCCCTGCAAGGTGAACTATATAATCGATTCCTTTAAGTGCTTCAGTGTCAATATACCCTTCATCAGGTTCCCATTTAAACACTCTCACTTTGTTCTGTCTGGTAACATTTCTTGATAAATGCGATACATTGTAATCCGATTTAAGAAGAGTCGAGGTAAGATACTTCCCGATGAGACCGCTTCCTCCTGTTATGAGTACAGACAATTTATTTTCTGAATCTGAACCTGTTGGAAGCATAAAACTGTTTTTTGGAATAATATTAAAAAGTTTTACTTTAGAGGTCTCAAAATTACCAATAATGGAATCAAATAAAAAGCAAAAGACAATGGCAACTCAGAAATCAACAAAAGGAATAATTGCTATTCTTACCGGTGGGGGAGATGTCCCCGGACTAAATCCTGCAATTCGTGCCGTAACGATCCGCGCAAACCGTGAAGGATACAAAGTAATCGGACTAAGAAGGGGATGGGCAGGAATCTCAGAACTTATAAGGGATCATAAGGCAGACAACAGCAATAATTTTCAGATTCTTACTGATGATATAGTAAATAAAGCCGGTAGAACGGGCGGAACTTTTTTACATACCTCCAGGACCAGGCCGAGTCACATGTCAAAAGCCAGCGTCCCTGAGCATCTTCAGAGTACATATAATGCTGAATATAATGATATTACGCCTGAGATTATTAAGAATCTCGAATGGCTTGGCGTAGATTATCTTATCCCGATCGGAGGAGATGACACATTAAGTTATGGTGTTCATCTTTACAAAAAAGGAGTAAATGTCGTTGCGATCCCTAAAACGATGGACAATGATGTTCCGGGAACAGACTATTGCATTGGTTTCAGTACTTGCATTTCAAGAACTATTCAAATGACCAATAGCCTCAGAACCTCTGCAGGATCTCACGAAAGATTATTGGTACTTGAGGTATTCGGAAGATATGCTGGATTTACAGCGATGCTTCCTACTCTTGCCGGTGCTGCCAACAGATGCGTAATTCCTGAATATGAATTTGACATCGATCAGCTTACAAAACTTCTTGTAGATGACAGAAATCATAATCCCAGCAAATATTCAGTTGTTCTGATTTCGGAAGGTGCAATGTTCAAAGGAGGTCAGATGATCTTTTCCGACAGTGAAAAAGATGCCTATGGCCATGCAAAATTAGGCGGAATAGGCGATATGGTATCAGCCAAGTTGAAAGAGCTGTCGCCAAAATATAATAAAGGGAAAACAATCAATGTAATCTATCAGAAACTTGGTTATATGGTTCGCGGTGGAGATCCTGATGCTTTGGATTCAATTGTCCCGATGGCTTATGGCAATCTTGCACTCGATCTGGTTCTTAAGGGAGTACACGGTAGAATTGTGGTCCTGAAGAACGGAAGATATGATAATCTGCCTATTGATGTCGTTACTTCATCTAAAAAAATTGTGAGACTTTCAGATTATAATACTGAAAGGCTAAGACCGTACTATCACAGTTTTGAGATGAAGCCATTTCTGCTGATGGCTTCAGATAACTAACAGATTAAAATATATTTACATATGCAGTAGAGACGCCTAATTGGGCGTCTCTACTTGTTTAAATATTTCCTTACTTTTGCAGCAAATCATTCTCTATTGGAAAAAGGAATTATTTTAAAATCAACTGGCAGTCGTTACAGGGTTCTCTATGGAAATGGCAAGACAATTGAATGTTCCATAAAGGGGAAGCTGAGAATTAAAGAATACCGGACCACGAATCCGGTGGCAGTCGGCGATAATATCCTGTTTGAAATAGATACTAAAACAAACTCCGGTATAATTGTTGAAGTACTCGACAGGGAAAATTATATATTAAGAAAATCATCGAATCTTTCACGGCATTCTCAAATCCTGGCAGCAAATATCGACCAGGTTTTTCTTATGATCACAATTATTCTTCCGGAAACGCCTGTCGAATTTATCGACAGATTTCTCATCACAGCTGAGGCATACCGGGTTCCGGCAAAACTGATCATCAATAAAACTGATCTTTATGCCGAGGATGAAATGGCAAAGATGGAATATCTTGAATCGATGTATGGTAAGATAGGTTACGAATGTTTCAGGCTCTCTCTTAAAGATGAGGTAAATCGTGATATTCTCAAGGATGCGATGAGAGGAAAAACAAGTTTGATATCGGGTAATTCCGGAGTGGGAAAAACTACACTTTTAAATGTTTTTAACCCATCCCTGAATCTCAAAACTGCTGAGATATCTGATTACCACAAACAGGGAAAACATATCACTACGTTTCCTGAAATGCATAAGATGCCATTTGACGCTTTTGTTATAGATACGCCGGGGATACGCGGTTTCGGTGTTGTGGATATGCAAAAGAATGAAATTTACCATTTTTTCAGAGAGATATTCCGGGTTTCAAAAAACTGCAGGTTTAATAATTGCCTCCATTTGGATGAGCCCGGATGCGCCGTTAGGAAAGCAGTTGAGAATGGGGAAATAGATTTTCTGAGGTATAGGAGTTATCTCAATATAATGGAAGACGACGACGGTAAATACAGATGAAACTAGATTATTCTATTAATAACTTATCTTTATGCTGGTTATATAATTTGTACAGATGAGACGGATCCTAATTATTGTTTATTCAGCCTTCCTGCTGATTCTACTTGGGAATTACATATACTATCAAAATCTTTATAACAAGCAGATAAACTACGTCGTTAAGTTGCTTGATCGTCAGGTACAGACACTCGGATTTGCTATCGATAGCACAGATGGTAAGTTTTCCAGCGATTTGAATAAAATCGGTATTGATTATAAAGACCTCGGGCAGTTTTTTACAAATCCGCAAAGTCAAGCGACTGAATCGGTAAAGGAGAAAATGAAACTGTTTTTCTCTAAATATAACGATATCATTACGGGGATGAAATATTATGACAGTAACAGAAATGAATTCACCCTCAAAAAAGAAAATGACGAATGGCTGGAACAACCGTTTATTCTTCATGATCAGGCGACGATTTATCCGACCGAGAGACTCGTTTTTGAAAACCAGAGATACAATTACTACTTACCTGTTTTTGACAATAACGAAACTATCGGAAATATCACAGTCACTCTCGACTACCAAAAGTATTTCAAAACAGTTTTTTCAGTTTTTAATCTCAGGGATTATCAATGGCAATGGGTAATTACCGATTCCGGTGAAATAGTTTACCAGAATAATCCTGGCAAAGTCGAATATTCTCAACTCGACAAAATTACAAAGAGTGTTGCCAGTGGATCAGTTGCAAATATTATCCATAAAGCGACAATTAATAATAAGAAAGTTGAAATTATATCATCGTTTTATTCAACCCGTTTGCTTCAGAGGGAATTAGGGCTGGTCTTTTCAGCTCCGACAACATTTATCCAGAAGTTTTTGATCTTCAATTCGCTTTTGATACTGGTATTTACGCTGCTTCTTATCCAGGTGATAATTTCTATTTTCTGGAAGCATATTAAAGCGCAGGATACTGAGATGGAAAACCTTAAAGCATCTGAAAAGATGCTATTCAAACTGATTGAAGAAATGCCGGTAGGAGTAATCGTTCATAATAAAAACAGAGAAATTCTGAAAGCCAATAAAGTTGCTGCTGATCAGTACTCTTACAGCAGTGAAATTGAAATGAAAGGGAAAGTTTTTCCTGAAACAAACTTTCATGATGAAAATGATTATTATTCCAAGAATCTCGGCGGGTCTTTTAATCCTGATCAGTTTGTAATCCTGGGGAAAGAATCGGGTGAAATAATACTTTACAGGAACAGCATCCCGGTAATGTTTCTTGGCGAGGAAGCTATAATGGAAATACTAATAGATGTCACCGTACTTGAACTGGCAAGAAAACAGGAAGCAAAAGCCAATAAGGCGAAGTCGGAGTTTCTGGCGCGAATGAGCTATGAGATAAGAACACCTTTGAATGGCATAATTGGCATGACGGATGTACTCAGGAAACATCCCCTTACTGCTGAAGTTAAAGATATTATAAGGCTTCTTCAACGTTCGACCGAGGTGCTTCTGAGTATTATCAACGATATTCTCGATTTTTCAAGAATTGAATCGGGTAAAATGATCCTCGATGAAGTTCCATTTAATCTGAGGGAGGAGATAAACTATTGTACGGATCTTGCCAGGACAAATATTTCTCCGAATGGGATGTCTCTTAATTGCTCTGTTGATGAAAATATACCTGAAAGTATAATTGGAGACCCATTCAGGATGAGGCAGATTATGACAAATCTTATTAATCATTCTGTGAAAAATACTGAAAAGGGAGAAGTACAGCTCAAATGCTCTCTAAACAATATAAAGGACGGAATAGTTACCCTTGGCTTTGAATTGCTTGATACAGGCAAAAACTTCAAAGAGGATGAACTGAATAAAATCTTCGGCGACTTTGTAAATATTGAATCACAGAAAGTTAAGTCAAACGATGATTCAGTATTTGGTACAATTCTGGCAAAACAATTAATTGAAATGATGGGGGGAACCCTGACCGCTGTCAGTCCTTCCGGGTTATCGGGAGACAAGGGAACCAGAGTGTCTTTTACAGTACACACCTATTCGAATGTCCGGCAGATTAAGGAGCTTTCTTTTGAGAAGGTAAAAACCTTTGATAAGATCAGAACCCTTGTTATTACCGGTAGCCAAAACCGCGATGAAGAAATCCTTGGAGCTCTTCACAGACTGGGTCTGGCAATTACGATTACTACTTTTCAGCGGTCAACCGTTAGTCAGATAAAAGCTAACTTGAACTTTCCTGAAGAAAAATATAATCTTGTCATCCTTTTTGATGATAACGAGAACGACGGATTCGAGGCGGCCAGAGCAATATGGGAAAATAAGCTTTCTGTTAATTTTATAATGATTATGATAAGCTCAAATGATAAAAAAGGCAATTATCTGAATTGTATTACACTTGGGATTGATCATTATCTGATAAAGCCATTTGATGTCAGTGAACTTGTGAGTACTATAAAAAATAGCTTTCCAAAATTCGATCATAAATCCTCGGTGGAGATAGCCAATGTGAGGACCGATATCAGCATCCTGATAATAGAGGATAATAAGATGAATCAAAATGTAATCGGGACTCTGCTAAGAAGTCTGGGATATTCCTTTGAAATTGCCGATGACGGTTATGAAGGCTACCTTAAAGCAAAGGAAAAGAGATATGATCTCATCTTTATGGATCTTGTAATGCCCGAGATGGATGGGTTCGAATCTGCGCAAAGAATAGTAAAATTTGATAAATCGGTTATTATTGTGGCCTTCACAGCCGATAATCTGCCTGAGACGAGAAGGAAAGCAGAGATTTCGGGAATTAAGGATTTTATCTCAAAACCTGTAAGGATCGATGAGCTAAAGAGACTCTTCGCGAGGTATTTTAAAAAATAACACTTTCAATTGCCCTTGACTTAAGTCAACGGCAATTGAAAGTAACAGGAACAATGCCAGTTCAAAAGATTGATATAAAAAAATTTCTCGAGCTCTCAGCTATCATTCCGGTTGCAGATGTAAGATCACCCTCGGAATATAATTTTGGCCATATTCCGGGAGCAATAAATATACCGTTGTTTGATGATAAAGAGCGGGAGTCAGTTGGAATTAAGTATAAAAAAGAGGGACGGCTTCCCGCAATAATTGAGGGGCTAAAGCATTCAGGACCAGCTCTGGCGGGCAAAATAGCGATGGGGCTGAAAAATGCATCAGAAGGGAAGCTCCTGGTTCATTGCTGGCGAGGAGGAATGAGGTCAGAAGCAATGGCCTGGTTGTTTTCAATGGGTGATCTGGAGGTAAGTGTATTAAATGGAGGATACAAGTCTTACAGGCATCACATAACAGAAATACTTTCGGAGAAACGAAAAATGATCGTTCTCGGGGGTATGACCGGTAGCAGTAAAACTCATGTTTTGGGAAGCCTGAAATTTTCTGGACAACAAGTCCTCGATCTGGAGAAACTTGCTAACCATAAGGGTTCTGCATTCGGATCACTCGGACAGCCGCCTCAGCCAACCACCGAACAGTTCGGGAACTTCCTTTTTAATGAATTTGATACATTGGAAAGTGATCTTCCGTTCTGGGTCGAAGATGAGAGCAGAAGTATTGGTTCGGTATTCCTGCCGGATACATTTTATCATAATATGCAGGAGACTCGTGTAATAGTACTTGTTATGGATTTGAAACTGCGACTCCCAAGGCTTATGGAAGAATATTCTTTTTATCCGCCGGAAATTCTCAGGGAATCGGTATTAAAAATAAGCAAACGACTCGGTGGCGATAAAACCAATGATGCGATTTCTGCCATTGAGAAAGGCGATTTTGCTAAAGCTATTGAAATTGTCCTTTATTATTATGATAAGGCATACCTGTTCGGGTTAAAGAAAAAAGAAAGTAAAAACATAATCTATGTTAATACTGACACAGATGATGTTGAATCAAATGCGGGGAAAGTACTGGAAGCTTCGGGAAGTATAATTTGGCCTTAAGTATTGAAATCCTTAACCACAAAGGTCACAAAGGTATTACACAAAGGTCACAAAGGGGTGAAAAATAATGTTTTAACTTTGCGTCCTCTTGTGTGCTTGTGGTTAAAGGTCGTCTTATTTTGTATCAACCAGTTTATAAACCTTATCTGATCTTCTGAGGAATTCAGGTGATTTAATAGAACACAATTCGCCTTTTAAAGCTTTTTCAGTCGTTTTCAGGTCAACACGGATATCATCTGTCAAATATTCCACTACGCCTGTTGTAGGCCCTGTAATGAGGATTGTCTCGCCCTTGCCCAGATCACCGTTCTCAAGTTTTATTTCAGCGACTTTCAGTTTTGTAAAATAATTTGTGATCTTGCCTATATATACCTTTCTTTTGGTTGCACTTGAACCGTAATTTTCATTCCATTCGCCCATGGTCTGACCCAGGTAGTAGCCATCCCAGAAACCCCTGTTAAATACTGTTGAGAGCCTTGTTCTCCAGGCGTCGGTCTTCTCCCTGCTGAAAGACCCGTCCTCAATTGAGCTTACAGCTTCACTGTAACACGAAGTGACTTCCTTAACATATTCAGCTGATCTGGCTCGGCCTTCGATTTTTAAAACACATACTCCCGCTTCAAGCAGTTTGTCAAGAAATCCAATTGTACAGAGATCTTTTGGAGACATTATATATTTATTGTCTATCTCCAATTCGTAACCCGTCTCCATATTTGAAGCCAGGTAGGCTTTACGGCAGGTCTGATAGCACTCTCCCCTGTTTGCAGATTTGTTATTTTCATGCAGGCTGAGATAACACTTGCCCGAAATGGCCATGCATAAAGCGCCATGTGCGAACATTTCAATTTTAACAAGCTCTCCTTTCGGACCGCGGATCTCCTGTTCCCTGATTGTCTTGTAAATATAAGCAACCTGATCAAGATTAAGTTCACGGGCAAGAACTGCCACATCGGCCCATTGAGCATAAAACTTAAGAGCTTCAATATTTGTGATATTCAGCTGTGTGGAGAGATGGACTTCAATTCCTGAAGAATAAGCATAATTAATTACCGACAGATCGGACGCTATAACGGCTGTTATGCCGCTCTCCACTGCTGCATCAACTATATTGTGCATCTGCTCAATTTCATGGTCATATACTACCACATTTATTGTAAGATAGCTTTTGAGCCCTTTTTCTTTGCAGATTGATACAATTTTACGAAGATCATCTAAAGTGAAATTATTGGATGAAGCAGCTCTCATATTGAGCTGTTCGGCACCGAAATAAACCGAATCAGCTCCGCCCTGTATGGCAGCCATAAGCGACTCATACGACCCGGCCGGAGCCATAATTTCAATTTCACTTCTTTTCATTGGATTGCAAAGATAGCAATAAGAAATTACCCTTTATTCATGACGATCCTGATGGTCGATCCTTTCCCGATTTCCGAATGCCTTACGAAGATTTTTCCATTATGGTAATCTTCGATAATCCTTTTTGCAAGCGAGAGTCCAAGGCCCCATCCTCTCTGTTTGGTAGTGAAGCCGGCATTAAAAATCTTTTTAATGACTGATTTTGGGATTCCTTTTCCTGTATCAGATATGTCAATTAATGCATGGCGGTCCGTTTCTGCGATCTTTATGGTTATATCTCCGTTTCCTTCCATCGCGTCAATTGCATTTTTTGAAACATTTTCGATTACCCACTCAAACAGGGCTGCATTAACCGGGACAAAAACCTCATTTTTAATTGAATATTCGTCGATAAACCTGACTTTCGAAGAGGCTCTTGATTTTAGATAGTCAACCGATCGGGATATTATAGAAACAATATTCTCATTTGTAAGCGAAGGCTTGGATCCGATCCGTGAAAATCTTTCGGTAACCTTTTCAAGTCTCTCAACATCGCGGGTGAGCTCTGCCGTAATTGATACTTCCGGGTAATTATTCTGTAGTATCTCGATCCAACCGGCAAGAGATGAGGTTGGTGTACCGAGCTGATGGGCAGTTTCTTTCGACATCCCTACCCAAACCTGGTTCTGCTGGGCTTTCTTCGATGACCTGAATGCGAGGTATGAAACCAGAATAAACAAAAAGATGAATCCCACCTGTACATAAGGATAGAAAATCAACATTGTAAGAATGATACTATCCTTGTAATAAATCAGATTATAATGACCATTTTCAAGATTTATCATTATTGGTTGATTCTTTTCTTTCATAGCATGCAACTCAATCCTGGGATCTTTTATATCAGCTTTTAGATTTCTGGTAGAAATTATGCTGTCAGACTCATCGGTCAGTATTACGGGAACAGTATTATTATTTGCTATGATTGAATAAGGAAAATCTACATTCTGGCTCGAGTCAGAGACCGAAATCAGCCTGATAGCTTCGGCCCAGACCTGAACGTTTTTCCTTTCCTCTGCTTTTAGTTTAGAAACCAGCAATTCAGTATAAATAAGCGATCCGATACCAACCACTACAGCAAAGAGGAGCAAAAATGATTTTCCAAATGCTTTATAGCGAAAAATGTTCATTTATTCTTCATTCTAATAATGAGGGATTCTTTTGAAAAATAATTTAGCCCAAGGTCTTTTCAATTCCTGATTATTGGATTTTAGATAACGCAAAAGTATTTCTTATGTTTTAAAAAGCAATTATTATTTCTTTCCTACCTGATGGAGTCTGCATCGTCGAACCTGATCTTGAAACGGGGCTTCTTTTCTTCCTGGTTAGGTTTAGCAGTGGAGTCTTTTTTGTACATCCCATACTCCTCATTCAGGATTGTTTTAAGAGTTTGTTTCTCCTTTTTGAAGTTATCTTTAAATACCGTTCCTGCAACTTTCACATCGTAGCTGACTTTGGCCTCATCCCCTTTGCCGACAATTTTTAAGAGCAGGGAAGTACGTCCCAGACCGTCATCTTCCACAACTCCGAATTCAGTAATATTGCTCCTGTTTTTTTTTCTTTTTCTTGAAAGAATCTCAGACAATAAGATTTTTACATGGTATTCATAATCATTATCAAAGCTGTGTTTCCCGTTTACACTAAGATCGACTGCAGATGATTTCACTTCCATTTGAGGGATATAAAGCAGGTTGTTTCGTATCGAGAAATCATTCCGGAGTTCATCGAATGTAATGTTTTCAAGTTCAGAGAGTTCAATGAATGACGACAACTGTTTTACAGGGTCGAAATTGATCAACGCGCCATTTACAAGCCGGTATTTTCCTTCTGCAGTAAGTGTTTTTATATGAAAATTCAGAAGAGAATCGACAGGGAATAATAATGCGAGGGAACCCGAGAGGCTGCCTTTTATGTTTTCTGCTTTAAGAAAACTCTGGCCAAAATTATGGAATGTTGTAAAAGCTTTATTTACATCGATATCTTTAACAATGAAGTTTCCTTTTGTTATCAGGTTTCGGTCTTTATTCTGGACAATAAAACCATTGCCCGAGATTGATCCTCCCAATGATTTCATAATTAGAGACTTAAAATTAAGGTACTTTGGCTCGTAATTCAGGGTGCCCCCGACATCTGATGCTGAGAAAATTTTATAAGTAAAATTATCAATATGGAAGTCTACATCTAATTTCAGGTCATTTGGCAGATAAAAAGCCTTCTTTGCCTGTTTCTTGACTGCGGCATCACCAGATGCAAAAAACGCCTCCGGGATCAGCTTGTCACATGCAACCGTTGCTTTAGCCGTCAAGATTACTTTCCTTCCCATCAGCCATTCCGGCAGATTATAGAATTCTCCGGTAGTATTAAAATTCTGACCTTTGTATTCAAATTTAAATTTTTCCGCCCTGATGAAATTCGCTATTGCCAGGTCACCATTCACATTACTGAACAGGATTTTATTATTCTGAAATCCTATTGTTAATGAATTGAATTTCAATTTAGCTTCAGGTTTGAGATCGATAAATCCGTCGGGTGACAGCTTTTTTCCTGTCCATTTACCATTCTTGATTGTCAGATCAAGATCCACCGATCCGTTTGCAGACGAAATGTTCCGGAGATCAAAGAAATCCTTCAATTCAAGAGGATAAACCCTGCCTTTGAGAGAGATATCAATAAAAGCATTGTTAAAATTCTTCAAATTTGCAGATCCTGTATATTCTGATGATCCAAGCTTTGATTTCAAATCAGTTATCGAAACAGAGCTTGTTTCAAATTTGTTTCCCGGCCCGTTTGAAAGATGACCATTCAATGTTATGTCTTTAATAGCCAGTTTTGATTTTCGGTAAGCAATATGTCCATTCCTGAGTGTCCAGTTTATCTCGACATGAGGATTCTTCTTATGACTTAATTCCCCTTTTATTTTACTGGTTGCATTAACTGAACCTGAAAGGTCGTAATCAGTTATTACCCTTAGAAATTTTTCGGGCAGATAATTCCTTAACTTGGCAATATCCAGATTGTGAGCAGTTAGAGCAAGATCAAGCAAATTTCCGGAGAACACAGTTCCAACCAGACCTATTTCGTAGGTGTCAATATGAATAACTGCTTTTTTGAAGGTTATTCCATCTTTAGTGCTTTGCAGAGTTATGTCAAGCTTTGCAGGGATTGCCTTGCCCAGACTAAAATCGTAAAGGTCAAGGCGATTAATTTTTATTTCTGTGGCAGCAGTAAAATCGATTACGGTGCCAAAAATCCTGCTTTTTATTTTTCCGGTTTTTATTGGTCCCGATATTACCAGATGAGCTCCAAGATTATTATAGTATGCATTTATGTCATTGAGGCTGATCTTATCAAGGTTAATGAGAGTGACATCATTGCTTTGAGATGTATTTTTTATTGAAATGTTGTAATTAATATGACCTGTTGTATCAGTGAAAAAGTTAGCCTTCCCGGATTTTGCAGTTATACTTTGTATTGTATAATTACCCTTCAGGATATCAGTCAGTTTGAATTCAAGAGATACCAGGCGGGCTGACAAAAGAGTGTCAGTATTTATCCCAGTAAATGACGAAGAATTAAAATCAGGGGAGGAATGAACAAGAACATTCTTTAATTCAAGCGATGCTTTTGGGAATTTTTTAAGGAATGACAATTTATATGATCCCACGTCAAGTTTTGTCGACAGATTTTTATTTATCGATCTGAGAATAATAAAGCCAACCTTATCTCTTAGAAGAAATGAGGCTGAAATTAGAAGTATGAAAACTGTCATGATCAGGATAGCTGACAGTTTAGCTATTTTCAAAAATAGTTTCATTGAAAAAAAGAAATTCCCGTCTGTGAATGACGTTGAGCAAAGTTAACTGATTTGGATGAAACTTGTTCTCAATTCCTTTCAATTGCCGTTGGTTTAAGCCAACGGCAATTGAAAGGAATTGAAAGTATTATTTAAGATATTAATTAGCAGCACCTTACCTGAGAGTACTACGCCCGTTCCTGTAATTATTTTGATGACCTCATTGGCCGAATATGCTCCAATTATTCCCGGAAGAACGCCGAATAATCCAACATCCTTTGGCAATGGATTTTTAAATTCATTTTTATTGTCAGGATTATAGGATCTGTAAGTTGGTCCGCCTTTATAATTAAATACTGAAATAGTTCCTTCGAATCCGTAAATAGAACCATGAACCATGGGTTTCCCCAGAATGACACACGCATCATTAATGATATATCGCGATTCCAGGTTATCGGTTGCATCAACGATAATATCGTAATTTACGAATATCTGCAGGGAATTTACAGCATCGCAACTTAAATTGTAAATCTCCACATCGATAAGGGGATTTAAGTTTGCAAGACGCTCTTTCGCTATGATGGATTTTAATTTTCCTACATCCGTTGAACCGTATAAGATCTGCCTTTGAAGATTGGACTCGTCAACTACATCGAATTCCGCCAAACCTATTTTCCCAATTCCGGCTGCCGCAAGATATTGAAGTGCAGGGCAACCAAGACCGCCGGCTCCGACAACAAGAACCTTTGCCATTTTGAGTTTCTTTTGTCCTTCAAGCCCGATCTCCTGAATCATTATCTGCTTCGCATATCTTCTTTTTTCCTGAGGAGATAATATATTGTGGTTCATAAATATAGAAATGAATGGAACAAAGATACATACAAGTAACAACATTAAATATTTAGATGTAGTTTCAATTTTGTTTTCTTAACCCTTTGTTAAGGGAGTTTTGAAAAAGTTGAAATCCATTAACCGCAGAGGACGCGAAGAATTTGCGCAAAGGTCGCAAAGAATTGAATTATTGTATTTTGGCTTTGCATGCTTTGCGCCTACTTTGGGTACTTGCGGTTAAAAAGCAAAAAAGAGACAACCGATACCGGGCGTCTCTTCATGGAATTAAACAGGAATGAAAATTCTATCTAGTTGTTAAAAGTAAGTGCCAAACCTATTTCAAAAGGATAAAGGTTAACATTTCCCGGGCCTTTTCCTTCACTGAAAAGAGGAGTTTTATAATATGTTCCATAAAGTTGAAAATTACCATAGCCAACACGACCTGTAAAGCCATAACGCATCATGTTCAAACTGAAATCTCCGTTGGATTTGATTTTCTCCCCGTCTTTAAATACCATTTTAGTATGTGAACTTAATTTTAAGGCTCCGATTGGTCCGGCAGCGATACTCAGATGGTTATGATGGACAGGCACCTGTAACTCCAGCATAAATGGCACGGTAAGAAATATATGTAGCAAGTTTCGATTTTTCCAAAACAGCACCAGGATCAAGCTCTCCTATGATTCCGTTATCATCTTTTATAATATTATTATTGCCATCAAACCTGTAGTTATTCCAGTTGAGGCCTAGTCCGGTTACAAATCCTATGTGCCGGCCAAGTCCGAGGCTTAACTGCGTAAAATTGATATTGAAGTTACTTGACTTACCTGAGTTAAGTGTCATGTAATTAATATCATCAGGAAGAACTATGCTCCTTTCAGAGGTGGCATAGTTATTAAATCCAAATTCAATGCCGGCCCAATGTCCTCTGAATCTGGATCTTCTTCTATACTCCCTGTTATTGTCCTCATCCTGATACCAGTCGTCGTTTTGCGGGTATTTTTTGTAACTAACTTTTTGCCCTTCAAGAGATTCGAGAATGCTAACACCCCGGTTCCCTATTTTAACATTAAGGGTTGAGTCATTATCTTCAACGGTAACAGCATCTCTTCCGATGACCACCTTTGTGGGCTCATTTTTGTTGCTTTTACCTGTCTGGTTTTCGGTGGTCTGGATTTCAGCCGACACTTTCATGCAAAGTCCCAGAATTATTATTGCACTCAGTACGATTATAGTTTTTATCTTTTTCATGGTTGTAAATTTAAAGTTGTGCTTTGTTTCAGCTAGGACGAAAAGAGCATCGGAAAAGTTACTTAGCCGTTTCAACTTTATTTACCGGAGCATTAAATTTCAGGATCCTTGAACTGAAATAGACCGATTTAAGCTTCCCGGTTTCGTCCTTTTTTTCGTCAAGAGCCATTTCCCAGCCAAGCAGGAAGTTAAGTCCCGTGATGCCTGCCTTTGCAACTTCATAACCTTTTAGAGGGGAATCCTTCGGTGTTTTTTCCCTTAATAATTTTTCGCGAAATGCTTTTGCAATGAATTTGCTGAATTTTGATTGTCCATCGTCATATTCGGGCATATTGATAGTTGATTGAGATGCTACCAGATATAATGGAATTTCGCTTTTCCCGACGTATATTTCCGTTGAAACAGTTATCTTTTCAATGACTATAGAAGATCTGATAGGTTGTGCAGGCACAGAATCCTGCTGAGTTGAAAGGTTTCTGTCAACATTGCTTTTTCCAGCGGATTGTGAAACTCTATTTAAACTTTTTCCTGTTATGCGGGCGCCTGCGTCAGCAATAATTTTTTTGGAGACATCCAAATGATAGGAAAGGTTGCGGCTGTTCCCTGCAGAAGACTGCATAATTTGCGCTGTTGTTTGAAGTTTATGAGGGAGTAAATTCGGTTTTGAGTTGAATGAGATAATGCCAAATATAATTACAGCAGCTGCAGATAACGTAATTATAACCAACCTCGTAAAATTCTGTCCAATCGTTCTTCTGAAAAGTAATTTCTTTCCTTTATATGAGACAGGAGCAGGAGAAAGTTTCGTCTTCTGAAACAACTCAAATATGCTTCTTTTTTCAGTATCACGATCAATGATTTCCTTAAGTTCCGCACATTGTTCTTCGGAAAGGTCCTTTTCAGCAAAAGCAATGCACAGGTGTTTAAACTGTGAATCTGAAACATTTGCAGGAGATTTCTTAAGGATATTTTTATGCGGAAAGTCTTTCTCCGGAGCTTTAAGTTTGAAGGCGCTTATCTCGGCGAATTCTTCTTCCAGATCGGGGTTTCCCTTGAGAAATCGGATAAGTTCTTCAATCTGAAAATCATCCAGTTTGCCATCGATCCAATCGATAAACCAAATTTCATAATTTGATCTGTTTATCGCCATATTACAAAACTGTTTCGATTTTCCCTATAAAATTCTTCAGAGTAACTCTTCCTCTGTAAATATTTATTTTCACCTGGCTCTCACTCAAGCCAGTAATTTCTCCAATCTCTTTATAACTATATCCTTCATAATCTCTCAGCATCACCGAGGTTTTTTGATGTTCAGGCAGATTATCGAGAGCTTTGTGGAGAATTTCATTAAGATCGGAGTATTGGGATTCATGTATCATTTCCCGTTCATGACAAATTTCAAGTTTTGTCATCCTTTTCTCCTTACGTAGAATATCAATCATAATGTGATAAGCCGTTGAAAACAGCCACGATTTAACAACAACAAATTCAATTTCTGCAACATTTCTCCAAAGCCTTTCAAAACTATCCTGCACTATATCGCTTGCTCTCTCTTCATCCTTAAGATTTCCCAGGATGAATCGGTAAACTGAATCTGCAAAGTCTTCCACAGATTTGTTATATTCCTTTATTGTCATAACAAGAATTACGTCTCTAAGACGGAGTTAAATAATGAAAAGTTACACCGGTTATCAAAATAAAAGACGTCCAATTCTGACGTCTGTGACAATTGCCGAAAACAAAAATTATATTTTATTGTTATTCAGTCTGATAAAAGAATAGAAGAATGCCCTGAATGATTGATAGTGTATTTAGAGCATAATAATTAAAAAATCAGAATGATTACGATTTCAATACTAGTGCTGATCCTTGTGCTAAAAAGACTTGTTCCGTTTATATTATCGCTTTTCAGATAAATTAGAATCTCCTCACATCAATTATTTCTCTATCATTCCCTGAATGTCCGGGCGTTCATAATTGCATGACCTGCTGTATCATTATTAAAAAACACCCATACATTCAGCCTTTTTTTAATCCAGGCTTTTGTTTTTTTTGCCCAGAGTGAGAGTTCATTTTCAGGATAACCAGTCTTCGTGAGATTTTTAGGACCATGAAACCGAAGATAAACAATATCTGAAGTAACATCCTCACTTTGAGGGAGGCGCCCACCCGATTCAGAAATAGTCCATCCTATTTTATATTGTCTTGTAAGGTTGATTGCTTCATCCTCAAACCAGGTTGGATTACGTGCTTCTAAGGCAAACGTAAAATCAGAATAATTTTTCTTCAGCACGGTATAAAAAGACTCAACAACTTCGGGGTTAAACTTTAAAGAGGGAGGTAATTGTATAAGAACTGGTCCCAACCTGTTTTGTAATGGTTTAAAAAGATTGAAAAAGGTACTGAGCTCATCTTCAGTATCTTTCAGTCTTTTGTAATGAGTAATCTGTCTGCTGAGTTTAATTGCAAGTCTGAAATCATTTGGCATTTGTTTATTCCAGCTTTCAATTGTCTTTTGGTTTGGAAGGCGATAAAAACTGGCGTTAAGTTCAGTACAGTCAAATTGCGACATGTAGAATTCAAGATACTTCCCTGAGGCCATTTTTTCAGGATAAAAAAATCCTTTCCAGTGTTTGTATGACCACCCGGACGTACCTATATGTAACTGTCCTTTCCCCATCGCCGTTTTTTTAGCACAAAATTAGATTCAAATTCCAGGATCGGATTATATAATAACCTAAAAAAAATTGCATGTTTTCATCTTAAATGAATTCATTTAACCACACAAAACAAGTAGAGACACCTGATCAGGCGTCTCTACTACCACAATTAATTATATTATGTTTTTATTTCGTTTTATATACCCTTACCCAGTCAATTTCCATTGATGTCGGGCTGTTTATAGGTTTGTTGAGTCCACCTGCGAGAAGCACATACATTGGTTCCTGAGGAACATCGGAAGTCTGAGCATAAATCTCAGTATCGTTGATTTTCCATACAAGTTTATCGGATGTCCATTCGAGTGTATAGATAAAATAATCATTTGAGTATTTCGACCCCAGTGATGTTTTTGCGATGCTGCCTTTGGAAGAGAAGTAATCAAACCATACTTTTCCTCCGGTAGTGCGACAAATATCGATATGTGGCTTAATCTTATCTGAAAGCATCCAGAAAGCGTTTCTTGCATCAGCATTTCCGAGTTTGATTTTAGCTCTGAAAACGCCATACTTCTGCCGGAAGCTTGTCCCGCTATTGATCAGTCCCGAAGTGTATTCAAAATCTTTTTTCGTAAATCCATTTAATGCTGACCACACTTTTCCGGGGACTTTTTGTGGTTTTGTGTTGATTTTCAGAACACTGTTGCGTACTTCGAAATTATCCTTCTCAGTATACGCCTGGAGGTCGGATTCAACACTATACCTGTCTTTCAGTAATTTTTCGCCCCAGAAGTAATTCGTAAGCCATTTTTTTGTATCAAGTTTGTCTCCTTCAAATTCATCGGAGAACGTGAGCTCACGTTTTTTGAGAATATCGAATTTATCGGAGTCTTTAACTTTAAAATACCAGATAATATCGGGACTTTTCTTAAGTTTTATATATTCCTGTGAATCCTTGTATAACTCGCTTTTTTCGAACTTTTTCTTGTCAAGAAGATACTCTTTTCTCTGTTTGAATTCAGGTGTAGCAATATATTCTTTGAGTTCTTCATATCTTTTTAACCTGACAGATCCGTCAGTGGCGAGATAGTTTGAATACTCTTTTGAATTCTTAAACCTGTAAAATTCTTTTATTTCGAGTGTTCCCTTTAATCTTTTGTATTCGACTAACTTTTTATACTCTTCTGAATCCTTAAATGTTATGGGCTTCATTCTTTTTTTTGCCAGGAACTCGGAAGAATTTACCAGAACCTGGAGCTCTTCGAATCTTAAAACTGATTTGCTTTTCTTAATCTCATCTTTCTTTTTTGATTTCAGGAAAGATTTTACTTCAGGATCGGATTTGAGAGACTTGAATTCATTTAACTGACGGTATTCATCGGTATCCTTGAATGTAATCGGCCTCATTTTTTGTTTATCCAGAAAAGCAGAAGATCCTGTAAACTTTTCAAGTTCTTCAAACTCTTTTATTTTATCCGAACCATTCATTTCGTTGAATCTTTTCAGAGAATTTCCTGAAAGAGTCTTAAAATATGTAACAATATCATTTGCTTTCTGCAGGGAAAGGAACTCTCTCTCTTTAGAATATTCTTCGGAGTCCTTATATTGCAGAGCTTTTATTTCTTTACACTTCTGAAGAAAATCTGAAGAATTTACCATACCGTGAAGCTTGGTGTAATCAGCCAGAACCTCAGATTCAGTAAAGACATGAAGCTTCTCAAATTCAGTAACCAAAGCGGTTTCAGCCTGCTCGATTTTAGAAGTCGATGGGATCATTCCCAGTAAAAGCTTGAGACTTGCCATTGTAAAAATGATTTAGGTACAACTGATAAAGATAAAAAATCTTTCCAGATTAAAACATCAGGATTGTTCAAATTTCAACGGCGCTGATCTGTTTCCAGAATTTTTATACTTTTGCCACTGCACTAAAAACCAAAGAATGGCCCTGGTACACGAATTTGAAAAAAGCGGAAACTGGTTATTTAAAAGAAGAAGCTGGCTCCCATTGTTTATTATCATTGCCGGCATTGCTATGATGTACCTCGGCAACAGGCAGGCAATACTCTTTGATACAAGAGATGAGCTCATCTTCCTTGGAGTGAGTCTGTTTGGTCAGGTAATAAGGATATTGACTGTTGGGTTCACGCCTAAAAACACCTCCGGGAGGAATACAACCAATGGGCAGCTTGCTGATGAGCTGAATGTGACCGGGATCTATTCCATAATGCGTCATCCGCTTTACCTCGGAAATTTTTTCATGTGGCTTGGCCCCGTTCTGTTTCTTCGTTCTTTTGGGGAAGCTCTTGTATTTGTTCTTATTTACTGGTTGTATTATGAGCGCATTATGTTTGCAGAAGAACAATTCCTGAGAAGAAAATTTGGTGATATTTATGATAAATGGTCAGAAAATGTAAGATCATTTTTTCCTTGCTCCTTTAAATATATTCCGCCAAGACTTCCTTTCTCGGTCAAAAATGTCCTCAAAAGAGAATATAACAGCTTTGTAAACATATTTGTCATTTTTGCTGTGCTTGATCTGTTCAGAAATTATTTTCTTTCCGAAC
Source organism: uncultured Bacteroidales bacterium (assembly GCA_963734885.1). GTDB lineage: Bacteria > Bacteroidota > Bacteroidia > Bacteroidales > VadinHA17 > LD21. Next base: position 82,300 of record CAVTIJ010000008.1, on the reverse strand, counting down.
GGATATATCTGACAACCATGTGGATATATCTATTTGTTTCCGGAGGTCTGGTCTGGCTTATAATCAGGACTATAGATAAGAGAACCAAATGGTTTGAGGTAGAAGGAAGGTAGGAGAAGTTCAACCCCAATCCTTTGTTGCGACTCTCAGAATTGAGGCTATCTCAAAAATCCTCTGTGTAACTCAGTGAAAACTCTGTGGTCTTTGTGTAATTATTTGTTACACAGGGACCACAGAGAAGACGCAGAGTGCCACAGATAAAGAATTATAGCAACTTTTGACTTTTAGACTGTTCACCATGTGTGAAAGGGGGTCATCTTCTTGACCCGGAAAAAATCGATATGTAATACAGTAATGTTGCCAGCGAACCCAATGCGGCAATCACATACGTATACGCAGCCCATTTCAGTGCATCTTTTGCCATATTATGATTCTGGTAGGAAGTTATTCCGCCATTTGATAACCAGATGAGTGCACGTCTGCTTGCATCTATTTCTACAGGCAGGGTTATAAAACTGAAAAGAGTTATAATCGCAAAAAGGACTATACCGGCTAGCAACAGAGCCGGGAAAGTCCGTATCATCAGGATGCCGGCCAGCAGGATCCACTGAACCCATTTCGACGCAAAACTGACAACAGGAACTAAATTTGATCTCAGTCCAAGCCATGCATATGCCCTGGCGTGTTGAACCGCATGTCCACATTCATGTGCGGCCACTGCAGCAGCTGATACCGAACGGCCTGAATAGACTTCAGGACTCAGATTAACCGTTTTGTCCGCAGGATTATAATGATCCGTGAGCTGACCCTCAACACTTTGAACTTTTACATCCATAATACCATTATCGCGAAGCATTTTTTCAGCCACATCCCTTCCCGACATGCCATTATCAAGCAATACTTTTGAATATTTTGTGAATTTCGATTTTAACGTCATGCTCACAATTAAGCTCAGAACCATAAATCCTATAAACAATACCCAGATACTCATAATATGATCTCCTAAATTTTAGTTTTAATATGCAGCAAATTACGCAGCAAAACCTTTGCCAAAGTCAATTATGGCAGAAATTTATAGTCAAATTGACAGGCCCGGTAGAGAGCGCAGCGGCGTAAGGGCGCAATGGCTCAAAGGTAAGATTATTCGCAAAAATGCAAACCCTTGGTGTGCCTTAGCGTCTTGATGGCAAAGTACTAAGAACTTACACAGATGGAGGAACACAGTGTTCAAGCAACTTATTATCTTTGTACAGTGATAAAAGGAATCAATACCATACTATCTTTTCTGCTTTCTCTGCCGGTAATATTCTACAGGTATGCCATTTCACCATTGCTGCGACCGTCGTGCAGGCATGTTCCGTCATGTTCCCAATTCATGCTGGATGCCTTGAAGATCCATGGCCCACTTACAGGTCTGTATTTAGGTATAGGGAGAATACTCAGGTGCCGGCCAGGCGGAACGCATGGGTATGATCCGGTGCCATTATTCCGGTTCAGGAAATATAAGCCACTCTGCTTTTTATTCAAAAAATATAAAACAGAAAACAGGCTTAAGAGATAAGAAAACAGGAAAGGGATACAATTCTTAATGAGGATCTTACTTGAGACAGGGGATTGCTTCGCTTCGCTCGCAATGACCGTCGAAGTAAGATTGATTTAAGTGTAACATAAATTAACTAAAGGAGACGGTCATTGCGAGGAGCGAAGCGACGAATCAATCCCTTAATCTTAAAAAAAGTATTCAATCTCAGAATTTCAGTTCCTCTTTTAAATGTTTATATCCCGAACGGCTTACCGGCAGCTTATCCCCGGAGTGGAGAATTGCTACATGATTGTCTTTTCCGTATGGTTCGATACCCTTAATCTCTTCTACTTTTACGATATAAGAACGATGGATCCTGACGAAATCCGATTTTGGCAGGTTATCCTCGTAGAACTTCATTGTCTGTTGTTTGAGGGCTTTCCCTGTGGAATGGAATATCATCACATAATCATCCTGAGCTTCTACATACCTGATCTGTTCGACAGGTATCAGGTTTATTGCATTTCCTTTTCGTACAACGATCCTGTTAACAGGTGCTGCGGATTCGGGAAGTTTTGAAAGAAGCTGACTGGCAGGCTCTTTATTCCCCTGACCAGCTCTGATCTTATCTGTTGCTTTTTTTACAGCTTCCAGAAAACGCCTTTTTTGATAAGGCTTCATCAAATAATCAACCGCATTCAGCTCAAAAGCTCTTATTGCAAACTGGTCATAAGCTGTGGTGAAAATTATTTCAGGTTTTTCAGTCAGGACTTCAACCATCTCAATTCCGGTAAGCCTTGGCATCTGAATATCGAGGAAAACCAGATCAGGTTTAAGCGCCGAGATTGTCTTTAAACCAGTAAAGCCATCTGCGCATTCAGCAATTACTTCAACAGACTCGACCTCTTTCAGATAATGTTTAATTATTTCCCTTGCAGGGGTTTCATCGTCAATAATTACTATCCTGATGTTTTCCATTTCGCTGTTATGCTAATCTTCGTTTTTCTTCGCTAAAATTAATTATTAATTTTCAAATAGCATTTATAAATAATCGGTTGGTATATAAAGACTCACCGTGTATAAACCATTCTCTTTGGTAGTCTTCATCATAGCCTTATTTCCATAAAAGAGTTCAAGCCTCCTGTTTACGTTCAATAAACCGGTGCCGGTTCCCTTTTTTAATGACGGATAATCATAATAGTTGTTACTAATTGATATTTCGATATATCCATCAGTAATCTTCGCATGTGTTATAATCTTCACACTTTCCGTACTTTCATAAACACCATGTTTAACAGCGTTCTCATAAAGAGGTTGTAAAAGCATCACAGGGATTTTAAAATCGAGGCAATTACTTTCAATAAAATCTTCTGTAATAAGCTTGTCGCCGAATCTTACTTTCTCGATGTCGAGATAGAGACGAAGATTTTCGAGCTCATTTTGAAGAGAAACCGGCTGTTCGTCCTTTCTTGAAAGGGCATATCTCATAAATTCGGAGAGCTTGACAACCATATCCCTGGCTTTTTCGGGATCAGTTATAGTGAGTGAGCTTATCGAGTTGAGACTGTTGAATAGAAAATGCGGGTTGATCTGCGAACGGAGCATTTTAAGCTCGGTCTCTTTAACGAGACTTTCCAGGCGGGCTTCTTTTGCGTTTTTTTCTGACAGATCGCTCAGGCTTACAAACAAGTAATATGTCATGATGATCAGTCCATATATAAAGACTCCTGTTCCAATCCTGTAAGGCAATGTAGCAACCCAGTAAGCCTGATAATTATTTTGTTCGGGAAGGAAAAGCGTCATTATTAATTTTGTAGCCAGAACCCACAGAGTGACGGACAATGCTCCGCTTGACACTAAGTTTGTGATTAGTGATGTGGTACGTATTTCTCCTGAATTAAAAAATCTGAATGGGAACCAGAGCGAAAGTGCAATTCCGGAATAGATGACAACGGAAATAAAACTGTCGAGAATACTTAATTTGACAAAACTGCCATACCCAAAGTAGAATAACAGCGACTGGCCTGCGCCCAGAAAGAGCCAGACCAGCCACCAAACTATATGTCGGACATTGTTAGAAAGTATCGGATGTTTCATCCATTTAATATGCTAATAGCTTTTTATTTCTCCTCCGCCAAATACTACGGCACCTTTAATTACAAGCTGTCTTGAAGGATCTATGGTTCTTCCCGGAATTAATTTGCGCGAGTCATTAAAACCTCCGAGTACCGGTGTTACTTCTATTGATATGTTCCAGTCATCAGGTACAATAAATGTTGCTCCGCCAAATACACATGCAATCTCGAGTTCATTCCTGCCCGGTGCAAGTTTTGCTTTTGTCAGATCGATTTCCGTACCGCCAAATACTGCTGATATCTTGCCTCCCCTGAAATTTTCAGATACAATCTGACGTTCTCCCCCGCTGAATACATTTACTATATCAATGTAATCATCGCCAGTTATCCCTTTCGATGCTACAGAATTCCATCCCTTTCTTTTTGAAACAATAAAGGTGATACCGATGATCACAAAGATAGAAGGCCAGAACAGATTGTAGGCATGAAATGTTTCCCTGAATATCATCGGAATCAGAAAGAATCCGCCTACCGCCATTACAATAACACCGGAAGTTTTTTCGGAAGCTCCAAGTGTCATTACCAATCCGATAGCGACAAGCAGCATTGGCCAGCTGAATACAACGTGATCAATGAACTCAGGAAATACCCCCGTATTTCTCATAACAAGAAATAATCCGACGAGTACTAATATTACTCCTATTATTGGTCTGTTGCTTGTCAGGTGGTGATGTTCATGTCTCAGGTTTCGACTATCATCTCTTTCCTGACGACGATCATCTCTGTAAGTTTCGTTAGTTTCCATAGTAGTAAATTTAATTGTTTCTCAACTATTTAAATCTTTTTTCTTCTTAAAAATTGATGACAGTATAAATGCCAGACCAATTAATCCAATTACTGCCGGCCAGTAAAAGGTATTGAACGTTTCCTGCGGAATAATGAAAATATGATCTTTTAAAAACCATATCCCTCCGGCAATAAGCAGTATTCCACCTACAAACTGAAGGTTTAAGAAAAGCAATATGCCAATGAAGATCATTGCAGTCTCCCAGGTAAAATAACTACTGATGCTCCCCAGATGGAGCAGATCATTTGTTGCAACAAGAAGAGCCAGGCCCAATACAACGAAGAATATTCCGATGCTAACCCTGGGATGATGTTCCCTGTGCCTTAAGGATCGGTATTCGCTGTAGTTCGGATGATTGTAATATCTGTGTCTCATAATCGGGAGTTTTTATTATGAGCAAATATAATTTGAAGAAAAACACCAGGTAAGAGATATTCGGTAAACAGCATGTTTCTGTCGGTATTTGGTCTTTTATGACAATAAATGTTACTTTTTTGTTGATAATTTTTTTAATTGAAGAAGGATTCATATTTTTGCAAACCAAAATTTAAAGAGATGTCCTCAACATATACAATACCGATAAGCGGACTAAAGGAGGGACACCACACGTTTGATTTTGAGATTGACGAAAAGTTTTTTGAACAGTTTGAAGATTCGGAGGTTAAGGAAGGTAGCCTGATTGCTAATGTTGAGATGGATAAAAGATCTACCCATCTCGATCTGGTGATCAAAGTTTCAGGGAGTGTTAAAGTCAACTGTGACAGATGTCTGGAAATTTTCTCCCAGCCTGTCTCCAGTGATAACAGACTACTTGTAAAATTTGGGAAAAGCATGGAAGATATCGATCCGGATATTCTTTCACTTCCTGCAGATGCCTATGAACTTGATCTGAAACAGCAGATTTATGAGTTTATAATGCTGGCCCTGCCGATAAAAAGAGTACATCCTGTTGATAAAAATGGGAAGAGCACATGCAATCCGGTAATGTTAAAAAAACTGGAAGAGCATATAATAGAAGAGGAGAAAGATAATGACCCGCGATGGGATGAATTGAAAAAATTAATGAACGATAATTAAATTTATTTAAAATGGCACATCCTAAACACAAACATTCTAAAACCAGAAGAGATAAGCGCAGAACACATTATAAAGCAACTGCACCTACGACGGCAAGCTGTTCAAATTGCGGATCTTCAGTTCTGTATCACAGGGTATGTCCTGAGTGTGGTTTTTACAGAGGCAAGCTGGCTATTGAGAAAAAGGCGACAGCCTGATCTCAGTTAAACTAAAAAAGTAAAATATGAGAATTGGCCTTGATGTCATGGGTGGTGATTTTGCACCTGAGTCAATCATTGAGGGCGCTGTTGATTCCCTTCAGTATTTATCAGATGATGAGAAACTTGTTCTTATAGGTGATGAGACTTCCATTTTAAGAAAACTGCAGGACATGCAGGCTGAGCCATCGCTGTTTGAATTAGTTCATACATCTCAGGTGATTGAAATGGGTGATCATCCGGCAAAAACATTTTCACAAAAGAAAGATTCAAGTATCGCAGTTGGATACGGAATGCTCAAAAACGGATCACTTGACGGTTTTTGTAGTGCTGGAAATACCGGGGCAATGCTTGTGGGAGCCAGTTACACAGTTAATACAATACCCGGAGTTTTAAGACCCGCACTTATGGTCGTATTGCCGTGCATTGACGGACGCGAATGTGTCATCCTTGATGTCGGATTGAATCCTGACTGTAAACCGGAGGTTCTTTTGCAATACGGCATTCTTGGAAGTATTTATGCCAAATATGTACTTGGTAAAGAGAATCCTTCCGTCGGACTGCTTAATATTGGAGAAGAAGAATCAAAGGGCACCCCGGCAGTAAAGACAGCATATGAGTTGCTTAGAGATTGTCCGGTCTTAAATTTTGCCGGCAATATTGAAGGGAACTCACTATTCAGGGAATCAATGACAGATGTAATCGTTTGCGACGGCTTTGTCGGAAATGTTATTCTGAAAATGGGAGAAGCCTTCTATCATTTATATAAAAGCAGGAATCTTAAAGATGCATATTTTGATCGTCTTGACTGGGAGAATATCGGCGGAACACCAATTGTTGGTATTAACGCCAATGTTGTTATCGGACATGGAATTTCAAAAAGAAAAGCCATTATGAATATGGTTCTGCAAACCAGGGGTGTTGTGCACGCCAACCTGGCGCAAAAGATTAAAGAAGCAATATAATTATGGAAAAGATACGGGCTGCCATCACAGGTATCTATGCCTGGGCGCCGGAATACAGACTTACTAATCAGGAACTTTCAAAAATTGTTGATACCTCCGACGAATGGATAATGCAAAGAGTTGGTATTAAGGAGAGGCGGATACTGAAAGGAGAAGGGCTGGGAAGTTCAGATTTAGGGGAACAGGCAGTCCGTGGTTTATTATTAAAGACGAAAACTGCTCCTGAAGATGTTGATCTGGTGATTTGTTCAACAGTTACTCCCGACATGTTTTTTCCTGCAACCGCAAACATCATATCAGATAAATGCGGTATCAAGAATGCCTTCAGTTTTGATTTAAATGCGGCTTGTTCGGGTTTCCTTTTTGCTCTCCAGACAGGAGCTGCTTATGTTGAAACCGGAAGATACAAAAAAGTAATTGTCGTAGGTGCCGACAAAATGTCGTCAATTACCGACTATACCGACCGTACTACCTGTCCTCTTTTTGGCGATGCATCTGGGGCAGTATTGCTTGAACCCACAACAGAGAACTACGGAATAATGGATTATATTTTTCACACCGACGGTTCGGGACGCAAATATCTGCATTTAAAGGCCGGAGGTTCCATAAAACCGGCTTCACATGAAACAGTCGATGCAAAAGAACATTTCATCTACCAGGAAGGACAAAGCGTTTTCAAGTTTGCCGTAGTAAACATGGCTGATGTTGCAGTGGAGATTATGGAAAAGAATAATCTCAAATCGGAAGACATTGCATGGCTCGTTCCGCATCAGGCAAATCTCCGGATAATTGATGCAACAGGAAGAAGAATGGGCCTGCCACCTGAAAAAGTAATGATCAATATTGAGAATTACGGAAATACGACCTCTGCTACAATTCCTTTATGTATCTGGGAATATGAAAAGAAGCTTAAGAAGGGGGATATCCTTATTCTTGCTGCATTCGGAGGAGGATTCACCTGGGGTGCTATTTACCTTAAGTGGGCTTATGACCCGGAATAAACAATTCCAAAATCAGTATTATCTCATTAACGAATGATGTAGAGACGTTGAATGTCAACGTCTCTACTCGTTTAATGGATATGACAGGGTAAAATAAAATATTATTTCCCCATTGCACAATAATTAAAAACTGCAACGTTGACTAATAAAAGAAAAATATTCAATGGGACTATTAAACGTATTCCGGAGAGAAGAACCACACTCCGGATAAAATCACCGTAATCCGGTAACAATAAATAATGAACTTTATAAGTTTGGAAATGAGCCCGGAATAAGAAATGCAGAATTCTTCCCGGGCGATGGTTCAATTGGTCTCGACGCTATCTATTCATTCTTTCAGGATGATTATGAATCAAGAGGATATAATGACGCATTAACAAATCCCGATGATAGCTACAAGACCGATAATATCAAATTGTTCCACCACGATCTGCTTATTCTTATCGACAAATCGTCTGAACTATTACGAGAGCTTTCTGAAAGAACTGGATTTCCATATTGGTTCAAGAACCAGAGCCGGATTGATTGATCTGGTTGAAGAGCTTAAAATACGGAAGGAAATCGTCAGGGATCTCCTTGGGAAAATCAGGATCATAAAGGAGGAAGCAGTAAGTGGAAACGGTGCGACCCAGCGAATTGCATTGTCATATCAAAGGGGATTTCATGCGAGGATTATCAGCAATTTCCCAGTCGAAAATATTTAACAGAACTGTATAAAATGAAAGATCTCTGGTTAAAAACAGGTTGCTATATTACTGGATATAATTATTCTTTAATTAAAAACTCAAGTGAAGCAAGTGCCAAAACTGTCAAAAAATTTCTTTCGGCAATTCTGATTGTAAGCATATTATGGGCATTTATCGGCTATAGTTTTGCTCAGCGGTATCTTCATTCAGGGATTACCGGTTGTATTCTTGTATCTCTCATCATGGTTATTATTGTTATCCAGGTTGAAAGGCAGATAATACTTTCGGTTGGAAGAAACAAACTCGTTCCGGTATTCAGAATTCTGCTTGGGATCGTTATGGCTATAATTGGTTCGGTCATTATCGATCAGATAATTTTCAAGGATGATGTTGAAAAAGGAAAGATCAGCAATGTTCAGAATGAAGTTAATAATATATTGCCTGTAAAGACGAAGGAACTTGATCTTCAAATCGACCAGATTGATTCAGCAATTAATCTCAAAGAAGCAGAAAGAACAGCCATCATTGATGAAATCACGAGAAAACCGTTCATAAAAAGCACTTCATCTGAGATTAAACATTTCCAGATGCACAATGGAAATAAGGTTGATACTCTGGTAAGACGAACAGATTTTGCTCTTAATGATGTAGCAAATCCAAAAGCGGCCCTGCTTCCTGATATTGCAGATCAGATCAGTAAACTGAGAGCGCAGAAATCTGAGAAAGAAAACAGTAAAATCAATATAAGACAGGAACTTGAAACAGAGCTTAATTCAAAAACAGGCTTCCTTGACGAATTGAAAATATTATTCGGTATACTTTTATCATCACCCATAGCGATGTTGGTTTGGCTGATGTTTTTCCTCTTCTTCATGTGCGTTGAAGTATTCGTACTGATAAATAAATTTGGAGAAGAGAAGAATGACTACGATAGTATAATTCTTCATCAGAAAGATACAAGGATAAAAATGCTGGAGAAATTGGGGGAATAAGGCCAAAGTTCTTCAGACAAGACTGAAGATTGCTTCGTCGCTTCGCTCCTCGCAATGACGGCACAAGTAAGTGCTCTGTCGCTTCGCTCCTCACAATGACCCGGTTTCATTTAATATTCCTGGGATGATTAACCAATCTACTTAATATCCATCGTCATTGCGAGGAGCGTAAGCGACGAAGCAATCCCCGGTACGCAAGAAAAATCTTTTTAAATCTCTAATTTTTATAATTATCTGCAATAGTTTTTATATTTGTGAGTTATTAAGCTACTACCCTATAAACCTTTAAGTATTATGGCAAAATTTAACGAAACTGACAATACCCCCACAATTAACCTTATCAGCACAGGCACAGATATTACAGGCGATATAAAATCCAATGGAGATATACGAATTGATGGATCACTCACAGGGAACCTGAACACAAAAGGTAAAGTTGTTGTTGGTCCTACAGGAAAAGTAAAAGGAGAAGTAATTTGCAAAAATTCTGAAGTTGCAGGGATCATTGAAGGTAAAATAATGGTTGGACAATTGCTTAACCTTAAAGCATCTTCGAAAATAGTTGGGGATATAGTTACGGTTAAACTTTCAATTGAACCGGGAGCAGTATTTTCAGGAAACTGCAAAATGAGTGATACTGAAAACAATGGAGGAACAGGAATCATCAAAGAAAAAGAACCCGAAAAAGTCACAAAATAAGGGTACAAACAACTACGCCAGGTTCACGGGTCTGGCATTTCAGATGCTGGGAATTATCCTCGTAACGGTATGGGGTGGCACCAAACTTGATAAACTGACCGGTTGGCATACACCGGTTTTTACAATTAGTCCTTTCGCTGTTGGCGTTTTTGCAGCAATTTATACTGCAATAAAAGATTTCATTAAGTGATCAATATCCTTGAAGCCGATTTTTAGAAACATTTTCATCCTTGCAATATTCAATGCTCTATTGATACTGGCAAGTTATGTTATTGCTGCAGCTCCTCAGAATCGATTTACATTATTTTGACATCTCTGTTGCATCCCTTGCTTTTTCCTTTATTATCGATTTTAACAATATTTATTTTTTTGAAAGGTCAAACTAAAGAACCAGATAGTCAGACACTACACAGCCTGGTGGCTTTAAGTCTAAAATTCCTGCTTGAGCTCATATTTGCACTGCTGTGGTTTATTGTTGCTAAAAAAACTTCTTTGGAGTCTGTTTTAATATTTTTTGTTTTATATTTAGCACTCTCTTTGTTTTCTATCTCGGTTATAGTTAAAACCCTGAAAAACAAAGCGCTATAAAACTTGAATTGACTTGAAAACAAAAAATCTGATTCGTTCAATCTTCTTCTTACTCCTTGCAGGATCGTGTTTTACAGCCAACGCCCAGGAAGCTGAAGTAAAAGGGGAGGCAAAAGTTAAATTCAATGCGAGTGCCTATATACTTGAACACATATCCGATTCGCATGAATGGCACCTCTATACAAAGCAAAACGGAGAAAGCGTTGCCATTTATCTTCCTGTAATCGTTTACAGCAAAGAAAAGGGCCTGAATGTATTCTCATCAAAGAATCTTGCACACGGGAAGGTTTATAAAGGATTTAAACTTGAAGAAGAAGGCGATCTGAAAGGTAAAATTGTATCGGTTAATTCGACAGGAGAAGCTGAGATAAAGAACCTTCCGCTCGATCTTTCGATGACAAAGACAGTGGTGGCAATGTTATCCGCAGCAATAATCGGTCTTATTATTTTTCTTTCTCTGGCCCGCTCATATAAGAAAACGGGGATAAGTCATCCAAAAGGAATACAAAGTTTCCTAGAACCGGTCGTCCTTTTTATCCGCGATGATATTGCAATTCCAAACATCGGACATAAATACGAGAAGTACATGCCGTATCTTCTCACAGCATTCTTCTTTATTCTCATAAATAACCTGATGGGCCTTATTCCATTTCCTCCGCCTTTTGGTGGAAACGTAACCGGGAACATCGCAATTACTTTCATATTAGCCAGCTGCACATTTCTTATAACTCAGCTTAGCGGAAATAAATCACACTGGAGGCATGTTTTTGCAACTCCGGGTGTTCCATTCTGGCTTTTGCCTATTATGATTCCGGTAGAACTTATCGGATTAATTTCAAAGCCATTTGCTCTGATGATCCGATTATTTGCAAATATGCTTGCCGGGCACATTGTTATACTGAGCCTTATTTGTCTTATCTTCATTTTTGGCTCTCTTGCATTGGCCCCGGTTTCGATTTTCTTCGTGATTTTTATGGATTTTATGGAGCTTCTGGTAGCATTCCTCCAGGCATATATTTTTACACTACTGTCAGCATTATTTATCAGTCTGGCAGTAGCCGAAGAACACTAGAATTTTTGTTTAACTAAATATTATTATCATGACAGGTACATTAGCAGCAGTAGGAGCAGGACTCGCAGTAATTGGAGCAGGACTTGGTATTGGAAGGATTGGCGGATCAGCAATGGATGCAATTGCAAGACAACCGGAAGCTTATTCAAAGATCCAGCTTGCTATGATCATTTCAGCTGCCCTTATTGAGGGAGTTGCTCTGTTCGCAGTTGTAGTTGCTCTTTTGTAGTAACTAAAAAAAATTGTGGAGCCCTGTAACGGTTGGTTACAGGCTTCATTTTAATTGAATTGTTAAAATAACGTATATGATATTATTAGCAAATAGTCTTACCACTCCGGCAGTGGGCACACTTTTCTGGTCAGTACTGATTTTTCTTCTTTTCTTTCTTATCCTGACGAAGTTTGCCTGGAAACCGATTCTCTCGGCAGTGAAAGAACGTGATGAGATGATAAAAGGTTCTCTTGAATCAGCCGCAAAGGCGAGGGAGGACATGTTGAAACTGCAGAGTGATAATGAAGCAATCCTGCGTAAAGCCAGGGAGGAACGTGAGTCAATTCTGAAAGAAGCAAGAGACGTTCGCGATAAACTTATTGCAGAAGCAAAAGGGAAAGCTACTGATGAGGCAGAGAAACTTATTGAAAAAGCAAGAACAGGTATTGAAAACGAGAAACTGAAAGCGCTTTCGGAAATTCATGAACAGGTAGCCACACTGTCAGTCGAAATTGCTTCGAAGCTTCTTGGAGAACAACTCAAATCTTCAGGGGAACAATCAAAACTTATTGATAATTACCTCAAGGAGATTGATTTCAAAAAGAATTAGGAACCTGCAATGAACGAAAGCAAGATATCTGTAAGATACTCAAGAGCTCTTTTTCAATCAGCTCTCGAAAAAAAGATTCTCGATAAGGTAAATCAGGATATGATTTTTATTTCAGAGATCTGTAAAGTCGATGAAACGAGAGAATTTCTTCAGAGCCCCATTATCCCTCCTTCAAAAAAAGAAGAAATATTTCATAAAATGTTTGAAGGCAACATAGAGGAAATAACCCTCTCCCTGCTGGATCTTATTGTGAAAAACGGAAGAGAAGCCTTTATTCCTGCCATCGCAAGAGATTTTATACATGAAACTAAAAAATACAAGGGAATTACTGATTCCATTTTAACTACTGCAGTTAAGGTGGACGATAAAGTCAGGACGCAAATAACAGATCTCATTTCGACTATTTTCAAGACAAAAATTGATCTTAAAGAGAATATTAATCCTGAAATAATCGGAGGATTTATATTACGCGTTGATGATAGTTACATCGACGCAAGCATAAAGAACAAACTGCGAAAAATTAAAAAAGAACTTATTGGAAGTGTCATAACTCCCAATTAGAAAAATATTGAACTAAAAGTTTTTAAGTAGATATAACATGGCAAATATTAAACCGGCAGAAGTTTCAAAAATTCTCAAACAGCAACTCGAAGGTATTCAAACCGGGGTTGAACTTGAAGAAGTTGGAACTGTGCTTCAGGTAGGTGACGGGATAGCCCGTATTTATGGACTTTCGAATGCACAATCGAATGAACTGATCGAGTTTGAAAACGGAATGGAGGCTATTGTGCTGAACCTTGAAGAAGATAATATAGGTGCGGTATTACTGGGTCCGACTGAAGAGATTCGTGAGGGCGACATAGTCAAAAGAACCGGAAGAATCGCCTCCCTTGGTGTTGGTGAAGGATTGTTGGGAAGAGTAATAAATCCGGTCGGACAACCTCTCGATGGTAAAGGCCCTATTAAAGGTGAACTTTTCAATCTTCCTTTTGAAAGAAAAGCTCCGGGCGTTATTTTCCGCCAGCCGGTAAGACAGCCACTGCAGACAGGGATCAAGGCAATTGATGCGATGATACCAATTGGACGTGGACAGAGAGAGTTGATAATCGGCGACAGGCAGACAGGAAAAACTGCTATCGCAATAGACACAATCATTAATCAGCGCAGTAATTTTGAAGCAGGAAAACCTGTTTATTGCATTTATGTTGCTATAGGTCAGAAGGGCTCTACAGTTGCTAACATAGCTGCGACTCTTGAAGAACATGGTGCTCTTCAATATTCAGTAATTGTTCTTGCAACGGCATCCGATCCTGCAGCTTCACAATTTTATGCTCCGTTCGCAGGAGCTGCAATTGGCGAATATTTCCGTGATACGGGTCGCGATGCGCTGATAATTTATGACGATCTTTCCAAACAAGCTGTTTCATACAGGGAAGTTTCACTGCTGCTGCGTCGCCCACCTGGACGTGAAGCGTACCCCGGTGATGTATTTTATCTGCATTCAAGACTTCTTGAAAGAGCAGCTAAAATCATTGAATCCGACGAAGTTGCAAGGAAGATGAACGATATTCCTGAGTCAATAAAACACCTTGTTAAAGGAGGCGGATCGCTTACGGCTCTTCCAATTATTGAAACACAGGCCGGTGACGTATCGGCTTATATACCAACAAACGTTATTTCAATAACTGATGGACAGATCTTCCTCGAAACAGCATTGTTTAACTCAGGAGTACGTCCTGCAATTAACGTTGGAATATCAGTTTCCAGGGTGGGTGGAAATGCCCAGATAAAAGCAATGAAGAAGATTGCCGGTACACTCAAGGTTGACCAGGCACAATATCGTGAGCTCGAAGCATTTTCGAAGTTTGGATCTGACCTTGATGCTTCAACTCTGGCAATCCTGAATAAAGGAGCAAAGAACGTTGAAATATTGAAGCAGGGGCAGTTTGCTCCGGTTCCAATTGAAAAGCAGATCGCAATAATTTATTGCGGAACGATGGGTCTTTTAAAAGATATTCCTGTTAATAAGGTGAAAAGTTTCGAAACTGAATTTATTGAATTCCTTGAGCTTAAACACAGGGATACGCTCGATAGTCTGCGAGCCGGCGTATTAAATGATGATATCATTAAGGTACTCGAAACAGTAGCAAAAGATTTAGTCATTAAGTATAAGCCGCAATAACAAGCTAATGTGGATAAATGAATTTTAGATGGCGAATTTAAAGGCAATAAGGATCAGGATTGCTTCATTTAAGTCAACAAGGCAGATAACATCTGCAATGAAGATGGTATCTGCTGCCAAATTGCGGAAAGCACAGGACAAGATCGTGAAGTTGAGGCCTTATGCAAATAAACTGCATGAGTTGCTCGTCGATCTTTCACTTAGTCTTGCTGATTCCGAAATTGAAAATGTATATGGCAGGGCAACAGCACCTGAAAAGATCCTCCTGATAGTAATTACTTCTAACAGAGGTCTCTGCGGCGCTTTCAATACCAATGTTATAAATGAGACCCGAAGAACTATCAACGAGAAATATTATGATCAGTTCCAGAAAGGCAATCTTAAGATCCTGGCAATAGGAAAAAAAGGTTTTGATTTTTTCAGAAAGCAAAAAGTAAGTATGCTTCCCGAACAGAATAATTTGTATAATGAACTGACATTCGGCAATGCAAGCATTGTTGCAGAACAGATCATGGAGAGTTTTGCTTCACTGGAATTTGACAGGGTTGAGCTGATCTACAATCAATTTAAAAATGCTGCAGTTCAGAACCTGACTAATGAAGCATTTTTGCCGGTACAGGCCATTCCCACTACCGCAAAACAAAAATATGCTCCTGCAGATTATATATATGAGCCTGATAAAGAGGAAATTATACAGGAACTAATTCCAAAATCACTAAAGATTCAGTTCTACAAAGCAGTGCTTGATTCATTCGTGGCAGAACATGGCGCCAGGATGACGGCTATGCACAAGGCGACAGACAATGCGACAACTATGATTCGTGATTTTACACTTCAGTACAACAAAGCACGGCAGGCTGCTATTACAAATCAGATACTCGAAGTGGTAAGCGGCGCAGAAGCGCTGAGGGGATAATATTAATGAGGTTGTAATACGATTCTCATGTTTACTCAGTCTGAGCTAAAAAAAATGGTCAATAAGGCTATTCTGAATCTTTCATATAATGAAGAAGCAGAAAAGCTGAATGATCCGGTTAAATATATTCTTTCTGTCGGTGGAAAAAGACTTCGCCCTGTTCTTGCACTTATGGCCTGCAATCTGTACAGCGACAAGATCGATGATGCAGTGATTCCCGCGACCGGTCTTGAAGTATTTCATAATTTTACTCTCGTCCATGATGATATTATGGACAATGCGCCCGTTCGGCGAAACGTACCTACCGTTCATAGCAAATGGAATATAAACCAGGCGGTCCTTTCAGGAGATGTGATGGCCTTTATTGCAAATGAATGTTTTCTTCAGACGCCGCATACGCACCTTTTAAAAGTATTTAAAGTGTTTAACAAAGCAGCTATTGAAGTTTGTGTCGGGCAACAGCTTGATATCGAATTTGAGAAAGCCGCAATAGTTTCGAACGAGGAGTATCTGCGTATGATAGAGCTGAAAACAGCAGCTCTTCTTGCTGCTTCTGCTAAGATAGGTGCAATATTGGGTGGCGCTGATGATAAGGATTCCGAGCTTCTCTATGAGTTCGGAAGAAATCTCGGCATGGCATTTCAAATTCAGGATGATCTGCTCGATATTTATGGAGATGTTAAGGTCTTTGGGAAAATTGTGGGAGGTGACATTATATCGAATAAGAAAACATACATGCTTGTCAAAGCTCTCGAATTAGCGTCGTTTGATCAGGCCCGACAAATTCATGAACTTTTCTCAATGAAGGATCTGGACCCTGAAACTAAAGTGAAAAAAGTAGTGAGTATTTATGATCAGCTGAATATCAAAAATGTTTCAGAGGATCTGGCAAATTCATATATTAACACGGCTTTTAATTTGCTTGAGAAGTTAGATCCCCCAAAAGAAAGAAAAGTTGAACTTATAAATATTGCAAATTCACTGATAGGACGGGATAATTAGGTTAAAGTTCAGACAATTCAATTTAGAAGTGCATAAATAGGTTGGAACGCAAAAATTATTAAATTTGTGTCCTCCGGAGAAATTAAAATAAATAATAAGAATATATGTCACAGAACACAGGGAAAATCAGCCAGATCATAGGACCGGTGGTTGACGTCACTTTTGAAAAACCGGGTATTGAGATGCCCGAAATATTTGACGCGCTTGAAATAAAGAAAGATGATGGTTCTTTTTTAGTTGTAGAATGTCAACAGCATATAGGTGAAAGGACCGTCCGGACAATTGCAATGGATTCCACCGATGGATTGCGCAGAGGAATGGAGGTTGTTGCGACTGGATTACCCATAACCATGCCAATCGGGGAACAGATCAAGGGCCGTCTTATGAATGTGACAGGAGAAGCTATCGACGGAATTGGATTTCTTGACAAAAAAGGTGGTTATCCTATTCACAGGAAACCTCCGAAATATGAAGATCTTTCTACTGAAAAGGAAGTCCTTTACACCGGAATAAAAGTTATTGACCTGATTGAGCCATATTCAAAGGGTGGTAAGATTGGCCTTTTCGGCGGTGCCGGGGTAGGGAAAACAGTAGTAATACTTGAACTTATAAATAATATTGCGAAAACATATTCCGGACTTTCTGTATTTGCAGGAGTTGGTGAAAGAACAAGGGAAGGTAATGACCTTCTCCGGGATATGCTCGATGCAGGTGTAATAACATATGGCAAAAAATTTCTTGAAAGTATGAAATCAGGTGGATGGGATCTGTCCACAGTTGACAAGGAAGCCATTAAGGAATCGAAACTCGCGCTTGTGTTCGGACAGATGAACGAACCTCCCGGAGCAAGGGCAAGAGTCGCTTTATCAGGTCTTTCGGTTGCAGAACATTTCAGGGATGGTGATGGGAAAAGCGGTGGCAGGGATATTCTGTTTTTCATGGATAATGTCTTCCGTTTTACACAAGCCGGATCGGAAGTTTCAGCTCTGCTCGGAAGGATGCCATCAGCCGTGGGATACCAGCCAACTCTGGCAACAGAGATGGGTATAATGCAGGAAAGGATCACTTCGACCAAACACGGGTCAATTACTTCTGTTCAGGCTGTTTATGTCCCGGCAGATGACCTTACTGACCCCGCTCCGGCCACTACTTTTGCACACCTTGATGCCACGACGGTTCTAAGCAGGAAGATTTCAGAGCTTGGTATTTACCCTGCAGTGGATCCGCTTGATTCAACTTCGAGGATCCTTACTACAGAAATTGTCGGTGAAGCTCATTATAACTGTGCTCAAAGAGTGAAAGAATTGCTTCAGAGATATAATGAATTGCAGGATATCATTGCAATCCTGGGTATGGATGAACTCTCAGAAGAAGATAAACTGGTAGTACACCGGGCAAGGCGTGTTCAGAGATTCCTTTCTCAGCCATTCCAGGTTGCCGAATCATTTACGGGTATTAAAGGTGCTATCGTTTCAATTGAAGACACCATCAAAGGTTTCAATATGATAATGGACGGCAAAGTCGATCAGTATCCTGAATCAGCGTTCATGCTCGTGGGAACTATCGAAGATGCAATTGAAAAAGGCGAAAAGATCCTTGCTCAGTCAAAATAACTTCTGAAAAATGAAGATAGAGATTATTACACCCGACAAAAAAATTTTTGAAGGGGAGATCAAGTCAGTGAGGGTTCCGGGAAAGAAAGGATCATTTCAGGTATTGAAAGACCATGCTCCGATTATCTCTACTCTTGATGGCGGACCGGTAAGGATGATCGATGAGGAAAACAATGAAATAATATACAATATCAGCGGAGGAGTTATTGAAGTAAAGGCAAACAAAGTAATACTTCTTGCTGATTCTGTAATAGGATGATCAAATGACGCCTGATGAATTTCGTAAACATGCCCATGAGCTGGTTGAATGGATGGCCGGCTACATGGAAAATGTTGAAGATCTGCCTGTAAAATCATCAGTCGAACCCGGAGAGATATTTAAAAAAATTCCTGACAACCCTCCTCAGTTACCTGAGTCTTTTGAATCATTGATGAAAGATTTCAATGAAATCATTATGCCGGGCATAACCCACTGGCAAAGTCCTAATTTCTTCGCTTATTTTCCTGCAAATACAAGTCCGGCCTCGGTTCTCGCAGAGATGATTACTTCTACTCTGGCGGCCCAGTGCATGATATGGGAAACCTCCCCGGCTGCAGCTGAGCTGGAAGAGAAAATGATGAACTGGCTGAGAGATTTAATCGGACTTCCTTCGGAGTTTGAAGGTGTAATACAGGATTCCGCATCTACTGCCACTCTTGCGGCAATACTGACGGCACGGGAGAAAGCAACGGATTTTTCAGGCAACACTGATGGCTTTAAACCCGGCTTCCTGAAAGTTTACTGTTCTGAACAAACACATTCATCGGTTGAAAAAGCAGTTAAGATAAGCGGGATAGGAAAGAAAAACCTTGTCAAAATACCCGTTAGAGACGATTTTTCGATGGATCCGGTAAAACTGCAGGAAGCAATAACTAAAGACAAAATAAATGGCTTTAAGCCATGCTGTGTTGTTGCCACCCTTGGCACTACAGGGACAACCTCAGTTGACCCTCTGAAAGCTATTGGCGAAATTTGTCATGAACATGATGTCTGGTTGCATGTTGATGCTGCAATGGCCGGTACTGCTCTTATTCTGCCTGAATTTCAATGGATGCTTGACGGCAGGGAATATCTCGACAGCCTTGTTTTCAATCCTCACAAATGGATGTTTACCAATTTTGATTGCACAGCCTATTTTGTAAAGGATGCCGGGAGCCTTATAAAAACATTTGAAATACTTCCCGAATATCTGAAGACAAGGACAAGAGGCAAAGTAAATGATTACCGCGATTGGGGTGTCCCTCTTGGTAGAAGGTTCAGGGCATTGAAGCTCTGGAGTGTGATCAGGACTTATGGTGTTGAAGGTCTTCGTGAAAAGATCAGAACCCATATTTCTATTGCAGAAAATCTGGCACAACTTATTTCTAAAGAAAATGATTTTGAGATACTTGCACCGGTAGTGATCTGTGTGGTCTGTTTCAGATTCTCGCCAGCCGGTTATAATGAGGAACAGCTGAATGCCCTTAATGAAAGATTGAACCATAGTCTTAATGATTCAGGAAAAATATATCTTAGTCATACAGTTTTGAATGGACGGTATACACTTCGTATGGTAACAGCACAAACAAATGTTACTATTAGTCATGTTGAAAAAGCATGGGATCTGATAAAGGAAACAGCCCGGAATCTTTAAAGCCGCTTTCTGCCAATACTCATTCCGTACAGATCAATATTAAACAGGAACTCTATAACAGGAGGGCCGCTTATGCTTTTCCATGCTGATTGAATTCCTCCTGATATCATGTAAGGGATCCTTAACACATGAAAATCCGCAAGCAATTGGAAGCCAAATGATCTGAATGATTCAGTTTCAGGATTATTGTAAAACGGTACGAGGCCATTTGATGTAACCTTATATAATGAATTGCCAGGTCCTTCAGCATAATCATAGAAAAGTGATGTTCTGACCCGCTTCAGGTACAGAAGGCTTGCAATATTAAAATCCGGGTACGCCAATGGTAAAGCATAGTCAGCAGATAAAAATGTAATTCCCTTTGCAATGATATTTGAATACCCTCTGGGAAGGGATGAGAAGTTACCATAAAGATATTTCTGAGATTTCTGTTTGTCTGTTTCTATCCTTATTTTCAGACTGTTGTTTGGAAACAGACCGGGAAAATAAAAAGCTGTTTTTATTGAAATTTCTGATCCGTAAATATCAGTGTTGAAAGGGGCAAAACAGTAATTAAAATCCAATATCTGGGCCCATCTGGGATAAATATCACGGAGACCCGATTGAGAATAATTCGTAAAATAAACTCTTCCTGTCATTATCGTCTGACCATACTCATAAGTTCCTTTATCCTTAAGATATATATACTGGTTTACATAGTTATTAGTAAAAGAGGGTTGGAGAAATTGTGAAAAATTACCTGTAGAAAAATTTAGAGGCAGGGATATTGTATTCAGGAAACTTATGCCTGGCTGTATATTAGTAGGATTTGCAACATTTTCAGCTAATTTATTTACAACAGGAAGAGCTCCGTAATCGAGCTGTGATTCGATGACAGGGTACCAACCAGTAAATTTAATATGTGTGTGAATCACATTTCTTTTTTGAGCGGAATACTCATAACCAATTGTTGAAATGAGAGTACTTAACGTGTTTTGCGTCAGAAGAGTGACTCCGGGTCTTATACTTGCGGGATCGAAATTTAATTGAGTAATGTCAACATAAAAAGGCATCCAGCTGTGGAATCTGAAAAGATGTTGCCATTTTCTGTAAGGTTCAGGAGTATATTTGGAAATGCTGCTGTCAGAAACATCATTCTTGTTATTATTGAATCTGTTAATCAGGAATGAAGATGTACTATTATAATTGTTAGTATTTTCAATCCTGCTTGTCGTGCTTGAGATTTCATTCCCCAGTAGAGTATAGTTTCCAAAATAGATTTTATTGCCGCCGTTAATTGCATCTATAACACCAAATTTGGAGTGTGTAAGCAAAACAATTTTTTTATTGGGTGTTTGGATGTAGATATTGTCTGTTCCCGAAGAAGAACCGACAAAGAAGAGAGTATCATTCCTGAGAAATGATGATTGAAGATCATTTCTTGCGGCGGGTATCAGTGTCTTCCATTCATTTCCCGCTGGTTCGTATGACATAATTCCTTCACCATCTTCAGAAAGGAAGATGAAGGTCAATTTCCTGCTTCCGGAGGCCCATTGAGGATGCTGGAGGGAAACATTCCCGGGTGCACGAACTGACTCTTTCACTTTTCCCGATTCCGGGTCAATAAAAACCAGACTATTTATATTGTCTATCGTGTTCTCAACTGCTGCAATGTCTCTGCCATCAGGAGATATGGAGGCTGCAAGATATCGTGATTTCCGTGGAGATGATCTTAACCTTTTTATTTTTGAGATCCATTAGTTTTATTATGGAGTATTCGCGGTTCTCCCATCTGGGATCAGGAACAGTTTCGACCCATACAAGTTTGCCATTTCCGTAAGTGAGAAACCAGGGATATAAATTTCCGGGAGTGAATATCCTCTTTTCAGTTTTGAGAAGGGGATTTATCTCAACGAATGAAGCCGGATCAGATAAAGAAGTTTTTATGGCTATTATACTATTCTCATTAACAAATAAGGGCGAATAGTAATTAATGAATTTTCCTTTTTTATCAGGATTTAAATGGTTGTATGATACCGGGTTGTCTGCAGTGATGTCTTTTGACCAGATATATTTCAGCGAATCATAAGTCTGGTTCCAGAGACTCTTTTTCTTTAAACCTGCATTTCTTGAAAGGCTTATATTTACCGGATTTAAAGTAAATGGCTGATCTGCCGTAAAATTCAGAACTTTTGTCCATAACTGCGGGTCCTTTGTCAAAGCCAGCGTCACCATCTGGTAACCTGTCTGATAATAATCAGGAACAAAATCTTTGTAAGAACCGTTTAGTATTTTGTCGTATTTATATGGTTTCCTGCCATCAATAATCAAGGCTTTCAGCGGTTTTTGGAATGCTGCCGTTCTTCCTCTGCCTGAAGGCGTGAGCGCTGATTCTGCAAAAACTGCATCACCTTCCAGGAACCATTGCGGCAGGAGAGATGCGACAACGCCCGTGAACTGCTCTCCCAGAATAAACGACATGTATTTCGAAAAGCCCTGGTTGAGAGTCGACATCTGATAAACATGGGTAAGTTCATGGACTGACAGTTGTTCCTCTTCGGATAAAGGGATAGTATTCTGCTCCGGCGTGGGATAAAGTTCAATTCTTTTGGGAGCCCAGGAAACATATCCGTTCGATTGAACCGTATAATTATGGATAATCACAGGGATATTAAATTTCTTCTCAGGAAAAAGCAAAACGAGTTTTGAGCAGGCTTTGTCAAGCGTTTTTGCATATTCGAGTGCGCGGGCGCTGTATTTTTCGGGATAAATTACAGAGAACCGTTCAGTTTTAATTTGCATCCATTTTAGTGATGCTGGATCCTGCCCTGTCTCATAATACTGAGCTAAAGCCATGTGTGGCAGGAATATTAAAACAAAAAATACAAGGATTTGCCTAAATCTCATTGGGTGTACTGACAAGAATATAATAACAAAGATTAAACGGATTTGTCAAAGACTTACTCGGTCTTCTTTTAATAACGCCCTAAAAATAACAAAATTGTGAGTGATACAGGTTTAGCTGTGTTACAAAAAAAATAAGTATTTTCGTCATCTGAAATTACATAAAAATGAAGAAATACAAGCTAATCAATAATATAACCGGATGGGTCGTGTTCATTATTGCGGCCTTTACCTACCTGTCGACAATTGAACCAACAGCAAGTCTCTGGGACTGCGGAGAGTTCATAGCTTCTGTGTTTAAGCTTGAAGTAGGCCATCCTCCGGGAAACCCCGTTTTTATGATCATGGGTAACTTTTTTACCCATTTTGCCGGAGGTAATCTGGCTAAAGTTGCCATAACAGTAAACTCGATGTCAGCTCTTGCGAGCGCATTTACTATACTTTTTCTGTTCTGGACAATTACTCATCTGGCACGAAAAATTATTATCAAATCTGAAGAACAGATCACCCAGGGCCGGATCATTGCTGTAATGGCTGCAGGTGTGATTGGTGCAATTGCATATTCCTTCTCAGATTCATTCTGGTTTTCGGCAGTTGAAGCCGAAGTTTATGCCTCATCTGCTTTTTTTACTGCTCTTGTGTTCTGGGCAATACTTAAATGGGAAGATGTTGCAGAAGAAATTCATGCCGACAGATGGTTGATATTGATTGGATTTCTGATCGGTCTCTCAATTGGTGTTCATCTTCTTAATCTGCTTACCATTCCTGCAATTGTACTTGTCTATTACTTTAAAAGATTTGAATTTTCCTGGAAAGGTTTCTTGATCTCCCTTGTAGCGTCCATTATCCTTCTATCGTTACTGATGTATGGCATAATGCCGGGAATCGTTACAATTGCTGAAAAGTTTGATCTGTTTTTTGTCAATACGCTTGGCATGCCTGTAAACAGCGGAATGATAGTTCATATGATTATTGTTGCTGTTTTATTCATTTTTGCCGTAAAATTCTCATTTTCATCAACAGAACAGGACTAAAAATGGAATATTTGCCATCGCAGCCCTGTTCTTTACCGGGATATGGGTGGTATCAGGTTCGTCAATCTTGAATCTGATTGTTCTTGTAATTATTTCAACACTGGTCTGGTACCTGGCAGGTAAAAGCAGAGTTACTCTGAATACAATGCTGACCGTGATAATGGTTATCCTTATAGGTTATTCAGCAAATGCAATAATCGTAATCAGATCGTCAGCTAATACTCCTCTTAACGAGAATAATCCATCAAATCCGGTAAACCTGTTATATTTTCTTAACAGGGAGCAATATGGAGAAAGACCATTATTTAAAGGACCTTATTACAACGCACCGGTAACTGATTATGCTGAAGGTAAACCAAAATATTCCCTCGAAAACGGGAAATATGTTGTTACAAGCCATGATATTGAACGCATTTATGAC
Organism: uncultured Bacteroidales bacterium; assembly: GCA_963734885.1. Classification (GTDB taxonomy): domain Bacteria; phylum Bacteroidota; class Bacteroidia; order Bacteroidales; family VadinHA17; genus LD21. Next base: position 58,034 of record CAVTIJ010000008.1, on the reverse strand, counting down.
CCACGTTTCGTTACTCTATTCCCAAGAATGTGGAGCGACCAGCCTGATCATATCGAAGCTTATCAGCAATGGGCCAAAGTAACAGGAGTTCCGATTCAGGTCACAACTCAGTCGGGTGAGAAAAAAGTTGTCAGGAAACCCACATTTACTGAGAATCTGCGCTTTATGTTCTCATACCAGTTCGGATACATGTATTTCAGATATTTCATGTGGAATTTTGCCGGAAAACAAAATGACACCCAGGGAACCGGAGGTGCCATAAACGGAAACTGGATGTCGGGCATAAAATTCATCGATGAACCGAGAATCGGTACATCGGATGTTCCGGGAGACATGAAAACTGATCCTTCAAGGAATAAATACTATTTATTACCTTTTATTCTGGGTTTAGCCGGAATGTTCTACCAGTTAAATCGTGATAACAAAAACTGGGGAATAATCCTTCTTCTATTTATAATGACAGGAATGGCTATTGTTCTGTATCTGAACCAGTATCCTAACCAGCCCCGTGAAAGGGATTATGCCTTTGCCGGCTCATTCTATTTCTTTTCTGTATGGATCGGTCTCGGTGTACTGGCTCTTTTTGAGGGACTTTCAAAGATTATGAAGGATAAGTATGCAGCTGTTGCATCGGGTTTAGTATGTCTTTCAGTGCCTGTAATTATGGGCGCACAGGGCTGGGATGATCACGACAGGTCGGGCCGTTATCTTACACGCGATGTTGCATATGATTATTTGAATTCCGTCGCTCCCAATGCAATACTTTTTTCAAATGGAGACAACGATACTTTCCCATTGTGGTATGCACAGGAGGTAGAAGGAATAAGGACAGACGTACGTGTAAGCAACCTGATGCTTCTCAATACCGACTGGTATATCGATCAGATGAAAGACCGTGCTTATGGGTCAGCGCCGCTTCCGGTAACATTGCCTGCACAGAAATATTATGACGGTGTAAATAATCAGGTATATATAGTAGAGAAAACAAAAGATCCCGTCGATATTTCGACTGTAATTGATTTTGTAAAAAGCGATAATAAGGCTACAAAAGTTCAGGTGTCGCCTACTGAAATACTCGATGTAATTCCGTCGCGGACAATCAGAATTCCTGTTGATAAGGAAAAAGTATTAGCATCGGGTACTGTTAAACCGGAAGATGCCGACAAAATTGTTCCTTATATCGATATCAAGCTCAAAGGCAGTTATATTATGAAAAGCCAGTTGATCGTGCTCGATATCCTTGCACATAATAAATGGGAACGTCCGATTTATTTCATAACAGGTTATCATAATGATGCTCTTGGACTTGAAGAATATTTCCAGCTTGAAGGACTGGCTTACCGTTTGGTCCCAATTAAATCGGAGAATAAGAACTGGATTGAATATGGTAGAATAGATCCTGATATTTTATATCAGAACATGGTAAAGAAATTTTTGTGGAGAGGCGCTAATCAGAAAAATGTAGATATAGATTATAATCATAAACGAACTATAATTGTTATCAAAGCCAGGCTTAATTATGCAAAGCTTGCAAAAGCGCTTGCTGCCGAAGGGAAAAATGAGAAAGCAATAGAAACATTAGATTTTTGCATGAATGCCCTGCCACTCGATAAAATTCCATATGATCCGTATACCGCCGATATCATTGAAGCATATTTTGCGGCAGGGGCAAAGGATAAAGCATATGAAATGTCAAGCGCATTCTGTGATTACTATTATAAGCGTCTTGATTACTTTCTTAAACAAAAACCTTATATAGTTAACTCAGCTGAGTTTGAAATTCAGACGGCAATTCAATACACTTCACGTATAGCAAACGCGATTACAGCAAGCGGAAAACCTGATGAGGGTGAGGCTATTACGAAAAAGCTGGAGGGCTACTATACGCAGTATGCCAAAATAGTGCAACCGGGGATGAAATAGTGACTCAACCCCACTGGGGGATAGACGCGAAATCGTAGAGGGATTAAACCTTTCTAGAACGAAAATGGAACCGAAATATTCGATTTAAGATACTTTTCAAGAAGCGAAAAAATCTTATCAGGATAGGTTGGTTTTAAAACGTATTCGTTGCAACCTGCAATGTAGGCTTCGGTTTTTGCCTGTTCCGAGGAATACGCTGTGATCATGATTACGGGAGTGATTTTCCTGTCTTTTCTAAGTATTCTGATGCACTCTATCCCGTTTATCAGAGGAACAAGATAATCCATAATAACGAGATCAATTGACATGTTCGTCTGGCTAATAAAATCAACAAATTCCTTTCCGGTATGAAATATCAGCAGTTCAGCACCAGTGTTCTTCAGCAGTGTTTCATAGTACTTTATTGAAGGCATATCATCCTCAACAATGAGTATGTTTTTTGTGGCTAAATCTAAGTTGCTGATATTCAATGTCATTTGCGGTTCATGTTAAACATGATTAAAATTACGATAAGATAAGGATCTTGATCAGGCATATTATGACACTTATTAACAATTTATCAACACTGAGCAGTGAATGAAGTAAAAGTGATATTTGGTTTACTGAATTAATTTGTGCAATTTCGTATTACTAAACGCCTGACGTAATGATTAAACAACTCCGCTTTATTAAAGTTACTATCCTTCTTTTGGGATTACTATCAGTGACTAATAATGGAATCGCGCAACAACCATTAAATAACGGAACACGAGCTGTGTTTATTTTTGATATAGCAAAATACATCGATTATGGCCCGGGATTTGCCGATTCTTCAGTATTCAGAATCGGAATTCTTGACAAAGATGAGTACTTGTTTTTCGAAATGGGTAATCTGAGGAAAACCAGAACAAAAATTCAGGATAAACCTGTGGAGCTGGTGAAATTCAATTCCGAGAGTCAGATTACGCATACACAACTTTTATATGTAAATAAAGCTTCAGGGTTTAATCTCGATAAGATTAAAAGTAAAATAGGCAATCGCCAGACTCTTCTTCTGACGGAAGGATACGAATTCCGGGAATCGATGATCAATTTCATGGGAGTGGAAGGCCAGATGCCGAAATATAGCGTAAATGAGGACCTTATCAATAAAGCTGGCATGAAGGTCAATTCGAACATGCTTACCCAGGCAATCAAAACAAAAGAAGACTGGGAAAACCTTTTCGGAAAGGCAAGCGAACAGATAGTAATGCAGAGAGATACCATTCACCAGCAACTGGAAATGATCAATGTCCAGAAAGCTGAAATTCTTCGACAGAAAGCACATCTGGATAGTCTAAATAAAGAGATTGCATTAAAAGAAAAGACTTTAAATGAGAAACAGAAAGTACTTGATAAGCAATTTGTCCAGATAAGCAGGCAGCAGGGAGAAATTTCAACCCAGAAAAAAACAATTCTTGTTCAACAGAATGAAGTTCAGATACAGAAAGATACACTCGCTAACCAAAAGGCAAAGATCTCTGTTCAGTTAGCCAGGATTGATGATCAGTTAAAGAGAATTTCAGAGCAGGATAGTAAGATAAAAGTACAGCTTGAGGCGATTGAGAAACAAAAGCTTGTCTTGTATTTTGTTCTGCTGGCACTTCTTCTTGTAAGTTTTCTCGGGTACTATATCTACAGGGGATACAAAATAAAGAAAGAAGCAAACATTAAGCTGGAGGAAAAGAACAGGACAATCTCATTACAGAAGGATGAAATCGAAAAACAGAGAGATCTTGCAGCAGCCCAGCGAGATCAGATTGGATATCAGAAGAGGCACATTGAAGACAGTATAATGTATGCCAAAAGGATACAGACGGCTCTCATCCCCTCACTTGAGCTGTTCAGTGATAAACTTGAACACTTTGTACTTTATAAACCGCTCGCGATTGTAAGCGGCGATTTCTATTGGGTCAGTTCCCAGAGTAACCCGCAGGTTATAATCTCAGCCGATTGCACTGGCCATGGGGTTCCCGGAGCATTTATGAGTATGCTGGGAGTTACCTTGCTTAATGAGATTGTTAATGGAAAGCATATTATTGAACCCGACCAGATTATAGATAATCTTCGTCAGGGGATAATAAAATCGCTAAAACAGGTTGCTGCTGAAGAAAGTATTAAGGATGGAATGGATATAGCGGTCTGTGTGGTTGACTTTGATAAAAACATATTATGGTATGCAGGGGCAAACAATCCTTTGTACCTGATAAGAAAGGGAGAACTTATTCATTACAGAGCTGATAAGATGCCTGTTGCTATCCATTACAAAATGGAGCCTTTCACTCTCAATAAGATAGAACTTCAGAAAGGTGATGTTTTTTATATTTTCTCCGATGGATATGCTGATCAGTTCGGCGGGCCAAAACAGAAAAAATTCATGTCGAATCAGCTCAGGGAAACACTGATTGCTATGGACGGAAAGCCGATGCTTCAGCAGGGGGAACGGCTAAACGAGATATTTGAAGAATGGCGGGGTGATGGCCCGCAGATCGATGATGTAACAATAATAGGTGTCAGGTACTGATTACCTGCACACCCATTTTGTTGTGGTTCCCAAAACAGTAACATCGGGAGTCGCTTCAATTCTAAGAAGTGAGGCGTCACAATACTCCGTCTCGCTTCCGGACGTCAGAAGTGTGTTGTTTGAATCATAGGTGTTTTGCTGGCAGACTTTACAGTTTTTCGTACATGTTGACGTAGCCATAGCTAAAAACAGAAAACCGGCAGCGTACAGTAATTTTCTTTTCATACAGGTTAGATTTAAAAATCAAATATACTAAAACTCTCTTCTTTTTAATGTGGAATCTGTTTAAAATGGTATCATTATAAAAAAAATATTACAGTTGATGCATCAATCCTTTAAAACGTCAGTCATTTGAGCAGGAATGGAAAAATTTTTAAATTGCATAAAAAATAATTGTCATGGAAGATTCTAGAATGAAAAAGCACGTAGCGGTAGTCGGGGCAATCCAGATCGGGTTCGCAATCCTTGGTTTAATTCTTGCTGTAGTCATTTTTTTCGTAATGAGTTTTGCAAGGAGTCAGGTCGGTGGCGACTATACAGGAGAAATGGTTCTCGGTTTCTTATCTGTCAGCTTACCGATCCTATTTGGATTTTTGTCAACTCTTGGACTTGTCGGGGGTATAGGTCTGCTGGCTTATAAATCGTGGGCACGATATCTGGTTATGGTAGTAGCTGCCCTGGGTTGTCTTAATATCCCAATTGGTACTCTGAAAGGTGTATATACCTTGTGGGTTTTGCTGCAGGATGATACTATTAAGCTTTTCAACAACAAATAACCTTCCGAAAAATATTTTAGGTTAGAGGCGCCTCAATTGGGGCGTCTCTTTTTATTTTTGCAATTCGGGTGTCTCTGCGTATTTTTGCATTTAATTAATTATATCAATATGGCTGAGGATAATAAAATTATTTTTTCGATGTTCAGGGTTGGAAAAACCTTCCCCCCTCACCGGCAGGTGCTGAAAGACATTTCATTATCTTTTTTCCTTGGAGCTAAAATTGGAATTATCGGTCTGAATGGTTCTGGAAAATCGACTCTCCTTAAGATCATTGCAGGGATGGACAAGGAATATCAGGGGGAAGTTACATTTCTGCCGGGATATACAGTCGGACATCTTTCACAGGACCCGTTGCTTGACGAAACCCGTACAGTAAGGGAGATCGTTGAGGAAGGACTGAAGGAAACGATGGATTTAATCAAGGAATACGAAAAGATAAATATCAGCTTTGGGGAACCTGAGGTTTATGAGAATCCTGATAAAATGGAGCAGCTCATGAACCGGCAGGCGATACTCCAGGAGAAAATTGATTACTCTGACGGGTGGAATATCGAACATAAGCTTGAGCGCGCAATGGATGCCTTACGCTGTCCCGACAGCACAGCTAGAGTAAATGTCCTGTCCGGAGGAGAACGCAGACGCGTCGCATTGTGCCGTTTGCTTTTGCAGCAGCCCAACATCCTTTTGCTCGATGAACCGACGAACCATCTTGATGCCGAATCAGTGCAATGGCTGGAAACTACTCTCAAACAATACAACGGTACGGTAATCTGTATAACGCACGACAGGTACTTCCTTGATAACGTGGCTGGCTGGATCCTTGAACTCGACAGGGGAGAAGGAATTCCATGGAAGGGCAACTATTCCTCATGGTTAGAACAAAAGGCGAAACGGCTCGAATCAGAAGAGAAGGGAAATGTTAAAAGAAGGAAGATCCTTGAACGCGAACTGGAGTGGGTAAGGATGTCGCCAAAGGCAAGGCATGCAAAGTCAAAAGCAAGGCTGGGGGCTTATGAAAATCTTCTGAATCAGGATGTAAAACAGAAAGAAGACAAACTGGAGATCTTTATACCTAATGGTCCGCGGTTGGGTGACAAAGTGATAGAAGCCAAATCGGTATCCAAATCATTTGATGAAAAGCTGTTGTTTGAAGAACTGGAATTCAGCCTGCCTCCAAACGGCATTGTTGGTGTAATAGGTCCAAACGGTGCAGGAAAAACAACTCTATTCAGAATGATAATGGGTCAGGAACAGGCTGATAAAGGAACATTTAAGATTGGCGACACCGTTACTCTGGGTTATGTTGATCAGGCTCATGCTGCAATTGATCCTGCCAAAACTGTTTATGAAGTAATTTCCGGAGGACAGAATGATGTTATGGTTGGAAACCGTCTGGTTAACGCAAGAGCCTATGTTGCGCGTTTTAACTTCACAGGAGCAGATCAGGAAAAGAAGTGTGGTGTACTGTCAGGTGGTGAAAGAAACAGGCTGCATCTCGCTCTTACGCTTAAATCAGGTGCAAATGTTCTTCTCCTCGATGAACCCACGAATGATATTGATGTGAATACCCTCAGGGCGCTTGAGGAAGGACTTGAAAATTTTGCAGGATGCGCAGTGATAATTTCACACGACAGATGGTTCCTCGACAGGGTAACTACACATATGCTTGCATTTGAAGGAAACTCCAAAGTTGTGTGGTTTGAAGGCAACTACTCCGACTATGAAGAAAATTATAAGAAAAGAGTAGCTGATACTACTCCTGTGAGAATAAAATACAAGAAACTGGTGTAATAAATGGCGTAAAGGCGCAAAGGCGCAACGTTAAAACGGTGTAACAGTAAAACAAATCGTCTTTCACCTATAACACGAATTGCATCCGAATCGCCTATCCAATAATACATAATACATTTAACGATGAACCTTCTTAAGCTGATTCTGTTTATTTATGATAAGACAAAATAAAATTTTTTTTTGGATGAAGATTAAAATCTTTCTATCCGTTCTATTCCTGATTAGTCAGACAGTTGTTAAAGCAGTTGATTCAAGCGATTCTCTGAAAGTCCCGTCTTTCGGCAAGATCTATGTTTTTAACCATACTAAGGCGCCGGAAATTGTAATAATATTGATCTCAGGTGAGACTGACTGGAAATCAAAGGCTCAGACTTTTTCTGAAAAAAGCCTTATAATTGGTGTCGACATCAAACAGTATTACAAAACTCTGAAAGATCGAACTGACGACTGCTATAATGTCGCTGCTGACTTTGTAGAGCTCGCTACGGAGATCGAAAAAAAGTATGATTTCCCTGATTACAAACCACCTGTATTGATGGGCTATTCAGGTGGAGCAACTATAGTATTCGGAATATTGGCTCAGGCCAGGCCGGGAACATTTATCGGTGGTATATCAATCGGTTTTAACCCGAAGTTAGACCTGCCTAAAATGCTTTGCCAGAACAATGGCCTGTCTGAATCAGTCGATATTCCTGGTAAAAGATTTCTTTTTCAGCCTGGTGAAAAACTCGGTAATCCCTGGATTGTAATCCAGAATCAGGGAGATAAAATAAATAACTACGATGTTGCTTCGGGATTTGTCTCCAAAACAAAAAATGCTGAATTAGTAACCATACCCAAGGAGGTTAAAGGTGGCGCAAAACGAAACGATCTAGCCACTGAATGGAAAGATGCATACCAGCGCTTATTGGAGAGATATGAAAAGGATAAACCTCCGATTGTTAATATCGATGATGTTAAAAACATACCTGTCGTAATTACCAATTCCAAAGTAGAAGACAAAAATGCTCCCATCGCCCTCGTTGTTTCGGGAGACGGAGGATGGTATAGTTTTGAACAGTTGATCTCTGACAATCTGGCTAAACAGGGAATCCCTACTATCGGTATTGATTCAAAAAAATATTTCTGGAAACGCCGCACCCCTGAAGAAACTGCCTCTGATATGGATAAGGTTCTTAACTTTTATAGCAAACTCTGGGACAGGAATAAGTTTGTTCTGATTGGTTATTCACTCGGAGCGGAGATAGTTCCGTTCATAGTCAACAGACTACCCGAGGGAACCAGATCAAGAATAGCATCTGTGGTTCTGTTATCTCCGGCAACAACCACAGATTTTGAAATTCACATATCGAACATGCTTGGTATGGGAAACAGGCAGAATGTATACCAAACAATTGATGAGATCAAAGAAATGCAGGCTATCCCAACACTCATCATATTTGGAGACGGAGAAAAAACTCAGGTTCCTGAACTATTAAGCGGAACTTCAATATCAATTAGAAAAATACCGGGAGATCATCACTATAAGTTTAATCTGCAATTAATTATGCAAACGATGAAAGATAATAAAGCTTTCTGAAACCTATGTCAAAAGTACATCCAACAATAACTCTAAAGAATTTCTTCAAAGAGAAAATTTTTATTTTTTTCAATGAGAATGGGAAGATCATCACCCAATTTCTTTTTACAGCCACCTTTATAATACTGGCTGTCTGGTTTGTTTACCATCAGAAACATGAACTCAGGTTAGTCAGAAACACTCTCGCAGATGCTAATGAATATTGGGTTATTGCTGGTCTGGGACTGGTGCTTTTTTACGTTTTTATTCAGGGAGTGATGTATGTCACCTCATTTGCATCTATCAACACCAGGCTGGGATTGTGGGATGCAATTATACTCTTCCTGAAAAGGAATTTTATCAGCGTTTTTCTGCCAGCCGGCGCGGTTTCTTCTCTCGCTTTCTTTACAAATGAGATTGAAAAGAAAGGTGTTACAAAAACCCAGATCTATTTCGCTTCATCAATATATGCATTTGTAGGAATACTTTCTGTTGTGATAGTAGCCATTCCTGCTTTCCTTTTTGCAGTTTCAGGCGGAGGAATAGGCATGAGCAAGTGGTATGCCCTGGGGGCAGTTGTACTTATCCTGCTTTTTTTTATTTATCTCTACTATTCGCTTATTAAGAAATGGAAGCTATACACCTGGATTCTTAAAATTTATCCAAATGCTGAACTGTTTATCGGCGACCTTAAAAGTAATAAGGTCAACACAAAACAATTTCTTTATACGGTTCTGGTTTCAGTTCTCATTGAATTTGTCGGCATTGCCCACGTGTATATTGCTATGGTGGCTCTTAACTTTGTTCCCTCTCTCTCATCGGCAATAATCGCGTACATCATTGTTGTGATATTTCTGATTATTTCGCCTTTCCTGAGGGGTCTTGGCGCCATTGAACTGTCAATGACATATGTTCTGATCCAATCGGGGTTCTCGCGAGTCGATTCAATAGCAATAACCCTGCTTTTCAGGTTTTTTGAATTTTGGCTTCCCCTTTTAATGGGAGTTGTGAGTTTCCTTCTGAAGCTCGATAAGCTTATAATGCGGATATTCCCGGCTGTTCTGATTTTCTTTCTTGGCATAGTGAACATAATATCTGTTTTAACTCCTGCCCTGCCTGACCGGCTAAGGCTTTTGAGAGATTATCTGCTCGGGAGCTTTGTGAGCTTCTCAAACAGCTTTGTATTCATTGCAGGTTTACTGCTTCTTGTAACTGCAGCTTTTATGTTGAGAGGACTACGATCGGCATGGTGGTTCGCAATAGGATTCAGCGTAATATCTATTATAGGTCATATTACAAAAGGGATTGATTACGAAGAGGCAACAATAGCCTTGCTGGTTGTTGGTTCACTTATTGCAACGAGAAAGGAATATCATATCAAAACCAATCCAAAACTGGGCACTGTCGGTCTGCAAACTGCCCTACTTAGCATGGGCGCCGTATTGTTGTATGGCATTGTCGGATTTTACTTCCTCGATAAAAAACATTTCCAGATTGATTTTAATCTGTTTCAGTCATTCTGGTACACAATTCAGAATTTTTTCCTGGTTGGTAGTCAGGATCTCATACCGAGAGACGGATTTGCACGCGATTTTATCTATCTGATCAAAATAAGCGGATTTTTATCGATATCATTCCTCGTGTACTCACTGGTGAGACCCTACGTTTACAAAGTTACTCCTACTGTTGAGGAAATAACAAGGGCGAGGAGCCTCACTCAGCAATTTGGTAGTTCTGCTCTTGACTTTTTCAAGACTTACTACGACAAGTTTATTTTTGCACCTCCTGACATCAACGCATTCATATCGTACAGAGTGAGCAGAAACTTTGCTGTTGTATTGGAAAATCCCGTAGCTGAAAACAATGAAGAAATGAAAAAATGCATTGTTGCATTCTCAAGATATTCTTATGATAATGGTCTGAAAGACATCTATTACCGTGTTCCAAAAGAATGTCTTCCTATATATTATCAATTGTCAAGAAAAAGTCTGTTTCTGGGTCAGGAGGGGGTTGTAGATCTGAATACGTTCACACTTGAAGGCGGTGAGAAAAAATCAATCAGGAACGCCCTGAATAAGATCAGGGAACAGGGCTATACCACGCAAATAAACAGACCACCCCTGCGTGATGGATTAATTCAGAAGCTCAAAGCAGTAAGTGATGAGTGGCTGAAGCTGACGGGGCGCGAAGAAATTGTTTTTTCGCAGGGCACTTTCAACGAAAAAGAAATAAAAGAGCAGACTGTAATAACTGTTGAAAACAGTGAGGAAAAAATAATCGCCTTTTTAAACATCATCCCCGATTATGTGCAAAATGAAGGCACATATGACCTCCTGCGAAAAACAGCTGATGCTCCAAATGGAATAATGGATTATATCCTGGTGGAGATGTTCAAATATTTCAAATCGACCGGAACCCGATTCGTCAATCTGGGTTTTGCACCAATGTCCGGTCTCGATGATCCTCACAATTTTACTGAAAAATCGATGAAGTTCGCTTACGAAAAATTCCGTTCCTTTTCACTGTTCAAAGGACAACGTGATTATAAAGATAAATTCAATCCCGAGTGGCATGATAAATTCCTGATTTTCAGCAACGATTACGATCTATTGCAGGTTCCGGGTATATTAGGGAAAGTGATTAAAACCTGATCTCCGGATTAATGTTTTTTAAAAACTATTAAGCTTCACCCGAATTCTTTTATAGGAAAATAATTAACACATTTGTACCTGCTGTTAATTGCGTCATATGAAGCGATATTCTGTTATTGTTTTCTTTTTGCTTTTTATCCCTCTATCCTCTTATTGTCAAATATTTACTGACAGTAATCTGCCAATAGTCATAATTACTACAGACGGATCTTCAATACCGGATTCTCCAAGAGTGCTGGCAGACATGAAAATAATCTTCAGGGGCAAAGGATTAAGAAATTATGTCACAGATCAGGATACTGCAGGATACCTGAATTACAACGGACGAATTAATATTGAAGTACGTGGTTCATCTTCACAGACACTTCCTAAAAAACAATACGGTCTGTCAACACTGATGAGCGACAATGTTACTGAAAGAAATGTCAGTTTGCTTGGAATGCCCGCCGATAATGACTGGATCCTTAATGGCCTCGGATTTGAGCCATCGCTTATACGCGATTATTTATGTTATAATCTGTCGCGTATGATCGGAGAGTATGCCAGCCGTACCGTTTATTGTGAGGTGATTATTAATGGCAGCTATAATGGACTTTATCTGCTTGAGGAAAAAATAAAACAAGGTACAAACAGAGTTAATATTGGAAAAATCACCAAACTGGATAATAGCTATCCGAAAATCACCGGAGGATACATAGTAAAAGCCGATAAACAGGGAGGAGACCCGATAGCCTGGACTATGGCTAGCAATGTCCAGGGTCAGGATGTGACCTTCATTTGCGATTATCCGAAACCCGAGGACATAACTGCCGCGCAAAAGAACTATATCCAATCAGAATTCGACAAATTGAAGAGTACAGCCGCTTCAGGGAATGCAACACCTGAAAATGGATTGACTTCAGTAATCGATATACCTTCATTTGTTGATTTCATGATAATAAATGAGCTGGGCTCCAATTCTGATGCATATCAGTACAGTACTTTTTTTCATAAAGACCAAAACGGAAAGATGAGAGCCGGACCAATCTGGGACCTTAATCTGACTTTCGGAAATGATCTGGCAATATGGAATTTTGACAGAAGTAAAAGTAATGTCTGGCAATTTAGTAACGGTGATAATGAAGGACCAAAGTTCTGGCGGGACCTGTTCAGTAATCCCATATTCAGATGCAGCCTGAATAGAAGATGGAATCAACTAATCCAGCCCGGCCAGCCCTTGAATTATACATCGATAGAAGCCCTCATCGACACAACTGTGGCTCAAATCAGTGAAGCCGCGGTTAGGGAGAACAACCGTTGGGGAACTGTACCAAATCTGTCTGCAGAAATTTCAAAAATTAAAAATTTTCTTCAGAACCGCATCCCGTGGATGACTAAGGCTATCACACCTGTTTCAAACTGTGCTGATGTTATTATTCCCCCTCTTGTCATTTCAAAAATAAATTACAACCCCGACAGTACCCTGAAATTCCCCGATAGTGATGCCCAGGAATTCATTGAAATTAAAAATACTGGCTCGAAAACGGTTCGTTTGGATGGAGACTATTTCACCGGAACCGGCTTTATATACCAGTTTCCTGAATACTCCGAGATCTTCCCAAATTCAATAAAAATACTGGCAAACAAACCCAATGTTTTTCTGGCTAAATATGGTTTTGCATCTTCCGGGCAGTTCACAAGGAATTTATCAAACGCCGGCGAGAAACTTGTTCTGGCTGATGCTTATGGTAATGTTATTGACAGTGTCAGATATTCTGATCACGACCCATGGCCAAATGCAGACGGTAACGGATATTACCTTGAGTTGATCGATCCCCTTTCAGATAATAGTCTTGCTTCGAACTGGCGGCTCTCAACCAATACTGTCACGTCTGTAAATAAGATAGAAGGTAGCCTAAAACTGAAGTTTTATCCTGCTCCGGTTAAAGATATTCTCACAATCGAATCTTCTGAAGTAATAAAAAGTGTCGGGCTTATTGATCTGCATGGAAGAATGCTTAAACGGATTGATATAAATTCAGGTTCATATGAACTTAATATGAGTGCCTGTCCCCGGGGTTATTATCTTATTCAGATTTCTACCCCGGACGGAAACTATGTTCAAAAAATACTGAAGGATTGATCCGGGTTACAGCTCGACCAGGGAATTTTGAAATTATTAGAGAAACTATAGAAATAGATATGTCGCTGAACAACATTTGGATAATATTGAATGTTTACACAAACACGATCTTAGAACCATTTTTTAGCCACTTTTAGATTTAAATGGAAAAGAAAATCTGTTTATTTATATTTATTATATCATTATTGATACCATGCCGGGGATTTTCTGAAAATGACCCTGCAAAATCAGCAACAATCAGTGGGTTTATCAAAGATGCCACAACAGGGGAATCATTAACTGGCGCTGTTGTTTATCCTAAAGAAAACCCTTCCATCGGCATCAGTTCTAATTCCTATGGTTATTTTTCTCTCACACTTCCTGTGGGAAAATATACTATGATAATCCAGTTTATGGGTTATAAAACCAAAAACATTCCAATAGAATTAAACGGAAATATCAAGCTTAACATAGAAATGGAGGAGGAATCTATTGCTGTTAAAGAAATAACAATAGTAGGCGAAAAGAATAATATCAATGTCATTCAGAATGATCTTATTTCGAAAATCAATATAAAGGAAATTCAGAGCATTCCGGTAATTCTTGGAGAAAAGGATATTCTAAAAACGATCCAGCTATTACCCGGGGTAACTCCGGCCGGTGAAGGAAATGCCGGTTTCTATGTGCGCGGGTGGTGGTGTGGATCAGAACCTTATATTGCTTGACGAAGCGCCGGTTTACAACCCATCGCATCTTCTGGGTTTCTTTTCAACTTTTAACTCCGATGCAATTAAGGATATAACTCTTTACAAAGGAGGCTTCCCTGCTGAATATGGCGGACGTCTTTCATCGGTAGTCGATATTCAGATGAATGAAGGAAATAATAAAGCATTTCATTTGTCGGGAGGTATAGGTATAATTGCTTCACGATTGTCAGTTGAAGGACCATTATTTAAAAATAAAGGCTCCTTTATGATTGCTGCGCGACGAACATATGCAGATGTTTTCCTGAAACTTCTGCCCAGGAAAGGAGCTGATTCCACAGCCAGGAATTCAACACTCTATTTTTATGATTTAAACATGAAGGCCAACTACCAGATTTCGGATAAAGACAGGCTTTACTTCTCATGTTATCTCGGAAGAGACAATTTTAATCTTGGTGGTTCAGTTGGCCTCGACTGGGGAAATGTTACAGCTACAACCAGGTGGAATCATATCATCAGCGACAAAATATTTTCAAATACTTCATTGATATTTAACCGTTACAGTTACCGGTTCAACATCGATGTCGGTAATCTTACAATGAAGGTTCTTTCCGAAATAAAAGACTGGAACCTTAAAGAAGATTTGCATTACTATCTTAATTCGAACAATACCATCAAATTCGGATTCAATTCGATTTTCCACACATTCGTGCCCAGTAAGGTAGGAAGCAGTACAGTGCTGAGGATAAGGTCGATGGACAATATGTATGCTCTTGAAAATGCACTATATGTTTCCAATGAACAGACAATTTCACCTCATCTGAAAGCAACGTACGGATTACGTTATTCCCTTTTCAGTTCGATCGGACCTGGTACAGTATATACTTACGACCAGGTTTCGGACGTGATCGATTCTGCAACTTATCCCAAAGGGAAAATATTTAACAATTTCGGCGGTCTTGAACCACGATTGCTTGTAAATTATGTTATCAACGACTCAAGCTCTGTCAAGGTGTCTTACGCCAGAACACGTCAGTATATTCATCTGTTGTCAAACACCACCTCCACCACTCCTTTTGATCTTTGGGTGCCAAGCAATATCAATATACTTCCCGAGATTGCCGACCAATATACAATTGGATATTTCAGAAATTTTTCAAATAATATGTATGAAACCTCGGTTGAGCTTTATTATAAGACTTTGCAAAACCAGATCGATTACCGGAACGGAGCAAATCTTATACTGAATAATAAAGTGGAATCGCAGCTGGTTTTCGGAAAAGGCTGGGGATATGGCGCTGAATTTCTGATCAGAAAAAAATATGGAAAATTAACCGGATGGATAAGCTATACCTTGTCGAAAACCAAGAGACAGTTTCCCGATATAAATAACGGGAACGTTTTTCTTGCCAAGCAGGACAGGCCCAATAATCTTGCCATTGTCGGGATGTATGAACTCAATCCGAAGCTTACTTTTTCTGCAACATGGATCTTTATAAGTGGCAATGTTGTCACTTTCCCGAGTGGACGCTATTATGTTGATGGCAATATTGTTCCATATTACACCGAGAGAAATGGCTATAGGATGCCTGATTATCACCGGCTTGATGTTGGAGTTACCTGGCAGCGGAAAAAGACAAACAGATTTGAAAGTAACTGGAATTTTTCAGTTTATAATGTGTATGGACGTGCTAATGCATATGCAATAAATTTTCAGCAGGATCCGAATGATCCTACAAAAATGCAGGCGGTGCAGTTGTCCCTGTTCCGCTTTGTTCCGGCTATTACTTACAATTTTAAATTTTAAGAAATTCAAAATGAAGATATTTCAATTGAAGGGGGTTGAAAAGGTAATACTGGTCGTTTTATCGGCAGTAAATATATTGATATCTGGTTGTCAGAAAGTTATCAACGTCGATCTGAATGAAGCTGCACCCAAAATAGTGATCGAAGGATTGGTCACCGACCGTCACGGCTCGTATATGTTGACTATCAGTAAATCAGGTAGTTATTTTAATCAGCCTGTTTTACAGACAGTCTCAGGAGCGTTAGCTGTGATAACTGACAATGAAGGTTTTGCAGATACTTTAAAAGAATCGGGACCGGGCATTTATTATACTCAGAAACTAAGAGGAACTCCCGGGAGAACATATAACCTGAAGGTGACCTCAGAGGATCAGACTTACGAAGGTTCATCAACAATGATGAGCCATGTTAATATTGACTCTTTAAAGGTGTTTAAAAGTTTAACTCAGAGCTTCGATTTTGGTGGAAATCAGAATGATACCAAATATGAGATCCATTGCTTTTTTCATGATCCGCCTGAGAAAAATTTTTACAGAATAAGAGTCTTTAAAAATGACTCAATAAATACTGAAAACTACAGATTATACGATGATCAGTACACCAATGGAGAGTTTACCGAACTTCGTGTGGCACATGCAGCTGTAGGTAATACATACCGGGTTGAATTACTTTCTCTTGATAAGAGCACTTATGGTTATTTCCGTACTCTCGAAGACCTGCTTTTTACAAATCCATTTTTCGGGTCAACACCGGCAAATCCTAATACAAATCTTTCAAATGGAGCCTTAGGATATTTTGGAGCAGCAGCTATTTCATCGAGAACAATTGTTGTGACCCAGGATCTGATAAAGCGGGCTGACAGGTAATTGGAACTTTCTGAGGCCTTCTGCCGTCCCTGACGAAGGGACTTTACTTTGTATCATAAATTAATAAATATACGAATTATGTATAAACAAACATAAATCGTATATTTGCGAACAATTTATAACATTGACTCGCAAATGGAAGATTTTATAAATAACAAAAAATATATTGCGATTCTTGGTGTCTCCAGGGAACTGTTCTGGAAACATGGAATCCGGAGGGTATCTGTTGAAGAGATCTGCCAGAAAGCTCAGACCAGTAAAATGACATTTTACCGCTTCTTTAGCGATAAAATCGATCTTGCCAGAAAAGTAATGGATCAGTTCTACGATGAAAGTCTGGTCAATTTCAGGAAAATAGTTCAGGAAGACACTCCTGTTTCGGAGAAAATGCAGAGGATGATCCAAATGAAGCTTGAAGGAAGCACCGATATAAGCAAGGAGTTCATTCAGGACCTGTTGAACGGTTCAAATCCGGAACTTACTGACTATTTTGAAAAAAAATTAAAGTTTATCTGGGAAGAAGGAATCAAGGAATTTAAGATCGGGCAGGAACAGGGCTGGATAAGAAAGGATTTAAATATAGAATTCATGTTTTATTATTTACAGAAGACCACCACTTTCCTGGTTGATGATGAGGTATTAGCAAAATTCAGCTCCGTCCAGGAAATGATCCTGGAAGTAACCAATTTAATTATATATGGGATTGCTCCAATAAACAGATTATGAGCAAGATATATTTATGAGCAAGATATATTTTATAATATTTATTTCATTTCTTTCGAGCTTTTCTGCCAGATCACAATCGACCGATAGCCTTAAATTTAAAGGACAGGCTTCGGCATGGATTAATTATAACCATGGCAATAAACTCCCGGTTTACACCGGAGGCAGGTATATTCCCCAGCTGGATTATAATATTAACCTGAAAGATGAACACAAGATTGACTTTGAAGCTTCTGTTAATGTTAACGGGAATGCCGGATTCAGCCCGTTTGATACTATAAATGCCACTGGCCAGTTAAAACCGTATAGATTTTGGGCGAGGTATTCTACAAGTCAATTTGAGCTAAGGGCAGGTCTTCAGAAGATAAATTTTGGATCTGCATCCATATTAAGACCGCTCATGTGGTTCGATCAGATTGATCCGCGTGATCCGTTAAAGCTCACTGACGGAGTATGGGGAATATTGGGCAGATATTACTTTCTGAACAATGCTAATATATGGCTTTGGGGACTCTATGGGAATGATAAGCCAAGAGGCTGGGAACCGGCAGGTACAAATAAAAGCTATCCTGAACTCGGAGGAAGAGTACAAATCCCCATACCAAAAGGAGAAATGGGATTTTCATATAACTACCGTATTGCAGATACAAGGAATCTTGCAACGATGATTCCGTCTGTACTGCCGATTAGCATCGTTCCTGAAAATAAAGCAGGTTTTGATGTTAAGGTTGATATGGTTGTGGGACTATGGTTTGAAGGCTCATGGACAAACAAGAACAAGGATCTCGGGATCTTTACCAACCAGGAAATACTCAATGCGGGGACTGACTATACTTTTGGTATCGGAAACGGTTTATATGTCATTTATGAACAACTGGTTGCCTCAAACGATAAAAACCCATTCGCTTTTCAAAACACTACGACGTTTTCGCTGCTTTCGCTGTCATATCCAGTTGGAATCTTTGATAATATCAGTGGAATAGTTTATTACGACTGGAAGAACAGGAAAAGCTACAACTTTCTAAACTGGCAAAAACAGTTCAATAATATAACATTGTATTTCATGGGATACTGGAACCCTGTAATATACAATATACCGGCACAGGGTGAAGGATCAAACCTTTTTGCAGGCAGAGGAGTTCAGGTAATGGTTGTTTTTAATCATTAAAAAATGACAAAAAAATGAAATCCAACCACAAAGGAACACTAAGGAAAACACAAAGGAACACAAAGGAAAGACAACATATGATAAGACGAATAAACCTTTGTGAACCTTAGTGTAAACCTTTGTGTCCTTTGTGGTAAAAAAAACTCAAAAAAAGGAAATCCAAACCACAAAGAAACACTAAGTAAAAACATATTAAGTGGGAATAAATAGAAATTAAAAATGGAAAACAATTCAATCGTTAAAATTGAAAATCTGGTAAAGCGGTTCCCGGTTGGGAAGACTGAGTTTACTGCTCTTAAAAATGTCAATCTGAATTTTGGAACAGGTGAGTTTGCAGGGTTAGTAGGTCCAAGCGGATCGGGAAAGACTACTCTTTTGAATATTATCGGCTCCCTTGATTCACCAAGCGAAGGAGAGGTGGAAGTGCTGGGAAAAAATGTCTCGTCGCTTAGCCACAAACAATCAGCTCTTCTCAGGAACCGGCACATTGGTTTCATATTCCAGACTTACAATCTTTTACCGGTTTATACTGTCTATGAAAATGTTGAATTTGCATTATTGCTGCAGAATATGTCAGGATCAGAAAGAAAGAAGGCTGTGATGGCAGCGCTGGAGTGGGTTGGACTTACCGAAAAAGTTAAGTCGAGACCTTCGATGTTATCTGGTGGAGAATGTCAGAGAGTAGCAATTGCCCGTTCGATGGTAAAAAGGCCAGAGATAGTGCTTGCTGATGAACCGACTGCAAATCTCGACTCAAACAACTCCCATCACATTCTTCAGACTATGAAGAACCTGAACCATGAGCTGAATACCACATTCATATTTGCCACCCACGATGAGAAAGTGATGAAATATCTGAATCGGATAATCTCACTCGAAGATGGTAAAGTTGTCAAGGATTTACTTATACCTGATTCTAAAAACTGATATCATGTTAGCAATTAAGTTAGCATTTAAAAACCTGATGGGTGCTGGTTTGCGAACCTGGCTGAATGTATCTGTTCTGTCTTTCGCTTTTGTCATTATTGTTTTTTATAATGGTATGATAGATGGCTGGAACCGACAGAGCCGTATCGAAACAAGGGACTGGGAAATAGGTGAAGGGCAGTACTGGCACCCTGGATATGACCGATTTGACCCTTACACGATAAAAGATGCTCATGAAACAATGTCGGATGAAGTTGTTGCTGAAGTAAAAAGAAAAAATCTGGTCCCGGTTCTGCTTGCGCAGGCAACTGCCTTTCCTCAAGGCAGGATGGAAGGTGTTCTTCTTAAAGGGATAGATCCTGATCAGAACATACTTAAACTGCCAACAGACAAACTGAAACCCTCTGATGAAGTTGATTATGCCATAATCGGGGAAAGAATGGCGGAATCTGCCAAGCTCAAAAAAGGAGATAAGCTTTTGCTGCGGTGGCGCGACAAAAATGGAACCTTCGATGCCCGGGAAATTGAAATTGCATCAATCTTCAAATGTGATGTTCCCAATATCGATAAAGGGCAGATCTATCTTCGTTTAGATGTACTTCAAAAGATGATGGGAATGGGGAATGAGGCAACTCTTCTTGTTGCAGGGAACGGTTTTCCTCCCAGGAATTTCAAGAGCTGGGATTTTAAAAGTTCCGACTTCCTTATGGCAGATATTGACAAGATCATCCAGACTAAAAAAGCCAGCGGATCGATCATAGAGGGACTGTTGCTTATAATAGCTCTGATCGCCATTTTTGATACTCAGGTATTATCAATTTTCCGTCGTCAGAAGGAGATTGGAACTTATATAGCTCTGGGAATGACAAGACTGCAGGTTGTTGGAATTTTCACTGTTGAAGGTGCTGCACACAGTGTTCTGGCTACACTGCTTGGTGCTGCCTACGGGATCCCGCTTTTTTTGATGATCAACAAGGTCGGTATAGCAATGAAAGCAGCAAAGGCAACAGATCTTCCTGTTGCTGATAAAATCTTTCCATACTATAGCTTCAGTCTGATTTTAATAACAATAGTAATTGTCATTATTTCGGCGACGATTGTAAGCTATATGCCGGCAAGAAGAATTGCAAAAATGAAACCAACTGATGCATTGAAAGGGAAATTGACATGATAAAGTTTTTGTTCAGGGGAATATTAAGAGACCGCAGCCGCAGTCTATTGCCAGTCATTGTTGTATCTCTGGGTGTTTTTCTTACAGTGTTTATGAGCGGGTTTCTGAAGGGTGTGTTCAGTGACATAACCGATATGAATGCAAAGTTTACTACCGGCCATGTTAAAATCCTGACCCGGGCTTATGCCGAAAATGCCGATCAGACGCCCAACGACCTCGCATTGATTGATGTAAAGAAACTTATGACAAAGCTCCAGTCTGATTATCCTGATATGGAATGGGTTCAGCGGATACATACCGGTGGATTGCTGGATGTACCAGATTCCGCGGGAGAAACCCGGGGGCAGGGTCAGGTTATTGGCACTGCAATTGATTTTCTTACACCAGGCACTCACGAAGTGGAGAGGATGAATATCCCGAAATCGCTGGTAAAAGGAACAATTCCTTCAAAACAGGGAGAAGCCTTGATAAGCGATGAGTTTGCCCAACGGTTTGGAGTGTCTGTGGGAGATAAAGTGACCTTCTTTGGTTCAACTATGAACGGAAGCATGGCTTTTAAAAATTTTGTTGTCAGCGGCACACTTAAATTCGGAAATTCTTTACTCGACAGGGGCTCAATTTTTATGGACATACGCGATGCTCAGCTTGCTCTCGATATGAACGATGCAGCAAGTGAAGTGCTCGGTTATTTTAAGGATGGTATATACAATGACGTCAAAGCACATGAGTTGGAAAACTCCTTCAATGCAGTTTTCAGCAAAAAGGATGATGAATTCTCACCGGTAATGTCACGTCTGGTTGAGCAGCAGGGTCTCGGAGATTATCTGAAACTTGCCGATGGCGCCAGCGCTATTATGAGCTTCATATTTATTGTTGCAATGTCGATTGTGCTATGGAATACCGGTCTTCTTGGCGGGCTGAGAAGGTACAGTGAATTCGGGATCCGTCTTGCCCTTGGAGAAGAGAAGAAACATATCTATATGACAACAATTTACGAGGCAGTTTTGATTGGGCTCATTGGTTCTGTCATCGGCTCGGCATTGGGTCTGGCAGCATCATTTTATCTGGAAAAACACGGACTGGATATGTCAGCCGTTGTGGGTAATGTAGGAATGATGGTCCCTTCAGTTTACAGAGCCCAGGTTACTCCGGAGTTATTTTATATCGGGTTTTTCCCCGGATTGATCGCAATGGTCCTGGGCAATGGCCTGGCAGGTTTTGCAATATATAAAAGAAGAACATCACAACTGTTTCATGAACTGGAAGTGTGATGGCGCAGGGCACAGGGCACAGGGCTCAGGGCAAGAAAACCTCTGTGTAACTCTGTGATTCTCTGTGTCAGTCAGTGTAAGTTCTTAAAAAAAGTATTAAAAATAATTAAAATGAAAAAGATATTAATTCTCACAATAACCTCCTTTTTTCTGATGAGTTTCATTGGCCCTGACGCTAATGAAATACTCGATAAGGTGGATAAGAACATGTCAGCGAAGAACAGGGTATTTGAATCGGAAATGACAATACATGGGCGCCGCTCAAGCAGGACAATAACCGCCCGTTCATATTCTGTAGGTACTAAGCAATCATTCACGGAGTATCTGTCACCTGCCCGCGAACAGGGAACAAAGATGCTGAAACTTGAAAACCAGTTATGGATCTATTCCCCTGAAACGGACAGGACAATCCAGATCTCCGGTAATATGTTGCGCCAGTCAGTTATGGGTTCTGACCTGTCATACGAAGACATGATGGACGACCGGAAACTTACTGATGTATACAATGCAAAAGTTACAGGAAATGAGACCATTGACGGAAGGAACACTTTTGTGCTTGAATTAACTGCAAAAGTTGATGATGCAACTTATTATTCACAGAAGATGTGGGTAGATGCCGAACGTTTTGTCCCGTTGAAGGAGGAAATGTTTGCAAAAGGCGGCCAGCTGCTGAAGCGAATAACTCTTTCTGATGTCAGACAGATTCAGGGGAGATGGTTCCCCCTCAGCGCTGTATATAAAGATGTACTTAAGGAAGGTAGCGGCACTGAATTTAAAATGACAAGCGTAAAGTTTGACCAGGTTATCCCCGATTATATTTTTACAAAGGCTGCCCTCAAACAATAATGCTAACCAACATGTTAAATATTAGTAAATAATTATACAGATAAATTATTAAAAATTATGTCTGTAATTCAACCAAAGAAGAGTTTCAATCCTGTGAGATTCTTGTTATATGTTCCCGTTCCCTGGGTTTTTGTTCTGGGTTACCTTGCAGGGCTCATACCTCAATTTTATTTTCCGGCGATAATTCAATCTCATGAAACTCAATTAGTTATTAAAATTGCCGGGGCATTCCTGTTTATTATTGCAGCAATTTTTGCTTCATGGAGTCTCATTATTTTCCGAAAAGCACACACTACAACCACTCCTGGCGAAAGCTCAAACAAACTCATCATTTCGGGGCCATATCGTTTTTCAAGAAATCCAATGTATGTGAGCCTTGCTCTCGCTTATCTGGGTGAAGAAGGACTGCTAGTTCAATTCTGGCCATTTCTTACGCTGATTTTAGTACTTGTTTATGTAAATTGGGTTGTTATACCTTTGGAAGAGGAAGTATTGAAAAGGGATTATAAGCTAGATTATATAAACTACTGCACCCATGTTCGCAGATGGTTATAAATTCGTATACTATCAATTTTTGAAGAAATGATAACAGTCAAAAGAACCGATTCAGAAGATCCTGACTTTATCCGTCTTGTCAGCTTACTTGATGCCGAACTGGCAATCAAAGACGGAGAGGATCATATATTCTATTCTCAATTTAATAAGATCAATAGAATTAAGCATGTGGTATTAGTATATGAAAATGGATTTCCGGCAGGGTGTGGAGCGATAAAAGAATTCGGAAATGGGACCATGGAAGTCAAGCGAATGTACGTTTCCCCAGACAAAAGAAACATGGGCTTCGCTACCAGGATTCTTTCGGAACTTGAAAAGTGGGCTGCTGAACTATCTTATACTAAGTGCATTCTCGAAACAGGAAAACGTCAGCCGGATGCTATTAGTCTGTACAAAAAGAACGGTTATAGATCCATTCCAAATTACGGTCAGTACATAGGTGTGGAAAACAGCGTTTGTTTTGAGAAATTATTGACATAAAGTAATCTACTTTGTGACCTTAGTGTTAGCCTTTGTGCCCTTTGTGGTTAAAGGATTTCACTTTACTGTATAAGGCTGTCCACAAATTGTTTTTCAGCAGCTGTTAAAGCGGTTACTTTATTAAAATTTGACCAGTCAGGACTAGTTTTTTTCAGTCCTTCCCAGTTATAAACGTCCAGGAATAATCCTCCATAAATCAGTTTATCCATTGTGTAATATTTAAAAAGATGTACCAGGTTTCCTGTCTTGGAATCATATCCTACCACAGTTACACGTATCAGGGAAGTGTGGGGATTCATCATCAATGACTTCAATTGCTGCAGAGGAAGAATATTTTCATCCCCATCCAGCCGTATTTCCAGATACCAGGTATATTCGACGAGGGGATTATTGATCTCTCTTTTAAAAAGGGTGCGTTTTACGTTATTGGCAATCTGGATCAACTCAATTGTTGCTGTGCAGTCAATAAGGATCTTCCCTTTATTGCCAACTCTTGCTGAAAGAAAAACATGTTGATTTCTGTAACGGATAAAAAAGTTATCTGTAAGATGAATATCATTAGGCCTTTGTAAAAATTTATACGCCAGATAACCTCCAAAAACCGGAATATAGGTCAGTTCGAAGCAGGATTCAATAAACACAATTACCTGTCCGGCCCCGTCTTTAGGAAGGATGTCCCCATATCCGATTGTTGAGAATGTAACTGCACTGAAATAGATATAGTCGAGGAAATGAATTGTTTTTGATGCCGCACTCAATTTAAAATCGAGAGAGTCAAACAAAAAATATAAGATCCCGAAGGCTAAGGTCATTGCAAGATAGATTGCAACGCCTTTCAGCACAGTGTTCACGATGCGGTGTGACCAGAGTGTTGAAGCGAAATTATAATATGTCTTCGCGGATAATATTTTGCTCATAATTACTTCTTTTGTCCCACAATCTAAAGGTAAGATGTTTTTTGAAATCCATTAACCACAAAGGGTCACAAAGGGTACACAAAGGGTCACAAAGGTTTATGCCATTAAGCTTAAGTTGATGTATATGCGAAGGGGGCTTATGGGACCATTATTAATTAGGGGTTTGATTAACTGAAAAAAAACAATACTTTTGCGACAGAAATGGCCCCATAGTTCAATGGATAGAATGGAGGTTTCCTAAACCTTAGATTCAGGTTCGATTCCTGGTGGGGCTACAATAAAAACAAGCGCAATCAATGAGTTAATCACTGAATGCGCTTTTTCATTTTGAGCGTTTCTGAAGCTTTACAAAAGCATTTCTTGTTGTCATTCACCCATTGTAATCCAATCAGTGATGAGTTAATATTACCTTGTACCAGTAAATACAGAATTCAGAACCCCTTTGTTAACGCTGTAGGTAAGTACATTTCCTTCAACTTTTCCATCTATGTACCCACTTTGATCTGTATAATTCAGGATATAAGTATTACCAGCTCCGTTCATAACGTCTATCTCTCCAAAAACAAAGGAGGATCCGCTAATGATTATTGTTAATTTGACCTTCGTATTGGAGGTTTTTGAAATTTCAGATATGCAAGACAAATGGGCTGTCCCGGAAGACGTTGTTCCATTATAGGTACCCACAACTTTATCTGCATAACCAGTTTGATTTTCGTCCTTACTACAACTTATTATAGCAAGTGATAATGCTATAATACAGAATATCGTTATTTTTTTCATAGGATCATTTTTAATCGGTCACATGATCAGTCGGTTGTAGGATATTTTCAAGAACGGTAATAGTTTCATTGTGTGTAATAAATCTGGTTTGAAATAAGCTAGACTAAAAATACAATTATATAGGTTACCGTAAAATGTTGGTATGCCTGGAATTGAACTTTCTCCATCAAAATCTTTGTTTATTATGCAGTTTCAGTATATTCGAATATCAATTAAACCTATTTATTTAAGCTGTGATAGATTCTGTATAGGGACAATGTGTGTAGAAATGAATAAAGTACAGACAAAAATTAAATCAATCATGAATATTTTCAGATCCTTCTGTTTTTGTCTGTCAATATTAATTATGATTTCCTACGGTTGTACAAAGAAAGAACCTTTAACGGCGCCTATTTTATCGACGATGCCGGTAAAAAACATTACAGCAACTTTAGCTTCAAGTGGTGGAAATATAACTTCTGATGGTGGAGCATCAGTAACAGGACGTGGAGTATGTTGGAGCAAAATAACCGGGCCAACAACTGCATTGAATACTAAAACCTCTGATGGCACTGGTATAGGAACATTCTCAAGCTCAATAACAGCCTTAACAGCAAACACAATTTATTATGTGAAAGCTTACGCTACAAATAGTGTTGGAACAACTTATGGAAATGAATTAAAATTTACAACAAGTTCAAAAGTACCAGATGTGCCAAAAATAGGGATGGCGATCGCTGGTACTGCTCATGCGATAGTAACATTTTCTGCGCCGGCAAGTAATGGTGGTTCACCAATAAAAGGATACACGGTGATTTCAAGTCCTGATGGAATAACCAGCAACGGCTCAAGAAGTCCAATCGTAGTATCAGGTCTTACTAATGGAGTTGCATATACTTTTACGGTAATTGCCAATAATACAAATGGTAATAGTTTGGAAAGTTCAGCTTCCAATTCGGTAATTCCAAGCGAACCAGTGATTGATATAGACAGGAATGTTTACACTACTGTAACTATTGGCACTCAGACGTGGATGGCTGAGAACCTTAAAGCCACCAAATACAACGATGGAACAGCAATACCTAACATAACAGATAGTATCGCATGGGATAACTTAAACACTCCTTCGTATTGCTGGTATAAAAATGATAAAACCAGCTACAAAGCACTGTATGGAGCATTATACAACTGGTACATAGTAGACGCAACAAGCAATGGGGGTAAAAATGTGTGTCCAACTGGCTGGCACATACCAACTGATGGCGAGTGGAGCATATTAACCGAATACCTGACAATCAATGGTTATGGTTATGGAGGAACTGGTGACAATATAGCCAAATCTATGGCAAGTCAGTATTTTTGGGATGGAGATTCTAACTTTGCAGGAGATGTTGGAAATGACAAGACAAGCAACAATAGTAGTGGTTTTACAGCCATTCCAGGAGGGCTCCGTGGTATCAGCAACCATGGTCCATCATACATCGAGATAGGCTACTATTCTCATTGGTGGAGTACAACGAAGTACACATCTACAACCGCATGGTACATATGGTTGGGCCACAATAATTCTGGGGTATTCCGTAACCCCCAAAATTGCCAAACTGGCTATTCTATTCGATGCTTAAAGGATTGATAAGCACGATGTAAAAACAGCAAACTTTTTACCACGATTACTGGATAATTTTGTGGAGGTGTTGTAATCCCACAGGCCAGTATGTAACAGTTAAATAGGCTGACTAGTCCTATCTGCCAGCATACTTGAGAGGATCCTTGCCCCTCTGTCTTTCAGATGACATATATCTTCAAAATAGTCAGTCCTGTAAATGAAAGTTGTGTCATTTGTATATCTAATCTATCAATTTTACCAGCTGAGCTGTATCGAGTGAATGCAGAAACTGATTTATCCTGACAAATCCCACCCATATCATCGGGAGTAAAATCTGATTCTTTCCGGAAATAATCTGCATCAATTAGTATTACAATCAGCTGAACTGCTGTTTTTGACATGCTGCGATCGAAAAAATCATTATTCTTGCGTGGGATCAGGTGCTTAAGTTTAAGGGTTAGGATGAAGAATCTTATCTGCAAGCATACTCGAGAAGATCCTTGCTCCTTTGTCATTCAGGTGACTTATATCTTCAAAGTAGTCGGGCCTGTTTATAAAAGTTGTATCGTTTGACATATCTATATATCGGATGCCATTTTCTGAACAGATATCAGCAAGTATATTATGACAGGAACTTTTCTGCATGTTAATCCAGATCGGAGAATGTACGAATAACAGTTCAATATTCTTCTTCTTGCATGTCGATATAATATCTTTAACGAGGTTAACCTTATTGTTATCAACAGGAATATCACAAATATCCCAGTTCCCGATCTTTTCAGGCTGCATTGTATTATTAAGCGGAATATAACCTTTTAACCCCGATCCTTCAGATTTGCCCGAACCAAGATTCCCTTTCAGGATTTGAAATATCAAAGAATTGTATGAGTAGATACTTGATATGTGCTTAAGCTTCTCAAATGGTCCCCTTAATTCAATTACATGCCGGACTTCAGGATACTTTTGATAATAAGGAAGCAAAATTGATAATCTGTCATATTCTGATTCAATATTCCCAAGTTCATAGGGCCTGATATCAAAAATTATCAATTTTGGACTATACCGGTTAACAATAGTATTAAAAAGAGCGTAGCTATACAGGAGGTAATTGCCGTCCGCACCTGCGTTGAAGCAAGACATATGAAGCTCGTTTTCAAAGATTTCCGGAACATAGTGATGATTGGCCCGGGAAGAACCAAATATAACAACATCAGCTACAGTACTGTCAATGACAAAGGTAATTTTGGATTCATCATTTCGATGCTGACGGAAATAGTAATGGCTCAGAGCCATTCCGATCGCCCTGTCAATAATCAGCAAAAGAAACAGAATCAATACTAATTTTAAGAAGAACCGCACAACCTGATTAATACTTGATTTTTC
The DNA here is from genome assembly GCA_963734885.1 of uncultured Bacteroidales bacterium. Lineage (GTDB taxonomy): Bacteria > Bacteroidota > Bacteroidia > Bacteroidales > VadinHA17 > LD21. The sequence continues at coordinate 29,510 of CAVTIJ010000008.1, read as the reverse complement.
CATAAACAACATTAGTATTGAAAATAAATAAACTGCCCTCCGTCAAAAACACCAATAAGAAGAATAATTATTACTACAGTTACAATACCTGCAATTCGGACAACCTGATACCGGCTGTACATTAGCGACAACCGGTTATTAAAAAATTCGCGTTTGACGTCAAGAGCAATCAGTAATAGAATTCCAATAACTGAATAGATTAAGTCATACGGGGAATGATAGAAAACAGCTCCGGCAGAGGTAAAAATTTTCCCAACAATTTTAGTTGCTTCAGTAAAGGAGGGAGCCCTGAAAAAAACCCAAGCCAATGAAACAAGCATAAACGTGGTCAGTATTTTATAAGCTATCAGATAAGGAGAAGTTTTTTTGATATGAAGAAGTTTTCTTAAGTTCTTATGAAATCCCTTAGCCCAGTTTGAATAAGTCAGGTAAATGCCAAATAAAATACCCCAGAATAAATAATTCCATCCCACACCATGCCAGATGCCACAAATTGCAAAGGTTATGAGGCTTACAATCAGATAGATCCAGTTTTCGGTTGAAATAAAAAGATAACTGGGTTTCTTCATCCTGCCCGAAAGGAAATATGCCAATGGCAAAAATATATAATCGCGAAGCCAGGTAGAAAATGTAATATGCCACCGGTTCCAGAAATCCTTAATTGATGTTGCAAAATAAGGTCTTTTAAAATTTTCAGAAAGATTGAAACCAAATAATTTTGCTGACCCACGTGCAATATCCACATATCCTGAAAAGTCAGCATATATCTGGAACGCATAGAATATCGTGGCTACCAGGAGTGTGGTTCCATTATGTTTTTCACTGTTATCATAAATAGCGTTTACATATATAGCCAACCGGTCAGCTACGACTAGTTTCTTAAAATAGCCCCACAAAATTAATTTCAACCCTTCAACAAGCATAGAGTAATTAAAAACCCGATCGTGGTGCAATTGAGGAATGAAATTCTGAGGTCTTTCTATTGGCCCCTGTGCTATTTTGGGAAAGAAAAGAAGATAAAGAGAAAAATATCCAAAATGCTTTTCAGGGAGAATATTTCTTCTTTTTATCTCAATCAGATAGCTTAATAATGTGAACGTAAAATAAGATAAACCCAAAGGCAAAATCATTTTGTTTACTGGCTCAGAGCCAACAAATAGATTTACGCTGTATAAATGGAACTGATTTGCGGGGAATAGAATATTGAAATATTTGAAAACGGAAAGGAACAAAAGGTTAATTATAATAACCACAATAAATAATCCTATATTCTTTCCTTCGGGGGCCTTTGCTAACCAAATAGCCAGAAAATAATTAATGACTGTCAATCCTGCCAGTAACAGAATAAATACTGGTATAAAGGAAAGATAGTAACCAACGCTTGCAATGAGTAACCAGATCCATCTGAGCCTGGCAGGGAAAATGTAGAAGGCTGATACAACTATGCTCAGGAACAGAATATAGAGAATGGAGTTAAAGACCATAAATCAGAATAAATTAAATAGGTGGTCAGTTCATGAAATGCAAAATTTAACAGGTCTTCTTTAATACTAAATCACAGAACATTGCAGTAACAATCTTGCCTGATTCTTTGTTCGCGGATTAACAATAAAGAGACAGTCACAAAACAAATTCAAAAAATGGCCGTTATTTTAATTCAATCGGGTTATTACCTTAAATTAAACTGTTTATGAGGAAGTACTTTATAATATTATTTCTTTCAATCAGCTCATTTGTTTATTCGCAAACGGTTCTGAATATGGAAGGACAGAACTATACAAACAGCGATCCGGCATGGACCGGAATAATACCAAACTTTTCAATCAAAACCACTTTTTCTTTCCGGAATAACTCTATTATATGTGTAAACACCGGCGCTCACATGCTTTCAGCAGGTAATGAATCACCGACATCTTCAGATAATAACTTTGATGGGGAGGTTATTTCTGGTAATAAGATCACATGGAATGGTTCTGGTGTTGTGGAAACTGAAGCTCTCCTGCTCGGATACAACAAAAATCATGTTGTTGAATATAATTACCTCGACAAAACCCCATATGCGGCTGTGTTTAAATCTGGAAATTCATCTACCGGGAACATGACATCCACTACCGGGGGATTTGCCTATAATATCGTCAGGAATTCACAGGTGCACGTTAGGGTTAAAGGAATGAATGGTGTTCCAATTTTTAACAATACTTTTTTTGATAACAATACTCCGGCTAACGCTTTTATTTACATTTCATTAAACCCGGACAATGGTAAGGCTGCATCAACCGGAACTAAGATTAAGAATAACATTTTCTACACAACTACCGGTAAAGGAATGATATATGCGCAGGAGCCTGGTGATTTATCCGGACTTGTCTGTGATTATAATGTATACTACAGTTCAACTGGTTCTCCGCGTTTCTATAATGGTTCTTCATGGCTCAACTTCATACAATGGCAGGCATTAGGCTATGATTTGCATTCAGTCGTGCTTAATCCGCAATTTATTGATGTGACTTCCCTGGTTCCAACAGCCAGGCTTAACTATGGAACTGATTTAGGAACCAGCTTTCAGGCAGGTTTATCAGTAAAAGCTTCCTGGGTGGTAGGTTCATCACCTGCAACCACAAACCAGAATGGTCCGTGGCAGGTCGGCGCAATTATTTATGATGCTGTTTCAGCGCCCCCACCGCCTCCGCCTGTGGCTCCGGCCCCTGTAATTGGAGCTACAGTTGTTGAGAATGCCACACCTTCACTGCTTGAAATGACATACGATCTGGCTCTTAACGCTACATTAATACCTGCTGCTTCAGCTTATACAGTAACGGTAAATGGAGTTACAGCATCGGTAAGTTCGGTGGCAATTACAGGCAGTAAGGTCCAGTTAGCCCTGGCAACAGCAATAAAATATGGCGACGTTGTTCTAGTGTCATATGCCAAACCTGTAACCAACCCATTGCAGTCAACTGCTGGTGGATTAGCTGCAGCTTTTTCTACAAGAGCGACGACAAATAATCTGGTTGCACCGCCTCCTGTCACACCTCCACCAGTTTTGCCTCCTGTGACTCCTCCTGTCACTCCTCCTCCTGTTACGGTACCTGTTACAGTGACGATGAATATAACTCCCAATCATATCCACAAGGTCATTAATATAAGCCTGAGCTATACTGGTACAGTGTTTGACGGTTTAACTCCTGAACTTGTAAGAATAACTGATACTACCGGTAACCTGGTGTCAGAGCAGCTTATTGACACAGGAGCAACCAGTATCAAATTCCCTATAAACCTTGATTCAGGTATCTATAAAGTTCTGTTGCTTGGAAATGGGGTGGAGATGGCGTCACAAAAAGTAAGAGTTTATTAATAAGATTTATTTCTTATTTCATCTGATATTGTGCAGAGCAGGAAACAAAAAAGCCTTGAATATGTCAAGGCTTTAATCTTAATATTTAATCAGATCAGTGATTATTTCCCCGGTTCAACCACCAACACAGTAAAAGTACCGGGTTTTAATGTTGGTCTTGGACGAGGATTGTCAGCCGTCTTTTCAGGTGTAGGTCCGAACTCTGCAGTCGGCAAATAGATCCTGTGAGTCTGAGCGCTAACGGAAATAGTCCTGGCTCCTACCATCGTCGGGACATTTGCCACTACTTTAAATGTATTGGGATCTACTTCCTGAACAACAGTAAGGACACCTTCCCCGCATGAGGCATAGGCTCTTTTTAGTCCCGGATCAAAGCCGGCGCCATCGACTCTTCCTCCCGTAGGAACAGTTGTAATGACCCTCCCTGATTCTGCATCAAGTATTACCATAAGCTTATCGGTGGCGCTGAAGAGACGATGATTCTCATTATCCAAAGCAAGCCCGCTTGGACCTTCTCCCGGAGCAATAGGCCAGGTCTGTTCTACCTTCCAGGTCTTCACATTGATCATCGATATTTCACTTTTATCTTCAATATTTACAAAGACTTTACCCTTACCATCACTGACTGCAGCTTCAGGTTTTCCAGCAAGCTCGATGGTTTGAAGAACTTTGTCTGTTTTGGCATCAATCACCGTAGCATTGGATGATCGCCCATTCCATGTAATAATTGTTTTACTGTACGGTTCATACATAATGGCATCAGGGTTCTTTCCTGTGACCGCAACTTTCTCAATAACACTAAAGTCTTTTGTGTTGAAAACGGTTACATTATCATCGGCACCGTTACTGATAAAGCCTTTGTTAAATTCTATGGCGATCGCTATGCCATGCACCCCGTTAACATCCGTAATAGCAGCAACGCTTTTGCCTGATTTCATGTCCACCACGTGAACCATCTTACCATGAGAGACATATAACATCCCTGTGGCATCGTCTGCATTCAGATAGTCCCAGAACCCATCACCATCGAGATGGATACGCTGAGAAATTTTGTATCCGCCGTTATCCTGGCCATTAAGACCAAGTAAGGACAGAAAAATACCTGCAATAATGAAGATCTTTCTTTTCATTGTTCCTGTTTTTTTATTTAATGAAATTGATTATTTGTTAGACATTTTAATTCCGGTTATTATTCCATTAGTATTGAGTAATATGTTCGCCGTAAAATTATTTTGGCTGGTATTGTCCAACAAATGCAAAGACAATTTTGTTTAATTCTCGCATTCACTGAAATAACGTGGTGGATTCAATACTTAAAATAAATTATCTTTGATCTTGGCAAAAAATAATTATTATGAACTGGTTAGATGCCCTTATAGTAGTAATTCTCATTCTTTCGCTGGTAATGGGATTCATTAACGGTCTTGTTAAAGAAGTTGCTTCTCTGGCAGCCCTGGTTCTGGGAATCTGGGGTGCTATAAAATTCTCATCCTTTACGGCTGCAAAGCTTTATGATTATTTTGATATGACCGGCCGTTATGTAGGGATCATAGCCTTCATCATAACATTTGCGTTAATTGTTGTTGTAATACATTTTATTGGAATTCTGGCTGATAAGATTGTTAATATGGCCTCACTGGGATTTATTAACCGTATCCTTGGTATCGTATTCGGATTACTGAAATCGGTTCTTATTATGAGTGTCTGCTTTTCAATTCTGAATGCCATTGATGCAAAAAAACCATTCCTTCCGAAGAAAACTTTGGAAGAGTCAAGACTATATCATCCCATATCAGATATTGCTCCGGCTATCTTTCCAATAATCGGAGAAGGAGGATTTAACAATAGTTTCGATCGTTTTAAAAAGAAACCTGAAGAACCTGTCGTCTGAGGAATGTATTTTTGGTATTTTTAGTGCTTTAGATTATAGAACTCCCATGCGAAGGGGTTGTTGAAAAAGGCACCAAGGGCACAAAGCTAAAAAGCTATAATTCAAACCTTTGTGATCTTTGGGTAACACCTTTGTGACCTTTGTGGTTAATGGATTTCAACAGCTGCGGCAAGCATGGTAAAAAGAGCACAAATAATTATTAATAATCTATTAATCATATATATCAGAATAAACTGTTATGAATTTTGTTGAAGAACTTAAATGGAGGGGTATGATACATGATATCATGCCGGGAACTGTCGAATTATTAAGCAAAGAAAAAACAAGCGGATACATCGGATTCGATCCAACGGCCGACTCATTACACATAGGACATATGGTGCAGGTAATGCTGCTTGTTCATTTTCAGAGGGCAGGTCATACTCCGATTGCTCTTGTGGGGGGAGCAACAGGAATGATTGGCGATCCTTCGGGGAAATCAGAGGAGAGAAACCTTCTTGATGAAGGATCCCTCAGGAAAAATCAGGGTGCAATTAAAAAACAGCTCTCTAAATTTCTTGATTTCCAATCAGATAATAAAAACCGGGCAATAATGGTCAATAATTATGACTGGATGAAAGAGTATTCCTTTTTAGGCTTTATCAGGGATATTGGTAAGCATATAACAGTAAACTACATGATGTCGAAAGACTCTGTGAAAAAGAGAATAAGTTCTGAAGCAAAAGAGGGAATGTCCTTTACGGAATTCTCATATCAGCTTGTCCAGGGTACGGATTTTCTGCATCTGTACAATAATTATAATTGTAAGCTGCAGATGGGAGGATCTGATCAATGGGGCAATATTGTCACCGGCACTGAGCTGATCCGCCGGAAGAGCGGGGGAGAAGCTTTTGCACTGACCTGTCCGCTCATTACAAAAGCTGACGGAACCAAATTTGGCAAAACGGAATCTGGGAATGTCTGGCTTGACCCCGACAAAACAACTCCATATCAGTTTTATCAATTCTGGCTTAATGTGTCGGATGAAGACGCTGCAAAGTATATTAAGATATTTACCGTTCTGGGGCAGAAGGAGATTGAAGATATTCTGTCAGAACATAATAAAGCGCCGCATGAAAGGCTTCTTCAGAAACGCCTTGCTGAAGAGGTTACCGTCATGGTGCATTCGCGCGATGATTTTGAGGGTGCTGTTGAGGCATCTCAGATTCTTTTCGGAAAAGGGACTACGGAGTCCCTGAAAAAGATGAATGAAAATACCTTCCTTTCCGTTTTTGAAGGAGTACCGGTTTTTGATGTTAAAATGGATGTGCTGGCTCAGGGAGTCAGCGTGGTTGATCTTTGTACAATTCATTCGCAGGTCTTTCCTTCAAAGGGAGAATTAAGAAGGCTTATCGAAGGAGGAGGATTCAGTATCAACAAAGAAAAAATTGATTCAGTTGATTCCATTTTAAATTCCGGATCGCTTCTGAATGGGAAATACCTTCTTATACAAAAAGGGAAGAAGAATTATTACCTGATTAGGGTGAATTAGAATGACTAAGAGACAAAGGGACTAAGGGACTAAGGGACAAAGGACCACCAGCTCCAATTTTTCTGGATGTAAAACAAGGTAACCAGTTTCCCTGATATTTTATCATAAGTTTCGAGTAAGGATTTGCATTCTGATTCATTCATATATCCACAACTAAACGAAAAATCAAGCCAGGTTTGGCTCTCGGCACTTCCCCTTCTGAATCGGTAAGTTTTGAGATAAAATGTTTTGGATATCTTCTTTTTCTGAATGCTTCTGCCAGATTCGAGCAAACTGCCCTTGAGGATCGTCTTATCTGATCAGTTAAAGAGTTTCTTCTTTGGAAATCTTTTTGTTAATTTAAAAATTTTCATTGCTGTGTCAAACGAAAGTTTGTACACCTCCAATTCTTTGTGTGACCTAAGTTTCATCTTGAGAAACTTTAGTGAGACAATTATTATTCCACACTAAAATTACAAAAATTCTGAAAATGTTTCTCTTCGTCTCTTCGTGTCTCTTCGTCCCTTCGTCTCTCCGTCTCTCCGTCTCTTCGTCCTATTTCACCAGATCCGCGGCGATAATCGACACATCATCGAACGTTGACGGGTTATCGAATGGCAACCCAAGGTCTTTTATCATTTTTCTGATATTGACTTCAACGGGCTCGAGATTGGAGATATGTTTTATAATTTCGGCAGTTCCAATATCCTTTCCGTTTTCATATTTTAACTCGGACAGGCCATCAGTGTAACAGACAATCTTTGAAAAATCGTTAATCAGGATTTCCGTTTTATGAATTGCAGGAATTTCATCCAGCATACCAATCCCGACGCATGACGTTCTCAGATGAACAGTCTGACCGGTAACCGTATTATAAAGCACCGGGGGATTATGTGCTGCGTTGATATATTCCAGAATTCTTGTTTCATGATCGTACCTGGCAATAAATATTGTTATAAATTTTTCGCCGGCCGCATTTACCACCACAATGGAGTTGAGCTTTTTAATCAGGACTTCAAGCTCAATGTCCCAGCTAAAAAGAGCCCGTAAACTTGCCTGAAAATTCGACATCAGCATGGCAGCCGATATTCCCTTACCTGAAACATCTGCAATGCATAAGCCTGTCTTTGTATCAGAAAGCCTTATGCAATCGTAATAATCTCCGCCAACCTCGTAATGCGGGAAATAAAACCCGTTCACGACAATTTTCGGATTCTTAGGCATCTTGCTGTTATCAGGAATCAGCATCTTTTGCATTTTGGCAGCAAGCTCAAGCTCCTTCTTCAGAGCTTCCTGCCTCAGGCTCTCATTGAATAACCTGATGTTTTCAATTGCAACGATAATTATGCTTGAAATAGTCTGTATGAAATTCAGGTGCTTCAGGACAGGGCTCATTCCTTCACCCTCTTCTTCGATGTCACCGATAAATACAAATGCAAGATGAACGTTATTGTTATATACCGGAACAATTATGTCAACCCCTTCAAGTCCAAGTTCAGGAGCTCCAAAGAATATTTCCTTAATGCCAAGAAGTTTTGACTCGACATCTATCGTTTCAAAATGTTTTGGAAAACCACCGTTGAGAAGACATTCCCATGTTCCTGAATGTTTGAATATCAGTATTTTACCAATACCTAGGTTGTTTCGGAGGATGAATTCATATTTCGATAAAAGGTCTTCAGACGGCAGGTTTGCATTGATTGAGATTGTAATATCAAGCAATGAGTCTAACTTAAATTTTAAAATCTTCAGCCTGTCTCCCGGACTTTTTTTATCGATCATAATATTATTTATCCCTTTACTCTTTCAACGTAGGTTTTATCGCGTGTATCGATCCTGATTTTATCGCCCGTATTTACAAACAAGGGGACCATTATTGTTGCCCCGTTCTGTACTTTTGCCTGTTTCAATGCATTATTGGCTGTATCACCTCTTAATCCGGGTTCAGAATAGGTGACTTCCATAACTACCATTTGGGGAATATCTACCGAAAGGATAGTCTCTGTATCAGCATGGACGACGATTTCGACAGATGCACCCTCAAGAAGGAAATCATGATTGTCAATCAATTCCTCCTGAACATGTACCTGTTCGAAGGTCTCAAGATGCATGAAGTAATAACCCATATCATCTTTATAGAGATACTGATAAGGACGCCTTTCAACTCTTGCCAGATTCACTTTTGTACCAGATGAGAAGGTATTGTCGATCACTCTTCCCGATTTAAGATTTTTAAGTTTAGTTCTTACAAAAGCCGGTCCTTTGCCGGGTTTTACATGCTGAAATTGCACGATAGTATAAAGGTCATTGTTGAATTCGATGACTAATCCATTTTTAAAATCTGCAGTACTTGCCATATATATTTCTGTTATTCAATATTTGCTTATTTATTTTTCCTAGTTTCCAACGGGTACATCAATCCTTCATAACTCATGATTTCACAGGTGAAAGCACCTACAAATATATCAAATCGTACTTTAACAGGTAAAAAATTCTTATCAGCTGAAAACCAGAATGAAACATCTTCCTGGGTTTTGAAAAGACGGCCTGTTTCTGTAACCGGATTAAATTTATAACATTTGATCTTTCCAACCCGTGTCTTTATCTCATCAGTACCGATATATTTCAGTCGGATCGGATAAAGTTCATCACAGAACCATGTCATTATTGTGGTGATCTTCCCTCTTTTTAATATACTGCTGTCCATTGGAAGAATATGGTTTCTGAAGATAATAGAAGCACGATAGAATATCATGTATCCCCGGAGGTGCAATATGCTTACCCTGTCAGATCACTGAGAGGATACTTGAATCGGGCCTGGTTTTATGATCAAACTGAACAACGTTATATTTTCTGTAATGGCCTTCATGAATATTCCTGACTGATTCAACAGGCAATTCGGTGAGCCGGATCAATGTAACTTTCGTAAATATCAAGAACCTTAAACAGAGCTTCAGCCATACCTGTAGTTTTGCTGACAATATGGAATGCCAGACCTCCCTGCCGTATAATGTCTCATTATTCAATGTCAGGGTCGCATTTCCGGCAGTAATAAAGCCATACTGAATAGTATAGGTTACTTTCTCTCCCGGGTTTGTATGATGATATCTGTCCCTCTGCTAAAGAAGATATAATTAATATTGTGACAGCTATACAAAAAAATCTCTTCATACTCCAAATGGGATCCAGTATGATTACTGATTATTTACCCAGGATATTCTTTCTTGGCACGGTAGTTATAAAATCTTTCAGATAAAATGGCTCAAAATAAGCTACATCTTCATATCTCCTTTCTTTAAATGCCTTAAAAACAGGATAGTACATGTGAGCAGCCGATATTCTGAAATCTTCTGCAAAAATAGCATTTTTATGATTGATTATATCCCTGCACTTTTTTGCCCCGTCACCGAAGAATATAATTGGCTGTGATTCAGGGATATCAGCAAACAAATTCTCAGTCACAACTTCAGCAGAAATATCTTTTATTTTCTCACCGTCAGAATTATAAATTGCATAATATACTTCCATTCGCCTCGCATCCAGCATTGGGCAGTAATAAGGACTTATTTCTGATTCTGAAACAGGCTTATTCTGTTTCATGCCCCAGAACATCGACAGAGTGGTCTCAATTCCAATCAGCGGAATAGAAGCCCCATAAGCAATTCCTTTAGCTACTGATACTCCAATACGTAAACCTGTATATGATCCCGGGCCTTTACTCACAGCAACTGCCTCAAGGTCACCTGCCTTTATTCCCTGATCCCTGAGCATTTCATCAGCAAATACAGTGACTTGAGAAGCATGTGATTTCAGCTCATTGCTCTCTCTTAATGAAACTAATCCGGCATTGTCAATTAATGCCACGGAGCAAAGGTTTGTTGCAGTTTCAAGACATATAATCATGTTTTGAAAGGGATACAGGCACCCTATTTTGTCTTAAAGAGTACTTCTTTCTTTACAACTTCGATAAGAGTGCTGTCTGATAGTTTCTTACTGATTGCGCTGAAAGGAGCAGATACGACCTTGTCATTCTCTGCAATCCCTGAAAGGATCTCAATATAGGAATTATCCTGAATACCGGTTTTAACATCTTTAGCGAGGGCATATTTCCCATCAGTTACGAAGACAAGAGTGCGAACATCTTTTTGTGACGGAGCGCCTTCTGCGACCTTTGAAGTATCCGAACGCGTAGTTACCGACTGTATTGGAACTGTAAGTATATCATTTTTCGATTGCAGTACGAATGTCGACAGTGGCCGACATCCCGGGTCTGAAAGGATTTTTATCGCCTGCGTCAACAAGTTTTTGATATGACTGAGGAAGAACAAGAATTTTGACATCGAAATTAGTTACCTGGTCGGCTGAAACTCCGGTAGTCTTTGCAGAGTTAGCTATTTCAGTCACTATGCCCTTGAACTTCTGGTCGAGATAAGCATCAACCTCGATAAGAGCTGTATCTCCGAGTTTAACTCTTGGCACATCATTTTCGTTTACCTGTACCTGAGCTTCCATACGTGAAAGATCGGCAACACGCATCAACTCGGTACCTGCCATAAGATTTGTTCCTGCCACTCTTTCACCCAGCTCAACCAGAAGCATTGAAACAGTACCGGTCATTGGGGCATAAATTGATGTTTTGGTAAGGTTTTCATTTGCATCTTTAAGCGATGCCTGTGCACTGGTGATTGCAAATTTAGCAGCATCTACAGTTGCTTTTGCTACAGTATATGTTGCCTGCAGCCTGTTCAAAATCTGACTTTGAAATAGTCTGTTCATCATAAAGTGTTTTGCTTCTTTTGAAAGCTAATTCGGCTTGTATAAACTGAGCTTCTGCCTGAGCTCGGCGTGCTTCGGCTGAACTGATTTCCGCAAGTGCCCTGTCTCTCTGCGATATGTAATTATCGGGTTTTATTCTGAGAAGCAGCTGACCTTTTACAACCGGATCACCTTCTTTCACAGTTAACTCAACAATTTCACCCGATACGTCGGGACTGATTTTTACTTCTTTCTCAGGCTGAATTTTACCGTTTGCAGTAATAGTCTCGACAATTGTACGTTTTTCGGCATTCTCAACTGCAACCTTTAATGTTAAAGCTTTGCCAAACCAACCTGCTTTCTTTCCAACTACAGCGAAGAGGATAAGGACGACTACTGCCGCGAGCAAAATCTTAAGTATCTTATTGTTTTTCATGTTCTTTGTATCTTAGAATGATTTTTTTGATGTGTAATTATTGGTTAAGACTTAACGGTAATCCTTTGTAAAAATCGAGTACTTTGATTTTAAACATAAATTCATATTTTGCCTGTGCCATATCAGATTGTGCCGTGAGCAATTGTGTTTTAGCAGCATTATAATCAACCGGAGTAACCATACCAACATTAAATTTTTGCTCAGTATATCTGAAAGACTCTTCAGTTGAGGCAATTGCCTTAATACTTACATTGTATTTCTTTGAGAGAAGCAACAGCGTCAGTATATGCCTGCTGAATATTTTTATATAGTTGTTTTTGTGTTCCTTCCAGATTATACTGGTTTGTCTCAACATTTAATTTCGAGTTTGATATGTTTTTATTGACCTGCCAGCCGTTCAAGATCGGGATATTCAATGTTAAACCTGCTCCCGGACTCCTGCTTGTTTTTAACTGGCCGACAAAAGACTGGTCTCCCGGAAGATTCGAAGGACTTGGAATACCGTGCATTATAGGAATAATTTAATGAAAGGATAGGACTCCTGCCTCCTTTTGCCATTTTCAGTCCATATTCACTGGCTTTAAGTTTTAGTTCGGAACTTTTAATCTCCGGCCTGTTTTTCTCTGCAATTGCGTAAATATCATCGATATTCCCCGAGATAATTGTATTAGGATCGACATTAATCTGAGGAACTACAACTTCAAATCCTGCCGGAGTTTTAAGTTCCAGAAATTGCGTCAGGACAAGCACCGATGTTTCAAGAGCATTTTTTTGGGTTATCAGGGAAAGTTCTTCCTGCGCTGCCTGTGCCTGGATTTGCAATAGATTACCCTTGGCTACGCTGCCGGCGTCTACTAGTTTTTTTGTCTTATCGATCTGCTGCAGGGTAATATTAAGCTGATTTTCATTCGCTGTTACAAGTTCCTTATTCAGAAGGATCTGAAGATAAGCAAGAGCAACATTTAAAGCCACATTATCTTTTATGTCCTGGAGATCCTGCTGGCTGGCAAGAACCTGGTATTTGTTTTTCTGGATAGAGTTATAATACTGAAGTCCGTTGAAAATCGGCATCTGGCCTCCAATGTAGAAATAGTCAGATTGAAGTGTCTTATTCACAAATGTATATGTACTCTGATCAAGAGCACGGCCTGACGAATAAGAATGTGAAGCTTGTCCGTTCAATGATGGCAGCAATTGAAATTTTGACAGATCAAGTGAATTCTGCTGGACCTGCGTCTGGATAACTTGTTGTTTTATCTGGATATTGTTATCGATGGCGTACTTGATGCAATCTTCAAGCGACCAGACTTTTTGTTGCGAGAAAACGAACCCCTGTGAAACAATAAAACAGGTAAATATCAAGATCAGGAATTTTTTCATTTTTAATTATTTGGTTTCATTTTATAATCTACATCGAACAAGTTCAGGTTTAGATTATTTAATATTATTGAAATATCATTTTTTAAAGGTATTCGAGACAAGAAAATATTCTTAAAATAAGTTTACGAAGATAAAAAATATCTAAGACAGTATAAATTTTTTCTTTCAAAAGAATAGAAACATTGTAACGCACACATAAACAGGCAGATAGGAAAATGTACTATATATTATTGAAGAATGACGATTTATCTTTACCAAAAATGTAATGTATGTTATAGGTTAAAGACGGTGAATTTTTAACAATGTGCCTGATTTTTTTATAAATAATTGGGACTGAATTGTTGCCAGCAACGATGTCGGTTCTGAGTTTTGCTTATCGTCGTGTCGATTATACATATACAATTCTCTATCTTTGTATTTACAATTCATGCAAATTATTTAAATAATACTTAAAGATATGACTAACAAGGAATTAAATCTGGAGCCGGGAGTGATTTTCGGTGACGATGTGAAATCACTCTATGACTATGCTAACAAAAATGATTTTGCTATTCCTGCAATAAATGTCGTTGGTACAAATTCTGTTAATGCTGTTCTGGAAACGGCAAAAGCCGTTAATTCACCTGTAATAATTCAATTTTCAAACGGCGGTGCACATTTTTTCGGTGGTCAGGGTTTACCAAAGGAAAATCAGATCGGAGCGATAGCAGGAGGAATTTCAGGAGCTCTGCATGTTCATAATGTTGCAGAATATTATGGCATTCCTGTAATTCTTCATACTGACCATGCTGCCCGAAAGCTTCTTCCCTGGATCGATTCGTTGCTCGATGCCGGAGAAGAATTCTTTGAGTCGAATAACAGGCCGCTTTTCAGCTCGCATATGCTCGATCTTTCGGAAGAGCCATTAAAGGAGAATATTGAAACATGCAAGAAATACCTTGAGCGGATGAGCAAAATAGGTATGACACTGGAGATTGAACTTGGTGTTACCGGCGGAGAAGAGGACGGTGTTGACCATGCCGGGATTGACAGTTCGCGTCTCTATACCCAACCCGAAGATGTTGCATATGCTTATGAGGAGCTTCTGAAAGTGAGTAAGATGTTCACAATAGCGGCTTCATTCGGTAATGTACATGGAGTTTATAAACCTGGCAATGTGGAACTCAAACCTATTATTCTTAAGAATTCACAGGATTATATAATTAACAAATTTAAGACAGGACCAAATCCGGTAAATTTTGTTTTCCATGGCGGCTCAGGATCGGAGAAACAGCTTATTAAGGAAGCAATTAAGTATGGTGCGGTAAAAATGAATCTCGATACCGATATGCAATGGGCTTTTTGGGATGGAATAAACAAATACTCCAAAGAAAAACAAGGTTATCTACAAAGTCAGATAGGTAATCCGGAAGGAGAAGACAAACCAAATAAAAAATATTACGATCCGAGGGTATGGCTCAGGAAGGGTGAAGAATCATTTATTGTACGGCTGAAAGAAGCATTTGAAGATCTGAATGCAATTAACAGGTACCAGAAGTAGGTAGGTGAGGAGTGAGGTGTGAGGGGTGAAAATTTCGGATTTCGGATTTTGGATTTCGGATTGGTTTTTTGTCGGATGGACAGGTCGGGGTCCCTGTGTAACAATTCTACTTTGCGACTTTGCGAGTTCTTCTTTGCGTCCTTTGCGCCTCCTTTGCATGCTTTGCGGTTAATGGATTTCAACTTTTTCAACATTCACAATCTGTTAGCAGAGGCAGTATTGGGTATAAAAGTTGCTAATACCATAAATTACAGTTCCTCAGCCACATACGGATCTGCAGCCATTTTTATGTTAAAAACTAAATTTTTCAGCCGGTTTCCTCAAAATCTGTTTTTATAATTTAGCTGTCTGATTTGAACCTATGGCAGTACGACATGCAATTCATAAGGAAGACCGGTTAAGAAGGACGAATCGTCTTTCACTTATGCTGAACAATCGTGAAATGAGGGCTCTGGGGATATATTGTAACAGATACAGGGTAAAAAATAAATCAGAGTTCCTTCGTGAAACGATAATGAAAGCCATCCTGAAGAGGTTCGAAGAAGAACACCCGACGTTGTGGGAAGAGAATGATCCAACCCTGTTTAATCAGAAAGTCCCGCAATAAATGTCGGACAAATATTCCTTTTTGGATTTTCACCGGTGACATCACAAAATGAATAAATCGAAAATGACAATAATTCATCATTCTAACGTACTTTTGTAAAAAAGCTCTGAAACATTTACAGATGTATCCTGACAGTTTTAAAAATACTCCGACAAAAAGAACTCCCTGGATTATTCTGGAACCAGGAAGGATTTTCATAATGGGAAGATCTATTCCTGATAATCCTGCTGATTTTTACAAACCTGTCAGGGAATGGATTTCAAAGTACTCAAGGGAATTTATAGGAAAATCAAAGATCGAATTTGGATTTGAGTATATCAACACGAGTTCCATCAAATGGATATATACTATCTTAAGGGAGCTCTCGGAGATGAAAGAAATTATAAAAAAGGCTGAGGTTATCTGGTATTTTGAACATGGCGACGAAGATATGAGTGAACTGGGGTTTATTCTAAGGTCACTTGTCGAATGCCCATTTCTCGTTGTTGAGGTTGATTCGATGACCAGGGAAAAATATGAGGCCATATATTACCGGTAACAGATTGGGGTTTATAGAGGGGTTATCAAAATTGTGGATTGATGATCATTTTTCAAAAAAATTTCTAATTTTGCAACTCGTTTTAACATTCTGACCCATGGTGTAATTGGCAACACGTCGGATTTTGGTTCCGCAGAGTCCTGGTTCGAGCCCAGGTGGGTCAACAAAAGAGCCTGCTTCAAGCGGGCTCTTTGTTTTTTCCAATCATAGCTAAAAAATCATAGAGTCCTTCTGTCTTTCAGTCACTTTCTGATAATTACTGAATTGTCCAGACCTATAACAAAACTTTGTACTTTTATAACTGTTTTAACTGGAAAACTAAAAATCACCCAATGAAAAAATCGATCTTTATCGTACTCAGCTCTTTGTTATTCTTTTCAGGCTGCAATAATACTTCCGATACAAAAAGCCCTGCAGAAGTTCTTTCCGGTAACATTTATGCGATAGATGAAGGGTTCATCGATGTAAACGGCGTAATGATTTACTATACAGAATTTGGCAAAGGCGATCCGTTATTAATTTTGCATGGAGGTCCTGGTGCATCTCACGACTATTTTCTTCCATATCTTCTTCCTCTTGCCAGAACAAACCGGCTTATTTTCATTGACGAAAGGGGATCGGGTCGTTCCGGGAAAATCGAGGATCCGGCCGGGTATACTGTAGAGAACATGGTTGAGGATGTTGAGGCAATCCGGAAGGAATTGAATCTGAGAAAAATCAATCTGCTTGGACATTCTTATGGCGGGGTTCTCGCCCAGGCATATGCACTTAAATACCAGGAGAATCTGTCTCACCTGATCTTATGCAGTACTTTCCACAGTACAAGCAAAATGAATGCGGTTTTTAAAA
Source organism: uncultured Bacteroidales bacterium (assembly GCA_963734885.1). Classification (GTDB taxonomy): domain Bacteria; phylum Bacteroidota; class Bacteroidia; order Bacteroidales; family VadinHA17; genus LD21. The sequence continues at coordinate 12,649 of CAVTIJ010000008.1, read as the reverse complement.
ATATTCTTGGAAAAATGACGCCTGAACTGCGGACAAGAATAGAAAAACTGGAAAAAGAAGGATTATTTGGTCACGGTAAAGATTATGAAAAGAACAGATATACGACTGACTACATGATTGCTGCATGGGGTGAAGGCTATTTCCCATATCTCTATCAGAATCATCCCGATCCAAATTATGACCCGGTCGCTAACGGAAATACCTCCTGGGACCTGTACCGTGAGATGTGGGGATCAAATGGTGAGTTTGTTATTGATGGTAATCTTAAATCGGTGGAATATGCGGACAAACTGTCAACAATTAAGGTTCCAACTCTTATAACTGCCGGTGATAATGATGAGTGCGATCCTTCTCTTTCAAAAGACATGAATGCGAAAATACCAGGATCAAAGCTTGTTATATTTCCTAAAAGCGGACATATGACCTTTGTTGATCAACCATCTCTTTTCATTTCTACAATTGACGGGTTTCTTCATTCTGTAAAATAACGAACGAAAACACAAGGAGGCTGAATCTAAACAGGTTGTGCTGAAGGATATCTGAATAATGGATCGCCGTGCTGAGCTTTTATTTTAAGCATTTCCACTTCTTCATTTGTGAGCGGCTTAATCTGATCCTTAAGATTCAATGCCATTCTGAATAGTTGAGGCTCTCCAGGGGGGATCAGGGTTGTTACAGGGTGCGATAATGTAAATCGTAAACCACCAAGGATTTCTTCCTCACCCATAAGAGGTTCGTACCAGCACTTCTTATAATTTGAGCGCTCAGCATTTTGAGGCCAGGTAGTGTTTGCCATTGATTTCAGCGCTATGATTCCCATTTTCTTTTCCTGTGCCAGGGCCAGAACCTGTGGGCCGAAGTTGCCGGCATACCATGTCCGGAAATTGCAGGGGAACATTATTGTATCGAAATCAAAACCATTCATTAATGCCGTTGCGGCTTCAACAGAATGAGCAGAGAATCCAATAAAACGGATTTTACCCTCTTTTCTGGCTTCCAGAAATGTCTCTATTGCTCCTCCTTTTCCAAGAATTGTCTGAACATCCTTCAAGGTTGTAACTGCATGAAACTGATAGAGATCAAAATGATCGGTCCGCATATTCTTCAGCGACTTTTCAAGTTCCATCCGCGAATCTTCCTTCTTGCGCCCGTCAGTTTTACAGGAGAGGAAAACATTTTTTCGGTAAGGCTCAAGCGCGGGACCAAGCTTCGTTTCGGCGTCTCCATATGAAGGAGAGATATCGAAATAATTAACCCCCGCATCAATTGCCGTTTTAACTGAAGCAGTTGCTTCTTCCGGGGGTACATCCATAACTACAATTCCTCCGAAACCTATTACCGATAACATTTCACCGGTTCTGCCCAGAGATCTTTTTTCAACTTTACCAGCAACAGATTCTCTGATTATCCTGGATAGATCAGGTGGAAAAAGGCTCATTGCAGGTGCAACAATAGCTGCTGTTTTGATAAATTGACGACGTTTCATAACACAATTATTTTATAGAGTAACAGATATATGATTCGCAATCAGTAATTAATTAAAGAACAAAAATTTAAAATTATTGTTGAAGTGAATTTTTAAATAGAATGAATCTAAGATCAGGTGTAAAGATCGCCATTGAGATATTTGAGACCCGAATCAACAATAATTGTTACGATTTTTTTCCCTTTCCCGATAATTCTGGCCCTTTGAATTGCTGCCCAAACATTTGCTCCGGAAGTTGCACCTCCAAAAATTCCCTCGAGCCTGGCAAGCCTTCTTGCGGTTTCATATGCATCATCATCAGAAACTGGAATAATCTCATCGGCAAGGTCAAGTCTGCAGATTGCGGGCACAAATCCCGCTCCGATACCTTCAAGCCTGTGGGTGCCCGAAGTATCGCCACCTGAAAGAGATCGTACATTTAATGGTTCCAGTGCAATGCATCGAATACCGGGAATTTTATTTTTAAGTACTTCCGAGTTTCCCGAGAAACATCCCCCGGTTCCAACTCCCATTATAAATTCTGTTATATCATTTCCAAGGGAATCAATAATTTCTCTTGCCATTTTATGATAGGCATTCCTGTTGTCTATATTGTTAAACTGATCGGTCCAGAAAGTATTTGGCTTCTTGCTAATTTCCCTTGCTCTTTCGACCATTCTGTTGATAAGGTCAGCAGTAATCAACCCGTTTTCGCTTTTAACCAGTTCAAGGTCAGCTCCAAATGCTCTCATGGTCTGGAGCTTTTCTTCTGCAAAAGCATCTGAAGAAACAAAATGAGCTTTGTATCCTTTCATGGCGCATACCATGGCCAGAGATCCACCGGTGCTTCCTCCCGTATATTCAATTACAGTTCCGCCCGGATTAAGCAATTTCCTTTTTTCAGCTCCCTCAATCATTGACATTGCCATCCTGTCTTTCATACTACCGGTGGGATTTGCACCTTCAAATTTGACATAGATTTCAGCACAACCCGGTTCTGACAACTTTTGCAATCTTACTAATGGTGTATTTCCGATAGAATTCATAGTTTTAATATTTATCATCGCTAACAAAGTTCATTCCATCAGGTTTTATTCATTGAAATCGTATTAAAGCGATTTGTTATAAACCATAATTGTTTGACTGATAAACCCTGCCGGAAGTGTTTCAAAAGATTCAACCTGAAGAATTTTACCGAATTCCTCTAAAGAATAGACTTTATAATTTTCTGCACCACCTTTTACTTCCCGTATCGTAAAAGATTGTTTGTCATCTGACCAGGATGTTGTAAGTATTTTATTTTTTTCCTTTATGCTGGTTCCGATAGTATATTTCTCCGAAGTGTTTGAGGGTTCAGAATCTCCCTGAATTTGTGTGATTTCAATATTTATAATATCTCCTGTTTGGCTGAGAACCATAACTGAAGTCATGCCGGAGTAAACCGAACTGCTTCTTTTGCTATCAAGAATCCACTTCCCGGAGAAATCACTGCTGTTTTGCCCGAATGAATTAATGGAAATAAGCGACAATGGAAGTATCAGGAATAAAAGTACATACTTAATAACCCCTGCGGATTTAATGGTTGACACTTTGAAGTTTTGCTTATAAAAATGCATCAATTATTAATGTATGGTTGAGTCAGTGTAATGTGGAGGCACCTGGCCGGTGTTTCCCAGCCATGTATCATTGCTATAAAAAAAATGTTACGTTTCAGCTTTAACCGCAAATTAGTATTTGTGATTTATAATAGATTATGGAGCCTTGAATACTGAAGAAGAATAATTGTTTTCCCGTCTTTTATTTCACCTGTATCAACCATCTTCAATGCCTCATCAATATTCATTTCAATTACCTCTATGTTCTCTTCCTCATGCTCGACACCTCCTCCATCACTTACCTTCATCGATTCTGAGTATTCTGCCACAAAAAAATAAACCCTTTCAGTAACTGCTCCGGGCGACATAAAAACGTCAAATAATCTGTGTACATCTTTAATCCTATAACCTGTTTCTTCTTCAGCCTCCTTGACAATGCAGTCTTCAGGGTTATTTTCATCTAATAAACCTGCACATGTTTCAATAAGCATACCGGATTCGTTACCGTTAATGAAACTTGGCAATCTGAATTGCCTGGTAAGAATGACTGTCTTTCGGTCCTTGTTGTACAGCAAAATTGTAGCGCCGTTCCCCCGGTCATAAGCTTCCCTGACCTGTGTTTTCTTTGTGCCGTCTTTTTTTGAATAGGAATAAGTTATCTTTTTCAGGATATACCAGTTATCTGAAAGTATCTCAGTGGTTACAATCTTAATGTTTTCGATCATTGTGTTATGATTGCCTAATTATTATTATTCCAGTCCTTTGAGAAGAATCGTATCACATTTAGCTGCAGCTAACCTATGTTTCAGGATTTTCTGGTAATCGTCTGAATAATACCAGTCATTAAATTCTCTTTCAGAATTGAATTTAATAAGCACGGATTTTGTATAGTTCCAGTTTCCTTCAAGAAGAACAGGAGATTCATCTATTGCCAGATATTCTCCTTTATATCGCGAAAATATATCATCAAAATTTTCAAGATACTTTTCATATTCATCCTCATCATGAATACTGATCTGAGCAGAAAAATAACATTTCATTATAAATCGATTTGAGTAATGTCACTAGGTACACACAGGTAAATATAAGCAATATACAAAAATTAAGCTGCATTTTTGGCTTTCTGCCGGTGCCGTACCAACCCGAGACGTATGAGGCTTTCTGCAGTTGAAATTATAGCCTCCTCATTTGAACGGGGAATCCAACCCAGAACATTCCTTGCCTTCTCATTTGTCAGTACTTTGACTTGTCCTAATTCGGGAACGATTTGGGCAATTGACGGATCGGCCAGAGCAACCAGCCTGACAATCCAATTGGGCAGAGTGTTTGTAGGAATCCGCTTCCCTGCCTCACCAAGATGTTTTTTTAAAATGATAGCGACTTCCTGCATTGTAAGACACTCCCCGGCAACAGCCAGGAATCGTTCCCCTTTTGCATTTGCACTGGTCATTGCTCTGATGTGCAAGTCTGCAACATCACGCACATCAACAAACCCGAATGACAGATTCGGACAACCCGGAATTGCCCCGTCGATCAAATATTTTACGATCTGAATTGATGTTGAAATGTCTTTTCCAATAACAGGACCCAATACCCCGACAGGATTAACAACAGAAAGTTCCATTGAACCGCCATCCTTTGCCATAAAATCCCAGGCCGCTTTTTCTGCAAGTGTTTTTGATTTCACGTAAGCAGTTATGTGATTCTTGCCGGGATCTGTCCAATTAGTTTCAGATAAAGGTTTATCTGAGGGATCCTGGCCATATCCTATTGCTGCAAATGACGAGGTAACTACAACCCGTTTAACCGATGCTGCACGTGCAAAACGAAGCACCCGGAGAGTACCCTCAACTGCCGGGACAATAAGTTCATTTTCCTTTTTTGGCAATTTTGACGGGAAAGGGGAAGCAACGTGAAGGACAAAGTCACAACCCGAAACAGCTTCCTTCCAGTTCTCATCCGACAACAAATCGGCAACTACGAAGGAGAGTTCATTTGCGCGGGTCGCCCCGGCTTCCCTGAGATTTGATAAAACTTCATCAGCGCGATTGATATTGCGAATTGTGGTGCGGACCCGGTAGCCTTTTTCAAGCAATTGTAAAATACAGTGAGTTCCGATGAAACCTGAGCCACCGGTAACAAGAACCATATCTCCCTTTTTACTCAAGGTATCTGAAATACTGCTCTTTGTTTCCATATTAATAAGTTTTAATAGTATTGTTGAAATAAATATGACTTTTTGCTGACATGACTAATTTCCAAAAAAAAGTTGTTTCCAGAATCAGAAACAACTTTTAAAAGTCATCCAGAGATCAGGAGACTACTTTTTATCACCTGAACTCATTTTGTCTTTATGAATTTTCTCGATCTGTTCACTCGTAAATTTGTCCACCTTCTGGATCTTTGCAGCTGCCTGAGTATCTTTTGGCAGCATCTGCCTTACGTCAGCTTCCGATTTTCCTTCAAGAAATGCATATGCAGTATGATCGCCCGACATGCAACCCCATTGAAACTTTGAAAGGAATGCATCACCTTTGCTTTTGATATCTGTTAAAGTGTTGAGGCATTGTTCAGGAGTGTGAGGGAGAGATACCAGATAAATATTCGGTTTAGTAACCGTTGATGGAGCCTGACTGAATGAAACAGTGCACAGCACGAGGAGAAAAGCTGTTGAAATAAATTTTATTGTTTTCATAGCAGTATAATTTTTACGTTAGCACTTTTGGAAATATTAATACTTTAAGGAAAAGCTAACAGTAAAAACTATACTGTTGTTCAAATTTTCAGGGATGAATTTAAAAATATAGGGACGTTGGATGAAACGTCCCTTCTGGCAATCAATTCCCTTGTAACCAATAGAATATCAATTACCTAAATTATTCATATCATTATTATTATCCTCCGGTTTGTTCTTGCTAAATTCAAGTTTCCCGAATTTGTACATAAAACTGAGCCCAAAGGACCTTAATTGCAATTGCCTGATAGCGGTTGATGTGTAGGTGTCGGTTGATATTGTTGTAACCTGCTTTATGTATTTGCTGAATGGGTTTGTTGCGGTAAAACCAATACTTGCCTTCTTGTTCCAGAATAATTTTCTGAATGCAAAATTGTAGATAAAGAATTGCGGACTTTTCCCCTGCAGGTTTCTTGATGCTGAATTCCAGAAACCGAAGAATTCAAGAACAAGATCTTTTGGCAGCTCATACGTTGCATTAAGATTGAATCTTGTCCTAAATCCGGTAGAAATATTACCGGTCGGAAGGTGAGTGACCTGGTACCTGTCACTGATCATCAGGTTTCCACGCAGATTAAGTTTTGAAGTTATTGGATAAGATCCTGATAATGTGATTCCCGAATTATATTCTTCACCTATATTCTGCCGGTCGGTGACTGAAACATTATGGTATATTGAATCACCTACCTGATAGTTGGGGTAAAATGTAGTTATATCTTTAATATCGTGACTGTTAATGCGCTCAAACAAACCCAGGTAAATATTCCCTCCTTTTTTATAAGAACTTGAATATCCAAGTTCAAAATTATTACCAATCTCTGGTTTTAATAAGGGATTGCCGGTTGATACATTATACGGGTCACTCAGATTAATAAAAGGATTCAATTCCCTGTATTCAGGACGCTCAATACGTTTGCTGTAAGAAATTTTCAACGACTGATTTTTACTGATATCGTGAGAAAGAGTAACTGCAGGAACTAAAGTGCCATATGATGGGATACTTGTATTAGGGAAATCAATTTTCACATTTGTATACTCATACCTTGAACCAACTTTCAGGTTTAAGTAATTAAAGAGTTTGAAATTAGCAGAGAGGTAACCGGCATAAACATCCATTGCATAATTGAGGTGATACGATTGCAGAGCATCGCTTACATAGTCATCTGAGGAAGGGTTGAATACACTTACATTCGCGATGCTTTTTAAATTTTGATGGGTCATTTTGGCGCCGGTTTCAATCTGGAATGATTCACTTACAGGTTGAGTGTAATCAGCAGAAATTTCGGTCTCATTATCGGTACCCGGGTTGGTGCTTTCTGATCCTGCGAAGGGGATCGTCTGACCGATGTATGTCTGTGACTGAACATAATTGCTATATGGCACCCCGTTACTTGCATTATAAAGTATGTCAAGTTCTTGCCCTTCCTTTTTAAACTTCTTTTTGTAGTCAAGGTTCCAGTCAAGTGAATGAATCTTAAAATGGCTGTCAGAAGTGCGTACGCTGAATACATCCGCCAGCGGATTTGATGAATAATCCATTACCAATTGTTCCTGATCTGTAACACCCTGATTTATATTTCCAAATTGATTATAACCCACAGAAGCTGTTATAATATCAGTTTTTGTAATGTCCCAATCCAATCCTAAACCCGACCTGAATCCGTTTCTTACAAAGTCGGTCGTACTGGTTTGTTTCATTTGTGTTATTGTTCTGGCAGTAGTATCAGTACTGAAGCGATCCTGAGAATAGGGGGTTTTTGATTTTAATGCAGCATTTCCGCTGAAAAATGCGTTAATGCCAAAATTTTTGTGTCTTACATTCAGATTTAAAGAGCCATTTTCGAGTCTTGACCCGGCAGTCAGGTTGATGTTTCCATTTACGCCCTCCATCTTATTGTCGTAAAGAATAATATTTATAATACCACCGGTACCCTGGGAGTCGTATTTGGCACCCGGACTTGTGATTGCTTCGATACTTTTGATCTGGCTTGCGGGAATTGAAGCCAATGCATCGGCAAGACTGTTTCCGAAAACGCTTGAAGGCTTACCGTTAATCAGGAAACGAATATTTGCATTGCCCTGTAATTCCACATTCCCGTCGACATCGACAGTTACCTGCGGTACTTTTTTCAACACATCGATAGCAGCTCCGCCTTGCGATGTTATATCGTTGGAGACATTGTACACTATTTTGTCAATCTTGCTTTCCACAATTGGCTTATCGCCTGTAATTTCGACACTCTGTAAGGAATGCGTTGAAGAATTAAGAAATACAGAACCAAGTGAAGCCGACCTCTTACTTGAGCTGAGGGTAATATTATCAAGGGTTATTTGTTCATAACCGATAAAATCGATGTTGACCTTGTAAGTGTCAAACGGTAAGCCGGATATGGTAAAAGCTCCTTTTGCGTCTGCCACCGAACCATTTATAATCTTTCCCGATTGTTTACTTATTATAGAAACAGTTGCATATTCCAGCGGCTGGTTGGATGCTTTATCAAAAACTTTTCCTGAAATGCTTGTATTTAATTTTGTCTGGGCAACTAATGGTGAACTAAAAATGGAATGAATTAATACAACAAGTATTAAAGAATTTATATAATATAATTTCATAATGTACAATGCTAATTTTTAATTGTGCAAATGAAACAAAAGAAACTGGAGAAAGATTGGACGACAATGTTAAATAATGCTAATAATTCCATTAATCGGATAACGGAGATTTGAAACCATTTGTTCACAGCATTTTATGAAAAGCGATGGGGTGGGACGTACATCAGGTTTTGGACAATATTGGAGCCCTCATTCCTCCGCCTATCCGCGGATTCATTTGGGATTGTAGATGTTACATAATTCGAGGACAAAGTTTTTTAGATTAGTAGGGGATGGGATGGCAATTTTGTCTGGCAAAATTGCCATCCCATCCTGAGCGAAGCGAAGGATATCCAAGCTTGCGTACTGACTTAAATTGTATTCCGCCCTTTATAAGCTCTTGATTCCCAAAGATTCATAATATGCCCATCGTATATTAATTTTCCACGACTTAATCCCGTTATTTCAGCCCGGGCATTCTTATTTGAATATATTGTCATTGCTACATCATAGATGCCTACATTGGTTAATACAGTAAATCTCAGGAAGAAAGAAAGATTTTTCTCGTTTTTTGATACTTTCAGCCCCTCTATACTTCCTTCTGCAGTAATTCCGCCAACATCATTATAACCTTGCGAGAAATTATTACCGGTCTGGAGAACTGCATTTGCAGAATCGACTTCTATAAAATTCAAAAGCGATGTTACAGGCCTTCTGAATCCATACTGATTTTCAAGATAGTCGGCTTCCAGGACAAAACTTTTGTTTTTAACCATGGAATCGACCACCTGAAAATTATAATAATCCTTGTCCTTTTTTGCTGCCTTTTTTTCCTCTTTGGATAAATTATTGTCCTGAGAATAGCCTGATAAAGTTATCAGAAACAGGCCTATTATAAGGCTTCCTATTTTGAAAATTGAAGTTTTCATAATCTTTATTTTTTAAACTTTATATTGGAATGCAAAAAATATGCCAAATCAGAAGAGTTAGGCCATAACAATGCATTCAATTTATCACAAGCTGGAAAGGCCTGAAAATCAGAATAATTCAATGAGTTTAGGGACAATAATCAGACAACCGACTGCAAGAGCTACAATGGCAGAAATTAAAACAGCAGCTGCGCTATAATCTTTGGCCATCATAATAAGTTTATTCCATTTGGGATCAATAATATCGGCAAGTGTTTCAAGGGCTGAATTCATTAGTTCGGTAAGAAAAACTAATCCAATGACAATTATGAGCAATGACCATTCGGTTAAGTTGAATTTTAGTATTATTCCCAATCCGAATGAGATAATGGCTGCAGCCAGGTGAATTCTCGAATTGTGCTCATTTTTTATAAGCGATGATATTCCATGAAATGCAAACCGGAAGCTTTTAACCCGGGATCTTATTGAGAAATTATTGGAATCCATAAGAATTTAGTTTTTAACACATCTGACACTAAATCCATGTTTCTTGTTACGATGATTGATTGCAAGGGCAGCATCAGCGTAATAAAGACCAGCAAACCAGGCGTCATTGTCAGTGCTATCTGACGCCGACCAAAACGCTGCATATGACAACACCGATGAAAAGGAACCTTCAAAATACCGGTAGCCTGCTGGTAATGCATTGAACCCGGTACTATTGTCGGCACCTTTATTAGGTGAAAGCCAATGAGCTGTTCCGGACTCTTTTAGCTTCCCTCCGGCTTTAAGCGAATCACCAAGAGATATTCCTAACTGCTGCCATTCATCTTTGGAAGGTATGTGCCATCCGTCAGGACATAAATGACCAGAGTCGATTGTAAAGCCATTATATAACGCACCAAACAGATCTTTATAAGTCGCTTCATCATTGTTATACCAACAAAATCCGGATGTTGTGAGATTACTCCATGCGACTGCATCCTTTACTAGAGGAATGTCTGTCCCATCAGAGAACCTGGTAGTTTTCAGATTCTCCGCCATCCATTCCTGGCCGTTGATAACAACTGTTTTGTATGTATTCCCGTCAACATCTGCGAGTGGGACGACAGGTTTGTCTTTCCTGCATCCTGAAGCAAAAAGAAGGAAAACTAAAAGGGTAAACAAAATTTTCGAATTCTTACTTTTCATGCCATTTAGTACTTCTGAATAAAAAGGATGAATTCGGATAATAAGATTAAAGTTTCACAATATCTGAGAGAAACTTTTCAGTTTCTTTTTCTACGCCCTGCCAGTCTTTTGACCTGTAAGAAGATGAGATGACGTGAGCACCAGCGTTTGGGAATGCTTCCTTCTGTTTCAATCCTGAAGGCGTTCCAAGTTCATCAAACATTTTCAACATTGCGGGAACAGATACTACTTTATCCTGTTCTTCTTCATTCTTATAGTAGTATCCCATAAAAACAGGACATTTTATTTGCCCGAAAACTTCGCGGTTCAACGCATTTGAGTAAAGATTTACAAGAGCCTGTACTCCTTCTAGTCTATAATGAAGATCCCAATACCGGGCATGTGTTTCGCTGGTAGAAACATCCTTCACGACCGGACTTCCCTTTATCAATCGGGCCAGTTGAAGACCCCAGGGTTTTATCAGGATGGCGCCAGCCTTGTCATAAAGTCTTATACATGGTGAATACAAAACAATTGCTTTAATTTCAGGATGCCTTGATGTTAAAAACAAAGTCAGAGCTGCTCCGCCTGATGTTCCGATAATTATCACCTCGTCTCCGAGTTTTTTGGTTATTGCCAGGGCTTCCTCCGCAGAAGCTTCCCATTTGTCAGCTGTCAGGTCTATCATTGTGCTGTCGCCTCTTTCTATTCCATGTTCAGCCAGCCTCGACAGATAAAGATTCGCATGATATTTTTTTGCAAGATCAATATTAACAGGGTAACCTTCTGCCCAACTTGCAGGAAAACCATGAAGATACAGGAACGCTAATTTTGTTTTCTCCTTCTTTGAAGAGTCAGCCCAAACGATCCTGGCTTGATTATCTGGTTTTATGTTCTTTACACGCTTTTCATCCTGGTTTATCTTTTTTTCAAGAGCAGGCAGGGAGTCGGGTAATGAAAACTCATGAACCGTAAAATCAGGTTTCGCAGGTTTTGGTCCTGCAAAGTAAACTATCAGAAGAACCAGTATTGCGCCTAAAAGCCATTTTAAATTTTTCTTCATGATTGAGGAATTTTATTAATTGCAAAGTCCTATCGGATATCTTGTTTTTTCAATGCTTCAATTCGTTTTTTTACTGATTCGGTATAGTCGCTATCGTATTCATTCTTTGAATTCTTTATCTTATTCAGGTACAATTCGTAGTAATGAATAGCTTTGGGGGCATCTTTTAGCTTTTCGTCATAAAGATTTGCTATGATCATTAATACGCTGGTATCTGACCGGTATTTTTGACTCTTAATGTAAGCTTCAATTGCTTCGGCGTTCCGGTCATCAGATTTAAGTACTTCTGCAAGGAGAATATAATTAAGCCCTACCTGGGTTTCATAGGGTTCAAGCATAGTCAGCAACTCTTTATAATAGAATATTGCGCTCTTTTTATCTTTGATCAGTACGCAGTTTTGTGCAAGATTACTTATTGTTTCCAGATCAGTCGTATCTGCTTTATAAGCCTTTAAAAGGTAAAATACCGCTTCTTTTGGCTTTGGAGATTTGGCGTAACAAATTCCGGTCCTTTTAAGATTGATTACTGAAGTATCACCCGAACTAATCAGTCTGAGATAATCGGGCAAAGCTTTCCTGAAATTGTAAATCTTGAAATTAATGGCAGCCCTTCTGGCATACAGGTCCATATCAGAGGAATCAATTTCAATTCCTCTGGTCAGCAACTTAACTGCTGAATCTGCACTTACAATCCCGGCATACAAATATGCAAGATTCTTTATGGCGTTAGTGTTTTTCGGGTTAAGGGATAATGAGCGTTCAAACATGTCGATTGCAAAATCAAAATCTCCCTTTCTAAGGTAAGCGAATCCAATTTTATCAGCGTACATGTAATTATTATAGTCCTTCTTGTAGAACTTGTAATATATTTTAATTGCGTCATTATATTTTCCTTCCTGCATGTAAACCGTTGTAAGATAGTAAGCAAATGGCCAGTTTGTGGAGTCCGAGGAACATAATTTCAGAAGGAGAGGTTCTGCTTTGTTTGTCTTTCCTTTACTTAAGTAGCTTTTTGCCAGAGCAAAAGCGTAATTGTTATTATCGGGGGAAATTGTTGCTGCCTTTAGAAAGCAATCAAGAGATTTGTCTTCGAGTATCAGGTTCTGATAAGCCAACCCAAGT
>CAVTIJ010000007.1:0-191988 GCA_963734885.1 uncultured Bacteroidales bacterium | reverse complement strand
TTTAAAACAGATGTCAGAATTCAATGTATCAACAGCAAGAATCTGAGTGCATGTGTCAACAACTTTCTTATAGTCGCCCTTTAACAGCATCAGATCTATTTTAGTATTGTCAGGTTTATTCTGGGCAAGAACAGGAATAGATATAAGGAGAAGGATAAGGAAATTAAAAGAAAGTCTTTTCATAATTTTAATTAATTTTCTATCAAACAATTGTTCTAAGATAATGACTTAATTGTAGATATTCAATAAGAATTAAATGAGAAAGTTGGATTCCGGCCTTTTGAGCAGCTATTTTTTAGGAAACCAGGGGGATGAATGCACTAGTCTTTTCAAGTACATAATTTAAAACTGGCTAATCAAAAAGCAGAGCAACAGCAGCAGCTCCAATTCCTGCGTGGGCACCCAGAATGGGTGAAATATTCACGACAGATGCTGGTTTTTTATTTGTAAGTTTTTCCATCTTTTTAGAGTACCATTTAGCTGCATCATCATTATTGGCATGGAGAACTATATAGTTCCAGATTGTCTTTTCATTTTTGATTTTTGAGATATGACTCATTACTTTTTCCATGCTGGCCCTCTGGTTGAAACTCTTATCAAAAATAACGGCTTTCCCTGACTCGTCGATGGTAACAATAGGGTTAATATTTAGTATGCGGGCAATAAGGCCCCGGAATGCAGAAATCCGGCCTCCTTTAATAAAATACTTCATTGTCCTCACGCTCACGAATAACTTCACATGATTTGTCCAGTTCTCGGCCATGTTGACGACCTGATCATGTGAAAAACCGGCTTCAATTGACTGGGCCATCCTAAGGAGGATAAGACCCATTGCACCTGAGGTATTTTTAGAATTGATCACTGAAATTGGTTTCCCGAATTCCTGGCTAATTTTCCTTGCAGCTTTCTGGCTGTTGTTAAATGTTCCGCTGAGTTTTTCGCTTAAATGAATCGCAATGACTGAATCATAATGAGACGCAAGATGTGAATAGAGATTTATAAAGGTTTTTTCGTTAACCTGTGAAGATTTGGGGTAATCTTTGCTTTCTTTTAAAAGCTCATAAAATTGATCGGGCTGAATTGTGACTTTATCGAGGTAATTGTTTTCCCCGAAATTAACATTTATCGGCAGAATGTTTATCTGGTAATTATCAATCAGGCTCTGCGCCAGATCGCAGGTTGAGTCAGTAACGAGCGCAATTTTCCATTTCCTGTTATAGACAACCTCGCTCTGTCTTATCATATCATCAGCTTTCTGAAATGTAAGAGTGCCCATATGTCTCAACTCATTGAAAAGACCTGCCGGATTATTTGTATGAATATGAAGGCGTTTCATTTTGTCCGACCCTGCCACAACTATTGAATTCCCGTATTTTTCAAGCAGAGGCATTAAAGCATTATTATCGAAATGGCAGTTTTTGATAAGAGCTTCGGTACAGTATCTCAACTCAACTTTTTCGGGCAGGGCTTCATCAAGTTTTTCAAAAATTGCGTTTTCAGTCCTGATCTGGATCAATTCCTTCAGATTGCGGTAATTAATAAAGTCAATAATGCCTTCAACAAAAAGAACGAAGCCGCGTGCTCCTGCATCGACTACATTGGCTTTTGTCAGTACAGCCAGTTTTGATCTCGTGGCTAAAAGCGATCTGTTCAATATATCAATTGATCCGATAAAGAGCTGGTTAAAATCTGTTATTATATTCCTGTTATCATAAATGTAATTTGCCCAGTCTTTAATAACGGTAAGCATTGTGCCTTCAACCGGATTTGCTACTGCTTCATATATATAACGCACTGAATTTTTGACACTTTCAGCAAATTGTTTTATGGTTATGGTTTTAAAATTGCCGGTTTCGCTGCTCATGCCATGAAGAAATTGGGCAAAAATAATTCCCGAATTACCCCTTGCATTTACAAGAGTGGTTTCTGCTATACGGTCAGCAGTGATCTTATAGGAACGATGAGGGCTGAGAGAATCAACCACTGCTCTTATGGTTGAGGCCAGATTGGTTCCGGTGTCGCCATCATTTACCGGGAATACATTAATCTTATTAAGCTCGACCTGATGTGCTATAACTTTTTTTGCGCCGGCAATAAATGTGTAGTAGAGCCGCCGGCCATCCATTTCATTTACCGGCACCAATGTCTCTAATGTCATACGTTTTCAGCTAATAAAACAGCTCAAAGTTAATAATTTATATATACGAATTCTGCCTAAGTGCTTTATGCAACTTAAACAATAAACAGAAAAAAATGTTCCGGAATAAAATCAGATTATCTTTCTTTTTATGAGACAATTACATCTCCTTCATTAAAAGATCAGAAACTTGAAACACTGATGATCAGTCCCAGATAAGGTTTCTGATTGTAAATCCAGGAAGACTTACTTTTGTCGAGAAGATTATCAAAACCAAGAGCCAATCCGAACGACATTTTATTAATTGAAATAAAACCTGCAAAACCTTTTTGAAATATCATTGCATCATATTCCTGACTGATCTTATTATTTGTAACAGTGGGATTAACAGGGGAAGACCCTATACCTGCGAAGATGCCGATATCGAACCCGATTTGTCGGATATAGGATTTCTCTTCATGAATGGGACTAACTGGTGAAATAATCTTATAAAAGTCTTTTCTAATGCCCATATATAATGCGATATCCAGATCTGCACTGAACTGATTTGGAACATCATCCATTGAATGCCGCGATTTGAATAAAATTGATGTTAAATCAATATCAAAGGAGTTGTTAATGAAACTACTGCGGTAAAAATAATTGTCGGGCTTTATCCTGCTGATCCTTGTCCCGGTCGATGATGCCATATCAGGGACTTTTTTTGCACCAACATAGCTTACAGGATAAACAATGATGGAATCACCCGCAACTTCTGCATAAACATCCGATTGCCTGGCGCCATTAACTTTTAACTTATAGAATCCTGAATCAAAATCGTGCCTGGCTAGCTTTCCCAACGAAACACAACCAGAGGTCAATAAAAACAAAAATCCATAACCCAGACACCAAAATTTGTTCATTCCTGATTTAAGATTTGCCTTATTAAAGATACAAATAGTGAGAATGCCAGCTAACTGTTTAATAAGAATTTATTGTAGATTATTTTTGTTCTGAAAAATTCATAATTACATTAAAAACTCTTTCTCTTGTTTCTTCGGGAGTAGGATTGAGCTCTTCCGTTGTGAATTTACCATTCTTCAGGTCTATCCTCTCAAATACCATCAGGTACAGATCAAATATTATCTCCAGACTTAGCTGATATCGCGGTTCAAGCAGTGGCCTGATTTCTTTTATTATATCGAAGGTCTTAATTCTGTATTCGTCGGCCAGCAAATAATAATGCTGTATAAGGTTCCGGAAATTATGATTTACCTGTTTTCCCCCGGCAAATTCCTGAAGCATTTTCCTGTTCAGACCATATTTGTCAATAAGGTCATCTGCAAAATATGACAGATTGTTTAACTGATCCTTTTGAAAATCTCTAATTATGTGAACGAGATAACTGAAAATGGCACAGGGCGTAGCGGCCCACTTAACATCAAATTGAGGTGGCTCGTATCTGCCATTAATCTTTTGAAGTCCGTTAAGATGAACAAATATTGAGGCAGGCGCCACAGATGCACCCATTGAGTATTCGAGAAAGGCATCAGGGGTTGGAAATCCATCATTGTTAATATCGTAGATCATCGATTTGGCAAATACTTCCATTGGCCAGAGCGGGATCCTGAATTTATCAACTGTTTCATTAAGCTCATCCTGCAAAGCGTTACATTCTTTGGAAATGATTATCATTTTGAGCCAGTCATCAACATTGGCTATGAATTCTTTCCTTTCTCCGGGCGCGATAAGCTTATTTTTTGCCTTATGATTATCGATCATATCATCGATTGCCCTCATGAATTTATAACAAATTTTTGCAGCACAGAATCTGTCTGCATCCCAGAAATTTGCAGCAATGAGGATATTGGGATGATCCTTGATCTGTTCGAAATTTATAGAATCGAATATTTCCAGAAATTTATCCTTTTGTGAAATCATTGGTTACCTGTTAAGTATTTTTTCGGCAGTTAATTTGGCTGAAATGAGGACATTCGGTATTCCATTTCCTGGATGAGTACTTCCACCTACAAAGAAAAGATTTTTATAACGGCTGTGCTGATTATGAGGACGGAAATATCCCATTTGCAAAAGATTGTGTGCAAGGCTTCCAAAAACAGAACCTCTTGAAATATTACAAGCACTCTGCCAATTTTCCGGAGTGTAGCAGATTTCAAATTTTATATGTTCTTCAATGTCTTCGAGACCGAGTTGCTTAAGACGCCTGATCAAAGCAGTGCGGGTACTTTTTTTCAATTCTTCCCAGTTCTGTTTTTTCGTGCTGTCAAGATGTCCTGAACCTACAATAAATGAAAGAGTATCCTGATTGGCAGGGGCAGCATCGGGATCGGTCCTTGAGGGTGCATGTATGTAAAAGCTTGGATTATCACTTACTGATTTTTCTCTAAAAATCTTATCAAGTCCTTCTCTGAATCCATCGGAAAGAAAAACACTGTGATGTCCAAGCTGGGGATAAACTTTATCGAGTCCCCAGTGAAAGCAAATCGCAGAACATGAAAATTTCAATCTGTCAAGCTGTCTGGATTTACCCCGATCGGGTAATAACTTCCGGTAAACGTACGGCAGATCTGCATTTGCAACAATAATATCAGCTTTGGCTTCGGTTCCATCCTGGAGTATTATGCTTTCTGCCCGTTTTCCATTTATTTTTATTTCCTGCACCGGCATGTTGTAATGGAACTTAACTCCCGAGGACTTAGCTTTATCAATGAGTTTCCCGACAATTTTATACATGCCTCCTTTTGGGAAAAAAGATCCTTCCGTGAGCTCGGCAGCGGGGACCATCGAAAACAAGGCCGGTGAATTAAACGGACTCTGACCGACATAGATATTTTGGAAAGTGTATGCCATCCTCAGATGGGTATTGCGAAAGAACTTTTTAACATACCTATAATTCGAAATGTAAGTTTTTAGTTTAATGAGCATTCCTAAGTTCCTGAAATTGGCAAACTGAAAAATATTGGAGAAATTTCGTCCAATCAGTTTGTGGATTCCAATCTGGAATATCTCATAACCATCGTTTACATATTTTTGGGATTTCTCAAAACTGCCGGGTTCAATTTTTTCGAGCTGAACCTTCATCTTTTCCTTATCCGTAGTAAATGCAATGACGTCGTTATTATCAAAATATATCTTATAGAGGTTTTCAAGAGGCTGGATGTCGTTATTTTCAAACAATGTAATATCCAGAGAATCAAATATCTCCCGGTAGATATCCGGCATCATTAGCATAGTTGCGCCAAGATCGAAGCGATGGCCATCACGTATTAGTTGTCCGCATCTTCCGCCAGGTGAAGAATTCTTTTCAAATACCGATACCTCATAGCCATTTTTTGACAAATATATTGCTGTTGCAATACCACCGATTCCTGCCCCGATGATTGCTGCCGACTTTTTCGCGGTCATTCTTTAATGTTTTATTTTTAAAAATCTGAACTAAAGACTTACAATAATCAGGTTTGTCCCGAATTTAGGGTGAAAATTAATAAATTTCCCGAATTCAATGTAAAGTCTATAAGGAATTGGTTATCTCTTAACCTCGGACTTAATCGCATGGTTATTTCCTGGGCTAAAGCCCATTAGGTTATGGGACACTAAAGAGGTTGGACCTTAGTCCATTAATATGTGGGTTTTAGATTGATCTTCATGTCATTATCAACTTTAAATAACCATTTTTCAAACGGCGGAGGTCCGAATTTCCCAATGACATTATTTGAGAAACCATAACCTTCAGTGGGTTTACCTACAAGATTTGTTTCCATCTTTCCATCCATGTTTTCGTCATGATAATATCTTACCGCATATTGCCCCTTACTAAGGTTTTCGACTGTAATCAGACATTTGTTGTCTTTAATCTGACCCATTTCCTCCTTTATTACCTTTTTAGTAGAATCAAATAGTTGCAGCATTATATTTCCCTTATTATTTCTTATTCCGGTTATTTCTATAGTTAATTTATACTGGGGGAAGCAAATGCCGGAAATTACGAGCAGACCAATAAAAATCAGATAGATTCGTTTCATAATCAGATTAAGTTAATTGAGCCCTGAAATTAATAAAAAGTCCTAATTCAACTTGTCGAAATCCATCAGCTACCCGATCCTAAAGAAATAACCGTATCCCATATTAGCGAATATGCCAGACTTCAGCCTGGCTTTTCACGGAGCTCACAAAGGTTTGAAATATAATATTTAACTTAGTATCCTTGAGCCAGTTAAAAGGCCTTTAGCCCAGGGACTTAAGAAGAAAAGCTGTTATTTTTTCAGCAAATCACGTATTTCTGAAAGAAGAACAACTTCTTTTGTAGGTTCCGGGGGAGCAGGTGGTGCTTCTGCTTTCTTTCTGTTTGCGATATTAATTGCTTTAATAACCATAAAAACAGCGAAAGCAACAATTAGAAAATCAAAAGTCACCTGCAAAAAATTCCCATAATTCCAGGTAACGGCGGGGTGAGTGGCATCTATGGCTGATTTCAATACTACTTTCAGATCAGTAAAATTGACGCCGCCTATCAGCAATCCGAGAGGAGGCATTATGATGTCACCTACCAGCGAAGAAACAATTCTCCCGAATGCTGCTCCGATAATTATACCAACAGCCATGTCAACGACATTGCCTTTCATTGCAAAAGCCTTAAACTCATCAGCTAATTTCATAATATTCGTTTTTTGTTAATAATCATATTTTAAAATTTATAGGATAAACCTACTCCGAGGATCTCTTTAAATTGAACTAAAGAGCCAATAGAGGTTGCTTCTCCGTTTCGGATCACCGGGATTTTTATTTTGTCATCATAAGTGAGTTGGGTATTTATACTCGCTGCAAGAAATTTATTTATTTTAAACGCCAGAAGAGTTTCCCAGTTTACAACAATATTTTGTGGGTTGTGAGTATAGTCGGAAAACAGATCAACCTTTGTTGTAAAGGTGACATTTTTCAGAAGCTCGCTTTTGAAATCATTCCTTGTATAGATTGCACGTATGTATCCACCGAACTCACTTAGCGACTTTTTGCCGGGGGTTACTCCAAATGCTCCTGCATCAGAAAGAGCTTTGTCATTTACGATAGTAATTCTCAGCGTCAGTGGAGCAATAAAAGCGCTAAAATGGTCATTTGGTTTATAGTCAAGTCCGAGAGCTACCAGAAAATACGCCGGAGAAAACAGGTCGGAAATTTTTGTAGTTACATCAGGGTATTTGTAACCGGGAGCCATTTGTGTTTTGAAATTCAAAAGGCCGGAGTAATAGAAATTCTTGAAAGCTTTATATCCGTAGATTGACACCAGATCGAATTTATCATCGGTTTTCTGATAGCCAGTGTTTCCCTGCTTAAGCAGTCCATAGCCGATATCCAATGAGTTTGCCCACGTAGTTTTATCTTTTTTGTAATTGGCAAAAGTGCTGAGAAGACCATTGGCTGCAAATGAGTTCTGACCTCCAGCTGCCCAATTTGTAAGTGACGTCTGTGCAAGGTTGGCGGAAAAAATCCCTCCTTTTTTCCACCCGGTGACTGTATCAGCAGATTGTGTCCTTAATTTTTTTTCAGCATCAGTGATTTGTCCAAATGCAATACCGGTGAATACTGCAAACAATAATGCAACTGTAAAGAATTTTCTTTTCATTTAAATATGGTTTAAGTTATTCAGGGTGCAAACTGCATCCTTGTGATTATTAAACACCTGTTTTGTATTTTTTGTTTAACAAACGTTAAAAATATCCCGAGGATCAATCCGCTATACTTCTGATTGTTCGATATTTCCCGTAACCGAAGTTATACATAAATTCGGAACCATCCAAATGTATCGATGTTCAAATTAATTGGGAAGAGAGCGACAATAAATTTCTAATAATCTGGTAACTTGCGAAAGCAATTTCTGATCAAAACGATTAAATATTTCAGACAATGGATAAAAAAGAAAAATTTGCAGAATATATTGTAAACGGCTATGGATGCAATGGAGACAGTATTTTACTGGGATGCGCAATGCTCGAAGGTCAGCCAGTTGCAAAAGCCCAGGTGAAAATACCCTTAAGAACGATGAACAGACATGGATTGATTGCCGGGGCAACCGGTACGGGTAAGACCAAAACCTTGCAGGTTATTTCTGAACAGTTATCTGAGAAAGGAATACCGGTTTTACTGATGGATGTCAAGGGTGACTTAAGCGGAGTTGCAAAGCCCGGAGAATCAAAACCTTTTATTCTTGAAAGACATTCTAAAATTAATATTCCGTTTTCGCCAAAGGGTTTTCCGGTTGAACTGATGTCGCTTTCGAAACAGGAAGGTGTGAGGTTAAGGGCGACAGTTTCTGAATTCGGACCGGTTTTGCTTGCACGAATTCTCGATTTGAATGATACCCAGGAAGGCGTGCTTGCCGTGATATTTAAATATTGTGATGATAATCAGCTGGCATTGCTTGATCTTAAAGATTTGAAGAAAGTTACACAATATGTAACAGAAGAAGGAAAATCTGACATTGAGAAGAACTACGGAAAAATTTCGACCGCCACAACCGGGATAATTTTGCGTAAGATCCTTGAGCTGGAGCAGCAGGGGGCTGACCTTTTCTTTGGGGAACGGTCGTTTGACATAAGAGATCTTATGAGGCGGGATAAAAATGGCAATGGCTATATCAGTATCATACGTCTTACAGATATTCAGGATAAGCCAAAACTCTTCTCGACATTTATGCTTTCTCTCCTCGCTGAGGTTTACAACCAGATGCCCGAAAAAGGTGATGTTGAAAAACCTGAACTTGTTATTTTCATCGATGAAGCACATCTGATCTTTAATCAGGCAAGCAAAGCACTGCTTGACCAGATAGAAAATATCGTTAAGCTCATTCGTTCCAAAGGTGTAGGAATCTTTTTTGTGACTCAAAATCCAATGGATGTACCAAATGGCGTTCTTGCTCAGCTTGGACTTAAAGTTCAACATGCATTAAGGGCTTTTACTGCTATTGACCGTAAGGCGATTAAGCTTTCTGCTGAGAACTATCCTGTTTCAGAATATTATAAAACAGACGAGGCAATTACGAATCTGGGAATTGGTGAAGCATTAGTAACAGCTCTAAATGAAAAGGGCATTCCGACACCCCTTGCTGCGACAATGCTCCGTACTCCGGTGAGCAGAATGGATATTCTGACCGCGGATGAGATCACATCAATTAATTCTTCTTCAGATCTGGTTAAAAAATATATCGAGACCATAGACAGGGATAGTGCTTATGAAATTCTAAGCAGAAAAGTTGAAGGTGTTGCTAAAGTTAAAGCTGATGAGGTGGTTCAAAAGGATCAACAGCGGGCTCCCAGACAAACGACTTATCGAAGTGCAACCAGCAGATCTCCTCAGGATGAAATGGTAAAAGTTCTTACCAGTGCCACATTTATAAGGGGGGTATTTGGTATTCTCAGGAAGGTTATGAAATAATTGTGTGACCGGTCACGATCATTTTTTTGACAGCAAAAGAATATCCCTGACTTCAATAACTGATTTATCATAACCAAATAAAACTACATTGATCATTGCCAGACCTAATTCCTTTAACGTTGAAACATATTTCGGCATCAGAAATCTGAAAACAGGATATAACAATACAAATATCCCATAAAACCTGTGGACATTCTTCAGACCTTTAGTGGGTTGCAGAAACCCCGGTCGAAAAGCAAAAACCTTTTTAAACGGCAGTTTCATAAGCTCGTTTTCTGTTTTGCCTTTTACCCGTGCCCAGTTTAGTCTGCCTTTTTCGGTACTGTCTGTACCTGCACCTGATATATAACAAAATGTCATTTCAGGATTATGTTTTGCCAGGATTTCAGCCATATTCATCGTAAGCGTATATGTCAAAGAGTAGTATTTTTCTTCGCTTATACCAACAGATGATATTCCAAGGCAAAAAAAACATGCATTATATCCCGTCATATGATCAGCTATTGAATCAAGATTAAAAAAATCGGTATGCAGGATCTCTGTCAATTTTGGATGAAAAACCTTGCATGGTCTCCTGTTAATTACCAGAACTTTTTCTACATCGGGATGCTGAAGGGCTTCATGCAGCACACCTTCGCCAACCATTCCTGTTACACCGGTAATAATTGCGCGTATTTTCATGATAAATGTAGCCTTAAAATTGTGTATAAAAGATACAACTTTTTTTAAAATTTGAAATTCATTTAACCACAAAGGTCGCAAAGATTTTACGCAAAGGTCACAAAGAACTAATTTATTAATCCCAGCCTTCGCGCACTCACCCTGAGTTTGTCGAAGGTTGCGCTTACTTTGCGTGTAGAAAAGATATTATCAAACGACTCCTGATCGGAATCCAAAAACAATCTTATTTTTTCATAACTTCGGCCGATAAATAATTTAAATGCAACTACTTGAAAATAACAATAAATAAACCTCAGGCTTTACTCGAATTTCTGTTTGAACAGTACCCTGATTCTCCGAAGACGCGAATAAAAAAGCTTCTTCAGAGTGGAACCGTAAAAGTGAATAATAAGCCTGTTACACTGCATTCATATTCATTAAGACCCGGTGATTCAGTCGACTTTAGCATGAAGGCAAGCACTATTACAAAAATCAGTCTGCCTTTTCCGGTATTATATGATGATCAGGAAATGATAGTGATTGACAAACCTGCAGGGATTGCTACATCCAGCATCGATGGAAGCGCAAATATCCAGTGGACAATTTCAGAGTATCTGAAGGAAAAGAGTAAAGGAACCGTAAGGACTTACGTTGTTCACCGGCTCGATAAGGAAGTGTCGGGTGTTCTGATATTCGCTAAATCTGAAGCTGTGATGGATACAATAAAGGACAAATGGGATGAAACAGAAAAACATTACTATGCTTTAGTTGAAGGTGTTCCCGAAAATCCCGAAGGAACAATCCAAAGCTGGCTTGCGGAGGATCATACCCAGAAGATGCATTCCGTAAAGGAATCTCCAAATGCTAAACTAGCCATAACTCATTATAAGACAATAAGAAATATTGATAATTATACTCTTTTGGATATTAGAACCGAAACAGGCCGTAAAAACCAGATAAGAGTTCATTTATCAGATATCGGATGTCCAATTGTGGGTGATTGGAAATATGGAGCCGCCAAAGAGTTTGTCAGGCGTGTCAGGCTTCATGCATTTTCTATATCTTTTCCGCATCCATCAACAGGGAAAATGGTAACAGTTGAATCGCCAATGCCAAAAGGGTTCCTGTCTTTGAAAGCCAGGGATGAAGATTATAAATAAAGTTCCTCCGGACATCGAATGAGGCAATATTGAAAAAAATTGAAATCCATTAACCACAAAGGGTCACGAAGGATACACAAAGGGTCACAAAAGATCTTGTAGATTGATTCTGATTCCATATAAGATTCAGAAACTCCTTTGTGTACCTTAATGATTTACCTTAGTGTTCCTTTGTGGTAAAAAAAGTCGAATATAAAATCGATTTGGAAGGAAGTAGAACATCCAAAAATTGGGCATTACCGATTTTGCAAAGCCTTTTCAAATCATCAATTTCATTAAAGCTTCTTCATGGGTACTGACAAAGAATATCCTGTTTCCCTTATTGCTTTCCCGCATAAAATCCTGCAGGTTTTTACTTTTATATTTTTCGAAATCCCCAATTATCGCCAGCTTGAAACTATAATTTGAAAATTTCTGAAGGATCTCTCCGGCTAATCCGGTCTGAAGCCTGAAAAAATCAGGATTCAGGTTCCTTTCCTGCACTATCATCCTGCTGCAGTTCTCAGACACGGCATCACCCATGAGGTCAAGAACGTCCTGGGGTTCAGAGATCAGGAAATTCAAGTCTTCAACTTCGGCAATTTTAAATTTACCCGTTTCATGGTAAGTAAGCATAGTTGTAATTTTAGATTGTCATGGAGCAAAAATAATCCTGAAAAACTTTGATTCAAAGGGATTGATCTTCAAGGACTGATTTTCGAGTGTTTTTCCGGTAACATCAACTTCAACTGCTTTCAGACTTTTGTTGTTCACCCCGTTAATAAGATCAATTGAAGCCGATTTCCCGTTTATTTCCCGCAAATGAATAATGCATGATTTTCCGTCAGTCTCGGGTTCTGCGCTTACCAGTAGAATATTTGAAGGCCATCCGCTGATAAAGGAACCCTCCCAGTTATTGTCGCCTTTTCCCGATCCCGGAAGGATTCTGGTTAAATAGGGAATACGGCATCCCCAGCCGAATTCCGTTGCAAAACCTGTTGAGTTATCACTGGAACTTGTCAGATAATATGTCCAGGAATGTCCTCCGCGCTGATCAGCATTGAAGTTCGTCACCCAATAATTATTCATTGGCCATGAAAACAGGTTTGTACTCTGGGCAAGGCACCTGCAATATATCTGCCGGTATTTATTGCGCCAAGCTGCATAAGAGGCATCTCTGGACAGCCGATTATAATTTGCGACACATCATTTTTGACTGAAGTGAAATCCTGAACTGTATACCAGTCGTTTGATGATCCTTTTATCTGATCCTTTCCTGCTTCGATTACTCCTCCCTGCACTTCGGTAAAATGTTTTCCGTCCTTTACCATGAACGGGAAAGCTATATAAAAACTCTCAGGAGAGACAATGTCCTTTTTTACTATTGAACAAGCGAGGTCGAGACGCTTGTCAGTATTAAAAAGCCTTATTTCAAACATGAATCCTCTGCGGTTTTTCTGAAGTTGACGATTCACCATAAAATCTTATACTGTTCCATATTTCTCCTCTTGTCATTGAGTCGAACCATACAGTATCTAACGGAGATCGTTTGAAATCATCAAGCCTGTGGCTTTCCATCTGCGACCTGTTTCCAAGCTGCTCAAGGATGAATTCCCCCATTCTATATTTATTCCCCTGATCGAGAAGTTCCGTACCAAGGTCTTTATCGTACCATGATGTTATTGTCCCTTTCAATGGATCTGTAACTATTTTGTACCATTTGTTCTCTAACGTTTTACCATAAAGATTTTCTGATGCCTGTTCGTCGATGGCTTTTATAGTATATTTTTTATAACCGAAAGCAGGCACATCATTTAACCATATAGCCCATTCTGTGACATCCGAGCGACTTTCAATTGCCTGAACGGGTAGTCTGTTGCCATCGTGATCATATATTCCGGCAATTTTGCCCCTGGGAATAATCTGATGGTCAATATATACTTTTGCGAGACCAGATCGTTTCCAATTAAGTGTATTAAATACAATTAATGATGGTTGTGGTTCGCGGTTAAATCTGCTTTGCAGCAATCCCATTGCTTCTTCACCAATTGAAGCTGCCCTCCTGTTTGCTTCCCATGCGTACGATTCTTTGAGGGCGCGCTGCTCCATTGTGGGCTGACTGAGTGGTTCCCTTACGCTCTCAGAATAACCCATCGTATGTTCGGTATAAAACAATAATGCATTATCTGTAAGACTGATACTATATTTTATATCATCTGGTAGTTTAACTCCTGCTATGGAAGCCATTGTTAGTCCGGCTTCATTTGCAGTAAGCAAAGAAGATGCGAGGCGTGTTGTTCCTGTTTCCCGGGCTGAGGCGCCAAATCCATCTGTCCACCAATCGGGCCAGGCACCTCTTATTACAGGGAATTCACCTCCGTGATCTCTTTCCATATCGCTGAAAAATGTCTCAGCAGTGGAGGTTGACAATCTTGGCCATTCAAACATCTCATTCCATTGTTTTACAAGATCGCTGGCAATTGTTGATGGAGGTGAATTATCTGTCAGGTACCCTGAATGCTGAATTGCCATTTCATCATATGGATATTTTTTGGCATCGAGACTGATAAGATAGTTCATCAGGTTTCTTTTAAAACGGTCGATATCTCCCGATTGCATTTCCAGAACGGTGTTCCCGGTCATATAATGTTCGGCTCTGAAAGTAAGAAGTCGTTTTCCCGACGGCGATTCCCACCAGAACATAGTTGGTTTATCAAAGCAGATCAATGCACGATGTCCATGGGTGCCCATGTTCAGATATTTCACACCCACCTGATTGAAATAATCATTAAGGCACCAGCCAATGCCGTTTACGTCATCCTGCATTGCCAGGGAAACAGGTATCCCTTTTTCCCTGATCCTGCCCAATGCTGCAAGAGATGCAGCAAGGATTTTTTCATCGGGTAATTCATCAAAATTGAAATACATGCCGGTAACTTCAATTCGGCCTTCCTTTATCCTTTTAATCAGACGTTCAATCTGGCCTGCAGGTCTGCATTTCAGATATTCATCTACCGGCCATGACGCTTCGCAGGTCCATCGGAACTTAGCATTGTCGGGATAATTATCCGTTGCATCACAATAATCAAGAGCATAATCAATGTATCTCAGATGTTCTGCAAGGATATCTGTTTGCGATCTGGTGTAACCTATGTCGGTATGAGTATGCTGAATCAATTTTATATCCCATTTTCTTACCGGATCGAGGACAACGCTTTTTCGCATTGTAATGTCACCATGCTACAACTTTCAGTTCAATAGGGGTGGCTTCAGTGACGGGTTGTAATCCAACGTTTATTGAATTATAACCGAATTTCAGGGCGGCGTTTTCAAGAAATCTGCCATCTGCATATATTTTAGCATCACCTTCCTTTCCGAAATAAAAAACTCCAAGTTCTATAAGTTGAAGACGTGCAGATCCCTTTTTCAATATTGCCGGGAAGGCATTCATAGTTACGCCGGTTCTGACCTCTTTTTTAAATGTCATATACCATGATGTAAGATTATTCTGACCCCCGGTTATTTTTAACTTTAAAGGACTTACCTGAAATCAGCTTTGAACCTGGAATTCTTAATATCATATATCCATGATTGTCACCATTCTGGTCAACCATAATTGAATTAAAAGTTAAAGAGGAACCGTCGGGGTTTTTTACTTCCCAATGTCGCTGTCCATCGGTGTAAAAAGTGTAATTCTGATCGCCGTTCAGATTCAAAACCATCTCTGATTTTCCCGGACTTGATCCGAGAGCCGCAACCCAGATAAACGTCGCATATTTTTTAGTGATATGCACCGGAACCGGATCAGTTTCCCATTCCATAAAATCCTTGCCATTCAGTGCCCTGACCAGCATACTTTCGCGCAAACCGGGTATGCATGATTGATAGTCATAATCCAGACCGGAGATTTTTCTTGCATAACCGTTGATCAGGTAGTCATCGTCAGAGAGGAATGATTGGGCATTTAAATTGCCTATAATGAGAGAAATGACGAATATGAAAGAGAAGAATCGTTTCATGATGTTAAGATTTTTAATAATGGAACCTCTCCGAGGTTCTATGTTCACTATCGGGTTTCCTGCTATTATTTATGGAACCGCTCTGCGGTTCTATAGTTTGCATCGTTTGTCTTTCCGCCTAAGTTCTGAAAACGTGATTTTGAACACCGGAGGTGTTCCACAAATACCAGAATAAATATACAAGGAAAGATTTAA
This sequence comes from uncultured Bacteroidales bacterium, assembly GCA_963734885.1. GTDB lineage: Bacteria > Bacteroidota > Bacteroidia > Bacteroidales > VadinHA17 > LD21. The sequence continues at coordinate 176,410 of CAVTIJ010000007.1, read as the reverse complement.
AGAACCCCGGAGGGGTTCCATTAATTCAATATCTCGTTCCAGTGGAGCGTGATGTTATTTAACAAATGCCTTTACGACCATTGCCACATCAGCCGATTCATTAATTATTCTGTAACTCCCGGCAGCGGCAGGGATCACAAATGTTTCCGCGTAGTTGAATCGGTGAGATTTGCCATTTCCTGTTTCGACAATAATACTACTCCCTTCAACCAGGCTCAAAACATGACACTTGTTTTCAGTTTTAACTTCAATAGAATTTCTGAAATTTCAACCTATGGACATCATACAGGTGAGTTTCGTGAGTCGGTAAATGATAAACCTGCCAATCCTTGCCCTCTCCGATGAGAATCGGAGCAGATTTAAGTTCTTTCTTTACATGTGAGCCTTTCCGGTCGAAATACAAATTTTCCATTCCTCTGTTTATATTCAGCGGACGAGGCTTTCCATCGAGATCCAGACGGCACCAGTCATACATTTTGAAAGTGAATATATATGGAGTGGAACTTATTTCAAGAACAAGATTGTTTTTACCCGATCCATGAATGGTACCATAAGGTATCAGAAACAGGTCATGTTTTGAAGCCCGGTGTCTCTGTACATATTTCTCAATATGAACCGGATTGCTTTATTTTGCATGGCTTTCTTCAAGAACATTTCTGAATTCTGTCGGATCTATATTGTCCTGAAATCCAAGATACACAACAGCGTTATCTTTAGTATCAAGTATGTAGTAGGTTTCTTCCTGGGTGAAACTTTCTCCAAAATGCTTTTTAATGTAATCTGGTCGTGGATGACATTGTACCGAAAGATTTCCTCCATCGAAAGTATCAAGGAAATCGAATCTTATCGGGAATTCAGTTCCAAATCGTTCGAAACAATCACCCAGAATATTTTTTGCTTCCTGGTACATCAGAAAGTCAAATGAGACTTCTAAAAGTTTTCCGGAGCTTTCAAAAAGGAGGCCATTTTCGGGACAATTAATTCGAATGACCATGCATAATTAGGAACATCGGGTTTAGTCCTCCAATATGGTCTTTTATCCAGGTCCCTCCCCAAACGCCAGGCTCAAACCACGGTCTTACTCTGAATGAAGTCTGACACATTTCTGATAAGGACCTTCTCAAACGTATCTCCCGTCATCCATGACGGATTTGCAGGATTTTGTGCATCTACAATTATATCTATGCCGGGGAAGATATTTTGTTTGTGTTTATTCAGTACAATCCAGTCAACAAAATAAAATCGCTTATACATCTCCTTTGGATCAGCAGGATGATGACAGCACCAAGATTGGTGATGCTTCGCGGCCCTGTGATCTGAATTGTATTTCATTTTTCGGGATATCTATATAAACTAATAACCCTTTCCAACCAGCAAGTGATGCGCCGGGACCTATCAGAATATTTATATCAGATTCATTATCAATTGTGCTTTTTTTCAAAGCATTTAAATCGAAAAAATCCTCGAGATTCATAGTCGTCCGGTACCCGAAAACAGGATCATCGCCGCCGGTAAATGGTGAAACAATCTCCGATAATATATCAGGAAGATTTTAAAAATCACTTGTTGATTTCCATGAAGTTTTTTTGCCAAGATTTTTCAGATGTTCTTCCAGTTTCTTCTTGGAATTGATCATAAAAAACACCTATATAACCATCGATAATTATAATCTTATGTTTGGATATTAGCAAGAGCCAATGATTCGAATCCTGAAGCAATTTTATTCATCATCGAGTTTATAAGTCGGGGAGATATCATAACTACCCTTTGAGTTCAAAGGCTTCACTTTAGGAAGAAGGTATTGGTCGGTTTTTCGATAACTTTTCAAGATAAAACGTATTAACGAATAATTGCCACCAAGACACCAAGACACAAAGGTTCACCAAAATATTTTAACAAAGAAGGCAGTGTATAATCAAGATGCACTTGATTCTGCCTGATTCTGTCGGGTTCATTAATATAATCCATTACGATTGATTTCAGGATGTTTGCAAATTTTACATGTGGAATTTCTTCTCTTGTAAAATATTGAGGACGGACTCCCTCCAACAAGGTTACTTTTTCGATAGGAAGTTTAATCCTGCCGGTATAGATATATTTTATATTTTCATAAGCATCTCCTGTCAGGCATTCATACTTTCTATAAAAAGCGTATTCCTTCAGATCGATATCCAGTTCTTCTTTCACTTCACGGACAAGAGCCTCTTCGGGGTTTCGCCTTCTTCAACATGACCGCCAATGAGATCCCAGTGATTGGGGAAGGGTATACCCGGTTTATTGTCACGCAGATAAAGTAAAAATTCACCTTTATCATTTTCAAGTATTATAGCCGCTATTTCTTTCATAATATCAAGAATTTTTGCTCTTACACAGAGATTAAAACATTTTGGAGCTTCTACGTTCCAGCAAAATTGTGTCCCTCCATACACCATCAAGTTTTGCTATCTTTTCCCTTTTTCCAATGACTCTGAAGCCGAATTTTAAATGCAGTTTTAAGATCGCTTCATTTTCAGGAAACACACTGGAAACAAAGTCCAGATTCCTTTCTATAACGAGTTTTTTGCTCTTTCCATGAGTTTTGATCCTGTATTTTTTCCTCGGAAGTTATCAGCTACATAGATACTGACCTCCGCAACCCCTTTATAAACTTCCCTGACTGAAAACGGCGATAACGCAACCCAGCCGTTCACTATCCCTAACTCTTCAAAAACAAATCGAGAATGATGAAGATGTTTTGAATCCCATTCCGGCCAGGAGGGAACAATGGTTTCAAAGGAAGCATTTCTTGTTTCAAGCCCCATCCTGTAGATCTCCAGGACTCTTTCACTATCGGTTTGAAGCATTTCCCTTATCATAGCACATTCATATATTGTATTTTCCTTTATGTTACTTTGTTTTTTACTTTGTTACTTTGTGGTTAATGGATTTTTTTACCACAAAGGAACACAAAGGTTAACACGAAGGTACACAAAGGAATAAGATCTAGTCTTTAAAAGTTGACATTACCTCAACCTGTTATTGTCGGGATCGAGGGTTTCGAATTCATAATATCCATCCCCTGTTTTGCGCGGACCTCTCAATATTCTGAAACCGTCATTTCTCAGCATCTCCAGTTTTTCATCGACCTTCTTCATGTCATCAACACCAAAAGACAGATGGATAATTCCCTGGTATTGAGCAATCGGGTCATTAAGATTTGCAGGTATTCCAGGTTTCTGCATCACTTCAAGCCTTGTGCCTGACTGAAAAGTGATGAAGTAACTCTCAAAACCTGTTTCCTTATTGAGGTATTTTGAATTTGATTTTCCATCGAAATACTTAACATAAAATTCCTTTAATCTCTCCAGATGGTCTGTCCAGATAGCAACATGATCTATGCCTCATTATTATGTCTGTTTCTAGTGTTAAGTTCAGCTCAATATTTCTGAATTTTGCAGATGCTGAATGGGATGTGTTATGAGAAGTAACAGCCAGGCCAAGATAGATTTTTGAAGGAAGTTCAAGAGTATATTTCGTATATTCTTTCCAGATTTTTCCATCGGAGCTATAATAACCTGTGAAAATATTACCTGTACGCTGAAGCCTTACCCAGGTATCAGGATAGTTAACGGGAAATTCCGGAGTACCCTTTGAATTTTTAGGATAAATAGCTTTCATTTCCCCAGCCTTAACCTGACGATACTGAAATTCATATCCTCCGTTATTATTATTTCGTGGATTGTTATCTGAGAATACCTGGAAAAATATATGTCTGCAATCAGGAGTGAGATCTTCCCGGGCCATTATCCCTGCTTTTGTGTAAAGATTAGCAGCCATCAGGCTCTCTATTCGGGTCATAATATCAAAATCTCCCGAACGCTGAATATATACGAAATTGAATTCATCTTTTACTCCCCAGATATCTGCGCCGCCACCAATAATGTCAAATCCATTTCCGGCGATTTTCACAGTTCCTGCAATTGACGGACTTCCAATATCACTGTGCTTAAAACCTGCTACAGGAACAGGCCGGCTTTTTAATGTGCCTGCCATTTTCTGATTCTGTGCCATCAATTTTGTTCCGGTGAGAACCAGAAGCATCACGATTGAATAAAAGAAGATTTTTTTAATCATTTTGATATAGTTTTAAATCTGAGAACTGTTTTTAATTTTTCTGGATTAACTCTTCTTGCATCGGAAAGATAGAAAATTTAAATCCTTTAACCACAAAGGTCACAAAGGAAAAACACAAAGGAACAAAGGTTTTAAAAGTGAGGTCTTAACTTTTGCCCTTGTGCCTTTTAACCACCGAAGCTTCCGCGGAGGTGGTCTTTGTGTGCTCGTGATTAAAAAGCTTTTCTAAATTTCGGTAACATTTCTTATAAATAATTCTACCTTCTTTCTATCCAGACGACCATCGGTTCTCACTCCGCTGCAAACATCCATTGCAAAGGGATGAACCTCATCAATTGCTTGCTTTACATTTTCAGGATTAAGACCACCGGCAAGAAATACAGGGCATTTTGCGATCTCTACTATCCTTCTGCTTAATTTCCAGTTATGAACTCTCCCGGTTCCTCCGAGTTCTTTTATTTTTAGTTTCGGGTTTCCACTGTCGAGAAGGATTGCATCCACCATTGCTGAGATACCAAAAGCCTCTTCAACCGAGCTTTCATCGATTACATGAATTACCTGAACAATTTTAGTATCGGGTAATGCAGATTTCAACTCAGCATAAGTACCAGCTGATAATTTATCCACGATCTGAATTGTGCTGGTATTTGTCCGGTTGTGATGCTCAATTATTTTCTTAACCGAAGTCTCACTTGTAAGCATGAAAGTCGCAACAGGAGGAGGGACTGATTTTGCAATTTGCCTGTATCAACTTATCTGCAATAGGTCCCGGGCCGCTTGGCATCCATGCAACCAGGCCTATTGCTGAAGCCCCCGATTCTATTGCTATCCTGGCTTCATCCTCGCTGCTAATGCAACAAATCTTTACTCTTATCATTAATTAATTTCTTATTCAAGCGGGGTAATTTGCATATTGGCAAAATCTCCGTCTGAATTATTTCCGACCCATAATCCGATTTTACCGCTAGCCCTGGAATTAAGGGTTTCAACGCTGAGACTGGCTTCATGGTTTCCATTTACATAAACGGAAACCTGCTGTGATTTCACAACTATTTTTACATGAAACCATTCGGTCCCTTTTGGCGCAGGAATAATAGCTTTTTCGTACTTGCCGTTAAACTTTTCACGAAGGACCTCCCAGGGATAATCTGGCATTGATACATATTGAACTGCATGAATCTTCCTGACAGGATCGTCAGTTTGGAAATTAAAAGGACGAAAATAAATAGCATCAAATGTATTATTATCCATTGCATGGAAAGCAATGCCTATAAAGCTTTGCTGTAAGTCCTCTTTCCCTCTCATGTCAAGTTCGATAACTCCATTTGAAAAGATCACATGTTTCAGCCATGCCACACCATCATTTTCGTTTTTTGAAAGCCTGACACCTTCCTTCCCATTCTCTGAAAACGAGCTTATTGTCCTGTTGTAGACCTCGAACAGATTTTTTTCAACCATCGAGGGAAGATCATAAATAGCCGAGTTTTCCTGAGCTTTTCCTGAAAATGAAATGAAAACTGCCAGAATACCTGTCAGATAAAATTGATTTATTTTAAATGCTTTCATAAGAGTTATATTGCTTTTGTGAATCTGATACAAAGGTAGTGAAACGATTTTTTTTAGTACTCAGTTCCGCAGTTTAAACAACTAGTTTCATGAATAGTAAGAACTGATCCACAATTCTTACATGTCCATTTAGCACTCTCATTTAATATATAAGTATCAACGTTTGTAATACTCAGCGTTTTCAGATTTTGAATCAGGCTGGTTCTGTATTTTACCTGGTATCTCTTGTCAATTTTCCTGATCCTTATGCAGGGGAATTCCTTACACTCATAACAGAATTTTGAATTGGTTTTATCCAGCATTTCACAATTCCTGATTTTACAGGTTGAACAATGCGGAATATTCTGACCCGAGGATGCCCGGCAACCGGTGCATTTGTTCCTTTCCCTGAGATAAGCTCTGCAAGTACCGCAGTTTATGCCACATGCAGCAATATGACTTATATCAAAGTGAACTGGTTTCATTGAATTCAGAACTATTTTTTATTTATCAGGTCATCAATTTCAGAGAGATGGAGTTTTAAATGTCTCAGGAAATCTACAATGAGATCTTTTAATTTAATATTTCTGTCTTCACCAGCAATCCATTCATTATTCAACATATCACTATTCACATTTCTGATAATATGACTGATGTGCAGGAGTGAATACTTCATTAACTGCACAAGAATATTCCAATCCTCATTCTCATAATCCTGAATGGCAATCCATTTGTCATTATTACCATGAGATGCATAATTCGGATAAACCAGTGGTGACGCAAGATTCTGAAGATGTACGATTCTGTGAATATTGTTAGTGCATGAATCAATAATATGCCCCGTTATCTGCTTCATATTCCTGTTCTGGACATTTCTTCGTTTAGAGATTATTTCTTCAGGGAGACTATTAAGTTTTGGTTCCCATTCCTGAACCAGTGCTTCGATTTCTTTGCAGAGTGTTTCAAACTCATTCATAATAATTATTCTTTGTGTCTACTTTTTTGGAATTGCATTTTTCATCGTATAAAAATAAATAAATGAAATCCTTTAACCACAAAGAACACAAAGTAATTTACACAAAGGACACAAAGTTGGCTGGACGAATTTCAAAATCTTATTTTAATATTTCCGAAAAATTCTCTTGTTGGTCCAGGGTGATAGGCATTACCATCCGGATCGGGTTCGGTGAATGCCATGTATCTGGCACCTGTGAGATTACGGATAAAGAAGCTGCATTCCCCATTCACTTTTCCAATACTCAGTTCGTAAGATATTCTGGCATGATATAGATTAAATCCTTTCTGCCAGTTCTGATATATTGCCGGATCAAGTTCGCCATTATATGCTTTTGGATCGGTATAAATAGCCCACTTTGACTGAAGTTCAGAGGCAAAACTTAATTTGATCTTTTTATGGATTGTATAAACGATTTCAGCGTAGAACTGATTCCTGGGAGAATTCGGCAACCATTGTCCTTTTGCCGGAGGAGCGGTAAGGACATAAGCCGGATCGGTGTAAACCGGATCTATCACCGATGATGTATATTTATAGTCAGCAAAAGTATAAGCTGCCTGCAGACTAAGGTTTTTGAGTATCTGGTAAGAGACGAAAGTTTCAATGCCATACCTTTTGCTGTTTCCTGCATTACCATAAAATACCTCCTGATTTCCTCTTCCCGATTGTTTAAAACGGAAGAAATCATTCTCAGTATTCATAACAAAACCGGTCAATTCATAAGATAATTTGTTCTGGTAAAATCCGCGGATTCCTATTTCCCCGCAATCAGCTGTTGCAGGAATGAGATGAGTATTGAATCCGCTATAACCTGTCGGATTGCTTGCCAGTTCTTCGGTAGAGGGCGGCAGAAAACCATGACTCCAGTCGATAAATACATTAATCGCTTTCATCAAAGAGTAATTTAGACCAATACGGGCAGATACTTTTTCAAAATTTTTAACTGTTTTGGCTGAATCGGCGCCAAACATTTTATTTGTAAGTTCATTATTCATTGTCTCATACCTGAAACTTCCGACTGCACTTAATTTTCCGAGTCTGAGTTTATACAGAGCAAATGCCCCAAGGCTATTTTGCGAAATTGTCTGATTAGCGAGCAATGAATCTGTTTCTATGTTGTCTTCGCTCAGACTCTCCTTTCTTTGCGGATTTGCAGCGCTTTGTAATTTGTAAACGCCAATATTCTGCCACTTGAGATCGGCGCCAAAACTGATATCATTTTTAACTTTTCCGGTACTTAAATGCAGGTTGTATTGAAAGCTGAGGCCTGGATTTGTAATATTCCTGTATTCTGCATTCTTATTACTGGTTTCCTTGTATGTCCATGACCGCAGATATGAAGTGACTTCCACATCGTGAATTTCACTGAAACTATATTTGGAGTGAAAACCGATTGTTGTACGATTAGTTTTCTGATATTCATTGAATGGATTTGCGTCGGGGTTTGCCTGTCGGAGGTTATCAAACTGACTAATATTTAAACCTTCAGGGTTTTGCTGGAAGTAGTCAATATGGGAAATGATCTGTGTAACTGACAATTTTTTGGAAGGATAGAAATTGATTTTCTCATAAATCTTATTACCGCGAAACGCCTGATGATCGCGGTATCCATCCCCACCGGTGCGTGAATAACTTACCCTGTAGTTCAGATTATCATGAGACCCGTCCAATTGAACCAGCGATTTTGAATAGCCATTTGAACCAAAGGTTTGATTTAGTTCACCTCCTAACGATTTTGTGCCACCATCGTTTGTAGTTATCGATAAAACACCTCCGGCACCGCCACCTCCGTATAAACTCGCTGAGGGACCTCTTAAAACCTCAATTTTGTTAACTGTTGCCCAATCCACATCATAGAGGTCCGGTGCAAAACCAGAAGGATCATTTACAGGTATACCATCAATCAAAACGCCGATCCCGCGTAATCCTCTTTCAGTCAAAATACCCTGACCGCGAATTGACATATGGATACGTTCTCCATCATGTTGATTATCGATACGTACCCCGGGAATTAACCGAAGTGCTTCTTCAGCGCCGGCTGATTTTGGCATTAACGAAAGAACTTCAGGGGTTACCAGCGAAATAGAACCGGGATTGTTTTTTAAAAGAATCGGAACTCTGTTAGCCGTTACAATTATTTCATCGAGACTAAAATTTTTTGTTGAGTCTGATATTCCATTTTGCCCGACGATGATCTTACTGATGCAGGTTAGAATTAAAATAATTAAAGTTGTTCTTTTCATAGATAAATATCCTGACACAGCAGGTTGATTAGAATAATATTTTAAGGTTTGATCTGATTTATTTACCGGATTCTTTATCCATATCCTTCTCGGGTTCAAAATGAAGAATATGAAGAAACCTGTGTACGATAGGAGCGAAGAAGACCGCGGTAATACTTAGGAATGCAACCCCGCTATATAATGCAAAAAGTGAAGAAAATATCTTTGCCCCATCCGATTTCATGTCACTCACTGGCCCCATCCCGGTAAGTATCATGCATGCCATGTGAAAACTATCAAGCCACCTTAGTTTTGCGATATAATGATAACCAGAAGTTCCAATGGATACAGAAAAAATTATCAAAATCCCGGCAAACAGTGTGTATTTTAAGACTCGTCTGAGAAATACCGGGAAGGCAGCAATTTTCTGTTTGCGATGTTCAAATTTCATATTTATCCTGTAATTTCTTAAAAGAGGTTATTGAAGGTTTTTGCAACAAGGAATGCTGCAGCTGCCGCAGTAATTCCGATAAGAGTGACCTTTAAGGCTCCTTTGATAAGAGGTTGTCCTGTAACTTTGCTTTTAAAATAACCGAAAAGGAACAGGCAGATCACGGTAAGGACGGCCGAGATGATAAGACCCTGATACGGAGTTTTGGTAAAGAAATATCCTGAAAGAGGGATCAATCCTCCCACTATGTATGAAATACCTATTGTAGCCGCGCTATTCCTGGCTCTGTTAACATTTGGCTTTTCCAGACCAAGTTCATATTTCATCATGAAGTCGACCCACTTATCTTTATCTTTTGCCATCTCGTCAGCTATAATGTTCTGAGTCACCTCATTCAGACCATATTCGGCAAAAACCAGCTTAACCTCTTTTTTTTCTTCTTCAGGGATATCCTCAATTTCATCATATTCTCTTTTTAATTCCGACTGGTAATGTTCCTGTTCCGTTTTCCCGGCAAGATAGCCTCCCAGTCCCATTGCAATGCTGCCAGCTACAATCTCCGCTATCCCTGCTGTAATAACAATTGAGTTGTGTTGCACGGCTCCGCTCAATCCTGCAGCCAGGGCAAAAGGCACTGTAAGACCATCAGACATTCCGATCACTATATCTGTAATGAATTCTGAACTCCCTAGGTGTTCTTCTTTGTGAACCAATTTGGTGACCGCCATTGCTTTAAATTTTAAATTGTGAAAGTACTAATTAAACATTCTCTTCTTTACTTGAAAATTGCCGAAAGTTTTGGTTTCTCAACAAGAAAGACTATTGAAAGAAAGATCAGCACAAGGATTGTATGAAAACCAATACTTATAACTTTCAGCTCCGGATTTATCATTGTGCTTACAGCATATAACAACACAGATAGCCCCAAATATCCTGTGAATTTTCCGAGGTTATAATTTACAGGAAAATATTTTTGTCCGATAATATATGAAAGTATCATCATTGAACCATAACAAATGAAAGTTGCCCATGCTGATCCATAATAGCCATAAATCATATGATCAGAGCTGAGAGGTATCCACCAGAAGTTGAGAATAAGTGTAATAATAGCGCCGAAGAGCGAGAGCCATGCTCCCCAGGAAGTTTTGCCGGTGAGCTTATACCAGATTGAAAGGTTATAATAAACGCCGAGAAAAAGATTAGCCATCATTAATATGGGTATCACACCTTTTCCTTCCCAATATTTTTTCCCTACCAGGATTGGCATAACAAAATCATTAAGGTAAAGCATTGTTACCAGGAAAATCAGCGATACTACAATAATGAAATAGTCCATTATTCTTGCGTAGACCTCCTTTGCGTCTTTTTCCTTAGCCTGAGCAAAAAAGAAGGGCTCTGCAGCATATCTGTAAGCCTGGATGAAGATGGTCATCAGGATAGAGATCTTATAACAGGCCGCATAAATTCCGACCTGGTAGGAAGCAATATCTTTGGGAAGAAGATAACGTAATAAAAGCCTGTCGAAGGTTTCGTTAATAATTCCTGCCATTCCTGCAAAAAGGAGTGGGAAGGCATACAAAAGCATCCTCTTCCACAGGTCAGGATGTATCTTCCATCTTACCCTTGAAATCTGAGGGAATAGCATTAATAGCGTTACAGCGCTGGCAATAAGGTTTGAAATAAAAATATATTCTATTCCCCAGTGGGGCCTGAAGATTATTGCCACAAAACGTCCCGGAAGGCTTGAATGAAAATGGCTCAGAACAAAAGGACACAACAAAAGGAAAAACAGATTTAGTCCGATGTTCAGTCCTATACCGGTCATTTTTATGGTAGCAAAGCGGGCCGGTCTGTGTTCGGCCCTGAGATAGGCAAATGGAATAGCTGCAAGTGCATCCAGCGCAAGTATCCATGCGAACCAGATTACATATTCCTTATGATTTGGGTAGTCAATCAACCTGGCAATATGACCTGAATAGAATGAAACAAGGATCAGAAAAATAATTGAGGAAAAAGTAAGGGAGATCATCCCGGTGCTGAAAACACTTTCTCTGTCATTTTCATGTTCATTGAATCTGAAAAATGCTGTTTCCATTCCATATGTCACAACTACCATAAGGAACGAAGCATAGGAGTAGAAAACATTTACCGTACCATATTCCCCGGGAAGAAACACTTTTGTATAAAGTGGAACCAAAAGATAACTTAGAATACGGCCCAGAACACTTGGGATTCCATAGATTGCGGTCTGACCGGCCAGGCGTTTTATAGCTGTCATGCAGGCAAAGGTATATAAAAAGGAGGTTAAGACTGAAGCCAAGGTTAAGAATTCTCAACCTCAACCTTAACCTCTCAATCTCTGTTTCTATCTCCCATGCTTGCGGGAGAAGCTGTGCTCCTCAATGTATTCTTTTTAAGTTCTTTGTACTTGTTGATCTAAATTTATCCTTTAGATACAGGCACATAAAAATCTTCCTTCTTCAGATTGCATTTTTTGGCTACTGATTTACAATAATCAAGACGACCGGCATTCATATTCCGTGAATCTGATCCAAAAGTGAATTTAAGTCCCTGTTTCTTTGCCATCAGGATAAACTTATCATGAGGAGTATGAGCCATGTCATTGATTTCAATGGCAATATTTTTCGCTTTTGCAGCTGATATTATCTGCTGCATCCTCTCTTCAGTCCAGATTGTATAATAATCGCGGGCTATACAGACCGGGAGAAAGAGCGGCCATCCGAAAATATTGATAGGTTCATTATTGAGAATATCAAGACTATGAGCCATATAACGTTCCATGAATTCTTCGGTGTTCTCAACATATGTATCAAACATCCAGATTGACAGAGTTTCCCCATTTTTCATGGTTACACGCTGAGGATCCATCAAAATATAATCAATTTTAGCCAGAAGTTCCGGAGAATAACGTTTAGACCATCCCATTTCAAGAGGTTGAATACCTATATATACTGGATATTTTCTTAATTTATCGATATATGATTTCAGGTCCGCATCATCTTTTATTGCCCAAACGGCAGGATGATCGACAATTCCGAATTTGACATTCTTTTCTTTAGCAATCTGCATTACAGTATCAATGGTAAATTGATTCGTTAGGTGAACATGAAGATCTGTAAGAGGAAACTGATATTCCTCCGGTGATTTGACATTTGGTAATTTTGGAGACACCAGCATTAATCCTCCGGCGAGACCTGCATTCTTAATAAAATTGCGACGTTTCATTTCTTTTGGTATTAGTTGATATAAGGGACTATAAGCTTAAATACAATAAGTAATCTGACCTTCTTATTCAAAGTTAAATAAAATTGCAATTACGAACTAGCTACTCAAGGAAAAATGATGATAACGCCGGTACATATTCTGAGGGCCCGGGAGATTAGAAGAATTTTATCTTAATAAATAATTAAAGTTGGAACCCTTTGTGCTTTCTTTGTGTCCTTTGTGGTTAAAAGGGGCTTTTTCGACACCTCCAAGGGGGTGAGTTCATTATGAAAGGGAACCGCGGGTTGCTTACGATGGTTCCTGGTACAATCCAATGATGTTCCCTGCGGGATCGCTGAAACGTGCAGTAATTTCGGGATCGTCAAGGCCGACCGGCTGGACGATCTTCCCTCCGTTGGTGACAATTGATCTCAGGGTAGATGATACACTATCGACCATTATATATATCAATAACCCCACTTCAGTTGTCGGATTCCTGCCGATCACCCATGTACCGCTTACTTCATTAGCACCGTCATCAAATGCTATCATGCCGTCCTTTCGTTCACGAATATGCCATCCGAAGACCTTTTTATAAAAATTTGCTGAAATAATAACATCAATTGCGGGGATTTCAAGGTAGCATATTTTACCGTTTACAGTTGTTGGATGATTCTTTTTTTCCATTGAATTGCAGGATTATTTGTTCTGACATTTTATAATCACGTATAACAAAAAACTCGAAAAATTGTTGGATAATCCATCTAACTGACTGATTTCAGGCGCATATTGTTCATGAGGATTTTACATAAAATGGTTTTTCACAAAGGGCACAAAGGTCTATATTATAGTGTTTAAGCTTTGTGTCCTTTGTGCCTTCTTTGTGTTCTTTGTGGTTATAAAGATCTTTTTTGGCAACCTCGCTGCAAAGTTTTATTTCGATATTGCCACTCCGACGAATGAATCGGCAGTACCATAGTACAAAAACCATTTTTCGTGAAAAAAGACCAGCGCCTCTGAAAAAGTTGTACCAGCTTTATACTGCCCCGAGATCTCATGCGGTAAGGTCGGTCTGAGCAAACAGGTATCTGACCGTGAGATGACCGTTTCCGGATTTTTCACATCAAAAACTACTTTACCCACAGAATATGTTCCTTTTGGCACACCCGGATCAGCATCATCACCTTCTGAATTTTTCCCATTGTAGAACAGAACGATACCTCCATCGTTAATTAGTGCGGGAGGTCCGCATTCAGTGAGCTGACTGTCGAATTTGTTCTTTCTGGGACTGATAACAGGTTTTAGCTCGCCTTTTTCATTCAAAGTAGGATACCAGTCGGTAAGATTATCGGACCAGGCAAGATTGACAAAATTTTCTCCCCAGTACATCCCGTATTTCCCATTTATTTTAGCAGCAACGATCTTATTGCCATCCATTCTGGTAATTATTGAACCAGATTTTGACCAGATATCAAGAAATTTTCCATCATATGCTTTGGCAAAAGCCGGACCTTTCTTTTGCCAGTGGATAAGGTCTTTTGAAACAGCGATGCTCAGTCGTGCAATTTTATAATTCCAGGAAGTGTAAGCCAGTACGTACAAGCTATCTTCAGTCTGTACGATCCTCGGATCTTCACATCCTCCCGGGTAATCATATTTCATAAATTCGCTGCTGTCGGGATATAAAACCGGTTCGGGATATTTTGTAAAATGAATACCATCGTCACTGTAATGCCAAACCTATCCTGGAGGTTCTTCCACCAAGAATTGCTGCCGGATTATCTTCACTCCTGTAAACATACAGACCTTGTTATCTCTAACAATAGCGGCTGGATTAAAAACATCGGCCTTCTGCCATTTCACTTCTGTCTTTTTTATCGGATCGATAAATGTAAATGTAGAGTCGCCTTTGAGAACAGGATTTTCTGCAGGTTTATAAAATGAATTGAAATCCCATTTTGCCGATTGATGATTACTACAGCTTACGGTGAGAAGTAACAAAAGAAGGTAAAGAATTCTATTTTTCATGATAATCAGGTTTCAATGTATTATCCTAATCAGGAATCATGTAAAATTACTCATTGAGTCTGAACTATTTTTACAATTGCAGGTGTATTCATCCAATATTTCTCATTCCCTGAGTATGAGGACTTACAGTTTTTATCAAGCGGCAGATATTTTATATAACAGGAATCCTTAAAAGTAATTGGCTTATTGTATTCCTGGACAAAAAGCTCCCGATACTGATAGAGTTCCAGTGATTTCCGATGGTTGATCAAATTCCCTTCAGAATCCTTTACATTTTCAATATTAAACCAACAGGAATCTCTTTCATTTGTAATAATCTTGTCTTTTGTTCTGATAAACAATGTGCTTCCAACAGCCTGAACAGAGTTGATTTTTATATCCTTTTTAGCTACCCTGATCCTGTAATTTTCTTTCTTTATCGCTGATGCCGGATCAATATTCTTATTAAAATCAACAATGAGAGTCGGATTCAGGAATTGTTTTGTTTCCCAATGGGCTCTCAGAACCCTGAAATATGAGTTATCATCAGCATTTTCTACCTTAAAGTAATTATTGAATGATATATATTTAAGACACATCAGCGAGTCAACCGAATTTTCGGTACCGTACTCTATATCCACATTAAACATGTCTCCGCTTCCAGATCCTTTATTCAGATAAGAACATGAATATTCGATCTTATGAATTGAATAGGTCCTGGCTTGAATATATATCGCACCCGATACCCGCAGCAGATTTCCGATTATCCGCGATTTGCCATTGAAGATGATCTTGAAAAGCAATTGATTATTATCATAAACAGGCACGGGTGGGGCAAAATTATGATTCAGCAGAAAATCCTTTGAGAATGTTTCGATAAAAGAAAAAGATCGTGTATCGAAGTTCCTGACAGGATCATGAACCATCAGAACAAAAAGCTCATTTCCATATTGATCGCCTAATTTAGCATCAGGGATTATTTTAATGGAAGTAACACCATCCACGGTTGAACCTGACTCATAGAAAGGAGTAATATTCATCGTGGGGAATTCCATGTTTTTCCTGAAATCGAGCAAACGGTATTTATTGGAGGTTGATTTTGAACTGAACCCATTATCAAGTGTCTGGATTATTGCTTCATTCAGGTTATAATATTTTGAACCTTCCTTTTGATAGTCGCGGTAATATGAGATGTAGTTAAAGGGCCTGGCGGGATAATTGACCGGGATATTTCTTATAGCTCTTCTTACTATTGCAATGGAGCCCAGTTTTCTGGCCGATGATATCACATTAACCTGAGCGAGATTATAGATAATGGGATTCAGATAGATCCTGTTAACTGTTGAATCGCTTAGGTTCCTGTATGCTACTGAATACCTTTTATAGCCAATACACGTTACAATTACACTGTCGGATTGAAATTCGGTGCTTCGCATTATCTTGAAATCGCCGTCGGCATTGGCATAGACACCTAACTGATTATCCCTGAGGTGAATGGTGGCAAAAGGAACAGGATCAGGTGAGGCAGAGCTAAGTACTTTGCCTTCGATGAAATTTACTGATTGAGAAAGAAGAACATTATTGGAATGCCATAAAAGAATCGAGGCTAAAAAAAGATATTTAAGTCTGAAAGTCATTGGATGACATTTAACTGTACTTTAAAATTAATAAATAGAGTTCAGAATCTGAATAAATTCCTGATCTTTTATTAAAGTTCAAAATTCAGCATTATTACATATGCAACTCTGACAGGTACTCCTCTTTGTTTTCCCGGAGTCCATTTTGGTGAAGATTTTACAGCTCTTACTGCCTCATCATCAATAAGCGGGTCAACTCCTCTTGCGATTTTCACATTAGAAACTGTTCCATCATTTTCAACAATAAAAGTAATAAACACTCTACCATGGATTCCATTTATTGTGGCAGCCTCGGGATACCTGGTTTTCTTCTGAACCCATTCGCGGAATTTATTAATATCGCCTCCTTTGAATTGAGGCATTTCCTCTACTTCAATAAATGTACCATCGCCACCTCCTCCACCTCCACTTCCATTACCGTTTCCGGCAATGTTTCCCGTGCCGTTCCCTGTGCCATTGATGTTTCCCTGTCCTTCAGTGGCAACTCCTACAGAATCTGATGTCAGCGTTATCGGTTTTTCCATCACAGGAATTGAGTCGACAACTCTGGGTGGCACATATTTTGCTTCTGCAATTTTTGCAGTTACTGCCTTAGGCAGGACAGGCATAGCTGAGGCAGGAGGTGAGATGTTACCGGTTTTTGTCGGAGGAGCGATAAGTTTCTCTATTGAAACATATCGTGCAGTATAAATGGCCTGACTTTTTTGTTCAGGGGTTCTAAAAAACGGGATAAGTACGATCAGACATCCTGTGACGACAGCTGCAATAACTGAAAAGCCCACGACATGGTTATATCTTTTTCTCAGAACATATGCTCCATATTCCTTATTAAGTCGTTCAAATATTATATCATCAAAATCAGGTATGCGCATATTTAAGGATTGAACTTTAGTTTTCTAACTGTAAATTTAAAAAATCCTGTGCCAATTAGTCCATCTCCGCCAACTCCTTCAATTCTTCCAACGAAATCAGTATTAATATCAGAACAGAAGAAGCTCAATGTTGCTTTCCCATTTTTATCTGTAATTACTGATGGTTCCCAGAGAAGAGTATTACGGAAATCGGGAATATTTGTCTCCAATATCATCTTATCATAATCAGGTTTGTAAAAATCACGATCTCCATAATAAGCTTTAATCCTCAAGAGATTATTAATTTTTAATAGCTGTTCTTCAGTAAATCTTGGCATAACCGGAGCATGGTATCTTATTTTTTTGTACATCACAGCAGGTGTATTGTAGCAGTATATCTTAATACACTCTTCATCTTGATAAGGTTTATGGCTTCCCGGATAATGCTCATCGTGATTTGGACAATTTAAAACATGCCAGTAACATATCCAATCGGTTGGTTTTGCGAGAGAATTTGCTACGCTATCAAGTAAACCCATGTATTTTCCCCTGTTAATCTTTGCTCTTTGACCTTTTATTGTAATTTCTTTTATTTTGATTGTACCTGAAATTTTAAAACCAGATTCAATTGAATCTTCGTTATTGTAAAAAATACCTGGAAAAGGGTAAATAATTTCTTTAGAATTGGATATACTCTTTATGACTTCATACGGATCCTCCACTCTAATAACAAGACTGTGTTCTGGTTGCGCCAGCGCATCATTTATATTAAGAAAAGTGTAACTATGCTTTCCAAAAGGTTTCAGGTAGACATAGTCATTTTCACATCTTTTGAATTCATGTGGCGGAACCTCAAACCTCCCGACTGAATCTGCAGTTACCAGTAAATTTGTACTATCCTTATCAGGAGAAAAAGCCATAACGAAAGTCTGTTCTTTTGGGATTTTCTTTTTTCTGCCTGTGAAAAACACCTCTCCATTTATACCATCAAAAATCACCTTTTCTCTCTGGTTCACAGATTTTTTAAGATTCTCCTCATTCCAGATATATTTTCTCCATCCTTGTGTGAGCATAAGAAGATCTAATTCTTCCAGTCGGTCTTTGTTATTGACATTAAAGTAATATGACGGGTTGTAAATTCTGCCTTTTATCTGAGTCGAGAGATAGTAGTGAGTCAGAATATTATTCGAGTCCCGGGGATCCTGATAGATTTTATCAAAAGCACTTACACCAAGGTTAGCAATTACCGGGTCCCCGTTTTCATCTTTTACCGATATTTTCAGGTCAACCTTTCCACGGGTTGGATAAATTCCATTGGATAATTCAGAGGTAATATTAAGTTTATGATTCTGATTAATATAAATAAGTCTTTCAGCTACCGGCATCAGATTACTATTAAAAAGAGTGACCTCTGCAATTCCCTGTGGAAGTCCTGAAAGAGGTACTTTTATTTTTATATCATGGCTAAGTCGCACAGAGGTCATTCCATAAATAATTCCGCGGGATTGAACTCTGAGATATACACCCTTCTCTTCTGATACAGAGTTTTGATATATCTTAAAAGAGAGAGTATCATTGTCTCTTCCGGCAAGGTGCAATACCATACCAGTTTCATAAATCTCCGGAATAATGAAAGCGCTATCCAGAGGAGGTGTTGACAATTTTATCCGGTAATTTTTTTCATGATGAGGGATAAAATTCAGGAAGCCCATCCCGAAATGTGAACTTTTAAATTTCACAATAGGAGTTGAGTCTTCAAACAATATTCCAGAAATATCAATTGGTTCTCCATTGATGTTGACTGCTTTAAAAGCCAATTTGCTTCTTATGCCCGAGACGAGATTTCCTCCTTCCGGATAGGTTGTGAATTGAATCTTATTTGTTTCCTGAAATTTCTGTTTACTTGCTGATTCATCTTTTGGTGTTCCCTTTACAGCCTCTATGTCATTAACTACCTTAACCAATTTCAGAACTTTAAATTCCGATGAATCATTAAAGAATGAATTTGGTGTATAGGCTGCCAGAAAATAATTTCCTTCAGGCATCGTGCTCTTGAGATAAACTTTTCCATTTGCAAATCCATTTTGAATTTCATATTTTTCCTGCCAGAATATTTTTCCTGTATTTTCATTTAAGAGCTGCAGGTAAAGAGTTTTACTCAATAATGATGGGATCAGGTCTTGGGAATTAAGAAGATATACTTTAAACCATAAATCTTCTCCTGTTTCATAAATATCCTTGCTTGTTTGGATATAGGCAATTTCAGGAACTGCATTTTCAGCTAAGGAATCAAACCTTACCGTCAGTTCATTAAGGACAGGGTTGTAAGATTGGGCAAAGACAAGTTCAGAAAAAGAGAGAGCAACCACGATTAATATTGAGCGCAATAACATCATGACTTACTATATTTTTAATTCATCACTAGCTTGAAAATTCACTAATGCAACCAGCTTGGTAACCGGCATAGCAGTATATGGTTAGGTACAATTGTTCAGAATATAATTAACAAATACCGTACCAGAAAAGTAAGGAGTGAGGAGTAAGGAAAAAAGGAGAATGGGGAGAAGGGGGGAAATGGAGATTGAAACGAAGGTAGGATATGATTTGAAAGTCAAAATCCATTAACCACAAAGGAAATACACAAGGATCACAAAGTTATTTTTTAGCTTTGTGTCCTTTGTGCCTGCTTTGTGTGCTTTGTGGTTAAAAAAATCAGACTTTCATTTTTGAGTCTGCCATAAAATCGAAAGCGCCTTTTCTTAGGTTTATACCATATTCAAGATATGCTTTCAGGCAAGCCAGAAAATTAGCCCATCCTTCCGTATTGCCCTTAAGCCATTTGATACCGGCTTCATCGTTTTTCCCGCTTTTTTCAGTAATATTTACAACGGTTGAACTGTCACCGCTTGGAGTAAGAATCATCTCCACAAGGGTATTCGACGCCATCATTCTCCCAATAGAAGGAAATGAATTTATTCTTCTCAATCTTGTCAACTTTTATGGGCGCAAGTTGATCAAATTCAGGGAATTTCCAGGTTATGTCTTTCCCTGTTTCCATTCTGCCGCTTCCGTGAGCTATAAAATAATTGGACATTTTTTCGGGATCAACAATAGCTTCAAATACCTCGTTTGAAGGTTTAATAATTTGAATGGCTGCTTTGACTTCAAGAGTTTCGGTTTGCATTTTGATTAAGATTTAAAAATAAGTATTAAGAACTTACACAGAGGTACACAGAGATTTGAAATTATATGGTTTCGGACGGATAAACAAATCCGGTATGAGATTCCTTTGTCACTAACGGACGAACTTCAATCCGGGTATTTTCATTATACTTAAATTCAGGATTTTCTTTTGCAATCTCTATGGCTTCATCTATATCGTTGGCCAGAATATGATAGTATCCTCCTATTACTTCACCGGGTTCGGTGTAATCTGTCTCTTTCCAATTCTGATTTTTGCCTGAAATAATCTTTCCATCCCAGACGATTGGTTTTGCAGAAAGTAAAACACCCTGTGATTTCAGATTTTCAATATATATTTCACAGGCTTTCAGAAATTCGTGCAGTTTTTCGTGAGGTAATGTATCCTCGCTGTTATTTTTCTTCCGGATGAAAAACATAAATTCGTTCATAAGATTCTGTTTTAATTATCATAGTTTCAACAATTATGAGATGATATTGTTTCAATGTATTTCTGTGTCCGTCTCTGACAATCAGTGTGCTGAAAAAGTAATAAGAAATTACACAGAGATCACAGAGAACCACGAGTGCACAGAGAAGAATTTCCACAAGGGATAACTAAGGATTTAACTAAAATTTATTGCCGCAATCTTCATCGCTTCCGTATTCAACCTGGATGGTTGAATGTTCAATATCAAACTGTTCATTCAGCTCATGCTGGATTGTTGTTATGAAATTTACATTTGTCTGAACGCATGTTTTAAGATGAACAGTGAGCGCGGCATTTGTTGTACCCAGCGACCATATATGCAAATCGTGAACACCTGTCACCTCCGGAAGGCTCTCAAGATATTCGAGGACTGATTCAATTTTTATGTTATCGGGTACTGCATCAAGAGCAAGATTCAGTGAACCAATAAGAAGCTTATAGGATCCATATAATATGACCGCAATAATTATAAATGAAACTGCTGAATCAAACCATTGAATGCCTGTAAATTTCACTAACAATCCTGCTACAACCACTCCAAGCGATATCAAAGCATCAGAGAGAAAGTGCACAAATGCGCTTCTGATATTGAGGTCGCGATTTTTATCTTTAACAAATAGCCATGCTGTAAATCCATTTACTCCGATTCCGATCGAAGCAACAATCACCATGATGTTGGCATCTATATTAGCAGGATGGTTGAGTCGAACTACTGTTTCATAAATAATAAACCCGACTGCAACAAGCAACAGGATGGTATTTAACAGAGCTGCTAAAATCGTTGAGCGCCGGAATCCGTATGTAAATTTAAGGGTTGGCTGCCTCTGGGAGAGGTTGATTGCAACCCATGAGAGTATCAGTGTCAGTACATCGCTCAGATTATGCCCTGCATCAGCAATTAACGCGGTAGAATTGGAAATTAGTCCGGTCAGACCTTCGAAAATAATGAAAATAATATTTATGGAAACGCCTAATTTGAAAGCATTACTTAATTTGATCGAGCTATTATGAGAGTGATGATGTTCCATGCGTCAGAACTTAGTTTTTCTCTTTTCTTTCATTATTTCTTTTGCCATTTTTCCAAATTCTCTTTCTTTTTTTCTTTTTTCAGCTATAGTTGTCTGAAAATGCTTTTGCTCCCTTTGAATTTTTCTGAAATTCTCAAGCGTTTCACTGTCAATTACACCTTTGTCCAAAGCTTCTGCTACAGCACAACCCGATTCCACTGTATGCGTACAGTCAGGGAACTTACATTTCAGGCTAAGATTGTAAATTTCTTCAAATGTGGTCCTTACCCCTTCCTCATTCTCAACAATGCCTAATTCCTTCATGCCCGGAGTGTCGATAATTATTGCTCCGTTATCCAGTACAAAAAGCTCCCTGCGGCTTGTTATGTGCCTGCCCTTATTAGTACTTTCACTGATCTCTCCTGTCTTTAAGACATTTTTTTTCAACAAGTTATTGATCAGCGTGGATTTTCCAACACCTGAGGAGCCAATAATGCAATAGCTTCTGCCTTTCTGCAACAATGTCAGAATCCCTTCGAGCCCTTCCTTTGAAGTATTGCTCATTAAAATTGTCTTTACTTTTTTCTCCCTCAGTTCAAGAACTCTTAAGGTTGAGTCTATCTTTTTTTGATCAACTAAATCAATTTTACTTATAACGAGGACAGGCTCTATGGATTCGAATTATGACATATTGTAAGATATCGCTCCAACCTGTTAACATTGAAGTTGTTATCAATTGATTGCATTATGAGAGCTACATCGATGTTTGCAGAGATTATCTGTTTCTCTCCATAATTACCAACTGCCTGTCTTTCCAGGACCGATTTACGCGGAAGCACCTGGTGGATTAATCCCATATCTGAATCATAAACGATCATTTTTACCCAGTCGCCGACGGCAGGAAAATCGGCTCTGGAACTGGCTGTAAACCGAAGGTTCCCTGTTACTTCACAGTTGTAATCATTTTGACCGTCGGAGACGACATAACGTTCGCGGTGCTCCTGCATTACTCGTCCTACTGTAAAGCCTGTTTCTGCAGGCTGATCATCATATTCCCGTTATATCCCAAATCTGACAATGTCATAGCAAAATATTGATAGTTTGTACTAACAGTAAAAACCAAAAAAGGTTAATATTCGCAATCTGAACTCAAAGATTGTCAATATTTTTTTGAATCAGTATTTTGTCTGTATAGTTTTTGCCGGAGAATTAGCAGAATGACAATTTCCCTTTGAAAGGGCAAATGTATGATTGATAGCTGCGATGCCAGGTTACACCAGGGAGAAGTTTTTATTTTGACTTTTCATCGAAATTAAACATCCATTGAACGCCGAATTTATCAGTACAAGTTCCATAATATGCACCCCAGAAAGTATCCTGAAGTTCCATTGTAACTTTGCCTTCGGAAGAAAGAGCTGTGAACAATCTTTTAGTTTCTTCTTTTGAGTCAGGTTCGACATTGATATGTACATTATTTCCGAAGTTCAGTTTGAATCCCATCGATTCAGGTGCATCAGAGCCCATTAATATATGACCTCCCGGCAAAGGCAATTCAATATGGACAATTAGATCCTTATCCTGATCTGAAACAGGCAGCATTCCTTCAGGTTGTGGAATATCGCTGAAACGGCTTACGTCACCCGTAAACTCACCACCGAATATTGATTTATAATAATTGAATGCTTCTTCTGTATCCCCGGAGAAGTTGAGGTATGTACTTACTTTTGCCATGATTGTGAATTGTTTTAAATTAACTGATAAACAATCAGGGCTGAGGTTATGTTGAAATAATCAGATCTAAATTTTTGTAATGTTAACCAGGGAACATAGATTATGCTGTAACTAATTTCTCAATCTCCAGTTTTTTCATCTTGAGAATTTCCTTCATTACTCTTTGTGATTTTTCAGGGTTGCTCATCAGTTTTCCAAGAACGGTAGGTACTATCTGCCACGATACACCAAACCTGTCTTTAAGCCATCCGCATTCTCCTTCGCTTCCACCTTTGGTAAGCTTATTCCAGAAGTAATCAATTTCTTCCTGTGTTTCACAATCCACCACGAATGAAACAGCTTCGTTGAATTTGAATTCGGGTCCGGCATTTAACGCCATAAATTTCGAACCATTCAGTTCGAATGTAACAACCATATTATTTTCAGAAGTTATTTTTGAGTTTTTGAAAATCGAACAATAAAATTCTGCTGCTGCTCTGGCCTGATTTTCAAACCATAAGCAAGGATAAATCTGATTTGTCATAGGTATATTTCTTATTATAATTTTTAAAAATCAAATGATAAGTTTAACATAAGAAATTACTTTTTTGTTTGATTTTCGTCACCACGATTCAAAATGATCTGCTAGCCCGGATTTGTAATCCGGGCTTTTGTGGCACAGGGTAGGGCGTGTGCTCTAACTTGAGGAAATTTCAGTCAGTTTATTTTTGTGGCTTACCAATTTCCCAGTGAAGACCAAACGGGTCAATCAATCGTCCAAGCCTCCAGCCATGTTCCTCGCTTACCGGAAAGACCTGTGTTGCACCTGCTTTCAAAGCCCGAAGAAACAATTTATCAGGATCATTAACAGTTAATATCATTCTCACATTTCCTCCGCCAAGCATTCTTTTCTCCTCAACCGGATCATTACTCACCCAGAATTCGGCTCCTTCTATTGAAAGTCTCACAACCAGATCATCATTATTTCCTTCCATGCTGTAAACTTCAACAGCGCCAAAAGCTGATTTATAAAAATCCCTTGCCTTATAAGAGCTGCTGACAGTTAACCAGGGAACAACTGAGCTTTTCATTTTGAGATTTATTTATTACAACAACCAAGATCTTAGTATGGTTGACCTTGCCTGATTTTTTTGATTAAGCAGATGGGATATCTAAGGTTTTAACAATGAGAAACTGAAAATGAGCAATATTAAATCCCAGATGTGTATTCCTTATACCAAAAAACAGATACATCGGAGTAGGAGTAATTTTCAGTTTTAAACAGTTTGGTATTAAAAAACTTCTTGTCAGACATCTTCTCAATTTCGGCTGCGGTTTTGTTTATGCCACAATTGTAAGCAGTGGAAAGAAATCTTATCCTTGATAATTCGTTTTCATTTTCAGTAGGAAATTTCTTTTCGCAGATCTTTATAAACGCAATCAGGTAATTAACCTCGGCTTTAGGGTCCTCAAGATCTTTTACAATCGATTTCCTGTATGGTATAATATCATCAAACTCAGAAATCTGAGCAAAACTGAAATCCGGCATTTCATTTTTTACTGAAAGTGACTCTTCCCTTATCGCTTCAGCAAATGAAGGCTTCATTTGGAGGACACCGATTGAAAAGTCGGCGTAATCCTCTCCAAGATTAACATAAAGTGTTTTCAGTAAGGTGGTTTCCATCTTATCGCGTAGCGCTGAATATCGAACAAGTTCAGGGAAAATAATTGAAATTGCGAGAGGGTAGGAGATTTTGTACTTACTGATAACGGGCTCCATCCAACTGCGGTTCTCTTTTTCAAATGCCGCTGCCTTTTTCCAGTCGTCGCCAAAAAGATCCTTATAATTGACAGACTGTGAGGACGCCGGATGGCATGATAAACAGAAAAATATAACAGCAAATAATACTTTCATCATGCGAAATTCATAACGCTTTTCCGGTACGCTGTTGAAAAAGTTTTTTAACCACGAGAACACAAAGTTGGCACAAAGGGCGCAAAGTTAAAACTTTACAAATGGGACTTTGTATATTGTATGGCTAGAAAGGTATCTTACATTGCATAATGGAATTATTCTTAGGCGAATAATACATATATGCAAGGTTTACCTGGCTGTTCACTTTTACAAGATGAGGATTAAAAAGATCAGACATAACCTTATTGTCACTAAATGTAAGAGTTCCGGAGTTATACCAGGCATATTTTGAATTATCAGTGGTTACAAAAATGTCCTCATTATTCTGGGCATCTTTACTAAGATTCAGTAATACATTATTCGAAAGATCCATTACTTTATCGTAGGTTTTGAACAGAATATCATCGTACTTCATTTCATTATTCAGACTTCCCCCCTGTGATTTGAGGAGATCGTAGCTTGCACCAGGAATATTCGAAACAAATTTTGGAAGAGTGCTGCTAGGTCCGCCGCCTTCCATCATTTTTTTCATCATTTGCTGATTATACTTCATGGCAAGGTCTCTCTTTTCCTGTTCTGTCTTTGCATTGTCAATTTCTTTCTGCATTTTTTTCCCTTCTGCCTCTGTTATCGGGACGTTTTCAACGACCATTGCAGCAAACTTATCTTTAGATTTTGTAACCTTAAACTGTTGAATGGTTGAATATGGCCCATAACTCTTCCCATCAAATTTTATCACATACTTTTCCCCGGTTTTGGTTATATACTGATTGTTAGCCCAGGGATTTTTATCAGCGGAATCCTCATCCCCGCCTTTTGAATTATCAGGTGCCATTGAATTATCGGGGATATCGAAACCTGCCAGTCTCGGATCTCCTTTTTTAACCGGACCCTGTGTCACCCCATCTTTAGCAATATAATAGTTATCCGAATATCTTTCTGAAAGAAGAATGGCCCCTTCATCGTTGAGCAGGATAGATAACTCAGAATACATAAGCTTCAATTTGCCCAGATCAACTATGAGCTCAGGTTTTTCGCATGCACATTTAGGCTCCGGTTCCTTATTTGTATTTTTTGTGGATTCAGCAGGTTTGCCGTCAATTTTATCTGCAACAGATTTTGTAACCTTATTCATTAACCTGTTTACCTGGGCATTTGCTGGACTAGCTAAAAAAATAAAAATTACGATGAGAAACAAGACGTTCTTTTTCATAAGGATAGGCTTTAATTTATTCTCAAATATAAATATAACTTTTTAGACTGAAACAGGACGCTTTTTACAAATTTTGTTTTCGTTCAGTCCCTCTTTTGGTTGTAAAACTTATATATATCATAAAATAAAAAATCCGGTACCGCAGAACAGGTACCGGATGTCATGGAAAAATTCAGGAATGAAAAAACATGGAATTCTTTTGATTTAATAAGTTTTGGACAGCGGTTCAAGACCATCGTCTGTCATTTTCCAGGTACCAATACTTGATTCCCATCGAGATTCGTAATAATCATCAGAACCTTCGCGTATATGCGAGTGAACAAGTATTCTTGAGGCCTCATCGAATTTAAGAATGGTGCCGGCCGGGACAAAAAGATGTATGCTAATATTGTCAGCTGACCATTTACGTCCTGCCGGAATCGTAAAATATTCATCAATATTCAGTGAATCATTCTCAAGATTGAATTTATAGATCAGACCCTCCGATTTACTGTTTGCGTCGAATTCTGTTCGTCCGGCTGATCGTTTCCTTACGTCTACCCTTGTCGCTTTATTGTCTGATAATTCCACATCAAGGAATGGTCTGATATAAAGTTCTTTCTTCTCATCATTAATGAACACAGAATATTCTTCATGGGGAAGCGATATCTCCTTTTCGTATTTAAGAGCAGAGATTTTGTTATCTGTGTGAACATAGAGAGTATCAGGAGTCCGGGTCAGAACTTTTTCTACTGAAGATTGAGCAGTCTGAGCAAAACTAACTCCTTCATTGAACCCGATAATCGTCAGAGCAGCTATTGCCATTACCCAGACAACCAGTGCAACCAGACTTACAACACCATCTCTGGCATGAAACCAGAATATCATTTTTACTCCCCAGTAAATGAGTGCGAGCATCGGAAGAATAACTACAACTGATGTTAAAATCATAATCCAGGGGACAGTCGAAGGATTCACGATATAATTTAGAAAATCGGGTATGTTGAACAAATTAACACCTGTTGCATCAATTGAAAAGATTCCCGGGAATTTAAAGAAGATGATCATTACATAACTTAGGATGAAAAGGAACCCCATAAGAACAAATGCGACTCCAAATATTATCATAAATATTCTGAAGATCACATAGATCACATTCCCTATTGCTCTGAATACTTCATTGATGGCATTTCCTAATCTTGAGGAACCGGGAGCTTTGTTTATCTGCCCAGAATCATGCAATGAATTGTAGGAGCTGCCGTACATGCTTCTCTTTTGTGCCTCTGTCCGGGCTGGAGGCAGGGCAATCCACAGAGCCAGATAGACGAAGAATCCAACTCCGAAGAATATTGCAAAAACAACAAAAAGGATTCTGAAAAGTACAGGATCAGAATCGAGATATGCTGCTATACCGCTGCAGACGCCTCCGATAATTGTGTCATCGGAATTGCGGTACATTCTTTTTTTCTCAGAAGAAAACGTTTGTTTACTATACTCAGGTTCGCCCGGATCAAATTCTTCAGGTTTTCCGATAATTGAGATCATCGATTCGACATTTTCCCTTGTGATTACTCCGGCAAGTCCTTTCTGAGATTGAAATATTTCAGCTATTCGTGATTCAATGTCCTCAATTGTTTCATGTCCGCCATGCACATTGGCATAGCGATTATTAATTGCCTGCAGGTATTCACGCAATATCCGGTAAGCCTCTTCATCAATCTGAAATAGAGTTCCTCCCAGATTTATATTAATTGTCTTGTCCATTAGTGACAGTTTTTATAGATTTAATTTTAGATTAGCTGGTTCTTATATGATTGACTGATTCGACAAGCTCGAGCCACGATTTGTCAAGTTCGGCCAGATACTTACGTCCTTCATCGGTAAGTTCATAATATTTTCGTGGTGGACCCTGTTGTGATTCCTCCCAGCGGTAACTTAATAATCCTGCATTCTTTTGTCTGGTCAGCAACGGGTAGAGAGTGCCTTCAACGACGATAACCTCGGCTTCCTTAAGTTCTTTAATTATGTCGCTGGCATAGCAGGAGTTTCTTGACAATACCGATAGGATGCAATACTCCAGTATACCCTTGCGCATTTGTGCTTTGTTATTTTCTAGATCCATGGTATATGTTTTTTATTTTTTATTTTTTATCGTTTATCGTTTCATGTTCTTTGTTACAGTATCAAATTCTTTCTTAACAGATTCTGTAATATTGTGAATATTGACCGGGTGGCCTTTCATTTCAATCTTCTCTGCAGTAGTCTTAGCCTCTGGAAGAACTATGTACAAAATGAGATAAATAAGTATGCCAACACCCATAAATCCCAGAATAAGGAATATTAGCCGTACAAGCCAGATCTCCATATCCCAGTAAGCAGCTATACCGGCACAGACACCTCCGATTGCCCTGTGATCGGGATCGCGGTACATTCTGTGATATCCGGGAGATGAGAATTTATCCCTTGTTGTTGTCCCCTCGGCATTGGAGATGTCTTCCGGAGATCCCAAAACTGTCATTACCTGATGCACGTCCTCAATATTTATTACCTGCTTATAGCTCGTTAGTTTTGCCCGGAACAGTTCCGCCATTCTTGTTTCGATATCTGAAAGTATCTCCGAGGAACTTTCTTCACTTGCAAAATGAAATTCGAGGTTTTTGAGGTACCTTTTTAACTCGGCATATGCATCTTCATCGATGTTGAATGAATAACCGCCGAGATTAATGCTAACTGTGATTTTCATGGTTCTTTTAAATAATTACTACTGTTTAATACATGTAACATGACAATACAAAGATATATATAAATAATTATACTATGCAATACATAGTACTAAAATAATTCATTTATTTTTGAAAATAAATTATAAATTGAAGATACTGAGGAAGATAAAATTTGAGGGTTAAAACCCAAACTATGTCAAAGTACTATAACCACGACTTTAAAGCCATGGTTATAGTACTTATTCCTACCTTTATCCAAATATTCTTAGATATGAAGAAATACAAATGGGGCATTCTTGCTGCCGGAAAAATGGCTGCAAAATTTACAAAAGCATTGAAACTGCTCGAAAACGCTGAACTCCATTCGGTTGGCTCCCGCGATCTGCAAAGGGCAAAGGCTTTTGCTGAAGAATTCGGCTTTAAGAAATATTACGGGAGCTATGAGGATTTTGTCTCTGACCCTGAACTGGAAATTGTTTACATCGCTTCGCCTCATTCTTTTCATCACGATCATACAATGTTGTGTCTGAAACATAAAAAAGCTGTCATTTGCGAAAAGGCTTTTGCACTAAATGGCTTTGAGGCAAAAGAGATGATTGATGAATCGTTAAAACAAAGGTTATTCCTCATGGAAGCTCTGTGGCCTCCTTTTCAGCCTATCTATAAAAAAACAAAAGAGATACTTAATAATGGGAGGCCCGGCAAGATTTTACATATACACGCTTATTTTTCATTCCAGGCTCCTTATGACCGTCTTGATAGAAAATTCAATCTGAATCTGGGTGGCAGCTCACTTCTTGATATTGGAATTTATGCAGTGATCGATGCACTATATTTTATGGGAGTTCCTGCGGAAATACTTGCCAAAGCCTCATTTGCTGAATCGGGAGCTGAAGATTCAATAAGTATAATCTTTGGTTATGCCGATGGGAGGACAGCAACATTATACAGTTCTTTCCGCACAGCAGGGCGTATTGGCTGTGATATTTATTGTGAAAACGGGAATCTGTTCTTCTCCCGCGAACGCGATATGTCGCAAAGGCTGAAAGTCGCATTAAACAATAAAGAAGTTGAAGAATATTCGCTTCTTCCTGAGGGTATGGGTTACCAGTATGAAGCCCTGGAAGTAATGAAGTGTATTGATGAAGGAAAACTCCAGAGCGATATAGTTCCTCATTCGTTTTCGATTGACCTGATGAATACTCTTGACAGGATCAGAAAAGCGGCAGGAATAACCTTTCCGGGAAAAGATTGATGCGAATATTGAAGAATGAAGAATGAAGAACTGTCACAGAGAACACAGAAGAAGCACAGAGTCAGTTCTGCGTAAATATGCGTAATCTGCTGGAATCAACCAGACAGAGTCAGATCTGCGTAAATCTGCGAAATCTGCGGGAAATAGATCTTCGGGAAACAATTTTTAAGTTTTGATGACAAAAGGTGAATCGGATTTAAAGAAAGAAGGTGCTTTTTACAGAAAAAAACTTCTTCTTAGCATGATTATCCCGGGGATATTTGTGTTTCTGATGTGGCTTGTGAAACTTATAGAGATCCTCTTCGACACAGATTTTACGCGTTTCGGGATATATCCTCTTACAGCAAAAGGACTACCGGGAATTTTATTATCTCCTTTTGTTCATGCCGATTTCACGCATTTATTCAGCAATTCGCTCCCCCTGTTTTTCCTTGCACTTGCTTTGTTCTATTTTTATTCAGAAGTGGCCTTGAAAGTTTTTTTATGGACGTACATTTTGACAGGATTACTGGTATGGTTCGGCGGAAGAGAAGCCTGGCATATCGGGGCAAGCGGAGTTGTTTATGGATTAGCATCATTCCTTTTTTTCAGCGGCATAATAAGAAGATACTTCAGACTCATTGCTTTATCGCTGCTTATTGTTTTTCTTTACGGATCAATGATATGGGGACTCTTCCCCGGAGTTTATAAAAATGTCTCGTGGGAATCTCATATGCTTGGATTCTTTTCCGGGGTAATCCTGGCAGTGTTATACCGCAAACAGGGACCGCAGAAACCGGTTTACGAATGGATGGATGAGGAGCCAGGAAGATGAAGACCGATTTATGATAAATGAGGGGGAGAGTGGGAGAAGGGAAGAATGGGAGAACGAAGAAAAGTAAAAATATTGAAGAACTGACACAGAGATCACGGAGAAGGAGTGAGGTGTGAGCGAAAGCTCAGCGCACAGAGCACAGGGGAAGAAAGACCTAGGCCTTAGAGATTTAAGGAAACTTCGATAAAAGATAAACGACAAACGACAAACGATTTTCTGCGAAAATCTGCGAGATCTGCAGGAAAACGAAAAACGAAAAACAACCAGCAACAAACATCCCCATGACCGATCTCTCAATAATAATTGTATGCCACAAAGGTTGGGAACGCCTGATTAAGTGCCTTCATGCACTTGATTCTTTTACCGGAAAGGCCTTCAGTCATGAAGTAATCATCGTGGACAATAAATCTGAGGATGTTACCATTTTCGATCTTGAAAAAAAATTTCCAAAGTTCAGATTCATTTATAATACAGTGAATGGAGGATTTGCCAATGGGTGCAATCTGGGCGCGAGAAATGCTTCCGGAAAATTTCTGCTGTTTCTGAATCCCGATACCGTAGCAACTGAGTCAGAGATCGGCAAGCTACTTCAAGTTGCCGGGCAGAATCCCGACTATGGAATTGTCTCATGCAGACAGGTAAATGAAACCGGGAAAGAAGGCAATGCAGAGGGAGTATTTCCCTCATTTTTTAATCTGACCGGATTTCAGCGAGCTATCTTCAAACACCTCGGACCGCCAACCGCACACCGCGAACCGCACACCGCATCCCGCACACCGGATATTGATTTTCCTGACTGGGTATCGGGCTCCGTAATTTTAATAAGGCATGAATTATTTACAAAAGTCAATGGTTTTGATGAAGATTTCTGGATGTATTTCGAGGATGTTGATCTTTGCAAACGTGTCAGCGAAACTGGCGCGAAAATAGCATTCTGCAGAAATATTACAATTGAACATAATCATGGAGGCAGTTCAAGAATAAACCTGAAAACGGCATCTCTGACAAAGACCCAGGTTCATATTTCGCGTCATCTTTATATCAGCAAACATAAGAAGTCCACGGCGAAAATAATGATTCAGATCTTTCTTGTGTTAAACAATTTAATATCCGGCGGAATCATGGCCATTATCGGACTTGTGTTTGTTCTTCATTCCTAAATTGTTCTCGCGGACATTAATTTATTTTAATTTGATATATTACTATTTCGGCTCTTTTCTAAGATTATCATGGATAAGTCCCCTGTCAGTAAATTTCCCTGAAAAATTGTTGAATCAAAGCAAAACATTTTAGCTTTGATCGCATTTTCCAATCAATTTATTTGATCCGGAATATGTCCGGATTCTCAGACAGGCTCTGAGGATGATTAAGAAACGAATTTATATTAAAGATATTTAAAGCGAATGTTGACTAATTCGTGCAAATCATTACCTTTAAACCGAATTTACTGTGAAAACCTGATTGAATCTTAACTTATGAACAACAAACCCGTAGCTGTCATTACTGGCGCCAGCAGAGGGATAGGCAGGTCCGTTGCAATAGCATTGGCATCCGAAGGATACGATATTGCAGCAATTGCCCGCTCCGTTGACAGCGAGGGAATGGGAAATCTTTGCTGCGAGGTTGAAAAAAGAGGAGCCCAGTTCTTTCCGATAGGCTTGGATATATCCTGTACCAACTGTCAGAAAGAAGTTGTTGCAAATATTCTTGAGAGATATGGAAGGATTGATGTCCTGATTAATAATGCGGGCGTTGCACCCCTTCAGCGTGATGAAGTCCTTGATATGTCGGAGGAAAGCTACGACAGGGTTATGAATATAAATCTCAAGGGACCGGTTTTCTTTGCACAGAAAGTTGCCAAAGAAATGATCTGGCTTAAACAACAAATGGATGATTATAAGCCGGTTATTGTTTTTATTACTTCAGTGTCCGCAAGCCGTTCTTCTGTTAACCGCGCAGAATATTGTGTTTCAAAAGCCGGTCTCAGTATGGCTTCTCTTGTTTTTGCTGACAGACTTTCAAAGGAAGGAATTCTGGTTTTTGAAGTCCGTCCGGGTGTCATTGAAACAGATATGACAACAAGGATCAAGGATAAATACGACAAGCTGATAAATGAAGGTCTCGTTCCTCAGAAAAGATGGGGTTTACCGGATGATATTGGTAAAGCCGTAGCTTCAATATCAAGAGGCGATTGGAACTTCTCAACAGGTATGATCTTCGAGATCAGCGGCGGACTCAATATCCACAAGCTGTAAAAACCCTGATCGGCCCCCTGCCCTCCTAAAGGGGATAAATTCTCAGTTTACCATTAATTTCATCAAGGATACCCAATTAGGTGTTTTGAAAGAATCATTTTTAACCGAAAGCACGCAAAGTAGTTGCAAAGTATGCAAAGTCAAAACGTTATTATTCAGTTCTTTGCGACCTTTGCGAAATTTTCTTTGCGACCTTCGCGGTTAATGGATTTCGATTTTTTCAACAGATTGACCGCACAGGCCAGGGGTAACTACATTAGTTCATTTTTTTATAATCAATCAATTTTTTGGTAAAGTCGTAAATCCTGACAATATTGTATATCCAAAACAATATTGAAAATGGTAACCGATCTTCAATCCAAAAGTGAACAGAAAAAATTCGTTTTCCAGGGATTTCTTGTCCCGTTTATTCTCGTAACGAGTCTTTTCTTCCTGTGGGGATTTGCCCATGGATGCCTTGACGTGCTGAATAAACATTTCCAGGAATTGCTTCATATGTCGAAGGCAAAATCAGCTTTTGTTCAGTTTGTTTTTTATGGCGGTTATTTTCTGATGGCGATACCTGCCGGATTACTGATGCAGAAATTTGGATATAAAAAAGGCATAATTTTTGGCTTGCTGCTATTTGCAGGGGGTGCATTTTTAATGCTTCCCGCAACTCTAATTCAGACTTTCGGAAGCTTCCTTTTTTGTCTGTTTGTTATCGCTTGCGGTTTAACATGTCTCGAAACTGCAGCAAATCCTTATACAACAGTGCTGGGTCCTTCAGAAAGCGGAGCACGTCGGATCAATTTCTCCCAGTCATTTAATGGTTTGGGCTGGATAGCCGGACCTCTGGTTGGCGGTATGCTGATATTTTCTGTTAGTGAAAACACAAATAAATTTGCTTCTATCGCCCTTCCATATCTTCTTATTGGTTCACTCGTTCTGATAGTGGCATTTCTTTTCTGGCGGGTCAAATTTCCTGAAATAAAAGAGGAAGCAGATTTTATTGCAGAAGAATCTTCAGGAAAACTAAAAGATCTTCTCAGGCACCCGCATTTTGTGCTGGCTGTCATAGCCCAATTCCTTTACGTAGCTGCCCAGACTGGGGTCAATAGCTTTTTTATAAATTATGTAACAGAGGAAATCCCTTCAATGACAAACCAGCATGCAGCACAGATCCTTGGATTCGGAGGAATGGGATTATTCTGGCTGGGAAGATTTACCGGAAGCACAATTTTTATGAGGATAGTACGCCCGAACAGGCTTCTGGCATTCTATGCTTTCATGAATGTTCTTACGATGGCTCTCGTGGTTGCCGGACTGGGATGGATTTCGGTTGTAGCGCTTTTCTCAACATATTTCTTCATGTCGGTAATGTTCCCGACTATCTTTGCACTGGGAATAAAAGGTCTGGGACCTTTGACTAAAAAGGGTTCATCCATACTTGTGATGTCTATAGTCGGAGGAGCGATCATCCCTATGTTTATGGGCTGGATAGCGGATGTCTCAAATATGGCCCTTGGATTTATTGTACCCTTGTGTTGTTTTGGATTTATCGTTTATTTTGGATTAAAAGGATTTAAAATTAAGAATGTCGTTCACGTATAAAAACTAAATCAATCGTTTATTTCTCTTACTAAAACCTGAAATCGTGGAAAAACTATCCCTTAAGGAAAAAATTGGTTATGCACTCGGCGATGGCGCCGCTAATATTGCATGGCGTGGTGTGGCCACATTTCTGTTTATTTTTTATACCGATGTTTTTGGAATCAATCCCGCAGCAGTGGGATTGCTGATGTTAATTGCCCGGTTAAGTGACGGAGTAATCGATGTGGCAATGGGCATAATCTGCGACAGAACAAATTCGAAGTACGGAAGATTTCGTCCCTGGATCTTATGGACGGCGATCCCTCTGGGTGTTACATTATCGATGTTGTTTACTACACCCAATCTTGGTCCGACAGGGAAAATAATATATGCCTATGCTACTTACCTGATATTTTTTATTCTTTATACAGCAAATAATATCCCTTACGGGGCATTGATGGCTGTAATGACAGGCGACGATAAGGAACGCACCAGTCTGGGCTCCTATCGTATGGTTGGCGCCTTTACCGGCGGGATGCTGGTTCAGGGAGCTTTGCTGTTCTTAGTAGCCAATTTTGGTAATATAAATCCTTCAATTGCTGTCGCTAAGATTGACTCGAATAAGTATAATGTTACGGTATCGACATTGAAGGATGTCAAAAATGTGAACATCAAGACCAAGGACGGGATCGCGATGTTTACCTGGGTTAACCCGGGAGTAGCCGATAGTGTGAATATTCCTACAAAGGGAAAAAGCTTTTTCTATGGAAGCGAAAAAGGAATACACATTTATGGTATCGGGAGAAGAAAACCTGGTGGCAAAAAAGCTGACAATCATCGACCAGAAAAAAGGCTATAGCAACGCAATTTATCTTCTGTCATTTTTCTTATCCCTTTTGATGATCCTTACGTTTACGGCAACTAAAGAACGCGTCCAGCCTCCAAAAGAACAGCAAACAAATCTGGGTAAAGATCTGAAAGATCTTATCAGAAACAGACCCTGGATCGTACTTCTGGTAATCGGAATGCTTTTCAATGTTTACAATTCCATAAAACAGGGAATCGTAGTGATCTATTTCTCGCATTATCTGCATAACCAGCTGCTGGCAGCATCTTTTATGGTTGGATTGATGCTTGCTTCAATAGCGGGAGCGATGATAACCTCTCCGCTAGGCAAGCGCTTCGGGAAACGTAATCTGTTCATATATGCTCTCATTTTCTCAGGTACGGTAAATGCGATGCTTGTTTTTTGTGGTCCCGGAAATATTGTACCAATTTTCACTATTGGCCTGATATCGGAGTTTGGTGCAGCTATATTCCCGACACTGTTTTTTGCAATGCTTGGCGATGCTGCTGACTATTCCGAATTTAAAAATGGCAGGAGAGCAACCGGATTGGTTTATTCTGCAGGCTCTTTTGCAACAAAATTCGGAGGGGGAATTGCGGGAGCAATTATTGGTTTTGTTCTTGCGTCGTTCCATTATAACGGACAGGATGAAGTGGCTATCGCAGGAGCTATACCCGGCATAATAATGCTTATGAGCTGGATACCTGCAATTATCACTTTCATTGCCGCCGGAATTATGACTCTCTATCCATTGAATCAAAAGAAAATGAATGAGATCACAATTGAATTAAATAACAGAAGGCAAAACGAACTTGCAAAACAATGAAATCCATCAACCACAAAGATCACAAAGTAAATACGCAAAGAACACAAAGTGAGTTCTAAGAAGTTTTGCCTTTGTGTCCTTTGTGCCTTCTTTGTGTGCTTTGTGGTTAAAATTGCATTAGATACTTCCTCTAAAAATTAATAAACAAGAAATCATTATGAAATACGGGCATTTTGATGACAAGAACCGCGAGTATGTAATCACTAATCCGCGAACCCCATGGCCATGGATAAATTATCTTGGCAATGAGGATTTTTTCTCACTCATTTCAAATTCAGCCGGTGGTTATACTTTCTATAAGGACGCCAAGTTCCGCCGGATTACCCGATACAGGTATAATAACGTTCCCATGGACAGTGGCGGGAAGTATTTCTATATAAATGATGGCGAGAATATCTGGTCGCCGGGCTGGAAACCCTGTAAAACCGAACTCGATAGCTACGAGTGCCGTCATGGCATGAATTACACAAATATTAAGGGAGAAAAGAACGGTATAACGGCTAATGTACTATATTTTGTTCCCCTGAAAACATGGGCTGAAGTTCAAAAGCTTACACTCACGAATGGCTCCAAAAAAACAAAAAAAATAAAGGTATTTTCATTCACTGAATGGTGTTTGTGGAATGCTGCCGCCGATATGGAAAATTTCCAGAGGAATTTTTCGACAGGTGAAGTGGAAATTGAAGGATCAGTTATCTATCATAAAACAGAGTACAAGGAAAGACGCGATCATTATGCCTATTATTCTGTCAATGTTCCGATTCAGGGATATGACACTGACCGTGAATCTTTCTTTGGACTATATAATGGATTTGACGAACCTCAGGTTGTTTTGGAAGGCAAACCAAAGAACACTGAAGCTCATGGCTGGTCACCTGTTGCATCACACTACATTGAAGTAGAGTTGAAGCCCGGTGAATCAAAAGACTTCATTTTTGTCCTTGGATATGTTGAGAATAAAGAAGACGAAAAATGGGAATCAAAGAATATAATTAACAAGAAGAAGGCAAAAGAGACCATTGCAAGGTTCAACACTACCGCGAAAGTTGATGCCGCCCTTGCTGATCTCCACAAATACTGGGATAATCTTCTAAGCATTTATACTGTTGCCACCGGGGATGATAAAGTCGATCGGATGGTGAATATCTGGAACCAGTATCAGTGCATGATCACTTTTTGTTTTTCGCGTTCAGCTTCATTCTTTGAATCGGGTATCGGAAGAGGAATGGGGTTCCGCGATTCCAACCAGGACCTTACAGGTTTTGTTCATCAGATACCTGAACGTGCCCGTGAACGCATTATTGACATAGCTTCCACCCAATTTCCTGACGGAGGCTGCTATCACCAGTATCAGCCTCTGAATAAGAGAGGGAACAATGATATTGGCGGAGGATTTAATGATGATCCTCTGTGGTTAATTCTCGGAACAACAAGCTATATTAAGGAATCGGGTGACTTCGGAATACTCGATGAAATGGTTCCGTTTGATAATGATATTTCAAGTTCTAAAAGTCTTTTCGACCATCTTACCGTTTCGTTCGATCACGTTATAAATAATTTGGGTCCGCATGGCTTGCCTCTTATTGGCCGGGCTGACTGGAATGATTGTCTGAACCTGAATTGTTTCTCAAATGATCCAAATGAGTCTTTCCAGACAACTGAAAACAAAACAGAAGGTTCAAAAGCTGAATCTGTGATGATCGCAGGGCTTTTTGTTGTTTATGGACGCGATTATGTTGAACTGTGCAAAAGACTTGGGAAGAATGTCGAGGCAGCCCGTGCCCAGAAGCTTGTTGATACCATGGTTGATGCAATAAAAAAACATGGATGGGATGGCGAATGGTTTATCCGGGCCTATGATTATTATGGACGGAAGATTGGGAGCAATGAAAATGAAGAATCCAAGATCTTTATTGAATCGCAGGGATGGTGCACCATGGCAGGGATCGGCAAAGAGGAGGGTCTTTGCACAAAAGCTCTTGATGCAGTAAAGGAGAGGCTCGACAGCAAATATGGCATAGTGCTTAATAACCCGGCGTTCACAAAGTATTATATTGAATACGGTGAGATATCTTCATATCCGGCAGGGTACAAAGAAAATGCAGGCGTATTCTGTCATAATAATCCCTGGATAATGATTGGGGAAACGGTTGTTGGTAACGGGAATCGTGCATGGGAATATTACAAAAAAATATGCCCTTCCTATCTCGAGGAAATAAGTGATCTGCATAAGACTGAACCATATGTTTATGCTCAGATGGTGGCAGGGAAGGAGGCATTTAAACCTGGTGAGGCAAAGAATTCATGGCTAACAGGAACGGCATCATGGAATTTTTATGCTGTAACACAATTTATGCTTGGTATACGTCCTGAATACGATGGATTAATAATTGATCCGTGTATTCCATCTGACTGGAAAGGATTTACAGCGGTAAGGAAGTTCAGGGGGGCAACCTATAATATTGAGGTTATCAATCAGGGAGGAAAATCCAAAGGCGTAAAGGAAGTTCTGGTTGATGGTCAAAAAAACGGATCAAATCTTATTCCGGTATTTAAAGCCGGGACTGAGCATAAAGTGAAAGTTGTAATGGGATAACCAGGGTTGTCAATTTGTAAATTCAATTAATTGATCCGGAATATTACATTACTTTTGCATCCTAATATTAAAATTAAAATGAGCGATGAAAAATTTTTTAATCGGAATTCTTGCTATTGCACTGTTGCAGGGTTGCACGGGCAATGTAAAAAAAACTGCTGAACCAGTGAAAAAATATCCGGCTTTCGATATTCAGAACATGGACACTACAATAAAGCCAGGTGATGATTTCTTTGCTTATGTCAATGGTTCATGGCTTAAGAATAATCCTATTCCTGCAGATAAAAACTCCAAAGATGCTTTCGACGAACTTGTTGAAAGGAACAGAGAAAATATAAAGGAAATAATAATTGATGCCGCTGCCTCAGGAGATTCGGTTCCCGGCAGCAATAAGCAGAAGATCGGTATATTCTATAAATCGGGAATGGATACAGCTAAGATTGCAGAACAGGGTATTAAACCTTTGAAAATATTTTTTGATAAGATTGAAGCTATCAAGACTATTGATGATGTTCAGATGACAGCAGCATTTTTCCAGAGCTATTCAATGAGCCCATTCTTCTATCTTTTTTCAAATCAGGATTCGAAGAACAGCAACAATGTTATAGCACAGTGTTACCAGGCCGGGCTTGGACTTCCGGAACGGGATTATTATTTCAATAACGACGAATCAACAAAAAAGATAAGGGAAAAATACCTCATCCATCTGACGAAAATGTTTGAACTGATGAAGGATGAACCGGTTGTTGCAGAAAAAAATGCAAAGAAAGTCATGAACATGGAAACGCAGCTGGCCAGAGCATCTTTCTCCAATGTTGAGAACCAGGATCCTCAGAAGACATATAACAAATTTGAAGTAGCAGGTCTGAATAAGCTTTCACCAAATATCAAATGGGTTGCATACTTCACACAGGCCGGCTATCCTGATCTTAAGGAAATAAATATATATCAGCCCGGATTTTTTAAAGAGCTTGGAAACATGATGAAGTCTGTTTCTGTCGATGACTGGAAAACTTTCCTGAGATGGCAACTTATAAACAGCACAGCAAGCTACCTGTCGAAAGATTTTGAAAATCAGAATTTTGACTTTTATTATAAGACTTTATCGGGACAGGAGAAGATGGAGCCAAGGTGGAAACTGGTGCTTGATGCTACCAGCGGTTCTCTTGGGGAGGCGATAGGTCAACTTTATGTAGAAAAGTTCTTCCCGCCTGTTGCGAAGGAAAGAATGACAGCCCTGGTGATGAACCTTAAAACATCACTGAAGCAGAGGATTGAGAATCTTGCATGGATGAGTCCGCAGACCAAACAGGAAGCGCTGGCAAAACTCGATAAAATGGGGGTAAAAGTTGGATACCCGAATAAATGGAGAGATTATTCAGGTCTTGAGATTACATCGGATTCCTATGTCATGAATGTGCTTAACTCACAGGCATTCGAATTCAGATATCAAATGAATAAAGTAGGGAAGCCTGTAGACCGTGAAGAGTGGGGGATGACACCACAAACTGTCAATGCAGGCTATTATCCAAATAAAAACGAAATTGTATTTCCTGCCGGTATATTACAGCCTCCGTTTTTCAATCTTGATGCTGATGATGCAGTAAATTATGGCGCAATCGGAATGGTCATCGGGCATGAAATGACCCACGGCTTTGACAATCAGGGCAGGCAATTCGATAAAGACGGAAATCTACGTGACTGGTGGACAAAGGACGATTCAAAAGCTTTCGAAGACCGGGCTGCAATTCTTATTGATCAGTATAATCATTATGAAGTTCTTGATTCCGCTTTTGTGAATGGAAAGCTGACCCTTGGTGAAAATATTGCTGATCTGGGAGGTGCCACAGTTGCATTTAATGCATATAAATTGTCTCTTGCAGGCAAAGAGACGCCGAAACCAATTGACGGTTTTACTGATACCCAGCGTTTCTTTCTTTCATACGCGCAGATATGGAGAACCAATATGCGAGATGCGGAGTTACGAAAAAGAGTAAAAACCGACGAGCATTCGCCTGCTAAAGTCAGGATAAATGGTGTTGTGTATAACATGCCCGAATTTTATGCGGCATTCTCTACAATTAAACCCGGAGATAAACTCTTCAGAGCGCCCGAACAAAGGCCGGTAATCTGGTAAATAAAAGTCAAAATCCATTAACCACAAAGGTCGCAAAGGTAAAACACAAAGTACACAAAGGTCTATATTATTGTTGGGAGGCAGAATGCTGCGTCCCTACTTTGTGCCCTTTGTGCATTCTTTGTGTGCTTATATAATAAGTTCGTTCGTTATAAAATTTATGCTCATGAAAAAGATGTCAAAACTGTTTTTTCAGATATATTGAGAACCCCATATCTGTCTCTTGTATAGAATATTCTTTAAATTCTGTTTGTGAGATGAAGACTTCAAATTCTTTTCTGGTGTAAGCGCCACTCCTTTGTAAAAAACCTGCAATGAACGCATTTAGTCCACTCAAACCAAAATTTTTTACAAATGCTTTCATATCCTTTATTGATGCATTCCGGTTCAGGTCCATAATCAAACACGAACCTCCCGGTTTCAGCACCCGGTTAAATTCATTCAGGCATTTAACCGGTTCCCTGAAGTTCTTAAAGGCCAGAACGCAAATTATAAAATCAAAAGTGTTCCCGGTGAAAGGCATACCTGATGCATTCCCTTGCAGGAATTCAATATCGACACCAGCCTCCTTAGCGTTTTTCGTGGCTATTTCCACAAGGTCTTTGCTTAGTTCAAGGCCAGATATTTTATATTTACCTAACCTTGCGAGTTCAATTGACAGATAGCCCGGTCCTGGAGCTACCTCAAGCACCGAATCCTCCAATTTGACATGTCTGGCTACCTCTTTTGCCTCCTCCCTGATTTCCTCAATCCGATGTTCACGTGAAATCTTATCGTAATAAATTGCTTTTGCGCCTTCAATTTCCAAATCGTGGAATCGCCTGAAAAATTTCATCATAACCAATCTTCCTGATTGTAAATTACGCCTGCGCCAGCTTGACCTGATTGCCATCAGGGTCCTCAAAATCAAACCATTTTACTCCTGAACCCGGACCAAAAAGGTCATCTTTAACCTCATTGACTTTGACACCTTTTTTGCTGAGCTCATCGTGAGCCCTGTCTATGTCTGAAGTCGCAAAGTAAAGATTCATCGTACCGGGCTTTGTATTTCCGTAATATGTGCTGAGAGTAATAGTTACTCCGCCTTCAGGAAGAGTGAGTGATACCCACCATCTATCATCAGCCTGTCTATAGTCACTGGTGACCTTCAAACCAAGCTTATCGGTGTAAAATCCTTTGGCTTTCTGCATATCGCTGACAGCCATGTAGAACATCATAAGTTTATTGACTGGTTGCATATTTTTATATTTTTTAATGAGACATTGTAGCATTCATTATCCTCTTCTGATCTAATGCTATGCTGTTTAACAATGAATCCTGTTCTCTGTTCATCCGGGTTAAAGAATCCTTTTCTCATTCACTTCTTAGCCTTCTGAAGCAGCGGAAGCTTCTTAAATTTCATTTGGTGTCCGCGTTGTCTCTGCCATAGTTGTAAATAGTTGCTTAATACTCTTTAGCCTCATAGGATCGATGTGCTATCAGGCCGTCAGGATTCGGGTCTGTATTTTTAAAATTAACGGGCCAGGACGGACAATCGCCCTCATTAGGTAAACCCGGCAGATCATTGCATGGATGAACGGAGAAATGCAAATGTGGCAGGCCTCCGGTATTTCCGGTATTTCCGGATAGTGCAATAGTGTCACCTGCATCTACCAGATCGCCTGATTTTACTAAAACTCCGCCCTTTGTCAGATGAGAATAAAGTGCAACTGTTCCATCTTTATGTTTTATTGTTATCAGATTTGTACAACCTGAATTGCCGTCGAAGCATCCATCTTTTGCCCATCCTACGGTCCCTCCACGGGCGGCAGTTACTATTGTTCCTATTTGCATAGTGAAGTCATAACCATGATTCCAAAAACCGCTATGTCCATACCCGGAACAATTTGCCTGATTTATATAGTAGGTTTTTCCAATCGGATAGGGAAGAATATAATCAGAATTTTCCCAGGCAGTAGTTATTTGTACACAAGGATATTTGATAGTGGTTTTTATCTGTACGTTGCCGGCAGATTCATTTCCTGCCGGTTCTTTTTTTGTGCAGGAAAAAATGAGAATTAATAAAATGTATATTACGAAATGGCCAAAATGTTTATTCGTTTTATAGTCAATCATAATTCCAGAAAGGTTAGATCAGATCAAATTTACTTCAAAAGTTGAGATTTATAGTTGCTGAGTCCGAACTATTATCTGATGTCTTAATATCGGCTTGGAATACATTATGCTGTTAACAACGTGATCCCGGTCAAGTCAGCCTTTCCGTTTTTCAGAAATTCGTACGTCATTCTATCTGCCTGGCAATCAATAAACCGGATCCCTTTTAAACTTTTGTTTTTAAAGAAAGTATTAATAATCGTGGAATTCCGGAATGTTACCTTCCTAAAACCACAGTTTTCAAAATAACAGTCCTCGATTTTGCCATTAAAAACAATGTCGGTAAGCTGCATGGAAATAAAAGATGTACCATTCCACACTGCATCAGACACCGGGGTTTTCAGTAAGCCGCCGGATTTAAACGTTGCTCCTGTAAAATCGGCGCTGGAGAAATCACAACCCGTTATATAGCTGGCTGAAAATTCAGCTACTTTCATAGAACAGGCCTTAAATATATTGTTAAGGAAGTTGGAATTTTGAATGCGGCTGCTGCTGATGTCGGAACCTGAGAAGTCACAACGGTCAACATTATTACCAGTCAGAAGAAGTCCCGATAGATCTGAACCGATAAACTGGCAGCGTTGCATGTTGGAGGAGCTGAATTTTTCATGCAGGTTTTTCAAACCTGAAAAATCAGCGCCCATCCAGTTCCCGCGTGACATATCCCAGCTAAGCTTTTTCTTTTCATTCCCGGAAGTCAGTTTAACGGGTTGCTTAACCAAAGATTCGCCTTGTGCTATCTGATTACTACCGGATTCACTGGCTTCGGACTGGAAGCTTTCTGAAAAATAGTTAAGATCAACACCCAGAATTTCAGCGAGCCGGTTAAAAGTAATGATGTCAGGCATTGATTCTCCGCGCTCCCACTTCCCTACAGCCTGTGAACTGATAAACAGACGCTCAGCCAGCTGGGCCTGGGAAATATTTATTCTCTTTCGAGCTTCAGAGAT
Organism: uncultured Bacteroidales bacterium; assembly: GCA_963734885.1. GTDB lineage: Bacteria > Bacteroidota > Bacteroidia > Bacteroidales > VadinHA17 > LD21. The sequence continues at coordinate 131,721 of CAVTIJ010000007.1, read as the reverse complement.
TTTATTGCCAATCATAATAGTAGTTAACATAGTTACATTTTTTAGTGAATAATTTTTTATCGTCACAACAAAGATACATCGATCCACTTCAGTAACCGATAAATAAACCATATACGTGTAGTTGTAAATGCGCTATTAATAGTTGTTATTTAACAACCAAGGAGTAGAATCAGTCCGGTTTTTGTACAATATCATAATCAGTACGCTGCTGCCCGAATTACAGGTCATATTATTTGAACTCAATATTTATTTCCATAATCTCAGAGACACTTCCAATGCGAACAGGAATACTAAAATCCTGGTAACCAGGCATTATTGCATCCTGAGCGCCACAGGATACGAAAAGATGCGTATAATTTGTTTTTTTATAACCCCATGCAATATCATATACTGCATCAGTAATATAATTAAGAGGCCAGATTTGTCCGTTATGTGTATGCCCTGATAATTGAACATCAATATTTTTTCTGTTGGTTTCTTTAAGTCTGTATGGAGCGTGATCGAGCAGTATTAGAGGCAGCTCTTTTCTCCTGAAATTTAGAAGCGAATCGACTGGTCTTTTTTCATTCTTGCCCCGGTATTTTAGTCCGATAATGTAAATTTTATCTTCCAGTTCTATCAGCGAATCGGACAACATCGTAATGCCTGAGCGTTTATTAAAGCCAATTTTATCCGCCACATTTTGTCCGGGGAAATCATGGTTTCCTCTAACTGCATATATACCATTTACTGATTTTATATCTTTCAGTATTTCAATCAATTCGTTAAGTTTTGCTTCGTTTGTATTTCCATATGTCTCGACAATGTCTCCCGGCAAAAAGATTACGTCCGGATTTTCTGAATTTACTTTTTTTACAAGTTTCTTAAGGAAAAGGCAACTCGTAATGTTCTTTAAATGAATATCGGTGATACTGATAATCTTCAGCGAATTAATGGTCGATGATTTTTTTGGTAAAGTTATATAGTATTTGTTGATAACAGGATTGTTATTGATATGATTACCAATTACAAGGATACTAACTCCGTATAAAAAACCAGAAAATATTGTAGCAAGTACAAAGGTTTTGTTCTTTAGAATATTATCAGGTACGATCTTTATTAATCTATTTATTACTAGCAGGATACTTATGCCAAGAATAAACAGGAACAGATAGAATATAAAAATTGTATAATAACCGATGCCCAGATTTAAATAAGTAAACGATATTAATTTCAGGTTTGCATAAACATGAAGTATCTGACCGGTGGTATCTATTAAAGGCAAAAGGCAGGCAAGGATAACGATAGAGACAAGTACAGGTTTGGCTATTCTTAAGTTCCCAAATACCTTATGGATTAAATTATAACAATAAATATGTGTAAACAGGTAGAACCAAAGAGCTGAGAATAAGTATATGTTAAATGTGGCAAATATTAGGAAACATACAAAGCTGAAAATTATTACCGGATATAACTTTCTGGTATGAAAAATTGAAGCATTGAATTCCGGGAAAATAAAGTCCCTCACTTTTATTTTCCAGTTAAAAATAAACCTGATCAGAAGAGCAAATAATGTGAGAACAAGAAAGTATAATGAAAATGCTACAATGTGTCTTAGAACACTTGACGTCATAAGATCAGGATAATTTGTACCCCAAAAGCGGGCAATTGAATCTATGAGAAACACTACCGCAAAACCGAAAACCAACCCGGGAATGATGGGAATGATTGCCAATAATTTTTTCTCTCTTGACCAAAGATTGCTGGCTATTATGAAACCGGCGATGGCAGGACCACCAACTGCAGCCGTAATATACAATTGCCTAGGACTATAAAGTCCGGATTTAATACAATTATCCTGTTCTGTCATTGCAGCTATTTTTGATATTGTGTCATTTATTTTCCGGAACATATCCCCAATCAATGAGGTCCTGTTTTGTTTTAACTGGTTTTAGTCCTCCATCGAAAAGCAGGTAAAAGCTGGTTGCCACATCAAGTACGTTTCGATAGTCGTGGTCTGTAAGAAAAATTCCCTTTATTGACGACTTATCACGAATCATGTTTTTTACCTTCTCGATATGCAGAGGAGAAATCCCATTAAATGGTTCATCCAGAAGTACAAATAAGGAATCAAGGGTTAATAAAAGTTTGACCTCCAGATATCTTGATTCTCCTCCTGAAAGATCCCGGATCTTAGTGTCTGATACTTTCGAAAAAACTTCGTCTTCAAAAAATTCTTTAGGATTCAAATCATTAGAGAAAATCTCAACCACTTGTTTTACGGTTATGTTTTTGGGCAAAAAGTTGTCCTGGCTCAGATAAGTAATAGTATTTTTTGATTTAAACGGATGTTCAAGAATTTTATCATTTATCCTGATGAATTTGTAGTCGGCAGGGAGAGTCCCGAAGATTATTTTTAAGAGAGTTGATTTACCTGACCCATTTCTCCCAAGCAAACCGAGAATATCACCTGATTGGCATTTCAGGGCAATGTCAGTCAAAACTTGTTTGTCACCATATGCTTTACGGATGCTATCGACCTCAAGAAGACTAGACATATTGTAAAATGAATATTAAAGGTAAAATGAATATCATATGAAGAACGTATGTAATCAGAAGCAGTTTGATTTTACTAAGTCCAAGATTATAATAGAAATAATATTCGCTTTTTCTCGAAATTTCAAAGTAAAATGCCGACAGAAGAAACCCTCCGGTCATTAAACAGAAAGCATAAAATTCAATAGCAAGATATATTGGAGAGTGTGAGGATTTCATTGTAAAAAAAACCACGCTGGATAATAAGGTAAGAACAATTGAAAAAATACAATTTATCTTCAGAATGGTTTTATTGTAGGGGAGGAAGAGTTTCGTCATAAATCGGTCCTGGTTAATTGATCGCTGTCCTAATTGCGGAAGAGCGGCATGACTTGTGATTTATTGCAAAACGAATTTAGGTCAGATCAGGTTACTCTTCTCCCAAATATTTGTTAATCAATTCTTAATGATCTGTTAATTGTTTAACAGAGCTTGATTATTGTGAAAAACTTGAGATAACGCCGGCAAAAACCGCATATAAATTAATATGGTTAAGATCCAACTGTACCTGTCGTTACTTTTCCGGCCCGTTTGTAGTTGGCAAAGATCACTCCGGCCGGTGTAATCAGACTCTCTGTCAAAGCAAATGCTGCCGGAATAGCACCATTGTCAAACAACTTTTTCCCTTTACCTAAAGTCAGCGGAAAAATTTTGAGCCAGAGTTCGTCTGCCAGATCATTCTTAAGCAGAAGCTGTATAAGCTCACCGCTGCCATGAACCTGAATATCAAGGCCTTCTGAACTCTTAATCTTTTTGATATCTGCCACGCTATTGATGAAAACTGAGTTTTTCCAGCCTGACTTTTTCATGGTAGTGGACATGACATATTTTGTGACATCATTTATTCCTGGCCAGACATTTTCATGCTCAGGCCAGTAACCGGCAAAGATCTCAAAAGTTTTTCTGCCCAAAAGAAGGTCGGCAGGTTTCATTTGTTTTTCCATGACTTTACCGCCCGCCTCGTCAAAATAGGGTGCAACCCAACCGCCATATTTGAATCCGTCAGATGTATCTTCCTCAGGTCCCCCTGGTGCCTGCATAACACCATCTAATGTGATGAATGATAAAACGATTATTTTTCTCATAATTTCATATTCTTTACAACTTCTTCAAAATTCATTTTATTGTCGGTTTATAGTAATGCACTACCGAACCGCATCTAAAGGTTTTTGTTTTTAAGAGTTTCAGGTTGACGGTATCCTTTATGTTTGTGAATAAAGGCGTTACCCCGCTCCCTAAAATGATCGGGTGAATACAGAGTTGAAATTCATCAATTAAATTGAGGTTCATCAAGGTCACAATTAAGCTCCGGCTGCCGGCTAAAATGTCTTTTCCTTCTTGTTTCCTTAGTTCCAATACTTCTTCTTCAATTCCTGACTTTGCCATTTTTACATTTTTCCAATCAAGATTTTTCAAAGTGCCGGAAAAAACAATTTTTGAGATGTTCTCTATTAATACTGCAAATTCATTTGCTGGTTTATCACCGGTAGGATTTTTCACAATAACCGGCCAGTAATTTTCCATAAGTTGATAAGTTATCCTTCCGTATAAAATGGTGTCAGAATTTCTAAGAAGATCATTGTAATGTTCAAGAACTTCATCATCCGGATTCATCGCAGTGTGATCGCAAAACCCATCAACTGTCATATTGATTGCTCCAATTATTTTTCTCATTTTGTTTTGGCGTAAATAGTTTTATTCCCAGGACTTTGAGAAAGTATCTATGTAACGTTCTAAAAGATGAAAAAATCCCTCAGTTGTCTTGAAAAGGATCTCATGTTCTGTAAAATATTATAACAGCCTTTGGCGCTTTTTTGTTTTGAGTTTTAAACAAGAATTCTTAACTATTAAGCCCAGGGAAGTGCAAGGATCCGGATTTATAATGGCTGACGCCTCGTCTGCAGATAATGCCGTTTATTTTATAGACTGAATAGTTATAAAAAGTAGCATTAAGCCATAGGCATTTATTAAAGAAGTTCTGATCCAATGTGTTCTTAAAATTTTGTGAAGGTATGGACTTGCACCTCCTGATTCATCTTTTGAAAGTTTTGCCTGCCATTGTCCCCAGAAAATTGCAGTCAGAATATGTGAAATGAACTGAAGCAGGAAAACGGTCCATATTTCCCATAATGGAATATTGTCAGGATGATACCAAAAAAGTATTATTGAACCAATAAATGCCAGAAATACCGGGAAAAAGATCCAGTAAGGCAGTTTTTTCCAATGAATTGTTTGTACCAATTTAAACGTCTTCGGATCAAGTGGTTTCCACGATCTGAAAATATCTACTTCCATTGCCCAGATCGTTCCAATGTTATAAAAAGCCAGAGCCAGATTCAGGAAAAGAAAAACGTTTTTTGTCATTTTGATTAGAATTTTAATACAAATTTAAAGAACCACATCAGAAGCAATCTCCCGGCTTGGATTAGCTGACTAATTTAAATTTCCTGAATTGGGCTATCTTATTTTACTTTTTTGATTTATGATGATAAGATTGATTATGCATATAATTAAAAATATTAAGGAAACGGCAGACATGATCCAGGAATAACGGATTGCATCATTTGCCTTAGTAATTTTCCAGACATTTATTATACTCATAAGTCCGACTCCTATCCAGAAACTCATAGCCAGCTGTAAATATATTTTTCTTTTATTCAGATCGATTATATTCATATTGTAATATTTTTAATATTAAAACAATAAGAAAAACGAAAATGTTTAAACAGGTATTTACAAACCGGGCCCGGCTTCAGTAGGTGATAATATGTGATAATTTGTTATGAAGTAAACTGTCTGAATAAATTCAATTCATGGATCTTTGAGAGATTAATAAAAAATTCGTATAACTCTTTTTTTTGATCCGGTCTGTATACTAACAATTTTAGCTTTACAGGTTTACAACCTTTATTGTTTATGATGATCTCTGTTTTTCTCAGGTAGATACCTTCAATATCAGTGAAGTTGATTTTTTGCGGTCTGATTTTATTGATCCATTTGATTATCAGACTATTATTTTCGCGTCGGAGGTAAGTTTTCTGCATTCCGAAATCATTTGTCATATTAACCACGCCGGAAAGAGAAAAACCAAAAATCATAAGGTAGTCGAAACGACTAAGATTTCCGGGATCAGCGAACAGAAACGACAAAGCAGCTATCAGAGATAATATTCCTATCCCAAAACGGATATACTGCCAGGGCTTGTTGTCAAGATAAAGGTAATCCATTGAAATTATTAATTTTTGTAACGAAGGTAGAGAAATTGAGTCTTAATATTCCCCTTTGATGACAAAAAATGAACCACGGATTGTTCCTGCAAGTTTCGATTTTTGTCTTGCAAACTTAAATTTATCTTCGAGCTCTTTTGGAACTTCCATCCCTTCTGAAAGTTTAAAACCTACTGCTCTTTTTTTGGGATCATTAAGTGTATACATAACATTTATTGAAAGACCGCTTTCATAAAATACATATGTCCATTTTATTCCGCCAGCCACGAATTCTGATGTTTCAAGGGGCTCTGATGAAATTTTAATATTGCGTTCGGTAAGAAGAATATTATTGACATAGTCAAGGATATCTTTGCTTTTAGCTGCAGGGTTTACGGTAAAATTATGATTGTATTTATTCTTAAAGTATCTCGATTCGTTAGCACGTAAACCTGCAAGTGATGACGATACAGGTGATGATTCCACACCTGCTGAAGAAACATTTTCAAAATCAACAATATTTGACATAGTAATCCTCCTTTTTTAATAGAACAATTCATTTAAGGGTGTTAATAGTCTCAATTCCTTAACACTTTTTAAAACGGTATTGTTCTCTTTGGTACTGAATAAATTAACCTGGCGGCCAGGTAATTTGATCAGTTGTTCAGCCTAACTATTTTCTTACTTCATAAAGCCCTCCGCTCATACTTCCACTAAAAGCCTTAAAAACGAATGGGAAAGGAGCCCATGAACGTTTAATACCATTTCTGGTGAAATATTGCATTCCATATGGGATATAGAATATTACATTACCTGATTTACTTACAAGGTCAAATTTCTTGATTACATAAGTGTGCTCAGATTTCACAGTTATCCCATATGTATTAGTATTGTATGGGGATCTTCTTTCAACCTTTTCGCTATGACTGAAAATGTCAGGATTATTGAACGCTGAAGTATCTTTAAATTCAGTAACATCTGAATAGTTTATTATAGCGTATGAAACTGAATCATAGTAGATGCTATCTTCAAGATTTGCAAAATCAACACTAAATTGAGAAAAATTCGTATTCTCTTTTTTACATGCGATTGCAAGACAAAAAATGGCGATGAACAAAACAATCGATTTTTTCATAATGAGAATTGGATTAATTGTATAAAGAAAGTATTATTTTATTCTGAAAATCAATGAATCAAGCGTATAGGATGCAAGAATTCCAAGACCACCTTTAATATTGGAATAAAGAAATGATGGTTCCGAAAAAGGAGAATCGCCCAATGAAAAATTCTCAAGAGACTTATGAAAATCATAATATGGTTTATCAGTACTCAAGAGGTAAATTCTCAGGAACGCTGAGTCCGGGCCTGCCTGGCTGATATGATCCAAGTAAACAGGCTGGAACTCAATTGTCCTAATAACAAATTTTTTTCCATCTAATCCGGCATCATTTTTCACAAAGTCATTTTGCCATGCGTTATACTCTGCCCATGAAGGGATAGGAGATTCTACAGCGTCCTTATATGATAGATTCTTATTATGGGGAGATGCGGGGTAATATGTATCATATAAATAGAGCAACCGGTAATAGTTTGCCTCACCCGGGAAATCTGTAATACTGATTTTAGCAATAAGCAATGATATATTGAATCCGTATTCATCTTTGGTTTTTTTAAATGTTGTATCGACAGAGATCTGAAAATCCCTTTTCAAGGGAATTTTACAGGTCGCTTCAACTTTAAGACCAATATCGCTGATAACTTTAAGGCTGTAAGTCTGACCTTCTTTGAACTGAAAATTCTTTATCAGGTAATTATATCCTGAGCTTAAATAATTTTCCCGAACAGTATCAAATTGCACTTCTTTTGAGTTCTCATAAATGTGCAGGTATGCATTTCCGAAAGGTTCAAAGTTTCCGTTCAATTCGCCAAAACGTTTAATATTAGATGAAACGAATATTTTGTTGTCTTTTTTGTCCGGCGATAAATAAGCGTTTACCACCAATTTCTGAATGAATTCCGGCGGATCAACATCCGATGCAACTTTTCTGCATGAAAAGAGATTAAAAGCGAAAAGGATGAGAATATAAAAATTAATATTTTGGAGCTTCATATTGTTCAGAATTTTATATTGTATGAGAAAGAAGGAATAAACGGGAAGAGGGTTACCTGTTTAATAACTCCATAGGATTTGTCATCGTGGTATTCATAACCTAAATAATAGTAATATGGGTTCATCCTGTTATAAACATTATAAACCGAGATCTCCCATGTTCGCTCACCCCATTTTTTTTCTTTTTTAAATTGAATTCCGAGATCAAGTCTATGGTATGGAGCCATTCTGAAATTATTTTTCTGACCATAATCAAATCCAACTCCCCCACTGTAACCGAATATGTTTGCATTTCTGCTGCTTGATCCCAATGCATAGGTATCTGAATAAGCTCGATATGTAGCACTTGGCAGAGAAATTGCATTTCCTGTACCATAAACCCAAGTCCCTGTCAATGTAATATTATTGCTGAGCTTATAAAAGGCTACAACAGAGACGTCATGGCGGCGGTCATACCGTGAATAAAACTTTTTACCGAAATTCAGTGAATCAAATTGCATTGGTGTCCATGACAAAGTATAGCCTATCCAGCCCGTGAGGCGACCTGTGTTTTTTTGCAGCAATAATTCCGCTCCATATGACCAGGATCTTCCCAGTGTCACTTTGTTTTCCCAATTCTGTTGTGCGGCGCTTGCAACGTCATTCAGAATGATAAACGAGGAACCTTCTTTATAGGCCAGCACATTATTCATCGTTTTGTAATATGTTTCCAATGAGAATGAAAAGTTCTTTTCTTTGAAGTCTTTTACAAATCCCAGTGCAACCTGTTGTGATCTCTGTGGCCTGGTTTTGTCGGTAGCAGGAACCCATAGATCTGTAGGAAGGCCAACTCCGGTATTTGATAACATATGAATGTATTGATTCATAATGGAAAATGAGCCTTTTAATGCGATATCATTCTGAAAATGCCAGGCTGCAGTAATCCTTGGCTCCGGAAATAGGTATTGTTTTTTATTCGCAATGAAACTGCTGATGCGCACTCCTGCATTGATCTTTAAACTGGGATACGGCTGCCAGGTATCTTCGGCATATAAACCTGATTCTATCCCATGCTCATTAGTTTTTTCCTGAATATTCTTATTGTACATCTCATCTTTTTCCACAAAAGCATAGGGATTAAACTTATGATATGTACTGATTAGCCCAAATTTTATCAGGTGATTTGGACCAGGTATATAATCAATGTCATATTTGAGTGAAAAATCCTGTATACCTGAATTATACTCGGCATAATAATGAGCGTCTTCTTTGATATCATAATACTTATCATTAATGTTAAAATTGTATTGACCAAAGATCAGAGAAGTGTTAGAAAAGAGTTTATCGGAGAAGAGATGATTCCACCGGATCGTACCTGTCGAATTGCCCCAGTGGTAACCGGCTTTTTCTGTATATTCGGATGTGTTTGTATTCGTATTGTATTTATCCTGCCCGAAATAACCACTGATATATAATTTATTATTTCGTCCGAAATCAAAATTGATCTTTGCATTAAAATCATAAAAATAGTAATGGGGCAACCCCGATTTAGAAAATGGCAATTCAAAAAGATCGGCAAATGTTCGTCTGCCTGATAACAGGATTGATGACTTTCCTTTTTTTAATGGTCCTTCAACCGTTGCGCGTGCCGATATCAGACCTATTCCAGCTTCTCCATGCCATTCTTCTTTGTTTCCCTCTTTCATATGCATTTCAAGAACTGAAGAAAGTCTCCCTCCGAAACGAGCAGGAAATCCGCCTTTTGTAAGTTCAACGCTTTTAAGAGCATCTCCGTTGAACACTGAAAAAAATCCAAAAAGGTGACTTGCATTATAAACAACTGCGTCATCGAGGATAATAAGGTTCTGATCAGGTCCCCCGCCACGGACATAAAATCCGCTGCTGCCTTCAGAACCCTTTTGAACTCCGGGCATCAATTGCAGCACTTTTAAGACATCTTTTTCACCAAGGAGCGAGGGAACATTTTTTATCTGCGCAGGTTGCAGGTTAAGTGTGCTCATCTTTACTGATTCGCTCTGATGTTGTGTTTTGTCAGCTGTGATTGTAACTTCATTGAGAACAATGCCTGGTTTCAGGCTTATGTTCAATTCAATATTTCTGTGGAGAGAGAGTTTTACATTCTCAGAAGTGTATCCGACATATGAAATGAGGAGTACGATTGAATCGGTTTCAGGTAATGTTAATGAATAGAAACCGTAAGAATTTGTTATGGTACCAATTTTATGATTTGCTGGAAATATGTTTACCCCGATCAGCGTTTCTCCGCTGATCTCTTCCCTTACATATCCGCTGATCGTGAAATGTTCAGTTTTTTGTGCTTGCAAGGGACTACCAACGATTAACAAAACCAAAATCAGTTTAAGAGATTTCATTTTTTCAGGTTTTGGTTAGGATCTCATTAATTGATAAGCGAATTTAAGAATATCTACACAAAAGACTCCCAAATATTTGTTAATCTATTCTTAAACAACTGTTAATAATTTAACAATAGATCTCACAAACCGTCCGGGTTTGCAAGTGTAGTTATTGCAAATCAATCCAGAAATCAGGTTTCCTGAAAGTCCTGTTAATTAACAATTTGTGCATTCAGGTATGGTAAAAACTATATACATCAGAACATTATATAGTTAAATTTTCACAGGGCTATTCTTTTTTATCTCCTTTGAAAATCCACTGAATCCCATACTTGTCATAAAACTGTCCATAGGTTCCAAAAGGCATCTCATGCAGCTCCTGTAATCTTTTGTTATTTTCGCCATCCCTGAGCTTGTCAAAAATTGTCTTCAGATCATCATATGATTTTCCGACAACAAATATTGCGAAAGTATTTCCCTGTACTGGTTCAAACTCCGGGGAAGCCATCCAGTCGGTGGCTGATATTTCAATATCACCGCTTTTCAGATTTGCATTGATAACTCTTTCCCACTTTTCTTTTGGAAACATTTCTTTCATCGGAGTTTCGCCGGTTTTTGTAAGAGTCAGCTCTCCGCCGAGGCAATTCTGATAAAATTTCATTGCCTCTGCACAATTACCGTCAAATAAGAGAAATGGAGTACAGTGTAGCATGTTTTGGCTTTTTAGTTATTTGTAGTTTTAAGTTCAATTAACAGCGACGCTGTCAGTGAAATATGGAACAGTCTCCTGGTTTCGTTTGTTCGTTTTCCGATCATTAAATTATGGTAGCGTATCTACTTTTTGATTGCATTAATCAAAACAAACGGAATTGAAAGTTTTATGCCCCCTTGGATTTTTGCCTGCTCGTTAAACTATCCCCAAGTCTGAGTGCAATCTCAGTCAAAGGGAATCCTGTTCCAAAACCGATATCGAGAGCAGAGATATTTTGTTTATAATCAATATAGTCCAGCAGTTTAAGTCCGAATGGAGCAGACCAAATAGAACACTCATCAGCTACAATTACATACTCTCGAAGATCAAAGTCGTTGCTTAAATATTTTTTCATTGTTGTGGTAATTTCTGTCTTATGCTGTTATGTGCTGTAGTCATCCAATGGATCAATGGTGACAAGCCGATCAGTATGATTAGCGCACCTATGGGAAGCAGGTTCAGATTGATGGCAAACAGAAGGAACCCGATCAATACCAGTATCGGAGACCAGATTGGAAGTCGTCGTGGTCGTGTGGCCACTAACATAATGAGCATTCCTAACATACCGGCCTGAAACAGAAGGGGACCGGCTAGCTTCAGCAATTCTGGCACCGGAGCAACATCGTTCAGATGAGGGAACAGGTCGCCTAGAATCCCCCAGAGAAAACAGGCTGCACCAAATAAACTGGCCGCCATGGCTAAGTATGCTGCTATCTTTGAAAGTTGACTCTTAATGGGGACTAGTCGCCTCAATTCAACTGTCAGGCCACCGAACAGAATAAAGGAGATAAAGAACAACACATGTCCCAGGTTCCAAAAAAGCCCGTGACTTTGATAACCTTTCATTACATCGATAAGTCGCAATAATCCGTACAGAAAAATAAGAATCGGAGCGCCTAATGCAGCAATACGGATACGAAAGAATACAGTATTCATAATTTTAGCTTTAGGTGTCATCCGTTAGCGCTCCTTAAAGACTAACCTGAATTCTGATTGCTGCATATATTTAAATATATAACTATGGGTGATTATTAAGACTTACAGGAGCAAATGAAATTTAACATTTTCAGGTTCAATTTTCAAGGTCTATTCTGAAATCGAAAGAATATTTCCATCCGGGTCCTTAAACCAGGCTACCTTTGTACCTCCGGGAGCAGTCCAAATTCCCAATTCATCCTGATCGAGGAAATCATATTTTTCGCAGAATATCTTTTTTTTATTTAATGATTTTATTGTGGAGACTATGTTGCCGACATCCCAGCCCAATACAGTGAATGAGTGAGGTGTAAATTCCTGGACAGTCGTTACTCTTAATCTAGTCCCATTTGAGTCGAATTCCAAGGCGTAGTTGTCTTCAGATATCAAATTCAATCCTAACACATCTTTGTAAAAGAATTTGGATTTGACCGGATTGACAGTAGGTAAAAAAGCCTTAATTTTTTTATCGGAAAACATATAGCTGCATTTATAGTTTAAAAAAAGACTAACAAATTTGATAAAATCTTGTTGATTCTGATTGTATAATTATCCCCGACCCAATATACCATGCGGGTCGGCAAGCAGTTCGCAGCTTATTTAAAACTTTAGTCCTGATTTAAGACTTATTCCGCCTTTTTAAATGTGTCAAAAGTAAAAATGAAGAATGAGCCAATGGCATAGATAGTAATTAACGCAACCCAAATCAAAGGGGTCATTCTGAAAACATTTTGCAGTGAAAAGAGTGCAATATAAAAACTGCCAAAAGCTAAAGCGACAATAATTCTTCTTGTGAAATTAAAAGTGAGTTTCTTGTTGCAGTTTTTACAATTCCATTTTGAGAAAACAAGCTTAAAAAGAAGTTGTTTTCTATATTCACTTATTGAATATTTATAATTACAATGCGGGCAGGTCCTTGATTTCATATTTGTCTTTAGGTTAAAAATTCTTATTGATAGATTATATATTCTCTATTGCTGACTGTCTCAGGGTTTTCGCATGGATAGAGATCCCTCATTCATTCACGCTAAACCGAAAAGAGCAGGCTTGGTAACAAAGGGGTAGTCTGATTTTTTTTATTTAACCCAATAACTTGCTCTTCCGGTACCAACTAAATTATTGACAGATGCGCCATTAATGGTAATCATTACCGAACCTCTATTTTTTAAATTTAGATATTTGATTTTGACAGGATTTTTACCATCAAAATATACTTCAGGATTCCAATAAATAGTAGTGCGGTCACTAAAAGCCAGATTATCAACAATATCTGATTTTGAGGGACTATAAAATTCTATGTTCTGTCTGAAAATATTAATTGGCGTAAGCAGATTTTTACTTTTATTCTCGCTTTTCCAGTCAATACTTTTATGAGTAAGGCCAGATTTATCGGTGTTAATAAAGATTACACCTCCGGAGGCATCTTCCCCATAAATTATGTGCCCTTGGTTTCCATCAAGAATCGAGATTGAACTGATCTCGTTAGGAGGGAGAGTCCTTACCTGCGCCCATCCATCAAATATGGGCATCCCGTCAAGGACAATCAATGCTTTGACACGGGAGCCAAAAAACGAGTGAGACTGTCGAAAGTATATAGCAGGAGGATGGGGAGGTTCACTTATAATGCATGCCGGAGCAATGTTACGTATTGCTTGTCCCAGAGTTATGTATTTGCTGATTTGTTCCCCGGGAAGACTTTTCACATTTGCATATTTGTAAACTTCTTCATATTTATTTAAATATTCCTTCTTTTTTGCAGCAGAGATAGTAACCTCGGGGATTTCAAATGTTTTATCTGTTATCCCGCGTTTATATATGTCGGGCACATTGCTTTTGTCACTTATCAAAGGCATATTTGTGATAAATATATCTGATTTTTTAGCCAGGTTTACACTTTGTTGAAATGTCAGAAGGCTTATCTCTTTCAGGAATTGTTCATTGTGTGGAATGTTCCACAAGACTCTATTAATCCTGTTTTTAGCACTTTTAGCAGGTAACAGAGTGACTGATTTAGTGTTTTCAGGAAGAGAATCCAATCTCATGGAAGTTTCACCCATTTTGTTTGTTTTAAGATGGATGACATTTGGATCTTCCAGTGATATCAGATCCAATTTCTTTACTGAAGGATGAACTTTTGATTCTCCAAGAGCCTTAATATTTATAATATCATAATTTGTGAGATCCCTTGGTGTTGTTTCTTTATCAGTAAAATCCCAGTTATATCTGCACCAGCCATATATCATTAACATCAAGTCTCTCTCCTCATTCGTCAGGTTTTCTAATCCTGTTTCAAGTACTTTTTGAGGCAGATTCCTTTGAAAATAAGGATTAAAATTTAACACAGATTCAATACCTGGTGTATAGATTTCTGCATGACCCGAAACAGAGTCTGTAACTGATATTGAAAAAAAACCGGCAGAAGGATTCCCAAGGCCATCACGTACTGAAATTGATAGCTCATTTTCTTGTCCGGGAAGAGAAATCTGAGATCCGGAAAAAATTTTGAAGATTAGATGTTTATCGGAGTTTATAAAATATAGTCTCTCAGCGAGGGGGTGAAGATCTTTACTAAATATAGTTATTTGAGCAACTCCTGAAGGAAGCTGATCTGTTTCTATGACAATCTTTTGTTTTTTAGTCATTACCAGATTTTGTAAAAAAATCCGGCTGGAATTCATAATACCTGCGACAGTTAATGTGTCATTATTATATTTATTTGATTGGATTTCTATAGAAAACGACATGTTGTCGAGTGTCTTGACTGACAGACAAATTCCTGAGACAGACGGATCTGGAAGCCGCCATATTTTTTCCTTACTATTACCCTTAGTGATTTCAACATACATTCCTGGCTCAGAAGTACAAATAAAGAATCCCGGGCCGTAGGTTCCTGATCTTATTGTATCAAGAGTCGAACCACTACTGTTTTTTAACAATCCTTCAATATAGACCGAATATCCTTTGCCATCAGTCGCACTAAATCCGATCCTTTGTTCAACGCCCTGTACTGAATTTCCACCTTCAGGTAAAAATTTTAGCTCGAAATGCTCCGGACCAGGGGAAGAATCATTTTCTACAATGATTTTATCAGTGCCTTTGACAATAAGATCTGTCTGGAAAGCTTCTGAAGGATCAAAATTTTGCATAATACTTGTGAACGCTGCAAAATGATATTTTCCTGTTTTGGATTTTAAAGGGATAGACATCCACCCGGAGCAGGTTGAGTTATTTATCCTAAATCGTGAACTGTCCGCTTTTGCATTACTCTCATCAAAAAGCAAAGCATAGAGCGAAAGGCTCTTGGATATAAATTCATTTGTGAATCTATCCCTTATATATGCCTGAAAATAAATTGTGTCGCCCGGTTTATAGGTGTTTCTGTCGAGGTGAACAAATAGTTGGTCAGGACCTATGGATTCCTGTCTTGAAAGAAGGTATTTTTCAATTGGAGAAACAGTTGTCTGAGCTGTAAGACTGCAACTTAATAAAATTAATATACCAGAAAAAATGGCGTTACGACTCATTGTCATAAAATTACACAATTACCAATCATATTATTATCATAGATTGGTAAATTGGTCACAATATTTTAAAAAAGAGAGACTAGGAACCCTTAGGTAGTATCTTTCTTCGAATGGGGGGACGGGTTGGACCACCGGGGCGTAAATGCCTTTATAGTCATCGATCATACAATCTATAGACGTATTACTTCAAATATCTTAAAAGGTTACAACTCATAATAATAATTCGAAAACCAGTGTGATTGTGACAGTGAACCCTACAAGTTGAGTTGCAGTCGGAGCTTTTAAGTTCAGGGATGTCGGCTATCTTACCGACATGTTTTTGGTAATCGTAAATATTCATTTCACCTTATCGGATTATCAGCGGAATGCAGGGGCTCATTTTACCCCTGATGGTATGGGTATTACATTGTATATTTACTTATTTGCTTAGCTCAATTGTGAACGTGTGGAGGTAAACAATGTAGCAAAAAAAAGAGACAATTTTCATTATCTCTGATATCTTGGGCTCCCCAGGTAAGACTCGAACTTACGACCCACGGATTAACAGTCCGTTGCTCTAACCAACTGAGCTACTGAGGAAGGTAATTTTAAAAAACTCGCTATGTTTTAGCAGGCCAAAAGTAAGGGCTTTTGATGAATTTAACAATATCTTTATCGAAATTTTTTAAAATGAAGCGGATAGTTGGAATTGGTAACGCCCTTGTCGATGTTATGACATTGATTGACAGTGACATTATACTCGAAAAATTTTCTTTACCTAAAGGAAGTATGCAGCTTGTTGACGCTGAGAAATCGTCAATAATTAAGAATGAGACAATCAACCTTAAAAAGAATCTTGCTTCAGGAGGTTCAGCTGCTAATACAATTCATGGTCTTGCAATGCTTGGTGTGGAATCAGGTTTTATAGGATCAATAGGAAAAGACAGTACTGGTGATTTCTTTGAGAATGATATGAAAATTGCCGGGGTAAAGACTTTACTGACAAAGAGAAATTCAATTACCGGAACTGCTGTAGCGCTTATATCGCCCGATTCAGAACGGACATTCGCAACCCACCTTGGTGCTGCTGTCGAGTTAAGCGCAGAAGATCTTAATCCCAAAGATTTTGAAGGTTATGATATTCTTTATATGGAAGGGTATCTTATTTTTAATAAACCTCTTGTAGAAAGAGCCTGTGTAATAGCTAAGGAAAACCACATGAAAATTGCCATAGATCTGGCCAGTTATAATGTTGTTGAAGCAAAACTTCAGGATTTTAAGGAAATAGTCGAAAAATATGCGGATATCATATTTGCCAATGAAGATGAGGCAAAGGCATTTACAGGATTATCTCCATTTCAGGCTCTGGATGTTCTTTCCGGAGTGTGCGAGATTGCAGTCGTAAAAGTAGGAAGTGAAGGGTCCATAATAAAAAGGGGAGAAGAGATAATTAAAATAGGTACTATTCCTGTCAATTGTATAGATACCACTGGCGCTGGTGATCTTTATGCTTCCGGCTTCTTGTATGGCTTTGCTAATGGGTTGTCTCTTGATAAATGCGGAATGTTTGGTTCAATTCTGGCCGGACATGTAATCGAAATTGTGGGTGCAAGGATGGATGCGAGTCGATGGAAGAAAATAATCAAATCCCTTAAGGAAGAAGTTTTGTAAAAAAAGCAGGAAAAATTGTGGTTCTCAGTGATAATTGTATGAGTTCTAAACAATTTTAGTTACACTGAGTTACATAGAGAAGCACAGAGGTCACAGAGAATCAGGCTGTTAACCTTGATTCATGGCTTTTCTTTTGTACATAAAAGAATGTCAGTCCGTTCAGCTCAGTCATATCGATAACTCTGAACCCAAACTTTTGAAGACGTCCTGCAAATTCTTTTTTATCCATATTGTGATCTGTTTTCAGATCAAGAAACTTATTTATGCGGGTTGACAAACCGGTGAAAAGCCCATCGCCGGTAAGAGTAAATTTATTGTATGAAAAATACCCGACAAAATTGGCATTAGACGGGAGAATTCGTGAGAGGGTAAATAAAAATGAGTTCAGATCTTTGATTAAATTCAGATTTTTCAGGTTTACCAGTGTCCTGACATTCTTCAATTCCTTTTCATCGAAATAGTAATGGTTATTTGGAGGAAGAATCAGCAGATCGGGGTCCTTAGCCAGATTAAAATTCTTCAGATATCGAAAGAAATTTTTACCATCTTCTGCAGTTAAGCCGTAGGTTAACTCATCCGGATCAGGTTTAACATATTTTCTTTCAATATTCAGAATTGTTTCATATATGTTGTCATTGTTTATATATCTGCTCCCAGTTGCTATGTTTTCCATATGTGCAATTTTTGTGATTCTTTCCTTTTTCCTGATGATAAGTTTTCATTAGGAACCCATCTTTTCTTTCTATTTCACATGAGTAAAATAGTAACAAACCATTAGTCCTAATTGTTCCGTGACTCAGGAGAAAAATTTTATATGATTGCAAAAGAATCAGGGCAGGGAATTTGTTTAACTTTGAAATTTCAGAATAGTTTTATACCAGATTAAATCAAACTAAATGATGTATAGTCCTTTAGAAGAACGCTATGATAATATGACTTACCGGCGTTGCGGTAAAAGCGGAATCAGATTACCTGAGATTTCGCTTGGATTATGGCATAATTTCGGGTCGGTTGATGTTTTTGAAAATTTCAGAAAAATATTGTGGCGGGCATTCGATGCCGGAATAACACATTTCGATCTGGCAAATAATTACGGACCTGTTCCGGGCTCGGCAGAAGAGAACTTTGGAATAATCCTGAAAAAAGACTTCAGCGCTTTTCGCGACGAGATGATAATATCAACAAAAGCCGGCTGGGAAATGTGGCCCGGACCGTATGGAAATTTCGGTTCAAGAAAGTATCTGCTGGCAAGTCTCGACCAGAGCCTGAAGCGAATGAATCTCGACTATGTGGATATATTCTATTCTCACCGTCCTGATCCCGATACTCCCCTGGAGGAGACAATGGGAGCACTGGCCCAGGCGGTTCACCAGGGCAAAGCGCTTTATGTCGGAATTTCGAGCTATCCGGCAGATCTGACCGAAAAAGCTGTATCAATCTTGAAGGAGCTGCACGTTAATTGTCTTATTCACCAGCCAAAATATTCAATGTTTAACCGCTGGGTTGAGGATGGGCTGCTTGATGTTCTGGAAGAAAAAGGTGTTGGATGTATCCCCTTTTCTCCGCTTGAACAGGGATTGCTTACCGATAAATATCTAAAAGGGATTCCAAAGGATTCAAGAGCTGCAAACCCGAATGGCTTTCTGAGAATTGAAGATGTGACGGAGCAGAAAGTAAACAAAGCAAAACGTTTAAATGAAATTGCAGCCAAGCGCAACCAGTCGCTGGCACAGATGGCAATTGCCTGGTTGCTAAAAGATCCCAGGATAACATCAGTTCTTGTTGGAGTGCATTCCGTCAATCAATTGAACGATAATCTGAAAACACTTAATAATCTTGATTTCAGCAGGGAAGAGCTTGAGAATATTGAAAATATCCTGAAAGAAATATGAATAACAAATTAAAGGGATATCTTTTAAAACCTTTTGTCCTTCTCCTTGCCGTATGGGGAATCCTGAATTTAATCCAGGCGAAGTTTACTCCACTTGATAACGATGAAGCATACTACTGGATGTACTCAAAATATCTCGCATGGGGTTATTTCGATCATCCTCCCATGATCGCCCTGATGATCAAGATTGGCTATTACTTCATTCATAATGAGCTTGGTCTCAGACTTGTAATTGTTTTAAGCCAGTTGATCGCTTTATTGGTGATCTGGAAAACAACCGACAGGGAACAGCAAAAGGAAAATTCAGGTGTTCTGTTTTTCTTCATGCTGGTAGTTGTGATGCCTGTGTTCAATATTTTCGGTTTCATGGCTACTCCCGATGCCCCGCTGATACTCTTTTCAGCTATTTTTCTGTTAGTATATAAACATTTTCTCGACGAGGATAATTGGAGAAATACGTTTTTCCTGAGCTTATCAATGGCAGCATTGATGTACAGCAAATACCACAGCGGATTATTAATTATCCTGGTAATTCTTTCAAATCCGAAACTACTGAAAAATATCAGGTTCTATCTGGCATCTTTTGTGGCATTTATATTATTTCTTCCGCATATTTTATGGCAATATTCTAACGGATTTCCTTCATTCAGGTATCATCTCGTTGACAGGGTTTCGGCTTTTAATCCAAGCCATGTTCCTGATTATCTCGCAGGTCAGTATTTTTTTCATAATCCTCTGATATTTACAATATTAATCTGGATAATGATAAAAATGAAGCCAAAGGATCTGTTCAACAGAGCCCTGTATTTTATCATAACAGGGTTCTTTGTTTTCTTTTTCATTTCCAGTTTCAGATACCGTGTGGAACCACAATGGACAGCCCTGGTGAGTGTCCCGATGGTAATCATCCTTTTTAACAATCTTAATTTTAAACCCTGGCTGAAGAATTATATAAAATGGGTTGCTGTCATAATGTTCCCAATGTTGTTGTTTGTGAGAGCAGCGTCAGCCTGGGACTTTCTGCCAAGTCAGATACTGAAGAAGGAGTTTCACAATAAAAAGCAATGGGTAAAGGATATTGATAAACTGGCAGAAGGCAGACCAGTTGTGTTTACAAATTCTTATCAGCGAGCTTCAGTATATACTTTTTATACGGGTAAATTTGCTTATACACTCGATAATCTCAGCTACCGGAAAACTCAATATGATATCTGGCCATTCGAAGAAGAAGTACACGGGAAAGAAGTTTTATATGTTCCGCATTATTTCAGTGAATACTATAAAACTCATTTAACAAAACAGATTCTCACAAATGGCGATTCAATATTTACAAAGGTTTTTAAAGATTTTCAATCTTTGCAAAAAGAATGTGTAATTCTGGAAAATAAGAAGTACAATTTCAACATGACCGGGAACAACACCATTCACCTTAAGATCTTCAATCCTTACCCATATCCCATTAATTTCAAGCACAAAGAATTTCCGATTAGTTTCCAACTTGCGTTTTTAAAGAAGGGGAATATGGAAACTAAATCACTTGACCTTCCTGAAAATCTTTCAATATTAAATGCGGGTGATACAATACAGGTTGCTTGCAATTTTAATGTAACGGGTCTTGCTCCGGGATCGTACAAAATTGGCATATGCTCAGTAACAGGGATTCTGTATGACACTTTCAGCAGCAGGTTCAGGGAAGCCGGAATCAATGAAAATTAAGATAATAATTGGCTGTAAAGTTCCAAAGTGAAGTTATCATTATTGCGATGAACTTGGCGAAATAGAAATGAAGTTTCTTTTCCAGAAGAAAAATAACAAAGTTGTTTATCAGGAGGCCAATCACGGAAATAACCAAGAAAGTACTGTACTCGGTCAGGATCTTTGGATTGACGCTATGAAATGTCCAGTACCGGTTAAATAAGTAATTGGTACTGGCTGCCACAACGAAGCCGCATGAATTTGCTATATACCTGTGAATCTTAAGCTTTTCCTTTAGCAGAATTGTTATTGAGAAATCAACAACAAGACCTGAGAAGCCTACAATTATAAATTTAAAAAACTTAAACAGCATCGAATACCATTAATAATTTGGCAATTTCCATCCATTGTGGTATTCAGGGACAATCAATTTGTTTGCTGAATTTGTCTGAAACGACTGCTTTGCTTCATCCCAGCTGACTTTTTCGCCTGTACGGAATGCTATATTCCCCATTTGGGCTACGAGGGCAACATCCCTCCCTACATCAATACCTGCATGAAGGTTCTGAGGAGTATTATCTTTAATGCATGTGAGAAAATTCTTTACATGAAGATCAAGGCCATCGCCGACATTTTTCTGAACAGGCAAACCTTCAATTCGTTGTTTTTCAGGTACTACTTCCCAGCCGTTCCGGTCGAGTACAAGCGTGCCGTTTTCACCTACATATGACATACCATGAGGTCTTTTCCAGTTTCCCAGACCGATTCCTATTGTATGTTCCCAGATCATTGTAAAATCTTTAAAGTCATATACAGCTGTCATTGTATCGGGAGTCTCCATGGCATCTTCAGGAAACGCATATTTCCCTCCCATGGCCATCACAGATACCGGTATACTTTTTCCCATACCATATAATATATAATCGATCAGGTGAACTCCCCAGTCCGTCATTACGCCACCGGCATAATCCCAGTACCATCTGAAGGTAAGGTGAAAACGGTTTTTATTAAAAGGCCTTTTTGTCGCCGGTCCTAGCCACATATCATAATCCACTCCATCGGGAACCGGTGAATCAGGAACTTTTGGAACAGCTCCTTTCCAGTCGACATATGACCATGCTTTGCACGTCCGGATACGTCCTAATTTGCCTGATCTCAGATAATTAATTGCATCAACAAAATGGGGCTGACTTCTCTGCCACTGACCAACCTGTACAATTTTTTTATGTTTCTTAACGGCTCTCTCCATTATATTGATCTCAGCGATAGAGTTGCCTACAGGTTTTTCAATGTAAGCATGCTTCCCTGCTTCAAGAGCGTCGGTTAGTATCAGACAATGCCAGTGATCGGGTGTACCATTAATAATAACATCAATATCTTTGTTTTCAAGCATTTTACGATAATCGACATAAAGCCTGGGTTTCGGGAAACCAAGCTTCCCAAGATCGTCGGTACGTATATTCAGTACATTCCGATCGACATCGCACATGGCGATACAATCAATTTCAGGATTTTTCAGGAATGAAGTAAGATCGCTGAAACCCTGGCCATGCGCTCCAATTAATCCGACACGGATCTTATCACTGGGAGCTATGATCTTTCCGGCATTGATTGCATTGAAAGGGATAACACTTCCTGCAGCTAAAACGGAAGCATTCCTGATGAATGTTCTGCGTGTTGACCTCATGATGGTGGAATTAATAAGTACCGGAAAGGTAAAGAATTAATAATTAATGGTAAACCGACCGACTGTTAAAAATTATACAAAATTTAACTAAGGCTGCGCAGGCAACCACCTGTCGCTGCTGATTTTAAAGCACACAAAAAAGGCACAAAGGGCACAAAGTTAAAACATTATAGTTCAAATCTTTGTGGCCTTTGTGGTTAATGGATTTTTTTTATCTTTATTTCACCGGTTTGAAAATCAAATCAACAACGTCCGGTTTTTTAAACATCATAACTGCCAGTTTTTTGATATCCTTTATCTTATAAGATTTAAGAATATTTTCATAGTTCGCAGGATCATTGGAGTTGATGCCATAACTATAATACCTGGTCAATATGCTGCTCCAGTAAGCATTATGCATCTTGTTTTCTTCCCTGGTTTTAAGGATATTGCTTACAGCTTTGTCGAGATTCACTTGCGATGGTCCTTTAATCATCATAGTATCAAGTTGATTGTAAATGATCGCTTTGAGTTCATTAGCCCGTGCAGGATCACAATCAAATGTTATCATCCCTTCCCCCAGTTGAGTGGGTCTTTTCTGTTCTGAGAGTGATACTCCAACTCCATAGGTACCGCCTTTATCTTCTCTGACCTTTTCAGTATAAACCAGATCGAGTATGCCTTTAATTACTTCGAGTCCGAGATAATTATATGGGCTGTATTTCATGTCCTTTGCAAAAGAGATAAATATTGTAGATTTTGGGATTGTGAGAGGCAGACTTATTTCTCTTATGATCTTTCCTTTTGGTTGCTCAACCTTTCTGTCAACCCAACTCTCTTTCCTGTTATCGGAAGGAAGGGAGCCTATGTACTTTTCAACCATAGGCATAACGGTATCTTTCCCGACATTCCCTACAATAATAAATGTAAATTCATCAGCGCCTTTGAAACGGTCGGTATAGATTTTCTGAATATCATCTAGTGTTATTTTGCTGATAGTTTCCTTTGTAAGCAACGGAGTTCTTGGATTGTAACCTGTGGTGATCAAAGAAATGCTATCGCTTTTTATTTTATTCGGATCCTTTTCCATATTGGCAATCATCCCTGCAAATCTTCCTATTATTGCATCATGGGCCACCTTATCAAACCTGGGATGAGCAAATTTAAGATACAGCAGCTGCATCATAGTCTCGAAATCTTTAGGAGTTGATGTGCCGCTTATCGATTCAGCAACTTCACTCAGACTAAGTGATACGCTGGCTTTTTTACCGGCAAGCATCTTTTGTAATGTGACATTATCGTAATCGCCAGCGCCATACATTGGAACTATTGCAGACATCAGAGTACCGGCTAGCACTTCGTTATTTTCCAGTTTGGAAATACCTCCAAAGCTGAATGCAGAAAGAAGTATATTGTCTTTCTCGTAATTTGCCCTTCTGTATATAACTTTTGCGTTATTGCCAAGCGTCCATTCCACTGCATCAAACTGTGGAAGCTGCACCGTTTTGACAATTTTGGATCCTTTGAGATCTTCTTTGATCAGTGACAGATCCAATGCTTTATCTTCATATGGCGTAAGTGTTGAATTCTTTACTTTGGCCAGTATATCAAGAGCTTCCTGTTCCGAAATATGTTTGACATCACTTGCTTCGAGTCCTTCGACAACAATGGTCCTGTTCTCATCAAGCATTGCCTGTCTGAACTTCGCGGTAGTTTCTTCAGGTGTGATGCTGCCGATTACGCTTTTTAGAAATTCATAGTCAAAGTCCATTGATGTCAAAGGTTCTCCTGAAAGAAAATAGCTTTGAATACCCGAGACATATGTATCATTGTCAATCTTATCTTTCTGCTTATACCTGTTTTCATAATCAGAGAGCATCTTGGCTTTGGCTCTGTCAAGTTCTCCTTTTGTGAATCCAAATCTTTTTGCTCTTTCTGCTTCTGTATAGATTGCTTCGAGCGCTTTTCCTTCTTCGTTTTTACGTGCTGTGGCATTTATAGAAAAAGCATCGTATCCCCTGGCATAATATCCATCGTATGTAACATAACCACTTACAAACGGAGGGTTTGCTTTTTGAAGCATTTCATTAATTCGTGTATTGATCATTGAATTCATTAAAGTAATAATATGACTATCACGAAGATATTTAAGGTCCTTGTCTTTTGCAGGCACAGCAGTGTGAAGAACCACTACTGATACTGATGTCTGAGGCGCTTCCTTATCCTGGACAAGCACAAAGTTAGTCTCCTTGTGATAAGGGACTTCAACAGGGAGCCGGGGAGTTGGATTCACAGGGGCGGGGATTTGAGAGAAAAGCGTCTTAATCTTGCTTTCTACTTCATCGACATTAATATCACCGACAATAGCTATTGTCTGGAGATCAGGGCGATACCATTGATGATAATAGTCTCTCAGTGTTTTATATGAAAAGTTCTTTATTATGTCAAAATTCCCGATAATATCGCGTTCTGCATATTTTGATCCTTTAAGTACAACAGGAATGACTTCAAAAATCATCCGGCGATATGCGTTTTTGCTTGTTCTCCATTCTTCCTCGATAACACCACGTTCAAGGTCGATTTCTTTATCGGAGAGGGTAAGATAATGCGACCAGTCATTTAAAACAAGAAGACAAGAATCAACCAGGCCCGGAGCTTCAACAGGCACATCACTAAGATTATATACCGTTTCATCGAAGCCGGTATAAGCATTAATGTTACTTCCGAAACCCACACCGTGCTTTTCGAGACTGCTGATTATTCCTTTATCAGGAAAATGCTCGGTACCATTGAATGCCATATGTTCCAGGAAATGAGCCAGACCATTCTGATCATCGTTTTCGAGGATTGCTCCAACATTCTGGATAATATAAAAACTTGCTCTTTTTTCAGGTTCCTTATTATTCCTTATAAAATAAGTCAGACCATTACTGAGTTTCCCGGTTCTGATCAGAGGGTCCATCGGTGCGAACTTTGTCAGATCAGGTTGTGCCTGGATGGAGACGGATATGAATAAAACGGAAATTAGAATGAAAAATGACTTGATTGTTTTCATTTTAAAAGATTTAGATATTAAATAGAAAGAAATTCCAGCACTTCATCAGATTTGCAGATAGATGAAATGTAAAGCTAAACAATTATGATATAAATGTCAAAACTTTTTAAAAAAGTCCGTGCAGCTCGGCGTTTATTTTGTCGATAACTTCTGCCAGGTGGTCCCTGTTATTCGGGAAGTTATAGTGATCAGCTTCGATGATCAGTACTTTTCCAAGGTTATAAGTTTCCATCCATGCTTCGTACCTTTCGTTCAATCTCTTGAGATAATCAATACGTATGGAGCTTTCATATTCACGTCCCCGTTTCTGGATCTGATTCACGAGAGTTGGAACGGAGGCTCTTAAATAAAGAAGAAGATCGGGTGGTTTAACCAGGGAACTCATCATTTTGAAAAGAGATGAGTAATTATCAAAGTCGCGTGTTGACATTAAACCCATAGAATGAAGGTTTGGAGCAAATATGTAGGCATCTTCATAGATAGTCCTGTCCTGTATAATGGTTTTATCAGATTTCCTGATCTCGAGGATCTGACTGAATCGTGAATTCAGAAAATAGATCTGCAGGTTAAAAGACCAGCGTTGCATATCCTCATAGAAGTCGTTGAGATAAGGATTATCATCAACATCTTCATAATGAGCAACCCAACCGTATTGTTTTGCAAGCAGTCCGGCCAAAGTTGTCTTGCCCGATCCGATATTCCCCGCAATAGCTATGTGCATAATATGTGTGATTTTTTACAGTCTATAAAATTAGTAAAAAATGGTTATGATTTTACCGGCATAGTCATTTATATAAAGAAAATCCATTAACCGCAAAGGTCGCAAAGGATTTACGCAAAGAACGCAAAGAGGTGATATATAATGTCTTAACTTTGCGCCCTTTGCGCCTTCTTTGCGTACTCTGCGGTTAAAAGTAACTATTTCAAACTGGGTCACTTTTTTAGGATTTGGGGACTTATCCCGGCAATAGCATACAGATCCTCAATATACTCCCTCGAATTTGAAAGCCTGGGAACTTTATTTTGTCCGCCAAACTTATTTTTTGTTTTCAGCCAGTTATTAAACGTACCCCGCGGAACGACATTTACTGTAGGTGACACAAGATTCAGATCCTTGAATCTTTTTGCTTCATAATCTGAATTTACTGATTTGAGAGAGTTGTCAAGAATGCTCGTGAATAGAGCAAGATCTGCAGGAACTTTTTCAAATTCAATTATCCATTCATGGGATCCTTTTGATATTGTACTCATAAATACCGGACCGGCTGTGTATTCTGCAACTACGGCTTCCGTTGCTTTGCATGCCGATTCAAGCGCTTTGTCAGCATTGTCAATAATCAATTCTTCTCCGAATACATTAATAAAATGTTTCGTTCGGCCTGATATGGTGAATCGAAACGGGTTCAGCGAAGTAAAGATTATTGTATCGCCCATCATGTATCTCCAGAGACCGCCGTTTGTTGAAATGATAATTGCATAGTTCACATTTGTTTCAACTTCCGCGATAGTGCATACAGGAGGATCATCGGAGTTTACTTTATCCGCAGGGATAAATTCATAAAAAATTCCGTAATCGAGCATAAGAAGCATATCGCTTTTCAAAGGATCATCCTGTATTCCGAAGAATCCTTCAGAAGCATTATATGTTTCCATATAATTCATCTGATCGCCGACAATTAGTTTTTTGTATTGTTCCCTGTACGGTTTAAAGCTTATACCTCCGTGGAAAAAAACCTCAAGGTTTGGCCACACATCGAGCAGATTGTTCTTGCCGCTAAATGCAAGGATCTGTTTTATAAGAACGAGGTACCATGATGGTACACCCGAAATACTTGTCACATTTTCGTTTACTGAAGACTTCGTGATCAGATTAAGCTTTTCCTCAAAATCCTCGAGGAGTGCGATCTTTTGCCTGGGTGTCCGTATTATGTCGACCCAGAAAGGAGCATTTTCAATAAGAATTGCAGAGAGGTCGCCGTACAATGAATCATTACTGAACTGATTGATCCTATGGCTTCCACCTAATGTAAGGCTTTTACCTGAAAATATCTTAGTGCCTGGATTCAGCATACTATATATCGCGAGGATATCTTTAGCGGCGCGATAATGACAATCTTCAAGGGCTTCCCTGCTCATTGGTATAAATTTGCTTTTGGCCGAAGTTGTACCCGATGATTTTGCGAACCATTTTATTTCTCCGGGCCAAAGGAGATTTGACTCACCCATGCGAAGCCGTTCCACATAAGGAATAATATCTTCATATGTTTGTACCGGAAATCTTGATTGATATTCTTTAATAGATGAGATTGAGGAATACTCGTATTTTTTGCCCCATTCTGTTTTTGCTGCCTTTGCAAGAAGCCGGTATAACGTTTCCTGCTGGGTTTCAACCGGGTATTTCTTGAAGATTTCTATCTGATTTATACGCTTGACATTAAGCCAGTTTACTATTGATGGAATAATTGCCATTTAAAATATCAGTTAGATTTTAAAGATAGACAAAAATCTTAATGCGGATTATTTTAATTCAGCTGAAAACCTCTTTAAGCACATCCAGCGATTTTATCTTCTTTAAACCGGGCAGATGCAATGAATAAAATCTGACAATAGTTTCAAGTATATCATTCCTGATTTTGCCGGTCAGAGAGATCTTGCCGGCGGAGTCATAAGATGATTCGAAGAAATCAGCAAGAACAGCAGATATTTCCTCGTTTGCATAATTGCCGTGTACGGGAGGTGCAGGAACAAATTCTCCGTTGATCATATCGAAATAAACATCGTTTTTTTCAGTTCGCTTACCTGGTTCAAAACCAAGGAAGCTGCTTAGTCCGGCAAGAAACGCAATATGAAAATTTGCATAGCCGTCTGCACATTGTTCAAAGTAGATAATTGATTTTTCGATAAAGTCAAACATCTCTTCATGAGGACTTTCTTCTCTGAGAACAGATGTTAACACCTCTCCGAGAAACATTGCAACAACACTTTTTTTGATATTTGAATAAATGTCATAAGGGGTAAAGAACACTGAAAATTCTTTCAGGTTCTGCATTTCGTGGGATGGTTTGTAATTCAGTTCAAGATCAAGAATGAAAAGAGGCTGGAACAGGATATTGCGTTTTCCTGTTTTCCGGCTGCGCATGCCCTTTATCATAAATGATTGTCTGCCAAATTTTCGCGTATAAATCTGGGAAACAATACCTGAATCGGTATATTTTATCTGGTGAAGTATTATTCCACGGGTTTTTTCAAGCATATGCAAAGGTCGCAAAGATTTTTCGCAAAGAACGCAAAGTGAGGAAAGATAGCATTTAAACTTTGCGAACTTTGCGCCTTCTCAGCGTGTTTTGCGGTTTAAAAGGTTTTTTCGATACTCCAACTCGAGTGGTTATGCTGAGGTCGATATTAACAAATTCAGTTTGCCTTTAATTCATTTACAAATTTATTATATTTACTGATCAATCAACTCAGTGATGTCAATGAGCAACAGTGAAGAGCTTGTAAAACGAATTGCACGTCTGGCCAAACAAAACCAGGAGCTTGAGGAGCGCATTAAAGATCTTGAGAAGATTAATGAAAAGCTGATAAGGGACAATCAGAAAATAAAAGCTCTTTATGAGAAGGTTTCTCCTGATGGCGTGAAGGAAAGCGCAGAACCTGAAAAGAAAGAAAAAGCGCTTAAATTCAATATGGCGACAGTTCTTTTCGCCGATATCCACGGATTCTCCCGTCTTGTCGAAAGGACGAATTCCTCTTCATTTATGGACGAACTCGATGAGATAATCGTTGA
The DNA here is from genome assembly GCA_963734885.1 of uncultured Bacteroidales bacterium. Taxonomy (GTDB): domain Bacteria; phylum Bacteroidota; class Bacteroidia; order Bacteroidales; family VadinHA17; genus LD21. The sequence continues at coordinate 102,483 of CAVTIJ010000007.1, read as the reverse complement.
ATTTGAAGCCATTGTCACAAAATATAAAATTGAAAAAATAAAGACAATCGGCGACACATACATGTGTGCCGGCGGGATCCCTGTTAAGAATATAACAAACCCGATCGATGTGGTTATGGCTGCTATCGAGATGAGGAATTTCCTGAAAAAATTTGAAAATGAAAGAAGAGGAAGCACAGAACATATATGGGATCTGAAGATCGGGGTTCATTCAGGCCCTGTGACTGCTTCTATCTCGGGCAAGAAAAAAATTAATTATGAGATAAAAGGAGATACGGTAAATACTGCGAGCCGGATTGAGGCAGTTTCTGACGGCGGCATGATTCTTATTTCCGTAATGACATATGAGCTTGTTAAAGAATTTTTCGACTGTGAATATTTCGGCAAGCTTCCTGTAAAATACAAGAACGACCTTCAGATGTACAAAGTTTTAGGACTTAAAGCAGAATTCTCGTTAAACGGAGAAGGTATTGTTCCGAATGATTTATTCAGGATTAAATTCGGGCTCATCCAATTTACCGATATTCAGGAAATGATATTGGATAAACTAGAAATGGAATTGCCGGGTTATCTCTTTTATCATAATGTAAAACATACTGTTGATGTTGTGACTGAAGTGGAACTTATTGGCTGGGCAGAGGGTTGTTCCGATGAGGAGATCCTGTTATTAAAAACCGCAGGCTTGTTCCATGATGCAGGGCACACAATTGCCTATGACAATCATGAATATTACGGAACTGAGATTGCGAAAAAAATGCTGCCAGCTTTCAATTATACTCCCAAACAGATTGAATGCATATGTTCATTAATAATGTCGACTAAGCTACCGCCCAGACCAACAAACCTTCTTGAAAATATAATGTGTGATTCTGATCTTGATTATCTTGGCAGAAGCGACTTCATTCCTGTTTCAAATACACTATATGAAGAGCTTAAAGCTCAGAATAAGATGGGTTCGTTGAATGACTGGAATAAGATACAGGTCAAATTTATCTCAGGACATCAGTATTTTACCAAAACAGCCCGAAGCCTGAGGGAAGTAAATAAACAGCTTCAGATTGAAAGGATTCAGAGTCTGATAACCGAATAATCCTTTACCTCACCCCCCCGGAGGATGTTGAAAAGGTAGAAATCCATTAACCACAAAGGTCACTAAGGTAAATCACAAAGTACACAAAGGTCTTGTTTATAGAGTTTTAACTTTGCGCCCTTTGTGACTTCTTTGTGTGCTTTGTGGTTAAAAAGCTTTCTCAACAGCCCTTGGGTGATGAGGTCTAGTGTACAACCAGCATCTTTGTCACAAACGACTGGGACCCATCCTTACTGGCACAAAAAACTAAATAGACCCCAGTTGCCACTCGTTTTCCGTTATAAGTTGTAAGATCCCAGGTGGCAGTACCTCCTTCAGATACTGTTTCATACACAAGGTTACCGCTGATATCGGTTATTCTTATCTGGGAGTCCTTTATAAGCCCTGTAATTGTTACATTTCCTGAAAAATCCTCCCTTACTGGATTTGGGAAAGTCAGAACCCGTGTGAATTTTTCTGCGCCTGAGGTGGCATCACTTCTGTAAGACTGAACTCCTTCAGAAGTTCCAAACCACACATCCCCGTTCTTATTATCAACGGTAATGCTGATAATAGAGTCAGAAAAAATCGGACTATTCTGAGTGTTAAAATTTCTGATCTGTGTTTTTCCGTCAGGGGAGAGCAGGTAAGCGCCCGAGCCGGCTGTCCCAAGCCATTTCCTGTTTGCCCCGTCAACTGCAATGGATGTAATTGTTTCAGTTTTCAGTAATATATCCGCAAGGTTCGTTCCATCATTCCTGGGGATGAGGATACGACTTGCACTCAAATCACTGTTAAATAGATTTTCAGGATTGAAATAGATCAGCGGTCCCTGATCTGTACCCACCCATATATTTCCATCAAGATCTTCTTCAAGTGAATATACAAACTGTACTAACTGATTTTCACTATCCTTTACCTGGAACTTCTTAAATTTATCATCACTGAAAATATCAGGTGTGTTGTTATCATCCAGAACAAATAATCCATTTCCTTTTGGCAGAATGATCCATTTTTGTCCTTTGGTTGTGATTAGAATATCTCCAACGACAGGGGCCCCGATTGTCAAAGGATTCACTATCCATGAACCGTCGGGTTTCAGAACTTTTATGTTTCCCTGGCCTCCGGTCTGAGTTATCCAGAGATTCTTTGCATTGTCAAATGCCAATCCGCAGATCTGAACACCTCTGGGTAAAGCAGCCTGCAAAGGTGAGTTTGTACCGGTATACTGCTTTAAAAGATTATTATTCTGATATTCAAGCAATCCGTTTCCCCATGTTGACACGAATATGTGATTATTATCATCGGGGTCAATAATGGCTCTCATCGGATCAAATATTGTTGCTGATGATTCCGAAGTCCAGCTGTTATTTTCATAGACTGACACGGCGAGCGGGTTACCGAGATTATTCCATGAGACGTCAGTTCCTCCACCGCATATAACAGTCTCACCGTTTAATGAGGTAATATTAAATGCATCATTAGTGATTGGTCCCGGAAGTGAAAGGACGGAAAATGTGTTCATATTCTCTCCCCTGATGAGCCCCGATTTGAAATCAGCAATCCATATGTCATTATTATCGACTACTCCCTGTGAGATTTTCGGTTCAGCGAATCCGTAAGAGGAAATTGTTTTTGTGAGAGTTCCGTTTAAATTGTAATATTTTATAAATCCTGCAGATGAAATTGTAAAACCTGCAGGAGACGGGTCGAACGAAGTGTTAACTACCCCCGGGGAAAAAGAAAAAAGTGAACTAAAATTGTCGATGACATAAACCTGATCTCCTGATGAACTCAATCCCGATAAATTGCCATAGAGTTTGTTTCCAGAAAAAATAAGAGAAGTATATTTAGCGGATGGTTCCGGAAGTGAATTTATCCGGTTCCAGTTTCCGAAATAAGACAATCCCGGATTTGAAATTTCAGCAGAAAAGACTCCGGTACCGGTAGCTGCATAGACAGATTCATTCCCGAAAGCAATATCAAATATCTCAGCGCCATCAGAGTCATTCCCCGGTTTCCAGGTATCGTTTATTTCTCTTTTTACGAGATCAATAACAGCAATCCCAAAGCTGCCTGCCAGGTATGCATATCTCCCGTTTGTCCGGATTTTATTTATGACCTTCTTCCCGGGAATATACTTTCGTAGTATATCGGGAATATTATAAATGATATTGTTTTTCAAAAGATCAACATCGGTATTCTTGTATGCTATAACAAGCGTTTTATTTTCTTCTGACCACGCAATTGCACTTATGCCGCTTTCCGAAAGGCCATTTATCCTTGACATTTTCTTCAGCTCAGCATATGATTTATTGTAAATTAGCAAAGATGTACCGGTTGAGGCAAAGATCTGATCGGAGCTGACGGCAACACAGTTAGCAGTGGAGTAGGTGAGATGATCGGACCATGATCCGACGGGGGTTTGCCCTGCCAGGATCAGATTTATGAATACAAACGACGGTATAAGCAGAATCCTCCGCATCAATATTGAAGTAGGAACTCTTTTAATTTTTTAAAAGCCTGTGCCCTGTGTGATATGGTGTTTTTCTCTGCGAGATCCATTTCAGCAAAAGTCACATGTTTGCCTTCAGGAACAAAAACAGGATCATACCCGAATCCATTTGTTCCTCTGTTCTCAGAGATAATTGTCCCATTAACAATTCCTTCAAAAAGATATTCTTTATTATTAAGAATAAGCGCAATTACTGTTCTGAATCTGGCTTTTCTGTTTTCATTTGTTCCCAGCATCTGCAGAACTTTCTTAATGTTCGCAGAAGAGTCTTTATCTTCACCGGCAAATCTGGCCGAATGGACACCGGGTAATCCATTTAATGCTTCCACTTCGAGGCCGGTATCATCAGCAAAAACGTCTGATCCTTTAGCCTTCCATACATACCTTGCCTTTGCAAGCGCATTTCCTTCAATCAGCGGTTCCTCCTCAGGAATGTCTTCAGTTATATTGACATCGCGGAGACTCAAAAGCCTGAAACTATCGCCAAGAAGACTATTTATCTCTTTTATTTTATGTTCATTGTTTGATGCGAAAACTAAAGTCATATATGCTTATGGTTTAAGGGGTAAAAGTACTCAATTTTAGGCTTTCCTTTTGACCTGATTTTTTTAAGTGCTACATTTGGATAATTAAAAGCAAGATAATTATTTATGTCTAATCCGGTGAGATTCAGGTTCCTTTTTGGGGTTATTTTATTCCCGGTTTTATTAAACGGTTCTGCGAATTCATATACGCAGGAAACAGAGGTCATACCATCGGTGAAGCTCATTTTAATTGATAATGATTCAGTCATTTATAAATATGATAGTTCAAGAGCTCAAAATAATACCCCGGAAATTATTTTAAGCTGCAGGAGCAACAACCTTAGGTTTGAATTACAGCCCGAAGACAGTACAGATTACCAGTTCTTATTGCAGGGATATGACAGGAACTGGAGTAACTGGGAAAGAGTCAGTTTTAAGGAGTATACTAATCTACCGGCCGGAAAATACATTTTCAGGATAAAATACATAATCAAAGGCTCCGACGGAGGAGAAACACCCCTGATCTCCCTAAAAATACTTCCGCTCTGGTATTTTTCGCGCCTTGCAATATTTCTCTATATCATAGCTATATTATTAATAATATGGGCTTTATATGATTTTCTGAATCTGCGTTTTGCCAGGAAGCTGTATGCTCTTGAGCAGATTATTAATAAACGAACCGAAGATCTCATTATTGAAAAAGAAAAAACAGAGGCGCTTCTGGCAAATGTTCTTCCAAAGAATACTGCGAGTGAGATAATGGAGAAGGGGAAAGCCACAAAAATCAAATATAATTTTGTGACTGTCCTTTTTTCTGACATTCAGGGGTTTACCAAGATAGCTGAAGAAACAAATCCTGAAGTTCTTATCGATGAACTTGATAAATTCTTTTTTCATTTTGATTCTGTGGTAGAGAAATTTGGCATTGAAAAAATCAAGACAATCGGTGATGCTTATATGTGTGCAGGGGGGATTCCTGAAAAAAACAGAACCAATCCTGTTGAGGTGATACTCGCGGCTCTTGAGATGAGAGGTTATATGGAAAGGCTTAAGGAAACCTCAGAGCTGGAAGGGATGAAATACTGGGATATAAGAATAGGTATTCATACCGGAACAGTGGTAGCCGGGGTAGTCGGACAGAAGAAGCTTTCATATGATATCTGGGGCGATACGGTTAACACTGCCAGCAGGATGGAGTCATCGGGAGAAGCCGGGAAGATAAATATCTCGGGAACCACTTATGAATTTGTGAAGGAATTCTTTGATTGTGAATACCGCGGTAAAATGCCTGTAAAGTACAAGGGTGAACTGGAGATGTATTTTGTAAACGGGATAGTTCCCGGCTTAAGTGATGAGCAGGGAGGACCAAATAAGAAATTCATAATCAAAATGCAGATGATCAAACTTCAGGATATCGAAGAGATGGTCTTAAAAATGTTCGACGATGAAGCTCCGCCAAACCTCTATTTTCACAACTCATCAATGGTTAAAAATATTACCAACCAGGTTGAATTGCTTTCGCGCGCTGAAAAACTTTCTGACGAAGAATTTATAAATCTTAAGCTTGCTTCGGTTTTCCTACTGACAGGATACATTTCGGATTACGAGAAGCCAATGGAAGCATCTCTGCGGCTTGTTGAAGAGATCCTGCCTGATTATGGTTTTAGTCAGGAAAATGTCGAAATTACCAAAACGATAATCAGGAATTCATATTCTGATCAGCTTGAATCCCTGGCCGATAAGATTCTTCACGATGCACGGTACGACTATCTTGGCAGGATCGATTACATGAAGCTTACTGACAAGCTCCTGAGAGAAAGAGCTGAGTACGGAAAAATTTTAAATAGCAAATCGTGGATTGAATTTCGGAAAAAGCAACTAAGCGAACATGATTTCACCACCTCCACCGCCAGACTTCTCAGGAGTATTCCTCTTGATGAACAGATTGAGGGACTTACCATGAATGGCGAATAATCCAAATTCCACGCGAATTGTGCTTAAAATAAGTTTTAAAACCGTACTTTTACACACTTATTAAAAGGGCATCTGTTTATGGAAAACTTGGTTTGGGAATGTCTGCCATTTGGTTATGTAAAAACTGATTACAATATCCGTTGTGTTTTTAAGGATGGGAAATGGGGAAAGCTGGAAGTTTCTTCATCTGAATATATTGATATTCATATAGCTGCAACCGGATTACACTATGGCCAGGAAGCATTTGAAGGGCTCAAAGCATATATGGGCAAAGATGGAAAAGTCAGACTTTTCAGATGGGAAGAAAATGCAAAAAGATTGATCGCATCGGCAGATGGAGTTAAAATGGAGCCGGTTCCTATGGAGATGTTCAGGGAAGCGTTGTTTAAAGTAATTCAATTAAATAAGAAATATATTCCCCCCTACGGATCAGGGGCGACTTTATATATACGGCCCTTGTTGTACGGAAGCGGAGCTGAAGTTGGCGTGAAACCAGCTTCTGAATATACCTTTTTAATTTTTGTGACTCCCGTGGGACCTTATTTCAGGGGAGGAGTCAAGCCCGTAAACATGCTGATATGCAGAGATGTAGACAGGGCAGCGCCTTTAGGAACCGGAATATACAAGGTTGGAGGTAACTATGCAGCAAGCATGAGAGCTATCATTGCTGCTCGAAACGGCGGATATTCGAATACAATTTTTCTTGATGCAAGGGAGAAAAAATACATCGATGAGTGCGGACCTGCAAATTTTTTCGGAATCAGAGATAATACCTACGTTACGCCTAAATCGGAATCTATACTGAATTCAATCACCAATATGAGCCTGATGGGTATAGCTGAAGAAATGGGGATGAAAACCGAGCGCCGTCAGATTCCTGTTGAAGAGCTTTCTGAATTCAGTGAAACCGGAGCTTGCGGGACAGCTGCTGTAATAAGTCCGATTGCAAAGATCTTTGATCCCGATAAGAACAAGATCTATGAATATTGCATGAACGGCGAACCAGGGCCCGTATCATTGAAACTTTATAACAAACTTATAGCACTTCAAAACGGAGATGAAGCTGATCCATTCCGCTGGATCACGGTTTTGGATTGATGATCCTGTGTGTTGCAGGATTAAAGTTTGCTGACAGATAACATAAAGCAGGCAGGATTGAAAAGCAAAGAATCGGAATATTCCAAAGCACGGCTGCGAAGCTCTTATCTTACTCTTGTTGTAAGTGTATCTTTGGTACTTTTCCTTCTTGGTATATTGGGACTTGTTCTCATTAATGCCCGTGAACTTTCAGATTATCTGAGGGAAAGCCTTTCATTTTCGATAATGCTTGATGATGAGGCAAAAGAGCCTGATATCAGAATGTTGCAGAAAGACCTTGATGCAAAACCATATGTCAAGGCTACTGAATATGTATCTAAAGATGCAGCTGCAGTCAAGATGAAAAAGGAACTTGGTGAAGACTTTATAAGCTTCCTGGGAGATAACCCGTTACCGCCGACAATCGATGTTTACCTTTACGCCGGATATACAAGTCCTGACAGTGTCGCAAAAATTGAAAAATATGTCAGGGACTACCCTTTTGTTAAAGAGGTTTATTACCAGGAATCATTGCTTTTTCTTATTAATGAAAATGTGAGGAAGATCAGTTTATTTCTTCTTGTAATAAGTACATTTCTATTTCTGATCGCACTGACGATCATAAACAATACAATAAGGATATCAATCTATTCGAAGCGGTTTCTTATCCGGACCATGCAATTGGTGGGAGCTACTCCCTCATTCATTCGTAAGCCGTTTCTTGTCCAGAGCGCTTTGCACGGACTTCTGGCGGCATTGATTGCCATGAGCCTCATTGTGGGAATGCTTTATTTGATTGAAAAGGAATTCCTCCTGATGTTTAATTTTGAAAGTACTTATCTGATGCTCCTTCTTGGAGCCGCAATCATAGTTACTGGTGTTGTCATCAATGTTATTTCTACATTTTTTTCGGTTAACAGATATCTGAGTATTTCTGAAGATAAACTATATTATTGAATCGTTATGGTCACAAAAAATGAGAATAAGGATAAATTGAGTTTTTCGCTTGGACGTGAAAACTACAAATTGCTCGCAATTGGATTCGGAATAATTGTGATTGGATTCCTGCTGATGTTAGGCGGCAAGTCTCCAAGTCCTGATAAATTCAGTGATGATATTTTTAGTTTCCGTAGAATTACTCTTGCACCAATAGTTGTTCTGGCCGGATTCATATTCGAAATCTGGGCAATTATGAAGAAGCCTAAAGATGTATCCAACGAATAAATAGAGGCGTGGCACAAAGGACACAAAGTTTAAACACCACAGTATTGACCTTTGTGACCTTTGTGAAATACCATTGGTACCTTTGTGGCTAATGGATTTCAACTTCTTCAACAACTCCTCAGTCAGTGTACTCAATCTTTTGAAATGACGATTCGGATTTGAATCAAACCTTTGTCCTGTTGTCAATATTTTTTATTCATTTCTTAATATACTTGCATGTCTGCAGAGAAATTATCAGTTTTTGAAGAAGGAAAAATCTTGTTGTTTGATAAACCGTTATACTGGACATCATTTGACCTGGTAAACAAAGTCAGGTTAATGATCCAGGGAACTTTCGGAATAAAAAAATTGAAAGTCGGGCATGCAGGCACGCTTGATCCACTGGCCAGCGGACTAATGATAATCTGTACGGGGAAGTCGACAAAAAAGATTGACGAATTCAGGGATCTCGACAAAGAATATCTGGCGACATTTCACATTGGGGCAACGACTCCTTCGTTCGACATGGAGACAGAAACAGATAATCAATATCCTGTTAACCACATTAATGAAGAGCTGGCAAAAGAAGTTCTTTCAAGTTTTTTGGGAGAACAAAAACAACTTCCTCCAATGTACTCAGCGAAGCTTATTGATGGGAAAAGAGCTTACGACTATGCCAGGCAAGGCATTCATAAGGAACTTGAACCTGTAACTGTACATTTCAGAGAAATTGAATTGATTTCTTTTGATATGCCGAAGGTTGTTGTCAGGCTCGTCTGCAGCAAGGGAACCTATATCAGGTCATTTGCACGCGATTTTGGGAAGGCTTTGCAAAGCGGGAGTTATTTGTCCGCCCTGGAAAGAACGGGAATTGGCGTTTATAATGTAAAAGATGCATATTCTCTGGAAAGTTTTAAAGAGTATATTGAACAAATGAACACTTTCGGGTATTCTGATAAAAATACCAACGACTAATTCGATTTGTAAGGGGATTCAAAAAAATATTTACATTCTGGTGAAACAATTTTAATATTATTACGTAAAAAGGACTTCTTTAATTCACACTGATTATTTATTTATTATGAAATTATCGCAATTCAGGTATAATTTGCCACAGGAGCTTATTGCACTTTATCCTTCTCCAAACAGGGACGAATCGAGGTTACTTGTTGTTAACAGAAAGACAGGAGAGCTTCAGCACAGGATTTTCAAAGACATAACCGAATATTTTAGTGAAAATGATGTTTTGGTTTTCAATAATACAAAAGTTTTCCCGGCAAGGTTATATGGAAATAAAGAAAAAACAGGCGCTGAAATTGAAGTCTTTCTATTAAGGGAGTTAAACAGGGAACAGCGTTTATGGGATGTTTTAGTTGATCCGGCAAGGAAGATCAGGATTGGAAACAAACTGTATTTTGGTGAAGATGATCTTTTGGTAGCGGAAGTGATTGACAACACAACCTCGAGGGGCCGCACTTTAAGGTTCCTTTTTGATGGAACTTATGAAGAATTTAAAAAAACATTGTACAGTCTTGGTGAGACCCCGCTGCCCAAGTTTATTAACAGAAAAGTAGAACCCGAGGATAGTGAAAGGTACCAGACTATCTTTGCTAAATATGAAGGCGCTGTTGCAGCTCCGACTGCCGGACTGCATTTCAGCAGGGAGTTATTGAAAAAGCTTGAGATTATCGGCGTCGAGTTTGCTGAAATAACGTTACATGTTGGTTTGGGAAATTTCCGAAGTGTTGATGTGGAAGATCTGACAAAACACAAGGTTGATTCAGAGCGGATCCTTATAACTGAAGAGTCTGCAAATATTGTTAATAAGGCAAAAGACAATAAGTACAAAATATGTGCAGTTGGAACAACTGTAGTCAGGACCCTGGAGAGTAGTGTATCAACTGATGGATACCTGAAGCCATTTGACGGATGGACAAATAAATTTATATTTCCCCCGTACGACTTTAAGGTACCTGATATGATGATCAGCAATTTTCATTTGCCATATTCTACTCTTTTAATGATGGTTTCGGCTTTTGCGGGGTATGATCTGCTTTTTGACGCGTATAAAACAGCAGTTAAGGAGAAGTATCGTTTTGGGACATATGGCGATGCAATGCTGATTATCTAGCCATTTTAGGTTCGCGGATGCACCGCGGCAATATCGGATGCATCTTGCGATACCACAAACGCATCTCGCGGCATCGCAAACGCATCTCTTGACTGCGCGAACGCATCTCTCAGCTTCGCGAACGCATCTCTCGACTGCGCGAACGCATCTCTCGGCTGCGCGAACGCATCTCTCGACCGCGCGAACGCATCTCTAGACTGCGCGAACGCATCTCTCGGCATCGCGAACGCATCTCTCGTCTGCGCGAATGCATCTCTAGACTTCGCGAACGCATCTCTCGGCATCGCGAACGCATCTCTAGACCGCGCGAACGCATCTCTAGACTGCGCGAAGGCATCTCTAGACACCTCAAACGGATCTCACAACAATGCGGAAGCATCTCACTGCACCTAACCGCATCATACAACATCTAAAATTTATCTCACACCTTCCCGGCTTCCTGACGAGGTTTTGTCTAAAACAATGTGAACGATTTATAAATCCAGATTCAGTATCATTTTCGAGTATCAGGCATATTATTAGCTGATTAGAGTGATAATTTTAATTTAGTTACCCTGCGATAACGATTTTATTTCGTGTTTTGAAATAAATTTCTGACAGTTAATTTTTTTTTTATCTTTAGCTTATTAATAATTACTTGAAATCAAGCAACCTTGGTTGAAGATTTCTTGTCTGGTTATAAGTGATTGTTGATTCCGTTTTTTTTGGTAAGACGGATTGAATATATAACCTACAATATTGATCGGCTTTAAAAAAAAAAGATTTTAGAGCCGGGCAATTATTTTTTTGTATAAACTGAACCTAACCTGACCGTTTGATTTCTGTTCGAGGAAATATCATTTCAATAATTAAATCAGTTTCTCTGAAGCTGAAGGGCCGGCTTATTAGGAAGCTGGTGCTGGGTGTTGGGTGCCTGATAGTATTTTATTCTAATCTTGTTGCTCAGATTACGTATACCTCAATAGCGAACGGGAACTGGAATACGAATACTACGTGGAATCCTAGTGGTATCCCCATGGCAAGTGATTTTGCTATTATAAGTGGTGGGCATAATGTGACAGTAACAACAAATGCAGCTTGTGCTTCAGTAACTTTTGCAGGCGAAAATGCTAATAATACATTGACTATAAATAACCTAGTTTCACTTACAGTGTCAGGTATTATTACCATCCCAAGAGCCAGTAATAATCCTTATGTTAACACGGTTGCTGTCGGTTCAGGTAACTTAATTACTGGGAGTATTGCCTTTACAAACGGGAATATAAGTCCAAGACATTTGATGACTATTTCCACTGGCACAGTTACTGTTTATGGTAATGTTACTGAAATTGGTAGTAATGGTAGCGCATCAATTATATTCACAGGTTCTGGACTCCTAAAGTTAGGTGGCGCATTTTTGACAGCTGCGACAGGGACCCTGACACCTGCTACGGGAACTGTAGAATACAATGCAACTGTTGCCCAGAATGTTGGAGACTTTACTTATAATAATTTAACATTCTCAGGTGGTGGAGCAAAAACACTCTTAGCGGATGTCACTGTTAATGGTATTCTTAATCTGACACTTGGGAATATCAATACCGGTTCAAATGTTTTGATTTTAACCCAAAATACAACAGGATCTTTAGTTTATACTTCTGGGACAATAATTGGCAAATTTCGCAGGGGAGTTATTACAACCGGTGTGCCGTACCTTTTTCCTGTTGGCACAGCATCATTTTACAGGCCAGCAATATTTAACTTTTCATCACTAGGTTCATCGACGAATATTATAGCCCAGTTTATTGGAGCTTCACCAGGTTCATTTACTCCGTATAATGACGATGGTACGAATCCTTTGGATTATGCATTCACTGATGGGTACTGGAATTTTAGCAGTAACATAACTCCGGCAAATACATATTCATTGTCTCTCGATGGCGATGGATTTTCGAGTTATACTATAGATGCAAATTCCAGAATTTCAGGAAGAAATGCCGGAAGTATACCCTGGCAGGACTTTGGAACGCATGGAATTGTATCAGGTACAACAATAACACGTACAGGAATAAACAATCTTAATGCGACATCTTTTGATTATTGTTTTGCAGGCAGATGTACCGCTGCGAATGCCGGATCCGATGTAGCTATCTGCGGTGGATCATCTACAACATTGAATGGTTCAGGTGGTGGGACATATTTCTGGAGCCCTGCTTATGGGTTAAGTAATCCGAATATTGCCAATCCGGTCGCAAGCCCTGATGTAACAACCACTTATACTTTATCTGTTACGAATGGTGGTTGTGTTAAAACAGATGAAGTTGTTGTTACTGTTAATCCTCTACCTGCTGCGGCTCTGGGATATACATACCAAAAAACATTAACGATTGAGCACACTAAAGTAAGTGGTGGATCGGATCTGATTAATTTTCCAGTTCTAATAAATATTACAGCTACTGAATTAAGAAATATTCCTGCAGGACATGTTGAAAATAGTTCCGGATTCGATATAATTTTTACAGATGAGAACTATAACAGACTTGATCACCAGGTGGAAATTATGACCCGGTGACAGGTAATTTAATTGCATGGGTTAGATTGCCTGTATTATCAGCAACGAAAAATACACCGGTGTTGATGTTGTATGGTAGCCCGAATGTTATTTTAGATCCATCAGTAAAAACTGTTTGGGATCCCAACTACAGAGGTGTCTGGCATTTGAATGGATTAGATTTTTCAGATGCTTCATTAAATTTCAATAATGGTACAAACTTTGGGTCAGCAGATATAGCAGGGAAGATCGGTAATGGGAAAAGTTTTAATGGGACTACAAGTTATATTGATGCAGGAAATAATGCTAGTCTTTTTATAAATAATTCAATAACTGTTTCTGCTTGGGTTTATAGTAATCCAGGTAATTCAGGACATATTATAAACATGGGTGGTGGATGGAGCGACTTGGGGTATTCTTTATTCTGGTACGATCCGAATATCCGTGTAGAATTACAAAATGTTGGATCTCTAAAGTCCATTATGGATGTTCCTAAGCCTTCTTCCAGCACCTGGCATTATGTTGCATTTACATGGGATATCACTTCAAAGTCTATTCAGACTTATATAGATGGAGTAGCTGTTGCAGGAAGTGGAAATCTTACATTCGCAGGCCCGATAGGAAATCCATCACAACATCTTAATATTGGTAAAGATGCGAACCAGGCAACTTATGTCTTTAACGGCATAATTGATGAGGCACGGGTTCAAGGTATTTCAAGAACTTCTGGATGGATTGCAACTGAATTTAATAATCAGGGGGACCAGGTAATAGGAGCCGGCCATTTTATTAATAGTGTTTCTTCAGAAGGTTCCTATAATTCTTTGGCAAATCACATACTTGACGTTTGCACAGGAGCTTCTGCTCCATATAGTATCCCTTCCCAAGGTGGTCACACTTACACTTGGACTGTGACAGGTGGTACACCAACATCATTTACCGGGAATCCGGTTACAGTTACTTGGGGTCCAGCGGGAACGGGGACAGTACAGCTTAAAGATAATGATGGTAGTTGTGATGGATTTTCTCAAATATATAACGTTGTAAAACACTTTCCTGCATTGATTAGTTCTGAAACTCCAGTTGCAATATGTAATAGTACAGTCTTTAGTTACTCACCAGTTAGCGATGTTGCAGGTACATCATTCTCTTGGATCCGGCCATCAGTTGCGGGAATCACACCTATTGGACCGACTTTCGGATCAGATAATCCGAATGAATTACTAAATAATGTCACCACAGCTCCTATTATCGTAAGCTATATTTATACTTTAACAGCAAATGGATGCACGAATCCAATTACATTCAGAGTCGATGTCACGGTAGAGCCGACACCTCAGGTGACGATAACCACGACGACACCGGTGATATGTAATGGCAGTAATGTAAGTGTAACCATAGGCAGCCCGACGGTCGCCACCATACCGGCCAATCTGAGTTATGTAGTATCAGTAACCAGTACAGATGACACACATTTAGGAGGCTCAGCCAAGGCAGGGTTCACGAAGTTAAAATCAGAATTACCGTTCATCATCACAGGCGATCTGACCAATAGCAGTGATGCACCAATAGTAGTAACCTATACGGTAACTCCAAAATACGGATTATGCATTGACGGGCCACCACAGAGTGTAACAGTGACGGTAGAGCCGACGCCTCAGGTGACGATAACCACGACGACACCGGTGATATGTAATGGCAGTAATGTAAGTGTAACCATAGGCAGCCCGACGGTCGCCACCATACCGGCCAATCTGAGTTATGTAGTATCAGTAACCAGTACAGATGACACACATTTAGGAGGCTCAGCCAAGGCAGGGTTCACGAAGTTAAAATCAGAATTACCGTTCATCATCACAGGCGATCTGACCAATAGCAGTGATGCACCAATAGTAGTAACCTATACGGTAACTCCAAAATACGGATTATGCATTGACGGGCCACCACAGAGTGTAACAGTGACGGTAGAGCCGACGCCTCAGGTGACGATAACCACGACGACACCGGTGATATGTAATGGCAGTAATGTAAGTGTAACCATAGGCAGCCCGACGGTCGCCACCATACCGGCCAATCTGAGTTATGTAGTATCAGTAACCAGTACAGATGACACACATTTAGGAGGCTCAGCCAAGGCAGGGTTCACGAAGTTAAAATCAGAATTACCGTTCATCATCACAGGCGATCTGACCAATAGCAGTGATGCACCAATAGTAGTAACCTATACGGTAACTCCAAAATACGGATTATGCAGTGACGGGCCACCACAGAGTGTAACAGTGACGGTAGAGCCAACGGTAGTGATCACGGCATCAAATGAAACGATATGCAATAATACGGCAACGAATATCCTTCCGGCAAGCCTTCAGACGACGACCAATGGCATAAGGTATACATGGACGGTAGCAGACAATCCGAATATACTGGGAGAGTCGGGCAGTGTAGGTGAGGGTCAGTACTCTGGGTACAGCGATACCCAAACACTACAGAACACGAGTAACACAGCACAGAAGGTGACATACCGTATCACGCCACATGCGATAGATAATAGCGATAACAATGCATGTTCGTTTAACTATATAGATATTGATGTATGGGTAGAGCCAACGGTAGTGATCACGGCATCAAATGAAACGATATGCAATAATACGGCAACGAATATCCTTCCGGCAAGCCTTCAGACGACGACCAATGGCATAAGGTATACATGGACGGTAGCAGATAATCCGAATATACTGGGTGAGTCGGGCAGTGTAGGTAAGGGACAGACTCTGGGTACAGCGATCACACAAACACTACAGAACACGAGTAACACAGCACAGAAAGTGACATACCGTATCACGCCACATGCGATAGATAATAGCGATAACAATGCATGTCCGTTTAACTATATAGATATTGATGTATGGGTAGAGCCAACGGTAGTGATCACGGCATCAAATGAAACGATATGCAATAATACGGCAACGAATATCCTTCCGGCAAGCCTTCAGACGACGACCAATGGCATAAGGTATACATGGACGGTAGCAGATAATCCGAATATACTGGGTGAGTCGGGCAGTGTAGGTAAGGGACAGACTCTGGGTACAGCGATCACACAAACACTACAGAACACGAGTAACACAGCACAGAAGGTGACATACCGTATCACGCCACATGCGATAGATAATAGCGATAACAATGCATGTTCGTTTAACTATATAGATATTGATGTATGGGTAGAGCCAACGGTAGTGATCACGGCATCAAATGAAACGATATGCAATAATACGGCAACGAATATCCTTCCGGCAAGCCTTCAGACGACGACCAATGGCATAAGGTATACATGGACGGTAGCAGATAATCCGAATATACTGGGTGAGTCGGGCAGTGTAGGTAAGGGACAGACTCTGGGTACAGCGATCACACAAACACTACAGAACACGAGTAACACAGCACAGAAGGTGACATACCGTATCACGCCACATGCGATAGATAATAGCGATAACAATGCATGTTCGTTTAACTATATAGATATTGATGTATGGGTAGAGCCAACGGTAGTGATCACGGCATCAAATGAAACGATATGCAATAATACGGCAACGAATATCCTTCCGGCAAGCCTTCAGACGACGACCAATGGCATAAGGTATACATGGACGGTAGCAGACAATCCGAATATACTGGGTGAGTCGGGCAGTGTAGGTAAGGGTCAGTCTCTTGGGACAGCGATCACACAAACACTACAGAACACGAGTAACACAGCACAGAAGGTGACATACCGTATCACGCCACATGCGATAGATAATAGCGATAACAATGCCTGTTCGTTTAACTATATAGATATTGATGTATGGGTAGAGCCAACGGTAGTGATCACGGCATTAAATGAAACGATATGCAATAATACGGCAACGAATATACTACCGGCAAGCCTTCAGACGACGACCAATGGCATAAGGTATACATGGACGGTAGCAGATAATCCGAATATACTGGGTGAGTCGGGCAGTGTAGGTAAGGGACAGACTCTGGGTACAGCGATCACACAAACACTACAGAACACGAGTAACACAGCACAGAAAGTGACATACCGTATCACGCCACATGCGATAGATAATAGCGATAACAATGCCTGTTCGTTTAACTATATAGATATTGATGTATGGGTAGAGCCAACGGTAGTGATCACGGCATTAAATGAAACGATATGCAATAATACGGCAACGAATATCCTTCCGGCAAGCCTTCAGACGACGACCAATGGCATAAGGTATACATGGACGGTAGCAGACAATCCGAATATACTGGGTGAGTCGGGCAGTGTAGGTAAGGGACAGACTCTGGGTACAGCGATCACACAAACACTACAGAACACGAGTAACACAGCACAGAAGGTGACATACCGTATCACGCCACATGCGATAGATAATAGCGATAACAATGCCTGTTCGTTTAACTATATAGATATTGATGTATGGGTAGAGCCAACGGTAGTGATCACGGCATCAAATGAAACGATATGCAATAATACGGCAACGAATATCCTTCCGGCAAGCCTTCAGACGACGACCAATGGCATAAGGTATACATGGACGGTAGCAGATAATCCGAATATACTGGGTGAGTCGGGCAGTGTAGGTAAGGGACAGACTCTGGGTACAGCGATCACACAGACACTACAGAACACGAGTAACACAGCACAGAAAGTGACATACCGTATCACGCCACATGCGATAGATAATAGCGATAACAATGCATGTTCGTTTAACTATATAGATATTGATGTATGGGTAGAGCCAACAGTAGTGATCACGGCATCAAATGAAACGATATGCAATAATACGGCAACGAATATCCTTCCGGCAAGCCTTCAGACGACGACCAATGGCATAAGGTATACATGGACGGTAGCAGATAATCCGAATATACTGGGTGAGTCGGGCAGTGTAGGTAAGGGACAGACTCTGGGTACAGCGATCACACAAACACTACAGAACACGAGTAACACAGCACAGAAAGTGACATACCGTATCACGCCACATGCGATAGATAATAGCGATAACAATGCCTGTCCGTTTAACTATATAGATATTGATGTATGGGTAGAGCCAACGGTAGTGATCACGGCATCAAATGAAACGATATGCAATAATACGGCAACGAATATCCTTCCGGCAAGCCTTCAGACGACGACCAATGGCATAAGGTATACATGGACGGTAGCAGATAATCCGAATATACTGGGTGAGTCGGGCAGTGTAGGTAAGGGACAGACTCTGGGTACAGCGATCACACAAACACTACAGAACACGAGTAACACAGCACAGAAAGTGACATACCGTATCACGCCACATGCGATAGATAATAGCGATAACAATGCCTGTTCGTTTAACTATATAGATATTGATGTATGGGTAGAGCCAACGGTAGTGATCACGGCATCAAATGAAACGATATGCAATAATACGGCAACGAATATCCTTCCGGCAAGCCTTCAGACGACGACCAATGGCATAAGGTATACATGGACGGTAGCAGATAATCCGAATATACTGGGTGAGTCGGGCAGTGTAGGTAAGGGACAGACTCTGGGTACAGCGATCACACAAACACTACAGAACACGAGTAACACAGCACAGAAGGTGACATACCGTATCACGCCACATGCGATAGATAATAGCGATAACAATGCCTGTTCGTTTAACTATATAGATATTGATGTATGGGTAGAGCCAACGGTAGTGATCACGGCATCAAATGAAACGATATGCAATAATACGGCTACGAATATCCTTCCGGCAAGCCTTCAGACGACGACCAATGGCATAAGGTATACATGGACGGTAGCAGATAATCCGAATATCCTGGGAGAGACCAGCAGCGCAGGCAAAGGTCAGTTGCTTGGAACGCATATTATTCAGACTTTACATAATAGCACAGATAACCCACAGTTGGTTACTTATCACATTACACCTCATATTATTGATAACAATAATAATAACGCTTGCCCATTCGGATCAATTGATGTCGATGTATGGATCAACCCCACTCCCCGTATCTTCCCCATTCCCCCCAACCCAACTCAATGCGATAAAACAACAACAAGTATAACACTACAGAGCCCGAGTACATTTACTGGCGGAGGCCTTATATCATTTGACTATACCGTTACATCCACAGGCGGAGTAACAGGATTTTCTACACCGATTTCAGGAAAAGCAAACAATTACATAATCGCGGATAACCTTGTCAATACCACAGATCATTTCCAGGTTGTATATTATAATGTTGTTCCCATAAATCCGACAGGCTGTATTGATGGGATCAGCAAAACTATTGCAGTGACTGTCAATCCGACACCCCGTGTTACTCCTGATAATATTTATCCTTCAATCTGCTACGTCGGAACAAAGGGGGCTCCCGCGAATACCCAGATAGTACTGAGCTCTCCAACTGTTATGACTTCAGGGAATATGATATTTGACTATGTAGTGACTACCACAGGTGGGGGGGTCATCGTTGGTAATACTGCTCCGGCATCTGATCTTCCTCAGAATTATACATTAAATTACACTTATCAGAATAATTCGCCCGATCTGCAGTCTGTAAGTTACCTGATAACTCCTAAAGTTGATAACGGAATCTGTGGTCCCGGACCGGGAGTTACAAGCACTGTGGAAGTTCATCCAAAGCCACTGCAAGGTATTGTTATAACAAGTCCGTTGACCTGTGAAGGCAGATCTGATGCAGCCTTAACTGCAATAACCTCAAATGGTGCAAATCCTTATCATGAAGTATGGGACGGAGTTGCAGGTTTTTACGCAGTTGATGTGCTCGAAATTGAAAATCTTTCACGCGGAAGATATGTTGTCAAAATAACCGATAATCTGGGTTGTAATTACAAAGATTCCATACAACTTAACCCGATTAAGGTAATATCATATATTAATGCGGATATCATCCCGCCGGGAAACTATAATATAAGTTGTATTGGTGCCAATGATGGAAGGATCCAGGTTGCAGTCTCCAGTGGAACCACCCCTCCTTATAACTATACATTAGTTAAAAATGATACTGAAATTTTATATACAGGAATGTTTAATGGTCTTTATAATCCTTCAGATCCAACTACTTACGCATATTATAATAACCTGGGCGCCGGAAGTTATACCCTTATTATCAGAGATGTAAATGGATGCGAATATCCCAACAGGATAGTTATGAAAGTGCCTCCACCCATGGTCGCAACGTTTATAAAATCACAACATGACGGAGGTTACAATATATCATGTAAAGGCTACAATGATGGTTCAATTACAATTCAGAACACTACAGGAGGAAGGGGAGGATATACCTATAACTGGTCAACAACTGATGGTATCATACCAGGTCCGGCAAATCTCAATCATATCAATAATCTCGTAGCAGGAACTTATACCGTTGAAATAAGAGATGTATTAAACTGTTCTCAATTCCAAAGTACAACGATTACTGAACCAGGTGGCATGCAACTAACAGGTTCTCAATTATCTAAGTCTCCAGATGGTAACTTCAACATTTCATGTAACGGAGGTAATGATGGCACTATAAGTTTGACAATTGTCGGTGGTTCATCAAATTACAATTATTCCTGGACAGGACCTCCCGGATTTACCCCTGTAAACTCAAACGCCCTGACCGGACTAAAAGCAGGAGTTTATACCTGCACTGTGAGTGATCTTAATGGATGCTTCTTAACTCCTTCACCTTCATTTACTTTAACCGAACCGGCGCCATTGGTCTTTTCATCATTAACTACATCTGTATCCCCTGATGGAATAAATAATATAAACTGCTTTGGAAACAATACAGGTTGGATAAATCTCACTGTCACAGGTGGAAGCACCGGGTCATACAACTATAACTGGAGTTCTGCGGATGGAAAAGGAATTGTAAACGGAAATAAAGATCAGATTTCACTCACTGCAGGAACCTACCACCTTAGAGTTACTGATGCTAATAATTGCACCCTGACAAAAGATATTACTTTGACTCAGCCAGCACAATTAAATTCTCAGATAATTGCTTCAAATATAACCTGCAAATCACCGGGCTATAATAATGGATCAATAATTCTCTCCGCTACGGGAGGCATATCTCCTTATTCTTACCTATGGTCCAATGGGTCTATAACGAAAGATATCTCAGGTCTGATTGCAGGAAATTATCAGGTGATAATTACTGACATAAACGGGTGCACAAAAACAGATTCTGCAAAAATAGAATTGCCGCCCGATTTAAGTTTTGTGAAGAATGTGCCTGAGTTCAATGGCTATAATATAAGCTGCAACGGACTTTCTGATGGATCAATAAATGTCGATTTGACATCCGGTGCACCTCCATATAATTATGTCTGGACCGGACCCAATGGATTCACAGCATCAACCCAAAATATTTCGGGTCTGAAAGCTGGTCAGTACCATATTCTTATCACTGATATTAATGACTGCAGAGTCTCAGAAGTATTTGATCTTACAGAACCGGGTAAACTTGATATGAATTTTATTCTGTCAGCAAGTAAGGCAGGAGCCTATAATATTAATTGTGCCGGCGATGTTACCGGTTCAATTGACGTTCAGCCGTTGAATCAGGTCAACACTGTTGAATACCTTTGGGCCGATGGTATCTTTGGTAAAACAAGAACTGATCTTCCGGCCGGAACATATAGTATAATAATCACGGATGCTAATAATTGCCGGGCAAGTGCTACAGCAACTCTTACTCAGCCCGATTCCATAAAGAATGTCTTTAATGTAGTTCCTCCATTCTGTCCCGATAAACCCGATGGGAAGATTGATGCGAATGTAACCGGTGGAGTTGCCGGCGCTGACTATTCTTACCGGTGGTCAGATAATTCAACAAGCAAAAGTTTATCAAATATACCGGAGGGATTCTATAAAGTAACAATAACAGATTTGAATGGATGTTCTATAAGAGATTCGTTGATGGTTAACCCTCAGAATGAAACATGCCTGGTAATTCCAAATGCAATTTCTCCGAATGGTGACCTGATAAACGATGTCTGGAATATTGGACTTAAGGAGCTATATCCGAATATGGAGGTGAAAATATTTAACAGATGGGGCGAAAGTATCTGGAAATCGGCAAAAGGTTATCCTGAGCCATGGGACGGAACCAGCAACGGCCGATCATTGCCGATAGATTCTTATCACTACATAATTGATTTGCATGATGGATCAAAACCAATAATCGGAAATGTGACAATTGTCAAATAAAAAATAATACATTACAGGCACTTGAAAAGATCTGTTTTTATATTATTTGTACTACTGATTTGCAGGCTGACTTACGGCCAGCAACTCCCGTTATATAGCCAGTATCTTTATAATAAGTTTCTTATAAATCCTGCCGTGGCCGGAAGTGATGGCTATACTAGTGTAAGTCTTACAGCCAGGGAACAATGGGTGGGTTATTTGGGCGCTCCTCGGACATTTTCAGTTACCTGGCAGACAAGGATGCTTAAAAAAAGTTTTATTTTAAAACAAACAACTATCAAACGTCAGGTATTCAGGCCAAAGTCAGATGGAAAGGTAGGATTTGGAGCATACATTTTCAGCGATAAGAATGGATTGATTCAAAGAACAGGTTTCCAGGCAGCCTATTCATATCACATGTGGATACAGAACAACACTCAACTTTCTTTTGGTCTTGCCTTCACAGGTTTTTATTATAAGATTGATGAAAAACAAATAAATTTTGAAGATCCGAATGAACCATGGCTCAACAATGATCTGCGCCGCGGTGTCTTTGTTCCTGACTTAACTTTTGGGGCTTACCTGCTGAACGCTAAATTCAGCCTTGGGTTTTCAGCTGATCAGCTATCGCAATCTGCTGCAAAAATTGGAGGTCCGGAATACAAAAACCTGAATATGGCACGACAGTATTATCTCTTCGGATCATATGATTTCAGTAAAGGCACTAATACGATTATTCAGCCGTCATTCCTGATAAAAATGTCGGAGCAATACAAGCCGCAGGCCGATATAGGCGCTACATATATTTATAATCAGATTTTCTGGGCTGGTCTGGCATACCGTACAAGCGGAGCGTTGATAGCAAATATTGGCGTAAAATATCAGAACATGTTTTTTGGATATGCATATGATTATACTCTTCAGGAAATTCAAACCATTACATACGGCACGCATGAGATAACGCTTGCCTTTAAGTTCGGTGACAATTCCAGAAGATATCGGTGGCTCGACCGTTATTAATTTTGTGGTTTGCGGAGAATGTATACAATTGAACTGCTTCTTACCGGATGGAAAACCGATAGGAAAGCAAAAATAAAGGCTTTTGATATTCCTCTTAAAAATGGTAACGGCGAACCCTTATATTTCTCACTGAGCTGAGAAATGTAAAATACATCTAATGGCAGATTTTTCTGTTCTTTCAGATCCAGACCTGATTTTTCAAAAAATAACCTGAAAGTTCCCGGACTAAAGTGCCACAAATGGCGGGGTACATCCCATGCAGCCCAGAACTGCCTGTAATATTCGGCATCGTATGACCTGCAATTGGGTAAGGCAACGATGCATGATGCGCCTGGTTTCAGCAATCTGATAATTTCAGAGACATATTTGAAAGGGTCATGGAAATGTTCCAGGACATGCCAAAGTGTTATGCAATCAAAACTCTCTGAACCAATTGCAGAAATTTCGCCTGGTGAAATAACATCAATTCCAAAATGCGAGATAGAGAATTTACGGGCTTTCTCACTGATCTCTATTCCTTTTACTTCCCAGCCTGCATCTTTCATTTTTCCGGCAAAATAGCCGGTCCCGCTTCCTATGTCAAGTATTTTTCCTGTTTTCAGTCCCGTCGTGCTGTAAATAAGATTCCTTTTTCTTCTTAACATAACGTTTCGCGCAGAACGGTATAGCTTGTTGGCTAATCCCTTTGTTGTATCGCTATGAGAAATATAATCATCGGATTCATAGAACTTGCCGATTTCAAGCTCTTCCGGATAATCCTGTGTAAACCTGAAATTGCATTCAGCACATTCATAAACAGGAAATTCTTTTTTACTTAAAAAGAAGTCATAACATCTGAACAGTAATCCAATTTTATCGGAAGAACAAAGAGGACATACTTTGTGATGCACCATATTATTAGGACTTAGATTTCCTGTAGTATTTATTAAAAAAGTAGCCGGCAAATAATACGATTAGTAATAATGAACTTGCGAGCGAAACTTTGTTTCCTGTATAGTATGAAGAAGGTTTGAATACAAATTTAATATCATGATCACCTGCAGGTACGATCATTCCTCTGAGAACCCAGTCAGCACGGAAATACTTACTTTCTTTTCCATCGATATAGCACTTCCAGCCAGCCGGATAGTAAATTTCAGAGAAAACAGCCAGCTTTTCCGTTGTAGCATGAGATTTATAAAGTAATTCATCAGGCTGATAAGATGTAAGTTCTATTTTCTCGTTTTCAAGAACAGGATATGAAGCTTTTACTATCTGATCCTTAAAATTTTTATCGATAGTAGCTTGTTTTTTAGGGTCAAATGATTTGACTAGAGAGAGCTCCTGATTTGCGTTTTCAGCCATAATCGGATTCTCAACGAACCAGGAATTGCCCAGGGCATTCTGATTAATCAATGGAGCAGCGTTCGGATTATAAATAAAATATTTTGTGTTGAGCATGTCAAGGGCGGGGAGCGGAGTATCGTCAAGAGCTTTCTGAAGTTCTTCTATTGATTGGGCTTTTTGTCCGGCTGCACTGAATTTCGACAACTCAGGGTAGATGCATGAATCAATCAGTTCCTGGTATCTCTCAATTTTTGCACCATGGTAACCGCCAATCGATTTATGAAAATACGATGTCGGAGTGTTATCATTGAAAGCGCCCATAAAATTAAAAACCCTGTAATCAGACTGGTCTTTGAGAATGGACGCATCAGCAGCAGTAGGAGTGAATGTCTTCTGAATCTGAGCCTGCCTTTCAAAATGGTCAGCATCAAGATATCTTTTATCGACCGTCCAAAGGTCAAGAAGAACAAGCAATGTTATTATTAAAATTGCATACTCCTTTCGTATTTTCTCAAAAATGAATCCAAGAATTGTTCCTGCTGAAAGCAGTATAAATACGAGTGATCTGAACGCATCGCTTCTGAGTAAAACTTTTCGATCGCTTATAAGTGCAGTTTTCAACCATTCAGGAAAATCACTTTCAGTCACTCCCAGAAATGAGCCTGCAATACCCGGTATTATTATTGTTAGCAATATGAAACCACATGTAATTCCACCGGCAATTTTCAAAGCTTTAATTATCTCTTTCCTTGATGTAGTGCCATTGAAAATATCTCTTAATGCAAGAAATCCAAGAAGAGGTATGCAAAATTCCGCTATTACAAGAATCATTGTTACTGCACGAAACTTGTTGTAGCCAGGAAAATATTCGATGAAAAGGTCTGAAAAAGGCATGAAATTTTTACCCCACGAAAGCATTATTGATAAAAGTGTTGCTATTACTAACCACCATTTTACAGGACCTTTGATCAGCACAATTCCCAAGACAAACAGGAAGAAAACAATTGCTCCGACATAGTGTGGCCCATCAGTGCCAGGTTGTGTTCCCCAGTATTTTTGCGTCTGCGCAATCGCTGCCTGATTTCCATTTTTAGATAATGCCTTGAAGGTCTCCGAGTTGTTATCAAATGGACGACTCGATCCTCCTTTATAATTGGGTATCAGAAGATTAAAAGTCTCATCTACACCATAACTCCAGAATGTAATATAGTCCTTATCCAGTCCTGACGTTGTGGTTTTATTTACAGTGCTGAGATCAGACTTTCCCCTGATTGAATACTTTCCGTACTCATAAGTAGTATAAAGACTTGCGAAATTTATTCCTATTGCTATTATGAAAGGAATTACCAGAATTGCCGATGTTTTAAGAAAGCTAGCTACAGTTTTGTTTTTAAGTGAAAAGATGAACTCAACGATCACAAACACCATCAGACACATTAATGCATAATAGGTGATCTGGGGATGATTTGCCTGGATTTCAAGCGCCAGGACAAACGCAGTGAATAAAGCTCCTTTCAGCGCATCCTTTCTATAAGCATAATAAATTCCAGCTATAATTGGCGCCATATATGCCAGCGCTATGGCTTGAGTATTATGCCCTGCTACCAGGATCTGAAAGAAAAATGATGAGAAACCATACCCTATTGCTCCGGCAATGGCAATCCAGGGATCAACTCCGAAAACCAAAAGGAGGAGATAGAAGCCAAGCATAGAAATAAACAAGACCGATACCGGCATTCCAAACACCCTGAGCAATGGATCGACATACTTATTGACCAGATTTCCGGGATAATGAGTGGAGATAAGGTATGCAGGCATGCCACTGAAAATAGAATTTGTCCATAATGGCTCTCTTCCGGTCTTTTCACGAAAATCCTGAATTTCTTTGGAATTGATTTTGGAAACAGTAGAATCATTGGCCTTCAGAACTTTCCCTTCAAGAACAGGATAAAAGTAGGCGAATGAGATTACAGTGAAAATTACAACTGCAATAACATGAGGAAGAGAGGGTTTGAGTTTATCACTTATTTGCATTTCCTTTTTTTTTATTTAAATCTGAACGAAAAACAAAAATATGTATTTGATTGGAATTCAGCTATCAAATTTCTGAATATCGAGATTGAATTTGCTTCTACTTACAAATCATCCGTAATACCTTTTAAAGAATTCAGATTTTCTTTAAAGTTTTTAATTTTCGACCATTTATTGATAAATCCCCTGATGGATTGCAATTCAACAGGTTCATAGAAGTTGAACAGATAAAGGATAAATGGGAAGCTTATTACGCAACCGGTTTTAATTAGTAACCTGGGAAGCAGATCCATTCTGTTAATCAGGAGACTTGAGAAGGAGAGCGCAGCTCCCACAAGAAGCATTATAAGAATTTTCCTGATCTCGTATGGCACATAATAGACTTTCTGAGAAAAATAATAGCAGGCATACCAGTATAGAAACTGTGAAATTAGTGTGGCTATTGCGGCGCCGGTAATGTCCCATACAGGGATAAGTAAGATATTCAGTCCGATGCTGATAATCAAATCTGCAACAACAATTATTCCAATGATATTTGTCTTTTTTGCAATATGAAGCCCATAAACCGTCACCTCTTTCATGTTTATAAAAAAGATGGAGAGTGACAGAACAGGTATTACAACAACTGCGCCCCAGAACGTTTTAGAGTCAGACATAACTTTTATAAGTTCATAGGAGAACATTGAGATACCGACAATAGCAAACATCATAATAAAAGAGGAGTAGAGGAGAACCTTTGAATAGAATCTTTTATTGTTAGGAGCGTTCATGCGCTTTAACATTATTGGACCAAGCGCAAGCCGCATTGAATCAACAATTGTAAGCTTTAGAACACTTGTAATCTTAGCTGCCATCGTATAAAGCGCTACTGATTTAAGTATTGTCAGAGAATTAAGCGAAAACCTGTCGACAACTGCGAGCAATGAAGCAGATATATTTGCAAGCAGGAGAGGGAATCCGTAAACCCCCATTGATTTGAAAATGATCCTGTCAAAAAAGATTACGATATTCTTCAGAATATAACCCAGCAGTAGAATTACTATCAATCCGTTACCTATTGCCTGTGCAAGGTAAATTCCTTCAATGCCCATCTTTTTTGAAATTATAAGATAGATTGTGAGACCAAGTACCGAGGTAAGTTTTAACAGATTTGTCAATGTAAAAAGAAATGATTTGGACTGAAGTCTCATCAATGTATTAATGATATTATTTATCGATTGGATTGCTGATGAAATAATTACAAAAGTAATTACCCGTGACCAGTCGGCATTTGAAAAAATCATTATTGAAATCTTACCCGAAAGCGGTATAAGAAGGAGACAGAACGCCATTGATACAACAATCTGGGTAGAAAGAGACATAAAAAATATCCCTTTCTGATTTTCCTTATGCTCTTTGTCCCAGAACCATCGTGTAAGGCTCTGAGGTAATCCGGATGCCAGAAAAGAAGTAAGAACTACTGCTGAAATCTCAAGTAAGCCAATTCTTCCAAAGTCGTCAACAGTAAAGAACTTTGGATTGGTATAAAGTTTTATAAGAATCAGTCCAACAAGTTTTACGGAGACGTTCCCAAGTCCGTAGATGATTGTGTCTTTGAATGATACTTTAATTGACTTCAGCATTTTATCATCAGTTAATATTGCCGGTAATTATCATTGTACTGAAGTAATAATATGGATATTCGATCTTCATACCTAAAATTTTCCTGATTTTCCGTTTGATTAAATCTGTTATGTTCAGACTCTGAAGATTCGCATAAATTATTTTATCGGGATTATAGCCAGCAGAAACAAGCACTTTTGAAATTGTATATGGTGTAAACCAGAACCGGTGATCGGAGTTTATTACTTCCCTGTAATTCATCATATTCGTAAACTGCCGCTTATTGTAAACAGTCGGAACAGTGATAATAAACCTGCTTACATTTTCTCCGTATTTTGTTTTGAAAACCTTAAGAAAGTGAACAGGATTGTCAAGATGTTCAACAATTTCCCCGAATACCGCATAGTCCCACTTGCTTTCGGTAATATCGGTAAATTCGTCGGTAAGTATATTCCCGAAAAACACATTCTGATAACCTAATTCATTCCTGATAAATTCAATACTCTCTTTATCAATATCAATTCCGATACATTTTTTAGAATTCTCTGTAATTAATTTATGAAGCCAAAGGTTGTTTTTAATCTTTTCATTAATGATTTGTTTGTGATCGGAACAACCGATATGGATTACATTGGTGTCTCTTATAATCTCAGTAATTGCCAGTTCGCGAGAGATCATCCTGTGTTTTTCCTTGCTTATTTCAATATTCAGGCTGCTTTGAAAGACCTCTCCTTTCAGATATTTTAAAACCTGCTGATCTATCTTCATTTGTAGACTTTTATTTAACAGAAGCTAAGATACTACTAACCTTTGTTATAAATATTTCATAATTTGATGAAGCATTAAAATTTGAATTCCAGTTACTCCTGGCATTTTCTCTGATCATTTCAATTTCTTTTTCGTCTAAACCTGCATAATATTCGATCATTTTTGCAAGATCTGAAGGAGTAACGTCAAGCGGTACAAGAGATCCTGTACCTGCGACAACAATTTCTCTGACAGCGCCTGTATCTGTGGCAATTACAGGAATTCCGAATGATTGAGCTTCCATAATGCTGACCGGGATTCCTTCCGTTGAACTTGCATTTATAAACAGATCAACGTAATTAGTGTTGTAGAACTTTAATAATTCATTATTCGGATAATGTCCCATGAAACTGAAATTGATCTTCTCTGATAGACTGGTTTCTGCAAGCTTCTCTAATTCATGTCTTAATATTCCATGTCCAAAATGTTTCCATTCAACTTCTTTCCCAATCTTAACAATTGACAGGGCATTAATTATTAAATCGACTCTTTTTAGAGGAATAAGGTTTGAACATGATACAATCGTGTATCGGTTACGATTTTCTGTAGGGACGTTGCATGCAACGTTACTATTTGTCATAGCGTCCTTACTATATGCCGTAACGTCCGTATTATTTGACACACCCAGGTACGACACTAAAAAATTCGGACTTTCAATCCCGACTTTTTCTTCGAAATATTTTTTACCATTATTAGATGTAAAAAATATTGCATCAAGATGTTGGGCTGAGAATTTTAAGAGAGGAAGATATCCCGGCTCTGTTTTCTCTTCATACAGATCGCTTCCATGGGCACGCGATATTTTTATGCTGTTTTTATAATTAAGCATTGAAATAGCATGAGCCCCTGTCTTAAACCAGTACGAATAAAAGACTATCGTTTCATTGATCCCCTCTTTTTTAAGTACTCTTCTTAAAAATTCCCTGAGTTGAATGGCTTTGATAATCTTCTTCAGGAGATTCCTTTTATTATTTATTGAAAGATTTTTTCGGAAACCAGTCTCCTCCCTGAACATATCGGATATTGTCTTCAGATTTGAGAAAAGAAGTATGGGGAGAAATAAAAAACCTGAGAACAATGTTGCGGGATTATACCTGTAAACGGTTGTATTGGACGAAATATCCCGTGTCTTTTCGAAAGTGACATTTTGTGCTATTACAATTATTTTATCAAATGACCGTGCCAGAAACGGGAATTCGGAGGAAATAAACGATTCGCTTGTCCCATAAGGAAATTGTGATGTAATTAAAACAAGGTTTTTCATCCGGCAATGATTAAATCAGGAATATGGTGATAATTCCCTGTAAGCATTGAGAAGCCTTTTTTTGTCAATGTTCCAGTTATACTTTTCAATTACCGCTTTCCGTCCGTTTCCGTCTAATTCATCAAGGATTTTTCTATCGGCAGAAAGCTTTTCAAGAAGGTTGCTAAGGTCGTCAGAGGAATCGTTTTTATAAATGAACCCTGTATGTGTCTGGTTTATAATTCTTTTAAGTGAAATGCAATCGGATGATATGATTGGTTTATTCAGATACATGTACTGGTAAAGCTTGTTTGGACTTGATGCATCGTTATTGTCATTTCTGATATGAGGGATTATTGCAGCATCGCATTCAGCCAGGATATCAAGCATTTCATGGAAAGGTTTATATCCCCAGAATTTTACATGATCAGCAATCTCCAATGATCGGGATAGCTTTTCAAGCTTTTCTTTATAGCTGCCGTCGCCGACAATCCAGAGCCGGATTTTTATGCTTTTACTTACACAGATTTTAATAGCCTCAAGAACTATCTGCAGGCCGCGGTGCGCATTAATTGCCCCTCCATAAAACACAGTGAACGTTTCTGAATCTTTCTCACAGGTTTTGATATTGAGCCCATCATAATTTATGGTATTCGAGACTACAGAAATTTTTTCGGGATCAATTCCCAGTTTAATCACCCTGTCTCGAGCTTCATCAATAACCGTAATAATCTTATCAGCTTCGGGTAACATTTTTTGTTCATAAGCGACCCACTGACTGTTTGAAGAAAGCAATCGTCCGGCAATGGTTCTGGTGTGTGTTGCAGTCTTTAGAAGCGCCGGCCAGTTCTCATGGAGATCAATAATAAGCCAGGTATTAAATTGTTGTTTGATCTCACTGCCTATCCGGCTTAAAGGGAGGTCGCAAACATGCACTGCATCAAATCCTTCTCTGTGACAAACTGGAAAAAGAAAATTCCTCCAGAAGTTGAAATAAAATGGAAATTTCAGACAACCTACACTGCTCTTATATATAAACTTCGAAATTTTTTTCCTGTGAATAAAAGCTTTTCCATATGTGTCGCTTTCCGGCCGGTTTTTTCTTGTTGAACAAGCCAGGTGAACTTCATGGCCCGCCTCAGATAAGGCCAGTATTTCATTTTCAACTCTTACATCGGGAGGAAATTCCGACTCAAGGATCATCAGGATTTTCATCTTGAATATTTAAACTTCATTATTCATTTCTAATACTTGAGCAATCCTTTTCACAAGGTTCGACCTGGAAAAACTGCGAACAACTGAGTTATCCGGAGTATTTGAATTTTTTCTGACATCAGAAATAAACCCTGAAATTTTTTCAGAGTCATAATAAACAAAAGTCTTCCCCGCTTTGCACTTTTTTATTATTTCAGCTGCATCTCCATCTACAGGTCCCAGACATAAAATAGGTAATCCGGTGGCTAAGTACTCAAAAAGCTTCCCGGTAATTATGCTTTTATTGCTTTGATGAAGAGGAATTATAAGCAGAAGAAGAGATGAATTTATCATGTATTTAATCGATTCATCGTGAGTAACATATGGCAGGAATTCAAGACGCTCAACCGGAATATTTGCTTCAAGCATTCTTCTTGTTTTTGGGGAGATAGTTCCAACAAATCGCAGGGTCAGGTCAATGCTCTTCAGTGAAGGTATCAGGCCTTCAACCGGATAAATATCAGAAAGTGTGCCAACATATGTTATTGTGAACTTTGATGGTTTATTTTCCAAAACAGCTTTGAAATCCGATTCATCATAACCATTTGAAATAACTTCTATTTTATCCTCCTGGCTATTGATTTTTGAAGAAAACAGGCTTTTAAGTGATGGCCCGACAGTAAATATTTTATCGGTATTTCTAAGGACACTTTTTTCAAATCCTGAATCGATTGCTTTTGAAAGAATTGTGGGATAGAATTGCTTGTAATAGTAAATGTCGGTCCATGGATCGCGAAGATCTGCAATCCAGGTTACTGACGGGAACTTTTTTTTGAGTTTTAAACCTATCAGCTGGGTTGAATGAGGAGGACTTGTTGTAATAATATTTCTAATTCCTTCAGATTCAATTAACTCAGAGGCCTTTTTAAATGCATAGTTATTCCAGCCTCTTCTTGGATCAGGAATGAAGAAATTTCCCCTCATAAAACGAAGAAGCTTACCTTTAAATGAATTATCGAGATTATTAGCAAAACCGGCAGTTGGAACGTTTGACCCTGTTTTTTTATAAAAAGAAAAATAATTAACAGCAGGTGTTGTGTAAACTCTCAGTGTCGGGGGCAGATCAGCTTTAAGTGAATAATCAGTGACAGGGTATGCAGCATATTCCGGATCGACTGTAAGAATTACCGGCTGCCAGCCGTTTTCAGGAAGGTACTTCGAGAATTTGAGCCATCGCTGTACTCCTGCACCTCCGCTGGGAGGCCAGTAATAGGTGATTATTAGAACTTTACGAAAGGGGAGAGGCGCTTTAGAGGCATTAGAGGCATTAAAGGCTATAGAGGCTTGAGATGCATCAGAAACTAATGAATTATTAGATATCCCAGTTACATTATTTTCACCGGAGGCATTCATTTTGAAATACTTTTTATTAGACTATTAAGAAGGAAACTGACTTCTGACGCCATTTTTTCTACAACCTCATATTCCTCGGAATTTATAAAATCAAGATCCCGTGAAAGCAATAAATGATAACGTGTTTCTTCCAGGGAACCTCTTGAATTATAAAGAAAAGATAAAAATTCTTTATCTGTTTTTCTTGATTTCCCTTCAACAATGTTTGCTGCAACTGAAACAGCCGATCTTCTGATTTGAGGAATTAATCCAAATCTTTCTTTTTCAGGGAAATTTGCTGTCGATTTGTAGATTTCGAGGACAAGCTCATGAGATTTTTGCCATACAATCAGATCTTTCCATGGATGTGACATATCTTGAAAATTGGTTCTTTTCCCTTTTTACAGCCTTTATAGCCTATAAAGCCTTTACAGCTTTTTTAAGAGGCTTTGAATTGAGACTTTTTCTTTTATAATATCTACCAACTGTTTTATCTGAACTCTTTCCTGCAGCATTGTATCCCTGTAGCGGATTGTTACCGTATTATCCTCAAGGGTCTGATGATCAATTGTTATACAATATGGAGTACCAATAGCATCCTGGCGTCTGTAGCGTCTGCCAATTGAATCCTTATCATCATACTGACAGTTAAAATCAAATTTAAGATCGTGCACAATTTTTTCTGCAATATCAGGAAGACCATCTTTTTTAACAAGAGGCATAACTGCGAGCTTTATGGGAGCGAGAAATGAAGGTAATCTCAGAACGACACGGGTATCGGTAGTTCCATCCTCTTTCTTTAATTCTTCTTCCTGGTAGGCTGCCGAAATAACCTGGAGAAACATTCTGTCAACTCCGATTGAAGTTTCAATTACATAAGGAATATACGATTCGCCCTTTTCAGGATCGAAGTACTGCATCTTTTTGCCACTAAATGTCTGATGCTGTTTTAGATCGTAATCAGTTCTTGAATGAATACCTTCAACTTCCTTGAATCCGAATGGGAACCTGAACTCAATGTCCGTTGCGGCATTCGCATAATGAGCGAGTTTGACATGATCGTGAAAACGGTAATTTTCACTTCCGAATCCCAGTGCCTGATGCCAGTTCATCCGAACCGTTTTCCATTTATTGAACCATTCGAGTTCACTCCCGGGCTGGACAAAGAACTGCATCTCCATCTGTTCGAATTCTCTCATCCTGAAAATGAACTGCCTTGCAACTATCTCGTTCCTGAAGGCTTTCCCGATTTGTGCAATTCCAAATGGTATCTTCATTCTCCCTGTTTTCTGGACATTTAGAAAATTCACAAATATTCCCTGGGCAGTTTCGGGGCGAAGATAAATCTTGTTCGCACCTTCCGATGTTGAACCCATCTCAGTAGAAAACATAAGATTAAATTGCCTGACATCCGTCCAGTTACGGGTACCGGAGATCGGGTCCACAATTTCATTGTCAATAATAATTTGTTTCAGCTCAACAAGGTTTGTTTCATTCAGGGCTTTTGAAAACCTGGCATTTAACTCATCTATTTTAGTCTGATTTGCTAAAACCCTGGGATTGGTCTCCCTGAATTTTTTTTCATCGAAGGCAGCTCCGAATCTTTCTTTTGCCTTTTCAACTTCCTTAGTGACTTTGTCTTCAATCTTTGCAATATGTTCTTCTATAAGAACATCAGCCCTGTATCTTTTTTTTGAGTCTTTATTATCTATTAGCGGATCATTAAAAGCATCAACATGTCCGGATGCTTTCCAAATTGTCGGATGCATGAAAATAGCAGAATCGAGTCCTACAACATTGTCATTGAGCAGCACCATGCTGTCCCACCAGTACTTTTTGATGTTGTTTTTAAGTTCAACTCCATACTGGCCGTAATCATACACAGCACTTAACCCGTCATATATTTCGCTTGAAGGGAAAACATATCCATATTCCTTGCAATGAGCAACCAGTTTCTTAAAATTATCTTCCTGAGCCATAAATGTTTCTTTTACTTTAGAGGAAGACAAAAGTAATTCAAAAATGTGTGTAATACAATTCAGGTTATATTCACTGCTGTCAAATATTATCTGCCATGTAAAGTATTTAATTATTTTTTTAACCACAAAGTGCACAAAGGAAACGCAAAGCACACAAAGTCAATTTAATATATGTGGAAAATTCTTTGTGAACTTTGTGTCTTTCCTTTGTGACCTTTGTGGTTTGAATTTTACAATATTCCGTTTTTGCGGGTTTGGGGTGTTATTGTATCTTTACCCCTTATTTTTCATTTTACTCAGATGAAACTGAAAACTGATTTCCTGGTTATCGGATCCGGTATTGCCGGATTGACATTCGCTCTTAAAGCAGCAAAATATGGAAAGGTGTCGGTTGTTACCAAGGCCGGAATCGAAGATTCAAATACACGTTACGCGCAGGGTGGTATTGCCGCTGTTTTTAGTCAGCCAGATAATTTCGAAAAACATATTAAAGATACCTTGATTGCAGGCGATGGTTTTTGCAATGAAGAGGTTGTCAGAATGGTTGTCGAAGAAGCGCCTGACAGAATAAAAGATCTCATAGAATTGGGAGTCTCTTTTGATAAGAAGGAAGATGGTTCTTACGATCTGGCAAAGGAGGGGGGGCATACCGAATTCAGGATACTTCATCATAAAGACAGGACGGGAGAAGTGATACAGAAAACGCTCGTTGAAAGGGTGAAAGCGGATCCCAATATTAAGTTATATGAACAGCATTTTGCCATAGAAATACTTACCCAGCATCACCTGGGCGATGTCCTGAAAAAAAATTATCCTGACATTAAGTGTTTTGGAGCCTATGTGGCAGATCTTGTTAATCAGAAAGTGATCACCTTTCTTTCAAAAGTGACTGTTATTGCTACTGGCGGAATGGGTAATGTTTATATGACAACTACCAACCCTGAGATAGCGACAGGCGATGGCGTTGCAATGGTCTATAGAGCGAAAGGGAACATAGAAAATATGGAATTTGTGCAATTTCATCCTACATCACTTTGGGATCCAAATACACGACCATCATTTCTTATTACCGAGGCGTTACGCGGATATGGAGCTGTTCTTAAAAATATGGCCGGCGAAAAATTCATGAAAAGATATGACAGCCGGGGATCGCTTGCACCCCGTGACATTGTCGCCAGGGCAATTGACAATGAGATGAAGATGTGGGGCGACGATCATGTGTGGCTCGATTGTACCCATCTTAGCCACGAAGGATTAAAGGACCATTTCCCGAATGTTTATGATCATTGCCTGGAACGTGGCATTGATATTACCAAAGATCTAATCCCTGTTGTACCTGCTGCGCACTATTCCTGCGGCGGGATCAAGGTTGATATGGACGGACAAAGTAATATTAATCGTCTTTATGCAATTGGTGAAGCGTCCTCAACCGGTTTGCATGGAGCAAACAGATTGGCTTCTAATTCATTGATTGAAGCCGCGGTGTACTCACACAGGGCTGCACTCCATTCTGGGACCCGTCTTGCAGATCTTACATTTGAGGAGAGGATTCCCGACTGGGATTACAAAGGCACAACTCACCTGGAGGAGATGATCCTGGTCACTCAGAACTACAAGGAAGTTCAGATGATTATGAGCAATTATGTCGGAATAGTAAGATCCGATCTCAGGCTTCAGAGAGCCCTTATACGTTTGGAAATTATATATAAGGAAAATGAGAGTCTTTATAAACGATCGCTTATTTCGAAAAAGATCTGTGAACTCAGAAACCTCATAAATGTCGGGTATCTGATAATAAAAATGGCGAAAAACCGTCAGGAGAGCAGGGGGCTTCATTACTCCATTGATCATCCCAAAAGGACAAGCTCGGAGTTCTGATAAATTGATTACTTATGAATCACCTTGAATCGACTTTTAAAGGCAGAAATAGCCTTTGGCGATATGTATTAATGGTAGTGTCAGTGCTGGTTGTATCAAATACTATCGGCGCCGTCCCTTTACTTATAGCCCTTGCTGTCAAATCAGCTTCCAATCCTGCAGTTTTCGCCCAGATGGCTGCCAATCCCAACGATCTGGGATCACTTGGGTTCGACACGAATATCGGCTTCATTATGATGATCTTCCCTTTTATTGCCGGATTGATCGCATTCATCCTCCTCGTTAAACCTCTGAATAACAGGAGCTTTAAGATGACAATAAACGGAACTGATAAAATAAGATGGAACCGTTTCTTTATTTCAGCATTTGTGTGGCTCATCCTTTCAGCCGTTTATCTTTTCCTGTATGTAAAATTTGATCCCTCCAACTTTAAGATTAATAATCAGTCAATCTCAATTCTGTTATTGTCGGTAGTAACTATTGTTTTCATTCCGTTTCAGGCAGCTTTCGAAGAAGTGCTTTTCCGGGGATACCTGATGCAGGGTTTTGCAGCTTTGATAAAGAACCGGTGGTTTCCGGTGATTATGACATCAGTCTTTTTCGGACTGATGCATGCTTTTAATCCTGAAATCAAGGCATTTGGTTTTTTTACAATGATTCCTCAGTATATAGTTTTCGGTCTCATATTCGGGATCATTACTGTAATGGATGATGGTATTGAAGCTACCATGGGCGCTCATACAGCTAATAATATATTCCTTTGTATTATGGTAACAAACGGATCTTCTGCATTACAGACGCCTGCTTATTTTGAGCAGTTCCGTATTCATCCCTGGGTTGATTTCGCTGCCCTCATTCTGACAGGGATCGTCTTCATTTTAATTCTGAAAATCATATTCAAATGGGGTAGTATGAAGCTGCTGTTTGAACGAATTAAGACTAATTGAAAAGTTGAAATCCATTAACCGCAAAGCACACAAAGAAGGCGCAAAGAACGCAAAGATTATATCCTGATATTATGTCTTTGCGACCTTTGCGGTTTTTTTTAGATAGTTTATTAAATGTTATAAATGGACGTCTTATCCTCACTTCTGAAATCACCCCACTTCTGACGAATCTCTTCAATGTAACCTTTAATTTCTTTCACTTCAGATGTTGTCAGCAGTTTTAACCTGGTTTCTTTGAAATGAGGTAATCCTTTAAAGTAGTTTGAAAGATGTCTTCGCATTTCGAATATTGCCCTGTTTCCTTCTTTATACTCTAATGACTTTTCCAGATGCTGAAGGGCAAGATCAGCTTTTTCATTAACCGAGGGTTCTGGCAATAACTCTCCGGTATTAAGATAATGTTTGATTTCTCTAAATATCCAGGGTCTTCCGACGGTTGCGCGACCAACCATAATCCCATCAACTCCATACCTGTCGAACATCTCTTTTGCTTTTACAGGACCGTCGATATCGCCATTCCCAATTATTGGAATTTTAATCCGGGGATTATTTTTAACAGCACCTATTAATGTCCAGTCAGCCTCTCCTTTATATAATTGTGCACGAGTTCTACCATGTATTGTTAATGCTTCG
Source organism: uncultured Bacteroidales bacterium (assembly GCA_963734885.1). Taxonomy (GTDB): domain Bacteria; phylum Bacteroidota; class Bacteroidia; order Bacteroidales; family VadinHA17; genus LD21. The sequence continues at coordinate 64,163 of CAVTIJ010000007.1, read as the reverse complement.
ATACCAACATCCTGTAAGCGTTCAGCTATTTCAACAATGTTCCTGTTATCATCATCCCATCCCAGCCGTGTTTTGACGGTTACAGGAAGTTTGACTGCCTTTACAATGGCAGTAGTCATTTCAACCATTAATGGAATGTTCCGGAGCATCCCTGCACCTGCTCCACGGTTAGCAATCTTTTTTACAGGGCATCCGAAATTTATATCAATTAACTCAGGGTTAGCCTGTTCTGAAATCAAGGCTGCTTCCACCATCGATTCAACCAGGTGTCCGTAAAGCTGTATTCCGATTGGTCTTTCAAAATCATATATATCAAGCTTTTTAACGCTCTTTTTTCCATCCCTTATTAGTCCGTCGGATGAAACGAACTCGGTGTACATGAAATCAGCTCCATTCATCTTGCAGATCATCCTGAAAGAGGGATCAGTTATATCTTCCATAGGTGCCAGGAACAGTGGATAGTTCCCCAAAGTTATGTTGCCGATCTTCAAATCCGGATATTTTAAATTTTGAGAAATACAGGGATTTCGCATTCAACGACCCTGCATAATTGTTTATCTTTAAGTGACTGCAAAATTAATAAAATGGGTGAGAAGCATCGACTTTTAAATTTTTATGGAGAACCTCCTCTTTATCAGTTATTTGTTGCTATAATGATTGTATTGGGAATTGGTTTTGTTCTTGCATCTGTTCTTATCGTGGCAGGTACCGGTATTTTTGGCGCCGATTTGACGGTTCTGACCAAAACAGCAGAAACGCTTAGTGTCAATGATATCAGATTTATCAGGTACACCCTTATTATTCAGGATATTTCATTCCTGTTCACTCCTGCCATTATTCTCCTGTTATTAATGAAGAGGCCGGGTTCAACTTTGACAGAATTGAAAATTCCTGATATAAAAGATATTGGTCTTGTTATACTTCTGACAATCTGTATTTTCCCAATTTCCAGTTTTACAGGCCAGATTAACTCAGCAATACATCTTCCGTCTTCACTTTCCGGATTAGAGCAGTGGATAATTGATAAAGAAAAGAGTGCAGATAATCTGATTGACTCTATAGTTGTTTCGGATACTTTCGGGACTATGTTAATGAACCTCGTAATTATTGCTTTAATTCCGGCTATATCTGAAGAAATGATATTCAGAGGTGTACTTCAAAGGATTTTTACCAGGTTATTCAAATCGGGTCATTTTGCGATATTTTTTACAGCTTTTATTTTCAGTGCAATCCATCTTCAATTTCTGGGTTTTATACCGAGATTCATTCTCGGACTGATTTTTGGTTATCTGTTTTTCTGGGGCCGGACACTCTGGCTTCCGATAGTTTCACATTTTGTGAATAATGCATTTCCTGTTATCATGACCTATACTCAGGGATTAGAAAAAACTAATGCAACACCGGAAATTCCTTTATGGAAACAGGCTATCTTCCTGCCAATTCCGGTTGCGGTAATTATTGTAGTCTTATTTTATTTAAGAAAAAAGAACTTAAACACAGTAACACTGAGTTAAAAAGGAGTTGCACTTTCTTAATGGGTTTTCTGCCAGCACTTACCCCTTTTCCTGTTTCCCCAAGGGGGAAATGATTGTCTTACTCCTTCCCCCTTGGGGGAAGGCCGGGGAAGGGGGTAATTAATATGTGTTATTTCTAATCCTTAGTGTCCCTTTGTGTTTTCTTAGTGTCCCTTTGTGGTTAAAGGATTTTTTTCAACAATGGCAAAATTGCACTAAGGTTTGCAAATGTGGATTATTAGTAAGAATCAGTCAGTGAGATCAGTTTCAGCTTTTCTCCGAAGTTTTCAGTCTTCTCTTTGGTCGCGAAGTTTACAATTACCTTCTCTCCGGGAAGAATATCAAAACAATTATCACTGAACCAACCATTAAGATCTGTATCCAGATATAGATCCTTAACAAGCTTATCAGCTGTAAAAGTAATTGAGTACCCGTCTACGGTTTGCTTGACAACTTTGGTTATTTCAGGTTTAGCAAGTTTTAAATCCTTAGGCTCAGAGAAATAGGACATGTTGGAAGCGAGCAGGTTGTCTCCTTTTAATAACTTAACCGAAAAGACGATCTGAGTTGTATCCATATTTTTTACCAGGTCACTTGTATTGATTTTAAAACACTCCTTACTTGTATTCGCGGGAATACTGACTGGGACATTTTTACTCCATAATACTTTACCATTAAAGTCAAGAATTTTCATCTCAGCTTTTGCACTGAATGGCTCCCGTTTGTCTGAAACCACACTTAATGAGAAATTGTTTTTGTGGTTGCCCGGCACTACAATGATAGGGTTAAAAGCTTTTTTTGCAGTATAATAAAAAGCTTTTGGATTATTTTGAAAATCAAGACATGCCCATGATGCGACCGGCCAGACATCGTTCATCTGCCAGAAGAGGGATCCCATAGTGTAAGGCATCCAGCTCCTGTGCGTTTCGAGCGCCATCTTCATTCCTTCAGCCTGCAGAACCTGCGAGACATAAAGGTATGAATCAAAATCTTTTGGAGCCCGGTATGACATTGCCATATATTTGTCGAGCATAGGGTTCCCGCCCATTGCCTTGTTATGTGCCTTCATTACGGCTGAATTTTTATCGCGGTCGGAGGTTGAAGTAAAATTATCCACTATCTTTTTAGCGGGCCATGACTGGAAACCGTGTTCACTGAAAAACCGTGATTTTACATCATGGTAGGCGCTAAAAGGAAGGTTAACTACGGCAATATAGAAATGCATGTCTCCACTCTGAGGAGCGTTCATTGTCATTGGCTTTTTCCATCCTCCTGCAGGCGATGACGGCCAGTAGTCGTGAGAATTATAATCGTACTTTTCAAGCGCTTCAGGAATAAATTTATAAAATACGTCATCATAAGCTTTCATAACCCTGGTGGCTACATTAGGATTTATACTATCGGATTTCGGAAGAAGCTTAATGAGATTTGATAATGCACCCATACCTCCGGTATTTGCTATCGGGAGTCCAAAAAAGCTCTTCATTAACAGATCCCATATAAGTTCAGTTTCATTGTTTCCGCTCCAGAGGACGAGTGAAGGGTGATTGCGCAGACGTTCAATATTGTCTTTTAATTCTTTCTTTATTGATGCGAAAAATTCCGGGTAATCAGGCATCTGGTAAATCGCAAAGGCAAAATCCTGCCATACCATAATCCCGTTGCGATCACATAAATCGTAGAAAATATCATTTTCATAAATTCCTCCGCCCCAAACTCTGAGCATATTCATATTTGCATTTACGGCCGCATTTATGATTTCTTCATAATGTTTATCTGTAACTCTTGATGGAAATATATCCGAAGGAATATAATTGGCCCCTTTTGCAAAAACCGGAATCCCGTTTACCTCGAAATAAAATGATTTTCCACCGTCAGGCTGGGGGTCCTGCACAAGCCTGACTTTTCTCAGTCCTGCATGAGTCTGAATTTTGTCAAGGTCAGTGTTTCCTGTTTTAAGAATACCATTAATCTCATACAGCGGATGATCTCCAAGACCGTTTGGCCACCATAGAGAGGGATTGTTCACAGCAAATTGAATCCTGACTTCATTCCTCCCTTCATTTAATTTCACCTGAGTAGGGTTGATAATCAATGTTTTGCCATTCAGGGAGTAAGACAGATCCAGATTTGCATTTAAAGAGGAATTTGCTTCAATGTTGAATACAGCAGTAAGGTTCGCCTTCTTCGGGGTCACATCATCCTGAACTATTTGAATTGATTTTATCCTTGCTTCATCCCAGGCTTTAAGAAAGACAGGCCGCCAGATACCACTTGTCGTAAGCTTTGGTCCCCAGTCCCAGCCAAACATATAACCAGCTTTCCGCATATAAGGACCAACATTCGGCCAGTCAGTATTTGTAAGTTCCAGGTTATACCCCAATGGAGCTTCCACATCAAATTTATCCCTGCTTAAGATTCCCATCGCAACAGGCGAATGAAAAAGTATCCTTAGTGAATTTTTTCCTTCAACCAAAATCTTTTTAACATCTACATTCCATTCGCAGAACATATTATCAGTACTAAGCAGATGCTGGTCATTCAGGAATACTTCCGCATAAGTATCGAGACCTTTAAAATCAAGCTCAATGTTCTGTTTGCTGATCAGCTTATTGTCTACAATTATCTCTGTCTTGTATTCCCAGGAGTATTTGTCAATCCATTGAACTTTGGATTCATTATCCCTGTAAAAAGGATCAGGAATTATTTTATTGTTAATCAAATCGGTATGTATGCAACCGGGAACAACTGCTTTGTGCCAGTCGGTGTTTCCTACTTTGTGAAATTTCCAGTCAGAGTTAATTTCCTTTGAAACAGGCTGCCCGGTTACAGGCATGAAAATTATTAATGCAAGGATCAGGGTAGAAAATATTTTGCTAATTCTCATTTGAAATGGATTAATTATTTTATGAAAATGACAATTGCGTTGATAAAACACAATATTAATGATTTTAAGACACTGTCATTCCCAGCATCTCAACAAATTTGGCAGGATTAAGTACAAAAATATATTGTAGGAAAGCAAATGCCGGAGCTAATACCAGGTTCCGGTCTCAGTTTCAGCTACATTTGATTTTTCAAGTTCTCCTTTCCGGTAGAAATAAACTATTCCATATTCCTCACTCAGAGTTTTCCTCAGTTCTTCAGAAAGTCCGCTGTGAGTATTTTCTATCTCATTCCATAGCATGAGAATTATTTCGTCAGCTTCTTTTCGCAGACTGCAATTTTTCTCTGCATAATCGAGTGTTCTTTTTGTCAGGGTATTATGAAATGTCCATGCTTCGATGAAATTTTCGAATCGCACTTTTACAACTGCTATTGTAGGATTTGTAATCGGACTGCCGCCTTTTTTTATCCTGAATTCCTCACCTTCTATTATTCTTCTTCCCCAGCTCATAAATTCATTCTCGGTTGTAAATGAAGGCACAGTTGATTCATCAGTTGCCAGTCCGTAAAAAGCCCGTGTTTCTGCTGGTACATCCCCCCTGAAAATTGCCATATTCATCACACGAATAAAGTGGGTCAGATAGATCCTGGCCTTTCTAAGTGCTTCATTATAATCTTTGCTTTTTTTGTTTTGCGAAGAAATGACCTGCCGGTATAACTGTAAGTTATGGTCAAACAATGGCAGGAATTTCTGAAGCCGGACAATTGTTTTTGATGAAAAAGCCAGTTTATTCGGAGGCAGCTCTTTCCCCTTTTCAAGAGCAGTTCTCATCGCCTTTATTCTGGCAGTGTCGGTGTTGGGCAATCTTCTGTAAGGCATAATACGAGCAGGATGTAAATTAATTTGTTGAAGGTGTATACGAATATAACAAACATTTATCAATTGCAATACGCATTCGCATATTTATTAATCTGAGTATTATAATTATAATGTTTTTTACAGTTTCAGGCCCAATTATTTTATTTAAACGAAACAAAAAAAAATTGGTTACAGAAATTGAATTGTAAATTTTTGATACTCAGTAAACAGTGTTACAATCTTATAAAATTGGTCAGACGATCATTCCTTTTCAATCATATCCTAGCAAGGGCAAGGCAAACCGCATGAAGACTGATAGTCATAATCAGGTAAAGGTTCCTTGCCTGCTCATTATTCAGATTGAGAAATTTATATTTTATTGAATTGTGATGGCAACCGGCAAGACAATCACCGCATAGTGTGCACGTTACTGAAGGCTTTGAATTTTTGATATCCTGAATATTCAAAGCATCATATTTGCAGAATTTTGTACACTGACCGCACAGAGTGCAGCTTTGATCGATATACAACCTGAAAGGATTTATATATTTAAAGGTATTAACTATCGTTCCGATAGGGCAATACATCGTACAATGGATCATTTTTTTCCTTTTCATGGAAAACAGAATCATAATAGCTACACCAGTTACCCCAAATGCTATGGCAATTAGCGTGGAGGCCAGCATACTGACTTTCAGCCAGCGAAAGAATTATTGCCATTGCAATTACAAGAAAGAGAACAGAATATTTTATTGCCCCCTTATTTTTCAGAATCTGTTTCGTTGTTTTTCCGGTTGAGGCAAGATTGTCAAAAGCTCCGAAGTAGCAAAGCTGGCTGCACCATGCAGGGCCGGTTAAAACGACTGTGCTCAGAAAAAGGATTGTCATTACTGAGAGCTGCCCTCTGTATATTGGTCCGGCAAGGATCATCATAGGGATAGGCAAATGCAGTTTTCCTGTCATTAGGAATTTATCAAATCCTGATAGTCCTATTAGAAGCTGTGTGAAGAAAACAAGAGAGAATAATGTCCAGGTGATCTTTCTCCATTTTGGTACATTATGTGGGTCCTGCATTTTCGAAATCACAAAAGCTCCATAGAGTGAAATTATTAAGATTTCAACCCAGCCGCTTCCCTTAAGAAACCGTTCAGCCAGGATCATTGGTCTTTCTACCTTTATCTGAACAAACGCCAGGATTATGAAAGTCAGCAGAAAGACAATCAGAGGAAGTTTATATTTTTTGTTCATCAGATTATTTTAAGCTAAGTTCCTTGTTGTAAACTTTTTCAGCCAGACTTTGCACGGTTTCTTCTGAGATCAATTTGTTTATGGAGTTTCTTATTGCTGCATACTTCTCATGCAAAGGGCACGGATTGTTTTCATCGCACTGTTTAAGTCCAAAACCACAACCTGAATAGGATTTATCTCCCTCAGTTGCAGATATAAGTCTGATAAGTTGTAAATCGGGTTTGACCGGGTCGAAGTAAAAGCCTCCTCCTTTCCCTTTCATTGATTCCAGTAATCCTGCTCTGACCAGGCGCTGCAAAATTTTCGCAGTATAGAATTGAGGAGCTTCTATCTCCTTCGCAATTTCCATAGTCCCTGGTCTTCGATCCTTGAGGTTTTGTAATTTAATGTAAACCAGCCCTCTGAGAGCATATTCTGTTTCTTTGTTGAACATGTTTTTAAGTTTTTAAGGCAATTATTGATGCAAATGTAATAAAAATAATTTATAAAATACCAAAAGACCTATTTGTCCTTTAATAAGTATTTCTTAGCTTTGTCACGAATAAATTAATAAGAAAATGAAAGAAGATATGACAATTGGTGAAATAGTAGCGCAGGACTTCAGATCAGCAGCTGTATTTAAAGAAGCAGGAATAGATTTTTGTTGTGGCGGGAAAAAGAGCATTGATGAAACATGTTCTGAAAAAGGAATTGAAAAGAAAGTTCTGCTTGATAAGCTTGAAAAACTTAAAGATATTCCTGTCTCTACAGGTCACAATTATAATGAGTGGGATATCGGATTTTTATCTGATTATGTAGTAAACACCCACCACAAATACGTTCTTAATACTATGCCGGTTCTCGTCGCATATACGGCAAAAATAGCTTCTGTGCATGGGGAGCATCATCCTGAACTAAGACTTGTTGCTAATCTCTTCTCTCAAATAAATACTGAATTACTACAGCATCTGAAAAATGAAGAAGAAGTTCTTTTCCCTTCAATAAAACAAGCATTAAATTTTGGAACTGAAAAAGCAAAAGCTACAATTCTGTCGGAGATATCGCGCTTATCAGCTGAACATGAATTCGCCGGAGGAACGATGGATGAAATAAATAATATCACATCAAATTACAAGGTACCTGATGATGGGTGCAACACCTATATAATTGCATTTAAACTTCTCAGGGAATTTGAAGATGATCTGCATGTACATGTTCATCTCGAAAATAATATACTCTATCCAAAAGCAATAGCACTGGCAAAATAAATTATCTCAACATGAATACAGCAACGAAAAATCTGGAAAACGATCACGTACATATCCTTAAGCTGATTGACGTGATGAAGGTTCTTGTTCAATCAGGGATGCCTGACATTGAGCATATTGAAAAAATAATTGGACTGATTCGTGGATATGCAGACGGACTGCATCACGCAAAAGAAGAGGAGTATTTCTTCCCTGCACTAAAAGAAAAAGGGTTTCCGGCTGACAGAGGTCCTGTGGCAATGATGCTCTATGAACATTCTCAGGGACGGAATTTTGTAAAAGGAATTGCTGATAATGTTGAATTATATAAGAAGGGCACAAAATCAGCTCTGGAAGAAATATTCAGGAATATGTCAGGTTATTCAGAACTTCTGACAAATCACATTGCCAAGGAAAACAATGTTCTTTTCCGGCTGGCTGGAAATGCTTTAACTGACGTTGAACAAAAACATCTTCTTGAAAAATTTGAAATGGTTGAGAGTAATAGTGCTACCGGCAATAAACTGAAATGTTATATTGATCAGATTAATGATCTGGCATCCTATTATAATGTGTAACAAAGAACTGCCACCGAGAACCCAGAGCACAGAGGTACAGAGAAAAATGCAGAGGTCTAATTTTCTTTGTCTTTCTCCGTGATCTGTGGTTCTCAGTGTGACTCTGTGTAAGTTCTTCTTTTTAAACTTTCGTCACTTTAGTTCACTTTAGTCACTTTAGTTCACTTTAGCTCACTCTCCAAACTTTTCTTTTGTTTTATAGTTATCATGGTGTTACCTTAGTAGTTAAATCATAAATCTTTTCTGAGATGTTCAAAGCTGAAATTTATACCAGAAGGAGAGAGGAACTCCATAATAAAATTAAAAAAGGAATTGGCCTTTTTACAGGCAATTCTGAAGCGCCAATGAATTATCCTGATAATACCTATCACTTCAGACAGGATAGTGATTTCTTATATTTTTTCGGGATAGATCTGCCCGGTTTTACCGGATTAATGGATTTTGATTCAGGTAAAGACCGGATTTTTGCCAATGACTATGACATGGATGACATAATATGGATGGGTCCCCAACCAAAAGTAAAAGAACTTTCCCTGAAATGCGGAATAACTGACACTGCCCCTTTATCCAAATTGGAAGATGTTGTCAACGAGGCTATATCGAAGAAGAGGAAAATCCATTTTCTCCCTCCCTACCGTGGCGAAACAAAGATGTCGCTAGGAAAGCTTCTGAAAGAGAATCCATGTCAGATGAAATCGATTGCATCCGTTGAATTGATAAAGGCTGTCATCTCAATGAGATCGATAAAAGAAAAAGTTGAAATAGACGAAATAGAAAAAGCTGGTGATATCGCATACGAAATGCATGTAACAGCTATGAAGATGTGCAAACAGGGCGTGAAAGAGCAGGATATTTTCGGAGCAATTGAAGGAATAGCTCTTTCCAAAGGAGGAGGGACCTCATTCCCCATAATTTTGAGTATCAATGGACAAACCCTGCATAATCATTCACATGGTAATATCCTGAGTAAAGGTAAAATGATGGTTACCGATGCCGGTGCCGAAACGAATCTTCATTATGCATCCGACATAACTCGAACAACACCGGTAGGAGGTAAATTCAATGAAAAGCAACAAAATATTTATGAGATTGTGCTGAAAGCAAATACCGATGCTATAAAGGCTACAAAGCCAGGCCTGTCAAACCGCGATCTGCATTTTATGGCTTGCAGGATATTAGCCTCGGGACTGAAAGATCTGGGACTAATGAAAGGTGACGTCAACCAGGCTGTTGAGGCAGGGGCCCACGCACTTTTTATGCCTCATGGTCTGGGTCATATGATGGGTCTCGATGTTCATGATATGGAAGCGCTGGGTGAAAATTTTGTCGGGTATAACGATGAGGTAAAGAGAAGCGACCAGTTCGGGACTGCTTTTCTCAGATTTGCACTTCCTTACAAAACAGGTCACGTATTTACGGTTGAACCAGGATGTTATTTCATTCCGGAATTAATTGAACAATGGAAAGGAGAGGGGAAATTCAAAGACTTCATCAATTATAACAAGCTCGATGCTTACATGTCAATCGGTGGCATCCGGATTGAGGATAATGTGCTGATTACCGATAAGGGGCATAAGATTCTTGGCAAACCAATACCTAAAACCGTGAAAGAAGTAGAATCAGTTTGTTTATAAACCCTTTAACCGCAAAGTTCGCATAATAGGCGCAAAGGTCGCAAAGTCAAAACGCTATAGTTCAGTTCTTTGCGACCTTTGCGGTTAATGGATTTCTTTTGGGTTATTTTATTTTTTCCAGGGTTTTCCAACACTGATAGAGCCCACGTGGTACATGGAAACAGCCTTTCCACTTACCTCCTTTGAGGGGAAGAAGAACTTCGCCGCGTCTGTTCAGGTATCCAAACCATTCAGGGTGTTCTTTATCTTTGAAATGTTCCCAGGTATAATCATGAATTGTCTCAAACCATTTCAGACACTCTTTTGAACCGGTAAGCTGGTATCCTTTCAGCATTGAGATGAGTGTCTCAACATGCACCCACCAGAGTTTCTGATCCCATTCAAGCTGCTGTGTCGGATGACCGTTCCTGTCGAGAAAATAAAAAATTCCTCCATATTGTTTGTCCCATCCGTATTCGACCATTTTTATTGCTATTCCTGCTGCTTTTTCAATGAGGTCAGGTCTTTTAAGGCGTTCGCCAAGGTCCATTATGAACCACATTGCCTCAATTGCATGTCCCGGATTAAGCAGCCTCCCTTCAAAAGTATCGGAGAGCTTATTATCCATTGTCAGGTTTTCAACAACCAGTCCCATTTCCGGACGATAAAATACATCCATCACTTCATGAATGCAGGTATCGATGGTTTTATTGAGAAAATCTTCATCGAGAAGGTGTTCAATTTCCAGAGCAAGATTACAGAGGATCATTGGCAATGCAAAATTTTTAAGACTCCTTGTTCCTGAATGTGATTTATCCCATTTCCCCTTTGGATTATTGACTTTTGACAGAATTATGTCAAAAGTTTTTCGGGCAATCTCTGCATATTCCTGATTACCTGTTGCCTTGCTTAACTGGCCAAACGCCATTGTGGCAAATGTATACGAAAATATGTTGTAAGGATCAATAATTGGTTTGCCTTCCCTTGTTAGTGAAAAATACCAGTTATAATTGCCATCATGGCCGTATTTCTTCAGGAATTCACCACCTTGCACTGCACATTTCAGCCATTCAGGGTTCTTCTCAAGTTTGTTGCAAAGCATGGAGAACATCCATACTTCCCGACCCTGAAGCCAGACAAACTTGTCAGTATCAAATACTTTTCCTTCCCTGTCAAGACAAGTGTAGTAGCCGCCATATTCTTTATCCTGCGATTTATTTAGCCAGAAAGGCATTACATTATTCAGTAATTCATCCTTGTAGAGTTTTGATAATGATTGAAAGTCCATGGTATTTTAAATTTAGTTGTTGATATGTCCTAAGTCCGAAGGTAGATTTCGGATTTCGGATTTGTGATTTCGGATTTCTGTAAGCAATCCGCAATCCGCCTTCTGAAATCCTATCTCTTCCCCCTCTGAATCCACATTTCTTCTATTTCTTCAAGCGATTTACCTGTTGTTTCAGGGAGTAATTTCCACACAATAAGCATGTAAGGAACACACATTACAGCAAACAGCCAGAATGTTCCTGCAGGTGTAAATGCAGTTAGCATCAGTGGTGTAAGCTGGCCTATCAGGTATGTCCCGATCCAGAGTGACAGACCTGCTATTGACATTGCAGCGCCTCGTACCTTTACCGGATACATTTCCGAAAGAAGAACAAATATGACAGCACATATTGATATGGCACAGCAGAAAATATAGAAAAGGAAAGAAGATCAGAAGGAATACATGAGGAAGATTCATAGTTACTCCGAATGCAAAGTACACTCCAATCAGAACCAGGGCGAGTATCATTCCTGATACGCCCCAGTATACAAGTTGCTTTCTTCCTACCTTATCTATAATAATAAGCGCCAGAACGGTTGTGAGCATATTCACCAGACCCACCAATACCTGATAAAACAGGGAATCTCCGGTTGACAGGCCGCTCTCTTTAAATATAGTAGGTCCATAATAAAGCACAGCATTAACACCCATTAACTGACCGAGCATTGCAAGAGCCACACCTATAAAAAGTGCCATCCTGAAGCCCGGCTGGAATAACATCCGCCAGTCGGAACGTGTTTCACTTGCAATAATATTTTTCACATTATTTACCTGAACCGCCGCTTCTTTTTCTCCGTATATTTTTTTAAGGATAAGTGAAGCTTTAAGTTCCTGACCTTTAACAATGAGCCATCTGGGACTTTCAGGGATCAAAAAGAGTACTATGAAGAACAATAACGCCGGAAGCGCTTCCATCCCTAACATTCCTCTCCATACTTCAGTGGCAAAAATCTTACCATATAAACCAGTTGTTGCACCTTTAGCTACCAATGTTTCCGAATAATGAAGCAGACCATAATTCGCTAAATATGCTCCCAGGAATCCAACGGTAATTGCCAGCTGGTACATCGAAACCAGTCGTCCCCGGAAACTCGGTACAGATATTTCAGCAATGTACATAGGTGAAATTACAGAGGCAACGCCGATTCCCACGCCACCCATTATACGAGCGATAACAAGCTGAACTTCGCTGCCTGCGATCATGCAGCCCAGACCTGAAACTGAAAACAATACAGCAGAAAGCAACAAAACTATTTTGCGTCCAAACTTATCACTCAGCGAACCGGCTACCATAACACCTGCTATTGAGCCAGCCAGGGCACATCCAACATACCACCCTTTGGTTACGTCATTCAGATTAAATTGAGCCGACACATGATCGACTGTTCCTGAAATAACTGCAGTGTCATATCCGAAAAGAAATCCTCCCAATGAAGCCACTATTGATAGCCAGACAACATATACTATTTGATTCGACTCTTCCTTCATATTTATTTTATATTAAAATATTCTTTGTAACGATCATATAAATGGCCTGCCTGTAAGTAAGCTGACTGCGGACTCATAAAATGCGAAAACTCGAAGGTGATTCCTTTATCATAACCTGCACGTTTCGCGGCTTCAAGTTTTAACCGCAGTTTATCGAATTTGATAGGGAAGAACTTGATAGGCATGTCGCGGTCAAATGTTTCTGCGTTTGTCCAGCATTTCATTCCGTATTTCCCGGCAAGCTTTTTATTCACCGCGAAGAATGCATCGAGTTCATCATAATCAATATGACCATCCTGAAAAGCACATGCGTCAACAACATCATGAATTCCATCAAAGATCTCCCCCCATTCTTTTTCATGTTCCTGTACCGAAACGGATTTTGCTTTAGTTATATCTCCTGAAGCAGCTTCAACTGCTTTTTTACCATCAATCCAAGGTGAAATGAATGTTGGCAATCCACCTGAAACATCTTTACATTGTTTTCCCATTGTATGAAATGCTCCGATAGCGCCTTTTGTCTTCCGGCTTATTTCACCGCTGATATACCACCCCTTGAAGCTTTTATATTTACTGCCATAGTTTTTCCAGACCTCGTCAATAACATATTTATTGTCTTCTACTTCCCATGACATGTCGCCAGTGTCCCAGTATTTTCCTGAATCGTACAAACCGAAATAGAATTTCATATCATATTTATCCGCCAGTCTGAGATACATATCCAGCAAGTCGACCGAGGGCATATAACATCCTTTTTTAAGAAGATATTCTGAAGGGAATGTGATGAATTTCCGGTAACCTGATCTTATAATAATTACAGTATCTATCCCGATCGCCTTCATATATCCGAACTCGGCATCCCATTCTTTTTCGCCCCAGTTCTGGTGAGGAATATCATGCGATATTTCATCGAGGAAAGTTCCGGTAATTGTTAAAGCATTGGCTTTGGGGACAATAAGTTTTGATTCAGGAATTACAACAGGTGCTTTAACAGGTTCCTTGCCTGAGCATGCAACTATTGGAACCGCAAGAGTTGCCATACCGGCTAAGGCTGATTTCGTAAGAAAATCACGGCGTGAATGTTCTGTTTTCATTATTGTAAAGATGTTATTAGATGATTCCCATTTCGTCAGGAGGTTGTACTATTGATATAAGTCAATCAGTACTATGACAAATATACAATAACTTCAATACAGTAGTTAAGGAGAGGAAAATTTTTCAGGAAATAGAATAGATTGAATTTTTTTTAGCCACAAAGATCACAAAGGGAAACACAAAGTTCACAAAGAACTATGATTTGATTCTCTTTGTGTCCTTGTGCCATCTTTGTGGTTAATGGATTTATCTTTTTCAGAAGATCTATCAGATGGCTTTAATGAATTCCCGGTTTAACCGTGCAATGTCAACAAGTTTTATTTCTTTAGGGCATTCAGATTCACAGGCTCCGGTATTTGAACAGTTCCCGAATCCCGATTCGTCCATTTTTTCAATCATTCTTCTTACACGGTCCCTTGCTTCAACACGTCCTTGCGGCAGAAGAGCATATTGCGATATTTTTGCCGAAACGAACAACATCGCTGAAGCATTCTTACATGCGGCAACACAAGCGCCGCATCCGATACAAATGGCAGTATCAAAGGCAAGATCAGACTTTGCTTTGGGAATCAGAATCGAATTAGCTTCCGGTGCGGCTCCGGCATTTACAGATATAAATCCACCGGCAATCATGATTTTGTCAAAAGCTTTTCTGTCGACAATAAGATCTTTGATGACGGGAAAAGGCTTTGCTCTCCAGGGTTCAATCCAAATTGTATCTCTATCATTAAAATACCTCATAGAGAGATGACAGGTGGTTATTGCCGGAATCGGACCATGAGGATGGCCATTAATATACAATCCACATGAACCGCAAATCCCTTCACGGCAATCGTGATCAAAAGCCACAGGATCTTTATCCTCCTCGACAAGCTTATTATTCAAAGCATCGAGCATTTCAAGGAATGCCATCCTGGGCGACACATTATCCATCTGGTAAGTTTCAAAGTTCCCTTTTGCAGTGGCATTTATCTGCCGCCAGATCTTAAGTGTTAACTTCATATACTTTTCTATTTTAAATAGTATTTCTTTGCAAAATTGATATCACTTTTATCTATTAACATGTGCGCGATGCGAGGTACGCGGTGCGAGGAAGAATATTTTATTTTGACTTGCCGCGTACCGCATACCCCACACCCCATACCTTATTTATAGCTTCTTACCTTAAGTTCCACTTCTTCGAATTTAAGATCTTCTTTATGAAGAATAGATGGTTTGTCTTCGCCGCCATATTCCCAGGCTGCCACGTATGCAAACTCGTTATCATTCCTCAGGGCTTCGCCATCCGGAGTCTGGTACTCTTCCCTGAAATGCGCTCCGCATGATTCTTTTCTGTTTAATGCGTCGGTGATAAGCAGCTCTGATAATTCAAAATAGTCTGCAACCCTTCCGGCTTTTTCAAGTTCCTGGTTAACCATTTTTGAGTCCCCGGGAACATTCAGGTCTTTCCAGAATTCAGCTCTCAATTCTCTGACAAGAATGAGCGCTTTTTTAAGTCCTTCCTCATTACGAACCATTCCACAATAGTCCCACATTATTTTTCCCAGCCTTTTATGAAATGAAGAAGCAGACTGTTTCCCTTTTATTTCGAGAAATTTATTAAGCCTCTCAACAACCGCTTTTTCAGTTGCTTCAAACTCAGGTCGGGCGGTTGTGATTTTTGGAACTTTTATTTCATCCGAGAGATAGTTTCCAATTGTTACAGGAAGAATAAAATAGCCATCACCTGAACATTGCATCAGCGAACTTGCACCAAGACGGTTAGCTCCGTGATCGGAAAAGTTTGCTTCACCGATTGCGTAAAGTCCGGGTATGGTTGTCATCAGTTCATAATCTACCCATAATCCGCCCATGGTGTAGTGACCGGCCGGGTAAATCTGCATTGGTTCGACATATGAATCAATACCTGTAATTGTCTTGTACATATCGAACAGGTTTCCGTACTTGCCTTCGATTGCGGCCTTTCCCTGTTTCTTAATTGCATCTCTGAAATCGAGATTAACTGCCAGTCCGGTGTCGCCGATACCGTAACCGGCATCGCAACGTTCCTTAGCAGCACGGGAGGCTACATCGCGCGGGACAAGATTTCCGAAAGCAGGGTATCTTCTTTCAAGATAATAATCTCTTTCGTCTTCCGGTATCTCATTTGATGGACGTTTATCTCCTTTAAGTTTTGGAACCCAGATCCTTCCGTCATTCCGAAGTGATTCTGACATCAGTGTCAGTTTTGCCTGAAATTCATTTAGCTGTGGGACAGAAGTCGGATGTATCTGAATGAAGCTTGGATTTGCGAAGAGCGCACCTTTTTTATGCGACTTCCATAGTGCAGAGGCATTGGAATTAACTGCAAGAGTTGAAAGAAAATATATTGTTCCATACCCGCCCGTGGCGAGAACCACTGCATGAGCACCATGTCTTTCAATTTCCCCGGTAATAAGGTTTCTAGTAATAATTCCTCTGGCTTTTCCGTCAATTATCACAAGATCAAGCATTTCCCTTCGGGGATACATGGTTACTGTTCCATTTTTTATTTGTCTGTTCAGCGATGAATAAACGCCAAGAAGACATTGCTGCCCGGTCTGGCCTTTTGAATAAAAAGTACGTGATACCTGGACTCCCCCGAAAGATCTCGTATCCAGAGTACCACCGTAATCACGCGCAAAAGGAACTCCGATTGCTGTATAATGGTCGATGACCTGATTGCTTACTTCAGCTGCCCTGTAGACATTTGCTTCACGTGCCCTGAAGTCACCACCTTTAATCATATCGTAAAATAATCTGAAAGTGCTGTCACCGTCGTTCTGATAGTTTTTAGCAGCATTAATTCCTCCCTGGGCGGCAACTGAATGTGCCCTTCTTGGAGAATCCTGGTAACAAAAGGATTTTACATTATATCCTAATTCACCAAGTGAAGATGCTGCCCCGGCGCCGGATAACCCTGTTCCGATAACAATAATTTCCAGTTTTTTCTTATTGGCCGGGCTTACAAGTTTTACTGAAGATTTATAGCCAGTCCATTTATTTCTCAGCGGACCCTCCGGAATTTTTGAAACTAATTTTGTCATGAGTTTAATTTTATCTGAAAAGCCAAAGAGTGATTGATATTAAAGCAAAGCCTGCAGGAATGATAACTGCATAAAAAGCAGAAATTACCTTCAGTACCGGACTCCAGCTTATGTTACTCAGACCAATAGTCTGGAAAGCTGAAAAAAGTGCATGATAAAGATGAAACCCGAGCAAAACGAAACATCCAAGGTAAATGTAATCGTATGCCGGTATTTTGAAAAGATTATGTGCCACTGTATAAAAATCTTCTGCATTTCCTTTCACTAATCCAATCTTAATAAAATAGAAATTGAAAAGATGGAGAACTAAAAAAGTCAAAATTACGGCGCCGGTCCAGATCATAAATCGGGAGAAAAAAGATGTATCGGCTTTGATTGGTTTTGCATAACCTACCGGACGAGCAAGCCAGTTTTGGATTTGGACTATAATAGCCCAGGCTATATGAACTATGAAAGCTGCAAATAGCACAAATTCCAGAGCTCTTATTACCGGGAAAGTCGCCATGAAGTGTGCCGCATTATTGAATGGTACAGGGTCGGCTTTGAGAAGCATCAGGTTTATGTAAAGATGAATAGGTAAATAAATTAACAGAAAGAACCCGGCCAAAGCCATTACAATTTTTTTGGAAATTGAGGAAAACAAAATTTTACTCATTGGTTAGTAAATGTTTAGAGTTTATCTTTTTGTTTGGAGATGGAAGAAATTCAAAGTTAGAGCTATTAAATTAAAAATACAATAAGATGATTATTATCACAATTAACATTTCGGCGATCAGGAATTATGCATTGATTGAGATTTAATACCTTTACATAAACAAAAAAAATAGCAAGATGTTTTTTCCGTACAGGGGAGGGAGAATTGAATATACTGACTCGGGTGAAGGCCGCGCTGTTGTACTTCTCCATGGCTACCTTGAGTCATCGGAGGTATGGAATGGCTTTGCTGAAAGGCTTTCTTCAAAATTCAGGGTCATAGCTGTTGATCTTCCGGGCAGTGGTCATTCGGACACTTATGGGGAAACCCATACAATGGAATTTATGGCTGACGCAATCAAAGAACTGATTGATCATCTTAAACTTGCAAAGGTATTTATCGCAGGCCATTCCCTCGGAGGATATGTTACACTGGCATTTCTTGAACTTTTTCCCAGTCGCCTGTCAGGATATTGTCTCTTTCATTCTTCTCCATTCCCCGATGTCCCGGAAACCATTGAGAAGAGGAAGCGTGAAATTGAAATTGTTAAGATGGGGAAGAAGAACCTGATGTATCCTGATAATGTGACCAGAATGTTTGCATCTTCAAATCTTGAAAAGTTTTCATCGGAACTTCTGAGATCAAAACGTATCGCTTCGATGATTCCCGATGAAGGAATAATTGCAGTACTGAATGGGATGATGATAAGGCCATCACGGTTGTCTTTTATGGAGGAAGGGAAAGTTCCCTGTCTCTGGATCCTTGGTGCTATGGATAATTATATTCCCTGCGAACAAATTCAAACAAGGGTAAAACTTCCCCCAAATGCAAAAACAGTTGTTCTGAAGAAATCAGGGCATATGGGGTTTATAGAAGAGGAAGAGAATTCGCTACAGGCAATTACTGAGTTTGTGAATCAACTCTCATGATTGTTCAATGGCTAGTTCACTTCGCAGTGCCCAGCTGTAATGTATTGAATATAAGCTATGTACATTTCCCCTCCTTTTGAAGGAGGCGTGGCCGGACCAAAATCTAATTAATGTCAAAAATCCTGATACCGGCCGGGGTGGTTGATTATTTGTTCAGATTCCGGATCTTTTCTTTTGAAGGTTTTTCTTATTTTTTTACAATTCCAACTTCTCAGAAGTTAGAAATCCATTAACCACAAAGGGACACCAAGGGTTTAACAAAGGGTCACAAAGGCTTATAACCTTAAAATTAATTTAAATCTAAGACGAGGAAATCAGGAATCAACCACCCCGGTCGGGGATTAAGGTGTTGTATATATTTGATAGTCAATAGTCCCGACCACCCCTCCTTTAAACTACCCTTTATACACATCGTCTACGATCCCTTATTATACTGCCTATGGGGAACTCACCCCCTTCCCCCATCAACCTAAGGAGTTGAATAAAGTTTTAAGTATTGAAATTAATTCAGATACATTTCCCCCTTTTTTGGAGGCTTGTCTTACATCGCATTTATTAAAATTCAGGTAGTCCCTGGGAGATCCTTCATCTTCCGCAAGATAAAAATTGTCATTTACTCCATATATGTATTTTGCGGAAGATTCAGGATGACAGGTTGTTATGGGATAATAATGGGGAAGGAAGCGGCGCCTTTTGTGCTAATATTTCTTTATTCAGAAAATTTGATTCAAAAGGCGCCGCTTCCTTCCCCTACAAGCCCCAAATTACATTGTCATCCTGAATTTCGCTGGTGCGTAGCTTGCGGAGTACCAGTGAAATGAAGGATCC
Source organism: uncultured Bacteroidales bacterium (assembly GCA_963734885.1). Taxonomy (GTDB): domain Bacteria; phylum Bacteroidota; class Bacteroidia; order Bacteroidales; family VadinHA17; genus LD21. The sequence goes on along the minus strand of CAVTIJ010000007.1, from coordinate 44,813 downwards.
CCATCTCTTTCTCAGAAATCCTGTAGATGTAAAAGGAGGGGAACTTTGTTATGCAGTTTCTCATTCATCCCCAAAGCTTAGGTTGACCGGGGGAAGGGGTGAGTTATGTAAGGCCAAAACGAAGAGGGCTCGGCCAAGCCAATTTCCCGATAACAAAGATGTGTATAAAGGGTAGTCCTTTAAAAGGAGGGGAAATTTTTTTATGCAAGTTCTCATAATCCCCAAAGCTTAAGTTTACGCCTATTTCTTTAGGGGGGCAGAGGGCCTTGAGCGAGATTATTTTTTCAGATAATCTATCGCATATTTAAGAGTAGTGTCAATCTCTTCCCATATAGGATAGAATCCCTTGTTATCCAAAATATTACGGGCTACATACGCTTCAAGCTGAACATGTATTATTTTTCCCGAAATTTTTAATCCGGCCGGATCTTTTTTTATTTTGTTCTCAGCAGCGAACTGGGTAAACTGATCAAGCAGATGTTGTTTATCGAGGTATTTTTTTAATTCGGGTTCTGTAAATTTGTTCATCGCATCCCTGTTCTTCTCCGTATAGTTAAGTGCAAACCTGTAAATAAAGGGCCGCACTTTAAGAAAGTAAGGGGAAATTCCTGAAGTGTCAACCGGAACAAACTTATCCGGCATTATACCACCGCCTCCATAAACGATTTTCCCGCCTGCGGTGGTAAACTTAAGGGAGTCAGAAAAGTGGATGCTGTCTGAAACTTCAAATTCTCCATGAGTATATCTGTTGCTTATATCATCATAGTACTTATCGTATCCATCTTTGTAGGGTTTCTGAATTGACCGTCCGGTTGGCGTATAGTATCGGGCCACAGTAAGCCTCATTGCCGATCCGTCAGTAAAAGGAATAGGCTCCTGGACCAATCCTTTTCCAAATGAACGGCGGCCAATTATAGTACCCCGATCGTTGTCCTGAAGGGCGCCGGCAAGAATCTCGCTTGCAGAAGCGCTCCATTCATCTATAAGTACAACAAGAGGTCCGGATTTAAATTCCCCTTTACCCGTTGCTTTTGCTTCATTCCTTGGTGACGCCCGGCCCTTTGTGTAAACAATTAGCTGACCTTCCTTAAGGAATTGGTCGGCTATCTGGATTGCAGCTTCCATAATTCCTCCTGAGTTTCCACGAAGATCGAGAATTAAACTGGTCATTCCATGATCCTTGAGATCTTTGAGACCTTTCATGAATTCATCGAAGGTAGTCATCGCAAATGCGTTGATCTTGATATAGCCGATATAAGGATTAACCATATAATCAACGTCAACACTGTAGATTGGAATTTTATCTCTTCTTATTTCAAAAGGGATCAGATCCTTTTGTCCAGCCCTTAGTACCTTGACCTTTACAAGAGTACCCCTGGGACCTTTGAGCATTCCCATTATTTTTTCATCTGCAAGATGTCGGCCGGCAACAAGGGAATCATTAACATATAAGATTTTATCGCCCGCTAAGAGACCAAGTTTTTCAGATGGTCCCCCGGGGATTGTACTTATAACGAGAATTGTATCAGTAAGCATGCTGAAAGAGATCCCGATACCTTCAAAGTTACCTTGTAAAGGCTCATTTGCTTTTGCAAGATCCTTTGCGGGAATATAAACAGAATGTGGATCAAGTTTTTTCAACATTGCCGGAATGGCGCTCTCAACAAGATCATTACGATTAACTGAATCAACGTAATTCGATTCTATTATATTAATAATGCTGTTCAGTTTATCATTTCGTGACCGGATATTTGAATGCTGCGTAAAATTTGAATCGGATGGCAGATATCTGCCTATTAATATTCCCAGTGCAACAGCTATTCCCAGTACTATTGGAAGAAAAACTATCTTTTTTGAATTATTGTAGCTCATAAATATTTTTTTCAGGATCAATATAAATTAATTCAATACCGGCACGCTTAAGGAGGTCTAACCCGTCAGTTTTATGATACCTGTTGCAATAAACTACTCGTTTTATGCCTGATTGAATAATAAGCTTAGAACACTCCATACACGGAGAAGTTGTCACATACAGTGTCGAATTTTCGCTTGAATTATTTGATTTAGCAACTTTTGTTATTGCATTTGCCTCAGCATGAAGAACATACGGTTTTGTAACATTGTTCTCATCCTCACAAACATTTTCAAAACCCGATGGCGTTCCGTTATAACCATCAGAAATAATCATTTTCTCTTTCACAATAAGCGCTCCGACCTGTCTTCTGACGCAATACGAATTCTGCGCCCAGATAAGAGCCATTTGAAGATAACGCTTATCAAATGCAATCTGTTTCTCACCATAAGGTTTCAGATCCGTTTTTTCTGACATTATTCGGGAATTTATGCCTGTTTTAAAAGGGTTCAAAGTTAGTCAATTTATTATAGGTTTGCTAATCAGACAAATTGCCGATGATTAAAAAAAGATTAACAAAACTTAATTTTTATTTAATTATTACAACCGGGTTTGTTAAATTTGTTATGAAAACATTCCCGTTGATATAAAAACATGATGCAATGTTCAATACAGACCATTTACACCCGTTAATAGTACATTTCCCGATTGCATTGATTATAGTTGGGTTCCTGGCGGAGGTTGCTTCTCTTTTCTTTAAAAAGGAGAAGTGTCTTTCAAAGACTGGTTTTTATCTTATGATTCTTGGATCATTGGCAGCAATTGCAGGCTGGTCATCGGGTCAATTATTTACTGATCATCCCGATGACGGAGAGATCCTGAAAGTTTTTCAGAGACATGCAACCGGAGCCCTGATAACTATGATTCTTATAACTGCAGGAACTCTCTTCAGGATCTGGCTGGTCATTAAGAAAAGGGAAGAGACTTCATTGAAATGGGTGGTTTTTGTTTTTTATCTCCTGGCATTTGCAGCTGTGACTTATACAGGATTCATGGGAGGGACAATGGTTTATAATTTTATGATCGGACTCTGATACAGACTCCGGTTTAACCCTATAGTTTTATAGTTCGAGTATTAATTATTAAATTTATTGCTATGAAATCTCTGACCAGGTTAGTAATTTTCTTTTTGGCATCAGCGTTAGTTACAGCTTGCGCTCCAAAGCCTGTTAAAACTATTGAGAATCTGAAGGCTGCCTATAATGGTGAATCAACAGCGAGTGCGAAGTATGCGGCATTCGCCGAAAAAGCAAAAGCTGAAGGTTTTGATACCGTCGCTATAATGTTTCTCGCCACATCTAAAGCCGAATCTATCCATGCTTCAAATCACCTAAAGGTTCTTGAAAAACTAGGTGAAAAGATTGCTGGTCCGCAAATCGGAAAATTTGAGGTACTATCCACTGCAGAGAATATCGCCGACGGTGAAAAGGGAGAGACCTATGAAGTTGAAACGATGTATCCTGGATTTATTGCCGCTGCAGAAAAAGAGAAAAGTTCTGATGCAGTAAAATCATTTACATGGGCGTTTGATACCGAGAAGAAACATCAGCAATTTTATAAAACAGCCCTGGCAGTTGTTGCTACCGGCGGAGAAAAAAGTCTTCCGGCAAATTGGCTGGTTTGTCCGGTTTGTGGAAACACCTATGAGCAACAGGCAGTTGTTGCAAAGTGTGATTTTTGCATGACCCCGAAAGAAAAATTTATCAATATTTGAATGGTTTCCTGATATACTCATCTCAGTGTCCTGACTTGTGTGTTTAGTATAGTTGCAGGAAGACATTCCAAAACGGATTTTCCGGAACGGTTTTTGTTACAGAAGTTAATAACATTTTGACTTATTAACCGTATTATATGATTTCCGAAGTTAATTTTATGCTCTGATTATCAGGAGTAAAAAATTACATTTAACCTGATATGTCTTTCTGGAATTTGAAATTTTGAAAAGTATTGATATGAAGAAACTTTTGCCGGTCTGTCTGTTATTAATTATTTGTTTTGGTTTATCGGGACAAGCTAAATTTACCGACAAACGAGATGGCAATGTTTATAGAACGATAACTGTTGCAGGGGTCACCTGGATGTCAGAAAACCTGAGATATATTTCGAAAAGCGGTGCCTATTATTTTGACAATGATAAAAATAATATTCCGGCGTACGGAGTACTTTACGATTGGAAAGCCGCTGTAAATGTCTGTCCTGCAGGCTGGCGGCTTCCGACCGGAGGAGAATACCACGATCTTATGAACTATCTTACAACATGGGGGAAGAAAGCTTCTGACCCGGCTTCTTTTGGAATACAACTGGGTGGGATGCAGGATTATGAAGGCACATTTTCTGAAATGGATGAAAGCGGTTATTATTGGACATCAACTGAGTATGACAATAATAATGCAGAGTATTTCAGCTATCTTATTATTGATGATAAACCGATAATCGATATTTCAAGGAAAGAAGATATTTCTGATATTCAGGGAACTGAAAAATCAAATAAATATTCTGTTCGCTGCCTCAAAGAATAATGCTTGCCGATAGAATAATAGATTTTTTGACCGGACTGGAGTTTAAGGGAAAGCTGCCTGCAGGAATAAAAATTATGAATCCCTATAAAGATAATCATGAGATAATTCCAGTTGTTTCCCAATTCTACCATAAATTTTATAATGACAACGATCCAAGGCATATTATTCTTGGTATAAATCCCGGACGTTTCGGGGCCGGCGTTACCGGCATTCCATTTACCGACAGCAAGCGGCTTCATGAAAAATGCGGATTAACAATCCCCCGATTGAAAACCTTTGAAACATCTTCAGTTTTCGTTTATGAAATGATAGATGCCTTTGGAGGTGTAGAAGAATTTTATAGTAGATTCTTTATAAGCGCCGTTTGTCCGCTTGGTTTCACCTCTGCCGGGAGAAATGACAAAAACGTTAATTACAATTATTACGATGATAGTGATCTTACCGCCTCGATGATGGATTTCATTACTGAAAAACTTTTTGACCAGTTAGATTTCGGGATCGAGCGCGACGTCTGTTTTTGCATGGGAACAGGTAAAAACTTTAAATTCCTGGACAGTCTGAATAATGAACTTCACCTTTTTGAGAAAATTATACCGTTGGAACATCCGCGTTTCATCATGCAATATAAATCGAAACAAAAACAATTCTATATTAATAAGTATCTGGAAGAATTAAAAAGTATAATAAACATTTAATGTTTTCGTTTCTGATAAAACAAATTCAATGCAAATAAGAAAGACAAAGATTTTTTATTTATTGATAATATTTTCACTGATCGTTATTCTCATATCCAGTTGTGCAACGCAGCATAAATATAAAAGATTCAAAGCTGTACCCTGCCCCTGCGAAAAGGAAAACAAAAGATAACCGCCCGAATAAAATAAAAATAATTCAACGTATTTATACGTCATATTAAAATATAACGTATATTTACGTCAAATATTTATATATGGCATACACCAAAAGTGATTTATTCAGTAAAGAACTTCAGAATTGTTCAGTTCTCTTTAAAGCGTTGGGACATCCTGCACGGCTTGCAATTCTGAATTATCTTGCCTCGACAAAAACTTGCATCACGGGTGATTTGGCAGATGTGCTTCCGCTTGGCAGAACTACGGTCAATCAGCACCTGAAAGAATTGAAGGATGCCGGACTCATTCAGGGAACTACTGAAGGAGCGAAAACCTGTTATTGTTTAAATCCCTGCAGTGTGAAAGAACTGAAAGAGATGTCTGAAAAGTTTTTAAATGGGATTAATATCTTAAGTATAGAATGTCAGGAGAAAAACTAAATAGTATGAAAATTCTGATTCTGTGTACCGGTAATAGTTGCCGCAGTCAGATGGCCCAGGGATTTCTGCAATCATTCGACAGTTTGATTGAAGTATGTTCGGCAGGAACGTTCCCGGGAACTAAGGTCAATCCGCTTGCAATAGAAGTTATGGCTGAAGCGGGGGTGGATATCAGCAAAAACACACCAAAAAATGTCAGCCGGTATTTAAATGATAAGTGGGATTATGTAATCACTGTTTGTGATGATGCAAATGAAACTTGTCCCGTTTTTTATGGTGAAGTGAAACATCGTCTGCATTTTGGTTTTGAAGATCCATCTAAATATGTCGGTCCGGATGATAAAAAGATTGCGGAGTTCCGGAAGATCAGAGACCAGATTAAAACAGGCTTTTTAAATTTCTACAATAAATACCTGACCAGATGAAAAATTCATTCATTACAGGCAATATTTCAGTTAACGAAAATGAAGTGCCTGTCGTTTCGACTAAGCTTAACGCCAAAGATATTATGGGAGCTTTAATGGTCAGATGGGGGATCAACCGCGAAAGATACCGGATAAACCCCGGGGTCTATGCAGTTGGTACTCCTGGCCGTGAATCAGATGTTTTTGTCAGCGCCAACTACAAATTATCATTTGATTCTCTCCGAAAAAATCTGTCAGGTAAAGATGGCTGGATCCTGGTTCTCGATACTAAAGGTGTTAATGTATGGTGCGCTGCCGGAAAGGGAACCTTCAGCACAAAAGAACTCGTGAACAGAATAAACCTTGTAAACCTCGAAACGATTGTAAGCCACAAACGACTTATCCTTCCTCAGTTAAGCGCTACCGGTGTTGCTGGCTATAAAGTAAAGGAAGAAACCGGATTTAATGTACATTTTGGTCCGGTCAGAGCAGCCGATATAAAAAAATTTATAACTGATGGATACCGAGCAGACAAAGAAATGAGAAAAGTAAATTTTGGTCTGATTGACAGGATAAAGTTAATACCAAATGATTTTATTTACGGAAAATATTATCTTCTGGGCGCAATGGCCCTTCTATTTTTGTTGTCGGGAATAAGCTCGCATGGAATTTCTTACAGAGATTTTCAGGGTGGAGGAGGACCGGCAATTTTAAAAGTATTCCTTGGCTATTTTGCAGGTATTGTGGTTACCCCGATTTTGCTTCCCTATCTTCCGGCTAGGTATTTTTCTTTTAAAGGTTTTTATTCAGGATCTATTATCTTTCTTATACTTGTACTGACTGGATCTGCAGGTGATAATGTATTTGAAATTATTTCCTGGTTCCTGATTATTACGACTATTTCCTCTTTCCTTGCAATGAATTTTACAGGTTCTTCAACCTATACTTCATTATCAGGAGTCAAAAAAGAGATGAAGATTTCCATCCCCATTCAGATCGGATTTGCTTTGACGGGGATCGGGTTACAAATTGCAGAAAAATTAATTTATTAGACGCTATGAAAGATTTAATTTATCTCCCCGATGTCGTTACACTTAATCTGTGTGAAGAAACCTGCAATGGTTGCGGAATATGTATTAAGGTATGCCCACACGATGTTTTCGAACTATCCGGAAAGAAAGCCCATATCATCAGAAAAGATTTTTGTATGGAGTGCGGAGCCTGTGCATTAAACTGCCAGGTAAAGGCCATAACTGTCAATTCAGGCGTTGGCTGTGCTGCCGGTATCATAAGCGGTATTTTAAACAATACGGAGCCCACTTGCGGATGTTCTGATTCAAAAGCAACATGTTGCTGATGTCCAGGCTAAATTTTAATATTTTTTAAATTTTCAGATATGAAATCACGGCTAAAACTACTTGACAGGTACCTTACTCTTTGGATTTTTCTGGCTATGTTTATCGGAGTATTCTCAGGATATTTTTTCCCCGGAATCGCAAAATTCTGGGATTCGCTTAAATCGTCGCCCGAAAGCACCACAAATATTCCTATTGCTATTGGTTTAATTCTGATGATGTATCCTCCTCTCGCAAAAGTCAGATATGAAGATCTGCCCCGTGTTTTCAGAAACTATAAAGTTCTTGGATTATCCCTTATTCAGAATTGGGTCATCGGCCCAGTTCTTATGTTCGCTTTGGCTATCACGTTTTTCAAAATATTTCCCGGGGAAAATAATTCTAATCTCCCGTACATGTATGGAATTATTATGATCGGTCTGGCAAGATGTATTGCAATGGTTATTGTGTGGAACGATCTGGCAGAAGGAGATACAGAGTATTGCGCAGGGCTCGTGGCCTTTAATTCAATTTTTCAGGTATTATTCTTTTCATTGTATGCCTGGATATTTATAGCAATACTACCAGGCTGGTTCGGTGTTCCGACTAATTCAGTTGTGGAAAGTATCACAATCGGTCAGATCGCAAAAAGTGTTTTTATTTACCTGGGAATACCTTTTATCGCCGGTTTTGTCACGCGTTTTATTCTTACAAGGATTTATGATAAAGAATGGTATCATAAAAAATTCATTCCAAAAATCAGCCCTGTAACACTAATCGCATTATTATTCACTATTCTTGTAATGTTCTCACTTAAAGGAGAATATATTGTAAAGCTTCCTTTTGATGTTATTATGATTGCTATTCCGCTTATTATTTATTTCCTGTTGATGTTCTTCTTTTCTTTTTTCATCAGCAGAAGGACAGGAGCTGGTTATGAGCAATCCGCAACTCTTTCATTCACCGCTGCTAGCAATAATTTTGAACTCGCGATTGCAGTGGCCATTGCCGTTTTCGGGATTAATTCCGGCGAAGCATTTACTGCTGTTATTGGTCCATTGGTTGAAGTTCCTGTAATGATTGGACTTGTCAATGTTGCATTGTATTTTAAAAGAAGGATTTCTAAGAGTTTTACACCTGCAGGCAATCTCACCTGAAACCAAGTCAAATTCAGTCCACCTCTACTGTCAGAATCAATTTTTTGATCATCGCTGCACGAATGTTGGTCGAATAGTAAATCAGTTGAAGTAAAAATTATTTAACTTGTAAAATTTAGTTGAAATAAGTTTTATTTTTATAGGCTTTTTTCCATATTTGTTCGGGTTCGCGGCACAAACTGCCGGTGAATCGATTGTTATAGAAATATTTGGTGGAAAACTTGTTCGGCCCTCGTCAAAAGTAGGATTTTATGATTGAAAGCATTATAACAATGTCAATAGCCGGTTTATTAACTGGTTTTATCTTTTCGATGCCAATAGCAGGACCGGTCAGTATAATGATTACTTCAAACGCTCTCAAAGGAAGGCAGCGATACTGCAATCTTTTTAATGTAGGCGCTTCTCTGGCTGATTTTATCTATGTCTTCATTGCAGTATTCGGCCTGACACGACTTTACTCTTTCTACAAACCTGCGATACCTTATATCTTTTCTTTTGGGTGTCTGCTATTGTGTTTTCTTGGTTATAAGATTTTCAAAACCAAAATAGATATTGATCATCTTGAAGACAATATTCACATTTCAGAAAGGATAAAGAAGGAGCGTGGCGCTTTTTATACCGGATTTATGATAAACTTTCTTAATCCGACCCTTTTTATAGGCTGGTTAACATCTTCATTGTTAGTTATTTCCTTCGTAGCTGCTCTCGGGCTTCATACCGGTGGACTTGCTGTGAAAATTGATCAGAATGCGAAGCAGATAGGTAACGTGGATTTTAAGAAAATTGAAAACAAGCAGGATTTTGCTCTGAAGAAACTTGATTCTCTTAAGATATTTAAAAACAAAAACCAGGATGTTGAACAAGCAACATTCCCGCCATCATTCCATTTTTTAATAAGTATCTGCTATGCTTTATGCATTGCTCTGGGAAGTATCATGTGGTTCTACCTTTTATCGTTTCTTATTGTAAGGTACAGAACCCGTATTAATATCAAAATTATTCTGGCTTTTATTAAGAGTCTTGGCATCTTCCTTTGTTGTACGGGTGCTTACTTCGGATACCAGGCTGTGAAGATGTTTATAAATATGAAAAAGTGATAAGACAGTTTATTAAGAGAATATTCTATCACAAATTTTCAATCAGTTAATTTTCATATTTCCTGCCAACCTTCTGCATTATAATGGTGGTCTCATCCTGCGTTATCACATATCCCTTTCCGGCTTTTTCAAAATATGGTTTTACATGTTCAAGGAACGGCTCAATTTTATGAGATTCATCAATAATCTCAATAATAAGAGGGACTTTTTCTGAAATTTCCCACAGTTTGTTAGTATAAACTTCGCTGCTGGCGCCATAACCCATTATGCCTTTAAGGACAGTAGCACCAGTCAATCCGTAGGATTTTGCCGCGTAAACCAGAACTTCATAAAGCGGAGAATGCTCATATTTATCCGTTGAACTGATATAAATCCTTAGCCTTACGGCCTTTTCATTTGCTTTCATGGCTGACTAAATTTTAGTAATTAATACACCACCAAAAGTCGATGCAATACCAAGAACTACACTTAGTATTGTATAAATTGAAAAATGGAAAAAGTCACCGTCTCTCAAAAGCGCCAGATTTTCATTTGCAAAAGTGGAAAAAGTTGTAAAACCTCCGCAAAATCCTACAGCGAGAAACATTTTCCAACCGGGAGTAAGCAATGAGCTTCTTTCTGAATAACCATAAATCAAGCCGATAATCAGGCATCCTGTAATATTAACAACAAATGTCCCGACAGGAAAAGTGGATGAAAAATTGATTTGCAGGAAGCGTGACGCGAGATATCTCGATATGCTTCCAAGAAATCCACCGGAACCAACTAATAATAATGTTTTAATCATTTAACTTTAAGCCAAAATACAATACAAAGAAACACAAAGAATCAAAGAGCTGTGATAAGATTTGTGAAAAAATATTTCTGTATTGCTAAAATTTTTCCTGCCAGAATTTTGAGAAACGCGCCTAAATTAAGGATTTTCGCATTCGCCCTGATTTCATGCTCTTTTTGTCAGGCTCAGACTGCTTCAATTGCAGATACGAGCGCATTTCAATATACCTTTAAGCTTTCTTATGTTAGTTCATTAATTTACCCCGGAATAAGTGCAGGGTGTGAGATTCCGCTGATGCGTCAAAACAAGGAGCTGTTAAAAAAATCCAAACCACGGTTTTTTAAGGAGAGGTTAGTGGCAGGTAATTTGAACTGGTATCATCACCCCGGATTCCACGACAATCTGTATGTGACTGCAGAATGGGTTTTGAGAAGAACACGTTACAGAGGATTTATTTCAGAATTTTCAATGGGCCCGGGATTCAGCAGAACTTTTTTGGGCGGAACCACTTATTCTGTGAACGATAACGGTGATGTTTCTGTTATTAAATCAGCAGGATATACTTATGCTCTTGTTACTATTGGCGGAGGGATCGGATATGACTTTTCAATGCATAAAAATCTGCCGTTCTCAACATTTGCAAAAATGAATATTATATCGATGTTTCCTTATAACAGTACAATCTATTTCAGACCTGTACTGGAGATTGGTATCAGATATACACCATACAAGTCACACTATCTGCAGCAAAACAGATCGGAAACAATTCACCAAAAATGAAGCGATTATATATTTTATACTGCTTATTGTTAATTGGATGTCAGAAAGAAAGCATCTTAATTTCTACAAACACCTCAGAAATATTTTATGTCAGGAATGAAGGTGCTTCGATGCGTGTTGATGTCCAGGGAAACACAGCGAGTGGCACATTTATACTTATTATTCATGGAGGCCCCGGGGTAAGCTCCTATTTTTATGATACCAGATATATCACAAATCATATCGGCGACAAGTACGCAATGGTTTATTGGGATCAGAGAAATGCCGGAGCTTCACAGGGAACAAACAATGGAAAAGATCTTCATCTGGGCGTGATGGTTGAAGATCTTAAAAAGGTGATTGAGGTGCTTAAATACAGGTATGGCAAGGATATAAGCATCTTTTTAGTAGGACATAGTTTCGGAGGGTTAATTGCAGCAGACTTTATAACAACTCCAGGCTATCAGAAGATGATAAAAGGTCTGATAAATGTTGACGGCAGCCATAATTACCCATTGAATGATACTCTGACCCGACAAATGTTATTGTCTTACGGAAAGAGAGAAATTTTATTAAAAAGAAATGAAAACAAGTGGATCCCGATTGTTAATTACTGTATCTCACATGCCGGGAATTTTACCGAGGATGAATCTATGCAACTTGAAAGTTATGCCGGCGATGCAGAAAATTTAATTGACAGTGTAAAGAAAGTGAATATAACTGCCTTCGTACTTAAGTATTCGATAACTGACTTATATCCGCTTACAGCAATATTAAGCAATCTACTCTATTCAGAAGATTCAAATTTTAATAAAGAACTGGCTGTTACGCAATTTTCATCTCTGCTGAATAACGTTACAATTCCGGTACTTTTTCTCTGGGGGAAATATGATTTTGTGTGTCCGGTTGCATTGGGTGAAGATTTTTTTAACCGGATTCATTCAACCGACAAAAGATTTGTAATTTCGCCTGTAAGCGGACATAACATGATTTTGCAGGATAAAAAACTGTTCTGCGATGAGGTGGATGCCTTCGTTTCGATATATAAATAAAGTTGCATCGTAAATTTCTAAATAGAGAAACCAGGATAATGAAATGACAATAAAATTAGTTCTTCTGTCAATTTTCGGAATTGCGATGGCCCATCTCGAAGGTGTTGTGGTTGTATATTTAAGAAAGGCCCTCGGGATGCTCGATTCAGAATCAAATAAGGAGTCCATTGAGAAATTTCCCGATCGTTATTTAAGAATTGAAATGACCCGTGAAGCCGCTACTATAATAATGCTGCTGGTCATAGCATATATCAGCGGTACAACATGGCTCGAAAAAGGTTTGTTTTTCCTGTGGACCTTTGCCTTCTGGGATCTTTTCTATTACGTTTCATTATATATATTAATTAAATGGCCACCAACCCTTAAGACTATCGATGTTCTATTTCTTATCCCTCGTCCATGGATAGCTCCGGTATGGTTTCCTGTCAGCGTTTCGGGTATTACAATACTTATTATTTTTGTTCTTGCGTTTTTGGGAGTTTTTTAAACCTTCTAATAATTAGATTGTTATTCAAAAAGTAATAATAAATCTATTTAAAGAAAACCGTAATATTGTAAACAAAAAAATTATTTCAATTGCCGTCGGTTTAAACCGACGGCAATTGAAACAGTGAATTTAATTCCACATTCAAACTTAAAAAAAAATGAAAAATTCTAGAATTATTATCAGTTGTGTGTTGATCCTTCTTACAGGATTAAGCATGGCAGGCCAGAGTGCCAAACCAGTGTACAGCGTATTGAATAAAATTCCTGTTCCGGGAGATGGTGGCTGGGATTACCTCACTGTAGAAGAGACAGGCGCGGGTAAATTATTTATATCACATGGGACGGAAGTGCAGGTTGTTGATCTTAGCACCGGCAAGGTTGCAGCTACCATAAAGGACACTCCCGGAGTTCATGGTATCGCTTTAGCTATGGATTTGAATAAAGGATTTATTAGTGTAGGACGGAATGCATCTGTAAAAGTTTTTGACCTGAAAACACTTGCACCGACAGCTGATGTTAAAGTCACAGGTGAAAATCCTGATGCAATTATGTATGATAAATTCTCCAAAAAAGTATTTGTATTTAATGGACGGACATCTAATGCAACAGTTCTCGACGCGAATACAAACGAGGTTGTTGGTACAATACCTCTTGAAGGTAAGCCTGAGTTCCCAGCTTCAGACAATGCCGGCAATATTTTTGTAAATATTGAAGATAAAAGTCTGATTTCTGTTATTGATGCAAATACAATGAAAGTTTTGAAATCGTGGCCCATTGCACCGGGAGAGGAAGCCAGCGGACTTGCAATTGATAATGAGACTCATCGTTTGTTTGCAGTATGCGGAAATAAGCTCATGGTTATCCTCGATGCAACCGATGGACATGTTGTAGCAAATTTGCCAATTGGAGAGGGATGTGATGGAGTGAAATTTGACCCGATTCTGAAGAGGGCGTACAGCTCAAATGGGGAAGGTACAATGACAGTTGTTCAGGAAGTTGACAAAGATAATTTTAAAGTTCTTGAGACTTTAAAAACAAATCCGGGAGGCAGAACACTGGCTCTTGATCCAAGAACTCACCATATCTATGTGCCGACTGCGGAATTCAATCCTCCGGCTGCAAAAACTGCTGAAAATCCAAATCCAAGAAGAACCCCGAAACCAGGTTCGTTTTACATAATGGATATTGCTCCGATAAAGAAATAAGTTTGAATTTTAAAGGTACTTTTTTATTTTACCACGGAGAGCATGGAGAAATTCCGCGCTCTGCGTGGTTATTTTTTTCTCCGTGATCTCCGTGTCCTCCGTGGTTACCCCTATTTTGATTCTGGCTGTTAATTTAGATTTCTTAATAATTAACCTAAAAAGAGATTATTTTTGATATGTAAAAAAAAGGAAAACGGAAAGTGGCGGATAAAAGTCAAAAGACCGACAGATTTAAGATAGTTTTCAGATCGCTGAAATACAGGAACTACAGGCTTTATTTCACAGGTCAAAGCATTTCGCTGATCGGTACATGGATGCAGAGGATTACACTACCATGGCTTGTGTATCATATTACCGGATCGGCATTGCTGTTAGGGATAGTAAGCTTCGCGGGACAGATACCGACATTTTTGCTTTCGCCTTTTGCAGGTGTTCTTACTGATAGATGGAGCAGATACCGGGTATTAATAGTGACACAAATTGTTTCAATGGTCCAGGCATCTGCTCTTGCATTTCTTTGTCTTACCGGAACAATCGAAATCTGGGAAATTGTCATCTTGAGCATTATACTTGGCTGTGTCAATGCATTTGATGTTCCGGCCCGGCAATCACTTATAGTTGATATGGTCGAAAAGAAGGAAGATCTGGGTAATGCAATAGCTCTTAACTCCCTGATGTTTAATGGGGCGAGACTGATCGGACCTTCGATAGCTGGAATTTTGCTTGCATCTACAAGTGAAGGGATCTGTTTTCTTCTCAACGCAATAAGCTATCTGTTTGTAATAGCAACGATCCTCATGATGAGATTAAATATCAGGCGCTATATAAAGAATAAGCATGAAATTCTCGAGGAACTAAAGGCAGGTTGGAACTATGCGTTCGGCTTTCCTCCGATAAAACATCTTATCCTTTTGCTGGGGCTGGTGAGTCTCACAGGAATGTCTTATTCTGTGCTTATGCCTGTATTTGTCAATGAGGTTTTGCATGGAGGGTCAAATACATATGGATTTCTAATGGCTGCTGCAGGTTTCGGAGCTTTATTGGGTGCACTATTTCTTGCATCAAGAGAAAGAGTACTGAAACTTGGAAGAATCGTGCCTTCCGCTGCGATACTCTTTGGAGTAAGTTTAATAATGCTGTCTTTTTCAAAATGGTTCCCCTTATCGCTTGCCATTATGATCTTTATTGGAATGGGTATGATGCTCCAGACTGCTGCCAGCAACACAGTACTTCAAACGATAACTGATGATGACAAACGTGGCAGGGTGATGAGTTTTTATACTATGGCTGTGATGGGTACCGCTCCATTCGGCAGCCTTCTTGCCGGAACTCTTGCAAAGACAATCGGAACAACAGGAACACTTTTTGCGGGTGGGATAATAACAATTATGGGTGCACTAGTTTTTTTCAGGAAACTGCCTGAACTCAAAAACCTGGTGCGCCCGATTTATGTAAAAATGGGTGTTATTCCTGAAGTTGCCACCGGTATTCAGACTGCCTCTGACCGGTCAGCAGATACCGGGATGTAAGTCATCTTGCCTATCTTGCGACAATGATAATTGATTTAATCTGTGAAGATCTGCGAGATCAGCGGGAAACAAAGAATAATTTCCCGCAGATTACGCTGATTTGCGCAGATTAAATAATGTTTGGGAGTAATAATTTTTTAAAACATATTGAATCTATGGATATTCTTTTATTTTTGGTGGAAATTAACCTGATAAGCTTTTATATATTAATTTCCAATGGCCACATCTTTAAAGTATTTAACGGTTCTCAGTATATTTTTCTTAATACAAACGACAGGATTTTCTAATCCGGAAACGAAATACGATTCCTTATCTGACACATTAAAGAAAACCTCTCCACAGCAGCCGGTTTATACAACTTCCCGGCTTGTTACTGAGAAACCGGTTATCGATGGCAAACTAAATGATGAGTGCTGGAAAAAAGGGACCTGGGCAGGCAATTTCAGGCAGTGGATCCCTAATGAAGGGGCAAAACCCACGTATCCCACAGAATTTAATATTCAGTACGACGATAAGAATTTATATGTTGCAATCCGCTGCCATGACGGAGAACCGAAAAAAATATTGAGGCAGGCAGGTGTCAGGGATGAATTTGCCGGAGATATGACAGGCGTTAATTTCGACAGCTACCATGATTATCGCACCGGGTTCGAATTTACGGTGACGGCATGGGGACAGAAGATAGATCTTATCTTGTTTAATCCAAATAACTGGGACACGAACTGGAATGCGGTATGGAAGATTAAAACTGGTTTGGAAGATTCTGCTTGGGTTGCAGAATATGAAATTCCTCTCAGTCAGTTACGTTACAGCGGCAAAGATGAACAGGTATGGGGAATGCATGTATGGCGATGGATTTCCCGTCTTCAGGAGGAGAGCGACTGGGAGATACAAAGCAAAACCGGCCCCGGTGTCCTGTTCAATTTCGGAGAATTGCATGGTATTAAAGGCCTTAAGAAATCACATCGGCTGGAATTAATGCCATATACACTTGGCGATTTGAAAACTATGAAAGCTGAGCCGGGGAATCCTTTTACCGAAAAGGGGCGGGCTCTTGGTGGAAACATCGGGCTTGATGCTAAAATTGGTATTTCAAGCAATTTTACTGTTGACCTGACAGTCAATCCGGATTTTGGCCAGGTAGAGTCAGACCCTTCAGTAATGAATCTCACCGCTTTTGAGACATTCTACGAAGAGAAAAGACCTTTTTTCCTTGAAGGACTGACTATTTTCGATTATAAATTCGATAATCAAAGCTTGTTTTACTCCCGTAGAATCGGCCATTCTCCATCGCTGACGATATCGCCAAATGATAATCTTTTTGTCAGAACACCGGATAAAACTTCGATCATAAGCGCCATAAAATTCAGCGGAACAACTTCAAAGGGATTGTCAGTCGGACTTATACAGAGTGTAACTGCAAACGAATTTGCGCAGCTCAGTGACAAGAATGGCAACAGATCAAGTACAATAGTCGAACCTCTTACGAGCTACACTGTTGCACGAGTACAAAAAGGATATAATGCAGGGAATACTGTGATAGGTGGCATCATGACATCAACCAACCGGACTATCAATAATAACGATCTTGAGTTTCTGAACAGCAATGCTTTCACCGGAGGATTGGATCTGCTGCATCACTGGAAGGATAAGGAGTATTATGTAGATGCAAGAATTATAGGCAGTTATATCAATGGGAGCAAAAATGCAATTACTTTGCTTCAGCAATCATCGGCAAGGTATTACCAGAGGCCGGGCGCTTCTTATCTGAAATATGATACCTCTGCAACTCACCTGAACGGATGGGGAGGAAAAATTATGGTTGGGAAAGGTGCCAAAGGCCGTTGGAAATATTCCACGGGTGGAACCTGGCTCTCCCCGGGTCTTGAGCTAAACGATCTTGGTTACATGAATTCGGCTGACGAATTTAATCAGACGAATGTCGTTTCCTATCTTATAAATCAGCCCGCCTGGATATTCAGTACTTATGATATCAACCTTGAACAATTCAATAGCTGGAATTTCAATGGAACATTTCTCGGGTCGGGAGCGCATCTCGCATTCAACTCTCAGTTTAAAAATCTATGGAATTTCTCTGCAAATCTGATATATCATTCCAAAGCAGTCGATACTAAAATACTGAGAGGCGGATGGGATATGATGATGCCCCAGTCAATTATGTCGTTCGGAAGTGTGAACACTGATCAATCAAAAAAAATCGTGGCCAGTTTTGGGTATAGCTACGAAAAAAGGGGAGATAATTCAGCAGAAAATTACCAGTTTACTCCCGGAATTACCTTTAGACCGATTAATAATCTGAAGTTTGGCGTGACTGCTGATTATATGAAGAACACGGACGAATTACAGTATGTTTCGACGGTAAATACTTTATCAGGGAACAGATACATTCTGGGTACTATTAATCAGAAAACCCTTGGTCTGACCTTCAGGGTTGATTTAAACCTTACTCCAGAGTTCTCAATTCAATATTACGGTAGCCCGTTTGTATCTCTTGGAAGTTATTCGCAGCTCAAATATGTTACGAATCCGAAAGCTGGAAATTATGACGACAGGTTTTCTGTTTATCAGGATCCTGTTCTTTTAAATGGAGCATACCAGCTTTATGATTACTCGGGTGGACCCCGGGTCGATTATATTATAGAAAATCCTGATTTTAACTTTCACGAATTCAGGTCAAATCTTGTGGCAAAATGGGAATACCGGTTGGGATCATTCATTTATCTGGTATGGTCCTCTAACAAATCGGGAAATACAAATTCTTCGCATGAATCCCTTGGAGAATCATACAAACAGCTGAGAAGTATCTTCCCGAATAATATATTTCTGATAAAACTGAACTACTGGTTTTCGTTATAATAAAACATTTTTCCTCTGTGACCCTTTGTGTTACCTTTGAGTTCCTTTGTGGTTAATGGATTTTTATTTACCACAAAGGGACACTAAGGATTCACAAAGGATCACAAAGGTTAAAAAACAATAAAATGGCAATAGTTTTCAGACTTATCGAAGAGAAAGACAATAAGGAAATTGCTGAACTGATCAGGACAGTTTTCAGGGAATTTAAGATAGATAAACCCGGAACTGTATATTTTGATCCCACGACTGATAACCTTTTTGAGCTTTTCAAAACACCTGGTTCAGAATACTGGATTGCAGAAGAAGACGGGGTTATTATCGGAGGATGCGGAGTTTTTGCTACGCCAGGTCTGCCAGACGGATGTGCTGAGCTGGTAAAGTTTTATCTTTCAGCCGCTAACCGTGGAAAAGGTACAGGATGGCACCTTATGGAAAAAACTTTCGAGTCAGCCAGACGGTTCGGGTATAGTAAATTATATCTCGAATCGCTATCAGAACTGGAAAGGGCAATCAGTTTATATGAAAGGGCCGGTTTTAAATTTATCAATAGTCCGATGGGAAATTCGGGCCATTTTGGCTGTCATATCTGGATGCTGAAGGATCTCTGAAAATTAGAAATCGGTTGATGCATTTCCAAGAATTCTGAAATTATATGTCAGCATAAAGATAGGCTGGCCGAAAATAGACATCTGGTAACCTTTCACGGCTCCATCCTCTGTTTTGAAAAAGATTGAGTACGGGTTTTTCCTTCCTAAAACGTTATATACCGTAAACGTCATTGAAGAGTGGTTGAGTTTCTTTGCTTTAAGATTTCCATTTACAGTAGCCGCCAGATCGAGCCTGAAGTAGTCGGGAATACGGAACTCGTTTCTTTCCGAATAAAAGACCCTGTTGACATTCATAAAATCATAGTAGGCAACCGGATATGTAATCGGGCGTCCTGTACTGTAAACAAAATTTGTCGTAAAGTTAAATCTTCTGAAAAATTTGGCATTTGCAACGAATTTCACGTCATTGGGTTTGTCATAATTAGCAGGGAAATACGTACCGTTGTTAATTTTTTCTTCTTCATACTTGCCATTAACTTTAAGCAATATACGGGAATATGTGTAGCTGATCCATCCGGTAATGGCTCCAAGCTGTTTTTTAACCATGAATTCTGCGCCATAAGCCCTGCCTTTGCCATTAAGAACATCCGTTTCCAGATGGCTATTCATGAGCAATTCAGCGCCACCTTTATAATCGAGAATATTATTCAATAATTTATAATATATTTCGGCGGATAGCTCGAGAGCCTTGCTATTTACATTTTTATAAATTCCGGCTGAAAACTGATCGCCACGTTGCGGTTTTATATAATTATCACTTAACTTCCAGATGTCGGTAGGTGTCATAGAAGTTGTATTGGAGATCATATTAAGGTACTGATAATTCCTTTGAATACCTGCCTTTAGCGACAGATCAGGTGTAATTATGAACCGGGCAGAAAACCTGAATTCAAACCCCGGATACGACTTCATAATTTTACCACTGGCAAAATATGTGGTATCAACAATATTAGCTATACTTCTTGGACCATCCGGGCTGTAATTATATTGTGTCCGGGGACCGAAAGCAGTAAACATTGTAAACCTTAATCCGCCGGATATTAACAGGCGTGATGATAAATCATAGTCATCGCTTATGTATAATGAAGGCTCAATTGCTTTCTCAGTTTCAAGTTTTTTTGGCACTACATCGGAAAAGCTTCCAACCGGATTCTGAGTTCCCGGAGAGAGGAAATAGTTGGTTGCATCGAGACCAAAATCAATTTTATGATTGTCGATCGCCCTGTATGTGAAATCAGCTCTCAGTATCTGCTGATTTAATTTGTAATATAAAGAGTAATAGGTAGTTGAATCTTGTTTTGAATTATCCTTATAGTCATAATTACTTATTATTGCGGATAGCTGATACGAAAATGAAGGACTATTAATATGGCGCCATTTTAATGTGGCAGCGCTATTTTTATAATTGATCTCGCTTTCCTTATAGAGGTCAAAATTGTCATTGCTGAGATACCCCGAGAGAGAGAAGGAGTTTTTGTCATCGGGGTCAAAGGTCAGCATACCCTGAACATCATAAAAGCTTGCGCTGCTTTTCTTCAGCTGAATGTTTTTAAGCTGTCTGAGAATCCAATCAGAATAAGTTGTACGGGAACTTATTATAAATGATGCTTTCTTTTTTATTATAGGTCCCTCGATCATCAGTCTGCCTGTCAATGGACTAATTCCACCGCTAACATTAAATTTTTCTTTACTTCCTTCTTTGAGTTCGATATCCATAACTGATGATACCCTGCCTCCAAATTTTGCAGGTATTCCGCTTTTGTACAATGTAACATCCTCGATCATGTCAGAATTAAAAGCAGAGAAAAATCCAAAAAAATGAGATGAATTTATAATCGGAGCACTATTGAGAAGGACCAGGTTCTGATCGGCGCTTCCTCCCCGGATATTGTAACCGCTTGAAGCTTCACTGACAGATTGAACACCAGGCAACAGCAAAGAGCTTTTGAACAGATCCACCTCACCCATGCCCATAGGTATCTGTTTCAGCATTTTTACATTTATTTTTTCAATCCCCATCCTTGCATTTCGCACGATATTTTCCCTGTTAGCCGACACAATCACTTCATTAAGCTGATTTGTATTTTCATACATATCAACATTCAGAATTCCATTTGAATAGATTATAATGTTTCTGATTGTTGAACGCATGCCAACCATTCTGTATTCAACCTGATACTGGCCTTTCGGCAATTCTATTGAATAGAAGCCAACTGAATTGGTCACCGCTCCTACTTTCAGTTTCCCGACATAAACCACAACACCTGTGACTGCTTCGCCTGTTGAAGGTTTAAAAACAGTTCCGGAAAGAATAACACGGCCATTGTCCATCTGGTTTGATGGATTGCCGATTTTGAAAACTTTGTACTCATCATTAATCAGCTGGTCTTCGGCTTTTGGTTCTGATCTTGTAAATCTTGTGTAATTTGTCGTATCAGCTTTAATCTGATTTTTTTCAAGATATTCAAGATATTCTTTTTTGAAATTGGTTTTTATAGTGTACCCTTTTGAAAGAATTATTTTGTTTTTATCAGTTATAATAAATGATAATCCTGATTTCGAAATTGACTTATCAAACAAAACATCCAGCGGTTCATTATCTGAATTTACATTCAGGGAAAGGCTGTCCACCCATTTATTTGTGTAAAATATTTTTACAGGGACGGTTTTTTCAATAGTGTCGGCAAGATCCTTAAAAAGGATTTGTTTAAATTGAAAAGTGAGCCTGTTATCCTGCGATTCCACTTTAATAGCGAGCGAAACGAGTAATATTATGAATACAATTTTTCTCATTAAGATTTTCATTGAGCTTTAAGAGAATCATAAAACTTTAAAATGCTGACAAATTGATTTTTATCAGCCTGCCTGATTCTGATTCGTGATATATGCAGAAACTTATTAACCTCGCCCGATTTTTCTCCGAAAAGCTTCAGAAGGCTTTTTTTGCCCGTGATTTTAAAAAAGTTTCCTCCGGTACTAATATAATTCTCAGGCGAATATTGATATTCATTCAACCCATCCTTTACGAAATAGGTTGAAAGATGTTTTATAAAGTACTGACTCTTTTTCTGGTACGCGAGCTCATAAAATCCCTCTTTAAGGTTATTTTCAGCACACCAGGGCATCCTGAGATATTTAAAATGAAGGCTGTCATCGTCAAAATAAAGACTGAACCCGTCAACCACATCATTATTTAATGCGATCTTAGGATAAGAAAAATTTATTGTTTTAGTAGTATCCGTTATTATAACTTCATCAATGAAAGTATCATATTGCAGATCAAGATTGCTGTATTTTCTGGAAGCTGTATAAAGTGTTGCTGTGCGTTTTTTCTTTAAAAACAGAAGAGGTTTCTGCGTACTACGGATATAATAAGAAACATATTCCTTTCCGTTCACTACTTCATTTGCAGTTTCAATTTTTTCAGAATACGATTTTCTAAGATACTCTGTTTGCTTATCAATTATTAAGTCTGCATTTCCTGATCCGTTTAATGACTTAACATTTAACAGATTGCTGTTCTGGCCTTTTAATACAAAAGTAACAAGCAGGAAAAAAAGAGAGAATAAAGATTTCACGTTAAAAGTACAGGACCTGATTTTCATGATTCGAAATAACAAAAAATATATAACCTGAAATAAGTTTCACCGGTTATTTTTTAATATTAACACCTTTTAACGAAAATTGACCCGGTTTAATTACTTTTCAAAAGTAGTAATATACTGATAATTTAGTGAAATCAGAAGCCTGTTTTGTATAAATAGCTATAAAAAGACTAGCAGGGGAAATAGTTTTTGAAATAATTATCTTTTATAAGAGAATACAATGGATCATAATAATATTATTTTTGTTTTCCTGTTTTTGATATTGATTTAATATGAGCACAAAATATAATAGCTTCGTTTCAAGATGAAGCTCCGGTCCGCAATTGCAACTGCTGCAGTACTTTCTCTATGCTCCTGTATAGATCCTTATACTCCGAATCTAAAGGGTTATCAGCCTCTTTTTGTTGTCGATGGCCTTCTTACTGATGCAAATTCAGCATGTAAAGTCAGACTCACCAAGACTTTCCAGGAGCAAAATTCAAATCCTGAAATAGTTGCAGACGCAACTGTTTTTATTACGGATGATCTTGGCAATGCAAATGATCTCGCATATACCGGGAACGGAATTTATAAGGCTGATAGCATTGTATTCCGAGGTGTAATCGGCAGAACTTACGTTTTGCATATTCAGACCAGTGAAGGCCAGGTTTATGAGTCGGAACCGAGCCTCCTGCAACCGGTTCCCGAAATTGGGAATGTATATTACCAGAAAGATCAGGAATTAATAAATAATGGAACTGCGACAATTGATGGCATAAGAATTTATGTCGATTCGAAAAAGGGAGAAGACAAACAAAATTACAAATGGTCATTTGAAGAGACCTGGAAATTTAAAGTTCCTACTCCTAAAGCATATGATTATATAAACGATTCTACAGTGTTACCGGTAGCTGATGTAAAAGACTTTTGTTACAAAGGCAATGTATCTGATGAAATTCTCGTTAATACGACCAATACAGGAGGTAGTGGTGTAATTAAAAAGCAACCTGTACTTTTTATTGCCCCTGATCAGTCTGACCGCCTGCTGATACAATACAGTATTCTCGTTAAACAATACTCTATCTCAAATAATGAATATGATTTTTGGAATAATCTGAAGCAGATCAATGAGAGCGGTGGAGATATTTTTTCAAAACAACCGTTCACTGTTATCAGTAATATTAAAAATGTCAATAATTCAGCGGAACGGATTTTAGGTTATTTCCAGGTCTCATCGGTAAGTGAAAAAAGACTATATATTACATTCAGTGAATTAAGCGGACTCAAACTGCCTTTGTTTCATTATGATTGTGTCAGGCTTTCGAAGCAGCCATCGGACTATCCAAATTCATTTATGGCGCCTCCTCCCACATGGGATGATCTTTATTCAATGTTTTGCGTAACTTCGGATTTTTATTTAGTAGAACCGTTATATATTCCGGGGACTAATAAACTTCAAAAGCTTATCTTTGCCAGACCCGAATGTGCAAATTGTGAGTTAACCGGCACCCGGAAAAAACCAGATTTCTGGGTTGATATGAAGTGATATGCAAAATCTTAAATCATTTTGGCTTTGTAAGGTCAGAAGTTCTTTTTTGATCATCTTTTTCCTGCTGACAGCTGGCCATGGTCAGAGATTATTTTCACAAGAAGTAAGCGATACTTCTGGATCGAATAGAAAGAATTTTAACGAACAACTGTTAGTCCGGACAGACCGTGATATATACGTTACAGGAGAGCAGGTGTGGTTTAAAATTTATAAAATTGCAGGTCTTACTCAGTCTCCTTCGAATGTTAGTAAGGTGGTATATGTAGAACTGCTTGATAATAATAATTTCCCGCTGAAGCAGCTTAAAATTGAAACTGACAACAATTCAGGTTCATCGGGTTTCGTCATTCCAAATAATATAAGTACCGGAAATTATATCATACGCGCTTACACAAGCTGGATGCAAAATTTCTCGTCCGATCAGTTTTTCTATACTGCCATTTCTGTAATAAATCCCTTTGAAAGTATCGATCACCTTAAGCTGCCTGTAAATTCCGGTAATGTTGATTTTTCAGATCCTTTAATCGCTTCATCTTCCATCAGCAAGCGAACGCCTAATGCCAAAAATCAAATTAATTATACAGTTTCCTTTGATAAGAATCAATATTCACCAAGAAGCAATGTAAAATTAATAATTTCTGCAACTGATAACAGCGGAAATCCGGTTGAGTCAGACCTTTCTGTATCAGTAACCCGCTCAGCTCTTGTACGATCTTCTTCCAGGTCAGGCTTTTCAGCCGCGAATTATTCAGGAAGGATTAATGGACGGGAATATCTTGCTGAACTCGAGGGACACCTGATAAGCGGACATATTCGCCTGAAGACTACTGATGAACCATTGAAGAACCTCGATATTTCCCTCTCATACGTTGGAAAAACAGCAAAATGCCGGTTTTCGAAGACCGATGACAATGGTGAATTTTATTTTCTTGTCAAAGATAAAGGCCTGAATGAAATCGTAATTCAACCTTTATCCCCGGATATAACAGGATATTACATCGAGCTCTACCAACCCTTCAGCAGTTCATTCAGTAATGTTAAAACTGCTGATTTTTACATTGACAGCTCAAAAATTGACGATATAAATAAAGCAATTGTTGGTGCCCAGGTCTCAATTATATATGAGCCATTTGTCGAAAAACCTGCAGAAACGAAAACTGATTTTCCAGATTTCTTTGGCAAACCCGAGAACTCTGTGAAAATGTCGGATTATATAGAACTGACCTCAATCAGAGAAGTTGTAAAAGAGATTATTCCAAATGCCTACACCCAAAAACAAAATGGTAAATTCGATTTAAAGCTTATTAATAAATTCAGGGGGCAGCCTTTTGAAAACAAGCCCCTTGTCCTGGTCGATGGCGTTCCTATCTACGATTTCGAAAAAGTCCTGAATATCAATTCAAAAGATATTGAGAGAGCCGATGTTATTAATACACGGTATTTTTACTCCGGAAATGTTTTTGACGGGATCTTAAGTTTCATTACAAAGAAAGGAAATCTTAGTGCCATGGAATTTGACAATTCAATTTTCAGACAGGTTTATGAGGGATGCCAGGTCCCGAAATATTTCTACTCTCCCGTTTATTCACAACAGGAAAAGAAGGGTGACCGATTGGCCGATTTCCGTAACACATTATTATGGAAACCCGATGCGCATACAGGCAGGGATGGGAAGACTGAAGTATCATTTTATACTTCCGACGAATCATCTGATTATACAATTGTTGTTGAGGGTATGTCTCCCGATGGAAAAACAGGCTATTCAAACATAAAATTTAACGTAAAATAAGACTTCCTTATACCCTTTCCCGTTTTGTAACCCAAATTGTATTCAACCCGGTGTACACCGGAGTTAAAAAAAGTTAAAAGAATTGTAGGACCTTGATACAGCTCAGCAAATGGTTAACTTCGCACATGCCCGGGATACTGTTTAATTATTTATAATTTTGTTTTTCCCTTGCATATTTCGCTAAAGAAATTCATTTGAAAATGAAAAAGATTCTGATTATTGGTGGAGTTTTGCTTGCAGTGATAGCGCTTGTGATATTCAACAAGACCATATCGAAGAAAGGGAATGGAAACACATTTGTTGATGTAAAGAACGGACTTTTTGAAATTACAGTTACTAATTCAGGCGAACTAATTGCTGAAAAATCAATTGAAATCAAAGGACCCGAAATAGTCCAGGGTTCAAAGGGAGGTGGAGGTCATGATATGCATGGAATGGACTTTAAGATACAGGACATTGTACCTGAAGGAACAATTGTGAATACGGGTGATTATATTGCTCAGCTTGACAGATCTTCATATTCGAATACTTTGAAAGATGAACTGGAAAAGCTAAAAACCTATCAGGATGCTGTTGATATGAAAATTCTTGATACAGCAGTAGTGCTGACAGGTCAAAGAGATGAAATCAAAACCCAGCGATATGTGGTTGAGGAAGCTGAAATAGCTCTCGCACAGGCTAAATATGAACCGCCGGCCACTATTAATAAAGCGAAGAATTCTCTCGACAAAGCAAAAAGAGCTCTTGATCAGAAAATAAAAGGATATTCCCTGTATGTTGCCCAGTCTGCTGCCGACTTAAATCACCAGAAGCTCCATCTTTCCAGAGAGACCAGGCTGGTGAGCGATCTGCAGGATTTTTTGGCAAAATTCACCATAACTGCTCCTGCTCCGGGGATGGTTATTTATAAAAAAGACAGAAACGGGAATAAAAGGAAAGTAGGATCGACAATTAACCCCTTTGACAGGGTAATTGCTACGCTTCCTGATTTAAATTCCATGCTCTCAAAAGTCTATGTTAATGAGATTGATATAAGCAAAATCAAGCCAGGACAGAAAGTAAGCGTAAATGTTGACGCATTTCCACAGAAAAAATTCAACGGAGAAGTATTTACAATTGCAAATGTTGGTGAAGTTTTGCCTAATTCCGATTCGAAAATGTTTGAAGTGCAGATTAGGTTAATAGGTTCCGACGGTGCTTTGAGACCCTCAATGACCACAGGAAATAAGATACTTATCAGATCTTACAACAATGTAAGTTATATACCAATGGAGTGCGTTCAGACTGGGACCGACAGCATTCCTTTTGTTTATGGAAAAGATAAGACCAAAAAAATTGTTTTACTGGGAGAAGCCAATGACAAAAATGTCATAGTTGAAAAGGGATTGAAAACGGGAGAACTTATATATACCAACCAGCCGGAACAACCGGAAAAATTCAAATTGGTGGGTGAGAACCTTATTGCAGAGTTAAAGGCCCGGAAGTAATAAAAAACTTTAATTTCTCACTGCCTTTGAGAACGATCGGGACATCACAAAAAAACCGGAGTAAAAACATATACTCCAGTTCTAAAAAGCTTCGTTACATTAATATTACCTACTGAACAGATACTGTTGCTGTCATAGTAGGATGTATAGAGCAATAATAGGGGTAAGATCCTGCTTTCGTGAATGTAAATGAGAAAGATTTACCCGATCCCAGCGATCCGCTGTTAAAGAGACTTGTGTTACTTGTAACAGTATGGGCAATAGCATCTTTATTAGTCCAGGTAACAGTTGTACCTGCTGTAACCGAAATTGTTGCGGGGACAAATGCCATTCCCTGGATAAATACTTCATTTGCACCAGGACCGGAAGATCCTCCGGTTGTATTTGTAGCAGGATTCATGTAAGTGTTTGATGATTTGCTACAGCTGAGTGAAATCATCAGGATAGTAAGAACGATAACTGAAAGATTAGTCTTATTAGCGGTTATCATGTTTTTCATTGTAATATATATTTAGACTAAATAAACACAACATGACTTATTAAGTTCAATACAGTCAATGTTATTTGTTTATCAGAATATTATTTCATCTCAGTATTTAATTGATATATAGCAAATTCAGTCCTGATCATATAACTCTTGACAGGGCAGGTATTGGCTTTGAGCTTTGCCTTAAATCAGGTTCTGATTAAGCGCCTTTTAGTGTTCAATCAAAGTCAACATTTAATGGGTTTTCAGTGTTATATACTCTGAAATATTCTGTTGAACTATTTGAACCGTTTATTAATCGGATTATAAAATATAATTGACTGAATGAGAGTTTGACTTTGATATTCAAAGTTCAAAATTTGTGCGGATTGTCAATAGGGAAGAATTATGCTTTGAAGATTCACTTTAATTTAAAGATAGTTACCTATGAAATCAACCATCCCGGTCGTTTTATCAGTTTTTCTACTGGTGTGTCTCTCAATGATTTTCCAGGAGACACAGGCGATTCCTTCTTTTGCCAGGAAATACAAAACGAGTTGTTCTACTTGCCATTATGCTTTTCCGAAACTAAATGGTTTTGGAAAGGCTTTTAAGAATAATGGTTACAGGTATCCGGCTGGCCAGGATCCCGATATGATAAAAGAGGAGCCCGTCAGCCTTGGAGCTGAAGCATATAAAAAGGTCTTTCCAAATGCCATCTGGCCCTCCGACATCCCCGGCACCGCGCCCATAGCGATCAATGCAATAGGGCGTTTTCACTATGATAACGCAGTAAACAACACAAAATCAGGGTATTTTGAAATCCCAAGTGTCTTCGACTTTTTTTATGGCGGCACATTAGGTGATAAAATATCATACTTCGGTGAAGTAGAACTAACAAATACATCTGATGTGGAATATCAGTTTGCTGTTAATTATGATTTTACGCCCGCATTTCATCTCAGAGTGGGGAAAATTGGTCTGGAAGATGCCACCCCCGACCATCTTACACTCACAGCCACTGATTACAACGTTGGTAGTCTCCAAAATCAATCAGGTACCTGGCAGTTTACTGATGGTGCAGGCGGGGGAATGCAATTATGGGGAGCAGTGAATGGCCCTGGCGGAAAAGGCGGACTTACATATGCAGTTGGAATTGGAAACGGAGTAAGCGATGTTACCAACTTCGATTTGAACAAAAAAAAGGATGTTTATGGAAGGGTAACTTACAAAATTGGTGGACTGGGTGAAACCGGAGGGACAGAAGGACAAGCCAGCAACCAGTCAGCGTTTTATATTGACAATTCTCTTCGTTTCGGCGTACTTGCTTATTCAGGATCTGCCGGGCCTGACAGTTCACTGGACAAATTCTCAGTGATCGGTGGTGATATAGACTGGTGGTATCAACGTTTAAATGTGACTGCTGAGGTCCTGCAATTAAAATCAAAGTATCTGGGCACAAACAGAACTTCTTTAGCATGGTTTGTTGAAGGAAATTATGTGATCTACCCCTGGTTAATCGGCCGCGCTCGTTATGAATACACTGATATCGATGTAAATAGCAGCAGCAATCAGCCGGCAAATAATATCTTACCCGGCATCGTGGTAATGCTGAGAGCAAATGTGAGACTTTCGCTTGAATATTTGAAACCTTTAGATAAATCAAGAAAGGCCGATGACAGCCTTATTTTCCAGTTTAACCTTGCTTTTTGACGGGAATTTATAAAGACAACCAAACTTGATTTAAAATGTTGATTGATAAACTCCCCGATGGGATATGCTCGTTAATAGAGAAACCTGCGAGTGAATAAAGGGACTAAAACTATGAAATTATTAATGTACATCACAATTATCGCTTTGATATCAATCAACACGGTTTATGCGGGAGATATCGTCGGAACTGTTAAGGCAACAGGTGCTAAAGATGCAGGAAATGCTGTGGTCTTTATTGAAAAGGTTGAAGGCAAAACCTTCTCCGCTCCATCGGAGCATGCCGTGATGAATCAGAAAAACATGACTTTTATTCCACATGTTCTCCCGGTGCTGGCAGGAACAACTGTGGATTTTCAAAATAATGATGACGTTTTGCACAATGTTTTCTCTCCTGATAAATGTGCTGATAACTTTAACCTTGGCACGTGGCCAAAAGGTCAGATACGTTCGTATACTTTCAAAAATGCCGGGTGCAGAACAACACTGTTATGCAAAGTTCACCCGGAAATGGAAGGCTATGTTGTGGTTTTGGAGAATCCCTATTTTGCAGTGACAAATAAAGATGGCTCCTATTCCATTAAAAATGTTCCTGCCGGGACCTACACAATAAGCATATGGCACGAAAAGCTGAAAGGTGCATCAGTAAAGGTAACTGTACCGGCTACGGGATCAGTAACGCAGGATTTTGATATCAAGAAATAAATGCCGGGAGACGAAACAAAAAATATTAATCCTGAGTGGCTGAATAAGAATTTTCCCTGCATGATGGCCTGCCCTGTTCACACGGAAGCCGGCCGTTATGTAAATCTGATTGCCGCAGGACGTTATGAAGAAGCATATCGGGTTGCACGGGCTCCTAACCCTTTTGCATCCATATGCGGACGCATTTGTGCTGCACCATGCGAGGATGTCTGCCGCCGGGGCAAGCTTGACCAGCCAATCTCAATCCGGGCATTAAAGCGATTCGTAACCGAACGTTTCGGGGTGGAGAGTTTGATTGATGTTATCAAACTTCAGGAGTTGTTCAGCAACCAGATCAAACCGAAAAACAAAAAAGTGGCAATTATTGGTGCGGGACCTTCAGGTCTTAGCTGTGCTCACGATCTGGCCCTTATGGGATACCAGGTGACCGTTTTTGAAAAACAACAGGTTCCGGGCGGAATGTTACGCCTGGGTGTACCGGAATATCGACTGCCACGCGAACTGATCCGCATGGAGGTAAACGCAATTCTTAGTCTTGGGATAAAAATGGAATTGGGTAAAGCCCTGGGAAAGGATTTCTATCTGAAAGATCTGCGCAACGAGGGATATGATGCAATTTTTATTGCGATGGGGGCACACAAAAGCCGCATTCTGAACATTGAAGGCAGTAATGCTGATGGCATATTGAATGCAGTAGATTATTTATTGAATGTGAATCTTGGCTACAGGGTCGATCTTGGGGAGAAGATAGTCGTAATCGGAGGCGGAAATGTGGCATTTGACGTTGCCCGTTCGGCAGCCAGGCGGGAAAAACCCGAGAGCCTTTCATCGTCAGATATGACAGCTGCCCTTGATGTCGCCCGTTCTGCCGTGCGCTTTGGTGCGAAAAAGGTGGATATGGTGGTTTTGGAATCACGCGGCGAAATGTTAGCAGACGAAGAAGAGATCGATCAGGCTCTCGAAGAACGTATCACGATACATAATTCGGTTGGCCCGAAACGAATTCTGACCCGAAATGGAAAAGTTGAAGGTTTGGAAGTCCGGAATGTTGCTTCAGTTTTAGATAATGAAGGACGGTTTAATCCTCAATTTGTTTCAGGGAGCGAAAGTGTGATTCCTGCCGACACCATAATAATATCCATTGGCCAGTTGCCTGATCTTGAGTTTATTCAGCCGGAAGATGGTATTGCTGTCTCTCCGAGAGGAATGATAGAAATTGATCCTGAGACACTCTCGACAACCTCCAAAGGCATTTTTGCAGGGGGTGATGCCGCATTTGGTCCCCGCATAGCAATCACCGCAATTGCAGACGGACGACAAGCCGCAAGGTCGATCAATACGTATCTGGGTGGTATGGAGCCTTCGCAACCCGGAGTCAAAATTACCTGCTTTGATACGGCCACATATCGGCCTCAGCCAGGATATACACAGATTCCACGGCAACCAATCCCCAATCTGCCCCTGGAACGGCGCATCGGCATTGCACAGGTAGAGCTTGGGTATAATGAAGAACAGGCGAGGAAGGAGGGTTCACGTTGTTTGCGTTGCTGGGAAAATACAATATTTGAAGGCGATCCTGATCTGGGTACTGAATGTATATTATGCGGTGGGTGTGCAGATATCTGTCCTGAAAATTGCATCGAAATTATTCCCAAGCGACTCTATGGTTTTAATCCTGATTCAGGTTTGGAAATTGCAGAAGAGTTTGGAATCGGGGAAGAGGATATTGTAGGCAAGGGCCTGGTGTTAATAAAAAATGAAGAGATCTGCATCCGGTGTGGCCTGTGTGCCAGACGGTGCCCTGTGGGAACAATCACCATGCAGGGATTTGAGGAGGCTGTGCGGGAATCAGGATCAATTATTATCTAAAAGGAACGAAACAAAATGGCGAAGAGCAAAAAAAAGGAAAGTCACAGAGATCCCGGTCCGGAAAGCTTAAGCCGGAGAAAATTTTTTGTCGCTGCCGGTAATGCAGCTATTGGTATTGCAGCCCTTGGCAGTCTCGGGGTGACACTTGACTACCTGTCACCCAAGGTACTACTTGAATTGCCCAGGCGATTTGTTATCGGAGCAGTGGCAAACATGCAGCCCAACAGTGTAATTTTTGATGCAGAGCACCGGCTTATCGTATTCCGTGACAAACAAGGTTATTTCTATGCTTTATCCGCCGTGTGCACTCATCTTGGTTGTATAGTGGAGTGGAAAGAAGCAGGAATCCCGGAGCATCCTGAAGGAGTAATTGCATGCCCTTGTCACGGGAGCGTCTTTAGTAAGAACGGCGATGTCATAAGAGGACCTGCTCCTCGTTCTCTCGACCGGTTCAAATTATACCTTGAAGACGACAGGGTAATCGTTGACATGAATGAAACAGTCAGCGAACAGGATATGATCCTTAAAGTTTGACATATTACTTTTTGTATAACCCGGATATTAACCTATGAGAATATGAAATTTCTTGCAAATATTATGGACAGCCAGTTCTGGCGTTCAATTTTCCGTACCAGGCTTCCGATTAAAACCAATCTTGATCGCTCTCTGATCATTTTTAACAGCCTGGCTTTGCACATTCATCCGGTTAAGGTTCGTGAACGTGCCATCAGGTTTACATATACTTTTTACCTTGGAGTGATCACGTTTTCACTTTTCGTGGTGCTGGTCGTTACAGGAGTTCTGTTAATGCTCTACTATCAACCGGCGATTCCTAACGCGTATCAGAATATGAAAGACCTGCAATATGTGGTTTCCAACGGAATGTTCCTGCGCAATATGCATCGGTGGGCAGCTCATCTTATGGTGATCGCTGTGTTCCTGCACATGTTGCGTGTGTTTTATAAAGGAGCGTACCGGAGACCGCGGGAGTTCAATTGGGTGATCGGAGTTTTTCTTCTTCTGCTGACGCTGCTTCTTAGTTATACCGGCTACTTATTACCCTATGATCAACTTTCCTACTGGGCTGTAACAGTGGGAGCAAATATCGTAAAATATGTGCCCATAGTGGGCAAAAGTATCCGTTTCCTCGTGCTGGGTGGAAATGATATCGGTGAATATACCCTGGTGCGGTTCTATGTATTGCACTGTGTGATTCTACCCGTGATAATGACCTCTCTTATTGGTTTGCATTTCTGGAGGATACGCAAAGACGGAGGATTGTATTGACAGAATGAACTGATTAAAAAGGATTTACTTGAGAATTTTAATAAATAAAAGTAAATGTTATGACTGAAACACCCGAATATCAGGTTGAAGAATCTGCCGATCCTGTACAAACACCCCAGAGATTGGCCTATTTTCCTGAAATAGTTCCCGCAAGATTTGAATCGGAACAAAAACCGGAAAAGCTTGTGATGAGCTTTCCAAATCTCATAATACGTGAAGTAATCTGTTTTCTGCTGGTTGTAATTGTACTGTCTTTAGTGGCTTTGCTGTTTAATGCACCGCTTGAAGAACTGGCTGAGCCACAGCATACTCCCAATCCTGCAAAAGCACCCTGGTACTTTCTGGGATTGCAGGAATTACTGCATAGTTTTCCCCCGGTCGTTGCAGGTGTGCTTATTCCTCTTTTAGTAGTCATTGCACTTGTCGTTATACCTTATTTTGATATTAATTATAAAAGAGACGGTTTGTGGATTAATAATCCCAGGACTACATTTCTCATACTTACCGGCGCGATTTTCATTTTGACAGTGTTTTGTGTTCTGTACGATGCATATTCGATTGCAATCCCCAGTTTGTTGCTTTACACCTTTGCGATACTTCCATACCGGATTAAAAGGGAAAAGGGCTGGATTCACTGGCTTTCACGCCGTTCCTTGTCGGAATGGATTATGTCGTGGTTTGTCCTCCTTGCTGTGGTTTTGACTATAATCGGCACTTTTTTCAGAGGACCCGGATGGAGCTGGGTATGGCCGTGGAAATGAGTCATTATTAATACAATGCATGTAAATTTTGAAGTAATTATCAGATAATTGAGATTGTTTTCACCTTAGAAAAAGGAATTATGACCAGGCTTCGAAAAGTTTACTTTATTACCGCAATCATCTTTTTGTGCATATTGGCGATATCTCCGCTTAAAGATTATTTCAGCGAATGGCGATCGGTTCAAAAAAGATATAATCGATATATTAAGAAATTACCTCAAAAAATAAATCCGGTTCCTTTGGCCCTGAATCAAATCTGGGTTCCGAAGCTGAACAGAATAGACCGTTGCGTTACCTGTCACACAGGAATCGATGACGTGAAACTGACTGATGCACCACTTCCTTTCCGTAGTCATTCCAAAATACATCACGAAATGGGAAATTTTGGATGTACAATTTGCCACGACGGTCAGGGTCTGGCAACCAATTTCTCTGATGCACATTTACCTTCGGCCTTTTGGGAAAAGCCTGTATTGCCAAATCGCTATATTGAATCCTCATGCGGGCGCTGCCATATTAATGAAAATCTAAAACTGACACCTACTCTTAACCTAGGTCGTCAGGAAATTGAAGACTTGAACTGTGTGGGCTGTCATAATTTATCGGGTGGTTACAAAAAATCCTATGTCCCTTCATTGAACGGAATTGGAACTAAGGTAGTTAATCGCAGCTGGTTAACACACTGGCTGAAAAATCCACGGGATATACGACCTCAGACAAAAATGCCCGACTTCTTGCTTTCCGGTAAAGAAGTTCAAATATTAAGCGATTTCTTAATGAGTTTTAAAAGTTTTTCCAATGATGTGAAACTCGATTCCCTGCCGGAAATTTATCTTAAAAATAAAGATGACGATAATTTCATAACCTCGGGTAAAACGCTCTTTAGTGAATCTCGTTGCATTAGCTGCCATGCAGTGGAAGGGAAGGGCGGACACCTTGCTCCTGATCTGGCCAAGATCGCATCGAAAGCGACGCCAGCCTGGATATTCAACAACATAAAAAACGTGCATCTTTTACAGCCAGGTGTTGAAATGCCACAGTACGGATTCAGTCCGGACCAAATCGCTCAGGTAACGGCTTATATGGAATCAGAGTTTGTCGACAGGGATACGCCAAAAGATACTATTCCCGTCCCTGAGCCTCCGGCAAACTTCTTTGAACAAGGTATTGCACTCTTCAATCAGTATAACTGTGGTGGCTGTCATGATCTTTCTTCAGGAAAAGTTTCCCTGAACCGGGGTCCTGATCTGAGTTCTATTGGCAGCAAAAAAACCTATCAGATTGACTTTGGATCTACGAATATTCCTCATACTATATACGACTATATAGATGCAAAGGTCAGATCACCCCGCTCTTTTGGGGGATCCGCCAGAATGCCTGAATATCAATTAAGCAAGACCGACAATCAGGCTGTTACGGCCGTTCTTCTTTCATGGCAAAATGCACCTGTTCCGCTTGAGTTTGTACAAACTGCTTCTTCATCACCCCGGTTTGACCCTCAGGGAAAGTTTGGTCGGATAATTCAAAAATACAGTTGCTTAAAGTGTCACACTATTAATGGTACAGGTGGAACAATCGCACCTGATTTAAGTATTGTGGGAAGTCAGGATCAGCAAAAATGGGTAGAAAGTTATTTCAAAGTACCCTACTCACTTCGTCCGATCATGGAAGAAAGGATGCCAAACCTGTTCATTTCCGAAGATGAAATAGGAACTGTAACAGACTATTTTTTTAAGGTACTTCTTAGTGACAGCATTTCTATTCCCGGCGGTTTTGATAATTCTGCTGCCGCAATCACAAGGGGGCAAGGCTTGTTCAGGGAAAAATATGGTTGTCAGAGTTGTCATATCGTCGGTGGCACAGGTGGTTATGTGGGCCCACCTCTGGACAAAACAGGTGAGCGTTTGCAGCCTGGGTGGATTTATCGCTGGCTTTTGAATCCTCAGAAATATAAACCTGAAACAATTGAGCCCCGCTCTGGCATGTCAGAGGCCGAAGCAAAAGATATTACTGCATATTTATCGAGTCTGAAAACAGGGAAATAGTTATGAAATATTTACAGCTGATTTTGATTGTTTTTATGTTTGGGCTTTTCCAGATAGGTTGTCATAAGCTGCCCAATCCGGCTTCTGATATGCAAAAAAGCAAAGACAGCCTTTCTGCAGCCAGGGCTGATTCCCTGAATCGAAGCGATCCGTGGATACGATATTCGTATGCTGAGCGACAGGGAAAAAGTTTGTTCGAGCAATATTGCTCCATTTGTCATGGACAGACCGGTGAAGGGGATGGGTTTAATGCCTACAACCTCAATCCAAAGCCGCACAGTCTGGCTGATTCGACTTATATGAGAGCGCTCTCAATCGAAAATCTTTCGGAAACGATCTCGTTTGGTGGCAAAGGGGTTAACAAGTCAGTCCTGATGCCTGCTTATCAGAACACTCTTGACAAAACGCAAATTTCAAATGTGGTGTCCTATATTGAAACTTTTAACAAAACCAAATCAGGTCCCTGATAAGGAATCGCAGGCAAAAAGAGTGATGGGGAGCTTAAATTTGAAAAACAGAGTGAATGTGATCGTTTCCACTCTCACTCACACTCTGTTTTTGTACCCGGAGCCGGTACATAACCGTGCAATCAAGGTCAATCATTGGAAATTAAAATCATTGAAAAACAATAATATATGAATTTGCTATATAAGTGTATTTGCCTTTTTATTCTCTTGTTTTGCTAATTAGTACACATTTAGTACACCTTAATTGAATAGATATTATATCTTTGGCAAAGATAGGAAAACAAAAGTAAATCAAAAGAATCCAGTAATGGCAAATTTGAATATTAGTAGAAAAGATAACCCAAAATTGCAGCAAAGTACACTTTCAGATGGACGTATTAGCCTATATCTAGAGTATTATCTTGGTCGTAATCAGTGGATTGATGAGAGTACTGGTAAAATAAAAATACAACACGTAAGGAAAAAGGAGTCACTTAACCTATACCTCTTATCCCCTGCAAGAAGTCAGGATGAGCGTCAGAAAAACAAGGAAACATTAGAACTTGCCAGAGAAATAAGAACGGAAAGAGAGAATGATTTAAAGGCTGATCGGACAGGTAAACGTATTAATACATTAAATAATAAGAAGATCAATTTCATAGATTATTTCCAGGAATATATTAATAACTATAATAAAAAGGACATAAGAATGGTTGAAGGTGCTTTAGGCCGGTTCAAAGACTTTTTAAAGATTGAGTACCCAGTTTTCCAAAGTTCAATAAGACCAGAGCAGTTAAGCAAAGAGATGATTGCTTCGTTTGTCATTTATCTGGAGAGTAAAAGCAAAGGCGAAGGGGCGAGAGGCTATTTTCAACGCTTCAAAAAGGTTGTCAAATATGCTGTTGATAATAATATAATTGCTAAAAACCCATGTACTGGTATTGTATGTAAAGTTGACGATCAAATATTGAGGAAAGATGTTCTGAGTATTGAAGAAGTAAATAAACTAATGTCAACAACCTACAAGGGGCAAAATCCAGAAATAAGACGAGCTTTTATTTTCTCTCTATACACAGGAATAAGATACTGTGATATTGTTGAGTTAAGATATACTAATGTGGATTATTCTAGCAAAATACTGTCTTTTGAACAGTCGAAGACAAAAGGAACCAGTTTGAATAGTGGTGTTGTTATACCATTAAATGATGGTCTTATTTCGATTCTTGGGGAGAAACCAGAAAAGGATAATTGTATTTTTCAGTTACCGAGCCATACCATGTGCCTTAAAGCATTGAAAAGATGGACAGTGAGGGCAGGTATAGACAAACATATTACCTGGCATTGTGCGAGACACTCATTTGCCGTTAATATACTTAATAATGGGGCTAACATTAAGACTGTTGCTAGCCTTTTAGGGCATAGTGGGTTAAAGCATACTGAGAAATATACTAGGGCAGTAGATAAACTTAAAGTAGATGCTATAAATAGTTTACCACAATTCACATTATAGAGTATGGATTATTTGAAAGTAATAATTGATGGTTATTTCGTAGATCGGGTCCTATATCGTGACAGATATTTTATAAGACAACAGAAAGATGCAGCAGAAAAAGGTTATCTTTTTGATGAGTTCTTTACAGGTTGTGATGAAGTATTAGATAACCTAAATGCCAAGATCAGCAGAATATTTGAGATGAAAAAGGCAGATGCTAGGAGGCAAATAGCATGGGCCATCGAATTTGGAGATAAAGCTATTGAGGATCAATGGAATCATATTTTAAATGGTTATAACCTGTATGAAGTAAAATTGGATTTAGGGGATATAAGCAGTGGGAATTATACAGGAGCCGTTGATAAACCAGGATTAGATGCTATTGATGTAGCGATAAAAAAAGCAAAGGGGACTCTTCTAAAAAGAGACTCTTCACCAAAAAAGACTAATCTCCCGAAGCAGATTCCATCAAACTTATCACCTGAGAAAATTTTAAGTATTTATACGGAGCTTATAAACTTGAAAGCTATACCGCAAGAAACAAACAGAGAAAGTTTTATTTGGGCATTTGGTGGCACAAAGGTAATTAAACAATACATATCGATCCAATGGAATGGCAGCAAAATCATGCTAGCTTACTTTGTTGATGTGTTCAATCATAGGGTATTTGGAAAAAACGGTGAGAATGATAATAGAAGAGAGATTGAAGTATTTGAAAAGGTATTTAACATGACTGGTCTCAGAGGAACAATAAGCGAGTATAAAAACAAAACTGGAATAATTCCTAGCATAAGTAAAGAAATCAACCTTATTTTTGATAGGCTTCAAATATAATATGTAAAAAGTTTCATTCAATATTTATCGCACCCTACGTATGGCCTACGTAGGGTGTTTTCTTTTCTTATGGTTCCCATATTTGCCGATGTAATTACATTAATGGTTTACTGGTAAGCCGATTTTCCAAACATAAAAAAATGAAAAATGAATACATTGGAACAAAGGTTATTAATAATGGAACAAGCTCTTAAAATGGCTGGGCTTGCATCAAAAATGGTACTCACCTTTGATGAGGCAGTACAATTTACAGGGTTATCAAAAAGCTATCTCTATAAATTAACTTGTAAGCAAAAGGTACCTCACTATAAGCCGTCAGGAAAATTATTGTATTTCAATAGAGAGGAACTTCAATCATGGTTACTCCAGAAATTTCTAATGTTGCGTTCGTCTCCCGCAGCGTATCCTTCAGGGGTGTGTTTGTTGTTATCCCATTAGCATTCCCAGAAAGACACATGGAACAGTTTAATGCCCTGGAAGCAGACTTTAGAACCTGGGGCTTTGTAGTTGACAAAGCCTGTTCTGATATATGCCGTTTGCGGGGTATTTCAAGTGATGGGGCTGCTTACTTCAATCCAAATGCAGAACCTTATAGAAGGTTGTTCGTTCCTGCTCCAAAACGGACGGGGAAGGTCTCACATGATGCACCTCATTCATTCAACCTTATCCAGAAGATTATTTCCAGTGGAGTTGACATTACCGGTGATTACAAGAACTGGTATGAGGTTGGTGCCTCCTTAGCCTCAGAACACGGTGAGGCAGGGAGAAGTCATTTTCATCAACTATCCAGGCTTCATTCTGAGTACGACCAATTACGGTGTGAAAGACAATATGACAACTGCCTGAAAAATCATGGAGCTTACACTATTGCAACCTTGTTTTATTATGCGAAACAAAACGGCATAACTATTTAAGATTTACATATCAAAACTGAACACTTACTCAACAACTTAAACTATTATGAAAATAGCACAGAAGAAGCACACCAAGAGCGTGAGGCTATCCTCCCTTTGACAATGAAGTACTGCATACTTGATCATCTTTTAGCCGGTAATATGAAAGTACTGAATATTACTGCAAGTATTAAGACTAATGGATCAAGCTATTACAATGGAAATACTGGTAATGTAACAAGCTGAATTAACTAACCCAATTACCACCTGTCAACTTTTGAATTTGAAAGGTGCCTAACAATACAATAACCAGAATGATAATGAAATAAGCAAAGCCTGGCATTAACTACCGGGCTTTTACTTTATACAAAGTTTATACAATATAACTGACTTTATCTTAGGTTTTTTCTGGGGTTCATATCAATCAATCTCAGCTTGGCATAGAATAAGGCTCTGTTGCTATTTATATACCTTTGATCAATATGTAAAAGTAAGATGGAGACTTAACACTACTGTCCTAGACAAGACGATGAAAAATGCTGCCTTGTTAAAGTACAATGTCAAAACCGCTTTTGAGCATAAATGATTTGTAATAAGCAACATAGATACTTACAAGCCAAGAGTGTCGCCAATTTACTTTTACAAAGTTTTACCACATTTAGTGACTTTATCTGAGATTATTCTTGTAGGATCATCATAATCAACATCAAACCTTTTAAAATAAGGCTCTTCATCAACTTTACTACCCATTACCAGGATCGTTAATTGGTTCAAGGACCAAGTTCTTAAACCATGAGAAAGATATCATAGAAAGCTAACATACCAATCAGCTGGACAATCTGACCACCATATCCGAACTTTTTATTAACTGTAAGTTTTAGGTTAATTCCATCCATCTGAGGTAATTCTTAGGTGGATATTTTTTAACTATAATATTTCATTAGTTTTATTATAAACTTCTTCTATCTTTATTAGTGACCTATTGATCTGAATAGTTGAACCAATTTTACTTCTATGAAAGCCGCATTGAATATCGTCAGGTTAATTCTATTAATTCTTTCAATCAATTTAATTACAAGTTGTAAGAAAGATAAGCCTAGACCCCCGGATATTACCACAACAGCCGTGACTGAAATTTCCTATACAATAGCAACATCAGGTGGAAATCTAATAGATGAAGGAAGTTCTTCTGTATTGTCTATGGGAATTTGTTGGAACACATCTCCCAATCCTAGTATTGAAAACATTAAGACCTCAGAAAATGTTGCCTCAGGCATATTTGTAAGTAATGCTACTCAACTTACTCAAAACACAAAATATTATTTAAAGGCTTATGCAACTAATAGTGCAGGGACAAGTTATGGGAATGAAGTTACATTCACGACGATTGCTGTCAGCGCTCCGCTTTTAACAACAGAACCAGTTACATCAATAACTGGTAACTCCGCAATATCAGGAGGAAACATAACCGCAGATAATGGCGGATTGGTAACTGAGCGAGGTATATGTTGGAGCACAACTATTAATCCAACGATAAGTGATTCAAGAACTACCGATGGTACCGGCAATGGGACTTACATTAGCAATATAACCGGTCTGTCTGAAGCCACTTTATATCATATCAGATCTTATGCGACCAATTCATCTGGCACTGCCTATGGAGAAGATGTGACATTTACCACACTGGCAAAACCAATTTTGACAAAAGCTGATTTATCAGGAGTTACTACGTCTTCAGTTATCATTGACGACAATATATCTTCTGATGGCGGTTCTCCCGTTATTGAAAGAGGAGTATGCTGGAGCAATTCACAGACCCCGACAATTAACGACAACAAAACAACAAATGGTTCCGGGAGTGGAGTCTTTCAAGTTAGTGTAAGTGGCCTTATGTCAAATACTTCGTATTATATGCGGGCTTACGCAACAAACGCTTTAGGGATAAGTTATAGTAATGAATTGAAATTTAAAACATTTGCTGTAATTGATATTGATGGAAACGGATACCACTCTGTTACATTTGGAGATCAGGTTTGGCTTACTGAAAATCTGGTAACTTCAAAATATAGTAATGGTGATTTAATAAGTACAACTTCTCCAACAACATTGAACATATCATCCGAGGATACTCCTAAATACCAATGGCCATATTATCTTGACTCTAATTTGACATCCACATACGGAAGGTACTATACTTGGTATGCAGCAACAGATGATCGTAATATTTGTCCTGCCGGGTGGCATTTACCAACTCCAAATGAATTTTCAAGTATGGAAGTTTATCTCGATACGCATGGATTTGATTTTGAAGGGAATACCAGCTATGTGGCTAAATCGATTGCTTCTACCTCCAGATGGAGAGAATATTCCATGCCAGGCACCCCGGGCTTTGATCAGATTACAAATAATAAAAGTGGCTTTACGGCTACTCCGGGAGGTTATCGCATCTTTGATTATACATTCGGCAGTGAAACCATGATGAGCGCATTTTGGACGTCATTTTCAAAGGATGATCAAGACGCTTTTTTCCAAGAGATTGGTAACAATTATGTTAATTTATTCTTAACCTATGGAAATAAAAAAAATGGAATTCCAGTTCGTTGTGTCAAAGACTAGATTAGTCTTTACGAAATTATATGTCATTTGTTTTTTTGACAAATAATACTATTTTTATAGTGCCTATAATCTGATTCGTTAAACTATATTTAATCTGAACATGAAAAACATTGTCAAAATTGTCGGGTTAATTCTATTAATCCTATCAATCAATTTATTAAACTCGTGTAAAAAGGATAAACCATCCCCTCCTGTATTAGCAACCACAGTTGTAACTGAGGTTACATATACAACTGCCGTATCAGGTGGCAGCATTACAAATGATGGAGGAGCTACAGTAATCTCAAAGGGTATTTGCTGGA
This sequence comes from uncultured Bacteroidales bacterium, assembly GCA_963734885.1. Taxonomy (GTDB): domain Bacteria; phylum Bacteroidota; class Bacteroidia; order Bacteroidales; family VadinHA17; genus LD21. The sequence continues at coordinate 1,973 of CAVTIJ010000007.1, read as the reverse complement.
ATACATCCGATAATCCAACAATTTCAAACAATAAGACAACAGATGGTGCTGGATTAGATGCATTTACCAGCAATATTACTCAACTTGCTCCGAATACTCTGTATTATGTAAAAGCTTATGCTACAAATAGTGGAGGTACAGGATATGGCAATCAGCAAACTTTTACTACGAGCCAGATTGCGGTTCCAGTTTTGACCACGTCAGATATTAGCACAATAACACAAATTACCGCTACAGCCGGAGGAAATATTACTGATGAAAAGGGGGGATTAGTAACTACAAGAGGTGTATGTTGGAGTATTTCAGAAAATCCGACTGTTGCGGACAATAAAACTTCTGACGGTTCAGGTGCAGGAAGTTTTACAAGTTCTATTACTGGATTATCAGGCAACACCAAATATTATATTAGAGCATATGCAACTAATAGCGCCGGTACCCAATATGGAAATCAATTAAGTTTTACAACTAATCCGTTAGCACCCTTTATCACAACTTCTGCAATTTCTACAATTAAGACAACTTCGGCCAAAAGTGGCGGAAGTGTCACCAATAACGGAGGAGCAGTAATTACTGAATATGGATTAGTCTGGAGTACATCATTAAACCCAACAACAGCAGATAATCAAGACGCAATAGGTGGCGCTATTACAGGCGCTTATTCATGTAATATGGAATTTCTAACACAAAATACCACATACCATGTAAGAGCATATGCAACTAATAGCGTTGGCACTTCATACGGAGCAGATGTCATTTTTACAACAGCACCAACTAGTTTGACTGATGTGGATGGGAATATATATAATGTTGTTGTTATTGGTGATCAGATTTGGATGGCAAATAATTTAAAAACTACGAAATATAATGACGCTACTCCAATTCCTAATGTTAGTGCTACGGCAACATGGATAAGTCTTACTTCAGGCGCATACAGCGATTATGACAATATTCCATCTAATTCAGATATTTATGGCAGACTTTATAACTGGTATGTTGTCGATAATAGCGCTTCCACAAAAATATCTAGTAATGGTGGAAAAAATGTTTGTCCGACTGGATGGCATGTTCCTTCAGATGCCGAATGGACCATTTTACGGATATCTAACGAACAATGGTTTTGGTTTTGGTGGTAGCGGAAGTGCTATAGGAAAATCCATGGCATCCACTTCACATTGGGTTACAGACCTAACTGTCGGAAATATAGGCAATGACCAATTGACAAATAATACTAGCGGTTTTAATGCCCAACCTGCTGGAGATCATTCTTACAACGGATCATATGCCTTTGTTGGTTATGAGGTTGACATATGGTCAACGACCGTGAATTCCACGGACTATTCATGGTTAAGGAAGTTAAATGCCGGAATGAACGGTGTGTATAGAGAATCGTTTAATAAAACTTTTGGCTTCTCTGTACGCTGTTTTTGCGAGATAATTGACAGATAACGGATTTCCGAATTTCTACTTTTATTCGATAGTCGTATGAATACGAAGTTCCCGTACTATGAGTTAATTCTTATTGTATTTATTCTTAATATGCTCATCTCCTGCAAGAAGGAGAAACCGACACCTCCAACTATCACTACTGTAGCAGCGTCAGATATCAGGTTTACAACTGCTTCATCTGGTGGAAATGTGACAGATGAAGGCAGTTCGGTTGTCTTATCACGTGGAATTTGTTGGAATATATCTCCTGAGCCGACCATAGAAAACACAAAAACTTCAGAATATCTTGGTTCAGGCGAATTTGTAAGCAGCTTAACTGAGCTAGTACAAAACACGAAATATTTCATCCAGGCATATGCAACAAATAATGCTGGTACGGGTTATGGAAATGAAATCTCATTTACAACTGCAGCAGCAGCATTTCCATTTGTAACAACAAATGAAACTACTTCAATTACTTCGTCCTCAGCAATAAGTGGAGGGAATGTTACTGCAGATAATGGTGGGGATATTATTGTTAGAGGTGT
>CAVTIJ010000006.1:0-361865 GCA_963734885.1 uncultured Bacteroidales bacterium | reverse complement strand
AGTATTAGTTTGAATGCAAATGTACCAGGTACAATATTTGACTGGACTGTAACTGATGCAAATGGTGCTGGTGCAACAACAGGTTTAAATAAGGCAATAGGATATAATATTGCTCAAGTACTTTCAAACTCCACAGATGGGGTAATATCGGTTACATATCATATTACTCCTAAAGGTCCAGGAACAACATTCTGTGTTGGTACAACAATTGACAAAGTTGTACAAGTAGAGCCGACACCCAAGGCATCACTTAACAATACGACAGCGAAAGTATGTAATGGTTCAAACGTAAGCATAGCCATTTCTTCAGTGACAGTACCATCAATACCGGCAAATCTGAAGTATGATATAGGAGTCAGTTCGAGTATGCCGGGGCAACAGGCGGTACTGCCTATGCAGCACTTGCCAACCAGTCATTCCCCGGAACTATAAACGGGACACTTACAAATAGTTCGGATGCAGCTATCACTGTCACCTTTACTATCACACCAAAACTTACAGGTTGTGCAAACGGGACAAATGCAGTAACGACAGTAGTAGTGGAGCCAACACCAAAGGCATCACTGAATAATACTACACCGACAGTATGTAACGGTTCAAATGTAAGCATAGCTGTATCTTCAGTATGTAACTATCCGCACCGGTAAATCTGAAATATGATATAGGAGTCAGTTCGAGTAATGCCGGGGCAACAGGCGGTACTGCCTATGCAGCACTTGCCAACCAGTCATTCCCCGGAACTATAAACGGGACACTTACAAATAGTTCGGATGCAGCCATCACTGTGACCTTTACCATTACACCTAAACTTTCAGGTTGTGCAAACGGGACAAATGCAGTAACAACAGTTGTTGTAGAGCCAACACCAAAGGCATCACTTAACAAGACGACACCGAAGATGTAACGGTTCAAATGTAAGCATAGCCATCTCATCAGTGACTGTACCATCAATACCGGCAAATCTGAAGTATGATATAGGAGTCAGTTCGAGCAACGCAGGAGCAACAGGCGGTACTGCCTATGCAGCACTGGCCAACCTGAAGTCGTTCCCAGGAACTATAAACGGAACACTTACAAATAGTTCGGATGCAGCCATCACTGTGACCTTTACAATTACACCAAAACTTACTGGATGTGCAAATGGAACAAATGCAGTCACAACGGTAGTAGTGGAGCCTACACCAAAGGCATCACTGAACAATACAACACCAACAGTATGTAACGGTTCAAATGTTAGCATAGCCATCATCAGTAACGGCACCATCTGTACCGGCAAATCTGAAATATGATATAGGAGTCAGTTCGAGCAACGCAGGAGCAACAGGCGGTACTGCCTATGCAGCACTGGCCAACCAGTCATTCCCCGGAACTATAAACGGAACACTTACAAACAGTTCAGATGCAGCCATTACTGTGACCTTTACCATTACACCTAAACTTTCAGGTTGTGCAAACGGGACAAATGCAGTAACGTCAGTAATAGTGGAGCCGACACCAAAGGCATCACTGAACAATACGACACCGACAGTATGTAACGGTTCAAACGTAAGCATAGCCATCTCATCAGTGACTGTACCATCAATACCGGCAAATCTGAAGTATGATATAGGAGTCAGTTCGAGCAATGCAGGAGCAACCGGCGGTACTGCATATGCAGCACTGGCCAACCAGTCATTCCCCGGAACCATAAACGGAACAATTACAAACAGTTCGGATGCAGCCATCACTGTGACCTTTACAATTACACCAAAACTTACTGGATGTGCAAATGGAACAAATGCAGTCACAACTGTAGTAGTAGAGCCGACACCCAAGGCATCACTTAACAATACGACAGCGAAAGTATGTAATGGTTCAAACGTAAGCATAGCCATTTCTTCAGTGACAGCGCCACCATATGCAATCTGAAGTATGATAGGAGCTAGTTTCAGTACTTCGGCACAACAGGCGGTACTGCCTATGCAGCACTTGCCAACCAGTCATTCCCCGGAACTATAAACGGGACACTTACAAATAGTTCGGATGCAGCTATCACTGTCACCTTTACTATCACACCAAAACTTACAGGTTGTGCAAACGGACAAATGCAGTAACGACAGTAGTAGTGGAGCCAACACCAAAGGCATCACTGAATAATACGACACCGACAGTATGTAACGGTTCAAATGTAAGCATAGCTGTATCTTCAGTAACGGCACCATCTGTACCGGCAAATCTGAAATATGATATAGGAGTCAGTTCGAGTAATGCCGGGGCAACAGGCGGTACTGCCTATGCAGCACTTGCCAACCAGTCATTCCCCGGAACTATAAACGGGACACTTACAAATAGTTCGGATGCAGCCATCACTGTGACCTTTACCATTACACCTAAACTTTCAGGTTGTGCAAACGGGACAAATGCAGTAACAACAGTTGTTGTAGAGCCAACACCAAAGGCATCACTTAACAATACATCATACTGAAAGTATGTAACGGTTCAAATGTAAGCATAGCCATCTCATCAGTGACTGTACCATCAATACCGGCAAATCTGAAGTATGATATAGGAGTCAGTTCGAGCAACGCAGGAGCAACAGGCGGTACTGCCGACGCAGCACTGGCCAACCAGTCGTTCCCAGGAACTATAAACGGGACACTTACAAATAGTTCGGATGCAGCCATCACTGTGACCTTTACCATTACACCTAAACTTTCAGGTTGTGCAAACGGGACAAATGCAGTAGCAACAGTTGTTGTAGAGCCAACACCAAAGGCATCATTGAACAATACAACACCAACAGTATGTAACGGTTCAAATGTTAGCATAGCCATCTCATCAGTACGCACCATCTGTACCGGCAAATCTGAGATTATATAGGAGTCAGTTCGAGCAACGCAGGAGTAACAGGCGGTACTGCCTATGCAGCACTGGCCAACCAGTCATTCCCCGGAACTATAAACGAAACACTACAAACAGTTCACACGCTGCCATTACTGTGACCTTTACCATTACACCTAAGCTTTCAGGTTGTGCAAACGGGACAAATGCAGTAACGTCAGTAATAGTAGAGCCAACTCTCAAGGCAGCCAGAGTAGTTAACACACCGGTTGTCTGTTCAGGAGATAATGTTTCCATTGATATTTCATCTGTATCATTAACATCAGGAACCCTGTTATTTGACTACACTGTAACTTTACCAATATTCCTGCTACAGGAGGCACCGCATATACCGGAGGAGCAAATCTTTCATTCCCATATTCTATAACAGGGACACTTATTAATACTTCAAATTCCCCACTCACTGTTACATATACAATTACGCCTAAAGCAGGCGCTTGTACAGGTACGCCGGTTACTGCAACCGTAATAGTTAACCCACGACCAGTTATTAATCCAAATTCACAGACAATATGCAGTAATTCAATTCCTTCTATAACAATATCGTCAAATATTGTCGGAACAACTTATACATGGAATGTCACCGCGATCACTGGTACTATCACTGGTACATTAGTTGGAAATTCCGGCTCAGGTTCAGCATTCACCGAAACTTTAAGAAACCTGGGAAATGCTCAATGGTACTGTAACTTATCGCTTTACACCAACAGCACCTGCAGGAGTTGGAGGTTGTACCGGAACACCTTATGATGTTGTGATAACTGTTAAACCTGAGCCTATTGGAAGTAATGCTTCAGTAACAGTATGCAGCGGAAACGCTTTGAATTACGATCTTCAGGGGAATATAAACGGGAACAATGCCATTCCAAGCCAGTTCACTTATACTGTTGTTTCAAGCGATCCTATTGGGGTTCCTGCCGAAGGTAACCGTACAATTCCTTCTAACAGTCCGATTACTTATACTTATACCAATACAACTGGTGTAGTTGTAACAGTAACATATACAATTACTCCAATCAGTAATCCCGGCGGTTGTGCAGGAAGTACTTTTACCTACATAGTTACACTTGGTGCTCAGCCGGTTCTTGATCCGGGCCTTAATAAATTTGCATGTAATAATGAGCCAATAGGTCTGATCCTGAAAGAAACACTTGCAAGTGTGCCGGCTACGGATTATGATATAATTGATATTACAATTCCTGCAGGACTGACACCAAATGCAGGGAATGTTCCTAATCATTCATCCTCAACTTTTAAAAACTTTTTGTCAAATGACATTTATACAAATTCCACAACTGGTAATTTAATTGTCACCTACAGTATAAGACCAAGGGTCGGCCTTTCGTGTATTGGTGATCCCCTTGATATCCTGGTTACAGTTCACCCCCCGATTCTTGCGGGTGCATTAACAGGGAATACTTCTATATGCTATAATACAGATGCTCCTATAGTAACTAATGGAGCTCTTGCCATCAGGCGGAGACGGAGTTATAACATACAGCTGGTACTATACTGAAAACCTTGCCGCAGTTCCAGGTGATCTGAACTGGACTCTTATCGGAGGTGCTTCTGCACCGAGTTATGATCCGGGGGTCCTGATCAATCCGACAAAATATGTCAGGAAAGCAAAAGATGCTTCCTGTCAGCAGAGGTGTATACCAACATGATAACTATTGGTATTAATCCTCTTCCTGTTACTTCAGCTATTTCAGGAGACATCTCACTTTGCAATAATGCAGCAAATGTAATTTACAGGGTCGACGATCATTCAGGTTCAACTTATGCATGGAGCATAACACCTTCCGGAGCAGGTGCAATACTGAATAAAGCTTTTGACGGGAATATATATTTCATACTTGCAACTGCAACCGGCCTGACCGGCCCTTCAACACTCCAGGTGACAGAAACTATAACATCGCTACAGGTTGCGTGGGAACGCCAAAAACATTAAGTCGTTAATGTTTCATCTGCAGCCACTTGAAGAGTTCCGGCCGGACCGGCAACTGTCTGCGCAGGAGCAACCGGAGTTGTTTACTCCGTTCCTGATAATCCGGGCTCCACATATTCATGGAGTCTCCCTCCGGGAGCATTTATTACTTCAGATCCGACTTTACATCAGATAGATGTTACCTTCCCGATTCCTGGTTCGGGAAATGTAACAGCTGTGGAGACAAATGGTGCCTGTACAACCTTCCATCTGAATCTTCCTGTTACTATTAATGCACTACCAACACTTAACAGTTCATTAACGCCTCCGGCAATATGCGGCGGGTCCTCATTCACTTATACTGCAACAAGTGCAACAGCGGGAGCAACTTTTGCCTGGACCAGAGCTGTTATAGTCGGTATTACTGAAGGCGCATCAGGAGGAGCAGGGAACGTGAACGAAGTTCTCACAAACACTACAATTGCACCAATAAATGTTACCTATGTTTATGTAACAACTGCAGGCGGTTGCTCAGGCCCGCCTCAGAATGTTGTTGTAACTGTTAACCCTGCCGGTAATGTAAATGATCCGGGCGACCAGGTCGTCTGCAGCGGAACATATTCAACTCCGGTTACGTTTACAACAAATAACCTCGGTGGAACAACCTCCTTTACCTGGATAAATGATACACCGGGTATTGGTCTTGGTGCCAGCGGAAGCGGTAATATTCCATTCTTTACAGCCATAAACGGAAGCACAGCACCTGTTATGGCCACAGTAACGGTAACACCTCATTTTACAAACGGGATGGTAACATGCGACGGTCCGACCCAGAGCTTCACAATAACAGTGAACCCCAAAGGCCAGGTAAATGATCCGACCGATCAGGTTGTATGTAATGGAACATCAACTGCAGCTGTAAACTTCACAACAAGCAATACCGTTGGGACTACAACTTATACATGGACAAATAATGTACCGGGTATAGGTCTTGCTGCCGGCGGAACAGGAAACATTGCCTCATTTACAGCAGGGAATGCCGGAACAACTCCGGTTGTTGCCACCATCACAGTAACACCTCATTTTGATAATGCTTCGTTAACATGCGATGGTCCGGTACAGACATTTACTATAACAGTTAACCCAACTGGCCAGGTAAATGATCCTGCCAGCCAGGTAGTATGCAGTGGCTCAACCACATCTGCAATTAATTTCAGTACTGTAAATCTTGGCGGAACAACAACTTATTCCTGGACAAATGATCTGGCAAGTATCGGAATTCCTGTCAGCGGAACAGGTAATATCGGTTCATTCGTAGCGTCAAACGCAACCACTGCGCCGGTTATAGCTAACCTCACTGTTACACCACATTTTTCAAATGGAGGTGTAACCTGTGATGGACCTGTAAAAACATTTACGTTCACAGTTAATCCTGCAGGTCAGGTTAATGATCCTACTGATCAGGTAGTATGCAATGGATCAGCTACAACCGCGGTTGTTTTAACAACTGCCAATACAGGCGGCGCCACAACTTATAGCTGGACAAATAACACCACCGGTATAAATCTTGCATCTGGCGGAACAGGAGATATACCATCGTTCACTGCAACAAATGCAAGTACCTCGCCGGTAGTAGCGACAATAACGATAACGCCACATTTTGATAATGGGTCAGTAACATGTAACGGACCAACACAGACGTTCACGATAACAGTGAACCCGACAGGTCAGGTTAATTCCCCTGCCAGCCAGGTAGTATGTAATGGAACACTGACGGCACCAGTTAACTTCACTACAAATAATACAGGAGGAGCAACGACATATAGCTGGACGAATGATACTCCGGGTATAGGTCTGTTAGCCGCAGGAGCGGGCAACATAGCTGCCTTTACTGCAACAAACGCAGGCATATCGCCTGTAGTGGCCACTATCACCGTAACTCCTCATTTTGCTAATGGAGGAGTAACCTGCGACGGAGCGGTTAAGACATTCACGATAACTGTCAACCCGACAGCAGAGGTAGATGTTCCTGCCAACCAGGTAGTATGTAATGGAACATCAACAGCAGCAGTTAACTTCAGCACCACCAGAACAGGAGGTACCCCGACCTACTCATGGACGAATGACAATACGGGAATAGGTCTTGGAGCAAGCGGAAGCGGAAACATACCGATCTTTACAGCTCTTAACGGAGGCACATCACCTGAACTGGCAACCATAACGATAACACCTCATTTTACGAACGGATCAGCAACATGTGACGGACCAACACAGACGTTCACTATAACAGTTAATCCGACAGCACAGGTAAATGATCCCGCTGACCAGGTAGTATGCAATGGTGCCCCGACAACAGTTGTGGCATTTACTACAGGCAATACCGTAGGAACAACAACTTACACCTGGACAAACAATGCTACAAGCATCAATCTTGCAGCAAACGGAACAGGGGATATTGCTTCATTTACAGCAGCTAACATCGGGACGTCACCGACAGTAGCTACGATCACTGTTACCCCTCATTTTGATAATGGCTCGATAACGTGTAACGGACCGGTACAGACATTTACGATAACAGTCAACCCGACAGCACAGGTCAATGATCCGGCAGATCAGGTAGTATGTAATAGTTCAATGACAACCGCTGTGAACTTTACTTCAGTCAATACGGGAGGAGCAAAAACCTATACATGGACCAATGACAATACAAGTATAGGTTTAGCAGCAGGAGGAACGGGTAACATAGCAGCCTTTGCAGCAACAAACGGCGGAACAGCACCTGTAATGGCTACAGTAACGGTTACACCTCATTTTGCAAATGGAGGAGCAACCTGTGACGGGCCGGCTCAGACATTTACGATAACGGTAAACCCGACAGCCCAGGTAAATGTTCCGGCTAACCAGGTAGTATGTAATGGAGCGCCGACAACCCTTGTAACGTTTACAACTGCTAACACCGGAGGTACAACAACGTACAGCTGGACAAACAGTGCAACGGGAATAAATCTGGCAGCCAGCGGTACAGGCGATATACCATCATTCACGGCATCGAATATTACCACAGCTCCGATAGTAGCGACGATCACGGTTACGCCTCATTTTGATAATGGATCGGTAACATGTAACGGACCTGCACAGATCTTCACGATAACAGTTAATCCGACGGGCCAGGTAAATGTTCCGGCTAACCAGGTAGTATGTAATGGATCAATGACTGCAGCGGTAAACTTTACAACAAGTAATACCGTAGGAGTAACTACATATACATGGACCAATGACAACGGGGCTATAGGCCTGGGTGTCAGCGGGACAGGTAATATAGGTTCGTTTGGTGCAATAAATGCAACCACTTCACCGGTTATAGCTAACCTGACAGTTACTCCTCATTTTTCAAATGGAGGTGTAACCTGTGATGGACCGGCTCAAGCCTTTACAATAACAATAAACCCGACAGGCCAGGTTAACGACCCTACTGACCAGGTGGTATGTAATGGATCCTCTACAACAACAGTAATCTTTGCAACAGCCAATACAGGAGGAACAACAACCTATACATGGACTAATGACAACACGACTATTGGTCTTGCAGCTGCCGGAAGCGGGAATATTACAGCATTTGCAGGCACAAATGCAAGTACCTCGCCGGTAGTAGCGACGATAACGATAACGCCTCATTTTGATAATGGATCAGTAACGTGCGACGGCCCGACTCAGACGTTCACGATAACAGTGAACCCGACAGGTCAGGTTAATTCCCCGGCCAGCCAGGTAGTATGTAATGGTACGCTGACCGCTGCTGTTAACTTCACAACAAACAATACAGTAGGAGGGACAACTTATAGCTGGACGAATGATACTCCGGGTATAGGTCTGTCAGGCGCGGGAGCGGGCAACATTGCTGCCTTTACGGCAACAAATGCAGGCACAGCGCCTGTTGTGGCCACTATCACCGTCACTCCTCATTTTGCTAATGGAGGAGTAACCTGCGACGGAGCGGTTAAGACATTCACGATAACTGTCAACCCGACAGCAGAGGTAGATGTTCCTGCCAACCAGGTAGTATGTAATGGAGCATCAACGGCAGCAGTTAACTTCAGCACCACCAGAACAGGAGGTACCCCGACCTATTCATGGACGAATGACAATACGGGAATAGGTCTTGGTGCAAGCGGAAGCGGAAACATACCGATCTTTACAGCTCTTAACGGAGGCACATCACCTGAACTGGCAACAATAACGGTTACTCCTCATTTTACAAATGGATCAGTAACCTGCGACGGACCAACACAGACGTTCACTATAACAGTTAATCCGACAGCACAGGTAAATGATCCTGCTGACCAGGTAGTATGCAATGGTGCCCCGACAACAGTTGTGGCATTTACTACAGGCAATACCGTAGGAACAACAACTTACACCTGGACAAACAATGCTACAAGCATCAATCTTGCAGCAAACGGAACAGGGGATATTGCTTCATTTACAGCAGCTAACATCGGGACGTCACCGACAGTAGCTACGATCACTGTTACCCCTCATTTTGATAATGGCTCGATAACGTGTAACGGACCGGTACAGACATTTACGATAACAGTCAACCCGACAGCACAGGTCAATGATCCGGCAGATCAGGTAGTATGTAATAGTTCAATGACAACCGCTGTGAACTTTACTTCAGTCAATACGGGAGGAGCAAAAACCTATACATGGACCAATGACAATACAAGTATAGGTTTAGCAGCAGGAGGAACGGGTAACATAGCAGCCTTTGCAGCAACAAACGGCGGAACAGCACCTGTAATGGCTACAGTAACGGTTACACCTCATTTTGCAAATGGAGGTGCAACCTGTGACGGGCCGGCTCAGACATTTACGATAACGGTAAACCCGACAGCCCAGGTAAATGTTCCGGCTAACCAGGTAGTATGTAATGGTGCACCGACAACATTAGTAACCTTTACAACTGCTAATACCGGAGGTACAACAACGTACAGCTGGACAAACAGTGCAACAGGAATAAATCTGGCAGCCAGCGGTACAGGCGATATACCATCATTCACGGCATCGAATATTACCACAGCGCCGATAGTAGCGACGATCACGGTAACGCCTCATTTTGATAATGGATCGGTAACATGTAACGGACCTGCACAGATCTTCACGATAACAGTTAATCCGACGGGCCAGGTTAATGTTCCGGCAAGCCAGGTAATCTGTAATGGTTTGATGACGGCACCGGTAAACTTTACGACAATAATACCGTAGGAATAACTACATATACATGGATCAATGACAACACAGCCATAGGGTTAGGAGCAATCGGAGCAGGGAATATTGCAGCTTTTGCTACCACAAATTTAACTACGGCACCAATAGTTGCGAACATAACAGTTATACCACATTTTGCAAACGGAGGAACAACCTGTGATGGCCCTGCCCAGACATTTACAATAACGGTTAATCCAAAAGGACAGGTTAATGTACCGGCCAACCAGGTAGTATGTAATGGATCTTCGACAGCAACAGTGATATTTGCAACAGTTAACACAGGAGGTACAACGACCTATACATGGACCAATGACAATACAACAATTGGTCTGGCTGCTTCAGGTAACGACAATATCCCGTTCTTTACAGCTGTAAACACCGGCACTTCACCTGAGATAGCAACTATAATCGTTACTCCGCATTTTTCAAATGGTTCTGTTAGTTGCAATGGGCCAAGTCAGACGTTCACGATAACAGTGAATCCGACTGCACAGGTAAATGATCCTGCTGATCAGGTTGTTTGTAATACGGTTCTGACAACACCGGTAAACTTCGCAACGAACAGAACAGGAGGTATCACAACCTATACCTGGACAAACGACAATGCAAGCATCGGGCTGGGTGTCAGCGGAACTGCTGATATAGCTGCCTTTACCGCAACAAATACAGGCACATCGCCTGTAGTAGCCACAATTATGGTAACTCCCCATTTTGATAACGGGTCAGTAATATGTGATGGACCTGTTCAGACATTCACTATAACTGTAAACCCGACAGCACAGGCAGATGTTCCTGCAAACCAGGTAGTATGCAATGGTTCATTGACTACTGCTGTAAACTTTACATCAGTCAACACCGGAGGAACAAAAACATATTCATGGACGAATGATAAAGTCAGCATAGGACTGGTCGCAACCGGAACCGGAAATATAGGATCTTTCATTGCAACAAACGGTGGAGCCACACCCGTGGTAGCCACAATAGTTGTAACACCTCATTTTACAAACGGATCAGTAACATGCGACGGACCAACACAAACATTCACAATAACAGTAAATCCGACAGCCCAGGTAAATGATCCTGCAGACCAGGTAGTATGCAATGGCGCCCCGACAACACTTGTGGCATTTATCACAGGCAATACAGGAGGAATAACAACTTACACCTGGACAAACAATGCTACGAGCATAAATCTTGCAGCAAGCGGAACAGGAAATATACCATCATTTACAGCTACGAACACAGGTACTTCGCCGATAGTAGCTACGATCACAGTTACTCCTCATTTTGATAATGGCTCGGTAACATGTAACGGACCTGTACAGACATTTACGATAACAGTCAACCCGACAGCACAGGTCAATGATCCTGCCGATAAGGTTGTATGTAATGCTTCAGGTACCTCAGTTACTTTCTCGACGGTCAACACCGGAGGAATTACTACCTACTCATGGACAAATGACAACACTACAATTGGCATTGTCGCTTCAGGAACTAATAATATTCCTCTGTTTACTGCTACAAATCCGGGAACAGCGCCGGTAGTAGCAACTATTACTGTTACACCTCATTTTGATAATGGTTCAGTAATTTGCGACGGACCTGTTCAGACATTTACAATCACTGTGAACCCGACAGGTCAGGTTAATGACCCTGTTGACCAGGTTGTTTGTAATGGTTCATATACAGCGCCTGTAGCATTTACTACCACAAATACCGGTGGAACTACAACCTATACCTGGTCAAATGACACTCCCGGTATAGGCTTGGGAGCAGGAGGAAGCGGTGATATTACTGCATTCGCGGGTACCAATACCGGTACCGCTCCTGTTGTTGCTACGATTACAGTTGTACCACATTTCACAAACGGTTCAGCAACATGCAACGGACCTTCACAGACCTTTACCATTACTGTCAACCCGACGGGCCAGGTCAATCTGCCAGCAAGCCAGGTGGTATGTAATGGTTCGGCTACTACGGCAGTGAACTTTAGCACTACAAATACGGGTGGTGCAACTACATTTACCTGGACAAATTCAGCTTCCGGCATTGGGCTGGCGGCATCAGGATCAGGTAACATAGCATCATTTACTGCTGTTAATATCGGTGCATCCCCGGTTGTGGCAACAATTGCCGTAACTCCGCACTTCAACAATAGTTCATTGACATGTGACGGACCGGTACAGACATTCACAATAACCGTCAATCCGACAGGGCAGGTGAATGTTCCGGCAAACCAGGTTGTTTGCAATGGATCTTCAACAATGGCAGTAAACTTTGTAACTGTCAACAGTGGCGGAACAACTAACTATTCATGGACAAATGATAATACTTCTATTGGTCTTGTGGCTGCTTCTACCGGTAATATACCGGCATTCACTGCAGTGAATACAGGGACAGTTCCACAGGTAGCAACTATTACAGTTATACCTCACTTTATAAATGCGACAGTTACCTGCGACGGACCTTCTGAAACCTTCACAATAACTATCAATCCGACACCGCATGCAACAGCAACAGGTTCAACGACAATTTGTAACTCTACATCAACCAGCATAGCGCTGACAAGTGATGTAGCAGGGGCAACATTTAACTGGACCATCGGAGCAGTAGCAGGAGGAATAACAGGGGCCAGTGCATCCAGCGGATCAACAATAGGCCAGGTATTGATTAATTCCGGAACTTCCCCGGGAACTGTCACATATATTGTAACTCCGACAGCTAATTCATGTTCGGGAGTTCCGATAAATGTCGTTGTAACAGTCAATCCTACTCCGAATGTAACATCAGTAGGTCCGACGACAATATGCAGCTCCACTGCGACAAATATTGCTTTAAGCAGTAATGTTATGGGAGCGACCTTTGACTGGACCATCGGAACTATTACCGGCGGAATTACCGGAGCTACTGCATCAAGTGGATCGACAATTGCCCAGACACTGACAAATCCGGGCGTTACGCCGGGGATTGTCTCTTATATCGTAACTCCCACAGCTAATTCTTGCACGGGCAGCCCGATCACTGTAGTTATTACTGTTAATCCAACTCCTGATGTAACGACAGTTAGTCCGACAACAATTTGCAGTGCAACATCAACCAGTATTGCTCTGGTAAGTGCTGTTTCAGGAACAACATTCAGCTGGACAATAGGTGCAATTACAGGAAGTGTCAGCGGAGCAACGGCATCAAATGGTTCAACCATAAGCCAGGTATTGTTAAATTCAGGATTAACACCAGGAACCGTTACTTACAGGGTTACGCCTACAGCGAATTCCTGTTCCGGCAGTATTACAGATTTTGTGGTTACTGTAAATCCTCTGACCGGACCAGTCAACTTTACTCTGGGTGCACAGGAAGTATGTCAGGATGCTCCTGATGAAACCTATACTGCAACCGCTGCAAATAGTACTTCTATTGTATATTCGGTACTGCCAGTGGCGGCCGGAGTAATTAATCCTGTAACTGGTGTCATGAACTGGGATGCAGCTTTCAGCGGTAACGCCACAATAACTGCAACGGCAACAGGCTTATGCGGAACTAAAGTAGGAAATCTACCTGTGAATGTGAAAGCCCTGCCGGCAATTGTGACGTCACCAGTCAGCTCTGCTATATGTGAATTCTCGATAGTTAACTTTGATGTCACAGCAACCGGGTCGGATCTCGTCTATAAGTGGTATGTCGATGATAATTCAGGATCAGGATTTGTTCCGGTTACCGGAGGAGGCACCTATAGTGGAGAAAATACTGCAACATTGCAGATTTGGAGTACCGTGAGAACTATGAGCGGGTATAAATACCGTGCTGAAGTTTCCTCCGTGTGCTCTGTTGCTTTAACATCTGGTGCGGCAACCCTCACTATCAATACGGCAGCCGAGTTAATCTTACATCCATCAGATAAATCTTTGTGTCTGGGTGAAAATACTACACTGGAGGCCGACGTTGATCCTACAGGAACGGCAGTAACCTGGGAATGGTTGGTAAATAAGGGTGCAGGATTTGTAACATGTTACTCCTGACGCACATTTCAGCGGAGAAACGACTAAAACTCTTACTATTACAGATGCGATCGGAGCTTACAATGGCTGGATCTTCAGGGCTAAAGCTACCGGAACTTGCGGAGCTCCGGTGTTAACTAATTTCGCCAGAGTATCAGTTGCTACTCCACCTACTGTAGGACTTCAACCTTTATCCAAACCAATATGCGAAAACGGAGACGTGAATTTCACCGGAAATGGATCAGGTTATACAGGATTGCAGTGGGAGGTAAGCACAAATAGCGGCACATCATGGGCACCTGTTACAGATGATGCAATCTACGGCGGATCTTCTACAAATCAACTATCAATTCTGAATGCTCCTGTAACCTTTAACGGGTATCAATATAAACTTGGGTTAAAAGGATCCTGTGCAACAACAACTTATACGAATGCGGCCACGCTCACGGTTAATGCTAACCCTGTGGTCAGTTTCCCGGCCCCTGTAAATGCATGCGGTAATACTTCTATTGTACTTGATGGGAATCCAACAGGAGGTACGGCGCCGTATCCACAAAACCGCTGGTCAGGAGATGTTGGTCCATTAAACAGCTACACAATACAAAAGCCAACGTTCAATTCAGGTATTGCAACTACTTATAACCTCAATTACGCGGTTGTCGATAGTAAAGGATGTGCAGCAAATGCAGATTTGCAGGTAATAGTTGACAGTCCTTCAGCTATGTACACAAAAACACCGAATGACGGATGTACTCCTCTGTCGGTTACATTTACAAAGGACATGACTGGCATTGCAAGCTTCTCATGGGACTTTGGTGATGGCTCACCTGCTGAAACAGCAATTGCCAGTCCGACTCATACATTTAGTAATACAAATACATCAACGATAGGTTACTACAATGTCACACTTACTGTACATTCATCAGGTGGATGCACAGAGGCATATACTTCAATTGTGACTGTATATCCGGCTATTGATGCTACATTTATTGCAGATAAAAATACCGTCTGCAGCAACAGTCCGATAATATTTACTTCTTTGCCTGGTGCAAGCAAGTACTTCTGGGATTTCGGCGATGGTGTAAGCGGTTATTTCACAAATACGATTAACCACGTATATTCCAACCCCACCTCAGCTCCGGTCTCACGTACAATTACACTGACAACAACTTCATTCTATAATTGCACTGCCGTGAAGTCTATGAACATTACAGTAATGCCGGTGCCGGTTGCACAATTTACAGCAGCACCGGTATCTCAGTTCTTCAATGATGCCGGCAATCCCGTTACGTTCACAAATAATACGAATGCGGGTGCATGGACCTGGTTATGGAAGTTTGGAGACGGTAAAACATCAAATGTCGAAAGTCCGTCACATACTTACACTGCACTTGGAACTTACGATGTGGTTCTGACTGTTACCAATGAGACCTGTTCGGATAGTGTCAAGCGCCAGGTAAGTGTGAATCCTATGGCTCCTGTAGCAGCATTTGATCCGATATTATCCGGATGTTCACCTCTGACAATTGAGCCTAATAATACTTCGTTGTACACCAATACACCGGGGACAACATATCTATGGGACTTTGGTGATGGCGGCGGTTCTACTTCGAAGAATCCGAGTTACACCTACTTCACTCCTGGTATATTCAGGGTAGAACTGGTAGTAACAGGTCCGGGCGGAAAATCGAGCTACTCGCAGGTCATAAACGCTTATGAGTCTCCAAAAGCTAACTTTAATCTTACACCTGATGTCGTCTTTGTCAATGATGAAAAGGTTAAATTCTTCAACCTTACCCAGGGAGCAGATTCATACCTGTGGGAGTTCGGTGATGGCGACACCTCGAAGGTTAAGGAACCATTCCATAAATATATGGAAGAAGGTGTGTACGATGTAACACTGTGGGCATACCTTAATAATAATGTCAATGGTACCAATGTTGTCTGCAGCGATAAGTATGTTTTGGCTCCTGGAGTCACCGTGGAACCTGCCGGTACTTTAAGGTTCTCGACTGTCTTCACTCCGAATATGGGTGGAGAGATCACTATGGATCACCTTCCTACCGGAACCGAGATTGACAAGTTCTTCTTCCCGCCAATCAGGGAGAAAGTAATTGAATATAAACTTCAGATCTTTAACAGGCTTGGCGTGCTGATCTTCGAAAGCCGCGATATTAATATACCATGGAATGGATACTATAAGGGCAAGCTTTGCGCCCAGGGTGTATATGTGTGGTATGTCGAAGGGAAATATGCCAACGGAATGCCATTCAAGAAGGTGGGAGACATAACACTTCTGCACTAAATACCTTTCATTTGCCGTTGACTTAAGTCAACGGCAAATGAAAGTAATTCATCCTCATACCAGCTTTTCCTCCAGCGCCATCTTCACCAGCGCTGCTGTATTTTTGGCATTAAGCTTAAAGAGGAGGTTCTTCCGGTAGCTTTTTATTGTTTCGGAACCCAGGAAAAGTTTTTCAGAGATTTCCTGGTTGGTGTATCCTTCTGTAATAAGACGAAGGAGATCTGTTTCACGTCTTGTAAGATACACATGTTTATCCGACTGCTTTTTCATAAGTATATCGACTTCATGACAAAGGAAGATCCCACCATTCATCACTGTTTCAACACCTTTAATGATTTCCTCAGGCATAGCATTCTTCAAAATATATCCCGATGCCCCGTTTGTCATCATATTATTCACACAGGTAAACTCGCTGAAGCTTGTAAGGGCCAGTATTTTTATCCCGGCGTAATTCTTATGTATAGTTTCACAAAGGTCAATGCCGCTTGCATCAGGCAGATTTATATCAAGGAGAATAAGATCAAATTCTTGTTCATCAAGCTTCTTCATACATTCTTTTCCTGAAACAGCAATCGCTGCATCACTACACATTTTATATTCTTCAAGAAGCGTTTTCAACCCATTCCCGAGGACAGGGTGATCGTCTACAATAAGTATTTTATACATAACCGTGTCAGTTATTGAATTCCACATTTACTTCAGTTCCTTTTCCGGGAGCGCTTATAAGCTCAAGCTTTCCACCAAGCGATGTAACTCTTGAACGGATATTCTTCAGACCTGTACCTCCCCGGGCTTCAACCTGGGCTGTGTCAAAGCCTTTTCCGTCATCTTCCACGATAAAATGAACACGGGCCTCATCAATTATCAGCTGTACGTTAATATTCTTGGCTTCTGAATGGCGGAGTGAATTATTTACCAGTTCATTTACTATTCGGTATGCTGCTATTTCAGTTTTCTCATCGGGACGGCGGTCTTCACCAAAAAAATGATACCCAACCTTGTCGGTGCTGCGGCAGAAGTCGGCAAGCGCAGCATTGAGTCCGTATTTCATCAGTGATTCCGGCATAAGGTTATGGGCCACCCTCCTTAATTCTTTTATTGAGGTATCGAGCAATTCAATTGCTGAATTCAATGAAGCCACATTTTCTTCGGGAATAGTCAGATTTCCTTTCATTGTTGCTATTTTAAGTTTAGCCACCGACAACATACCTCCGAGTCCGTCGTGAAGATCCCTTGAGAGACGGGCTCTTTCAGAAGTTTCACCTTCAAGAAGTGATTGTGTGGCCGTGATTTGTTTTTCCTGTTCTAATTCTTTGATCCTTTGAGCAGAGATCAGCTGACGCTGTTTCTGGTTCTTATAAATGAAATACCCTGTACCGGCGCCTGCAGCCAGAAGTGCAAGCAGAGACAACACCAGTATATTTCTGGTTTTCTTTTCGGCAGTGAGTGTTGTGATTTCAAGTTCTTTTTTCTCCGTATTATATTTTGCATCGACTTCGGCAATCTTGCCGGCCCATTCCTGATTAAGATCAGCTTCTTTCATCCTTATCTGCTCCTGGGAATAAAGGAGAGCTTCTTCGGGAATGTTAAGCCATATTGCTGAACGTTTAAGCATATCGTACAATAAGCGCATATCGAGGCGATTGGTAGTATCAGCTACAAGAAGAGCCTCTTTTCCCATTTTTCGCGCATCTGCATATCGGCCCGATTCGATAAGGTAATCTCCCTGTTGTCGGTAAGCCTCCATCATTCCCCTTACATTATTATTCTCTTTATAAATATTTATTGCGATACGGGTATCTTCAATTGCTTTGTCTTTATTGCCTGTCTGATAATAACAGTAAGCCACTCTTAAAAGGGCAGCTGCATAATAATTAAGGTCGATATCTTTCAGCAGGGAGACGGCTTCATCTCCATAGGTAATACCTCCTTTATAATCGCCGGCATTTAAAGCGAATACTGAAAGGTTAACCAACGATACAGCTGTTCCTCTTTTATCGCTTGTTTTTCTCTGGATGGCAAGCGCCTGAAGAGTGTAATCCTTGGCTTTTTCCTGGTTTCCTGCTGTATAATAAAGAGAGCCGATATTGCCCAAAAGTTTACCCTGCTTTGCAATATCATTCACCGATTCATAATATTTAAGAAGATTTGTATAGACAACCATTGCAGTGTCATATTGCGCTGTGACTCTGAAAATGTTGGCAATATTATTCATGATGTCCGCTTCTTTCTTTTTATCCGGATTTGCTTTAAGGCTCTCAAGCGCTTTATTGTAGAAGAAGAGTGAACTGTCATTCTTCCCCTGATTATAATATACGAATCCTATTGAAGCTTCCGCTTCACCTTTCACTTTAACCTCTCCTGTCTTTTCAGCCAGGATGTACCGCCGTTTGGCTATTGATAAAGCTGACGGAAGATCATTAACAAGATAAATGTCGTAAAGCTGTTGCAGGATCTTCAGCTGTCCGGCATTGTCGCTTTTGTCAATAATAGCAAGTGCTTTTTGCAGTGAATCGGCCTTTGCCGGAGATTCCTGGGCTGCAGCTTGAATAAAAGCAATAAGAAGAACCGGTATAATCAGTAAGTGTCTCATATATAAAAGGTATTACAAATTTCTCAAATCTTTTATCCCGAAAAAACCCCCTTTAGGGGGTAAAACAGGTTGTTCAAGGTAAATAATTTTGTCTGGATCAAACGTAATACTATCAATCAAAAAATGAATTACATGAAAAAGATTTTAGTTTCTATTATGGTTCTTATCTGTTTAACGACAGTAGCGATGGCTCAAAACACTTTTGTAAAAGGAGAAAAAGTACTTAACCTTGGAATAGGTTTAGGCAGCACCTTATATACGGGTGGATCTTACACAAGTAAAGTTCCCCCTGTATCTGCGTCTTTCGAAGTAGGTGTAAAAGATAATCTCTTTGATGCCAAGAGTTCACTCGGATTGGGAGGATATCTGGGATACACCGGCGCCAAATGGCAGTATGGCGACTGGGGCTTTAAATATTCGAATGTTATCATCGGTGTCAGGGGAGTGCTTCACTATCAGCTGGTAAACAAGCTTGATACCTATACTGGTTTATTACTTGGGTATAATGTTGTGACATCTAAGGAGTTTGGAACAGCTCTGCTTGGATACAATTATAAGTCATCAGCAAGTGGTCTGGCTTACTCATGGTTTGTGGGCGGAAGATATTTCTTCAATGAGAAGTTCGGGGCTATGCTTGAACTTGGCTATGGGATCTCATACCTTAATCTTGGTGTATCGCTGAAATTCTAAACTTGAAAATAAATTTAACTTAATACTTACAAAATGAAAAAGACATTACTTAAATTATCGAGTGTAGTCATTATTCTTATGATTGCATTGAATGGATGTAAAAAGGATGATCCCACGCCTGACCCCGTTACACCGGTAGTATCAGAGGGTAAACAACTTGTTCATTTCAAGATTGTTACTCCGGCAGCAACAGGTGTCATTGATACGGTGAATAAGACTATAAAAATTGGCGTTGCTCCAGGCACCGACCTGACAAATATTACTACGGATATTTCGCTTGCAACAGGACATACAATTAGTCCGGCATCAGGTGTAGCCCAGAATTTTACCAACCCTGTTGTATATACTGTTACACGTCCTAATAAAGCTACAACAATCTGGACAGTAACAGTAGCCAGTACAGGTGTTGCAGTCAATCAGGACATTACACAAACAGCAACATGGACAGCAGATAAAACTTATATTATAAGCGGAAGCATTGAAGTAGGCAATAATTCAATACTTACCATTCAGCCTGGTACGGTAATAAAGTTTGAAGCAGGTGCTAGTCTGAGCATAGGATATTCCGGCAATGCAACACTTATTGCAGATGGTACTGCTGAGAAACCGATCATTTTCACATCCAGCGCTGTGGCGCCTACAGCAGGAGCCTGGGAGGGACTGTTTTTTTATGATAAGACATTAACCAACACCTCATTATCATATTGTTCTATTTCTTTTGCCGGTAGCAGTACAAATTATGGAGCAGTAAACATTATCGGCTGTGACCTTGCAATTAATCATTGCAATATCAGCAATTCAGGAAGCTTTGGGATTAGTACAACTTTCGCCAACGGCAAAGGAGGCTTTACGAGTTTTAGTAATAACACCATCAATGCAACTGCAAAATATGGGATAGTAATTTCTGCTCAAAAAGCCAGTACAATAGGAACCGCCAACGTCTTTACTAATATTATCGGAGTCTCTTTATTTGGTGATTTCAAGAGCGCAACTGCACAGGTTTGGAGGAATCTTGGAGTACCTTATTTTGTCAGTTCGGAACTGGATATAGACGGAAGTTTAACAATAGAAGCCGGAACGACATTTAAATTTGATTCAGGTGGCTGGCTGGCTATTGGTTATTATGAATCCACAACATTCCTTGCTGAAGGAATAAGTACTGCACCTATTTTATTCACGTCAAGTGCAGTCAGTCCAACTGCAGGTGCATGGCGTGGCATTGCCTTTTATTCACTGGCACAGACTAACTCTAAAATGAATTTCTGTATTGTTGATTATGCCGGGTCTACTTCAACCTATGGAGCTATTGATATGAACGGCACTGCTTCTATTATTTTCACGAATAATATAGTGCGCAATAGCGCGAGTTATGGTATCTTCAATGATTGGGATGCAGGATTCGTGACTTTCACAAACAATACGGTATCCAATTGTGCTAATCATGTGATCGTGATCAACACCAAACACCTTCCTGATCTTGGTTCATCAAACATACTGACGGCTTCAGCCGGAAAAGGGATTCAGATAGCAGGCGACTTTAAATATCAGACTCCTGTAGTCTGGAAGAAGCAGACAGCTGATTTTTATGTCACAGGCGGCGAAGTTGATATTGATGGTGTACTGACCATTGAACCAGGTTGTCATTTCCTGTTTGACGCCACTTCTTTCTTCTGGTTCGGCTATTATCAGAGTACAAAGATTACCGCAATCGGGACAAGCACTGACAAGATCGTCTTTACATCCGCTTCTGCCAGTCCCGTTGCCGGAGCCTGGAAAGGTCTTTATTTTGATGATGCATTTACCCAGACGAATTCCGAATTGAGTTATTGCCAGATCCAGTACACAGGAATGTCGGGTAAGCCGGCAATTTATGCGGGAGTATCTTTCCCTGTCAGCAATACGACAATTTCTGATTTCAGTTCGGCACATGCCGCAGAATATAAAACAGGGCTGACAGTTCCGGCTGGTACAGGGAATAATTTCACCTGGACGGCAAATTAGCAAAGTCAGATACTTATCTCTCCGCATTCTGACGGGAATAAGAAATAACATGAGTAGTTTTTAGGTTTACAATTTGAGATAGCCCGCTTAACAGCGGGCTTCTTTTTTATGCATCTTTTTAGAAAAATCACAAAATTTTGGCAGTTGATTTAAATAATTCATAAATTTGATGTGCTGCGTTTTCTAAGACAAAAAATAATGTCACTGATAAAGTACATCGAGAGATTGCGACGTATGGACTCATTGATATCAATGATGGCGACCGGAACACCAGAGGAGTTTGCAGAAAAGCTGGGGATCCGCAGGAGTACTCTTTTTTTATCGCTTCAGGAGATGCGGGAGATGGGAGTTGACATAAAGTACTCCTGTTTCAGGCAATCGTATTATTATGCTGATAACAGGAGGATTAGGATCAAGCTGGAAAGTACCATATCTGAAAGTAACGGTACGGATGAGGCCTGTCAACCACGGCTTAAAAGCCGTGAGTGATGGTGATCAGTGGGCAGGAGGATAATCCGAGGTCTATCATGATGGAGATCTGTGGCCAGGAGGATAATCCGAGGTCTATCAACCACGGCTTAAAAGCCGTGGTTGATACATATCTGAAGCACATGTATGATCAATCCGATATCGTCACGGCTCTCACGCCATGGTTGATAGAGATCAGTGGGCAGGGTAGGGTTAGTCAGAGGTCTGTCAACCACGGCTTAAAAGCCGTGGTAGATAGAATATCTAAAGCATATGTATGATCAATTCGATATCCACAACTCTCAAGCCATGGTTGATAGGTATCAGTAGTCTATTCACGGCTCTCAAGCCATGGTTAATGGTTGAGAGATATCCCACTTCTCTAACCACGACTTTCAAGTCGTGGTAGCAGAGCCCCAACTCTCAGAGAGGGCTTTAGCCCGGGAATGTTTCTTATTGAGTCCGTCCTTATTGGACTGGGAAGACGTTAATTCGTCATCAAACAATATCCAGGAAATCATGCCATATGTTATAAACTGGCTCCATTGTGTATGGGGCACAAAAGTCAGGACTCATTATTTAGTCGGCGATTTGAAATATGAACTTCTGAATCACATCCGTGCCAATGCGAAAGAAAAGGGCATTTATATTGACATTATTAATGGTGGGGAAGAACATCTCCATTGTCTGCTATCATTGAAGTATGATCATTCCCTGTCGTATGTTATGCAAATGATCAAAGGAGAATCTTCTCATTGGATAAATAAACAGTCCTTGACCAAAACAAAATTTCGGTGGGCAGAAGAATATTATGGTGTCTCTGTGAGTGAGTCCCATATCCAGAGAGTACGGAATTATATCAAGAATCAGGAGCGGCATCATCAAGTACAATCGTGGTACGATGAAACTGAGAAATTTATCCGGGATTATGGGTTTGAGAAGTTCCCGGGCTAAAGCCCGATGCAATCTGCAGGTCTGGCAACCACGGCTTAAAAGCCGTGGTTGCCAGATGTATAAGGCCCATGATTAATCCGATATAGTCACGGCTCTCAAGCCATGGTTGATAGATACCAGTAGTCAGTCACGGCTCTCAAGCCAAGGTCGATGGATATAAGCATCCAAGGTAGGATTAATCCGAGGTCTATCAACCACAACTTAAAAGCCGTGGTTAATCCATATCTGAAGCACATGTATGATCAATCCGATATAGACACAGCTCTCAAGAATGTATGATTAATCTGATATAGTCACGACTCTTAAGCCATGGTCGGTAGATATCAGTAGCCAGGTTGGATTAATCCGAGGTCTGTCAACCACGGCTTAAAAGCCATGGTTGATCAATATCTGAAGCATATGGATTCAATCCGATATAGTCACGGCTCTCAAGCCAAGGTTCATGGGTTGAGAGAGATATAACCACGACTTTCAAGTCGTGGTAGCAGAGTACCAACTCTGATAATGGGCTTTAGCCCGGGAATGACTTAACTATAAGCGAGACTTGATTCCTATTCATGGTAAACCTCAAAAGACTCATTTCTGAGATAAATTTCACTCCTGATTATTTTATTATTTAATAGTCCGGTATTATTGGACTCATCTTTCCGTAATTCGATCTGACGTAAGTTACCTCGTGCTATGAATTTACTTACAAGGTATTTTAATCTGAAAGGACTGCATCTGTTTATTGGTATTGTAATTGCCAATCTTTTGTTGATTTGAACTGTCTTAGTGCTGGAATTTATGGATCTGATACCTTTTTCAATATCAGAATTTAGTCTTGAGGCTTACCTGATAAATGTTACTACCAGGAGCAAAATTATTTACTGGATTATTATCGGCACCATTATTTCCAGCATTGCCATCCTTCCTTTTGTTTATATAGATGTTTCTATTCAGGCACAGAGGATACTTTCAGTCAGAAATAGAGAAACAGGTTATTATTATCCCCTTTCAAGGTAAAGTAATTTATACCACTATCCGTAGCGGCAAAGAAGTAAAGAAAGGAGATACTCTTTTGGTTGCTGATACAATGACCATTCAAGCTCAGCGGGCTTCTCTGTTGCAAAGTATGGAAGAAAATAATGCCTCAATGAGAGATCTGGAAAGATTGACACAATCCTCTTACTGGGATGAGGATTCATCAATTTCGTGGTTGAATACAAAAAGATATAGGGCTGAAGTCGCAAATTTAAGAAACCAGCAGGCTATTCAACTTAAGAAATACCAGAAGAAGAAGACAGAACATGAAAGGAATGAACTTTTATATCATCAACAAATAATTGCTGAAACTGATTTTGAAAATAGCCTTTTCCAATTAAATTCAGAAAAGGACAATCTTACTCAGTTATTAGTATCTCAGGAATCTGTGTGGCAGAACGATCTGACAATACGAAAAAATGATTCAATCAAGTTGATTGCAGATTTTAAACAGTGTTCAGAGGCATTGAGAGAGTGTTTCATATTGGCTCCGACTAACGGAGAAATAATTCAAAGTTCAGATATACAAGTAGGAACTATGGTGACTTCCGGACAAAAAATAGCAGAGATTTCGCCGGGGGGCGAATTGGTTGCAACACTGTTTTGTTAAACCAGCGGACATTGGACTTATCCATGAGAAACAGAAAGTCAAAATTCAGGTTGATGCATTTAACCATAATGAATGGGGCATGCTCAAAGGAAATATTGTAGATATTTCGGATGATATTATAGTAGAAAATGGGTCCATGGCATATTTCAGAGTTAAATGCAAACCGGAAAAAACATTTCTCTCATTAAAAAACGGGTATAAAGCAGAAATTAAAAAAGGGATGAGTCTCAATACGCGGATAATTGTGACCAGGAGAAGTCTTTACCATCTATTGTTTGATAAAGCTGATAAATGGTTCAATCCTTACACTTATGTAAAGGACAGAATAACATCATGACAATCAAAGTAAAACAAAGAGACATTACCGATTGTGGTGCTGCATGCCTGGCGTCTATTGCTGCCTATTATAAATTTCAAATGCCTGTTGCAAGAATCAGACAGTTTGCCGGGACTGATAAAAAAGGAACTAATGTACTGGGACTTGTAGAAGCTTCGGGGAAAATGGGATTTCTTGCAAAGGGAGTAAGAGGTGAATGGGATAGTTTATTTAAAATTCCAAAACCTGCAATTGCCCATGTTATTATAAAAAAGGTTCTTCATCATTATGTGGTTTTGATCAAAACCACTGATAAGTATATTGAAATAATGGATCCGGCTGACGGAGAGTTACATAAAATTGATCATGAGGAATTTAAAGCACAATGGACCGGAGTTCTGGTGCTTATCACTCCAGGAGAGAAATTCACTATTGGAAATGAAAAAGTAACAGTTCAGATACGTTTCTGGAATCTGATAAAACCCAGTAAAAACATTCTTATCCAATCACTGGTTGGAGCACTCGTATACTCAGTTCTTGGTCTTGCGTCATCGATTTATGTTGGTAAGTTAGTCGATAATGTTTTACCGGGAGGAAATCTGAGTCTTCTTAATCTCCTTGGGATTGCCATGATCCTGATTATTGGATTACGATTGCTGCTGAGTTACTTTCAGACAATATTTATCCTTAAAACCGGACAAAAAATTGATGCAACTCTTATATTAGGATACTACCAGCATCTGTTGAGGTTGCCTCAGACATTCTTTGATAATATGAGGACCGGGGAAATAATATCACGAATTGGAGATGCCGTGAAGATCCGTGTATTTGTAAATGAAGTTTCAATAAATTTTATTCTCAACATCTTCATTCTTATTGTCTCATTTGTATTGATGTTTACTTACTTCTGGAAATTGGCGCTTGATAATGCTGATAGTTGTTCCAGTCTATATACTGATATACTATCTTTCAAACAAATTCAATAAGAAAGTTCAGCGGAAAGTAATGGAAAGAGCCGCTGACCTCGAGGCCCAATTAGTTGAGTCTTTAAATTCAGCAGGGACTATAAAACGCTTTGGTCTGGAAGATTATTCCAATCTGAAGACTGAAACAAGATTTGTATCTCTACTGGAAATTATTTACAAATCAGGTTTAAACAGTATTTTTTCTTCAAGTTCAACAAGCCTTGTTTCTCAACTGATTACAATTCTTGTTTTGTGGATTGGTTCTGGTTATGCAATTGGTTCTCAGATCACACCAGGCGAGCTACTTTCGTTCTATTCAATAGTTGGATATTTTACCGGTCCGGTCACCTCATTAATAGGATTTAACAGAAGCCTTCAGGACGCAAGGATTGCCGCTGACAGGTTATTTGAGATTTTTGATCTGGAGATTGAAGATGAGACAAATAAGATTGAACTTAAACATGAAATGGTCGATGACATTTATTTCGAGAATGTTAAGTTCCGCTATGGGACAAGAGTTGATGTATTTAACTCATTAAATCTTACGATTAAGAAAGGCGACATAACCGCAATTGCAGGAGAGAGTGGTTCGGGCAAAACAACACTTGTTTCTTTGCTTCAGAATATGTATCCGCTACAGGCGGGACATATTCACATTGGGCGATATGATCTTCAGCATATTACTAATCAGTCATTAAGAAAGATAATCTGCGTTGTTCCTCAAAAAATTGATCTCTTCTCAGGCAATGTGGTGGATAATATTGCTGTAGGAGTTTTTAATCCGGATATGCCCAGAATAATTGAAATATGTAACAAATTAGGTATGACAAAGTTTATTGAGCAATTGCCTCATGGATTTAATACTTTTCTGGGAGAGAATGGGTGTGCTCTGTCAGGAGGGCAACAACAGAGAATTGCAATTGCCAGGGCTCTTTATCGCAATCCTGAAATTTTAATTCTCGATGAAGCTACTTCCTCGCTTGATTCCATTGCGGAAACGTTTGTTCAAAATACTATCAGATTACTACATGAAGAATCTAAAACGGTTATTGTTATAGCACACCGGCTTTCGACAATTAAGCATGGCTCAAAGGATATTGGTTCTTGATAAAGGTTCTCTGGTTCAGGATGGAACTTTTGCAGAACTTTCTCTGGTTGAGGGTCCATTTCGCAGGATGTGGATGCATCAGACATTTGACGTTAAAGAAAAAGTAACAACATAAATTTCGTATTATGAAAGTCTTTGAATATCTCGATCGCATAAGCATGATGCACAAACTGGTCTCGAGGCAGAAAACAGGAACTCCCGAAGAGTTTGCGATTCAGCTTGGAGTCAGCAGGACAAGTCTTTATGAAATGATAGATGAGTTAAGATCACGTGGAGTGCCAATAGCATATTCCAAATCGGCGAAGACATTCTTTTACAGACAACCATATGATATCTCAGTTACCTGTTCGCTTCGTCCATTGACATATGAAGAAGAGAAAAAAAATTCCGGTGGAGAAAATATTTTTTCCAGAATCCTTTTTTTCCGTACGCTACTCTCGGAACTTAGTATGGTAATATTACCATGCTAAAGCCTCCGGCATGAAAAAGAAAGGAGGAATATTAATAAGCTTTTGTTATAACTTTTTTATTATGGAAAACGGAAATTATAAAATTGCTGATCTAACATTAACTGAGCAAAGAGAAGTTAATGGTGGAGTTTTCTGGGGAATACTAATAGGAGCTATTGTTGTTGCAGTAATAAACGATTGGGACAATTTCAAAGCAGGTCTTTTAGGAAAACCTGAAATTGCGAAAAAATAGAACCTTAAAACCTTTAAAATTACTAAAATGGAATCAAAAAATTATTTAGAAATCAATGTCAAAGAATTGACAAAAGAGGATCTTCTTGTATTAAATGGAGGCAGTTTTGCCTATGATTTAGGCTTCTTTATTAGAGAATGCGTGATATATGTCGTCAATGGTGGTTATGTCCGAGGGGAAGCCGCCATGATTAGTGATGTTTCACAAAAGTATATACCACTTCATTAATAAAAAGTTTAAAGCGAGGATTATCCTCGCTTTATCTTTTTGTATCTTTAAGTAAATGTTTTTTTCGGCTAAATTATGAAAGGTTTGTATAATTGATATTTTAACTTTATTTTCATGAATAGTTGGACAAAAATTCTGCTCTTTTTCCCTATTTGGTTATTTTTTTTAATTATATTTTATGGTATAGTCTTTCTAATATATCCGGAATCTCTATCAGTGTCAAAAACTGAATTTAACGCTCTAATTTCGATTAATTATGGATTTTTGCTAACTAACCAGGTAGTAGTATTTCTTGGAACCTTCTCAGCTATATTGTTTGTTTCAAAATTTATCGATAAGCAGAAGCCGAGTTTCCTTTATTCAATGTTTAATCCAAAAGGGTTAGTTTTCGGAATGGCTCTTGGAGCACTCGGGATATCCTCAATCATTCTAATTATATCGCTGACGACAAAAATAGAATTTACTTTTAATGGGCTTAATATTAACATATTAGTATATACAGTTTTGTTTTTTCTAGTTGCGGTTTCGGAAGAAACGTTGTCACGGGGATTTATTCTTACCAATTTGTACAAAAAGTCAAATAGTTATATAGCCATAGTAATATCTTCTTTAATATTTAGCCTGATGCATTCCTTTAACTCTTCTTTTAATTGGATAGGATTGGTAAATATTTTTTTAATAGGAATCTTTTTTTGTCAGTTGTATCTCAACAGGATGGATCTCTCAATACCTATTGGATTTCATTTCACTTGGAATCTCTTTCAGGGGAGTGTCTTTGGATTTTCTGTTAGTGGATTTACTTCCCAGGGGATCTTTAAAATAGAGAACATTTCGGGTTCTGGTTTCAAATTCGAAGGATTTGGGCTTGAAGGGTCTTTGATTTGTACCTTGGTAATTATTCTGTTTATAGTCAGCACTTATATAATTAATACTAGAAGGATAATACATCCCGCTGAGATAACACCTATGAATATTACTGAATTGAAAGTTAAGAAATAAATAAGGTGATACGATAATTAACCGAGAGCAAAAGGCAATTCTGATTAACCAAAATGAAAAGAAACAACATTTTAATTCTTCTTCTTCTTAGCTGCTTAACAATATATCTATTGTATAAGCTATTATTTAAAGATGAATTTAATAAATTTGATTAGATACTTCTCATTTCACTTATACTAGTGGGATTCATAAACTCTTTGGTAATTTTTATTCGACGGAAAAGGAGTTAATCAGATGAAGAAATTACTGCAATGAGATCTCCCTTGTTTTGCTTCGTGGAAAGCACAATTGTTTTTTGGTGCAGGTTGATTTTAATCTGATATATAGGATCATTAATCCATGGTCAGTCTAACCTTGTTTAAAAATCGAGAGTACTTATAGTGTTAATTTTAAGATGCTAGTTTTTAAAGATTTTTGGACTTTTGTTAAAAATTCAAATTCTGTTGTACAAATAGACATAGAAACATTTACTGGTTTCATTAAGTTGGCCTGGAAATCAATTTGGATTCTGCTTTTTATTGATGTTGTACTGGGAATATTTATAATAATACCTTTAAAATATTTGAGTTTATATCCTCCGATTAAGGAGATCGAAATTAGCCGGGTACCTGCTCTATATATTACTTTATTGTTTCCAATATTGGAAGAACTAATATTCAGATTGTCCCTTAGAATCTCCAGAATAAATATATTAATCACTTTATGTTTTGTTTTTTATCTGTTTATACATCTGTTTATTTTCTCCAATCGGGTAATTGCACTTTCTTGCTCATTTGTCATCGTATTGGGACTTAATCAAATAATTAACAGGGAATCACGAATTTTCAATTCGATATTAGAGATCTTAAAAAATCGATTTTGGGTTTTCTTTTATGGCCAGGCCTTACTGTTCGGTTTCTTGCATTTAACGAACTACAATCTGGATTTCAAATATTTCTATTTGTTTCCCCTGGTTACTTTAAGCTATATAATTCCAGGCATCTTTTGGGGATATCTCAGAATCCGATACAGTTCAGGCATTTATTTATGTATAGTGTCGCACATTGCTGTGAACAGTTTATATTGGCTTCTGGTTTTGCAATAATCAATCGTCATGTCTTTAATAAATTTGCCGGCTCTTTTCAAAAAAAGATCCCCGGAAGATAATCAGCAATCTTCCAGGGATCAGGGGGTTCCGGTCAAGAATGACCAGATTAACGCACGAGAAATGCAGGGAGGGCAGACAAATACAACCTTGAAACTGTATGACCTAATCTCTTCATAATAAAGTGATTCACCTGCATTGCGAGAATGATATAAAAAAAATTAAAACCTACAATTAAATCACTAACAATGACTTATTAATGCAAGTTTAAAAAACGCCGGGGACAGAAAAATGCTCAAACCATATGTTACACAACATATTTATTCATATTCTTCATCTGTCACATATGACCTCCTTGTGTGGCTGTACCTGATGTTGGTTCCTTCTTCACGGATCTCTTTGACAATCCGCTTTACCGTTCTTTCATTTACCTCAAATCTTAAAGCCAGCTCAGCAGGTGCTCCCGTGCTTTTTAAAGATGCAAGTTTGAGTAACCTCATTTTTAGAGTCTCTCTCTGAAACTTGTTCATTATTGCCAGAATTAATATTATTCAGACTTGACATTTCGATATAAAATTAAACAAAAGGGGAGTACATTTCCAAATATTTTCCTAAATATTTTAGGAATATTTGAATTTTTTCTTTCTTTTATCAATGAAACCTCAGGAACTTACATGGAGTCGCACAGAGAACACAGAGGATCACAGAGAAAAAATAAGGAGAATAGAAACTCAGAGATAAAATGAGAAACTATTGAGAAAATCAGTGAATGAAACTGGAAGAATTTACACAGAGCTATTCAGAAACTCTATTTGTTGAACCTGCTAGATTGTTTTGTGAACATTGAGAAATAAATGCCTTTCCGTTTCATCAGCTCATCATGAGAACCGGTCTCGGCTACCGCTCCCTTATCAAGAACAATTATCCGGTCAGCGAGACTAACATTCGTAAATCGGTGAGTGATCAGGATTGATGTCCGGCCTTTTACGATCTCACGAAACCGGCTAAAAATATCAAACTCGGTATCTGCATCCAGAGAACTGGATGGCTCATCGAGGATAAGCACCGGAGCATCCCGGAAAATAGCCCGGGCGAGAGCAATCTTTTGCCATTCGCCCCAACTCAACTCACGACTGTCATCAAACAGATTTCCGATAGCTGTTTCATATCCACCAGGTAAATGGTCAATGAGATCATGGACACCGGTTGTTTTTGCAGATTCTCTAATTCTGTTTTCGGGATTTTTTTCTTCAATATTCCCGATACGGATATTTTCCCCGGCCGAAAGATTGTAAAGCATAAAATCCTGAAAAACGACTGAAAATTGCTTCCTGTATTCTTCCGGATCGATATTCCTGATATTATGTCCGTCGTACTTAACATTTCCTGAATCAGGATCATAAAACCTGCATAACAGTCTGACCAGCGTACTCTTGCCAGCTCCGTTAGGTCCTACAAGAGCAATAATCTCTCCCTTCTTTATTTCAAAGGAAACATTATTGATCGTACTGAAATTATTACCGGGATATGTGAAAGAAAGATTTTCGACAGATATTTTTTTCTGCAAAGGCCTCGATTTTATTACGGGTTCAGCAGCTGTTACATTTTCTTTGAGATTCAGGAATTCAAAGGTATCCCCGATAAACAGACTATCCTCGTAAAGCCCTGCCAATGATCCGAACAGATCTTTAACATAAAGCATTCCCTGCCTGAACGCAAGAAGGAACATAGTCATCTGACCCAATGTCAATTTCCCGCTTATTGTAAGGCGTGCAATAAACAAAAGAGTGATTAATAGAGCCGACGCTTTGAAAAGATTGGAAATCAGCTCAATCAACGTCCTTCTTCTGATAATATCGATCTCTTCTTCTTTCTGCTTCAGAAAAGACTTCTTAAACAGATTTATAAAATAATTTCCAAGTCCGAAAAGCCTCAGTTCCCTTGAGGGTCTGTCACCTGTCAGAAGCCAGTTGAAATAAGATGATTTCCTCGATTCCGGTGTTTGCTGCTTCTGAAAATTGTAGAGGATATCTGCATAATAAAGACGCAACCAGATTCCGGGAATATTTGCAACCAGCAATAATACTGCGAGTGTCCAGTGAAGCGTAAATATAAGTCCGGCCATCAGCAATAATGAAAGAAGGCCCCTGAGCATCGAAACCAGGTTGTTAAGGATGCTGTTTGGCCGCCAGGGCGCCTCTCTCGATGCCCTGGTAAGACAATCGAAATATTCAGGACGTTCAAAATTGATAAGATCGAGCCTTATCGCTTTTGTATGCAGCAAACCATACATATAAATCTCGAGCTTCATTGCCTGTTTTTTCCTGACATAACTGCTGAAATCAGACGAAGCTTCATCAAGGAACCATATTATTACAACTGCGATTACAGGCCAGAGATAATTAATATGCTGCGAAGTTGGGAGAGATGCTCTGGTTATATTATCAATAACATCTTTCAGAAGCCAGATAAGCAATAAAGGGAAAACACTCCTTAAAACAGACATTATAATGTTCATAAGTGTCCATCCCGGAGCGCTTTTCCAGACAAGCTTTAATGATTCCCTGAATAATTTGATTTTCTCCTTCATAACCTTTGCGGTTCGCTTCCTTTGGGAATAATTTTTTGTGAAGTTTTATCGCCGTAATACTACTTAATTTTCTTCCATAAAATTATTCCAATAACTCTTATCCTGTTAATGAAATAATTAGGTTTTGTATTAATCCTTATGTCTGCAACAATGGGATTTTCTCCTGTTGATTCGGCACGAACTATCCTGCCGGCAATTTTGTCGATCCTGACGGGATTGTCAGGATAAGCATTACTGTCACCTCTGGCGATATAAAAATCTACCCCGTTCTTGTTTATTATTCTTGAAAGTCTGTGAACGATAAGCCCGCTATCCCTTTTGATAGCAATGATTTCGCCCGGACGAGGGAATCCTTTTAAATTTATCGGCTCGATTAACAACAGAGAGCCGGGTTTAATGCAGGGATACATACTATATCCATGAGCCTTAATCCTGATTGTTTTACCTTCAGCAAGAAGAGTCAGACTCAAATCCTTCACCATAGCATTGCTGGCTAATAGCTTACTCATTTTCTAAAATCAGGTCAATTACACTTCTGTCAGGTTTGAATATCAGTTTTGAAACAGAAACTGTGCCACACATTATTGAAATGGATCCCAAAAGTCGTGCAATAATATCAGGACCCCAGTTATGCTGAATACAATTAGCCATTACCTGGGTTACGGCGTTTGCACCTTTCAAAGGGATCAGCTTGTTATCGGGACCGTGCTCGATAATATAAATCTTGTTAAGAATTGATTCACGGGGTTCGTCATTATTGTACACAGGTGTATTGTACATCTTATAACCATTTCCTGTGTTTCTGAGGATCAGCCTGTCGTCATGGATTACTCTTGCTCCCGATTTTTCCCACAGCCCGGCCATTGTCGATTTGCCTTTTCCGGAAACTCCGCTGAATATATATCCATGACCAGCATTATTTACTCCTGATGCGTGGATCATAATATCCCCGTTAATCACAGTGATATAGTAGAGGATGAGACCATCAAGTGGATATTCAAACGGATCCGTTTCATTTTCGCCACCATATATCCAGAGATCCCATTCCATTGATGTAAGAGAAAACTTCAGCACGGCATTTTTCTCTGTGGAAGAAAGAGGAAAAATAGTCCATATATACAACGAAGACTTATGTTTCCATACACTCCAGAAGTTAGTCTCGTTATTGAATCTTATCCCGTTTATTTCCTCAACATACGGTGCCCGGAAAACTCTTTCGGCATCTTTAGGCAGATAAAAGGGTTCCGAGTGTACCCGGATAAGAATATCCGATCCATTATTGTCGTTAATATTTCTGAGGAACTTAGAGGAAGGCTTAAGGTCCGGGCCGTCAGCTGAAGCTTCAAACCCGATATTATACCCTGCAATTTTTAAATTATAATTCCTCATTCTCTTAAATCCGATAAAATTCTGCCACCAAGTTACCAAGACAGACTTCCTTATACATATCTTGGTGTTCCTTAGTGCCTTAGCGTCTTGGTGGCAATAAAAACAAGATGAAAAATCACCTAACTTGTTAAATTAATGTACAATAAGATACTTACTCATGTTATCAATAAAAGCAAAAACATCTGTTTCAGCATTTGCAGGATCAATATCATATTCACCCGTTAATGCTGAAATAATCTCTTCAATTGTCTTTTTTCCGTCAATCTGATCCCAGATAAATGCCCCGGTTTCATTTAACGTATAAACACTGTTCATATCCGCAATGTTATTTGTAATAGGGACAAGAACATACTCATTTCCGGTTTTACGGGTAACTACTGAAGTTGAATGAGAGACTATCGATTTCAATCCCAACATAATAATCCAATTATCAACCAAATGTATTAAAATAAATGGTTCATTTTAGTACCTTTGCAAAAACTGAATTATGAGTAAGAAGGGCGCCGGTAAAAGAGACACCGGTATTTCGAAAGAATCAATTGAAGGACAAATACTTGCAACACTAACGAAAAACCCCGAACAGGGGTTTAATTATAAACAGATAGCCAGACGTCTTAGTGTGACCGATGCTCCAGGAAGGCAGATTATTTCAAATATTCTTAAGGAGCTTACAAAACGCGGTAGTGTTCAGGAAGTAAACCATGGAAAATATAAAGCCAGGGTCACTAAAGGTTATATTACCGGTACAGTCGATATGACGCGCATGGGTTATGGATTTATCTCAACTGATGACATTGAGGAAGATGTTTTTGTAACGGCTAAAAACCTGAAGACAGCCTTGCATGGCGATAAGGTTAAAGTATGGTTATATGCCAAAAGGAAAGGAGCCAGACCGGAGGGAGAGGTAGTCGAGATTATTGAAAGATGGAGAACTTCATTTGTTGGTACCGTTGAGATAATGCCCAACTTTGCATTCCTTATTCCTGACAATAAAAACATGCCGTTTGACCTGTTCATTCC
The DNA here is from genome assembly GCA_963734885.1 of uncultured Bacteroidales bacterium. Lineage (GTDB taxonomy): Bacteria > Bacteroidota > Bacteroidia > Bacteroidales > VadinHA17 > LD21. Next base: position 326,750 of record CAVTIJ010000006.1, on the reverse strand, counting down.
TACATCAAAACTTAATGGTGCAAAACAAGGACAGAAGGCAGTTGCAAAAGTTACAGACTGGGATCCAAAATCAAAAAATCCTGTCGCAGAAATCATCAATGTTCTTGGTTACCCGGGTCTTCACGAAACCGAGATGCATGCAATACTCGCTGAATTTGAACTTCCGTATAATTTTACTGAAGAGGTCGAGACAGCAGCAGAAAAGATACCTGATGAAATAACGGAAAATGATATTAAAACCAGGCGCGACTTCCGTAGTGTGCCCACATTCACTATCGATCCGGCTGATGCGAAAGATTTTGATGATGCCCTCTCTCTTAAACAGCTGGAAAATGGCAACTGGGAAGTCGGGGTTCATATTGCCGACGTTACTCATTATGTGAAGATGGACACGTTGGTGGAGGAAGAAGCAAAGCAGAGAGCTACTTCAATTTATCTGGTTGACAGAGTTGTGCCCATGCTCCCTGAACGGCTTTCGAACCAGATCTGCTCACTGAGTCCTGCTGAGGATAAGCTTACATATTCCGCAGTATTTGAACTGAATGATAAATCGGAGGTTCTCGATGAATGGTTCGGAAGGACAATAATTAATTCAGATAAAAGATTCTCATATACTGAGGCTCAACATGTAATTGATACCGGCGCCGGAGACATGAAAGATGAAGTTCTTATTCTGCATCGTCTGGCACAGCAATTAAGAACTAAAAGATTTGCCACCGGAGCTTTTGCGTTTGAGAAGATTGAGGTGAGGTTCGATCTTGACGAAAACGGAAAGCCTCTCGGCATAAAATTCCGCGAGATGGGCACTGCAAATCAGCTCATTGAAGAATTTATGCTTCTTGCAAATAAACGTGTTGCGGAATATGTCGGGAAGAAACTGAAAGGAAAAACTTTTGTTTACCGAATTCACGATAAACCCGATCCTGAGAAGATCAGTAATTTCAGTCATTTTATCACAAGGTTCGGTTATAATCTTATTGAAGATGATAAGACCTCATTGCCAAAAGCAATGAATAAATTATTGCACTCTGTTGCAGGAAAAAAGGAACAGAATATTATTGAAACCCTGGCTCTCAGATCGATGGCCAAAGCAATTTATTCAACAGACAATATCGGGCATTACGGGCTTTCTTTTAAATATTATACGCATTTTACCTCACCGATACGCCGTTATCCGGATATGATGGTGCACAGGCTTTTATCCGCTTATCTGGCAGAGGAAAATCCGGGAAGCCAGGATAAATATGAAAAACTTTGCAACCATTCGTCAAAAATGGAACGACTGGCTGCAGAGGCAGAAAGAGCATCTGTCAAATACAAGCAGGTGGAATATATGAGTGACAAGACGGGTAAGATATTTGAAGGGGTAATTTCGGGTGTCACGGAATGGGGTATATATGTGGAAATAGTGGAGAATCAGTGTGAAGGGATGATCCATATACGTGAACTGGCAGATGATTTTTATGAGTATGATGAGGAGAATTACTGCATAAAAGGACGATCAACAGGGAAGGTCTATACTCTTGGTGACCGGGTAAATATAGTAGTTGTTAAAGCAGATCTTCAGAAAAAACAGCTGGACTACAGACTGGCAGATTAAATCCCTTCTTTTAACCGCAAAGAACACAAAGGAGGCATAAAGGGCACAAAGTAGGGACGCAGTATTCACGTCCCTATGTTATAGACCTTTGTGTACATTGTGTTTGCTTTGTGTCCTTTGTGGTTAATGGATTTCAAAAATTAATTAACATATGAGGAATTAGGTCGATATTACCGATCCTTCTCAATCACTTTCAATAATTCTTTTACTGCATCTTCCTCTGGCACATTTTTCAATACAGGAGTGGTCCCTTTATAAATATGAACTTTTCCCGGAGCAGCACCCACATAACCATAATCTGCTCCTGCCATTTCTCCCGGACCATTAACTATGCATCCCATTATCGCTATTTTGAGTCCTTTAAGATGTCCCGTTGCGTCTTTTACTTTTTTGACTGATTCCTGCAGATTAAATTTAGTCCGCCCGCAAGTAGGACATGACAGATACATTGTACGTGTAATACGTGTTTCCGTACATTGAAGTATTGAAAATGAAAGAGTTGTGATGCTCTTGCAGTCGATATCGCCGGTATTTCTTATACAGATCCCTGCTATATTCTTATCAAGGAGATAACGTCCCAGTAATGCTGACGTCTTAATTTGAAGCGCTTCAATATTATTTTCGTGGAACACTGGACTGAGAATCACATTATATCTCAAATTCCTTTCCTCAAGCGAATTGAGAAAATAGTCAGCATCATATAATGATTTTCCGGGATCAAAATTGAAGATTACCAGTGTTGTATCGGGATCAGGATTTTCAAGATAAACCATATCTCCCGAAGATGCAGTAACAATTACATTCAATTTTCCCGATCTGGTAATAGTTTCAGAAAAAGTTTCCGGAGAGAACAGTGGATATGTTTTATTGCTGTCCCTCTCATCCCAGTTTACTTCAGGAATTACTAAAGAAACTGGTTCTGGTATTATTTCAGGATTATCATTAATTAATATCAGATCAGCAGAACCATCAGTTTTATTAATTTGAGATGACACCGGATCCTGAACAAATCCTGCTTTCTCATATAAGTCATTGCCGTTTGCAGGCAGGGAACTCAAATCAGAAATTACAATGGGACCATTAATATGTTTCAAGACCTCAGGTTTGACAGCGGGAGTCTGAAATGTGACCTGTTTCAGCAGGGATTTATCTGAAATTCCTCTTGGATAAAAATCTGCAAGCTGTCGTGCCACAGGAATTTCTTTTTCCGGGTCCTCCGATAGTGAAACCCGTATAGTATCTCCGATTCCTTCAGCAAGCAAAGCTCCGATTCCGGCTGCGGATCTGATCCTTCCATCTTCGCCTTCTCCTGCCTCAGTAACACCAAGATGCAGTGGATATGCCAGATTTTCACCTAGCATCATCTTTACAAGTAACCTGGTAGCTTTGATCATCACAGCCGTATCGGACGATTTCATGGAAAGAACAAGATCGCTGAAATTCTCTGACCGGAATACCCTTATGAACTCCATTGCCGAAAAAACCATTCCCTCGGGTGTATTACCGAAACGTGTCATTATCCGGTCTGAGAGAGACCCATGATTGATCCCGACTCGTATTACTGTCTTATTATCGCGGCAGATATTGATAAGAGGAAGCAGTTTTGTATGTATCCTCTCAAGTTCCTCTTCATATGCTTTATCAGTATATTCCTTTATTTCAAATGATGCCCTTTTATCCACATAATTACCCGGATTTATCCTGACCTTTTCAACTAAACGCGCAGCTATTTCTGCAGCGGCGGGATTAAAATGGATATCAGCGATAAGAGGGGTGTTGAACCCGGCTTTCCGAAGTTCCTTTTTTATAGCAGCAAGATTTTCGGCCTCCTTTATGCCCTGGGCAGTGAGTCTTACAAAATCGGATCCTGCTTCAATAATCCTTATGCACTGAGCAACAGATGCTTTTGTATCCAGTGTATCAGTATTAGTCATCGACTGTATTCGAATAGGGGAGTTGCCCCCTAAAGGAATGGAGCCGACATTAATTATAGAGGATTTATAGGGTGCCATTAGTCAATATTTATCTGTTTCTAAGATGAAATCCATTAACCACAAAGGACAACCTTATTTTACAATCACCGAAGCTATTTATGTTCTAGAATGTTCATCCGCTTTGGGGTGACTTTAGTGCGTGTAAAACGAGTTTTTCACTCCCTTTCCCAATCCGCTCCCTCTTTTGTATCCTTCAAAACAACCCCGGCATTTTTCAGCTCTGTCCGGATCTTATCGGATGTGGGCCAGTCTTTATTATTCTTTGCTTCCTGCCGCAGATCAATTATAATTTTCATCAACTCATCAGTCAGTTTGTCATCTGCTCCGCCTGCAGCTTCATCTTTTAGTCCCAACAGATCAAAAACAAAAGTGTTGAAAAGCACTTTTAACTGATCCAGCGCTGCAGCATCTATTTTTTCACTGCCATCCATTACGGAATTTATAAATCTCACTCCGTCAAAGAGATGAGACAACAAAACCGGACTGTTAAGATCATCATCGAGAGCCTCATAGCATTTTTGTCTAAGCTTTTCAATGTCATAAGTTGATTTATCTGAAGGTTTGATTTTTTTAAGTGATTCAATACCTTTCATTAATTTCTGAAATCCTTTTTCAGCTGCCTTCAGAGCTTCATTTGAAAAATCAACTGTGCTACGGTAATGTGCCTGAAGGATAAAGAACCTTATTGTCATTGGTGAATAAGCCTGCTCTAATACCGGATGATCACCTTTGAAAAGCTGATCAAGCGTTATAAAATTACCAAGCGAGCGGGCCATCTTCTGACCGTTAATGGTAATCATATTATTATGCATCCAGTAACGGACAGACTCTTTTCCAAGCGCTGCAGTTGATTGAGCTATTTCGCATTCATGGTGAGGAAACTGCAGATCCATACCTCCACCATGAATATCAAACACTTCTCCAAGATATTTAATACTCATAGCAGAACACTCAAGATGCCAGCCAGGAAAACCATCACTCCAGGGCGATGGCCATCTCATTGCATGCTCCGGACTTGCTTTTTTCCAGAGAGCAAAGTCAAATGAATTCCGCTTTTCATCTTTTCCTTCAGTATCGCGGGTATTGCTTATCAGATTCTTCAAGGACTCTTCCAGAAAGTTTGCCATACTTGTATTTCTCATTATACTTTTTGATATCAAAGTATACTGACCCATTTGATTCATATGCATATCCGTTTCTGATAAGAATCTTAACAAGCTCGATCTGTTCGATGATATGTCCTGTAGCACGTGGTTCAATTGATGGTGACAGCGTATTCAGCTGTTCCATGTTCTTATGGTAAGTATTGACATACTTCTGAACCACTTCCATTGGTTCAAGATGTTCCTGCCGGGCTTTCTTTTCAATCCGGTCTTCTCCTTCCCCAAGAGTTTCATTTTCAAGATGTCCGACATCGGTTATATTTCTCACATAGCGCACCCTGTACTCAAGATGAGTCAGATAACGGAAAAGTAAATCAAAAGTTATTGCAGGACGTGCATGACCCAGATGAGCATGACTGTAGACTGTGGGTCCGCAAACATATATTCCGGCAAATGGCGGGTGAAGTGGTTTAAATGCTTCTTTCTTCTTCGAAAGTGTGTTATAGATGAAAAGATTGTTCTGCATTATGTTACTTTTTGGTAAGACAAAAGTAAGGTAATTTTTTATCGTTTGAAAAACAGGAAATCCATTAACCGCAAAGGGGGCCGAGCGTTAAGAAATAGCCCAGTGGGCTATTTTAGCGAAGGAGCCAGATTGCCGCGTTAGTTTATTACACAAAGTTCACAAAGAAATTAAATCTCTTTGTGCACTTTGCGCCTACTTTGTGTACTCTAATGGTTAAAAATTACGATTCTCTAATGTCTACTCTATATTTTCGGGAACAAAAAAGCATTATAGGCCAAAAAAACAGGGGGTATACTCAAAATTATTTGGACATTATGGAATTCTTTTTTACTTTTGACCCTACAAATCAAATATTCCTTCCTATAGGGTGTTTGGTTTTTATTAAGAAGGGTGGAGAGATTAGGCTCTGAGAAACCCTGGCAACCAATCCCGATGAATCGGGAGAACGGTGCCAATACCTAATCCCGGAAAGCCGGGAGATGATAAAAATTTAACACAAAAAACATGAATTCTATTCATTTAACACACAACAACTTTATCATGCCGCTCATGCCTATGTGCATGTGCCGGTAAAAATTTGATTTGTAATCATTCAACTTTTTTAATTAATAACCGGAAATACACGAGAGATAATGTATCTGTCTGTCCGGTATTGGTAAATTTAAAATTCAACAAAATGAAAAACGGAATAAAATTTGAAACATTACAGGTGCATGCAGGACATCAGCCTGACTCAGACACTTCATCAAGAGCTGTGCCTCTTTATCAGACCTCATCTTATGTATTTAAAAGTGCCAAACATGCTGCAGATCTTTTCGATCTTGCAGAATTTGGAAATATCTACACCCGGATAATGAATCCGACTACCGATGTCTTCGAAAAAAGAGTATCCGCTCTTGAAGGAGGTGTTGCCTCTCTGGCAGTTGCATCGGGACATGCAGCTCAATTTCTTGCACTTACCACTATAATAAAGAATGGAGAAAATTTTGTTACATCTCCATTTCTATATGGTGGCAGTTATAATCAGTTCAAAGTGACATTTGCAACCTTTGGAATTGATGCAAGATTTGCAAAAGATCTGAATCCCGAATCATTTGAAAAACTGATTGATAAAAAAACGAAAGCTATTTATGTAGAAACAATTGGTAATCCCGGGTTTGAGATACCAGATTTTGAAGCGTTGTCAAATCTTGCTAAAAAACATGGCTTGCCTCTTGTAGTAGATAATACTTTTGGAGCATGCGGATATCTGTGCAGACCAATTGAATATGGAGCCAACATTGTAGTTCAGTCTGCAACGAAGTGGATCGGAGGACATGGAACAAGCATAGGTGGTGTAATTACCGACGCCGGAAATTTTAACTGGAATAACGGGAACTTTCCTGTGTTTACTGAACCTGCTGAGGGTTATCATGGTAAAATATTCGGTGATATATTTTCGCAGACTTCAGCGATGGGGAATATTGCATTCATAATAAAAGCACGTGTTGAAGGATTAAGAGACCTGGGCCCTGCTATCAGCCCGTTTAACTCTTTCCTTCTTTTACAGGGACTCGAAACGCTTTCTCTGAGAATGGAAAGGCACATCCAAAATACGCTCGCACTGGCGAAATGGCTTGAGACGCATCCTGGTGTTGAAAAAGTAACTTATCCGGGTCTACCGGGCAATCCATATCATGCAGTAGCAAAGAAATATCTGCCGAACGGAGCGGGCGGAGTATTAAGCTTTATTCTTAAAGCAGATAAATCGAAGGTAGTTAAGCTTGTTGAACATTTGAAACTGGTAAGTCACCTTGCAAATGTGGGAGATGCGAAGACTCTTATAATTCAGCCTGCTGCAACAACGCACTCTCAGCTGTCGTCTGAAGAGCAGCTCGCAGTTGGAATTGATCCGGGGCTTTTCAGAGTTTCCGTGGGGATTGAACATATCGATGATATAATCAGCGATTTTGATCAGGCATTCAAAAAGGTACTGTGATAAAAGATCTGCGAAGCCTGACAGGTAACGATATTTTTATGATGTTGATTATGTTTCTCAGGTTTATTTACCCCCTTCCCAACCTTCCCCCAAGGGGGAAGGAGTGAAACCAACCTTTCCCCCCTGGGGGAAAATGAAAGGGGGTAAATTGGGAAAAGAAAAGCTTACGCTGTCGTAGGAAAATCTATTTTATTCCCGTAGATCACGCTGATGTAGATTAAGGTAATAAGAATATTTATAATTTATTTATGACACAGGAAAAATTAAGGATTGGTTTGTTTGGTTACGGTTGTGTGGGTCAGGGTTTGCACGATGTATTAAACAGCAGTAAAGGATTCAAAGCTGACATCGTGAAGATTTGTGTTAAAGATCCGGCAAAAAAGAGGCGTATACCAATGTCAAATTTCACATTTGACAAAAATGAGATACTGAATGATTCATCAATCAACCTTGTCGTTGAATTAATAGATGATGCCGAAGAAGCGTTTATTATAGTTACTACCGCCATGCGAAGCGGGAAAAATGTTGTTACGGCCAACAAGATGATGGTGGCGAAACATTTTAAGGAACTTGTCGCGCTTCAGTCGGAATGCCAGGTATCTCTTCTTTATGAAGCATCAGCAGGGGCCAGTATTCCCATTATCAGAAATCTTGAGGAATACTATGATAACGAGCTTCTGTACTCATTACGCGGAATTCTAAACGGAACCACGAATTATATCCTTACAAAAATGCATAATGAAGGTCTGCCTTATGCTGACGCTTTGAAGGAAGCTCAGGCAAAGGGTTTCGCGGAATCGGATCCTACACTCGATGTTGAAGGCTGGGATGCAAAGTACAAGCTATGTATCATTACCGGTCATGCATACGGACTGTTCCTCGAACCGGAGCTTGTATTCCATTATGGAATAAACACAATATCAAAATTTGATATCCAGTATGCAAAGGAAAAGGGATTCAAGATAAAGCTCGTTCCTTTTGTGGGTAAGACAAATGAGAATACAATAACAAGCTTTGTGCTTCCCAGGTTTATTTCAGCTGACAAATACTTATATAACGTAGATAATGAATATAATGGCGTAATAACGGAAGCTGCTTTTGCCGATAAACAATTCTTCAGCGGTAAGGGAGCAGGCGGTCATGCAACAGGCAGCGCTGTTCTTTCAGATATCTCTGCAAATTCATATGGATACAGATATGAGTATAAAAAGTATCAGCAGGGAACGGTTTCAAAATATACGAGGAATCATAAACTGGAAGTTTATCTGAGGTACAATAACGAAGCGGACAGAGAATTATTTGGTTTTGAGGAAGTGTCGGAATATTTCAGCGGTAAACAATACAAATACGTGATCGGGATTGTGAACCTTGAACGTCTTTATGAATTACGGGAACAACTGCGTAAACTTGATGTTTTTATTGTGAATACGGGAAGGAAATTCACCTCTATACCAAATAAGAATTGATTGGCATAAGAAATGGCAATGATCGGAAAACCAAATCCATTAACCACAAAGTACACAAAGCAGGCACAAAGGGCACAAAGTGAAAACGTTGTACTATAGACCTTTGTGACCTTTACGTCAAACCTTTGTGCCCTTTGTGGTTAAAAAAAACAGGAAAAGAGTAACTTTGTAACTTTTTAAATCAAATTTGAAGAAATTGAAACAGAAACTGGAAGATATAATAAAACAAAAGATCCTCATTCTCGACGGAGCAATGGGAACAATGATCCAGAAACATAAGCTTCTTGAAAACGATTACAGAGGCGAGGAATTCAAGGATCATCCAAATTCTCAAAAAGGGAATAATGATCTTCTGACTCTGACTAAACCAGATATTATTAAAGGTATTTATAAACAATATCTTGAAGCAGGTGCAGATATAATTACCACGAATACTTTTAACTCCAACAGGATCTCAATGAGGGATTACCGTATGGAGGATCTGGTTTACAGGCTGAATTTTCAGGCTGCGCGTCTGGCTTCAAGTGCTATTATTGAATTTGAAAATTCTAAAGAACCTCAGTCACATTATATTGCCGGAACTCTTGGCCCAACGAACAGGACGGCATCTATGTCATCTGACGTTAATGATCCGGGTGCAAGGGCAGTTTCCTTTGATGAGCTTGTTTTCGCATATTCCGAGCAGGCCCGGGGTCTCATTGATGGCGGTATTGACATACTTCTTGTTGAGACGGTTTTCGATGTATTAAATTGCAAAGCAGCTCTTTTCGCAATTGACACAGTGTTTGAAGAAAAGGGAAAAACTGTTCCCGTAATGGTATCAGGAACTATTACAGATGCCAGCGGCAGAACATTAACCGGTCAGACTCTGGAAGCTTTTATGGTATCAGTTTCACATTTTCCACTTTTAAGTATCGGGTTGAATTGCGCCCTCGGAGCCGAGCAGTTAAGGCCGTTTGTAGAAGAATTGTCTCTTAAATCAGGTTTTTACACATCGGCGCATCCGAATGCCGGCCTGCCCAACCAGTTTGGAGAATATGACCAGTCAGCAGAATTCATGGCCTCAATTGCTGAGGACTTTATGAAAGAAGGTTGGGTGAACATTATCGGAGGATGTTGCGGAACAACCCCTCTGCACATAAAAAAGATAGCTGAAGCTTCAAAACACTATAAACCGCGGGTTATTCCTGAAATAAAAAAATACACGAGACTCAGTGGCCTTGAAGTTCTGACGATAACACCTGAAACCAATTTTGTGAATATAGGTGAACGAACTAATGTTTCGGGCTCTATAAAATTTGCCAGACTGATTAAGGAAGAAAAATATGATGAGGCGCTGTCAATTGCCAGGAATCAGGTTGAAGGTGGCGCCCAGGTTATTGATATTTGTATGGATGAAGCCATGCTTGATTCTGAAAAGGCAATGGTGAAGTTTGTAAATCTTATTATGGCTGAGCCCGACATTTCGAAGCTTCCTCTGATGATTGATTCATCACGATGGAACACTATTGAAGCTGCGCTTAAATGCATACAGGGGAAATCGGTTGTGAATTCAATCAGTTTAAAAGAAGGGGAAGGAGTTTTTCTTGATCATGCCCGGACTTTACGAAAATACGGTGCAGCAGCCGTTGTAATGTTATTTGACGAAACCGGCCAGGCTGACACTTATGCGAAAAGAATAAGTGTTGCTGAAAGATGTTATCGTCTTCTTATTGATAAAATCAATTTTCCGCCCGAAGATATAATATTTGATCCCAATGTCCTTGCCATCGCTACAGGAATTGAAGAACATAATAACTATGCTGTAGACTATATCAAGACAGTTGAGTGGATTAAGAAGAATCTTCCTTATGCACGCGTAAGCGGAGGGATAAGCAACCTTTCATTTTCATTTCGTGGTACTGACAAGGTTCGCGAGGCAATGCATTCGGCATTTCTTTTCCATGCTATAAAAGCAGGTTTGGATATGGGAATTGTCAATCCAGGCATGCTTCAGGTTTACACCGAAATTCAGCCCGATCTGCTGCATCTTGTTGAAGATGTAATATTAAACCGACGGAAAGATTCAACAGAGAGGCTGGTGAAATTTGCTGAAGGCATTAAGAATGAAGGCAAGAAAGCTGAAAAAGAAGATGCATGGCGTCAGCTGCCCGTCATAGACAGGATCAAACACTCTTTGATAAGAGGGTTGGATGAATTTATTGAACAGGATATTGAGGAAGCAAGGCCTCTTTTCACTCGTTCAATTGAGCTTATCGAAGGACCATTAATGGGGGGCATGAATGAAGTAGGAGATCTTTTTGGATCAGGCAAAATGTTTCTTCCCCAGGTAGTTAAAAGCGCGAGGGTAATGAAAAAAGCTGTATCAAAACTCGCGCCATATATTGAAAAAGAAAGCGAAGGGAAAGCGAAGAAAATTGCCGGCAGAGTATTGCTTGCTACTGTCAAAGGAGATGTTCATGATATAGGTAAAAATATTGTCGGAGTTGTATTGTCATGCAATAACTATGAGATAATTGATCTCGGTGTTATGGTTCCGGCTGAAAAGATCATTGATACTGCAATAAAAGAAAAAGCTGATATTATTGGCCTGAGCGGATTAATTACGCCTTCCCTTGAAGAAATGGTACATGTGGCTTCAGAGATGGAACGCCGAAAATTGTCACTCCCGCTTCTGATAGGAGGCGCGACGACATCTGAAATACATGCTGCAGTCAAAGTAGCGCCGGCATATTCTAATTGTGTAGTGCATGTAAAAGATGCATCAAAAGCAGCAGGTGTCCTTTCATCTCTTCTACAGAAGGATAACAGTTCCTATGTCAACTCCATTAAGAGTAAGTATAAGAAAATGAGCGATGAGCATAGTTCTCATAAAGCTGAAAGAAATCTTATATCATTAAATGATGCACGGAGGAACAGGTTTTTAACTGACTGGCAGAATCTCAAACTATATGAACCGGAAAAACCAGGTATTCATATTCTCAAAGAAATAGATCTGAATGAACTGACGAAATATATTGACTGGACCTATTTTTTCTTTGCCTGGAAAATCTCAGGTAAGTATCCGGCAATATTCAGTGATCCTGTCAAAGGAGTTGAGGCAAAGAAGTTATTTGACGATGCGCAGATCTATCTGAAAAAAATGATTGATGAAAACATACTTGTAACAAAAGCTGTTTTCGGATTGTTCCCCGCTGTTTCTGAAGGAGATGATGTTAACGTTTTCACAGATAAAAGCAAAAAGAAGATAAAAACCGTTTTCAGGTTTTTAAGGAATCAGGAAAGAAAAGAAAAGGGTGTTCCAAACCTGTCACTTTCTGATTATATCGCTCCATCGATTGATGGCCTGACTGATTGGATGGGTGCATTTGTAGTAACTGCTGATATCATTAAAGAAAAATTTGACATATATAAAGAGGATGACTATGCAACCATAATGATCAGAATTCTGAGTGACAGGCTTGCAGAAGCTGCTGCAGAATGGCTGCATGAGAAGATACGGAAGGAATATTGGGGTTATGCAAAGGACGAAAAACTCTCAATTGATGAAATGCTTCGGATAAAGTATAAAGGAATAAGACCGGCACCCGGTTACCCGGCTTGTCCCGATCATAGCGAAAAACAAACTATCTTTGACATTCTGGAAGCAGAGAAAGCAATCGGAGCTAAGCTGACGGAAAATTTTGCTATGATTCCTCCGGCCTCTGTCAGCGGATATGTTTTTTCTCATCCCGGATCAACGTATTTTAATCTGGGAAAAGTAGATTCAGACCAGTTGAATGATTATGCAAAAAGGAAGAATTTCACCAGCGATGAAGCTACAAAATGGCTTGCCCCAAATTTATGATATCACTTTGAGATGAACGTAATAGACAAGATTAACAACGCTAAAGGACCATTATTTACATTTGAACTCCTTCCTCCCCTGAAAGGGCATAGCATTGAAAGAACTTATGCAGCAATTGACAGGCTTATTGAATACGAGCCTGCATATATAAATTTTACCTCACACAGGAATGAGACCATTCTAAAGGAAAGACCTGATGGTCTTCTTGAGAAGAGAGTAGTACGTCTTCGTCCGGGGACATTTGCGCTTGCAGCGGCTGTCAAGTACAAGTACAATATACTGGTTGTACCTCATGTTCTTTGCGGGGGCTTTTCCAAAGAAGAAACAGAGAATGTACTTATTGAGATGAAATTCCTCGGGATTGACGATGTACTTGCATTAAGAGGTGATCCTCAGAAGGGAAGCCGGTCATTTATGCCTGAGAAGAATGGTCATACACATACTTACGAGCTTGTTCAGCAGATTGTTGACATGAATAAGGGTAAGTATCTGGAGGATAATCTGGAAAATGCCGAACCGACAAATTTTTGTATTGGAGTTGCCGGTTATCCTGAGAAACATTTTGAAGCTGCTAACCGGCAGGTTGATATGGAAAACCTGAAAAAGAAAGTTGATGCCGGAGCCAGCTATATAGTGACTCAGATGTTTTTTGACAATAATAAATTCTGCAGGTTCAGGGATGAATGCAGGAAAATAGGGATTACTGTTCCCATTATACCTGGAATCAAGCCTATCTCAGCCCTGAATGATATAAAATTACTGCCTCAGACATTTCACATTGATCTGCCAAATGATCTCTTTACGGCAGTAAAGAAATGCAAAAATGATTGTGAAGCCAGAGAAGCAGGTATCGAATGGGCAGTAAGTCAGTCAAAGGATCTGCTTAAAATGGGTGTTCCGGGTATTCACTATTATACACTCGGAAGATCGGATAATATCGCAAGGATAGTTAAAGGTTCATTCTAAAGAACAGAATTCTCTTTGTTTGAGCTTCTCTAAAGGTGGGACTAATTCTCAGCTTTTAATGATTTCGTTAAGATTAGAGAATTACCGCAAATCACGCAGAGGAGGCGCAAAGCACGCAAAGTAAAAACAAATTTCACTTCTTTGCGAACTTTGCGCAAACCTTTGCGACCTGTGCGGTTAATGGATTTCTATTTTTTCAATGCCAGCTTCAACCGCTCACCGCATACCTCGTACCGCTTATAATTTAAACGCCTTCTTAATCTTGTCTACATAATCAAGCTTTTCCCAGGCGAAGAATTCTACTTTCTTCTGGTAAACTTTCTTTCCGTTGCCGTTAATAGATTTTCCCTTGCTTCCCGGAACTTCATAATAAACGTCAACAGTTTCTGAATAACTGTCACGTCCGAAGTGGCCGTAGGATGCGGTGGGAAGAAAGACCGGATTTTTGAGTCCGAAGCGCTGAACAATTGAATAAGGTCTCATATCGAAAAGTTTCTCGACTACCTTTTCAATTTCTCCGTCAGTTAATATATTTCCTTTTTTGTCTTTCACTTTAGCTGTTCCATAAGTATTGACATACAAACCGACAGGTTGAGCTACGCCAATTGCGTATGCAACCTGAATCAATGCCTGATCGCAAACTCCGGCAGCAACAAGATTCTTTGCTATGTGACGTGCTGCATATGCAGCTGATCTGTCAACTTTTGATGAGTCTTTTCCTGAAAATGCCCCACCGCCGTGCGCACCATGTCCACCATAAGTATCCACGATTATCTTACGGCCAGTAAGACCAGTATCTCCGTGCGGCCCTCCGATAACAAACTTCCCTGTCGGATTAACCATCAGTTTATACTTGCTTGCGAAAAGTTTTTTGATCCTTGGAGGAAGGTTCTTTACGACTCTGGGGATAAGGATTTTTTCAAGATCTTCCCTGATTTTATCCTGCATTGCTTTTTCGGCAGTCAGTTCAGCTTTATGAGATTTGTCTTTGGGAAGTACAAATTCATCATGCTGGGTACTGATGACTATTGTGTCGATCCTGACAGGTGCGCTGTTATCATCGTATTCCACTGTAACCTGCGATTTTGAGTCGGGACGAAGATATTTCATCTGTTTTCCTTCATGCCTTATTGCAGCCAGTTCCTGGAGCAATCTGTGAGCCAGTTCAATTGTCAATGGCATATAATTATCCATTTCGCGACAGGCATAACCGAACATCATCCCCTGATCACCTGCTCCCTGCTCTTCCGGTTTTTCACGTACAACACCCTGGTTAATGTCGCTTGATTGTTCGTGAATAGTTGAAATAACACCGCATGAATCGCAATCGAACCTGTATTCTGCCTTTGTATATCCTATATTCCGTATGACGCCTCTTGCGCTTTCCTGGTGATCGACCCATCCTGTTGTGCGCACTTCTCCGCCGCATACAACAAGTCCTGTCGTTACAAATGTCTCGCAGGCAACTTTTGATTCAGGGTCCCAACGAAGAAATTCATCGAGAAGTGAATCTGAGATCTGATCGGCAACCTTATCGGGGTGACCTTCTGAAACTGATTCCGAAGTAAATAAATATCCCATATCAATAAAATATTAATTCATAAATATTAAAATGCAGATTGATTGGTTGATTGAAAAAAACGGAATCGTACGCGGTTTAGCATTTTTTTCCTGTGGTTGCAATCAGCTCAAATCTTTCCACTTGTTCAACAGGGTACAAAGCAACAAAAAAAAATGGTGATAAGAAAATTTAAGAAAGAAAAAACATACTGTTTCCCCCTAACCTCCTAAGAGACAAATGAAAATCCTTTAACCACAAAGTGCACAAAGGAGGCACAAAGTACACAAAGGCAACCTACTTTGTGACCTTTGTGTAATTCTTTGTGTTCTTTGTGGTTAAAAAAATTCTTCTTAATATACCGGAGATGGGGCGATAAGACAGATAGGTTACCCGTTAGTCAGATGTCTGAAAACCTCTTCCAGGTTGCTTTCCTGTTTCTGGAGTGAGAGCACGGTAAGATTGTTTTTTACTGCAAAATTGAATATCGATGGCCTTATATCTTCTTCACCTTCTGCTTCAATGGACCATAAGTTTGCTCTTATTTTCTTTACTCCACTCACATTTGTAATGAGTGAAAGCAAAGTTTCGGTTGTTTCTTTATCAAATTCTACTTCAATTAGTTGTCGGGGACGCTTGATAATGGAATAAATTTTACTCTTTTCTTCATCAGCAACAATTTTCCCTTTGTCAATTATTATCACTCTTTCGCAGATGGCCTCAACTTCCTGCATGATGTGAGTTGAGAGCATTACAGTTTTTTCCTTTCCGGCTTCTTTAATAAGATTCCGTATTTCCACAATCTGATTTGGATCAAGTCCCGTTGTAGCCTCGTCGAGAATCAGGACTGCAGGATTATGAATAAGAGCCTGGGCTAGTCCGACTCTTTGCCTGAATCCTTTGGAAAGTGAACCAATCTTTTTATTTTGCTCGGAAGATAGCCCTGTTAATTCGATAATGTTATCGACCTGCTTCTTTCGTGATATGGTACTTTTGTAGATTGAAGCGACAAATCCCAGATATTCCCTAATATACATTTCCGGATAGAGAGGGTTATTCTCGGGCAGATAACCAATTTGCTTTTTAATATCGTTGTTGTCCGAATCGACAGCAACACCATTTATATCTACTTTGCCTGAGGAGGCGGGTATGAACCCGGCAATGATCTTCATCATCGTTGATTTGCCCGCACCATTCGGTCCGAGGAATCCAACAATTTCACCGGTTTTGACTTCAAAAGATACATTATCGAGTGCTTTCTGACTGCCGTAAAGTTTTGTGACACCCTCAACTACAATTGACATACATCCAATTTTTTGATTTCGGATCTCGGATTTTGGATTTCGGATTGATCAATCCATAATCTTCGTCCGTATTCCAATTTTCACTTCTCATTCCCTCAATCCGCAATCCACAATCACCAATCCGCAATCAAGATCCCCAACCTCCCATAAATTGTCCGACATTAGCAAAGGATGTCATCGGGTTTACACAACATACAGGTATCTTAGAACTATTGGCGATAATATATTGTTCTGATGCTCCAACAACATAATCAGCAAAAGTGATGTTTTTTGTAGTTACAATCAGAATAAGGTCAGCATTTATCTTTTGCGCAAAATCAATAGTCTGCTGAGAGATATTGCCTTTTGGCATATCATGTATCTCATAATCAATATTATTTTGAATCAGATATTTGATAGCAAAATTCAAATTGATTTTTGTTTTTTTCTGAATGTTTTTATCAGTGCTGACCGAAACAACCATATGGACTTTCGAATCGAAATATTTACCCATGAAAATGGCCATTTTTATCTTCTCTTTATTTTCAGCCCTGAAGTCAACCGGGAAGACGATATTATGATATCGCTCCTGATCAGTTGGCGGGTCCTGAACAACAATGAACGGAACTTTCGATTTTACAATAACTTTAAGGGCCCAGCTCCCCGTGAGCTTTTGCATTCCTTTCATTCCATGCGTACCCATGACCACCAGACTCGCATCAATTTCATTTACATATTCTGCAATCGCTGAAAAGATGCTTCCTTTTGATATATGATAAGAGATCGGAATATTATATTTCTTCCCATTTTCTTCAATAAGTTTTTTCAATTGGTTGACTTTTTCCAAATGGGCTTTTGGTGTGATGCTATTGTCAACAATATGAAGAAGGCAGATATCATTACCTACCATGCGGCCGATTTTAACGGCATGTGCCAGTGCGTGAACGGCTACATGAGAGAAATCCCATGGTACAACTATTAGTTTTTTATTCTCTTCCATAGCTCATGAGTGTTTACGATTTTATATTCAAAGTTATTCAGATTTTACCATTTATCAAAATATGCATCTTCCCCTGAGCCCTGTGCCCTGAGCTCTGTGCTTTTATTCCATATCATTGCCATTATTTAAAACTCCAATAGGGGGTAAATATTATTGTTCCCGGTCAGTTAAACAGATGAGAGAGTATATTTGCTCAAAAATAGTGCCATAAAAAGAATGAGTTGATCTTTTTTAAATGGCAAAAAGTGAGTGAGATGCAGACGAAAGTAAAATAATGCCGATCTATTCTTCATAAGCGCATAACATTTTATTATTTTTGTACTCTGTTTTTTTATAAATAAATTGCTCATGACGAAAAGAATTAAGATTAAAAACCTTTTAACAAACCCTGTTATAGGATCAGATGTACTTGTAAAAGGCTGGGTAAGAACAAAAAGAGGGAATAAAAATATTCTTTTTATTGCTTTAAATGACGGATCGACAATAAACAATATACAGGTTGTTGTGGAGGTTGCTTCCTTTGATGAAAACCTGTTAAAGGACATCACAACCGGGGCATGCATAGGGGTTAACGGTAAACTTCTTGAGTCACAGGGGCAGGGTCAGAAAGTAGAGATAGGCGCTTCTTCAATAGAATTGTATGGGAAAAGTGATGCAGAAACTTATCCTCTTCAAAAGAAAGGACATTCTATGGAATTTCTGCGTGAGATCGCATATTTGCGGCCAAGGACAAATACTTTCGGTGCAGTTTTGCGGATCCGTCATGCCATGGCATTCGCAATCCATAAATATTTTAACGATAAGGGATTCTTTTATCTTCATACGCCAATTATTACAGGAAGTGATGCTGAAGGCGCCGGTGAAATGTTCCATGTTACTACGATGGACCTTTCAAATGTGCCGCGAAATCCTGACAATTCAATTGATTATTCAGGAGATTTTTTCGGTAAATCTACCAACCTTACTGTCTCAGGACAACTGGAAGGTGAACTGGGAGCTCTGGCTCTGGGCGATATTTATACTTTTGGACCAACTTTCAGGGCAGAAAACTCGAATACACCCCGGCATCTTGCGGAATTCTGGATGATAGAGCCTGAAATGGCGTTCTACGACCTTACGGATAACATGGATCTGGCTGAAGATTTTGTTAAGTACCTGATCAGGTATGCACTTGAGAACTGTTACGAAGATCTTGAGTTTCTGAACAGCATGATAGATAAAGCTCTTCTTGAAAGACTAAGATTTGTTCTTGATAATGAGTTTGTCAGAATTACCTATACCGAAGCGATTTCAATATTAACTTCCGCCGGCAAGAAATGGGATTATCCGGTCAGCTGGGGCACGGACCTTCAATCAGAACATGAAAGATATCTTGTGGAAGAACATTTCAAACGGCCTGTAATTCTCACTGATTATCCGATGTCGATCAAGGCATTTTATATGAAGCAGAACAACGACGGAAAAACTGTAAGGGCCATGGATGTTTTGTTTCCTGGTATTGGAGAGATCATCGGAGGTTCGCAGAGAGAGGAAAACTATGAAAAGCTTCTTGGCCGCATCAAAGATCTTAAAATACCTGAAAAAGACCTGTGGTGGTATCTGGAGACAAGGAAATTCGGAACAGCTCCTCATAGCGGATTTGGCCTTGGGTTTGAGAGGTTAATTTTATTTGTTACGGGAATGTCAAATATCCGTGATGTGATTCCTTTTCCAAGGACCCCTAAAAATGCAGAGTTCTGATAATTTTTATAAGCGATGTTAAAGCAAAGGTTACAGCAGAAGTTGCTTCAGAAGCTTTCACCACAGCAGATCCAGATGATCAAGCTGCTGGAAGTTCCTACTTTGCAGATTGAACAGCGAATTAAGAAAGAACTCGAAGAGAATCCTGCTCTCGAGGAAGGTGCTGAGGAAGAAGACATTCCTTCGGAAACAGAGGAAGATGATCAATTTGATGAAAAAGATAAAGATCAGGAGGAATTCACACTCGATGATTACATAGAAGAGGATGATATTCCTGATTATCGTCTGCAGGCAAAAAATTATAGTAAGGATGAGGAAAAAAGAAATGAAATACCCTTTTCAGTAGGCGCCTCATTTCAGGAACATTTAGAATCACAGCTTAGCCTCAGAGATCTTACTGAAAAACAGAAAATACTGGGAGAATATATCCTTGGGAATATTGATGAGGACGGCTATCTGAGACGAGAGCTGGCTAATATTGTTGATGATCTGGCATTTCTGCAGAATGTTGAAACCACCGAGGAGGAACTTGAGGAAGTACTAAAAATCATTCAGGATCTTGAACCGGCAGGTGTAGGGGCCAGAACACTTCGGGAATGTTTATTGCTTCAGCTTGAGAAGCGCGATAAAACAGTACCGTCAATGAAGCTTGCTTACACTATTCTTGATGCGCATTTTGAAGAATTCACAAAAAGGCATTATGATAAAATAATATTACGCCTTGGCATCACCGAGGGTGAATTAAAAGAGGCCATTGACGAGATATTACATCTTAATCCAAAGCCCGGAGGGGTTTACAGTGATCCATTCAGCAAAACATCGCAGCCGATTATTCCCGACTTCATTCTTGAGCTCAGTGAAGACGGTTTTGACCTCCATTTAAATTCAAAAAACCTTCCGGAACTTCGTCTGAGTTCAGCATACAACGAAATGCTGCATTCCTACAGCAAAGACAAGAGCCAGAAAAAGGAGATGAAAGACGCTGTTCTTTTTGTGAAACAGAAAATAGACTCTGCCAAATGGTTTATTGATGCAATCAAGCAACGGCAGAACACTCTTCTGCTTACCATGAATGCTATTCTTGAATATCAGCAGGAATATTTTATCGACGGCGACGAGACAAAACTAAAACCGATGATCCTCAAAGATGTTGCCGAAATGACCGGGCTCGATATATCAACTGTGTCGAGGGTGGCAAACAGTAAATTTGTGCAAACCCATTTCGGCATTTTCCCGCTAAAATTTTTCTTTTCTGAAGGGCTTCAGACAGATAGCGGTGAAGAAGTATCTACAAGAGAGATAAAAAGAATATTGAGAGATTGCATAGATAATGAGCAAAAACGCAAACCTCTTACAGATGAGAGTCTGACCGATATACTCCAGGAAAAAGGATACCAGATAGCACGCCGGACTGTTGCAAAATACAGGGAGCAATTGAATATTCCTGTGGCACGACTAAGAAAAGAAATATGAAAAATGAAATTTAGAAAAAAGATAGACTTTCTGTTTAAATTGTTACTGCAATATATTTAATTATACAAATGGCCTTAGAAGAACCAAAAGACGTTTTTAACAGACTCGCAAAGATAATTGCGATTATTTTTCATCCATTACTTATGCCTTTGTACGGGATGATAATCATCTTTGCCGCTCCCACTCTGTTTGGATATCTTCCATTTAATATTAAA
Organism: uncultured Bacteroidales bacterium; assembly: GCA_963734885.1. Lineage (GTDB taxonomy): Bacteria > Bacteroidota > Bacteroidia > Bacteroidales > VadinHA17 > LD21. The sequence continues at coordinate 306,001 of CAVTIJ010000006.1, read as the reverse complement.
AAATTATTATTTCTTATAATACTGGTAAACAATGTTTTACTTCCAATTTCGCTTTTGCCTTTTTTCGTTCACCGTGGTATAATAAGCTCATACAGTATATTTGAAAGGAAAGAAAGAAATGTGCCTCTTATACTCGCGACTATCCTTTATGGCACTACCTCATATATCATCTTCAGATTCCCGATCCCTGTTTTCTTAAAATCATACATTTTTTCTACCGCCTGTCTTTCACTTGTTGTCACGCTTATCAATTTCAAGTGGAAAATATCACTTCATTCTGTCAGTTCAGGTGCGCTTATAGCGCTTGTTCTGATACTGTCAATTAAAATGCTGACTCCCTTGCAATGGTACATAATTGCAGCATTTATTGCGGCCGGATTGACGCTTTCTTCAAGATTAAAGCTTAATATTCATAGCCCGCAGGAGGTGTGGGTAGGATTACTGACCGGATTTTCGGGTCTGACGTTGTTTATGATTATCCTCTAGGAGTTCCTTTTAGCCCAAGTCAAATGGACAGCATGAGCTAATCCCCAATAAGTATTTTGTAATTTTTCTTCAAGCTTATCCCGAGACCTGAGTTCTTATACCCATAGATTCGACCATGGAGGCAATTGTCTCTAGTTCAATAACAGACACTTTTTTAAGCTCAGCACCTTCCGGAATGTCCCTCGATATGGTGTAGATCATCACTTCCGAAGGCTTTATCCTTCCGATGGCATTTAACCAGGCATCTATTTCTTCCGGTGTCGTATTATCGATTTCTTTTCCCTTGTAAATTCCCCGGAGAAAGAGCGTCTGTATGATAACTTTCCCATTAAAGCTGATGAGATTGTTTATTATTCCTTCTGCACTGATTTTCAACCGGGGCTGATTATGTTTTATTATTGTTGAGTCAAATGCGGAGTCAAGTTTAAGGATATTCATATCAATTTTCAGGAGAGCAGCTCTTATTAACGGATCTGAAATTGTGGTCGAGTTTGACAATACTGCAATTTTAGTCTCTTTGAAGTACTTATCCCTTAATAATATACTATCATCGATAATCCCGGGAAATTCTGGATGAAGTGTTGGTTCACCATTTCCTGCATATGTAATAACATCAGGAAACTGGCCGCTTTTTTTTAAATCAGAAAGTTTTTTATCGAGAGCCTGGAACACTTCCTTCCTGTCAGGGATATTTTCGGAAGTGTCTGGTCGCGACGATTCCAGGCAAATATCGTCTGTCCAGCCGCATTCGCAGTAGATACAGTTGAAATTGCAGATCTTTTTCCTGGTCGGCAACAGATTTATACCAAGTGAAACACCCAACCGGCGACTCTTGACGGGTCCGAATATTATTTCATCAAATAGGAATGTGGACATATTATTTTATTATACCCGCAAAATTAGCATTAATTCACAGAGAACATAACACACAGAGGCACACAGAGAATAAACTAAATTAGTCTTGTCACATAGCTTTCAGGCAGTAACTTCATATTTTGAAGATCAACATTATGAATGACAAGGAGACCTGGCTTTTTCCCGGGTTCGATAGATCCGAACAGGGCTTCCTCACCAAGAGCATTAGCCCCGTTCCTGGTAGCCCACAAAATAAGATCTTCAAGTGGAATTAGCGGAAAATTATGCTGAATCGTCTTAAGCTCCGCCAGAATACTGAGACTTGTATTGGAAGCAAGGCTATCTGTCCCGACAACAATTTCGACTCCTTCTTCAATCAGCAGATCAACCGGAGGTATTTTGTTTTCAATGTAGATATTCGAATTCGGGCAGACACACCAGAACAGGTTCTTTCTTTTGCTTATGTTTCTGATCGTATTTTGATCCACATAGGTATTATGAACAAGAATCAGGTTTCCCGATAAAGTCAGCTCATTAAGAATTACATCAGCATGATTTTTAGCTGTTTCAAGTCGGGGAGGAACTAGCCCTGATCTTGAATATGACAGCATAAGCGGCCCGGAATTCTGTCTGAGGAATGTTTCTTCTCCTTCTGTTTCCATGAAGTGGATCGACGTTACTTTGTTCCGGGTTGATTTATCTTTTAGTAGCCTGAGCAGCGAAAGCGACATTGAATATGCCGAATGCGGAACAAGAGAAAATTGAAGATCCATCGATTTTGCTGATTCTGCAAGGATGGTTACTTCATTCATTCTCCTTCCCGCTTTATCAGGATCAAGACCAAAAACTTCGAGCAGGTTTATGTAAGAGATTTTACTTTCTTTCTTTACATTGAAGGTATCAGAGGTATTGCAGATATCTGCACATAAGACAATCCCATCTTCAAACATTAAATTATCAGCTGAAATTGCATCATTGGAGGAGCTTCTTTTGGCGTCTCTGGAAGTTCTTACATGCTCAATGAAAGCGCCAAGTCCTGTCCCTTTTGGAACTGTATTTTTCATGTATGAGAGCTCGAGATGGCAGTGGCAATTTACGAATCCGGGGACAATTATACCATTATAAAATTCAGTAGAGTGCTCTTCGTTTAACTCTCCGGACCTGTTTTCAATGCTGATTATTGTCCCATCGTCTTCAGTTGTAATTACTGATCTTTTAAGAATTGGCCCCGAGTTTGAAATAATGTACTGAGCCGCAAACCGCTTCATATCGCGACCTGGTTAAGTGAAAGAACAATATTTTCTATTCGGAAATGACTTCGTATTCCGGGTATATTGTGAAAATCAAAGAGGCTGCCACCCAGGATGAACAATTTACTGCGTGGTAATACCATCACCATGCTGTAAAGATGTGGCCTTCCGTCTTTCAGATATTCAACTGTGTTAAAGTACCTCCTTTTTCCTGTTTTCAGGCTATCACTTGCGACCAGATAAATACTTGCCCGCGGATTAATATTCTGATCATCAGGGTATACCACGGTAGTGTAAAGCTAAGGGTATAAGTTCCAAAATTAGCATGCAGGACTTCAAACTTTGCAGAATCATTTCCTGAAATTGAAGGCATAGCATAAAAATCCTTCCCGGGCCAGATGTTTGCCAGATGTAACTGTTCGGTCCGGTAATCTTTTTGAACACGTGCCTCCATCTCACTTAATATCCCGAGAACCTGATCATATATTTTATTAAGCTTTTTGGAATCTTTAACAAAGTAATACTGCATGGTCCTGTCCATCATTTCTTTTGTATAACCATGTTTTTCAATTACCTGATAATAGGCAGAGATCGAATCGAGTGATGAAAACCGTGATTTGAGATTCTGGTTCGACAAGAGACCATCAGTTATGTATATATCGACAAGGAGTGAAACAAGTTCTTTTTCAGGGATAAGGTTTTTCTTATCTACTTTAATTTTCTGAGTATTGCAGCTGACAATCAATAGTGAGATCAGAATCAGCCCCACAAAAGCAATTCGTATTGTTGTATTATTAAAAATTCTTCTCATTAAGAGATGTGTTTTACAAAATGTGAGTTATGAAACATTATGCATTTTTATTCAGATATTTTTTTGTCAGAAACCTTACAGGGTACCATGCGGCCCAATAACCTATGAGCAGAACTGTACCCGGGACGATAATAAAATCTATCAGTTTAAGCACTACGGGGTACGAATTCATTATTAGTGATTGACTCTGAAGTTTAACAAGTCCGTATGTCTGCTGTAACCAGCATACAAAAAAACCAAGAATAACTCCGGATATTGCTCCTATAATAGAAATAAGCCATCCTTCAAATATAAAAATCTTTCGGATGAGATTATTATCTGCCCCAAGGCTTTTGAGTATTTCAATATCCCTTTCCTTTTCAATAATGAGCATTGTGAGGGAACCGATTATATTGAATGAAGCAATTATCAGTATAAGCGTCAGTATAAAGAAAATAGCAAGCCTTTCTGATCGCATAACCTTGTAAAAAATTGCCTGCTGTTCATTACGGTTCTGAACTGTATAACCCTTGCCGTATATCTTCTTAATAGCTTTTTGTACTGCAACAGGATTTGCGTTTTTGCTGAACTTGATTTCAATTGTTGATACAGCTTTTTCCGTCTCTGTCAATTCACGGGCAACATCAATGGGGATGTAAACATATTTGGAATCATAGTCTTTTTCAACTTCAAAAATGCCTGACGGGAAAATAAATTTACGATTTAATGAGTTTTCGGCGCTCAGGTTTGTGCTACCGTCTCTTCTTGGGAATATTATTTCAAGAGGTGTAATAAAATTCACCCGTATGCCAAGATATTGTGCGACACCAATGCCGGGAATAGCATAAGGGCGGCCTTTATTATTTTTCAGCATAAAGTCGCCTTCCCACATGGAGCTGTCAATGGAAGAAACCATCGTATAATTGTCATCGATTCCCTTTATTGTGGCGATATATTCGCGCTGCCCGTATTTCAGCAGAGCATTGTCTTCAATTGTAAGTGAATAGCAACAGAGACCATCAACTTTTGCCAGAAGTTTCAGACGGGCCGAATCAGGGATAAATGTTTTGCCTTCAGAAGCGGTTATTTTAATATCCGGATCAAAGGTATTGAAGATTCCGCTTACCATCTTTTCGAGGCCGTTAAACACCGAAAGAATAATTATCAGAGCCATTGTGCCAACGGTCACCCCTGCAACTGAAACTGCTGAAATAACATTAATGGCATTTCGCGATTTTTTAGCGAAAAGATACCGTTTTGCTATATATATATGAGAGTTTCACTTTTCCAGCTTTCTTGCGGTAACCAGTAACCCGGTCCCTGTCTTATGAGTAATGGAGAGGTCAAAAAGGTTAAGAATTAAGGCTATAGGGAAGAAATATCAAATAATAAAATGGAAGTATCAGGAAAAAGAAATAAGAGACATTCAACATCTTAATTGGGTATTTCATCGATAACCGCCATGAAATATTTCCCGGTTTTCCATAAGTATAGGTTGCTTCGATGGATTTGAATCCTGCCAGCGATAAGCTTATCGGTAATACCTTTAATGCTGTAACCGTCTCTGACATGTTCATCAATAAATGATTCTTCATGATCGTTATGAACATCAGATCCACCTTGGTCGGATGGAGTAGAAATCAAGATTACCCCATTGTTTTTCAATGAATTATAGAAATTTTTAAACACAAGCACATCTTCTTCTATATGTTCCATCACATCAACCGAAAGAATAATATCAAAACAGTTTATTATCATTCAGATTTGTCAGATTACAGGTGTGAAAAGATACTCTTTGTGATAAACCGGTTTTACCAATGAAAACGTTGCAATCGTCAACCTGTTCCTTATTGATATCGTAGGCTTTGATTTTCCAGTGGTCATTCATACTGCTCATGCGCCAGGTATATTGTCCAAATCCTGACCCTGCATCGAGTATCAACGCATCACCAGGAAATTGAGTGGCAATTTTTCGCAAAGCTTTTTTAACATGCCAGGTGCGCAGCAATAAAACGTCCAGAAGAAAATACAGAGTTTTCCTCAGAAGAGGCGTTCGGGCAAAAAACCTGCCGAGAGTCCTTTTTATTGGTTCGTACTTCATATGTGTCAGGATTTCAGCAATTTGTCTATCTTGTCGATATAATCCAGGCTATCATCTATGTGGAATGCTATATCAGGCACGATGCGCAATTGTGATCCTGACTTTCTGACCAAGATCAAATCTGATCTTTGAACTATGTTCCTCAATTGACTTAAGAATTTCCTCCTGATTGTTAGCCGGGAATATACTTATATAGACTTTTGCAAATGACAGGTCGGGGCTTACCCTGACCCTGGTTATTGAAACCAGCTTTCCATGTGCAAATTCGTTTCCCTCTTTTAAGAAAGATGTCGGCCAGTTCTTTCTGAATTAATCGTGATACTTTTTTCTGTCTTGTCGATTCCATGGCCATTTTTTATTTTAATCTGCAAAGATAATAAAAAAGGCTGTAGATGCTATAGAGGCTGTAAAGGCAATATAGGCTGGGACTGGCTTTCCTTTTATAAGGCCTCTAAAGCCTTTAAAGCGTTTAAAGCATTCTCAAGCCTTTGCGCCTTTATACCTTTTTACTAGATTTGCGCTGAAATATAATTCTATTCAATGGACACAGTTGTAAGCGGCATAAGATCAACAGGGAACCTGCATCTTGGAAATTATTTCGGTGCAATTAAGAACTTTCTTAAAATGCAAACTGAAAATAACTGTTACTTTTTTATTGCAGATTATCATGCTCTTACAACTCATCCAAAACCCGGGGATCTGCATGGAAATATTAAACAGGTACTTGCAGAATACCTGGCTTGCGGAATCGATCCAGAAGTAGCGACTGTGTTTATTCAGAGTGATGTTCCGGAGGTTTCGGAACTGTATCTTTTGCTAAATATGAATGCTTATGTTGGGGAACTGGAAAGAACGGCTTCTTTCAAGGAGAAAATAAGAAAACAACCCGACAATATTAATGCGGCATTGCTGACGTACCCTGTTCTGATGGCGGCAGATATCATAATTCACAAAGCAAATAAAGTTCCGGTTGGAAAAGACCAGGAACAACATCTTGAAATGACAAGAAGATTTGCAAGAAGATTTAACCAGATGTATGAAGTTAATTATTTTCCTGAACCCGATGCATATAACTTCGGGCAGCAGCTTGTGAAAATACCAGGTCTGGATGGTACAGGAAAAATGGGGAAAAGTGAAGGGAATGGTGTATTTCTTTCTGATACACCCCAGGAAATTAAGAAAAAAGTGATGAGGGCAATGACCGATACCGGGCCTACTACTCCGGGTCAGGAAATCTCTGAACCGGTAAAAAATCTTTTTACGATAATGAGTGTTGTCTCCGATCAAACAACAGTTAATTATTTCGCTGATAAATATGCGTCCTGCGAAATCCGATACGGAGATATGAAAAAACAACTTGCAGAAGATATCATTAAATTTACTGAACCTATACGCACGAAAATCACAGATCTTCTGTCGGATAATAAGTATCTCGCAAAGGTAGTGTCACAAGGTGCTGAAAAAGCCAGGGCAAGCGCTTCAAAAACCGTGAAAGAGGTAAGGGAGATAATAGGATACCGTCCATTCTGATTGAAAAAATGTAGAGACGTTGCTAATCTGTTTAAAAAATGTAGAGACATAGCGTTCTGATTGAAAAAATGTAGAGACGTTGTTGCGTGCAACGTCTCTACTTTTTTCTGCCCTGAATCCAGGTATATATTGAGATTGTCTGTGTAATAATTACAATTCAAATTACGTGCCAATCGGATATGATTTCTTTGGAATCTTGTCTGATCCCGTTAATTCCAAAACCTGAGCAGGAATATGCATTTATTTGCTAAATTTGGATAGTACATTATACTCTGTTTAGTGGGAAAAAGGATAATAATTATTTTGATAATCGTCCTGGTATCAGCTCTTGCGATAATGGGTTTTTTTCTTTGGAAGAGCAACAAGAACCTGGCCACTGATCCTTATAAAACAGTAACTCCCGATGCATGCATAGTCATTGAAACTGTCGATATTAAGAGCTTACTGAACTCTCTTACCACAGGGAGAGGTTTATTTGGCGAGATTGGGAAAATAAAGGAACTGGAATCTATTAACCATGATCTTAAGTATCTGGCTGATCTCCTGAACAAGCCTAATTTTAAAAATCTATTTATTGACGGAGCGACAATCATATCATTTCACAGCGACATCCGGGGAAGAATACTTCCGGTTATTTCCATGCCTGTCGCACGTGTCATAAAACTAAGGCATGTAAAAGAGATGTTTAATTCATTGGGAATTAATTATCTGACACAGATCAGGATAAATGGCAATCCGGGAATTGCATTACCTTTTCTAACAGATAATCTGAGAGATACCGCATATATTTCTCTTGTTTCAGGTTTGTTGATAAGCAGCAGTTCGATGGAGTTGGTAGAACATGCATCTGCACAAATTAGGCAAGGAGACAGATATAAGAAATACCCCAGGCTTTTCACGTGTACTTATGGCATCTGGTAAAAACGTCGATAAAATATTTATTTCATTACATAATCTGCCCGATCTTCTGAAACCAATCTTGAATATAAGGAGCAAAGGATTGGCCGGGAAGGTAGCAAAGCTTGCCGGAACTGCAGGCGGGGATATTTATATCAGCGAAGACGGACTGGTTCTGAGCGGGTATACTGAAAGTGACGATTCCTCTGAATTTTTGTACAAATACAAGTCATTGCCCTCGCGTGTTTTTCATACGTATAAGATTCTCCCATCTGCAACTGTGCTATTCGAAACTCTGATCCCTCCATCCCTTAGCGTTCATATGGTATCTGATACGTCAATGTCGAATGAGGCATATGATCTGGCGACAAAAATCAAACCTTATATCGGCGAAGAGATAACCAGAGCCATAATTAATATTAAAGGGAATCCTGTTGAAGACAATACACTGATAATTTATGAACTATCAAACCGTGTTATGGCTGAACAGATTTTTCTTGACCAGCCAGGTTCCAAAAATGAAATTCTCTATTTTCAGCCCGATGAACAGGTTAAGATACCGGTATATAAGACACCATATAAAGGACTTATAAGAGTTTTACTTCCCGGATTCTCATCACATTTGATGAAACTTACTTTGCATTTTATGATCAATATCTGATTGCAGGAGACTCCTATTATACCATTTCCAGATTATTGTATGATAATATTCTTAATAAAACTCTGTCTAATGACCTGACTTACCGCGATTTTGAGAACACTCTTCCCAGCCGCGCAGGTTATTATTTCTATTGTATCCCATCGCGAATAACTGATTACCTTGAAGGAATTCTTAATGAAAACATTATAGATGCGCTAAGGTCGAATAAAAGCTCTGTTAATAAAATTCAGGCCGCCGGATATAAGTTCGCATCAAGCAATGGAATGCTGTACAATAGTCTGTCAATAAAATACAAGGAACAAGCCCGGGAGGAATCAACTACTGAATGGGAGACCTTGTTAGACACCGTAGCTTGCATAAAACCATTCTTTTTTACAAATCATATTACGGGCGCTAAAGAGATTTTCATTCAGGATATACGGAACAATATTTATCTGATAAATGCTGCAGGGCGGGTCCTGTGGAAAGTGCCACTAAACGAGAGGATAATAAGTAATATATATATGATTGATTATTACCGCAACGGGAAATATCAATTGCTTTTTTCAGGGAAAAATTATCTCCATCTGATTGACAGAAATGGTAATTATGTGGAAAGATATCCTGTCAAATTAAGATCACCGGCCACGAACCAGATGGTTATGTATGATTACGATAATAATCTTAATTACAGGTTGTTTGTAAGCGGAGAAGACAGGTTAATCTACTCCTATGATAAAACCGGAAATGTAGTAAAAGGATGGACCCCTTTTAAAACGACCGGGATTGTTAAAACAGAAATTAGTTACTTCAGAGTTTCAGGTAAAGATTATATTGTAACTGCTGATGAAAACAGCATATATTTCCTTGACAGGGCAGGCAATAAGCGAATAAATCTAAAAGAACCTGTTACCAAAGCCATTGGGTCAGCCATGAGACTGACAAGTTCATCTGATCCGTGCGTGGTATGCACTTCTCCGGATGGGACAATCCAGTATATTCATTTCGATGGAAGTGTTACAAAATTTATTATAAAAAAATTTACAAGCAACCATTCATTCGATATTTTAGACATAGATGGAGATGGCCCTGGTGAATATATTTTTATTGATCAGGGTATATTGTATCTTTATAATCTTAACAGAGAGGAAATCTTTAAAAGAGAATTTGGTTCTGATAACCTGGGAGGGCCTATTAATTTTGTCTTTTCATCGACAGATAGAAAAATAGGAGTTTTTGACGTGACGAAGAACCTGATTTACCTGATCGGTAAGAACGGTAAAACAATGACCGGATTTCCTTTAAGAGGTGCATCAATGTTTTCCATCGGGAAACTGTCGGATAAAAGCGGCTGGCATCTTATTGTTGGCGGCACTGACAGATTTCTCTATAACTATAAATTAGACACAGAAATTAAATAGGAAAGATTATGATAAAGAGGACTTTTTTGTTTTTTTTAATGATCATTTTTCTTTCAGCGACGGCTTGTGTAAAGGAAACTTATAATATGACGATGCTCTCAAAGCAAAATCATCTCACACCCAACATGGCTATTTCTGCAATGACCGGAAGTTTTTCATTGAAAGATATTGTTAAAACAAATGATACAATATCCTTCGATCAGAATAAGCTTCTTTACCTGGTATTCACCAAAAACTCAGTAGTAGATTTGAAACTGGCAGATTTTGTAAAAGGGATTGTTATTGAAAAAACAGCTGTGATACCACCTGGTGTAATTGACCTTAATTTAGGAGATATTACCAGTCATATTTCTGGAGATTTTAAGGTATTAAACCCAAGTATCAAATTTAATTATACTAATTCTTTTCCTGATTCAGTCAGATTAGATTTTAATATCATAGGTACGGGAAGAAATAAGAGTGTTAACCTTAATCTTATGCCTTTTGTAATTGCAAAACCTAACCTTCCCGATCAGCTTGAGATTTCATCATCTTATAAAATAGATAAATCGAATTCCAATTTGCCACAGCTTGTTTCTCTCCCACCGGAGGTTTTAAATTATTCAGGTACAGCTACAGTCTCCTTCTCCGCAAAAAGCAGTCCAACTGAAAATGCCCTCCCGGCATTTCATCTGCTTGGCTCTCTTGATGTAGAGATTCCAATGGAGATTGCGCTGACTAATCTTCAACTAAGTGATACGGTTGATAATTTCCTGAAAGAAGATAAGAATAGCAATAATCCTATAAAGCCTGAGGATTTTCAGTTACTCCAGTTTAATGTTGTTGCAGAGAATGGGTTTCCTGTTGGTGTATCGCTTAAAATGAGTCTTTATGATTCATCCACAGGGCTTATTAAGAACACTGTGAATTCAGGAACCATACTAAAACCTGCACCGGTTGACAGCAATGGTAAAGTAACAGGAACTACAAAATCTACCACAACAATAGAATTTACAAAAGACTTTTTTAGTTCCGTTTCCGGAGCAGATAAAATCATTTTCTGGTTAACCCTCAATACTACCGTGAATGGGGCGCAGGGAGTAAAGATATATTCGGATTACACCTTTGATTTCAGTGCAGCGGTTGTTGTGAAACCGGATATAAAACTGAAGTAAAAATTTATATATATATGATCGGGAAAGCAAAATATATAATCGCATTAATCCTGGTAATTAATATTACCTGTGCATCAGCACAGAACAGCCAGTTAATGTATTTTATGAACATTCCTCAGAATCATCTGATGAATCCTGCACTTCGACCATCCAATTCTGTCTATGTCGGGTTGCCGGTATTATCGGGAATAGATCTGAACATCAATAATAATTTTGTAAATTTCTCTGATATATTTATTAAAGGCCAGCCAAAAGATTCAATTATTTCCATCCTTAATCCAAAGTACAATGTTGATAAATTTCTTGCCAAGATAAAAGAAAGTAACTTCATGGAGTTTGAATCGACCATTCAGCTTCTGGGGATAGGATTTTCTATTGGTCGTGACGGTTATGTAACATTTGATGTAAATACCAGGGTTGATGCGAATATCGGGATCCCCGGCGATCTTTTTAAATTAGCTCTTAAAGGGAATGGAGTATTTGTGGGAAGCAGGATCAATCTTTCTTCATTAAGTGCCAGTGTCTTAGCTTATCACGAATTCGCAATGGGATATTCGCGTAATATTACAGACAGGTTAAGAGTTGGTGGGAGAGGAAAACTTTTAATGGGCATCGACGAGTTGTCACTTGTAAACAAATCATTGGGAGTGACGGTAAACAATGATTATACACATGTTTTTGATGCCAATCTGGATATCAACATGGCTGGCCCCGCAACTGTTACCATGGATTCTGATCATAACATAAATAGTATCAATGTTGATGATACACGTCTTCAGAATTCGGTTTTAGTCAGAGGGAAAAAGAATATCGGACTTGGCATTGACTTAGGACTAACATACGATCTTACAGAAAAGATCGTAGTTTCAGGAGCAATTACCGATCTTGGATTTATAAGGTGGAGAAACAATGTTACAAACTTAAGCACCAATAACAAATTTATATTCAATGGCTTGAATATGGTCGATTTTTTCAATGGAACCAAAACAATTGATGAGATTGGCAAGGATATGGTTGATTCTTTAAAAAATGCATTCGCCGTCACCAAATCCAATTCAGCTTTTACAACATATCTGCCTTTTGGCGTTTCATTAGGGGCAAGCTATAATGTTACAAGCAAATTTTCTTTGGGTCTTCTGTCATATACAAGAGTTATTTCAAAACAGCTTCGGGAAGCTGTTACTCTCTCAGCAAATGTCAATCTGGGTAATGCATTTTCAGTGAGTGTTGGTTATACGGCCGCCAATCAGCGATATGATAATCTTGGAGCGGCTCTCTCGTTCAGGACTGGAATAACACAGTTTTACATGGCTTCAGAAAGAATCCCGGTATCCTGGAACAGGATAACAGGACAATCAAATAACAATGATATCAGCGGAAATTCAAAAAGCAATTACACGATTCCTATTCCATCGTCCTGGAATACCTTCAATATGCGATTTGGTATGAACCTTGTTTTTGGCAATAAGATAAAAGAGAAAAAAGACAAGCCAATGATTTTGGTGGAATAGCATAAAATAGATCCTGAATAAACCCTTTGTGAACCTTAGTGTTATCATTTGAGTACCTTTGTGGGAAGTATGGCTCAAATAATACGCAATTCAATATTAATATGATTCTGATCCGTTATTTATTAATATGCCTGATAGGGTATCTGATTGTAAGATCCTTCGTGCTTTTTGGAAGGGATGATCAAAAGGCTAACATTAATCAGCAAGACAAAAAAGATAAGGTTCCTTCAAAGAAAGTGTCAAAAAAAATAGGTGAATATATTGATTATGAGGAGATAAAGAAAAACAAGAAAGAGTGATCACTTGTTAGTTCGAAGTTTTTTTGCCAGGGAATTCGCAAAAACAAAATCATTTAAAATACCGCAGTCAGAATTGAGAATTTCATTTTTATTCCCTTCCCAGCATTTAACACCCTCGCTGATAAATACTATTTTTTCTCCTATTTCCATGACGGAATTCATATCATGAGTATTTATTATTGTGGTCATGGAATATTCTTCTGTAAGCTCCTTGATAAGGGCATCAATAAGAATAGCAGTTATCGGATCGAGCCCCGAATTTGGTTCATCGCAAAACAAATATTTAGGATTTAACGCTATTGCGCGGGCAATTGCCACTCTTTTCTTCATTCCTCCTGATAGTTCTGACGGGAATAGATTGTTGGAATTTCTGATATCGACTCTGTTAAGACAGAAATTCACTCTTTCAATTTTTTCTTCCGGGCTTCCGTCTGAAAACATATCGAGAGGGAATCTGACATTCTGCTCAACGGTGAGTGAATCAAAAAGTGCGCTTCCCTGAAAGAGCATGCCCATCTCAGATCTGATCTTTTTCTTTCCGGCAAAATCAAGTTTGTTGAACAGAGTATTCTCGTACCACACCTCCCCGCTATCAATCTCATGAAGGCCTACAATTGATTTCAGGAGCACTGTTTTGCCTGACCCGCTTCTGCCAATTATCAGATTGGTTTTTCCAGGTTCGAAGGTCACCGAAATATCATCCAGAACAGTCTTCCCGTTGAAAGATTTATTCAGGTTTAACACTTTTATCATGACAGAAGAAGTTGAGTCAATATAACGTTGAAAAGTAATATTAATACACTGCTGTAGACAACTGCTTTGGTACTTGCCCGTCCGACTTCCAGCGAACCGCCATCAACATAATAACCCTGAAATGCAGACACACTTGTTATTATGAAGGCAAAGAAGACTGTTTTTATCAAAGAGTATACAATATAGTAGGGAATGAAATGCATATTGAATTCCGTAAATAAAATTCTCTGATGTCATTACCCCTGAAAATGTTCCCGCTACCCATCCGCCGAAAATACCAACTATTATAGCAATTATAGTCAGAAAAGGGTTAAAGATCAGAGTCGCAATCATTTTCGGGAGAATAAGGTATGAAGCAGAATTAACTCCCATAATCTCCAGGGCATCTATTTGTTCTGTTACTCTCATAGTTCCAATTTCTGATGCAATATTTGAACCGACTTTCCCGGCAAGTATAAGAGCAGCAATTGTAGATGAAAACTCAAGGATCATTGAATCGCGGCAGCCAAGACCGATAAGATACTTGGGATAGATAGGATTTTCGGTATTATAAGCGGTCTGTAGTGTAATAACCGCACCCATAAAGAATGATATTATAGCGATGATTCCTACTGAATTCATCCCGAGGAACACAAACTCACGCATCGTCTGTTTGTAATATACAGATGGTTTTTCGGGTTTAGAAAACACCTTTTTCAGGAGCAGGAAATAACGCCCGAATTGTGTAAGGAACTTGAACATTCTTTTATTTTTAGCGTTTCAAAATTACTAATATATTCCCATATTTTCATTAATTAGGTTTTGAATCCTGTCTGCATAATAAATTATATATTTGCAGTTTAAATGATAAAAAAATATTTCTTATGGATAACAGGTATGTTATAATAATGGCAGGTGGGGTAGGGAGTCGTTTTTGGCCTCTGAGCCGCCGTGAAAAGCCAAAACAATTTCTTGATATTGTCGGCACGGGAGAAACATTGATCCAGCAGACATACAGGCGATTTAAAAAAAGTTGTCCTGAAGAGAATATTTTTGTTGTCACAAATTCTGATCATAAGAATCTGGTGATTGAGCAATTAAAAATTGATCCTTCACGGGTTCTGGTGGAACCATTTCGCAGAAATACTGCTCCGTGTCTTGCGTATGGCACTTTCAGGATTCTGAAAGAGAATCCTAATGCTTTGATCACTGTTACGCCTGCCGATCATCTTATTGTGAAAGAAGAGGTATTCAGTCAGGTAATACAGCGTTGTTATGAGTTTGCCGAAAAGAATGATGCTCTCATAACCCTCGGTATAAAACCCGACAGGCCTGAAACAGGATATGGGTATATACAGGCTGATCAGAAAAAGCCGGTAAAAGGTTATAGTAATCTTCTGAAGGTTAAAACGTTTACTGAAAAGCCTGATCTTGATCTTGCAAAGGTCTTTCTTGAAAGCGGCGATTTTTACTGGAATTCAGGGATTTTTATATGGAACATTAAGGCTATCCTTCATGCCATAGAGAAGTATATGCCTGATATGTATACCGTATTTGATGAAGGACGTGAATTATTTGGGACCAAGCAGGAGAAAAGTTTTATCGGAAAGACTTATGCAGAATGCAGGAATATTTCGATTGACTATGGGATAATGGAAAAAGCTGATAATGTTTACGTCATGGGAACTGATATTGGCTGGTCAGATCTTGGCACATGGAGTTCGCTTTACGAGCATTCAGCAGTTGATAAAAACAAAAACTCCATCATCAGAGGTGATGTTTTTTCTTATGGAAATCATGGGAATCTGTTTAATATCGCGCCAGGCAAAATAGCTGTGATACAGGGGCTCAAGGACTATATTGTGGTTGATTCTGATAATGTTCTTCTGATTGTTAAGAAAGAGGATGAGCAGAACATCAAACAGTATCTTGAAGATGTAAAAAACTCGACTAAGGAGAAGTTTTTATAGCAAAAAAAAGAGGTTGAAATTTCAACCTCTTTTCTATGTCACAAAATATCTTAATATTCCCACAAATCGTGTTCAAAATCGAACAGTTCGTTTTTAAGGCGTTCAGCTTCAAAAAGTGTAGCTTTCCCAATTTCGTACTGATTGATCCTCCTGTCATTATAGACGTTTGACTCACCGGAAATTACACCATTAAATCGTCTCTGCATAAACAGGTCATCGAACGAAATTCTCTGTGCGTCATTATTTGTCATATAAACTTCCTGTTTAGCCAGGGCATCTCTTGCGTCAGCATATTTTATCCAGAATAAAGGCTTTTTGAGTACTCTGCCGGCTTGTTCATCGAATGCCATATAATAAGGCTCAATACCAATTATCCTTACATCAAGCTTAGAAAGCTTCTTATCAAAATACCACTCTTCGTATATAAGAAGTTGTTTTACCTCTTCAGGTTTGGCATCCTGCTTAATAGTTGTATCTCTTGTTCCTCCGGCAGCATTAATAGTGATTGATTCGGTTTTGGAAACTGCACCCATTTTAACTTCGATATCGCTGTAGGTGGTAGGCAATGTTGTTTGAAGAGGATCATAAGCCGTAAGTCTGCCGGCTTTTATCTCTTCAAGAAGGATATTTATGAAACTCTTCCTGCCATCAATTGTGGTTTCAGTTGGATAATATAAAGGCTGGTTGATCTTTTCCCTTAAATCAATCATGCGGAAATAGTATCTGGCCCACACAACGTCGGATTCCTGGAGAAACGGGTATTCTATCTTTCTTGCATCCTTGATAGATTTCTGGTATATATCCCCAAAACTCTGGGCTTTTGCTACACCGGAAAGTGAAAGTGCTAATATTCCAAAAAGGATTTTTCTATTCATGATAGTTATATTTTTCGATATTAATCAATCTTTAAAATTATTGGCTGAAGTTCTTTTGTTTTGCCATCAGGCCCTAGCGCTTTAATATCTTTAATTGTCAAGTATTTGCCTCTGGTCAATCTGTTAATAAGGTCTTTTTGTTTAGGGGTAAGATTGCTGTTTGTACTTATTTCTTCATAGTCAGAGCCCTTATCACTGTAGAGGATGGTAAATCCGGTAACCGTATATTGAAGGTCAAAGTCAAAATCGGGTAAAACGGCAAATACACCCTGCTGCGCAGCTGCAGTTGCTCTTGGGATAGATCCTGTACTTTTATTCCCAAACTGTGCCACTGGAGGAGGTATCGATTTAACTCTGAAACTATAAGGTGCATATTGAACCGGTTTGCCATTTACGTCAGCTGTTACCACAACCTGAACATCCTGGCCCACGGTATTTGGTTTAACAGCCCAGCTTCCCTTAAAATATTCTCCTCCGGATTTCTTTACTTTTTCTGTTGAGAAAGAGCCATTTATGACCTTTATCTTTAATTTATCAGGACTAATACCGGGAACTGATACATCGATAGGGTTATTAATACCGTAGTACATAACATTCATTGCCGTAGGAGAAACAATAACGTTTGATTCACCTACATTATAAGATGCATCGAACGGATAGCTTTTTATTGAACCGTCCGGGGCTTTCAAAGCAATGATGCCGCCCCATTTTTTTGAACCGATGGCTGAAGCACGGACTTTGTATATGCCTTTTCCTGTTTCATCAAGTGCTAGTAGCTGATCACCGACAGTGATCTTTGGAGATTGCGTAGTATCAGTAGCCGAAATAAATACTCTTGCTTCATAATCACTGCCAAGTGTTACATAATTTGATGTTGGAATAACAATTGGTGTAAGTTTGTTGAATTTAAATGAAGATGCGTCAATCTGCGAATACAAGTAGTTAAGGACTTCTGTTTCAGCGTTTCTGACATTGACCTGCATTTCTGAAAGTATACATATAACAGCAACAAGCGGCAGTGTCTGGAAGTTTAGATTTTCCCAGCGTTCTTTTTCACCATCTGCATTTTTCCCGTCTTCAGTATAGAGACTGGATTTCAGTGCTGCTTCCGTTGTTGGATTTTTCCCATCAAGGATGCCGATAAGGAACTGGCGATATTCGCTCAAAAGAGCCTTAAGGTCATTTGCTTTTCCATTTTCGTTTGCCCCTATAAGAATTTCAGATGGCACGTTGGTGTCATCTATCCTTTTTACTTCTTCAATGATGACTTCATTTCCTTTGACAGCAGGAGTTTCCGGATCTTTTTCAGCTTTTTTAATAATTTCAATCTTGAGCCCCTGGATAAAATTAAATGCTTCATCGGCCCGTTCCTTTACCTGGTATGCGGCTGTTTTATATTTCCCTGCTTTCGCGGCATTTTCTGCAGCAGCCCTGTCGAATTCTTTATATATTACTTCATTTTTAAGGGTATAGTTTGCGATTGTCTGGGTAAGACCCTTATCAACTTTTTTGAATGCTTCCACAGCTTCTTTTGATACGTTAAGTGCAAGCATGGCGGTAAGCACCAGGTACATCATACCGATCATCTTTTGCCGTGGAGATAGCTTTTCGTGAGCCATTGGGTAGTAGGTTTAGTTTTTTAAAAAAGCCACGTTATTTAACGTTCATAGCTGCCAGCATATTTCCATAGACATTGTTCAATGCCGAAAGATTATCGTTTAGCTTTGTTATCTGTTCGCGGTATTTTTTAGTATCGCCAGCTGACTCTGAAAGGTCTTTCATTAACCCCTGGATTCCTTTGTATAGTGTATCCGATTCTTTCAAATGTTCATCAACACCTTTGCGCTGAAGTTCATACACTGCGTTAAGAGCAGAGAGATTTTTGTTCAGTGATTCCAATTGCTGCTGGTATGATTTTCCACCAACTTCAATAACTGACATTGAATCAGCCATATTCTTATATACTGAACCTGAATCACTCACCAGTTTAGCGGTTGCCTGATATGAATCAGAAAGTTTTCCGAGTGAATCATTGGCATTATTGATCGTACTCATATATTTATTTGAAGCTGCAGTAACATCTCCCATTGAGTTCATATTTGCAGCCGATTCGCTTAGTTTTTTCATTCCCACTCCGAGTTTTTGGAATAAATCAGGAGTGATATCTGCTTTTTCGAGCATTTCATCAAATTTAGCAAGAGCGACTGATCCTGCGCCACCGCCGATCCCCCCTGATACACCGCCACCATGATATTTTCCGCCATGGGATGCCAGCTCGGGAGTTTCATCTTCAGGAATACCTGCAAGTTCAGGATAAACCAGAGACCAGTCCACTTCTTCGTGCAGCGGTTCAAATGCTGAAAAGAAAAAGATAATAGCTTCTGTCAGAAGACCGATGGTAAGCATAGTTCCGGCCAATGGCCAGTGCTGTATTTTAAACAGTGCACCAATAATAACGACGGAAGCACCTAATCCATATAGTTTTGCGATGAAGTTTTTCCACCCGCTGCTTTGTACTAATTCTGCTAGGCTCATATTACGAGATTATTTAGGGTTATTTCTAATTTATTAATTTACACCAATATAAGATCTTACGTTACGAAAACCTACATATGATTTTGTAGAGTCCTGATATTCATAATCTCTTGCACTGGTCTGCAGGAAATAGGCTATGTCTTTCCATGATCCGCCACGGATAACCTTTCTTTTCATGATTGGAGGATCCTGCGGGGTAGCATTGTATTCATAATTCGGCTGTAGATCGTGAGTAAAGATATATTCTGATGGTGAATATGCGCAGCATGTCCATTCTGAAACGTTTCCAGCCATGTCGTACAGACCATATTCATTTGGTTCGTATGAACCGACTTTTCCGGCGTACACATTTCCATCGTCAATATAGTTTCCGCGAAGTGGTTTGAAGTTTGCGAGGAAGCAACCTTTGTAGTTACGTGTGTAAGGTCCTCCCCAGGGATACATTGAAAGATCGAGACCGCCTCTTGCAGCATATTCCCATTCGGTTTCGAGTGGCAACCTGTATGACTGAACATCTGCAACTCCGTCTTTTCTCAGTGCAGTATTCATATTGTTTGTTCTCCAGATACTGAATGCGGTGGCCTGTGTCCAGGAAACTCCAACCACAGGATAATCATCGAATGACGGATGCCAGAAATAAAGCGCAGCCTGGGGGTCGTTGAAAGAATATGTAAAATCGCGTATCCAGCAGAGAGTATCGGGATACACATTTATGATATTATGTTTAATGAACGACGAACGATCTTTTACATCAGTGCGCGTTCCATCAAGATTTGTAACTTTACCTTCATATTTTCCGGTACCGGTTGCATAGTCCTGTTTGTATGTTGATTTTGCAGCCTGCTGATAATCTACCCAGAAATACGAATAATTAAGTTTTCTGACATCAACTTGTTTTTTACCGTTGAATCTTTCTTCAGGAGGGTAGTACATTTCTTCGATCGTAGCTTTTGTAGTTTCTTCTTCCGGATCAATTTTTTCCTCCCAGTTTATAATGTTTGGTTCAATGGCATTTCCATCCTTATCCACCATAAAATACTGTCTGTCAGCAACACTGGCATTCCCTAATTTAGTCCTGAGGATAGAATCCCTTACATAGTATACAAATTGGCGATATTTATTATTTGTGATTTCCGTCTGATCCATCCAGAAAGCATCAACAGTAACAGATTTAGAGATGCTGTTCATTGCCCATATGGCATCCTGATCGCTCGGTCCCATCATAAAATTCCCGGCAGGAATGAAGGCCATTTCAAAGGGTTCCGGTTCAAAGAATTTTTTCCGCCCTTGAACGCCAGTTAATTCTCCGTTATTTGAAGAGTGACAACCAGTTAACAGGACTATCAATATTAGAGCAGATAGGGTTACCTTTTTCATAATACTATAGAATTTTATATTGCAAGTAAGTTATTTTTTTTTAATAATCATAAAAATCTGATACTTTTATGTTTCAACGGGCTTTTGCCCAGGTTCAGGTCGTAGCAATAATTCATCATGATTTCATGAGAACTAGCGCTAATTGTATTTTTCAAAAATCATAAAAATCTGATACTTTTATACTTCATCGGGCTTTTGCCCAGGTTCAGGTCGAAACAATAATTGATCATAAATTCATGCGAGCCACTGCTGTTTGTCCTTACATCAGAAATGGTAAAATCGTACGAGTAACCAAGTCTGATTCCATTAAATAATTCTAATCCCACGATTCCTATAAAGGCATCACCGGCTCTGTATGAAACGCCTCCCCATACTTTTTTATTGTATCTGATTAAAGAAGTTACAGAATACTGAAAAGCTTTTCCATCGCTGTAAACGAAAGCAGAGGGCAATAATTCAAGCGATGGATTGGGCAATTGCACGGTATATCCGCCTGTTAAATAGTAGTGCCTGCTTATGTATGGGGTGCCTTTGCTAAATTTTAGTTTTGGTTGATTTACATGGGTGACTGATAGCGAAGCATAATATTTGTCGGTTTTGTAATAAAGTCCAAGTCCTGCATCAAATGTGACATGAGTTTCTTTAGTTTCGGGGATTAAAGGATCTCCCGAAACGGGTGTGTGAGCATCTCCGGCTGGTATCTCCCAGGTAGGAGAGAGCGCCATACTAAATATGCCAAGATTCAATCCAATGCCAAGTTTCCCCGGTCCTACATCCATTAAGTAAGAGTAAGATCCTGTAAGGTTTATGTCTTTATCAAAACCAATATTATCACTTTCGACAACCAGTCCCACCCCGCTCTTTATTCCAAAAGGCGAAACAGGAGCACTTACATTGAAAAGCGTCGTAGCTGGAGCACCTTTAAATCCTACCCACTGCTGACGATTAAGAGCTGTGGCACAAATCATTCCTGAAGTTCCAGCAACTCCGGGATTGTATGTAAGAGTGTTAAACATGTATTGGCTCGACAAAGGATCCTGCTGAGAAAAAACCGGTACTATAAATACTAAAAAGAGAAATGCAGTAAATAGTTTTTTCATCACTTTATTTACAGATGCGATGCCCATTGATTGAACGAGTAAAATAAATAAAAATATGATTGGTTTACAAATTTTACCGGTATTTATTTAAGTTTTCGGGTTACTACTTAAACGTATAAAAAAGGAATTTGTTTCCCGGAACTTTAAACCAATTTATTTTAGTCGCTCCATAGCCTGAACCCATCTTTCAGGGACTTCATTACGGTTGGCTTTCAGATAATCTTCATGTGAACATGCAATATAAATATTCTCATCCTTTTCTGCAGGAAGTTCGATCCACCATCTGTCAGTGAGACTGCTTTTTACGAAGATGAGATCATCTTCAAGATCTGTAATCCTGACATGATATTTAATGAATCGTCCTGAATTACTGAGGCTTAATACGGGTGTTTCGTATTGTTTTTGGGAAAAACCTTCAAGAAAAAACCAGAGAATCTGAGCTGCTAGTCCTGTAGTTTGATTACGAATATCATAATCGGGATTTACATCAAATAATCCGAATATTTTAAGTTTGTCGGATATACCGGCATATCTCGAGAGGAGGCATATCTCTTCTCCATAAAAACCATTCGGAGAAGTACTTATGGTTCCCGGAGCATCAGATTGCCTCACAGCTGAGATATCAATTATGGCAACGTCAGAATCCCTGAAAAGGGGTTCAGTGAGATAGATAGCCTGCCTTACATCTCCGATCCTGATCAGTTCCGATTGCCGTTTCAGAAACCGGTTTATAATTTGCTGATCATTAAGATAGGTTTGATAACCTATATTTATATAGTGTGAGAAAGTGCTTTTATGATTACTTAGGATAGAATTCAGATAATTAAAAGAATCAGTTTCTTTCTTTTCACTGCTGAAATCTATCCGTGAGTCTACTGCCGTAAAAGTATATTTCTTAACTGATTGGGAAATCGCCCTGTCGATTGCAGGAATAATGGCACTGCTTCCACCGATAATTACCGGAAACAGGTTGTCAGATAATAACACGGATAAAATGTCAGTTAATCCTGCAATTGTATCATTAAAGGAACTGCCCTGTTTCATATTGCCGAGATCGATAATTTTGGATTTCCCGGGTATTTTTGCCAGGCGGTATAATTGTTCCCTGATCTTGTCGGGACCTTTCATTGATCCTGCATTCGGTGAGTTCCTTCCTTCAGGTACTCCGAAAAGGGCAATTTTAAATTTGCTGATATCCTTCAGAGCATTATTCTCGGTATGAATAGAAATATTGTGGGGAAAGCCTGCCTGCGCTGTCAGAGATTGAAAATCAGGCGCCTCGATGCTTACAGGATTAAAATAATCGTTCAGGTCTACCATAGTTTATTTTGAAGATCTTTTAGGTTTATCACTGTTTGCTATAATTTTTTCACAATCTTCTTTAGTAAGCTTTTCTGCATCGGTTCCTTTTGGAAGCCTGAAATTCTGTTTTTCTTTAACCAGGTAAGGACCATATCTCCCATTCAACAGTCTGATATCACCAAAGTCCTTAATGACTTTCATTTTATCGCTTTCGGTCTTTTCATGAATTATCTCAATTGCTCTCTCATATGTTACATTATATGGATCATCCACGCCTTTCTTAAGCGAATAGAATTTACTATTGTATCTTATATATGGACCGAATTTGCCAACGCCAACAACCATTTCCGCGCCTTCATATTCACCCAGGGAACGCGGAAGACGGAACAGGTTGAGCGCTTCTTCAAGCGTTATTGTCTCAAGCAGCTGATTTTTCGCAAGACTTGCGAATCTTGGCTTTTCATCATTCCCTGAATCACCTATCTGGGCGACAGGACCAAAGCGTCCCATTCTGACAGTAACGGGTTCTCCGGTTTCAGGATGATTCCCAAGGAGTCTTGTTCCTGTTTTCCGTTCCTTCTTCTCAAGGGTATTTGTAACAGTTTTATGGAACGGATTATAGAATTGTTCCAGCATGCCTGTCCATTTAATATTCCCGAGAGCGATTTCATCAAACTGTTCCTCCACTTCTGCTGTAAAATGATAGTCGACTATTTCGGAAAAATTCTCAAGAAGAAAGTCGTTAACGATCATTCCAATATCCTGCGGAAAAAGTTTAGATTTTTCTTTTCCTGTAATTTCGGTTTTAATCGAAGAAGTAAATTTACCATCAAGAAGCGTTATAATCTTAAGATCTCTCTTTTCTCCGGGTCTGTCTTCACGCGAAACGTAACCCCGGTTCTGGATAGTTGAAATAGTAGGTGCGTAAGTAGAAGGTCGGCCGATGCCTAATTCCTCGAGCTTTTTGACAAGGCTTGCCTCGGTATATCTCGGTGGAGGCGCCGTATATTTCTGAGTTGCAGTGACATTATCATATGAAAGCGGCATTCCCTGTGTGACAGGCGGGATTACGTACCTGTCTTCATCTGTATTTTCCTGGTCGGTTGATTCTGCATAGACCCTCAGGAATCCATCAAACTTGATCACTTCCCCGGTTGCCTGGAATGTAACGGGAGAATTATCCATATTTATTCCGATAGATGTCTTTTCAATTCTTGCATCTGCCATCTGTGATGCGACAGTCCGCTTCCAGATAAGCTCATAAAGTCTTTTCTCATTCTGACTGCCTGCTGTGGTCGGGTTATCGAGATATGCAGGACGAATGGCCTCGTGAGCCTCTTGCGCCCCTTTTGATTTGGTTTTAAATTGCCTGGTTTTGGAGTAGTTTTCTCCGAACTCCGAGGTAATCACTTCCCTTGCTTTGACAAGAGCCAGGTTTGAGAGGTTTGTGGAATCTGTCCTCATATAAGTGATCCTTCCGGCCTCATAAAGTTTTTGAGCAACGGCCATCGTCTGAGCGACAGAAAAACCAAGTTTCCGGTAAGCCTCCTGCTGGAGTGTTGATGTAGTAAAAGGTGGAGCAGGTGAACGGGTCCCTGGTTTAATGCTGATGTTGCCTATTGTATATTTTGACTTACTGCATAGTTCAAGAAATTCCCTGGCTTCTGTTTCATCATGAAATCTTTTAGTGGCTTCTGCCCTGAGAATAGCATTCTCTTCGTCACTTATTCTGAATACAGCGGTTACCCTGAAGGCTGATTCCGACACAAAGGAAATGATCTCCCTTTCTCTTTCTACTATCAGACGGACAGCCACTGATTGAACTCTTCCCGCCGACAACGAAGGCTGGACCTTTTTCCAGAGAACCGGCGATATTTCAAATCCGACAATACGGTCGAGTATTCGACGCGCTTGCTGTGAATCGACCAGATTCATGTCAACCCTTCTCGGGTTTTCAATTGCATTTGAAATAGCTTCTTTAGTTATTTCATGAAATACGATCCTTTTTGTAGTTGCCAGATCAAGCTTCAATACACTCGCAAGATGCCAGGCAATTGCCTCGCCTTCCCGGTCCTCGTCAGAGGCAATCCAGATATTTTTTGAATCTGAAGCCGCTTTACGCAATTCGCTGACAACTTTGGCTTTTTCCTTGGGAACCTCATAATCAGGAGCGAAGTTATTTTTAATATCGATACCAAGATTTTTTTTTGCCAGGTCCCTAATGTGTCCGAAACTTGACACTACACGGAAATCTTTTCCCAGAAACTTCTCTATGGTCTTTGCCTTTGCAGGAGACTCAACAATTACAAGATTTTCGATCATTACAGCGATATTTATTCTTTTTATCAGACGACAAAGTAAGTCAATTAGGTACCAAACTTCAAAATAAACCGTTAAGATTCTTTATAATTTACTATTTTTGGACCAAACATTCTGAATAAATGAAAGGCAATACAAACAACAAAAAATATCTCATCTGGTTCTGGTCGTTGTTCTCTTTTCCCTTTGTACTCATCATTATAATATTTGTCCTTATTTCGAAAGAGAAGCTAGGCAGGATGCCAACTTTCGATGAACTTGAAAACCCCGAATATTACCTTGCTGCACAAGTTCTTTCTGAAGATGGAGTTCTTCTTGGCAAGATAAGTATTGAGAACCGGACATGGACTGAATATAAAGATATCTCTCCCTATCTTACAGCAGCACTTATATCGACAGAAGACAGCCGTTATTACCGTCATTCAGGTATCGACATCCGTGGTCTCGGCCGGGCAGCTATCAAAACAATTCTTTTAGGTCAGGGAACAGGAGGTGGAAGCACGATAACACAACAGCTTGCAAAACAGCTTTATCCGAGGGATACTGCGAGAAATTCGAGCCTGATGAGAAAAATTAAACTTGGTGTTTCAAAATTTAAAGAGTGGGAGACTGCCGTAAAGCTTGAAAGGAGCTATACCAAGGAAGAAATTATCACAATGTACCTCAATAAATTCGACTTCAGTTATAATGCCATCGGTATCAGATCAGCAGCTAAAGTTTATTTCAATACTACTCCCGATTCATTGAATCTTCAGCAGGCAGCTGTTTTAGTCGGAATGCTGAAAGCTTCTACGAAGTATAATCCTGTAAGGAATTACAACCTGATGCTTCAGAGACGAAATGTCGTAATATCACAGATGGTACACTATGGATATATAAGCTCATCTGTGGGCGATTCAGTAATGAAGTTACCGATTGTTGTCGATTTCAGGATGGAAGATCATAACACCGGGATGGCCACTTATCTGAGGCAATACCTTACAACGAGGATGAGAAAAGCCGAGCCTGACCGGTCGAAATATCTCAATCCTGATTCATACGAGGATGCATTGTGGGAATGGAATAATGATCCTCTTTATGGCTGGTGTAATAAGAACAAGAAACCCGATGGCACTGCTTACGATGTGTACAAGGATGGTCTGAAGATTTATACTACAATTAATTCCCATATGCAGAAGTATGCTGAAGAAGCGCTTGCCGAACATCTTTCAAAAGATGTGCAACCTGACTTCTACAGACGGGCAAGGGGTTTCAAGAATCCTCCATTTTCAGATGATCTTACAAAAAAGGAAACTGATGATCTGATTATGTCTTCTCTGAGACAAAGTGACCGGTACTATATTATGCGTGCAAGAGGTTACTCCAATGATTCCATAATGCAGGCATTCAATACTCCTGTTAAAATGAGAGTTTTCTCATGGAAAGGTGACAGGGATACCACAATGACACCGCTTGATTCAATAAAATATTTTAAATACTTCGTCCGGTCAGCCTTTATGGTAGAGGAACCCGATAACGGTTATGTAAAAGCATATGTTGGCGGACCTGATTTCAGGTATTTTAAATACGATGCTGTAACACAACAAAGGAAACAGGTTGGAAGTACAATCAAACCATTTCTTTATACTGTTGCAATGCAGAACGGATATTCTCCCTGTCAGGAAGTGGAAGATATACCGAGGTCATTTGATGTTGGAGATACAACATGGACACCACGCAGTACAGGCCCGAGGGAGAATCACGGAAAAATGGTGACATTAGCATGGGGACTAGCTGAATCAGAAAACTATATCTCAGCATGGTTAATGCAGCAATTTAAACCGACTGCTGTGACAGATCTTATGCACAAGATGGGTGTAAGAAGTTTTATTGATCCGGTACCTTCGATATTCCTAGGAACTTCAGATATCAAACTGGAAGAAATGGTTGGTGCTTATGGTACTTTTGCCAATAAAGGTGTTTATACCCGGCCTATGTATGTTACTCGCATCGAAGACAAAAACGGGAATACCATTGCAAAGTTCACCCCTAAAATAGAAGAGGTACTAAGTGAAAATCAGGCTTACCTTATGGTCTATCTTCTTCAGGGTGTAGTACTCCATGGAACCGGGAACAAACTGAGAAGGGATTTTAATCTGATGAATCAGATAGGAGGAAAAACCGGTACGACCCAGAACCATTCAAACGGTTGGTTTATGTGCGTGACTCCTCGTCTCGTTGGGGGGGTCTGGAGCGGTTGGGAAGATCAGGCAATTCATTTTGAAACACTGGGAGAAGGGTCAGGAGCAAACATGGCGCTTCCGATAATGGGACTCTTTCTTCAAAAAGTTTACGCTGATCCTGAATTCAGCAGCATGCAAACAGATGAATTTGAAGCTCCTTCAAATTTTAACATGGAACTTGATTGCAATAAGGTTAAGAAAAATAATTCGAGGAACGAAAATTCGAGAAGGACAAGATACTAGCTGAACAGCCCCCTGATCAGATTCTCAATCTTCCCAACCTGTACAACCTCAATTTTCAGATCCTTAATTGAAATATTCCGGTGATATTTGGATATAAATATTCTACTGAACCCCATTTTTGAAGCTTCCCTTATTCTTTGTTCAATACGCGAAACAGGACGTATTTCACCTGAAAGTCCTGCTTCCCCGGCAAAACAGGTTTCACGGCTTATTGGGATATCAAGATTTGAAGAAAGCACTGAACTCATTATTGCCATATCAATAGCCGGATCATTTACCTTAATTCCGCCGGCTATATTTAGAAAAACATCTTTTATCCCTAATTTGAATCCGGCTCTTTTTTCAAGGACCGCAAGCAACATATTAAGTCTTCGGATGTCAAAACCTGTCGAGCTTCTTTGAGGAGTTCCATATACAGCGCTGCTGACAAGAGCCTGAGTTTCTATCAGAAATGGCCTCAGTCCATCGACTGTGGCAGCAATTGAGATACCGCTCAGGGCTTCTTCATGCTGATTGATAAACATTTCAGACGGGTTGTCGACTTCTCTTAAACCAGTCTCAACCATTTCAAAAATACCAATTTCAGATGTTGATCCAAATCTGTTTTTAACTGACCGGAGAATCCGGTACACATAATTATTATCTCCTTCAAAATAAAGAACAACATCGACGATGTGTTCAAGAACTTTCGGACCTGCAAGTGTTCCGTCTTTTGTGATGTGACCAATAAGGAAAACAGGTATCCCGGTTATTTTTGAGTATTTCAGAAGCTGCGCAGCACATTCTCTTACCTGCGTCACGGAACCGGCTGATGACTCTAACAGTGAGTTGTTTATAGTCTGGATTGAATCAATAATTATTAATCCGGGTTTGATATTTTCAGCGTGTATTAGAATGCTTTCAAGGTCGGTTTCGCTGAGAATATAACACAAGGGATTTGTGTTTTTCATCCTTCTGGCTCTCAGACTTATCTGTTCCTCGCTTTCTTCACCTGAGACATACAGGATGTTTTTTCCTTTTAATGCCAGAGCCAGCTGAAGTGCAAGAGTTGATTTGCCAACTCCTGGTTCGCCTCCTAACAGGATAAGTGAACCGCCTACAATTCCGCCTCCAAGTATCCGGTCGAGTTCTGAAATGCCGGTTTTTTGCCTTCCATACTCATTAGCCTCAATGTTATCGAGTAGCTCAGGTTTTCTTTTTTCCTGATTTAGTATGAAGGAGGTCTCGCGCGATGAGGCAGGTGCAATTATTTCTTCATGATAAGTATTCCATTCTTTACATGAAGGACATCGTCCGATCCACTTCGGAGATTCAACTCCGCAGTTCTGACATACAAATATTGTTTTTGATTTTGCCATAAAATTGAAATGGATTTCCCTGGTGACCCCTTTGAGTTTTTGAGCTTTAGTGGCATTATTTTTTTGCACCAAGTCTCAAAAACACTTAGTTGCACCAATGACAAATATAAAGAAAGGTCAGGAAATTTCGACTTTTTGATTTTTCCTGAAAATAATAAAGAATGATATAGCTCCAACGATAGCTATAAAAATCAATTGCGATTCATGAGCGAGTAAGGCGTAAGCAAGTCCGTCTTCGATGGGGATGCCGTTAACGACTAGAAGTCCCCTGGATACTATGTAATGAAAGGCACCCAAACCACTTGGGACCGGTGCTGACATTGCCAGACCTCCAATCACCAGTATAAAAATTCCATCAACAAAAGTCAGATGTGAAGTGCTTTCCAGTGCAAAGAACACAATCCATGTCATCAGAGCGTAATTTCCCCAGATGAAAATGGTGTGCAAAATAAATTCTCCTTTTCTTTTGAGTTTAGTTATGGTTTTAAGGCCATTGATTATCCCCCTGGCGATGTCGAAGATCTTTGAAAAAAATCTTATTTCACGAAGTCTTTTTTTATACCTGATAATTAAGTAAAGGGAGAATGTACCAACCAGAACGAGTGCCAACCAGAGGATCCATGTATTACCGAAAATATTGAAAATTTTATGCTGGATAGGAATAAGAATACTTTCTTTCAGAAAAAGGCCTATCTGTTCTCCTGCAGTAAAAATCAGGATCATCATTATAATAAGAAGTGAGAAAAAATCTATTGTCCTCTCTATTACAACTGTACCAATAAGTTGGTCGACAGGGATCTTTTCTTTTTTACCCAGGGCAATGCAACGTGTTATTTCTCCTAGACGGGGCAGTGCCAGATTCGCAAGGTAACCTGTCATCAGAGCATAGAAAGCGTTTCGTGTTGAAGACTTGAAGCCAAGGGAATCAACAAGCAAAACCCATCTTCGTGCACGGCTTAAAAAAGCAAATAACCCGAACAAAATGGATAGTATCATCCATGAGTAATTGGCCTTCTTTAACAGATCAAGAAGTTTTGAAAAATTTACATTCCTGAATGCAAGCCAAAGAAGAATTACTCCGGCAGCCAGGAAAGCAATAAACTTAAGTGTCTGAACCAGGCCTTTTCTCAATTTCAGATTAGTTTGTTGGTTTTGGTATCGGGGAAAACAATAACAGGTTTGAATGATTTGGCTTCCTGAAAATCGACTAATCCGAATGACATGATAATAACAATATCGCCAACAATTACCTTTCTGGCAGCAGCCCCGTTTATGCAAATATCTCCCGACCCGCGTACTCCTTTTATAACATAGGTAACCAGGCGTTCCCCGTTATTAAGGTTCAATACATGAACTTTTTCATTTTCAATGAGGTTTGCGGCATCCATAAGGTCCTCATCAATTGTAATGCTGCCAATATACTGCAGATTTGCTCCTGTAACTGTGACCTTATGAATTTTTGATTTAATTACTTCTACTAACATTATTGAAATTGTGTTGGTCTTAATAAATGCAAAGTTAATTATCCTTTTGGTTCAGCCCAATCCAATTTCAATATTATCTATCAGACGGATATTTCCTGCCTTCACTGCTATGCATGCAACATATTGTCTGTCAGTTCTCATCTGGATTTTTTTATCTGCCGGGATAAGTTCAACATCATCCACAATCTCAAAATATTCAAGTGTTAAACCCGGCACTCTGTTTATATTATATGAAACAAAAGCTTTTATTTCAGAAATTTCGCTTCCTTTTATCATTTCCGCCGCGTCCGAAATAGTTTTAAAGATTACAGGAACCTCTTTTCGGATCTCCGGATCAAGAAGTCTGTTCCTGCTGCTCATTGCCAGTCCGTCATCTTCCCTGACTATCGGACTGCCAACTATTTTAATATTGTAACCAGCTTGTTTTACAACTGATTTCACTACAGCAAGTTGTTGAAAATCTTTCATTCCGAAAATGGCAATGTCGGGATTAACAATATCGAATAAACGTGTCACAACCTGTGCAACCCCATTAAAATGGCCGGGCCGGTGCAGTGCCTCCATGACTTTATCAAGATTTCCAAAAAAGAATCTTCTCTTGTCTTCCTCGGGGTAAATTTCCTTCACGGCAGGTATAAAAACAATATCTTTTTCCCTCATAATTCTTTGAAGCAGTTCAATATCGGCTTCTGGTGTTCTCGGATAATTCTTCAGATCATTTTTATCATTGAATTGTGCAGGGTTTACAAATATACTTACAACCACAACAGGACAACTTTGTATTGCGCTGTTTACAAGTGATATGTGACCATGGTGTAGAGCTCCCATTGTTGGAACAAATCCTACTGGTGATAAATTTATTTCTTTCAGAAGATTTTGCAATTCATTTATTGCACTTATGACTTTCATTTTAACAGATGTTTAGTATCCGACACAATTTATAAGGCATTTTTTCAATGCGAATATAATCATCTTATTAAAAATGAGTATTCATTGCTTCGTATATTCGGTTCAAGATGAATAAGGTCATATTTATTATGTTATATTTTTTTACTATCTTTGCACCTTAAATCGAAATGGTATATCAGGCAGGAAAATGGAAAGCAGGAAGGTATTATTCATTTCACAGGAAATCACTCCGTACTTAGGTGAAACAAAATTGTCAAAGATAGGAAGGTTTCTTCCCCAGGGAATTCAGGAAAGAGGAAAAGAGATCCGAACATTTATGCCAAGGTATGGTTGCATCAATGAACGAAGGAATCAGCTTCATGAGGTGATCCGTCTTTCAGGGATGAACCTGATTATTGATGATACTGACCACCCTCTGATTATAAAAGTTGCGTCTATCCAGTCTGCAAGGATGCAGGTTTACTTTATTGATAATGATGATTATTTTCAGCGGAAACATATTATCAGCGATGCATCAGGACGAGAATTTGAAGATAATGACGAACGTGCATTATTTTTTGCTAGAGGTGTAATTGAAACCGTTAAGAAACTGCGATGGGCTCCCGATATAGTTCATTGTCATGGGTGGATGTCAGCGCTGATACCTGTTTATCTGAGAAGTATTTATAATGATGATCCGCTCTTTCATAATTATAAAATAATCTATTCCATTTACAATAATGATTTTAAAACACCGTTTAGATCAACATTCGCGGATAAACTGCGATTTGACGGAATAGATGGCGAAAATCTTAAAATGGTTAAAAAGCCCGATTTCGTTAATGTGTCTAAACTAGCAATAAAATATTCCGACGGAATCATAATCGGTAGCGAGGATATTAATGATGATTTAAAAAAGTATCTGATTACCATAAACAAACCAGTTCTTGAATTTAAGGATGAATCAGAATATATTGATGCCTATAATGATTTTTATGATAAGATATTATAATTCGCTCCGACATACCCGCAGAATTATTTCTGTTTTTCAGCATTTCAAATATAGTTCCCGTTTTCTGTTCATCATTCTGGCAATGGTCATTTTCAGTTCATGCGAGAAAGGATTATTGAAGGAAGGTGGTGACCTTTTGCCAAATAGTGATCTGGTTTCAATCAATGCCATCGACACTATACATGCGGTTTCATATCTGAGATATGATGATTCTGTCAGGACGGATAATCCTTTGAATTCTTATATCGGGCTCGATTATAGTCCTTACTTTGGAACATCAAAGTCAGGTTTCGTGACGCAGATCAGACTGAATCCAAAATGGGATGGATTACCTTTTACTGTTGACTCAATGATTTTAGTTCTGCATATTTTATCTGTGAAGGGAGTACAATCTGATGTCCTGCATTCGATAAGTGTGTATGAGATTAGTAATCAGATTTATACTGATTCAGCATATTACTCTTCTTCACCTATTCCACTTACCGGCTTCAAGGTTGCAAATATCACTCTTCCTGTTCTAAGAACGGATACTATAAATGATCTGGAGCTAAAACTACCAAATATGGGTTTGGACTTTGGAAACTATCTGATTCGTGATACGGCGCAGCTGTTTTACAACAATAATACACCGGATTTCAGAGCATACTTCAGGGGTTTGTATTTCCAGATGGATCCCAATCCTGATCCACTCATCCTTTCCTTAAGTCTTGTTTATGATCAGACGAAATATTATAATTATTTTGTACTTTATGGACATGATAATGCAGGAACGGTTGTGGCATACTCTTTCAATCTGGATGCGAAAAATAAGAATGCAGCATTTAATGTATTCAAGCATGATTTTACAACAGCTACTTTAGGAGACAAAATGGCCCATCGTAACACAACTTATAAAGATACTTTGTCTTACCTTCAGTCGCTTAACGGGGTATATACAAAAATATCGCTGCCGGGACTTGAAAAAATAAAAAATGATCCTTCCTTCGGGAAAATTGCGGTGAACAGGGCAAGATTAACAGTTCCGGTACGTTTCAATACCGAGAACAATACTAAGTTTATATCGAAAGAACTGCCTGCTAATTTATACCTGCGTTATAAAGCAAGTACAGGGATAAAATACACTGTTCCTGATTATTCAATGTCATCAGTTGATGTAAATCATACCTTCTTCGACGGCAAGCTCGATTCAGTGAACAAAGTTTATACCTTCAACATACCGGCTTTCGTCCAGATGTATCTTAATGATGCTTCAGATGCTTTAAAACCAGAAGTGGAAATATACGAAAGTAGCGGACTTCAAGATGTTATCTTTGAGGCAAATAAGAGCAAGAATCCCCTTAAGTTTGAATTTACCTATACTAAGTTCTAGATTTTGTGAACCAAAGTGATACTTTTGTGTTTACATTCAAAACAAATACATTATGTGTGGTATCATTGGATATATAGGGTCAAAGCACGCGCGGGAAATTATTATTAATGGTCTGAAAAGGCTTGAATACCGGGGCTATGATTCTGCGGGGATGGCTCTTGTTAATGGTGAAACTAAAATATTCAAATGTGCCGGTCGTGTAAAGGATCTTGAAGATATGGTTTATCAGACCAACTTCAATGGCACGACAGGAATGGGCCATACAAGATGGGCTACACATGGTGAACCTAATGAGCTAAACGCACACCCACAGGTATCTTATAAAGGAAATTTTATTGTTGTTCATAACGGCATCATTGAGAATTACGGTCGGTTGAAAAAACACCTTGAAAGCAGAGGTGTGAAATTTTCAAGCCAGACTGATACTGAAGTCCTTGCGAATCTTATGGAACACATGTACCTTGAAGGAGACCTTACTGCCGAACAGGCAATAACACTGGCTCTTAACAGAGTTGAAGGCGCATACGGACTTGTAATAATCTGTACAAAAGAGCCTGACAGATTATTCGCTGCCAAGAAAGGAAGTCCTCTTGTTATAGGGGTAGGAGAAGGCGAAAATTTCATTGCATCCGATGCTACTCCGATTGTCCAATATACACAACGTGTTATATATCTCAAAGATGACGATCTTGCTATAATAAAGAAAGATGAGCTCATTCTGAAAACTATCAGAACAGAAAAATTCCAACCAGAGGTTAAGGAAATTGATCTTAAGATAGGGGAAATCGACAAAGAGGGTTTTGATCACTTTATGCTGAAAGAGATCTTTGAACAACCCCGGGCAATACACGATACTTTCAGGGGAAGGATATTGCCTGATTATTCCAGTGTTATGCTTGGCGGATTGCACAGCGTAATGGAACCGATGACAAAGGCTGAAAGAATCATTATCATTGCCTGTGGCACTTCATGGCATGCAGGGTTGGTCGGAGAGTATATTTTTGAAGAGTACAGCCGCATTCCGGTTGAGGTAGAGTATGCGTCCGAGTTCAGGTACAGAAACCCTATTATAAAGAAAGGCGATTTTGTTATTGCAATCAGCCAGAGCGGTGAAACGGCTGACACACTTGCGGCAGTTAAGCTCGCCAAAAGCAAGGGCGCTAAAGTAATAGGCATTTGCAACGTTGTAGGAAGCAGCATCCCCAGGGAGACCGATGCAGGTGTTTATACTCATGCGGGACCCGAGATAGGAGTGGCCTCGACAAAAGCTTTCACAACACAGGTTTTGGTTCTTGCAATGATTGCTTTTGAAATTGGCCACAAGAAAGGTGTAATCTCCGAAGAGAGTTATAAAGAATTGATACAGGAACTTGTAGCAATTCCCGGAAAAATTGAAAGAGCCCTTGAGGTCAATGAGCAGGCGCTTGAACTGTCGAAAATATTCAAGAATACTCACAATGCACTTTACCTTGGAAGAGGTTATCTTTTCCCGGTTGCTTTGGAAGGGGCCCTGAAGCTCAAGGAGATTTCTTATATCCATGCAGAGGGTTACCCGGCCGCAGAAATGAAACATGGGCCGATCGCCCTGATTGACGAAAACATGCCGGTTGTAGTTGTTGCTACTAAAGATGATACCTATGAAAAGATTGTCAGTAACATACAGGAAATAAAAGCAAGAAAGGGCAAG
This sequence comes from uncultured Bacteroidales bacterium, assembly GCA_963734885.1. GTDB lineage: Bacteria > Bacteroidota > Bacteroidia > Bacteroidales > VadinHA17 > LD21. The sequence goes on along the minus strand of CAVTIJ010000006.1, from coordinate 270,594 downwards.
GTGATCGCGATTGTTACTGAAGGAGATGAGATAATAAGCAAAATGGCTGATTATGTTCTTGAAGTGCCTGAAACGCTTCCTATCTTTTCCGGACTCCTGGCTGTAATCCCGCTGCAATTACTATCATATCACATTGCTGTATTAAGAGGATGCAATGTTGATCAGCCCAGGAACCTGGCTAAATCTGTTACGGTTGAATAACCCACAAATTTGTCAATCTACTCAGGTTTTCTTTTAAACACAAAGGTCACAACGGACTAATACACAGATTTCTTTGTGTACTTTTTGTTGCTTTGTGTTCTTTGTGGTTATTGGATTTCAATCAAAAACGGGAGGATTACCTTCCAGAGTACATCAAGTCGTAGTATTTACTATAATCACCAGAGATAATTCTCTCCATCCATTTGGTATTTTCAAGATACCAATCGACAGTTTTTTCAAGGCCGGCTGAAAATTCAGGTATCGGGGACCAACCCAGTTCTTTCTGCAATTTAGAAGAGTCTATCGCATATCTCAGATCATGACCGGGTCTGTCTTTTACATAAGTGATAAGCTTTTCGGAAGTCCCTTCAGCCCTGTTGAGTTTCTTATCCATGATCCTGCAAAGAAGCAGAATAAGATCAAGGTTTTTCCACTCATTATTTCCCCCTATGTTGTATGTTTCACCCATTCTGCCTCCGTGAAAAATGAGATCTATTGCTGAGGCGTGATCCTCAACATAAAGCCAGTCGCGGATATTCTCCCCTTTTCCGTAAACAGGAATTGGCTTATTATTTTTAATATTATTTATTGCCAGTGGAATAAGTTTTTCAGGAAACTGATTAGGTCCGTAATTATTGGAGCAATTTGAGATTATGGCTGGCAGGCCGAATGTATGATTATAAGCTCTCACCATATGGTCTGAACTCGCTTTTGAAGCGGAATAAGGACTTTTAGGATCGTATGATGTCTCCTCTGTAAAGAGACCTTCTTTTCCCAGGGATCCATATACCTCATCGGTGGAAATATGATAGAAGAGTTTTTTTTCAAATTCGTTTTTCCATTTATTCAGAGAGGCATTTAACAGATTTACTGTTCCGATTATATTTGTAAACACAAATGCATCGGGATCGGTAATTGAACGGTCAACATGCGATTCTGCAGCCAGATGTATTACTCCGTCGAATTCATATTTTTCGAAAAGCCCAAGAACAGATTGTTTGTCAACAATATCGGTTTTTTCAAATTTATAATTTTTCTCTTTTTCAATATCTGACAGGTTTTCGAGGTTACCCGCATAAGTAAGCTTATCAGCATTAACAATCAGATAGTCAGAATATTTCCTTACAAATCTTCTCACTACATGCGATCCGATGAATCCTGCTCCACCTGTTATTAGAATTGTTTTTTTCATTTTTTTGACTTATTACTTCTGATGACCTTTTCCCATTCCCAGGCAGTTTTCATTGCTTCATCGAGAGAACTCATTGTTTTCCATCCCAATTCTGAATTAGCGAATGAGGGATCGGCCCATATCTTTTCTATATCTCCCGGTCTTCTTCCAACTATCCTGTATTTTAACTTTACTCCTGAAACACGTTCGAAAGATCTTATTGCCTCCAGGACTGAAACACCATTTCCGGTTCCCAGGTTAAAAACCTCATAGTTTTTCTTATTCTTATTTTCAATCAACCGGCTGACGGCAATAACGTGGGCTTTGGCAAGGTCAACAACATGAAGATAATCCCTTATGCATGAGCCATCAGGGGTATCATAATCGTTTCCAAATACCTTAAGTTCCTCTCTGATACCATAACCTGTCTGGGTCAGATAAGGGACAAGGTTTTCAGGAACCCCGCGAGGCAATTCTCCGATTAATGCGGACGGATGAGCACCTATCGGATTAAAATATCTGAGGGATATTGCACTTACATTCTTATCGGAGAAAGTTGTATCCTTTATTATTGCTTCCCCTATCTGTTTAGTATTTCCATAAGGAGATGTGGCTGGCTGCAGCGGAGAATCTTCGGTTACTGGAAGCTTGTCAGGCTGCCCGTATACTGTGCATGATGATGAGAACACCAGATTCGGGATACCATACTGTTTCATCGCAGCAAGAACATTGATCAATGAAAGCAGGTTGTTTCGATAATACTCGACAGGCTTATTAACTGATTCACCAACTGCTTTATAGGCGGCAAAATGGATAATGGCAGAAATATCTTTGTGATTTTGCAGAAATGCGAAAACTTTTTCCTGATCGCAAAGATCAAGTATTTCGAGATGGGGTTTTACTCCGGTTATCTTTTGTATACGGTCGGTGACCTCTGCTTCCGAATTGTAGAGGTTATCGATAATGACTACCTCGTATCCCTGCCCGATCAGTTCAACCGCAGTATGGGAACCAATATATCCGGTTCCACCGGTGACCAGGATTTTCTTTGTCATTTTAAAGGCTCCAGTAAGGGTTACTTTTAATCTTTCCGCGGAGAACACCTTTGACATCTACAACAAGGCCATCTTTATTCAAAAGAGGTGTAAAATATGATTCATCAAGCTTCAGATACTCTTTATGTGCCACTGCAAGAATTACAGCATCATATTTACCTGAAGGTTTGTCTTTAAGCTCAATCTGATATTCCTCTTTAACTTCATGTTTCCCTGCTCCGGGATCAATAACCTCAACTGAGATACCATAATCTTTAAGTTCATTTACTATATCCATAACTTTTGAATTACGGATATCAGTAACATCTTCTTTAAAAGTGATCCCCATTATCAGAACGCGGCTTCCTTTAAGATTTTTTCCGCAGGCTATTATCTTTTTTACAGTCTGTTTGCCTATGTATCCTCCCATGCTGTCATTCACAAATCTGCCTGAGTCAATCATCTGTGGATGGTAACCGAGAGCCTTTGCCTTGAACGAGAGATAATAAGGATCAACGCCAATACAATGTCCGCCAACCAGACCAGGATAAAACTTTAGAAAGTTCCATTTGGTCCCTGCAGCTTCAAGTACTTCATAAGTATTGACCCCTAGCCTGTTAAATATGATTGAAAGCTCATTCATGAAAGCAATATTTATATCGCGCTGGGTGTTTTCAATTATTTTTGCCGATTCAGCTACTTTTATTGAACTGGCACGATGAACTCCTGCTTTAATAATGAGTTCATAGGTTTTTGCAATATTTTCAGCAGATTCTGCATCACAACCGCTAGTAACTTTCACAATTTTAGTAAGAGTATGATTTGTGTCGCCCGGATTAATTCTCTCAGGAGAAAATCCGACTTTGAAATCCTTTCCGCATTTCAATTCAGAATATCGTTCGAGAACCGGAATGCAGTCATCCTCTGTACATCCCGGGTAAACTGTTGATTCATATACAACATAGTCTCCTTTTTTTAATATCCGGCCAACGGTCTCCGATGCCTTTAAAACCGGTGTCAGATCAGGGAGATTATTTTTAGTTGTAGGTGTTGGTACCGCAATGATATGAAATGAAGCAGCCTTTAATTCTGAGGGATCGCTGGTAAAAATAATATCAGAATTTTTAAATGCATCAGCTGTGAGTTCTTTACTGGGATCAATTCCCTTCTTCATGAGATCGACCCTTTCAGGTTTAATGTCAAAACCAACAACTTTAATCTGTTTTGCAAATTCCAGAGCTATTGGCAGCCCTACGTATCCGAGACCAATGACTGAAAGTTTAGTCTCCTTTTTAGTAAGTTTACTGAACATATTATCTTAATTATTTTGTTTTTAATATTGGATGATAATCTCCTTTGAGACCTACCGGAGTTGAATTTCTAATTGTATATGCAGTCTCCACTGATTGCCGGGCTTCTTTAAGGCCAAATCCTCTGCCGGCGAGAATTTCCTTGTACGTCATTGTATGAAGTTCGGTGAAGCCTTCACTGAACTCAATCTCTTCTCCATCGACAGTTATGGATCTGTATGTCCTTTTTCCCGACTCTTTTACCACGGCAGGGATATCATTATAATCGAGACTCAAAAACCATCTCACCCTGGCATTTTCAAGTTCAAGATAACCGGCAGCCTTATGCGCATCGGTGACATGGACGATGTTTTTCCGGGTATCGCCAAAGATCCAGCTCAGCATGTCGAAAAAATGTATTCCTATGTTTGTAGCGATACCTCCCGATTTTTGAATATCGCCTTTCCATGATATGGAGTACCAGTTCCCGCGACTTGTAACATATGTCAGATCAATGTCATACGTTTTCCCCTTCGGGCCATTCTTAATCTTATCGCGCAATTCGAGTATCTTGGGATGGAGACGAAGCTGTAAAACTGTATAGATCTTGTGCCCTGTCTCATTTTCAATTTCCTGCAGCGCATCAATATTCCATGGATTCAGCACTATTGGTTTTTCACATATAGCTTCAGCCTGATGGCGCAACGCAAATCTGATATGAGAGTCATGAAGATAGTTTGGAGAACAAATACTTACGTAATCAATCTTCGTACCTGTGCGTTTCAATTTATCAAAGTGTCTGTCGAATCTTTCGAATTCCACAAAGAAGTCACTATCAGGAAAATAGCTGTCGATACGGCCTACACTGTCGAATTTATCAAGACTAGCCAGGAGATTGTTGCCCGTCTCTTTTATTGCATGAAGATGTCTTACTGCAATATAACCGGCAACACCTATTATTCCGAAGTTTTTTGGGGTAATTGTCATTCAATTAATCTAAAAAGGTGCACAAAAATACTAATTTATTCTTGAAACCTGCCCATCATTAATCTTGTATCGTTGACCGCTTTCGGGACACGATGCGAAACCGTCCTTATCAAATATCAGCTTATGGCCATATTCGCTCATCCACCCGGTTTGCCTGGCAGGATTTCCAACAACGAGTGCATAAGGTTTGACATCTTTAGTAACTACTGCACCTGCACCTATAAACGCATAACTGCCAATTTTGTTTCCGCACACGATAGTAGAGTTTGCCCCAATTGTTGCGCCTTTTTCGACAACCGTTTTGTCATAATTATCTCTACGGATAACTGAACTTCGCGGATTTATGACATTAGTAAAAACCATCGAAGGCCCAAGAAAAACGTCATCTTCACATATAACACCCGTATAGATGGAAACATTGTTCTGAACTTTTACATTTCTTCCAAGTTTCACCCCGGGCGATACAACAACATTCTGCCCGATATTGCAGTTTTCACCGATATCCGAACCTTTCATTATATGACTGAAATGCCATATTCTTGTTCCTTTTCCTATTTTACAACCTTCATCAATAATGGCTGTCTCATGTGCAAAGTATTCCTTCTCCATTTATTTCTATTTCTTGAAAAATTCTAAGATGTTCGATATAATATGATCGGTTTGTTCCTGTTCCATTTCGGGATGCATAGGCAGGGAAAGAACCTCTTTGCATAACAATGTGGTTACAGGGAAGTCGGCTTCATTAAAACCAAGGTAACTATAAGCTTTCTGCATATGGATCGGTCCCGGATAATAAACCATAGAAGGTATCTTTTTCGATTCAAGAAACTTCTTCAGTTCGTCTCTCTTACCTTTTCTGACTCTCATTGTATACTGATGAAATATATGTGAAGAATAAGTAACTCTCTCAGGAACACTTATGAATTCACAGGTTGAAAATGCTTTATCATATTTATCTGCGACTTTTTGGCGCGCTTTATTGAACTCAGACAGATATTTTAGTTTTACCCTGAGTATTGCTGCCTGAATGGTATCCAATCTTGAATTAATACCTATATCGTCGTAATGATATCTTATTTTCATGCCATGATTTGCTATGCTTCTGAGCTTTTTTGCCAGCTCATCATCATTTGTATAGAGGGCTCCGCCATCACCGTAACAACCAAGGTTTTTAGACGGGAAAAAAGAAGTCGTCCCTATATGGCCTATGGTTCCGGCTTTTTTAGTTGTTCCGTTTTTAAAAAAATAATCAGTTCCTGTTGCCTGCGCAGCATCTTCAATTACGAATATGTCATTTTTCTTTGCTATTTCCATAATGCTCTCCATGTCAGCGCATTGCCCGAATAAATGAACAGGAACAATTACCTTGGTCCTGGGAGTGATTGCTTTACGTATTGCATCTGCCGAGATATTATAGGTTCCGGGTTCGGGATCAACAATGACCAGCTTCAAACCGAGCAAGGCAACCACTTCTACTGTAGCAATGAATGTGAAGTCAGTCGTTATTACTTCGTCGCCGGGTTTAAGATTGAGTACACGCATTGCAAGCTGAAGAGCGTCGGTTCCATTGGCACATGACACCACATTTTTTACACCCATGTACTCCTGAAGTTCTTCTTCAAATAATTTTACATCGGGTCCTTTTATGAATGCTGTTGACAGAAGTATCGACTTGATTGCGCCGTCAATTTCATGACCTATCTTCTCATACTGAGCATTCAGGTCGACCATTTGTATCTCTCTCATCTAATGTGGTATTTTGGAGGTGTGAAGATAATAAATATTTAATGAAAATGCCCTCAACCTCCCGTATGTGGGCTTGAAGATCAACAATATTTTTTGGGTAAGAGTATTCCGATTTGATTAAAAATACATTTTCACAGCTGATAATTTTTTATTAAGTTTGTAATGAACAAAAGAATGATCAATAGTGGATGTAACTGCTTTTATTAAGGAATTATTATTTGGACATGATTGTGTTATCATTCCCGGCTTTGGAGGATTTATCGGAAATTATACACCTGCCAGGATAGATAAGAGTACAAATACTTTTTATCCACCTCTGAAACAAATATCTTTTAACAGAAACCTTAACAACAACGATGGTCTGCTGATTGGCAGGATATCAAGCTCTTCAGGGTTAAATTATGCTGATGCACGGAATATTGTTGACGAGTTTGTTTCCGGAACCCGGAGAAAGCTCGAGAAAGGTGAAAAAGTCGTTTTTGATAATATTGGCATCTTTAAAAATAATCAGGAAGGCAATATACAGTTTGAACCAGACAAGAGCGTAAACTATTATCTTGATTCGTATGGACTTGAGTCATTTCAATGTTTGCCTCTCGCCGGTTATGATGTGAGAAAACGAATTATCAAACAGAATGATAAAGATCCTGTTGCACAGGTATCAATAAGAAAAATTCTCTGGAGAGCGGCAATAATTGTCCCATTACTTTCACTTCTGGTAGTAGTTCCACTGAAAACTGACCTTTTCAAATCTAAAGTTGAAACCACAACATTAAATCCGCTTGTAACGGCAGAATTCGAAAGCAACAAAAAAGCTGTGGATGAAGGGATAAATGAATTACCAAAGTCCGGAGAACCAATTGCTGTTAAAACTGAACCAACCCCCGACAAATCAGCAGTACCTGTAACAGTTGAACCCGTAGTCAAAGAATTAAGCGGATATTTCGTCATAACAGGAAGCTTCAAGTCGAAAGAGAATGCTCTTTCACAGGTTAATTGCTGAAAGAAGAAGGTTTTTCGCCTGAAATTGTGAATGCTGATAATGGTTTCTTCAGAGTATGTGCGATGATGTGCAGCGATATGCATACTGCTCTGATAAAGAAGGACAGCATTGCCGATAAATTCCCCGGAAGCTGGATTTCAAGAAAAAAATAAATTCTTCGTAAAATATATAAAAAAGACCAGTTCTAGAGGACTGGTCTTTTTGTTATTTCTACTCAAGTCCCTTTTTAACCGCAAAGTACGCAAAGAAGGCGTAAAGTACGCAAAGTCAAAACATCCTAATTTTATTCTTTGCGACCTTTGCGTAATTTCTTTGAGACCTTTGCGTTTTATTTTATCATACTTCCGTTACTCACCTTTTCAGCAGGAGTAACCATAACGAGTTTCCCGTTCTTATCTTCAGCCATGAGGATCATGCCTTTCGATTCAATCCCTTTTATCATCCTTGGTTCGAGATTGGCAACAATTGAAATTTGTCTTCCTATAATTGATGCAGGTTCATAGTACTCGGCAATCCCTGATACGATTGTCCTGATATCCAGACCGGTATCTATTTTAAGTCTGAGCAGTTTATTAGTTTTGGGAACTTTTTCAGCCTCAAGGATTGTTGCTGTTCTGATATCCATCCTGCAGAAATCATCATATGTTACCGATTCTTTTCCCGGGATGGTTTTTACATTTGCTTCCTCATTCACTTTCTTTGTCAGAAGAAGCTTATCGATCTGACGTGTAATTTCTTCATCTTCAATTTTCTCAAAGAGTAAATCTGGTCTGCTTATAACATGTCCGGGAGACAGGAGATCCGTTTTACCGGCATTTTCCCATTTCAACTCATTAAGATTGATCCAACCGCGTAATTTCTTCATCGAAAAGGGCAGGAACGGCTCACAGATAACCGTCAGATTTGCAGTGATCTGAAGTGCGATATTCATAATTGTTTTTACTCTTTCAGGATCGGTCTTAATTACCTTCCATGGTTCAGCATCAGCCAGGTACTTATTTCCGAGTCTTGCCAGGTTCATAGCTTCCTTCAGCGCTTCACGGAATTTAAAAGTCTCAATGCATGATTCAACCTTCTCCTTAAAGCAGGAGATATCCTTTAGAACAGAATCATCGTTGGAATCTGTCTTGCCGCGTTCAGGAACTTTCCCGTCATAATAATTATTTGTAAGTACAAGTGTTCTGTTAACAAAGTTTCCAAGGATGGCTACCAGTTCATTATTATTCCGGGCCTGGAAATCCTTCCATGTAAAATCATTATCCTTGGTTTCAGGAGCATTGGCACAAAGCGAGTACCTGAGGACATCCTGTTTCCCGGGGAAATCAACCAGATACTCCTGAAGCCATACTGCCCAGTTTCTCGATGTTGAAATTTTATCATTTTCGAGATTAAGAAATTCATTGGCAGGCACATTTTCAGGAAGAATATAGCTTCCTTCAGCTTTTAGCATAGCCGGGAATATAATGCAGTGGAATACTATATTATCTTTTCCGATAAAATGGACCATTTTTGTTTCCTCGTCCTTCCAGTACTTTTCCCAGTCAGGAGTAAGTTCTTTTGTTGCTGATATATAACCTATTGGTGCATCAAACCACACATAAAGAACTTTTCCTTTTGCACCTTCCACGGGTACAGGAACACCCCAGTCAAGATCGCGGCTCACGGCACGTGGTTGTAATCCCTGGTCAAGCCACGATTTACATTGTCCGTAAACATTTGGCTTCCACTCCTTATGATCTTCCAGGATCCATTTTCTAAGCCATGGTTCGTATTTATCAAGAGGAAGATACCAGTGAAGAGTTTCGCGAAGTACCGGCTGACTTCCGCTCACCGTTGAATGAGGATTTATAAGTTCATTTGGACTTAATGAGCTTCCGCATTTTTCACACTGGTCACCATATGCGTTTTCGTTACCGCAATGAGGACAGGTTCCCATTATATATCTGTCAGCAAGAAAACAACCAGCTTCTTCGTCATAGTACTGTTCGGTAATTTTTTCAGTAAATTCTCCTCTGTCATAAAGAGTCTTGAAGAACCCTGATGCAACTTCGTAATGAACCTTATTAGATGTACGTGAATATATGTCAAACGCAATACCAAAATCTTCAAATGCCTTTTTATTCAATGAATGATATCTGTCAACGATTTCCTGCGGAGACACTCCCTCCTTGCGGGCTTTGAGTGTAATCGGTACGCCATGCTCATCACTCCCGCAGATTGAGATCACATCCACGCCCTTCATTCTCAGATATCTCGTATAAATATCGGAAGGAATATAAACTCCTGCCAGATGTCCGATATGAATCGGTCCGTTAGCATACGGAAGCGCTGATGTAACAAGATATCTTTTGAAATTCTTCATGAGATTGATAATGAATATTTAGCATTTTTTAAAAACAGCACAAATATAATAATTGTTTATAGACTTGTTGTTTCTTAGTGACTTGGTGTATTGGTGGCAGTCGATTTATTTTTTTGCCACCAAGGGGCACAAAGACACTAAGTTTCACCAGGAAATAATACTTTTACAATAGATGATTACCACAAAAAAAATACAACCCCCTTTCCTGAAGAAAGGAGATGAAGTTGGGATAATTTCACCATCATTCTGCATTGATGAAAATATTTTATCTGAAGCCGTGAAATTCCTTGAGGAGTGGGGCCTGAAGGTAAGGATTGGAAGGAATGCATCAAACCGGAAGGGTCCGTTTGCAGGAAGTGATGACGAACGTTTATTTGATATTCAGGAAATGACAAATGATCGTGATATTAAAGCAATTCTTTGTTCCAGAGGAGGTTACGGTCTGTTAAAGATAATTGACAGGATTGATTTTACTGCCCTTATAAAAAACCCGAAGTGGTATTTGGGATTCAGCGATATAACTGTTCTTCATGCCTGGTTAAATGAGGTCTGTGGTGTAATGTCAATTCATGGGGAGATGCCGTTGAACTTCAACAATTCAGAAAAGACAGCTGAGGCATTTACTTCTCTGAAAAAGGCATTATTTGGAGAACCGCTTTCACATGAATGGGAGGGGTCTGTTTACAGGCCTTCAAATGTAAACGGAGAGGTAACAGGGGGGAATCTGTCATTGCTTTTCAGTCTGAAAGGAACAAAGGCAGATCCTGTGACTCAAGGGAAAATTCTTTTCATTGAGGATGTCGGAGAATACTATTATCATATTGACAGGATGATGACTTCTTTCAAGCTTTCCGGTCATCTTGAAGGTCTCGCAGCATTAATAGTAGGGGGTATGAATAAGATCGCCGAGATAAAAATTCCCTGGGGAAAAAATATTGAAGAAACAATTCTTGGCGCCGTGTGTGATTATGATTATCCTGTTATTTTTAATTTTCCTGCAGGACACATTTCAGATAACAGGGCGCTTTATATTGGGAGAGAGGCAAAAATTGAAATCAAAGGAGAGAAGATTCGGCTTCAATATGTCTAGGTTACAGAGCAGATATCAGCAGATCCAGATCTTTTGATATGATACCGAATTTCTGGCCAAGTGTTTCATTTGTAAGCATCCCGTTATACAGATATGCGCCGCTCCTGACTCCCTGGTCATTCTTCATCAGGTTATTGATACTTCCTGCATCAGCCATGCTTTGAAGAAGAGGCGTAAATATGTTACTCAGAGCTATTGATGCAGTACGGGCTACCCGTGACGGAAGATTCCATGCAGAAAAATGAATGACTCCAAATTTTTCATAAGCCGGATCTTTCATAGCGCGACATTCGGTTGTCTCAATACATCCTCCGCGGTCGATGCTGAGGTCAATTATCACTGCGCCTTTTTTCATATTCCGCACCATATCTTCCGTTATATAGTACCATGGTTTGAGATCCTCAAGCTCAATTGCTCCAATGAGAACATCTGCTGATTTTAATGCTTTCTTTAAGACTTGCGGATGGAATACTGACGTCTGCAGACGTTGACCGAGCTGATTCTGGAATCTTCTCAGCCGTTGTACAGAGTTATCAAAAATTTTTACTGTTGATCCGAGTCCAATTGCAGCACGGGCAGCATATTCTCCCGCAGTATTAGCTCCCAGGATCACGACTTCTGTCGGAGTCACACCGGTGATCCCGCCTAGCATAACACCTTTCCCACCGTGCATATTGCTGAGGTATTCTGAGGCAATGAGTAGTGATGTTATGCCTGAGATCTCACTCATTGATTCAACGACAGGCATTTCACCATTACCGTCGCGGATCTTTTCGAAGGCTATCGCAGTAACTTTTTTTCTGATAAGTTTATTGAGGGTTTCTTCGCTTAGTTTCAGTACATTAAGGTATGACAAGATTACCTGGCTGCCTTTGAGATATTCAGTTTCTTTCTCTGAGAAAGGAGCAACTTTTATTACTGCATCAGCACTATAGACTCGTGCAAGAGAGTCAGTTATTATGGCTCCGTTTTCGCTGTAATCTTTATCTGTGTAATTAGCTCCTAATCCTGCTCCCTGCTGAACAATAACTTCATTATCACTTTCGACAAGTAAACTAACTGCTTCAGGTGTAAGAGCTACTCTTTTTTCGTCATCTTTTGAATCAGAAGGAACGCCAATTGAGATTTGACGGTTTTTAACAGCAGTTTCGAGATGTTCTTCTTTCGGCATAAATACCGTATTCTCAAAACTGACTTTCCCGCTCTTAGTCTTGCTGTTCATATTTGTTACGATGATATTTCTTCAAAGGTAAATAATTTGCAACAGAGAGCAAAATCAGTTGTTTTCAGGGCAATGACAGCACTCTCTGCTCGTCGTTATCTATGGTTATCCTCACCCGAACTGTCTCGGCTGGGAGCAATTCTTCAATAAGTTCCGGCCATTCCATAAAGCAATAGGAATCACCCGTCAGATATTCCTCCAGTCCGAAGTCAAATACTTCTTCCTGTTTTCTTATTCTGTAAAAATCTATGTGGAACAACGACTCTCCGCCTGATGTTTTATATTCATTTACTAGTGTAAAAGTCGGGCTGCTGACAATATCTGTCGCTCCGAGGTATTTGCATATGGCTTTGATTATAGTTGTTTTTCCCGCACCCATCACACCATAAAAAGCAAATATTTTCTTATCGGCTGAATGCTTCAGAAGCTCCTTGGCGGCTACCGGCAGATGTTTTTTATCTTTTATCAGAATTTTCATTCAACTTAGAATCGTATTTTTATTTTTTTCCCCTTTGAGTTACTTAAGGTTTTCGCTTTGTGATCCTTAGTGGTTAATTGTCAAAACCTTCAAACTGGTTCCAATAAAGCAACAGGAATCAGTATTTCCTGCATTGAAATGCCACCATGCTGGAACGTATCCTTATAATAGCTCGCGTAATGATTATAATTGTTTTGATAGATCAGAAAATCCTGGTTGAGCGCAAAGATATATCTGGAACTTAAATTAGATTTCGGAAGGAAAGCTTTTTCCGGGTTTATCAGTTCAAAAACTTTTTTTGGATCGTAATCAAGATTCCTTCCCATTTTGTACCTTAGATTCGGAGAAGTCTTTCTGTCACCGATAATCTTAATCGGATTCTGAACTCTTATTGTTCCATGGTCAGTGCTGAAAATTATCTTAACAGGATGTGCTGCAATTGTTTTCAGCAATTCAAACAGTGAAGAGTGCATAAACCACGACCTTGTCAGACTTCTGTATGCAGGCTCATCGTTGGCAAGATCGCGAATCATGCTGATCTCGGTTCTTGCATGCGAAAGCATATCTACAAAATTGAAAACAAGTATATTAATATCATTTTGCAAGTAGCGACTTGGCTTTTTCGTTGATTTTCTTCCCTTCAAGGTTGCTACTGATTTTATTATATGACCATTTGTATTTCAATCCTTTACGTTTAATCTGATTTGCAAAAAGCTCTTCTTCAAAGTTGTTTTTCCCTACTTCCTCATCATCATTTATCCACAAATCAGGCAGAAGCTCTGCAATTGCCGATGGCATCTGACCCGCAAAAATCGAATTTCTGCTGAACTGAGTCGAAGTGGGTAAAATGCTATAATATAGTTCCTCTTCAATAATTCTGTATATTCCTGCCAGTTCGGCCGATATTGTTTTCCACTGATCATATCTCATATTATCGATCAGAATAAAGAATAACGGTCTGTTTTGAGATATGTTCGGAAAAATTTTCTCTGCAAAAAGAAAAGGAGAAAGCAGCGGTTTATTCTTACTTTCAGGTTTAAGCCATTCAAGATAATTACTAATGATGAATTTCGAAAATGAGTTGTTTGCTTCATTGATCTGCAATTTGAGAATCTCGGTCATTCCCGGATCGGTTGATTTTTCAAGTTCAGATTCCCAGAAAACAATCTTCTTATATAATTCGGACCAGTCATTGAATGTTGAGGCTGATGATATCATGCCGCTGATCCGGTTGAATTCCTGCCGGTAATCCGTTGTCGTTTTTTCAGTTACCAGTCGTCGCTGATCAAGAATTTTTTTAATTGCCAGCAATACCTGTTTTGGCTTAACCGGTTTTATCAGATAATCGGCTATTTCAGAACCTATTGCTGTTTCCATTAAATCTTCCTCATCACTTTTAGTGATCATCACAACAGGAATATCAGTTCTGACTTCTTTGATTAATTTTAGTGTTTCAATTCCGCTTAATCCCGGCATATTTTCATCGAGAAAGATCAGATCATAGCGATTCTGCTTTACAAGGTCAATTGTATCATTACCGTTTGAACATGTATCAATTTCATAACCCTTTTCCTGCAGGAAAAATATATGTGGTTTCAGGGCTTCAACCTCATCGTCTGTCCAGAGTATTTTTATTTTCCTCATCCGTTATTGTCTCCTTTCTAATCTGGTAAATTATGATTAACCGCAAAGGTACATAAAGGTTGTTAACCACCCAATCTCAGCTTTGGGATCTGTTTTACAGAATCCATCAACCACAAAGGTCACAAAGGGATTACACAAAGGTCACAAAGGTTTTAGAATAATGATTTAACTTTGTACCCTTTGTGCCTTCTTTGTGTGCTTAGTGGTTAAAGAAAGAGGAAATAGAATCTTCCCGGGAAATTATTTCTTATTCAGATATTTGTCCTGGAAGAAGAGCAGATAACGATCAGGGTTTTTATCATTTTTGAAGACTTCGAGGTTTGCGGCGCTAATAATAAAAGTCATCATTTTGGCACCGGACGGATTTCTTACAAATTTTTCAGGTTTGGAAGAGTCGTAATATTTCATTGCCTGAGAAAAATCAGAAAATCCTGAGACAACAATCTGGATGAATTTATTATCAACAAGCGTTGCCTCGGTTTTAAAATTCTTGTTTGTATAATTATCTATGTTATAGCTTATTACATCAAAAGATGCCTGATTTACATTTACAGCCGGATCGGCGATTATTAAAACAAATACATGTTTAGCAGTTGTATCTGCGACTGAATAGATCTCCGTAGCGATTTTCTTATCTTCTTCTACCTTAAGTTCAGGAGTTTTTTTGTTAAGGTAAGCAATCAGTTCCTCAGCTCTTTTACCTTCTTCGGTAGCGGGCCACATTTTGACAAGGTTACTCAGTTGTTCCTTAAAGGTCCTCTCATCGCTGATCCTTCCAACGGAATAAGCTTTGAGAAGCAAGAATTTAGGAATTAACTGATTTTGCGGATATGTTTTAATAGCCTCATCACAGATTACAATTGCATCATTGAATTTTTCATCCTTGTAAAAAGAATAGGCATCATTATAATTATTTTCCGCCATTTTCAGTTCAGCTAATTTTTTCTCATAGTAAGCCGGATCCGATAATATTTTGGCAAATTCATTCTGCGGATAATTCTGAAGTAACTTTTGTCGGTAAGCTTCAGATTTTGCGCTGTTTGATTCTTTATTAATTTTATAAAGAGTATACAATGATTCAGGAATCAGCTCACTGGAAGGGAAGCGGTTAATAAGAGACTCAAATGTTTCAGATGCTTTTGGAATGTCGGGAATTCGTTCAGCATATGCTTTACCTGCATTAAGCATTGCTGTGGCTATTCGTTCATTGGATATCATTAGTAATGAATCACTTAAAGGCAGCGATTTTAGGTAGAAAGCAGGCATCTTATTATTTATAGCCGGAGCGAGAGTATCGCTGACCCGTGGCGCTACTTCCGCAGGATTTGTGGTGAACTGCGAGTTGCTGACTCTTGTTTTATTTGACCTTCTCCAGTTATCTTCAAGTTTTCTGTCTCCCCATCTTTTGCGGAATTCAGTGCGCCCGAATGTAAGCGCAGCCTGATTATAGAAATACCACTTTCCTTCCTGGTCAATGTTTCCCTGGAAGCGCCGCTCATTCTCATAATATTGTCCAAGATTATACCTGTCGGTGTTAGCACTGGTTTTCCCTTCAGCCTCATCTTTAGTCAGTTTAGCTATTATTGAAGAAATGAGAGCATTCCTCTCAGCTTCAGGCATCCTGGCTACCTTTTGCAGGCTATCCTCACGCTGTATAATGACCAATTGAGAAACCAGGGAATTAAGGCCTTGTGATTTCGCTTTTATAGCCTGATAATCAGGATATTTCTGTATCAAGGAAAAACATTGCACTGTCATAATAAGTTCCCGATTTCATATAATCGGGTTTTTTAAAGTAGTATCCTGCAAGTGCAAGGTAAGATCTTCCTTTCTGATTCTGATTTTGTGACCGGGATGTTGCTGATTTTCTGAAGTACTTGAGCGCGTCAGCTTCGTTCCCTTCTTTCATAGCAACATTACCCAATGCAAAGTAAATCTGATCAAGATAGTCTTTGTTTTTAGAGTCGTTCAGCATTCTCTGAAGTTCCCTGGTGATCTCCTGTGGATTGCCTGAGTTTACATCAAAGACTCCTGCGATATTGATCCTTGCATTAAATTCGACATCATAAGGGGGATTCAACCTAATAACTTGACTGTAAAACGAAGAGGCACGTTTGCTATTACCCGTTTTTTCATACAGCTGGGCGAGTAAATATGTAAGTCTGTACCTTGCCCTTTTACCTGCAGCGATTGTGACCGACTTTTCAAGAGGATCAATTGCCTCCTGATATTTTTTTTGTTTTATGAATAAATCGGCAAGAGTCGGGAAGTACATGGATTTTAAATACTTTGAAAAACCCGTTGTGATATCCAGACCATTTATCAGTCTTAATGATTCGCTGTAATTACCCGTCTCGTTATAGATTCTTGCCAACCACAGAGTAGCTTCTTTCTGAATTTCCGGATCATTGGCATCGGTTATACAATATTTGAGTATTGCAGCAGCTTCATTATATTCATGTTTATAAAACCTGGCTTTGCCTATCAGAAGATAACTGTCATCAACCCATTCATTATACTCTTTTCTTTCAAGGAATTTTCTGTCTTTCTCTGATAAATCATTCGTTTCCTTTAAGTTGGGTTTTGCAGTTATGGATTTCAGCGAAATTAATTTTGAAGCTTTCTGAATTGCACGTTCCATGTCGGAAGAGCAAAGGGAGGCAGTGGCCGGATCGCTATATTCAAAAACTTTAAGCAATTCTCCGTAGTCATCCTGATAGGCTCGTGATATTTTAACAAGACCAGCCTTAAAGCTTTCATAACCATTGAAATAGATATTATATTTAGCGGTCATGCCCTGGTAAAATCTGGTACTGCCCGTGTTTTTTTCTACCGAACAATAAGCCAATATCAGAGATAACCCTAATAGGGACAGATATTTATATAATTTCTTGTATGAAGCCAATAATTGACTTTTAATACTATAACTGACTAATTTAGTGTATAGTATTTCAAAGGTAAATAAATTTGAGCCGATATGTTTTTTCAGGCCGCAATAACTTTCTTTATTTCGGGGACTTCTTTCATAATTGCCTGTTCAACACCCGCTTTTAAAGTCTGCATGCTGTATGGACATCCATGACATGCGCCTGTAAGCTTTACCTTCACGGTCATATCATCAGTAACATCAACAAACTCTATATCACCTCCATCAGACTGAAGATATGGTCTTACTCTTTCGAGGGCTTTCAGTACACGTTCTTTAACACTATTTGATTCGTTCATTTCTGTAAAAATTTATGAAATTTTGGAACATATTATTTTTTAAATCATTTTTGGTCTCTTCTACTTCTAAGTCTCTCCTAAATCCCTCCTCCAGTGGGGAGGGACTTGAATACAGCCGTAGATCTTCTATAACCTCTCAAATTTTCAATATTCTTCTCACAAAGTGGGATGGATTTAGCCCCTCCCTCCTAGGGAAGGGGTTGGGGAGAGGGTTCTTGTCATTTTGTAATTTGCAATTTTGCCGTTGGTTTTTGTTCTTTATTTCTTTGTTCTACTTTCTTTGCAAGTTCCTCAGCGAGAGCAATAAAAGCATTTCCGGTGATTGAATCAGCAAGGGCCACAGGCTGTCCGTTATCGCTGCCTTCACAAATACTCTGAACCAGAGGTATTTGTCCAAGAAGTGGCACACCCATTTTTTCAGCGAGCTTCCTGCAACCTTCTTTCCCGAAAATGTAATAACGGTTTTGAGGAAGCTCAGCTGGAGTAAACCACGACATGTTTTCTACCAGGCCAAGAACAGGGACATTTATTTTGTCACTTCTGAACATGGCAATTCCTTTTATTGCATCAGCCAGGGCAACATCCTGTGGTGTGCTGATAATAATAGCGCCTGTAACCGAAACTTCCTGAACAAGAGTAAGATGTATATCACTTGTTCCGGGAGGCAGGTCGAAAAGCAAATAATCGAGTTGTCCCCAATCTCCTTGCGTAATAAGTTGTTTAAGGAAATTTGAAGCCATCGGGCCTCTCCAGATAACAGCATCAGCAGGATCAACAAAGAATCCTGTCGACAGAACTTTTACTCCGAATTTTTCTAATGGTATGATGTGATCACCAGTCCCATCTCTTGTCACTTCGGGTCTGTATTTTTCTTCGTTAAACATTTTAGGAACAGAGGGTCCGAAGATATCAGCGTCGAGCAGCCCGACTTTATATCCCAACCGTGAAAGGGATATAGCCAGATTGACTGCTATAGTTGTTTTCCCCACACCGCCTTTACCTGAAGCAACAGCAATTATGTTCGTCACACCAGACAGAGCTTCATGAGATTTCTCTTCTTTTTTCCCGACTATAACCTTCGGCTGAACTTTTATTTCATTTATTACCGCATCGGAACCAAAAACATCTTTCAGGGTCCTTACGATAGTGCTTTTTATCGATGATATAAAAGGATCGTTTGATTTTTCAGGAGTAAGGGTCATTGAGATACCTCCTTCATTTGATTCCAGTTCAGAAATCATTCCGAGTGAAACTATATCCTTTTTTTTATCGGGGTGAATGACTTTTGTAAGCGCGTGCAATATCTGATCTTTCGGGAACATTTGATTGTCTTATTTTTATTTGATTTAAATATAAACAGTGCAAGTTTACCGGTTTTTTGGCGAACTTCAAAATGCTTATACTAAAAAACTACGAAATTGATTATCACAGACAATTTTGAAATCCATTAACCACATAGGTCACAAAGGTTTTTCACAAAGGTCACAAAGGTCTATATTATAGTAGGGACGCAGAATTCTGCATCCCTACTTTGTGCCTTTTGTGCCTTCTTTGTGTTCTTTGAGGTTTAAAAAAATGCTCACAGTTCTTTTGCCGGATCCCAGAACTTTTCATCGAAATTGATGATCTTATCATTTTCAATTATGATTCCTTCATTTTCGAGAAGCTGAGCCATTGTTGTTGAATTTCCGAAATGATGTTTCCCTGTAAGAAGACCATTACGGTTTACAACACGATGGGCAGGTATGAACTCACGATCGTTATGGCTTACATTAAGTGCCCAGCCAACCATCCGTGCCGATCTGCCTGAACCAAGATACACTGCGATAGCACCATACGATGTTACTCTCCCGTATGGAATAAGTTTTGTAACTTCATAAACTCTTGAGAAGAAGTCATCATTCACTTTTTTCTTTACGGATGGCATCTTTGATTATTTTGTTTTTGTCAAGTCTGAAAGAAAGATAATTGATCTTTAATCCTGCTTTGACGAATATATTCTCATAATGTGTTCTGATAGAGAGGATATCATCATAAAAGGAATAACTTTTGACTGAATTATCAGTCTGAGGGGTTGTCAGTTCAATCTTCTCCGAATACAGATCGTTTGTAGTAAAGACTGTTTCAAGATCATTAACTGAAACGACCCTGGAGGTGAAATCAGATAGTTCCTTATTGTCTGTTTTGAGATGAATTAACCCTTTGTCTTTCAGGAAATGGCGATAGGAATTCAGGAACCAGGGTGAAGTCAGTCTCTTATTTGAATTTCTTGCTCCGGGATGCGGATCGGGAAAGGTGATCCATATCTCATCAACCTCATCTTCTGAAAAGAAAGAATTAATAAATTCTATCCTGGTTCGAAGGAATGCGACATTTTGCAGCTTTTGCTCGTTTGCGGTTTTAGCACCTCTCCACATCCTGGCGCCTTTAATATCAATACCTATATAATTATTCTGAGAAAACGCTTTTGCCAGACCAATTGTATATTCGCCCTTGCCACATCCAAGTTCGAGCACAACGGGATTCGGATTTTTAAAAAGCTGTTGTTTCCACTTTCCTTTAATCGGATGATTTTTGTCTGAAATATCGCCTATAAGTGGCTGGATTACATTACTATACGATCCCAACTCAGTCCATCTGGCCAGTTTGTTCTTTCCCACTTCCTGAAATTATTTTCTGATTTTTTCTATCCTCAATCCGAAATCATAAACACCTTTCAGATTTTCAACGCGCATTCCGTGCTGGACTTTGAATTCATATATACCTTTTGCCGGGAAGAATACATTCGATTTATATGGCAGGTTCAGCTCATGTATGTCTCCAAATCCTTTGCCATACCATTTTCCTTTTTCATCTGCAAGATTGTACTGAAGGGTGTCAGTGATTTTTTTCCCATCAGGTGATGAGGTTGTCACGAAAAGAAAAATATTGCGAAAAGGATAAGCAGTACCGCTGCGTATTGTAAAAATAACATTGTTGCTGTTAATAGTGTCATTAATAGGAACCTTGAAAGTGGCGATATCCATTAATTTCCACGTCTCCTTTGCCATAGCCATGGAACTTGTATAAACAACATTACTGTTACAAGAGGAGAGTAATAAAACGAATATCAATGCAATAGTAAATAAAATCTTATTTAACTCTCTTATCATTGAATCTTCTGTTTTTTTTCTTGTGCGGATTCCTGCTTTGGGCATTTTTTTCAGGTGGATCAAATCTCGTGAGGCTATTATTTTTCAATAAATCCTGCGAAACCGGTGTTATTTCCCATGATTCTTCGACAAGTTTAAGCTTGTCAACTTTTTTTCCCTTTCTGTTTACAGCCTGGATCTCCCTTACTCTCTGAACCGGCAGCGCGATAAGGTTTGCGTTTGAATGAGGGTCAGTTGAATACCAGTAAAGACCTTTATGGACTTCCAGTTTCTGGAAATATGCTGTACAGTCGAGCGCTTCCAGAGGAACATCTCTTGGAGGAAATGAGCGTTGCGCATCAACGTAGCAATCGAGTTCAAACTGCAGACAGCATTTGAGCTTGCTGCACTGACCCGCGAGCTTCTGAGGATTTAACGAGAGCTCCTGATATTTTGCGTGTGTTGTTGTAATTGAGATAAAGTTGGTGATGTGTGTGGCACAGCATAGTTCTCTGCCGCACGAAGCGATACCGCCTATTCTGCCCGCTTCCTGTCGGGCGCCGATCTGCCGCATTTCTATGCGCACCCTGAATTCATCAGCAAGAACTTTAATAAGCTGCCGGAAATCAACTCTCTCGTCGGCGATATAATAGAAAATTGCTTTTGTCTTATCTCCCTGGTACTCCACATCTCCAATCTTCATGTTAAGATGCAGCTCTTCCGAAATCTTCCTGGAGCGCAGCATGGTGGGTGTCTCCAGTTTCTTAGCTTCTTCCCACTTCTGTATATCCACGGCTTTTGCTTTCCGGTATACTTTTTTCAGATCATCGGGAGACGGATGCACTTTCAGTCTTTTCAACTGCTCGTCAACAAGGGCTCCAACCATCGAAACCCTTCCGATATCGTGACCGGGAGAAGCTTCCACTGCAACGACATCTCCAATTTCAAGCCGCAACCCGTTAACATTTTTAAAAAATCCTTTGCGTGTATTCTTGAAACGGACCTCCACTACGTCTTTAATTTCGGGAGTTTCCGGCAAGTCATTGAGCCAGTTGAAAGAATCCAGTTTATTATATCCGGGCTTATATGTAATGTCAGGCATCCGGATTTCATCCCCGGTCTGCCCTTGAATATCTTCGTTATCTGTCATAGAATTTTATAAACTCACAAATTACTCTGCAAAAGTAGTTAATTTATGGTTCATTTTCAATAATCGTGTCTTATCAGCGGATTAACCTTATTACTTTTAGTCCCAGATCGAGGAAGACTATTTTAGCATTTCCGTTTGATTCGATATGGGAATAAACCAGGTCGAGCTCTTCAGTAAGGGGGTAAATGTTATTCTGATTTATTGACGGGTGGAATTTTCCTGAAAAGGATGCCTCTTCACCAGTAAGAAAAACCAGATTGTTTTTTAGCTGATCGAGTGATAGCATTATGTTCTCGCGTAGTAATCTTAAGGCAAATGAAACAAAGTTTTTCTGAGCCTCCCTGCCAGTTGCTGAAATTTCCTCTGCCCAGTTAATTATGGAAATAACATCGCGTTTCCAGGCAAATCTCATCAGACTTTTGAATCGTTCCAGGTTTGCCAGTGAAGAGTCTTCATTCTCGCAAAGTTCAATGGCCCTGGTAATATTCCCATTTGAAACACGCGAAATATCTGCCGCTTTTTCGACAGGGATCTTTAAAGATTCTATGAGATATTTTTCAACGTCATGTGTGCCAAAAGATGGAATTTTAATCAGCTGACATCTGGAAAGGATAGTTGGAATGACTTTATCCGGTTCTTCCGTCACCAGAAGGAAAAGAGTCTTTTCGGGTGGCTCTTCAATCATCTTAAGAAGCTTATTTGCTGTAGACGGATGCATTTTTTCAGGCAGCCAGATAATCATTATCTTAAAGTCGGATTCAAATGTCTTAAGACTCAGCTTTTTTATTATCTCCGATGCTTCTGAAACAAAAATCATTCCCTGGGAATTTCCGACTTCGATGAAATCCATCCAGTTATCAAGATTAAAATAGGGGGATTTTTTTACAAATTCTCTCCATTCTTCTATGTAAGTGTCACTTACAGGATCGGTTGCTTTTTTGCCTTTTATGACCGGGAATACAAAATGAAGATCGGGATGAATTAGCTTTTCGTATTTAACGCACGATTTACATATTCCACATGAGTCGTGTTCTGTCCGGTTTTCGCAGCTTACATATCTTGCATAGGCCAGTGCAAGAGCCATACTTCCGCAACCTTCGGGTCCGGTAAATAGCTGGGCATGGCTTACTCTTTCTTCCCTGACTGAACGGATAAGTTTTTCCTTAATTATTTTTTGACCGGGTATCTGTGAGAAATTCATGTATGGAATTTATTTATTAATCCACCAAATTTAATAATTCTTAGTTAAAAAGATTGGAGATTCCTCGCTCCGCTCGGAATGACATGATCAATTTTTGTTCTTCAACGTAAAGATTAAATACGAAAACCTGTCATTCCGAACGAAGTGAGGAATCCCCAGGGGACAAAATCAAATTTACAGCAGGATTATTTACAAAAAAAATGTAGGTTTGTAATATAGAATTTCTTGTGTTTAATAATAATATTTTGATCTATGAAAATGATTCAGGACTTCAACTTCAAAGGAAAAAAAGCAATAGTCAGGGTCGATTTCAATGTACCCCTCGACAAAAAGACTTTTACAGTAACTGATGACACCCGTATCAGAGGCGCATTGCTTACAATAAATAAGATCCTCAACGATGGCGGATGCTTAATCCTGATGTCCCATCTGGGAAGACCAGAAGGCCCCATGGAGAAATATTCTCTGAAGCCAGTGCTTCCGGTGCTCGAAAAGCTTCTTGGGAAGAAAGTTCTCTTTGCTGATGATTGTCTTGGAGAATCAGCAGTGAAAATGTCTGCAGCCCTTAAACCTGGGGAAATCCTTTTACTTGAAAATGTCCGTTTTTATCCGGAAGAAGAAGGAAAACCAATTCTTCCTGAAGGTGTAACCGAAGAAGTGAAAAAAGCTGCAAAAGCAGAAATGAAGATCAAGCAGAAAGAAATGGCGAAAAAACTTTCCGGGTATGCTGAAATCTATGTCAATGATGCTTTTGGTACCGCACACCGTGCTCACGCTACTACAGCCGTTATGGCCGATTTCTTCCCGGTAGATAAACGAATGTTCGGATTCCTTATAAACAGCGAACTTATTGCAATGGATAAGGTTTTAAAAGATCCGCAACGTCCCTTTACAGCAATTATGGGAGGTGCCAAAGTTTCAGATAAGATCATGCTTATCGAAAATCTCCTTAACAGGGTTGATAATATTATAATTGGCGGCGGGATGACATATACATTCGTTAAAGCCATGGGTGGAAAAATTGGTAAATCACTTTGTGAAGAAGACAAACTTGATCTTGCACTGAAACTCATTGAAAAAGCAAAGGAGAAAAATGTAAAATTATACCTGCCTGTTGATAGTCTGAATGCTGATAAATTTGATAATGAAGCCAATACGAAGGTTACAGCTGTAAACGCTGTTGATGACGGATGGCTTGGTCTTGATATTGCAGAAAAAACGATCAAGGAATTTTCATCAGTGATCGAGAATTCGAAAACGATTCTCTGGAATGGTCCTATGGGTGTTTTCGAGATGGAAAAATTCTCAAAAGGAACAACAGCTGTAGCCAAAGCAATTGCGACAGCTACTTCAAAAGGAGCTTATAGTCTTATTGGCGGCGGTGATTCAGTATCTGCAATCAACAAAAACGGACTCGCTGATAAAGTAAGTTATGTATCAACGGGTGGAGGTGCAATGCTGGAGTATATGGAAGGGAAGAAGCTGCCGGGGATTACTGCTATAAGGGGAGAATAGACTTAGGGACTAAGAGACTGGGAGAGGGAGAGGGGGAGAGAAAATTTTCAATCCGAAATCCCCAATCCGAAATCCGAAATATAAAGGCTGCATTCAGGTGCGGCTTTTTTTATTGTTTTGCAATCTCAAATGTCGAAACAAGAACCGCATGTAAATTGTTTATTTAGCTGAACTTATCAAACCTTATTCTCGATTATTGTAAAACGTTTATCTTTACATCATGAAAAGGCAACTGGTCATTTTTCTGACAATTATTTCTGTTCTTTCAGGTTGTACGAAAAAAGAAGCAACCCGAACATCAGGGATTGACACTATTGACAATACCACCTATTACAGCACAACGTATTACACTTACGGATTTTTATTTTCAGGAGCAAAACTGGTGAAGACCTACCCGGCTCCCGGTCCCGACATAACTCTGTATGTCAATGTCGATAATGTAACTCC
This sequence comes from uncultured Bacteroidales bacterium, assembly GCA_963734885.1. Classification (GTDB taxonomy): domain Bacteria; phylum Bacteroidota; class Bacteroidia; order Bacteroidales; family VadinHA17; genus LD21. Next base: position 245,698 of record CAVTIJ010000006.1, on the reverse strand, counting down.
ACGACTGACTCTTCAATCTAACAATCTCAGCCCATCATTTAGTAAAGTTGGAGACTATCCCGATGCTGCCTCCGCACAATCGGCATTTGATAATCTTAAAACAGTTACAGTTACTCAATTGACGGATATGGCGGACCCTGTTAATGATAACCAGGTATGGATTTACAAATCTGGAAAAGGCAATTATGCCAAACTCCGGATTGTAAGCACTGTAAATGAAATGAGATCAAGTATTGCTTATGGGGAATGTACTTTTCAGTGGGTCTATCAGGCTGATGGTTCTTCAACCTTTACAGCTAAGTGATGTTGGACTTGCAGCTTCTGCAAAAAAGGATTTTCCATATTAAAAATCAGGAAGATTTTAGTAATACAGCTCTTGATATCTTTAGTTATCAGTATCATAATAATCCTGTATATCGCAATTTTGTGGACAGTCTGGGCAAAGATTTTACCAAAATAAAAAATGTCAATGCCATACCTTTTCTTCCGGTTGAATTTTTTAAGAGTCATAAAATACTTACGGGTAATCTCCCGGTTGAAAAAATTTTCGAAAGCAGCGGCACAACTGTCAGTACAAGAGCTAATCATTTAGTAAATAATCTTAGCCTGTATGAAGAGAGTTTTTTGAGAACCTTCGGAATGTTTTATGGCGATCCGGCGGAATATGTTATTGCAGCCCTTTTACCATCTTATATTGAGAGAAAAGGATCTTCACTTGTTTATATGACTGATTATCTGATCAATAAAGGCAAAAGCCCCTTCAGCGGTTTTTATCAGAATAATATTGAAGACTTAATCAGAACAATTTATAAAGCAAAATCAGAACACCATAAAATTCTTTTGCTGGGAGTTAGTTTTGCTTTGCTTGATCTTGCAGATAAATATTCGCCTGATTTGTCAGGTATAATCGTAATGGAAACTGGCGGAATGAAGGGAAGAAGGAAAGAACTTACACGGACTGAGCTTCATTCCATACTTAAAGAACGATTTAATGTTGATTCCATTCATTCTGAATATGGCATGACTGAATTATTGAGCCAGGCGTATTCAAAAGGAGAGGGGTTGTTCTATTCACCTCCCTGGATGAAGATTATAATCAGAGATCCGTTAGATCCTCTGAGCCTTTTTACTGGACCTGATATGGCAGGAGGAATTAATATTATTGACCTGGCAAATTTCAACTCATGTTCCTTTATTTCGACAGGTGATCTCGGAAAGCTACATAGAGATGGAGGGTTCGAGGTTCTTGGGAGATTCGATAATTCCGATATCAGGGGATGTAATTTGCTGGTTGAATAGGTTGCCTCCACGTACCTTATATCCACCGTCATTGCGAGCGAAGCGAAGCAATCTCACCAGCCATCTCCGATCAAGGATTATATTTGTCCCGGGGTGCTGAAATAACCTACAATCCAAGCTTTGTCCTAATAGCAGATGGCAATGCATTTTTATTTACCATTATTGCAATTGTTTTGGCGCGGACATAATTCACTGACATATTCAGATATCCTCCGAACGGATTCCTGTCGGTTCCCCATGAATTCTTTGTAACATAATATTTTGTTCCGTTCTGGTCTTTAACCAATCCGGTCAGATGCATAAGGTGATCGTCGGTAGTGCTGTTATTATCATAACCTGCTTCACGCGATTCCTGTGTCACATTTACCTCAGGAAAAGGACTGGCGAATTTGTATGCTTCAATTATGCGTTCTTCTTTGGTCATTTTCCCAAATCGGGCTTTGTCAGATTTTGAGTAATTGTCAGTACTCTCAACTTCGGGGATAATTGCAACTCCTTTTGAATGAGAAAATCCCTTTTCGCTTACATCGCCATCCCATGCAATTGTGTATCCTTTGAAAAGCGAAGAATCCATTATAGTTATAAGCTCATCGAGAGGGACATTGTAATAATTCATTTTTCTCCAGTTGTCGGGAATTGGAACAAGCCCTTGCGTATAAAACGGGAATAATGTCAATGAAGTAATTTCAACATAGTCAGCAGGATTAATACCAAGGCTAGCCGTAAAGGATTTTGGAGTGTAAGTCACTCCTTTATACGAAAATGTCTGGGGAACTTTTCCAAGATAGGTGTCAAGCACTGCATCTACTATTGTGAAGAACTGATCGCTTTCCCTGTTTCTTTTAAGCGGTACCGTTGCTATCGCATTTACAAACAGGTTAAGTTCGCCGTGGTTATGAAAAGGCAATCCGTAATTCAGACCCGTATAGACTTCATCTGGAACAATTCCGTTTTTAATAAATTCAGCCAGCCAGTCATGTCCGACACTTCCCTGTCCCAGATTTCCTTTTCCCTGCTGTATAAAATTATCTTTCAGCCTGTCGACATAATTGTATCTTACTATGTACATTTCAGATAGATCATATTCACCTTTTCCCATTCGGAGCAATTCAGATTCAAAAAATGATGTCGTGGCAAAACACCAGCAAGTTCCTGTATTTGCCTGATTCTTGACAGGAGTGGCTTTTAACTCCACAATGGGTGTAAATTTGTAGCCAAATTCAGTTTTCTGCGGTGATTCTGAAGATTTTTTCTGTGAATAGGATGGTAAGATTACCAATAACAAAATAAGTACCAGCGCAATACGGTTTTTCATGATAACAGGATTAAAAGTAAATTCAATTTGGAATAGCAGACTCCTACGGATAGGTTCCCCCTATAAACTGCTAAGTTAGAAAAGTTAACGGTATCTTATATCCTTAATTGTTCGATTTTGAATAATTTTTTATTTGAAGGGAGAACAAATGGGACTATTGAATAAAAGAATAATAGAACAACAGAACAATAGAACAACAGAACGATAGAATTAAGAATATGGAATTTTTGTTCTGAGTTCTGAGTCCTGAGTTTGAATCTTCAATATTCTATTTTCTTCCTACGATAAGGTTATAAGAATGATCAATCCATGAGAAGATCTCTTTATCGGGGACTGATCCGTCAATAGAAACAGTATTCCAGTGTTTTTTATTCATGTGATACCCGGGAGCAACTGCAGAATACCTTTCACGAAGCTCAATGGCAAGAGCAGGATCACATTTCAGATTTATGCTAAGGTCGCCGTCAAGATTTACCAGGGCAAAGATCTTGCCATTAACTTTGAAAACCAGGGTATCTTCACCAAAAGGGAACGATTCTTCAGCTCCCTTTTTTGAGATGCAAAAATCTCTCAGTGCTTCTATGTCCATAATATTCAGGTTTTATTCAAGAAAAATTGAATTTCTGAATTCAGGTATTCGAAATCTCTTGTTCTCATTCCCTTAGTCTCCTCGTCCCTTAGTCTCTTCGTCCCTTAGCCCCTTCGTCTCAATTATCTAAGCGTTGGATAAAACGCTCCTTCAATATGATCGATATTATATGAATCGCCTGTCTGGATTACAGTAATAATATCAAACCGGCTCTCTTTATCTATTCCGTATCTTTGAAGATAAGTGTTAGCTGCATAAATCAGGGTTTTCCGTTTTTCCTTGTTGATTGCCGTAACAGGAGTCATAAGAAAATCTTCACTCCTTGTTTTCACTTCAGCAAAAACAATAAATTCCTGATTTTCTGCGATGATATCAATTTCTTTATTTCCTGATTTCCAGTTTCGATGGAGGATTTTGTAACCTGCTGTTTTCAGATGATCTGCAGCAAGGTCCTCGCCTTTTTGTCCAAGATTATGCGACTCTGCCATATTTATGTATAATGTCTGAAGTGGTTTCTGGCACGGATTTCAAATCCGCGCCATCCATGCAATCTCTTGTCTCTCAATCTCATTCTTAACAGTTCATTGCGAACGAAGTGAAGCAATCTCCTGTCTTGTCTTCTGAACTATATCTGAATCAGCTTATTTCTTATTGCAAATAATATAAGGCTTGCGGTATTTTTGGAATTTGTTTTTCCGAGCAGATTTGCTCTGTGCTTGTCAACGGTTCTCTTGCTGATGAATAAAGTTTCAGCTATCTCCTGGTTTGAAAATCCCTCACAGATCTTGAAAAGAATTTCTTTCTCTCTCTTTGACAGGTTAGCCGATTTGCTCTCCTGTTCCCTGTATTTGATTTTCTGAATAACATGATAAAGGAGTTCCTGCGAAAAATAGCTGCCTCCTTTTCTTATTGTGAGTATTGCTTCCTTAACTTCAGAAATATCTGAATCCTTCAGAAGGAATCCTTTTGCACCGGCGTCCACCATCTTATAATAGTATTCTTCTTCACCATACATTGAAAGAGCTATAATGTCTAAACCGGGACATATCTTAAGGCCTCTTCTGGTTGCTTCAATGCCATCCATCTCAGGCATATTTATATCCATGAGAGCAACATCAGCTGTGGTGTTTTTAAGGATTTTCAGAAATTCTTCACCGTTGGAAGCTTCGGCTATCACTTCAAATTCGGGGAATGCATCAAGAAGGATCTTTAGTCCGTTACGGAACAGCTGGTGATCATCTGCAATTATTATCCTTATTTTATCCATTTCTGTAATAAGCAATTATTCAATCAATTTGATAAGTGCGCTTGTTCCTTTGCCGGGAGTGCTTTCAAGAATAAACACTCCTTCAACGGTTTTGACACGGGTCTCAATGTTCGATATCCCCATTCCTTTTATATCCTCTTTTGTTAAAGAAGATGTATCAAAACCACGACCATTATCATAAAACTGCAAGGTAACGAATTTTTCGTGTTTGTTAAGTTCTATCTCGATCTTCGAAGCGCCGGAGTGTAAAATCGAGTTATTAATGAGCTCACATACAGCCCTGTAAACAACAACCTCTTTATCGTTATCGAGTCTCTGGCTCTCCATGTTTGTCTTAAACTCAATTTCAATGGCTTTCATCTGGTTAATTTTAGTTGTAAAAGCGCTTATTGCACTGGCCAGGCCAAAATTCGACAAAACATGAGGACTTAAGTTATTGGAAATATCTTTGATAGTATTAATTGCCTCATTTACAAGATGGTTCGTGTTGCTGAGAATGATTGAACCTGACCGGTCCTTTATTCTGTCGGTAAGGGCGGAAATAGACATTTTAACAGTTGAAAGAATCGGGCCGAGACCATCGTGGAGATCTTTGGCAAATCTTTTTCGTTCATTTTCCTCTGTATTTATTATAGCATTAATCACTCTTTTCTCGGAGCGGACCCTGTCGGTTTCAGCCCTTTTGAGCGACATAAATAGTTCACGCATAAGGATTACACCTCCTATTATCATAACCGATATTATTACACCTATCCACTCATCAATCATTTGCCAGGTGTAGCGGGGCGGTCCATGAAAATATTCAATAAGCTGAATAATTTTTAATACCGCCATGAGGGCAAACGATAATGAGAGCAGTATCCATGAGAGCCTGTATTTCGTAAGCTTCATGAATCTCAGCGCTATTGATGCAGCAATGATTTGTAGTATTATCGATATGATTAGTGCAATAAGTCTTACCATTTAAACCAGGTATAATCCTACAAAAATATGAGTTAATTTAGATTGATGCTAAAGAAAAGGATTTTTGAGGCAATAATTACTTTTTTTGCCACAAAGACACGAAGACACTAAGTTTCAGCAGGAAGAAATCCGGAGGTTTGCTACTTGGTGAGTCTTTGTGTCTTAGTTCCTTGGTGGCATGAAAATCTTTAATTATTTTCTCTCTACTTTAGTTTGTGATGTAGTTTTACTTTATCCTTTTCTTAACTTTGGCGCTTCGAAACCTGAATGCATGAAAGTTTTATATAACCTTGGTATCCGTCTCTTCTCTGCATTAGCGCATTTTGCCTCGCTATTTAATTCAAGGGCATCATTATGGGTGAACGGGAGAAAAAACTGGGCTGAGAAAATTTCTGAAAAGATTAAGCCTGGAGACAGGGTGATATGGATACATTGCGCATCACTTGGAGAGTTCGAACAGGGGAGGCCTGTTATTGAAGCAATCAAAAAGGATCTCGTACAATTTAAAGTCCTGGTTACATTTTTCTCTCCGTCAGGATATGAGGTAAGAAAAAATTACAGCAATGCAGATTGTATCAGTTACCTGCCTGCTGATACCCCGGAAAATGCTTTGAAGTTTATTGATCTTGTAAAACCCGAAATAGCCATACTTGTGAAATATGAGTTCTGGCATAATTATATTTCGGCTGTCTATTCTCATAATATTCCATTGTACCTTATTTCAGGGATTTTTCGTCCCGGCCAGCACTTTTTTAAATGGTATGGATCGTTTTTCAGAAGGATGCTGAAGAAATTTGAATTGATATATGTGCAGGATAAGCAATCTTTAGAACTTCTGAATAGTATCGGAATAGAGAAGGTACAGGTTGCCGGCGACACAAGATTCGACAGGGTTGTTCAGATAGCGGCTGCAGCCAGAAAAATTGAGACACTTGAAAAGTTCCGGGGGGACGAAAAACTTTTTTTAGCAGGAAGCAGCTGGAGGCAGGATGAAGAGATAATTGCCGAATATATTAACAAATATCCTTCGGCAATGAAATGGGTTTTTGCACCGCATGAGATTGACGAAGCCAATATCGTAAGGCTCGGAAAACTTTTGAAGGTTGAATTTGTAAGATATTCTAAGTTCAATGAAGCCTCTGCCGGTTCGAGAGTCCTGATAATAGACAATATTGGAATGCTTTCCTCGGCTTACGGTTATGCATATATTGCTGCTATTGGCGGAGGATTCGGGAAAGGTATTCACAACATACTTGAACCCGCATGTTGGGGAATACCAGTTGTATTTGGACCAAAATATAAGAATTTCAAAGAAGCAGTTGAACTTCTCGCTGCAGGGAGCGCAAGGTCTTTTAACTCATTTGATGAGTTTAAAGAAATTTTAGATTTATGGCTGTCTGATGAGAAAATTTACACAAATTCGGCCCGATTGGCATCAGATTATGTGAAAGAAAATACAGGAGCTACCGAAATTATTATCCAAGAAATTAAGAGAAAAGATATTAACAGGAGATGCTCATAATTTGTTAAAAAGTAATCTTTTCTTAATTCACCCGTTCATATAAAGAGATGTAAATTGTTGCACCTGATTTAACAATTTATTAATCCCATTGTAATCTAATTGTCAAGTACTTACTTTAATCTTGTATAAATTTTTTAAATCCTTAATCCTAATTTTATGATGAAACAACTTAAACGTTTGTTTACGATGCTGATCTTCCTGTTCATCGGTGTTCTGATGTTCGGGCAGGGGTCTACAACATCTTCTATGAGCGGCAAAATAGTTGATAAAGACGGTAAATCTCTACCGGGTGCAACTATCGTAGCAGTTCATGTTCCTTCCGGAACACAATATGGTGCTCTGGCTAATAATGATGGTCTTTTTATTATTCAGGGTATGAGGCCGGGTGGACCGTATACCGTTGAGGTCTCCTTTATCGGATACTCAAAGAAGACACTTACTGACATCATCCTTAACCTTGGTGAAAGATTTACCGTGAATACCTCTTTGGAAGAAAACGCCGCAGCTTTGGGAGAGGTTATTGTGGTAGGAGCGAAAACGCCACAATTCAATTCAGAGAAAAATGGTACGTCAATAAATATCAATAACAGGCAATTAACATTGATGCCTACTGTCAGCAGGAGTATTAATGATATTACCAGACTGACACCACAGGCAAATGGCAACCAGATCGGTGGCGGAAACTATCGCCAGAACTTCATAACCGTTGACGGGGCACAATTCAATAATGCTTTTGGTATCGGAACAAACCTTCCTGGCAATGGTACTCCAATTTCTCTTGATGCTATTGACCAGATATCTGTTAATATCACACCTTATGACGTACGTCAGAGTGGATTTATAGGAGCTTCAGTAAATGCTGTGACCCGTTCAGGAAACAACGAGTTTTCGGGTTCCGTCTATACCTATATGAATAACCAGGATTATAAAGGCAATAAAGTTGGTAGTGCAACATTTATAAGAAACAAGGCCAGTTATAGTATGCAGGGATTCCGTCTGGGAGGCCCGATTATTAAAAACAAATTGTTCTTTTTCTTAAATGCAGAAATTGAGAAGAATACTGTTCCGGGTCCTCAGAGAGTTGCCGCAACTGCAGATGCTCCTGCTGATTATGCAAATAATATCGCCCGTCCTACGGTCGATCAGATGGATATGATGAGCGCTTACCTGAAAGACACATATGGATATATCACCGGTCCGTATCAGGGATATTCACAGGAAAGCCCAGGTAAAAAGTTTCTCGCCAGAGTTGACTGGAACATAAATAACAATAACAAGTTTAATGTCCGCTATAGCTACCAGGCAAGTAAATCGCCTTCATACCCGAGTACATCGACATCACCATTTTCCGGAATATACACCAACAACAGGCAGAGCATGGACGCCATGTGGTATCAGAATTCAGGATATTTTCAGGAAAACAACTTCAGTTCATGGTCAGCTGAGTTAAACTCCTCTCTGTTTGGCGGAAAAGTACTGAATACACTTCGTGGAACCTATTCCTACCAGAATGAACCACGCAGCACAGAGGGTAAGCTTTTCCCGTTTGTTGACATTCTTCAGGCAGGAAGTCCTCTTGTATCTTTTGGTACAGAGCTTTTCTCATACGGGAACCTTCGCCAGGTTGCAACGACAACATTTAATGATGATGTTACCTGGACCTGGGGAAAAAATAACATGACAGCCGGTATTAACTACGAACATGATAATACAAAAAATGGTTTCATGCGTTTCGGTTCAAGTTATTATGTATTCAATTCCTGGAATGATTTTGTAAGCGGAGTTAATCCAAGAAACTTTGGCCTTACATTCTCAAATACCCCGGGTTATGCACAGGCATTCCCATCATTCCAGTTCAATCAGATTGCTGCTTATATACAGGATGAGCTTAACCTCAATAGCCGTATTAAAGTTGTAGGAGGTATTCGTTTTGACCGTCCGTCATATCCATCACCAGGCGCTGATCATCCAATTATTGCAACTCTTGATTTTGGTGGCAATACCTACCACACATCAACATTGCCAGAATCAAGGATCATGGCTTCACCTCGCATAGGTTTTAATTATGACATAAAAGAAGACCGTTCTCTGATTCTGCGTGGCGGAACAGGCGTATTTACAGGACGCGTTCCATTCGTTTGGATTGTTGGTCAGGTTGGAGATGCCGGAATGGTCCAGACAACTGAAGCTCTTTCAGGAGCTAACGTACCAGGTCCTTTTAATCCTGCTGTTAATGCCTATTATCCTGCTGATCAGCCTGCTGCCGGAACAATCGTTCCTGGAACATTTACGGTTATATCCCCGAAATTCAAAATGCCACAGACATGGAAAAGCAGTTTAGCTTTGGATGCAAAACTTCCATGGGGATTAAAAGGTACCCTCGAAGGTGTATATAATAAAGACATCAATACCGCTTTCTTTGTAAATGAAGGTCTAAAAGGAGCTGACAATATGAATATAGCCGGATATCCCGATAATCGTATTATCTATCCTTCTACTGCTGCTGCTACCAACTATCAGAAATATTATCAGATTATAAATGCTGCAGGTATTGTACAGACAGCAGTTCCACCCGCCAACCCTTCAGGAAATGGCGTTTCTCCAATCGTTCTTGAAAACAGGAAAGGTGGCTACTACTATTCAATCACTGCGAAATTAGAAAAATCATTCGCTAAAGGTTTTACGGGAATGATAGCTTATACACATAGTGTTGCGAAAAATCTTGTTGATGGCGCCGGTGATCAGGCTGCTTCAGCATGGAACGGTAATGCAAATGTGAATGGCGCTAACAGCCCTGAATTAAGCTATACAAGCTATGTAATGCCTGATCATTTTATTTCTTCGATTTCTTACAGAATTGAATATCTAAAATTCCTTGGCACTTCAGTATCGATGTTTTATGACGGAGAATCAGCAGGACGTTTTTCATACGTTTATTCAAGCAATATCGTACGTGACGGCGCAGGATCAAACAACCTTATCTATGTTCCGAAAGATCCATCAGAAATCAATTTTGTAAATTACACATTCACTCCTGCAGGCGCTACCACACCAGTTACCTGGACCGCTCAGGAACAAAGTGATGCGTTCTTTGCATATGTTGCACAGGACAAATATCTGAAATCAAGAATGGGCAAGTATGCTGAACGTAATGGCGCAATAATGCCCTGGGTCAACAGATTTGATATTCAGTTTAAACAGGATTTCTTTATTAATGTTGCCGGGAAACGCAATACCCTGCAGCTTAGCCTTGATATCCTCAATTTTGGAAACCTGCTCAATAGCAGCTGGGGTGTTGTTCCATTCTATAACCAGAACAATATTCTTGTTATGACAAATAACGCTGCCGTTGTTTCTGGTGGTGCTGTTAAGCCAACATTCAGGCTCAATCCTTATAATAATGCTATGCTGGCAAAAACTTTCAGCAATAACGTTGGGTACCCATCAACATATTCCATGCAATTTGGAATACGTTATATCTTCAACTAGAAATTAATTCTTAAAATAAGAGGCTGTCAGATTCTGGCAGCCTTTTTTTGTTTCTATTAACCATTACAGACTCCGAAAATCGCCGGTTTTTGATCGACAGTGATCAGCATGATGTTTAGATCCGATAATGTCAGTTTCTCACAACATTTTCTATCTGAGTTCATAAACAAAATATAAAAGTTTTTCACAATGCCCTGTTCATTTCTAATTTAAAATCCAATGAACCTTTGCTAAATAGATTTGTTTCTCAATATTAAGTTCAGTGTTTGTCAACAGACTTATAATCAGGTGCGTATGTAATAGTTAATAACTATGTCATCAAATGTTAATAAACTTAAAAATTTAGACTTGCATTCAGCGGGATGCTTGTTTAATTTAGCAATTACCCGCTCCAAAAATCAGTGGCCGTTTAATCTCATCGAAATCAGAGAATAACAAAAATATATGGAAGAATTATTTGTCCAGGAATCAGCTATTGCGACTGAAAAAGCAAAAAACGAAAAATCAGCATCAGAGATGCAGGAAAAAGTTGACGGAAAGAATATAGAGAAGTATAAGAGCCGGGGGGAAACGAAAAGGTAGTTTATTCTCATGAAGAAGCTGTTGAGGCAAGTATCCAGTATTTTAAGGGTGACGAGCTTGCAGCCAGAGTGTGGGCAAATAAATATGCTTTGAAGGATTCTTTTGGCAATCTGTATGAAAAGTCGCCCGACGATATGCATCACAGGCTTGCCCGTGAAATCCATCGCATAGAACTCAAATACAAGAATCCTCTCTCAGAAGACCTGATTTACAGGGTCCTCAAAGATTTCAAATACATAGTTCCGCAAGGTGGACCGATGACCGGGATTGGCAATGATTACCAGATTGCCTCTTTGTCCAATTGCTTTGTAATCGGGAATGATGGTTCATCCGATTCGTATGGCGGGATAATGAAAATCGATCAGGAACAGGTTCAGCTCATGAAACGCAGGGGTGGTGTTGGTCACGATCTGTCACACATCAGGCCTAAAGGAACACCGGTGCTGAACAGCGCACTTACCTCAACAGGAGTTGTCCCATTCATGGAAAGATATTCCAATTCGACCCGTGAAGTGGCTCAGGATGGCAGAAGAGGCGCTTTAATGCTTTCCATATCAATTAAACATCCCGATTCGGGAAAATTCATTGATGCCAAACTTGAAAGCGGAAAAGTTACGGGAGCCAATGTTTCAGTAAAGCTCACCGACGATTTCATGAAAGCAGTTGAAGAAAAATCACTCTTCAGACAGCAATATCCTGTAAATTCAGATAATCCAAAATTCGCCAAAGATATCGATGCTGTACAGCTGTGGAGCAAAATAATTCATAATGCATGGAAATCAGCTGAACCGGGCGTCCTTTTCTGGGATACGATAATCAGGGAAAGTGTTCCCGATTGCTATGGCGATCTGGGATATGCAACAGTTTCAACCAATCCTTGCGGAGAGATTCCATTGTGTCCGTACGATAGCTGCCGCTTGCTTGCAATAAATCTTTTCAGCTATGTAAATAATCCTTTTACTGACAAGGCTGAATTTGATTTTGATCTTTATAAAGAACATGTAGGATTAGCTCAGCGAATGATGGATGACATAATTGATCTTGAACTTGAAAAGATCGATGTGATCCTTGCTAAAATAAATGCCGATCCTGAAAAAGAAGAAATTAAACATGTTGAAAAAAATCTCTGGCAAAATATAAGAATGAAATCAGAGGAAGGAAGAAGAACCGGCATTGGCATAACCGCTGAAGGAGACATGCTTGCAGGTCTTGGAATGAGATATGGCACCGATGAGGCAACAAATTTCTCAGTTGAGATTCATAAAACACTTGCCCTTGAAGCATATAAAGCTTCTACATACCTTGCAAAAGAGAGAGGCGCCTTTGCTATTTATGATGCCGAAAGGGAAAAGAATAATCCATTTATTCTCAGGATGAAGGAAGCTGATCCGGTTATGTACAATAATATGGTTAAGTTCGGACGTCGCAATATTGCACTTCTTACCATTGCTCCAACCGGAACGACAAGTCTTATGACTCAGACAACTTCGGGGATTGAGCCGATCTTTTCCACGTTTTATAAAAGAAGAAGAAAAGTTAATCCCAATGATCTGGATGTGAAAGTTACTTTTAAAGATGAAGTAGGAGACTCATGGGAAGAGTTTAATGTTTTTCATCATAAGTTTGTTGACTGGCTTAAGCTTAACGAATATGATGTTGATGAAGTTACCCGGATGCGAGATGAGGAAATTGAATCGATAATTGCAAAATCACCATATTATAAAGCAACTGCAAATGATGTTGACTGGATAGCCAAAGTCAAAATGCAGGGAGCAATACAAAAATGGGTCGATCACTCGATCAGTGTGACTATTAATCTTCCTGCTGAGGCAAAAGAAGAGCTTGTGAGCGAACTTTATCTTACTGCATGGAAATCGGGATGCAAAGGCGCAACGGTTTACCGCGACGGATCAAGAAACGGAGTTCTTATTGCCGGGAAAACAGAGGTACACCTTGAAAGACCAAAACGGCCCAAAGTACTTGATTGCGATGTTATAAGATTTAATATCAATGAAGAGAAATGGGTCGCATTTGTTGGGCTTAAGGAAAGCCGGCCTTATGAGATATTCACCGGTATTGCCGATGAAGAAATATTCCCCATTCCAAAGAGTATCGTAAAAGGCAAGATAATTAAGATTAAAGATGAGGATGGCAATACCCGATATGATTTTCAATACACCGATAAATATGGTTATAAGAAAACGATGGGTGGCTTGTCACATATGTTCAAACCCGAATTCTGGAATTATGCAAAACTGATCTCAGGCGTTTTACGTCACGAAATGCCTATCCAGGATGTCGTTAATCTGGTTACCTCCCTAAGGCTTGACAGTGAATCGATTAATAACTGGAAGAACGGTGTTGAAAGAGCTTTGAAAAAATATATACCAAACGGAACAAAAGCAAAAGGCAAATGCGGTGAATGCGGTTCGGATAATCTGGTTTATGAGGAAGGATGCCTGATCTGTAAAGATTGCGGATCATCAAAATGCGGTTGAGATTAAATTATGGGGTCCCGGATAGAGGGAATATCATAAATCAGCAGAATGGGTGCTCTCCGGAGCACCTTTTCTTTTATAAAATGTATAATACATTATCTGACTGCCCGAATGAGTCCCCGCCTGAGATATGGGGCTCTCAGTTTTTTGTCATAATAATTGATCATATACCCTTTTGATGGCGTCACACTGAATCCGTGTTCAAGCAGGGAAGTGGTCAACTCTTTCTCATCATCATTTTTGTGATAGGTGCAGAGAGCAATTTTTAAAGGTTGCCGTATACTGAATAATCCTTTGCAGCTTTTCAAAACAACCTCTTCAGCTCCATCAACATCGATTTTCAAAAAGGAAACATCCTTTTTATTTTCGAAAAATGTATCAAATCTTATATGGGATTCATCATCGTGATCAGTAACATATTTAGCGATAATTTCAACCTTTTCCGGCCAGGGAGCGAATGTTGCTTTTAAAGCCTCGATCCACTCTTTATCATATTCAAAGAGGTATATTTTCTTTACATCTTCTATGACTGCCAGAGAGAAATTGCCTTCAGCGGCGCCGATATCTGCTACAACATCATCTTTTCCAACTGTAAAATGATCCGTAAGATACCTGTGAGGACTATTCAGGTCTTGTTCCCGCATAAGATCGCTGTAAGCCTGTTTGATCTTTTTCTCTTTCCATCGTTTTTTGAAATACAGTTTTCTGCCATTCTGAAGCACAAATCTCATTTTCCTTTGCGGGTCATAAAACACTTCGAGCTGGTCAGGCGAATAGTCATTGTGGAATGAGTAAGGGAAGATTCTTACTTCATTGTTTTCCAGATATTGAAGAATTTCTTTTTGATCATCATTTACCTGGTTTTCAGGAAGTGAAGCAAAATATTCTTTTATCTTATTCCGCAAATTCTTCTTACGAATAATTGTTCTCAGCGGTTTTGGAACCACGATACGGTATATCTGGAAGAGAAAATTATTCATTTATATTAGTTTTAGGAACTTGCATTTATAAAGTTAACAAATCCCTTTTTAATTGTCCCGCAGATTACGCAGATAAACGCAGATTTAAAAAGAATAAGATTTGTCCTTTCTGCGAAAATCTGCGAGATCTGCGGGAAAATAGGGCCTAAGGATGCTATTTTATAACTCCTAATTCTCTACCGATTTTTGCAAATGCATTTATAGCTTTATCCAGATGTTCAGTTTCATGCGCTGCTGAAAGTTGCACCCTTATCCTTGCCTGTCCTTTTGGAACTACCGGGAAGTAAAACCCGACAACATATACACCTTCCTTAAGCAGCCTTGCCGCAAAATCCTGGGATAATCGTGCTTCGTAAAGCATAACAGCACAAATTGCTGATTTAGTTGGCTTTATGTCGAATCCGTGTTTTTTCATGCACGAAATGAAATAACTCGAATTAGAATGCAGCTTATCCTGGAGAACATTTGTTTCGGTCATCATATTGATCATCCTGATTCCTGCAGCGGCAACCATCGGGGGAATGGAGTTAGAAAAGAGATACGGTCTTGACCGTTGTCTGAGGATCTCGATTATCTCCTTTTTACCGGTTGTGAAGCCGCCAATTGCGCCGCCAAAGGCTTTTCCCAATGTACCGGTTATGATTTCAACGCGTCCTTTAATGTTGTATAGTTCGGTGACTCCCCTTCCTGTTTTTCCAACCACACCTGCAGAGTGGGATTCATCGACCATGACCATTGCATTATATTTTTCAGCAAGTTCCACGATCTTATCGAGTGGAGCCACGTTTCCGTCCATAGAAAAAACCCCGTCTGTTACGATGAGCCTGAATCGGTTGGACTTAGCGAGCTGCAACTGTTTTTCCAGGTCAGTCACATCAGCATTTTCGTACCTGTAACGCTGGGCTTTACAAAGGCGGACACCATCGATTATCGATGCATGGTTGAGTGAATCAGAAATTATCGCGTCTTCTTCTCCAAGCAGAGGCTCAAAGACTCCGCCATTTGCATCAAAACATGCTGCATAAAGGATAGTGTCTTCAGTACCAAAAAACTCTGCAATTTTTTGTTCAAGTTCTTTATGAAGATCAGTCGTACCACAGATAAATCTTACAGAAGACATGCCGTAACCATGATCTATCCAAAGAAGCCTTGGCCGCTTCAATAAGTGATGGGTTATTCGACAGGCCCAGGTAATTATTGGCACAGAAATTCAATACTTTCTGGCCGGTGTTCAGTTCTATTTCAGCTCCCTGTGGCGAGACAATTACCCGTTCATTCTTATATAAACCGGCTTCCTTGATCTCATCGATGATCTTATTCAGGTGACTTTGATAATTACTATACATATTCTGTTTTTTTTACTTTTTGATCTTTTGTCTGTCAATGTTATTTTTTGCCACCAAGGGGCGCAAAGACTCAAAGATTCATCAAGGTAGTTGATTAATTATTCTTGGTGTTTTCTTCGAGTCTTCGTGTCTTGGTGGCAATATTCTTATATTAAATTCAATCCCAATTCAATATAACTTTTCCGCAATTTCCTTTTTCCATTTCATCGAATCCTTTCTGGAAATCATCAATAGGGAATCTGTGTGTGATAACCGGATTTAAATCTATTCCTCCGATAATCATTTGTTCCATCTTATACCAGGTTTCCCACATTTCCCGTCCATAAATGCCCTTTAATGTTATTGCTTTAAAAATTATGTCACTCCAGGGAACTTCAAAATTAGAAGGGAGTATACCAAGTAAAGAAATGCTCGATCCATTATACATATTATGGAGCATTTCCACGAATGCTTTCGGAGAACCCGACATTTCAAGTCCGATATCAAAACCTCTCATTCCCAGTTTTTTAACAGCATCTGAGATTTTCTCGCCTTTTGACGGATTTACAGTAAGAGTGGCTCCCATTTTTTTTGCTATTTCGAGGCGGGCATCACTCAAATCGCTGGCTACAATAAATCTCGCCCCGGCATATTTTGCAATTGCAACTGCCATACTGCCAATAAGTCCTGAGCCTGTAATAAGCACATCTTCTCCTATCAATGGAAAGGAAAGCGCTGTATGAGTTGCATTTCCAAACGGATCCATTATCGCTGCCCATTCATCAGGAATTCTATGATCGAGAGGGATTACATTCTGAGCCGGTACTTTAACATATTCAGCGAAGGATCCATCAATATGAACACCAATTCCAACAGTGTTTTCACAAACATGCTCCTTCCCGCGACGGCAATTACGGCAATGGCCACAGGCCAGATGACCCTCACCCGTTACTCGCTCTCCAAGGTTAAGATTGGTTACACCGGCTCCCATTTTTTCTATATGGCCCATGTATTCATGACCAATAACCATCGGCGTCCGGATTGTTTTTTTCGACCAGTCGTCCCATTCGTAGATGTGGAGATCAGTACCGCATATCGCAGACTTTTTTACCTTAATAATAACATCGTTGAGGCCCGGTTCAGGAATCGGGACTTCCTGCATCCATAAACCTTTCTCCGGTCTGGCTTTAACGAGTGCTTTCATCTTATTCATATGGAGATATTTAATATTGTTGATTTTATGACGAAAAATTCGCCAGCTAAATTAATACAAATCTGGTGCTTAAAACCTGATTTTCGTTAGAGAATTGTATTAAACACTATTCATAACAAACATCCCGCTTTTTCGGAATAAGAAAGGAGTAAACCAGAGTCGGGTTAATAATGATTCAATGTATCAATATTGAATCCCTTCATTTCATAGATGAACAGATTTTTCACCACAATTCCATTTCTCTTAATATGTAAAGTATCCTTTGGAATTATTTCGGCAAAAATTGATTTAAACTCTCCTGGAGGGAAAAAATGCTGACTGCTGGTAATAAAGAAAATCTTGTTTTCCGGCAGAAAATGTCTCTTTTTATTTATCCAGTAATATTTGTGTGCAGCTCCGATATTTCTTGGTACAAACACATCAATATTCATAGGATGAGCAACATAGAAGTCGAGATGAGCAGCCGGAAACCATTCATTTGTAATTATTTTGACATTAATATACTCATTGGCAGGGATGTTTTCTTTTGATAAAAATTGCCGGAATTCATTTGCCGCCTGATGCCAACCGAACATATCAAGAGTATAATCATAATGTCCAAGATTGGATGGATCAGTGTCCTTGTCGGGAGGAAGTATGCTTCCATAATTTGTCTGTATTGTACCGGCAATCAGGATCATAAGAAATAAGATATTGGAATAGAGAATTGTTAAGATTACTCTTTTTCTTTTTATTGTATATAAGCCGGATAACCATTCACTGCTGATAACTATCAGGCAAATGAAGGCAGGTCCTGTCCAATGAGGCAGCACGCTGTTACTGAAAGCAGATAACAAAGTAAATATGAATATCAGTGGAAGGGATAAATAAATAAGGAGAAGATTCAGATCGGTAATTTTTTTCGTCTTATTCCTGAACAGGGCAATAAGAGCCAGAATGAAAACTATGAAAAGAATGGGATTCTGATATAAAAATTGTCCCAGTGTGAATTGAATAAATGATTTCAGATTAAGGTGACTGTGGAAAAGATCGATCCTGTTTTCATGAAATGTAAAACTGATAAAGTTGTTTTTCAAATTCCAGTAAAAAACAGGGATCATCAAAATAAGTGTTATAAGCACACTTATATATAAAGATGGTTTTTTAAGCCAACTGCGGTTATGAAAGATTATGTAGAGTCCGAAACCAAGCCATAGAAACAGTGAGTGGTATTTGCTCAGGAAGGCAAGGCCGGTAAAAAAACCAAAAAGCAACAGCATATAGCTGTCATTCCCGGAAGGATAACGGTTGATTACTGCAGGCAATCCAAAATAGAGCGCCAGCAAAACGAAGAACATCTGCGGTGTATCTGGCAAAATTAATAACCCGGAGATTATGTTGAAGTAGATTGAAGATGTGAATAAAAGAATCGATATAAATGCAGTTTGCCTGGAATATAATTTTTTAACCAGTGTATAAAGGATGATAATATTAAAAGATGAAAGCACAAGAGAACCCAATCTCATGGCGATCTCACTGTGGAATGCAAGGTTAAGAGAAAAGAGCTGAATGGTCAAACCGACCATGGGAGGGTGTTCAAAATGACTCCAGTCGGGGAAGAGCGCATAGGTCCAGTAGTAAACCTCATCGTTTCCAAGTTCAAGAACTGATGCAGGTATTAATTTGATAATCAGATTCAGGGCCACGATCAATGAAAGCAGGAAAACTTCTTTTACCCTGGGTTGTCTGTAATATTCACCGATCTTTCTGATCATTTAAGAGGTTAGAGTGCTTGTTTGTATTTTTAATTAAGAAATATAAAGGAAGAATGTTCAAAAGTCACATAAAGTTAATTCAAATTGAATTAACCTGAGCTATTCTTAATTGACACGACCACTGCATTATCGGTTGTGATTGTTTATAATTAGCATGTCTTTGCATATCTTTGCTGACTAGTTAATTTATCTGACTGTTATGAAACAAGTACGTGTGCGGTTTGCGCCGAGTCCAACAGGTCCGTTGCATATTGGAGGTGTGAGAACCGCTCTTTACAACTATCTCTTTGCCAAAAAGAATGGGGGGACATTTATTTTAAGAATTGAAGATACCGATCAGACAAGATTTGTTGAAGGCGCCGAAGAATACATAATGGAATCACTGGAATGGTGCGGTATTGTTGTTGATGAAGGTATAAGGGAAGGAGGCAAATACGGGCCGTACCGTCAGAGTGACAAGAAACCTGTTTTCAGGCAGTATGCAGATATTCTTGTGAATAAAGGCGATGCTTATTACGCATTTGATACCCCCGGTCAGCTCGAATCATTAAGAAGTGAAGCTGAGAAAGCCGGGAAAGCATTTATTTATAATGCTGAAATAAGGGGGAAAATGAACAATTCACTTTCTCTGCCTGAAGCAGAATGGAAGGATAAGCTTGAAAAAGGCGAGCCTTACGTTATCAGGTATAAAATGCCTGTCAATGAAGATATCAGTTTTGAAGATCTTATCCGGGGTCAGATATTAGTAAATTCTTCAACCCTCGATGATAAGGTTTTATTCAAATCCGACGGAATGCCAACCTATCATCTGGCTCATATTGTGGATGATAAACTTATGGAGATAAGTCACGTGATCCGCGGTGAAGAATGGCTTCCCTCATTACCGCTTCACATAATGCTGTATCGTTCATTCGGCTGGGATGCTCCTGCTTTTGCGCATCTGCCGCTTTTGCTCAAGCCTGATGGGAAGGGCAAGCTAAGCAAACGGGATGGTGACAAGTTGGGATTTCCGGTATTTCCCCTTTTCTGGCCCTATGGTGAAACAGCGAAAGGTTATCGTGAAGACGGATATTTCCCCGATGCATTCATTAACATGCTGGCCTTGCTCGGATGGAATCCCGGAACAGAACAGGAGATTTTTTCGAT
Source organism: uncultured Bacteroidales bacterium (assembly GCA_963734885.1). Lineage (GTDB taxonomy): Bacteria > Bacteroidota > Bacteroidia > Bacteroidales > VadinHA17 > LD21. Next base: position 225,756 of record CAVTIJ010000006.1, on the reverse strand, counting down.
GGATGAACTAATTAATTCATTTTCAATCGACAGGGTCGGAAAATCAGGTTCCCGGTTCGACCCTGAGAAGGCAAAATGGTTTAATCACCAGTATCTTCAGAAGAAGAGTAATACTGAACTTGCAATAGAATTCAGAGAAATTTTACGGGCTCATGGATTCCAGGACGATATAATAAAACTGGAAAAACTTATTGGACTTGTAAAAGAAAGGGCAAGTTTTGTAAAGGATATCTGGGCGCAAACGGATTTCTTTTTTAAAGCTCCTGAGTCCTACGATCAGGAAGCAATAAAAAAGAGATGGAAAGAAGATTCTCCTGAACAAATACTGGCGTTAAGGACATTGCTCTCATCTGTAACAGATTTTTCGGCAGCTTCAACCGAAAAGTCTGTTATCGGGTGGATTGAAAAAAACGGCTATAACACGGGGGCAATAATGAATGCATTCAGACTTGTAATTGTCGGATCCCTCAGGGGGCCTCATATGTTCGATATTATTGACTGGATCGGGAAGGAGGAAACTCTGAAACGTATTGACAAGGGTCTGGCCGTGTTAGGTAAGTAAAAAGAAATGTATCAACCTGGGCCGGGAGATTATATTGATATTCATGTACATGGCGGCAAACCCGTGTCAGGTATTTTTATTCTTGAAAGCCTGATGGCTCATGAAGATAAATTTCCAATAGATAATCAGGGTATAGCTTTCACGTATGGAATTCACCCCTGGTTCCTTAATGAAGAAAATCATGATGAGTATATTCTTTCCGTTGAGCAAATGGTAAGACTTCCTTTAATAGTTGCAGTAGGTGAAGCAGGTTTTGATCGTCTCAGGGGACCATCTGCAGAGCTTCAGCGGCGGACTTTTGAAGAACAGGTAATAATTTCCGAAGAAGTTAAAAAACCAATGATCATCCATTGCGTCAGGGGGTGGGATGAGTTGTTATCAGTACAAAAAAGATTCAAGCCAAAAATGCCCTGGTTGGTACATGGATTCCGGGGAAATACGGTACTGGCAAATCAGTTATTATCAAAGGGGATGTTTCTTTCTATCTGGTTCGAATATGTGCTCCGACCAGAATCGGCAAGTCTATTGCGTTCTTTACCTTTGGAAAGGATATTTCTGGAAACTGACGGAGCTGATGTGGATATCAGGCAGATTTATAACAAGGTGGCGACAGATCTGGAACTTGAAGTTGATCAGTTAAAGAAATTAATTATCAAAAATTTCAATGCTTTTTTCGAGATGATATAATCCTTTGTGAACCTTAGGAGGCTCTAGAACATGTTCTTTTTTAACCGCAAAGGTCGCAAAGAATTTTACGCAAAGGTCGCAAAGAGAAAAACTATAATGCTTTGACATTGAGTACTTTGCGCCTACTTTGCGTACTTTGCGGTTAAAGGATTTCAAGATAGGATTTTATTAGTTTAAATATAGTTTATGACCGATTGGCAGACAAGAACAGAACTTATTCTGGATGAAGAGAAATTGAGCAGGCTGAAAAACGCTAATGTTCTCGTAATTGGTCTTGGAGGCGTTGGAGCTTATGCCGCCGAAATGATCTGCAGGGCAGGAGTAGGGTCAATGACGATTGTTGACGGGGATAAGGTTCATCCATCCAATAGAAACAGACAATTACCGGCCCTTAAAAGTACAGAAGGCAAGCCAAAAGCAGAAGTAATGGGAAACAGAATCATTGATATCAATCCTGATATAAAACTTACTGTTATCAATGAATATATCAAGGATGAAAGGATGGAAGAGGTGATAGGTCGAGACTTTGACTATGTGGTTGATGCTATCGATACTTTATCCCCGAAAATATTTCTGATCTATCATACTGTAAAAATGAAGATCCCCCTTGTCAGTTCTATGGGAGCGGGAGGAAAATTCGATCCCACAAAAATCAGCATTTGCGACATATCTGAAACTACAGATTGCACCCTTGCAAGGATATTAAGAAAGCGGCTTCACCGGCTGGATATCAGGGAAGGTTTCACGGCAGTTTATTCTCCTGAGACAGTTGATAAAAGCAAGGTTGTGGCAACAGGCAGGGAACAGAACAAGGCTTCTATTGTAGGCACAATTTCGTATATGCCTGCTGCATTCGGATTAGCATGTTCCTCAGTTGTAATCCGCGATCTGGCGGGTATTAAAAGATAATTGAAAGGTGATTTGATAATACAATTATTATGAAGGCGAATAATTTTTACAAAACATATCCGGGTATTTTCATAATTTTTATGGCTATTTTTTCAGTTGCCATTCATCTTCTTGTTGCAAATAATCTTGAATATAACCGCGATGAGATGCTCTATTTCTCGTTAGGGCAGCATCCTGCTTTCGGTTATGCAAGCGTGCCGCCATTGACCGGCTGGATTGCATGGCTGGTGGAAAATACATTAGGTTACTCGTTGTTTGCTGTTCGACTTTTTCCTGCTCTTATGAGCGGTATTATGGTGATACTTGTAGCAGCTATTGCCGGAGAACTGGGAGGAAACTCGTATGCGAAGATACTGTCAGGCATCGGTTTTCTGATATCAGGTTTTGGGCTGCGGACTTTCTCGGAATTCATGCCTGTTTATATTGATGTCGTATCGTGGACAATAATTATCTATCTGGTAATCAGATACGTAAATACTTATTCAGGAAAGACCCTGATCCTGCTGGGAGCTGTAGCAGGACTTACCCTGTTGAATAAATATCTGATCTTCATGTTGTTTTTCAGCCTCCTGATAGTAATTCCATTCACAGAGAACAGGAAAATATTCCGGCTTAAAGATTTTTGGATAGGTTTGGCATGCGGAATATTAGTATTTCTACCTAACCTGGTTTGGCAATTTGCCAACCACCTTCCTGTCATTTTTCATATGGGAGAGCTCCAAAGAACACAACTTGAACATGTTGATAAATTGTCTTTTCTGCTAGACCAGGTTATGATGCCTTCATTTGCCTCCTTCCTTACAATTTCGGGAGTAATTTATCTGTTGAGTGATAAAGAAGCCCGGAAGTACAGATTTATGGGAATAGTCATTATTCTGGTGGTAGTTATCCTCATGTTCTTAAAAGGTAAAGGCTATTATACTATAGGTATTTTCCCATTTCTGATTGCTGCCGGTTCAGTTTCATATGAAAAATGGATAAGCAAGCGCCGGATAAGGATTACTTTCGCGGTAATGCTTGTACTCCTGACGATTCCGATGCTGCCATTAGGGTTGCCTGTTTTTAAAAGCAAGGGTCTTGTAGCTTATTTCAGCACCTTAGAGAAGAAGTACGGTATTGTTTTCGGGAGAAAGTTTGAGGACCAGTCAATACATTCGCTGCCACAGGATTATGCTGATATGCTGGGATGGGAAGAGCTGACTCAGATTACCAGCAAAGCATATGAGCAGATAGTGGATAAGAAAGCTGCATTTATCTATGGTGATAATTATGGCGAGGCAGCAGCTATTAATATTATTGGAAAGAAATATAATTTACCTGATCCGATTAGTTTTTCTGAGAGTTTTCAATATTGGGTACCAAAACAATTTAATCCCGATATTACTTCTATAGTCTACATTAATCATGAACCTCCCGGAGAAGATGTAAAAGCATTATTCAGGAAAATAAAAGTAGTAGGCAGTATTACTAATCCCGATTCAAGAGAATATGGCACTACGGTTTATTTATGCCAGGATCCTGTCAGGAGTTTTAATGAGTTCTGGACTGAAAGGCTAAAAAAGTTACATGAGGAGGGGAAGTAGATGATCGCTATTTATGCAAAATGAAATATCTTTTTAACCACAAAGCACACAAAGATAGATCCTTATAATTTAATCCTTTGTGACCGTTGTGTAATACCTTTGTGACCTTTGTGGTTAATGGATTTCGACTTTATCGATAGCTCAAATTTTATACAGACAGTTACTCCCTCTTTTTGCTTCAGGCTTTTACTGCATGTCCCATATACATAATCTGAGTATTACGGCTTTCAACCATAAGGAATTTTTCACCAAATTCTTCATACGTAAGTTTCCCGAGAGCCCTTTCGCGCAGAATATTAAGCATCCGGAGATAAGAGATGTTTGGTTTAAGCCCCCGGTGCTCCTTCCATATCAACTTGTTTTCTTTCAGGATGGCTTTCATTTCATTTGGTCTGATGAACATTTCCCACACATGTATATTTTGTGGCATGATGGCCCATCTCTTCCATTCCTGCAAAACTTTGATAGCGCTTATTTTGCTCATCATTGTCCTGTTGAATGTGTCATAAATAAAGACCCCGCCATTTTTCAGAACTCTGGAGATTTCTGAAACCACTGCAGGCAAATCCTCGACATGTTCCAGTACATCACAACAAAGGACGACATCAAAAGAACAATCATGAAAAGGGAGATTTTCACCTGCAGCTGTTTCGTATCTGATATTAAGATTTGCTTCCCTTGAATGTTCAATTGCGGCTCTAAGAGATGACACTGAAGGATCAATACCCGTTATATTATAACCCAGCTTTGCAATCTCTTCAGTTAAAATTCCACCCCCGCATCCGACCTCCAGTATGTTTATTCTTTTCAGGATCCATTCTGACGCTTTGCACAATTATTTTTTTTGCATAACCTACTCTGAACGGGTTGTATAATGTTCTCAAAAGATTGAGGGAAAATTCTGTGCTCCACCATCTTCCGCCATCTGTATCATAAATCGTGTTATTTATTTTTTTGTAAATCTCTTCCGGAATTTTCTTCATGTTACTTAAATATTTTTGATAAGAGAAAATCCTTTACTTATAACTGATCTTTTTCTTTCATAATGAATCTCTTTGAAGAAGGATGCACCGAAAAAATTCCCAATCCTCCTTAAAAGAATAAGCAAACGCCAGACAGGTTGCCCGGAGTTGAATAATTTCAATAAATAGTTACCTGTAATTAATAGCCATCCGGGAATTATATTTTCTTTTTCATAGAAATAAAAATTCGGATACTTGTAAGAATATTCCTTTGCAATTGTGTGAATCTCTTCCAGAGAAATGCTTTCAGGCTCAATTTTCACCGGATGCAAAAAGTTGTCGTTTGTAGCAACCAGCATTATTTTCAAGCAACCGCGTTGCCAGGGGAGCTCCGTTATAGATTCTTATCCCTGTTGAAACAAATACCAGATCCCATTCGGAAGCAATGGCTTTGATTGAATCGAGGGTCTCTAAAACTGTTTCCCTTGTTTCATTTAGTGCTCCCAGCATAATGAACCAGGTGACAGGTATCTTTCTGGAATTCAAGAGACTGGCGGCTTTTAAGATGTCCGAACGGTTAAAATCTTTTGCCAGATATTCAAGAATATTATCATTCAAAGATTCAGCGCCGATATCGACTTCCGTAAAACCCGATTTTTTCATGAGATCCAGGAGTTCTTCATCAATGGCAGCGGGCGAAAGACCCATTGTATGAAGTTTGAGATTCAACTTTTTATTTATAATCTCTCTTAAAACCTCTTTCGCATGTTTCAAAGGGATATTAAAAATACTGTCGGTGAACTCAATATGGTTTATTCCGGTCTCTTTTACAAGAAATTCTATTTCACCGGCAACAAGTGCTGGATTTCTTAAGCGGTACTGTCTTCCTTCAATAACGTTGTAAGTGCAGTAAGAACATCTCAAAGCGCAACCGCGTTTTGTCTGAATATGGATTGGAGAACCAAAACGACGATACTGGCTGGTGTTCACACAATGAACAGATTTTGAAAATGGCAACATGTCAAGATCATTAATACGGAGAGGATCGTTATCCTGTATAATGATATTATTGCGTCTTATAATCAATCCTTCTAGTCCTTCCAACGGCTGTTGCAGCTCAATGCGTTTCACAAATTCAGGCATAACAGCTTCACCGTCACCCCTGACAGCATATTCAAGATCAAAGTATTCAAGCATTTCCCTTCCGCTTATACCAACCGAAGGTCCGCCTATAATGATTGGTCCATCGAATGCATTTTTACAACAATCAATGACATCATTTTTAACATCCTCGAGCAAAAAGTGTACATTATAACCCCCTGTATCATCAATATTTCTGATACTGATTCCGAGAACGTCAGGGATAAAATTCCTTACGGTTCTCTCTATATCCTCCCTGCAATTTTTTGAAAAACAGAGATCAAGAAATTCTATTTTATTTTGGTTCTCATTTTCAAGGCTTGCCGCTACATAAAGAAGACCAAAGGGAATAACCGGCCAGGGATGTTTGAACCTGTTGGAATTAATCAATAAAACCTTTGACATGATCTGATTAAGTGTGTTACAATCTCCTTTTACGACATAAAAATAGATGCTCCCCAATTAACCTTGATTGCATACTCAATACATGCTTTAAATATTTCATAGGTAAAGGCGGGAGGTGTCAGATTGCTTGTTGCCAGGATGGCATTTGTTCTGTCGAAAACTCTGCCATCAGCTAAGTAGGGACGGTAAGGTTCGATAAACCGGTCGAATAGTTCTTCAGCAGGGTTACGATGCAGATTTTCGGGCATCGGAGAATAAATTATCTCGACACCTCTTACTTTCATAAGCTGTTCATAATACTTTGCCACAATTTTCATTGTTGTGGGGTAAGGGCTCGTAAGATTATAAATGCCGCCATGGTAGCAGTTCTCAATTATTTTCACGGTAGCATTTACAAAATAATCAACCGGAATAATATTCAAATCTCCTTCGCGGGGTAAATAGATTTTCAGGGGCAGAAACAGATAATCATCCTTGTCAATATAAATTCCGTTTTGAGCAGCTTTTTTGCCACCGTTGTTTTTAATATCGTTGAGGTAAATATCCCTGATAGATTGAGCAGACCTGACAGGGAAGTACAAAGCATTGAATTTAAGTGATCGTCCGCTTTTGGAGTCACCATAAACAATGGATGGTCTGATTATTGAACTCCCGATTGAGTTTTTCTCGCAAAACTGCGATATGATATGTTCGGCGGCGGCTTTACTTTCCTCATAGACATTTGTAAATGCTTTTGAAGCAGGGAGGATTTCTTTACAATTTGCTGTGGCGCATCCTGCAACGTATGCGGTACTTATGTAATGGAAGAAACTGACATTCGCATCTTTCGCGAAGCTAAGTATCCGGTTCAGGTTATTTACATTTGCAGCCATTACTTTCTCACGCTTGTTTTCTGAAAAGCTTGTATCTGATGCACAATGAATAACCTGCTCTGTCTGACTACATAGTCTATTGTAATCTTCCTCCCTTATACCAAGATATGGTTTCAGAAAATCCGATTCTACCAATTCTATTTGGGAAGCATATTCTTCAATACCAAACCAAAGCAGGAGCCTGGAGATTCTTACATTCAATGATTCTTCCCTATTTGACCTGCCAAGCACAATAATCTTATAACCCTCTCTGAGCATCGTTGCCATCAGATGGCTACCCAGAAATCCGGTGGCTCCGGTCAGCGCAGTAACTGGTTTATTCAGCAAAGGCATATGAAGAGGTATAATGTTATGAATAAAGGAGATTCTCTTTTCTGCAGAAACCCTGGTATAATACATAAGGATGACCTTTCACTACGCCCGTTTTAACAGAATATTCGTCAATCAGCATGTTAGCTTCCATCCCTGCCTGTCTTACCCTTTGGATTTCCTCCGGATCGTTATAGTTGTAAAAAAAATCGTATTCAAAGATGCATCTTTTCCCATTATCGATCGGGGTAATAAAACCAAAATCATTGTCAATATGATGTCTTTCAGCAATAAGCCTGAATTTGTCAGAAAATTCATTTATTAAATTGTTATCAATGGGTAGATACAGGAGAGCCGGCAAAAAAGCTTTTTTGCGTCCCAGTCGTGTGCTCATTATCCTGTACATATTAAGCCATACGAGGTCTGTCATTTCATTTTTCGAAAAGAGAGTTTCGTAAAATGTTCTTAATTCAGGATCAACTTCTTTTGCGTATAATTGTGGCGAAGGGGAAAGAGCTGTTTCAAACAACTCAGCGAAACTTTTAACTTTTAAATATGAATAAGGTTCATCATCAGAAAGCCCTTTTGCCATTTCGAGCCATTGTGCATTTTTAAGGGATGGCAACCCGAGATAAAGCGATCTGAACATATTCTGATCAAAGAATGGATAGCCCATTTCACCGACAGACCGTACTGCATACTTGTCTCCGATTACAACCACAAGCCATGGAATATTTAACTTATCAGTAAAAATATTTTTAATTTCGGCTGCCATTTTTTTTGTAGGAGAAATAAATGTTGAAATATATTCTGCCCCGACTATTCCCAGTGCCAACCCGATATGTCGCACTGAACAATCTTTAATAAAGTCAAGCGCATTGTTCAGGGTTTCAAATGGCACGAGTATTCCCTTTTCATCATCAGTAACGGGATGAAGACGAATACTTGCAGATACGCAGATTCCGGGTGAATTTTTATGTTCCAGATTTTTGTATGAGTAGAGATTGGGTGAAGAAGAATCGTTCAAAGTGAATAATGAGCCTTCACTATCGATGAATTCAGCATCGATAAAGTTATCGGCATTTATACCATAAGTAGTTGAAAATGTTGACATTATTCCTGAACACATAATATTTGCACATAAAAGAGCTGCTGGTTCAGCTGCATTAATTCTGTAACCTCTTTTCTGCGCCTCCTTTTGAAGATTGAAAGCAGCAACGCCAGGTCCAACCTTCACAAGCCAGTTTTTCTCATCAAACTCAATAGTCTTCATTCTGTTAACATCAATAATAACACCTTCATTAACAGCGAATCCGAGAAGATTCTGTCCGTTACCACGCAGAGTATAAGTAATTTTGTTTTTATTAAAAAGCTTAATCAGTAAGGCAATTTCTTCTTTTGTACCGGGCAGCACGACATACCCCGGAAGCTTAGGCTCCGAAATGGCGCTCATATCGTGAGAATAAGTAACTGTAATTGCTTCATCATTTGTGGCCCAGCTATTTCCAACAATTCTCTTTATCTCCCTCAGTAGCAGATCGTCTTTAGAAGTTTTGATTTTCCCTCCATTCTTTATAAACCTATCAACATGATTTTTCAATGCCTCCATAACTTTTGTCGGACGCATTTCATTGAGAAAGTAACATTGATAATCGCATTTTCCGCACAAATTGCAGCTGTCAGCAATTTCCACACATTTCTCTGTGACTGTTATTTTATTTTCAGCGAGTGCTTCATAAAGTATCATTCTTCCCTGGGGATAGAAGCTTACGAAATGCTTTTCCAGACCGGATTCACACACCCCGCTTCCCAGAAAATCAATTTTGCACATTGCATAATGGCGGCAATTTCTTGCTGTTTCATACGGAGAATTATCAATATCCTTCTTCATACAGTTATGTTAATTGTTACTGAGTGAAACTCTTCACCTGATGCATTGCACACTGGCTTGTCATGAAAGGTAAAAAAAAATCTTTAATCCCAGGTAATTATCAAGGTTAATCGTAATGAAATTACTACTTTCATATAGAAACATTGTTCAGCAGGAATTTGTTTACATTTAACATTACAAATCTTAAAAAATGAGGCCATTTATTTTATCTGAGACAAACTGGAAATCGGTTAAAGAGCAAAAATTTGATTTAGCTGTCCTGCCATGGGGGGCCACCGAAGCACATAACTTTCATCTGCCATACTCAACTGATAATATAATGGCCGAGAAAGTAGCCGCAGAATCTGCTCAAAGAGCCTGGGACAAGGGTTTGAAGGTCATAGTTCTTCCTTTGATCCCTTTTGGAGTAAATACCGGTCAGCTAGATATTAATCTGGATATTAATCTGAATCCGAGCACCCAATATGCAATTCTTAACGACATTGCAGATACCCTCTCCCGACATAGGATTAATAAATTTTTAATTCTTAATGGTCACGGAGGAAATGATTTTAAGCAGATGATCAGGGAGCTTGGGGCGAAATATCCGGATATGTTCATCTGTACCTGCAATTGGTACCAATCATTTGAGACATCCGATTTTTTTGAAAAAGGTGGAGGACATGCCGATGAAATGGAAACCAGCATAATGCAGTATATTTCTCCTGAATTTGTCCGGCCCTTAAATGAAGCCGGAATCGGGGCGAGTAAGAAATTCAGAATTAAAAGTTTAAACGAAAAATGGGCATGGGCAGAACGTAAATGGTCGAAAGTGACTGCCGATACCGGTATTGGTGATCCCGGAAAATCGACTCCGGAAAAAGGTGAAAGATGTTTTAAAGAGGTTATAAGAAAGGTTGGCGAGCTTATGATAAACCTGTGTGAGACAGATATAAATGATATGTATATATAAAAGGCAGAAGGCGGAAGGGAAGCGGAATGCAAAAGTAAAAAGCAAATTGCCAGGTTCTTTATTACTGAAATCTGCGCGATAATATGATTATAAAAAGATTTAATAACTTTATGACTATTAATATTTATTATTCCAATTAACTAAAATACACTTCGATGAAAACTTCAAGAAGAACATTCGTAAAATCCGGAGCTATGGTAGCTCTTGGTGCAGCTATTCTTCCACGATCAGTATTTTCCTCACTGGCAGAGAAAGCAACTGTAGGATTACAATTGTATTCCGTTCGAGATGATATGCAGAAAGATCCGAAAGGATCGCTAACGAAATTGTCCGGAATGGGTTATAAAGTGGTTGAGCATGCCGGGTATGCCGATGGAAAATTTTATGGGTTTCAACCTTCAGAATTCAAAAAAATACTTGGAGACCTCGGACTGAAAATGTACAGCGGTCATGTTGATTTCGGAATGAAAGCCTGGGACGAATCGAAAAAAGACTTTACCGACACCTGGAAAAAGACCGTGGAAGATGCCGCATTTATGGGACAGAAATATGTTCTTACTCCTGAATTAGCTGATGATGCTCAGAAGGATTACAATACTCTTTTAAAAGTGATTGATCTCTGGAACAAATGCGGTCAGCTTTGTCAGAAGTACGGAATGAAATTCGGATACCATGATGATTTTAATGCTAATGCCGTTCTTAATAATATGGGTATATACGATATTATTATGAAAAATTCTGATCCGAAATTAACTGTCCAGCAATATGATATAGCCAACCTCTATAATGCAGCAGGCACCGATCCTATGGACATAATTAAGAAATACCCTGGAAGGTTCCCCTCACTGCATGTTAAAGATTTATTGAAAGAGAAGAACAGTGAGAACAGGCACGACAGTACGATTCTCGGGAAAGGAGTTCTCAAAGTTAAAGATGTTGTTGATCTTGCAGTAAAGAATGGAGCTTGGTTACTGATAATTGAACAGGAATCTTACCAGAATGAAAGCCCCATGGACTGTGTTAAAGATGACCTTGCAGCAATGAATAACTGGGGATATAAAACATTATAAATTAAAGGATTAACTCAATCTGACAGTACTAATTATATTTAATACGTTTTTGATATGTCAATTTCAAGAAGAACTTTTGTAAAATCAGGTGCTTTAATTGCACTTAGTACAGCTATTACGAAATCTGCTTTTGGAGGCAACAAACGCAAGGAAAACGCAATGGTTGGTTTACAGTTATATTCTGTTCGTGACGATATGATGAAGGATCCTAAAGGATCACTGGCTCAACTTGCTAAAATGGGCTATGTATATGTTGAACATGCAAATTATGTAAATCAGAAGTTTTATGGTTTTGCCGCACCTGAATTCAGAAAAATTCTTGATGGTCTGGGTCTGAAAATGATAAGCGGACACACGGTTATGGGTAAAGAGCATTGGGATGAGGCAAAAAAAGATTTTAGCGACAGCTGGAAGAAAACTGTTGAGGATGCAGCTGTACTAGGACAAAAATGGGTTGTCAGCCCATGGATGGATGAGACCATGAGAAAGACATATGATGATTTTATGCGATATATGGACATCTTCAATAAATGCGGTGAGCTTTGTCATAAATCGGGTATGAAATTCGGATACCATAATCACGATTTTGAGTTCAGTCAGACTCTTAACGGTCAGAAATTATTTGATATCATTATGAAAAGCATCGATCCAAAGCTTGTTGCTTTACAGCTTGATATGGGAAATCTCTATAACGGCGGTGCGGTAGCTCTTGACGTTATGAATCAATATCCCGGCAGATTTGAGATCATGCATGTTAAAGACGAGATTCCCGCTACAAAGGGTACTGAAAAATATGAGAGTACCATACTCGGCAAAGGGATTGTAAATACTGAAAAAGTTGTCGACCTGGGTAAAAACAAGGGAGGAACGAAGTGCTATATCATTGAACAGGAATCATATCAGGATAAAACACCTATGGATTCAGTGCAGGCAGACCTTGGCATAATGAAAAAGTGGGGATTTTGATATAATTCAGAATTTCAAAAACCGGTCTAGTCACCGGTTTTTCTTTTCTCCGTGAACTCTGTGTCTTCTCTTGTCCTCTGTGTAACTAAAAAGAATACAAGAACTTACACAGAGTGCACTGAGCACAGAGGAAGATTACATAGGGTACAATCATTTCGGACGGGTCTTCTAACACAAATCGTCGACCAATTTATTACATTTGAATAAACCTCAACAAAAATGAAACACCGGATATTCTTCTTTTTGTTTGTTTTGATGTTTTCGGCTTCTGCATATTCACAGGTGCAGGATTCTGCAATCAAATATAAAGACGGCACTTATTTCGGCCAGTCAAGGTCAAAGTACATTTATGAACCTTACTGGGGCAGGGTTAATTTAACGCTTAAGAACGGGCTGATCACTGAAATCAGATTCGTCATAAGGGATTCCAATCTGCACGAAACTTTTGACGGGAACTACGAAAGACATTTCGAAGGAAATGCAGTGTATATCCAGCAAAGCAGGAATGACTGGAAGGGTGTTCAGGTTTATCCGGTGAAATTTACTGATAAGCAGGACATTAACAAAGTCGATGCTGTTTCTGGCGCAACATGGTCATACAATATCTTCAAAGCATCAGTAAATGAAGCTTTGAAAAATGCAAAGTGATCTGTTAATTTATTCTTCAGAAGGGATTCTCTGGCACGACTATTGGAGATTAAATGTCAGAGAAACGTATTATGAAAGAGCGAATATTTCAGGAAGCACAAAACATTCTTTCATTATTTTCTGTTATTTGTATAAGTTTTAAGTATAATAGTATTACAAAAAATTTGAAATACTAACCTGCTGACATATGTTTCAAGTTTTCTTTCTCGTATAAGATCATAGTGCATGAAAAGGTATCTATTCATTTCCCTTCTATTACTGTTTTCAATTTCGCTAATGGGCCAGAAGGTTGCAATTGAAGTGCTTCAGTCGAAAAATCAGGGTTTAAAAGGTTGGCAGATTCTTGATAATCATAATCAGATAATTTTTTCAGGCACCAAATTTCTTAAAAACGATTCTGTAAATTTCAGTCTTACGGCAAATACCTTCTATTATCTTAAAGTTTCTGCATCAGACACAATTAATCCCAATACAAATTTTCTTTCGCTTATTCTCAACGGAGAACCCATCCTTTATATTAAATCAGACATTGGACAAGGTGATCATTTATATCCCTTTTTTACAGGTATCCGATCACTCAATGCAAAAATTACCGGTGGGGCGAGTACAGTAATTTCCGATTTTCCATGGCAGATATATTTTATTTCCGGAAATTTCAGATGCGGTGGTTCAATCATTGGCAACAGATGGGTTGTTACGGCAGCTCATTGTACAAAAGACAACACAGGAGCAAGTATTCCGGCTTCAGAAATGTCTGTTGTAGTAGGTGTAAATAATCCGTCCGACCCGCTCCAGGGAAAAATGTATTCTGTAAGTGAGGCAATAGTGAATTCAGGGTACAATGATCAAACGCTGCTTAATGATATTGCGCTTTTAAGATTAACTGACACCATTAATTTTGCAAATGCAAAACCAATTAAACTTGTTACATCCACCGATGTTGAAAATGGAGCAATTAACCCCGGAGTAATGTCGTGGGTGACAGGTTGGGGATATATTCAGGTTAATCCGAATGTCCTTCCTACATCACTTCAGAAAGTTCAGTTGCCAATTGTGTCTTTAGCACAGGCTGAAACTGTGTGGGGTAACACCATTCCTGCAACTGACCTCATGGCCGGGTTTCTCAACGGGAATAAGGATGCCTGCAACGGTGATAGTGGAGGCCCGCTTGTTGTTCCGGTTCTCAATGAATTTAAATTAGCAGGAATTGTCAGCTGGGGAAGTCAAAGCTGTAACACCTACGGCGCATATACAAGAGTTTCAGATTTTATTGACTGGATAAAAACCAATACCGGACTGCCAATTGATTTCAGACCATTTCCTCCGGTTGGCGACTCAATAATCTGCCATGGTACGGAATCAAGTCAATACACTGTTCAACCGGTTGCTGGTGCCACATCCTACGAATGGGGACTTCTTCCGGCATCTGCAGGAACAATCACAGGAAATAATTTAAATGCATCGGTAATCTGGAACCCGGCTTATACCGGTTCCGTAAACATTATTGTCAGGGCCACGGTCAATAATGTTGTATCCGACTGGGCGCGGCTTGATGCAACTTTGGCCATTAATACAAAACTGATAACCCAGACAATCGATACTGCCTTATGCACCGGATTGCAGGTTACATTATTTGTTAGTGCAGAAGGGCATGATCTTAAATATAACTGGCTTAAGGATAACCAGGTTGTCCAGTCAGGAATTTTAAATAAACTGGTCTTTCAATCAGCAACAGTTTCAGAATCAGGGATCTATGTATGCCAGATATCCGGTTCCTGCGGATCGGTTACCTCCAATCCGATAAGTCTCACGGTTTATCCTCTTACTAAAATTACGAGCGTTTCACCTAACACTGAAGGACTATTTGGTGGCGATATTACTCTTAATGTTACATCTGAAGGACACGACCTGTCATACCAATGGGAAAAAGATGGCAACACCATCTTTAGCAGCAATACGGCAGCTTTGTTTCTGCAGAACCTGAATGCCGGAGATATAGGAATTTACAGGGTGACAGTCACGGGAACCTGCGGTGTACAAACCAGTGACAGTATTTACCTGTATGTAAAAAGATCAAATTACACGGCAGATCCCCAGGTGTTTGTATGGCCTTCAGTTACATCTACTGAATTCAATGTTGCGCTTAATAATGATGCTCTTTATAATATCCTGATTTACAATAGTTCAGGTGTCAAAATCAGGGAGCAGCTGAATTGCCGTTATCAGACAATTATAGATATCAGCACCCTTGCAGGTGGCGTTTACATAATTGAGGTATATAATAATGATTTCAGAAAGTCTGTTAAAATTATTAAAGTCTGACCTGCATCTTTAGTGAATATATTATTGCGGCTTAAAAGCAGGCTTAAACTGGTTATCACCAGTGTTGAAATAATCGTACAGAATATATTTTACATTATTTACGGTATCTGTCAGATTCAAATCATTGCCTGTTGCATAGTTTTTGGTCTGTGGACTTATCATGTCTCCTTTTGAAAATACCCAGTAAGTATTTCCATTTCTCATCCAGAGTACATCATCCATGTAACTTATGACTCTTGCCGGCTTTAGCTGGGTGGTCTTTGGCTCAGTATAATAACCTTCAAATAGGTAAGTTATATTTGTCTCAGGATCGTAAACAAGCAAATCATTATTTGCTGCTGAATTTTTTGTTCTGAATTGAATCTCCTCACCTTTAACATAAAGCCAGAAAGTATTATCCTGCCTTCTCCAGAATGCAAAATCAGCATTATCAAATAATGTGGCAGGCCGCAACAGGTTATCGTGGCTATGGGTAAAATCCTTTAATATATAAGTCGTATTTGTGGGCTCGTCATAGACCAGAAGGTCGTTATCAATAGCGAATCTTTTGGTTCTTGCGGAGATCAACGCACCTTTATAATATAAATAATAATACGTTGAATCATATCGCCACCAGGCATCAGTGGAATTACCAAGTATTTTTGCCGGGCGGGACTTGTTATCGGTTGGTTTGTTCGCATAATCTTCAAGAAGGAATGTATTTTTTGTTTCCGGATCGTATACCAATAAATCACGGTTATTAAATGTATTTGTTACTCTCTGACCTATTTCTTTACCGTCAAGCTGTAACCAAAAACCTTTTTCATCACGACTCCATCTGACATCAGGCTTCCTTGAAACTTCAGCTCTGGGACTAGCGCTTATTGATTCAGCGATATGGTCATTGGGAATATCCTGTGTTGAAACTATGACTGGTGTATTGTCCACAAAGAAGAAATCGTTTGTGAGCGAAGTCGATTCCCATGGGATTTGTTGTTTATCTGATTCAGAAGAAACAATCCTTCTTACATTCTGGAACATCTGAAGGATATTTATCCCGGGAGTTTTAAGGTTTTCAAGAAGTGCAGCAGTGTAGAGGCCATTAGAGCCCGAACCATCCGAAGCAGTTCGTCCTGGTGAAGTAGAGTAGGCAATAAGAGAACCCGATGGCGCATTCATGAATGCTAGTCCGGTTCCGTTCACAGCTCTCGACCAGCTTCTTTCAAAAGGGTTGTTGCGGCATGCATCGAGAATAACAATATTAATTTTTGATCCTGCGGCTTCCATTTGTCCAAGAACCCTGTCAGCCTGGACGCAATCGTATTCAACCTGTTGTTCCGATTGTAATCTTGCGTTTACCGGAATGAGATAATTGGAGCCCTTCGACTGTATGCCATGACCAGCATAAAAGAATAGCCCAACGGAATATTTTTTCAATTTATCACCAAAAAAATCAATTGCCATTTTTAATCCTGCCTGGTCGAGGTTTTCATATTCATCGACCTCAAAACCTAATTTTGTCAGTGCGTCCTTCATTGCCCTGGCGTCATTAACCGGATTTGCCAGTTCCATCGCGTTAGTGTAGGCACTATTCCCAATAACCAAAGCCAGTCTCTTTTCTGGTCCGGCATTATTCTGTGAGCTAGCCAAATGAATGTTCAGAAATGGAACTATCACTAATAAAAGAAATACTTTTCTGGTTTTCATATGGTAATAATTGAAATTTTCTATAAAACTATTTCCGTTTATAAATATCAGCTTCTGTGATCTCTTTCAGGAATAAAGTGTGAGGAGAATCATAGAATTTTTTAAAATCTTCCTGGTAAGACTTAAAGGGAGTGCCCGAAACTGTTACATTAGTTTTATATGCATCTCTCCAGGTTAAGACGTAACATACAGGATATTTGCTTACTACAGGCAGAATTACCGCTGTCCACCAGTAATTCATTCCTTTTCTTTCACCAGTTTCACTTAAAGCTGCCAGTTTGTTTCTCTTTACAGCTTCTTTTGTCACAAATCCAAGAGCATTATCCAGTTCCTGACCAAATTGTTCTCCGCGGTCATACATATCGATTGACAGCATATCAATGATATCGTCGCCAGGATAGCCTCTCATGTACTGTTCCAAACTGATTACCCGGTCAGTATTATAAGCATATAGGATATTATGGATATTCTTCTTATCGCGCAGAAAACTAACGGTATACCGCCATAAAGCTGAATACTCCTTGTCAGTACAAATGTTAGTTCCCCACCAGAAGAAAGAACCTGAATGTTCATGGAATGGCCTGAATATAAATGGGATAGGTATGCCTTTATCGTCTTTAAAGCTTGAAAAAAAGATAGAGAGCCTGTCAAGCCATGTATTAAATAATTCATTATTCTTACCACCGGGCAGGATTGAAGATACAACCTCTTTTGAACTCACGTCCCATGCGGATCCGTGAGGCCATGCGCCGGCATCTTTTATTTGCATCGTTACAGGATTGTTCAAATGCCAGCTTAGTGTTATGACACCTCCCCTTTTATAATGTACCTTTATTTGTTCGGCAATCTCAGCAAAACTTACGGAATCAAGGCTCCGGTCATTTCCCAGTTCAATATGTCCCAATTCGAATCCTGCCACCGCCGGATAATCGCCGGTAATCTCTTTTGTATCCGATCGGTCTTTTTCGTGCCACCAGGTATAACCATACATAAGATCGTCCTGGTGACCAAACATAATACCTTTATTTTTAAGATCATAGAGTGACTGAAAAAGTGCAACAGTCTCTTTTGTTGCTTTTTTATCAGCCGGAACAGGAAGTTTTTGTCCAAAACTACAGGCAGATAAAGTAATCAAAATCAGCGTCAGATTAAGTACTTTCATTTTGGATGGCATTAATTATTACCCGAAAGATCCGATAAGGTTTCGCCTTTAAAGATATATTTTTTAGAGATGTCAACGATTTTTATGCTGAATTTTTGATTTGCAAACGGGGAATAATGTGTCATGATTCCTTTTGGGGAATTTCGCCTCCGCTATTGAACAAAACCGTGCCTCAGAACTGGAAATTTTCAGTTTGAAGTGAAAAAACCCGGAAAAAATCTTAGTTCCAGCCATTAATTACCTGTTTCTTATCTACATAATCCCTCGTTTAGTCAAAAACTGGCAGGTTTAACTGGGATAACTTCAACTTTATTTTGTTATGCTATTAATCTATGAAACTGAAAAGTAAACTTTTTAAAAAAACTTCTAAGTCATGAGAAAAGTATTTCTGACACTTTTATTAATCGTAATTTCCCGTATCTGCAGTGCCCCTAATATTGATTTCAGATTGAAACTGCTTACGATCAGATCTACTGACGGAATCGATCGACGCGAAATATCATGAAGCCGAGCTGAACCGGTTTATCACCGATCTTGGATTCAGGGAATCGAGAAACAATTGGTTATCTGTAAATCAGATAGGTTGTTTTGGTGAATGGCAGTTTCATGAAGCCACATTAAAGTACCTGGGCTACAGAAAGATAACACTTAAAAAATTCCGGGAAAACCCGAATATTTTCCCACCTGAGCTTCAGTTGAAGGCTCTTAAAGCTTTGATTAAGGTAAATCTTTCATTACTAAATGAATATGAACATTTCATAGGCGATTCGATACACGGTATAAGGATCACTAAATCGGGAATGATTGCAGCATCCCATCTGGGTGGAGCTGGTTCGTTACAGAAATTCCTCGATTCAAAGGGTATTATTGACCGAAAAGATGTCCTTGGAACTTCAATTTCTGACTACCTGAAGAAATTCAGTTATTACGATCTCGAGTAATGATTACAAAAAAGAAACTTTTACCGACTTTTCGTAAAAACAGGAATAATCATGTAAGATTTTTATGACAAATAGCAGCCGGTTTAGCTACCCATCAACAGTTCTTCGGCTTCTTTCCAATCATCTTCAGGAGTTCCGTGTTCACCCCGGGCAATACGTTCAAAATATATTTCCCTTGCTTTTACACGGATCTCTTCTTCATTTGGTACATATTTACCAGGCAAAGATTTCTTTGGCTTTGATGTTTTTTCGGCAGAAGTTGCTTTCTTAGGCTGAATGGCAGTCTTTGTTTTGGCAGTTTTCATCATTCTCAGTTTTTTGAGAAAGAAACTTACGAATCACTTTTGGTCTCGTCGACTTTCTTTTCGACTATAATAGTGCATTTTGTTGCTAATGCGGCTAAAGTGCCAACAGCAGCAAAAATAGGAGCAAGAACAATTCCAATAGCGCCAACGGTCAGAGGAAATTCCATGATGGTCTCTTCTTTCTCATTTTTAATCAATATTCTTCTGGCATTTCCTTCCTTAATGATTTCCTTGATTTTTGTCAAAATCTCATCACCCGATACCTTGAACGATTCCTGATATGTATCCTTCTGTGTCATATTGTTCAATTTATTATCAAATTTACTCTATACTTTCCTTAAAGCAAGTTTTTTTTAGGTTTTAAAAAGAACAGTGCTATTCGAATACAAATGTTCCAAACTTCCTGTATTCATGGAATGTCCCGGTTACCTTTTGCCAGAAGAAGGGCACTTCACTGCCTTTATCATAATCTATCCTGTACATATTTGCTCTCCATTTAGTACCTGACTGAGGCGGAACATTGCTTAAAGGAGCAAGTAGTTTGTAGGGGATGAAAAACTCAGCGACCCAGGCTGAGATATCTTTTCCGTTATTGTGTATGACACTTGTGGCATGTTGTGTTCTTCTTTCACCTTCATAATGCCATGGAAGCCATCCCAGAAATTTTCCATTGTTATTTGGAACCATAATGGGCAACTCGAAATTATATGGAGACAGCTCATATTCAAAGTAAACGGGGAAATTCTCATCCGTCCAGAGAAAAACTTCCACTACATCTTCCTCCCACAGATTAAGATTATCGGCCTTCATTGTTGAGATCAGTTTTTTGTCTCCACAATTAAAGAGGAAATAGATTCCTGAATTGGAATATAGAGACCTTTACCTTTGTCAGATAATCGACATTTGAAGAATCGGGTTGGTGAAGGGTTATCCATTCTGTGTGCTTCCAGGGATCTGATTTGCCATCTCCGGTGATTTTAAAATCCTGGCATTTTTTGATCATTACAGAATCCTGGCATTTCCAGACGCATCAATCTATTATTTAATGCAAAAATCAGAAATTGCATAAAAATCAGGGTGAGCTATAATTTTTCTCATCTATCGGATATAAATTATATCCAAATATAAATAATCAGCCCCACTTTTTGATGGTTAATCTTCGAGAGTTGTAATATCTCCTTCAGGGAGTCCCTGTGCCCTTGCTTTGAGAACTCTTCGCATAATTTTGCCCGATCTTGTTTTTGGAAGTTTATCGACAAATGTTATTGATTCGGGCTTGGCAATAGGACCTATTTCATGTCCGATATGGTTACGGAGTTCCTCTTTCAATGAATCGGAAGGATCGAATCCTGTACGTAAAATAACATATGTATGAATTGAATTTCCTTTTACCTCGTGCGGTAATCCTATCGCTGCAGCCTCAGCAACAGCAGGATGGCTCACAAGAGCCGATTCAAGTTCTGCCGAACCAAGACGGTAACCCGATACCTTTATTACATCATCCACACGTCCTATGATCCAGAAATATCCATCCTTATCGCGACGGGCAGAATCACCTGTCATATATTTGTCAGGATAAGTACTCCAGTATTGATTTACATATCGTTCAGGGTCCCTGTAAATATTCCGGATCATTGCGGGCCAGGGATTGAGCAATACAAGAAATCCCTCTTCCCCGTCAGCAACAGGTTTGCCGTTTCATCGACAATTTCGGCTTTATACCAAAATATGGCTTTGCAGCAGAACCTGGTTTTAGATCTGTTACAGGATAGGGAGTTATAATAAACATCCCGGTTTCGGTTTGCCACCATGTGTCCATAATTGGACAATTTCCTTTGCCAATCACATTATAAAACCATTTCCAGGCTTCAGGATTAATTGGTTCTCCTACTGAACCAAGAAGACGCAAAGAAGACAGATCGTGTCTGTTGGGCCAGGCTTCACCGAACCGCATCAATCCGCGTACTGCGGTAGGGGCTGTATACAGATATTGTTATAGAGTATCTTTTCGATCATGCTCCACCAGCGATTAGGATATGGAAAGGTAGGAGCGCCTTCATACATGAAAGACGTTGCCCCATTTAGTAACGGTCCATAAACCAGATATGAATGTCCTGTAACCCATCCCGGATCAGCTGTACACCACCATCTGTCTTCATCCTTTAAATCGAAAACATCTTTAAGGTTGCATATACTCCAACCATGTATCCCCCATGGGTATGCAAGTACTGCTTTTGGTTTCCGGTTGTACCGGAAGTATAAAGAATATATAAAGGATCTTCCGAATCGAGTACTTCAGTTTCACATTTGGGACTTGCAATAGGGAGCGACATCAGATCGTGATACCATAAATCCCGTTCAGGTTCCATCAATACTTCCTGTCCGGTACGTTTGATCACAATAACATGCTCTACGCTTGGAGATCTCTGCAAGGCTTCATCCATCATGTCCTTGAGCTTTACGATCTTCCCGTTCATCCATCCGCCATCGGCTGTAATTGCTATTTTAGAATGAGAATCAAGAATCCGGCCATGCAACGATTCTACCGAGAATCCGCCATATACTACAGAATGAACAGCCCCGATTTTTGCACATGCCAGCATTGCAATTATAATTTCGGGAATTCGAGGGCAGGTAAATTGTAACCCTGTCACCTTTTGTTATTCCCATGGCTTTTATGACGCTTGCGAATTTGCATACTTCCCGGTTAAGAGCATGGTATGAGAATGCCCTCTGGTCCCCTGTTTCACCTTCCCATATCAATGCCAGTTTATTCCGGCGCCACGTCTTTACATAGCGGTCGAGACAATTATGGACAATATTTACTTTTCCCCCGATATACCATTTATAAAATGGTTTATTACTATCATCCAGCACTTTTGTCCATGGTTCATACCATTCAAGTTCACCAGCGCGCTCAGCCCAGAATTTCAGCATGTCTTTTTGTGCAAGAATTGATTTTTTATCCC
This sequence comes from uncultured Bacteroidales bacterium, assembly GCA_963734885.1. GTDB lineage: Bacteria > Bacteroidota > Bacteroidia > Bacteroidales > VadinHA17 > LD21. The sequence continues at coordinate 203,415 of CAVTIJ010000006.1, read as the reverse complement.
ATGCCGACTTATCCAATTTGGACAGAAATGCACCCGAAGGATGGAAAATCTCCTCCCTGGAATGGATCTCGAAGGGTTTGTTTTCCATAGCTGCGTTTTTAAAACCTGCTAAATAGAACAAGAGATAACTGTGATTGTTTGGTTCCGAGTGTTGAGTGGAATTTCAAAAGAATTAATCTCAATCAGCCATATCTCTGTTTTTAATTGTAAAATTGCAAAGGCATATAATATTTTAACTTTCTGATTTAGTAATGGAATATACCGAAGGAAAAACTTTCAGTAAGACAGATTTCTCACAAAAGCCATTGTTAAAAGGCGAGTATGAAAAATGTAATTTCAACAGTTGTGATTTTTCTGGCTCCAGTCTGCAGGATATCAAGCTAATGGAATGCGAATTTGAAAACTGTAATCTCACCTTGGCCAAACTGACAAATACGGCGCTGCTTGAGGTAAGGTTCAAAAATTGCAAAATGCTGGGTCTCCACTTTCAGGACTGTAATGAATTCGGCATGATGCTTAGTTTTGAGAATTGCAATCTCGGACAATCTTCTTTTTATAAAACCAAGCTTAAAAAGACGCTTTTTAAAAATCTCATCCTTCACGAAGCCGATTTTACACAGAGTGACCTGACCGGTTCGGTATTTGACAACTGCGACCTTCAAAAGCAACCTTCGATAATACAATAATCGAAAAAACTGATTTCAGGACATCCTTCAACTACTCAATCGACCCGGAGAGGAACAGGATCAGGAAGGCAAAGTTTTCACTTACAGGCTTGACGGGTCTTTTGGAAAAGTATGATATTGAGATTGATATGAATTCACTTTAACTTAGAAAGATGGACCCCAGAATTGAAATACTTCCGGAAAAGAAGTTTATTGGAAAGAAAATAAAAATGTCATTTTTAAACAATAAAACTCAGGAATTGTGGAAGAGTTTTATGCCTTACCGGAAACAGATAACAAATAACATAGGGAACGAATTATATTCAATTGAGGTATATGAACCTTTGTTCTTTAAAGTTTTTGATCCGGAAAGAGAATTCGAGAAATGGGCAGCAGTAGAAGTAACGAGTCATTGTCTGGTTCCTGAAGGATTTGAAACACTTGTTACATATGGAGGGTTATATGCAGTTTTTTTGCATCATGGTCCGGCAAGTGAAGGACCAAAAACTTATAAATATATTTTCGAAACCTGGCTTCCTCATTCTGATTATATTATTGACAGCAGACCTCATTTTGCTGTAATGGGAGAAAAATACAAAGGCGACAGCGACAATTCTGAAGAAGAATTGTGGATCCCTGTGAAAATGAAGTGATTCCGATCAGTAATGACACATGAAGATCAGGTGGGTTTTGAGGTATCGGAATATAGATAGAATAAAAACCTGAAATGAATATTAGATTTAAGGTACTATAATCGGGATTTATATTTTATCTTCATATTTTCAAAGGGGAAATGGAACAATCATTATAAATTTTAAAACATGTTATATGAAATCTAAGACATCAAGGAGAAAATTTCTCCAGAATCTGGGAGGTACTGCAGTGCTTCTTTCAGCGGCACCATTTACCAGTCTTGCATCACGCAAAGAAATGGAAGGACATATCTCTGCCTTCGACAAGGAATTCTCTCCAAACGATAAAATAAGAATTGCCGGAATCGGAATGGGCATTATGGGTAACCAGGATGTAGATGACGCAATAAAAGTACCGGGAGTGGAAATGGTAGCTGCATGTGATCTTTACACTGGCAGACTTGACAGGGCAAAAGAGAAATACGGAAAGGATATTTTTACAACCAGAGATTACCGTGAAATTCTGAATCGTAAAGATATAGATGCAGTTGTTATTGCAACAAGTGATAACTGGCATTCCAGAATTTCAATTGATGCAATGAACGCTGGCAAATCTGTTTATTGTGAAAAACCTATGGTTCACAAGCTCAGCCAGGGACTTGAAGTTATTGCAACCCAGGATAAAACAAAAAAGACTATGCAGATTGGCAGTCAGCGTGTCAGCAGTATCGTCTACCGCAAAGCAAAAGAACTCTATAAGACAGGGATTATCGGGCAATTGAACTGTATCGAGGCTTCCTTTGACAGGCAGGACGCTCTTGGCGCCTGGGAATACACGATGCCAACTGACGGATCACCTCAAACAGTTGATTGGGACAGGTACATTGCAGGAACGCCCAAAATACCATATGATGCGAAGAAATTTTTCTGGTGGAGAAATTACCGTGATTTTGGAACCGGTGTTGCCGGAGACCTTTTTGTTCACCTTTTATCAGGAATTCATTTGCTTACAGATTCAAAAGGTCCGGAAAAGATATTTGCTTCAGGACAAATCGCTTACTGGAAAGATGAACGGGATGTACCGGATGTTATGGTGGCTATAATGCATTATCCCGAAACAAAAGAACATCCTGCATTCGAAGTTATGCTAAGGGTAAATTTTGTAAGTGGCAACGGAGAAAAGGGTATGACAAGATTCATCGGTAGTGAGGGTGTTATGGAGATGGTTGATAATGGTTTTGTTGTTTCAAACAGCTTAATGTCAAAAGCGCCGGGTATTGGCGGCTGGGATGCTCTTGACACCTATCCGAAGGCTATGCAGGAGGAACTTATGAAACGCTATAACCAGAAATACTCAAAAGCCGATCAGACCAGACCTGTAAAACCGGAAACAAAATATACTGCTCCGGAGGGATATAACGAACACATTGAGCATCTGGCAAACTTTTTCGAAGGTGTGAGAAACGGGAAGCCTGTAGTTGAGGATCCGACATTTGGATTCAGAGCCTGTGCTCCATGCCTTGCATGCAATGACAGCCATTTCCAGAAAAAAATAATCAACTGGGATCCGGTGAATATGAAGGTGATCTAAAAAAATATATAATGTATTATAGGCGATAGGCGATGTTAAGAAGTGTTCCTTAATATCGCCTGTAATATATCGCCTATAATACATTATTTATTGTAAGGTGCAATGACCTTCTTAACGAGCTCAATTGAAGCCTTTACCCCATCAGCTTCACTTAATTTTTCACCTTCATATTCAACATCGATATAACCTTTGAATTTTGAAGCGGCAATGATCTTCATCATTCTGGGATAATCAATGACTGTTTCATTACCATCAGCATCGAAATTGTGAGTTTTACCGCTGACGCCTTTTGCGAATGGCATCATTTCTTCGACTCCCTTGTAGCGGTCGTACTCATAAAAGTTGCCTAAATCAGGCAATGTACCGCAGTTTGGTTTATTAATCTCTTTCATAACATCTGACAGCCACTTGCCATTAGAAGAATACCCGCCATGGTTCTCAACGATGACATTGATCTTGTACTTTGCTGCATAATCAGCCAGTTTGCCTAACCCGGCAACTGCTGCTTTATGAACCTGCTCAGCTGTTCCATTGCCACGGGCATTTACTCTGATTGAATGACAACCAAGAAATTCAGCGGTTTTTACCCATTTGTAGTGATTTTCAACTGCCTTATTCAGATTAACTGATGAAGTATCGCCGAGGTCTCCTTCATCATCGACCATAATCATTAAGCTTTTAACGCCATTTTTGGCACATTCAGCTTTTAGTTTTGTGAGGTAATCTTTGTCTTCGCCTTTTCCATCAAAAAAAGTTGATACATATTCAACAGCATCAAGACCATATTCTTTTGCTGTTTTAGGAAAATCCATGTTTGTCCAGGTCTTATTCTCATATGCCTTATGAAATGACCATTCAGCAAGAGATATTTTAAATCGTGGAGTCTGACCAAATGAATTCATAGTTGAAAGTACTGCAAGCAGAACTACCGTAATAAATAGTTTAATTCTCATCTTTTTAATTAGTTAGTTAAATTTTTAGAGTTGTTGTTAATTGTTCCCCACACAAATATAAGAAACAAGAATTGGATGATATTACTTGTGGTAGTTTATTTCTTTTTGTTCTGTAATAATAGAACCTGTAGTTTAAGAAAATAAATTTGTTTAATCTCTATATGTAAATTACTTTTACTCAGACCAACCAAATTCACAGGAATAACAATAAGAAAAAGGAGGTACAACTTATGAAAAACAATCTAACCAGACGTAAATTTATCCAGGCAGGAACGTTAGCGACAGGCGGGCTGCTTGCTGCAAATGTTATTAATCTTAAAGCCCAGCCTTATCGTTCCTCAACAAAACCTGTTGCTCCAAGCGATAAGCTGAGATTCGGAATAATAGGAATTGGGATGGAAGGTTCCGGACTATTAAACGGAACCATGGCGCTTCCGGGTATTGAATGTGTCGGTGCAGCCGATCTTTATGATGGAAGGCATACCCTGGCAAAAGAAATAACAGGCAACCCTAATTTGTTCACTACCCGCAAATATCAGGAGTTACTCGATCGCAAGGATATAGATTGTATCATTGCTGCTGTTCCTGATCACTGGCACAGACGTGTAGTTGTTGATGCCTGCAATGCAGGTAAAGACATATATTGCGAAAAACCTATGTCACATAATGTTGCCGATGGTTTTGCAATGGTTGATGCTGCAGCAAAGAACAAACGGATAGTAGAAATCGGTTCCCAAAGAGTCAGCTCTAATCTATGTGAAAAAGCCAGGGAAATGTATAGCAGCGGCGCTATCGGTGACGTTGAGCAGGTCGAAATAACCCTTGGCCGTAATGACCCTCAGGGTGCATGGGAATATCCACCACCAACAGACTTATCACCAAAAAACCTTGACTGGGAAACATGGCTCAATGATGCTCCGAAGATCCCGTTTAATGCAGAGCGGTTCGCACGCTGGCGTTGCTGGAAAGAATATGGCACAGGAGTAGGCGGCGATCTTATGGTTCATCTGATCAGCGGAATGATGTTCACTCTTGGATGGAACGAGGTTCCGCGTTCAGCAACAGCTCTTGGCGGCATTTTCCGCTGGAAAGACGGCAGAAATATGCCCGACCTTCATGTGGTGCTTTTTGATTACCATGGTATACCTGTCTATTGCAGGCTGGGTCTGGGAACTGAAACCCCGGAACTTGCCCGGTTCATGGGACCAAAAGGTATTCTTGATGCAGGCGAATTTAACCTGAAATATTCACCGCAACCGGGGATAGATCTTTCACCAAGTTACTACGATAGTGGATTTCCACATGAGATGCGCGCAGCATATGAAGCTAAATGGTACAGTGAACACGCTCCTAAACTTGGTAAAGAACCTATGTATGATGAGGTGAATTACAGAGGCCACGATTGGGATGATTTCAATCCGCACATGTGGAATTTCTTCGAATCGGTGAAATCTCGTAAGCCAGTGGTGGAAGACGCTGTTTTCGGCAACCATGCAGCTGTTGCCTGTCATATGGCGAACGAGTCATATTTCAGCCAAAAAACTGTATATTGGGATGAAGCAACCCATTCGATAAAAAGTTAAAGAGAACTTCTTTTATATTAAAAAAACCACCATCCAGTATGGTGGTTTTTTGTTTTACAGGAAACTGAAATTTGCTAAACAAATTTAAAGAATAGATTAAAGATAGATTAAGAATAGATTAAGACAGCACTCCAGTGATAACTTTTGTCTTTCCAGCCTGTTTTATCAGTTGTCACCTATTCGAACATTTCTATGAATTTACAGCCCAAAAGAGTTGAAATGAGAAGAATTCTTTATCTTTTATTGACTCTGATAGTTCCTGGCTTTTTTTCATCTTCTGTAAAAGGCCAAAAAATTGAGTATATAAAAATTCCTGAACTTGAAAAGATTCTCAATACGCCTGATAATAAACTGCATGTTCTTAACTTCTGGGCGACATGGTGTCCGCCTTGTGTAAAAGAGATTTCTAATTTCGAAAATGCAGCCAGGGAATACGACACTGAAAAAGTCAGTTTTATACTTGTAAGTCTCGATTTTCCAAGTCAGATCGAGAAACAACTCATCCCTTTTCTAAAAAAGAATAACATTACCCTTAAGGTAGCAGTAATGATGGATGTTGACTATAACAGCTGGATTGAAAAAGTTGATCCGGCCTGGCAGGGAGATATTCCTGCAACTTTATTCTTCAATAATTCGAAGAAAACGAGATATTTTCATTCAGGTGAGGTTACGGAACCTGAGCTGAAAAATTACATTAATTCATTGTTATAAAATAAATTAAGACAAAATGAAAAATCTAATATATATTCTTGCAGGTCTCCTGATAAACACATCTTTTTTAAGCGCAGGAGGAGCCTATAAAGCCGGAGATGTAGTTTCCGACATAAGCCTCAAAAACATTAATGGTCAGCAGGTATCTTTTTCGCAATTTAAAGATGCAAAAGGATTCATCGTAGTATTTTGCTGTAATACCTGTCCCGTTGTGAAGAAATATCAGCAAAGAATAATCGATTTGAACAGCCAGTTCAGTGGAAAAGGTTATCCTGTAATTGCGATAAACAGTAATGATAAAACTGTTTCTCCCGGAGATTCATACGAGGAGATGCAGAAACTTGCGAAAGATAAGGGATTTACCTTTCCGTACCTGTATGACGAAACACAGGAAGTTGCACATCAATGGGGAGCAACCAACACACCTCATGTCTATGTGCTTACAAAAAATGGAGATAAGCTCGTTGTGGAATATGTAGGCGCTATTGACAATAATGCAGATGATCCTGCTAAAGCCGACAAAAAATATGTTGTCGATGCGGTAAATGCTCTCCTTAAGAATGAACAGGTTGCAATATCCGGGACAAAGGCAATTGGCTGCAGTATCAAATGGCGCAGAAGTTAAAAAACAAATCTATGAGAACACCCGAAGAGATCAAAAACCAGAGGAAGGAAATAACCCTTCAGGAAAGTTATTCTGATACTATTTCCAATTATTGTGACAGGTGGTGTGAAAAATGCCCCTTCACCTCAAAGTGTCTCAATTACGCACTATCTGGCGGAGAAGAGCATCCTGAAGATAAGGACGGGTGGAATAATTTGAAAAATGTCGTCGATGCAGCCTGTCTCATGCTCGATGATCTTATGGAAATAAAGGGAATTGAGGTGAACCGTATTGAAAATATTATACTGGTACCCCAGAAGGACCCTGAAAGTTATCCATTAAGTATTTATGTAAAGGAAACCGTATTTAAAGTTCATGACTGGCTCAGGAAAAATGACCTTTTCTCCAGGCTGAATGGTCTGCTTGAACTCGGCATTCCATTGAGTGAGAAATTTTCCAGGTACAAAGAATCTGTCGAAGTAATTTACAGGTATAATTTTTTAATAGCAGCAAAGATTACAAGGGCTGTTGCCGGACTTTTGGAAAACAGGGAGTACAGCCATTACGATATGAATGGGTCGGCTAAAGTTGCCCTTGTATCTATTGACAGGCTAATTGTGGCCTGGTCATTTATTTTAACTGAAAGTACTCAGATCGAAGACGCGGTCCTGGAAATACTTATCAGTCTGACTGAACTCAGAAAGAGGACCGAACTGACATTTCCTGATGCAAGGAGATTTATCAGACCCGGTTTGGATGATCAGAATTGAGCGAAAAATTTCTATCAATAAAACCCCGGTTCTCATTTTTGATTAAGATAATTATGTCAGCGAATTCTCATTCATTTTTTTTGGCCAAGGTTTCAGTTTTGTGTTTATTATTTGTTGCACAAGGCGTTTCTGTTTTACCTCAAAGCCCAAATTACGGGGAGGCAGATTCAACAAATTTATTGTCGATTGATCAAGCAGGAAATACTGACCGTAGTTTTTCAACCAATTTCTATAAAACGGATAGTGTATTTTCTTTCAGGTCCGACAAGGGTTATTTCCCTTCTCTGATCGACGATTTTGCTGAACAGGCGAAAGCCCCCTTCAAAATGAATACAAAACAATTGCTGATGACCGGTGCCGGCATAGGAATCACAGCTGTTTTAATCCATTTTGATCCCAAAATCGATGATTGGGCCCGTGTTCAAAAGCAGAAGCATTATTGGGTAAGCAGAGTATCACCTGTAGTAACACGATTTGGGGGCGACTGGGGCATTTATTCCGCAATTGCTTATGGTGCATTAAGTGCAGCTGTGCGAAATGAAAAGGGAGTTCAGACAAGCCTGCTGGCAACACAGGCAATGATCACTTCAGGGGTTTGGGTTAACATTGTTAAAATTTTCACTGGCCGTGAAAGACCGATTGCAAATTATTCTTTCAGTAAAGTGCAGGGGGGGATGTGGTACGGACCTTTTGCAAAATTTGATCAGGATGCCGCCAAAAAACCTGTATCAGCCTATGATGCATTTCCTTCGGGCCATACAGCTACAGCATTTTCAATTGCTACGGTATTTGCAGAGCAGTATAAGGATATAAAAGGAGTTCCGTTGCTCTGTTATTCGGCAGCTTCACTTGTCGGAATTTCAAGATTAATTGAACACGAGCATTGGGCCTCAGATGTTTTCGTCGGTGGGATTGCAGGATATTTGTGCGGCAAGCAGGTTGTTGCTCATTTTAATAAAATGAATGGAGGCAGTGGTGGGTATTTTACTTCAAAAACCAAAGTCAGACCTGAGCTTGTTTTGACTCAGTATGGAAACCAGATTGGATTTATTTTAAAATGGTAGAAAACCATATTCCTTGCATAAATGAAGCGCATTTTTGTTTATTTTTTCTTGATCCTGCCTTGCACAGAATTATCAGCCAATAATGATTTTTTTCATCCTGATTCTACAGTTTTTAATCAAGAGCATAATTCTCCTTGCTTTCTAAGAACTGACAGTGTCTTCTCATTCCGGTCACCAAAAGGATATATCCCGTCTCTGCTTGGAAATTTTGCAGAACAGGCAAGTGCTCCTTTCCATTTTAAAGGTAAACAGTGGCTGATTACAGGAGCATCAATTGGAATAACAGCTGTTCTGATTCATTTTGACAATGACATTGACGTTTGGGCAAGGGTACAGAAACAAAAGCATGAATGGGTCAATTTATCTTCACCGGTGATAACCAATTTTGGCAGCGCTTACGGAATTTCCACAGTTGCTGCAGTAGGTCTGATTAGTGCAGCCTTTAATAATCAGAAAGGAGTTGAAACAAGTTTGCTTGCAACACAAGCACTTATTACCTCAGGTGTCTGGGTCCAGCTGATAAAGCATCTGACAGGCAGAGAAGATCCCAGTGCTTCATATATATACAGTAAAATTCCGGGCGGCCAGTGGTGGGGTCCGTTTTCACAATATGACCAGGATCTTACGGTATTTAAATCAGTTTCTTCTTTCGATGCTTTTCCTTCCGGCCATACAGCTGCTGCATTTTCTATGGCAACTGTTTTCGCCACCCAATATAGTGACTATAAAGCTATTCCGGTTATTTGCTATACTGCGGCTACTCTTGTTGGCATATCGCGATTAACTGAACATGCTCACTGGGCTTCGGATGTTTTTGTTGGAGGATTAATCGGATATGTTTGCGGCAAACAGGTTGTCGCTCATCATAATAAACTTTTCATGAAGCCTTTACCCGATCATAGAGTAAAGCCTGAATTCTCATTTATTCAGAATTCCAATCAGATAGGAATCCGCGTCAATTGGTAAATGTAACTGTCTCTAAGATTCAATCCGGAATTCTGTATAATCGACAGGTGGTAGTTTGTGAACGGTAACTGATTCTACATTTCCATGTGTGGGACCTTTTTTGCACCACTCTACAAATGTATTTAGTTGATTTGGCGATCCTTCAGCCTCAATATAAACCGTGCCGTCAGACATGTTTCTGACAAAGCCTTTGATGCCCCTGTTCCATGCTTCATGGGCAGCATTCCATCTGAATCCTACTCCCTGAACATGCCCGTAGACGTTTATTTTATATAAAAGTTTATCTTCCATCACTTTATATAATCAAATATAAATAAAACATATGAATTTAATATTTGGTTCTTCGAACACTATCATAATGTTGTATATAAAGCGAATTGGCAGGATATTTGTTACTTGTTTTGCAAAACCTGTTTGTTGCCAAATTTAAGTCTAACCATAAAAATTATCTCTATGAAAACAAACGTATGTAATCCGTCGCTTCTTGCCGGATTATTTTTATTTATGATGTGCAGTATCGAATCCTTTGGACAGGATTCAATTTCTTTGAAATCGCAGACTCTCGATCTTAAACTACAATTACTTGATTCTAAGCTCGATTTGCTTGACACAAAAATTAAATTATGGGAAGCAAAACCAAAAGAGCTGGATATAAAGCTCAATGAACTGGATTCAAGAATAAAATCGATGGGCTTTGATCCCAATCTGGTTTTGAAAAAACTCAATGAGCTCGATTCATTGAATAAAGTAAAGCAGGCAACAGCTACTGTAATTGAGCCTATGGCCATAAAAGATCAACAACCTGTGGTTACAGAGGTTCGTGAACCCGAAATCATGCCTGTTTTTAAATCAGCAATTATGCTCGATCCTGCCAGACTGCTAGAGGGAACTTTTTGCTTATCATATGAAAGAGTACTGAATCCAAGGTTCTCATTTAATGTTGAAGGTCTTGCGACATATTCAACAAAACAGGGTTTGTCGAGTTATTATTTTACTAATCAGAGCTTTGCCGCATTCGATATTTCTACTAATCAATATCAGAAATTCGAAGGAGATGTTATGTATGGCGGTGGTATCAATGTTCAGTTCAGAAACTATCTGCTTGCATATCAGCCCAACCATAAATCATCGCCTCTTGGACTATACGCCGCTCCACAGGTGATGTACAGAAGAATTATTATATCAGGAAATCATAGTGTTATGGAAGAAACTGACCCGGGAGTATACAATATGGTCACAAAAAAGGTCGTTCAACGATTGAACATTTTTGCCGGAGGGGTTATTCTGGGTTATAAATTATCGCTTTTTAAAGTTCTGGCAATCGATCTGTACGCTGGCGGAAACATTAAGCTAAGCAAATATACAAATGAAAGTGGTTTTACTAAATACAAAAAATGGTTCAATATCGATTTCTCGGGAGTGTCACCTGTTGCCGGAATAGCTGTCGGGATCCTGAAATAGGACATTTTGTTTTTCAAATGTGATCGATGGAATTATATTTAGTGGTAATGATATAAATATTCAAAGTAATTCTATAAAACTTATCATTAGAAGACTTTGTTTATATGACTAAGTGCTAGAAATAATTTGGAAATGGTCCGGAAATTAAGGATATCACTGGTTGTGATTATTATCGGGTTTTCACTATCCGTTTTTTTCTGCAAAAAAAAGGCAGAAATTCCTATTGTCACAACTAATGACGTAAGCGATATAACCCCAACAACAATAACAACCGGAGGCGAGGTTACCAGCGCTGGTACAGCTGATGTGACTTCACGGGGTGTATGTTGGGGTACAGATTCCAATCCGACGATTTCAGACGCGACTACAAATGATGGTTCAGGAACCGGTTCATTTACCAGTATTGTTGAAGGGTTGACAGCGGCCACAGCATATCATATAAGAGCATATGCCACGAATAGTGCGGGAACCTCTTATGGTTCCGACAAGCAATTCACAACAGCAGCCAATCCCGGTCCTGTTGATGGTGGAAATTCCGGTAGTACAGCCGGCAGCGGGACAAACAATAATAATCCGGCATTTATATTGGAAGGTCAGAGCTATGATAATTCATCCTCAAACTGGAGTGGGGTAAACATCCCGCGTTCTTCCGCGGTTAATTTTATTTTCCGGAATAATTCCATTACATCAGTTAATTCGGAAGGGTATTTATTGCAGGCCGGTGACGAAGGCCCGGGAAAAACAAATAATAAACTGGATGGAGCATTGATTACCGGTAACAAATTTACATGGAATGGTACCGACAGAGCCAGTACAATTACTCATGGTATATTTACAGGTTATAATATTAATTGTCTTGTGCAATACAACTATCTCAATAAAGTTCCGACAGGCATGGTGTTCAAATCAAATGGAATGACGTACACTGCAGGAGGTGTAGCCTATAATATTATAAACCAGACAGGTGATATAGGTGTCGCAATAAAAGGAACAAACGGAGTCCAGGTTTACAATAATACTTTTTATTCAAATGAAGTGACGTTTACAAGTAATTCCGCTCCCGGTACGTCTTATGGTTTAGTAGATATATTTGCTAATGATGGGTTATCGCCTAAACCCTATTCGACGGGAACTAAAATTAAAAATAATATTTTCTATACCGTTCATCAGATTTATAATATTTCAATTGAAGATTCACAGGATCTGGATGGATTTGAATCTGATTATAACGTTTTCTGGTGCGAAGCAGGAACTCCTGTCTTCAACTATTTAGGAACAAAAAAGACTTTTGCCGAATGGCAGGCTTTAGGGTATGACACTCATTCGATAGTTGTAAATCCGGGCTTTAACAATTTAAATGATTTTATTCCTGGCGCCAGGCTTGATTATGGTACCGATCTTGGTACTGCCTGGTCTGTCGGATTATCTACATCAGCAGTCTGGACTGTCGGCACGGCACCTGCCACTACAATTCAAAATGGTCCCTGGCAGGTCGGCGCAAGATTATATTAAGACTGTCAGATTTACTGCACTTGTATAATAGATTGAGATTTATTATTTTGGCGATGTCGCGAATAGTAAATATTAACCTATCATTATGAGCATCCTTAATATTTTAAGCTGCAAATTGCAAAAGCTTGTTCCGGCTGCCAAATGGCTTCCTGAATACTCTTTCGGACTTTTTGGAAGCGATGCGATATCAGGAATTACGTTGGCAGCATATGCAATTCCAGTTTCACTCGCTTATGCAACTTTAGCGGGTCTTCCACCTGAGTATGGGATCTATGGCTATCTCCTGGGGGGAATATTTTATTCGATGCTTGGAACCGGTAAGCAAATAGCCATCGGTCCAACCTCTGCAATATCAATGCTTATCGGAGTTACTCTTGCCAATTTTGCAAAAGGCGATGTCCAGCGATGGATTGATCTTGCATCGTTATCCGCATTGTTATTTGCAGTAATGAGTATTCTGGCATATATAATACGTCTGAGCAGTATAATTAACTTTATTAGCGAAACCGTTCTGGTAGGTTTCAAGGCAGGGGCGGCGATAGCGATCGGAATGACCCAGTTGCCGAAGCTTTTTGGTGTCGCAGGTGGCGGGGAAAGTTTTTTAAGCCGCGTTTCTACCCTTTTTAATCAGATGGGCGATACAAATGGAGCCGTTTTATTATTTGGTATTCTTGCTATTGGCCTCCTGATAACCGGTGAAAAGCTGTTGCCTGGTAAGCCTGTTGCAATGGCTGTCGTTGCACTATCAATTCTTGTAATCACTTTTACACCTGTTGGTTCAATGGGTTTTAAGACTGTTGGCATAATACCAAGCGGGCTGCCCCAGCTGAGATTGCCGTCATTGGATCTGAATGATATACAAACCATTTTACCATTGTCATTTGCCTGTTTTCTGCTGGCATATATTGAAACAGTATCTGCAGCAAAAACCCTTGCTCAGAAGAATGGATATGAGATTGACGCAGGACAGGAATTGCTGGCCCTGGGGATAGCTAACCTGGCTACTTCGTTGGGTCAGGGATATCCTGTAAGCGGGGGTCTGTCCCAATCGGCAGTAAACGAAAAAGCTGGCGCTAAAACTCCGGTTTCCCTTTTAGTTGCATCAGTCACTATTGCAGTATGCCTTTTATTCCTTACCGGGTTGCTACGGAATCTTCCGACAGTAATCCTTGCATCGATTGTGCTTGTAGCGATTACAGGTCTTTTTGATATAAAAGAAATGAGACGTTTGTATAAAGTGAACCGTTTTGATTTCATCATTGCAATGACCGGATTATTCAGCGTTATCGTTTTTGGAATATTGAATGGTGTACTGATTGCCGCACTGTTTTCGCTGACTCTTATAATAAGAAGTGTGTCGAGCCCGCATGTAGCATTTTTAGGGCGAATTCCGGGAACGAACAGGTATACGGATATCAAAAGACATCCTGACAATGAATTACTTCCCGGTGTTTTGTTATTCAGGGTGGAATCTCCATTGGTCTATTTTAATGTCTCATATATTTATCGAGTTGTCTGGGCTAAAATACTCGCTTCAGGGTCATCCCTGAGAACGGTTATATTCGATTTAAGCACTTCAGCAACAATCGATTCCAGTGGAGCCAGGCTTATCAAACGACTATACGAGAATCTTCAGTGCAGGGGAATTGCTTTAAAGGTAGCCGAAGCGCACTCAGAAGTCCGAGATATTTTAAGGCTCGAAGATATAGAACATTTGCTTGGTCACGTGAGCCGCAGGGATACGCTTCACGATGTTGTCGTGACTTCCGTGGGCGATATTGAACCTGACATCAAAAAAGCGCCTGTCAAACCGCGAAAACTTCTTACCTCCGAGATTGTATCACATATTATTTTGGGGAACAACTATTTCACGCAAACGCATCCACGCGAATATTTTGAAACCTTCAGCTTTGAGCAGAAACCATATATAACCCTGGTGACCTGTTCTGATTCCAGGGTACCGCTTAATGCGTTGATGCCTGATACTTCGAACAGAGTATTTTCTATCCAGAATATAGGAAACCAGATTTTGTCGACCGAAGGTTCAGTTGATTATGGTATTTACCACCTGAGAACGCCTTTATTGCTGTTTCTCGGACATTCAGACTGTGGCGCTATTAAAGCATATCTTGAGGGATTCGATAAGGAAACGTACGGCATTAAACATGAACTTGATTTTCTTCAACCAATTATTAAGGAAAATACTGAACATAAAGATTTTGAAAATCTGCAGTGTCACATAATTGAAAAGAATATCGATTACCAGGTAAATATTGCCTGCAAAAAATACAAAGACCTTGTGCAAAAAGGAGAACTGACAATTATGGGGGGATTTTATGATTTCAGGGGAGAATACGGCAAAGGACAGGGGGATATCGTAATAGTTAATGTGAACAAGCATAAAGATGTCGATGAAATCAGGGATCTGCCTGTATTCGAATATCTTTCAAAAGCACAAAAAGAATTGCATATAGGGAGATTGCATAAGGACACCGTTCAATAAAACAAAAAAAAGCAACCCTGTGCAGGTTGCCTGTTAATTTTTCCCGATTTACCACCTATTTTTTTTCGGATGTTTTTAATTCCGTCATAATTACCTTCGACCTATTGGTCCCGATATTTTTTGCAATATGCGTTGTTGCCGGAAAATACCTGACATCCCCGGCTTTAAATTCAAGAACTGTTGCCGGTTTGCCTTTCTCGGTTACTTCAAGTTTTCCATCAGTAACAGCATAAAGAATGTAGTTCGGGTGTGAATGCATTGGTGTTACTTCACCCGGAGCCGATTCAATCTCCAGCACTCTTACCTGGTCATTGTCAAGGAGAACCTTAGAGAATCCTTTTGGTGTTACTTTTACCATGTCTTGCGCATGCAAGGTTGAACTGAGCATCAATAATATTACAAAGAACACAGACACAGAAATCTTCTTAATAGTTTTCACGCTAAAAAATTTTAAATTTTCTTACTCTTCTGGCTTTTCAGTTTTGCCCCGTTTTTTTGTGGTCGCTGGACTCCACCTAAAATTATTTCTGAGAATAATTTAATCTTCAGTGAAACATGCGTTTGCAGAGATTGTTCAACCCACGATCAAAAAATTATGAAATGAAATTTCGTTGTAAGATATATTTAGAAAAAAAGCCGCAATCCGCGGCTTTTTTTGACATATTCATTTAAAATTCAGATGTGATTTTCTCTTCTATTTTTATGGATTTTTTACACAACGGACGGCAACTGCCTCTTTGTCACTGAATTGTTTATAAAGAACCTTTTCAGAATTGTATTCCAGCTGGGTTGAAATGTAAGCTCCATGGTCACTTGTTGATGTCCAGATATATTCTTGTTGATTGCCTTGATTATCAGGTCCCAAACTAAATGAATACCCATCCCACATTCCTCCGGGCAGAGCCGTGAATCCGCTCTCATTTGTACCTATTGTTCCCGTCATCCAGTGAGATGATCCGGCTTCCTTCATTTTTTTTCCGGCGACCGTCTCCCCAAGATAACTTGTGAGAGCGCCCCAATCACTCAGTGAGGGTAGGTGCCATCCGACAGGACAAATACCTCGAATGTTACCCGAATTGTCCGATGAAGCGCCTTGCGTCATCCCGCCCCACGTATAAAGCCCTCCGTAAATATCACAATAAGAAGCATTGTTATTGTAGCAATATTTCTTTACAGCCCCAGCCTGCTCAACTCCTCCTGCAACCAGTACACCGATACTAAGGTTTTCAGCCATCCAGATCTGAGTACCGATTTTAATTACACTATAATAATTCTTTTCATCATCCATTACCCCGTTTGTCAATACTTTGATCGTATCTCTCAGACTCTCATTACCAATTAATGATATTATCCGGATTTCTCCAAAATGGATTGATTCTGTTATATCAGATTTATTAATTGTGACTTTTATTGTATTGGTTCCGCTTTTAAGCTGGCCTGATACGGGATTGGCTGTGATCCAGCTCTGGCTGCTAATAATTGTATAATTAATAGCTTCCTGTACTGGATTTGTAATTGTAAAAGCCATAACTGTCGAATCAATTCCAAAGTCTAGTAACTTTTTGGAAAACTCAGGTTCGGGAATTGAGGTTAAAGCAAAGTTGCTTTCAGCTATTTTACCTTTCTCCACCGATACACTACTTGATTTTCCTGCATACGCATGCTTTGAAGCTTTCATATCATAATTCCCGGCTTTCATGTTAGAAAACATGTACTTTCCGTCGCTCGAGCTGGTAGTCGAATCGACAAACCGATCAAGTACGACTTTTGTGTCCGGCAGCGGCAGACTTGTGGCAGCGTCAGTTATTATACCGGTTATTCCACCAGACAGTTTCTCCTCTGTTTTGCAACTGCAAAGAAAATATCCGGGTAAAAAAACCAGGATTAGAATAAATACTGTTGTTCTCATAATCTGTTTTTTAGGTTAGCTATGATCAGTGTTATTTTGTTAACAGCAAATATCATACCATTGAAAAAGGTTAAATGAGTCAGATACTGAGAAGTAGTAAAAAAAAGCCTGAAATACGTGATTCCAGGCTATCGTAAAAAAAAGTGACTTAGAGTAATTTTATTTTTGTTCTTTATTGAACAGATTTACTGTTTCATCCTGTATCAGAACCCAGATAGTATATACTCCTTTTGCAGTGCCAAAAGGGATATTTAAACAACCCAGTGTTGCAAGAACGATTACAAGATATCTTGCCCAGGATTTATAAGTCAGAACACCTATTCCTCCGATAAGTCCCAGAACAGACAGAAACCCCAGAAGGGCAGGAATGCTTACTGATAAAAACCCCAAAACGATTTGAGGGACATCATCACCTTCTGTCATATGGCGTGCAAATGAGAGAGCAACAAATACTGCGACTGCTGCCATCAGACCCAGGGAGGAAAAACCAATTTGAAGAGATCCGACAAGGGTTACGTGTTTTTTTATTTTTGAGTTTTCCATTGCAATTATGAATTCGTGATATTGAATAATTTTTTCAAGCTTTTGTTAATGACCTGATTTTTTATACGTTGCTGCACATAATTAAATAAATATAAATAACATTCAATCATTCTGATTTTTTAATGTGCGGTTATTCTTTTAATTACCAGGGTTATTTTATTTTCCAGGGATATTTCATGACGGTCCTTTCTGATGTAATTATTCCAGACCAATACAGATGCAATAAAAATTAATACTGAAGCAACAGCCAGCCTGATAAGGTATGGAACGATATTGATTATATATTTTATTTTAAACAAAAACTTTTCCATATGGCCATCCGGAGGATGGTGAACGCCAAATTTTTCTTTATTCTGACGAATGAAACTCTCTATCGTATCTTCATTAAACATCGCCTTAGTTGTTTGAATTAAAGACGGTCATTCCAGCCGAATGATGCTTTCTTCATTTAGAAAGACAAATAAATCAATATGACAGCCGCCAGGCTCATTAGTGTTAAAGCAAGGAACCCCAGTATATTAGAAGTTTTTCCATTTGTATACTTTCCCATTATTTTTTTATTATTTGAAATGTGAAGGATAATCGCAATTAAAACGGGCGCAGTCAATCCATAGAGAATAGCTGAATATATCAAAGCTTTAACTGGGTCGATTCCCATGTAGTTCAATGACAAACCAAGGATTAATGATACTATGATGATGACATAAAACCCTTTTGCCTGGTAGAACTTCTTATCCAAACCTTGTTTCAACCCAAAAGATTCGGAAATTATATATGATAGTGAACCACATAATACAGGAATGGCTAAAAGCCCGGTACCAATAATACCACAGGCAAAAAGCATATATGCTGCCTTCCCGGCCAGAGGTTTTAAGGCCTGTGCGGCTTGCTCGACTGTGTCAATCTGATGAATATTTCCATTAAATAAAACGGAACCCGTGGTGAGAATGATAAAGTACATTACAAGATTTGAGAATAACATTCCAAAATCTACATCCTTTCGCATTTCTGACATAATCCTTTTATTCACATACAGTTGTCTTTTCCTTGCAGAATCCTTTTTATCTTCAGCCTCCATTGTCGCCTGCCAGAAGAAAAGATATGGAGAAATAGTTGTACCCAGAATCGCTACCAGTATGCTTATAAAGTTCTTGTCAAACCTTATTGTTGGAATAAATGTGGACTTCAGCATTGAAAGAAAGTCTTGCTTGTGTAAGAAAGGAACAATCAGGTACACAAGCAGTACAAGGCAAAGATATTTCAGAACGAGAGCAATTTTCTTATAAGGCAAATAGATAATCAGAATAAGCAGCAGCAGAGTAAAAAATACTGTGAAATAGATTATTTTTACTGATGGAAACAGCATATTGCCAACTGCTCCCATTGCTGCGATGTCAGCTCCTATGTTCATCACAATTGCAGGAAAGCTGAACAGCAACATAAGATAGAGGATAAGTTTAGGATAACTCGTTTTAAGTGTTCCGGCCAAACCATGTGATGTCACCAGCCCTATTCTCGCGCACATCTCCTGAATTGAAGCCATAAGGGGAAATGTCAGCAACGCTGTCCAGAGAGTTGAAAATCCATAACCTGCACCAGCCTGAGAATAAGTGGCAATACCCGAAGGATCATCATCACTTGCCCCTGTAACCAACCCAGGACCCAGAATTTTCCAGAAACGGATGAATTTATTGGGAGAACTTTTCATTTATAAGATTTTTTGCAGCAATACATTATCACTTATTCAATTAAACAAATTATAATTAAAATTTACTGATAACAGAGTGAAAATAACAGAGTGAAAATTTAAATACCTACGGTAATTTGTTTGAGTCTGGCAGAGCAAAGTCATTAAGTCGATGATATATAGCATAATATAAATTTGCATTTCTGTCAATTCTGGCGTAAATTTGATACTGTACAGTTAATTTTAAAAGCTGATATGGTATCCTTGCACTTTTTATCAGTCATTACAAGCGCTACTTTTATGAAGGTGATGACCCTTTATTTCAATATCGAACGAATATATTATTGCTGAACACCTGATCTAAGTTTGTAGATTTTAAATATATTAACTGTTAAAAATTGAAAATATGAGAAATGTGATGCTTGGCATATTTGTGCTGGTTATGACCGTATTGACCAGCTGCAATAAAGAATTGGTACCGGATATCATCAGTCAGTTTGTTGCAACATACAATGTTTCAGAAACATGGACAGAAAATGGTGCAACTTTGACTAAACCTGATTTTACAATGACCATTACACCATCAACTCAGCATAATGATGTTATGTTGCTCAACAATTTTGCTAATTATGGTGCTGGTATTACAGTCCAGGGTACCATAAGCGGCAATACGATGACCATTACCCAGCAAACGCTATCCAACTCGATTACAATATCAGGAAGCGGGACACTGCTCATCCCGACACTTACATTCACCTATACCGAAGTCATAAATGGTAATTCAATTGTAGTAAGCGCCACTGCAACAAAGATATAGCATGAAGACGATAATTTTCTTTCTGGCAATTACCAGTTGCTCAGGATTACTTGCGCAACAGGTGGTAACTACTGCGGGAAATACCTTCGCAAACTCAAGTGGGGGGATATCTTACACTATTGGTGAAGGGATTTCTGAGACACTTTCATCGGGAGACATAACATTAACCCAGGGCTTTCAGCAACCCGGTATATTTGTTTCGCTTGTCAGCGAAGTAAAAGATTCAGGTCTGGCCATGTTTATTTTTCCAAATCCGACAAGCGGTATTATAAAATTAAAGATAGAAAAAGGGATCCTTCCCGGAATGCAATATCTGTTGTACGACACTAACGGAAAGCTTCTCTCTCAGAAGAAAGTAGAAAGCGTTGAGACAGAAATATCTCTGGGTGAATTGCAGGAAGGCATATATTTCCTTAGAATTCAAACAGGTACAGCTGAACTTAAAACGTTTAAGATCGTAAAGCGTTGAATTTAAGCAGCAATCAGTGATAAAAATTTGATTAAAAAAGAAAAAACCAGGACTATGAAAAAAATATACACATTATTTGCAGTTTTGTTCATATCAGCATCGGTATTCGGACAGGCACCTGCAAGCTTTAAATACCAGGCAGTTTTGCGTGATGCCAGGGGAAATGTCAGAGCCAATACTTCTACCAGCATTATAATTTCCATTTTAAGCGGAAGTGCAACCGGAAATGCTGTCTATTCTGAAACGCATAGCGTCAAAACTGACGGTTATGGTCTTGTTAATCTTGAGATTGGCAATGGAACTGCAACCCTTGGCACAATGTCGGCTATAGACTGGAGCAATGGGACTTATTTTATAAAGACCACTGTGGATGGCATTGTCATGGGGACAAACCAACTGCTTAGCGTACCGTTTGCTCAATATGCAAACCGGGCAGCTAACGGGCTCTCTCAGGCTGATTCAACAAAGTTAGCCGGCATCGCACCTGGCGCTGAAGTAAATGTAAATGCAGACTGGAATGCCGAAAGCGGCGATGCACAGATTTTAAATAAACCGACAATTGTCAATCCTGTAAACGCTGATTGGAACGCCACAAGCGGAACAGCACAAATATTAAATAAACCTGCAATTGTCAATCCTGTAAACGCTGATTGGAATGCCACAAGCGGAGCAGCCCAGATATTAAACAAACCAACTGTACCTACAGTCGATGGTTCAGAAACCAAAGTTAACCCCGGAACTAATGTAACCGTGACAGGGACAGGAACTTCCGGAAATCCTTATGTAATAAGTACCGCAACACATACACTTGGTGAAGAATACCAGGGAGGCATTATATTTTATGTGTATGATGGAGGGCAACATGGTTTAATTGCTGCAAAACAAGATCTTTTTTCAGGTGAAGGTCAGTACAGCATTTCAACTTTTAGCTGGTTTAATCTTTCTTATTATTGGGATGGAGAATCAAGTTATTATTATTATTATATGTCCACGGGTGCTAAATCTGATGGTCTGGGAGCAGGTAAAATGAATACTTCATTAATTATACTCTCACAAACAATCTATAATTATCAATACGAATCGTCAAGTAATGATTTTGCAGCCAAACTATGTGTTGATTACTCAGCTTCGGATGTGAATGAGATCATGTATGGTGACTGGTATTTACCTTCAAGGTATGAATTAGACTTATTGCAAAAGAGTCAGGAGAATGTTCCAACGTTGAATCTGTCTACTGAGTATTACTGGAGCTCTACAGAAGCTGATGATGCTAATGCATGGTTTCAGGATTTCTCCAGTGGAGATCAGGTGTCTATATACGGGAGTGGGAGTAAATCAGATATAGTCGCACATGTACGTCCTATCCGGTCTTTCTAAAATTCAGGATGTCAGATTCAAGATTCACTTCTCACGGTTACCCTTGCAGATTTTACATTTCTTGAATTTGTGCCAATTTGAATAATAAAATCTCCGGGTTCCCAGTCATATTTTAAATCGCTGTTGTAAAACATCAGATCGTTTTTTGTTATCTCAAAGCTGACCTCCTTCTTTTCACCCGGCTTCAGCATTACTTTTTTAAAGTTCTTCAGCTCTTTTTCAGGTCGTGAAACAGATGCAACAGGATCATGTATATATAACTGAACAACTTCTTCTCCTTCAAATCTTCCGGTATTTGTGAGTGTAACTGAAGCGATAAGCTTTTCATTACCAGTTATTTGTGTTTTGCTCAGAATTATATCGCTGTAACTGAAAGTGGTATAGCTCAACCCATAACCAAAAGGAAATAGGGGTTCATATGAGCTTTCAGGATCTTGTGAACCAAATTTATTATTTGGGTCCCTGGGGCCACCGGTTTTTTTCCGATTGTAGTTCACCGGAATCTGATCTATATTCAAAGGCACGGAATAAGTTAATTTCCCTGAGGGATTATAGTCTCCGAAAAGTACCTCCGCGACAGCATTCCCTCCTTCAGTACCACCCGTCCAGGTTTCCAGTATCGCGCCTACATTTCTGTATTCCCACGTTAATATTAAAGGATGGCTATTTACAAGCAACAGGACCAGAGGTTTTCCGGTTGCTTTAAGAGCCTTAAGAAGGTTCTGTTGATTTTTTGGAAGTTCGATATTCGATTGTTGTAGTGATTCACCAAATGAAACTGAAGTTTTGCCAAGCACAGCTATTATCACATCCGCATTTTTTACAGT
This sequence comes from uncultured Bacteroidales bacterium, assembly GCA_963734885.1. Classification (GTDB taxonomy): domain Bacteria; phylum Bacteroidota; class Bacteroidia; order Bacteroidales; family VadinHA17; genus LD21. The sequence continues at coordinate 180,771 of CAVTIJ010000006.1, read as the reverse complement.
CTGCAATACCTCATCTGATAATAGTTCAGAATCTGCTTCTGCCACATTTTGTTGCCTTTTTCTGCCGGAAGATGCCTTGGATGAGGCAAATTGAACATTTACAGTGGTTCCTCCAATATTCTTAATACCTTCAAGTATGGTTGCAACTTTTTTTAAGTCAGCAGACTCCCCCCATTTGCCAATCATATCATCCTTACTGTTTGCAAGCGATCCCACAACAGCAATTGTCCCAGTTTTTCTCAGAGGGAGAATCTGTTTGTCGTTTTTAAGAAGCACAATAGATTCTTCAGAGATTTGTCTTGCAACCTTAAGATTCTCAGTTGTCACTGTATCTGAGTTTGCTCTTTCTTCATTTATATAAAGGAAAGGATCATCAAACAGACCAAGTTTATACTTTGCCTCTAGAACTCTTTTACAGGCAAGGTCGATGTTCTCCATTTTTATCTTTCCCTCTTCCAGGGATTTTTTTAGTGTCCTGAGAAATCCTTCTCCAACCATGTCCATATCGGTTCCCGCTTTGAGAGCCATTGCCGATGCAGTTTGGAGGTCACCAATCCCATGATTAGTCATTTCATTGATAGCTGTATAATCTGCTACAACAAAACCTTTGAAATTCCATTGTTCCCTAAGCAATTCAGTAAGAAGCCAATGATTCCCTGAGGAAGGAATTCCATCGACTACATTGAAAGCACTCATTACACATCCAGCCCCCGCTTCTATTGAAGCTTTATAGGGAGGAAAGTAATCATTGTACATAGTCAGCCTGCTCAAATCTACTGTGTTATCGTACTGACCCGCAGCACCATACAGTGCAAAGTGCTTGATAGTAGCCATAAGGGTATTGTTTTGTGAAAGACTTTCACCCTGGTATCCTTTTATCATGGCACTTGCAATTTGTGAGCCCAACCATGGATCTTCTCCCGCTCCCTCTGCACATCTTCCCCAACGAAGGTCATGTGATATGTCAACCATTGGAGAAAAAGTCCATACAATTCCATTTGCAGTAGCCTCCTCAGCAGCTATGCGTGCACTTTTCTCTATGAGAGCCATATCCCAGGAACAACTCATTGCCAGAGGCAGTGGAAAAATTGTCTTATACCCATGGATTATATCCAGTCCAAACAGAAGTGGAATATGGTTTGGCGACTTTTTTACCGCAAAATTCTGATAAGCTTTTATTGCTGAGAGTGAATAAATGTTCAACATCGCACCAATCTGACCAGCTTTTATTTTTTTTTGATTTATTGCACTCACAGTTGAATCTGATGGCGATAGTCCGGGAATAGTAAGATTCAATTGCCCTATTTTCTCATCAACCGTCATCTTTTTCATCAGTTCTTTAATGAATATATCCATTTTTTTATCCTGGCTATTCGCTTCAATTGCAAATACCAGCATCGACAAAATGATGACAAGTTTTCTCATATTTTATTTTCTATAGAAACTCAACTATTTCTCCAAGAGGTTTCCTCTGTTTATTCATGACTTTCCTGAATCCTGGTCTTTGGTAACCAAGGGGTGTAATGCCAAAGATTACCTGCCCATCCTTTAATTTCAATGCTTCCCGGAGTATTGCCGGATTATAAGCTTCAATCCAGCAGGTCCCAATTCCCTCATTCTCTGCAGCGAGAATAAGATGAGTCATAGCAATAGCAAGATCGGTTTCGATTGAATTATAACCATCATAACCACGTACCCATGCCTGGTCACGAAATCCGACAATAATAAGGATGTGAGGCGCATCTTTAAACCATGCTTTGTTATAACATGCCCTTACTTTCTCAAGAACAGTAGAGGATGAAATTACAAGAAATTTCCATGGCTGAATATTACAGGCTGATGGCGCATATCTGCCGGCATCGAGGATTTTTTCGAGAATTTCTTTCGGCACCGGCTTTTCAGGATCATAATTCCGGATGCTTTCCCTTGATTTGATCAGATCGGAATATTCCATTTTTAGTCAGATTAATCGGAATAACAAAAATAACAAAACAATCTGACCTTAATCTGAAATTGTGCTAAAGTATCTGTAAGAACTATTGAACTACCACGGTTGCAGTCATATTCGGATGAATAGTACATGAGTATGGAAAGGTTCCGGCCGTTGTGAAGGTATGACTATAGGTTCCGTTGGCGCTGATCAGACCACTGTCGAAGATACCTGTTGTGCTGGTTACCGTATGGGCAACCGCATCTTTGTTTGTCCAGGTTATTGTGGTATTTAAGGATACGGTAATTGTGGACGGAGTAAATGCAAAACCCTGGATGGTGACGGCATTCGGACCAGTGGAAGCAGGATTATTACTTGATTTTGAGCAACCACTGAAAATATTTGCAGCGATGAGTATATATGCAAATAGTTTCAGAGCAGAAGAATTTTTTTTTGTTTTCATATTTAAAGATTTAAGAGGTTAAACATTACAATTTTCATGAACACAATTCATAACTAACCATATATTCGTTTATACATAGGATTGGGTCTTTTGTTCAACTGAGGATCTTTTCTAAAAAAAATGACCGGGTTTAATTGAACCCGGTCCTTTATTATTTTCTGTTTTCACCTTACCGATAAGATCATGATCTTTAAAAGATGTAACTTATGCCAAATTTCCCTTGTGAAAAAGCATTACCTCCTCCAAATTCGAGATTTAAGCCAAAATTATTTGAAATATAATATCTTCCACCTATCTGGGCGCCAAGACCTAAACCTGAAGAACCATTACCCGGGTAATCTGTGGGAGTAGCCCAGAAATAATACCCCAGGTTCAATCCTGCATAAAAATCCCAATTGCTGGGAATATTCATTATTCTGTTAAAATGATAATTCAGATTTCCAGATAATCCTGTTATGGAACTATTGTATCTGTTACCGGTATAATTCTGGTAATACGATCTGAAAGAACCTTCAATACCAAAAGAAATGTCTCTGTGAATTCCAAAATCTAATCCCAGATATACCGGAACTCCCCAGCCTGACAGGCCAATCCCTGCATTAAGTTGATTACTTCTCTTTTCATGAGGAGTCTGAGAATTGACCGCAAGAACAGTTAATAGCGATAGTAAAATAATTGTAATTGACTTTTTCATTTGTGATAAGTTAGATAATTGTTGTTAGTAAATATTAGTCATCAAAGATGGCATCATTGAAACTGGTGGAGTTACATAACTTTAGATTTAAGTTACAATATTCACTTATCGCATCTAAACATTCCTAAGATCTCTTTATATGAACTTATGTAACAAATTCTTCTTCTTCACGTTTAATATCTGATTCTCAGCAGGTACATATTCACTCAAAATATCAGGAGGACATGAAAAGGACAAAAGTTATTACTGCAATATCTGGTGTTTTCATTCTTCTGTTTTCATTTGGAAGCATTTCAGATAGTTACACTCAACAGACAGGAACAAAATCGACCACAAAATCTGTTCAGACAAAATCAAAATCTTCCCAGACGAAGACCAAATCAAAAACTCCGACCAAATCTCCGCAAAAGACCACAAAACCTGTGGCAGATGTCAAGAAAACTGATGATGGATCAGTTACGATCGGTACGCAAAAATGGGCTGTCGCAAATCTTAATGTAAGCACTTTCAGGAACGGTGACACAATACCTGAAGCAAAAACATACAAAGAATGGGTTGCAGCCGGTGAATCGGGGAAACCTGTCTGTTGCTACTATAATAACGACCCCAGGAATGGTCCGAAATATGGCAGGTTATATAACTGGTATGCTATTAACGACCCAAGAGGATTAGCTCCGGCCGGCTGGGTATTAGCCAGTGACGAGGACTGGGCCAAGCTGGTTAATTTTTTGGGAGGACAAGCAGCAGCAGGACAGAAGATGAAAAGCATCAGCGGATGGATCGATGGCAATAATGGCAACAATGAATGTGGTTTCAATGGACTGCCGGGAGGTTATCGCATTGAGAACGGATTATTTCAGAATCTCGGCAGTATTGGCACCTGGTGGAGTTCGACCGAAAGTAAATCTCTCACAGCGTATGACCATTACCTCACTCAGGGAGGAAGTTTAGACCAGAGTAGTACTCCGAAACAACGGGGTGAATCAGTACGTTGCCTTAAGCAATAGTTTGCAGGGAACTGTCGCGACTGTTCCTACAGAAGAGGGTGATTTGTAACAAAAATCGAAATTACACGTACAAATGTTTTTCCAGGGATCCTGGCTAAATTGCACACTAACGTTAGCTTTTTTAAAACTAAAATTTACATAATGAATACTGTAAGAAATTGTCGGATCTTAATTTTATTGCCCTTTCTGCTGCTATCTTCAATTATGACCAATGCACAGGCAGATAAAAAACAGGCAGAATTGAAAAAACTTGAAACCAGCCTTGATGCTGCAAAAGCCAAAGTGGCCTTGAATGAACGGCAGATAAGCAAGTCGGATTCCCTGATAACAATTGGAAACCAGATGTTAGCAGAAGCAAAAACAGAAACTAAAGCAGTGGAAACTGACCGGAAAAATATGGATAAAAATAATATTACCAAGAAAAAATCTCTTACAAAACTTACCACATCGAAGGATAAGGATGAGGCCACAAAGGCCAGAGCTGATCTTAAAGCTCTTGATCTGCAATATAAATCGGATTTAAAAGCGATTGCTATTCGTCAAAAGGACGCGACAAAAAAGATATCAACCGGGAATGCCAACCTCACTAAAGGAAAATCAGGCAAGAAAAGTGCGCAGGATGCACTTAAAATCTCAAAGAAGTCGCTCGAAATGGCCCAGGAGAAATATGATAACGCCAATGTTTCAGCCGATAATACTCTTACAAAAGGGAAGAAGAAGAAATAACCGTGAGATTTAATCTGATCTGTCAAAGTACATAACCATAACCTGATCAAAAACTAAAGCTGCCCTGAGCAAAGTCGAAGGGCGGCTTTTTTTTGTAAACCGGTGGCTGAAATTCATAGTACCGATCCAAAACCGATTAAATGTCTTCTGTAATAATATGCATTGAGCGAATCAATTGATACGGTTCTGCCTTTGCCCGGGGAATGGATAAATTGGTTATTGCCAAGATAGATTCCTACATGAGAAACTCTCTTCCCGCGGGTTATAAAGAAAACCAGATCACCAGATTGAGCATTAGTGGTATCACAGCGCTTGCTGATTTTATAAAGTGAATAAGATGAATGCGGCAGTTCAAGACCAAAATTCCGGAATACAAATTTGACAAATCCTGAACAATCGAATCCTTTTTCTGATGATTGGCCATAACGGTAATTTACCCCGATATAATTACAGGCTTTTTTAATAATATCGGAGCGCATTAATCTGTAATTTATTACAGTGTCTCCGTTGGTTGAAAACTCAAAATTCTTATAACTGACTCCCTTCCTGAAAAGCAAATCATGGGCATCAGAAGCCAGCCTTTTTTCAAGATCATTATGAAGGTTCTCCTGCGACCATAAAGCTGAGGTAATTCCCCAAAATAAAAATATTATCAGGCTTCTATACATTATGAATTGTCTTTGCAGCAATATAAGTAAGATTCAACGCAGTTTTTGATATCAGGACAAGGTTTAACAATAATTTAAGATTTGACTCAAAAACACACGATTTAAGTCAACAATATAGATTTCCCGTTGACAGATGTTAATTCACTGAAGCGAAAACTTTTGTATTTTTGCCCGCACAAATCAACATTAGTTTAATAAGTATGTACAAGACATCAGCAATTATAATAGTCCTTTTAATTCTCGCTGGCTATTTATTTTTATCCAGACCTGATAAGCTCGTCATTGATGAGAATGGCAAAGTCGAAGGTCTTATAAATAAAGGAAGGGCACTTCTTCAGGGTGATAAATTCTGGAAGCTCCAGCTTACACTGGCAAATGATTTGTACAGTAAAAGTCTTGTACCTCAGATCCCATCATCGGAAATGCAAAAGTTGTATCATAAACTTGCTGAGGACGAAAAGGCCTTAAATGAGAAAATGAAATCATTATATTCTCCCGAGGAGCAGATGGCAAATATACTCAGAATGAAAGCTGACAGCCTGGAGAGAGCTGGTAAATGGAGATTAATTGATGAAGCTGCAATTGAGGAAATTGCGAAAAAAGCGGAGAAATTCAAGATAATAATTCCAATAATTGAATCGAAACTCAAAATCACTAAAAAGGAGGATTCAAAACCGAAAGATTAACCTACGAAACTGTCAGTTATGGATATCCGGTGGTGAAGTTTTACTCAGTTCTCACTCTTCCCTTCTTTAATTCTTAGTTTTTTTGTCAAATTGTAATTATCATGGATGACACTCTATTAATTTTCTCGTTAATTTTACAGATTATTAATAGGGGATCATTATTTATTATGTCCGGATATAAATGTAAAATATTCTTACTCGCTGTCCTGACTTCATCTTTTTCTGTTCAGGCTTTTTCGCAACAGATCAATTACCGCGATAGTATCCCCGAATATACCCCAAAAGCAAATTTAAATCCCGAGCTCCATTATTCGATAGGAAGCAGTTTTATGTTTATTCCGAATATGGGATCATTTACGGGTGTTTCAATATCCCCATCTTTATCCGTTCCGATTTCACCAAAATTATCGGTTGAAGGCGGAATAATGGCCGGACATTATTATTCTACATTATCGAATTTTAATCGTGAAATTGCAATAAACGGGGCATTCAACGAAATATCCTTATTCGGATCCGCCATCTATCATGTTAATCCCCAGTTGATTATATATGGTACAGGGATAAAGCAACTTACAAGCACCTCTCCATATAATATCCTCCCAAAGAGCAGTTATTCAATCGGATCCAATTATAATTTCGGACATTTTTCAGTGGGAGTTTCAGTGCAAATGTCAAAATGGAATGACATACTCAGCCCTTTGCCATTCAACGGCTCTCAGGGATTTTATTCTCCATATTAACGAAGACCACAAGAGTACAATTAATGATTAATTACTTTATTTTCGGCATTAGTTATGCTTTCGCATGTGTTGTGCAACCGGGGCCGTTTCAGGTTTTTCTTGGTTTTGTTTGTTTTAACAAAAGTACCTCATTAAGCGTTACTGATACATCAATGTTTTGGCGGAACGTTCCTTCTTTATTAAAAACTTTGAAATATCTTTGAATTCTCTTAAATTATCAAAGAAATAAATGAAATCTTTAACCTTATTTTAGGAGTTCAATAAATTTCCTATTCTATTGTGGAGAAGTTATTTACAATTCAATATACTAAGATGAGTAAGCAATATCTGAAAAATATAAGGGATAACATGCCGGAACCCCTGAAATATATTTCAGCTCCACTATTCAGGCAAACTCTTGTAAAAAACAAAGAGTTTTTAAGATATTATAATCTCCTTGAACACAGGGAAACATTAAGCAACGATCATATAAAAGATTATCAGTTTAACCAGCTGAAACGTATTTTAATACATTCATACGAGACTGTCCCATATTATACTGAACTATTTGATAGAATATCTTTTGATCCCTCCAGGTTCTCTGATTTTGATGAAATAAAGGTAATCCCATATCTTACACGGAAGATAATAACAGATAATTTTGATAAACTCATATCAAAAGGGAAAGTTAAAAATGGATATTATACAGGTACAACCGGGGGGAGCACAGGGTCGCCTTTGAGATTTTTACTTGACTATGATTCAATATTCAAAGAGAATGCATTTCTTTATTATTACCGGAAGAAATTGGGATATAAGCTTAGTGACCGGGTAGCAACATTCAGGCAGGTTAAGTTCGGGGATGATCTCTGGCAATTTAACCCTATGCATAATGAACTCATATTCTTCCCAATAAAATTAACAAGGGCAAGCATAGTTAATATAACGAAAAAAATAAACGATTTCAAACCTAAGTATTTGAACGGCTACCTGTCGTCAATCTGGTATCTTGCAAAATTACTGGACGAAAATAATGTGAAGCATCATCTGGATTTGAAAGGTATTTTTCTGATGTCTGAGAATATAGATGAAAAGCAACAAGCTTTTATTGAAGAATTTTTTAAGGTAAAATCATTTGCAAATTATGGGCATAGTGAAAGATGTGTTATAGCCGAAGGAACAGGCAAAAACCTATATCGATTTGATCCTTACTACGGCTTTACGGAACAAATTCCTAACGAAAATGGGAATTATAGTATCGTTGGAACGGGATTTCTGAATAGCATTATGCCGTTTATAAGGTACAAAACTGACGACGTTTGTATCCCTGAAAACCAATATTTTCGCATTGAAGGCAAAAGAAGCAGTACTATTGGCTTATATGGCATCAATGATGAATTTATACCGAGTACATCGTTCGATCTTTCAAATCCTATATTCAAAAACATAATACGTTCCCAGTTTATTCAGTCTGAGAAAGGGAAAGCAGATCTTCTTATAATTGTCGGTAATGACTTTGAAATGCCGGAACTGGGCAGTATAAAGGATTTATTGACCAAAAAGTCAAAAAACATCATAGATATAGATGTTAAAATTGTTGAAACACCCGTATTGTCACCCCGGGGGAAATTTGAAAGTTATATTTCCTATATGAAGCAGGAATCCTGATACTTATTGAACCAGGACGGAGGTATTCCGGTATAGACTTACAGTTGTCTCTTCTATTAACTTTTTTCCGTTAAAAGTAAAAGTGGCGCAATCAAGATTATGAATGTCATTTCTTAATGATTCCATACAGTCAGTTCCACGAAATATACCATGCAGTTGTTGCATGAAAGCGCTGCTTGATACTACCAGGATATTGGAACCATTATAATTTTGAAAAAGGAATTCAGAAAATAATTTCGCCCTTCTTCTCAGAACAGGAAAAGTTTCGCCATCCGGAGGATTTAAAGAATGGAAATCATTATTAAGTTTAAAGTACTTAATCCGTGGTTTTATTTCCTCTACTTCAACATAATTTAATCCCTGCATTTTGCCATAATTCCTTTCATTACATAATTCATTCTGAATGATATGAAGGTCACGTCCGGCTACGAGTAGCTCAGCTGTCTGGATTGCTCTTTTTAGTTTGGAGGTTATCACAATATCCAATTCACAGTCCTTTAGTAAAATAGCAGCATTTTCAGCATCTTCGATTCCTTTTTCGATCAAAGGGATATCGATTGTACCAGCATATCGTTTTTCTAAATTATAGAGTGTCTGACCATGCCTGATGGTTAAAATCCTTGTAATTTTATTCATAACCCATTCCTGTTAAGCGAATAAATTCATTTAGTCGTATAATTGAAGAATAATCAGTCAGAATGGGGCCATTCTTTATATATTCTGCGTTGTACTTATTTGATATATATGCTAAAAATGTCGATTCTGTACTAATCGACCGATGTGAAGTGATAAGCAAATGATTGTTCTCCTGAACCAGGTTAATAGCTTTAATTGTATTTGACACTGTACCGGCCTGGTTGGGTTTAAGGATTATACCATGAGTGTATTGTTTACCGATACCCTGTGCAATTCTCTGAGGGTCGCCAGAGTAGAGATTATCTCCTACTATTTTGCATCTGGTTTGATTGTTAGTCAGTTTTTGCCATGATTCGAAGTCGGTTTCATGAAAGGGATCTTCGAGAATTTTCAGATTATAATCGTTAATTAAGTCAAGCCAGTAAGAACACATCTCCTCTTTAGTCATAGAGACATTACTGGTTATGTTGAACTGATATTTTTCCCCGTTCCACAGATCACCTGCACTGGCATCTATCATCAGATCATAATCTTTCTCCAATCCTGATTCTTTAAGTGCTGTCAGCAAAAAGTCAAACCAGTCACGATTATCACTATGTTCTGATTTATGAACCAGGTTTTTATTAATGTATATTTTATCCAGTTTTGCTAATTTCTCCTTTACACGATTCTGGATTATCTCGTGATCTTTAAAAAAAGATTCCAGGTTATATGTCTTTGCAACAAGCAGAAATTCGGAAAATTCACTTTGAACCGGATTAGTATAAGCATGATTCCCGCCATTCAGGATATTAACACATAGTTTTGGAACATGGTTATTTTTAATCCTCCCATTCTCGATAGTACTTGTCTGCATAAAATGTTCATTGGCATCGTAAAAAGCTAATGATAAAGCATAGGAATTATTTCTGCCAAAAAGACTAATCTTCTTTTCAAGATAGCTATCCAGATCTTCCTGATTAACAGGCGTGTCAAGCATGCCATCTTTCCGTAGTTCATCAATTATTTTTTTGGGGTTTACATCAATATGTCTATCTTCATAAATACTAATTGTTTCACCTTTCGGTGAGGCGCCCCTGCCAATGGATCCGTTATTCAGAAAAATGATAAATTCATTGGTAAATTCCCCATGAGAATTTAATATTCTTCTAAAGTGGACAGATTTTATTAACACCTTATTTTCAATAACTTTCGTATCTGATTCCAACAGCAATTTAGTTTCCATAACTTATTATTAAAGATTAACTTTTTTAGCTCAGGAAGGTTAAGGTTAAGGTTGAGCAATGTCAACTAAATCTCAGCTTCACCTGGAGTACATGTCAGTTAACAGTAATGCGGAGTAATGTGTTCTTGGGATTTTTCAGGATTATGACTAAGTCACATTAAAACTTGGCCAACGCAGAAAAAACATCTGTAAATGATTAAAGTGCAAGGATATTGCAAGTCTATTCCTGAATTAATTTCAGACTTATTATCTGCTTTCAGACTTTGGGTTACGTTTATATGAATAGTACTGAACCCAAGCTCAGTTGCTGTTTCAATATTTTTCAGACTATCGTCAATAAACACTGACTCGATTGCCCGAAGATCGTATCTGTTCAACAGTAATTGAAAAATTTCCTTCCCCGGCTTTACCAGCTTTTCCTCACCCGATACAACTATCCCTTCGAAAACTTTAAAAAACTCATATTTGGGATGAATAACAGGAAATGCCTCAGCTGACCAGTTGGTTAATCCAAACAACCTGTATTTTGATTTCAGTGGATTGAGCAATATTGTATTTACAGATATTTCACCCTTTATCATTACCTGCCAGTTGTGCTGGTACATTTCAATCTCATCCCAATACTTAGGATAAAGCTTCTGAAGTTCACGAGTAATTTCTGAAAATGAAAATCCAGAATCGTGTTTCATATTCCAATGAGGACTCCATACATTAGTGAGGAAGTACTCCATCTCTTCAGGGTCATTGAAGACGAGAGTGCTCCGCGCCTCTCAGGTCACGCTGTCAGTAAGAAAAATCAGCCTTTGCTTTGATCTGTGATAAATAATTGTATTTTTATCTTCTGGTCACCTATATGGCTTCATGTCAATAATTTGAAATAAGAATCATACTGTCAGTATTATACGTCTGTATTAATGCCTAAAAAGAATGCTCACTCTGTACCCAGGCCCAATGCCTTTTTGTACTATACTGTTGGCCTTTTTGCAGGACTATACTTCCGATGGATACTTGGGCTTAGGGTGGATCGCTCTGTAATAAAGGGTATCAAGCCCCCTTATTTTGTGATTGCCGGACACACCAGTTGGCTCGATTTTTATACCATATCCATTGCGCTATACCCACGAAGGATGAATTACCTGGGCGCTTACAATTTTTTCAGGGATCCTGTGCTGAAATTCGTGCTGGGATTAATGGGAGTTATTCCCAAGAACCAATTTACAAACGATAATCAGGCGATTCTAAAAACAAAGTATGTGATTGAACATGATGGCATTATAGGCATTTTCCCGCATGGATGCTTATCCAACGATGGCCGACCGGGAGGATTTGCCGCCCCAAGCATTGCAAAACTCATAAAGACATTTAAAATACCGGTCGTAGCCGTTCAGGTTAACGGGGGCTATCTGACCCGCCCCCGCTGGACAAAAAGAGTTCGCCGGGGGCGCATGGATACAACTGTTACCCGGATCTTTACCGGAGAAGACCTGAGTGCCCTTTCCGTGGATGCTGTTTACCGCCGACTTATCAGCGCCATCGATTTTGATGACTACAAATGGCAGCGAGAGCATAAAATTACGTTCAAAGGCAGACGCCTGGCTGAAGGTGCCGAACTGGTATTGTACAAATGCCCCAAATGCAACGGAGAGAACACATTGCGTTCTAAAGGGAACACACTTTTTTGCATTAGATGTGGAAACGAAGCCCTTATTAACAATAAACTGTTTTTTGAACCCGGTACAAAAGAGAGCATCGTGTATGATGGTTTTGATAACTGGTATGACTTCCAGCAGGAGAGCCTTCTGGCCGAGGTCCATGATCCCGATTTCAGTATTACAGCCTCCACCTCGCTCTTGTGGAATGAACCGGGAAAATATGGATACCAGTATCTGGGGCACGGTAAGTTGAGCCTGACCCGCGAAACTGTGATCTTTGAAGGGAAGGTTTTTGAAAACACAGAAATTCTTTCCTTTGATATGAGAAATATTCTTATGGTACCCTTTGCAGCAGGTGAGTATTTCGAAATAGCCAACGGATCCGACATACGGCGTTTTGTATTGGATGATGTCAGGATGATGATGAAATGGGTACTCGCCATCCGGATTATCCGGGATGAATACTATGAAAAGAAAAACGAACCATGAAAAACAGAAAAGAACTGATCAGCAGGTTTGCCTATGCCAGTGGTGATATTTACGGTGGCGGTTCCTTTATAATTGTAGGTTTACTGCTGCTTGTTTACCTGACAAATGTAGAGGGTTTCTCCGGAACTCATGCCGGAATCATCGCTTTTATTGGGAAAGCCTGGGACGCCATTACCGACCCCTTTATGGGGCAACTGTCGGACAGGACCCGGTCCCGTTTTGGTCGCCGCCGCATATATTTCCTTCTAGGAGGTCTTCCCGTTTTCGCCTCATGGGTAATGTTGTGGTACGGTTTTGGTATCACCGGGATCACGGCTAAATTTATTTACTACACGCTGGCATACATCTTCTTCTCCACGGCCTTTACGATTGTGATGGTTCCTTACAACGCTATTCTGTCGGATATGGTAAGGGACTATAACAGGCGTAGTGCATTCACCGGCATGCGTCTTGGATTTTCTGCCGCTGCCGCCATTTTGTGCGCCACTATTCCGGCGCTGATCACAGGTGCCTACGCGGATCCCAAACAGGGCTACCTGATCATGGGACTTTCCTTCGGAATAGTATTTGCCATAAGTTGGCTGGTGGTGTTCCTTGGTACCTGGGAGAATGAGACGAAACCCAGCCCGATGATAAACTTTAAGGATTGGCTGTTCGTTTTCAAAAACCGTTCCTTCCGCATTTATGTGACGGTATTCATCCTCTTTCAGATGGCTATTGATACTGTTATGACACTGGCCGTATATTTCCTGACTGTTTCACTGCAAAAGGAGGCCCTTTTCGTCCCGATAATGGGAACTATCCTTGTCACTCAGCTGGTTTTTATCGGTATTTTCTCATACGTGGCTCAAATAACAAACAAGACTACTCCGGCTTACATCTCCGCCGGCTTGTGGATCGCTGCAAGCATTGCAATAGTTTTCCTAACTCCCGCAACTCCAGGCATCCTTGTAATCTCCATCTGCTCGTTGATTGGAGTGGGAAGTGCCGGGTGCAATCTTTTCTCATGGTCCGCACTGCCAGACATTGCCGATGTAGATGAATTGATGACAGGGCAGCGCAGGGAGGGGCTTTACTCCGGCGTATCGACTTTCCTACGTAAACTATCGGGCGGTGTGGTTGTGGGTGCCCTTGGTATTGCACTGGATGTGATCGGTTTCAGTAAGGAAGCTGTCAGTGCTGGAAAAATAGCAAACATAACCGATTGGGGCATTCGCATCCTTTTCTGCGGCATACCTGGCGCCTTCCTGATTTTCTCGCTGCTTTTCCTACGCAAATATAAGCTGGGAAGGCAGGAATTCAGTATAATGAGTACAATTCTAAACCGTTTCAGAGCGGGCGAAAAAAATATAGTCATCGAAGGCGAGGAACTCCGTGTTTGCCAACTGCTGACGGGATTGAATGGCGACCGGTTCTTTGGTATCGATCAGGATGCAGATAAGATAATTTAATCAATTATATATTACAATTTTAAGACCAGTAGAGACAAAATTTGCTTCTCTTCCTTTTCTAAATCATGCTTGTCTCGTCCTAGAAAAACCTTATACATTATCTCTCAAAAACCTTGCAAGAACCTGGCAACAAACAAAAACAGGGTAGACTCCTTAACCTGCCGGGACAAATAAGTAAACCGGCTAAAGAAGCCGGTTTTGTGGTTGTCCTGTCAGGTTTCTCCGCCAGTCGGCGGATAAACTCTTCAGATCCAGAAGAATCCGAGAATATAATATTCTTATCATAACACATTGAATATCAATGGTAAGCTATAAAGACAAATCATTACATTTCCATTATTTAATACCTGATATCCTCAAAACCTGGCTAGAAACCTGGCAAGATTTCAATTCAATTTTTAAATAAATATTGAAGGTTATCGAAATGAATCATAATTTAAACCATTAGTCAGATAACAGAGATTGTTTATATTTAAAATTACAGATTATAGAAAGTTTGAGTGTGTGTTTTGCCGCATAGATCAGGAAAGTCTATTTTCTTTTTGCCCATTCATCCATATATGTTTCAAATACATTTAGCGGCATACTTCCCCCTTGCAATATAGCATCATGAAAAGCTGTTAGACTGAACTTTGCCCCCAACTCTTTTTTATATTTATCCCGCAGCTCTTTAATTTTCAATTCTCCGATTTTATAAGCCAGTGCCTGGCCTGGCATTGCCATATAGCGTTCAATCTCTTCCGTGGCAATTTGTTCTGAGATGGCTTCATTCTTCATCATGTATTTAATGGCATCTTCCCTTGTCATTTTGCCTGTATGTAATCCCACATCTACCACCAAGCGAATAGCCCGGTGTATTTCTGCGCCATAAGCACCCATTCTTTGGTAAGGGTCGGTATAGCAGCCCAACTGTTTGCCCAGTGATTCACAATACAACGCCCACCCTTCACTAAACGCCGGATAAAAGGCAAACCGTCTGAATTTAGGCAGCGAAGTATTCTCTTGCTGTAAGGAAATCTGATAATGATGTCCTGGAATTCCTTCGTGTAAAAAAGTTGCTTCCATGGGCCAGTTTGTTGTATTGATTTTTGCAGGATTAATTATAGGAATATAAAAAATACCCGGACGAGTTCCATCAGCCGAACTCCGGTTATACTGAGGTGAAGCGGCTGCAGCGCGAAATGATTCTACTTCTCTCACTTCAAAAGGTGTTTTAGGAGTAATGCTGAAAAGTTTATTCAACTGCGGCTGAATTTTAGCAAGTAATGCACGATTACTGTCTAAAACTTCCTGAACAGTTTTAAACGGCATAAAGCGTGGGTTAGTTTGCATATAGTTGAATAGTTCTTTTAAAGTGCCGGTGTAACCCATTTGATTTTTCAGTTTTTCCATTTCTGCAGTAATCCGGCTCACTTCAGATAAACCTGTCTGATAGATTTCTTCAGGAGTACTATTCGTAGTGGTATAGTAATAGATATAATAGCGGTACAATGCATCTCCATTGGGTAAGGCATTAATGCCGCTTGTTGAGCGGGCAGCATCTAAATATTCACCACTAAAAAAGGCACTAAGTTTTTTGTAAGAAGGTATTAGCTGCTCTTTAATCTCACGATTATACTCAATAGTCAATCGTGATTTTTCGTCGTTTGAAAATTGTTCAGGAAAATGCTTTATCGGGCCGTAAAAAACGTTTTTGGAAGTATCGCTTTGAGCAAGACTTTCCATTTGAGGAATCATTTTTAATACCAATGCCTTTGGCAATACCATTGCAGCTTTTATTCCTTTTCGGAAGTTTGCTATGGTGGTATCTGTCCATACGGTGAACGCATCAATCCGTTGCACCCAGTTCTCATAATCCTGAACAGTTTTAAACGGCTGATCTCCTGTGCCACTCCCAAGCTGACCCATTTTAAGAGGCAATGAAAAGAACTGTGCAAAAGGCATCAGCTCTTTGTGGTATTGTTCGGCTTCGAGCTCCCTGGTCAGAATGTCCCTCAAAATATAGAGAGAAATACGATCTTCGAAATTCAGATTTTCCGGTTTGTAGCCAGTTAATTCTGTTTGATATTTTGAATAAAAATCATGTGCTTGTTTTAAAAAAGCCTGTGAACCATCATTTTGCAGCAAATTATTATAACGATTGTCTCCTGCAGCAGTAGCTTCTATTGGAAAAAGTTTTAAACGGTCATTATAATAATTTTCAAATAATTGATGCAGTCCACTATTAGAACTAATAATTTGCGCTATTATCTTAGTTTCTCCCGAACATAGAATAATTATAGCGGTAAAGATTAATGTCTGTATTTTATATTTCATAAAAAGAATGATTACAAAGTTGATTTATTCAATTATTTTCAAATTAGAACTGTTTGGTATGACACATAATAGTCATTTGATGATTGTAAACGGACTTGTTGGAGCTTTATTTAGCTGGTTGAGCATAGCTAGCCGTGGAGGTTATTATGCACAAAGAAACTACGAACGATTTCCTGTTAATATTCATTTTGTTGTTTGTAATTTTTTCTTACTCATATGGCTTTTCAGAATCGCCCCGTTTTTATGGTTTCTGGACTCCGGATTCTATAACAATATGAAACAAAATAAGTTTGATAAATGATTAAAATCTTTCAACAAATTAATCAGCAAATCTAAATCGAACACGTGTTGATTGATAACAGGAATGCCAGTTCTGAACTGGAAAGTTATTGGCCTGTCGGCTTCCTTATAAATCGATCCAATCAAAATCAGAGTTCAAATTAATACAAACCCTCATTGATCTCCTACGTTTTATCCATATCCAGACTGGCCAGAAAGTGTTCAGTAATCTGGGAGGTAGAATGCCTATCATTTATTCGATCTCATCTCTTGGCTTCCCAGAACGATTCAAAGTGGTAGCGTATATTAGGAAGTCTAAAGACAAAATCATTATATTTCCATTATTTAATACTTGTTAAACTCAAAACCTAGCAAGAATCTGGCAAGAAACAAAAAACCACCTACAAAAAATCTAGTAAGTGGTTTATAATCTTGTTGTCCCGTCAGGTTTCGAACCTGAACTCTTCTGAACCAGAAGAATACGAGAATATAATATTCTTATCATAACACATTGAATATCAATGGTGAGTTATTACCTGATATCCTCAAGACCTGGCAAGAAACCTGGCAAGTCCGTGTCTAGCTCTGTGCTTTCAGTACCTGATTCATCTGAAAATATCTAAATAGTAAACATGAGATTTTTCAAAAAGATATTTTACCAGACATCTTTGATTACGTCTTATAATAAGAGATGATAGGTTATGTGTGGCATGTCATGAATTATCTGAGGCTTGGTATAAAAGCCAAATTAAATTTGATTTTGATATCACGATAGACTAATTTTACTTTGAACATTAAATATTGAGCCTGAGAATGTTAACCATTAAACACTTACAACAATGGAATCATTTAGAATATTAGCTCTCATTTGCCTTGTGTCGGGTTTTTCTTCAGGGAATGCAAACGCACAGGTGTCTTCTAAAATAAAAGATAATATTACGAGTGCAAGTACCACTAAATCAATCTTTAGCCAGGACATTTCTTTCAGTCAGAAAAACAGCTTAGGTTTATACAGAGCGGCAGGCTTGACGCTGCCCTGGCATTACATAACAGAAACACCAAATTCTGTTTTTCTTTATCCAGACGGAAATTACAATGATTTATTGAAGATATCAACTGATAATGGTATCAGATTAACAGGTGAGCCTGCATCCACAACAAGTTCTGGCACTTTCAATGGTAAATGGGAGAGATTAACCGGCAAATCAATTATTGACACATCAAGAGTTTATTACTCGCCTTTAAAAAGAACAAATAATTCTACTGTCTATGATAACCCATTTTATCGTACGGGTGCAACCATTTTTAATATGTTGATGATTATAAAGTACCCATACATAAACAGGCCGAACTAATCATTATTCTTAATGACAACTCGATCACGCACCAGTTAATAATAAATTCCGTAGTTATGAAGAATCATTTAATATCACTGTTTGCAGCTGACCACCTCAGAAAAACAATAATCCTTTTTGTAGTTGCAGCCTTGTTTATAGTTATTTCATCACTTGTGGGCATTAGTGACAATCTGCCTATGATTGCAATGCTTTTATCCGGGATTATCCTTTTATTTTTTGCTGTGTTACATCCATGGGAAAAAGCTTCAAATTACTGGTTCCTGATTTTAGTAAGCGTTGTGATCCTGTTATTGGAAGGGCTTGCAATATTTATTCTTGCCAGGATGCACTTAGATAAATATTTAAGTGAGGGTCTTGTAATGGGAATAACTTTTATTATTTGTCTGCCCGGAATTTTAGTAGGTATAATTGGTGGTATATTTTGTGCTGTTAGAAAGAAACCTTCCCTTCCAACAATAAATTGATTTGGGCTTACATTGAATACCCAGATATGGGCGGTCAAATAGGTGTAGAAATCAGAGGTTCAAATTCAGGAAATGCGGCAGCTGACTTTGCATTAGGAATAATATTGTTTAATAGAAAGAAAAATGACAAGAATAATCAACAGCCTTGACCATTTTTGTTGGGAGCAAATAGATTTTACTTGTTAATATTTCATCCGCTCTATTGTCATGTATTAAAGATCTTTAATAATATTAATCGCATTGAGGGCGGCAGGGAATCCGATATATGGGATACAGTGAACCATGGTTGCAAGGATGGTCTCTTTTGAATTTCCGGCCTTTAAGTTTCCAAGTGCATGAGATTTAATCTGTGGTTCTGCACCAATAGTAACCAAAACACAAAGCATCAGGAGTTCTCTTGTTTTGATATCTAATACTTTTCGTGTATAAAAATCGCCAAAGCACATTTCGGTTAAAAATTTTGGAACTGCGACATTTAGACTATCAGGAAGATTTTTCATTTTTTCTTTTATTTCATCTCCGTAAAGGGGATACTGAATTTCACTCCCTCTGCTAAATCTGTCCTCTTCGTTAACTGTTCCTTCATTTTCCAATGGTAACCTGATATTATTTAAGGTAAAAACTTCATTTATTGCGCTTATAGCGTTAAGTGTTTTAGGAAAGCCTATCATAGGGGCACACTGATAAACCGCTTCTCTTATTTCAAGCGGAGTGACCCCAATTTTCAAGGCAGCTTGTGTATGACTTTTTAATTGGGATAATGTTTGTTGGGCTGTCAGAGTCACTATGGTAATCAATTCCCTTTGTTTGTCTTTCAGATTGCCCGCATAAAAAACTTCTCCAAAAATGAATTTTCTCAGTATATCCATTAATTCAGGATCTTTTTCTGTCTGAGTCGCAGGTAGCTGACCGAACAATTCAATGTACTTTTGTTTGCTTAATTCTGTTCTGTTCATCTTTTGATCTTTTAAGGTTTGTTTGTATTGCGATGATGCAATATTTGTAACCAACATTAAAATTGTCACTAAAAAAGTAATCCTTTTCATCGTTTTGATTTTAAGTTCAGGCAATTGGATTTATTTAAAATAATGTCATAACCCGGTCATTTTTTCCTGTTCTTCAGGGTAACGAGCTCCGACAATAATTATACTGTTGAGTTTTAAACGGATTGCTGCCAACTCTTCATCTGTAAAAGAAACATCAGAACTTCCAATATTTTCTTTGATGCGTTCCACTCTTTTTGTTCCGGGAATAGGTACAATCCAGTTTTTCTGAGCAAGTAACCAGCCGAGAGCAATACATGCAGGGGTCGTTTGTTTTTCTTGAGCAAGTTGAGCGACATAATCGGCCAGCATAATATTGGAAGATAGATTTTCAGGATTAAAACGTGGTATTGTGCTTCGAAAGTCTGTTTTATCAAATTTAGTTTCTTTATTAAATCTGCCTGTTAAAACCGCTTTCCCGAGAGGACTGAAGGGAACAAATCCTATTCCGAGTTCTTCCAGTGCCGGGAGCAGCTCTTCTTCCGGGTTGCGATACCACATTGAATATTCACTCTGGACTGCGGTTAAAGGGCATACCCTGTGTGCCCGACGAATTGTCTCTGGAGCAGCTTCGGAAAGCCCCCAATGGAGTACCTTACCCTCTTTGATTAATCCTGCGAGTGTGTCTGCAACCTCTTCTATCGGTACATTTGGATCAACACGGTGCTGATAATAGAGATCAATATGATCTGTGCGCAGCCGCTTCATTGAACCTTCAATGGCATTAAGGATAGTTTCCCGACGACTTGACAGACTAACTGGCCTGTTACTTGCGTCCATTTTCATATTTCCCAGGTCAAAGCCAAACTTTGTGGCAATAACAATCTGATCACGAAATGGCTCCAAAGCTTCTCCAATGAGATCCTCGTTCATGTAATTACTATAAACTTCTGCAGTGTCAAAGAAGGTGATGCCCAATTCAACGGCTTTTCTAAGGACTCCAATGGCTTCATTCCTGTCAGGATAGGGAGGATAACTCTGAGTAAATCCCATACAACCCAGACCTAAGGCAGATACTTCTAGATTACTTTTTCCTAATTTTCTGATTTTCATTATTATTTAATTAATTCTTGAAGAATAAAAGGTTCTCTGGGGGCTAAAACATCCACCCACTCATATTGTTTTGGAATCTCATCAATTTAATATCCTAAGTTTTATATTATTTACAAAGGTCTTGACTTTTCAAATGGAGAAGTTATATAAATTACTGAATTATTTACCATTATTACTGATTAGTACTTCTTAATCGAAATTATAGAAATGAATACTATAAATTTGAGTCTTAATTCAAATGTCATGGGTGAATTATTAAAACTGGATAGTGTTGCTGAATTCAATACTATCAGAGGTCAGGAAACCCTACATCCTCTTGTAAGTGTGCTGGATCAGTCAAAGTCACAGCCTGTAGCAGTGACACGCTTTTATTCTGGTTTATATATTGTTTTCTTGAAAGAAGTGAAATGTGGCGAACTTAGATACGGTCGTAATCAATACGATTACCAGGAAGGAACCTTACTGTTTATTGCTCCGGGGCAGGTTCTGGGTACTGATGAAAATGTGGAGATGATACAACCAAAAGGCTGGGTACTGGCATTTCATCCCGACCTTATTCGTGGAACTTCTCTCGGCAGGAACATAAAAGGGTATAACTTTTTCTCTTACGATGTAACCGAGGCTTTACATGTGTCTGAACGTGAAAAACAGATTGTTGTAGAATGCTTTAAAAAGATACATTTCGAACTCGAACACCCTATAGACAAGCATAGCAGAACATTAATAATAAGCAATATAGAATTATTTCTAAACTATTGCGTTCGTTTTTATGACAGACAGTTTATCACCCGGGACAATGTTCATAAAGATATTCTCGTGCGTTTTGAGAATCTTTTGGATGAGTACTTTCAATCAAATAAACCACAAACCTCAGGCTTTCCATCGGTCTCGTACTGTGCCGGGCAATTGAATTTATCTTCAAACTATTTCGGTGATTTGGTTAAGAAGGAAACAGGCCGATCAGCTCAGGAATATATACAAGAGAAGATGATAGACATAGCTAAAGAGAAAGTACTTGATATTAGCAAACCAATAAGTGAAATTGCTTATGAAATAGGATTCAAATATCCGGCACATTTTTCACGTTTCTTTAAGCAACGTGTCGGACATTCTCCAAACGAATACAGGTCATTAAGTTGATTTTATGTGGCATTAAATAAAAAGACGCAATGAATAATGAAAATTTAAGTAGTTCTCACAATCATATCCGGCAAATAATACTGCCAGAACCAAAGTTCGACAAAATTGAACTGGCATTTCAAGCCTTTGAGAGCAGAAAAACAATTAAGAGGATAAG
Organism: uncultured Bacteroidales bacterium; assembly: GCA_963734885.1. Classification (GTDB taxonomy): domain Bacteria; phylum Bacteroidota; class Bacteroidia; order Bacteroidales; family VadinHA17; genus LD21. The sequence continues at coordinate 158,947 of CAVTIJ010000006.1, read as the reverse complement.
TGATAAAAAACTGCCAATACAAATTCTTTCTAATCTTCTTTGGGCTGCTTGCGGTGTTAATCGTAAGAAAGACTCCTCTGATTTCACCGGAAGGACAGCCGCCTCTGCCAGCAATTCCCAGGAAATTGACATTTATACTGTTTTGGAAGATGCGATTTATAAGTACGATCCGTTTGAAAATTTACTTATTCCCATTATTTCCGGTGATTTCAGGTCATTAGCAATCGGTCAGGGTCAGGCGAATTTTGATCCTGGAGTTAAGGCTCCTGTTCGCCTTATTTATGTGGTTGATATGGATAAGCTTGTGAATACTAAAGGTTTCAAGGAACCCGGACTGAATGACCCTGAAGTTCAAAAGTCATATTACTTTGTTGATACCGGACTTATTGCCGGTAATGTATATCTCTTTGCTGCTTCTCAGGGTCTGGCAGCATGGTTTCATAATTGTAATAAACCAGCCCTTTCTGAAAAGTTAAACCTGACTAGCGATCAACGGGTACTCTTTGGGCAGACAGTTGGATTTAGAGGATGATAAAATATAAAATAGCCCTCCTTCGCTAAAGCTTCGGAGCCAAGGTGGGCAAATTGGGCACGACCCAGCCTCTATCCCGAATCGCTTCGCTCTCGGGGTAGACTTCTCAACCTGTCGGGACAAAAGTGAAAAACCGGCTGAAGTTGCCGGTTTATTGTTGTCCCATCAGGTTTCCCGCCTTCGCCTTATCAGTCTACGGTGGGTAAACTTCTCAACCTGACGGGACAAAATAAGTAAACCGGCTAAAGCAGCCGGTTTTGTGGTTGTCCCGTCAGGTTTCGAACCTGAACTCTTCTGATCCAGAATCAGACGTGTTGCCAATTACACTACGGGACAATTTCAGGGGGCAAAGATAAATTAAATATTGAAAAATCAAAAGGAGATTTTCTGGGTGCTTGGTGCTTGGTGCTAGGTGCTGGGTGCTGGGTGCTGGGTGCTAAGTGCTGGGTGCTTGGTATTTAATAATAAATTAATTATCTTGCATTTAATTACTTCGTGCTAAAGAAATGTCAAGTTATAAAGATTTAGAGATTTATAAACATGCATATAAACTTGCAATAAGGGTTCATCGTGAATCGTTAAAGTTGCCTTCATTTGAATTATATGAACAGGGTAGTCAAATTCACAGGTCATCTAAAGGCATAAAAGATGCAATTTCCGAAGGATATGGGAGGAGGAGATATAAAGCTGATTATGTAAAATTCCAGACTTATTCAATTGCTTCATGTGACGAAACTACTAATCATATTACAACTATTAAAGAACTTTACCCAGAGCTTACCAGCTTCAATGAGTTGGAAACTGAATATGATATACTTGGAAGAACGTCGAAGAATCCTGGCGTATTTGACACCCAGCACCAAGCACCAAGCACCTAGCACCTTTATTTATTAAGCTTTGCCCATGTGTCCTTTAGTTGCACTGTCCGATTAAAGACTAACTTTGACCCCGAAGAATCATAATCCACACAGAAATACCCCAGCCGCTGAAACTGAAATTTGTCAAGCGCTTTTGATGAGGCAAGTGATGGCTCAACCTTGCAACCAGAAAGAATTCTTAAAGAATCAGGATTCAGAAACTTTCGATAATCATCATCTTTCTGTCCGGCCGGATCTTCATGAAGGAACAACCTGTCATAAAGCCTGACTTCCGCATCAACTGCATGCTGTGCAGAAACCCAGTGAAGCGTTCCTTTCACCTTTTTCTCCGAGGTGCTTTCACCACTTTTTGTCGTTGGATCATAGGTGCAATATACCTCTTCAATCAATCCTGTTGCTTTATTCTTTTTAAAACCTTCACATTTAATGATATAGGCTCCCTTTAACCGTACTTCCATGCCCGGAGCAAGACGGAAAAATTTATGAGGCGGTACCTCCATGAAATCATCCTGTTCAATATATACTTCCCTGCAGAAGGGAACTATTCTCTTACCCATTGCTTCATCCTCAGGATTATTTATGAGTTCTACGCTCTCTACTTTCCCTTCAGGATAATTTTTAATTATGACCTTCAAAGGATTCAGCACTCCGAATACCCTCGGTGTTCTCACATTAAGATCTTCACGGATTGCATGTTCGAGAAGAGAAACATCATTAATTGCTTCGACTTTGGTATATCCAATAAGATCAATAAATCTCTTAATTGCCTCCGGAGTGTACCCTCTTCTTCTCAAGCCGCATAATGTCGGCATCCTGGGATCATCCCAGCCTCTTACCTTCCCTTCCTGCACAAGTTCGAGCAGTTTTCTCTTGCTCATCATTGTATAGGTCAGATTCAGCCTGTTGAATTCAATTTGTCGTGGCCTGTAATCATCAGTCTTCAACTGGTCGATGAACCAATCGTAAAGCGGACGGTGAACCTCAAATTCCAGTGTACAGAGCGAATGTGTGACGCCTTCGAAATAATCGCTCTGCCCATGGGCAAAATCATACATCGGATAAACCATCCATTTGTTTTGTGTACGGTGGTGAGATGTTTTTATTATCCTGTAGATTATGGGGTCTCTCATATGCATATTAGGTGAGGTCATATCAACTTTAGCCCTCAGAACCCGGCTACCTTCCTCAAATTCTCCCTTATTCATACGTAAAAAGAGATCGAGATTTTCATCTGCTGACCTATTCCTGTACGGACTTTCCTGACCCGGCTGTTCAGGTTTACCTTTTTGGGAAGAGATAAGTTCAGCTGGCTGATCATCAATATATGCCAGATTTTTTTTGATGAGATAAACCGCGAAATCGAACAATTTTCCGAAATAGTCAGAAGCATAATACTCTCTTTCTTCCCAATCGAATCCAAGCCAATGAATATCTTCCTTTATAGAGTCAACGTATTCGACATCTTCTTTTATAGGATTGGTATCGTCAAATCTCAGATTACATTTCCCGCCATGTTTTTGTGCCATGCCGAAATCGAGACAGATAGCTTTTGCGTGACCGATATGAAGATATCCGTTTGGTTCGGGAGGAAAACGTGTGGTAATCTTCCCGTTATTTTTACCTGCTTTTAAATCTTCAACAATAAATTGTTCAATGAAGCTTATTGAGGCTTTTGCTTCTTCTTTTTCTTTTAATAATTCATCACTCATCCCGGAAATATTTTAGAACGTAAAAATAGGATGAATTTGAGTGAATTACAACTTCCGTATCCACTCAAAAAAGAAATCCATTAACCACAAAGGTGCACTAAGGATACACAAAGGGTCACAAAGGCAGATTTACACTACTTTGAGTGCATGCTTTGTGACTCTTTGGTTAAATTGGATCTTTTTCAAACACCTCGTTTTTTAAGTTCAGCATAATTCCATGTTACTCACATTGTTTGAGAATGTCCAGATTCTGTTGCTCGCCCCAACGAGGTTTTAAAACAGAAGTTTTAGGCTCTTTTGCAAATAATTCCTTAGCTTTTTCAAACTCCTGCTTTGCCCGTTCCTTTCCGCCTCCATACATCTCGGGTGTGTAAAATAGTGAAGATCCTTTAAGGTAATATATTCTTGGATTAGAGGGATTTATCTTTTCAGCCTTCGCGATATACTCATTAAATGTTGCTCCATATTGCATACCTCTGTTTTCACCGTCGACAGAAATACGGGCACTTGTTATAAGTGCAGCCAGTACCCAGGTTTCATCATTCTCATTCCCCAGGGTTTTAACTTTTTCAAAGTATTTCTCTGCTTCATCGAGGAACAGGTCTTTTTTCTTGCTGTCCTGGACTATAAAGGATGCAATTACTTTTGCATATGCTGCATAATAATTTGCGCTCCATTCATTATTCCATTTATCTGCTATCATATCAAATTGAGCAGAAACATTCATCATGTCTGACAGACCCTTTATTGAGTCCATCTGCATTAATGTTTTATTCAGGCTTTCTTCCAATGTTTGTGCTTCCATACAAACAGGGAAAGACAAGAATAATAACAAACTTAATGTTTTAACTAAAGATTTCATTTTAAATGATTTTATGGTTTATAATTCATCAATGTTAAATTTAGTAAGAGAAAGATTGATTCCAAAAAATATTGTCCTGTACGTTGAGGGTATTACCGGATATCTGTTTGAACCGTCAGGTGAATAACGATAACCCAGAATGTTATGCCGGTTTGTGATATTATCAACACTGAAATAGATGACAGTGAACATTTTCCGGATGTTTGTCAGATAGCTTATACTTAAAGAGAGATTATGATAATCAGGTGTTTTGTTTCCAAGAAACACAGGATTGCCGGGATTGTAATATGTTCTTCCGCTGGCATAATTGTAGCTTAAAGAAACGTTGGTTTGAATTTTATTTATAAAGTATTTGGTGATGATATTTAAATTGTGCGGAGATACAAAGTCAGGCGTGGCTTTCGCCGTGTAATCAAGATAAAGGCGTTTAGTATCAATATAGCTGTAAGAAATCCAATACTCAAAATTATCGATGGTCTTTTTATCACGCAGGAAAACATCAAAGCCTTTTGCATATCCTGTGCCGGAGTTGTCAATGCTATTGTAGTAGAACCTGTACTGGTTGGGATCATAAGCAGCGCCCATTTCATGAATAAGCTGGGCATAGTTTTTATAATAAGCTTCTATCCTGAAAGTCCTGTCGTTTTTAATTCTTTGAAAATTAAGTATGTAATGAACGGCCTTCTGAAATCCGGGTCTGTATCCCTGAAGCAGGTATTGTGGTGGTGCAGACTGATAAAAGATGCCATAAGCAGCAGATATCTGACTTTTTTCACCAGTCTTCACTGCCATGGAAATGCGTGGAGCAATATCTCCCTGTGTCAATAGAGTGCTATATTCCGTCCTTATACCTGTTTTAAGACCAAACCATCTGCTTGGTTTCCATTCTGTTTCGATGTAGCCTGCAATTTGTGAATCGGTGAATCTTCCGGAAAGAGTGTCAATCAATATCTGATCATAGCTGATGTGCTGTATTTCTGTGCCGGCAAGCAGATAAAATTTCTGTGTGAATTCGTAATTTAATTCTGCTCTGCCCTGCACGCGGCTGTCGTGATGGTACAAAGGGTAAATACCATAGGTAGTATTATCAGTGTTGTTGCTGAATGAAAAAGCCGTAAAGTATCTTAATTTGTCGGAAGATCTATAGTTGTATGACATATCGAAAAAGGTGTTCTCATTTTTATTTCCGAAGTTGATATTAGTACTGAAATTTTCAGGATCAGGAATACTAATTCCCTGTTGCGCCATACTCTCGGCGAAGTTCATTTTAAATATGCCCTTGTCTTCAATTTTTGAAATCCACCTGGTTGAGAAGGCTCCGCCGCGGGGATACTTATAATAATCAAAATTGGTTTTGGTAATGGCAGTATAGGGTGCCAGATTCAGATATGAACCGGTAAATTCAATTGCATTATTGTCCATTAATTTTGAACCCGATAATGAAATGCCTGTCAGATTCAATCCGATATTTATTGTACTCTCGGCAGGGAGGTCATTTGTTTGCAGATCAAGCACGGAAGAAAGAGCCTGACCGTAACGGCTGCTGTATCCACCGCTGCTGAATGAGGTCCCTTTAAATTGAAATGGATTAAAACGGCTCCTCTGGGAAATGCCAGGGACATTGCTGAAAAAGGCATTCTGAGAAGTAACTCCGTCAATTATTACAGAGCTTTCGCTTGCATCACCACCCCTGACGAGCAATCCTGTCTGATCACCACCATTCCGTTGTACCCCAGGCAATGTCTGAATCGCATTGACTATATCAGCTGCACCGCCTGCTATGGTAACAATGTCGAGAGGTTTTAATATTGTGACTTTACGTTCATTATTCGCCTCGATTGTTCCCGCCGAAATGACTATCTCATCAAGCAGATTTGTGGCCTCCTTTAATGTAAAATTCAGGGTATACTCTTTATCTTCAATGTCAATTGGATATAATATTTGCTGGTAGCCGACAGATGAGATATTAATAACCTGATTGCCTTTGAGTTTCGTTAATATCTTAAATCGCCCGAGAGAATCGGTTAATGACCCGTCATTTGAGTTCTTCACAAAGACATTGACATACTCAACAGGAGCGCCTTTTACATTTTTTACTGTTCCTTTGATTATACTTTGTGCCTTGCTATTTACTGAGCTGAATAACAAAATATAAATCAAAATTTGAGTATGAATTGATATTCTTAGTTTCATTTTTTAAAGATCAAAATCTCAGATTGCTAAATTATTTACTCCGGAGTAAGATAATCTTTAAGAGAATTAACATACTCACTGAATTTTAGCTTACCCAGGGATGTTATACTACAGAGGGTCTGGGGATAGTTATTCCTGAACTTTTTTACGACTTCAATGTACCCGGCTTCCTTCAGTTTTGTAATCTGAATGCTAAGGTTACCTGCAGTTGCACCAGTTTGTTCCCTGATATATGTAAATTCAGCAACTTCTGTCCCCATCAGAAGGGAGACTATTGCAAGTCGCAGTTGTGAATGCAAGATCGGATCGAGCTCCTTAAATCGTGTCATGATTTACCTTGTTTTTAAGCATATATCCCGGAATAAGATACCCGATGAGCATAGCAACCGGAGTTCCAAGCGGCTCAAGATCTGGACCGGTAAAATGAACCAGGAGCGCTATTATCCAGAAGCAAATACCTCCCAGAATGAGTGGTTTGAATTTGATGATGAATCCTGAAAGAAATGTTGGGATCCCTGCAAGCAAAAGAATATAAGGTGTGACCGATTCCATACTTTCCGCCTGTACAATGAAGAGTACTGTTGCTGCTAAAAAAAATCCGATCCAGGTCCACATGTACAAAGTTGAAGCATATGTATGAACTTTTGCTTTTCGTCCTTTAACAAATCCGTAGATCATCGATACAAAAGAGCCCGGAATCACCAGAGTCCATACTATATAAGGATGTTGATATCCGGTATACTTTGCAAGGAGCCATGCAGAAAGGCTGCAAAAAGTTATCAGCCATCCCCAGAACAGTAAATGAAAGCTTCCCTGGTTGATGTCGACTTTGGTCTTGTTGATCATTTCTGTTATGATTTTAAGGCTTTCTTCGCCCGTCATCATTTTTTCGTCGTTTTCCATAATTATGTTTATTTTTATATTTCGATAATTAAGAACGTAAATAAGGCACAAATATAAACTAGTTTATAATATAAACCAAATAATTATTGAATTTTCTTCAGAAAAAATGAAATCCCTTAACCACAAAGTTGTTTTTAAAGAATAATGAAATCCATTAACCACAAAGGGCACTAAGGGAATTCACAAAGGTCACAAAGGAGAATAATATTGACTTTGTGTTCTTTGTGCCTTCTTTGTGTTCTTTGTGGTTAAAAAATAAACACCGATGACTTATGGGTTTGATTCAGATTGAAAATATGGAGTTTTACGCTTTTCACGGACATTTCAAGGAAGAGCGGATTGTCGGTAACAAGTTTCTTGTGGACATGACAATTGAGACTGATATGAAAATACCTGCCGAAAGTGATAACCTCAAAGATGCAGTCAACTATCAGCGGATTTATGATATAGTTAAATCGCAGATGGGAATGAAATCTCATTTGCTTGAGCATATTGCCGGCCGCATCCTCGATGCGATATACGCCGAAATGGAAGGAATTACTAAGGTAACAATAAAGATCTCAAAGATGAATCCTCCAATGGGCGGGAAGATTGGTTCGGTGAGTGTAGTCATGAGCAAGTAACAAACAACTTACTATTAAACTTAACTTCGGTACAACACTTATTATATTATTGGTGTTTTACCGGTATATTATATGATATTACCGATTTTTTAATTGAATAACAGCATTTATTGAATTGCTTTGCAGAGTATAAAATAAAAAATGGCCAGAACAATTTCACCCAAAAGAAAAAATCCCATATCTAAACCAGGCTTGTTCAGCTTGCTGAAACCTTATTCCGGTATTGTGACACTTCTTATAATAATGGCACTTATGGGGAGTGCCATAAATATATTCATTCCCAAAATAATCGCACGCGGAATAGATGATTTCACAGCAAATAAATTTCAAATGGGATCTGTGATCCTTCAGTTTTTATTAGCTGCAACCGGAATATTTATATTTACTTTTCTTCAGAACATATTTCAGACCTATACATCAGAAAGAGTCGCCAAGGATTTACGAACAAGACTATCGGAGAAGATATCACGACAAAGCTACGCTTACGTGCTTAAATCGAATCCTTCAAAACTTCTGACAAATCTTACCTCAGATATCGATTCGGTAAAAATGTTTGTCTCAATGGCTTTTGTGACAATTATTTCTTCCGTCTTTGTAATTATCGGGACATCGGTTCTGCTTATTTCGATTAACTGGAAACTGGCACTGACGGTCATAGCGATCGTCCCGATTATCGGTGGAACTTTTTTCTTTGTATTAAGAAAGGTGAGGGTGTTATTTAAGAAAGGCCGGGAAGTGATCGATTCACTGAATAAGATCATAAATGAAAGTATTATGGGCTCGGCATTAATAAGAGTCCTTAATTCACAACAACCTGAAAGCATGAAATTCCTTGAAACCAACTTAGTCTCACGTAACCTGGGATTATCAATTCTGAGGTTGTTTGCGACTTTGATCCCAGTGATTATGTTCGTTTCTAATCTTGCAGTGGTCACCATCCTGGCTCTTGGAGGTCATTTCGTTGTAATCGGCACAATGTCGCTTGGCAATTTTGCAGCCTTTAACAGTTATCTCTTATTATTAATATTCCCAATTCTGATGATTGGATTCATGAGCAACATAATTGCAAGTGCATCAGCTTCATATCAAAGGGTGTTTGATGTTTTGGATGCCAAAACCGACGAAGATACAGGTACCATCACAAGCAATATTAAGGGAGATATCCGTGTAAAGAATGTTTCACTATTTTATGGTGATAAACCCATATTAAAAGATATCTCATTCTCGGTAAAAGCAGGAAGCAAAACTGCAATCATAGGCCCGACAGCGGCCGGGAAAAGCCAGTTGCTCTATTTACTTACAAATCTCATCCCTCCGAATTCCGGCACAATTGAATTAGATGGTATTTCCAGCGACTTGTACACGAAAGAAATTTTTCACAGCCAGATCGGATTTGTATTTCAGGATAGTGTGATTTTCAACATGAGTTTGCGGGAAAATATTGCCTTCAACGACAAGGTGACGAATGAATCACTTGAAAAGGCAATTGCCACTTCAGAATTAACTGATTTCATAGATTCTCTTCCTCAGAAACTCGACACAGTCGTTTCGGAGAGGGGAACAAGCCTCTCAGGGGGTCAAAAACAAAGGATAATGCTGGCCAGGGCGCTGGCAATCAACCCAAAAATTCTTTTGCTTGACGATTTTACTTCGCGGGTCGACAGAAACACAGAGAACAGAATTCTGTGCAATCTTGAGAATAATTACCCCGATCTTACCCTTATCTCTGTAACACAAAAGATTGCACCGGTAAGGCATTTTGAACAAATAATCCTTTTGATGGAAGGAGAAGTAATCGCAACCGGCAGGCATAAAGATTTATTAGAGAGCTCACCAGAATATGTTCAGATTTACAGCTCACAAAGAAGCACGCATCATTATGAATTATAATTTAAACCAGCCATCAGACAAGGCTGAACAAAAAATATCAAATCTTGCCTCGCTCCGGAAGCTGATCAGTCTGATCGGGGAGGAGCGCCGCAACCTTATTATAGCTTTTGCCGCCATTTTCTTAAATGCAGGTTTAAGTCTGCTTGGACCATATCTCATAGGATATACCATTGATAAATATGTCCAGACTAAACTTTATCACGGTGTGCTGGTCTTTGCCGGAATTCTCCTTGCCCTGTATATTGTGGCTTTTATTGTAAACTATATGCAGATGAGAATGATGGGGGGTATAGGCCAGAGAATGCTGTACAGTCTGCGAAACGCAGTTTTCAATAAGCTTCAGGAACTCCCGGTTGACTTTTTTAACCAGAATAAAGCAGGGGACCTGATCTCCAGGATTAATAATGATACTGATAAAGTAAATCAATTCTTCTCCCAGTCTTTAATGCAATTCATTGGTAGTATTTTCACAATGACAGGAGCAGGGATCATTCTTTTATTTATAAACCTGCCTTTGGGTCTGGCAGCTCTGACCCCTGCATTAGTGGTTTGGATCTTTACAAAGTTTACCTCACCATGGATAAAGCGTAAGAATGCAGAGAGCGCGAAAAGCGTGGGGAATTTAAGCGCAGAAATTCAGGAAAGCCTGGCTAATTTTAAGGTTATAATTGCTTTCAACCGCCGTGATTATTTCCGCAGGCGTTTTGAAGAAGCCAACAAACATAACTACACCAAATCCGTGCAGGCAGGCATAGCAAATAACGTTTACAACCCTGTATATACACTCGCCGCAAATATTGGACAGGTGATTGTCCTTTCTCTTGGAATATACCTGATCATAAAAGGGCATTTTTCGATAGGATTGCTTATCAGCTTCATTGCATATATTTCAAACTTCTACAATCCACTCCGGCAGCTTGCGGCTTTATGGGCCAATTTTCAGGTAGCGATGGCAGGCTGGGACCGCATTTCTTTATTATTATCATTGGAAACGAATCTGCATATAGTTGAGGATTCAAAATATGAGAAACCCGCCTCTTATCTTCACTTTAGCAATGTATCTTTCAAATATCCGAATGGCAAAGAAGTTTTGCATAAAGTAAGTTTCGATCTCGATCGGGGGAAAACCTATGCTTTTGTCGGTCCAACAGGTGGTGGGAAGACGACCACAGCTTCCCTTATTGCAAGGTTATATGATGCTACTAAAGGAACCATCCTTTTAGATGGAAGGGATATACGGTCATATAGTCCTGAAGAGCGGACCGGCAAGATAGGATTTATCCTACAGGAGCCTTTTTTATTTTCAGGAACTGTACGCGATAATATCTTATATGGAAATCCGGGGTACAGAGATTATTCCAATGCTCAGTTGACAGCAGCCATTACACAAGCAGGGCTTGAGAGTCTTTTGCAGAGATTCGATCAGGGACTTGATACAAAAGTTCAGACCACCGGTGACGGTATCAGCCTCGGGCAGAAACAGCTGATTGCGTTTATGAGAGCAGTGTTGCGGAAACCCGAGCTATTAATCCTGGATGAAGCCACAGCAAATATTGATACAGTTACCGAACAACTTCTCGACAGCATATTAAAAAAACTGCCTCCATCAACAACAAGGGTGATAATTGCCCACAGGTTAAATACAATAGAAAACGCCGACGAGATTTTCTTTGTGAATACTGGCAAAGTCATTCCCGCCGGTTCATTCGGTGATGCAATAAACCTTCTCCTGCATGGAAAGAATGAAAACTGATTAAATCAGTTAAATTATTATAATACGAGAAGTAATATAATCAACACTACAATAATCGCTCCAGCAGAAATATAAACACCGCCTCCGATATCATGCATTCTGTGGTTAATGGACTTTACTTCCTTACGTATTTTTCTTTTTTCGGAAGATTTCATTTTCGAAAAATCCATTGATTTGATCTCATTTAATCTGAGTTCCAGGGATTTTACTTCTTCTGCTTCTTTTGATTTCGGATTTGGAGCTGTTACAGTTGCGGGTTTATCAGGAACGACAGCCTTCAGTTCAATCGGCAATATTGTCAATGACAGACAGGTCATTAAAAACAAGGCAAGTTTTTTCATTTCAGTATTTATTAATTTGACATAATATCTTCATAATCCTAACTCTCGCAAAATTAGGGTCAGATTGTGGCTGAAATGTTATAAGATTGGACTAAAAAGTTATAATATCCCCATGTAAGATTAGTTTAACCCCAGGAATCCTTAAATGAAATTGTTTTTAGTTTCTTTTACCTGTAATGCCCTCGGAGCTTGAAAAACCTGCAGACTCGCTAAAGGCGCTAAATTGTACCTCATCAGGATTAATAAATTTTCCGGAAAAATGATTATTTGCACCTCCGGAACTCTCATTGACAAATTCGCCTCTTTCCGAAACCCGGGGGTTAAAAGCAATTCCACTTTTATAATTGATTGAAAGTTGCTTTTTTTTCTCATCATAAATTGTTATCTGACCTTTAAATGTTGATGAATATGTGGTGTCGAAATTCTGAAACCAAATCGTTAGGTGTACTGTAGTAGTAAAGGTAAAAGATCCGGTATACTTGTCTAAATAATCTGCATCCTTCTTACAGCTGAAGATTGAAATAATTAAGGAGGAAAGAATAAGTAATCTTAGCAAAGTTATTTTATTCATAACCTTAGATGATTATTTTCAAGCTATCCAATTTTAAAGAATGTATTATTATGGTATTTGGAGGACGATAATATTGATACATTGTCAGACCACTATCGGCAGCAAAAGCATAACTCCAGGAGGGTGCTATTGTTGCTCCTTCCTTACTTACTAGAATTTCAGACTCCGTTTGATTCTTTTTCAGATATACACCGACATTGTCTAATAATTTTAATGAAAAATATCCTGATTTGTTTTCATAAATTTCGAGGTATCGGATACTATCTGAAATTCGTACTGTATCCCAATGGCCGTTAGGTCCATTGACCCATCTTGGCCAGATAGCATTTAATTTTCTTTCGATAGTATATCTGACAGAATCTCCCAGGGCGGTTGACGATAGTACTTTCCAGGTTTCTGTCCCACTTATGTCATAGTTAATGGGAGCAGGGTATCTTTTGTAATGATAATTGTAGTAAAATTCGTTACCAATTTTAAGAGGGAAAATGTCAAAGGGATATTTCTCTTTTTTGCAGCTGCAAAATAGTAAACTTAGTCCAGGGAGGGAAAGAACCAGAGCATATCTGAATAGCGAAAAATTATTCATGATCCATGCTAAAAAAGCAAGATAATCAATATTTCAACGCAAAGTATGTTATTTACAATAATTTAGAACGGAGATTTCAAGAAAATCAGAGCCAGTTATACAATAAAAACGAAAATCTATTTTCTAAAACCTGAAATGTCGACAACAGACAACAGGCAACTCTTGTCATCACCCGTAACCACACCTTCCATATAAACGGTACAAAGAGGATTACCATCATTGCCAAGAATAATTTCGCACGATTCTTTGCCTTTGTTGGAATGGACTTTCTTAAAAAATTTATCGAAAGTTGCACGTGAGTCTTCAGAGATGAAAAGTCTGAAATTACTGTTTACCAGGCTGAACCGTTTATCGCCCAGGATTTCAGCACCCGTAAAGTTAAGTTCAGTAATATTCCCATCAGGATCAAGTGTAAAATAGCCCATCGGAGCAAAATCGTAGAGCATTGTATATTTTTTCAGAGCTGTTTCTGCTGTGAGGTTTGCCTGGATCAGCTCTTCATTCTGCATTTCCAGTTCGATCTGGTGAACCTGAAGTTCGTGCAACAACTTTAAGGCGTCAGTTTCAACAACGACCTTTTCCATTTTATCCTGATTCTTCTTTAATAATTCTTCAGCATTTCGCCTGAGTCTCTGATCATCCGTAAAATTTCTTTTTTCTTTATTCATTGTGTTCATATTATTTCTTCAATTAATAATATTTTTTGGAAGAGAATTGTTTATAAGGTCCGTTTCGAGGAGTTTTAATTCCTCTTTGAGATCGGAAATATTGAAAAAGGTTATGACAACGCCATCTACCTTTTCATCCAGAGTCCGGTATGGCATTATTCGAACTGAAAACCACCGTCCGTCAGAAGTAGGGACCTGTTTCTTAATAAAATTAAGTGTCTGCATTACCTTTATTGCGTCAGAAGATAATTCCGGGTACACAAGGTCAGTCACCTGGTCTGTGAAGGGTCTGCCGACATCACTTTTTATAAATTTGAAAATTTTAACTGCCTGAGTGGTGAAACGCCTGATATTTAGGTCCTTGTCGAGAAACAGAGTTGCAATGTCCGTACTATTAAGCAGATTCTTCATATCGCTGTTTACCCTGGTAAAGTCATCTACTTTTGACTGAAGTTCAGCATTAAGAGTCTGAAGTTCTTCATTCAAACTCTGCATCTCCTCTTTTGAACTCATGAGTTCTTCATTAGTCGATTGCAGTTCTTCGTTTGTCGATTGCAGTTCCTCATTCGTGTACTTGAGTTCTTCCTGCGATGATTGCATTGCATTGAGAGTATCCTGAAGTTTTTCCTGGGCGTATTTTAGCTCCTTTTCAAGTTCCAATTGCTTCATATTTTCCTGAGACCGGGTTTCTTTCCCTGCAGCAAGCTTTAATTCTGAAGCATCGGTTACATCTTTAAAAATCACCATTAATTTGCCTTTTAAAGGATCGGGCTTATCAATATAGTGAATACTTATATGCAGAATCTGTGTACTTCCATTTGTGCCAACTTTTATGTTATGCAGAATAACAGATTCCTTCTTCAAAATAGCTTTACGGAATGCAATAGGGAATTCTATCCTAAGACCTTCCCTCAGCATTGCAAAAATATTCATATTTGCCTTGCCGACAGCAGGTTCAAGATATTTCCCGGTATGGCCGCTGATGTAAATGATATCTCCTTTTTCATTGACCAGTACCCCTGCGGGAGAATAGTGCTGCAATAAAAGCTGATCCGAAAGAGTCTGAATGTTGTTGTGTGTTGAGTTGATAACCTCTTTGTCGATGCTGGCAACTTTTGTTCTCGACAGAGTTGCAGGGAAGTCAAATAAATCGGGGGTAAGAATTGCGTCAGCACGCTTAAAGATCTTCCCCTTGAGATCGAGAGTTGCAAAAAGATGACTTTGAGGTCCAAGAGTTTCGGAACTTCCAAGAACCATAATTCCACCGGGATTCAGACTATAGTAAAACAATCCGATCATATTTTTCTGAAGCTCAGGTTCCATGTAGATAAGCAGGTTGCGGCAACATAGGATATCGATCTTTGTAAATGGAGGATGCATTATGATATTGTGCTGAGCAAACACCACTTTTTCGCGTATCTCCGTATTTATGAAATACCCATCATCTGTTTTCAGAAAATAACGCTTTAATCGTTCAGGGGAGACATTTTCTATAATATTTTCAGGGAATATTCCTTTCCTGGCTATCTCAATTGCTTCATTATCAAGGTCTGTAGCAAAAATCTGCAGAGAAAAACCTCCATGAGGATTTATTTTTTCAAGGGCTTCCTTAAAAACAATTGCCAGCGAGTAGGCTTCTTCTCCTGTGGAACACCCAGGCACCCATGCTCTTAAAATTGAACCAGGTTCGAGTTTCGAAATTATGTCGGGGATAATTGTTTTTTTCAACTCTTCCCAAACTGAAGCATCGCGGAAAAAATTTGTTACCCCTATTAATAATTCTTTGAAAAGGATCTCGATCTCTTTAGGGTTTTCAATTAAAAACTGAACATAGGCAGCAATTTTCTCAATATTGTGTATTGTCATCCGTCGTTCAATACGACGATAAACGGTATTCTTTTTGTACAATGTAAAATCATTCCCGGTGTAGGTTCGGAGTAGATTGACAATCTTTTCAAGTGAGCTTTTATCTTTAATCTCAATACCCGGGTCAGTTCTGAGAACCGGAATGCGTTTAAGGAATTCAACCAGCCTTGAATGAAGTTCGTCTGGTGCAGCAACAATGTCTACAGTCACAGAATCGATTGCGTTTCGAGGCATGCTGTCAAATTTTGCCGTTCCGGGTTCCTGCACCATCACAATCCCATTCTTTTCCTTTATGGCACGGATTCCCAGGCTTCCATCTGACCCCATTCCCGAAAGAATAACAGCAACTCCCAGATCATTCATATCCTCAGCAAGCGACAGAAAGAAAAAATCAATCGGCAAACGCTGTCCTCTTCCTTCTTCAGGTTTATGAAGATGCAGTACTCCTTTTGAAATGGACATTGTTTTATTCGGCGGAATCACATAAACACAATTCGGCAGAACAGTGGTATAATTTTTTACCTGTGAAACTTTCATTTTGGAAATCCTCTGAAGCAACTCAGGGAGCATACCTTTATGAGTGGGATCGAGATGCTGAACAACAATGTATGCCATACCGCTATTGTCAGGAATGTTTGACAGTAATTGTTCAATAGCTTCCAGGCCTCCGGCAGATGCTCCTATCCCGACAACAGGAAAAAGTCTGTTCTCTGAATTATCCGGTACTTTTTTCCCCGTCGTTTCTGGTTTGATCTTGCCTGATTTCACGTATACTTTTTTAAGAAATTTTCTCTAAATAATATTTTTAAAGTCTTTGACAGTAAATCCATCTGCTCTGTCATTAGTAATTTTCCGGTTGTTATAATAATAGAGATTTCCTTCACTATCAAATATCATCTCGAAACATTTGCCTGCACCTGCATCTTTTTGCGGTCCTACATGAAAATGAAATAATGTATTGGGAGGATTTGAACTGAGCTCCTTCAGCATTTCTTCTGTTGTCAGCAATTTAACGTAGTAAGGGTAGGTAAGATTAATCTTTTCAGGAGAATCGACATTTGAAGCCAGTTTTTCCTTATTTAACAGTAATACTTTGTCTTTAAATCCTGTCTTATTATAGTATTTTAAACCATTTAAAAATATTGGGAAACGGTCAAATTCAAGATTTTTAACATGAATTTGCATGAATTTAACTATTGCCGGTATCGCATATTCATAATCAGCGCCAGTATCTCCGGCGTATGAAAGAGGCATACTGCAGAATTCAGGCATATTTTTCAGCACCCCTGACGCATCTCCGAGGACAAGGTTAATATAATTGTAAGCAACTCCGCCCGGGTCTTTATTGTATGATTCATCCATCAGAACTATGAAAGAGTATTTAGAATCAGTGCGTCTTTTTTCAAACTCATTCTGATCAATGAATTCATAGGTGGTTGATTTCCAGTATTTTTGAACAGCGTCTCTTATATATGCATTATAAAAACTGATACCGTTTTCAAAGACAACACAGGTCCTGGAGTTCTTAAACATACCAATTTGTTGTTTTGATGCGAGAGGAGGATTAGCTGTCATTGAAAGACAAAGGAGCCCTAACGAAAATATCAGGAAATATTTTTTTAATAATCGTGAAGTTAACCCTGTCTCAGGATTATTTAAAACCGAATAACTCATTATCCTGTCTTGTTGTTTTTGCGTTATAAAAATCATTGTTTTTGGTTCTTAAAAAGTTATATAATTATATATAAAAGTTACATTATTCACAGGTTTATTTAAATGGTCCTGAAATAATGTAACCTTTGTTTGCTTAACGATTACCCTGTCGGTTCTGATGTTTATTTTTCTGTTGGCCGTCTTTCTTCCAATAACCTTTTGACCATGATTTTCCTCTTGATGTTGTCTGCCAGCGGCCTGTAACATATGATTGACCCTGCCTTGGTCTGTCCCAGAAACCTGCTTTCTGTACATAAACATGGGTCTGGTTGTTCCAGTTCCAGTCTCCATCAATCCAGATATGGGTTTCACTTGGACGTTGAGGTCTTGAATATTCAACATATGCCGGTTCTGTTGTTATATAACCACCAACACAGGAATTTAATACTGTCCCGAATCCTGCCAGTAAAATCATGTAACTGAATATTTTCATGTATTTACCTACCTTCGATTTGTGAATACTGAGAAATGTTTTTTGATTAATGGCACCACGAATTTTGTTCTGCATTGCTTCATTTTTCCTTTCAAGTGGTTCAAGCGACGGGGCCTCAATAAAAGAATTTTCCTGTTTTTTCATTATAACTTATTTTAGGTGTGAAAGTAATTTCACATCACAAAGGTGAGCTAATTGCTACTGTCATTACTTACAAAACTTTGGATATTAGTTGCATGATTCACGGGCATAATGCAACAACAATGATGGTTTCAGGGCCCCAAAGCCGCAGCAGCGCAATGGACATCTACCTGATGACTATTGCTCTGCTGCTTTTGAACGACTCGGTGATATTCTGAGTCAGAATTGATCTTATTTTTTATTGGATACCAGCACTATAATACCGCCAACTCCCATTATAGCTATACCCACAAGAGGAGACCAGCTAAGGTGATGAGGTTTGTTCGCTGAAATTTTTAAACTTCCTATATCAACAACCTTTTCTCTCGTGAAGAAGGTTACAGCAGTAAAAATGGTTAAAACCAAACCAAAAATGAGTATGACAATTCCAGCTCTTTTCATAACATTTCAAATTGTAAAATTATTCACGAAAGATATAATATGCTAGTTGTAAATCACTTACATTATTCTCATTAAAAGTTACATTATTCACATATAAGGGCTAAAAGGCGTAAAGGTCAAAGGCGTAACGGCTCAAAGGCTGACAAAAGATGAAATATGATTCCTACCTGTACATAACAATATCGGGTTTCCCTATTTGAAAATCGTGGAATCCAAAATCAGATGTGCTGAATGAATTCATTTTAATAATGTTCATGCCATGGCCCGGGATTATCGGATAAAATGAAATTGATACCTGAAACGTATTAAAGATCAGATTTTCATTCTTAATTAATACTCCAAAACCAATTTGTGAATACAGTTTCTGGTTTTTAAAACCCGAATTTGAATTCCCAAGCATACCAAAAGATCCAACAAGAAAGGGTCCGAAGTGAAACCCGAATACATTCCATGGAGCGTAAGATTGTGTTTGCACCATAAACAGAAGACGGTCCGAACCGGATAATCCTGTACTGTTAAATCCATTGATGCCATGGTCATCGTTAAGAGTTAATGTATCATATGAGAATCTGTTTATACCGATTGTAACCTGCGGTTTAACAAATTGCCTGAATCTCCATTTCCCGATCTCAAATAATCCCGAAAAGTAATTCACACTCAGGTTGATAACACCCTGTTCGGCATGCGAGGAATGATAAAAAGTTCCAAATTCCAAATTAGTGCTCAGATATCCCCATGGATTATAATTTCCGACGGAGAAACGCATTCCCAGATATGGTCTCCATGAACTATTTCTGAGCTGGTAACCTCCTGTTAATTCTAATACTTTTCCTACAGGGACGTCTTCAATTGTGCCATATTTAAATATATAAGTATCCTGAACATATTTCCGCGATGAAATCCCGACGGCTGCCATATAAAAATTTTCATTGGAATAAATTTGTAATGGATCGTTAATATCGGATGGTTTAGAATGATAACGAATTCTGAAATAGCGGGCTGCGAAAATCAGATTTGTAGCCTCGTCATTCTCTGTATAACCTTTGAAAATCTGGAAAGCTTTTGCCGCCCAGAAATCCTGAGTATTGAATTTTAAATTTATGGGGACATATAAAGGATCCGGGCGATTCAATGTATCTCTTTTAACCCGGGTTCCAATGTATATGCCTGCAGCCCATTTAGCAAACGGAGAATAAAAAGGCCGTTCAAGACTCACACTTTTTCGTACACTTCCATATCCATTAACTTCATAATGTAACGTTGAATTGATATATGTGGTCATTATATTTGGGATAAAATAATTAGTCCGGAATGAACTGATCCCTGTGCTTATGTTTCTCGAGAAGACATTCAGGAACTCATGACCCGACCCAAGGAAATTTTTATCTGATAATCCGAATTCCAAATGTGTTGCGGAAACTGCTATCATCGGATCAATGCTCCAGTTATCAAGTTCCCGGATAAGTATATCTACTGAATCTTTTCCTGCAGAGGTGACATTAAAATAAACATCATGAACAAATTTCTGATTACGGATCAACCGTTCCGATTCCTTAGTGTAAAATGAATTAAAAGGCTCATTTTTGTGAATAAGCAGGAGGTTCTGAATTGCGATTGTCTGAGTTTTGATGTGCAAATAATTACCAGCTTTTGTTGCCAGATTTTTTACAGGCTCAGTAGAAGCAGCAGCCGAATATCCAAAGGGGTCAAGTGTAACAATGTCGATCTTCCGGATAATTTTCCCCTGGAAAGTAAAATAGGGTTTCTGAATAAGCTTTTTATAGACTTTCTTATTTGCTTCTTTTTTTGAAATTATAGAGATTGGTCTGAAAAACAGATGATAGAGGAAGTTATTGAACTTGTTTCGTTTTGAAAATTTTTCTATTTTTTTATAAATAACAGTTGAGTCCGGCTCAACTGTTTTCTGTGAAAAAGCAGCAACAGTCAGAAAAACTGACATAAAGAACATTATTGTGATTCTTCTGATCCACATTTGAATTTACCATTTTCGGGAATTCTCTGATTATCAGTTATTTTTTCTTTTTTTCATTTTCCTTTATAACTTCTGCCGCATGTTCAATTGAATCGGCCTTGATTTTCTCAACTTCTTTTTCCTTCCTCCTGTAGTAACCTCTGAAAAGGAAGTTTTCCTTGGCCGCGTTCATATTTTCATTAAGTCCGTTACTGCTCTTCTTTAGATTCTTTATTGTCTGGTTAATGTTTTCAGCTATTGTCGTATCCTGGATGAACCTGCCAAGAGTACCCCTTCCGCTATTCACCTTCGTCATGATCTCTGCCAACTGCAATGAAACTATTGCAGCATTATTTGCAGTTTCCTGCACACTTGCCATAATTGCATCTGATTCAACAGGTTCTTTTGAGAGAATATGCTGACCGTCCTTTGCAGGCCCGGCATCAACCCCTCCCTGGGTAATAATCAAAATGCGGTCACCTATAAGTCCCGCTGAACCTATTGCAGCCTCGCAGTCTTCTTTTATAAATCTTTGAACACTTTTCTGGATTAGCATATTAACCTGAACAGTCGAATCATTTATAATTTTAATGTTGTCCACAGTACCTACATTTATTCCTGAAAAGCGAATATTATTCCCAACCTGTAATCCGCTCACATTATGAAATGTGGTGGTCAGTTTATAAACCGGCGTGAACAGATTTTTCTGTCTTCCGATTATAAAAACAGCTGCTACAAAAATCATTAATCCACCTGCTATGAACATGCCTAATCTTACTTTGAATTTTGCTGTATGCTTTTCCATATTTAGGGTTTTTTAACCTGCTATTTAAAAAATGAGTTAATCAGAGTATCTGATGATTTTTCAAATTCCGAAACGTTACCTTCCTTATATACTTCACCCTCATGCAACATAATCACACGGTTTGCAGTATTGCGTGCACATTCAATATCATGAGTAATGATAAGCGATGAAGTATTATATTTCTTTTGAACAGCATTAATTAGTGAACTTATTTCATCTGAAGTCGCCGGATCGAGGCCTGTAGTAGGTTCATCATATAACATTATGGATGGATCCACAACAATTGTTCTGGCCAGACTGACGCGTTTGCGCATTCCGCCGGATAATTGTGACGGCATTTTATTTAATGCGTCTGCTAAACCGACATTTTCTAATGCTTCATTTACTTTTTCGTTAATTTCTTTCTGTGATAGTCCTTTTTTTATCCTCTTCAAAGGAAATTCAAGATTTTGCCTGACGGTCATGGAATCATACAATGCGCCGCTCTGGAAAAGAAAACCAATTTTTTTGCGTAATTCTCCTAATTCCTTCTCATTTAAAGATCTTATTTCTTTGCCCAAAACATTTATATCTCCCGAATCGGAATTGAATAAGCGTACAATGCATTTTATCAAAACAGATTTTCCTGAGCCGGATTTCCCCAGAACTGCAAGATTTTCACCTTCATATAACTTCAACGACACGTTTTTGAGGACCTCCTGCATTCCAAATCCTTTCCTCAGGTTATTTATTTCAATTACCGGATGTCCAGGGGAAGTAATATCTTCTTTCAATATTGGGATCATTGGTTCTATTGGGTTTTTACCTTTGTGATACTTTGTGATTCCTTTGAGTCCTTTGTGGTTAATGACACTAAAGGATCACTAAGGATTATCATTTAAGATCATAGTAAGTCTGTAATTTGTACAGCAATAAGGTCAACAATTATTACAAGTAATGAGGATAAAACAACAGCCGAATTAGCGGCAATACCAACACTTTCTGTACCACGGCCGGCTGTGTAACCCTTATAACATCCAACCAGACCGATCACTGCTCCAAAAAAGAAGGTCTTTACAACGGCAGGCATAAGATCAATAAACTCAAGATGACTAAATGCCTGTGAACAAAATAATACGAAAGTTACCTGTCCTTTAATGTTTGCTCCGGCCCAGCTTCCTGACAGGCCAACGGCATCAGCATAAAGCACGAGTACAGGTATCATAAGTGTAGCTGCAAGAACTCTGGTAACAACCAGAAACTTCATTGGATTGGTGGAAGAAACTTCCATAGCGTCAATCTGTTCTGTTACTTTCATTGAGCCTAATTCAGCACCCATCCCTGAACCGATCTTACCGGCGCAAATCAATGCAGTAATTACAGGTCCCATTTCTCTGATCAGCGAAACGGATACCATTCCCGGCAATAAGGATACCGCCCCAAAATGCACAAGCGAGGGGCGAGCCTGTATCGTAAGCACAAGACCCATAATAAATCCGGTTACTGAAATAAGAGGCAAAGATCTGTAGCCTATAAGGAAGGACTGACGTAAAAATTCTTTGAATTCGAAATCGCGTGAAAAAATTTCTTTAAAAGTTTGTGCAATGAACAAGAAAAAATCAGCGAAGTCAGTCAAAAAGTTGTGAGCCTCGGTTTTTTTTGCAATCGCTTTGTCAGTGAGTTTAATTGATTGTTCCCTGGCAATTGATTTAACTCCGGAGAGTGTATAGATTCTTCTCATGATTATCTCTTTTCCACTTCTCTTTACGAATATTTTAGCAGGATTGAAGGAAGTTAAATGGCTACAATTATATAAAGCAGTTCTTGTTTCGATTTACCGAGTTTATAACCCAGAAGTTCAATCATTTCCTTTTCCCTGCCTTCGGAGTAACAAAGATCCTGGTCGGTAATTATCGGGAATCTCTGTTTAAGTTTTTCTTTTTTCTTGTCCCAGTATCCTAAAATATTTGCATTCATAATTACTTAGTATAAAGTTAAAAAAGTTAAAAGATCCTTGTTAAAATCTTCATTCTGATAAAATTCAAAGTTATGATTGACCCTGCATTGAAGAGTTACATAACTTTAGATAAGAGTTATATAATTCACATAAAAATGATAGAACAAATAGTTTTGCGGGGAACATTTATCTTCCTGAAGAACTTTATCAAGTGTTGTTTTCCTGAAGATTGACTGATTTTGTAGTTGTTTTTTTGTGAACTAAATGCTTAAGCAGGGTCAGTCCTGCCGATTTGATCACACCAGAATTTTGGGTGACCACATTTGTCACTCCAAACTGAAGAACATCACCAATTATCTTTCTGATTATATTACCGGAGGTTCCGACTATAAGTTTTTTTGAAAGGAAACCGCTAATAAGTCCAATAGCTGTGCCTGAAAGGTTATCTGTTATATGTGGGGAAGTAGATAATTCTGCCAAAGAATTTTTGAGCAGATTTACGGGTTTTAAACTTTCGTACGTAAGCAATAACTGATCTTTCAGAAGCTGACCTTTAATTTGATGTTCTGCTTCTAATGAAAGAATGGCGATTTTTAAATCTATACCTGAATTGATGGCTTGCATTACTTAAGAATGAATTTTATAATATAATCCCTAACTATCTTCTTAATGCGCTCATGCATAACGAAATGGATCACACCTGCTGCCAGCATATAAAATGCAGCTACTGCAAAAAATCCATAAAATAGTCTTCCAAGAATATCACCTGCCCATAACGCAAGAGCCAGGTTAAAAAAAAGAAGGAATGAAGCGATTAGGATTATGACAATAGAATTTGGTACCAGTGATGATACGACGTCTGTTGTTTTATCGAGCGCTTTAAGTTTTACAAGTTCAAAGCTTGTTTTTCCGTAATCCGTTGCTTTTTCTAAAAGGGATTCGAGCAAGTTATTTTCGGCTTCCATCTTTTATACTAATTACTTGCACCAGCTACTTTCAGACTCGAAACAGTAAGGAGGAATACCGTTTCCTCTTCAGCAATAAGCCTGTATTTTATATTTTCATCGAGTGTCAGCAACTGCCCCTTACTAAGTGTGACATTATCTTTTTTTAACCGGACCTTCATTTTACCCTCAATTATCTGAAATGACGCAGAGTCATTTGTCTGAAAAGATATTATTTCCGTACCCCTGGGCATGGCAGTAAGAAGTATGTTTTTACCCGGGCTTTTCAGCAAGATCAAAGCATTAAGTTCGCCATTTGCCCAGGTAAAACTATGTTTCATGGTTTCAATCAATAAAGGCAAATCAAACCCTTGCGAATCAGGGATATATGAATTTATATTGCTTGTCATTTCGACACTCTTTTAATAGTTTCTATTTCCTTGGTGATTGTACTTACTTTATTTGAAAAAACCCGTAGCCCGTATGTGGGCTACATGCGGGTTTATGATTTGGCTTCTTTTTTAGTGTCTTTTATATTGGCCTTTACTTCATCAGCAAAATCTGAAAATCCTTCTTTTACCTCTTCAGCTTTAACGGTTATATCATCAAGGAACCCATCGAACTTTTCTTTTATGGCGTCCGCATAGTCCTCACCTTTTCTGGCGATCTTTTCACGGGTATTTTCTCCCTTATCGGGTGCAAACAATATCCCGAGTAATGCTCCCGCAGCAACACCTGCCAATACACCTAGTAATATTTTTCCTGAACTCATAATCTTTTATTTTAGATAGTTAAAGAATTTTTCTTCCCTGTATCACTCTGAGAATGATTGCTATAACTGCAATTACGAGCAAGACATGAATAACTCCTCCAAGACTGTAGCCTATAAATCCAATTGCCCAGGCAATGATCAGGATTACAGCAATTATATAAAGTAGATTTCCCATGATTTTACTTTTTAACTGGTTACAGTAAAATGACAAGCAATATGATTAAAACAACGGCACCACCGGATATGTAGATCACTCCACCGTCGCGTCTATGACGTGCAGATGCAGCAGCCGGTAAAGCCTTTTTGTTGCTTGCAGCCAGAGTTGACTTCCCGGAATTGTTCAGATCGACATTTTTCAAAAGACCTTTTACTTCAACAGGTTCGACAGTCTCAGTGGTTTTTGTGGTTGCCGGAGATGTTGGATTTTCAGTTGTCGTGGCAGAAGCCTCAAGGGAGAAGAATGATAAGGTAAAACATGTTACCAATAAACAATAGATAATTTTTTTCATTTGATTGATTTTTATTAATTAATTAACTTGATATTCATTGACTTGAATTTCATTAATCTGAACTTCATTCTATTTTGTTCCAATACTTTTTTGTTTCTTGATTTTAATTCGAGGATAATTTTTGTCACGACTACCAGAAGCGCCAGCACAAGTACCCCATGAAATGCGCCTCCTATTCCATATCCTATAAATCCGAATGACCAGACAAAAATGAGTAATAAGGCTATTATAAATAAAAAGTTTTTCATGATTGTGGTGGCTTTAAATAAAGTGACTAGGAATAAAAACGTTATGAATAAAATCATTGACAAAGCTAGTCGGAGCTTGTGCAACAGGCGTTACACAATTCCGGATATAAGTTACATGATTCACGTGTAAGAAGGACTTGGGGGACTGCGAGACGAAGGGACTCAGGGACTTAGCTAAAAAGAGAGATATCCCTTTGTCTCTTAGTGCACTAAAGACTTCCCAGAGCTATTCTGCTTTTAATTTTGAGGTTTTTGAAATGAGAAGGAGTGAGTCCTGTCATTTTTTTGAATTGATTGGAGAGGTGTGAAACACTGCTGTAATGAAGTTTCCAGGCGATCTCGGTCAGACTAAGCTCATCATAGACGAGTAATTCTTTTACTTTTTCAATTTTGTTTGAAAGGTAGAACTGTTCAATAGTGGTGCCTTTGACTTCAGTAAAGAGATTCGACAGGTATGTATAATTATGGTTGAGTTTTTCGCTGAGGTAATTTGAAAGGTTTATTTTAATCTGTTCATCATTATAATGGATAAGCTCTATTATTAAAGTTTTAATTTTCTCGACAAGGATTTTTTTATTATCATCCATCAGTTCAAGACCGGTAAGTTTCAGTGCCTCACTAAGGCTGTCGAGTTGTTCTTTTGATGCCTTATCAACAATTTCAACTTCCCCCAGCTCAATAGTATCAAAACGGAGTCCAAGTTTTTCAAGCTCCGATTTGACAACCATCTTGCAACGTATGCAGACCATATTTTTGATATAAAGCTTCAAGGTCGTCTTAAGGATTGTCTTATTGTCTGATGCAAAGGTACGAATATTAATTGGCTATCTAATTGCCTTAATATGTGGCATGTATATAAATTGCTTTGGTGTGATTATAAGGCAGATAGGAACTGAGTGCCTCTTCTTTTTAGGAAGTTGAACCTACGATATCAGGAAAATATTGCTATGAACCGGACCAAAGGCAACAAATAACACAAAAATTATTATTTTTGCACTCCTAAACGAATGGTCGGTTAACCGAGTGGCTAGGTAGCGGTCTGCAAAACCGTTTACGGCGGTTCGAATCCGCCACCGACCTCAAAGAAATCCCTGAGACACGAAGTGCCAGGGATTTTTTGTTTTTTACCAAATCCAATACCTGATCTTTATTTCAATCAAGTGAACCAATGCTCACTGCTTTTGTTACAATCCTGTATTTAGAAGCATTCTAAATAACAACATTTTACAAATAGATAATTAATAACTAATTCAAAAAGATTTATGAAAAATTTATTACTGACTGGTATGCTGGTACTGTCCTCTATAGTTGCAGTAGCACAACCAAAAGCTGTAAAGACAGACACCAAATCCGACGAGCAGGCTATTCGTTCAATTTCAAAGAAATGGCTGGATTTAACAAGAAACCACGATGCCGCAGGTTGTGCAGCATTATTCGCTAATGATGGTATTGAGTACAGATCGAATCAGGAGCCTTCTGTCGGACCGGAAGCAGTGAAGAAGCAATTTACCACTGAACTTGAACAAAATCCAAAAGAGCAGGTCGATTGGAGCACTGAACGCGTAGAAGTTTCATCTTCCGGCGATCTGGCTGCGGAATATGGCAAGTTTAATGTTACAGGCTTGGGTAAGGATGGAAAAGATTCTGACTATGGAAAATATATTACTGTTTACCGTAAAGTGAATGGTGTGTGGAAAGTAGCCGCTGATATTGGATCCAGCACAAAACCAGCACCTGCAACAAAATGATTTAGGCAGCACCAAATTCAAAAATTTTAAATCCCTGAGCATAAAGTGCAAGGGATTTTTTGTTTTCTCCGGAGATAGAAAACTGTTGAACCACGCCATGGCATGACCCTGCAATGTCATAGCTGAAAAAAAATTCTGTTTATAAAATTTTATTAAATATCTTTGATCCGAAACCTGAAATACTTACTTTTTCGGATAATTAGAAACAATAAAATATATTTAAGATGGTACATTATAAAGAACTTGGGTTGGTGAATTCACGGGAATTATTTAAAAATGCTGTTAAAGGAGGATATGCTATTCCTGCATTTAATTTCAACAACCTTGAGCAGATGCAGGCAATTATCAGCGCCTGTGTTGAGACAAAATCTCCTGTCATCCTTCAGGTATCCAAGGGTGCGCGTAAATATGCAAACCAGACATTGCTTCAATATCTGGCAAAAGGCGCTGTGGAGTATGCAAAAGAACTTGGTTATGCAATTCCGATAGTGTTGCATCTCGATCACGGCGATTCATTTGAAACCTGCAAGTCATGTATTGAAAGTGGTTTTTCATCGGTAATGATCGACGGATCACACTTTACATATGAAGAAAATGTCAGATTGACCAAACAGGTCGTTGAATATGCGCACCAGTTCGATGTTACTGTTGAAGGTGAACTCGGAGTTTTAGCAGGTATAGAAGATGAAGTTTCTTCGGATCATACCTCTTACACCAGGCCCCAGGAAGTTGAAGATTTCGTAAAAAAGACAGGCGTCGACTCTCTCGCAATATCAATCGGTACATCTCATGGAGCATTCAAGTTTAAAGTTGTTCCCGGACAACTGCCTCCTCCTTTGCGTTTCGACATTCTCGAAGAATGTGAAAATCGTATCCCCGGATTTCCCATAGTTCTGCACGGAGCTTCTTCAGTACCACAGGATATTGTGGCTGAGATAAATTTATACGGAGGCAAAATGGAAAACACCGCCGGTGTATCGGAAGATCAGCTGCGCAGGGCAGCAAAATCTGCTGTTTGCAAAATCAACATCGATAGCGATGGCCGCCTCGCAATGACTGCTGCTATCCGCAAAGTCTTTGTTGAAAAACCCGGTGAATTCGATCCTCGAAATTACCTCGGCCCCGCACGCGATAAACTGAAAGAACTATACAAACATAAAGTTGTAAATGTTCTTGGCAGCGCCAACAGAGTTTGATCAAAATAATTTTTAAGCATACCATCCTTCAATTGACACCAGCGTCATTGAAGGATGTTTTATTTATAGATATATTTTGATTAAATTCAATAAATAATAAACAACCATGAAGAAACCCGAGGTAACCAAACGCGACGTTAAAATCTTCTTTTTTGGGGCACTTGTAATGTTATTAGCAGGATTAATCTATAAATGGAAGAAAACTGACCAGACCTGTTAATCTCTTGTTTAATTTTATTAGATTTGAATGTATAATGGTCACTTGTCTAATAAATTTAATAAACCTCTGTTATGAAGAACTTATCAACTTTTCTCGTTGCTCTTTTATGTGTTACCTTATTCAATTCATGTAAGAAAGAAGCAACTGATACCCGGCCCCAGTTTATTGGAACCTGGAATGGGACTAATAGTATGATTGTGTCCGCATTGAATTCAAATTCAAGTAACGCAGTATCTATCACAATTGCAGACGGAACAGGTAATTCGAATCAAATCGTTTTATCGCAGGCTGGCAGCACCGTCGCCAGGACTGCCGTGGTCAACGGAAATTCATACAAGTATGATGAGTATTCGGGTACAACATCTTTAGGAGATCTATCAATATCAATGAAACTTAATGGAACAGGAACTTTAAACGGAAATGTTATTTCAGAATCCGGAACAGTAGTCATAACAGTGGCTGGAGTTGATTACTCCGGAACATGGTCAAGTACTCTGAATAAACAATAGTTATTTCAGAACCAAAATTAAAAAAGAGAGTTATTCCCTTTTTGCTTAGAGTGTATATGCAAATCCAAGATTCCATCTGAATCCCGGATATGGAGTTATATTACTTTCCAAAGCCTGGATTGGCTGGAAAAAAATGGCAAATGGTTTGTTTCTGAGAGATGCTGAGATTTTCGGAGATAAGAATAGTCCATCATTATCTCCCTCATAATCAATATAAAAGATCTGGAAATCAACGGTGAGCAAAACACTTTTTCCTATTCTCATATCAGTTTTTTCGCCGATAATATTAAAAAAATGACCTATTAATGTCCCTTTATCCTGCCCTCTGTCATTCCAATAGCCAATTGTGAGAGAAGTGTTTGAAGAAAATTTACAGATACCGGTGAATTCTATTGTAAAGTATCGTTGAGCCTGGCGAATCGTCTCATCCTGAGACTTGAAATCGCTGAAAAATGTGCTGAAATTGAATCCAGGTCTGAACTCAAAATGGGGTTTGTCGATTAATCTGTAATGCAGCCAGCTGTCGATAAACCAGCCCTTGAAATCGAGACCATACGCGAGAGTAGGATCATAGCTGAATCGATTTTTTGCAACTGAAACGGAAGCCATAACAGCTGGTTTCCCCAGCGAAAAGGCAGGGATCGATGAAATTCCATCACTGTTCAGACTGAATATTGCAGAGGACTTCAGCTTCTTTTTCGTACTGTCGGCCGGCTCAATAGAATAACTGGTTACTGAAATGCAGAGAAAAACAAAACATAAGGTTGTTCGTATGTGATTTGCGTTCCGTAAAGAATCTGTCCTGAAATACATAAATGAAGATCAGTTTTTGTATTAGAAGCCTGATAAAGATATTCAAAATGTTAACGAAAGTAATCTTCTTTATATGAAAATGATGTAATTTATTTATGTTATTATGTAAGTGATTCTGTGAGGGGTGCCACTAATTTTGTAAAAGATAATTGTGAAATTTTAAAACAGTAATAATAAAAACCGAAAACAATGAAAAAGCTAATAGTTTATATCATGACCATAATCCTGACATTAACTATAATTCCGGTTCAAACCTTTGCCTCGCCAACGAGAGTAAATACATCAATAGTGGCTACAAAAACAAAAGGTGCCACTGAAACAGAATCTGCAGAAGCAAAGGCCCTGATAAACAGGCTGAATGAGATAAAAGCGATGGATAAAACGAAATTGAATTCAAACGAGAAAAAGAATCTTCATAAGGAGGTGAAATCTATAAAACGGAGACTAAAAGATGTAAGCGGTGGTCTTTATATTTCCGCTGGTACTTTGATTATCATTTTGATTCTATTGCTAATTTTAACTTGAAATCAAATTACAAAGGTGGCACAAAGGACACAAGGCAAAAACCTATGTCCTTTGTACACTTTGTGAAATACTCTTACCATAAGGAAAATTCAGTTTGCCTCATGTGATTTGGGAGTGAAGAAATTAAGCTTATCGAGCCTGAAAACAAAGCGGATTCTCTCCTTTAGTGATGAACCGTTGAGAGAATTAATATTTTCAGATACAATTAACGGGAAATAGACTTCGAAAATATCCCACATTCCCGCTTTAAATCCTGCTTCAAAGAACAGCGAGGCCTTTGTTTGCATTCCGGCGCCATGGTCGTTCAGCAGTAAATTTACAAAAGGTTTAACAGGAATAATATAAGCTGCTCCCGGTAATCCACTGGATAAGGTTACAGAACATAACCATCGGCTGTATCCAAGGGAATCAATAACAGGTGATATTAAATTTCCTTCTGTAAGAGACATCTGCCTCGACCAGAAAGATTTAGGAAAATTAGTGAACCTGTCAGGGTATACTCCCTGGTATAGGTATTGTTCCGGTCCGCTTCTTCCGCTTGCGGAGAATGAATAGAATGGATCTGAAGCATTGTTTTCGAACATCGTTCCGGCAAAAAATCTTGTTTCCAGCCCGCTCTTTTTGCCATAGTAACTGAATTTGTAATTCAATTCGATGGAAGCTTTCTGGTATGATTTTCCGGCTTCAAATGCGATTCCGAGTCTAAATGGATCTATTACGCTTTTTCTGTCAATTGTATAACCTAACTGTAAATATGAATTCATTTTAGCCGGTACCCGTGTTTCAATCTGACGCAGATCAGATGCTGTAATAAAATACCCTGAAACCTTCTGGTTAGCTATGCCTCGCGTTCGCAAATAGAAATCCATTCCTATATTTAGTCTGTGGAAACTTTGAACTCCGGGCGCTCCGAACTGGCCTCCTTCCACTGAGGTTGTTATTAACCGCACAAAACTATTATAAGGAATGGAATTCATCGAAATCCGTCCGAATCCTGTAATTAAGTGACTGTGAAATGCGTAAAAAGGCATTACAAAATATTCAATTTTTTTTGGTATTATTTCCCCGCTGTGTAATGCCAGACCCGCCATAAACCCATCTTCACTTGTCCAGTTAAATGCCGGTAAGTAAATAAGATACCTTTTGCCGGGATCTTCAATTGCATATAACATTTGCAGCCTGAATGGATCGGCTTTTCTGAATGTGCCTAAGGTACGTATCTGATTATTTAATCTGTATAATTCTGTCATTTTATGTTCAGGATCAATCCGGATATCCGTGTAATCACCGATACCTGTTTCAATCCATTTTGTACCCCTGAATCCGTCTTCCCATTTTTCCGATACAACCGAATCGCCTTTTAATTTTCTAATAAACAGGGGACTAATTAACTCTCCTTTATTTTTAATAAGAGTTTTGCCATTTTTATAGTCCCGGATTTTATAATAGAGTCTTTTTGTTGTGCCCAGAAAATCGTCGAAAAACCATGAAAGATCTTTCTCAGTATGAGATTCAAAAACCTTCCTGAGATCATCGGGCATTGGATGTTTATTTGCCCATTTACGATAATAATCGTGCATGATATTGTCATAGAGTGAATCTCCCAGGTAAGACCGAAGGTAATTGAAGCCCTGGGGAGCCTTGCAATAAATTATACTGGCATAGTTATCATTGACATATTGCAAAGCAGCCAGATTTATGGGTTGTTCAAGGTTTATCCGGGCAGGAATAAGCCATTCTAGTTCGTTTATGCGTGCAGCCGGGATATTTTCAGCATGAAGAATTGTTGCCATTTTTTTGTTTTTCAGGCTTAGTTGCCAGAGCTTTTCATCAGGATGTCTTAGCAGCATGTATCTCGCTTCGTTTGCTGAGGTGATACTTTCATCCATAAATGGGAATCTCCTCTCATTTGAGCCAATCGCGCTGTAGAACCAGCTATGGCAGATTTCGTGACATAACACATCTTCAAGGAGATAAGGGTCACTACCTCCGCTGATTACTGTCAGAGCCGGGTACTCCATGCCATCTCCTGAATTAAGACTGCTCTCAACAGCAGTGAATTGTCTATATGGATAGTCTCCATTCCACTTTGAAAAATACCAGATTGAATTGTTTATATAGAAGATTGCTTTTCTCCAAAGAAATGCTTCCTTATTTGTGAACATTGCCCATGTTGTGACCTTGCGTCCCGATTCAGGCAGCCTAACATTTCCTTTGAGAACATGAAATCTTTTGTCGGCAAACCAGGCGAAATCGTGAATGTTATCCTCGAGTATAGACAAGCGTTTTCATCTTTTCCGAGGAAGGAGGGAAGCCCAGATTTATGTAATCAGGAATCCTCATCCATGCTGTGTCAGATGCAAGATTATCGAGCCATTTATTTTCCTCAGGATTCATTAGAATTCCGCTTGCGCCGACGATGTAATTTGACGGAAGAGTAATACTGACTTTAAATCTTCCGTACTCTGAAAAAAATTCTCCCTGGTCGGCATAAGGCATCTGATGCCATCCGAATTTATCATAAACTGCAGGTTTTGGATACCACTGGGAGATCTGATACGATTCACCGGTATGTCCGAGACGCGAAATACCACCTTCGGGGATCTTAAGATGAAACGGAGTAGTTATTTTTATCGAATCGCCCGGCTTAAGAGGTATGTTCAGAAAAAGTTTACAGATATCAGGGAAACCCTCAAGAAGATTCCATATAATAGGTTGATTATCAACCCTAAAGCTCAAAGAATCAATGTATCCTCGTTTGTCCGGATCATCGAATAATTTTGATTTTCCGTCTCTTCTTATTAATTCCTGCGCTAAAGCAGTTTTATTTGATGAGTATCCGTTCGGCCAGAGGTGGAAATAAAGGAATTCCAGAGTGTCGGGGGAATTATTTGTGTATTCAACTGACTCATATGCCTTCAATTCATGAATGCGATCGTTCAATTTTACCCGAATGTCATAATTTACTGTTTGCTGAAAATAGTTCTGTGAGTGAACTACCCTGAATGGCAGGCTGATTCCGATAATAAGTAACAGAAAACGACAGGATTTTATATCAAGGATTTTTTGCGGCAGAGTTGACCTTTTCATCAGGAAATTATAGCTTCTTCAATAATACTCAAAGCTACTCACTGATAAGCAGATATCCAACTTTAATTCTTCACAAAACCTGAAAATTATTTCTTCACTCTCAATTGTGAATCTTACCATACTGTCACTTTACCGTGAAAATCACTTTTCTGAGGTGGCGGAATAGCAGAACAATTAATCCGTAAATGAGACAGCAAATAAGAATTGTGATCAACACAAAAAGATGAGAAGTAAAATATACCAGACCTGCTGTCAGAAACATAAAAATCATACTGATAAAAGCAACAATAGAGTTATTTCCTTTCTGCTGTATTTCCCTCGAACAGGTGAACGGGAGCTCTTTCTTCATCACGAGAATTCCGATGAGAATCACCAATATGCAAAACAAAAAAGTAAGTATTATCTGAGGTACAAAAGCAGGTCCCCATATGAAAATCAAAGGAATTGCAATCAGAAAATAGAGAGGAGTCAGAAATTTCAAAAGAACAGCTTTCAAAGCTCCTGTCATCAGGTGTCCATGTTCCTTAAGGGGGACAATATTATAAATCCACGACGCTTCCGGTGTATCAGTAAATGGGAGTTGTATGGTTGCAATGCTTCCCATAAAACCCAACAGAGCAAGAAATAAATATCTTCTCATATCATTATTCTCCTTTAACGATTTGACTAGATTGGTCAGATCGGGCAATAGGATTCCTAACCCAAACACAATCATAATGCCGAAATAGGGATATACAGCTTGTTTGAATTTTCTGTCACGTTTTGTGGTAATTGCTGTAAAGTTCCATCCCGCCTTTTCAATTTCCGAGACACAAAAGAATTTACTGATTCTGTTTATCAAAGCTACCCTGGATGATTCGTTACGGACACTATTGATTTTTACTGAAGGACCTTCGGCAAGGATATTTCCAAATCCTTTTGACATGGATCTGACAAGGAAGAAGATTCCTGTAATTGGCACACCTACTGCCAGGAAGGCAAGGATTAGAAAAGGAATTGTAATTGCCTTAAAGAGGCCAAGTTTCACCAGGGCTGCCAACCAGGCAGGAGGATAGAAGTAAGTCCACCAGCTGACCGATAATGTAATATTTTTTAAAGTATGCGCTTCCATCAATCGTGGAAGAAGCTGGTAACTGCCAAATATCAATATTGCAATTCCTATCTGTGTATAAGTCAGGATATCTTTAAAGCGTTCCCCGTTAATGAATTTCGATAACAGAAGATAGATGAAGGTTGTAAAAATAAGAGTAAGCCATGTGCTTAAACATATTGCAATACAAAAAATTATAACCGCAGTAGCTTCATAGCGCAATGCTATTATAACTGCGGCCGAAACGGAAAGGGCAACAGCAATAGCTCCCATATATAACTGAATATGAACAAGGCGGAACAGTATGAGTGTCCGGTTACTAATTGGACGGGGGAGAAGGATATGGTTATCGCGGTTGTCGAATAATACTGTTGTAAATTCACTGAGTAAAGTCATTGTGAGAGAAACCATTACGATGGAGAAGAAAATTGTAAGACCCAGTGTCAGGTCACCCACCGAAAAGGCAGCGATACCGAATAACAGGCCAAAAACAGCGAATGTAAATAGTTGATATGCAAATGAACGCTTTTTCTGGCCTGCTGATTGAAAGACGCTTGGCGATCTACGGAAATCAGCAGTAAGCTTGGTAATCAAAAGAATTTCAAACTGCTCATAGTCGACTCCCATCCACCTTACAGGGATTTTAAAAAGCCTCAATATAAAAAGAGCAAAATTCAACATAATTAATTATCATGAATACTATTAAATAAAGTGTCAGGACTTATTTCATTTTCCTTTCCTCCGGTCAGTTGAGCAAAAAGCATTTCAAGAGTATCCGATTTTTCAGTTTTCAACTCGTCAAAGCTCCCGTCTGCCATTACAATGCCGTTATTTATCATTATGATACGATCGGAGATTTTTTCTACAATGTCCATGAGGTGGGAACAATAGAAAATGGTTTTTCCGTCTTTCGCCAATCGGACAAGGAGGTCTTTAACAAGTATTACTGCATTGGCATCCAGACCTGACAAGGGTTCATCTAAAAAAATTATATCAGGATTATTTATTATTCCAGCTGTGATCAGGATTTTTTGCTTCATTCCTTTGGAAAAGGTATCCATTCTCTGATCTGAATATTTTTCCATTCCAAAAAACAAAAGCAAATTTTCTATCCTTGAATCAAGCCTGAATTTATCAATACCGTATAATGTCCCGATGAAGTTCAAATATTCCCTGGGTGTCAGAAGGTCATATAAAGCGCCTGTTTCAGGCACGTACCCAATGTGTTTCTTTATTTCAAGACTATCTTTTTTCAAATCTTTGCCAAATATTTTGATTTCGCCCTCAAAATCAGGAAGTATTCCGCAAAGTATTTTCACCGTAGTGCTCTTACCGGCGCCATTTGGCCCGATATATCCGATAATCTGGCCCGGATTGATATCAATATTTATACCTTTCAGTACCTCATTTTTACTAGTGCCTTTACCATACGACTTTCTCAGATTACGTATTATGATGTGTGAGTTTTCCATAAAGAAATTCTTTAAATCTGAATAGAAGAAATAAATTATCCAGCAAGACCGATACCAAATTTATTAAATTATTTTGATTGACCCATGTTGAACAACTAATTATTGTTGAACTATTCTTTTTAACCACAAAGGGCACAAAGTCAAAACCTATATTTTAAGTCTTTGTGTCCTTTGTGTATTGCCTTTGTGATTATGGATTTCGAATTTTTCAGTATGTTTTATTATTTAAGTTTAAATTGCATTAAAAGAATAACTTTATAAACCGTTTTGATAATCTTTTAATTTATTAATGATATGAAACAACTTATTACTATAATACTCCTTGGTATCTGCGGCGTTTCTTTTTCCCAGCTATCTGATAAGCCCGAATCGAACCCGTATAATGTCCTTCCGGTCAGAGGTTTTTGTATTGCAGCACCCCAGAGCAGGGACCTGGGCAGGTTCATTAAATTCATAAATGAAGAACTTGGTCCACGCTCGGTAAATACTCTTATCCTGAGGGTCGATTACAATTACCAGTATGAAAGTCATCCGGAATTGCGTGATTCTGATGCCCTGTCAAAAGCTGAGGTAAAGAAACTTGTCGATGTTTGCAGGAAGAACAATATAAAATTAATACCCCAGGTCAACCTTCTCGGGCATCAGTCGTGGGCCGGAAAGACAGGTAATTTACTGAAAGTTTATCCGCAGTTTGATGAGACTCCTCTTGTTAAAATGCCCGTAAATTATGTATGGCCAAATGCTGACGGCTTGTACTGTAAAAGTTACTGCCCGCTGAACCCTGATGTTCATGCAATTGTATTTGATATCGTTGATGAGATTTGTGACGTATTTGAAACTGATGCCTTTCATGCAGGAATGGATGAAGTTTTTTATATTGGAGAAGCTCAGTGCCCTCTTTGTTCTGGAAGAGACAAGGCGGAACTCTTTGCCGGCGAGGTAAGAACAATAAGGGACCATCTTGCTCAGAAGAACCGTAAACTATGGATTTGGGGCGACAGGCTTCTCGATGGAAAAACAACAGGATTTGGGGAATGGGAAGCAAGTTATAACAATACCTATAAAGCAGTCGATATGATTCCCAAAGATGTGATAATCTGCGACTGGCATTACGACAGACCTTATCAATCGCCTGTGTATTTCGCCATGAAGGGACTTAATGTCATAACCTGCCCCTGGAATAATCCGGAGAATGTGGTGCTTCAGGTTCAGGATATGGTCAGGTTCAGAAAAAGCTCGCCGCAGATTATGAGAGACAGATATCTGGGACTTGTTCAGACTATATGGTCGGGTGCAGGACAATTTCTTGATAAATTTTATAGCGGAACACCTGAAAAACCTGATAATGCGCAGGTTGGATGCTTCAAGGTGTTGTTCAGCGAAATAAATAAAATGGCTGAAGAAAAATAAGAACTGTCACAGAGAGCCACAGAGAAAACACTCTGTGTCCTCTGTGTAAGTTCTTTATAATCTCAGTTAGTTTTGCATCCTGAAGGATACCGGAAGCATAAACCAGACTTTAACAGGGACACCAGACTGTTTTCCTGGTTTAAATTTTGGCAGAATTTTGACAACCCTAATTGCCTCATTATCGAGGATTGGATCGATGCCTCTCAGAACCTCAATCCTGTCAACAGAACCATCAGGATTTACAACGAATTTCAGAATTACTTTTCCCTGGATATTATTTCTCTGTGCTTCCTCGGGATACTTCAGGTTTGCACCGATGAAATTCAAAAGCGCCTGCTCACCTCCCGGAAATTCAGGATTCTCTTCAACAGTAATAAAAACCTTATCTTTCTCTTCAGGTGGAATATAAGGATCGGATTTTAATGTATCATCAGGAATATCAGTCACTGTTCCATTCACCGCGTTCTTATTAATGTCGTCGATTGATGCCATCTGATTTGTAATTTTTTGAGTATCACTTACAACGACAGGTTTCAGGTTTTTAAATGCATTATTTAGTTTTGAAGGTATTTTCGGCTGTTCAGGGGGACTTACCTTCGGAATTATCGGATCGGTAGTGATGAATACACCTTTATCTGTAACCGGGATGACTATTTCCCTTTTAGCAGTAAATGATAATGAGATCAGAAGAATTGCAGCTGCACTTACACTCCCAAGGATAGAGATACTTGTAATGGAATTGTATTGTTTCCGGAGGCTGTAAGCTCCGTAGGTTTTGTTACGGTCCGCGAAAATGATTTCATCAAATTCCGGGACCTTTTCATTTTTCCTCTTCATTTCTGATAGTTTTTAGTTGTTAATACTTCACAGACAACCGTGGAACTATATGTAAAATCAGAGGTGTTCTTAATATATAATGAGCAAAAAGGGTGCCAGCTTTTGATGAGTGTAAAAGTTCAAGAACTGTCTAAAAAAACCAATAAAAAAGGACGTTGATGAACGTCCTTCTCTTGTAGTAAAAAAAACCTATTTTAAACCAAAACGATAGCTGAATTTAATGAGGAAAACATTGTGCGGAACATTTTTACTTCTGCTGAACAGATCCCCGACATTGTTAAAGAAATCCATTTGGCCGATATCGCTGTTATAACTCCTGGTCTGACTCCATACAAGGAACAGGGTTGATCCTGGACTGTATTCCCATCTGACCACAAAATTTGAGAGGAATTGCTTAACATTAAAATCGCTGTTGCTTACTGAATAGTCGGTTTTGCCGTCCGCATTTTCATCTATATTATATTGATTCCCATCAAACGAGATCTGGTGTGCATTATATGTCCAGAATCTGTCCTGGTATCTGTTTGCCAGCGGATTAGTAATGAATTTATAATCGAAGTACTTGCCGGTAGCTATAAACGGTTGTCCCCAGTACTGGAATGTAAGATTCGGACTCACATTTATGTTTACCCTGAAAGATGTGCTTATGGTCTTCTGGTTGATAGCTGCGAAAATGTACCTGTCATTTCCATTATATGTAGTCTGGGTAACATATTGAAGATCAGTATACGATCTGTTAAAAGAAGGACTAAGAGTAAAGACCAGATAATTTGTGGGTTTATAAGAGATATCAATTTCAGTATACAAATTCCTGAAACTCCCTTCATATCCCTTGTTCCCGTTTGCAAAAAGGGAAACAGTCAGTTTTTTCCGGTTGTCTGAATTGATACCGGCGCGAACCTGTGCGCTTCCCGGTAATTTCATCATTGGTCCGCCTCGAAGCATATCAGTCGAAAGTTGATTTGTGTTAAAACTACCTCCCGACCAGGCGCTCCAGAAGTTTTTAAAATTTATTTGCGCATTCCATTCATATCCGCCTCCAAGCCAATCACCTCCGAAATCATACACTGAGAAGAAATCGTTATTAAGGTTGAAACTTTTATAGATCCCCTTTGGATTGAACTGGTTGTAGCCGCACCAGAGAACACCAAGTATCTGATCTGTAACACGCATATAGCCAAGGTCGTTTGTTTCAAAACCCGGAGTTTTCCATAATGCCGCACCCAGAAAGTTCCAGTGTCCGTTGTTTTTAGCCAGCTGCATTCTGCCGCCGCCACCGCTTAATGAAGTTCTGTTCGTATCGAGAACAGCATAATTTTTACCGGGCCGTTGGAAAAAATGTGCGGATGACTCCTGGGTACCTGTGATTGCTTTCTTTGATCCATCCACAAGACTGAAAGCAGTATTGACGTTGAACATCCAGTTCTTATTCTTAAAGTACTGGGTAAAATCAATCCCTCCTGTGTATGCTGCCTTGTGTAAAAAATCTTTTGTATCGGTGTCAAGTTGCCTGTTTGTACTGGTAAATATTCCGCCTATTAAAGTGTTCCCGTTATTAATATCTTTCTGAACTCTGCCAA
This sequence comes from uncultured Bacteroidales bacterium, assembly GCA_963734885.1. GTDB lineage: Bacteria > Bacteroidota > Bacteroidia > Bacteroidales > VadinHA17 > LD21. The sequence continues at coordinate 119,168 of CAVTIJ010000006.1, read as the reverse complement.
TAAAATAATTTGTAAAAGGCTCCACAGTCACAACTTTTCTTCCCCCAATTGTGTCAATTTCAGCTTTTTCCTGGGCAGTCATTGCCTCGACAATCCCGATTGAAAGGCCATTTTTGGTTTTACCTGTAAGTTTCGCTGCACCTATTATATTTGTCCTTGTTGGTATATCTGCGAACCAGTTATCTTTTATATCAGGAGAAACCTGAGGCTGACGGCCAATTCTGCGGGAATAAAAGAGATTATCATTTCCAACACCTCCGTCGCCAATGCCCAGACCAAAGTTTGTGATATTGTTTCCTTCAATAAAGAAAGGTCTTTTCTCTGTGAAAAAAGTTTCGTACGCTGATAGATTCACAACTGACGGATCGGCTTCAACCTGACCAAAATCGGGATTAATTGTGAGGTCCATTGTCATATTGTTCGTGACACCGATCTTTGCATCAATTCCACCATTCAGCTTTGACAGTTTGCCGCTTGACTGGAAAGGATTTTCAGGTACTGCCTGGAAAGTTTCAGTCTTTGCTACACCGTAAGGAGTTATATCGAGGATTTTTCGTGGCTTAATTTGCTCCAGACCCTTTAATTCACCGAATAGATGCGTGAATCCGGCTGCATCACGCGGGATAGGCTGCCAGAATGATTGTTCATTCTTCCTGTATAATATTCTGGCGACATCAAATCCCCACACATCACCAGAGTTTTTTTCAAATCTTACCTGGCTGAAAGGGATCTTCATTTCAGCTACCCATCCTTCTTTATTAATTGAGGTTTTTACCCACCAGTTCGGATCCCACGAAGAATCTCCGTTTCCTGAATCATTAGTAAACATCTGATCGTACTTTACTCCTGCAGAACTGACGCCGAAGAGGAAACTGGTCCGGAGATCATGAAAACTATCTATTATAATACCAACCAGGTCACCATCGGCTTCATCGCGACGGGTCAGACGATTGACAATACTATCGGGAGCAGTATCATAAGCCTTGATTGCCACATAAAGATTATTATCGTCGAAGACTATTTTGAATTCAGTTTTCTGTGTTTCCGGTCTTCCGTTGTATGGTTGATTTTGAATGAATCCATCTTCCCATTTGCCAGCCTGCCATGCTTCATCATCCAGAACACCATTTATGACCGGAGGCATTGTTATATGTGTAGCAGTGTACTGTCTTTTTTCCGGATCCTGCGCAGAAAGAAGAGGAATCAGGCTAAGTAATATTAGTATGGAGATAGAAATTCTTTTCATGCAGGTGATTATGATTTTAGTTTTCTTAAAGACGCACGAGAATGAATTTTGATGCAAGGAAAACAAAAAAAAGATTCGTTGGTTGATCTTTAATCGTATAACTTCACAAATTCAAATGTATTCCCTGTGAACTCCAGGAACTTAAGAAAGTCGCTTCCTGAGATAACAAGAGAGGCAGTATTTATATTAGGATGAAACGCGAGGCGTTCAAACTCTTTAAGTTGTTCATCAATGAAAAGATGAACATGTTTTTCCTTATCATTAATGAGACCAAATGGGGAGACAGAACCAGGTTCCACACCAAGATATTTTTTCAGACGGTTGTCTGATGCAAATGTGAGCTTTCCCTGTTTCAGTCTTTTTTCAAGATCATGAATATTAAGTTGTCGCAGGTGCTCGAGTATTATCAGATAGTGCCTGTCACCTTTATGATTCCTGACAAAGATATTCTTGCATCTTCCTGAATTGTAATCTGCCCAGTGGATCCTGGCATCTTCTATTGTCGCAAGGGGAGGATGCTCATGATATTCAAATTCAATACCAAGTTGGCTGAAAAGCTCATAAAGTTCCCTTTGCCCTCTCATATGATTTTACAGTATATTATTTTGGGTGATAAGTAAATTGCATACCTGCCAGGGATGCAATATCCTCCCCTGCTTCTTTGAGGTCTACGTCTTCTTTATCGTAAAACCATTCTATCGTAAAAGGAATTCCTGCCGGAATCAGCCTTTGAAGCTCCATAAAAATGTCATAGAGGAATTTCGCCGATGATGAGTTGAAGTAAGACAAGTCCGTCTTGAAGAGCAGTGGTACTTCATGGGTATAAATTTTGCGGACATCTTCATTTATAATCAGTTCATTAATAAATTCTTTAACCCAGTCAATTACCGGGTAGTACATTGCGCGAACATCTTCCGGTGATGAATTTCCCCGGATCAGGAAAATATTCTGTTCAGGTGAGAAATGAACTTCAGGAGATATGTCTGTCGGACTTATATGTAATTCGTGCATTGTTTTACATTTTAAGTGGATAAACAAAAATTAGTAATTAAAAAATCATGGTTTAATTATAATAACTTATCATTCACATTATCTGAATTATATCCTGTGTCTTCGAGTAACGGGGCTTTCTGATATGCATTCACAGCCAGCCTGTCGCAGACTTCATTTTCAATATTATTGGCATGACCTCTTACCCATACAAATCTGACTTTGTGTTTCCTGTATATTTTCAGGAACCTTATCCACAGATCCGGGTTTTTTTTATTTTTAAATCCTTTGGATTCCCATTGAAAAACCCATCCTTTTTCAACTGAATCTGCAACATACTTTGAATCAGTATATACCACAACATTGCTTTCAGGAATTTTGAGCGCTTCAAGGCCTTCAATCACAGCCATAAGTTCCATCCTGTTATTTGTAGTGAGCTTAAAACCAGCAGATTTCTCCAGCCTGTGTTTTCCTGAGATTAGTACAACACCATATCCACCCGGACCAGGATTTCCACTGGATGCTCCATCAGTATATATTGTTATTTCACCTGGCATGATGAATGATAATCCCGGAATTGGTTAGAAAAAGTTTTATAGCAATTGATAGCAGGATAACTCCGAAAACTTTTTTAAGGATCTGGAGACCGCCGGCACCCAATATCTTTTCAAATATTGATGTCAGACGCAGGACAAGATAAATGACGACCATATTAAGCGCCAGCGCTATGAATATATTAATTGTCTGATATTCAGCTTTTAATGACAAAATGGTTGTTATGGATCCAGCCCCGGCGATCAGTGGAAATGCTATCGGAAATATTGATCCTCCGCCGTGCGATTCAGTTTTGAACAGTTCAATACCCAGAATCATCTCCATTGCAATGAGGAAGATTATGAAGGACCCTGCAATTGCAAAAGAGGAAACATCAATACCGAATATTCCTAGTAATGGACTTCCAATGAATAAGAATGAGAGTAATATTAAAAAGGAAACCAGTGTGACCTTTGTCGGTTTAATATCCCCCGATTTAGCCTTTATATCTATTATTATAGGTATAGATCCGGGAATATCTATTATTGCAAACAAAACCATAAAGGCAGCCAGGATCTCAATCAGGTTAAAATGCATGGGTTAGGAATTTTTGCAAAGATACACAATTTCGGGTGCTTAGCATTGCGTTAAATAGTTGAAATCCATTAACCGCAAAGGGCGCAAAGATTTTACGCAAAGAGCGCAAAGAACTTATTTGTAATATTTTGACTTTGCGTACTTTGCGCCTTCTTAGCGTGCTTTGCGGTTAAATTTTTCTTTTTAATTAAACCTGCACAGCGGTGGGAGTATAAAAAATCCCCCTTCAATATTTGAAAGAAGGAGGATTTTATTATATAGTGTTAATTTATTTTTACTGAACTATTGTCATTTCATCAACAAGGTTTTTAGCGCCTGCATAGATATCCATTATCCAGAGGACGGCTCTGATGTCAACAACTATTGTTCTTTGCAACAGCGGCTCATAAGCGATATCACCGCTCATTGACTCCCAGTTGCCATCAAATGCCAGGCCTATTAATTCACCATTGCCATTCATAACTGGGCTTCCTGAATTACCACCGGTAATGTCATTTGTTGTCAGAAAACAAACCGGCATGTAACCTCTTTGCGAACCGTATCTTCCAAATTCTTTCTTGGCATTAAGTTCAATAAGTCTCTTTGGCGCATCGAATTCATAATCTCCGGGTTTAATTTTATCCACAAAGCCCTGGAGGGTGGTGTAATATTTATAGGTAACGGCATCTCTTGGGTCGTAATCCTGAACAGTACCATACGACATACGCATTGTGGAATTCGCATCAGGATACAGAGTTTTGTCGGGAACCATTTCCATGAGAGCAGCCATCCATAATCTCTTTGCTGTTGCAAGAGGCTGATCAAATTGACTGTTGAGTTTAGATACATCTGCTCCGGTTTTAAAAACAGATGTTGAAGCAATATAAACTGGATCATTTTCAAGCGTTTTAAGAACCGGTTTGTCAAGAAATGCATTCAGTTTTGTTTCGCTGGCGAAAATAGATTTTGCAAACATATCGTCGACATACTTATCAATGTTTCCCTTGAACTTTTTATCTACGATGGTTACATAAAAATCGGGTTGAAATTTAGGAGCGATATCAGCCCTGTAAAGTGTAAGCATAGCCTTTGTCGATTTATTATCGGTTGTGGCATTATAGTCCTTATAAAAGTCAGAGATGCTTGCTTTCAGCTTTGATGCTTCATCTTTCGATTTCTGCAAATCGTTAGACTTAAGCGCCGCTGCCAGAGCTGTAAACCGGCGGTTAAATCCGAAAAGTTCACATCCAGAAATACATTCATTCAGATAGTTCAACGCGTTGTAATATTCTGCCCTTCCTTCGATTGCCGATTTAATCTGATTCAGCACTTCACCATACTTCGCTTTACGCTCAGGAGATGCAGCTACCCAGGTCTTGAACTGATCTTCAAGTTCTTCTTTCTTTGCTTTTACATTGAGTTTTTCAAGACTGGCCTTTTGTCCGATAGAATATTTCCAGTAGTTTGACGATCCGGAATATTTCGCAGAATACTGGATATTTACTTTCTGATCTGCCTGCATATCTTTCATCCAGACATCCTGTTTTATTCCTCTTATTTTTATCCTGTCGGGGTGTACAATATTTAATTGTTCACTTACTTCGTAGGAGGTCATATACCTGTTGGTTCTACCAGGATAACCGAGGACCATTGTGAAGTCTCCTTTATTAAGATCTTTAATTGACACATTCAGATAACGTTTTGGTTTAAGTGGAACATTATCCTTAGAATATGCTGCAGGTTTGCCGTCCGGAGCTGAGTAAACCCTGAATACACTGAAGTCAATTGTATGACGAGGCCATTCCCAGTTGTCGGTATCAAAGCCGAATTTTCCGATCGATGATGGAGGCGCACCTACAAGACGGACATCATTATATCTCTCATAAACAAGAAGATAGAAATAATTTCCACCATAGAAGCTTCCTACCATTGCTCTGTAATTATTTCCTTCGCCGGCTTTTTTCTCAATTGCAGTTCTCGCTTCGTTTACTGCGGCCGTACGATCCGTTTCGCTCATGCCATCTTTGACATTTGCAAGGACCTGGCTGGTCACATCCTCGATTCTGATGAGGAAGGTCACTGCAAGATTTGGATTTGGCAGCTCATCTTCTTTTGTTTTAGCCCAGAAACCATCCTGAAGATAGTCGTGGTCAACACTGCTATGAGCTTGTATTGCTCCGTAACCGCAATGATGGTTTGTTAGGATCAGGCCCTGTGAAGAGACTATTTCACCGGTGCAACCACCGCCAAAAATAACAACAGCATCTTTGAGGCAAACTTTGTTGATACTATAAATATCTTCTGCAGAAAGTTTCAGCCCGAGCTCAGTCATTTTACCAATGTTCAGCTTTTCTATGAGTGGCAGAAGCCACATACCCTCATCGGCTTTAGCTTTAAATCCAAAACTTAAGACAAGGATTAACAATAATGCAAACAACTTTTTCATGAATTATAATTTAATTAGATTGATTTTAAATCCCAAAGCAAATATAACTTTTAAATTTACTCGCCGCACTCAAATTCAAAATTCAACTGTGTGTCAAAAAGATTGAATGATTTCCTGTGATATTGAGTTATCCCGTAGCGCATGATTGCTGTCCTGTGGAAAAGTGTCGGATAACCCTTATTTGTTATCCACCCGTATTCTGGGAATTCACAATGCAATTTTTCCATATAATCGTCGCGGTATGTTTTCGCCAGAACGGAAGCGGCAGCAATTGAGAAATAAATTCCATCGCCTCTTATGACAGTTTTATGATCAATGCCTTTATAGGCGTAAAAGCGGTTCCCGTCAATGAGCAAAAACTCGGGAATCTTTTCAAGGCCGTCGATTGCAATGTGCATTGCTTTGATTGATGCTCTCAGAATATTGATTTTATCAATTTCCAGATTGTCGATAAATGCGACTTTATAGTCAATGGCAGATTTCAATATTTCTTTCCGGCACAATTCTCTTTCCTTTCGCGTAAGTTGTTTGGAATCATTTAGAACCGGGTGTTTAAAATTTTTAGGGAGAATGACAGCAGCAGCCACAACCGGTCCGGCCAGACAACCTCTTCCAGCTTCATCGCAGCCGGCTTCAATCAAATTACGGTAGTGGAATGACTTTAACATTGAAGGAGAAATAATGTGTAAAGCTATAAAAAAACCTATTTATCTTTCGGAAAGTTGATGGATGGCCTTTAAAATAGTTTGATCTAAAAACTGCGGAACGCTTTCCCTTCGGGGTTTTTAACACAATTGTCAGAAAAAAATGGTTCCTTTTTCAAAAATACGTTTATATTTGGCCTGACTGAATAGTTATTAGATGATTAAGCAAGCGAAGTTTCTCTTTCTGTTGATGATTATTTCAGGGACAAACTGCTTCGCCCAGCAATTGTCGAACCAGGTTTTGTTACCCGCTGCCGGATTAGCGTCATCGGGACAAATTTACTATTCGCAAAGCATTGGCGAGACCGCAGTGGAGATATTCAGTTATTCTGATTTTACGCTTACCCAGGGCTTTCAGCAGCCCGGTATACCTGATCCGGGCGAAACGCCGCATTTTGGTAATGGTGTTGAAGTATACCCTAATCCCGCTAAAGATTTTATCAGAATAAAACTATATGGGAATGAAGCACGAAAGTTCAGAATTGAACTTATGAATATCACCGGAAAGATATCCACTTCAATAAATCTCGATTTTATCACCAGGTATTATTATGTCCAGGAGATTGGAATAAGCGCTCTGACAATCGGGATATACCTGGTGAGTGTAAAAAGCACCGACGGTTTGATAAGCAGAACATTTAAAATTGAGAAATTGTAATTATGGCTCTAAAAATTATCAAAAGGTATTTTATTCTACTGGTTTTTTCAGCTGCCGGGTTCATATCTTACGGGCAGAATGTACCAAACGGGATATTTTACCAGGCTGTTGCGCGTGACAGCTATGGGAAGGAACTTGTGAATAAGGATATCGATGTCAAATTCTCAATAATTTCAGGCACTCCTCTTGGCACGGTTGTATACCAGGAGCTTCATTCACACGTGATAACATCAAAATTCGGCGTTTTTACCCGGGTTATCGGGACCGGCACTAACATAGGGGGCACTTATCAGACATTAACAGAGATACAATGGAGCCAGGCTGATCATTTTCTCAAGGTTGAGGTGAAGTTCGATAATGATTTCCTCGATATGGGAACAATGCAGTTTCTCACTGTGCCTTATGCTCTTTATGCACAGAAATCCCTTGAACCCGGACCTCCGGGCCCGAAAGGTGATCAGGGAGCAAAGGGAGATGCCGGTGATCCATCGACAGACAACCAGACTCTTTCTTTCAATGGGAGCAACCTGGCAATATCGGGAGGGAATACAGTGAATCTTACTAGTCTTAATACACCGCATCAGCTCTCGCTACTGGGAGATACATTGTCTATCCTTGGTGGTAACAAGGTTGGTCTGACAAATCAGATACAGGATCTGGCACTTGATATTAATAATAAGCTGAAAATAACAAAGAATAGCGCGGCAACAGAAATTGATCTTAGTCCGTTCAGGCAGAATCTTTCATACAATGCTGCGACAGGAATTCTCAGTATTTCGAATGGTGCGGCGGCGGATATATCAGCTCTGAATCAAGCTCTCTCGTATGATGCCGGAACAAGGAAATTGGGTATTTCAGGTAATGCCGGAACAGTTGATCTATCGGAATTAAAAAATGATGCGGATTCAGATCCGACTAATGAGATTCAGAATTTGTCATATAATCAATCTACAAATACACTTTCAATTTCAGGTGGAAATAATGTAGTGTTAGAGAGTACAGTTGTTGCATTCAGGGCAAGAAAAGATGTAGAAGATACTGGACTCTCCTCGGGCCCTGATTATAAGTTTGTATGTACCAATATTGATTATAACGATCGGAGGAGGAACAATAGATAACACAACAGGTGCATATACCGTTCCAGTCGGATGGTATTTATACTTTTGTTATAGGTTATAAATCTCTCACTTCAGGAAACTTTAATACATTGAAAATATGGCTTAACGATATGGCAGATGGTATACGAGACTTTAGATTCAAATATTGGTGTCGGAAATTCATTAACAAGATCGGTAACAATGAAACTTAGTCTGCTGGTAATAAAGTCAGGATAACAATTGCTATTGGGAGTTTTGGTAATGGTTCTGGCACTGGCTCCTTCTCCGGGTATAAGGTTAATTGATGGAACACCTCCTGGTGTTCATAAACCATATGATAATCACATCCCTAGTAATTTGTGAAACCCCTCCGGGTTTATTCAAAACCGCATAAATTTATTTGTTACACATTGTTTCCTCATCTTATAAAGCAAATCCGAACCACATTAGCAGCTTCAATAATCCTAAAACCGCGGAACGTTCCATCAATAATGTCACTTTTTATTGATTCTTCTTGTTATTAGTAATAGTATATATACTATGTTGATAAATATCATGCCTAACCTAACCGCGGAGCGGTTCCATCAATCCTATGTTTCGACAATTCATCATGCATAACCGAACCGCGGAGTGGTTCCATCAATACTATGTTCTGATAATTCATCATACATAACCGAACCGCGGCGGTTCCATCAATACTATATTCCGATCAATTCGTCAAGCATAATAGAACCACGGAGTGGTTCCATCAATACTAGGGTTGGAATTATTTTTTTGGTTTTGTGTAAAAGTTGTAAATTTAGTTGCTGCATTTTTAAAATTATCTATTATGAAACCAAACACCTACACCAAACTCTATGCCCATTGTGTATTTTCACCAAAGGGTAAAACTTCTATGTTAACAGATTCAATCCGAGACAATGTCCATAAGTACATCTACGGTATAATAGAGGGATTGAAATGTTATCCTGTTGCTATTAATGGAACTGAAGACCATATTCATATTCTCGCTGGATTTCGTCCTACAATTTCTATTTCCGACTTTGTGAGAGATATAAAACGAAGTTCTTCTTTGTATATAAACAACAATCATTTCTTTGGCCATAAATTCTGTTGGCAGGAGGGATATGGTGCATTCACGGTGGGATATCGTGAATTAGATATTGTTTATAAATATATTTTAAACCAACAGATCCATCATCAGGAAGAGAATTTCAAAAAGGAATATATGAGAATTCTGTCAGAACAAGATTTCAAAATCAATGATGATTTTCTTTATGAATTTTACGATGAAAATTAATGGAACCCCTCCGGGGTTCATAAACCATATTGATCATTCTCCTAGTATTAATGGAACCCCTCCGGGGTTCATAAATCGTTATTGATCATTCTCCTAGTATTTGTGGAACCCCTCCGGGGTTCATAAACCGTTGCTGATCATTCCCTGGTATTTGTGAAACCCCTCCGGGGTTTATTTGTTTGGCTTGAATATGTTTACAACCATAACCGCGGAGCGGTTTCATCAATACTAGGGTTCGAAAATACGATCAGGAACCCCTCCCGGTCCCTCCGGGGTTCATAAACCATATTGATCATTCTCCTAGTATTAGAACCCCTCCGGGTTCATAAACCATTTGATCATTCCCTGTATTTGTGGAACCCCTCCGGGGTTCATAAACGGTTACTGATCATTCTCCTAGTATTAATGGAACCCCTCCGGGGTTATAAATCGATTATTGACTCATTCTCCTAGTATTTGATGGAACCCCTCCGGGGTTCATAAACCGTTATTGATCATTCCCTGGTATTTGTGAAACCCCTCCGGGGTTTATTCAAACCCGCATAAATATTTTTGTTGCAAATTGTTACATCGCCAAAATATTCTGAAACGTAATTAACCTTGTACAGTTTAAACATCAGGAGATTCCTCGCTGGCGCTCGGAATGACACTTTTTTTGTTGGAAAAAGGGAGAGAGGCAGGAGAAAGGATGGCAATTTTGCGCCGCAAAATTGCCATCCTTTCTCCTTTTATGACCCTGATGAAAGTGTCATCCTGAGCGGAGCGAAGGATCTCCTATCGTTTAGCCTGAATACTTGATGAAGCATCTTGATCTGAGAGTGAGAAATTTAGAGAAAGTTGTCATTAGTAGTGTCATCCTGAGCGGAGCGAAGGATCTCCGGGGGGCTAGAACGATGTCAATCAAAAAATGTAACCCGGGCGTCACTGAGGGAACATCGAGGGACTGGCATACACTAAATCAGGTTACACCATATGCGTAAACTTAAGCTTCGGGTGTTATAAGAAATTGCATAAAAAAGTTTATCTCCTTCAAAAGGAAGGGATATACAGAGCTTACATTGAGTGGAACCCTCCGGCTTTTAATTCTTATCCCTTATCCTTCCTTTAATCACATCGAATATTACAATTGTGAATATCACCGCCACCAAAACTCCGCTCGCATTGCTCAGAAAATCCCTGATATTATAAGTTCTGCCCGGAATGATCTTCTGATGAAACTCATCAAGATAAGCAAACAGGGTGAGGCAAATCGTGATCAGCAATATCTTCCTGAATCTAAGGCGAAATTCATCTCCTGCAAATGAAAGAAAAGTTATGAATGTCAAAATCCCGTATTCCGAGAAATGTATAAGATAATCAAGCCTGAACTCATTATGTGCCGTATGGATCTTTAACGTGGGAATATTCGGTATTGATGACAGTATGATTATTGTCAACAGCCAGGCAATCAGCAAATACCTGGCAAAAGGGCGTAAAAAAACAACCAGTTTCAGCATTTGAGTTTTTAAGAAATCCAAAATTAAATCTTTATGCCCGATAGTATACGATAAAAGACTAAATTTGTGCAAAAATCCGGAAATGGTTACAAACGAACAGATAAAGGCCTTATCGGAACGCCGCGATGCGTTAAGGAGGTACCTTTGACATCCAGGGCAAGCTCGATCTTATAGCCGAGAAAGAAAGTCTTTCAACTCAGCCCGGCTTGTGGAATGATCCAAAAAAAGCCGAGGAACTTCTCAGAACAATAGCACAGTTAAAAAGCTGGACCACCGCATTTGACAGAATAAATTCTGCAATAGATGATATAGGTGTGATTAGCGATTTTTACAGGGAAGGAGAAGCAACTGAGGAAGAAGTAGACAGCCAGTATAAGAATTGCCTGTCAATGATCGAAGATCTTGAAGTGCGAAATATGCTTCAGAAAGAAGAGGACCAGCTTGGAGCGATCCTGAAAATAAACTCAGGTGCGGGAGGTACTGAAAGCAATGACTGGGCAGCCATGCTGATGAGAATGTATCTCCGGTGGGCTGAAAGAAATAATTATAAAGTCAAAGAGCTCGACTATCAGGCCGGTGATGAGGTTGGCATAAAATCGGTAACACTGGAAATTGATGGTGAAAAAGCTTATGGTTATCTGAAAAGCGAGAATGGCGTTCACCGCCTGGTGCGAATCTCCCCGTTCAATGCCCAGGGAAAACGTCAGACTACCTTCGCATCGGTATTCATATCACCTCTTGTTGATAATAATATTGAGATTGAGATAAACCCAGCCGATATTACCTGGGATACCTTCCGATCGAGCGGGGCAGGCGGACAAAACGTAAATAAGGTGGAAACGGCTGTAAGGTTGCATCACAAACCTTCCGGACTGGTAATTGAGAACCAGGAAACCAGATCGCAGCTGAACAATAAAGAGAATGCGATGAGAATTCTTAAATCGCAGCTTTATGAACTGGAACTGAGGAAACAACAGGACGAGCAGGCAAAGATTGAGGGAGAAAAGAAAAAAATTGAATGGGGCTCGCAGATCAGATCCTATGTTCTTCACCCATATAAGATGATAAAGGATTTGCGTACAAACCACGAAACCGGAAATGTTCAGGCTGTTCTGGACGGAGATCTGAATCCTTTCATAAAAGCCTATCTCATGGAATTCGCCGGAAAATAATGACATGTTATAATTGTCTGAATATGATAAAATTCATAAATTATATGATCAACAAATCATTTAATTTGTGACTCAATTTCAATGTTGATAAGTATGGCGCAAAAGGAAAAATTATTTGATCAGTTTCCCCCGGTAAGTACGAAGGAGTGGATGGATAAGATAACAACCGATCTTAAGGGAGCTGATTTTAATAAAAAACTTGTCTGGAGAACAAATGAAGGATTCGATGTGAAGCCCTTCTACAGGATGGAAGACATTGAAAATCTTGCATATATCAATTCAAAACCGGGTTGCTTTCCATTTACAAGAGGTACCAAGAACTGAAAATAATGACTGGCTTATCCGCCAGAATATTGAAGTAATCAATTATTCAAAGGCGAATCGTATCGCTTTGGCTATCCTTATGAAAGGAATTGATTCGCTTGGTTTTATTATTGCTGATCCTGAATCGGTTAATGAAAAGAATTTTGATCTTCTTCTCGAAAGAATATTCCTTGGAGGAGTTGAACTTAATTTTCGATCCAATGGAAAAGCAAAGGAAATAATTGATCTTCTGATAAAATACGTACAGAAATCTTATTCTGATCCAAATCAGATCAGAGGAGCTATTGAAGCGGATCCTTTAAGCAGGTTGATGCTTAACGGCACTTTATGCATTTCACCCGATGAGGGTTTTGATTACCTCGAATCAGTAGTCAATTCAACTTCTGTTCTTCCTCATTTCCGGGCTATCCAGATTAATGCCTCAAATTTTCACTAATGCCGGAGCTGATATTGTTCAGGAGCTTGCTTTTGCAATCTCAATGGGAAATGAATACATGACCCAGCTTACTGAGCGGGGAATAAGCACTGATATGGCTGCATCGAAAGATCAGATTTAGTTTCGGCACCGGATCAAACTACTTTCCGGAAATAGCCAAACTCAGAGCAGCCCGACTTCTCTGGAGCGTTGTTCTAAACGGATTTAAGCCTTCAAACGCAGAATCGGTGAAAATGGATATCCACTGTGCTACAAGTGAATGGAACAAAACTATTATATGATCCTTATGTAAATTTCTCAGAACGCAGACTGAAGCAATGTCGGCTATTCTGGGTGGAACAGATTCACTTACCGTTGAACCTTTTGATGCTGTATTCAGGCATCCCGATGAATTTTCTGAGAGGATAGCACGCAATCAGCAGCTTATTTTAAAAGAAGAAGCATATTTCGATAAAGTAGCAGACCCTGCAGCAGGATCTTATTATATTGAAAATCTTACAAACCTGATTTCTGAAAATGCATGGAAGTTATTCCTCGAAATTGAAGACCAGGGTGGATTCTTATCATGTCTGAAATCGGGAAATCATTCAGAAAAGATTGTCAGATTCGGCTGATAAACGGCATAATGACATTGCATCAAAAAAAACCATCCTGTTGGGTACGAATCAATACCCGAACACACAGGAAAAAGTTACTGAAACTGTTGATATAAAAACGAGCTTTTCCGGAAAAACCAACCGGGGAAGATCTACTTGTTGAGTCCTGTTTCTCTTTCAAGAGGTTCAGTTCAGTATGATAAACTGAGAATGGCCATTGATAAATCCGCCAGACGTCCTGTTGTATTTCTGATGCCTCTCGGAAACCCAGTGATGAGGAAAGCAAGATCTCAGTTTTCAGCTAATTTCTTTGGATGCGGAGGCTATGAAATAATTGATAATACGGGATTTGATGATGTTGAAGAAGCAGTAAGGCAAGCACTTAAATCGCATGCTGATATAGTAGTTATATGCAGCTCGGATGAAGAATATCCGGTTTTTGCACCGGAGGTATTTATGAAGCTAAAGGATAAAGCGATTTTTGTTGTTGCCGGAAATCCTGCATGTATCGACGAACTGAAATCAAAAGGCATTGAAAACTTCATTCATGTTAAAACCAATATTATTACAACACTTAGTGAATTTCATAAACTGCTTGGTATATTAGTTTGAGATGAGTACAAAAACAAAATCATTTAACCACAAAGGTCGCAAAGGGAATACACAAATGTCACAAAGAATATTTTATAAGATTATGACTTTGTGTTCTTTGAGCCTACTTTGTGTTCTTTGTGGTTAATAATTATTGAATTTTCTATGAAACCAAAATTCACATATAACGATCTTAAAAATCTTCCAGTAGGTGATGGCGACTGGGCAGGGGAACGCGATAAGCAGGTACTGAATGACTGGATCACTCCGGAAAGGATCCCCATTAAAAGCATTTATACAAAGGAGGATCTGGCAGGAATGGAACATCTGAATTATGCTGCCGGGTTGCCTCCCTTTTTACACGGACCATATTCGGGAATGTATGCCATGTTGCCCTGGACAATAAGGCAATATGCAGGTTTCTCAACTGCAGAAGATTCAAATGCTTTTTACAGACGAAATCTGGCTGCAGGTCAGAAAGGCCTCTCAGTTGCGTTTGATCTTGCCACTCACCGGGGTTATGATTCTGATCATGAAAGAGTAGCAGGGGATGTCGGGAAAGGCAGGTGTGGCCGTTGATTCAATTCTTGATATGAAATTGCTTTTTGATCAGATCCCGCTTAATAAAATGTCGGTTTCGATGACAATGAACGGAGCTGTGCTTCCAATCATGGCTTTTTATATAGTTGCTGCTCTTGAACAGGGAGCTAAACCTGACGAACTCAACGGAACGATCCAGAATGATATTCTCAAGGAATTCATGGTGAGGAACACATATATTTATCCTCCTGAATTCTCAATGCGGATCATTGCTGACATTTTTCGGTACACTTCCGAAAAAATGCCAAAGTTCAATTCGATAAGCATTTCAGGTTATCATATGCAGGAGGCTGGTGCAACCTGCGATATCGAACTGGCATATACTCTGGCCGATGGTCTGGAATATCTCAGAACAGGAATCAAAGCCGGGCTCGATATCGATGCCTTTGCTCCGCGCTTGTCGTTCTTCTGGGCTGTCGGAATGAACCATTTCATGGAAATTGCCAAGATGCGTGCCGCAAGGATGCTATGGGCAAAAATTGTTAAGGAGTTCAATCCAAAGAATCCGAAATCGCTGGCTCTCAGAACTCATTCACAGACATCCGGATGGAGTCTTACCGAACAGGATCCTTATAATAATGTCGGGCGTACATGCATTGAAGCAATGGCAGCGGTTCTTGGTCATACCCAGAGCCTGCATACCAACGCCCTCGATGAGGCAATAGCTCTGCCAACAGATTTTTCAGCCAGAATTGCCAGAAATACACAGATTTATATTCAGGAAGAAACTCAGGTTTGCAGAGCAATCGACCCATGGGCAGGCTCGTATTATGTTGAATCACTTACAAATGAGATTGCTCATCATGCCTGGGAGCATATTATGGAAGTGGAAAGTCTGGGAGGCATGGCAAAAGCAGTAGAATCAGGTGTTCCAAAGATGAGGATTGAAGAAGCGGCTGCGAGAGCACAGGCAAAAATTGATTCCGGAGTCCAGACTATAGTCGGGTACAAATAAATACAAGCTTGAAAAAGAAGATCCGCTTGAGACACTGGAAGTGGATAATTCAGCCGTCAGAGAATCACAGATTAATCAGATTAGCTAAACTTCGTGCCGAAAGAAACGAAACTGAATGTCAGAATGCACTTGATGCAATAACCAGATGTGTTCAGACCGGGGAAGGTAATCTTCTCGAATTGGCCGTTGATGCAGCTTCAAAACGTGCCAGTCTTGGCGAAATATCAAACGCTTGTGAAAAAATTGTCGGGAGGTATAAAGCAGTGATACGGACTATATCAGGAGTTTATTCATCAGAATATAAGTCTGATGAAGATTTTAAGGAAGCAAAAGCACTTGTTGCAAAGTTTGCAGAAAAAGAAGGGCGTCAGCCCAGGATTATGATCGCCAAGATGGGCCAGGATGGTCACGATCGTGGTGCAAAAGTTGTTTCATCAGGTTATGCTGATATTGGCTTCGATGTTGATATCGGGCCGCTATTCCAGACTCCGGCCGAGGCGGCGAAACAAGCCGTCGAAAATGATGTGCATGTGCTGGGCGTCTCGAGCCTTGCTGCCGGACATAAAACTCTTGTGCCACAGGTAATTAATGAGCTGAAGAAACTTGGGAGGGAAGATATCCTTGTAATTGCCGGAGGGGTGATCCCTCATCAGGATTATCAGTTCCTTTATGATGCAGGTGTTGCAGCAATCTTCGGTCCTGGTACTTCTGTTTCAAAAGCAGCAAAACAGATACTTGGAATACTGCTGGAGATATATTGATAATAACTATTACGGCTTGCAAATCCTCAGAGGTCGGCCCCCCTGCCCCCCTAAAGGGGGGTTAATACTCTGGATAAAACTGAATTTTGAAACGACTCAGAATTATTCCCTTCAGGGGGATCCCGCATTAGCGGGAGGGGGCAACTTTTCTGATATTAATATATTAACACTGAAGGCTGATTCCTCCATCAGCATTCGGTTTCCGTATATTTCAGATATAAAGTGCCATTTATCCTTATTTAGAATGAGTATAAATCCCTCCAAATCAGGCTCGTAAATATCATAATTTAGAATTTTAATTGTCGGGACGAATAAATTGGTACCAATTCTGACATTGGTTTTAGCTAAAAATATTCAACCCAGATGAAGTTTTATGTTCCACCTCAAATTCCAAGGCTTGCAATTGCCTTTGGAATATTTATTTCTCTTTTTCTTTTAGCTCCGGCATTTTCTCGTCCCTGAGTCATTTGGAGAGTATGGTCATTACAGGGGCGCTTCCCTGATTGATAATGCAAAACCTGAAATTCATTATGCGGGTCAGCAAGCCTGTTTTCATTGCCATCAGGATATTGAAGACAAGAAATCACAGGATGTTCATGTCGATGTTCATTGCGAATCGTGTCATGGTCCTGGTGAGAAGCATGTGATCAGCAGTAGGTCGCCGACATAAACAAACCTTCCGGCAGCAGGGAATTCTGTGGCAGTTGTCATGCCCTTTTTCCCGGAAAACTTAAAAGTACAATAGCTCAGGTAGATCTGACTAAACATAATATTGGTAAGAATTGTATCGAATGTCACAATCCACATCAACCATGGGAAATGAAAAAGTAAACACTTCAAGGAGAAAATTCCTGAAAAATGCATCTGCACTGGCTGTGGCGGCAGTTGGATCTTCATGGCTAAAATCCTCACAATATCTGGTTCATGCAGCAGAACCGGAAGATAAGAACCTTCCCTGGTACGGAGTGGTTATAGATATCCAGAAATGTATCGGATGCGGAAACTGCGCAAAAGCCTGCAAAAAAGAAAATGATGTACCTGTCGAGCCATTTTTCTTTCGAACATGGGTTGAGCAGTACACAATAAAAAATGACGGGAGTGTGAGCATTGCTTCGCCAAACGGCGGCATTGATGGCTTCAAACAGACTGTTCCTGACGAAGATATCTATAAATCATTCTTTGTTCCCAAAATGTGTAACCATTGTTCAAAGTCTCCTTGTACGCAGGTATGTCCTGTTGGTGCAACTTATCTGAGTCCCGAAGGTGTAGTGCTTATCGATGAAAAATACTGTATCGGCTGCAGGTATTGTGTTCAGGCGTGTCCGTACGGTTGCCGGTTTATTCATCCTGTCAAAAAGGTTGCAAATAAATGCACCCTTTGTTATCACAGGCTGAAAAAAGGACTTGCACCGGCCTGCATGGAAGTTTGCCCCACCGGAGCCCGGATGTATGGGAATCTGAGGGATAAGGACAGTGCAATTGTCAAGTATTTAAAGGAACATACAACGCAGGTGCTCAGGCCTCACCTAAACACGGGTTCAAAACTATATTATAACGAATTAAGCTCGGAGGTAAGATAATATGGAACCACATTACCAGCATCTTTATGATATTCTTGCTCACTCTCAGGGATACATCTTTCCAAACGAGATTGATCTCCAGTGGGGAATCCTGATCGTTGTCTATCCGTTTATTACAGGACTAGTTGCAGGGGCTTTCATTCTGGCTTCTCTTGAAAGAGTCTTCAAAGTAAAGATTCTTAAACCAACTTATCAGATAGCGCTGCTTACTGCCCTTTCATTCCTGCTGGTTGCTACCATGCCGCTCATTAGCCACCTTTCCCAGCCGCAGAGGGCGTATGAGATTATGATTACTCCTCATTCTTCATCTGCAATGGCAATTTTTGGTTTTGTCTACCTGTGGTACCTCATGGTGGTGCTTTTGCTTGAGATATGGTTCGATTACAGGCACAGTATGGTTGTGTGGGCAAATGAAAAAACAGGAGTTATGAAATGGGTGTATAAGATTCTTACTCTGGGTGTTAATGACATTTCTCCAAGAACGCTAAAATGGGACAGGAAACTCGGCTATATAATTACAGTTGTGGGTATTCCGTCGGCATTTATATTACACGGATACGTAGGATTTATTTTTGGTTCAATTAAGGCTAATCCCTGGTGGTCAACACCTTTGATGCCAATCATTTTTCTGTTTTCAGCCATGGTGTCCGGTATAGCTCTTGTCTTGTTGGTTTACATGATAATTTCATATTTCAGGAAGAAGGCGATTGAGGTGAACGTACTTGATGCAATCGGGAAATATCTTTTCTTCGTGTTAATACTTGACTTCACGCTTGAAGGGCTCGATCAGATTCATAGAATTTATGAAGCTGAAGAATCATTCGAAATAATAAAGTTATTAGTCTCTTCAAAACTTTATCTCACATTGTTCATTTCACAGGGTCTTATCGGGACCATTATTCCATTGATATCACTTGCCTTCCTTCAATTTTACAAACATCAGATAAAGTTGCGGAAAACTATGTACTTCATAACCGGTATGCTTGTGCTGATCGGGGTATACTCAATGAGATGGAATGTTGTAATTGGAGGTCAGTTGTTTTCTAAGAGCTTTGCAGGGTTCACAAGTTTTAAAGTCGGGCTGATTGGTCTTGATGGCACCCTGATGGCTGCCTTCTGGCTTTTGTTACCGATAGGAATTCTGGCATTCCTTTTATGGCTCTTGCCACCGTGGAAAATGGTGAAAGAGGAAGAATGAATAAAAGGTTCCGATTAATCTGATCCATTTTTGAAACAGGTTTTTTCCAATAATTTTTTGCCATGGCTGATCAAAATGAAGAAATGGAAAAAATTCTCAGCAGACTGCACTCCCTTGAAGAAAGGTTCAGCAGGCTTGAATCAGCTATTAGTACCGGGAGCGAATATGTCAGTAATCAAGAATTAAGGAGCCAGAACAACGATCCGATATTGGCAGGGGATTTCAGCACTGACGAAGAAAAAGGACTTGAGTCGCAGATAGGCCGGTTTGGTCTCGCCTGGCTTGGAAATATAGTTCTGCTCTTTGGTATTGCTTTCCTTTCACAGTATATGATGAATCTGGGTTACGGGATTTTATCCCTTCTCACGGGGTATTTTGCTGCCGCAGGAATGATTTTTCTGGCCAATTATATAAGAAAGACTAACGATCACCTTTCATCCATTTTCCGTATAAATGCTTTCATGCTTCTTTTTTACATTACTGTACGACTGCATTTCTTTTCTGTTTCACCCCTGGTTTCGGGCAGGGTGATCCCGATAATTCTGCTTTTATTGTTTACATTTCTCCTGACATATCTGTCAATACGCGACAGATCAAGAACATATGCTGTACTTGCCTTGTTGTTTTCCCTTATAACAGCAATACTGGGAGATAATACTCATTTTACTCTTCCAACTACAATAATTACTGCTGCCGGCGTCATCTTCCTGTATCAAAAATATAAATGGGGCTCATTGCTGATTTTAACCATTTTTCTCACATACGTAGTTTTTGTCATTTGGTTGTTTGGCAATCCAATCCTTGGTCACCATAACATGCAATTGTTAAATGAGCATCAGTATGGGGCCATATATCTTATAGGCATTGGAGCATGTTTCTCCTTGATACCTGTCTTCAGGAAGATTGATTCTTCTTCTGATGAATTTTTTATCAGTGTAATAATAATTAACGGGATTCTGTTTACTCTTCTTCTGTTATCAATTGTCTTTTTGTTTTACAGTACAAATTATGTGACACTGTTTTCTGCAATCACAGCGGGTTGTATTATTTATTCAATAATACTTCATTCAAGATCTGACTGGAATTTTGCATCTGCTTTCTATGCCCTGTATGGTTTCATGGCAATGAGTATTGCACTTTATGGCATCTTCGGATTTCCGGTTGTTTACTTGCTTCTTTCACTGCAAAGTCTTCTGGTAGTGTCATTGGCCCTGTTATTCAGGAACAGGTTGATCATTATTATGAACAGCATTCTTTTTTTAACCATTCTTCTGATCTATCTTGTTTCATCAACAAACCTGAACGGCGTGAACTTCAGTTTTGCATTTATTGCACTTATTTCAGCAAGAATAATTAACTGGAAAAAATCAAGGTTGCAAATTGAAACTGATTTAATCAGGAATCTTTATATGATTGAAGGATTCATAATAATGTTATTAGCCTTATATCATGCTGTTCCCAAACAGTTTATAACCTTTTCATGGAGCATGATGGCGCTGATCTATTTTGTGGTGAGCCTTATCCTCGGTAACATTAAATACAGATATATGGCGCTCGGAACGATGATCTGTTCGGCCTTTTACCTGTTCATTATCGATCTTGCCAGAATTGAGCTCATATACAGGATTTTAGCACTACTCTTTTTAGCGACAATTTCTATCGGGATTTCTATTTACTATACAAATCGAATTAAAAATCCTCCAACTCAGTTAAAGGGAAGCTAAGTTCCGGATCCTTGATTTATGGTCCGTCTTCACCCCCGAACCCCATAACCGTCAACCCTAAGGAGTTGAATAAAGTTTAAAGTATTGAAATTAAATCAGATACATTTCCCCTTTTTTTGGAGGCTTGTCTTACATTGCATTTATTAAAATTCAGGTAGTCCCTGGGAGATCCTTCATCTTCCGCAAGATAAAAATTGTCATTTACTCCATATATGTATTTTGCGGAAGATTCAGGATGACAGGTTGTTATGGGATAATAATGGGGAAGGAAGCGGCGCCTTTTGTGCTAATATTTCTTTATTCAGAAAATTTGATTCAAAAGGCGCCGCTTCCTTCTCTAAGCTCAAATTGCATTGTCATCCTGAATTTCGCTGGTACGCAGCTTGCGGAGTACCAGTGAAATGAAGGATCCCCTTCTCTTTCTCAGAAATCCTGTAGATGTAAATGGAGGGGAACTTTGTTATGCAGTTTCTCATTCATCCCCAAGCTTAGGTTGACGGCTATGCCCCAAACCCCCCAAGGGGAACCACAAAGAACACAACGAAGGCTCAAAGGACGAAAAGTAAAACCTTGTAATGTATATCTTTGTGGACCTTTGTGGTTAAAAACTTCAATAAATTTTATGCATTTGAAAAATTCCTTTTAATTTGCAGACGCTTAATTATAAACAAATGAATAAGATTTATTTCGTACTTCTTTTGGCTCTCACATTAATAAGTGGATGCAAATCAACAAAACCTGTTGCCTCAAGAAAACCTGATGCTGTTTCTGCAGCTACAACCAAACCTGCAGAGACACCGGTTAACTTCTCTGATCAGACAACATGGATTCTCGGTTATTTTGATCCTGACCGTTTAACACATTATCCATATTCCACATGGTATGATAAAGGATTTGACGATTATCAACCTAAAAGCGAGGTCATAAATAAACTTCTCGACGTTAATAAAAGTGATTTAACAATTAAAGTTGTTATGGGAACCTGGTGCCCCGACAGCAGGAGAGAGGTGCCCCGGTTTATGAAAGTATTGACCCTCTGGCAATTCCCGGTTTCAAAACTCACATTTATTGGCGTAGATAATGAGAAACAATCTCCTGTGGGAGAATATATTAAATTGGGTATCGTGCGGGTGCCGACATTCATTATATATAAAAATAATATTGAGGCTGGACGCATCATTGAAAATCCTGCGACGTCTTTAGAACAGGATATGGAAAATATTCTTACAGGAATGAATAATAATAAATAAATTAACAACATGGAAGAGGTAAAAAATAATTCGGGACAAAATCTGGGAATCGCTGCGCTCATAACAGCAGTAATTACATTTGTACTTGCAGTAATTCCCTGTGTAGGTCTGATTGCAATCATACCCGGAATTATAGCTATTGTTCTTGCGGTAGTGGGTCTGTCACAGGCATCGAGGTACAATTCTCCGCGTGGGGTGTTGCTGGCAGGACTTATTATTGCAATTGTTGCTTCAATGATCTCATTTTCTCAGATCTTTGTAGCAGGAAAGATCGCCCGTCACGCTGATAAATGGCCAGACAATATCCAAAATATCATAACTGATGTTCAGGACAAAGTGGATAAAGAAATAAAGGACGCGAATGTTTCAATTAAGGTCGAAAGCAACGGGAATTCAGTAGAAATCAATACCAGCGCTGACAAAAAGGATAATGAGAAGAAACTGGAAGATCTTGAAGGTGCTGACACCACAAAAAGTGATACCATCAAGAAACAAGACAGTATTAAGAAGCAGGTAATTGTCAAAAAGAAAAAGTAATACAATGCAGAATCTGAAGGTAAGGTTAAGAAACGAACCCTACCTCTTTATCAATATATTCTTTGCCGGGGTCATTATGCTGATTTTTGCATACTCCGGCATTTTTTCACCGGAAAAAAATAATTATCCGGTCAGCTGTATCCATGAGGAGTTAACAGGTCAGCCATGTGTTTCATGTGGTCTCTCTCATAGCTTTTCATTGATTGTGAGAGGAAGATTTGAGGAAGCTCATCAATGGAATGTCTACGGCATGAGGATATTTCTCTTCTTCGCGGCCCAGCTTATATTACGGATTGCATTCTCAATTTTCTATGTCAGATATCATGATACCCGAAAACAACTGATTATTATTGATTGTATCGGATCGGGAATAATTTTTCTTGTGGCTTTCTGGCCGTTTATAGTAAATATTATAGCTGGAATTTGAATATCACACTCGACCATATCCAAGGGTTTGAAAAAAGGATATCTATTAACCGCAAAGCTCGCAGAGAATTTACGCAAAGTTCGCAAAGAGCTGAATAATAGAATATTGACTTTGCGTTCTTTGCGCCTCCTTTGCGTTCTTTGCGGTTAATAATAGACTTAAAAATGGGACTTATTCATCCAAATCATTCAGAATATCATACAACAAGCTGCTTTCATACCCCTTTGATAATCCGTAATGCAGCAGCTTCGACTTAAGATCATATTTGTTTTTTGCTTTTACAGTCCTTCTGTGACCTTCCAGAAGCCCTCTTAAAAAATTGATATACTGATCGTTGTCGATCAGCTTCAGTGCTTCATTTATTGTCTCTTCAGGTATCTTTTTGCTTTTGAGATGCGAAGCAATTTTAACCCTTCCCCATTTATTATATTTAAATTTATCCCTCACAAAAGCAGCAGAATATCTCGATTCATCTATAAATCTTTCGTCGATCAGAGTTTTGATGACTTTTTCAATATCGTCCTTTTCGAGACCCCATAAAGACAATTTACTGCGTATATCATCAATGCAAAATTCACGACGCGAGCATTGAGCCATTGCTTTGTCGAGACCGATCCTTAACAGCGCTTTCTCAGATCTTTTTTCTTCCTTTGATAATTCTTTGTTTATCATTTATATCGTTGATGATTTGAATTTCGGAATAAAAAAATGACTCAAGTAACTTAACCATGGGCGATCCCATAGCTTCATTTATCTCAAAATAAATCCTCCCGTCAGGGATTAAAAGATTCTCAGCAAGCTTAAGAATAGCTTTATAAAAAACAAGAGGTTCCGAATCGCTAACAAACAGAGCCTTGTGAGGTTCAAACCCCAGCACGTTTTCTGCCATCAAAGGCTTCTCCGAATTACGGATATAAGGTGGATTGCTTACAATTATTCCGGTTTTTGGTAATTTATTATGCATGTTGAAAATATCATCGGTCAAAAAGCTGACTGAGACATTATTCAGACGGCTGTTTTCATTTGCCAACCTTATAGCTTCTTCTGAGATATCAATACCTGTTACATCAGCGCCCTGCAGATTGGCGGCCAATGCGATCGCAATACAACCCGAACCTGTGCCGAAATCAATAATATTTCCATTGTATCCTTTATTCTCCCTGATGATAAGATCAACAAGTTCCTCTGTTTCAGGCCGGGGAATAAGGGTTGAACTATTTAATTTAATAATGCAGTTATAAAAGGTTGTTTCTCCGATAATGTATTGAATGGGTTTTCCTGATTTGAGTTCTTTTGCAAATAGAATAACGGTGTCTGACTCCTTATCGCTAATTATATGATCAATATCATAAAGCTGATGCAACTTTGTAATGCCTGTTGTAGTCTTAATAAGCAGATCGGTCAGTACTCTTATTTCAGGATCGTTGTAAATATCACTTAATTCCTTTTTAAGATAAAATCTGATATCTTTTATAGTTCGTAACTTGACAACCATAAGTCAAATTTAGTATTTTCACTGAAATGGTGGAAACAGGAGAAAATAAATTCATGAGGCGATGCCTTGAGCTTGCATCAAAAGCTGAAGGTCTGACCTATCCAAATCCTATGGTAGGATCAGTAATTGTATGTGATGATAAGATTATAGGAGAAGGATATCACCTTAGAGCAGGGGAGGCACATGCCGAAGTTAACGCAATTAATTCAGTCACTGACAAATCGAAATTGGGCTTATCAACTCTTTATGTAAACCTGGAGCCGTGTTCACATTTCGGCAAAACTCCGCCTTGTGCTGATTTAATTATTTCACATAAAATTCCACGGGTAATAATCGGAACAATTGATACTAGTGATAACGTATCAGGAAAAGGAATAAAGAAACTAAGGGATTCTGGTTGTGAAGTTAAATCAGGCATTCTGGAGGATGAATGCAGAAATCTGAACAAGAGATTTTTTACTTTTCATGAGAAAAAACGGCCATATATTGTACTGAAATGGGCTCAGAGTGCCGATGGCTTCCTCGATATTGAAAGACCGGAGAATCAAAAATCCGGGCCAAACTGGATCACGGGCAATCCTGAAAGAATATTGGTTCATAAATGGCGTGCCTCGGAACAAACAATACTGGTAGGTGCGGAAACAATGCGGACAGATTCTCCGAAACTGAATGTGCGTGAATGGAAAGGTCCTGATCCTCTGAAACTTATCCTCAGCAGTTCAGGGAATGTAGGTACCGGTTCGTTTGTAAACAAGAATAATAACAGTGCAATTGTATTCACCCATAATCCTGCATCGTATATTCCTGGTGTTAAAAAGTTTGTGCTTCGTGAAGATGCACCCTCTGCAATTCAGATTTCAGAATTTCTCTATAATGAAGGATTTCAATCATTATTTATTGAAGGCGGAGGAAAAGTATTGGATCATTTTATTGAAGAAGGATTATGGGATGAGGCAAGGATTTTTACCGGTCCTGAATACTTTCAGAAGGGAGTAAAGGCCCCTTTGATCACCGGAAGGCATGTTTTAAAAACAGTTTTTAGCGGAAGTGTTCTCGAAATTTATTTAAGGCGTTGATTATTAGAAGAAATTTTCCTAATTTTGATAGTTGTAAGAGAAATTAACCTAAGTTTTAGACAAATGAAGAAGCGAGCATTTTTAATGGCGGCCATTCTCCTGGTGGCAGTATGTTCTTTTGGTCAAAGTGCAAAGAAGTATTACAAAGCAGGAACAGAGTTTGTTGAAAAACAAATGTATGATGATGCTATCGTTCAGTTCACAAGTGCTATCGGCCTTGAACCATCAAATCCCGATTATTATACTGCAAGGGGACAAGCTTATGAAAAACAATCAAAATTTGCAGAAGCAAAAGCTGATTTTGAAAAAACCCTTGTTTTTGCGCCTAAAGATATTGATGCTCTTATAAGTCTTGGCGTCATCTGTAACAAAACGGGAAATTATGAAGAGGCTTTGAAGCTGCTGAATCATGCGTCTGCAAATGACAGGCGGAATGCAAAGATATATCCTGAAAAAGTGATCAGCCTGATCAACCTGAAGAAGTTTGGGCAAGCCCTTCAGGCATCTGATACAGCGATAATAATAAAGGATACACCGATGGATTATTACTGGCGTGGAATAATATACAGGAAACTTGAAAACGATGTGCTTGCTAAAAAGGAGTTGGAGAAATCGATTTCAAAAGATAAGAAGCTTGCTGAACCAAGGCTTGAACTTGCAGATCTTCTTACCACCTCAAATGCAATGGAGGCAATGAATCAGTGCAATGAGGTTATTAAGAACAATGACAGGAATACAGCTGCATATCTGCAAAGAAGCAAGGTATATGTTAAAAACCTCGACTATCCGAATGCCATTAATGATATTTCCAAAACAATAATGATTGATCCGACAAATCCTGATTTCTACTTTGCGCGTGCTAAATGCTACCAGGAATTTAACCAGCATGTTAATGCCATCAACGATTTTACAAAGGGCATTTCACTTAAAGCTGCGCTTAAAATGGAAGACCCTGACGCTTACTTCGCAAGAGCTAAGTCATATGAGGAGATAATGAATTATGATAAAGCAATGGAGGATTATAATAAAATCACCCAGCTATCTAAATATGACCAGAAAGCACACGAGATGCTGGAATCAGCCCAGAAAAGACTTTATGAGCTAAACAGGGAGACAGTTCCCCCTGAAATATCTGTTGTAAGCCCTGTTCCCGTTAAAGACACAGTTGAAATTAAAGGAGATAAGACAGCCATCCTTATTACCGGAATGGTAAAAGATAAAAGCAAGATAAAATCATTTACCATTAATAATGAACCTATTACAATGGTAGAAAAAAATGGAGGAAATGAATTCCTTGCAAATGTTAATGTAACAGGTCTGGATAAAATTACTTTTACTGCCAAAGACGATTATGATAACGAAAAAGTTCTTAATTATGCCATAAAACGTACTGAAACTAATCCTCCTGTAATAAGTATTATTGCTCCGTATACATCTGAAGATGGACAGGTTATCCTTGATTCTCCCACCCCTAATATTGCAGTTCAGGGTAAGATCTCCGATGAAAGTCCTATTAAATCAATAACTGTAGGAAGCTTTACCGCAAGTTATAATCCTA
This sequence comes from uncultured Bacteroidales bacterium, assembly GCA_963734885.1. Lineage (GTDB taxonomy): Bacteria > Bacteroidota > Bacteroidia > Bacteroidales > VadinHA17 > LD21. The sequence continues at coordinate 91,841 of CAVTIJ010000006.1, read as the reverse complement.
ATGAACTTAATCCCTCTTTTACTGCTACTTTAGATGTTTCCAATCTGAATAAGTTTACTGTAGTAGCTGAGGATATTTATGGCAACAAAAAAGAGACTGAATTCATCATTAACAGGGAAAATGCGCAGATTGCTGCAAACAATCCTATGGGAAAAACATGGGCAGTCATGATCGAAAATTCAAGCTATGAAACATTTGCAAGTCTCGACGGACCAACAAAAGACATCAGCACAATCCGCAGAGCTCTGGCAAATTATCAGATTCATAATTATATTGCCAAGAAAGATATGACGAAGGCTGAGATGGAAAGGTTTTTCAACATTGAGCTTCGCGATCTGGTGAAGAAAAATCAGGTTAAGTCATTGCTGATCTGGTATGCAGGACATGGCAAATTTATCAATGATGTCGGTTACTGGATCCCGGTAGACGCAAAACGCGATGATGAATTTACCTATTTTAATATCAATTCATTAAAGGCCGGATTGCAGGGATATAGCGATGTAATTATACACACTCTGGTTGTCTCTGATGCATGCGAATCGGGTCCGGGATTTTATTCAGCAATGCGTGGGACCGGAGGAGCTCCGACTTGTGACAATACTCTGGTAGCCGGACAAAAATCGGCCCAGGTATTCTCATCTGCAGGTTACGAGGAAGCATCTGATAATTCCAAATTCACTGCAACTTTTGCAAGTACTCTTCTTAATAACAAGAATGCCTGCGTTCCGATTGAAACCGTTGTTAAATATGTAACAGCAGCAGTGGCAACAGACAAAGGTCAAAAACCCAAATTCGGAAATATTCAAGGTTTGGATGTGATGAACGGAACCTTCTTCTTCGTTACAAAATAGGCATTATATGTACACCATAAAATTCATTAAAAGCCAGACAAGATTACTTGTCTGGCTTATACTTTTTTTGCCATTCACTACCTTAACCGGACAGACAAAAAAGTACTTTTTTGATAACTATAGCGTAAAAAAAGGTCTTAGTGAACAGAAAGTATATACCCTGCTGCAGGATTCAAAAGACTATATCTGGCTTGGAACAGCAAACGGTCTTTCCAGGTTTGACGGCAAAAAGTTTGAAAACTTTACCTCAGGAGATAACCTTGCAACAGGTGGTGTAAAATGTATCACCGAAGATTCACTTGGATATATCTGGTTCGGCCATCTCAATGGAGGTATCTCGAGATATGACGGGCAAAAATTTGAACAGGTGGCATTTCGATTCTTTGAAGCTTACAGGTGATATCACCGGTATTGTTCAAATTAAGAACCAGACTATGGTTTACCTCCCAGTACGATGGTGCAATTCAGGTGGATTACCCAGTAAAGGATATCCAGCACATGAAAGCTAAACTTTTCATGGGGAAAGAAGGACTCAGCGACCAGGTTTTTGGTGCAACCAAGATCAGAGACGGATCATTAGTTTGTGTTACCGCAGTAGGTCTGAAAAAGTACAATAATGAAGAAAAGAAATTCGAAGGCTACCGGATGCCTCATATGACAACTTATTTCAGTACAACTTCCCTTTACGAAGATTCCCGTGGAAACTTATGGTTTGGTACATTCAATGGAGGCGCCTACAAATACATAATGTCAGAAAGCAGGATGGAGTATTATGACCTGATCAGGATGGGCGTGTGCGAGCAATGTTGTCACTTGTATCACAGAAGATAGCCATGGACGCATCTGGATTGGAACATGGGGTGGCGGCATTGCCTACTTTGACGGAGATAAATTTGGAATGTTTAATTCAGGTAACGGCCTCATTCCTACCAATATATACAATATTATTGAGGACGTGGAAGGCAATATTCTGATTGCCGATCGCGATAACGGACTTACAATTTATAAAGGAGATGCATTTAATACAATTACTGATAAAGAGATTCTTCCCGATCCGAATGTTAATGCCATCTGTCAGGACCCGACCGGAAGTGTTTGGTTTGGAACAAATGCAGGTCTTTCAAGGTATTACCCTGATGGGGAAAAGAAAACTGTTTTCTATAATAAACTCAGTAACGAGATTTCTGACGTTAGATTTCTTCGGAAAGATAAGGACGGAAATATTTGGGTTGGCTCAAATGATGGTGGTGTGATTTTATTCAATATAAAAACATCTAAATTTGAAGCACAGCCCATATATCAATTCTACATCTTGATAGAAATGCACAGGTCAAGGCAATGGAGATTGATAAAGACAACAATTTATGGGTAGGTACTCCGGATGGAGTGTCTGTCGGGACAATTAATGAGCAGAATTTTAAGAAGTATAATTTCATGGATAGTGTAATAATAGGCTTGATATCAGCACTATATTGCGATCCTGCCGGGAATATGTGGATCGGAACCGAGAGAATGAGCGGAAAGGGCAATGTAGCACCGGGCATTATCAAATATAATTCCGTAAGGAAAGATTTTAAAAAGGTTCCTGCATTATCGGGAATAATAGCCGAAAGCACTGGTTATGGATAAAAAAGGAGTATTATGGATTGGGACCAGTGAGGGATTGAAAGTCTTTCAGGAATGATTCTGTTATCATGACTATCACTCAGAATGATGGTCTGCTTTCAAATAATATTAATCTTCTTGCATCCGGAGATGACGGTAGTATTTACATTGGTACAAATAATGGCTTAAACAGATACTTCCCTGACACAAAAAGAATGTTTTCTTTTACGGAAAGAAACGGATTCACAGGAATTGAAACAAAATCGAATGCAGTTTTTAAAGGCGCACAAGGTGATTTCTGGTTTGGTACAGCAAATGGGGCAACCCATCTGGATCCTTCAAAACTTGCAACACAAAGCCTTGAACCTTTGACACACATGTTGAGTCTGCAGGTGAACTATAAACCTCGCGGAATAGGGCAGGGATTGAAACTAAAATATAATGAAAAAGCTCTTTTGTTTGACTACTACAGCATATGTCTTACAAACCCTGATGTTGTAAAATATAAAGTGAAGCTTGACGGCGCTGATAAAGACTGGTTACCTGTTACTGACCAGACAAGAGCTATTTATTCATCTCTGACTCCGGGGAAATATACATTTAATGTTATTGCAAGCAACAGTCAGGGCATATGGAATAATAAACCTGTCACTTTTCATTTTGTAATCAAACCTCCTTTCTATCAGACCTGGTGGTTTATTATTAACATGTGTTGTGCTGATAGTTGTGGCAATTGTGGCATACATTAAAATAAGGGAAAAAAATCTTGTAAAAGAAAAACTGATACTCGAACAAAAGGTCAAGGAGAGAACTGCTGAAGTTGTCCAAAAAAGCATGGAGATCGAGGAAAAAAACAAAGATATTACTGCAAGTATACGGTATGCAGAACGAATCCAGAGGGCAATGCTTCCGAAAGAGGATACATTCAAGGAAACCTTTGTTCTGTTCATGCCTAAAGATATTGTTAGCGGCGACTTTTACTGGATGTATGATAATGGCGACTGGCAATTTTTAGCTGCTGTTGATTGCACCGGACATGGTGTACCGGGAGCATTCATGTCGATCATCGGTCATAACTCGCTGAATAAAGTTGTCAGGGAATATGGATTAACGCGTCCTGCAGCAATAGTTGATCAGCTTAATATTGAGGTTATGAAGGCTTTGATGCAGCGACATGAGCGTGCGATAAATGATGGTATGGATCTAGCTCTCATTGCATTCAACAAAAAGAACTTCACCCTTGAGTTTGCAGGGGCATATAATCCTCTTTATGTGGTCAGAAAGGGAGAAGTCTTTACTTATAAGGGGGACAGGTTTCCGATAGGAATGACGACAATGGACGAGAAGAAGAGTTTTACCAATCAGTTGGTGGATATACAACCTGGCGATGTTCTGTATTTATGTTCTGACGGATATGCTGATCAATTTGGGTCAGCCGAGGTGAAGAAATATAAATCAGGCAATGTCAAGAAGCTTTTGTCGGAAATCTGGAGCCTTCCCATGAATGAGCAGAAAGACAAACTTGAAAAAGAGATCTTATCATGGAAAGGTGAGCTTAACCAGGTGGATGATATTCTGTTTATAGGGACAAAAATACCTGAGAATTAGATTTTTGCAATACTTCCCGGATCGTTGTGCCAGTTTTCTTTATTTAACAGTAGGTTAATGACTTCTTCTGGTGTGGAAGTGATTTCCCACATTCCTTTATGTTCGTACCTGAGGAAATGTCCGGTAATCATATGTTCGAGAAAATCAATAAATGAACTGTAAAAGTTGAGGGTATTAAGTATTATTATGGGGCCTTTATAGATTCCAAGCTGTTTGAGTGTCATTGCTTCTGTCAGTTCTTCCAGCGTACCTACCCCGCCTGGCAGAGCAACTACAGCATCAGCCCTCGAAAACATAGTCTTTTTTCGTTCACCCATATCAGAAGTAACAATCATATCGGTTACTGAAGCATGATCCCACCCTTCATCTATCATAAATGAAGGAATTACGCCAGTAATCTTTCCTCCATTAGAAATGACCGCATCAGCAAGGCACCCCATCAATCCGATGCCTCCGCCTCCGTAAATTACATCCATGTTTGCTTTTGCCAGGAGCATTCCAAGCAAGGTAGCTTCAGTTGCGTATTTATTATCAATCCGGCTGCTTGAAGAGGCAAAAACACATATAGTCATAAATGAGTATTAAAAAGGCCGTTACAGATAACCCGAACGGCCTGGATATTTTAAAAAAGTTGCTTAGATAAGCGCATTAAGTTTTGCGACAAAGTTATTCTTAGGAACAGCACCAACCTGTTTATCAGCTATTTTCCCATCTTTGAAATACAACACGGTAGGAATATTTCTGATACTGTATTTTGCAGCAACTTCAGGACTACTGTCTACATCGCATTTCAAAACCAGAACTTTCCCGTCAAATTCATGCGAGATCTCTTCCATGATCGGGGCGACCATTCTGCATGGACCGCACCATTCTGCCCAAAAATCAACAAGAACAGGTTTATTCGATTTTATAACAAGTTCATCAAAATTCTTATCATTAACCTCTGCTGCCATATATTTTGAAATTTTTGTATTGTTTACAGGGTGCAAAGATAGCGATTTAACTTTAGTTGTTGAATAAATTAAGAGGAAATCTATTAACCGCAAAGGGCGCAAAGAATTTGCGCAAAGGTCGCAAAGAACTGAATTATAATGTTTTGACTTTGCGAACTTTGCGCCTTCTTAGCGTGCTTTGCGGTTAGAAGGTGCTTTTTGGGGCTAATTTACCTTAAATTCTATCCCCGGGTGATCTTCGATGTATGTCAGAAGTTCTTCGTTCAATCTGACTCTGAAACTACGCGAAAACATAGGGAGCGATATCTTGTCATCCGAATCGATAAAAAGAAATTTCAATTCGGTATCTCCTTTATTTTCGCTGATAAGGGATTTCAGATCATTGATCATTTCATGATCGATATTTTCCGGATCAATTTTCAATGTAACTGTTTTAATAAGTTCATCTTTAACACTCGACAGAAGATTTATGGTCTTAATTTTATATTCGATTTCTTCTTCCTTATATTTTCTTTTCTGAACTCTTCCTTTTACAAGCAGATAGTATCCAACGATGAAAAATTTACTATTGTCGATATAATCTTTATCGAAAAGCATAAACCTGAAGGAATCAGAATAGTCCTGCAAAGTAAATGAGCCATAAGGTTTGCCATTTTTCCCGATACCGGTTTTAATATCAATAACCATCCCCGCTACAGTCACATCGCGATCGAGATATTCACGGAGATTCTGCAGATCTGCAAGAGTTGCGGTTGTGAATGTACTGATCTCCAGCTTAAAATCATCGAGAGGATGAGATGACAGATAGATTCCGATAACTTCTTTTTCCCTGTTAAGCTTTTCAAGTTTTGGCCAATCGGGACAAGGGGCCGGTTCGGGTTTGATCATATCAAAACCTCCGCTCTCTCCGAAAAGTGACTGTTGACTGGAATTTTTTACCGTTTTTGAATTATTCCCATAGCGGATAAGGCTTTCAATAAAGCTTGATCCCTTTGTATCGAGAGAAAAATACTGAGCCCTGGATATTTTCGTAAAACAGTCAAAAGCGCCGGCAACAGCCATAGCCTCAAGGTTCTTTTTATTCAGTGAGTTAAGATTTACTCTTTCAACAAGATCATAAATGTCTTTATATAGCCCATTTTTCTCCCTTTCCTCAATTAACTGTAAAACAGCACTTTCGCCTACTCCTTTGATAGCTCCGAGACCAAAACGGATGTTACCGTCTTTATTCACGGTAAATTTGACATTACTTTCATTTACATCAGGTCCGAGTACCTCCATCCCCATGCGCCGGGTCTCATCCATGAAAGTTGTGATCTTCTTTATATCGCTGATATTTCGGCTCAGAACGGCGGCCATGTACTCAGCCGGAAAATTTGCTTTGAGGTACCCGGTCTGAAATGCAACAAGTGCATAACAGGTTGAATGTGATTTATTAAAAGCATATTGTGCAAATGCTTCCCAGTCGGACCAGATCTTATTTACAATTTCAACATCGTATCCCTTTTTTGAACATCCTTCCTGGAACTTAAGCTTCATCTCGTCCATTATGGAGCGTTTCTTCTTCCCCATTGCTTTTCTGAGAGAATCCGCTTCGCCCTTAGTAAAGCCCGCAAGTTCCTGAGAAAGCAACATCACCTGTTCCTGATACACTGTTATCCCATAAGTATCGTCAAGATACTTTTCCATCACTGGTATAGGATAGTCAATCTTCTCAGTACCATTCTTTCGTCTGATGAATTTTGGTATATATTCCATCGGACCGGGACGGTAGAGAGCATTCATTGCAATCAGGTCCTCTAGCCTGTTTGGCCCAAGATCTCTCAGATAGCGCTTCATCCCGACAGATTCAAACTGGAATATACCGGTCGTTTCACCGTTGCTGAACAGTTCAAAAGTCTTCTTGTCATCAAGCGGCATTGTATCGACATCGATGACAATTCCTTTTGATTTTTTTATATTGTCAATGGCATCCTTAATAATAGAAAGTGTCTTCAGACCCAAAAAATCCATTTTCAGAAGACCAACTGACTCAACATGGCTTCCATCGTACTGCGTGGCATAGAGATCGGTATCCTTTGCGGTACATAAAGGAATGTAGTTGTCGAGAGAATCTTTACCGATAATAATACCACATGCATGTACACCGGTTTGCCTGACAGATCCTTCAAGAACCTCGGCATATTTAAGAGTCTGAGCAATAAGTTTGTTGGATGATTCCCTCTCACGGGCAAGTTCAGGGACTTCAGCATAGGCAGCTTTCAGAGTTATTCCCGGTCTTTCAGGAATTAATTTGGCAAGTCTGTCTGCATCAGGTAATGGCAATTTTTGCACCCTGGCGACATCACGAATAGCCATTTTGGCAGCCATTGATCCGAATGTGATGATATGGGCAACTTTATCGTGCCCGTATTTATTAACCACATATTTCAAAACCGCTTCCCGGCCGTCTTCATCAAAGTCGATATCAATATCGGGCATTGAAATACGGTCGAGATTCAGAAACCTTTCGAAAAGAAGGCCATATTTTATCGGGTCAATATCAGTTATCCTGAGGCAATATGCCACGGCTGATCCTGCAGCAGATCCTCTGCCAGGTCCCACTGAGACCCCCATTTCCCTTGCAGCACGCAGAAAATCCTGAACAATAAGGAAATAACCGGGGAATCCCATTTTGGCTATCATCTCCAATTCAAAATCAAGACGGTCTGTTTGTTCCTTAGTCAATGATCCCCACCTGGTTTCCGCGCCCTTATATGTAAGATATCTGAGATATTCATCCTTATCGGTGTACCCTTCGGGCAAGTCGAACTCAGGCATGATAGGATCGTGATCGAGCTTGTATTTCTCAATTTTCGCAACAAGCGCTTCAACATTATCGATTGCTTCAGGAACATCGCTGAAGATCTTGCGCATCTCCTCCTCGCGTCTTGATATATTCCTGTTTTGAATATCTTAATCTGTTCGGATCATCAATATCCTTGGCAGTATTTATACAGATCAGCCGATCATGTGCTTCGGCGTCTTCGGCATTTATAAAATGAACATCATTAGTTGCAATAAGCTTCACGTTATATTTCACCGAAAGCTTTTTAAAAGCTTCTACAATTTTTTGCTGAAGCGGAAATGCCGATCTGTCGGCTTCCGGATCATAGGTTTCATGCCTCTGTATTTCAAGGTAGAAGTCCTCACCGAATATTTCGACATAATTTTTCAGTACAGCTTCTGCTCCTGACACTGATCCATTCAGTATCTCGTCCTGGATCTCTCCACCCAGACATGCAGAGGAAGCAATGAGTCCTTCTTTATATTTGGCAGAGCAGTTGCTTATCAATTCTGGGTTTGTAATAGAAACCTTTTATCCAGGCTAATGAAACCAGTTTTATAAGATTTTTATATCCTTCAAGGTTTTTCGCAAGTAGAATAAGATGATCACCAGAACGGTCCTCTTTTCCAGAAACATCTTCAATGGATCTTCTGGCAACATACATTTCACAACCAATTATTGGCTTTATCCCTTTCTTCGAAGCGCTGTTATGAAATTCCTTAACGCCGAACATATTACCATGATCGGTAATGGCAATTGCTTCCATTCCAAGGGTTTTGACCTTGTCTATAAGTAATGGAATGTTCGACGCTCCATCAAGAATAGAGTATTGAGTATGAACATGTAAATGAGCAAAACCAGCCATAAAACGTACTTAAATATTCTTGTCACATTAATTTACAAAAGTACTCAAAATAGAATTAAAACCGGCTTCAAAAGGAGGGCGTTAATAAATATTAGGTTAACCGGTATCTGACTTTTGTAGGACAAAATATGCATTCCGTTAAACGGAACTCACAGAATCTGATCGCACAGATTAATTTGCAGATTGACTCTTAATCAAAAAGAAAGAAACAGGTTCTTAAATTATTTTACTAAACTAATGTACCATGAAAAGAATTCTCTTATTGTTCTTCGTTTTTTGTGGATTTATTTTGTCTTCATTTTCCCAACAAAAAACAATTACAGGTACAGTTACCTCTGCTGTTAAGGGAGAGGGAGCTTTACCTGGTGTAACAGTTACCGCGAAGGGTACCACCGTTGGTACCATCACCGATGTGAATGGTAAATTTACTCTCCCGGTTCCTCAGAATGCCACAACTCTGGTTTTTTCATACATAGGGATGAAAAAAATTGAGGTTCAGATTGGCAATCTCTCTGTGATTGACGCGTCTCTTGAGCCTGACATAATGGGACTGGATGAAGTTGTCGTCACAGCAATAGGTATCTCAAAGCAAAAAAAATCACTGGGATATGCTGTTCAGGATGTTAATGGTGATAAGATCAACAATGCAGAAACAGGGAACCTGCTGACCGCAATTACCGGAAAAGTTGCAGGGGTAAACATTACAAGTTCTGCCGGAACCGCCGGTGCTGCTTCATTTATTACTATTCGCGGTCAGAACTCAATAACGGGGAATAATCAGCCACTGTTTGTAGTTGATGGAATTCCCGTTGACAATTCCATGAGCTATTCAGGGAATCCTGATGATCTGCAAAATAACCTGACCACCGGTGTAAACTATTCAAATCGTGCAATAGATTTGAACCCTGATGACGTCGAATCCGTATCGGTGCTAAAAGGTGGTGCCGCCACTGCCCTTTATGGAATGCGGGCGGGTAATGGCGTTGTGATTATTACAACGAAAAAAGGGAAAGATACAGGAGGTAAAATTGCTGTAAGTTATTCTTCATCTGTGGGTTTGGATAAAATAAATAAATTACCCGAAATGCAGAATATGTATGCCCAGGGTAATAATGGAGTCTACGGTACCACAACCACCAGCTCATGGGGACCAAAAATATCTGATTTACGCTTTGATGGTGCGACTGATTCACCACGCGATAAAAACGGGAATCTGGTGTTGGCAACTGACCCCTCTGCCAAACAGGATCTGCCTGCACGTGCATATGACAATGCGGGTATTTTTTTCATTACAGGAACGACAATAAATAATAATTTGTCGTTATCGGGTGGGGGGAAGGATGCCAATTTCTTTATGTCTATTGGAAATTCGACAACAAAAGGAATAATTCCCAGAAATAATTTTGCCAAAACATCTATCAAAATAGCTGGTGAAACTTCACTGGGTTCAAAAATCAAAATATCCGGTTCTGCTAACTATGTCCGTTCTGGAGGAGACAGGGTTCAACAGGGTTCGAACACCTCGGGTGTTATGGTCGGGTTATTAAGAGGCACCCCTTCTTTTGACATAAGTAACGGACATGGCAGCAACGGATATAAATACCAGGATTCTTATATCCTGCAGGATGGTACCGGACTACCACGCAGATATACTGCGTCTTATGACAATCCTTACTGGACGATCAACAAAAACCTTCTTACTGATCAGGTTGACAGGATAATCAGTTATGTGATGCTGGTTTATAATCCGTTGCCAAGCCTGACGGTTAATTACAGGATTGGTGATGATTTCTACTTTGACAGGAGACAGGGACATACAGCATTATTGTCGGCTAATATTCCCGATGGACAACAGGAAGTAGATCATCATTACACAAACAATATCAATTCGGATCTTACTGTCAATTATCAGAGGAAATTGTTTGGCGATGTTTCCACAAATATTACGATTGGAAATAACCTGTTCCAAAGTTATGTTCAGCAGTTTTATGTTCAGGGGAACGGTCTGGTAGTACCTGATTTCTTCCATATATCTAATACTTCCTCCCAGCTTGTACGTGAAAATACAACAAGATATCGTACGGCAGCACTATATGCCGACCTGCAATTTTCATATAAGAGTATGTTATTTTTAGGATTAACCGGCAGAAACGAATGGTCAACAACCTTGCCGGTTAACAACAATAGTTTCTTTTTCCCTTCAACAAGTTTAGGATTCATTTTTACTGAACTGCCTGTCCTGAAGGATAATAATTTCCTGTCATATGGCAAAATCAGGGCATCTTACGCAAAGATTGCAAATCATGCCTTACCATATAATACGATAAATATATTTACAAACTCAATTATCACAGATGGATGGGCTTCCGGCGATTCCTTCCCCTTCAATGGAACTCCGGGATTTTTTCCAAACAACACACTGGCTAACCCAAATATAAAGCCGGAAAGTCTTATATCACGTGAGTTCGGGTTGGAGCTGAAACTGCTTAAAAGCCGGATTAACTTCGATTTTACATACTATAATAACCAGAACCGTGACCTGTTAATAAATGTGCCATTAACCGGAAGCACAGGTTATGTTGCCCAGTACAAGAATGCTGCAACCATGGAGAATAAGGGTATAGAAATTCTGGCAAATATTGTTCCTGTTGCAGCTCATGATTTTAACTGGTCATTCACTTTAAATTTTTCAAAGAATAAGAATAAAGTATTGTCTCTGGCTCCTGCAGTTACTGATATCAGTCTCGGAGGTTTTACAGGTACTGATATAAGAGTAGTCGCAAATGAGGCTTATGGAAGCCTGTTCAGTACAAGCTTCTATAAAGATGATCTGGGTCGTCTGATCATTGATGATGATGAAGAAAGCGCCGGTTACGGATATCCTATAAAAAATGAAACATTGAAATCACTTGGAAAAGTTACACCTGATTTTCTCTTAGGAATCAGCAATGAATTTTCATTCAAAGGATTCGATCTGACATTCCTTTTTGATGCCAAGAAAGGCGGACTCATGTGGAATGGTACATTATCGCGGATGGTAGGTTTTGGCTCTGCCAAAGTAACTGAAAACAGAGGTGCTTCGGTTGTCTTTGAAGGTGTAAAAGGTCATCTTGTAAACGGAGTTCCAACCACTGATGGATCAGTAAACGATATTCCGGCTACTTATTCCCAATATTATTATCAGAATATCGGAGGCGGCTCAAGTCCGGCCCAGGAACAATTTGTTGAAAAGACCGATTGGTTACGTTTACGTGAACTGTCTCTATCTTACGACCTTGGGAACTTAATCAATAATAAAATATTCAAACAGTTAAAAGTTTATGCAACCGGCCGTAATCTATGGTTAAATACTCCTTACAAAGGAATTGATCCCGAAACAAATCTTATGGGAGCTTTTAATGCTCAGGGACTTGATTACTTTAATATGCCGAATACAAAATCATATGTGTTCGGGATAAAACTTGATTTCTAATCTTAAAGATATTACAAAATGAAAAAGATATTTATTTCTGCTTTAATAATAGCTCTGGCATGTTCATGCGAGAAATGGATTGATCCAAAATTAAATGTGGATCCCAATAATCCACCCGATGTTGCCATGCCACAGCTCGTAGCTCCAATTGAAGCTAACCTCGCTTACATTACAGGTGGCGAACTTGTACGTTGGGATTGTGTATGGATGCAACAAATCGCCGGTATACAGAGTCAATCTGCTGATAATGATATTTATACTCTAGGTGAATCTGATGCGACAAATGCCTGGAGTTACAATCTTTACAGCCCCGGTATGATCAGTACAAAAATTCTTATTGACAAGGCAGCAGCAAACAATTCACCTCATTATGCCGGTATCGGTAAAATATTAATGGCATATCATCTTGGTGTCACTACAGATCATTGGGGAGATATCCCATATTCTGATGCTTTTAAAGGTCTGAAGCTTGAATTTCAGCCAAAATATGATACTCAGGAGGAGGTTTATGCTACAATTTTTAAACTTCTTGATGAGGCAATAACGGATCTTGCTGCTTCTTCAAGCTTATTCAGCCCGGGTGCTGAAGATATAATATTTGAAGGTGATCTCAGTAAATGGGTGAAAACAGCTAACGCTATGAAAGCCCGCTATAATATGCATCTGGCGAAAATCAACGGACCATCGGCTTATTCCAATGCTCTTGACGCAATCACGAACTCATTCACGGGTAACGAAGATGATTTTAAAGTAGTTTTTGGCCTGGCTTATAATAACTCAAATCCGATTTATCAGTCAGAACAAGAACGTCCGGGGTATTATTCTGCCAGCGCCACTTATATGGACATGCTAGCTGCTGTTAATGACCCCCGCAAAGAAATCTATTTTGACGGGACAGTTGGTTCGAAACCTGGTGAACCGGATGCTAATGCGGCAGTTATCGGGTCGGCTCATGCTTCTTCTGAATCACCTGTTTACCTGATTTCTTTTGCTGAACTGAAATTCATTGAAGCTGAAGCGCGGTTTAAGCTGAATCCAGCAGATCCATTGGCAGTTACTGCTTACAATGATGGATTGAAAGCTTCTCTGGAAAGGGAAGGAGTTTTTGATGCCACATGGTTCAATGCCAATAAGATTACTGCAGCAGACATTTCCCTTGAGAAAATAATGAATCAAAAATATCTGAGCTCATTTCTGCAGGTGGAATCATGGAGTGACTGGAGGCGTACAGGTTTTCCTTCATTAGCTCTTGCGACAGGGGCAGTTCTCCCGGCAATTCCGCGCAGGTTACCTTACCCTGATGCTGAACGATTATATAATGGCGCAAATATGCCCACGGGTCTTACATTACTCAGTCGTATGTGGTGGGATGCAAACTAAAGGCTGAGGCTGAGGTTGAGGCTAAGAACTCAACCTTAACCTCATCCTCAACCTTATAATTGTGTTCTTTCGGATTAAAAAGTTAGCTTTATTTAATAAATATTATATCTTTGCAGCCACAAATTTTTAAACAGGTTAAATAAAAAGCGTAAGAATTAATGGCAGTTAAAATCAGATTAGCTAGAAAAGGCCGGAAGAAACTGGCCTTCTACCACATTGTGGTTGCAGATAGCAGATCGCCACGTGATGGCAGATATATTGAAAAAATCGGATCTTATAATCCGGTTACTAACCCCGCAACGATCGAACTCGATTTCGATAAAGCGTTAAGTTGGCTGCAAAATGGCGCATTGCCTACAGAAACATGTAGAGCTATCCTGTCTTATAAAGGTGTCCTGATGAAAAAACATCTTCTTGAAGGTGTTGTTAAAGGTGCGTTTGATGAAGCTGAGGCAAACAAAAGATTTGAGGATTGGATCAGGCAGAACGAAGCCAAGATCGAAGCAAAGAAATCGAATCTTGAGAAATCGCAGGATGATGAATTAGGGAAGAGGCTTTCCAGCGAAAAACGCGTGAACGAAGCAAGAGCAGCACGACTTGCAAAGAAGAATGCTGACCTGGCGGCTAAAGCGGCAGCTGGTGATAAAGCAGAAGCAATAGCTGAAGAAGCAGTCCCTGAGGTAACAGATCAGGCACCTGCAACTGAAGAAGCAGCACCTGAAGCACCTGAAGCTCCTGCTGAAGAAAAACCTCAGGAATAGTCGGATGGTCATACGGATCTGCGATCCAATGGCTTACAAAAGCGACATATTACTGGGACGAATCACAAAAGTGAGCGGTTATGAGGGAGCCGTTTCAATTAAGTTAGAGAAAATCTTTATTGAAAATATACCCGAAATGGAATCGGTCTTTCTGGAAATCGAAGGAAGACCGGTTCCTTTTTTTATTTCAGATATTGAATATTCAGGAGCTGATATCCTGAAATTACAATTTGAAGGATATTCCTCAGAAGAAAAAATCAGTGAATTCATTGGCAGCAGAATTTTCCTGACGCCAATGACAAAAATAAATACTATCGAACAGGATAATCCTGATCTGGTCGGGTTCAAGGTAATTCTGCCTGAAAACAACCTGCTTGGATCAGTTGCAGATATTATGCAAAATAACGGACAGTGGCTGATTACTGTTATTTCACCAGATAAGAAAAGTATTCTTATTCCATTCCATGAAGATTTTATTATAAAGATCGACAAGAGTGCAAAAAAGATCTTTATGGATATTCCTGAGGGGTTGGCTGAAATAAACTGAACCATTTTTTTCTATGATTGTGCAGCTTTTTCCTGAAAGGCAAGTCTTTTATTGGTATGAATTAAACTATTATTAAACCACGACATTATGAAAAAGATAATTTTCATTTCAGCTATCATTTTAATTATTGCGTCTGCCGGAACCGTAAATGGTCAATCGGGGAGCAGAGAAACACGTGATTTAAAGGGCTTTACAAAGGTGAATTTTGGAGTGTCAGGTAATCTTTACATAAGTTTTGGCCCTGAATTCAAAGTAGTACTGGAAGGAGACAAGAAATATCTTGATGAAATAATAACTGAAGTTTCAGGAAACAGGCTTGTCATTAAAAAGGAAAACTGGAGATTCCATTTTGACGAAAAAGTTGACGTTTATATTACAATGCCCGAGATTGAAGGTTTAGGTGTTTCAGGTTCGGGGAAAGCTGAGATTAAAGATGCCGTCAAGACTGATGATCTCAACCTGAGCGTAAGCGGAAGCGGAAAATTATATGCAAATGAATTATCAGTATCTAATCTCGACTGCAGCATATCCGGATCAGGAGATATTATTCTTGGCAACGGAACAGCATCAAAAACCGGAGTTTCAGTCAGTGGATCAGGTAACTTTAGCGGAGAATCTGTGAAGATAAATACTGCTGATATTCACATTTCGGGCAGCGGCAATTGCACCTGTAATGTTACAGAATCGCTTATAGCAAGTGTTTCAGGCAGCGGTAATGTTACCTACGAGGGCAACCCGCGTGTTGATGCACATGTATCAGGGTCAGGCAAGGTAAGATCGAGGTAAACTACTTCCTTATTATAATAAAAGAACCGTCTGAATTAATTTTGATGACCGGAGATGCAGAGTACTTGCTCCGGTCGTCCTGGCGGTGTTTAACTATATAATCTACCTTATCAAACAAGCTGGCATTAATTTCACTGAAGTTTCCCGGTGAAGGACTGCCACTGAAATTAGCCGAGGTTGAAACAATTGGTTTCCTGAAGCGGCTTATCAATTCGCTGCAAAAAACATCCTTGCAGATTCTTATCCCAATTGACCCGTCATCGCTGCAGACACCTGCTGCCAGATTCTTTCCGGCAGGGTATATTATTGTCAGTGGTGTATCAGCGACTTCGATGAGTTCATACACAATTTCAGGAACATCTTTAACATAACGTTCAATCATAGATATACCATCAGCAAGTATGATCAGACTTTTGTTTCCTTCTCTTGATTTTAGTTTGAAGATACCATTGACTGCTGTTTCATTTGTCGGATCACAGCCGAGGCCCCAAATAGTATCTGTGGGATAGAGTATGATACCTCCTATTCTGAGAGTATTCAAAGACTCCTTTATATCTTCTCCAAAAGTCATTTAAACGACTTTAGATCTTTTATTCAGTTCCCTGAGTTTTTTGTATTTATTAAAAGTGGATCTCGCATAAAGGGAACAAATCAGGAATCCGTTACGACCATCAAGAATTCCTCTGTGAACGAAATACGATCTGAAAAACCCCCAGAAATAATGTATGTATGGAGTGAATACATTAGCTTTTTTCCCGGCCTTGTGAAATTCTTCAGCCCCAATACATGAATATTTTTTCATTTTATTGACATGATCCTGAAGCGATGAGAAGGGCCAGTGAAGCAAGTCACCTTTCATCTTTCCAATTGTGGCTCCGTTTGACATCATGAATTTCTCGTGGAGGTTAAGAACTCCCCATTTACCATGATCAGTATAAAACATCCTTAATTGTCTGTCGGGATACCATTCGGAATGATTTATCCAGGTTCCGCAATAGTTGCTGCGCCTGTTAAAAACGTAACCATCGTATTCCCATTTGTCTTTAACTGCGAGAATAGATTCTCTGAGCTGGTCGGAGAGCGCTTCATCAGCATCGAGAGAAAGGATATTCTTATAACTTGCTAACTGGAGGGCGAAATTTTTCTGATCGCGGAAACCTTCAAATGGATGTTTAATAAACCGGACATTATGTTTTTTACAAATTTCTTCTGTGGTATCGGTGGAAAATGAATCAACAACTACTATCTCATCTGCCACCCCTTTCAGGGATGCGAGACATTTATCAATGAATTGTTCTTCATTATACGTGATAATTACGGCAGATATTTTAGGCATACATTGGCATCAGTTAGGATTGTGTTCAAATTTAACACAAAATCAATAATTAACAATTTTTAGTAAATATTTTTTAAGTATTCTGTTTTTAATAAATCAATATATCAATTTGATTTCAAAGATTATGACTAAATGTTTCATTACCAACGGGCAGAGCTAAATCTTATTGTTTGAGTGTCTGGTCTTAATTAATTGCCAAGGTACAAAAAAATCTTCAGAAGATAATTATTTAGATAATTGCCTTGAATCATTTCTAAGAATTACAAAAACTACCACTTGAGGTTTCCAAGGCGTTCCATGGCTTTTACAACACTCTCATGAGTAGCAAAAGAAGAAAATCTAAAATATCCTTCCCCTGATGGACCAAATCCGGAACCCGGAGTTCCGACCACATGTGCTTCATTCAACAATTTGTCAAAAAGCTCCCAGGATTTTAGCTGCCTGCCCGAATTTACCCATACATATGGCGCATTTGTACCGCCAAAGACCTGAAAATCAAGCCTGGCCAGGCTTTCACGAAGAATCCTTGCATTGTTCATATAGTAATTAATCGTTGCCCTTATTTCCTTTTTCCCTTCAGGAGTAAAAATAGCTGCGGCAGCCTTCTGAACAGGATATGATACGCCATTGAATTTTGTGGCATGCCGTCTGTACCACAGCGGGTGCAATGGTTTTTCGATACCATTGGAAGTTGTAGCAACAAGATCTTTAGGAATAACTGTATAAGCACACCGGGTTCCTGTAAATCCTGCTGTTTTGGAAAAGCTGCGAAATTCGATAGCTACTTTTCTGGCTCCTTCAATTTCATAAATTGAATGCGGAATTTCGGGGTCAGAAATATATGATTCATATGCAGAGTCGAAAAGAATAATGGATTTATTCTTAATTGCATAGTCGACCCACTTCTTTAATTCCTTCTTACTTGCTGTTGTTCCGGTAGGATTGTTTGGATAACAAAGGAAGATAATATCAACTTTCTTTTTTGGGATTTCAGGTATAAAACCGTTTTCAGCATTACAGGGCATATACACAAGTTTATCGTAATACCCATTACCCAGGAATTCTCCTGTGCGGCCTGCCATCACACTTGTATCGACATACACCGGGTAGACTGGATCCTGCATTGCAACGACATTATCGAGTCCGAATATCTCGAGAATGTTACCGGTATCGCATTTTGATCCGTCAGAAACAAAAATCTCATCAGGCTTAATGTCAGCGCCACGGTCAAGGTAATCGGTCTTTACAATAGCTTCGCGCAGGAAATCATATCCCTGCTCAGGGCCATAACCTTTAAAAGTATCAGCTTTCGACATTTCTTCAACACCTTCATGAAAAGCACGAATAACTGAGGGCGTTAGGGGTTGCGTTACATCACCAATTCCCATTTTGATAACATCCGCTGTTGGGTGTTGTTTCTGGAATTCACGAACCCGCCTGGCTATTTCAGGGAAGAGGTAACCGGCCTGAAGTTTAAAATAATTATCGTTAATCTGCGCCATTTTGTATATTTTAGCCGCAAATATATTAAAGTTACTTTTCATCCTAAAACAATGAATTATATTTATTCCAGAGTAAGCATCGAGAATAAGTTCTTTGGTAATACCGATCCGGTTCAGTTAGTTGAGAAATACGGATCCCCTCTTTATACTTATAATGAGACTATTCTTCGCCAGCGATGCCGCGATTTGAAAGGTCTTATTTCCTATCCGAATTTTACAGTCAATTATTCCCTCAAGGCCAACAGCAATCTGGAATTAATCAGGATCGTGAGAAATGAAGGACTTCGTGTAGATGCAATGTCGCCCGGCGAGATATATTTGAATATGCTGGCCGGATATAAGCCCGAAGAGATATTGTATATAAGCAATAATGTAAGTGAAGATGAGTTCAGATACGCTATTAACGCCGGCGTAAAGATTTCTGTTGATTCAGTGTCCCAGCTTGAAATGTATGGACGGATCAACCCCGGAGGCAAAGTGTCATTCAGGGTGAATCCGGGAGTGGGAGCAGGGCACCATGAGAAAGTGACTACAGCCGGTCAGAAAACAAAATTCGGGATTGAGATGAAAAATATTCCTGAGGTCAAAAAGATCATAAAACAATATGATCTGAAACTGATCGGGATTAACCAACATATAGGCTCGCTTTTTATGGACGGCGAAGCGTATCTTGAGAGCACCGGAAATATACTTTCAATTGCCAGGCAATTCGATGATCTGGAGTTTGTCGACCTTGGAGGCGGATTCGGGATCCCATACAAAAAACAATCTGATCAAACAAGGCTCGATCTTAAAGATCTCGGCGGAAAACTTTCGGAAGTTATTAAAAATTGGGTAACAGAATACGGAAAAGAAATCGAATTCAAAATAGAGCCCGGTCGGTATATCGTTGCCGAATCAAGTATACTTCTAGGGAAAGTTTATTCAACAAAATCAAATTACAATATTAAATATATTGGTACCGACCTGGGATTTAATGTGCTGATAAGGCCTGTTATGTATGACTCACATCACGATATCGAGATATACCGCGGTAATGACATCCCCTCGTTAAAGGAAGAAACCGTTAACATTGTAGGTAATATCTGTGAGACTGGTGATATAATTGCAAAAGACAGAAAGCTTCCTGAAATATTTGAGAATGACATTCTGGGTGTGCTCGATAGCGGAGCTTACGGATATTCAATGAGCTCGAATTATAACAGCCGTCTGAGACCCGCCGAAATTCTGATCGGGGAAGACGGGAATGCACGTCTTATCAGGCGAAGAGATACACTTGAAGATCTCGTTAGAAATTTTATACTTTAATATTATTGATCAGATTAATTTGAAGATGGAGAAAAACAGTTTTGTAAAAATGCATGGTTTAGGCAATGAGTACATTGTTCTTGACAGCTCAAATATAGATTTCGGACTCACAAAACAAGCTATAATACGATTATGTAACATTCATTTCGGTATAGGCTCCGATGGTGTTGTTATGAAGGTTCCTTCATTAAAAGCCGATTTCGGATTCAGGGTTTACAACCCCGATGGCTCAGAAGCTGAAAAAAGCGGGAACGGCCTCCGGATATTTTGCAAATATCTTTATGATTATGGTTATGCAACGACAAAACAATTTTCAGTGGAAACACTGACAGATGTAGTTTATGCGGAAATTGTCGAAGCAGAAAAAGGAAATGCAACTCTTATTCGGGTCGATATGGGGAAAGCCATCTTTTCATCGAGGGATATACCGGTAAATTCTGATCAACCTGAATTCATTGCACAGAAAATAATGGCTGGTGATAAAGAATATGAGGTTAATTGTGTATCAGTTGGTAATCCGCATTGTGTCGTTATCAAACAGGAACTGGATGAGAAAGAAATCCGGGCATACGGACCTTTACTTGAAAATCACCCTATGTTTCCAAACAGGATAAATGTTCAATTTGCCAAAGTTCTTTCAGGTCACGATGCACAGATTCTTATATGGGAACGGGGAGCCGGATACACCCTTGCATCTGGCAGCTCATCCTGTGCAGCTTCGAGCGTTCTGGTCAAAAGGGGTTTAATAAAAGGTGATCTTACAATGCATATGCAGGGAGGGACTCTGAAAATACAAATAGATAAAGACTGGAATATCCGAATGACGGGAGGGGTGCGTGAAATCGCAAGAGGAGTACTGGGAAGAGAATTGCTGGAAGATCTGAGTTTGTCCATTGCCGGATGATTATATATTGGAAAATTCTCTTATATTTATTGAATGATACTTCTCAAAACAGGATTTCATGCATGAAATATTTGAGTTCTTAAAACAACTTGTAAACCCCGAAAGTATCATTCATTACGGCGGATTGTATCTGCTTTTATTCGTTGTTTTTGCCGAAACCGGCTTGTTTGTAGGCTTTTTCCTCCCTGGTGATTCACTGCTATTCACTGCAGGTTTGTTGTGTTCAACGGGAATCCTTGAATTACACCCTTTTCTTCTTGTTCTTTATATAATAATTGCTGCCGTCGCCGGGAATATGGTTGGCTATGGTTTTGGAAAGAAGGTAGGTCCATTGCTTTTTAAAAGGAAGTCAGGTTTTTTATTCCGGCAGGAACACCTTGTTACCGCAAACGAATTTTATAAAAAGCATGGTAAGAAAACGATAATCTTAAGCAGGTTCTTGCCTATTGTCCGCACTTTTGCACCTATTGTTGCGGGTATTGTTAAACTTGAACTTTATAAATTCTTTATCTATAGCCTTGTCGGAGCTTTTTTTTGGGTGGTTGCATTGGTTCTGACCGGTTACTATATGGGGAAGTATATCCCCGGGATAAAAGACTACCTGGGTTACATTGTCATTTTTCTGATTGTAATCACATCCATACCTTTTGTATATAACAGTATCAGGAAAAAGCGTAAAGCGTAGAACGTAGAGCGTAGAGCGAAGACCGTCCTAAGTTTATATTATAGATTATTAAATATCTAGATATGAGCAAAATCGAATGAAACAGAAGTCTGGCTTGATTATTCCATGGATTGTAAGTATATTCTTAAAGAAACAAATGAAAAACTATTGAATGATTATTGTGAAGTTCGTAAGATGTTGATATCCATGATAAACCATCCTGACAAATGGTGTCCCTAACCCGCTTTCTGCTCGACGCTTTACGCTCTACGCTTTACGCTCTACGCTCTATGCTCACCGCTCTATGCTCAATGCTCAACGTTCAACGCTCTATGCTTGTTTAGACTCTTTTTAAATTACAAAGTATTTAAAGAACGTTTATTTTTCATTTGAATTATTAAAAAACTCATATAGTTTTGTACCGGAGAATTTTTTTTTATTCCTAAACCATTTTAATTTTTAATTTAATAATTGATATCATGATTAGTAGCATTTTTTGGATTGTTCCAATTTCAGCTCTCATGGCATTACTGTTCGCCTGGATCTTTTATAAAGGAATGAAAGTACAGGAAGAAGGAACAGATAAAATGAAAGAGATTGCTGAGTATGTAAGGGAAGGTGCAATGGCCTACCTTAAAAGCCAGTACACAGTTGTCGGCAAGATTTTCGTGGTTCTTGTTGTGCTGTTAACTATACTGGCATATATGGGTGTTCAGAACCCGTTTGTTCCGGTAGCCTTTTTAACCGGTGGTATCTTCTCAGGTCTTTGCGGTTATCTTGGAATGAAAACTGCAACATTTGCATCTAACAGGACCGCCTGGGCTGCATCAAAATCATTAAACAAAGGATTACAGGTAGCTCTTCGAAGCGGAGCAGTCATGGGTCTTGTTGTTGTAGGTTTCGCACTTATTGATATCGCAGCATGGTTTATTTTTCTTACGAAAGTTGTATTTACACCTGAACATATGGTTGCGGGATTTAAATTCCTCGGCCTTACATTTGTACAGGCTGGAATTGATGAACACCAGAAATTTGTTGAAATTACAGCTACAATGATCACTTTTGGTATGGGTGCATCAACTCAGGCTCTTTTTGCACGTGTTGGTGGCGGTATCTTTACAAAAGCTGCTGACGTAGGCGCTGACCTGGTTGGTAAAGTAGAAGCCGGAATTCCTGAAGACGATCCACGTAACCCTGCAACTATCGCTGATAACGTTGGTGACAACGTTGGTGACGTAGCCGGAATGGGTGCTGACCTTTATGAATCTTATGCTGGTTCAATACTTGCAACTGCAGCATTGGGCGCTGCCCTTCCTGCCATTGCAGGGCAAGGTGATTATCAGATTAAAGCTATAATAGCTCCAATGCTTGTTTCGGCGATCGGAGTATTATTGTCGATAGCCGGAATATATATGGTCAGAACAAAAGAATCAGCATCTCCAAAAACCCTTCTCAGAGCGCTTTTGCTTGGAACAGGGGGAAGTTCAGCTCTTATTCTTGTAGTATTGGCTGTGATGGCTAATGCTGGTTGGATTACATGGGGAGTCTTTGGAGCTGCAGTTTCTGGTTTGGTTGCCGGTGTTATTATCGGTCAGGCAACAGAATATTACACATCCGACGGCTATAAACCTACCCAGGGAATAGCAGAACAGTCACAGACAGGACCTGCAACAGTTATTATTGAAGGTATGGCTGTAGGTATGTTCTCGACATGGTTACCAGTACTTACAATTGTTGCTGGAATTATTGCTGCTTATTCATTTGCAGGTGGTTTCCATAACTTTGCAATGGGGGTTTACGGTATTGGTTTCGCTTCTGTTGGGATGCTCTCAACCCTTGGTGTAACTCTGGCAACTGATGCTTTCGGGCCAATTGCAGATAACGCGGGTGGTAATGCTGAGATGGCTGGTCTTCCTGAAGAAGTAAGGGAAAGAACTGACGCTCTTGACGGTCTTGGAAACACAACGGCTGCAACCGGTAAAGGTTTTGCTATTGGTTCAGCTGCTCTTACAGCACTGGCTCTTGTTGCAGCCTATATGGAAGAAGTTAAGCTATGGCTTGGCCGACTTGCAGATAAAAGCGCTGACGGATTCAAACAGATCGGTGACGTGTTGTTTTATCACAGTCACGCACCTGCAGCTTTACAGGCCGGACAGACAGCAGTGGAGGTTTCTCACGCTGGTGTCAAAGATTTTGTTTTCGCGTATAACCTATCACTTTTTAATCCAATCTTACTTGCCGGTCTCTTCATAGGTGCAATGATGTGCTTCGTTTTCGTAGCTATGACTATGAAAGCTGTTGGAAGAAATGCAGGAAGAATGGTAGATGAAGTAAGACGTCAATTCCGTGAAATTCCGGGAATTATGGAAGGTACCGGAAGACCTGAATATGCAAAATGTGTTGCAATTGCAACTAAAGGAGCTCAGAAAGAAATGGTAGTTCCGGCACTTTTGGCAATTATTGTACCTGTTATAACCGGATTAATTTTTGGTGTTCCCGGCGTTGTTGGATTATTAATGGGCGGAATGACAACAGGATTTACACTTGCCAGTATGCTAAACAATGCAGGTGGTGCATGGGATAACGCTAAAAAATACATTGAAAGAGGTAATTATGGTGGCAAGAAAAGCGAATGCCATAAAGCAAGTATCGTTGGTGACACCGTAGGTGATCCTTTCAAAGATACATGCGGCCCATCAATGAATATTCTTATTAAGCTCATGTCAATGGTAGCAGTCGTTATGGCTGGTGTTACTGTTGCATGGAGTCTGTTTGGATAATAGAAAATTCAGATAACATAACTTGTAGGGACGTTGCACGCAACGTCCCTATTTTTTTGTTATATGACCGGCATTTCCCCTTAGTTCATGCTGGGACTGGAAGATTGCTTCGCCCTCCTTCGTCGGGCTCGCAATGACACTGCACTTTATCAATTAACGGTCATTGCGAGGAGCGAAGCGACGAAGCAATTGCCACGCCCTCCTACGTCAGGCTGGCAATGGCGGTATACATTTTCAAATTAACGGTCATTGCGAGGAACCGCCAGCCCGCGGTGACGAAGCAATCTCCTTGTTTTGTTACTTTATCAGCTCCATGTAACCAATCGTTCCCGGCATATTTTCCGCTAATGGAACTTTGCCCATCGGACAACCTGGTACAGGACAATTAATTATTTTATGTTCTTTATTATCTGCCGGTTCCCATCCTTTAAGAACAAGTAAAGTAAAAAAGCCGATAATAAAAGCGGCAACTACATGCCAGCCACCTTTAATCCATTTTAATACATCACGGTCATCAGGGAATTTATTTGTTATAGCTACTCCTGCTGATGAGCCAAACCATATCATTGAACCACCAAACCCGACACTGTATGCCAGCATCCCCCAGTCAAAATGGCCCTGATCAAGACAAAGTTTTGTAAGCGGGATATTATCAAATACTGATGAAAGGAATCCCAAAGCAAGAGCCGTTATCCACGATGCTTTCGGAAGTTCATCAACAGGCATCAGAGATGCACAGGAAACAAGGCATAACAGAAAAATAGTTCCTTTAATTGCGCCTGGGACTTCTTTCCATGGAACGGGTCTGAGAAATGCTCCAATGATGATCGCAATCCATACGCCTAACGCCGGCATATCATAAAGAATATTTGAAATTATTGCACCCGCCAGAATCAGTCCCACGTTAAAAATCTTTACCCAATCAATTTTTGCATCAGGGTTTGCATCTTTCTGTATTCTTTGGTACTTATCCTGCTGGTGAGAGGCGAACCACGAGAAAAACAACAATGCAATTCCGGCTGCAACATATGCGTGCAGAACATTAAGAGCGCTCACCCCGTCAATCCACATCATGGTTGTAGTCGTATCCCCAACCACACTTCCACTACCTCCTGCGTTGCTCGCGGCTACCAGGGCAGCGATATAACCAATATGAACTCTCTTCTTAAATACAACAATTGCTATCGCTCCTCCGATAAGAGCTGCAGCAATATTATCGAGGAATGAAGATAAGATGAAAACAAAAATCAGTAGTATAAACGGACCTTTCCAATCATCGGGAAGAAACCTGGGCAAAATATCAGGAACACCCGATTCTTCAAATATTTTTGATAAAATGGCGAAACCAAGCAAAAGTCCGAGAAGATTAACGAGAATTCCCCATTCTCCCTGCCTCAGCCCTTTGTCCATTATTTGTTCACCGAAAGGAGTGGTTCCGAAAAGATGTTCCATGAGATGGAATCCGGGATCAAACACCAGCTTGAATGTCAATAAAACCGTCAGACCGATAACTGCCACCCAGAAAGTTTGTTTGTGAAAAAGGGCAACCCCGAGAAGTATCAATCCGAAAATGATAAATTCCAATCTGACCGGTCCTATTGAAGGAACTGTGCTTCCTGCCGCAAAAAGACATAAAGGTGAAGACAATAGAATGAATAACATTAATATTTTCTTACTGTTACGTACAGAAATCGAAGAAAGAAAAATATTTTTCATTTGATAAGGATTTGAAAAAACTTGAACAGAAAAAATGAGGCGGCAAGATAAACTTTTTTGTATTCGATATCAATGACATATCAATTAAAATCCATTTTCACAGATCTAAAGCTAAATATCTTTAACAAATCAGTTTCATGATCAAATCTTTATTCTCACTGGAATATCCGGCAGAATTTGATTTGAACAAAAACTCATGATTAAAGTTAATGATTTAAAATATTTGCAAATATGAAAAAAGCAATCTTAACCCTTGCAGTTGTGTTTGTTATGACTCAGATTTCCAGTGCCCAATCAGCAAAAGATGAAGTTTTAAATCTGGTTGTTTCACTTGACAATTCAATTGTCAAAAAGGATAGTCTGAAGATTAAATCACTGCTCACCGAAGATTTTAGAGGAACTATACCCGATGGAGAATCATTTCCGAGGGATAAGTATATCCGTTTTCATTGCAAACCCAATGTTGGTCTTCTATCGATAAACAGTATAGATAAAGACAAAACATTCGTCAGACTATATGGTAACACTGCAATTGTCAACCGACGTGTACATGTATCGAAGAAAGCACCCGACGGTTCAGTGAGAAGTTTTGACGTTCAACGCATTGAAGTATGTATTCAGCAACAGGGCAAATGGTACATTGCAGCAGGTCAGGGCACGGAGGTAATCAAGAAGTAATGTTATCTAGAAGTTCAATTTAAGTCGCAAAAAACCAAAATTGAAATGTTCAGTCTGTCCTTTTACCAACTGTCCTGCAAATGATTGCGCAATTAACGAAAAATCGATGTTGTCAGTCAGTGAATAAGTAAGTGATGGACCCAGAAAAATTCCATTTAGCTTTGGGAAATACATCACAGCCAGTGAAACATTAAAAAGAGGTGTTACCGGATAACTGCCCTGAAGCATAAAAGTTACTTTGGTAAACGACAGATTTTTAGCTGATAAGCTTTCGTTGTAAAAATCAACAAAATTAGTTACTCCTGAGCTTCTGTTCTGATTGTATAAAGCTTCGAATTGAAGCATGAAAGAATTTTTAAAAGTGTAATCAGTGCCTAATGACACTACCAGAATACCGGTTGTATCTGCAAAATTATGTTTTGGCTGAAAGTACGATATCTCTCCTCTGAATGATGCACCTTTTATATTCCCCGACCATCCTGTTCCGATAACATAATCCTGTTCATTCAATATTCCACCCAGAAATTGAATATCATAATTCCATTTATTAAAACGATACAGAAAAGCAGAAGTTACCCTGTGATTATTATCGGCTTTAGTTGCAAATTCAAAAGCTGATGTATTGGAAGTGTAATATTGCAAACGCACAGCATCGCTACCTGGTTTTTCAATGTAGTCAAAATCGAAAAAAGAATATGCATTGAAAAGGTCATTAGGATTCCAGGTAAAACACTGTCCCCAGTTTATGCGCTGCCGTCCGATTGTCAGTTGAAACTTGTCTCTTGTGTAATCTATATAGGCCCTGTCAATCTTCGAGTTGAGCAGATAGGAATTGCCGTTTGAAAGGTTATCTGATAATTTAACAAAGCCATAATCAGTATCGATCATTTTTGAATAACCCGGAATTGCAGAAACTGATTCACCAATTATTAATCTGTTTCTCAGTTCTAATGCGGCTTTAAAATTGTCCGTCTTGTTATTCCATTTGAAATTTAAGCGGTTATGAATCAGATTATCGATTGTCCAGTTGTCATTTAAACCCTGGAACATAAATGATTGCATATTTGTGATATACCCGTTTAATGACAATCTCCTTGGTATAGAATCCTGACCTGCCATTGAAACAGGAAGCATTATCAGGAATATTGAAACCAATCTCAGGTATTTACTTGCTGATATCGGAAATGATTGCGCCATCCTGTAGTGTAATTACCCGTTTTGCTTTATTCACCACACGTTGATCATGCGTTGAGAAAATGAAAGTAATGTTTTCTTCCTTATTCAGTTTTTCCATTATATCAAGGAGATTTTCAGTCGATTTGGAATCGAGGTTTGCAGTAGGTTCATCTGCAAGGATAAACTTTGGTTTTGATGCCAATGCCCTTGCTACTGCTACTCTTTGTTGCTGTCCCCCGGAGAGTTTATTAGGACGACTGTTCATTCTGTCTCCTAATCCAACGGCTTCAAGCAGTTCTTTGGTCCGGCTTTCCCGTTCTCCCTTTTCTTTTCCCTGCAAATGCATTATAAACTCCACATTTTCCTCTGAAGTGAATACGGGTATCAGATTATAAGATTGAAACACGAAGCCGATGTTTCTCATACGGAAATCAGTTTTTTGCCGGCTCGAAAGCTCATTGATTTTTACACCATCTATAATCACATCTCCGCTTGACGGATCATCCAGTCCGCCTATTATATTAAGCAACGTTGTTTTACCCGATCCGGAGGGCCCTACTATTGCAGTAAACTCACCTGGCTCTATTGCAAGGTTAATCCCATTTACAGCATGAACCGGTACTGATTTTTCATCGTACACTTTGTTCAGGTTTTTAATTTCAATAATACTCATTTTGTATCTTTAACTGTTTTATACTATTGAGTTCTGATTGCTTCAGAAGGATTAAGTTTCAATGCTTTATAAGCAGGGTATAATGCGGAAATTATTCCGGCAACCATAACCAGGATTGCTGTTATCACCATTGTCTTTGAATCTGTTACCGGATAAACGAATGATGAATATCCTAAATTGGAGAATGCCTCTTTCCAGAAGTAAAGATTAATACCTGCTTTTGCAAAATATTTTATGGCAAAATAGCCTATAATTAATCCGGAAAAACCTCCGGTAAGTGAAAGAAAAACAGTTTCAAGCATTATCATTGCAAATACTCTCATTCTGTTCATCCCTATTGCCATAAGCATGCCAAGCTCATGCACTCGTTCCATAATAACCATCAGCATCGTATTTATTATGCCAAAGCATAAAGCTATCAGTATAACGATAATAAAAATAAACATGTATTGGTTCATAGCGCTTACAAGATAACCTGCCTCCGGGCTCAATTGCTGCCACGATTTTACTTCCAGTTTCGGGAACAGGCCTGACAAAGTTTTTGTCACATCATCTGTTTTATTTGTATTAAGCAAGATTGCAATTTCATGTGCTTCATGTCCTTTCAAACCTGTTAAACGACTTAAATCACTGCCTCTGACGTAGACATTTGCTTCATCAAACATCGAATTATCGGTTCTGAAGATCCCTACAATACGAAAAGCACCACCGGTAATGTTTTTATTGACATCCTGGACTGTAATAATAATTTTGTTTTTTAAGCCGACTTTTAATTTCTCTGCGAGCAGTTCACTGATAACAACAGGATTATGTTCAGTTGAGTCGATATATTTTCCTGAAATTATTTTTGAACTCAGATCTGTTACTTTAATTTCATTCTCCGGGTCAATTCCGACAATTCTGACACCTATGCCTGTCTCAGCTGATGCAACCATTGAATTGATGATTATTCTTTTGCTTGCTGCAATCACATCTGGTACCTTACGAACAAGTGTGGCTATACTGTCGGCATTTGCGATCACAAGTGAAAACTGGTCGTTATCCAAGAACCCGGGTTGATGGATCTGTATATGAGACATCTCGGTTTTTATGATAGACTCGATGCGGGAATTTATCATCCCGTTGGTGAATGCAGTAAGGAAAATTCCTGCAAATATACCCAGAGTTACAGCAGCAATAATTATAAGACTTCTGAGTTTATTCCGCCATAAATTTCGCCATGCAAACGAAGGAATCATCTTTCCTGAAATTAAAGTTAACTACGAAGTGCATCGATAATCTTAAGCCTGTTTATGTTGAAGAGAGGATACAGGCCGATTATCATTGTGAAAATCAGTATAGTAATGCCCTGGTTAAAGAACACTGACGGGGTCATTGAAAAGGACATTATTGGTTCAAATCCCATCTGAAGCATTGTTTCCGCTGCCTGTCCGGTCAAAGGAATGGGATGTAAGGTGAAATACCATGTTACAGGTATGCTTGCTGCAATTCCTGCGATAACGCCAACCAATCCCAATAAGATAGTTTCAAGAATGAGAACATAACTGAGTTTGTACTTTTGCATCCCTATTGCAACAATAACCCCGAATTCTTTTCTTCTTTCCATCATCATCATGAGAACTGTTCCAAATATTCCAAAAGCAATTATCATATAAAGAACTCCCTTAATGATCATACCGGAAGCACGATCGCTGTCAATCTGTTTCATTAAAATGCTGTTTATCTCTTTCCAGTCCATAACCTCATAATCACTGCCCAGCTTTGAAATAAGCTCGTTTTTTACTGCCGGCATTTCATTGTTGTTTTTAACCATAATGACTATGGATGTAAGACGGTCAGGTGCAGAAAACAGATCCTGGCAATTGGTCAGATTCATATAAACAACAGTCCTGTCAAGTTCGGGGGATGGTTGTTTAATTATACCTTCGACAGGATATTTCCCCGCTGCACCTATCCCATGGTATCCCTGACTAAGCAAAACAAGAGTGTCATTTACATCGAGTTTAAGATACTTAGCAAGTGCGCTGCCTACTACAACACCATTATCACCATTTATAAGGTATTTCCCCTTTACTATCCTTTTCGAAAGATTAGTGATCCCGTCTTCATTGGCGGGAGAAATACCTATAACCATTACACCTTTCGTAATTTCTTCCGAAGACGCCAGTGCGTAGTTTTCCAACCGCGGTGAAATTGCTGTAATTCCTTTTACCCTGGTTAATTCTGATTTGACTTTAGAGTATTCCAGAGAGTTATTAATTATTTTGTCTTTCCAGTATCCCTTGCTGTGAACCTGGATATATCCTGAATAAAAATTTACTATAGTCCTGATATACATTGCGTATGATCCTTCCTGCATCGAACTCATTACAGTTGATAGTATTACGCCAAAAAAAATGGATGCTGTTGTAATCAGAGTCCTGCGCTTATTGCGCCATAGGTTTCGCCATGCGAATTTGAGATAGCCTTTCATTAACCTGTGAAAATCTTATTTGATTGACTTCATATTTTGTTGTGAAAAAAAGTTTTCTGAAATTGGTTTATTAAAAACCATGCTATTAATTTCAAGTATCGTTTTATCACCCTTTTTGTTTACCGGTTCTATCTCCAATTTTGATGGGATATCACGATCGCCCATTCGTTTGATATCATAAGCATTCATGATATTTACAATATTGGAATCTTCATCGAAATACTCAGCTTTCCATTGATTAAATCCTTCAGTTGTAATCCACAGAATTATTTTGCCCCAGGTAACTGCAGCATCGGGGAGTGGAACCAGTTCTATTTTATAACACTCCTGATCCCTGACCTTTTCCTTCCCGATCAGTTTCTGTGTATAGTCAACCACAAGTGAGGATTCTTTCACCAGATCGTCGTTGGTAAAGTCTGAGCCCATCCACGATTGCATCATCATTGATGGAGGAATTTTGATAACTCTTTCAATTGATGGTACCCAATTCCACATGTCGGTTTTACGTTTCAGAAACACCTGTCCTTTTTCCTTTGCCGGGGCAGTAATATAAATCAATGAGTAATCGGTTCCCTTTGACCACGATTTCATCGTTAAGCTTCTGCTCCAGTCAGGACGTACAATTGTCAAAGTCATAACTCCCTGGCTGGTAAGGCCTCTGCCTTTGTCGTCTGCTTTTTTAACAATCTCTCTGGCTGAAAACTCCTGAGAACAGGCTGTATGAACTGTAAGAGCTAAAATGATTGCTGTTAAGTATATTTTTATAAAGACGTTGTGCTTCATAGAACCCGATTTCTTGTTTGATTAAGTATGTCAGAATAAAAGCATTAGTAAACTTACAAAGTTAAATCCAAATTTTCCTTCAACTGCTTCAACAATTTAAATAGACTTACCGGTCGGATAAAGTTTGGAATAATCAATTTATAGGAGCGTGATTATACGTATAAATTATGTTCTTCCTTGTTATCAGGCCAATCAAGCTGCCTGGTTCGTTGCGCTTGACCACCGGAATACGTCCGATTTCATGTTTCCCAAGCTTCTCAAGGGCATCCTTCAGGGTTTCATCAGGGTAGCAAATTACCAGGTTTCGTGTCATGATATCACTGACAGGCATATTCCCTCTTCCACTTTCTATTGCGCTGTAAATGTCATAGTTAGTTATCATCCCACAAAGCAGGCCATTACTATCAAGAACAGGAAAACCTCTGTGGGAAGTAGATTTTATCAGGAATTCTGCGTCAGTTACTGTTGCGGATTCATTTACAGTAATCACTTTTTTGTACATTGCTTCGGAAACTTTTAACTTCTCCAGCAGATCTTCCTTTTTTACATTAAAAATGTCAATACCTCTTCTGGAAAGTTTAAGGGTGTAGATTGAGTCATTTGACATCCATTTGACCAACAGTGTTGAGATAACACATGCAATCATTAGCGGAAGCATGATCTTATAATCGCCTGTCATCTCAAAAAGAATTAAAATCGCAGATATTGGAGCGTGTGCGGCTCCCGCAAATACAGCTGCCATTCCAACCAGGGCGTAAGCACCTGTAGATACAGCGATCCCCGGGAAAAGCAAATGAAGCAAAGAACCAAAAGAACTTCCCAACATTGCACCTATAAACAATGAAGGAGCAAAAACACCTCCCGATCCTCCTGATCCCAGAGTAAGCGAAGTTGCTATAATCTTTAAACAGAGAAGTCCAAGAACCAAGAATGGAGCAAATTGTTCGTTCAAAGTTTTCTCGATAGAAGGGTATCCTACTCCAAATATCTGTGGAAAATATAACCCGATGAGTCCCAAAATTAATCCTCCAAAAACCGGTTTTAAATATGTTGGAATTTTAATACTGTCAAAGATATCCTCACATTTATAAAGTGTCTTAATAAAGATCCATCCAACAACGGCAGCAAGAAGCCCAAGTACAAAATAGAATAAAATATCGTAGCTGCTTGTCAGTTCATAAGGAGGGGTAATAAATGCAGGCTTCGATCCCAGAAATGTTCGTGAAATAACTGTGGCAGTGACAGCAGAAAGAACAACTGATGAGAAGTAACGTGTTCCATATTCTCTTAAAATTACTTCCAGCCCAAAAAATATCCCTGCCAGGGGAGCATTAAATGTAGCAGCTATTCCTCCGGCAGCGCCACAGGCTATGAGAATCCTTCTCTTGTCTTCCGCTAAGCGGAATAATTGTCCAATTGTCGAACCTAATGCAGAACTGATCTGAACAATTGGACCTTCCCTGCCAACAGAACCACCTGAACCAATACAAATGGAGGAAACAAGTGCCTTTATAGCAGCAACACGGGGTCTTATCTTACTTCCGGAAACTGCTACTGCCAGCATTACTTCCGGCACACCATGTCCTTTTGCTTCACTGGCAAAGAAATAAACTACTAATCCCACTATCAAACCACCAATTGCGGGGATAATAATTACATAGTAAGCCCCCAGGAATGAAAGAATATGCTGTCCCTGATTGAAAAAGAGATTCTGAAAGAATGATATCATCCAACGAAAGAGAATTGCTCCGAATCCTGCTCCAACACCTATCAGATTCGAAAAGAAAAGGAGAAAAATCGCTTCTGACGTTTGAAAATATTTCAGTAATGATTTAAAGTATTTTTGAATCGATAATCGTGTTTTGATTAACCTGAACATCACTTAAATTTATCAGGGTTTCTGTTGAGTATTTATACAGAGCATGTTTTATGAAAAAAATCGAAGCGATTTTCTTAAATGCGCCCTCTTTTGTCAACAAAAATTTTGGATAAATGTTTGAAGAAGTGATTTACAGGATAGTATAAATTGATACGATCAGAAACACTTGTTCTAAGAGCCGGGAGTTTTATTTGTTGCCATAACCATTTTTACCTTTAACCGGGTACCGATTTCGAGTAGATCAGCAAGATCCTGAACGGTAAGCGATTGCTCCATCCTTAAAATAATTGTAGGTTCCTGAAGTGAGCTGATCCTTGCTTTTAATAATGGTTCTATTTCATCAAACCTTATCTGGTGACTATCGAGATAATATTTCTTATCTTTTGTTACTGAAATAGTAATTTGTTGTTTGCTGAGATTCTGGGCTGATTTTGAGTTAGGCAATAATAGTTTGATAACATTTGGGTTAGCCAGTGAGGAGACTATCAGAAAAAACAACAAAAGGAAAAACATGATGTCATTCAGTGAAGAAGTGCTGACTTCCGCTTTAAAGTGTTTTTTTCTTTTGATAATCATATCACAAAACTTTTATGATCTCATTAACCTGACGCTGCATGTCGATCGAATATCTGTCAATCATCATTTGCAGATAATGATAACAGCTGTAGGCAATCACTCCTACAATTAATCCTGTACCACTGCATATCATTTTCTGATATAATCCTCCGGCAATTATTCCGATGCTTATATTGTCGGCCAGAGAAATATTATAGAAGATCTTGATCACCCCTGCTATTGTTCCAATGAAGCCTAGCATCGGAGCTATACCTGCAATTATGCCAAGATAACCCGTATTTTTTTCCATTTCAGAAATCTCGAGGTTGGCTGTTGCTTCCATATAGTTCTCAATTTCCTTGGGTGTTTTTCCGCCCTGACTCAGTCCGCTTTCAAGAATTCTTCCAAGCGAAGAATCAAGGTTCCTTGTTTGTGCAAGTGCTTCCTCTGATTTTTTGTTCCTGAGTTCGCCAATAATATTAAAAACGCGAGATTGGTCAACTATTGTTGTTTTCCTGATATACAAAAATCTTTCAATGAAAAGATAGATGCTGAAAATGGATAATAAAAGAATAGGGATCATAATAAATCCCCCTTTCATAAGCAGTTCTGCTACATTATTAACTGCATTTGTATCTTTTAAGTGTGGTTGATCAATGACCAGTAAGATGTAATTATAGAGCATATTTCTTATTTTATTTAGCTACCAAAGTTATTAATAATTCCCGCTACCGAGGGTTGGAAATTTATGTAAACAAATGTACTAACTCTTTAGGAAAAACCTGTCGTAACAACTAAATTTGGGTTTTAATCAATAAACGTTAACTCAGTCGTTAATTTTAATATTTGTCCGACTTGATAATTTTTCTTTTCAGATCTCGTTTTGAATAGTAACAATAATACTAACCTATATGACCGCTGTCTTTTCGGAAATAACACAAACCCTTGATACTATTAATAAATCGGGTGCAGGGCTTCCTGTTCAACATGCCCCTGAAGCAACAAAAATGATAGATATTATTATGAAGGGAGGTATTATTATGATACCAATTGCCCTGCTATCAATAATTGCTGTGTATGTTTTTATTGAACGTTATCTGACTATCAGACGGCATATCAGTTCAGATGTGGACTTCATGAACAGCATTCACGAATATATCCTTAATGGAAGAACCGATGCAGCGCTTGCTCTTTGCCGGAGCACTTCAAAACCAATAGCCCGGATGATTGAAAAAGGAATATCGCGATTGGGCAAACCGATAAAAGAAATTGAAGAATCGATTGAGATAGCAGGAAAATTTGAAGTTTATGATCTCGAGAAAAACATACAGATATTGGCTGTTATTGCCGGTATCGCTCCGATGTTTGGATTCCTGGGAACAATAATCGGCGTTATAAAAATATTTTTCAATATTTCAATGACAAGCGATGTAAGCATAGGAAGTGTTTCTGCAGGACTGTATGTGAAAATGGTTTCAAGCGCATCTGGACTAATTGTCGGGATTGTTGCCTATATTGGTTACCACTGGCTTAATATAATGGTAAATAAAGCGATACATCAGCTCGAGTGGAATGCGATGAATTTTATTGATTTGTTAAAAAGTCCTTCAAAATGATAAATCTTCGCAAGAAAAAAGATTTTACTGCTGAAGTTTTTACTTCATCTATGAACGACATCATGTTCTTTCTCATGCTATTCTTTATCATTATCTCAACATTGTTAAATCCGAGTATGATAAGGGTGGCATTGCCGAATTCAAGGAACAGTCAGACACTTCAGAAGAAGGAGATCAATCTGACGATGACCAAGGAGAAAGCTTATTATGTTAATAACACGCAAGTCCCTTTTGATGCTCTTGAAGCCCAGTTAAAAAAAGAACTGGCCCATTCTCCCGACGCATTTATAATGCTGCGTTTTGATAGTTCGCTGCCAATACAGGATTTAGTTAATGTCCTTTCCGTGGGTAACAGGCTTAATTCCAAGATGATAATTGCGACAGCAAAGACGAGATAAATGGGATTTTTAACCACAAAGAACACAAAGAAGGCACAAAGGACACAAAGTAGGGACGCAGTATTCTGCATCCCTACTAATAATATTGACCCTTTGTGCACTTTATGTATTTTGCCTTCGTGACCTTTGTGGTTAATGGATTTCGACTTTCTTAATACTCAAATGTGGGGTGTGAATTAAGATTGTAACAGCACTTCCTTCTTTTCCTGATAAAGCCTCATAGCCTCAGTCACAATATCATATGCTTTTTCCT
Source organism: uncultured Bacteroidales bacterium (assembly GCA_963734885.1). Classification (GTDB taxonomy): domain Bacteria; phylum Bacteroidota; class Bacteroidia; order Bacteroidales; family VadinHA17; genus LD21. The sequence goes on along the minus strand of CAVTIJ010000006.1, from coordinate 55,492 downwards.
TATTCAGGAATTGTTCCACAATTACATTTTTATGTTCGAGTTTCTTATAATCTTCAAAAAATCTTTTCAGCTCAACCAGTGTATGAGGAGGAAGTTCGGAAAGCTCATTGATATAATTAACGGACATATCATTTCCGGCAACCGCAATTATCTTGTCATCTCTCTCATCGCCGTCGATCATCTCCATCGCCCCGATAACTTTTGCTTCCACTATTGACATGGGAAAGAGCTCAATAGAACAGATGACAAGGATATCAAGCGGATCGTGGTCATCACAGTATGTTTGTGGTATAAATCCATAGTTAGCAGGATAATGAACCGACGAAAACAGCACCCTGTCGAGCCGGAGCAAGCCTGTCGCTTTGTCGAGTTCATATTTGCCTTTAGAACCTGCAGGAATCTCAATGATGCTTTTTATGGATTTTGGTGCATTTTTGCCTGTTTCAACCGAATGCCAGGGGTGTGCGGAATGTTTCATTGATTGATTATTTAGTGAAATAAATTTGAACATATATAAGACATAATTTTTAAACTTTTGTTTAGAATCTATATAAATATTTAAAACAATATCTAAGCTAACTATCAGCTTGCTTTGCTCGTAACAGTCGAAATCCATTAACCGCAAAGGGCACAAAGATTTTTCGCAAAGGGCGCAAAGAGCTGAGATATAGTTTCTTACTTTGCGGACTTTGCGCCTTCTTTGCGCTCTTCGCGGTTAAAAAGTTTTTTGGCACGAAATAGTATTAATTTTGAGAAAAACCATCTTCAATGAAATTACCCGAACTTGCCGATATTAAGGCTGCACATTCAAGAATTAAATCATTTGTTCATCGTACCCCGGTTTTGACATCTCATCAGCTCAATGAACTTTTTGATTGCGAGCTTTTTTTTAAATGCGAAAATTTTCAAAAGGTTGGCGCATTTAAATTCAGGGGAGCAACGAATGCAATTCTTTCACTGACAGAAGAAGAAAAGCTGAAAGGAGTTGTCACCCATTCCTCCGGCAATCATGCTGCAGCCCTGGCGCTGGCATCAGGAATGAATGGGATTAAAGCAAATATAGTTATGCCGGAAAGCGCTCCCCAGGTTAAGAAAAATGCAGTGGCTGGTTATGGAGCTGAAATTACATTCTGTAAACCCACCCTTCAGGCACGGGAAGATACAACACGATTGATAATGAAGAACAGTGGTGCTACACTGATCCACCCCTATGATAATTTTAATGTGATATGCGGACAGGGAACGGCAGCTTTGGAACTTCTCAATGATAAAAGTGATTTGGATATTGTCATTGCGCCAGTCGGTGGTGGGGGACTTCTGAGCGGCACATCAACATGCGTGAAAGGCATGAATAAGAACATTCAGGTTATCGGCGCTGAACCATTTAACGCCAATGATGCTTTCATTTCTTTCACAAGCGGGAAACTCACACCATCGGTAAATCCTGTAACCTGTGCTGACGGTCTTCTTACCTCACTTAGTGAACTTACTTTTTCAATTATTAAAAAGAATGTGGACAAAATACTCACTGCCAGGGAAGAATCAATTATTGAATGCATGCTTCTTGTCTGGGAAAGAATGAAAATTATAATAGAACCTTCTTCAGCCACAGTTCTTGCAATCGTTAAAGAAAATCAGGATCTTTTTAGAAAAAAGAAAATCGGATTGATTATCTCAGGAGGCAATGTTGATTTCAGAAAACTTCCCTTTTAGCTTTTCTTTCTAAAGTATGCAACGATTGGATAATGATCGGAATACCTTACTTTAATTATTTCGAAATAGCTATTTATGAAGGAATTATCGTACAGTATGTAATCTATTCTGTTTGGGGGATAATTGCCTTTATATGTGAAACCCGCACCATATCCCGAATTGACAAAAGAATCATGCAACCCTTTCCGGATTTTTCTGTATGAATATGATACCGGAGTATCATTGAAATCGCCGACTACCAGGACTGGATAAGGTGACTTATTAACCCGGTCCTTCAAAACCTGGGCCTGAAGAGCCCTGTTTACGAATCCTTTCTTAAGACTGACTGATATGCTTTTCATTTCATTCTGTTTATCATCAGAAGAAGTCAACTCTTCGAGAAATGAACGTTCCATCCTTTTTAACCTGAAAGATTGAAGATGATTATTGAAGATCCTGATAGTATCTTTCTGAATTACTATGTCGGTGTAAATAGAACGGCTGGAAGATCCCTGGTGAACTATCTCACCTTTACCCACAATAGGAAATTTGCTTAATGTTATAATTCCATAGAACCTGTTTTTACCACTTCCCGACACTTTCATATGAGAGAAATAGTTACCTCCCAAAACAGCCACTATTGCTGCCTCTTCCTGGGCAGGATTTCCTGATACAAAAAATTCCTGCAGACAGATTATATCAGGTTTTTGAGATTTTATGAAATTTATAACTCTCTTTTCAGACGTGGAACCATTGTTATATTCAAAATAATTGAATAATCGAACGTTATAACTGAGTAATTTATATGTATTTGTCTTATTACCCGAGCCTCTTGTCAGTTGAATATAGTTTGAGAAATGATTGAACCCCAGGGCTATTATAACTAATGATATCAGGGCTTCAAATTTTAGCAGCATGGCCCATACAATAACAAATATTATATTGATCAACAAAAGATAAGGATAGGCAAGGCCAAAAAAGGCCGGAAGCGCAAAGTCGCCGGGGCTGATTACAACTGCCAGATACGAAAGCAGAAGAGTTAAAGCAAAGACAATATTTGCCGCTAAAAGAGATTTATAAAGAATCTTTTTCAATTACAATAATTTGTGATCAACTAAATTAGTACTAATGCGTTGAATATTTATTCCGGAAGAATGATTTTTGACGATCAATAGGAAATGGACTACCAACTGGTAATTAATTGATGTCAATTTTTCTTTTGGCTTTCCTTGAAAAGTGTTTCCTTTTCTTCCTTAGTCAGGCTGTCATATCCCCCTTTGGATATTTTGTCCAGTATGTGATTTATCTGTTTTTGATGTTCAGCCTTTATTTTATTGTATTCATATTCATCAGCAACCTTTTTGTGAGTGACCTTTAGCTTTTTTCTTGGTTTAAACATAGTTACAAAAAAGTCTATTATTTTATTCAATCCCTTACCGATATCGTTTCCCTTTCTCAGGCTAATTGTGTAGAAATACCCGAAAAAAGCACCACCGATATGTGCTAGTTTCCCTCCTGAGTTCACTGAAAAGTCCATAACCGAAGTAAGAATAAATATTGCAAGGGCCATATATTTTATCTTTATCCTTCCGAATAGAAAAAGCTGTATTGTATAATCGGGTACGTATGCAGCAATTGCAACCACTATTGCCATAACAGAAGCAGAAGCTCCGATGGCTGCTGAATCGGCAACGACAGATGTAAAAGCAGGGAAAATGTTGAAAGATGCAATATATACCAGTGCTCCACAAAGTCCGCCAAGCAGGTATACCGACACAAGTTTCCTTTCGTCAAGATATTCGAGAAATATCCTTCCGAACCAGTATAACCATAACATATTGAATAGGATGTGCCAGACATCTTTATGCGTAAACATATATGTAATCAACGTCCATGGTCTTACCAGCAAGACCTTAAGAGAGGCAGGTACAGAAAGGAGATCGAGACTCTTTTCCGATATGATATTGTTATTAAGCAAAAATCCGATTACAGCGACGATGGTAATAAGAATGAACACCGCCACATTTATGTAAATCAGCTTAGTGAGATTATTCCCTTTTCTGAATGTTGAACGAATATCATCGAAAATGCCCATCAGTACAAAGTATTTGTTGTTTTTCTCCAGTACCTGATCAGAATATATCCAAAAAGCATTCCTCCAAGATGGGCAGCATGTGCAATATCACTGCCGGGTTGGGTCACTGCAAGTACAAGTTCAAGAGCTCCATAGCCAAGGACAAGATATTTAGCCTTTATGGGTATTGGCGGAATAAGCAGCATCAGTTGCGTATTGGGGAAAAGAACTCCAAAGGCTAACAATACGCCAAATATAGCTCCCGATGCTCCAACGGTTGGTGTATTAAGCAATATCTGAAGACTTTGCATATCAGGTTCTGTAAACACTTTTCCCTGGCGAAGATAATTTGCTCCCTCTGTAATGACTGCCTGCAGATTATCGGGACTCATACTGTTAATCAGATGATTATATTGAAAAAAAATAACTGTTTCATGAGTAAAGGCAGCGCCAAGTCCGCACACCATGTAGAATATAAAAAATCGCTTTGGGCCCCATACATGTTCAAGGATCGGTCCGAATATGAATAAGGCGTACATGTTGAAGAATATATGCCAGAAGTTGGCATGCATGAACATGTGGGTTAAAATCTGGAAAGGTCTGAATTGTTCTGACTTAGGGAAATATATTCCGAGTAATGCATTGAGATCAACTCCGAAAACGCTTCCTGCTGCATAATAAGCCAGAAGCATTAAAACATTGAGCATTATTATATTCTTAACAACCGGTGGTAATCCCAGGAAACCTCTGCCGTATCCGTTCATCTGTATTTTTTTATTTCTTTTTTATCTTCAATTGTCGGGCCAAAAATCTTAAACTTTTATATTCAGTCAAATTGTCATAATAAAAACTGCCTTTATTTACAAAATTAAATATTCTCGATGCCCTCGATTTTTAATTATTCTTGATGACCCCCTTTCCTGTTTCCCCCAAGGGGGAAATGTTAGTTTCTTACTCCTTCCCCCCGTGGGGGAAGGTTGGGAAGGGGGTTTAAATATCCAATTACTTTTTGCGATTCGCGTGTTTTTATTTAAATCTTTTATCAATCTCTTCAAGGCTTATTATACTTATGACAGGTTTGCCTTTTGGAGAATAGTTCGGCGACTTGCATGCAAAAAGCGTATCAAACAGATCCTCCATCTCTCCCTGACTCAGAACTTTACCGTATGGAATAGCTGATGCGCATGCCATGCCTGCCGCAACTTTCTCTTTTGCAGTGACAGAAGGTTCCGCTTTGGTGTTTTTATAATCCTGCAGTAATATCTCGAGTATCTCCAGAGGATCAGAGGAACTGCTGTCTGCCGGTCTGCCGTTAATTGTTATTTTGTTCTTACCTGAATGTTCAAAGCTGAAACCTAAAATGCCAAGTTCAATTTCGATTTCTTTCAGGATAAAATAATCGGCAGGATTCAGCTCTGCTGTTACCGGGTATAACTCTACCTGGCTGATAGCCCTGTTATTGCTTAGCGATTCAAGGAATCGTTCATACAGAACCCTTTCATGTGCTCTTTTCTGGTCGATAAGCATTAATCCTGATTTGACAGGGCACACAAAATATTTATTTTTAATCTGGAAAAACTTTCTTTGTGATTCTTTTATTTTTTCAAATTGTTCAGGATTTTCGTTTTCCTTTTCGAGGGCAGTATAAAGCTTTTCCCAATTCGCAGTGTTTTCCCTTTCAAACCGTTCAACGAAACCAGGGCGTTCTGTTCTCTCCTCGCCATCAAAAGGATTGAATTGTGCATTGATTTCGATTCTAGGCTGTTCAGGCATCATCTCCGTAGTTTTCATCACAACGGGGATATCAACAAGCGCTTCATTTTCAAAATCGAGTGAAGGAACTATATTGAATCTGCCAAGAGCCTCCCTTACAGAGGCCATCAGTATCTGCCATATAGATCGTTCATCCTCAAATTTAATCTCTGTTTTGGTAGGATGAATATTTATGTCGATTGATGCAGGATCGGCTTCCATGAAAATGAAGTATGATGGAATAGCTTCCACCGGTAATATATTCTGATAAGCTTCAACAACTGCTTTGTGAAAATAGGGATGTTTCATGTACCTGTTATTCACAAAAAAGAATTGTTCGCCATACGTTCTTCTTGCATTTTCAGGTTTCCCAACGAATCCTTTAATTGTTATCAGGCTTGTTTCAGTTTCAAGAGTAATTAGATCCTGGTTTATTTGTTTTCCAAATACTCCTATTATCCGTTGTCGCAGATTCCCGGGCATTAAATTGTAAATTTCCGTATCATTATGATGAAGTGAAAACCTGATATCAGGATGGGCGAGGACAATTTTTTGGAATTCATTGACAATATGTCTTATTTCGGTATTATCTGATTTCAGGAATTTCCGTCTTGCCGGTATATTGAAAAAAAGGTTTTTCACTGAGAAGCTTGATCCCACCGGGCAGCTGCAAGGTTCCTGGACCTCTACTTTCGAACCGCTTATAAGGACCAGAATACCTGTTTCACTTTCATCCCTGCGTGTTTTAAGCTCTACCATTGCAACCGCAGCTATCGAAGCGAGCGCTTCACCCCTGAATCCTTTTGTGGTAATTGCAAAAAGATCCTGGGCAGTTGTTATTTTAGATGTTGCATGTCTTTCAAACGATAACCTGGCATCTGTTTCGGACATTCCTGAACCATCATCAATTATCTGAATTAAGGTTTTTCCTGAGTCTTTAATTATTACCCTAATATACTTACCGCCGGCATCTACAGAGTTTTCAACCAATTCTTTAACAACGGAAGCAGGCCTTTGTATTACTTCTCCTGCAGCTATCTGGTTGGCTACGGAATCGGGTAAAAGCTTAATTACATCAGGCATTAATCAAAATATTAATATAGAGTATTATAAGAACGAGATAATCCGAGGATCTTTATCCCATGCTTAATTTGCAAATATATAAATATTTGGTCAGAACATTGGGGAGGTACCTGGGCAGGGTATTGGCTGCTCTGCAGGTTTAGGCTGTCTTCCGGTACCTCCTTACTGCAAGTGATGTAAAGACAACAGCTATTATTAATAACGAATAAAGTTCCCTGCTTATATCGTGCATTGTGGACCCCTTTAGTATCACCATCCTGTTTATGCGCATCAGATAGGCAACGGGATTTATCATGTTGAAGTCCTGGGCCCATACCGGCATGCTTTCATATGGAGTGAATATACCGCTCATCAGGACAAAAATTATCATACAGAAAAATGCGACGAACATATATTGCTGTTGAGTGTCGGAGAAGGTAGAAATGAAGAGTGCCAGACCAAGTACTGCTACAAGGAAAATAGTACTGCCAAGGAACATAACCAGAATGCTTCCTTCAAATGGAATGTTAAACGCGATCTTTCCAATTATCAGACCTAATGCAAGATCAACAAGTCCGATAAGAAGAAATGGCACCATTTTGGCAATTATGAAATGATATTTTCTAACCGGAGTCACATTTATTTGCTCAATTGTTCCTACTTCTTTTTCCCTTACCATATTCAAACCTGCAAGCAAAAATCCGATTGCAGTGACAAGGATTACCAGAATCCCGGGTAGCATATAGTATTTATAATTTAGTAACTCATTGTACCAGTATCTGTTATTAATTTCGATACGTGGTGCAGGATTAGGCGGGAAAGTGGAAATATTTTGTTTAATGAGATCGATGTTGTAATCGCCGATGACTCCATTGAGATAGGCCCATGAAAGTTCTGCTGATGAGGCATTAACAGCATCAATAGTGGCAAGAAGTTTACCCTGTTTCCCTGTTCCTATATCTTTCCCGAAACCTGAAGGGATCTCGATTATCATGCTGCATTTATTCCTGTTAAGCAGGTTAGTGGCCTCCTTTTCTGAAAAAGTTAAATATGAGACTTTGAAAAAAGTCGATCCATCAAGTTTGCTGACCAGACCTCTCGATTCTGAGGACATATCTTTATCAATAATTGCGATTTTAACATTTTTCAGTTCGAATGTTACCGCAGGAACAAGAATCAACATTTGAATAATAGGAACTCCAAAAATCGCTTTTGAGATAAATTTATTCCTGAATATCTGGAGAAATTCTTTTCGGATAAGATAAAATATTGTTCTCATTGCATTTATTGTCTTTTCATTGCTAAGCGAAGTTTTCAAACTTCGCTTTTATATTATTTATTCTAAATTCATCTTCGTCGAAGTCTGAAGACTTCGCCAAGCTTGAGCCTTGGGCCCGGTGGCTTCTCTTTATCGCCAATCGCCTTTAATACATAATACATTCTTTTTCTTCCTTTGTGTCCTTTGTGCATCCTTTGTGCTCTTTGTGGTTAATGGATATCGTTATTCTAGTCTAATTTTAAAATTCCTTACACTTAACCCAATAAATGCCAGAGTCATAACAATCAGTATCAGTGTTTCCTTCCATATATAAAACAATCCGGTTCCTTTTATCATTATGTTTTTGATAATGATTATAAAATATCGTGGCGGAAGGATCGAACTTATATAGTCATAGATCTTAGGCATATTCTCGATGGGAAAAATAAATCCTGAAAGGAGTATGGTTGGCAGCATGAGTCCAACAAGTGAAATAAAGATTGCCTGCTGCATATTTTTTGACACTGTTGAAATGAGAATTCCCAGACTGAGACTCATAAGTATATATAACATGCATTCCGCCAGAAGTAATATGAGACTTCCTTTAACCGGAAGTCCGAATACCAGCCATGATAATAAAAGAATTAGCAACACATTTATAAATGAAAGGATAAAATAGGGCATCACTTTGCCTAATATTATCTGAACAGGTCGGAGAGGAGAGACCAGTAAGACCTCCATTGTACCGAATTCTTTTTCTCGTGTTATTGTTACAGATGTCATCAGGGCGCAGATCAAAATAAGTATGAGCGTAACGACTCCGGGTACAAACATAAAATGACTCTTTAGTTCAGGATTATAGAACATTTTGACCTCGGGACGAATATGCATTGAATTGTTCTGTGACGGACCTGCCAGGCTCAATGTAAAATCATTTACAATTGCGGTGGTGTAATTTGTGATCAGAGTGGCAGTATTTGGTTCAGAGCCATCAGCGATTATGTCCAGCGAAGCTTTTCCTTCACTAATGAGTTTTTTACCAAAATCGGGTTCAAAGACGATAACGGCTTTCGTTTTCCCTTTTTTGAAAACTTTGTCAATATCATTATAGTTCAGAAGCGTCTCAGTTTTTTTAAAGAATCCTGAAGAAATGATTTTATCTGAAAGTTTCTGAGTCACTTCATCGTGGGACAGATCGAGAAAGGCGACCCCGGCGTTTTTAATATCGGTGCTTACTGCGTAACCGAAAATCAATATCTGGGCTGCCGGAATGCCGAATAATATAAACAGTGTTCTGTAATCCCTGAAAATATGCAGGAATTCTTTGTGTACAAAACCGAGGAATCGTTTCATGTATTAGTAAATCAATTAAATTCAAGAAATCCGTTAACCACAAAGGGGGCCGAGCGTTAAGAAATAGCCCTGTGGGCTATTTTAGCGAAGGAGCCAGAATGCCGCGTCAGCGCTTTTCACAAAGTACACAAAGGTCTATATTGTAGTGTTTTGACTTTGTGCCCTTTGTGCCTTCTTTGCGTGCTTTGTGGTTAAAAACAACTCTCAACAAATATAAAGCCCTCATCTTTAGAAAATTATGATACGTGATTCGGTCTTGCGATTTTTATAAATACCTCCTCAATGCTCTTTGAATTGTATTGTTTTTTCAATTCAGCCGGAGTATCAAGAGCCACAATCTTTCCATCGCTCATAATAGAAATACGGTCACAATATTCGGCCTCATCCATATAATGAGTTGTAACAAAAACAGTTATGCCTCGGGAAGCTGTTTCATATATTGACTCCCAGAATTGTCTCCTTGTTATAGGGTCGACACCACCTGTTGGCTCGTCAAGGAACACGATTTTTGGATTGTGAAGAATGGCGACTGAAAATGCAAGTTTTTGTCTTAGTCCCAAGGGAAGATCAGAGATCATTCTATTCTCATATTCCTGGAAATGCAGTTTCTCAAGTAACTCCTTAAGTCTTTCTGCAATAAGCTTTCGTGACATACCGTAAATTCCGCCATAAAGAATTATGTTTTCCTTAACTGTCAGATCTTCATAAAGAGAAAATTTCTGGCACATGTAGCCAATATTCTTTTTGATCTGTTCAGTTTGATTGTATGCATCAAATCCTGCAACCTTCACCTCTCCTGATGTAGGTTTAGAAAGCCCTGAAAGAATGCGGATTGCAGTGGTTTTACCGGCGCCATTCGCACCAAGAAATCCAAATATCTCGCCGGCATGAACTTCAAAGTTGAGATTATCATTAGCAACAAAAGATCCGAACTTCTTTACGAGATCATGAGCTATGATTACTTTTTCCTGAACTTTTTCCATCTTGTTTTTTATATTCACATTTTTATTTTACAAGTATTTTTGCAAGACTTTTACCCCCTTTCTTATTTCCCCCAAGGGGGAAAGGTTGTTCACTCCTTCCCCCTTGGGGGAAGGTTGGGAAGGGGGTAAAAGTAACACTGCTTATACTCGTTGCCATTCATTGTGTTCCCTTTGTGTTCCCTTTGTGTTCTTTGTGGTTAAAGGATTTCATTTTTCAATATTTATTCTTTTTCCATAAGTTCAAGAAATCTGTCTTCAATTCCTGCCTCAGCTTCCTGAATTACAGCATCATTTATCCCTTCATTGATCAGATAATCATTAAGATTCTTAACAGCATTTTCATTAGCCAGAGTCACATGGATTGAGTCTCCAAAAGGATATGCAGTAAGAACCTCGGGATTTTTCCTCAGGACTTTTATCAGGATGTATTTAGCTGATGATTTTACTGTAAAAAGTTTTCTGCTAAAGCCTTCTCTGATTTTTTGCGGAGTGTCGATTGATAATATTTTACCATTCTGTATCAACGCTACCCTGTCGCACCTGATCGCTTCATCCATATAAGGAGTAGAAACAATGATTGTTATATTGTACTGACGCAATTTGCCCAGCATATCCCAGAATTCTGCTCTTGAAACCGCATCGACGCCGGTTGTCGGTTCATCTAGAACCAGTAGTCGTGGCTTATGGATTAATGCACATGAAAGAGCCAGTTTTTGCTTCATACCACCCGAAAGTTTTCCAGTAATTCTCTTTTTGAATGGTTCAATATGTGAGTAAATATCAGATATCAGGTCATAGTTTTCCTCTACAGTAGTTCCAAAAACTGTTGCATAAAAATTAAGATTTTCTTCGACTGAAAGATCCTGATACAGACTGAATCTACCTGGCATGTATCCGATATTTTTCCGCAGTTCCTTATAGTCTGCTTTTACGTCCATGCCAAGCACTTTCATACTCCCTTTTTCGGAAAGAAGAAGAGTTGTGATTATCCTGAAAAGCGTTGTTTTCCCTGATCCGTCCGGACCAATGAAACCGAAGATCTCACCTTCATCCACTGCAAACGAAATGTCTTCCAGGGCTTTAGTCGGTCCGAATGATTTAAAAATACCCGATGATTCGATTGCCTTTATCATCTTTAATTCTTTACAGCTGTGAAAAGAGCTTCGCCCGGCATTCCCGATTTCAGGGTCCCGTCATTAGCTACATCAATATTAACCGCATAAACTAACACAACACGCTCTTCTTTTGTCTGGATGATTTTTGGAGTGAATTCTGCTTTTTCTGAGATGTAGCTTATCTTCCCGGGAAAGGATTGATATCCTTTTACCCCATTGTCTATCCTTACGGTGCAGGTTTGACCTGTTTTTATACTGCCAAGCTGAGCGCCACTGACATAAACTTTCAGTTTTATTACCGAAAGATCTGCAATTTTAGCCAGAGGTTTGCCTGACGATGTCAGTTCACCGGCTTCTGCATATTTTTCTATAACTGTTCCTTTCAAAGGACTTCTTACGGTACATCTTTTAATTTGTTCATTTACACTGGCTTCTTTCGATTTGTATACTGCCAGCTCTGCAGACACTGATGCTTTCTGCGTGTTATTGGCCGAGATTTGCTTTTCAAGAACTGCAACTTGTCCGGTAGCATCATCATATTGTTTTTGTGTTGCCGCAGAATCTTTAAGCATCTTTTCGATCCTTGATACATTTATATTCTGATTGCTGATTTGTTGATTCAGCACATCATTCTGTGCATTAATTGAAGCCAGTCGGACAGTTACGCTTCTCATGCCTGCTTCAATTTCAGCTTTCTGAAGATGGAGGACGGTAGTGTCGACAAGGGCAATAATAGCTCCCTTATCAATCAGGGTTCCCTCAACCGGGTCAAACTGCAGAATGCGACCACTTGTCTCGGCAGATACTGTTACTTCAGTTGCTTCAAAATTCCCGAAAGCATCAGCCTTTTCAGTTTTATTTTTGCATCCCGAAAGGAGAACAACTGCAATTATTATTAATGTTCTGGTTTTCATATTGTTTTAAGGTATTGTTTGATTATTGTATGTCTGGAAAGTGTATTTTGGGTGGAGGGAACGATCGCGACCGTTCCTTATATAATTTTATTCGATATCCTTACCGCTGATATTCAGATATTCAATTTTTGCCATAGAAAGGTTTATCTTATGAATCTCATAATTCAGAACAGCTTCACGCTCGGAATTGAGAACATTGAGGTAATCGGTGGCAGTTATAGTGCCATTCTGGTATTGCGATTCTGATGAGGCGGTTATTCTTTTCCTGAGTGATATAAGTTCAGAGTCGCTCTCAACCAATGCCTTCAGACCTAATATTTCAGAATTTTTTGACTCAAGGAGCCTTTTCAGATTATCCGTAAGATCACTTTTTCTGTTTTCAATAATATTTTCCTGAAGGGCAACAATCTTCTTTTCATTTCTTGACTTATTCCAGTCAAAAATGTTCCATTTTATGCTGGCTCCGAGTACATAATATGGAGCAAATTCATTTTTGAAGAAGTTGCTGCCAGGAGGATTTCCATATCCTAAAGTGGCAAAACCGACAGCTTTTGGCATTCTTTTGCTTTGTATAACTTTCAGGCTCGCATCAAGCTGATCCTTCCTCAGATCGAAGACCCCTAATTCAGGACGGGAGATATCGTTTGATAGATTATCTGACTGAGATGGCTGAACAAATTCAGTTGTATTGTCAATTTGATTACCCGTAAGATCAGATAGGATTTTCAATAATGATTTTTTAGTTATCTCATTTTGTGTAAGCTGCTGTTCTATCTTTATTTTCTCAGAGGTGAGGACATCCACATCCGATTTTATGATTACACCGTTGTTGATCCCTGATTGCATTGATGAAATTCTCTTTTTAATTATATCAAGATAATTATTCAGAAGTTCTTTTTGTCTGGCGAGCAGTAAAAGATTAAAATAGTATCCGTTAATCTGTGCCCTGAGTTTGTACAGATCTGTTTCGGTCTGTTTTTCATTTATATTGAGATCAGCTTTCTCAAGTTCGCGAGCTCCCTTTATTGCGCCTCCATCGTAAATAACCTGGTTCACATCAACAGTTATTTTGTATTGCTCATTTGGGAGAGGCTTAATAGCGTTGGCAATTCCGGGTATAGGTAATGAACCAAGGACACTTCTCATATCGATTACCGATGAATTATATATCAGGCTGCCATTTGCATCGAGAGTTGGGAGCCAGCCTTTAGCCAGATTTTCATCTTTTAGTTTCGAAATATCTGAATATCCCTTTTTTTCATTTGCAAGGGCGTTTGCTGTTGAGGCCATATCATAACACTCTTTAAGAGTCAGTATTTTTTGAGCCTTGATGGAACCAGTCCCGAGCAGTATTAGCAATAGAACAATTAGTTTTCTTGTCATTTATCTTATATTTTATTTTTTAATAGCCTTGATTACAAAATCTGCAGCGAATTCTTTACGTTGCTCGATATAGTCATTGAAATCGACACCGGCTTTATCGAGTATTGCTTCAATTATGCCTCGGGCCGCAAAAGGGAAAACGCTCAATGCTATTACTGAAACCATTAATTGAGGAATTATGGCTTCAGTAATATTGTATTTTCCGAGTTCTGCTTTATGTTGTTCGTAAAGTTTTTGCCACAGGTTTTCAAAATGTACGTTTTTCAGAAGTTTTTTTATTCTTGCAGGATTTCTGTTGATCTCATTGAGTACAAATGCGGGAAGTTTTGGATTTTCCTGCAGAAAGGTAATGTGTTCTTTGAAGAAGAATCTGATTTTCTCTTCAAGGCTCAGGTTTTCGTCGAAAACCGGGGCAAATTTTTTGAGGACTTTGGCGGCTATCATCTCGAAGACAGCATTGAAAAGCTGGTCTTTAGTGCGGTAATAGTAATGCAGGAGGGCTTTATTAATTCCAGCATGGCTGGCGATATCCTGCATTCTGGCGCCGTCCATACCTTTATCTATAAATACATCAGTTGCGGCTTCGAAGATTTTCTCTTCTGTCAGTTTATCATTCTCTGTCATTTTCTAACCTGTTGGTTTAACTATAGAGTTTAACCGAATGGTCAAAAGTAATGTGAAATTTTGAAATGGCAAAATATTTTTGAAAAAAATAAAGTTTTAGTAAATTTATAGATGTCTCGCTGACATATAATTATATTTTATAATTTCCCTACACAAGGCATTCACAAAACAAATTAGAAAACCCTGCAGTTAAATTTTTCAAAATAATTTGTATTATTAAATAATTATATTTTATATTTGTAATATATAAGAAACTTATATATACATAAAGACAAATATAAATGAAACAGAATATAATAGAAACGGCATATAATTAAATATGTATTTAACATAAAATGAATATGATTAAATCTGTATATAATTAAAAATAAAACAATATGATATCAAACGACATGCTTAAAGGATCTTTGAAAACAATCATCCTTAAATTAATAAAAGAAGAAGGCCCAATGCACGGATACCTGATCACCCAAAAAGTGGAGATATTAACTGAAGGAAATATAAAACTTACCTTCGGCGCTATCTATCCCATCCTCCATAAACTCGAACAGGAGGGCTCTCTTGTCACAGCTAAAGAAATGATCAACAATAGATTAAGAGTATATTATGCCCTTACCCCTAAAGGCCGTTCTCTTGTGGCGGAAAAAATAAAAGAACTGAACGAATTTATTGAATCCCTACAGCGAATCGCCGATCTGAAACCCGGCCTGACCCATGCCTGAACTAAGTCTTCATCATATTGATCAAATCACACGCGACATTAGCAGGCAGGAGATAACATTCTCTCATCTCCTTGAAGACCTCATTGACCATGTATGTTGTGATGTGGAGTATGAAATGCAAGCCGGACTCGATTTTGCAGAAGCGTACAGGAAGGTCAGGACAGAAAATGGGGTACCGCAGATTAAAAGAGATACAGGAAGAAACACTCTATGCAGTAGACACTAAATACCGATATATGAAAAACACAATGAAAATTTCAAGCGTTGCCGGGACAATCATGTTTGGCTATTGCTGCGTTATTCAAAATTCAGCATTGGCCCATGGCAGGTATCATGATGAGCCTCGGTGCTCTTGTTCTGGCATTTATCTTCCTGCCTTCTGCCCTTAATGTACTTTGGAAAGAAACCCATAACAGAAAGAGACTTTTCCTGGTCATCTCAGCCTTTTTTGCAGGAATGCTATTTATTGTAGGAACTCTCTTTAAAATACAGCACTGGCCAATGGCGGGAATAATTTTGACCCTTGCTGCAACATTTGGTATTTTGTTTTTTATCCCGGCCCTGGCACTGAGCAGGTTCTTAGATCAGGAAAACAAAGATAAAAGGATAGCTTATATCCTGGGGGCATTAGGCACCATACTATTTGTGGCAGGCATGCTTTTTAAAATACAGCACTGGCCTCTCGCTAACATTTCCATTGTCATGGGAATCATCCTGCTGGTCATATTGGCATTGCCAATGTTTACCTGGCTCACCTGGAAGTCCGAAAGTCACATCAGTCCTAAGTTTATTTTCTTTGTTATCAGTTTACTGCTGATAGTGGTCCCGGGAGCCATGATAACTCTGAACCTACAGAATTCTTACCGGGTATACTATTATCCTAATAACGATCAGCAAAATGCATTACATGATTATTTATCCAGAAATAACAGCTCCCTGGTCAGTAAGTATCATGACTCCCTCATCTACACTAAGATGGAACAGTTGCATTCAAAGACTGCTGCAATACTCTCAGCTATCAGTAGCATCCAGAACGAGATGGTTCTGCAATCCGAAGGAAATCCCGGCAAAGCTGCCATTGGCGACGGTCCGATTAAAACAGGTCAGGAAATATTGTACGGGAAACTCTCGAAGCCATTCGACCTCGAAACTGCTAAGTCATTTCTTTTTTCTGGCTGTAATGCCCGGAAGGAACTGAATTCGTCACTGGCTGAATATAAAATCTACTTAGCCGGTATAACATCCTCTGAAGAATTATCGAAATACAATAAAATGCTTGACCCAGGAACCTTCCTGCCTGACAGAGAATCTGATAAAGGTCCCGTGTCATTAATGTCAGCGCTTCATTCACTTGAAATTATGAAAAATGCACTGCTGACTGTTGAGTCCAGCTTCTTAAATAAAATCGCTAAACATTAATAGCAGGTTCGATAATCCCCTTAAAATCAAAATCATATTATTATGAAACAAAAAATATATTTTCTTGGAGTGATTTCGGCCATAATTCTTTGCACCGGAGTCGTATTCAAAATGGAACATTGGCCTGCAGCCGGAATTTTGATAACCGCAGGGACTCTGATCCTGGTTCTGATGTTCTTTCCGGCCGCGCTTATTAGCAGTTACAAGGCTGAAAGCAGCAAACAGAACAAGGTCCTTTATATTGTAACTTATATTACATGTTTTGTAGTGTTCATTGGAATGCTTTTTAAAATAATGCATTGGCCTTATGCCGGGATAGGTTTGTTCATTGCTCTTCCTTTCCCTTACATTGTATTTCTTCCTGTCTTTCTGATTGTTACTGCAAGGAATAAAAATTTCAATATTTACAATACAGTTTTTGTTCTGATTCTGCTGGCACTGAATTCGGTTTTTTCGGGACTGTTTTCATTAAATGTAGCAAAAGAAACTATTGATGACAGTTATAGCATTTCGAGGAATTATAACAAGGTAGGAGCTGCTATGGCACAACTCCCGCTAACTGTAAATGGGTCGGCTGTAAATATGAAAATTGATGAAATTATTAAAATCACAAATGATTACCAGGACCTGATTTTAAGTCATGAAGGAATGACCCGCGAACAGTGGAAGAAAGATCCGGGGAATCTGTTAAGACCTGATAATGTAAATACAGCTGCATCAATACTGGCCGATAATGGTGAAAAAATCCCCGGAATGAAGCTAAATAAAGCCATCACTGAACTCATTGAGTTGATGAAGCAAGACAAAGGTTTTGCAGAAATGGCCAAAACTTTGCCTACAATCCTGGATCTTGATATAGAAAAAGGGAAAGATGACAGCGCGAATTTTATTAGCAGGAATATCTTTGTCCCGCTTTCCTGGGCCCTGATTTATTTCGATGGTCTTGAAACAAATCTACATATGATAAAGGTTGCTGCGCCTGTCATTGAACAGTGACATTGGTTAGCTAAAAGAAATAGGGACAAACAATATGTGTGTCCCTATTTTCATTTTGATACATATCGTAATTATCACCTTCTGTCGGTGAAATCCCCCAATACTTCTATTTGGTTTCCGGCTATTTGTCTCGTGCCTTACTTTTATCTCAAAATTGTAAGGATTTATGAGAAAATTGATTTTTATATTAAGTTTTGGTGCGATGACAGCCACATGTCATGGCATCTGTTTATACGAAAGACAGGATTCGGTATGGACCCTGGAAAAGTGCATTGAACATGCATTTAGTCAGAATATTCAGATAAGAAAAAGTGAAATCTCAAATCAGAGATTTGGTGTATATGCCGGGCAAGCTAAAGCTCAGAGACTACCATCGGTAAATGCATCGGCAAATCAGAATTTTGACTGGAGCAAAAGCACTGCAACAGGTGCAAACGGTCTATCAGGAAATAATGGCTCAAATTTCTCTGTTAATTCTGGTATTACAATATATAATGCCTCAAGAATAAACAACCAGATCAAACAGGCTGAACTTGAGCTGCAGGGCGGACAATACACTCTTGAGACTACAAAGGAATCAATCAGCCTGAGTATTCTGAATGCTTACCTTCAGGTTCTTTATGCCGAGGAGCAGGTAAAAAACAGTCAGAAGCAGATAGAATCTACAACAGGGCAACTCAATCTGGCAGGTGAGAGACTTGCACTTCAGGGTATATCTGTTTCAGATTATGCCCAGGTGAAATCACAACTGGCGAGTGAAAAGCTCACTCTTGCAAATTCAGAAAGCCAGCTCTCAATAGCAAAAATTAACCTGATGCAGTTAATGGAACTTCCTGTCCAGGACAACTTCAATGTATCGCATCCTGACCTGACCAAAGAACTAAATCAAAGTAGAATTCCGGATGTGAAATCTGTTTATGCGACTGCATTGTCAATTAAACCTCAGATAAAAAACGCTTCCGTAAATAAAGAAATAGCAGGACTTGACGAAAAAATAGCAAGAGCCTCTTATTTTCCTGTACTCTCAGCAAGCGCAGGTGTGTCAACTGGTTATTCCAGTCAAGGCAACCGATGTATATTTCAATCAACTGAATAACGGTATATCACCTTCGGCCGGCTTTTCACTCTCCATTCCGATTTTTCAGAGAAAACAGGCGAAAACCAGTGTCGCAGTGGCTAAACTAGGATATAACGATGCTGAGTTAAGCGAGACTGATACAAAAAATCAGCTAAGAAAAAGCATAGAACAGGCATGTCTTGATGTAACCTCGGCACAGATCGAATACGAAGCCAGTACCGAAAATTATAAGGCTACTCAGGAATCATCAGCTCTTTCGGATGAGAAATTCAAGCAGGGAATCATTAACTCCGTGGATTATCTGGTTACCAAAACAAACCTGATTGTTGCTGAAAGCCAGCTTCTTCAATCAAAATACAACTTAATATTCAGTTATAAAGTACTGGATTTCTATATGGGAATTCCCATTACACTTTAAAGATACGAAAACCATAATATGATGAAAAAGAGAACATTAATAATTATTGGAGCAGTGCTGGTAGTTGCAATCGGCATACTCGCTCTGAAGCCATTTTCTAAAAAGGAAGTCGCTGTCAGTTTCAACACCATTAAGGTCGAAAAAGGCAACATTTCTAATACTGTTACGGCTACCGGTACCATTGAAGCAATTAAAACCGTAAATGTAGGTACCCAGGTTTCGGGTATCCTTCAGCATGTTTATGTCGATTTCAACGACAATGTGAAACAAGGACAATTGCTTGCACGACTTGATGAGACCTCACTCCAGGCTCAGCTCGATCAGAGCCAGTCTGCTGTAAACCAGGCCCAGGCGCAATTAAACTTCCAGGAGGCAACCTATAACAGGCTGAAGGTCCTTTACGACAAGAAGCTAATCGCACAGGCCGATTTTGACCAGGCAATTTTCAATTTTGAAAATTCAAAAGGTTCTCTCGCTAATGCTAAATCTGCACTGGCAAGGGCGAAGGTGAATCTCGACTATGCCACTATTACTTCACCAATCGATGGGGTTGTACTCAATCGCGCAGTTGAAGAAGGTCAGACCGTTGCTGCCAGTTTCAACACACCCACGCTGTTCACAATCGTAAATGATTTAACAAGGATGGAAGTCCAGACAAGCGTTGATGAGGCTGATATTGGAAAGGTAAATAAAAACCAGAGAGTTGAATTTACCGTCGATGCTTATCCAGATATGAAATTCGAAGGAACAGTATCCGAAGTGAGGCTTCAGCCAGTCACAACAAACAATGTTGTTACTTATGTTGTGATCCTTAGTGCACCAAATCCCGATAAGAAGCTCATGCCGGGAATGACAGCCAGCGCTACAATTTATGTTGAAGAGAAAACAAATACATTATTGATTTCCGGGAAAGCTGTGCGATTTACTCCTGATCAGGCTTATCTGATGAAAATGTTTGCCAAAATGAAATCTTCAGGTTCAATGCCGAATATGCCAGCCGGCCCTCCTATGGGTGGCCCGTCTCAGAATATGGCAGGTGGTCAGGGTATGCCATCCGCCGGGATGATGCCCGGTGCAGCTAATACCGATCCTAAAATGAAAACTGTCTGGGTGAAAGACGATAAGATGGGACTGCATCCTAATATGATTAAGATTGGTATTGACAATGGTTCAAGCGTTGAAGTACTTTCAGGTTTAAAAGAAGGAGATGATGTCATTGTTTCTGCCGGAGATGATACAAAGGCAACAGCGAAAAAGACTAATAATGGTCCTCCAGGATTTCCTTTTTAGTCGGGTAACTTAAAAAAGAAAATGTTATGAATACGATAATAGAAATAAGGAATCTGAGGAAAGATTACCATGTAGGAGAGGTCACTGTCCATGCATTGCGTGGGGTCGATCTCAAAATAAGCGAAGGAGAATTTGTGGCGATTATGGGAGCCAGCGGGTCGGGAAAATCAACTATGCTTAATATCCTGGGTTGTCTCGATAAACCTACAGCCGGCGATTATCTGCTTGACGGTATTAACGTGAGCACAATGGAAAAGGATGCAATCGCAAAGCTCAGGAATCTTAAACTCGGGTTTGTTTTTCAGGCTTATAATCTTCTTGCCAGGACAACAGCTCTTGAGAATGTTGAGCTTCCTCTTTTTTATAATCCAAAAGTAAGATCCCGCGATCGGAAAGAAGCTGCTCTGAGAGCTCTGGAGGCTGTCGGTCTGACTGATCGTATGCATCATATGCCCAATCAGTTATCAGGTGGTCAGCAGCAGAGAGTTGCCATTGCGCGGTCCCTTGTAAATGATCCGGTTCTGATCCTTGCTGATGAGCCGACAGGAAACCTCGATACCCGCACATCATTTGAAATAATGGAGTTGTTTCAGGATCTGAATGAAAAGGGACGAACAATAGTCTACGTAACACATGAACCTGATATTGCAAAATTTGCAACGCGGAATGTGATGTTTCGTGATGGTAAGATCTACAGGGAAACCATTGTAACGGAACGGCTTAATGCAAAAGAAATTCTGGAGACATTGCCGGTAGAAGCAATTGAAGAATTTGATCAATAATAAAATCAATAATATGAACTATTCAAATTTATTTAGGATCGCAATCAGAGCATTGATAAGGAATAAGTTGAGAGCCTTTCTCACAATGCTGGGAATAATAATAGGTGTGGCATCGGTTATTGCAATGCTCGCGATTGGTGAGGGTTCAAAACAAAAGATGCGTGGACAGATATCATCAATGGGAACCAACATGGTAATGGTTATGCCTAATTTCCAGAGGCGTGGCGGAGTCAGTTTAGGGGCATCAAGCTCAATGGCTTTGAAGTATAGCGATGTAACAGCTCTTCGTAATGAAGCAGCAGATGTGGCTTCAGTTTCACCTGAAATAAGGGCAAGCGGCCAGATAATATACAGTAACAAGAATACCCAGACGACCATATACGGCGTGAGTGAAGAGTATCTTTCAATAAGGAAGCTTGAGATACTCAGCGGGAGAATTTTCAGTGCAAACGAAACAAGAAGTATGGCAAAGGTTTGTATACTCGGCCAGACTGTGGTTGAAAATCTTTTTGGAAAGGATGCTGACCCGGTTGGACTTTCAATCCGCATAAAAAATCTTCCTTTCCTGGTGATCGGAGTGCTTAAAGATAAAGGTGAAAGCGGGATGGGCCAGGACCAGGATGACCTAATCCTTGCACCATATACTACTGTCCAGAGACGGCTTGCTGCAATTGATTATATTAATGGTATTTATGCTTCTGCCATCACTGAGGAAAAAAGTCCTGCTGCAATTGCCGAAGTGGAACAGATCCTCCGCAGAACACATAAACTGAAAGAATCAGCAGAAAACGATTTCAGGGTAATGTCGCAATCTGAACTTCTCAAAACCATAACCTCCATCACTGACATTATGACCTATCTTTTGGGTGCTATTGCCGGGATATCTTTACTTGTGGGAGGAATTGGAATTATGAACATAATGTTCGTCTCAGTTACTGAACGAACCCGTGAAATAGGGTTACGGATGTCGATCGGAGGCAGAGGGAAAGATATTTTGAAGCAATTTCTGGCAGAATCGATAATACTCAGTATACTTGGAGGCGTAATGGGAGTGGTTTTTGGTTATTTGCTTGCCAGACTTGCCGGATCGCTTATGTCGAGTCATGCAATTGTAAAGACGCAATCAGTCGTATTGGCTTTTATTGTCTGTTTTGTCATAGGTGTATTTTTCGGATGGTATCCGGCGCGAAAGGCAGCAAACCTCAATCCGATTGATGCCCTGCGATATGAATAGTAAATCAGATTAATTGAAACTCTTTTGATTTATCCAACTAAAACGCAGTAATTTGTAATTCAGCCTTAACGGAAAAAAATTTGATCAGAATGAGATTATGAAAGACTTCTTCACAGGAAATAAAATCAAGATATTCCTCCACATTCTGGTGTGGGCAATTTTATTGAGCATCCCTTTATATTTTTTTAAGCGGTGGGATGTGGGAAATGATTTCATCTGGATTTACTATTTGGGAAATGCTTTTAATGCGATCATATTCTATTCAAATTATCTGGTGCTCGTACCTAAGTTTTTTTTCACGAGGCCTAAATACAAATATTATTTATCAGTATTAGTATTATTAACGGTTCTTTATTTTGTATCGGATCGAACAAACGAATTTGTATTTAAACATGTGCCAGGCAGGAATAATACCGAACAAACAAACCTGAGTCAACCGGAAATGAATAAACCAGGTCCCCCTGATCATGGAGCGGACCATGGGCGGCCTCCCTTCAGGGAAATGCATCTTTTTAATTATATGGGTGCAGCTTTATTCCTGATTTTTTTATCAATGGGTATGAGGATTCTTGAACGTCAGTCATTAACCGAAAAACTTCAGAAGGAACTGGAAAAGGAGAAACTGAATTCTGAACTGGCTTTTCTGAAAAATCAAATCAGCCCCCACTTTTTCTTCAATACTCTTAATAATATATATTCACTGATAGCCATTAGTACCGATGATTCTCAAAAAGCAGTATTAAAGCTTTCAAAATTAATGAGATACCTTCTTTACGATTCTGAACATGGTGATACTAAACTGAGCAATGAAATAGATTTTATGAATAACTATATTGATCTCATGAAGCTAAGGATGAACGATAAGATAAAGTTGTCAGTGACTTTTCCTGAAAAGTATGCAGATGTGAATATTCCTCCGTTGATCTTCATTCCTTTCATAGAAAATGCGTTCAAGCATGGTATAAGTTACAGGGAAAAGTCATTTATTGATATCAGTATGACAAGTGACGAAAATTCATTATCGTTCAGGTGTGCAAACAGTTTAGTCAGAAGAGCAGAGGAAAATGAACCTGGTCATTCAGGCATCGGTATGGAGAATGTTACCAAAAGACTAAATCTGCTGTTTCCTGATAAACACAATTTGAAAATTATTAAGACGGATAAAGAATTTGAAGTGCTACTTCAGATTAAATTTACATAATGATTACAGTAATTGCTATCGATGACGAACCTCTTGCATTACAGCTTGTTACAGGGTATATTGAGAAGACTCCGGGATTAAAGCTTGCAGGTAGTTTTGATAATCCGCTTGATGCTTCAGAATTTCTGACGGAAAGCAGGGTCGATCTGATTTTTGTTGATATTCAGATGCCCGATCTCTCAGGTATTGAGTTCACCAGGCTGATGGAAAAAGGGCCTAAAGTGATTTTTACTACGGCTTTCGAAAAATATGCACTTGAAGGATATAAGCTTGAGATAGTTGATTATTTATTGAAACCTTTCAGCTACGAGGAGTTTTTGTCGGCGGTACACAAAGTTCAGAAACTTCTAAGGCTCGAGCAGCAGACTCCGGCAAGGGTCGATGTGAATAACGAATTCCTCTTTCTTAAATCGGATTACAAGATCAAAAGAATAAATTTTAATGATATACTTTACATTGAAGGTCTTAAAGATTATGTAAAAGTATTTACAAAGAACTCCATCAAACCTGTTCTTTCTTTGACTTCATTAAAGCTTCTTGAGTCAAAGCTTCCTGAAACCAAATTTATGCGTGTTCACAGGTCATTTATTGTGAATCTTGAGAAAATCGATACGATCGAGAGAAGCAGAATTGTATTCGGAAAGGAATATATTCCTGTAAGCGATCAGTACAAGGGAAAGTTTCAGGAATACCTGGACAGGAACTTTTTGTAAAATATTAGAATTTAATTGTGTAACCTCTACGAGGTATAAAATCTTTCACGAATTAAATTCTATAATACTATATGCCCTACGGGCAATTTTTAGAATCACAGAAATAATTGTTGCTGTTTGCTACGTCTATTTTTAGATTAAACAAGAAGTATTTGCGGTTAAGATTGTTTGCCATTCGCCGTAGGGCAATTTTTAGAATCACAGAAATAATTGTTGCTGTTTGCTACGTCTATTTTTAGATTAAACAAGAAATATTTGCGGTTAAGATTTTTTGCCATTCGCCGTAGGCGATATAGTATTGTAGAAACGATATTAATTTAATAAAACATTTTCCTCGTAGAGGATAAACAAGATTTCCCGAAATCAGGAGGGTTTATGACAAGATCATCTTATACCCCATCCCATGAACCGTAAGAATGATCTTTGGATTATTAGGATCAATTTCGATTTTCTGCCGGAGTTTAAGAATAAAATTATCTACCGTACGGGTTGAAATATCATATTCAATGCCCCATACATCGCTCATGAGATCATCGCGTTGAATAATTTTACCTGCATTCATATACAGGTAATGCAATATTCCAAATTCTTTGTACGACAATTTGATTTCATTCGTTCCTTCAAGTGCCTGGTAATTTTTGAAATTAACTTTAATATTCCCTATTGGTACGAATTCCGGTTCCCCACCTCCGACCTTTCCAATTGGAGCACGCCTCAATATTGTCTTTATCCTGGCAAGTAACTCCCTCAGACTAAATGGTTTAGTAATGTAATCATCAGCACCCAGCTCCAGTCCAAGCACTTTGTCAATTTCTTCACCTTTGGCTGTCAGCAAAATAATCGGGGTGTTAATGCCTTCTTTGCGGGCAGTTCTGCAAATATCAAAGCCTGACAATTCCGGCAACATAATATCAAGCAGGACCAAATCATAATCGGATGAGAGGATTTTCTGAAGACCCGTTTTTCCTTCGACAGCTGTATCAACCTCGTATCCTTCAAATTCAAGATTGTCTCTCAGACCATTTACCATATTCAATTCATCTTCAACAATCAAAATCTTTTTCATATTCTAAAAATTATTTAACCGGGAAAGAAAGTCTGAAAAGGGATCCTGCCCCCGGATCACTCTTAACATAAATTTTGCCTTCATGAGCGTCCATTATATGTTTTACTATCGCGAGTCCAAGCCCTGAACCTTTTACCTTATTTGCCAGGTTCATTTCAGTTACACGATAGAACTTATCAAAAATGTACTTCTGGTTTTTTTCGGAGATACCGATACCATGGTCTTTTACTTCGACATATACATAATTGTCATATTTCCCTGTTCTGACAACAATATCCTTTATATCAGTGCTGTATTTCATTGCATTATCGACCAGGTTCACGAAAGCATCTGTTATCGCTTCACTGTCGATCTTAAGAGGAGGAAGATTTTCACCTGGCTTAAATGAATAGGTGAATCCTTTATTGTCAATTGAATAACGAAACGAGCCTTCGGCGTTTTCCACTAATTCATTAATATCCGTTTCACTTAGAGAATATTTTCGCTTGTTGCTTTCAATCTGAGAAAAACTGAGAATTCTGTTAACGATACCAGATAACCTTATAGTCTCATTTAATATTATAGTGTAATACTCCTTAATCTTTTGGGTATTCTTCACCCTCCCCATTTCGAGGGTTTCAATATACATAGTAATCAGAGCAAGCGGTGTGCGTATCTCATGAGACACACTTGATACAAAATCGCTTTTTAACTGCGATAGTTCAACCTGTTTCCTTACGTTTCTGAAGATCAGTCCGGCACCAAAAAGCAATATGAGATCGACTAATCCGATCATTATCAGGTTTCTCCTGATCCTGTCTTTTGTCAGATCAGCTATAGTGGCATCTTTAAGTTCTATTCCCATTGAAAAGTTTTTCAACAGCCAGAAGGGTTCTTTATCATCAATATTACCAGGAATGTATTGTTTGTTTGAAGTATAAAAAGGGAGATCATCTCCTGAGTGATAAGCAGCAATATGGAATTTACCTTTTGCTATCTCCTGTATCTTCGGATCGAGAACCTTGCTGATAAATCGTACAGGGTCAATAACCAGAACATTGATTATCTCTTCATCCTTAACAATAGTCAAAAAAACTATGCACTGCATATCCTTGCCGGTATTTCCGATTGATATAATTTTCCGGTAGCCCCCTTTTAAGTAGGTCTGTAGTTGTTCAACAATAGTTGAATTCTTCAGGAGCATTGTTCTTATGTCAGAAACAATTGTACTATCACGGTATGAATATGGTTCAGACGATAAAATTTCAAATTTATTATTGAAATGAATGAGGCTGTTAACCTGAAATTCATTAATGATTTTATACAGTCCAGCAGAATCAGATTTGTTTTCGTTAAAATTATTTTCGATCCGGCTGGCAAGATTACTAACAATATCGTCGGAGTACTGATTTATTGAAAACAGGATGGCATCAAGCTGATTTTTGTAAATATTCTGAAT
Source organism: uncultured Bacteroidales bacterium (assembly GCA_963734885.1). Classification (GTDB taxonomy): domain Bacteria; phylum Bacteroidota; class Bacteroidia; order Bacteroidales; family VadinHA17; genus LD21. Next base: position 28,925 of record CAVTIJ010000006.1, on the reverse strand, counting down.
GACCTTTTCGTTCTGCTTCAGATTTCCGATCTCAAACACAGAGAAGATCAAAACCGGCAGGAAAATGATCAAGAGGATTAACAAACTTACTTTGCGCAATGATGATCCCATGAACAGATAATTTCCTTAAATATATGGAATTTTGGATGAATATTTTCCTTCTGAAAATAAAAAGGCAGAGACGGCATGCATGCCGCCTCTACACATTTTCCCTATTGTAACAACATGCAAATTAGTTTCCTGATTTTTTGATTTGTCTCCAGTATTCTATGTATTTGGTTTGTGAGATTATACCAACAGGACCTTCATAAATTCCTCCTTATCCGCCTGTATCGAGTACTCTCACCGCTATAACATTGGTCTGATTCTTTTTAAGTAAACCATCTGGTATATAATATCCCCTGGATGCATTATATTCTCCACCAACAGATACATCATCCCATTTCCTTGCGGGAAAATTTCCTGTAGATCCTACTAAAACTCCGTTTATAAACACCTGATCGATATCATCTATCTTGCCAATGAGCAGAACCATTTTTTCTTCAGTGGTTGGTTTATAAGTGAATTTCTTGCGATACCATGCATAACCGTCATAGTCTCTGTAACCCTGATCTTCCCATTTAGCTGGCACGAAAATTTCAGGCCAGCCGCTATCATCAAAATCTGATTCTTTGCGTCGGGGATCATCACCGGTTTGAAATTTCCATAAAGATTGAAGATTCATATCAAGGTTTACAGATGTTCTGCCGCCATATAGTCCAATATCACCGCTAACAATACCTCCCTGATCGTAAGAGTCGTAAACTTTTACTGCTATCAGGTTTGATCCATTGAAGTTAATATCCTCGGTTGGTATATAATATATCCGCTCAGCATTGTAGGCTGTATTATAATTTGGAGGGAAACTTCCTGAAGCTCCAATTTTGTGTCCATTGAGATATACCTCATCTACATCGTCGATATAGCCCATATTAAGATAAAGCATGCGGTCCTTATAAGCAGCTGGTATTTCAATGTTTTTCCTGTAAAAAGCATAACCATTATAGCCGTTAAAGCCCTGGTCTTCCCATGGTGATGGCACATGAATTGACTCCCATTTGCTATCATCAAATTTCGGAGAGATCCATTCATCATTTATCCCTATCGAAAACTGCCAGCGGCCTGTCAGATTCTTCAAAAGTACCAGATTGTCTTCAGCAGGATTTGCCTTTCCTGACTGACTTAACAGGAATATAAATGCTGATATTAATAAGGTTCCTGTTCTTCGGTTTTTTAGAAATTTTATCATTGTTAGTCCTCCTTGTATGAATTATCATTATTAAAGATCACGTCGTACACAAATCCCCAGAACGACCTGTAAGAATATGAATATGAATCAGAATGATGTTTTTTCTTATAAATGTGATAGTTATCAGCCGTCATAATACCAATCGGTCCTTCGTAAATGCCGCCTAGTCCCTGTCCATCATAGACTCTTACTGCGATTGTGTTGGATCCATTGCGACTTAACAGGTTCTCAGGAATTTTATATGTTCTTCGGGTATTGTATTCCCATCCTGTATTGTTCCAGGATCTTTTTCTCAGATCATAAACATTTCCAATGTGTTCTCCATTCAGATAAACATCATCGATATCATCTATTTTCCCAAGCGAGAGATACAATTCTCCCTTATCAAAATTTGCCGGCAGAGTGAACTTGAGCCTGTACCAGGCGTACCCGTCATATTCGTCATATCCCTGGCTTTCCCATGTAGCAGGAACATTTAATGTTTTCCATGCTTCATCATTAAATTCGGGAGATTTCCAGTTTTTATTATCTCCCGTCTGAAATTTCCAGCTGCCATTCAGGTTTAAGCTGAGCAAATCATTATCCTCATCAAAATAAATACCTGTTGGTCCGTCGATAATACCTCCATCGGCATAGGTATCATACACTTTTACACAAACAACATTATCACTTCCGTCTTTGAGATATTCAGCAGGTATGACATATTTTCTGATTCTGTCATATGCAGTTACAAAGTTAGGAGGGAAGGTTCCGTTTCTGCCTACCTCTTTCCCGTTAAGGTAAACCACATCAGCATCGTCGATGCGTCCCATCATTAAATAGATAGTAGTATTTGCCGGGATGCCGTTCACTTTGAACGTTTTGCGGTACCAGGCATAGCCATTATAGTCATTATATCCCTGATCTTCCCATTTCCCGGGAACAGATATCTGGTCCCATCCTGAATCATCAAATGAAGGATCAGCCCATTTGCTGTCATCTCCGATTGAGAATTTCCAGTTTCCCGATAGAGATACAATTTTCCGTAAATCTTCAGCCTTAACAGAAATGCAAAGGATGCTTAAGATTATGAAAAAAGCGAAGAACATGTAATGTTTTGTTTTCATGATTTGAGGTTTCATTTTTGGTAGTTGAAGAGTATTGTTATCATCTAAATTTTCAAAATTCTGCGACTCTTTAAATTTGTTATACAAAGTTGCACGCGGGAAATTGAATCGTTGTCATCATCATGTAAAGAGTTGTCATCAATTGTCACAGGATTGTAAAATGTTATCAAAATTTGTTTTTTACAAAACATATTATACATTTGCATCTGAACGAAACATAAAAAATGAGAACAACTTATACATATTGGCGTTGGTGGCTCAGCATAATTCACTTTTTGACGTGACGCCAACAGCTATTTGTATATAATCTAATAAGATATTTATCAACGGCCTGTCGTAATCACGACAGGCCGTTTTGATTTAAGATACTATGTAAAATAAAAAATATGAAAGAATTTAAAATAAAATCAACTTCAAAAAAACTTCTGGCGGACATTATAACGCCCGTGAGTATCTACCTCAGGATCAGAGATATATATCCTAATTCTCTTTTGCTTGAAAGCTCTGATTATCACGGTAATGAAAACAGTTATTCCTTTATATGCATGAAACCGATTGCCGGTTTCCAGGTAGATGATGGTATCATTACAGAAGATTACCCTGATGGATCAAAAATTATTACAGAAATATCAGATATACACACTTTTAATGAGAGATTCTCAACTTTCCTGAGAACTTTTAATCAGCCGGAAACACATGCAGATATCCCGGTAAACGGACTTTTTGGCTACCTGTCCTACGACTCAATAGAATATTTCGAAAAAATTAAGTTCAAAAACGATCCCGTAATACAAAATCATATTCCTGATATTAGCTATCATCTCTACCAGTATATTATTGCTATAAATCACTATCAGAACACTTTACAGATTATTGAAAATCGGGTAAACGGTGAAATTAGCGAGCTTGACAGGATTGAATCAATGCTGAACAGCAGGAATGTGGCTATTTATTCCTTTAAAACAAAAGGGGAGGAGAAACAGAATATCTCAGATGACCAATATCTGGAGTTAGTAAGGAAAGGCAAGGAGCATTGTTACCGGGGTGACGTGTTCCAGGTAGTTTTGTCAAGGCAATATTCAAGGCAATTCACTGGTGACGAATTCAATGTATACCGGGCTTTGAGGTCAATCAATCCGTCACCCTATCTGTTCTATTTTGACTATGGGAATTATAAAATATTTGGCTCGTCACCTGAAGCTCATCTGAAGATAAGCAAAGGCAAAGCATATATAAATCCTATTGCAGGCACATTCAAACGTACCGGCGATGACGAAAATGACAAGCTTCTCGCACAGAAGCTCTCAGGCGATAAGAAGGAAAATGCTGAACACGTCATGCTTGTGGATTTAGCAAGGAACGATCTGAGCAGACATTCAGTTAACGTTAAAGTCGAAAGTTTCAGGGAGGTACAGTTTTATTCACATGTAATACATCTGGTTTCGGCAGTCTCAGGAGAGCTGAAGGAAGGAACTACAGCGGCAGATATGATGACTGCCACATTTCCTGCCGGGACACTTACCGGAGCGCCTAAACACATGGCAATGAAGATCATTGATAAATATGAAAACCAGCGAAGGGGCTATTATGGAGGTGCTATCGGATTCCTGGACTTCAGGGGTAATTTTAATCATGCTATAATGATCAGAACATTCCTGAGTAAAGACAATACTCTTTATTTCCAGGCAGGTGCAGGAATTGTTGCTGATTCGGATGATGCCAGCGAATTACAGGAAGTGAATAACAAGCTTGGAGCACTCAGAAAAGCGATCGAAATGGGTATAGAAATTAAATAAAATGAGAGAAAATGGAAAAGATACTTGTTGTAGATAACTATGATTCCTTTACTTATAATCTTGTACATTATATTGAGAAGATAACCGGGACAACTCCTTCGGTATTCCGGAATGATGAAATTACACTTGCCGGCGTGGAGGAATATGATAAAATACTCCTTTCTCCGGGGCCCGGTGTACCTGTGGATGCAGGAATTTGTGTTGATCTTATAAAAAGATATGCATCAACAAAAAGTATTCTTGGAATATGCCTGGGACACCAGGCGATAGGTCAGGCTTTCGGTGGGAAAATCCACAATCTTAGTTCTGTGTTTCACGGTATTGCCACAAGAGTTCTTATCACTGACCTGAAAGATCCATTATTCACTGATATACCTTATTCAATCACCGGTGGAAGATATCATTCGTGGGTTGTTTCGAATGATGATCTGCCCGACTGTCTTAACGTTACATGCAGGGATGAGAACGGAATGATAATGGGAATCAGTCATAAAACTTATGATGTACGTGGTCTTCAGTTTCACCCTGAGTCGGTTCTGACTGAGTATGGAATGGATATTATGCGAAACTGGATCAGGTAATGTATTATGTATGTGATGCGACAGGCGATTTTTGGATTCATAAATGTTTTCAATAATTAATAAAAATGCGGGAAATACTCAATCATCTTTTTGAACACAAGACTCTTACACGGGAGGAAGCCAAAGGAGTTCTTACAAACATTGCGAAAGGAGTTTATTCTGAATCGGAAATTGCAGCTTTTCTGACAGTTTATCTTATGAGAAGCATAACCGTTGAGGAACTAACCGGATTCAGGGATGCGCTCCTTAACTTTTGCATTGCTGTTGATCTTTCAGAATTCGACCCAATGGATGTATGTGGAACAGGCGGGGATGGAAAAGACACCTTCAACATCTCTACGTTGACGACATTTGTCCTTGCAGGGGCAGGAGTAAAGGTTGCAAAGCACGGAAATTATGGCGTCAGTTCAACCTGCGGCTCCTCAAATATCTTAGAACATTTTGGATATAGATTTTCAACAGATATTGACAAATTAAGGAGAGAAATTGATCAGTCGGGAGTTTGTTTCCTGCACGCTCCCCTTTTCAACCCTGCAATGAAAAATGTTGTTCCTGTAAGGAAAGCATTGAAGATAAAAACTTTTTTCAATATGCTGGGACCGATGGTTAATCCAGTGTTCCCGACAAAACAACTTATTGGAGTATATAGTCTTGAACTTGCGCGACTTTATAACTATCTCTATCAGAACTCTTCAATAAATTATATAATTATTTTCAGCCTTGATGGTTATGATGAGGTTTCTCTAACCTCCGATTTTAAATATATACTTAATGGTATGGAAAGGATTGCTTCACCTGAGGAGATGAATTATAGTAAGGTAATGAAATCAGAGCTGGCCGGAGGACGGAACGTAGCTGAATCGGCTGATATTTTCATCAGGATATTAAAAGGAGAAGGAACACCTACACAGCAAAATGTGATTACCATAAATACACAGATGGCTTTGAAATGTTTTTATCCTTCAAAATCATTTGAAGAATGCCGCGAAATCGCCAGCGAATCCCTTTTAAGCGGGGAAGCATTTAAATCATTTTCTAAACTGATCGAATTGCAGTCATGACTATTCTGGATATGATAATTGAAAACAAGAAGAGAGAAGTTGCAGCTCTTAAACGTTCAACTTCAGTAAAAGAGCTCGAAAACAGTAAGTTCTTTAAAAGGGATACTTTTTCCCTTTCAGAATCTCTTCTAAAACCTGATGCAACAGGAATCATAGCAGAATTCAAGAGGAAATCTCCATCAAAAGGTATTATAAATTCATTTTCATCAGTAGAGAATGTGACTGCAGGATATTTCGGTGAAGGGGCTTCCGGTATATCTGTTCTTACTGATTATATGTTTTTTGGTGGCTCCGCATCTGATATTTTTTCCATTCGTGAAAGAAGCCATTTCGCGGTGTTACGCAAAGATTTTATTGTAAATGAATATCAGGTGATAGAATCAAAATCGATAGGCGCCGATGTGATTCTCCTGATCGCTGCAGTTCTGGGAGGGAAAGAGATCCTTAACCTTTCGTCATTAGCAAGGTCACTGGGAATGGAGGTTCTTTTGGAAATTCATGAAACTGAGGAACTTAATAAATTGAACCATTTTGTCAACATAATCGGCGTGAATAACCGCAATCTGAAGACATTTGAAGTTAAATGCGAAGTATCGGAGATGCTTGCGGAAAAAATTCCTGACGGGTATTTAAAGATCTCCGAAAGCGGGATCACATCAACCGGGGTTCTGAAAAAGCTGAGATTATGCGGCTATAATGGTTTCCTGATTGGAGAGACATTCATGTCATCTGCTGATCCGGTAAAAGCATTTTCAGAATTTGTTAATAATACGATCGATGATAAAGATTAAGGTTTGCGGAATGACCGATCCGGTGAATGTTAGCGGAATATCAGAATTAAATCCCGACTACATTGGTTTCATTTTTTTCAAAGGATCCCCAAGGTTTGCAGGCGCTGAACCTGATTTGAAACTTTTCCGGAGTGTACCTCCCGAAATAAAGAAGGTGGGTGTGTTTGTAAACGAGAGCAGTCAAAAAATTCTTGACATATCAATGAAGACCGGAATTGATGTCATTCAACTGCATGGTAATGAACTACCTGATTATTGTGACCGGGTAAGATCGTGTGGTCTGACCGTGATCAAAGTATTCAATATCAGTGACGATTTCAGTTTTGAATCATTGATTCCATATCTCCCTAAATGTGATTATTTCCTTTTCGATACCAAAAGCCGAAAGCGTGGAGGAAGCGGAAAGAAGTTTAACTGGAAAAAACTTGATGAATATTATTTTGACAAACCATTTTTCCTTAGTGGCGGAATTGGACCAGAGGATTGTGATTCGGTTAAATCATTGGAGAACAAAGGATTTTTTGCAGTTGATATAAACAGCCGGTTTGAGAAATCCAATGGCATAAAGGATATCGGACTGGTAGAGACATTTATAAATTCAATAAAAGAAGAATCATTATGAACTATGATGTTGATGAGAGTGGGTTTTATGGTGAATTCGGAGGCGCTTTCATTCCTGAAATGATGTATCCGAATGTTAAGGAGTTGCAGGATAATTACCTTAAAATACTTAATGATAAATCTTTCAGAGAGGAATTCCATAGATTATTGAAACATTATGTGGGAAGACCGTCCCCTTTATATTTTGCAGAGAGGTTGTCACTATTTCATCGCACAAAAATTTATCTCAAAAGGGAAGATCTGAATCATACAGGGGCTCATAAGATAAACAACACAGTTGGTCAGATCCTTATCGCCAAACGGCTGGGCAAAACAAGAATAATTGCTGAGACCGGTGCAGGTCAGCATGGAGTCGCAACTGCTACTGTTTGTGCGCTTATGGGCATGAAATGTATTGTATATATGGGTCAGACAGACATTGAGAGACAGTTGCCGAATGTTTTAAGGATGAAGATGCTCGGAGCCGATGTAGTACCGGTCACGAGCGGCAATAAGACTCTGAAAGATGCAACAAACGAGGCTATCCGCGATTGGATTGGCAATCCGTCAGATACATATTATATAATAGGGTCCGTTGTGGGGCCCCATCCTTATCCCGATCTGGTAACAAAGCTGCAATCAATTATTAGCGAGGAGTTGAAAACGCAGGTTCCGGAGATGTCGGGCAAAGAAAAGCCGGATTATATAATAGCCTGCATCGGCGGTGGAAGTAACGCTATTGGATCCTTTTATCACTTCCTGAATGATGATAAAGTAAAACTGGTTGCTGTGGAAGCAGGAGGTAAGGGAGTTGAGAGCGGAGAAACTGCAGCTACGATGGTAACCGGAAAGCCAGGTATAATTCATGGAAGCAAGACTATGCTGATGCAGACTGAAGATGGGCAGATAACTGAACCATATTCAATCTCTGCGGGTCTCGATTATCCCGGCATTGGCCCGATTCACTCATATCTTCATAAAACAAAGAGGGTTACTTTTGATAATGTTACTGACAATGAAGCCATGGAGGCTGCTTTCAGACTTACACGTCTTGAAGGAATTGTGCCGGCTCTTGAGTCGGCACATGCTCTTGCATGGCTGGGGAAACATAAGTTTAATGAAGATGATGTTGTAGTGGTGACAATTTCCGGACGAGGGGATAAGGATATGGATACTTACATAAAATATATGAACAAACCGGAAACCCCCCTCCTAAAGGGGAAGGATTCAGTATTATGAATGAATTATTTCAAAGAGAAGAATTTAGGGGGTGTTGAAAAAGCATCTTTTAACCACAAAGCAAACAAAGATCACCTCCGTTGACGCTTCGGTGATTGAAAAAGGCACAAAGGGCACAAAGCTAAAACACTATAATATACACCTTTGAGTCCTTTGTGAAAACCTTTGTGACCTTTGTGGTTAATGGATTTCGACTTTTTCAATAACCTCCAGGGGCCTTAATAAACAGAACTATGAACCGTATCGACAAACTTTTCACAGAGAAAAAAAATAACATTCTCTCAATCTATTTTACGGCAGGATATCCTGACCTGAATTCAACTGTTACCATTATAAAAGCGCTTGAAGCTTCAGGAGCTGAAATGATTGAAATCGGGATACCGTTTTCGGATCCTATGGCTGACGGACCAGTCATTCAGCAAAGCAATCAGAAGGCGCTTCGCAACGGCATGAATATCAAGTTGTTATTCAGTCAGCTTAAAAATATACGGAATGAAGTAAAAATCCCTCTCGTACTCATGGGATATCTGAACCCGGTCTTGCAGTTTGGCATAGAAAACTTCTGCAAAAGTTCAATGGAAGCCGGAATCGATGGAATTATTCTTCCTGACCTGCCACCACAGTATTATGTGGACAATTATAAGGCTGTTTTTGATAAGCACAAATTGCACAATATCTTACTCATCTCTCCCCAGTCTTCATCGGAAAGAATTTCAGAGATTGACAGGATAAGCAGTGGTTTTATTTATATGGTCTCATCATCGGCTGTAACAGGATCGGGCGGAAATTTCTCAGCCGATCAATTGTTATATTTCAAACGCATAAGCGAAATGACGCTGTCTAACCCGCGACTTATCGGTTTTGGGATATCGAATCATGAAACTTTTCTAAACTCGGTAAAGTATGCAAACGGTGGCATCATAGGTTCTGCATTTGTGAAAGTGCTGGGTAGCAAAGGTGATATGATAAGAAATATCAATGAATTTATTAAGGAAATAAGAAACTAGTCCCGAGATTTATGAAAAGGGTGGCAAAATTAGAAATCCATTAACCACAAAGATCACGAAGGATAACACAAAGGTCACAAAGGTTTTAAACATAAGGTTTTAGCTTTGTGCCCTCACCCTGAGCTTGTCGAAGAGGTGTGCCTTCTTTGTGTACTCTGTCGTTAATGGATTTAGATTGTTTCAATTAACTCAATTATCTCTGAATAAGAGGTACTAAATAGAAAAAACATAAAATAACTATAACACCCCCCTTAATACTTGATATAATATTCGAAAAAATACATAAAAAATTAAGTATGCCCCCTAAAAAAGTGTATATTTGTCAAAATAATCTATTTTTATGTTTGCCTAAATTCTTTTCAATGAAGACTTCTGTAAAAAGGTATCTTTTGATCTTGTTTTTTGTTTTTATCAGCGGTGGGTTATTTGCGGCTGATAATACACACATTGATTCAGGGGCCACTGCCTGGATGCTTACATCTACGGCACTGGTGCTGCTGATGATTCCGGGTCTGGCAATGTTTTATGGCGGGCTCGTGAGGTCAAAAAATGTTCTGGGAACCATAATGCACAGTTTTGTTGCAATGGGGATCATTTCTGTATTATGGGTAATTGTTGGTTATAGCATGGCTTTTGGTAAAAATGTTCTGGGAGGCTGGTTTGGCTGGAACTCCAATTATTTTTTTCTCAAAGGGATTGACACAAACATCCTAGATGCGGGGGTTCCGGAATATGTTTTCACAATGTTCCAGGGAAAATTCGCAATCATAACTCCGGCTCTTATTGCAGGCGCTTTTGCAGAAAGGGTCAACTTTAAAGCCTATTGCTTTTTTATTGCTATCTGGAGTCTCCTTGTTTATAATCCTCTCTGCCACTGGGTCTGGTCATCGGATGGCTTTCTGTTCCACCTGGGTGCAAAAGGCGCAATCGATTTTGCAGGAGGGACAGTTGTTCATATATCTGCCGGTGTAAGCGGTCTGGTTGCTGCTCTCTTCCTTGGTGCCAGGAGGGGATATCCTTACCAGGTTATTCGACCCAACAATATGGTGATCACTATGCTCGGTGCAGGTTTACTTTGGGTAGGATGGTTCGGTTTTAATGCCGGAAGCAGTATTTCCTCGGGATTAAGTACTGCTCAGGCGCTTACAGCCACACAGGTTGCAGCTGCATCAGGCGCTCTGGCATGGATTCTGATCGAAAGTTTTCACCAGGGAAAAGCTACTGCCCTTGGATTTGCTTCCGGAATTCTTGCAGGATTGGTCGCAGTGACGCCGGCCGCAGGAGTTGTTCAGCCTTATGGAGCAATGATTCTTGGACTGCTTGCTTCTATGATATGTTATTCTGCAATCCAGTTAAAGAACAGGCTTGGTTATGACGACAGTCTTGATGCATTCGGGATCCATGGAGTAGGTGGTATTGTCGGAGCTCTTCTTCTGACATTCTTAATTCGCCCCTCATGGATGCATGAAGCTGCCCTGGCAGCAGGTGGAAAATGGACAGTTTGGAATCAGCTTGGAGTACAGGGTCTTGCTGTTACGATAGCGATTGTTTATGCTGCAGTGATGACATTTATAATAATATATATCCTGAATAAATTTATCAAGTTCAAAGCAACAGAGACAGATGAGATGGCAGGTCTCGACAGAGCCTATCACGGAGAACGAGGTTATGGAATGTTAAATCCTAGTTAATCAGAAAATGAAACTTATTACAGCAATCATCAGGGAAGTTCAGCTTGACAAAGTACGCGAAGCGCTAATTGAAGCTGATATTAAAAGAATAACTGTAAGCCGTGTTTCGGGTCACGGGCAGCAAAGAATTGAAGAGATGTACAGGGGACAGATCATTATTCCTGATCTGATACCAAAGATCAGGATAGAGATAGGGGTGAACGATGCTTTTGTTGATATTACGGTCAATACAATACTAAAGGCAGCACGAACCAATGGAGCGGGAAATGTTGGCGATGGGAAAATATTTATCACACCTTTGGAAGAATGTATCAGGATAAGGACAGGTGAACGCGGAGGTACCGCCATCTGATTTATTAGTTTATCGATTGTTTTTAAATATAATGCCCCGGATTCTTAAGGATCCGGGGTATTTTATTTTATGAAGTAAGTTTGAAACTGGATAAGTTCATTGTAAGTTGTTTACTTTTGTACTGTTAAAAATCATTAAATCGGATAAATTGACTTTGCATATTCAATAGCAAATCACGATTTTATTTAACTTTAAATTCTCTATTATTCATTTTCCAATATTCAATAATTCATTTTATTATGGATAAGAAAAACCTTAACGCAAAGAATCCCAAGGGCAAACTTACCAGGAGAAGCTTTTTGGGAACAACTGCTACGGCAGCCGCAGCCTTTACTATTATTCCCCGTTATGTAATGGGAGGAAAGGGATATACAGCCCCGAGCGATACAATTAATGTCGCAGGAATTGGTGTAGGAAGCCAGGGTGGCGGCGATATTCAACAGATCTGTACTCCGGATGTACCAATTGTACGGCCACAAAGAAATTTTGACGGAAGCCCCCTGACAAAGGAACAAATTGCTGCACGCGAAGCAAGGATGGCCGAGTTTGCGAAACGCAATGCAGCTAATGGTGGAACAAACACGAATGCTGTTGTACAGATGGGTAATGCCGGGAAAACTCCAATTAAACTGGCAAACATATATGCATTGTGCGATGTGGACTCTGATTACGCCGGTTATATTTTTAAAGGATATCCAAAAGCCAAAATATACAGCGACTGGCGTGAATTGCTTGATAAAGAAAAATCTATTGATGCTGTGGTAATCGGTACGCCCGATCATAATCATGCAATGATAGCTGCAGCATTCATGCGTGCCAAGAAACATGTTTACCTTGAGAAACCAATGGCAAAGACCATTGTTGAGGTACGCAAACTTGCAGAAATAGCAAAAGAAACAGGCGTGGTTACTCAGATGGGAAACCAGGGTCATGCAACTGAAGGAACAAGAAAGACTGTTGAATGGATACAATCGGGAGCAATCGGTAAGGTAACAGATGTACAACTGTCAACAAATCGTCCGATGGGGTTCTGGCCACAGGGTGATTTGAAAAGACCTGACGGTATGCCGGTTCCTGCAAATCTTAACTATGATGTATGGCTGGGACCGGCGCCAGAGAAACCTTATAATCCAAAAGCGCTCCACTTCAACTGGAGAGGATTATGGGATTATGGTACAGGCGCAATGGGCGATATGGGCGCACATATCTTTGACGCTCCGATATGGGCTCTCAATCTTGGAATGCCCACTAAAATTCAGGCTACAAGCGCTCCTTATAGCAGCGATTATATGCCACTTTGCGAAGTAGTTACCTATGAATTTCCTGCCCGCGGCGATATGCCGGCAGTAAAAGTAACATGGTGCGACGGAGGTTTAAGACCACCACGCCCTGATACTCTTGAAGCGGGAAGGGCAATGAAGGACGCCACATATTATGGTGATAAAGGAATTATTACTCACGGTAGTCATGGTGCAATGCCGGAATTTATTCCTGCAAATGCAGATTTCAAAGGTCCTGATGCCTGGATACCACGCACAGGGAACATTTTTGAAGACTGGATCGGTGCAATTAAAAGTGGCAAGAAATCGTGTAACGATTTTTCAATCTCATCAAAACTGACTGAGATCATGCTGCTGACAAACATTGCAGTAAAAAATCAGCTTGCTAACATTACTCTGGAATATGATGCGGTAAATATGAAGATTACAAATCTTCCGGAAGCCAATAACTTATTCCACTACGAGTACAGAAAAGGCTGGACACTGTAATTAATAATTCAAGTCTTAATTTAATGTTTTAAATAAATCAATATGGAAAAAAATAATGAATCAAAAAGGAGTCTTTCAAGACGAAAGTTTCTTGGCAGCACAGCAGCTCTTGCAGCTTTCTCTATGGTTCCTCTCAGATTTTCTTCTAATAATGAACCTGTTGCAAAGTCTGCATCAGGTACAAAACCTGACTCAAATTTCGGTGGCGTTCATATAGGTGCTATCACCTATAGCTGGCGCGATCAGCCAGGTGGCATTGAAAATATTATTAAATATTGTACAACAGCAGGGATCAGTTCAATTGAATTAATGAGCGGCGATCTGGAAGAATATCTGGGAGCACCAAAGAATCCAATGATGGCAATGTTTGCACCACCGCCTCCTCCGGTTAAAGCTCCTGAAGGGACGCCTGCCACACCACCTCCACCACGTCAACGCAGGGAGCTGACACAGGAACAGAAAGACACAATTGCAAAATACAATACAGAGATGAAAGCCTGGCGTCTGGCTCTGCCTATGTCAAAATTCGAAGGTGCGCGCAAGTTATTCGATGATGCCGGAATTAAAATTCATATTGTAAAGTTTTCTCCGGCAAGATGGTCAGATGAGGAAATTGACTATGCATTTAAAGCTGCAAAAATAATGGGAGCAAAAGGAGTTACAGAAGAACTCTCTATGGACAATGTAAAGAAAATGGCTCCGTTTGCCGAGAAGAATGGAATGTTTGCGATATTCCATCAGCACATGCAGTTTGCAGATATACCGGGATTCAACTATGATGATTTCATGGCTGTTTCACCTGCAGTAATGTTCAATTTCGACGGAGGTCATTTCTTCGGCTCAACCGGGATACATCCGAATACGATCATTGAAAAGTATCACGACCGCATTGTAAGTGTTCATATGAAAGACAAAACCGGTCCGAAAACAGATCCGCCTAATGCAAATCAGGTATGGGGTCAGGGACAGTCTCCGATTGAAGATATTCTCCTTCTGATCAAGCAAAAAGGATGGCCGATCTTCTGCGATATTGAACTTGAATATGATGTTAAACCATGGTCAAACTCTGTTAAAGAAGTTAAGACCTGTGTGAATTACGCACGTCAGATTCTTATGTAAAAGTTGTCATAATTAATTTGAAGAGGGTGTCTCAAAAGGGCACCTTCTTTTTTTTATCTGTTCATTTGCCAATGAACAAGGGCGCAATTAATGGAAACCTCGGAGAGGTTACATTATTTTCCCTTTGGCTTTTTTGTGTAGTAACAAGGTATTAATGAATTTCACTGCAATAAAACTCCGTGAAACTCATTTTTACTCCGTAAACTCCATGGTTAATGGATTTTCTTTTCAAAACAATGGTTCTTCCTTTTTAGGGAAGAAGTGTTTTGCAAGAGGTACCAGAGCGATAAGTATAAAAATGGTTCCCAGAGTTGCCACAATTGAAGATCCTGCCGGGAAATCAAAATGAAAAGAAACATTTAAACCTGCAAAACTCCCTAAAGCGCTCAGCAATAGTGCAATTATCACAACGCCTTTATTAGTTTTTGCAAGCATAATCGCACTGACTGATGGAATGATCAGATATGAAAATACAGGAATTACTCCGCTAAGCTTTACCGCAAAAACAATCGATAAACCGATAGAAATATAGAAAAGGAAATTCCAGAAATTTAATCTTTTTATGGCCGGCTTGCCAATTTCAAAACTCTCGGTAAGTTCAAAAAACTTCCGGTAAAAGAGAGCGTGCATTATTATCAGAGCTCCGAAAACTACACTAGTAATAATGAATTCATCCTTTCTGATGGATAATATATCCCCAAATAAAACTTCCTGAATATCAGAATCGCCATGCGGCGTTTTTGAAATCAGCATTACTGTTGCTGCTGAGGCAAAAGCATAAATTATTCCTATTATTGCTTCAAGCTTTAGCCGCTTATCCCTTATGTCTATTAGTGAGATTATCAGTGCTCCGAGCAGGGTAAAGATTATTGGTACTGCTGTTAAACCAAATCCCAGAAAAGCCGCAAATGCGACTCCAAATGATGAAATTTGTCCGAGTGCCAGATCGACAAAAACGATTCCTCTTCCTACAACATGAACTCCAAGATAGGAAAGAAATAAACCGGTAATCAATGACATTATGAAGGCCTGCACCATAAAATTCAGGTGGAACATTTGAAACATGATTTTCTTCTTTTATATTATTATTTGAATATTTTTATTTTAAACCCGCAATTAACTTAACGATATCATAGTCAAACAGGTCAAAATAGTCCTTAATAGAGTCAAATGCGCCTACAGACGTTGCAAGTACTACCGTTTTAGCTCCTGTCTGCTGTGAAACGACATCCGACGATGAGGTAGTAAAATATGGTGATGAGATGATCACCTTAATTTTATTGCTTTTTACTTCGGAAATAATTTTTACAAGCTGTGTCGGGGTTGGCGGTATACCCGGTTTTGGTTCCATAAAATCAACTATAACCAACCCGAATCGCTGTTCAAAATAAACCCACTCATTATGATAAGCAATGATTTTTGAACCTTTATACGGAGACATCTTTTGCAACCATTCGGTCAGTTTTAAATCAATCTTCGCATTAAAAGCATTTAGATTCTCTTCAAAAAAGGCTTTATTTTCAGGTGAGACCTTTTCTAGACCGTCACAAATATTTCTTGCGATTATTTTGCCATTTACAGGATCGAGCCAGTAATGAGGATTTCCATAAATATGAATGTCACCTTCACCGCGATTGACAACCGAAGGAACCTGTTGCAAAGGAACTCCCACTGAAGCATCGACATAACCATTGCTTCCTTTCTGAATTTTAGAATTACGTGAACTGGTCAGCAACTGAGGGGACCAGCCAATTTCCAGATCCAAGCCTACCGTAACAAACATATCGGCTCCCGATAATTTAATAATATAACTTGGTTTTGGATCAACAAAATGCGGATTCTGATATCCTGTGGCTATTGAAGTGACATCCACTTTGTCCCTGCCAATTAATTCGGTAATGCTTTTCAGATCTGATGTTGTGGTAACAACTTTGATTTTGTTTGCTTTCACTACAGTTGATCCCAGACACAAGAGAATGATCACCGCTATTTTTAATTTCATGTTTGTTCGTTTAAATTAGTATTGATGTGCGCCATGTGTTCCTATAACAAAAATCCATCTCAGTAAAACCTGGTTTTGTTCCTTCTCAACATTACTGGCTGTTGTTTTGCCTTCGATTTCAATTTTCTGAAATTCAGTTGCATACCATCCCAGTGTAACTGAATAAGAATTTTCGTATGTGCTGGCAGAGAATGGTTTATTTGAATAACTGTACATTCCTGTGAAAAATAAGCGTTGTGCGAACTGGAAGTTTATAAATGAATACATACCGAAAGAATTTACCTTTTCATCATTTGGTATTTTTGCATTGCTGAAATAAGCTTCAGTCTGCCAGGTAAAGGATTTGTAAGTATTGTACTCAACAGGTTTCCATTTATAAGTAAGGTCTACGGCACCAATATTTGACCTTAAATTGTAAGTATTTTCTCCGGTCATACCCGTGAGCCCAAGTTCAAGAGTGGCATTTGAGGATAAATCGAAAAAGTTTTTTAAATGAGCCATTTCAAAATAAGTATTTCCAACGCTTCTTGAAAAACTTGGACTTTCAATTGGTCCGTCAGTGACCTGAAAAACAAGTTCCTGGTAAAAAAGGGAATTTGGAATGAGCCAGCTTAAAGATGCTCCTTCATCATTGATACCATCACCAAAATAATTTGAATATGCATTTGGAAGACTGATGAAAGGTAAAGCATGAGGATGAACCGGATTAATCCTTCCCAGCGCGCTTCTGAACTTACCTACTTTTAGCTGCAGATGTGCAGGCAGTGAAAGTGTTGTGAGATATCCTTCCTCTATATCAAAGGAAAATTTCCCTGTTGCCGGGTCCCTGCCAACCGTGAAAAAGAAATCAGCCCTGGCGTAAGGATCCACTACCGACTGCATAGAGATTTCTGCCTCATTTATTCCTGCATCAAAGTTTCTTTTGGTATTATTTTTATATGAAGTTTCAAAATCACCTATAACGCTGATATCGGGAAGAGTTGACGGAGCTACTCTTGTCGGAGCCGGTTTCGGCGACTGATCCTGACTGCCCATCTGCTTTTCAATCTGTTTAAGTAATGCAGAATCAGATTTGGAAATTGTATCGTTCTGAGCGACAATTACATCGCCTGCTGATAAGAAAATGCATATAACTATTGCCTTAATTGAATAGTTGAGTACTCGTGGAGTTCATAATATCTTTCGAAACAAAAAGGAAACATTCCAGAAGGCAAAATGTTTCACGTAACCTAAACTAAATGCTTTACTTCATCAACGTAAGACTTTATTTGCGTCAGATAAATTAAAGTTCTAATTTTTTCTACGCCTTTACACCGTTATGCCGAATTAAAAGATTACAACTTTATGTGAAAAATATTGTTGCTAAAAAAGAGTATTTATTTATTGTTTCTAATTAACTGTAAGCTATGTTGTTCAAAATATTCAAACAAAACGGGAAGGATATTATCATCAACCTTGATAACATTGTGTCAATTAAATTTGATGAGACCTTAAAGAAAACAGTGATTCAGTCAATTTCTCAATCTAATGAAGTAGATGAGACATTCGATGAAATAAAAAGAATCTTTGGAGTGGGACCTAAGCGGGAAGTCAGAGGATTTTGATGTATAGTAGGTGATAGGCGATATTGGCGATAGGCTCTGAAACACATTCGACGCTGAAGTAGTCAATGCTGATTGCTGTGGGATGAAATGTCGGATAGTAAGTATCAATAAAAATATATTCCTGACCGACAAGCCGATAATCTTTTTAATTTTGTCTTTTACTTTGTTTTTATCTAAATTTGATACTGCATTCCAAATGGATATAGCACAACATTATGTGTGTTAATTCATTAGTGAATTTGAACATTGCATTTACAATATAAATAAAATGAAAAATAGAATTATCATCCTGTTATGTTTATTTCTGGCTTTAAGTTCATTTACAGGATTATACGGTCAGAAATCAGGGAAAAAGATAAAAATTTCGGGCTTTGTACTTGACGCTACGGCTACACCTGTTGCAGATGCTGTTATTATGATCGATGGACAAAAGACAGATTATATCACCGATAGTAAAGGCTACTATAAAATAAAAGTCAATCAGGAGAAAAAAAAGATTGGCGTTTTCATCTCAACCAATGGAATTATTGAAGAGGATATAAATGGAAGGGAAAATATCAATTTTACTTTTAAGAGTGCAATTCCTTACAAGAAAACTGAAAAAGTTGAAGAACCGGTTGACATTGGTTACGGGAAAGTAAAATCGAAAGAGCTTACGGGCCAGACAGGACAAATAGATGCCAGAAAATCGAAATATGCCGGCTATAATAATATTTATGAATTGATTCGCGGACAGGTTCCGGGAGTGGTGGTTAACGGAACCACTATTCTGATAAGGAGTACCACATCAATAAATGAAAGCAATGAGCCTATGTTTGTTGTTGATGGAGCTCCCGTCACTTCGGTTGATAACATTTTACCACAGGATGTGAAATCAATAAGGATTCTTAAAGGACCAGATGCCTCAATTTACGGCACCAGGGGCAACAATGGTGTCATTCTCATTAATCTCTTAAAAGGTAACGACAGGTAAAAACCGGTCGGCTTTTTTTGTGTTAGTCCAACCCGTTAGACGCCTTGCCTCTTTAAAGGTAAAGGATATCCTACTTTTTTACATCATTTATCGCCTGTAATACATAATACATTCTTTTGTCTTTTATCCAATAATTATCTACATTTGGTATTGGTTTTCTAATGTGCTAGTAAACTCAAAATTATGTTAGTCAGGACATTTGCCAGTGCTGTAACCGGTATTGATGCTGTGACAGTAACAATTGAAGTTAATGTGTCACGCGGCATTCAGTTTTTTCTCGTCGGATTACCTGATAGTGCTGTAAAGGAGAGCCAGCATAGAATTGCATCGGCTCTTCTGGCCCTTAATTTTCATTGGCCCGGGAAGCAGGTAGTGATTAATATGGCACCTGCGGATATCCGGAAGGAAGGATCTGCATACGATCTCCCTCTGGCCCTGGGTATTCTTGCAGCTGATGAAAAGGTAGCACGAAGCAATATCGAATCTTACGTGCTGATGGGAGAACTGTCTCTCGATGGAGCTCTTCAGCCCATTAAAGGTGTTCTGCCCATCGCTCTGCGGGCCAGGGAAGAAGGTTTTAAGGGAGTTATAGTGCCTCTGAAAAATGCAAGAGAAGCTGCTGTGGTGGGCGATCTGGAAGTGTTCGGTATGGAGAGTCTTGGTGAAGTAGTTGATTTCTTTAATGGAAGCAGGAAATTCAGTCCTGTAAAGGTCGATCTGAACGAGATCTTTGCAAGCGAAGCAAATAAATATGATGTCGATTTTTGCGATGTGAGGGGTCAGGAGAATGTTAAGCGTGCATTGGAGGTGGCGGCAGCAGGCGGACATAATTTGATTATGATCGGGCCTCCCGGTGCGGGGAAAACGATGTTGGCCAAGCGGATCCCTACTATAATTCCGCCTTTGACTCTTGAGGAAGCTTTGGAAACAACAAAGATACATTCAGTAGCCGGAAAAATTGACGACCATACTGCTCTTATGACAAAAAGGCCGTTCCGCTCGCCGCATCATACCATATCGGAGGAAGCAGTGTCTAATGCAGCCATATGTCTATTTTTTTTTGCTAATTCTTTCTGGTGCTTTAATTTGGCAAGGTTATAACTTTCAATTTCAGTGTTTTTACTCCAGAGACTTACACCACTTTCATTGCAATACCAATCTGGATTATTTTCATAAAAATATTCTATTTCATCTTCTGACCAGTTGTCCACATTTCCATATGGGACTTTAGTATTGTAGACATGTTCCATACAAACCATCCTGATTTTCTCTATATGGAACGCTATCATCACCACCAAGCATAGTAATGCCTTTACCTTCAATAGTGATTATTTTTGGTAGTCTGAACTTATTTTCTTTTATGGTTCTTGGTATAAATGAAATCCCCATTTATGTTGTATAGCAGTAAAATTATCGAAGGTTTGGTAAGATTCGTTATCCAAAGCTAATTTAAACTGGATTTCAATATTATAGCTGTCCAATAAATCATCATATTTAACGACTATGTTTTCAATAAAATCATTAACAATTTTCTTTTTCTGCTGGAATGTCGTATTAGTAGTAAAATGGACAAATTCATCCTTATATTTTTTAATAATCTTAGTGTTGTTTTCAAAAATATGAAGTCTTTGTCTAAGCTCATTTAATGATATAGTGGTTTGGTTAATATCTTTATCAGTTTTTCCAATTGCATTTTTAAAATCGCTTTCAGATAGAGTACCTTTAATTACTAATTCTACTGCATGTTTTTTTTCATTGTTTAAAGAGTTCAGTTTGCTGTTCAAAGTATCAATCTGTTTTTTAAGTTCGATCAATTTTGTATCATCATTTGCAAACTCTTGCTTTATCCTATTTATAAAATCATTGCCCTTAAAGAATCTATCCCAGATGAAGGCTTCAAGTTTATCAATGTTAATACTTCTATTACCACAGGCTTCACCTTTAATTCTTTTTGAAGAGCACATGTAAAAATTATCATGCTTGCTTACACGTGACCTTCCATACATATTTCTGCCGCAAATACCACATCTTAATAATCCTTTCAATAAATAGCGATGCACAACCTTTTTACCAGTGTTGTTCCTGTTGTTTTCAAGATTTTTCTGAACCTTCTCCCATTTAGTTGAATTGATAATTTCGGGAACTTTATATACCTCTCCACTGTAGATTCTTTCACCTTTGTATATCGAATTCTTAATAATATTTCTAATCGTGTTACCTGCCCATTTTATATCTTTCTTATCTGTTACTGTAATTGTTCCAGTGTATTTATTCTTCGTGCTTATTGTGCCAGTCTGGATTTTATTGTAACGGGTTTGAATCCCGTTTTCATTTAAATATTCAGCAATTGAGCGTGTACCCACACCAGATAAGGACATATCATAAATTTCCCTTATTATATCAGACTCTTCTTGATCAATTATCAATGACCCATTTTCATCTTTTTTATAACCATATGGAAGTATAGAATGTGCTTTACCTGATTCAACTCTTGTCTTCAAGGCACTCTTCACTTTTATCTTAGTAACAGTGACATGATATTTATTAATTACGGACAACAAATCACCAAAAAACTCTGCTTGAGGGTCATTTAAGTCAACCATCCCATCTAATTCAGTATAATAATCTACGTTGTTCTTTTTGAATATCTCATTAATAGCGAATCGTACTTTTGGATTTCTTTCAAATCGAGATTGATCATAAGCATAAACTGCTGACAATTTACCGTTCATCACATCAGCAATGAATCTTTCAAATTCAGGTCTATCCTCAATTTTATCTGATGCTCCAGATTTACCTTCATCAACATATAGATCAAACGGTAGACCCAATTCCTTTGCTTTCTTTATACCTTTTTGTTTCTGGTCAGGTATGGACAAGTCGTTGCCATCCTTAGCTCTTGAAATTCTACAATATATTCCTAATCTCATGTTATTTCTTTATGCGTATAAAGATAACAATTAGCTACTGATTATATCACTGTGGGGGTAAAAAGACTATTTATTAAAATGCCACCCAGATAAATCTTTATTTCTCTCCAAAAGATTTTCCAATGTATCAGGCAATTCAGGAAAGAAATCAATGCCTGTTAGACTTTCAACAGAATCTACTGAAACCACATATGTTTGAAGTGATTTTGTTGATTTTTCATTTGGTATTAGAAAGGCTATCATTTTTCCTTGCCCTATGGGGTCGTAGATGACTTTATAGAAGTACTTTGGGATAGTGACTCCATCTAAGCCTATCTTGCCCTTATTTGATGTTAAAACGCCTCCTGTGACAATATATAATTTGCCTTTTGTTAATGCCCAACTTCTTACCTTATTCTCCAAATCATTCCAGATGCCATCATTGAATTCTTTCTTTTGCGGTGACATATTGGATAAATAGAAACTTTCTGTCATTGCTGTAAGGTTTATTTTCATATCTCCTGCTGGACATAAATGACCTCTATCATATCCTGAATCCCTATAATCTTCAAGCTGCGCAGAAACAGTTGATACCTTTTCATCTGGTCTGTAGTCATCAGTACGTTTTTGTTTACCTCTAACCAGATCAGCAGTGAGTTCGTAATAGACCCACTCGGCTTGCTCGTTAGGCTCTGAGTATGATAATGTGTAATAAGTATGTCTGACTATCTGATGAGTAGTTGATGTAGGTAGTAATTCCTGAGCCGTTGAGGCGAAGGATATACTTAGCAGTAATGAAAGAAACAGAATTAGGTATTTGGTTTTCATTATGGAAACAAAGATGTCATGATTAGAAATGATTTGTATTTTACGGTTATTCCACTAACTCATCTAAATTCCAGTTATTGTTCCTGAATTCACGCATTCCGAACATTTCCAATAAATTTCATTCTTATCCAAATCAATCGCACTTGAAATAATACCAAAACATCCTTTCCGAAAACATCTTATCGTTGTTGGAGTTAGTTTTGTTGGCAGTTTTTCAAATGTTTCGTCCATGACAAGAGAAAAGAATGCCGATATCTCTCTGGCTTGTTTGGGTATTTTTTTCGGGATGTTCCCTGTGTCTTCTGGGGAGTGTTGGGTTTCGGATATGTACATATGAAGGGATATTTTAAAGATGTTTTTATTGCGAATAGAATTAAAATTGTTCTGGAAGTAGCAGGTTTCAATTAGTATTAACTCGCTGATAAAATAACGGTTCTTTACACAAGAATATTCTCTTTCCCCACATATAATCTATTTTTACCTTGCTCAATTTTCTAACATCTGAAGTACTATTGCTGTAATAGAAATAAGCAGCCCAATTATTATAAATAGATTTCCCATTTTTAAGTTGTCTTTAAGGTGTAACAGCTTAGTCGGAAGCCAAGTTATTAAAAAGAAAATCAAGCCCAAAAAATATAATAGTATTAGGGGGAGTGCAAATGTCAGGGCTAAAAATAAAGTTATTAGCTCTAATATATTAGAAACTTTACTGGCACATTTGACGGTAAATGCATAAAGTGATTTGATAAACCTTGATCTTTTGCTTTTTTCAAAATCACGATTATAATTACGAAGGATTAAATAAGTAATTATGTATAAAGAAAAAACGCAGACTGCAAAAGAGAAATAGACCCATATGGCTTTATGTGAAACATCTTTCCAAATAAAATACAATGCCACCCATGCAAGAGAGGGAATCATTTTAATAAAAACGAAATTTTCAACTAACCCTTTCATCATCTTTCTTATGCGTAATCTTTTAGTATTGTGTAATTTAAATCCCATATAATCCCACAAAACTACCGCCAATAAAAAATCATTAAGTTTACTAAGTAAGTATTTCAATTTACTTTCCCATTGTGCAATTCTATCCTTCCCAAAAGCCTCACTTGCTAAAAGAATAGTCCCTATTATCATTAAAATGCTCGGAAACTTTAATGTCATAAGTATATTTTTTTAATTAGTTGCTGATTATAATACTTCATTAGCTATTGTATTGTATTTATACCCAACCCAATGCGATGTTAATGGTTTAAACTAAAGTCTTAAATTTTTACTAATCTTTCTTCTCCAAGTTTTTTCCCTGTGATGTGCGACCACAATTCGGCATAGTTGATAATTTTTCCTTTAAACCCAGCCAATTTATAGATTAAGACGGCAACCATGAAATGTAATCGTAATGCAGTATGTAATCCTTCTCTGAATTCTGAATCGTCACCAATTGTTTTAAGAAAACTTCCGTGAAGAAACCTGTTTCGATCTTTAAGAATGTTTTTCTGCTCTTTTGAGAGCGTATAACCGATAAAAGTAAATGATTCAGAAAGTTTATCGGCATTAGTTGGAGCATTCAACTTGTTTATGTTTTTAAAAAGAATTTCCAAATTAAATTCTTCATCTTTCAACTGTTTGTCAGACTTTGTTTTTTCGATAATGCTGTTATTTGTTTTATCAAATCATTTGCAAGGTCAATGTCTTTAATCGGGTTTAGTGATTTCTTCTTGGTAGCTAACACATCAGAAATATGACCTGTAATTGCTTCAATTGCTACATAGTAGTTTGGAATTTTTATTTCAAGTGAAGCAATATGACTTAGAACATAAATCAATGCAGCACGTTGAATCTTTTCATATTTGAAAAACAAAGTCGCAAGGTTTGAAAATACATCTTGTGAAAAGTTGTCAATATCTTCATTCAACTTGTCTCGAATTTCTTTCTTAATCATCCCATTTTCGTCTCTTTCAAAATCAATATCATAATTAACAGAAAATGGATTTGCTGTAAAAGTTCCCTGATTAGTTTGTACAGACGCTCTCATTGAATGGTATAGAATGTTCTCAGGTGTTTCTAAATTCTCATCAGAGTAAGATTCAATAAAGCACTCGTCATGAATTAAGTCACCTTTAATAAATCCTAATGCCAGCAATGCATCAAATCATTTTTTCTGAAACTGATTCAAATTGGATTGTTGGAATGCTGTCAATTATTAAGTAATAATCAGTTCCTAATTTATAATTGAATATGTGGTAGCTTTCTCCAGCAATATTCAGAAGAATATAATTAGGCGATTTTTTGTTTGGTGTAACAAAATAGTGCCTTTGAAAATCATGGATATTGAATGGTTCATTCTCTCCTACAGGAATAATACAACGATGACATTTATTGTCAAAATCACTGATGTTTTTGCACGTTGAGAAACTTGAAATACTTCCCCAAAATAACTTGAGCTTAAAATTTTCGTCATAAGAAATTTGATTCACCAAGATGTATTTACCAAGAGCAAATACAGAGTAATTCACTTTAGCCAGTTCTATATTGACATTACTTTCAAATTCAATTTCTTTATGTGTTTGAACACCTTTCACGATTGTGGAGGTAGAACTAAAATTATATTGTCGGTCTCCTTTAGTAATCTCAAAGACTCTTTTATCCAAGTGATGACCTGCCAACTTAACTGTGTAGGTAGAAGGATTCATTAATTCTAAAACCCTTTTTAAGGAAGGTTCTATGTCTTTTTCTATGGACTTGTAGGTCATAATCTGCTTTTTTTAAACGCTTTCTGTTATGATAGTAAAAACATCATATTGGCTTCTATTTTTAATTTGGATATCAGATCAATTGATGTCATTTTAATCACAAACCAATTTACAACTATTATAAAAGATAAAATCTCTTATCTGGGATTATCCCACTAACACCGCCTTCAGGATCTTTAACGTCTCCTGTAAGATTATCCCATTTCGTCTTCTGCCATTCACTTATAACACCCTCATTTTCGCAATCTGGACAGTACCAGTGAATTTCTACATTCTTGGGCATTAAAGCAGTCTTGATCAACCCATGACAGCCTTTATTAAAGCAACGAATTTCTGTTGAGGTAAGAGTTGATGACAATGTTTTGGTTGAGGTATCTACCACCAGAGCCATGAAACTGGCTAATTCACGTACTTGCTTTGGCAGTTGTTTTGGAATGTTTCCTGATTCATCGAGGAAGTGGGGCATTTGTGATATATACATACTCCAATTAGGCTGTTTTTAAGTATTTGAATATTTGATATTTAATTATTAAATTCTGAAAGAATCTTTTTACAATGATATATACTGATATGGCATGTCATTAAAACAATTCTATTAATTAAATCAACATTCAGAGTATTAAATTTCTTAAGAAAATCTATTTTCAAAGGTACATCAGTGTCAAAATGTGAAGCTCCAATAGTATTTGAACTCTCCATTAGCATTTCATTTACAGAAAAATTTTCAGGTATATTGTCTTTATAACTAATCAATACTTCTCCGTTTATCCATTCTTGAAAATCCATTAGAATTTGAGAATTAGATGCTTTTATTAACGAAGGTTCATTAATAATTACGTGAGAAATTGTGTCCTTTGATAGTTCCAAAATTTCTTTGGGGATTTCAATATTAACTGGTCTCGCATAAATTGGCAAAGGGAGTGATTTGAATGAAGCCACTCTGAAGAGTAATGGATTATAAGTTTGCTTAACTCTTTTATCATAAATTTTATGGCACAGTAAACTTCTGAGAAGAGATAAAAGACTTATGGTAAGATAAGTCTTACCCGATAGCCATCCATTGAAATTATCTTCGATGTTTCCTAAAACATTACTTAATTCATTAACTTGTTCTGTTTCTGATTTTTCTCTTCTATCGGTGCTTTTAGCTTTTCCCTTGAAAAGGAATCTTTCATTTCTCCAGCTAATCCATTTATCGAAATTTGTATTTATCCTTAAATCTGCATCCGTTTGCTCTTCTTTGATAATCAGGAGTTTGTTTGATATTAAAATAATTTCAGATGTTTCAAATGAATTGATGAAATACTCATTAATTTTTAACGTGGCATGAGTTTTAGACCAAATGTAAGTGATTATATTATCTTTCTGGTATTGAAAGCGGATACGCTGAGATTCAAACTTTGAAAAGGTAATGCCTTGGTTTTGAACTAACACTAAAAGGTGTCCATCAGGGAATGCATATATTTTAAAAGTTGAACTATCTGCGGGTGATGATAATAATTCGATTTGATTTTGAATCCCTTCTGGAAAATTATTAGGAAAAGAAAAAACAATATAAATAGAACCTTCTTCCATTCTCAGAGAAAATATTTATTAATAAATACCTATTTTAAGTATTTTTATTTAAGCTACTTAACTTTTATTACCCATGATTTCTATATGTAATTATGCCTCCAATAGTAAATCACTAAAAGTCTCTAACTATCCTTTGTGCTATTAATATCTTCGATAACATCAATTCATAATCATCATCATTTTCATAAAGTCTTCTTAAACTCGTTTTAAGTTCTTTAAATTCATTAAACGAATCAATAATTACATATTCAATAACATCAGGTTTGATTTCAATCTTTGATTTTGAATATGGTTTTAGAATATTTTTCTGCCTAATACTTTCAATTCCATCTTTAATCAAATGAATACCATCACCAGACTCAAGGTCATTATCCTTTGGAATATAACGCCATTCTCGTTCATCATAAAAAGTTCTATGTTTAAAAGTATATGAGCCGTCATCTTCAAGTTTAAAATCGTCTCCGCTTTGCCTTTTTAAAAAAGGTAATGAAGGATATAATTTAAGATTGTCTAATCCTCCTTTTATCAATGTATCTAAAACCCATTTGGACTTATCATGCATATACAATACTGGACTCGCACCATGTTTTTTAAGATATGCTTTCTTTATTCCGAGTCCATAATTGCCAAACCAATTAAGGTGTGATTTTATCTTTCCAAGTGGAATATCACAAAAACACTTAGCAGCAATCGTATAATACCATGTCCTATTTGTAATTGGAATCCGTTCATAGATATACCTTGGATAAATATCTTTTTCCAACATGGCTATTAAATATTCAAGTTTTGGAGTAAATGTAAAAAGTGCATCAGAACTCATATTTTCTGACAGTCTTGGTTTTGATGGTTTTGTTCGCTCCATATCTATTTCTTTAAATAAATTATTTCACACGCTTTGCACAATCTCTTCTCCTGATAATACTCAACGATATCATACCAAACATTGATTTTTTGAAATATATCCAGACCCCTACAATGTTTTATATGATTTACTCTTCACCGAAATAGTCGGTATCAATTTTTTTAAGTTCATAAATCTGCTGAGTTGTACAACCAAGATTATAATCTATCATTAGTTGAGCCAACTGCACACCATCAATGAGAACAATTTTTGTTTCATTCTTTGGTGTGTAATCCAATGCTTCCTTTGTAAAATTTGATGTTGTGATGAAGATGCCTTTTTTTGCTCCTTGCCCAGCAAGTGCACCAACAAATTTATGAAGTTCTGGTCGCCCAACTACATTACCTGATTTCCATCGTTTTGCTTGAATATAAATAATATCAAGACCTAATTTATCTTCTTTAATCGTGCCATCAATGCCTTCATCACCACTTTTACCGATAGCTTTCCCTGCATCCTTGATTGAACCACCATACCCCATTTTTACTAATAGTTCAACAACAAGTCTTTCGAAAAAGGTCGGAGATAACTCTATTACATTATTAAGTAATTCAGCATGCTAATGATTTTCTTATTCTTTGGTATGCTCTGTCGAGATTTTCTTCAGGTGTCTTGTTCAGTTGGCTCATGTGAAATTATCTCATTCCTCGCTTTCATTGTCATTTCGACTTGCATGTACAAACTCAAGAAATGCAGGGAACTGTCTTAAATATTTAGCATCGATGTGGTCAGGCTTTTTATTTAATGTTTGAAGTCCAAGTTCGGTAATGACAAATGTTGCTCTTTTGGGAGAGTCAAGAAGTCCTGCTTTTTTTAAATATGTTTTTGCCCAACCAACTCTATTGTCAAAAATTAACTTGGTTTCCACTTGCAAGAAGTTCTTTACGTTCTTCATCTGTTACATTAAACTCTGTAGCCAATTTTTCAATGAGGTCTCTGTACTTATGTTCTCGCTTGTCTGAAAGTAAGCTGTAATAATG
>CAVTIJ010000005.1:0-3395 GCA_963734885.1 uncultured Bacteroidales bacterium | reverse complement strand
TAAGTGTTTATGTGCTGGTATTCATAATTTCAGTTTTTGGTATAATTAACTATTACACGATCCCAAAGGAACAGATCCCTGAGATTGTGATTCCGATGATAAATATTAATACAATTTATCCGGGTACTTCTCCATCTGATATGGAAAACCTTGTAACAAGGCCATTGGAGAAGAATCTGAAATCTATAAGCGGCGTCAAAAAGATAACATCAAGTTCTGTTCAGGATTTTTCTGCTATTATTGTTGAGTTTAACACCGGGATTGAGATAAAAGATGCCAAACAGAAGGTAAAAGATGCAGTTGACAAAACTAAAAAAGATTTACCAATGATCCCTCTTTTATTGAACCGTCAGTTATGGAGATCGATCTTTCAGAGATCCCCATTCAGTATATCAATCTTTCAGGAGACATTCCTCTTGACCGGCTTAAGAAATATGCTGATGATATGCAGGACAGGATTGAAAGCCTTAAGGAAATTACACGGGTTGAAATAGGCGGAGCACTTAACCGGGAAATCCAGATAGATATTGATATGTATAAGATGAAGGCTGCCAGTCTTACCTTCAGAGATGTGGAACAGGCTGTAGTCTGAATAATATGACTGTTTCCGGTGGCAATATTGATTTTCAGGGGATGAGCCGTTCAATCAGGGTTGTAGGTGAAGTGACGAATATTGATGAGATAAAAAATATTATCATCAATACTTCCAGTGGTGCAATGATTAAACTTAGAGATATTGCCAGTGTCCGTGACGGCTATCACACAGCCTGAAAATTTTGCACGATATGATGGAAAGAATGTTGTTACACTTAACGTTATTAAGAAGAGTGGACAGAACCTTCTTGATGCATCTGATCAGATTAAGGCAATTATTTCTGATATGCAGAAGACGAAACTTCCGTCAAATCTTATTGTTCAGGTAACAGGTGATCAATCCCGTTATACCAGGAATACGGTTAATGAACTGAATAATACCATAATAATCGGATTTATTCTTGTCACTATAGTTCTGATGTTCTTCATGGGTCTTGTGAATGCCATTTTCGTTGGTTTCTCAGTACCATTATCCATGGCAATTGCATATATTATTCTTCCGTGGATCGGCTTTACCATGAATATGCTTGTGATGTTTGCTTTCATTTTTGCGCTCGGAATTGTAGTGGATGATGCAATCGTGGTGATAGAGAATACTCACCGGATACACAGAAAACAAAAATGGATATTCGCTCATCGGCCAAGTCTGCTGCCGGGGAAGTATTTTTGCCGATACTTTCAGGTACTCTTACTACACTTGCCCCGTTTTTTCCTCTTGCATTCTGGCCTGGGGTAGTAGGAAGTTTTATGGTATTTATTCCTGTAACACTCATAATCACTCTGTTTGCTTCATTAATTGTAGCATATATTTTTAATCCGGTCTTTGCAGTTGATTTTATGAAGCATGATGAAGAGGACCGCCCTGTTGCCAAACGCAATACTTTATAAAACTATCTGCAGGATAGTTTTACTGGCTCTTCCATTTTATTTATTTAAACTTCCTGGAATTGCTAATTTCCTTTTATTTATAGCTTTTTCCTTTCTTCTTCATAACTTGTTCGGGTATAAAGTATTAAGAAAATTTCAAATCTCACTTTATTCCTGCCATGATGAAGAAAGTATGAGAATACCCTGGTATGGGTTTTAAAAGGAAGAAGACCTGCTTACATACTGTGGAGGATGGTTGGATTATTTGTATTTACTATGTTTTTGAACAATATCGTAAAACCCAAAGTGGTTTTCTTTCCTGATAATGAACCAAATACTATAAATACATTTATAAAGATGCCGATTGGCACCCAGATTAAGTGTGACAGATTCTGTTTCGCGTATTGCGGAACAGCAGGATAATGGGTGTTCTGGGTGAAAAAAATCCAATTGTTGAATCAGTTGTTACAAACGTAGCTTTTCTTGCATCTGATAATAATTTCGATAATTCGAGCAAATCATCTAATCTTGCTAAGATCGCTGTAAATTTTGTTGAGTTTAAGTACAGGCACGGACAAAGTACAGGCGCTTATATGAATGATATTCGAGGGAGGCATTGAAGGATATTCCGGGAGCCGAAATAGTCGTGGATAAAACAAAAATGGGTCCTCCTACCGGCAAACCTATAAATATCGAAATTTCCGGTGAAGATTTGATGGAACTTTCATTAACATCTGAACGTTTTAAACGATTCGTTGATTCATTGCAGATAGGAGGTATTGAGGAGTTAAAATCGGATTTTGCTACCACCAAACCTGAAATTATTATTAATCTCGATCGTGAGACGGCTAATATTGAAGGTATTACTGCTGCCACGGTTGGTGATGCAATCCGCACCGGTCAGCTTGGGAAAGAAGTATCGAAATTCAGGGAAGGGGAGGATCAGTACCCTATTATGCTTCGTTTTGAGGAGAATCAGCGAAAAGATATCGAACAGCTGCTCAATCTCACAATTACTTACCGCGATATGAACTCTGGACTGATCCGACAGATCCCTCTTTCAGTGGTGGCACATATCGATTATGTTAACAGTTTCGGTCAGATTAACCGTCTTAACCTTAAGCGGGTAATTACCCTGTCTTCAAACGTTCTTGGCGGTTTAATGCAAATCAGATAAATTCCCAGCTTCGTAAAGTACTTCCCGCAGTTTACAAAATCCCCTAACGTTGATATACGCCTCACCGGTGAGCAGGAGGATCAGAAGGAATCTATGATGTTTCCTGTCGAAGGCATTGATTCTCGCTTTGTTTCTGATCATGTTTATACTGATCACTCAGTTTAACTCAATGTCAAAAGCTTTTATAATTGTATCGGAAGTTCTTTTCAGTTTAATAGGTGTTTTGCTGGGGTATATGATCTTTGGAATGACTATTTCAATAATTATGACAGGGATGGGAATTGTGGCTCTGGCAGGTATTGTGGTCAGGAATGGAATATTGCTCGTGGAGTTTACTGATGTGTTAAAAAGCAGGGGGATTAAAACACGTCAGGCAATTATTGAAGGAGGGAAGACACGTATTACACCGGTAATTCTGACTGCAACAGCTACTATTCTCGGACTTATTCCTCTGGCAATCGGAATGAATATCAATTTCAACATTCTTACCAATCTGAATCCTCAGCTGCATTTTGGAGGTGATAATGTTATGTTTTTCGGACCTTTGTCATGGACAATCATTTTCGGATTAAGCTTTGCCACATTCTTAACGCTGATGTTAATTCCGGTAATGTATTCATTTATTATATGCTAAATCTGCGCATACAGCGCCGGAAAATGGCGTAAACTGAGACTAACTCAATAATAAAATTTAAATGTCAGTTAAATAAACACGCAGTCAAGCAAATCTTTGTAATCTGCGGAACAATTAATTTAA
>CAVTIJ010000004.1:0-1913833 GCA_963734885.1 uncultured Bacteroidales bacterium | reverse complement strand
CCCGGCGGTTTGGTGAGTTGCCGTCTGTGTCGCGGTGGCGTGGTTTTTGCAAGTCCTGGTAGATGGCTGAAAAGTCCGGGTGCACGGCACGAAAATAGTCCCAGAGGTACCAAGTCCGGGTAAGGATTGTGAGTCCGGGTGCACGATGAAGTAGTCTGGATGGCGAAGCAAAAACCATGACACCATGCGCGATGGCTAGCCAGCCCTATTGACTCTGTCCCGGAAGTACGGAAACAGTCCAGGTGGACAGAATACTTGAAAAGCGGGTTTAATGTTTTCTCTCATAGACTTTTGGAGGTCAATAAAAGAAGCAGTCTGGGCCTGAGCAAAGGCAATTCAGCGAAACCGTCCGAGTTATGGGCAGTTAATTTGTTTTTATAATTTTATATGTTTACTTTACTGAGTCCTGTATAGTCTGATTCGTAACTTACTCTTATATAATCACCTTGCGGATCTACTTCTACTTTGTTATCTCCACTAATTGTATTGCCAGTAATCCTAATAGGAATTATAAAATGATTATAAAAACTAACTAGTCCATTCTTTGGATCTGTGCTTTGTCCACCTCCAATTGAGAAAACATTAAGACCTTTAGTAAATTTCTCATTATCATGCGTAGTATTAATAAATACAGTAAATAGTCATTAAAACAATTTCCCCACCAACTAATTTTAGTCCATTTATATTACTTTCACTTACCTTGATTGAAAGGGTCGTATCAAGGTCACTAGAAAAATTGTGTCTTGATTCTTATAGAATACAACGTGAGAAATTTGCCTGCAGAATTGGAGCTTGTCCACAATGTTCTCAATTAATTAAATCCTGCATATGAGTCAGTCGTATTCATCCATATTTTTTTCGCATCGAATAAAAAATAGACTAGTTTAATTGAACTAATTTTTTGATTGGCAAATAATTTAGTCTTCAGTAAATTATCAAAGATTGTAGGTTGTTCTTAAACAAAGCTAACATTATTACTATGGTAATTATTCATTTGATTAACGTAAATCTTCTATTTGTTTATTGAACCTAGAGTTAAAATAAATTTGACTTCATGTTGATCAGATAGTCCCAGTAGTTATGATGTCTTGGGAGCGAGTATTAGATCAATAATAGGTTTTTGTGAAATTCTAGGTAAACAATAGCATGAATAATCCATATGTTCAGGCAAACTGTCATGTGGTCAGCTAGCTACTGCCCTAACGGCTCGGCGGTTGATTAGTTGGCGTCCGTGTCGAGGTGGCGTGGTTTTTGCGCGTCCGGGGATAAGTGTGAATTAAGGTTAACGATGAAACTGTCATGGAGCAAAAACCATGACACCAAGCGCGTCGGCCGCCAGCCCCACTGACTCTGTCCCGGAAGAACGGAAACAGTCCGGGTAGCAGAAGCTTGAAAAGCGGGTACAAGGTTTTATCTTATAGACTTTGAGGGTTCATTACAAAGCAGTCTGGGCTGGCGAAGCCAATTAATTTAACCGTCCGAGTTGGCTGCAGTAATATTCTAAATGGTTGTGAACTGTCATGTTATAAAGAAGCCAGGTTTGCCAGCGGTGGCAAAGCTTGAAGATGATGCTCATCGGCCGGTTTTGTAAATTTCAAAAAACAAAACCGCTGAATTATCATATGCAAGCGTGCGAAAGGGGCAAACCGGTATAATGGAGTTCTTCATCAGTCATTGTATAAATAAGACAAAGCTCATATTTGCTTGGAAGTAGCTTGCGAAGGGTAGGCCTGTTTGCGGCCAGTGGAGAGAGACAAAACTATGATTCATTATAAAATAGTCAAGAATTAAGAAGTAGTCCGGTTTGAGCCGCAAACACATCCTGGGCAAGCGGGGAGAAGTCAATGAAAACATTATTGCAGCCTAACGGTTCGCGGGTAGGGGCAGAAAGCGGTGGTGGCGAAGTCCCGCCGACCAGTTGTCCCGGTGCTTTAGCCGAAAAGTAGTCCCGGCGGGCTAGCCACCATGGCGCGGTATTTGCAGTCCGGGTGCAAACTTGGAAAGGTTGATGAATTGTCGCCTTTATTCCTGTCCCGGTAGATGGCTGAGAAGCAAATTGCAAATACCGTGACAAGCTTTTTGCCCTTAACCGCGAGTTGGCTGCAGTAATATTCTAGATGGTTGTCAGCTGTCATGTTTTACAGAAGCCAGGTTTGCCAGCGCGTAGGCAAAGCTTGAAGATGATGCTCATCGGCCGGTTTTGTAAATTTCAAAAGACAAAACCGCTGAATTATCATATGCAAGCGTGCGTCGGGGCAAACCGGTCTAATGTAGTTCTTCAACAGTCCTTGTATAAATAAGACAAAGCTAATATTTGCTTTGAAGTAGCTTGCGAAGCGTTGGCCTGTTTGCGGCCTGTGGAGAGTGACAAAGCTATGATTCATTACAAAATAGTCCAGAATTAAGAAGTATTCCGGTTTGAGCCGCAAACACATCTTGGGCAAGCGGGGAGAAGCCAATAAAACATTATTGCAGCCTAACTCCTTTATTGCATTAGCATTTTTGCATGTTATAACATCTTGATGTGAGATAGCAGTATGTTTATTACCTTTATCGTCCACAATACTATATTCGGTATAACAGACCAGTTGCACCTCCAATATTCATGGTGTGGTTTTATTTGAAAGTCAGGGTGTCTGGATCGTCGGTTGTCATAAATCCTCAGGATATTTTAATATTTAGTCTGGTGTCACGATAATACAAGGGATTATGCGTGGTGAGAATAAACTTTCTGACCTTTCTCCTTTTGTAACAGATTGGAAATTATCTTGGATTTAAAGAAATCTGATTTAAAATATTTTCGGTCAGGTTTATGAAATTTGATGTGACTGTTTTCCCAGTTTTTATCAATATATTCCAGAATAGTTGCAAAATCATTTTCTGCAAGATGTGACCAAATAATTTGTTTAGCCATTTGAATATTTCTTGCGGAATTTATTTATGATAACTTTTATTCGAAACTCCTTTCTTGGTATCTAATTCATCAATTGCATCCAGAATACCTTGCTTTTGAGTATCGGAAAGCTTATTCCAGTCAGAGATATCTTTTTTCCCGTTGACATAATTCATCAATAATCCGTAAAATTCCTCAAGTCGACCTTTTCCAATGAGTCTACATGCCTGAATATTTTGAGTTTTAAATCTGAAACTGTCATCCTTATTATTTTTACAAATCTAACAGATATTTGTCTTTTAAGTTTGTATCAGTAAGACGATAAGCTGTCATCGTATAGACTTGTCCCCTGGAAGAGACTCAATGATCACTCCAAATCCAGAATAATCCTTATATTCTCCTTCACCTTTAATTGAAGGTTCTTCGGTAGCATTCCTGATTTATTTTTTAGCCTCCTGTTGTCTATCGCCCTTATCTGATCAATCATAACATCCGAATCAAACTTCAGACCAGCAGTCCCTTTTTTAATGTGAACTCTTAGAATCTCACTTTCTTTCTCAATATTGGTAGTAATCGGACAGATAATAGTCGAAGGGTGCTCATTATTCAAAAGATCTGTCTGTAAAACCAGGACGGGTCGGACTTTCCCCGGCTCCGTTCCCCGAGCTGGTTCCAAATCAGAAATCCAGATATCAAATTGCTTTATCTTCATCATTCAAAGCCTCAAATTCCGACAGAACCGACATCGATTCCTTCGCTATAAGTTTCGATTCTTTAATAAGCTTATGTCCAATCAGATTTCTTTTATTGATCCGGTTATAATTATCAACTGCCTCATTTATATACCTGTTCCTCGATTTTTTTATCTTTTTTAAAACGACTTCAGTCTCATTGAAAATGTTATCATCGAGTTTTAATGAA
The DNA here is from genome assembly GCA_963734885.1 of uncultured Bacteroidales bacterium. Taxonomy (GTDB): domain Bacteria; phylum Bacteroidota; class Bacteroidia; order Bacteroidales; family VadinHA17; genus LD21. The sequence goes on along the minus strand of CAVTIJ010000004.1, from coordinate 1,910,019 downwards.
AGTGTCTTCATAATTAATATCCAATTTGTATATCACAAAGGTATATACTAATTGTAAGTAATCCAATTTTGGTAGACAAATCATGAGGGCAGAAAGGAACAAGGGCTAAGAGCAGAGGGCAAGGAGCAAGGAGCAAAGTTACTTTTGCTATTATTTTTTGTCGAAATGAAACCTACAGGCATAGATCAGAATATACGAATCTTCCACCTGGTAAACTAATCTGTTTTCCAGGTCTATTCGTCTCGACCAATATCCGGCTAAATCAAATTTTAAAGGTTCAGGTTTACTGATGCCTTCGTAAGGAGTTCTTTGTATATCCTTAATCAGAGAGTTAATTTTCTTCAGGGTCCTTTTGTTTTCAGTTTGCCAGAAGACATAATCTTCCCAGGCATTTTTTGAAAAGATAATTTTCATTATTCCTCAATCAAACCATGTTTGACCTTCTTTCCGGTTTTCATCTGATCGATTGATTCAAAGAGTCGTTTTGCATTTTTCTTGGAACTTAACAGATGCAAAGTCTCCATGATTGAATTGTATTCGTCCAGAGAAATTAATACTGTGCCCTTTCCTGAACCTCTTTTGATAATTAAAGTCTCATTGTTATTTTCAACATTATCAAGATAGTTTTTAAGTCCAGTTCTGAATTCCGTATAATTTGCTGCCAGCATATGATTAAGTGTTTAATTAAGTACAAATATACGTACTTTATTATGTGTTTCCAAATATTTAGCCGCTACCTGACATCGATATCCTCAATCGGACTCCGTACCTGGATAAGATTTCTCCGGCTGACATGCGTATAAATCTCCGTTGTTCTGGTACTCTTGTGACCTAACAATTCCTGAATATACCTGATATCCAGACCTGTTTCATGCAGATGAGTGGCATAGCTGTGCCTCAGACTGTGAACTCCTACATCCTTATTTATGCCTGCCTTATGAAGGGCTTCCTTGAAAACACGATAAACACTTTCAACTGAATATTTCCCTCCATTCTGGCCTTCAAAAAGATATTTAACCGGATGAAAACCATCTACATAATCATCAATCTTGTCCCAAACCTTTGCTGAAACAGGAACGATACGATCTACCCGTCCTTTTCCTTCCCTGATATGCAAAATACTCCGGTCGCGATCAAGATCAGTTAACATGATATTTGTAACTTCCGATCTCCTCAGCCCACATGAGTAAATTATCCATAATAATAGCTTATGCTTTGCATTTCTTGTTGAGCTAAGTATCCTTTTAACTTCTTCCTTTGAGAAAACTTTTGGAAGAGCCCGGCTTCTTCTCGGTCTCTCAATCAGTTCAAGTTCAATTTTTTTCTTTCCTGAAATCCTGTAAAAGGTTTTTATTGCCGATATCATCTGATTCTGATATGATGTGGAATAGCCATTGACCACAATAAAATCATAAACAAACTCCGCAACCTCTTCCATTGAAATTTTAAGCGGATCCTTTTCGTTAAAATATTTAAAAAACGTCTCAAGCAGAGCCAGATAGGATTCATTCGTACGCGAACTATATCTTACCTCATCAAGATACTGACGCATAAGTCTGAGACCTTCAATTCCCTTTTCATTTAGCGGTCTGTTGCGAATCTCATCACCCATTTCCCTTCTTGCTGATCTCTGAACATTATTCGGAGTTGATCTGATTATGTTTACTTCAACACCACGGGAAGAAAAATAATCTGACAGAGAATCGCCTGTCATTACAGACCAGGGGAGAAGAAATTCCTGGTTCGCTTCATCATAGAAATATTTCCCGAATGAAACAATTTCCCGTATCCAGTCCTGATCATAATCTCCTGTAAATCTTATTGCCAGACGGCCATCCTGTTCATTGATCCTGAATTCGACAGGATTGAAATGTCTTTTAACAACTCTTATAATATTTTTTTCTGATGGAATTATATCGTCATCAGAGTCGGGGAACGGAGGTCCTTTCACAAAGTCTGTTTCAACCTTCACCGATTTTTCAGCCTTTATATCATTTCCTGATGATACCTTTTCTTTATGAATTTCATCTTGAGAAATGGCATTATTATCTTTTTCATTTCTGGTGAGAGCCGTTATATCAACATCTGCCTTTCCGTCGAAAATGTTCAAAATTTGTTTTAATCCTGCTTCACTGTCAGGAATGTGCCATCCTTTATAAGTTCCACTATAACAAATTCCTTTTACCTGTCTGATTCCTTTAGTGAGCACAGCGTCATACTTAAAAGAAATCAATATCCGCCATTGTCCACGGTGGAATATCCTTGAAAGGGTAATCTTTGTTTTCATACAGCGAGAATAAAACCAGCACTAATTGAGATATAAAATTAAGATTTAATTTGCTGACTTAAAAATATTCTTACATAGGAATTTCTCCTGGCTGGACGAAGTCAACGAAGTTTCTATCGGATCTTTCTTCGTTCCAGGCTCTTGAACCAAAAAAATAAATCCTCTGCGAAGCGGGACGAGCTCGGCGCAGCCAATTCAGCAAACCGTCCGAGTCAGCTGATCGCTGTCTTTAAATAGTCACCTGGAGTCATGACTGAGATGTCAGATTTCTTATAATCTCGTGTATTCCTGGTAATAATAACGTCAATTATTTTGCTGTCTAGCGCGCAAAAATATTGAATACCATCCTCAAAGTCAGTGAATTCAGAAGCTAAAGCATCTTTGATTGTTCTTTGCTCTACTTTGAGAATTCCGACAATTTGTGACAAGCTTTCAAGCTTTGTTATAACTTTATTATGGGATTCAATTTTGCGCAGTACATAATATAAATTACTGAACGTAAGGGATGAAGCGTATCCTTTAATTTTCTTTTGTTCGATTAAAGTAAAGATTATCGCTGCCTGTCTTGAATAAGGTTTTCGATCAATGAGAAAATCTATAATGACATCTGTATCAATGAACAAATCACTCATTCTTAAAGATATTTTTTCGTTAAGTAATCGGAGATTTCTTTCTTATAATCAAAATTTTCAGGAAGACTAATGGATCCAAGCAAAGACTTAACTCGCGGCGTTAATTCTGATTCTTCTATTGACGAATTTTTTGTAAGAAGCTTAAGATAATTCTCAACCAGGTCTGATAAACTTCTTCCTTCGTTTTTTGCATAAGATTTTGCTCTACCTGCGATATCCTTATCTATATTTAATGTAAGTTTCGTATCCATGTCACGTAAGATAATTTCTGCAAATATACGTAATATTGTCAAATTCTAGATACTCGCGTGAAAAATTTTTGATATGCACAGAACCATATACTAACGGTAACTTCCCGGAGGTTGACTTAGTTGGTGTTCCACCAGCCGGCGGATCACAGTAGCTAATCTTTTAAACAACGAACAGAAATTCCGATTTGCTTTTGAAAGTTGTAATCAATTCTTATATCAGGCCAGTTGTTTGGAATTGCAATATAAAAGTTGTTGCCAATATACCAGCCATTTATACCTGGAAATTCAGTCACAGTCCACCAGTAAGTATTGAGACCATCATCGATATAATTGCCGTCGCGATCTCGTCGGCCCGCAGGCAGAGCTGTAAATCCGGTTTCATTAGTTCCTATTGCCTCATTTATCATGAGATCAACTCCTGCCTGATGATTGATTGGTGGTTTCCAGTGGATAGTTCCTGATTCTTTAAGTTTAACACTGGCTAATTTCGATCCCCCCAAATAAGCAAATAATGTATCCCATTCAGCTGTCGTAGGAACATGCCAACCCGGGGGAGCAATATTACGGTTATCAGCTATAGTATATGCATTATACAAACAACCGAAAGTATTTTTATAAATATTTTGATTATTAAAATAACAGAAGGCTCCTGATGTTAAATTAATCCATTCTGCATTGTCCGAAATATATGTTATTGCATCGCCATTCCTGTATTTTGTTGTTCTCAGGTTTTCTGCCATCCAGGTTTGTGTACCTAAAGTCACCGTTTTGTATGTATTACCATCCTGATCTGTTAAATTCCCATAACTAATAGATGGATTAAAATTTGTAGGTTCAATAACGATATTGTTCTCTTTTTTTCTGCAGGAAGAAGTAATTATCAGTACTAATCCTGAAATTATCAACATGATATATGAACTTTTCATAACTGATAATATTTAGATTGTTGGTCGGGAGATTTTTTCAAGTTAGGCATTCGTAAATAGTCTTGGGACAAGGGAATTGTCTATTCTTTAGAAATAGAATCGTAAAAATACACCCATATTACTTGTGAAATATTTCTTTTCATCAGTGCTCCCTGAATATTGTTCTCCTTTTGTCTTAATATTCATGTGTCTCAGACCAAATTCTCCTCCAAGACTGAAATGTGAACCAAAGAAGAATTCAGCTCCTAGAGCGGGTCCAATTTCCAGTCTGGTCGTTTTTTCAGTCCCCACAGCGACTCCGCTACCTGAGGATGATTGAACATACTCATTAGACATGTCGGCGTATTCAAATCTTAATCCTCCGTAGAAGTTTGTTTTACCAAGTTGGTACATCCCGAATCCACCTAAACCGATATTTAAGCTTTTGTAGCTTAAGTCAGTTGTCCTGTCATTAAATGAACTAAATCCTATCTCAGGTTCTAACCTGAAATTCTTGACCGGAGAGATAGTAAAAACAATTTTATTGACGGGTACGGTAGTAATGCCCACCATCCAAATGTCAACAGTATTAAATTGTTCAATATGCATACCAACTCCGAAAATCTTAATTTTTGGAATTTCTTCTTCATTCTGTCCAAATAGAACAGGATTAATGAGAAAAATTGACACAATGACCGAGATTGAGAATAAAACAATTCTTTTCATAGTGGTCTGGTATTAAAGGTTCTAGTAACACCAAAATTATAAGGTCATGATAAGTTCTTTAATTTGGAATCGGTCAGAAATATAGAATTATGACACCTCGCGTGTCGGCCCGTTAATCTGTTAGAATCGAATAGTTCCGACTATCTTATTTAATTGGTCGTTTTATTTGATTTTAAATAATAAGTAAGACTTATTGAAAACTCATTATTTTTTAATTGTTCCATATAATTCATCGTACTTATCTGCCAAGCATAATGATGAGTGAATGTTATTGGATAACCAAAATCGATAGACTGTCCTGCACAATAGGAGAGATTAAATGCAAGATTATTTCCAAAGTAAGTAGAAAATCCAATAATAAACTGATTTGTGTATCTTTTTGGCGAAAAATCAATATTAAAGATATTGTGTATAGTTCCAGAGGGATTGAGCGGAGATCCACCTTCTTGCCAAGTTCCGGATAAAAGAATATTTGGTCTATAACCAATAAAAACTACAGGTCGGATTTTGGAGTTACCAAGTATTATTCCAATGGTAAATGGAATAATAAGTTTATGAAATTTAATTTTTTCAGGATAAAGATCTTGTGTTCGGAAACCAACAGTTTCATATTGAAATGCCGATGATAATTGCATATGACTTGAGACTTTCAATACACCACTTATACCGATTAGAGGGCTAAGAAATGCAGGCAATTTTACAGGAGGTGAATAATCTAACACATGTCGTGATGTCATCGATAATCCTACGTCTGGTCCAAAACGAAAGGTGATTTGTGAGAATCCACTCAGAGACATAATAATAAGAAGTATTAAAAATATGGAAGTTTTATGATTCATTTATAATGTATCGTATTATCACTATGAGTATCTACTGTGAAAGTTAAAAAATTATAGAACACATGTCAAGAATATTCTTTGGATAGCAGCAACTCATTCTCCGTTAAAAGTCTATTATTTATTTTGTCCAGAAATCAGGACGTATATTTGTCCCTCTGGCTGTACAATCGGCACAATCTCTGATATATGTGACAATCAAAGAGTCGTGTGAAGTTCCAAGCAGCCAAACAGTTTGATTTAAACCCGGAATAGAACCATTATTAGCAATAGTACTGGTTAAGCAATAATCAGGTGTATATTTATTTACCAGACCTCTGAATCGATCTTTCACAAAAATTCTTTTTGATGCCCTGGCTGAAACACTGAAATAGCCCAAAACTTTAATATTTGGATCATCAATACAATAAACATTATTGGTAACAGATGATGGTATAATATCATACAGGCCGCCTACCTGTTCAGATTGTTTTTGCAGTTGCTCCCAATAGAGATATTCTTCTTCATTCAAAGAATATTGGTTCACTAATATGCTGTATTTTATAAGCAACCTGTCTGTCTGATTTGAGATAAAATTTATAGGATTCCCGGTTATATTATCTTTCTCTAATAAAGAGGTATTTTTAATATTGATCATTTCGGAATTCGCTGATATCCAACATATATTGTTAGGAACAGAAAAATAAAGATGGAATTCCCATGTCTCAACAAATGTCCACCTGTAAAACTTGCACTGACTATTTGGATCATGGGTATCAAGATAAATCTGGCAACCCTGTTCCATATAATTGCCTGAGTCAGTTCCTGCAATAGTCACTTTTTCATAATAAACGCTGTCAATAGGTGGGACAGATTTCATAATCATTGGATGAGACTCGTAATAATGATTATCAGAGTAGGCATTTGTATTTATATGCAAGATATATGACCGACCTATCGAACCTATAAATTCTGAGGAATCTGAAGTATAAGTGCCGGCATCTGTTTCTCTGAAATTAAAGGAATTATCCAGATCATCTGTAACTGTAACTGTGCATCCTTTAACAGGAATGGGAGAATATTTTGTTCCAAGTGGAAGAGATCTCGATAGTTTAATAGTGTTTTTACCAGGTCGATCAGTAATTAAACCATCAACAATAATCATTTCTTTATTCTCAATGGATTTGGGAACAAATGGAGTAATGCAACTGCTGAGAAGCAGCACTGAAATCAATATAATTTTATGATTAGATTTCATTCGTAAGATTTATATATTATGAATCTGGGTGCACGAAGAAAGAAAAAATATCAATATAAAAACATTTGTTTCATGAATGCTGTTGCGTTATGTCTAAGAAATTGAGCAGTCAGGGGGTATTGAAATCATCCCTGCAAGGCATGCTTCCGCCCCGTCAGTCACATACTACCAACTAGTTATCAGTCACGGTCTCACTGTTTTATATAGTAAAATACGTATAATCAGGTATTGCATATCAAATCTATAAAATAAAAGCGGAATAACAGCAGATTGGCAAGATCAAATTTACCACGGGTAAGCGCAACTAACTTTCAATTAACTCTCCCCTTTTCATCTTCGGCACCTGTACTATGACTGCGTTTTTTTGAGTTGCCCTGGTTACCAAACCTGTAATTAAACGCAATGCCAAAAGCCCTTGTATCAGCAAAACTTGTACGGTAAGCCGACTGACCAGGCAAACCTATTATTGTTTCACGACGAATAAGAGAGTTAAAAATATCGTCAATTTTAATTCTGATTGTACCTCTGTTTTTTAATACCGATTTCATCAGTCCGGCATCCAGTCGCCATACGGGGTCCGAGATGCTCTGACCTCCTATATGTTTACTTGCATAAAACCCGTTAAGGTCGGCTTTCCAACCTTTTCCCAAATCCAGTTGGTTATTGATTTCTAATTCACCGGTGATCACACTATTTTCAATCATTTGTCCAAAGGCATTGCCCTTGTTAACCAGATAAAAAAGAATCCCGGAAACCTGCAAATTCCAGTTTTTTATAGGGCTTAGTGAAACATAAGGGATTAAATTATAAGAATAGTTAATTCCGAAATTTTCAGGCTTACTTATCAAAATATCTCCCGATTCCTGTGTAAGTGTCTGGATGATTCCATTTATATGACCATAATTAAAAGTGACGTCAATAATATTTTTATACGAATATTTTAATGACAGATTAGTAGTAAAATGAGGAATCAGATTTGTATTTCCTTCTGAATAAGTGTAGTTGTCCTGCATTAGCAAAAATGGATTTAACTGCTGATAATTGGGACGCCTGATACGGCTATCATAATTGAGAAGTATGACATTGTTTCCCGATGGATCAATTTTATATGAAAGGTAAATACCCGGAAAGAGGTGAGTGTAGTTCTTGTAAAATACGGAATCGCTCACAGCCGGATTACTTAAGAGATGTCCTGAGGCTCTTGTATTCTCAACACGAAGTCCTGTCTTAAATGCCCAACGATTCCATTCCTTATTGAAGCTTATATAAACTGCATTGATGTTTTCTTTATAAATAAAGTGATTCGAATTCTGATAGTTTGGTTGAAAATTTCCACCAACAAGGTCAAACCAGTCTGTTGTATTGTCAGTTGTAACGAAACTACTTTTAAATCCGGCTTCAAATCTCATTTTATCATTGACAGGTCGCGTAAAATCTGTTTTTACAGAGTATATGTTTATTTGTGACGGGAGATCATATTTTATTGTGTTTGAACTATTCAGATTATTTTCGGAATTCAGATTCCGGGTTGTTAGAATCTGGTTTCCGCCTGACGTATAGAGAATGTAATCCAGGTCGGTCGACAGAACGGTTCCGGTGCTGTCGAACTTATGCTGAAAATTAATGTTTATTCCTGCATTCTTCCATTCATATTTCCCGTTTGAATTCCCCATGGTACTTTTTATAGTTCTCAGGCTATCATCAATCTGTTTGCCTGAATAAATTTGATTATCAGTTTTAGGTCTGGTATTACCAGTAAATTGAAGTCCTATGGTTGTCCTTGGATTTACTGAGTAATCGATACCGGTTCTAAGATTGTAGCTGTTGGAAGAAAAGACGTAAATATTGTTTTGTTCAATATCTGACGGCATTGAATAATATGGCAAATATAAATTACGTTGAGTAGTTCCTTTTCTGAAATTCTGGTCTCTGCCATAACTCAAACTGCTAAAAAAATTCAATTTCCCGCTACGGTAATTCATATTCAGAGCATCATTACTTCTTGAATACTTACCTCTGATATATCCCAGACTAATTCCTCCGTTAAACCCTTCAGATTTATACTTTTTTAAAACAATATTTATTATTGCGCTGCTGGCTGCATCATACTTAGAAGGAGGATTGCTCATCAGCTCAAGTCTGTCAACCAGAGCCGCCGGGAGCGATTTCAAATATGCATCCAGATCTTTGACTGCCAAATAAGTGGGTTTGTCATCTATCAAAACAAGGACATTCCCCTTTCCATTCAGAGATATATCTCCATCTGAGTTAACCACCACGCCGGGACTTTTACCTATCACTTCTATTATATTACTTCCTGCTGCAGTACTCATGGCATCCACATTCACGATTATCCTGTCAATCTTATGCTGAATAAGTGGTTTACTGGCAGTTATTACCACATCTTTTAATTTTACATTCGCAGGAGAAAGTCCGATAACAGGCAGAACAACAGAAGAATGTTTGTTATCAATTGTCAGAGAGACAGAGATATACTTATGATACCCTATATAACTGCATACTAATAAATATGTGTTTTCGGATAACTTGTCAATTGCAAATCTTCCTTTTTCGTCAGATATTGTCATCCTGACCGTTGAGGAATCTGATTGATTTACCAGTCTGATATTCACTCCCCAAAGCGGCTGATTTTGCAGATCTGTTATAACACCCGTGATCATGCCTTTATCAGATTGACATACAACAATTTCGATTGAAAGCACCCAAATACAAAGCATCAAAAATGCAAATCTTTTCATATTTTTAATTTTAAAATATTATGCAAAAATTCGCATAACCAACCAACCGGAAAAATAAAGAGGTTATATTACCATACATTAATGTCAGAAGGCTTTATTTGAAGGTCTAAGATCTGATCAGGGGTTTTAACTGATTCGACAGGGTTTTTTAAGGATTTGTCATTAAGATTTTATTATTGTTTTAGCAATCTCGATCTTTGCAGTTATGGGAATTATCCGAAAACTCATTGAGAACAGAATAGTGCTGCATATAGTTTTTTGTATTGTGGCAGCAGGCAGTATGCTGTATTTAAATAGTCTTGGCTTCAGTTTTTCAGGAATTCCTGCGGGTACCAGGGGGTTTGGACAATATTCAGGAGACTTCTTTATCCTGTTTTGTATTTATCTTGGCAGGTGGGTAACCAAAAAATATTGGTATGATATTATACCATCTGGAAAATTCTTTTTGTTTTCAATAGTTTGCTGGGTGGGTTTACTTGTAATCTGGTGGGGTATAATTGTGATATTTTATGCACCAAATGCAGGATTTTTGGAATTTTCTATCGGATATGGACCATTCCTGACAATTGCATTTACAGGGGGTATTCTTATTAAACTTGTCAGAACCTCAATTTCAAACCAGATTAAAAATGCAAAACTTGCTGCCGAACAGAGTAAAAGCGAATTAGGTATTCTGCAATCACATCTTAGTCCTCATTTCTTATTCAACACACTTAATAATATATATGGTATATCGCTTACTCAAAAAGAAAAGGTACCTTCTTTATTGTTAAAACTTTCAGAACTGTTGCGTTATTCAGTTTATGAGGCGAAAGAGATGTTTGTGCCCTTAAAAGATGAAATTGAATACATTAAAAACTATATCCAGTTTGAGAAAATCCGTCTTGGTGACAGATTGGAATTGAATGATGCCATCGAAGAAATTAGCGATTCAAACGTCAGAATTGCCCCGATGCTGTTAATTATTTTTATCGAAAATGCATTTAAACATGCCAAAGACACAACTGATCAAAAGATGATAGTTGATTTCCGCCTTAATGTTGATGGCAATTCAATCTTTTTCACTTCCCGAAACTCTTTTAATAAAGAGAAATCAGAAAATAATATTCTCAACAATAATAGTGGTTTTGGACTCGCCAGTGTTACCCGCAGGCTTGATCTGCTTTATCCTGGCGAGCATGTTCTGAAGGTTGAAAATGATAATTCCTGTTATTATGTAGAACTAAAACTAAAGATCAGGCAGAATGAATATATTTAATTGCGTTATAGTTGATGACGAGCCTATAGCCAGGGAAATAATTCAAAATTATTGCAGTCATTTTTCCCAACTAAATATCATCGGATCATATGGCAACGCCATTGATGCCAAATTAATTTTTAATCAGACCAAAGTGGATATTCTATTCCTTGACATAAATATGCCGGTACTTGATGGTATATCTTTTTTAAAAACATTAAAAGACCGTCCACAGGTGATATTTACAACGGCATACAAGGAATTTGCTGCTGAGGCATTTGAACTGACAGCTTGTGATTACTTATTAAAACCTTTTTCACTCGACCGCTTCATTATCGCTGTTGATAAAGCAATGGAAAACCTCAGCTTTCAGAAAATCCAGAAACCTGAAAATATTGACATTGAATCAAATAAGTTCATATTTATTAAATCAGGCGCTAAAATTTATAAAATACGGCATGAAGATTTGTTATTTGCTGAAGCCGGAGGTAATTATACAAAAGTATTCACGGTTGAAGGCTCATACCAGGTTATCATGACTTTTTCGGATTTTGAAAAATTACTTCCCCAAATGGCGTTTATCAGAGTGCATAGATCATTCATTATCAACAAATCAAAGATCAATCATATTGAAGGGAACAGGATTTTTATCGAGAAGTCAGAGATCCCCATAGGGAGCAATTATAAAGAAAGGTTCTTAAAGGAGTTAGGTTTTTCAAAATGAGATAATTGTAACAGATGATACAAAGAGGGACGATGAATGCCGGATAATTGATTCGTTTCACTACATTTATTCGCTATAATTTGTTTTAATAATACCATATTATGAAAAAATCATACAGCTGCATTTTACTGATGTTAATGCTAATTTTTTCAAACATTCATGCGCAGCAGGCTTTTGAGAAACCTATCCGTCTGGCAATTGCAGGTGGCACACATGGACATATTGCCTTTATTCTTGGGAGAAAGCCAAAATCAGATTTTACCCTGGTTGGCCTTTATGAACCCAATCGGGAACTTGCATTGCGTCTGGCTAAACAATATAATTTCAATCCAAAACTTATATATGCAGATCTTGGGAAGATGCTCGATTCAGTAAAACCAGAAGCTGTTGTTGCATTTGGTTCTATTTATGAGCATATGAAAGTGTTGGAGGAATGCGCGCCAAGGGGAATTCATGTAATGGTGGAAAAACCCCTTGCTACCAATATCGAACATGCAAAAAAGATGACAGAATTAGCTGATAAATTCCACATCTTCCTGCTCACCGACTTTGAAACATCATGGTATCCGACTACAGCGAAATCCTTCCAGTTAGTCAATGATAGTAATTATGTGGGAGGGATAAGAAAAGTTGTTATACATGACGGGCATCAGGGTCCAAAAGAAATAGGCTGCAGCAAAGAGTTCCTTGACTGGCTCACAGACCCTGTGCAGAATGGCGGGGGTGCACTTTTTGATTTCGGATGTTACGGTGCAAATCTGATGACATATTTATTAAAAGGGGAGGAACCAATTTCCGTGACAGCGGTTACGAGACATTTTAAACCTGAAATCTACCCGAAAGTGGATGATGAGGCTACGATTATTGTAAGCTATCCTCATTCACAGTGTATTATTCAGGCATCATGGAACTGGCCATTTGGACGGAAGGATATGGAAATTTATGGCGTATCGGGTTATATTATAGCTGCAAATAATTATAATTTACACCTGAGGAATGGGAAGATGGATGCCGAACGATCAGTTAAAGTCACCTCAAATGATGTAGCTGTTTATGAAGATCCCTTTTCATATTTTGCCGATGTCATCAAAGGAAAGATCAAAATGACAAAATACGATCCGTATTCTCCTGAAAACAACATGATAGTTGTCAAAATATTAAATGCCGCAAGACAGTCGGCTGAAACCGGAAAGACAGTAATTGTTTCACCAGCTTCTAATTAACCGCAATGGTCGCAAAGAGCTGAATAATAATGTTTTAACTTTGCTCACTCTGCGCCTACTTTGCGTGCTTTGCGGTTAAAATGAACTTCTATTTACTTTTTCAAAGTACCCACTATCTCAAACGGTAATAGCAAATCATCAAAATGAGGCGCATCTTTCATTGCATCAGTAAGATCCGTCCCTGCTTCATGAGTCCAGTGCTTGCCTTGTTTCCAGTGAAAACTGCCGGTTACATCATACACTTTGTCCTTGTAACCAATGTAGGCCCTTTTCCCATTCCTTCCATTAAATTCTAAAAGCTCTTCTTCTGTAAATTCGTGCATTTTGAATACACCGGATTCTGAAATTATTTATAAGTATTTGCTAACGAAAGGTGAATTAGTTCCTCCCGGTCTCTGGAAATGGCCTGATGGTCCTTCTCCAATGAATTCTGAGAACCAGGCTTCATGCTGGATTTCCTCGCTTAGAATTGCCAGAGCCAGGTCATAAGTGCGATGATCCTTTCCGAATGTAAGATTGCAAATTGCATTATATCCCCGTATTGCACAGCGTTCGGCAGCAACCAGAACTTTCAGCATTTCCTGTACGTCTTTTGGGTTTTCAGGAAGATAAGCTTCAGGGCAGGCCGACAGATCATGAAAGTCCTTCATATTTCTCGGTAATGACCCGCCAAGTTCATAAATCCGCGGAACCAGGGCTTCAAAATGGTTCCTGTCTTCAATACGCGCATCTTCAGTAATTGCCTTGAGTCCTTCACCATCAAGACCAATCAGGTTTACGCGCAGGATGGTGTAATAATAAAACGTAGTAAATTCTGCCGCAGCATTTCTTACAAGCAAATCGAGCAATACGTTTACGTCAATACCCGATTTTTCAACTATTTCTCTTGCTACTTTTCCCATATGTGTTTAGTTTTTGTTCTATAATTTAACCGTGATTATTACCTTTTGTTTGTCATTGCAGATGAATTTTTGAAATCGCCGGGAAATTATTCAGTCAGCTTATCTTGTCCTGGAAAACCTGTATTCAGCAATTATGTCTTCTTTTTTCCTCTTATTTAGCGTAAAGCTGAAATCGCTGTTCCCTGTAATAAGCCGGTTGGATTCATCAAGAAAAAAGATAACATTTTCATCAGCAACAAACAAAGACAAGGATTTTCCCGGTTTATCAGGATCGAGTATGTAAATAACAGCATCTGAATCGGATGGTGAACCTTTGATAATTGTCCAGTTACCTTCAAGTTCAATGTTTGTGTCACTTGTTTGAAGGAGCTTGTATGTTGTAGGTTGCAGGCTTACAGGATCTCTGTTTAGTGTAAGGAACCATCTGATCTTCGAGCAACCCTGTGCAAAGTCATTCTCCGCTGTGGATTTAATATAAGGAGTCCTTCCTTCAAAAGTCACTTGTCTGTCAGTATCCTTAAGCAGCTCTGAGGGCATGGCAAGCACCGGAAGTATATCTGATTCTACAGGGACTTTTCTGTTTAAAGTATAACTCCATCTTTGATTACCGATCATAAGTTGATCACCGGGTGAAAGAAAGTGGAACAGATTATCATTAATTTTTAACAGGTTTATGGGATTCACCTTATTACTATGGAGTGTATAGATTATTTTATCGATTTTACCTTCAATTACATGCCTGATGGTGTAATATCCATCAAACGATAGCTTTTCTCCGCCACCTTCAAAATCCAGTGTCTTCTGCTTTGCCTCGCCAAATGTCAGGTTTATAACAAAAGTATTTGAACCATCCTGAAGAGTTTTCAGGATAATGTTCCATCTTATAAAATCTACGTTGGTTATAGGAAGAATGTCGAGTATCGATTTCATCAGGGGATCGCCCGGAGTACATCCGACCAGAACTGTTTCAGAGGATAACCTGCCTGTGCCTGAACTCATCCGCGTAAGCAGGATAAGCACAAACATTACCATAAGAGTCAACAGCGCCTTTTTTGATTTCATTGACATTCATACTTTCACGATTAAATTCTAACAACAGAGATATCAGTTTGTTTTTGAAATGCCAGTGTAAAATCCGGCGATATGGTTCTCTCATCTCAGCTCTTTTATTGCCACTCCGATCCTTGCGATTCCTTCTTCAATTTCTTTTTCATTTCCTTTTGAAATGCTTATTCTGATATATTTGTCGTGATGAGGAGAATTGAAATAGTTATAACCGTCACTTATCCTTACGCCGTATTTAAGAAAATGGTCCTCAATATTTATATCCTGTTTGGCCAGTAGTTTAATCCAGATCAGGAAACCGCCGGATGGCGCTGACCATGAGATTTTTTCAGCCGGGACATATTTTCTTATTGAACTGACAGCTACATTCATTCTCTTCCTGAATGCTCTCATCAATTTTCTGAGGTGCAATTCGTATAACCCCGATTGGAGGAATTTCCAGAGGAAGATCTGGTTAATCGACCCGGACGAAATTTCAAAAACCGTCTTAACTGCCGTCAGGTTTCTAATGCATTCTTTATTTGCAATTATCCAACCCGTTCTAAGCCCGGGAGCCAGAACTTTAGAAAATGTTCCAAGATAAACAACCCTGTCAGAAATATCCATCGACCGGAGAGGCAGATGAGCCTTACCGAAATACTTCATTTCTTCTTCGATACTGTCCTCGATTATGATGCAGTTCTTGCTTTCACAGAAATTAAGAAGTTCCTCCCTTTCTGATTGCGGAATTGATATTCCGGCCGGATTTTGATAAGTGGGCATTGTATACAGGAAACGGATTTTGCTTTTGCCTGCAATTTTCTTTAACATTTTAAGATCAATCCCATTCTTTGAGACAGGTACTTCAATAATTTCAAGATGAAAAATACTGATTAACGGATATAACATTGAATAACTGGGCGCTTCGAGGACTATTTTATCTCCGGGTTTGGAAAATGCCTGAAATATTAATTGTATTGATTGCTGTGAGCCATTTGTGATCAGGACATTATCATCATGGGCGTATATATTATGCAGCCTCATATGTTTGACTATTTCTTCTCTCAGGGGCGCAAATCCCCGTGGATGTGCGTAATCGAAAGGATCGGGATCACGTCCCGAAATAATATCTCTGATACAATTACTTATTTGTTTTATATCAAGCAGCCGTGTGTCGGGGACCAGATGAGCCATATCAATTATGTTTTTTTCAGCCGTTTCCATCCCTTTGATGAACTTTTCAATCTGGTCAGGATTAACATCGAGGCAATTGTTGAAAAGGTCAATACTATTTCCTGAATTTTCTGCCCTGGCATTTTTGGCAAGAGCAGGTTTCCGTTTTCTTACATAGGTATATGATCCGGGAGTACTTTCAACATAACCCCGTGCCCATAGTTCTTCATACACATGGATTATTGTGGTCCGATTGACGCCAACTATTTCCGCCAGTTCACGGGTTGATGGCAATCTGTACCCCGGCTTTATTGATCCGCTGTCGATCAAACCTTCGATCTGTCTGATAAGCTGATTAACGAAAGTCTGGCTGCTATCCTTTTTTAATGATAATAACATAATGTTAAAATTGGTTGACTAAAAATAACAAATAATTGGGTGTTTATAATAATACGATTATAGATCTACTTTGTAATAAAAAATTATCTGATATGGAAATCGCTAAATTTCAAAATTCATGGGCCGAATTAAACAGGGCCATTTCATATTCAAATCTTGAATTCCCGAATACGTATCATGTCGCTTACCGCGATCTTCCAAAAATCGTTGCGACACATGCATTAGGACACAAAGCCATTGACTTCGGCTGCGGAACAGGCCGGTCCACGAGATTTCTTAAAAATCTGGGATTTGATGTTACAGGCATAGATATCTCTCAAAATATGATTGAGCTGGCCAGACTGAAGGATCCTGAAGGTACCTATCAGATCGTTGAAAACGGAAACTATGGGCACCTGGGCAATGACAAGTATGATCTTGTTCAGTCGATATTTACTTTTGATAATATACCGGGCTGGACAAACAGAATACACATCCTGGAATCGTTGGCAGGATTATTGAATTCAGAAGGAAAATTAATTTGTCTCGATTCTTCTCACAATCTTTATTCCAACGAGTGGGCTTCATTCTCGACAAAAGATTTTCCGGAAAACATAAAAGCTAAGACAGGAGATATAGTGCGGGTCGTAATGCTTGACGTTGAAGAAAAGAAACCGGTTGAAGATATCTTCTGGACCGAAGATGATTATGAAATTATATTCAGTCTTACCGGTTTGAAAATTGAAGCGATTTATAAACCGCTGGGATATGCTGATGAGCCTTTTAATTGGATATCCGAAAAGGAATTAGCACCGTGGATAATATTTGTTCTGAGTAAAGAATGAAATTGTGATTAAAGTTCCGGTGAGTTTTAAAACCGGATATTTTTCATCATCTTGCAATTGAAAACTACCCTTTGGCGAGGCATGAAAGAGCGACTGAAAAAACACTATATCCCATTTATAACACTCAGTATAATAGCAGGATTAATATTTTTTTTCTTCAGGGGAAGAAGGGATTCAATCACATTTATTGCCTTTGCATCGGGCTACATTTCATTGGTGATATTATCAGTGTCATTAATTATCGGGCCGATTAATTTAATACTGAAGAAGAAAAATCCTGTATCAACTTATCTGCGTCGAGACATAAGTATTATAGGAGGTGTGCTTGCAGTTATTCATTCGCTAACAGGTCTTTTTGTACATCTCAGGGGGAAAATGTGGCTTTACTTTTTAAATGAGTCAGGGCATATCCGGTTTGATAATTTTGGATTGGCTAATTACACTGGACTTTTTGCTGCTATTATTATTCTGCTTTTATTGATAACCTCAAACGACTATTTATTAATAAAGCTGAGAACTGAAAAATGGAAAAAAATTCAGCGCTCATCATATATAATGTTTTTTGTGGTATTAGTTCATTGTTATTTTTACAGGATAGGCAATGATGACCACTCTGTTTTTTTCTGGTTCTACATTCCTCTTGTCACAATGGTTTTGATACTGCAGATTGTTGGAATTTGCCTGTATGATTCTTCCAGGCCGAAGCCTTTTTAACACAGGCCAATGCACAATTGCTGATGCTAGGTCTGATACTGCTGTCGGACCAATTCAAATAACCGGGTAATATCGATTGGTTTTGAAATATAATCGTTGCATCCGGCCAATATAGCCTTATCTCTCTCTCCAAGAAAGCCATAGGCAGTTTGGGCGATTATGATAACGTTCCTGTTAAACTGACGGATTTGCCGTGTAGCTTCATAGCCATCCATCTTAGGCATCCTGACATCCATTAAAATCAGATCAAGATCAGGATTGGCTTTACATAGACTGATGGCTTCAATCCCGTCTTCAGCCCTGATAACTTTATGTGTTATTTTTTGAAGGCATCTTTTCAGAAGAGAAAAAGAAATATTGTCGTCTTCTACGACCATTACGTTCAGGTTCTTAATTTGAAAACCATTTTTCTTTACAGTAATGCTGGCATCATTTTCTTTTGCAAATTCAACGGAATAAGGTAAAGTAAAGAGAAATTTTGAACCATTGCCTTCACTGCTTTCAACCCACATTTTACCCCCCATCATTTCAGTATATGATTTAGAGATAGATAATCCCAGGCCAGTTCCCTCATAATTTCTGGAAAGTGATTCACTCCCCTGTCTGAATCTGTCGAAAATAACTGAAATCCGATCGGGAGAAATACCTTCCCCTGTGTCTTTAACATAGAATTCCAGAAACCCGCCTTTTTTCTCATATCCAAATTCAATAGAACCTTTTTCAGTGAACTTAATGGCATTTTTAACAAGATTAGTCAGGATGGCATATACCTTTTCGCCATCGGTATTAATAATGGCTTCTTTTGATGGCAGACCGATATTAAATAAAAACTGTAATCCTTTGTTTTCAATCTCCGGTAAAAAGAACTTATAAATAAACTCAATTTGGTCGTTTATATTAGTCTCTTTAGTAGTGACTTGCATAAGTCCGGATTCAATCTTCGATATATCAACTATGCTGTTTATAGTATTTAGCATGCGGGCACCGCTTTTCTGTATTGTCTGAATAAATTCCTGTTGTTCTTCAGCAGACAGGTTTTGTTCCTTCAACAGTTCTGTGAAGCCAATTATACCATTCATCGGAGTACGAATCTCATGGCTCATATTGGCAAGGAAAGCGGACTTGAGTCGTTCACTTTCTTCGGATTTTTCCTTTGATTTTATCAACTCATATTCAGTTCTTTTCCGATCATCGATATCTTCAATAAATCCTTCATAGTAAAGTTTGTTACCCTGTTCATCACAAACAAGTCTGGCATTGAGAGCAACCCAGAAAACTGATCCATCCGAACGTCGAAAGTGATATTCCTTACCCTGAACGATGTCTTGTTTTTCAAAATGGGAAGCAAACTGATATCTTTCGGCATCATTCTCCCAAATCTTATCCAAGATTTTACCGGCTGATTTTTTTGCTTCCTCTGATGAAGAGAAGCCAAGCATCCTGGCAAAGGATTCATTGCATGTAATTATTTCCCGTTCAAGGGATATCTGGAATATTCCTTCGATGGCATTATCATATATATTCCTGTAGTTTAGCTCACTTTGTTTCAGTAAATCATCGGCTCGCTTCCTTCTTAAAACAGAAGCTGCCAAATGAACATAGGTCTCCAATATTTCTCTTTGGGGATCTGGTTTCCCTTTACCCATAAGCAGGAGGGAAGTACCATATAGTCTGCCTTCAACGAGATATGCTATTCCAATGATACGGTCAACTTTGAGCAGAGCCTGTATAGTTGAACTTACAGCAGGGGGAATGGCTCCAAAACTTGCCTCATGAAGGGTCTGCTGATATCCAATTAGTTCGTGAGTCATTAACGCATATTGCTCATCACTTACATGAGCGTGAATATCCTGAATTTTTCTACCGAGCAAATGTATCGCCTTTTCAAAAAGGCCAGAATCCATTTCGATATGACGGGTTGTTGTGGTTCTTTTAACCGGATCAAATTCGGAGAAAATAGCCACTTCAGCAGATGTCAGATCCTTTACCTGCTTAGCAATAAGCCCTTCAGGATCATCTTCCCCTGACAAGTTTGACAGTTCAATGGCAAAACGGTTAAGTTTCAGGAGATCGGAATTTCTAAATTGCATTGACTATATCGTTTGAATATTCCATCTTTTAATAAGCATCATATTATTAGTTTTTTTGTCCATTTTCAGTCAACTCAATCAGCTCTCTGAACCTTTTTTGATTTCCTGAAAAAAGCGTCTCTTCAACCAGCTCTTTCCATTTTATTATACTGGTATTTTCACAACTTGCTATTTTTTTAGTCACTGAAAGTATTTCAGTTACCTCATAGATGTTTCGCTGTTTCAGATCAGCAATATATGGCCTTAACTCCTCTTTATCCTCATCTGAAAGTCGATATCTCCGGTATTAAAATATCAACAGCTTCCGAAAAACCTTCATGAATTATATTGTCGGCAACATGACCCTGATTCAGGGTAAACCATACTGTCGTTCCTTTGCCTGATTCAGAATTTACTCCTATTGTGCCTCCCAGCGCTTCTACTGCCAGCTTGCAGTATGCAAGACCTATTCCGGTAGAACTACTGTAAGCCGGATCATTATTTTGTCCATTATTATACATCTCAAATACTCTGCCTATTTGCTCCTCCCGGATCCCGCTGCCGTTATCTCTGATCTCCAGCAGTATCATGTCATCTTTAGTGTATGATAGTAATTCAATTGCTCCACCTGAAGGAGTATATCTAATAGCGTTACTCAGGATGTTGATAAGGACCCGGTTGACTATATGCCTGTCAGCATTTATCCAGCATATTTGTGGCAGGGATGTTTTGAACTCAACCGATGCATTGACAAAAAGAGGGGATAATTATATTAGTCAGACTTTTCACAAGTGAGTTCAGGTGAATATTTTCATTTTCAACTTTCATTTTCATTTCCCTGAATTTCTGGACCTCAAGAAGATTGATAATATGATCGAGCATCTCGTATGAAATCTGTCTGATTATGCTTTTTGGTCTGTGCGGGAATTGCTTCTGAATCGGTAAGATTGAGTATCACATTCAGAGGATTCTTTAAATCGTGGATCATCATCTGCACCATTTGTTGACGAAAAACTTCGAGTCTCTTAATTTCCTCAAACGCTTCGCGGAGTTTCTGCGACTGCTTCTCTGTTATGTCTTTTTGTTCAAGAATACTTTTGTTCTTTTGTTCGAGTTCCTGTGCAAGTTCAAACCGCTGAACAGCAAAATTTGAAATTGAGTCGCGCATATTTTCAAGGTCCTTAGTCCTCTCTTTTATCCTCCTCTCAAGACTTTCATCATTTTCCTCTATGGTTCTTTTGAGGTTCATGTTTTCAACGATGGCTTTCATATAGAGACGAAAATATATATAACCGGATATGGATATCGCAGCAACAATAACTATGACCAAAAGTATATTTACGATCTCCTCTGACATTGAATGATAAATATAAGAACAATTATTAATGAATTGCGAAGATTGCATTGTTTAACATTTTTTTAAATCGAATTGCATGGACCTTTCGATCAGTTTTATATATATTTAAAATATAAATAATCTACAATCCTGTTTATGAATGATTACCTGATTTTAATAGTTGATGATGACCCTAAACAGTTGAAGATATTGACTGGTAATCTTATTGAGGTTAACCCGGAATATAAACTTATTATTGCTACAAACGGGAAGTCAGCCGTTGACATTGCCATCAAGAATAAACCCGATCTGATTTTGATGGATTGGGAAATGCCTGTCATGAACGGAGTGGAGGCCATAAAGCTGCTGAAAGCTGCTGAAGAGACAAAATCAATCCCGGTTATAATGGTTACCGGAACTCATAATGAAACAGAGAAATTAAAGGAGGCGCTCGACGCAGGAGCAATTGACTTTGTAAACAAACCTTATAATTTTGTTGAGTTATTGGCAAGGATAAACACACATATCAGGCATGTTGAAATCTTCCGGAAACTAATCGAACAGCAGGAAATCATAAATCAGCAGCAAAAAGATATTACAACAAAAGAAAAGATGCTACTCGAAAAGGATCTTCAGCATCACCAAAAGCAACTTACCATGCAAACTGTAAACATGCTGAAGAACAATGAGTTTCTTCACTCAGTTCTTTCAGATTTGAATACGATTTTGCCATTTACTTCCAGCCAAGGAAAATCTATCATTAATTCTATTGAATCCAGAGTAAATGATAATAGTAATGATCAGATCTGGAAGGAGTTTGAATATTGCTTTGAGCAGGTTTACAATGGGTTTTATAAAAATCTGAACGATCAATTGAAAGATCTGTCAGTGAGGGAGCAAAGATTGTGTGCTTTCCTTAAAATGAATATGAGCACAAAAGAAATTGCCGCAATAACATTCCAGACGCCAAATTCAATTGATGTTGCCAAACACAGGTTGCGGAAGAAAGCCGGACTGGAAAATGATGAAGACTTTAATAAATTCCTGTTGAATATCTGATCACAACCCGCCGGTCCTCCGGTAATAATAATACCACCTGCACTCAACCAAGGGAAAATCTGATAGTCATTCAATGAAAAATGACTGTTGATTCAATCTTCTATTTGCCTCATCCACTCATACATAGCGAAATTGTAAGAATTTGTAAGGTCTGTGTAAGATTATGTAAGCCAGAAAATTCGGACTCAACAGCGCTTTAACGTAAAATTGCTATGAGAACCGATATTACTGATAGACAGTAAAATATATAACAGCCTAAATAATTATAATTATGACGAAAAATTTTACCCTAAAAAAAACAACTTTTTTTCAACTTAAGAAGCTAATGTCTTTGGCAATGTATTTCTATTTGCAGACATTGTTTATCACACCGGTAAAGGCCCAGGACCCGGTTGTCACAAATTCGGCAACTTATGATGTCTTCATGAACCTCGATCCGTCGCGAGGACTCAATCCAACGAACTTCGCGACCGACGTCTCGAGCTACCTGGAAGATATGGGAGCAGCTTCTGGCTCCTATAAGATAAGTACCTCAGCGGTGACTCTTGACCCCACTGATGTTGCCAAATGGGATGTTTATGACCATTACGACTATGTGTGGTACGCCAATCAGGCTGCATGGACTGCTTCTCCTGGTGGTTTCAATAATGGTAACATTCCGTCAAATTGGTATTATTATGGTGTTAGCGATGCATATGCCGCATTGAATAGTAAAATAACCATTGCGCAACTCCTTGGTGGTACCGGAACCTGGGGGCAAACCGGGAGGCTTCAATCTCATATCTACCCGTACGTGGAAAACGGCAAACCTGCCATGCAATTTTATGGCTACAGTGCAATTGGGGCTGCTGACTTCCTGTATTATCCTGCGGATGTAGCCTCTACAAAAACTGTTAAATTTGATATTGATGCTACCAATGTAATCACACATACATTGCAAAAAGCTGGTTTTCTGATTAATTGTGGTACAACCGGCACTGGGATTAGTAAAACAATCAGCGGATATATCATGCTGTTTACATGGTCCCCTGCCGGGTCAACTACCCCGCCGACAGGTCTTGCAAGTGTCGAAATTTATAAGCTTACCAATGTGAATGTGGACAATCTCCATAATTCAGGATTAGGTGCCCCTGGTACATTGATCGCGACATCTTCCTTTACAACTTTTTACACAAAAAGCCATATAGAGTTGAGCATAACAAGTACTTCCTTAACAGCGACTATTCAGCAGCTTGACGGAAGTGGAAATCTTTACGGATCCAAAAGCACCATGTTTAACTCGCAGGCTCTTACCAACACCCTTTTTGGTGGGTTCGGTCCATTTGTGATGTACGCAAGCCATGGCTGCACGATTGCTTCTGCTTTTCGCTATTCCAATCTAGAAATGGCGTTTGGTGGGGTGCTTTCAGGCAATTCTTCACTTGAGTCGTATCAATACGCAGATTATCTTGCCAACAGCACTAACCGCTTTTTTGTCAATCTTACCAATACCTCCGCCACTAATTATGCAGCTACAACAAATGATATGGACAATGCGTATCTCACCAAAATCAAAGATGATAAAGTAGTAATGATAACAGACGAAAGCGCCGGAACTTATCTGCCGGGCACCCTCAATGAAAACATAAAAAATGTAACGAATGCTGAGCCTACGGACGCTACTATTGCTGCTGCATTACACTTAGCTGATCTTAGTAGTCTGAGTGCGGACCAAAAACTTGCAGCAAAGGTGGCATATCTGATAAAAAATACCACACTTGGAGCTTACGGATCCATCGAAGCATCTGCTACTACGTCGGTTGCATCGCTCTACCTGATGGATGGCCCGGGAACAGATGCTTCATGGACAGGTGCTAAACAGGTCAACGAGATCATGTCGTGGCTGGTAAGCGGAGACAATATAGACATTTATGTTAATCCTGAAAACAGTGTAAATTCCAATGGCTTGACTGCAACATACAAAATGACTGACCCTGTTGGGACGAAAACGACACTAACAACATCAGTTGGTGGCAATGGCAAGTTATATTTTGCTTTTCCGAAAACATCTGCACCCGGAGAATATTCTATTACACTTAGCTACGCAACAGGAGGAACGATTACATCAACAGTCCCTTCAACTGCAATTTTCAATTATGCCCCGGTACCTGAACTTGACGGCACACCTGGCATTAGTGGTACTGTGCAATACGGGCAAACGCTGACAGTTACTCCTAACGTCACCAGCGTTCCCGGAATAACCGGCACACTTTCATATAAATGGAAAGCAAACGGCACGATTATAGCCGGAGCAACAGGAAGCACTTATACACTGACAGCAAACGAACTTGGTAAGACCATTTCCTGCGATATTACAAGCAATGCGCAGACAGGAACACTGAGTGCAACAATAGCCGGAACTGTATCGAAAGTATCCCTTACGCCGGTCACAGTTACGGCAGTAAACAGCAAAACCTACAACGGCAATACAGCAACCACAGGTGGCACTATTTCATTTTCCGGAATGGTGAACAGCGAAACCCCGACCTACAGCGCTTCAATAGTCTGGACAACCGCGAATTTTGGCACAACTACTGTAAACGTAACGGGCATCAGTCTGACCACTCTGGCCGACAGATATGTTTTGTCTGCAACATCCTTGAGCAACATTACCCCGGGTAACAATGCTACCATCACCAAAGCTCCTCTGACTGTCACAGGGTCTTCTATCACTTCCAAAGTATATGATGGAAATGCATCGGCCACAATTTCAGGAGCAATACTGTCAGGAAAAGCAGGATCAGATGATGTATCTCTTGGCAACGCGACATCAGGAACATTCAATAATGCAAATTCAGGTACCGGAAAATCAGTTACCACAGCAATGACAATATCAGGTGCTGCTTCCGGGAATTATTCTTTGATCCAGCCAACACTTACCGGTAGTATTACTGTCAAAACGGTTACTATAACAGGAGTAACAGCAGCAAGTAAGGTTTATGATGGTTCAAATAATGCGACCTTAAGTGGTGGTTCGGTGGCCACAGGAGTTGGAACCGAAACCCTGACAATAAATGCCGGTACTGGTACTTTTGCTGATAAAAATGTTGGAACTAAAGCAGTGACTGCTTTGGGGTATTCCCTAACAGATGGGACTAACGGCGGACTAGCTTCAAACTATAACCTGTCAGCACAACCTGTTATAGCAAATCAGTCTATCACTGCCAAACCAGTTATCATAACAGGAGTAACAGCAGCAAGTAAGGTTTATGATGGTTTTGCTGCTGCAACCCTGAGTGGTGGTTCAGTGACCACAGGAGTTGGAACCGAAACTCTGGCAATAAATGCCGGTACTGGTACATTTGCTGATAAAAACGTTGGAACGAAAGCAGTTACAGCATTGGGGTATTCCATAACCAATGGAACTAACGGTGGACTGGCTTCAAACTATAGCTTGTCAGCACAACCTGTTATTGAAAACCAGTCTATCACTGCCAAATCAGTCACTATAACAGGAGTAACAGCAGCAAGTAAGGTTTATGATGGCTCAATTAGTGCAACCTTAAGCGGTGGTTCGGTGACCACAGGCGTGGGTTCCGAAACCCTGACAATAGATGCCGGAACTGGGACATTTGCTGATAAAAATGTTGGAACTAAAGCAGTGACTGCTTTGGGGTATTCCCTTGCTGATGGGACTAACGGCGGACTGGCTTCAAACTATAGCTTGTCAGCACAACCTGTAATTGCAAATAAGTCTATCACAGCCAAACCGGTTACCATAACAGGAGTAACAGCAGCAAGTAAGGTCTACGATGGTTCAAATAATGCAACCTTAAGTGATGGTTCGGTGACTACATACGTTGGTGCCGAAACACTGACAATAAATGCCGGTACAGGAACTTTTGCTGATAAAAATGTTGGAACTAAAGCAGTTACTGCTTTGGGGTATTCCCTAACTGATGGAACTAACGGTGGACTGGCTTCAAACTATAACCTGTCAGCACAACCTGTAATTGCAAATCAGTCTATCACTGCCAAACCGGTTATCATAACAGGAGTAACAGCATCAAGTAAGGGTTATGATGGTTCAAATACTGCAACACTGAGTGTTGGTTCGGTTACTACAGGTGTTGGTACCGAAACTCTGGCAATAATTGCCGGCATCGGTACTTTTGCTGATAAAAACGTTGGAACGAAAGCAGTGACAGCATCGGGGTATTCCATAGCCAACGGGACTAACGGCGGACTGGCTTCAAACTATAGCTTGTCAGCACAACCTGTAATTACAAACCAGTCTATAACTGCCAAACCAATTGACGTAACAGCTGTAACCAGGACAAAGATTTATGGCGAAGCTGATCCTGATCTGACTTTCACCTTTTCTCCAGCGCTTATAGGAGATGATTCTTTTTCAGGGGCTCTTTCAAGAGTGACAGGTGAAAATGTAGGTACATTCGCAATAAACCAAAATACTCTGGCATTAAGCAGCAATTACACCCTGAACTATACGTCAGCTGATTTGTCTATTACCGCAAAACCAATTGCTGTAACTGCTGAGACCGAGACTAAGATCTATGGTGAAGCAGATCCTTCTCTTACATTCACATTCACTCCTGAACTTGTTGCAGGGGATGCGTTCTCAGGAGCTCTCCAAAGAACTGCTGGTGAAAATGTCGGGAACTATACAATTAACCTGAATAACCTGGCTCTGAGCAGCAACTACAATATGACATATACCCCTGCAGACTTAACTGTAAGCAAGGCGACTCTTACCGTAACAGCAGATAATCAGACAAAGATCTACGGCGATGCAAATCCAGCGCTTACATTTAGTTACTCTGGCTGGAAGAATGTCAACACCACGGCTGATCTAACATCACTGCCTTCAGCTTCAACAACTGTTGATCTCTCTTCACCGGTAAATGTTTACTCAGATGCTATTACCCTTTCAGGAGGCGTCGATGAGAACTATGATTTCACATACGTCCCATCTGACTTCTCAGTCACAAAGGCGACTCTTACCGTAACAGCAGATAATCAGACAAAGATCTATGGCGATGCAAATCCTGCGCTTACATTCAGTTACTCTGGCTGGAAGAATGACAACACCACGGCTGATCTTACATCACTGCCATCAGCTTCTACAACTGTTGATCTCTCTTCACCTGTTAATGTTTACTCAGATGCAATCACTCTTTCAGGAGGCGTTGATGAGAACTATGATTTCACATACGTCCCATCTGACTTCTCAGTCACAAAGGCGACTCTTACCGTTGCGGCAGATAACCAGACAAAGATCTACGGCGATGCAAATCCCGAGCTTACATTCAGTTACTCTGGTTGGAAGAATGACAACACTACAGCTGATCTTGCAACACTGCCGTCAGCTTCAACGACTGTTGATCTCTCTTCACCGGTAAATGTTTACTCACACGCAATTACCCTAACAGGAGGTGTCGATGAGAACTACGATTTCGCATACGTCCAATCCGACTTCTCTGTCACAAAGGCAACTCTTTCCATAACCGCGGATAATAAGGCGAGGAAATATGGAGAGCAAAATCCTGCGTTGACAGTTTCCATTGTCGGATTCAGAAACTCCGATGATCGGTCTGTAATTGATGTGATGCCGGCGATTTCAACAACCGCAATTCCGACCAGTCATGCAGGCACCCTTCCAATTACTCTGAATGGAGGAAGTGATAATAATTACAATCTTACCCTCATTAACGGGGAGCTCTTAATTAATCGTACTCTGCTTTTAATAACTGCGGATAATAAGACGAAGATATATAGCGAAGGAAATCCTGCACTTACAATCTCTTATTCAGGATTTATGAACAGCGAGGGTGTGACTGATCTTACCAGTCCTCCACTGGCAGAAACAGGCGTTGATGCAAATTCGCCCGCCGGAACTTATACTTTGTCGGTTTCAGGAGCTTCTTCTGATAATTATGAGATCTCATATGACAATGGCTCTTTGACGGTTACCAAGGCTCCATTGACTGTTGACGTGGAAAACAAAACGAGCATTTATCTTAACCAGATTCCGTCTTTCACAGCGAGATACTCAGGATTCAGGAATGGAGATAATACAGATGTTCTTGATCAGAAACCTGTTCTTTTGTCAGATGCTGTCAACGGTTCCGGTGCTGGAGTTTATGATATTACAGCTTCGAACGGATCAGATAATAATTATAGCTTTATTTATCATAAGGGAGCTCTGACTATAGGAAAAGCAGACCAGGTAATTACTTTTGAAGCAATTCCAACAGGATTAAGGACAACCCAGAATCATGAACTGGTTGCCACTTCCACAAGCGGGCTGCCTGTAAAATTCGAATCCTCCGAGAATTCAATTGCCGAAATTAACGGAAATAATATGTCGGTTCTGAAAGAAGGTACAGTTGTCATAACAGCCGTTCAGGAAGGCAACAATAACTGGAATCCTGCAGCGAATATTACCCAATCAGTTGAAACTCTCCCGACTTTCGAAAATATCAGGTCGCTTTTCACACCCAATAATGATGGAATGAATGACTACTGGTATATTCCTGACATTGAACAGTACGGGACAATTTCAGTGCAGATATATAACAGGTTCGGAAAGTTGATATACAAATCTTCAGCCTACAAAAATGACTGGGATGGCACTTACAATGGAACTCCTCTTCCTGATGCAGCATACTATTATATTATTAAATCACCGGTGAAGGGTCTTATTAAAGGAGTAGTAAATATTGTAAGGTAATTAAACCCGGTAAGAAAACTAAAAAACGAAAAATAAAAGTATAACAACAAAAGAACTCAGATGAAAAAGTTAATCTACATATCGATAATGCTGATAATGCCGGCCGGTCTGCTTGCTCAGCAGTTCCCATTCATGGAAGCTTATAATATTAATTCCTTCAATATGAATCCTTCGTATGCAGGAATAAAAAGTGTGAAGACATTATTTCTCGACTACCGTTCAGACTGGGCCGGGATAAATGGCGGGCCTGTAACATATCAGCTCAGCTATAACGACAAGTTTAAAGCAAATGTGGGTCTGGGTGGAAGGTTTATTTACGACAAAACTGACATCTTTAAGCAAACAATGCTTCTGGGAACCTACACTTATGAAGTGCATATAGCTGAAGGGCACTCTGTAAACTTCGGACTCTCGGCAGGATTCTATAAGAACTCTGTGGATCTAGGCAAATATTATAATGATCAGAATTACATCCAGGATGCAGCTCTGATATCAGGGATAGAGAGATCAAAAATAAAAGTTGCAACCGACATCAGCGCTTTGTACAGGTACAAGGATATCGAAGGAGGAGTACTCTTTTCAAATGTAATGTTTGGAACCGCAAAATACAGCAGTGCAGATTTCACTTACAAGCCTATGAAAAATTACCTATTGCATGCTTCATATTTATTCAAGATAAATGATATATGGGCAGTTAAACCATTTGTTCTTTTCCGGGGAGGACAGAATTACCCGTCACAGCTCGAATTAGCAACAGAAGCTAGCTACAAAAATAAATTATGGGGAATGTTAGTATTCAGGACCGGAGGAATATGGGGAATGGGATTCGGAGCCGAAGTAACTGAAGGAATACTCGTAAACTACTCATATAATCTGAGCACGAATGTGGCCCTTAATACATTCGGAAGTCACCAGATAACTCTTGGAGTAAGATTATTTAACAAGCAGGTCAAACAAGTCGTTTAAAGATTTTTGGGCCATCCATTTGAAAGAGGTTGCGGGAAATGCAACCTCTTTTAGTTTTATATTAGCATTCCAGATAACCGTTAACCAGTTCAAGCAGTTGAGCTTTGCCGAAAGGTTTTGCTATAAAATCGTTACATCCTCTCTCAAGGGCAGTTTCCCGGTCATTCGTATAAGCTGTCTGAGCTATTATTATCTGATCAGGATTATATTCCCTGATAATTTTAATTGCGCTAAATCCGTCCATGACAGGCATTTTGATATCCATTAAAACCAGATCGACATGCTCAGACATGCAGATGTCAACAGCTTCTTTTCCATTTGCTGCCCTAAGCAAAACTATATCCAGCGATGATAGGAAATTCTCAA
The DNA here is from genome assembly GCA_963734885.1 of uncultured Bacteroidales bacterium. GTDB lineage: Bacteria > Bacteroidota > Bacteroidia > Bacteroidales > VadinHA17 > LD21. Next base: position 1,879,620 of record CAVTIJ010000004.1, on the reverse strand, counting down.
TAAGTGTGAAATTTACAAAATCATCTTCTGCAACAAGGATTGTTTTCTTTCCTTCTTTCCGGGAACTGTAAATATGAATGGATGGCATGGCTGAAACAGGCAAGGTTACTGCACGTTTATGCGGTATTGCAAAATGGAATACTGAGCCTTTTCCTTCTGTTGATTCGCACCAGATTTCGCCACCCATTTTCCCGGCTAAAGCCTTTGACATCGTCAGTCCTAAGCCGGTTCCTTTAAAAAATCTTAAATTGGAATCTCCAACCTGAAAGAAATGATCGAATACTTTATCCATTCCTTCCTTCGGAATGCCAATTCCTGTATCGGAGACAAAAAACTCAAGTAACCCATTTCGAAGTTTACAACCGAATATTATTTTCCCCGAAAAAGTAAACTTTAATGAATTGGATAGCAGAGCCGACATCAATTGCATCAATTTGGTTTTGTCCGCAAGAATTTTCAAATCAGCGCCGGTAACTCTGATCTCATGCTGAAGGATTAGATTCTTCCTGCCGGTTTCCTCTTTGAATTGCTCGTATAATTCCTTAAAAATATCTGAGAGATGCACCTCTTCCTCGCTGATTCTCGACAAACCTGACTCAATGTTCGAAATTTCGCTAACATTATTAATTATAGAAACCAGATCATTTGAATTTTCAAGGATTATGTCGAGGAATTTCTGCCTGTTGCCGGCATTAAAGTCATCTTCCTTCAGCAGCTGAGCGAAACCTGAAATAGCATTAACCGGTGTCTTAATTTCATGTGAAAGATTACTCAGATATGAAATCTTGCGCTGCTCGTTTCTTTCGGCATTTTCTTTAGCAACAGATAGTTCTTCATACTTCCTGAAATTTTCAGCAAGGATGCTGACGGGTTGAATTAATAATTCCAGGGTTTCGATGTCATCAATGTCATAATCAGTTTCTTTATCTGCAAATACTAATACGGCGTTCAAAGAATCACCGTATGTAACAGGGAAGGAGCAAAACCTCCCAGCCACTTCGTATGACCCATTATTATTCCCGGTTGCAGGAAACAGTCCGGATTCACTGTTCATGACAACTATTTTTTTCTTGTCAATTGACTGTATCCAGGGACCGGCTTTGATTATTTCATAATCTTTAGCATCTGCAATTGAGGATCGGATGTTCTCAGATTGGCCAAAAATTTCAATTAGTTTAAACGATGTGATCTCATTTGACACTATAAAACAGTATCCTTTTCCACTGCATGTCAGGTTTACAATATCACTGAGGGAAAAATGTAAAAAATCATTTAGGTTTCTTGCCTTGCAATCAATTAAGCGGATAAGACTTTCAAGCACAGTATTTTGCCGGTACATATAAGTTACTTTATGCAGAGAAAAACAAAGGCCCTCCTTCGCTAAAGCTCTGGAGGGCAGAAGTGGAGCTGGCGGGAGTCGAACCCGCGTCCAAACAAGGAAATCATATGCTTTCTACATGCTTATCTCTGCTTGATTTTCGTGACCGGTCAGCTGCAGAACAACCTAACCTGCCCTTAGTTCCTGTTTGTTTCGCCATCGGGTCGGAACAACCTTCAGACTAGCCCCGGATTGCGTGCGTCTCCGTGTCGGGTTGGATCAGGGCATGACCGCCCGGGAAACGTCTCGTCCCGGCACATGTGCCAGGAGATCATGCCTTTCGGCTTGAAGTGCTTAAGCTACTGTTATTCGCTTATGCTGCGAGAGCGTAATTGTTTTCGCCTTTTATTGTTTTGTGACACTGTTTAAGTGACGCGCCACCACACACTGCATGCTTACATAACATCTCTCATGCTGTCAAAACCATGTCAGCCCCGATATAATGTCTGTGCAAAGATACGAAATAGTCTGTAAAGTCGAAAGTCTGTAAATCAAAAGGTCGGGAATCGGGTTTGACTTTATTTTACTTTCATGAACATTCTCCCTAATCTGATCTTCTTAAATCCTCTGGCTTCCTGATTGATTGATAACCACACGAAAATGGGTTTCCCAACCACATGATCTTCCGGGACAAATCCCCAGTATCTGGAATCGGCTGATCTGTGCCTGTTATCACCCATCATCCAGTAATAATCCATTTTGAAAGTATAGCTATCAGTGGTTACACCATTGATAATGATTTTATCGCCTTCAATCCGCAAGTCATTATTTTCATACACATCAATAATTCTCTCGTAAATGGCAATATTTGAGGTGTCAATTTTAAGAGTAGTTCCTTTTGATGGAATCCAAAGGGGACCAAAGTTATCAACGTTCCATTTTAAGGTTTTACTGTATGGAAAGATAGACAGATCAAATTCTTTTCTGTTTGCAAAAATTGGTTTCACACTGGTTACATTAGTGAATTTTGCAATTTTTTCTGAGTTCTCTTTTGTAAGAGGCAATTCATAGCCTCCTGGAATTTGTTCCTGGTCTGCAATTGAAATATCAAGTCTCTCAAAAACTTTTGGATTTATTGTTGTACCGTTAGTGTTGATATTGTACGTCGTTTGTTGTTTGTCATTTTCAGGAAGTTGCCTTCCATTGACAAATACTGTTCCTTTAACGATCATGATTGTGTCACCGGGGATTCCTATACATCTTTTAACATAGTTGTCTCTCCGGTCTACAGGCCTGTAAATAATATGATATCTGCCTCTAATGTCTTTCCGGGCGAGATTCGAATAGTAAGCATCATTTTTTATCAGCCTGGAATTTTGAAAGTCACTCTCCTTAAGATTCTGTGCAGCGTTTCTGATGATCTCATAATAGCTGGGTATCTGATCCTCAACAACAACCGTATCTCCGGCCGGGAAATTAAACACAATCGGATCATTGTTTTTGATTTTTCCTAAACCTGCAAGCCTTTTATAGGGCCATTGAATAATATCCGACCATGATTTGCCTTTCGTAATTGGCATTGTATGCTGAGTAAAGGGAAAAGCAACCGGAGTATTTGGCATCCTGGGACCATACGCTATTTTGCTTACGAAGAGATGATCACCAATCAGCAAAGATTTTTCCATGGAACCCGTGGGGATCTTGTAATTTTGGAAAAGAAAGATATTAATAAGTGATACTGCAATAACTGCAAATATTAAAGCATCCAACCATTCAATTAAAGCGCTGTTTCTGCCATTCTTTTTTTTCCAGAATGCCCAATTTACCTTTTCTGATACATAGACATCGAAAATAACCGCCAGACCTATGAGCAACCAGTAGTTTTGAATCCAGATAACAATCAGCAGATATAAGACAGCAATTACAGCAAATCTCGAGTATTTGCCGGAAAGTAGGTCAGCCATGAAATATTTTTTAAGGTGTATAAAAGTAAAAATAGCAGATTAGTTTCCAATCTGAACTATCCAGTCTTTTATTTTTGGAAATTTTGAGAAGACTAAATCATCGTGACCGGGAATTATCAGATCAGGATTTGTGACTAAAGTTTTCATCCTTTTCATTGCATCTACATAGGCCTTTGGATCCATGCAAAGGGTTGCAGGAAGCAGGTTGTTAAGGTTATAATAAAACCAGATAGCATCTGAAGCGACTACTATTTTGTTATTTTCAGAATTTGAATTAACTAGCAGATACTGATTCTCATAAGTATGCTTTGATCCTGTAAAAACCTTGATGCCGGGAATTATTTCAATATTGTCACCTTTAACAAGTGTCAATCTGCCCTGAAGATTAATTTCGATGATGTTACGGACATCATTTTTTTGAAATCCCATCGAAAATCCGCTCTTCTGCCATGCCTCCCCGACAAAATAATCAAAGTCATCCTTTTGCATCCATACTTTTGCTTTTGGGAAAAGATTTATTCCTCCAATATGATCATTATGAGGATGTGTAATGATAATATCTGATATGTCTGAAGGGTATATATTTAGTCTTTCAAGAACTAAATCGGGCCGTACATAATTTTTTATCCCGGTTTTCGTGGTATCCAGAAATCCGGCATCGACGAGAATATTCCTTCCATTTTCTCCTTTCAAAAGCCAGAACATATTGCATATGCGCAAGCTGTCTTTTGGATTTGCTCCTGCGACCATTCGTGGAGCAGAGATGTTCTGTCCCTCGGTATACTTAAGGGCAAATACCTGATATTCACTGCCCGTCTGACAGTAAGAGATGATGGCTGTTAGAAGCAGAAAAGAAGTTAAAGCAATTTTTTTTACCATGACCTGAAGAATTAAGTTGACTATTAATCAAATTTACATCTAATAATTCTTTAAGTCAAGTGAGCCTTAATTAATCTCTTTTACTATAAGTATATTTATTATCAGATAATTTTCATTTTCTCTCACTTAAAGTCGTGAGAGCTTTTTCAATTCGCTTTTTCTTAGTCTCTTCCGTTTTAGCATCCGTTATCGAAAGCACAATTGCTTTTTTATTGCTTGGAGAAAGTGCCTCAAAATTTTTCTTTGCCACAGGATTTTTGTCCAGTATCTTTTGGAGTTCGCCGGGTAAATCAACTGTCCTTGGTTCGGTATCTAATTCAATATTAATTTCAACTTCATCTCCTCCTGCAACGTTCGCTTTTGAACGATTTTCCGAACTTAGACTTACCATAAACAAACCACCCATTACTGCAACCGAACTACGATAAGTGTAATTATTAACTGTGATTTTGACCGGTGGTTTCTTTCCTGCATTCAGTTTCTCCACAATATCAGCCGGAACATTTATGCCGGTGTTATTACCGGTTTGTACTATTTTAGTCTTGAATTTCATAACTCAATTTTTTAATTCTTAATACGAAAGAATTCTTTTTTGAGTTATAACAACTGCATTTAAAATAAGTTTAGTATCCTAACATGTTCATTTTGAATACATAATAATTATGAAATAAGAGTATCAAGTCTGACAAATTTACTATCATCGATTTTATTCATCTTATTTATTTTATGGACCAGATCCTCCAGATCAATTCCTGTACGGTTTGAAAAAATAATTACTGAATACTTTTTTGACGGAACCATAAAAATGATTGTTCTGAATCCACCGTTTGAACCAGTATGATAGATAATTCTATTTTCACCGGAGCCGGCAACAAACCATCCGTATCCATAGGAAAGATTTCTTTTTGCGTCTATTGTAAAGTGAGCAGATTGTGCGTCTTTTATTATATCTTGATTTAATCCCTTTCCATTTTGAATTGCCATTATCCATTTCAGGTAATCATCGACGGAAGTATAAATTCCGCCATCGCCCATTGTTGAAAAAAATAAGCTTTCGCCGGCATCAGCAATTTTAAAAATATCATTTTCACATTCATAACCCAATGCGCGTTGTGAAATTTTAAAATGAGGTTTTATTACATCGCTGTTACTCATTTTCAAAGGTTTAAAAATATTTTCCTGAATAAATGCAGGGTAAGGATAGCCTGAAACTTTTTCAATAATCTGGGAAAGTAGACAGTAGGCAGTATTACTGTACCGGTATTTGGATCCAACCGGGAAATAAACCGAATCGACTGACTTTATTGCATTTAATACATCCTTATCCCAAAATTCTTTGAATAATGCTTTATCGACATAATCATAGTGATCTACAATCCCTGAACTATGGGTTAAAAGGTTGCGAATCGAAACCTGGTTTCCTACCGTTGAATTAAAATCGGGAAAATATCTGCTTATTTTATCGTCCAGCGACAGCTTTTTCTCAATTGCCAGTTTTAAAATACTATATGCCGTGAATTGTTTCGTCATTGAGCAAATATTGAAATTTGTTGATGGCGTAATAAGTTCTTTTGAAACCATGCTGGCTATACCATATCCTTTTTTAAAATAAACTTCCCCGTTTTTTACAACCGCGATTGCTGCACCAGGATTGTTTTCAGGGTAAATGGAAGACATCAGCGAATCAAGGCTGTTGTTTTCTTTCTGCGGAAATGCCTGTACTATAATTAGAAAAAAGGAAAATGATAAAATTATATGTTTCATATTGAGATACTTTTGTAAATATTTGTTAATCACAAAACCATTCGCATATTAAAGATACAATATCATGTGGATAATATCAGGGTCGCTACCGTTCACTACAATTTTGTATCTTCACATCTCCATACTTACAGATCATGCCAAGGACATTAAAGGTCGGAATATTGCGTGAGACAAGGAATCCTGCCGACAGGAGAGTACCTCTTACACCACCACAGATAGTTGCTCTTGAAGAACTCTACCCAAATGTTGAATTCTTCGTGCAGCCAAGCGATTTCAGATGCTATTCAAATGAAGAATATGAGTATCTCGATATCCCTTTGAAGGAAGACCTCAGGGAATGTGATATACTGATGGGTGTCAAAGAAGTTGATAAACGGACTTTCATTCCGGGAAAGACATATATGTTTTTTGCCCATGTTGCTAAGAAACAACCTCATAATCTCGACATGTTCAGGGCAATGGCTGAAAATAAACTCGGATTCATCGATTTCGAATATCTTACCACCGATGAAGGACAACGTGTCGTTGCTTTCGGACGCCACGCAGGAATTGTAGGAGCTTATAATGGCTTAAGAGCAAGAGGGATTAAAACAAATAAATTTAAACTTAAACCAGCTTACCAATGCCATGATCTTGATGAGATGTGGGCAGGCCTACGGCTTATTGAACTTAAAGCCGGGTTGAAAATTCTCCTTACAGGCGATGGTCGCGTTGCTCATGGGGCCATTGAAACTCTTGGTGTCGCAAATGTCGTGCAGGTTTCGCCTCACGATTACCTCAACAGGGAGTTCGACGTACCTGTCTTCTGCCAGATTAAGCCTGAACATTATACGAGGCACAAAGATGGTCTGAAATTCAATTTCAGCCATTTTGCTAAGTCACCATGGGAGTATGAATCAACTTTTCTGCCATATGCTGGTGTTACTGATATCCTTATAACAGGCCATTTCTGGGATCCACGATCACCGGTATTTTTCACAAAGGACGATATGAAGAAACCTGAATTCCGGATATCGATAATTGCTGACATTAGTTGCGATATAAACGGAGGTATTCCATCTACCCTGAGGGCAACTACGATTTCTGATCCTTTCTATTCATATAATCCTATTCTTGAAGCCGAGGAACCAGCATTCTCGCGTCTGTCGAATGTAACGGTAATGTCAATAGATAACCTGCCGGGCGAGCTTCCGCGCGATGCTTCGCTTGACTTCGGTAAGCAATTAATGGGCAGCGTTTTGCACGATCTTTTATCTGAAATTGAGAGCCCGATGATCACCAGGGCGACCATCTTGAAATCAGGCAGGCTCACGCCCCGTTATGATTATCTGAACGACTACCTTAATTGCCTGTAAACTGAGTTGCCGGATTTTGTATTTTTACTGATCATACCGTATACATGGAAATTATCTTTCTCGGCCCAGCTTATCCTTACAGGGGAGGTCTTGCATCATTCAATGACAGACTGGCTCAACAATTTTTAAATGAAGGTAATGTTATTGAGATATTTACTTTCAGTCTGCAATATCCAGCTTTCCTTTTTCCGGGGAAGACACAATACACAGATGGCCCGGAGCCTGTCAATATCATTATAAAACGCATTGTTAATTCAATAAACCCCTTAAACTGGATAATTACCGGTTTCAAAATCAGAAAAAGAAAACCCGATATTCTTTTGATCAGATTCTGGCTGCCATTCATGGGACCATGTTTTGGAACGATAGCCCGGCTGGCAAGATCAAACAGGCATACCAAAGTAATTTGCATTTTTGATAATGTTGTGCCTCACGAAAAAAGAACAGGGGATAAAGTACTGACAAGGTATTTTACTAACAGCATTGATGGTGCGATAGTTATGTCAGGAACAGTTCTGAATGAACTTGCTATATTCCGGGATAATATTCCTGTGATTTTGTCACCACATCCTTTGTTTGACAATTATGGACCAAAAATAGATAGGAAGAAAGCATTAACAAAGCTAAACCTTAATCCTGATGATTCATTTTTACTATTTTTTGGTTTCATAAGGGCATACAAGGGTCTTGACCTCCTTATAAAAGCTTTTTCAGATATAAGACTGAGGAAAAGGAATTTAAAACTTATTGTTGCCGGTGAGTTTTATGAAGACGATAGACCCTACAAAGATCTTGTCAAAATGAACAATCTTGAAAATGAAGTCATCTTTTTTGATCATTTCATCAGGGATAATGAAGTGCCTCTGTTTTTCAGCGCTGCGGATCTTGTTGTTCAGCCCTATAAAACAGCAACTCAAAGCGGAGTAACACAAATTGCATTTTATTTTGAAAAACCTATGCTTGTTACAGATGTTGGCGGATTGAGGGAAATCGTTGCAGATCAGAAATGCGGGTATGTAGTAAAACCTGAAGCAGAGGCAATTGCTGATGCAATAGTTGATTTCTTTGAGAATAATCGTAAAGAGGTTTTTAAAGAAGGAGTAAGGCAGGAAAAAGAAAAATTTTCGTGGGATAAAATGACAAAGGCAATAGGAGAGGTGTACTGGAAAATTTAGACTTGTTTTGTAATTTTTTTCACGCAAAGTAGGCGCAAAGTTCGCAAAGTCAAGAACATTGTAAATCAGTTCTTTGCGTAAGCCTTCGCGGCAGTCATAGCCCACTGGGGTATTTCTTTACGCTCGATCCCCTTTGCGGTTAATGGATTTCAACTGATATTAACCTTGTCTTTTATCAGATACCTGTTCCTCTCTGAAGAATTTCTGTTTATCAGTTCCCCAAGGAAACCTGTGAGGAAAAGGAACGACCCAATGATCATTACCGTAAGAGCTATGTAAAAATATGGACTCGTTGTAACCAGAGGGGCCCTGGTATGATGAGCAACAGAAAGCAGTTTTCTGATACCAAGCGATCCGGCCATGGCAAAACCTATTACAAACATAAAGGTTCCCATGGATCCAAAGAGATGCATCGGATTTTTGCCAAAACGGGTTATGAATCCGATTGTCAGCAGATCGAGATATCCTTTTACGAATCTGTCGAGACCATATTTTGTCACGCCATATTTTCTTGCCCGGTGCTCCACAACTTTTTCACCAATTTTCCTGAAGCCTGCTTCTTTTGCCAGCATCGGAATATATCTGTGCATTTCTCCGAACACTTCAATGCTTTTAACTACTTCATGTCGGTATGCCTTCAGACCACAGTTAAAATCATGAAGTCTTATGCCCGATGACCAACGTGCTGTAAAATTGTAAAACTTGCTAGAAAAACGTTTTATAAACGGATCATATCTTTTCTTTTTCCATCCCGATACCAGATCATATCCTTCGTTAACGACCATATTATAAAGTTCAGGTATCTCATCAGGACTGTCCTGCAGATCTGAGTCCATAGTTATAACAACATCACCTGCAGCTTCGCTAAACCCTGTATGTAGAGCGGCTGCCTTCCCATAGTGCCTCCTGAACCGGCAGCCTTTGACAGAAATATCTTTCGAACCCAGTGAAATAATCTTATCCCATGATGAATCCGTACTTCCGTCATCGATAAATAGTATTTCGTATGAAAGTCTGCCGTTCGTACAAACCTTTTTTATCCATTCAGCTAATTCCTGAATGGATTCTTCTTCATTATAAACAGGTATTACAAGCGACAGATCCATCAGAATTATTTTGTGTTTTAGTTTGCCGGAGCATCAATAAGCGGATTACCTTCTTTCTTAACAAAAACACTTACAATGAGAGTCCAGATTACTCCAAAAAACATTGAACCAAAGAAACCTGAAATAACGAATACAACAGGTTTCATAAGTTTTGCAGTGAATGCCATTCCTGCATCGATTTGTTCCTGGGGCAATCCTCTTTTCGACATTGCTTCTTCAGCAATGGCAAGTGATTTTTTAACCAGGCCCGGATCAATTACGGTGAAAAGCAAATATGTGTAAATTGCTATGATTATTGAGTAGTAAACAAAGATAACAACACCTGCGCCAACAGCCTGTCCATAAGTAATTTGTCCATGCAGAAAATTATCCCGGTAACCTTTGAGCAGAAAATAGAGCAGGATTAATTGTATAGGAAATATGAGGTACCCTACAGATTTGTTGAGTGTAAGGTCAAGAAAGTATAGTACCAGAGAAAATACAACACCTGCCAGACCGAGGATAAGACCATTGGTCATGTTAGCTTTCCAAATATTAACTTTTTCTTCCATAGTGTAATTTTTTAATTCTTTAGTCAGGTCAATTTAATAACAAATATAATGTAAATAATCTTGACCTTGGGAAACTAAAATATTGATTTATTGATTTTATAATTGTATTTTTGCGCGGGGTAAGTCTTATACGACCAGCTCCTGCTGAACTCCCCCAGGATCGGAAGGTAGCAAGGGTAGGCAGTTGTAGCGGTGCGATATAAGTAGCTTACCCTTTTTTTATTTCCCCTAAGTGCGGCTGGTTGTAAGAAACATTTGTGAACCTTAGTGTTACCATAGTGTTCCTTTGTGGCAAAAAAAACCCTTCCCAACCTTCCCCCAAGTGGGAAGGAGGAACCAACTTTTCCCCCTTGGGGGAAAATGAAAGGGGGTAAATTTATAAAGAAGGACTGAATTTTATCATGCTGATTCGCATCTATAACGAGAATCCTAATCCAAAGCATATCAGGCAAGTAGCTGACCTGCTTGAAAATGGCGGCATTATTATTTACCCTACCGATACCGTTTACGCAATGGGTTGTGATATCCTGGCAACAAAAGCGATTGAAAAAATAGCTCGGTTCAAAGGCCTGAACCCGAAAAACCCTGAACTCTCGCTCATTTTTCATGATATGAGCCAGCTTTCAGAATATACGATTATAAGGGACAATAATATTTTTAAATTACTGAAAAGGAATCTTCCTGGTCCGTTTACTTTTATAGTGCAGGCCAACAGTCAGATACCCAAACTTTTCAAGAATAAGAAAAAGACCGTCGGGATCAGGATCCCCGACAATAATATTGTTCTTGAACTTGTGAGAGAACTTGGCCGGCCAATTATCACCACTTCAATACACGATCCTGATGAGCTGATTGAATATACTACCGATCCGGAACTCATTTACGAAAAATATCGTGATTTCACTGATGCCGTAATCGACGGAGGTTTTGGAAAAAACGAAGCTTCAACAATTGTCGATTGCACTGGTGATGAAATAGTTGTAATCAGACAGGGTCTTGGTGTTCTTGATATTTAAAAATCAGTTTCTGTAAAAATTCCTGCTGAAAAGAATTAATACCGTGAGCAATTCCAGACGTCCCAGCAACATCCATGCTGAGAGGAACCACTTTCCAACCATCGGAATTGCAGAATAGTTTGTGAAAGGACCAAAAGCGCCCAAACCAGGACCAATATTCCCGAGCATAGACGCCGATGTGCTGAAAGAGGTAATAATGTCATATCCCATAAATGAGATTATAAATGCCCCGAAGCAGACGAGGAAAAAATATAGTATAATGAATACAAGTAAATTATAAATAGTACCCTGGGATACAACTTTTCTGTCAAGCCTGACGGGTATAAATGCGCTTGGATGCACCAGTCTTTTGAGTTCCTGCCGGCTGTTTTTTGTTATGAGAAGTAGCCTTACCATTTTAATTCCCCCACTGGTTGATCCTGCCGTACCCCCTGTAAACATCAATATAAAAAATATTATAAGAATTATGCTTCCCCATGAAGTATGGGTTTGAGTATAAAAACCTGTTGTTGTAATAATTGACACTACATGAAATGCGGCTTCAAGCAAGGCCTTTCCAAACCTGAAATCTGAACTTACGGTGAGAACTAAAGTGATTATTGCAATAAACAGAAAACAAACAATTGTATAAAAAACAAATTCATTATTGCCAAATATTTTTTTAAAATTCCCTTTGAGTCCAAAGTAAATGAGCGTCATATTTGTGCCTGCAATAAACATGAATATGATTATGATAATCATAATATAAGGCGTCGAAAATGCCGACATTCCATTATTATGATTTGAAAAACCCCCGGTCGAAAGGGTAGAAAATGAATAGCAGATAGCATCAAAAAATGGCATCCCCCCGATAGTGAGCAAAAATATTTCCAGGCAGGTCAGAATTAAATAGATGGCAATAAGTCGCTTTGCTGCATCAATTATCCTTGGATGTATCTTGTCAGTTGCCTGTCCTGAAAATTCAGCCGCGGATACCTGTATATTAAGTGATTTAAAGACCGGGATAAGAGAAAGTGAGATAAAAATTATACCAACTCCACCCAGCCATTGAGTAAGGCTTCTCCAGAAAAGGATGCCGTTGGGCATGATTTCAACATCAGGCAGAATTGTTGCACCGGTGGTAGTAAAGCCTGACATTGACTCAAAAAATGCATCTCCAAAGCTGGTAATCGAACCGCTCATAAGAAAGGGAAGTGTCCCAAAAAGACTGAAAATAAGCCATATCCCGGTGACAATAATATATCCTTCCTTGTTTCCATAAATTTTTTCTTCATTTCTGAAAGGAGTGAATACCAGGACACCTGTTATAATTGTAATAAGAGCTGAGTAACAAAAGGAAGATGCAGCATGTTCATGATAAAAGAACGAGACGCCGGCGGAAACCAGCATGAACAAACCTTCAACAATGAGCAAAAGGCTGAAAGCCCTGGCTATTATCCTGAAGTTGATCATAAACTCTAGGTAAAATATTTTGAAATCTTCTCGTAGGCAGATGGCAGGGTAAAGACAACTACTTTATCGTTTGCCCTTATTATTGTATCACCTGTTGCTATAAAAGGTTCCCCATCTCTGGTTCCTCCTCCTACGATTGCATCTTTCGGAAAATCTATACTCCTGAGAGTTCCTTTGGTAATTTTTGAATTAGCCGGCACATTGAATTCTATGACCTCGGCATCGGTCCCGGTCATATACTTAACCTGAGTAACGTTCGGATTGGTTGTGTGTCTGAAAATCCTGCTTGCGGCTGAAATCTTTTTATTAATAATTGTGTCGATTCCCGTATTCTCAGCAAGATTTATGAATTCCATGTTTTCAACTTCTGCAATGGTCTTTTTTACTCCCATCCTTTTTGCAAGAAGGCATGCAAGAATATTTGTCTCTGAGTTTCCTGTTACTGCGACGAAGGCATCCATTTTAGTAATACCTTCCTGTTCGAGGAGATCAACATTTCTGCCATCACCATTGATTATAAGCGTATTATCGAGTATTTCGGCCAGATCCCCGCATCTTTCAAAACTTGAATCTATCAGTTTTACCTGGCAAGTCTTCTGAAGGTAAAGTGCAGCGTGTTTGCCAATTCTGCTTCCACCCAGTATCATTATGCTTTTAGCTTCAAAATTCTCTTTTCCCGATGTCTTCATCATCTCATCAATTCCTTCATGAGTTGAGATCACGAATACGGTATCTCCCAACTGGAACTGTTCATTTCCTCTCGGGATTATTGTGACAGCATTTCTTTTTATTGCAACCGCCCTGTATTTGTCTGTACGACGGCTTACGGAAATTTCCTGCAAACTTCTGTTAAGAATAGGAGCATTCTCGTCGAGTTTTTGCACATACATTGCAAGTTTACCGCCTGAAAATTCCATAAATTCTGTTGATCCTGTTTCATGAAGCAAACCAAGCACTTCTCGTGCAGCAATAAGTTCAGGGTAGATGAGGGAATCGATGCCAATCGATCTGAAAAATTCAAGATTGGCAGGTTCAAGATAATCGAGATTATCGATTCGGGCAATTGTCTTAATTGCACCAAATCTCTTTGCCAGGATTGAAGATGTAATGTTTGTATCTTCTGAATGAGTTACGGCTATAAAAAGATCAGTTTTTTTTCGCAGGGCATCCTCCAGAATCTTCACCGAAGTAGCAGATCCGGCATGTGTTAAAACATCAAGTGAACTATCAATTGGTTTTAGCCTCGATTCCTCGGGATCGATAAGAATAATTTCATGATTTTCATTTGACAACATTTTAGCCAGATGCGTCCCGACTTCTCCGGCTCCTGCGATTATTATTCTCATTAAATATTTTTTGAAAAAAACATGACAAAATAAGAGATAAATCCCTTAATACTCAAGTTTTTTCCTGTTTTTATTTATGAACCAATCAGATCCTTTTGATAAATGCTCCTGATTTTTTTACAAAATAAAGAGAATCAGGAGAAAACTTTCCCGGTATATAGAATCCGCGTTTTACACCCGGGGCAATTATGATTGTTTTCCTGCAGATCTCAGCATCTAAATCACCAGTGATATCTGGTTCCTGACCGATGATCACAATAAAATCGGGATTGAGATTCGTGATAATTTTTTTATTCAGGAAATTGGTAATGAGTACTTTTTTGTTTCCTGCTCTAATACAAACCGATTTTTGTTTAAGTAATACAGGTTTAATTTTAAGTCCCAGAACAGAGGAGTGACGGGTTACTTCTGAGCCGATAATTGTAGTATCCGAAAAAAGATTGAGAACTTTACCAGTTCTGACTCCTATGATATTTTTGGAACTATTATAAACTATTAATTCACTTGTCTTTTTCGTCGAAAGATCCTTCAGCCCGGCTGCTGAAACAAAAAGAACCAGAAAAACCGCCGGATAAATCAGAGGGAAAGATTTTTTCTTTAATAAAAACCAGGTAAAAAGAAATATTGTAATAATAAGAAAGATGCATTCAGGTGTAGTTATTCCAATATTCTCGATAGTCGAATATGGCAATGAAGCTGCTTTGGAGGTAAGCGCTTCAGTAAGTCCGGTCAGTTGATCCAGCACTATAGCAATAAAATGTACCAGAAAACGAAAATGGAAAAACACCAGGACAAGACATCCTGTCACAATGAGCAGATTAGAAACAGGAACAATTGTGATATTGGCAAGGATGAAGTATGTTGGAAACCTGTTAAACAACATGATTGTTAATGGCAGTGTTCCTGCCTGGGCAACAATTGTGACGACTGCAGATTGCCAGATCTTGTCGGTTAACCAATTCTTAAAGTGGATTTTAAGATACAGATCCTGGTAGAAACAGATGATATATATGACTGCAGAATAGGAAAGGAGGAAGCCTGCATCGAAAATAACAGATGGTCTTACAAGAATGAGAACAAATGCCGATGCGAGGACGGAATTGATCCCATTTGATGGTCTCTTCATGAGTTTACCGGCTTGCAGGAAGGAAAACATCAGTGTGGCTCTTAACACGGAAGGAGTCAGCCCTGTTACAAAAGCGAAAGCCCACAGGACAATAATTGTGATAATTATCCTATAGACATTAAATTTTCGTTTCATGAAAAACAGAAGATATAATACGAACATGCTTAGGATTATGGCATGAAGGCCAGATACTGCCATGATGTGCATTACGCCCGCTTTAATGAAATTATTTTTCTGTTCAGGGTCAAGCATGCTTTTTTGTCCGAGGGTTATCGCTGCAACCAGTGCAAGCCGCTCACCTTTTATGCCGCTTTCCCTGAACATGTCAATGATCTTTTGACGTGTGATGAGGGCTCTGTAAATTAGCGATCTGTGAGGGGGAGCGACGTGAGCGATAAAATCCCGACTGCTTGTAAATGCAGAATACTTTATGCCCTGGTTTTCCATAAAAAACCTGTAATCAAATTCATACGGATTTCCTCTGTTTACGATTTCAACGGGTGAGCATGTGATGACTAGCAAATCCCCCGGGATGAAAGACATAGAATTAATATCTTTTTTATTGTATAGCAGAATGGAACCCTTAACCGGAACAGAATTTTTTCCTTCTATTTTCTTGTTAAGCTTTACTATCAGTCTGATGCTGTTTCCCTTTTCTTCAGGGTAATCCGACAGGGTACCTGTAAAAAGTGTTTTCTCCGGACTTAGTTTGGTCAGGCTGCTCTTTTCATTTGTGTAAAGAATTATACCACAAACGAACAAAGAGATTGTCAGAGTTATTCCATAGATCTGATTGGTCAGAAAGGCATTGTACCAACGGCTGGAAATAAATCCTGAAATAATTATAAAACAACTATATATCAGGAAAGCAGTACCCGGATGGAAATACAATCCTGAAACGATTCCGCAACATAATGGCAGTCCTATACGAAGAAACGGAATTTCCTTGTGTAGCACAGTCTTCAGCGATTAAGACATATAAAGTTAAACAAAATAAATTGCCGGTGGCTTAAGCCAACGGCAATTTATTTGAAAACTTCGCTTAGCTTCATGAAGGATTTCCCTTAGTGACCCTTTGTGATTCCTTTGTGGTTAAAGGATTTGGATTTCAGCTTTTAATTTTCTGCCCCTGTAGAATGGTTTTATAACTGGCTTCAAAATTACCTTTGCTGATAGCTGTGAGTTTTCCTTTCAAAAGTCTCTTCCGCAGAGGACTCACCTTATCTGTAAAAAGAATACCGTTCAGGTGATCAAATTCATGTTGTATTATTCTTGCTTTATATCCATCATAAACTTCATCATGAAATTCCCAGTTCTCATCATAATATTTTATCCGGATATGCGATTCCCTCAAAACTTCTTCACGTAGATTTGGGATACTTAAACAACCTTCATTCATCGGTTGAAACTCACCACATTTTTCAGAAATATCAGGATTGATGAAAACTTTTTTAAAATCAGCAAGTGATGGTTCATCTTCTGCAGCAGGCTTTCCGTCTATCACAAATATTCTTATTGATTTGCCTATTTGCGGGGCAGCCAGACCTAACCCTTCCGAATTGTACATTGTCTCAAAAAGATCCTCAACAAGCTGTTTAAGATCAGGATAATCCTGGTCTATCTCAGCTGCCTTTTTTCTTAAAATCGGATGTCCGTATATAACTATCGGATAGGTCATTATTTCTTGTTTTCTTTATTATTTGAACTTTTGTCAAGGAAAGACTGAAGAATAATTGAAGCGCTTATTTTGTCCACCAGCGATTTATTCTGTCTGTCTTTCTTTTTCACGCCTCCCTCAATCATTGTTTTCATAGCCATCTGGGATGTAAACCTTTCGTCGGCCAGGTAAATATGTTTTTCAGGGAACGTTTTTTTTAATTTTTTTATAAACGGGTTGATGTAAGTAACAGACTCACTCGGTTTGTTGTTCATCTGAACCGGATAACCTATAACGAAAGCTTCGACCTCATTCTTTTCCAGGTAATCATAAATATAACTGTAGAACTCCTCCTGATTAAGCGTAATCAGAGGCGATGCAAAAATTTTCAACGGGTCCGTAACCGCCAGCCCGATTCTCTTAACACCATAATCTACCCCAATTATCCTGCCCATAATTTAAAACAAGGCACAAAAGTACGAAAAAAAATTAAAAAGGACGAACGATACACGACTCACGGTGCAGGACTATAAAACGAGAGAACGGGAGAATGGGAGAAGGGGAGAAAAGGAGATGGAAGTCCTTTAGCTCGGCCAAGTCTCTTTAGCTCGGCGAAGTCTTAAGACTTCACCGCAAGCTAAGTAAGAAAGCGAAGTTTGAAAACTTCGCTTAGCTGGAGAAAAAGGTTAAGGTTGAGGTTGAGGTTAAGGTTAAGAGGTTTTTCCTTTGTGACCCTTTGTGCATTCCTTTGTGTCTCTTTGTGGTTAATGGATTTGGATTTTTCTTGACCTCAAAAATAAAAAAGCCATCCCGGGGGATGGCTCTTTCTGTTTTGAATAAATTATTATTCTGTTTTTGCGTATTCCATTGCTGCCATACGCTGGTATGATTTATATCTCCATTTGGCATTTTCCTCTGCAGCTTTGAAAAGAATCTCAGCTTCAGCCGGGAATGCTTTAATAAGAGATGTATAGCGTACTTCTGACTTCAGGAAATCCTGGAATCTTGTCCAGTCAGGTTCTTTTGAATCAAGAGTGAAAGGATTTTTTCCTTCTGCTTCAAGAAGCGGATTAAACCTGTACATATGCCAGTATCCCGATTCAACAGCATGTTTGGTTTCAGCCTGGGTTTTTCCCATTCCTTCTCTCAGACCGTGGTTAATGCAGGGCGCATAAGCAATTATAAGTGATGGGCCTGGGAATGCTTCAGCTTCCTTAATGGCCTTCAGGTACTGTGAATTACTTGCACCCATTGCAACTTGAGCAACATAAACATAACCATAGCTGATTGCCATCATTCCAAGATCTTTCTTACGGATCTTTTTACCTGATGCGGCAAATTTAGCTACAGCGCCGGCAGGAGTTGATTTGGAAGCCTGACCACCTGTGTTTGAATAAACCTCAGTATCAAGTACCAGAATATTTACATCTTCTCCGGAAGCGATAACATGATCAAGTCCACCGTAACCGATATCATAGGCCCAACCGTCACCACCAAAGATCCACTGGGATTTTTTTATAAGGTATTGCTTCAGACTTATGATCTCTTTAGCTACATCAGATTTATCTTTAGTGCAGGCTTCGATAACCTTTGCAGATGCTATCTTTGATGCCTCTGCGTTATCCTTCCCCTTAAGCCATTCTTCAAATGCAATTTTCGTATCAGCGCCGATAGATCCCTCAGCAAGAGCATTTTTCATTCTTAATGCAATACGATCCCTTAGTTTAGTTGAACCAACTGATAATCCAAGTCCGTACTCTGCATTATCTTCAAAAAGTGAATTGGCCCATGCCGGTCCCTGACCTTTTTTATTATGGGTATATGGTGTTGATGGTGCAGAACCTCCATAGATTGAGGAGCATCCTGTTGCATTTGATACAATCATTCTGTCACCGAAAAGCTGGGTAATTGATTTGATATATGGTGTTTCACCGCAACCTGCACAAGCTCCTGAGAATTCAAACAGAGGCTGGGCAAACTGACTGTTCTTCACATTGACAAATTTGTCAACAACGGTGTCTTTGTAACCAACTTTTTCATGCATATATGTCCAGCGTGTGGCTTCCTCTAACTGTGTTTCAAGAGGCTTCATGATAAGCGCCTTATTCTTCGAAGGACAAACATCAGCGCAGTTACCGCAACCGGTGCAATCAAGAACACTTACCTGGATCTTAAATTTATATGCTTTAAGAGCTCCCGGAATCCCCTGTATGAATTTTGAATCCTTTGGAGCATTTGCGGCTTCCTCATCTGTTAAAAGGAACGGACGGATAGTTGCGTGAGGACATACATATGAGCACTGATTACATTGAATACATTCGTTTGGCTGCCACTCAGGTACATTTACTGCGATCCCTCTTTTTTCGTAAGCTGAGGTGCCGGATGGGAAAGTACCGTCTTCTCTGCCAGCGAAAGCGCTTACAGGAAGATCATCACCTTTCATTGCGTTGATTGGTTCCATGACTTCACGAATGAACTCAGGAACATTACGTCCGTCTGCTTTCTTTGTAACCTTAATGCCAGCCCATTCAGCCGGAATTTCAACTTTCGTCACTGCACTTCCTCTGTCGATTGCAGCATTATTCATCTTTACTACTTCTTCGCCTTTTTTGCCATAGCTCTTGTAAATTGCTTTCTTCATCAGCGATTCAGCGCTTTCGTAAGGTATAACATTTGCTACCTTAAAGAATGCAGCCTGCATAATGGTATTCGTCCTGTTTCCAAGTCCGAGTTCTTCTGCAATAATTGTGGCATTGATAATATAAAAATTGATATGGTTTTCAGCCATATATTTTTTCATATGATCAGGCATGCGTTTCTTTGTTTCTTCCACATCCCAGATGGAGTTCAGAAGGAAAGTTCCGTCTTTCTTCAGCCCCTTCAGCATATCATATTTGTCGAGATAGGAAGGAACATGGCATGCAACAAAGTCTGGAGTATTTACCAGGTAGGGTGAACGTATAGGTTTGTCACCAAAACGAAGATGCGAAGTCGTAATACCGCCTGATTTTTTTGAGTCGTATGCGAAATATGCCTGGCAATATTTGTCAGTAGAATCTCCGATAATTTTGATTGAGTTTTTATTTGCTCCGACAGTACCGTCTGATCCAAGGCCATAGAATTTTGCTGAATATGTACCCGGAAGAGCAACATGTATCTCGGGAAGAATTGGCAATGATTGGAATGTTACATCATCAACAATCCCAACAGTGAACTGATTCTTAGGTTCTTTGAGTTTCATGTTCTCAAAAACTGAAAGAACCATACTTGGCGTGGTATCTTTTGAACTTAATCCGTAACGTCCGCCGACAATAACAGGTCTTACCTGTTTGTCGTAGAACATTTCTTTCATATCAAGATAAAGAGGTTCGCCGTTCGCACCTGATTCCTTGGTCCTGTCGAGAACAGTAATTTTCTTAACAGATTTCGGGAATACATCAAAGAAATATTTCGCTGAGAATGGACGGTATAAATGAACACTTATGAGTCCGACCTTTTCACCTTTAGCTGCCAGGTAATCAATAACTTCTTTGGTTGTTTCGGTTATTGAACCCATTGCTACGATAATATTTTCAGCATCGGGTGCACCATAATACTGGAATGGTTTATATTCTCTACCGGTGAGTTTTGTTATTTCAGCCATGTAGGAATTAACGATATCAGGTATCGGCTCATAAAACTTGTTAATTGCCTCTTTTGCCTGGAAGAAAATATCAGGGTTCTGAGCAGTACCTCGTGTTACAGGATGCTCAGGATTTAATGCATTTGCACGGAATTTTGTCAATGCTTCAATGTCGATCAGTTTTTTCAGGTCGTCCATTTCGAGATATTCGATTTTCTGAACTTCTGCTGAAGAACGGAATCCATCGAAGAAATGCATGAACGGTATCCTTGATTTGATAGCTGAAAGGTGAGCCACACCTGCCAGATCCATAATTTCCTGTACACTACCGCTTGCAAGCATTGCAAAGCCTGTCTGACGTGTTGCATATATATCACTATGATCACCGAAGATCGAAAGTGCATGGGCAGCAACTGCACGGGCACTTACATGGAATACTCCCGGAAGAAGTTCTCCTGCAATCTTGTACATATTAGGTATCATAAGAAGCAAACCCTGTGAACAGGTAAAAGTAGAACAAAGCGCTCCGGTCTGTAATGCTCCGTGCAATGCACCTGCAGCTCCTGCTTCAGATTGCATTTCAACAACTTTAACCTGGTCGCCGAAAATATTTTTTAATCCGTTAGCAGCCCATTCATCAACGAATTCTGCCATGGTGGAGGAGGGTGTTATAGGATATATGCAAGCTACTTCGCTAAACATATATGCAACATGCGCAGCGGCCTGATTGCCGTCGCATGTTATAAACTTTTTTGTTCCCATGTGAATTTATATAAGGTTTATAGGTAATTGAAAGAAAGTGCAAAAGTATAAAAAAAACGTATATCTTATCCTCCATTCATCGAAATCAGAAACTCTTCGTTTGATTTTGCCTGGAGTAGCCTGTCGCGAAGGAATTCCATCGCTTCAACTGAGTTCATGTCAGTCAGGAAGTTACGTAATACCCAAATCTTTTGCAGAATATTTTTATTTAGTAGCAAGTCTTCTCTACGAGTGCTTGATGCCGGAATATCAATTGACGGGAATATCCTCCTGTTTGAAAGCTTGCGGTCGAGCTGTAATTCCATGTTACCGGTACCTTTAAATTCCTCAAAGATAACGTCATCCATTTTTGATCCGGTTTCTGTAAGCGCCGTGGCAAGAATTGTAAGTGAGCCTCCGTTTTCAATATTACGGGCTGCACCAAAGAATCTTTTTGGTTTGTGAAGTGCATTTGAATCAACTCCACCTGATAATACCTTGCCTGAAGCCGGTGCGGTTGTATTGAAAGCTCTTGCAAGACGGGTGATGGAGTCAAGAAGAATTACTACATCATGACCGCACTCAACAAGCCTTTTGGCTTTTTCAAGAACAATATTTGCAACACGGCAATGACGTTCAGCCGGTTCATCAAATGTTGATGCAATAACCTCAGCTTTCACGTTCCTGGCCATATCAGTTACCTCTTCAGGACGTTCATCAATAAGTAATATCATAAGGTATACCTCAGGATGGTATTTGGCTATGGCGTTGGCAATTTCCTGCAGGAGAATTGTTTTTCCGGTCTTTGGCTGAGCAACGATCAAACCACGCTGTCCTTTTCCGATAGGTGTGAACATATCGATTACCCGTACTGAAAGAGATCCTTCGCCAGGCTGACAAAGCGTAAATTTTTCATCAGGGAAAAGCGGCGTAAGAAAATCAAAAGGAACCCTGTCTCTTATGAAATCGGGACTTCTTCCATTGATCTCATCAACTTTAATAAGAGGGAAATACTTTTCACCTTCTTTAGGAGGACGTATTGATCCTCTGATGGTATCTCCGGTTTTCAGACCGAATAGTTTTATCTGCGATTGGGAAACATAAATATCGTCAGGAGAGTTCAGATAGTTGTAATCGGGCGACCTGAGGAAACCATAACCATCAGGCATGATTTCAAGAACTCCGGTATTATATATTATACCCTCGAAATCGAAAGGTTTTTCTTTCTTTTCTTCTCTTGCAGGACTTAAATCACGAACTGTTTCTTTAACTGGCGGATCAACTATTATATCACCAAAATATACATCGGCAGATAATTTGTTTTCTTCAAGCGGAATATCAGAGTCAACATTGAGGGAAGAAATCGTATTATCTATTTCAGGTTGGCGTGCCGGTTCTGCTGTCTTGTCTGATCTGACAGAAGGTCCGTTGTTATATCTGTCATTCCTTTCAAGTTTTTCTTCATATTTTGAATCAGTTCTCCATTTCGGGGCTTTTCTGTTATCACGCAGTTGTTCCGGCTTTTTATAGAGGTCTGTTTTATCATCAGTTTTTTCTTGTTTTTTTGATTGATCCTGCCAGTCTGCCTGCCTTGTATCAGGTCTCTTAACGCCGTCAGGTGATACTGACATTACTGATTCAACTGTTCTTTTAACAACAGGTTTAAGAGTCCTGGGGCGTTTTCCGCGTCTTAAAGCTGCTGCAGCTTCTGATTCTGCACTTCCTGATTCAGAGATATTGGCATCTGATTCCTGTTCATAAATTTCATCTGATGTATCGCTGACATTATTAGGAACTGGCATCGCCTCAGATAATTTTTCCTCAGGTTCCGGTTTGGCGGGAGTTTTATTATCTGTGGCTTCAATAGCCTGTTGATCAAGGATTTTATAGATCAAATCCTGCTTTTTCAAAGTTTCTGCTTTTTTAATCTGAAGGTCTTTTGCTATATCCTTTAACTCAGGAAGTAGTTTCTTACTTAACTCAAGAATGTCGTACATATTGTAATGATAAATGGAATATAAGAGATTTTAATGATATTGTTGGAAACACAGGCCAAGATGCGAATATCGACCCGATAGATTTTGTTATAACTCTTTCAATCTGAAAAACCGCTGCAATATTAAATAAAATTGCTAATATATATCAAAATAAAAGTTAATAAAATGCAACGGACTAAATCAAATCAATTAGTAATTTGATCTTAATATGAAAAAATAGCGCTGCAATTTAATCAAAAACTATGATTTAACAAAAATATTTTTCGCTAAAAATAACGTTTAATAGCTTTTTTTTACTAAAATTGTACCTAATGCCTGAAATTTCTTCTAAAAATTAAAACTGGCCATTAAATGCGTCAGCTTAAGATAACCAAACAGGTCACTAACCGAGACACTCCATCATTGGATAAATATCTCCAGGAGATTGGACGTGTCGATCTTATTTCACCTGAAGAAGAAGTTACTCTTGCGAGAAGGATTAAATCCGGCGAGACAGAAGCTCTCCGAAAACTTGTTAAAGCAAATCTAAGGTTTGTGGTATCTGTTGCAAAACAATATCAGAACCAGGGAATGAGCCTGCCCGACCTTATAAATGAAGGCAATCTTGGATTGATGAAGGCCGCTCAGCGTTTTGATGAGACGCGCGGATTCAAATTTATATCTTATGCCGTATGGTGGATCCGTCAGGCAATCCTTCAGGCGCTGGCGGAGCAGGCAAGAATAGTCAGACTTCCTGTAAATAAGATAGGATCAATAAACAGGATCAACAGGGCATTTGCACGGCTCGAACAGGAATTTGAAAGGGAGCCTTCGTCGCAGGAAATTGCAGAAATTCTTGAAATGATCCCTGAGGAGGTCAAAGAGGCACTGAAGACAAATGGAAGAACTGTCAGCATGGATGCTCCTATAAGCTCGGAGGAAGACAATAATATGTATGATGTTCTTCAGAGCGGTGACACACCGAGTCCTGATAAAAACCTTATCAATGAATCACTTGCATATGAGATTGAAAGGGCTCTGAGCACTCTCTCTCCCCGCGAATCGAAGGTGTTGAAGTTATATTTCGGATTGGGTATGAAGCACCCGTACACACTTGAGGAAATAGGAGAGGAACTTTGCCTTACCCGCGAACGTGTGCGACAGATAAAGGAGAAAGCTATAAAAAGAATCCAGTTTACGACTCGCTGCAGGATTCTGAAATCGTACCTTGGATAACATTTTGTTCTATCTTTACCCAAAATTTCTTAAATGGACCATTTAGTATCACCGTCACTCCTGGCTGCCAATTTTGGTAATCTCGACAGTGATGTAATGCTGGTAAATAAAAGTGAAGCTGACTGGATACATCTCGACATCATGGATGGCGTCTTTGTTCCTAATATTTCCTTTGGTTTTCCCATAATCAAAGCAGTAAAAAGAGTTGCCGTCAAACCTCTTGATGTTCATCTGATGATAGTCGATCCCGACCGTTACCTTAGCCAGTTCTGCGATGCCGGGGCTAATAATCTGACAGTTCAGTATGAAGCTTGCACACATCTTAACCGTACAGTGGCTGAAATCCGTAACCTTGGAATGAAAGCCGGAGTGGCAATAAACCCGCATACTCCGGTAATGCTGCTTAAGAATATACTTCCTTATATTGATATGGTTCTTATCATGACCGTTAACCCGGGTTTCGGTGGGCAAATTTTTATCAGGGAGAGCTATAATAAGATTGCCGAACTACGTAAAATGATTGATACAGGCCATTATAATGTGTTGATAGAAGTCGATGGCGGCATAGACACCGCAAATGCGATCGATCTGTATGAAGCCGGAGCAAATGTTCTGGTTGCCGGAAGCTCGGTCTTCCAATCAAAAGATCCTTTAAAGGCAATCAGCAAACTAAAAACCCCTTTTTGATCCTTAAAGTTATCGCTGGCGCCGATTTGCAATCGGTGCCGATCCATGGGATATGATTAGCACGGATTACAAATCTGCGCTAGCCGGAATTTCTAAAATGCCGAGTTTAAAAGGCTGTAGAAATCGAAGAGCAATACTTAATGATCCCCGCTGGCGCCGATTTGCAATCGGTGCCTCCAAGAATTTTAGCACGGATTACAAATCCGCGCTATCGGAGATTTTTTATGCACAGCTGGCGCCGATTTGCAATCGGTGCCTCCAAGGAATTTTAGCACGGATTACAAATCCGCGCTATCGGTGTGGGTGCAAATCGCAGAGCAATACTTAATGATCTCCTCCACCTGATCGGGATGAAACCACTTGATCTCTTTATCTTTACCCCACCAGGTTAACTGCCTTTTTGCGTATCTCCTTGAATTCCTTTTAATTAGCTCTATTGCTTTGTCCCGTGTTATCTTGCCGTCGATCACCTCGAAAAATTCCCTGTACCCCACACATTTCAATGCATTCAGGTTTCTGAAATTAAAAAGACTACCGGCCTCTTCTTCCAGACCTGATTTAATCATCTCATCAACTCTTTCATTAATTCTTGAATAGAGTTCATTCCGCGGCCGTTCAAGACCGATTTTTAATATTCCAAAATCTCTCGTTCTTTTTTCTTTTTTGAGAAAGGATGAATAAGGTCTTCCTGTCGATTCACATATTTCAAGAGCTCTGATAATCCTTTTGGAGTTTTTAAGATCGACATTTGCATAATGCTCAGGATCAAGAAGCTTTAATGTCATTCGTAGTCCTTCTATACCTTCTTCATAATATCTCTTAAGAAATTTTTCTCTTACAGAAGGATCAACGTCGGGGATGTCATCAATGCCACTGCATACGGCATCGATATACATACCTGAACCGCCCGACATTAAAGTGATATTATTCTTTACGAATAATTCAGGAAGGAGTTTAAGCACATCCCTTTCGAAAAGACTCGAGCTGTAATAATCGTGTACAGAAATGAATCTGATAAAATGGTGAGTTATTTTTTTGAGCTGGATATCATCAGGAACGGCTGTTCCAATTACCATTTCTTTATAAAACTGTCTGGAATCTGACGAAATTATCTCACATTTAAAATGAGAGGCCAGATCGATAGAAATGTCAGTTTTGCCTACCCCGGTCGGACCAAGCAAAACTATCATAAAATTTTTCATTGGAAAATCCTAACTCCCGCTACTATTCTTCGTCTTCGTTCAGGTTTTCTATATTCTCGAAATCGGGAAGGGTTTCTTCATCGTCACCATTGAGGAAGAGGTCATCAACTTCAGGTTCAACTTCATCGTCATCATCATCGTCGACTGACACAACAATATTATTATAGAGTTTTCTGGAAGTTCCGCCAAAAATTACCTGTTTTGGTGGAATACCTTTGGAATTTGTACACGACGGATAATCACGACCATCAATCTCTTTGGCTTCTCCGGTATATTCAACGAACAGAGATCTCTCATTGAAAAAATCGAATACATAGAGTAATTTTTGGTTCTTACGGAATATAATATCTTCCAAAACAGCTACTTCCATCGTTGAAGAACCCGTGCCCATGTCAAAAAGAGTAAATTCTTCCTCTTTCTCCCAATTGTCTGTTGCCATAAAGAATGATGCCATCTGGGATTTGTCAAACTCCAGTTCATCCTGAATCTGGTTATGAAAATCCAATAATGTATGGGTATCAAGAAACTCAAATTCCCTGACAAAAGACTCATCTTCATCTGATAACACTACAAATTTATAAACCATAATATGTATTAATTCGATGGGTGCAATATAATATTTTTTAGTTTACAATATTCCTGCTAATTTTTTTTTTAGCAGAAATTCTATTGTGTCAATTCCGTCGGCATAATCCCACAGATGAGGCCACTGGGCCTGGCCAAGCGGAACGTAATGTTTCCCTACTACACATTGAATTTTTTCCTTCAGGATCTCTGGAACCTGTTTTACAGCATCTTGAGATTCGTAATATTCATAATAAAGTACTGAAACGGGAGAGGAAATCCTTGTGTCTTCTTTTAATAATAGATAACCGGTATCTAAAAAATTCTCTTTATTAACTATGTATACTGCCTTATTGAAATCGTAATTGTTTGAGTACTTTGTATGTTTGATCACATCATGGAAGCTGTCCCATTTCTTAAGATGTCCTCCCAAATCGAATCCTTCCGGAATATAAATTTTAGAAACATTCCGGCAACCAAGACCAAAATAGGAAAAGATGTCTTCGCCCAGTTCCTTAAACTCTTCATCCGTTTCATCTCCCTCAAGAATAGCAATGCTGTTTCTGTTCTTCCTTATAATATTAGGATACTTGCCAAAATAGTACTCAAAATAACGTGAACTATTGTCGCTACCGGTAGCGATAACCGCATCAAAATTTGTTAATGTTCCATTTATAAATTGTATCCTGTCTTTAAATACAGGACTAATTTTAGTTAGCAAATCGGCGATAAAAACAATCAGTTCAGAATCTTTTGAACTAGTCTTTGCAACCAATCTATTTCCGGTTATTAGAACAGACAGGAAGTCGTGGAAACCCACAAGAGGTATATTGCCGGCCATTATTACCGCGACTCTTGATGGGTTCTCCCATTTACCAACTCCTTTATAAGATATCATCCATTTTGTGAGATTTTCCTCTGTAAGTTCATTTGCAACAGAGGTGACAGCTCTTCTTACATTTTCAGGAGTGAACCAGGGATTATGGTTTACCTGTGAATCAATTAATTTATTCAGGGAACGGGTGCTACCATTTCGTGAATTATTATTAAGTGATTCCCTCAATGTTTCACCCAAAAGTGCAAATGATTTTATTCTTTCTTTCAGTTCCATACAGAGGATAATTTCCGATGCAAAAATACTTAATTCGGATAACAAAAAAAAAATGGGGGCAAGCTTAGCCTGCCCCCATAATTACATAGACGAAATAATATTATTTTAGTGTAAAATTAATTGGTATCATATAATGAACTGCAACCGGCTCTCCCTTATTTATTGCCGGTTTTTCAAAGTTAGGCAGCGATTTGACTACACGCACCGCCTCAGCGTCGAGCGATGGATCAGCACCTTTCAGCACTTCAACATCATCGACAGAGCCATCAGCCTTGACAATAAGTTTTAGTATAACTTTACCCTGAATATTATTTTTCATTGCTGCTTCAGGATAAACTGTGTGTTTTGCAATGTAATTCAGCAGAGCAGTATCTCCGCCTGCTGAAAACACAGGGAGCTCATCGACTTCAAGATAAACATGATTCGCTGCAGTTGTGGCAGTTGGAGATAATGAACCGGATTCGTCCGTTTTCTTTTCGCTGCATGAGGAAAGTGTCAATAAAACAAATAAGGTGACTGGCAGGACAAGGAACATCTTGAGGTTCAATGCCATTTCAATTTTTTTTCTTGTTTTCATACTGGTCTGATTTTAGAATTCTGATTATTTTAATTAAGTACTATCGCATACACAAATATATAACGAAATAATTAGTTATACAACTAAAAGCTTAATTAAATAAAGAATATTAATTTTTATTTGACCAGAATAAACAGGATGGGGGTGAATATTATTTGAGGGTGAAGTTTATTGGAACCATATACCAAACCGGTACAGGTTTCCCATGCAGTTTCCCAGGTGTAAATGCAGAAAGAGTCTTAACAACTCTTACAGCTTCGTTATCAAGTTCAGTATTAACTCCCTGAAGAACGCTGACCAGTGTTATTTGTCCTTTCGCAGTAATACAGAATTTTATTATGACCTTTCCCTGAATTCCGTTAATTGCTGCATGTTCCGGATATTTGGTATTTTGAGCTATATAACCCAGAAGTGCCTGATCCCCGCCCTGATATATTGGCATCTCATCGACTACCACGTATGGTTCTAATTTCAGGAGTGACGATTCAGCATCTCTGAATGATGACAATATAAAGAAAACAACAACAATTACAGGAATCGCAAGGAGCATCTTTATGTTTGCGATAGAAGAGGTTTGTTCCTTTGTCATCATAATCATCCTTTTCTTAATCAGTGACGGATTGGAAAAACTGTTAGTGAGATTAAATGAACCTGACCTGAATACCTGATTAAGAAGGAGGCACTGGTAATTCACTATCGGGATACCCGATGTAAGACATTGTTTATCAGCCTGATATTCATGAATAGCTCTTAAAGATTTGTTAAACAGGTACACAAACGGATTAAACCATTGAAATGCTTTTATTATCTCAACAATTATTATATCGATAAAATGATTCTGTTTAAGGTGGTTTCGTTCGTGATTTATTATATAACCCGCTTCATCAGAACTCAATCTGATATTTATAAAGATGTAGCCCATTGCTGAGAACCCTGAAGTACTGAAACCATGAAACCTGATTATCCGGCTGCCTTCTTTTTTGTGCCGGATGACAAGAAACAGTAGATTCAAAAAATCGATTAACAATTTTGAAAGGAAGATCAATACTACGATAAAATATATTGAACAAATATTTTTGAATAATACTGACAATGGCGGGATCTTGTTTATTGATCCTGCAGTATTACCTGAGGCAGATACGAAAACTTCAGAAAGCAGTTTACTGAACTGGGTATTCAATGGATCAAGGGAGTGAAATGTAATTAACGGGAAAGTCAATGCAGAAAAAAAAGAGATAAGAATGAAAAGTCTGTTTCTTCTATAGGTCGTATCCTGACTTAATAAAACTGAATATACAATATAAAAGCCAGCCAGATAGACCGCAACTTTTACCATGTATATAAATAGCTCGCCCATTATTTTGATTTTTGTTTTTTCACTTCACCTTCCATGATCTTCATGATCTCTTCCATTTCTTTAAGTGAGATTCCCTTCTCCCTGGCAAAAAAACTGACCATCTTCTCGAATGAATTGGAGAAATAGTCATTTACAAAAGTGCTGAGATGAGTCTTGGAATATTCACTTTTTGAGATGACCGGATAGTATTCATGAGTTCTTCCGTATGCTTTATGTGATACAAATCCTTTATCCTGCAAAATTCTTACGATTGTGCTAACCGTGTTATAAGCCGGCTTTGGTTCTTCGAAATGTTCGAGTATTTCTTTAACAAATCCTTTTTTTATATTCCAGAGAACCTGCATTACTTCTTCTTCAGCTCTAGTTAATTCTCTCATAAATATAGGTTATAAAATCATTAAGAATGCGTTTTTTATCATTATTTATAATCAAATATACAACGAACATATTAGTTATGCAACTAAAAAGATAATTATTTAATTTTATTTGTTCCCGGAAAGGTTGCATGCAGTGTCCCCATAATCAGGAAATTTCGAAAATATTAAATATTACAAATTCTGTTTTCTGTAAGAATTAAAAAAAGTGTACTTTTAGTTTTTTAATAATGACTTAGAGCCCGGGACAACATAAATGATGAAGAAGAGTATATTAAAGATTGCCATTTTCAAGGAAAACCTTAAAATTTCTTTTCGTGCAATCAGGTCAAACAAGGTAAGAGCAATACTTACAATTTGTATAATAGCAATAGGGATCATGGCGCTTGTAGGTATTCTGACAGCCATCGATTCTATAAAATCCTCTCTTACCAATCAATTCACGATGATGGGTGCTAACTCATTTACCATCACTTCACGTGGAATGAATATCCAGGTTGGCAACGACAGGAGCAGAACCAAAAACTTTTCAAGGATATCATACAGAGAGGCTGAAGAGTTTAAAAATCGATTTACTGAAGCGGCGTTCGTGTCAATTTCCTTTAATGCATCCGGTTTATCAACTGTCAAATATGGATCAGAGAAAACTAATCCTAATGTAAGTCTTATAGGTTCAGATGAAAACCAGATCACAGTTGCAGGATATGAGATTGAAACGGGCAGAAATTTCAGCGCCGACGAAATACAATCGATCAGGCATAATGTGATAATTGGATCCGATATTGTAAAGGATCTGTTTCCAGGAATAGATCCTTTAGGCAAGGAAATTACTGTTGCAGGCATGAAACTGACTGTTACAGGCGTTTTGAAAACCAAAGGCTCGGGTTTCGGTAACCCTGACAGGGTTTGCTTTATGCCTATAACCACTGCACGTCAGTATTTTTCAAGGCCCAACATGACTTTCAATATTACGATCATGCCCATAAATGCGGTAAATCTTGATGTAATGACAGGGGAGGCTGAAGCTGTTTTCCGTACAGTCCGGAATCTGAATCCAAGAGATGAGTCGGATTTTAATATTTCAAAAAGCGACAATATCGTAAACATGCTTCTGAAGAATATCCGGTTCGTAACACTTGCAGCGACGATTATCGGAATCGTAACATTGTTCGGCGCTGCTGTTGGTTTGATGAACATCATGCTCGTTTCCGTAACAGAACGCACACGCGAAATTGGTGTCAGAAAAGCAATCGGCGCCAAAACTCAAACCATTAAATATCAGTTTCTTTTTGAATCCATAATGATTGGACAACTTGGAGGAATCTTTGGAATAATTCTCGGTATTCTTATCGGGAATGCTGTTTCATCGATGCTGAAGTCTAGTTTTGTGGTACCCTGGGTTTGGGTGTTCACAGGTATTGTTGTGTGTTTTATTGTAGGAGTTGTTTCAGGTTATGCACCAGCGGTTAAAGCTGCCAATATAGATCCTATCGAAGCTTTAAGATATGAATAAAATATTCAGATTATGGAAAAATTTGTAATTCAGGAGGAGTTAAAAAACTGTCCCGGCATTGCTTATTATCCTGACGGGAATAAACTTGAAATTGTTGGTCGATCCATCCCTGAAAATCCTGAGCTTATCTTTCGCCGTCTCGAAGATTGGCTTACCCTTCATTTTGAAAAAAACGATGGACTCGAAGTAAACATTCAGCTTGAATATATTAACAGCGGATCGTCAAAGTATCTGTATGCTGTACTTAAAAGACTTACAGGTTATGGCCGTTCAGGCAAGACTGTAAAACTGAAATGGCTTTACGAGGAAGATGATGAAGGCATGCTCGAACTGGGGGAACACTATCGCGACACAGCAGGTATTCCTCTGGAAATCGATATGATCGTGTAGATTGCGGATTAACGGATTGCGGATTGGTGATTGCGGATTTAAAGAATTCGATCAATGAAATTATATAAGAAGGGACGTTGCAGTGCAGCGTCCCTATTTATTTTTTACAATTTAATGGCGGAAATCAATCTGAAATCAAAAATCCGCAATCAGCGATCTACTTCACAGTATTCATATGTGCAATCAGATCAAGAAGTTTGCAGGAATAACCCCATTCGTTATCATACCATGCAACTACTTTTACGAAATTATCGTTCAGGGAAATACCTGCTCCTGCATCAAAGATTGATGTACGTGAATCGCCGATAAAATCGCTCGACACTACAGAATCTTCGGTATATCCGAGAATCCCTTTCAGCGGACCATCAGCAGCAGTTTTCATTGCAGCTTTAATTGCATCATAACTTGCCGGTTTCTCAAGACGGCATGTCAGGTCAACAACTGATACATTGAGTGTAGGAACCCTGAAAGACATACCTGTAAGTTTTCCCTTAAGTTCAGGAATAACTTTTGTAACAGCTTTAGCTGCACCTGTTGATGATGGAATAATGTTGCCGGAAGCTGCGCGACCGCCTCTCCAGTCTTTTTTCGATGGACCATCGACAGTTTTTTGTGTTGCTGTGGTTGCATGAACAGTTGTCATGAGACCTTCAACAATTCCGAAATTGTCGTGAAGTACTTTTGTAACCGGAGCCAGACAATTTGTTGTGCATGAAGCATTGGATACAAACTGCATGTCTGCTTTGTATTTAGAATGGTTTACGCCCATAACGAACATTGGGGTATCATCTTTGGAAGGAGCTGACATCACAACACGTTTTGCACCAGCTGTGATATGACCCATTGCACTTTCCTTTGTGAGGAAAAGGCCAGTGGATTCAATTACGTATTCAGCGCCTACTTCATTCCATTTCAGGGTTGAAGGATCTTTTTCGGAAGTGATACGGATGCTCTGTCCATTTACAATAAGCTTACCGTCTTTAACTTCAACTTTCCCATCGAATTTACCATGAACAGTGTCGTATTTAAGCATATAAGCTATATAGTCCACTTCGAGGAGGTCGTTGATTCCGACTATTTCTATATCATTCCTCTTAATGGCAGCCCTGAAGGCCAGACGGCCGATCCTGCCAAAACCGTTGATACCTACTTTAATTTTTGACATTTGTGTTACTTTAATTAGTTAATAAATTGACTAGCAAAAATAGTATTTTCCCCGGAAATGTCAAGAATTAAAAAAGATCATTCGTCCTTTTTTCTTTTGAAGATATTCGAAAGTTTATTTGATTCAGGGTCAAGCGGATCTAAAATTACCCCAAACCTGTAACTTACAAAAAGTGAAAAAAACAATGCTTTGTTATTATTTCCGGCCATAATGGGAACCTTTTTGGGAAAGGCGTTCAACTGGCCACCTATTTCAATTGCGTGAATGATTTTGTCGGCCTTGCTGTATTCAAAATTAAATCCAAACTTACCGTATAGCCCGGGTAATACTCCTATCTGATCAAAACCTTTAAAAAAGGAAGCTTTAGTGTAAATATCCTGCGGTGATGCAATTGATGCAACGTCGAACTTCTCATCCTTAATTTCATATTCATTTGGACTGCCCGGAATAAGATGAATCACCCTGTAATAAATTGGTTTGTATATTGCAAAAACAGGTCCGGCAGAGTAAAAATATCTGATCGCAATTCCTCCAAGATCGGCTTTTTTGAAAAGTTCATGCTGATGTCCTATACCGCCTCTGAGGAAAAATGTAGAGTTGAGTTTCCCGAAAATAAAGGTACTCCCCTGGACATTTACACTTTCCTGACGGTACTCCTTAATGTTTCTAAGGCTTCCGGCATCTATCTCGAAAAGGTTTTTGTTTCTGAAATCAATTCTTTTTGCACCACGATAACTCACTCCAAGACCATCGGAGTTGAGTAAAATAGCAAAAGATTTTTCATTGCGGAAGAATACCTTTTGTTGTTCGTTTAACTCACCCTGCGCATACAAAGTAATTGTACCAAATAAAACTACTACCGCTAGTATAAGTAGCTTTTTCATTTTTTTGCTGACTTATATAACTGGATGAATCAACGAAGCTATGAGCAAATTTTCAGATATTCCTGTCCGTTTGCTCTGTATTAGCTCTTGAATGACCTTTTGAGTAAGCAGGGCACTCTTTCTTGTTGCATGAACTGAGAACTAAAGCACTAACAAAAGTAACAAGCATTATAAAGGCAACCTTTTTCATATCGATTCATTAATTATTATGTACAAAAATATACTTTTCATTCTAAATACAATCTTTATATACAAAATAATCTCAACGAATCTGTTTGATAAGATATTCTGCCGATTGCACAATTTTATTGCAGGTTTTTCAACAATTCACGACACATATGTTCAACCCAACCCAGTAAAAACTTATTTATGATACTGAATTAACATCAGAAAGGAGGAGATTGTTTAATTGTATAATCCATATAGCATAATAAAAATTACATTTTTTTTCCTCAGACTCAGACAAACAATTAACTTTAACAAGTTTTAATTGAATCTTCTTTGGGAAAATGAATTCAAATAATCACCAGGACCAGCGCTTTCTGACTAAAAGGACAAAGTATTGGTTCATTCTTGCCGGCGTTTTAATATGCCTAATATTTCTGAAATCCGCTAACTTTGCATTGAAGTATACATCATCTGATAAATACTGCGTTTCATGCCATATTCATCCATTGGCCGATCAAAGCTGGAAATTATCACCACATTATAATAACCGTACAGGTAACATTGTTCATTGTGTTGCTTGTCACCTGCCTCCCAAGGGACATTTCGGGTACCTGTATGCCAAGGCAAAACATGGCTCAAAAGATGTATACGGATATCTTTTCAAGGATAGCGCCAAAATTAACTGGGAAGAAATAAAACTTCTCGATAATGCAAAGGGATATGTCTATGAAAAATCATGTCTGGAGTGTCACCAGAATCTTTTTCCGGTAAAATTATCGGTCGACGGCAGTAATGCCCATTTGCTTTATACAACCACAAAGGATCCCCTGACCTGTGTAAATTGCCATCTCGATGTCGGACATTATGATAAAAATGCACTTCACGCTCACAATACCAACTTTGGTGTAACTGTAACTGTTACACAGGCGGAGTACAAAGAACCGGCTAAAGTTGAGAAGTTTGAAAACTTCACTGAAAAGATTCCCGGATCAAGTGTTTCTTTTGACATGGTTGCGATTCCAGGTGGAAAATTTATAATGGGAAGTCCTGAAAATGAGCCTCTTCGTAAATCTGATGAAGGTCCGCAGCGCAAAGTGACACTTTCGAGATACTGGATAGCAAAAACCGAGGTGACATGGGATGAATATCTTGCTTTCTTCAGGGCAACCGGATCGCAGGGGAGGACAGAAGGACAGGTTGTTACAAAAAAGAATGTGGATGCCATAAGCGGGGCAACACCTCCCTGGGGAGCTCCAGATCAGGGCTGGGGAAAAGCATCCAGACCTGCAATCACAATGACATGGCATGCAGCAGCTGTTTATTGCCAATGGCTCTCAAAAGTAACTGGGAAAAAATACAGACTTCCTACTGAAGCTGAATGGGAATACGCATGCAGGGGCGGTACCGAAACTCCTTATTTCTTCCCTGGTAATCCTAAAAAATTTACTTCACAGGGTTTGATCAGAAAGCTTTTTGGTCCCGACACTTCCGTTATTGCATCAAGAGTAGTTTACAAAGCAAACAGCAATTCAAAGACTAAAGAGCCTCAATCTGTTAAAGCAAATCCATTCGGATTGAAAAATATGTCGGGTAATGTTGCAGAGTTCTGCCTCGATTATTATTCACCCAATGCTTATAAAACGGATACTGCAAAGTTCAATCCGCGTGGGCCTGCGGATGGTCAGGAACATGTGATAAGGGGTGGTTCATTCAAAAGCGATGCAAAAGATGTCAGAAGCGCTGCCCGCGATTTCACAAAAACAAAAGCATGGCTCGTCACTGATCCGCAAATGCCAAAAAGTATCTGGTGGTATTCCGATTGTATTGATGTCGGGTTCAGGGTTGTATGCGAAGCTGACAGCACAATAGGAAATTAGAAAAATATTTTAACTCGAAAATATATGCAGAATATTGACAGGAGAAAATTCATTGGGAAAACTGCACTGGCTGGTCTTGCTATTGCCGGAGCCGGTGCAATTGTTACATCATGTAAAAGAAAGTCAACAAATGAAGCCCTCGGTCTGCCTCCTATCCTACAGGGAGCTCCAAAGGGTAAAAAACTAAGGGCCGGTCTTGTGGGAGTCGGTGCAAGGGGAACCGGTGCAGCAATAAATTTTATAAGCGCAGGTCCCGATCTTGAGATCATCGCTCTTGCTGATGTTTTCCAGGACAAAATTGATGCCTGCCGTGAAAGGTTCGCATCGTTTAAATTGCCGATCCCTTCTGAGAATTGTTTTACCGGATTCGACGGATATAAAAAACTGATGGCTCTTCCCGATGTTGATGTAGTTATCCTGGCCACACCATGCAAATTCAGGCCGGAACATTTTCTTGAAGCAGTCAATACAAATAAACATGTCTTCATGGAAAAGCCCCTGGCTGTGGATCCTGTTGGCATCAGATCGGTAATTGCTACTGCAAGAAAAGCCGCTGCAATCGGATTGTGCGTTGTAACCGGTACACAAAGACGTCACCAGGAAGATTATATAGAAACATATAAACAGGTAGTCAACGGTGCGATAGGAAAAATAACTGGTGCAAAAGCATTCTGGAACCAGGATCATGTTTGGTTTCGAGAACGCGAAAAAGGATGGGATGATATGACTTACATGATACGTAACTGGAACAATTTCTGCTGGTTATGTGGTGACTTTATTCTTGATACACATGTTCATAATATAGATGTCATCAACTGGTTTATGGGTAAACACCCTGAAAAAGCAATTGGCTATGGCGGACGGGCACGTCGTGTAACAGGCGATCAGTATGACTTCTTCAGTGTAGATTTTGATTATGGTCTGGGCGTAAGTTCTCATAGTATGTGCCGTGAGATTGACAGTTGTTCAAACGGAACAGGAGAACTTATAATTGGAACGGAAGGGTATACCAACTGTAATAATAAGATATGGGACCTGAATGGTAAATTGAAATGGGAATTTGTGTATCCGAAAGATGAAAATGGAAACCAGACACAAACAATCAAAATTCCAGCTTACGTTCAGGAACACATGCACCTTGTTGAAGCTATTCGCACAGGACATTATGTGAATGAAGGGGAACAAACCGCCTTATCAACATTAACAGCTATCATGGGAAGGACGGCGGCTTATACAGGCCGTACCGTTACCTGGGATGATATCTTTAAATCAGATATGGACCTTGGTCCTAAGAAGATTGAATTTGGTCCGGTTGATATGGTCTTCGAAACACCAGTCCCCGGAACGCCTGTGGCAATATAGTGATTGTTGTATAATTTAATAATCTGATATGGCAAACCAATCATCGAGAAGAGATTTCGTAAAAAGGTCGGCAGCAGTAGTTGCAGGCTCTTTTGTACTTCCTCAGATCATACCTTCTTCAGCCTTTGGTATGGGAGGAAGAGTTGCGCCAAGCGATCGTATCGTAATTGGTTCAATAGGGTTGGGCTCGCAGGGCACCAGCAATCTTAATGATTTTTTAAAACTGAAGTCACCTCTGCAATTTGTAGCTGTGTGCGATGTTGATTCAAAGCATCTTGCAAATGCCAAAAACATAATCGACACAGCTAACAAAAACAAAGATTGCCGCACATATGATGATTATCGGGAATTCCTGGAAAAAGAAAAACTGGATGCCGTATCCATTGCTCTTCCCGATCACTGGCATGGACTTATTTATTCCGCAGCCGCCAATAAAGGAATTAATGTTTACGGAGAAAAACCAATTTGCCGGACAATAAACGATGGGAAGGTTATTGTAAATGCCGTAAAAAAGAATAATATCATCTGGCAGACCGGAAGCTGGCAACGTTCACTCTTCAATTTCAGACGGGGAGCGGAGTTAGCAATAAACGGGAGAGTGGGGAAAATTAAATATATTGAAGTTGGTCTTCCCGACGGTAACAGAGGGATCGGAACCCCTCCTGTTATAGCAGTGCCTCCTGAAATGAACTGGGAAATGTGGCTAGGGCCTGCATTAAAAGTTCCCTATCGCGGCATTTCTCATTGGGACTGGCGATGGATTCTTGATTATTCAGGCGGCCAGCTGACCGACTGGGCAGGCCATCATATTGATATTGCAAACTGGGGAGCCGGTCTCGAACATACCGGCCCGGTTGAAGTTTCCGGCTCAGGCGTATATCCTGCAGATGGGATTTTTAATGTTCCCGTTGAATATGACTTTCGCTGCAAATATGCCAATGGCATTGAAATGCGGGTCGCCAATGCAGCCAGGTTACCTTTAGGAATGGGAACAACATGGCATGGTGATCTGGGATGGGTTCATGTTGACCGTGGAGACATTCTTTCAGCTTCTGATCCGAAAATCCTCAGCGAGGTCATCGGAGAAAATGAGATTCACCTGTATAAAAGTGATAATCACTGGCAGAATTTTGTTGATTGTGTTAAATCGGGGAAACCTGCAATAGCTCCGGTTGAAGTAGCTTACAGGGCAATTTCAGTTGCATTGCTCGGAGAAATTGCAATGACAACCGGTCAGACAATCAAATGGGATCCTGATAAGGAAGAGATTATTGGGAATCTAAGGGCAAGCCGTCTGCTTGGCCGCCCTTATCGCCAGCCATGGACATTACCAACTGTTTAACCTTGATCACTATGAAAAAGCAATATTCTTTTCTGATAATCTCAGCTGTTATTTTAAGCCTGTTTTCCGGCTGTAAAAATGATAGCGCCTACAAAACACTGATAATAACAGGCCAGAATAACCATAACTGGCAGGCAAGTTCACCTATCCTGAAACAAATTCTTGATGAGACAGGAATGTTTTCATGTGATATCATGATTGCCCCTAAAACAGGAGGAGATATGAAGACGTTTAACCCCGATTTTTCAAAGTACCGGTTGGTGGTTCTTGACTATAATGGTGATTCCTGGAGTGAAAAAACAAATACCGCGTTTGTTGATTTCGTAAAGAACGGCGGAGGTGTTGTGATATATCATGCCGCTGATAATTCGTTTCCCGGCTGGAAAGAATATAATGAAATGATAGGTCTGGGAGGCTGGGGCGAACGTAATGAAAAGTCAGGGCCGTATGTTTATTATAAAAATGATCAGCTTATAATAGATACATCTGAAGGAATTGGCGGTACGCACGGGAAAAGAAGAGAATTTATCGTTAGAACCCGGATATCTGAACATCCTATTATGAAAGGTCTGCCTGCCAGATGGTTTCATGTATCAGACGAATTATACAGTCTTCTGCGCGGACCGGCCAAAAACATGCAAATACTTGCAACGGCTTTTGCCGACAGCGCTGCCGGTGGTGGTACAATGAGGGATGAACCAATGCTTATGACTATAACCTATGGAAAAGGAAGAATATTCCACACAGTCATGGGGCATGCCGATGCAGGTAGTGATCCTGGTCCGGCTATGCAATGTGTCGGATTTATTACAACTCTGCAAAGAGGGGCTGAATGGGCTGTCACAGGTAATGTAACACAAAAAGTGCCCTGGGATTTTCCAAGCGCTGCCGGCGTTGTTCTCAGGCCTGACTTTAAAGAGATCACAATGGAACAGGTAATGTCGAACATCGGTGGTTATGATATTGTTAAGAGTACAAAAAACTTTACTTATCTGCAGAATAAAATCCGGAAACTGGCTGGTGACGAACAGGGATTGCTCGAACTGGAAAAATCGATGGTGAAAATCCTTTCGGGAAATACAACGACGGTTGAGGCAAAAAAACTTCTCCTTCGTGAACTAAGCTGGATGGGATCAGATTACTGCGTTCCTGCAATTAAGAAACTTGAATCAGATGCAGATTTAAAAGATGAAGCCGCATATGCACTTGCGCGGCTAAAAAAATAGAAAATGTAACCGAAAAGCACGCAAAGCCCTTCGGGAAAGAACGCAAAGTACGCAAAGAAAGAAAATTAGAACTTTGCGACCTTTGCGCAAATCTTTGCGACCTTTGCGGTTAATGGATTTCTTTTGGTAATACTCTTTTATGTTTTCACTTGTAATTCCCATATTCAACGAAGAAAAGCTGATTGATGAGTTAGTCGGACGGACTATTTCGTCAATTGAATCGTTCACTACAGATTATGAGGTGATAATCGTTGATGATGGAAGTACAGATACCGGTCTTGAAAAAATGTTATGCTGGCATGCCAAAAACAGCAAGATCAAAATATTATCCCTGTCAAAGAATTTTGGTCACCAGGCCGCATTTACTGCAGGACTGGAATATAGCATAGGAGAAATAGTTGCCATGATGGACGGCGACCTTCAGGATCCTCCGGAACTTCTTGGTGACATGTACAGAAAGATTACCATTGATGATTTTGATGTGGTCAGCGGCAAGAGAATAGGCCGGAAGGGCAAGAATAGCCGTGATCTTTATGCTGTATTATTCCACATGTTATTCAAATATATGGGAGAAATAAAGAATATGGAGAATTCCGGCAATTTTTCCATGATGAAGCGTGAAGCTGTTGTTGCCCTGCTCTCGATGAAAGAGAAAGTAAGGTATCTTCCTGGTCTAAGGACATTTATTGGTTTCAGACAGGGATATGTTGAATTTATCAGAGAGGATCGTCTTAAAGGCAATCCCAAGATGAGCATTAGGAAATTGTTCATTCTTGCTGCGGATGCCTTTTTTTCATTTTCGCGTTTTCCTATAAGATTTTGCTGGATGCTCGGAACTTTAGGCGCTACGGTATTTATGTGTGCAGGAATTTATGTTCTTATTGCAAAAGCCTATGGATTTGCTGTACCCGGATGGTCATCTACTTTATTAAGCATCTATTTTCTAGGTTCAATTCAACTGATTTTCATGGGAATCCTTGGCGAGTATGTTTACCGAAACTACAAGGAATCTCAAAACCGTCCCAGTTATTTTGTCAAAAAATTCTTTGACTCCGGTAAGGAAAAATAATGAATGAAATTAGATTA
This sequence comes from uncultured Bacteroidales bacterium, assembly GCA_963734885.1. GTDB lineage: Bacteria > Bacteroidota > Bacteroidia > Bacteroidales > VadinHA17 > LD21. Next base: position 1,838,451 of record CAVTIJ010000004.1, on the reverse strand, counting down.
AAATATCTCTTTCATCTTTCCGCTGCATTTCTTCTTGTTTTAATGTTGTTTCTGAGCAAAAATGCAGGAATCTCCTGTGATGAAGTTCTTCATTATAATCAGTCAGTTTCCGTTTATAAATATTTTGCATCACATGGAGAGGATAAGTCGGCACTAAATACTCCTGTCACCAATCTAAAGTATTACGGACAGTCATGCGATGATATTGCAACTATTTTAGCTAAGTGGTTTAACATTGAAGATATATATCGATTCAGGCATCTGATCAGCACATTGCTCGGTTGGCTGGCAATTTTTATTACTGCTTTATTTGCGTGTCTGGCTCATCGATTATAAGACAGGTTTACTTGTCCTGATCCTGTTTGCCGTTTCACCTACTTTCATGGGCCATGCACAGAATAATCTGAAGGACGTGCCTTTCGCCCTTGCTTATATTGCAAGTGTATATTTTACACTTAAATTTATTTTTTCCTGTCGTTTGACTTCAATACGTACCATTATATTACTTACTGCTTTCGTCACATTTTCAATAAGTATCAGAGCAGGAGGATTATTACTGATATGTTATCTGTTCTTTTTCTATTTCATTTTTCAATTATATAGTTATTTGACGCAAGGGAAGATTGATTATTTTGAAATAAGAAATAAGTTTTTCTGGATGTGCGGGATATCTGTTATCTCCTGGTTCCTGGGCATTTTATTGTGGCCGTATGCCCTTCAGAGTCCCGTTAGAAATGTTATTGAATCGTATCGTGTGATGGCCCATTACCCATTGACTTTCAGGCAGATATTTGAAGGAAAAGAGCAATGGTCAGATTATATGCCATGGTATTTTCTCCCAAAATCGATGATAATCACCATTCCCATCATTGTCACAACCGGTATGGTCTTATTCTTTATATTCATAAGAAATAGATTCAACCAGAATAAGCTTATTAAATATATACTGATACTATTCACAATTTTTTTTCCCATCGCATTCGTAATTTATGAAAAATCGAATATCTATTCATCATGGAGGCAGTTTCTGTTTCTGTATCCCGGCATAATATTGATTGCTTCAATAGGTTTTAGGAATTTGTTTGAATATGCTCATGGAAAGTATCTGAGATGGGGATTAGTCCTCATCATGCTTTTGCTTTCAATACATCCTGTGAAATTTATGCTGAACAACCCAAAGTTTTATTATTTGTATTACAATCAGATGGTTGGTGGGCTTAAAGGAGCTTATTCAAACTACGAAACTGATTATTATTATATCAGTCAGACTCCTGCGTCTGAGTGGTTGATCGATTACCTTAAAAATAAAAGGCTTGGTGAAAAGTTGAAAGTCAAGGCAACATATACTGTTGACTGGCAGTTCCGGAAGCATCCTGAAATTGAGACATCATATTTCAGATATGAGGAGAAAAGTTTATCAGACTGGGATTACGCTATTGTTGCTAACAGATATATTTCTCCTTATAAGCTGAAGAACAAAATATGGCCTCCCAAAAATACAATCGATTTTATTTATGCTGATAGTGTTCCGGTTGGCGCAGTTTTAGAAAGGAAAACCAAAGATGATTATGAAGGCTATCTGGCTCTGCAGGAAGGCAGAAACGATGACGCAATCAGATACTTTGAAAAAGCTTTGAAAATTGATGATCAGGATGAAATGATTTTTTATAATTTTGCGGCGGCCTTAGTTAATGAGGGACAGTATCAGAAAGCAGACTCAGTTTTAAAAAGGGGATTAGAACTAAACCCCGACTTTGAACTTATTCTTATGTATCTTGGTAATATTGCCAGGACACAAAATCGTAAAGATGACGCTATTGGATACTATGAGCGTGTGATTGTGGCCAATATTAAATATTTTGAAGCATACGTCAGTCTTGCTGAACTATTAGGGGACAAGGATGTTGTAAAAGCACGTAAGTTGCTGACTACGTGTCTGAATATGAGTCCAAGGTATAAACCTGCGATTAAGGCGTTGGGCGATACCTACAGGAATTCCAATCCGGAAATAGCGAAGAAATATTATGATTTGGCGGATAGTATTAAATAAGAATATACAAATCGGAAACAAAAATATTAAATACAAAGCGCTACATATTTGCATTTTACACGAAACGGGATGGTGGTTTTACCCCTTCCCCCTTGGGGGAAGGTTGGGAAGGGGGTTAGATTTGTGTTAAACTTATGGATTTCAACAAAAAGGAAGAAATTATTATTAATCAATTATATCAATTATAAACAGTTAAGTAATGAAAAAATCAGTCTTAGTTTTTTTAATGGCAATGCTTTTAATTATCAGCGGGTTAAACGTAGCGTTCGGACAGGAACAACCAAAACCAAAGAAAGATACTGTTAACATGGATACCAATGCGAAGCCAACCTATTATTATCCGGTTGAGGATTCCAAGGGAATGAGTACTGGGGCAATAGTCGGAATTATAGCAGGTGCTGTAGTTATTATTGGGGGAGTTGCATTCTTTCTTATGAGAAAGAAAAAAGCATAACTTTAAGTGAAAAACTAACCTCTTCTGTATGAGGATGGAGGACATAAAAATATCGACTGCCCAGTTTGAAAACCGTAGCGGCGACAAAGAGTTCAATTTGTCAAAAATTGATAAAATTGCCGGAGAGGCCTCTTTAAATGGCTCTAAGGTTGTTGCATTTCATGAATGTTCAGTAACAGGTTACACTTTTGCCCGCCATCTCTCGAAAGAAGAGATGACTGATCTGGCAGAATTTGTGCCTGATGGTCCAAGTGTTAAAAGGTTAATTGAAATTGCCTCAAAACATGATATTCATGTTCTGGCCGGATTATTCGAAAAAGATATCGACGGGAAACTATACAAAACATATGTTTGTGTTAACGGGGACGGACTGGTAGCGAAATTCAGAAAATTGCATCCTTTTATAAATCCTTATCTGACTCCAGGCGACAGTTATTGCACTTTCGATATTAATGGCTGGAAATGCGGTATACTGATCTGTTACGATAATAATGTTATTGAGAACGTCAGAGCGACAGCTCTGTCTGGGAGCTGATATTATTTTTATGCCCCATGTTACCATGTGCACGCCCTCTCCGCGTCCGGGTGCAGGTTTTGTTGATCCGAAATTATGGATCAACAGGGAAACTGATCCAACGTCTCTGAGATTGGAATTTGATGGCATGAAGGGGAGGGGATGGCTCATGAAATGGCTTCCGGCACGAGCTTATGATAATGGGATTTATGTTATTTTTTCGAATGCTATCGGTATGGATGACGATCAGCTGAAAAACGGCTTGTCGATGATCATAGATCCTTTTGGTGATATCATTGCTGAATGCCGGATACTTGGAGATGATTTTGTTACAGCAATTATTACTCCTGGAAAACTTACACAAGCCGGAGGATACAGATATCGAAAAGCCAGAAGACCCGAATTATACAGAGATATTATTGGTCAGCCGCATACCCCCGAACAAAAGGTCATATGGGTTGAAGATAATCAATTGCCGTTGGCTTAAGCCAACAGTAATTGATTATCAGGCAATTTATTATAATTTAACCCAGATATTCCCTCCCTTATTTGATTCAACAACAGAGTGAATAAATTTCATTCCTCTCACTCCGTCATGAACAGTCGGGAACTCGCCCGGAGTAAATTTCTCACCTCTTATTGATTTTGCCGTTCCTTTATAAATATTTGCCAGTGCTTCATAAATCCCTTCCGGGTGTCCTGAAGGCATGGTATGACTGCTTTCTGCAATCGGATCATTATATCCATGAGCAGGTTTGAATATTTTTGTTGGTTCAGAATCACTGAGCATATATAGAAAGTTTGGATCTTCCTGAGCCCATTTCAGACTGGCCCTGGAACCATAGACAGCAATGGTCAGATTATTTTCTTCCCCTCCGCAAATCTGGCTTGATCTGATAACCCCCTTCAGGTTCTTGCTGAATCTCAATAAAACGGTTCCATCGAGGTCGAGTTTTACATCATCCTTAACAGAATTGAGGTCAGAAAGCACCTCCTTGATTTCAAGTCCTGTTGTATATTCGATCAGATTAAATGCATGGACACCAATATCACCCATGCAACTGCTAGCACCGGCATGCTTGGGATCAAGTCTCCATGTGCCTGTAATTCTGCTTTCTGTCCCGTGGATAATCGAATTGATCCATCCCTGATAATACTGTGCATCAATACGTTGAATAGTTCCCAGAAGGCCTTTTGAGATAATATCCTTCATCTGTCTTACCATTGGATAACCCGTATATGTATGAGTGAGGGCGAATGTGACCTTTTTATCTGCAACAAGTTTCTCCAGTTCCTCGGCTTCCTTTACAGTCATTGTCATCGGCTTTTCGCAAACAATATGGAAACCGGCATTAAGCAGACTTTTTGCAAAAGGAAAATGCAAGGCATTAGGCGTCACTATAGAAACAACCTGCATTCGTTTATCAGCCGGCAAAGCCAGCTCTGATTTTATAAGATCGTCAACACTTTTGTAGCAACGTTCAGGACTAATTTCTTCTTTTGCTGCAAATTGTTTGCTCTTTTCGTAGTCAGCATCAAATACACCTCCAACGAGTTCAAAATCGTTGCAGATTCTTGAAGCACGACGATGTGCATCTCCGATGAAGGCCCCGATTCCGCCTCCGATCATGCCAAGTCTAATCTTCTTCATAATTATTTAAGATTGAAATTTTTATTGTAATTTTTGATCCCTCAGTACCCCTCGGTCAGACCGAAAAAGTTGAAATACATTAATCACAAAGGTCACAAAGGTCTATACTATAGTGTTTTAGCTTTGTGCCCTTTGTGGGGGAATGAGCTAGCCTATCCTTTCCCCATTGGGAATATAAGAAAGTGAGCATTAGAATAAAAGGAACTTACCCAACTCACTATTTACGCTCTATGCTCCATACTCCATGCTCCTTGCTATTTTTTCTCAAAAGCAGCATCAAATGCAATATCTGATGAAGGAAAGTCGACCTTTCTTACGAATTCGCAGGCTTCCTTTGCTCCAAATTCCCTGTCCATTCCGCTGTCTTCCCATTCAACTGATAAGGGACCTTTATATTTTATTGCATTAAGAGCCCGGATGATTTCTTCGAATACTATGTTTCCATGGCCAAGACTTCTGAAATCCCAATATCTTCCTTTTGTACCGAATTCTGTATGACCGCCAAATACTCCGGCGTCAGTTGGTACTTTTGACCAACCCACATCTTTCATATGTACATGGAATATTTTTTCAGCAAATGTGTAAATGAATTTCACGTAATCAACTCCCTGGTAACCAAAGTGTGACGGGTCAAAATTAAATCCAAAATTAGGATGGTTATTCACAGCTTTCATGGCTCGCTGAGCGGAGATGATATCAAATGCTATTTCAGTCGGGTGGGCCTCAAGCGCAAAGTAGACGCCTAAGTTCATGAAACTTGTCAAGGATTGGGATCCAGCGGGTAGCAAAGTCTTCATAACCTTTATCGATCATTGCCGGAGGAACAGATGGAAATGAGTAAAGCAATGGCCAGATTGAGCTTCCTGTAAATCCTGTCACTGTATGAACACCCATCATTTTGGCTGCTTCGCCTGTCCTGACAATTTCGTTAGCTGCCCTGTGATGAATGCCCTCAGGATCTCCGTCGCCCCAAACGTACGCCGGGAGAATACCCTTATGCCGTTCATCAATGCGGTCGCAAACTGCCTGACCAACAAGGTGGTTAGCAAGTGCGAATACCTTAAGTCCGTACTTAGCCAGGATTTCTTTCTTATTACGACAATAAGCTTCATCAGCTTTACTTACCTCAAAATGATCGCCCCAGCAGGCTATTTCCAAACCATCATAACCAAATGCTTTGGCTTTCTGACAAATTGTTTCAAATGGCAAATCTGCCCATTGACCTGTGAAGAGTGTAACTGGTCTGCTCATAGTTTAAAAGTGTTATTTGTTGTTAGTAATGTAGTTTTTTTATAGTTAGAAGTCCGAAGACTGGAGTCCGAATACTTCCGACTTCCGACTTCCGTCTTCCGTCTTTTCTTTAACAATTATATAAAATATTATCCTCAAAAACAACTATAATTATCTGTTTTGCTTCCCATTATAATACCGGAACCCTTCCCGGTGTCCATGGCGCTTTTATAGAATCAAGTTGTTTATCCAGATTAAGAAGATCCTGTCCGGCTTTTTTGACCCTGTCAAGGATGGGTGGGAAATCGACTTTAAGGATATTCAATTGTTCTTTGGCCGTTGAAGGTATTTCGCCGCTAGTTCCATAGGTAGCTGATGCCATTTCACCCAGTCTCTGCAGGATTGACAATTCGGCAGGAGGATTTTCTTCATCACTGGCTTTTGATGCCTGTCCGTTAAAAATAAACATTATTTTATCAAGCTCGGCATTGATCCGTTCCGCTTCTTTCATCATATCAGGTGAGGTGCCGGGTGTCAGATGAATAACCTGAAGTACTGCATTTGTCTTTTCTGACAATTCTGTAAGATAACTTCTGGTAGCATTTACTGATCGTGCAAAATCTGATGCTTCACTTATCCATCCATATTTTGCTTTTAAATCCTTTGCCGTAAAAGTTGCCAATCCTAAAGGTTTGCATACAAACGGAACATCCGATGCTAGTTCTTTTGTCTGGCCTTTGGAACAAATTGCCAATGAAACTTTATATGTCCCGGGCATTGCCTGAATGCCTCCATATCTTCGTCCGCCAGGTACCCCTACAGGATCGTACTTTGTTGTTGTGACCGGATTCTTCCCTTCGTAGGTAAAGTCCCAGGTAATTCTGTTCACTCCCTTACCAGCCCATTTATACATTTTTTTAATGTTGTTACCGGCTTCGTCTGTTATAGTAAATACGAGGTATGGCTTTATTTCTTTTGCCTCTGCATCGAGGTCATCTATTGGAGGCTGAGGAATAGGTTCCCCCTTTTGAAAAAGCACCTTTTCCTTTTCCTGTCTTGCAGCCTTTGCAGTTTTGGGAACATCTTTCACATAATAAGTAAATGTTGCTCCGAAATCGGGGTTAGGTGATTTGAAATATGTAGATCCCTGATTGTCAAATCCATTCGATTGAACATACATTTTTGCATCTTTTATCGGGAAGATATATCCATCCTTCTGAAGAATTTCGTTTGTGACAGTCCTTAATGGTGAATAATCATCAAGAATATAAAATCCCCGGCCGAAGGTTGCTATAACAAGATCATTTTCGCGTTCCTGAATGGTTATATCACGTACCGCGATGGTCGGCAATCCCGATTTGAACTCCATCCATTCATTTCCTCCATTAATTGAAAAATAGAATCCGAATTCGGACCCTGCAAATAGCAGATTTGGGTTCACATTATCCTGTTCTATCGTATGTATGGTTCCGTTCAGAGGAAGTTTATTTGTAATGGATGTCCATGTTTTGCCTTTATCTGAACTTTTCAATATATAGGGCTTGAAATCATCCTTCAGCATGTTATTGAATGTTGCGTAAACGACATTCTCATTGAATTTATCAGGAAGGATATCACTTACATAAGTGTATTCAGGTATACCCGGGAAAGATGTGTGCTTTGTCCAGCTTTTTCCGCCATCTTCTGATACGGAAATAACTCCGTCGTCAGTGCCTGCATACAGGAGATCTTTCTTTGCTTTCGATTCTGCTAATGATACAATTAGACCCCAAAGTGATGTTGAAACGTCTTTTGCAACTGCATCTGCACTCCAGAATTTATCCATTACCTTAAACTCATTCCTGTCTTCATTCCTCGTTAAGTCCTCTGATATTACATCCCAGGTGAGTCCGCGATTATCGCTTCTGAAAACTTTATTTGCTGCCATATAAATGCGTTCCCTTTGGTGAGGACTTATAATTAAAGGAGTGTCCCAGTACCATCTGTAACTTTTTTCACCCTTTGGCGGAACAGGTCTTATCCCGACTGATTCTTCACTTTTCTTATCCCAGAGTGCAGCATTACCATACTGTGATTCTGTAAAGACAATATTCTCGTCGACCGGATCGACTGCAACCCAGAAACCATCTCCTCCTACTGTAACTTTCCAGTCTGAATTGACTACTCCGTCGCGGTTAATATTTCTTGATGGTCCGCCCATTGAATTATTATCCTGGGTACCGCCATACACATTATAGAATGGCAACGCATTATCAATACAAACCCTGTAAAATTGCGAAACCGGTAAGTTTGATTTGAAGATGTAATTTGCCCCTTCATCGAAGGTCTCATAGATTCCTCCATCGCCGCCTATATAAAAATGCCTTGTATTCTCCGGATCGATCCATATTGCATGATCATCAACGTGACGCTGGTTATTTCCGATATTATTCCAGGTTTTTCCGCCATCGAGAGTTACCTTGGAGACTGTTTCCATGCTGTAAACTTTATCGACATTCTTAGGATCGCAGAAAATCTCATTAAAGTATTGTCCGCTTGACGCATATGAACTCATTTTTTCCCACGATGCTCCCCTGTTATTTGATCTGTAAAAACCGCTAGATTCACCCGCGGCTTCCATAATAATATAAAGGACATCGGGATTGACGGGAGAAATTGCAAGGCCCATACCGCCAATGTCAGCAGATGGCAGACCTTTCATGATCTTATCCCATGTTTTCCCTGCATCTTTTGATTTGTAAACTGCTGATTCGGGTCCTCCTCCGATTTTTGTAAAAACATGACGCCTTCTTTGTTCGGATGTTGCGTATATAATATCAGGATAGCGAGGATCGAGTACCACATTATTCACCCCTGTGTTTTCGCTGATATTCAAGACCTTATTCCATGTTTTTCCTCCATCTTCGGTCTTGAACAATCCTCGGTCACCACCCGGTCCCCATATGGATCCTTCTGCTGCGACATATACAACATCCGTATTCCTTGGATCGACAGCTATCATTCCAATCTGCCTCGAATCCTTCAATCCCATGTTTTTCCAGCTAGCACCACCATCTTCCGTTTTATAAATGCCATCTCCGTAACCAAGCTGGCGCTGATGGGTATTCTCACCTGTTCCTGCCCAAACTACTGAATGATTTGAAGGATCCATTTTAAGACATCCTATTGAATATGCGCCGTATTTATCAAACACCGGAGTCCATGTTGTACCGTTATTTGTTGTTTTCCAGATATTCCCCGCAGAAACACCGACATAAATCTCAGAATGATTTTCGGGGTTCACTGCAAAATCGGAGATTCTGCCGGAAGCCCAAGCCGGTCCAATGCTTCTGAATGAAAGACCAGCGAAGGTTGAAGAATTCATCAGAGTATCCTTTTTTTCAGTCTCTTTTGACAGATCCTTCTTTTTTTGTGAATTAGCCGGGATAATACTTATGAAGAATCCGAGAATAACCAACAGTAAGATATTCTTTTTCATGATAATGATTTATGGATTTATTTTTATAAGAATCATGCTAAGATATGAAAATCCTTTACTTCATTCCGCAGGTTGAGGTGGAAATTCTTTTCTTTGTATTATATATGCTAAAGATGAAAGATTTTTCTGATATTTTGATGAAACGGCGTACTATCCGAAAGTACACTGCTGACCCAATTCATGACACGCTGCTTAATGAACTGCTTCAAATGGGATGCCGTGCTTCCACAACTGGTAATATGCAGGTTTACAGTATTATCATCAGCAAGGATCAGCAAATGAAGCAGGATCTTGCTCCACTGCATTTTAACCAGAGGATGGTCACGGAAGCACCTGTTGTTCTGACATTTTGTGCTGATTTCAACAGGTTTAACAAATGGTGCCTGCAACGGAAGGCAGATCCCGGGTATGATAATTTTCTTTCTTTCATGACAGCAGCAATCGATGCTTTACTTGTGGCTCAGACTTTTTGTATCTGCTGCAGAATCGAGAGGACTGGGAATATGTTATCTCGGGACAACAACTTACAACGCTCATAAGATCATTGATGTATTAAAGCTTCCAAAAGGAGTTGTTCCTGTGACTACAATTACAGTTGGTTGGCCGGCCGAACATCCTGAGCAGGCTGAGAGATTACCTCTTAAAGCAATAATACATTCTGAAGTGTATAAAGATTATTCAAGTGCAGATATTGAAGAATATTACCGTGAAAAAGAGGGCAGGACAGATTCACAACAGTTTGTTCGTGAGAATAATAAAGAGACACTCGCCCAGGTATTTACGGATATCAGGTACAAGAAAGCGGATAATGAATATTTTTCAGGAATACTCCTGCAGGTTCTGAAAGATCAGGGATTTGTCAAATAGAAATTCAAAATTCAAAATAAAAAAAATCCTTTAACCACAAAGGGACACCAAGGAATGCACAAAGGGTCACAAAGGGAAAAATACTCTCTGTTACTCCGTGAAAAACTCCGGGTTCTCCGTGATTAAAAAAACCGGGTATCAATATTTTCTCGCAAAGTCGCAGAGCTACACACCTGAACTCTTACCTTCTATTACTATAGAACGCGCTTGCCTGTTGCAGAGGTGTAATAACGAGATCATTTATACAGACATGTGCAGGGAGTGTTGCACAGTAATAGACTACATCAGCGATGTTCTCTGCCGTAAGCGCCTCAAAACCTTTATAAACTGCATCGGCTTTTTCTTTATCGCCATGGAACCGAACCACTGAGAACTCGGTTTCAGCCATACCGGGCGCAATATGCGTTACTTTAATATTGTTTTTAAGAAGATCGATCCTCATCGCTTTCGATAATGCGTCAACTGCTGACTTTGATGCACAATAAACATTTCCATTCTCATATACTTCTTTCCCCGCTATTGAACCGATATTAAAAATGTGTCCGCTGTTTCTTGCTGCCATCAGCGGCGTTACAGCCCTTGTGACATAAAGCAGTCCCTTGACATTCGTATCGATCATCTTGTCCCAGTCATCAATATCACCTTTATCAATATGTCCTAAACCTGAAGCAAGTCCTGCATTATTAACTAATATATCAATAGTTTTCCATTCTTCCGGCAGTGACTCAATTACAGATGCAACTTCTTTCTGATTTCTTACATCAAAGTTCAGTGACAGTACTGATATCTTACCATACGAAAGCAGTTCTTTTTCAAGTGCGGTAAGTCTTTCTTTTCTTCTTCCTGTTACTATTATATTATATCCGTTTTTTGCAAATATTTTTGCAATCGCTTTCCCGAACCCGGACGTTGCACCTGTGATCATTATGGTTTTGTTCATAGATATTATTTGTTTTTATAAACGCAAAAATATAAATATTAAATCAAAATGAAATCCTTAAACCAAAAAGGGCACAAAGTAAAACAACACAAAGGGCACAAAGAAAAACATTGTATTCCAGACCTTTGTGACCTTTGTGTAAAACCTTTGTGAACTTTGTGGTTAAAAAAATAGACAATAGAATGACAATTTTCTTTTCGCTCGCCCCCTGGCCCTATCGCTCCCAAGCCCTTATGCCGTTACACCTTTTTTTCTATCTTTGCCTTTTAAAAAAAAATGGAAAATCACTCCGCTGACATTAATCGCGGTAAGAAAGCCGCTGTAGAAACAATGTTTGATTCAATTGCCTGGCGATATGATTTTCTGAATCATTTTCTTTCCTTCAATATTGACAGGATCTGGCGAAACAGGGCAATTAAGATCATTTCACGATCATTTGTCACGCCTTCTGTTCTTGATGTTGCTACAGGCACCGGCGATCTGGCTATCAAAGCTATGAAGCTTAATCCATCACACATATCGGGAATAGACATATCGAATAAAATGCTCGAAATCGGAAGGGAGAAGATTGAAAAGAAAGGATTGGCCGGAAAAATACACCTGCAAAAAGGTGATTCTGAGGATATTCCATTTAATGATGATTCATTTGATGTTGCCATGGTAGCTTTCGGAGTAAGGAATTTTTCGGATCCTCTTAGAGGTCTTTGTGAGATGAAAAGGGTTATAAGAACAGGTGGAATGATCATGGTGCTGGAATTCTCAAAACCCAAACGTTTCCCGTTTAAACATCTTTATAACTTCTATTTCAAAAACATACTTCCTTTTTTTGGAAGGCTCTTTTCCAAAGATAAAACTGCTTATAGCTATTTGCCCGATTCTGTCATGAAATTTCCTGATAATGAAGATTTTCTTAAATTGCTGGTTCAGGCGGGTTTCTCAGATCAAAAACAGGTAAAACTCACCGGAGGCATTGCAAGTATTTACACAGGCTTCAAATTGCATAAGCAATAATTATAATTCAAACGAGTTTATATCTTGAATAATTAACATATAACAAAAAGAAAGGTGAGCCGGAGACCTGCTTTTATACTTTTATTCATCATTTTTCTTTTGAATAATCTCATTTTATCGGGACAAAAGCAAAAGCCCAAGAACGAATCGTGGTATGATGAGAAATTCATTCATTTTGGATTCAGCCTCGGCTTCAATACAATGGACTTCAAAATAACACCTTCCCAAAAATATTATCAGCAGGATTCACTTGTACCTAAAGTAAGCATTCTTAACCCCGGAATAAATATTCAGATAGTCACTGATCTTCGTCCAGCAGATTATCTTGATATAAGATTTCTTCCCGGGGTGTCATTTGGTCAGAGAGTTATACGTTTCTATAAGAATAAGGTGCTGGTGAATGATCAGCAAAAGCTTGAATCATCATTTCTCGAATTCCCTCTTCTCCTTAAATTCAAAGGAGACAGACTTAATAATGTCAGGCCTTACGTCATAGGAGGATTGAATTTCAGATACGATCTGGCGGGAAAGAAAGAATTTGATGATTCAAAACCAATTTATATAAGGATAAAACGACCCGATCTTTATTATGAGGTCGGAGCAGGAATGGATTTCTACCTGACATATTTTAAACTTTCAGTTGAGATAAAGATGTCGAATGGGATAGGAAACGTTTTGGTTCAGGAAGCTGCTCCGGGACATCCTCAATTCTTCAATGCGATTGAAAAGCTTAAATCGCAGATTTGGGTACTCGCATTTCATTTTGAATAATTATGGGCAAACAGGTTCAAATAAACATAAATCCGGCTTCAGCTTCGGATGATGCTGCAATTAAAAAAATAGCAGCCACACTCGCCGGAATTGATCTGGCCACAGTAACATCAATAAGGGTGCTTAAACGATCGGTTGACGCCCGTAAGAAAAACATACGTGTAAACCTGACTGTTGAAGTATTCACGGATAAAGATTCCTCTGTTCCCGGAATAGCACCTTTTATTCCCGTAAACGTAACAAATAAGAAAGAAGTTATAATAGTTGGAGCAGGTCCGGCCGGACTATTTGCGGCATTGCGTCTGATTGAAATGGGTTTACGCCCTGTGATATTTGAACGTGGACGCGATGTTTCATCAAGGAAAATTGATATCGCCAGGATCAGTCGCGAACAGGTTGTTAATCCGGATAGTAATTATTGTTTTGGTGAGGGAGGAGCCGGAACATACTCAGACGGAAAATTATACACCCGGTCAAAGAAAAGAGGAGACAATATCCGCGTGCTTGAATTACTTTGTCTGCATGGAGCCAATGAAAACATTTTATATGAAGCTCATCCTCATTTGGGAACCGATAAACTTCCGGGAATTATTTCAGAAATCAGAAAATCAATTCTCGATGCAGGAGGTCTTTTCATGCTTGAAAAAAAGGTGACAGATTTCATTATTGAAGGTGATGCTATTCAGGGTATAGTCACATCGGATAATGAAAAATACGAAGCTTCCTTTGTTATCGTTGCTACCGGTCATTCTGCCAGAGATATCTACGAAATATGCAAGAACCGTGGTATAGAGCTGGAAATGAAACAATTCGCGATGGGAGTACGAGTTGAACATCCGCAGGAGCTGATTGATAAAATTCAGTATCATGGGATTTCAAGGGGTGAATTTTTGCCTGCATCTTCATATAATCTTGCAAAACAGATAGATGGAAGAGGCGTATATTCGTTTTGCATGTGTCCCGGCGGATTCATCGTACCTTCTGCCACCGACCAGGAGGAAGTTGTTGTAAATGGGATGTCTCCATCAGGACGGAATTCTCCCTATGCTAATTCCGGCATAGTTGTGGAAATTAAGCCGGAAGATCTGACAAAGTATAGCAGCTTTGGTGTGATGGCCGGAGTCGAATTTCAGAAAGAACTCGAACGTGAAGCCTGGAAAAATGGAGGACATTCACAACGAGCTCCTTCGCAACGCCTGGCTGATTTTGTTAACGGCGACAGTTCAGATTCCCTGCCAAAAGTCTCTTATTTCCCGGGAGTAACTTCATCTCCTCTTCACAATTGGCTGCCAAAAGGGATTGGCAGAAGACTGCGTGACGGGTTCAGATTGTTTGGCCAGTCAATGCATGGTTATCTGACAAATGAAGCTGTGGTTTTAGGTGTGGAATCAAGAACATCTTCACCCGTAAGGATCCCCCGCGATCCAGAAAAATTACATCACATCAGAATATCAGGTTTGTATCCATGCGGTGAAGGATCAGGTTATGCAGGAGGTATTGTTTCTTCAGCCGTTGACGGCATGCGAGCCGCAGAGGCCATCGCCATCGCCTCTCGCTTATAATACATAATACATTATCGGGTTTTCTAAAATTTGTATAGATTTGTCAGTAAGATATTTCTAATGATAAACCCATTCAGGAAACCATATAGCCGGATTGAGACATCAAGGGAGAAAATTTTTTTTGTTCTCATTTTCAGTCTTTTTATTTTCCTGTTCCTATTTCTTTTTAAGCCATTTGGACTTGCCCAGCTGAAAAGTGAAAGTCAGCTGCCTATCTGTCTTGGTTTTGGACTGGTAACAATGTTTATCCTTTTTATTTTCAAATTTTTGATTGAACCAATTATCATCAATGATAAATGGACCCTTGGGAAAAGTTTTATTTGGGGGTTATTTGTTGCTGCAACAATCGGTACTGCTAACTATTTCTATATAAATATTATATTTCATCAGCAGTTTGTTTTTAAATATTTTCTTCTTGCTATATGGACAACCTTATTGGTTGGAATCATACCAGTATCAATAGGTTACATTATTTCTTATAACAGGATATACAAGGCAGCTCTGGAAAAAGCCTCAATTTTCCCCGACGATGTACTATGGGAAGATGAAGTTATAATAAGAGGAGGAAATCCAAAAAATGCATGCAAACTAAATCCCAAAAGTATAGTGTATCTTTCTTCAAATGATAATTATATTACGATTGTCACAATAAAAGGAGATGAGTTAAATAAGACCCATCTTCGCGGCACATTACGGGCTGCCGAAGATGAGCTGATGAAAAATACATCCTTCATGAGATGTCACAAATGTTACATTGTTAACACTCAATTTGCCGATCATCTCTCAGGCAATGTTCAGAATCTGAAAATTAAATTAAAACCGCAGGGTCTGGAAATTCCGGTTTCGAGGTCAAAAGCGGCTGAAGTCACAAGCAGATTCAGATAGAGCAGGATGTTGAAAAATCCTTTTTAACCACAAAGTACACAAAAAAGGCACACAAATAGCACAAAGCAGGGAAGCAGTATTCTGCGTCCCTACTATAGCATAGACCTTTGTGACCTTTGTGTAATACCTTTGTGACCTTTGTGGTCAAAGTTTTCATTTTTGAGATGCATTTCACCCCGGTTTCCGGCATTTCACCCCACCTTATTTACATTTTACCACATTATTATCCGGTCACCACAATTTGTTTGGAGTGGTATTACTATGAATTTAGATTTGCAAAAAAAATAAATGACAGATTCTTTAATACTTGGTCTAAGCAGTGGTTCAGCATGCCTGGCAACATGCGGGATAGTAATGTTACCTTACCTCATGGCCGGGTCAGCAGGGGTTAAAAAAATTGCAATTGATCTTTCTCTCTTTTTACTGACACGGTTTATTGTTTACTTTTTACTTGCAACAGTTGCGTGGTATTTTGGCCAGGCATTGTTTGCAAATCCGATTGTCAGAAACATAGTTCCCGGCATTCTCTATGTTGTATTTGCAGTTATGCTTGTCTGGTACAGCATTAGCAAAAATCGCAATCGCGATTGTCCGGCCAGGATAATTAAAACAGTAAATAATCATAAGCTCGTACCCATATTTCTCGGACTGGTAAACAGCCTTGGATTTTGTCCTGCATTATTTCTTATTCTAACAAAAGGAGCAGCAGAAAAAACACTGGTTAACAGTTACTTAGCTTTCCTTGCGTTTTTCTTGGGCTCATCAGTCTGGTTCATCCCGTTACCATTGGCAGGGAAAATAAGGAAAAAGGAAGTTCTGACAACAATAGGGATTCTTGCCACAGGACTCGCAGGTGTAATTTTCATGATAAAAGGTTTAACAAATATAATAGGAGGATTAATAAATGGTTAATGAACTAAAAATTGGAGAAACAAGAAAAACTTTCGGGAAATCTCTCTTGTATACTCTTCCGATGTTTCTCATAACATTTATGTTTATGACAGGAGGACGGCCAAATTTTGCTGATCTTCCCTCAGCTTTGGCTGTTCTGATTGCATTCATACTGGTAAATGTTCTTTATTTCTTTATGCATTATACCGGGAAAACTGACAGGTACAGGGCAATCCTGTTTATTATTTTCGCTCTGTCTCTATCTTACACTTTGATTCATAATATGCTTGAAGTGAGGAAATCAATGTCATTTTCCCAAGCTGATATTCTCGAATGCAAAATACCATTCTGCCATCTTGTTATTCCGATGATGATCCTCCCTGCTGCAATTACAAAATCAATTATTTTCCCTGGCAGCATTCTCAACGGTTTTGCTAATATTTCTACAATGATTGTTTTGTGGCTGGTTGCTACTCTTGTTCTGGGCAGAGGTTTTTGCAGTTGGGGTTGTTTCTATGGTGGATGGGATGACGGGTTTTCGAGATTTGGCAGGAAACCGCTGATAAAACGTATTGATGGTTTATGGAAATGGATGCCTTTTGCAGTATTAATGATGGTGATGTTGACAGCAGCCCTTTCAATGATGCCAACATATTGCTCATGGATCTGCCCTTTTAAAGCTGTGACTGAATTTGAACAGGTAACTTCAGTTGAATCTGCAACGAAAGCAGGGATTTTCCTTTCTCTTTTCGGAGGGCTTGTGATCGTCTTACCCTTTATGACAAAAAAGAGAACACAATGCAGTTTCCTTTGTCCGCTGGGCGCCATAAATTCACTTTCCAATAAGATTACTCCATTCACTGTAAAAATTGATAAAAGTGCATGTAATGAATGTTTTAAATGTGTCGAGACCTGCCCCTTATTTGCTATATCGCGTGATGATATAAAGTCAGGAAAGGTTTCAACGTTCTGCAGTAAATGCGGGAAATGTGTCGATGCATGCTCGAGAAATGCAATCCATTATGGAATAAGAGGTGTACCTGCAGGAACACTGAAGAATTTTTCGAGGAATCTGTTTCTGTTTGTATCATTTCTTTTTATGGCAATATTTTCCGCCGGTTCAATAATTTCAACATTCCAGGGTTTATTAAAACTGATTTTTTAAAAACTGATGTAAAATGAAAAATGTGAAGATAATTGCAGGTATTACCTGGGCATTTTTGGGACTAATTTTAATAATCATATTGTTTCCTGGACTGAACAGTTATTCAGTTTCAGTTTCAAAACTTCCGTTTATGAAAATAAATCCAAGATATACAGGGGGAGAAATTGCAAAACAGATTGTCGCTGATCAATTGTACTCTTGACATAAGGAAACCGGTATTTAATGGTCTTTTTAAAGAAAGGAAAATCGGTTTCGTTCAGATTGGACTGGAGTGGAAATATCCCTGAAATAATCAATCGATTCAATTGATTATGATCAGGATGGAATTAAGGATTTTACAATCTCGGTTGACAGGAAAAACTCAAAAACAATTTTAAATCCAATTGATACTAAGGTGAAAAAAGTTGAAATTTCCACTAAGACATCATACGGATGGGCTGTGAGAGTTGGTTTGGATAAAGCTCAATAAATAAAATCCCTCTCCTAAAAGTCCTTTTTAACCACAAAGCACACAAAGAAAGCACAAAGGGCACAAAGTTAAAACTCTATAAATAAGACCTTTGTGTACTTTGTGTGATTTATTATCGTATATTATTTCTGATTACTAAGTATTATCGACTCCTTCAATCTGAATGACATCAGTATACTCAAAACCATTAATCCGATAAGAAAAACCATCGATCTTGTCATTGAACCTGTTGCTGCTGATTTCAGGCTGTCCATTCCGAATATGAAAGCGATTCCTGAAACCTGTCCCATTAATAACAGCATTCCATTTGATGTTCCCTCTGAAGCCGGATATGTAATTTCTGCTCCGTACTGAAAACCTATTGGACCAGAGCTTAAAAGGAAGAAACCTAAAACCATTCCTGATGTCAGCAGCAACCAATAACTTGTTGCAAAAGTGATGCCTGCAAGACCCAGAGTTGCCCCCATTAATGCAAGTATAATAAAGGGAGTTCTTTTTTTGTATCGATCGGAGAGAATAGGTATAAAAAGTGCACCAATAATTCCGCCTATAATCATTAAACCTCCGGTTATTCCTGCCTGGGTAGCAGAAAAACCTCTTGGCCGTAGAATATCCTCAATCCAGGTAGTAACTGCATTAAATACTCCGAGACCAATAAAAAATATGACCATCAGCAGAATGAAATCCTTTGTCCTGAGGGTTTGTTTGAACCCGTCATAAACGAGTGAACGTTCTTCCTGATCAGGCAGACAAGGTGCCGTTGGAGGACTTTCTTTTATTAAAACGAGGAATCCAATTGTAGTAAGAATTGAAACTATACCATATATATATAACATTCCTCCAATTCCTGAACCAATTACCAGATAAGGGGTCAATGTCATTCCCAATAATATTCCAAGATACATTGCAAGAGTACCCAAGCCTGCAGCGGTAGCCCGTTCCTCAATAGGAAACCAACGTGCAGCAAGCTTAGTGATCGCATTGAGTATGAATGGCTGACCGATAGCAATACCTATCTGAGCCAAAAGCAGAAGGTTATAATCAGGTCCGGCAAATCCACGGATCAATCCGAAAACTCCGGTAAATACAGCCCCTATCCCGACTCCCTTCCTGATGCCATATTTATCTATTATCCATGAAGCAGGAATCGAAACAACTATGTAAACAATCATGAAACACATAGAAAGAATTCCTATACGCAGGTCAGATACTCCATAGTATTTTGTAGCATCACCGGTAATAGGAGCGAACGTTATCCAAAGAAGCTGATTAACAGCAACCATGAACATGTATACGATTAGCATCATCCAGCGGATGGGGTATACTTTAAAATCAGATTTAGGCATAATGTCAAATTTGAACAAATATAATTTTATTAATCAGGTTTGCTTACTGATTTTCTTACAAATTCAGAAAAAACCACCGAGGCTGCCATCCCTACATTCAATGAATCAATTCCTTCCTTTGCATTGCTGAATTTCGGGATGCTTATTTTTTCCGTTATCAATGGAATCAGTTCATTGGAAATACCTTTCGATTCATTTCCCAATAAAACAATGCCTTTGGTGTCAAGCTTATGACTGTAAATTGATTTTCCGTCAAGAACAGTGCCGAAAACCGGGACTGAATTTTCATGGGCAAACTGTAAAAATTTTTTAAGATCGTAATAAAATACTCGAACATGAAGTAAAGCTCCCATGCTTGATTGTATAACTTTTGGATTATAAACATCCACGCAATCTGTTGAACAGATGATGTTTTTTATACCGAACCAGCCCGCGGCTCTTATTATTGTGCCGAAGTTCCCGGGATCCTGGATGAAATCAAGAGCCACACTTAACCTCTTGATTATTGCAAGCTGATCAAATTCTGGCGAAGGCATACGCACAACCGCCAATGCATTGTGAGGGGTTTTGAGAGAACTAATTTGCTTGAGTTCATCATAACTTGCATTTTCGATAGTTTCAACGAATCTTTTCTGTTCAGGGGGAATACTACTCAGGAATTCAGGTTTTGCCGCAAGAATTTTTATCGAAACTCCCGCTGCAAGAAATTCTCTTACAAGCTTATCGCCTTCTATGACAAATAATTTCTCCTCATCTCTGAACTTTTTAATCTGGAGTGAGGTTATAAATTTGATTTTAATTTTTGAAATCATTTTAGGATTAATTTCAACTGCAATTACGCAAATTTTAATCAAAGCTTGAAAAAAAAATTAACAAGTCAGTTATTCAGTTAGAATTCAGCTTGCTAAAACGTTGAATATTAAAATTCAAATATTGAATTCAGTACTTTGCGAATCCTTTTTGTACCTGTTAGTTCAAATTATTATTGATATATTTGACTTTAAGTTTTTAGGGAAGTTTTGAAAAAATCCATTTTATATATAATTCTGAATAAAGCTGGTTCCAGTATAGCCCTGTTAGCTCTTTTCATATTTGTAACATCCTGTAATCCAACTAAATATGTACCAGAAGGAGAAAGCCTGTTAAATGCTAATCACATTAATGTAAACAAAGAAGGCATAAAGAAGAGCGAGCTTATTCCATATGTAAAGCAAACCCCCAACAAAGAGATTTTTGGTACAAGATTCTACCTGGGGTTATACAATCTTTCTAATATCAATAAGGATAAATGGCCTCACAAATGGTTACGGGATATTGGAGAAGCCCCGGTTATTTTTGATGAGTCAGCTGTAAAAAAAACCAGGGATCAAATAAGGTCATATGTATATTCAAAGGGATATTTTGACGGAAATGTTACTGATACTGTTAAAACATATAATAAGAAATCAGATGTATATTATAATGTTAATTTACATCGTCCTTACACAATCAGAAACCTGGCTTATGAGATTGCTGACAGCAATATCAGAAAATTGTGTTATTTTGATACCGTTAACTGCCTGATACGTAGGGGAAAGCCTTATGATGTGGATATTCTGCAAGCTGAAAGGACGCGGCTCGAACGGTTTATCAGAGACAGGGGATTTTATGGCTTCTCGAGCGATTATATTTCGTTTAAAGTAGATAGCACTGTTGGTAACAGACAGGTTGATCTGATCTATAACATCAAAAATTTCACCAAGCTCAATCCCGATAATTCAATAACATCAGGTCCTTTCGCAATATATACAGTAAAGAATGTGTACATCTATCCTGATTATAACACCAAAGAGGCACTGGCTGGTGGAGAGGCATACCTTGAGAGCATGGACACAACATTATACAAAGGTTATTATTTCGTGACTTCGAAAAAGAAATCTGATGTAAAATATGATCTTATAATTAAATCGCTTTATGTAAAAGCCGGCGTCATGTTTAATATGACAAATACCGAGCAGACCCAGACTCACCTGATGACCTTAAAAATCTATCGGCTTGTTAATATTACATATAATGATGCCCGCGAAAATCAAAATCTGACCGGAATAGAGCTTCTTCTTAATTGTAATATTCAACTCACTTTGCTCAGTCAACAATCCTATCGCATTGAACTTGAAGGTACTAACATGGGTGGCAACCTTGGAGGCGATGTGAACCTTATCTATCAGAACAAAAACCTCTTTCATGGGGCAGAGCTGTTCAGCACTACATTAAAAGGTGCGTATTCAGCTATAGCTCAGACTAATACAGGGATCACAAGTGCAAGGGAGTACGGAATTGAAACAAGTTTGCGATTACCTGAATTCTTCTTGCCCTTTTTCAACTTCCCGAACTTTGTAAAGAAATATAATCCGTCGACGGTAATACTCGCATCGTATAACTATCAGAGTTTACCTGTCTATACAAGGACAATCGCAAATGCAACTTATGGATACGACTGGAAGGCAGGAAATTACCAGGAACATTTGCTAAACCCGGTAATGTTTAATATTGTGAAACTTCCATCAATTAATCAGGTTTTCCTTGACAGAATTCTGACATCAAGCTATCAGTCAGGGGCTTATAGAAACGTACTTATACTTGGAAGCGGATATTCTTTCATATATAATAATCAGAGTATCAAGAACGCTACTCATTATTGGTTTATGAGAATAAATGCAGAAGTTGCCGGTAACATATTGGGTCTTTATAATAAGTTGGCTAACCGGCAAAAAGTTTTAGACTCTTCTGGTTTTAAGACATCAAACCTACCCGGACAGATTGTAGACACTGTCGGTTTCAGGACATATCATGTTCTTGGTCAGCCTTTTGCCCAATATATAAAAACTGATTTGGATCTAAGGTATAATTACAGGTTCAATAACGTCAGTTCAATAGTATACAGGGGGTTCATTGGACTCGGAATTCCTTATGGAAACTCGAGGGAAATACCCTTTGTAAAGCAATATTTTGCCGGTGGTGCAAATGGTATTAGAGCCTGGCAGGTGAGGACGCTTGGACCAGGTTCATATAATCCTAATTCATTCCGGACTGATTCGACAAAAATATTTTTAAACGAAACGGCAGATATCAAGCTTGAGGCAAATGTAGAGTACAGATTCAAGCTTTTCTGGATAATAGAAGGCGCACTTTTTGTTGATGCCGGGAATATCTGGAGTTATAATAAAGATCCTGCACGTCCGGGAGCACAATTCACTTTTGATCATTTTTATAAGGATATTGCTGTTGGTACCGGTACAGGTTTTAGATTTGACTTAAAATTTGTAATCGCCAGGGTGGATATTGGAATGAAATTACGCGATCCTCTGCTTGTAAGAGGGACCGCGGTTAATCAATCCGGACCCTTTCAGAAACCCGATGATTCGGGTCCTAAATGGATTTTTCTGAATGGTCCATACAACAGGAAAAGAGATTTTACATTAGTTCTTGGGATAGGCTATCCGTTTTGATTGTTTGTTGATTTCGAATTTCAGTTTCAGAAAAAATAAGAGTTTTATTATCAATTGTTTAAATGAAATTGCATAAATTGCATTGTCTCAGTGCATTTTGAAACAATGAATTTAAACACAAAACCAATTAAGGATTGGTTTGGCTTTACCCGAAGGGAAAGACGTTCAACGTTCGCTTTACTTTTAATTGTGGTTATTATTATCGGGTTCAGATATACTATTCCCGATAAAAATATTACCATTGAAGATATAACTGACTCGTTATTAGTTGCTGAGGCTGCAAATGTCAAAGATTCTGTCAGGAATAATAAAACATATACATCCAAAGGCAAATCTGTTAACAATAATATTAAAACATCTTACTACAGGAAACCTGAGATCAGTCGTGTAATTCAAAAAGATCGAAATTACGCAAAACAGACTCGACAGATAATTGAAATAAACAGAAGTGATTCATCAACCCTGATGCAACTTCCAGGTATAGGTCCGGTATTGTCTGCGCGGATCATTAAGTATCGGAATCTGCTTGGCGGATATGCCAGGGTTGAGCAATTAAAAGAAGTTTACGGTTTACCCCCGGAGACTTTTGAGCTGATTAAAAACCGTGTATCAGCCGATTCTTCATTTATTGTACGTATTAATATCAATACGGCAGATTACTGGGCATTGTCACATATCCGCTATTTGGAAAAATATGAGATTTCTTCAATTCTAAAGTACAGGCAATTGAAAGGTAAAATCGAAGGAATGACAGAGCTTGTTAACAATAAGCTTATTACAAGAGAGAAATCATTAAAGGTTGCTCCTTATCTGAAGTTTAATTGAATCTGAGAAATCTTTTTAACCACAAAGCACACAAAGGAGGCAAAAGATACACAAAGAAAATTAAGTTCTCCTTTGTGTTCTTTGTGTAAGTACTTTGTGAACTTTTTGGTTAATGGATTTTTGATCTTGTTTTCAAAAATGGTTAATGGACTAAATTAATTCCCCAAATGTTTTGAAAAGACTTTTTCTATTTCTAACTTTGCGCCTCGTTTAAAAACTGAAATACACATTATGATCATTGTACCATTAAAAGAAGGCGAAAACATTGAGAGAGCTTTGAAAAAGTTCAAAAGAAAATTCGAAAAGACAGGAGTGATACGCGAATTGCGTTCACGTCAGGCTTTCATTAAACCTTCAGTGCGCCGCAGAGAGGAAATAAAAAAGGCGATGTATGTTCAGAAGATGCAGGAAAGCGAAGAATAATTCGCATCTTTGTATCTGAGTTTATTAACATCACTGATAAAAAGGTTCCTTCATGAATTATAAGGAATCGTTTCTGCAATATCTGAAAATCGAAAAACGGTATTCACAACATACTGTGAGATCATATTTAAACGATCTTGATCAGTTTTATTCATTCCTTGTCTCGCTTTCACTCCCCGAAGATCCCATCCCGGTTACATCAGGTGATATAAGATCATGGATTGTGAGCATGCTCGAGAATAATTATTCCACGGTAAGCGTTCACAGAAAAATATCATGTCTCAGAGTGTTTTATCGTTATCTTAGAAAGGAAGGGGTAATTAAGAATGATCCGCTCGAAAAGATCGTTCTCCCAAAAAGGAAAAAAACACTACCTGTATTTGTTGAAGAGGAAGCTCTTACCAATCTTCTCGACAATTATAGTTTCGGCGATGGATTTGCAGGAATAAGAAACAGAACGATAATTGAACTTCTCTACACAACAGGAATGAGACGTTCGGAATTAATTGGTTTAAGAGACAACGACCTCGATCTGTCTGAAGGTTCAATAAAGGTAACCGGAAAGAGGAACAAGCAGAGGATCATTCCATTAGTAAAGCCATTTATTAAGCGTCTCGAGGAGTATATCCAAATCCGGAATGCGAATGCTGAGACTTCAGAAAATGGTTGGTTCTTTATTACAGATAAGGGGAACAAGTTGTACGATAAATACGTTTATAATATAGTAAATAGCTATCTTGCAATGGTGACCACAATTGAGAAGAAAAGCCCGCATATACTGCGGCATACCTTTGCAACACATATGCTCAATCGTGGAGCGGATTTAAATTCCATCAAGGAATTACTGGGACATGCAAATTTGTCTGCTACACAGATTTATACGCATAACACCTTTGAGAAACTCAAGAAAGTATATAAACAGGCTCATCCAAGGGCTTAAATATTAATCAATAAATGAGGAGGTACTACCATGAACATTCAGATTCATTCAGTGCGGTTTGATGCAGACCAAAAGCTAATCGATTTTGTTAATCAGAAACTGGAAAAACTGTCGCAGTTTGGTGAGGACATTGTTAATGCTGAAGTTTATCTCAGACTTGACAAAGATCAGGAGAGGGAGAACAAAATCAGCGAAATAAAAGTGGAGTTACCGGGTGGACCTTTATTTGCCAGGAAGCAAAGTAAGAGCTTTGAGGAAGCTACTGATGAGGCTATGGATGCTCTTAAAAAACAGATTACCAAGCATAAACAAAAGAAAAGAGGTATCTGATATTTCTTATTTCAAAATTATAAAGATTTATTTTGATAAGTAAAATTTAAATTCATACATTTGCAAACCGTTTTTTGAGGGTGGATTGTGCCTCAGCGGGGCGTTCTTTAAATTGCCGATGTAGCTCAGTTGGTCAGAGCAGCTGATTTGTAATCTGCAGGTCGGGGGTTCGAATCCCTTCATCGGCTCTTGAAAGATTTGTGAATGTGGGTCTTAAGAGTAAGACTCTGTTTATTGGGGGAGATACCAAAGCGGCCAACTGGGGCAGACTGTAAATCTGCTGGCGAATGCCTTCGTAGGTTCGAATCCTGCTCTCCCCACATCAAACGGAAACTGATCGTAAAACGTTGAATTTTGAAGTTGTTGTTTACGAGTCTCTTTGGACGATAACAGGCGGGAGTAGCTCAGTTGGTAGAGCATTAGCCTTCCAAGCTAAGGGTCGCGGATTCGAGTTCCGTCTCCCGCTCACTTTTTGAGGCCAGAGTAGCTCAGGGGTAGAGCACTTCCTTGGTAAGGAAGGGGTCGGGGGTTCAATTCCCCCCTCCGGCTCAACAGGAAACTTGATTTATAATTGATTATAGATAAACTTAATTTAATACGCTTGGAGTTATGGCAAAAGAAAAATTTGACAGGTCGAAACCGCACGTAAATATTGGTACAATTGGTCACGTTGACCATGGTAAGACCACCTTGACGGCAGCGATCACTATGGTCCTTGCCAAAAAGGGTCTCTCTGAAATCAGGGATTTTGACTCAATTGATAATGCTCCCGAAGAAAAGGAGAGGGGTATTACCATTAACACTGCTCACGTTGAATATCAGACATCAAAACGTCACTATGCACACGTTGACTGCCCCGGACATGCTGACTATATCAAGAATATGGTTACAGGTGCCGCACAGATGGACGGTGCTATTCTGGTAGTTGCTGCTGATGATGGTCCGATGCCTCAGACACGTGAACACATTCTGCTTGCACATCAGGTAAACGTACCTACTGTGCTCGTATTTATGAATAAAGTCGATATGGTTGACGATCTGGAACTTCTTGATCTTGTTGAAATGGAAGTACGTGATCTTCTTAATTTCTATAAGTTCGATGGAGATAACGCTCCTGTTATCCGCGGATCTGCTCTTGGTGCAATGCACGGAGAAGCAAAATGGGAAGAAAAAGTTATGGAACTTATGGATGCTGTCGATTCATTCATTCCAATACCTCCAAGAGAAAATGAGAAACCATTTCTTATGCCTGTTGAAGACGTATTCTCAATTACCGGTCGTGGAACTGTTGCTACAGGCCGTATCGAAACCGGTGTTGTACTTACAGGCGACGAACTTGAACTGATTGGTTTAGGTGCAACAAAACGTAAATCGGTTTGCACAGGTGTTGAGATGTTCCGTAAGATTCTCGACAGAGGTGAAGCTGGTGATAACGTAGGTTTACTGCTTCGCGGTGTTGATAAGAAAGAGATTAAAAGAGGTATGGTTCTTGCTAAACCAGGTTCAATAACTCCTCACACCAAAATCAAAGCAGAGGTTTATGTTCTGAAAAAAGAAGAAGGCGGACGTCATACTCCATTCCATAATAAATACCGTCCTCAGTTCTATGTAAGAACACTCGATATTACAGGTGAAATAACCCTTCCGGAAGGAACAGAAATGGTAATGCCTGGTGATAATGTTACTATAACAGTAGATCTGATCTATCCTGTTGCTATCAATGTCGGACTTCGTTTCGCTATCCGTGAAGGTGGCAGAACAGTCGGGGCAGGACAGGTAACACAGATTCTTGAATAAGGTTTTGGACAATATATATGTAAGGGCGCAAAATTTTGCGCCCATACATACGGGTGTAGCTCAGTTGGTAGAGCACTGGTCTCCAAAACCAGGTGTCGGGAGTTCGAGTCTCTCCTCCCGTGCAATAAAATTAGTACTATGAATATAAAAGGATATTTTCAGGAATCATTTACAGAACTTGTACACAAGGTAACCTGGCCAACTTGGAGCGAACTTCAGAACAGCGCTGTTTTAGTAATGGTAGCTACATTGATATTTGCAGTGGTGGTTGCCGGTATGGATTTTATATTTAGCCGCGCAATGCAATTCATTTACAGTTTGTTATACTAAACACAAGAAGGTTCCAATGAGTGACAATATAAAGAAGTGGTACGTGCTTCGGGCAATCGGCGGAAAGGAAAAGAAGGTAAAGGAGTATATCGATAGTGAAGTTGCTCGTCTTAAATTAGAGGATTATGTTGCACAGGTTCTTATCCCTACCGAAAAGGTCTATCAGATAAGAGCCGGCAAGAAAATAAGCAAGGAGAGAACTTTCTTTCCAGGCTATGTTCTTGTAGAAGCAGTCCTTTCCGGAGAGATACCTCATCTGCTGAGAAATGTACCAAATGTCATTGGATTTCTTGGCTCGCTTGATGGTGAACCTGTCCCCTTGAGAAAATCTGAAATAAATCGCATCCTGGGCAAAGTTGATGAGTTGAATGCAAGTGATGAGGAATTAAATATTCCATTCTTCGTAGGTGAATCAGTAAAAGTAATAGATGGACCTTTTAACAGTTTCACCGGAATAATTGAAGAAGTGAATGAGGAAAAGAAAAAGCTTAAAGTGATGGTAAAAATATTTGGCAGAAAAACCCCGCTTGAGCTAAGTTTTATGCAGGTAGAAAAAGAAAATTAACTGAAGATATTGATAGTTGTAATATTCATAATGCTTCCTGAATAACTATCAAGCTCTCGCAATAAACACGCAAATTTTAAATTATGGCAAAAGAAGTTGCTGGACTAATCAAATTACAGATTCGTGGCGGAGGAGCTAATCCATCTCCACCGGTCGGACCCGCACTGGGTTCAAAAGGTGTGAATATCATGGATTTCTGTAAGCAATTTAATGCGAGGACTCAGGACAAGGCTGGAAAAGTAATACCGGTAGTAATAACAGTTTATGGTGATAAATCATTTGAATTTGTCACAAAAACTCCCCCGGTTGCTGTACAGTTGCTTGAAGTTGCTAAAGCGAAGAAAGGTTCTCAGGAACCTAACAGAGATAAAATAGCTTCAGTATCCTGGGACCAGGTCAAAACAATTGCTGCAGATAAAATGGAGGATTTAAACTGTTTCACAGTAGAGTCCGCTATGCGAATGGTAGCTGGTACGGCCAGAAGTATGGGAATCACCGTCAAAGGAGAATTCCCGGTAAAATAATTAATTAGGAGAAAAAATGACTAAACTTACCAAGAACCAGAAGTTTGCTCTTGAAAAACTTGAAAAGGACAAACTTTATACATTGAAGGAAGCTTCTTCGTTGGTTAAAGAAATGACTAAAACGAAGTTCGATGCTTCAGTCGATTTAGATGTTCGGTTAGGTATAGATCCTAGGAAATCCAATCAAATGGTCCGCGGCGTTGTTTCCCTTCCTCATGGAACAGGTAAAGAGACACGTGTACTCGTGCTCTGTACCCCCGATAAGGAAGCAGAAGCAAAAGAAGCCGGTGCCGATTTCGTTGGTCTCGACGACTTTGTCGAAAAGATCAAAGCTGGTTGGACAGACATGGATGTTATAATAACCATGCCATCTGTTATGGGAAAGGTCGGTCAGTTAGGCAGAATACTCGGTCCACGCGGACTGATGCCTAACCCAAAGAGCGGAACTGTTACTATGGAAATTGGTAAGGCTGTTAAAGAAGTGAAGCAGGGTAAGATTGATTTCAAAGTTGACAAAAGCGGAATCATTCATGCCTCTATCGGAAAAGTCTCATTTGAACCAAATAAGATCGTCGACAATGCAAGAGAGTTCATCTCAATTGTAAACAAACTTAAACCAGCGGCTGCAAAAGGAACCTACATTCGTAGCGTATTCATTTCCAGCACAATGAGTCCTGGGGTTAAGATCGATCCTAAAGGTCTTGATGATTAATTTATTAAGTTAAAACTTGAAGAAATAATGAGACGGGAAGAAAAAAATGCTATCATAGACAGCCTTGCTGAGAGATTAAAAGAGTACAGCCACTTTTATCTGACTGATACTGCTCAGCTTAATGCCGCTGATACCAGTGATCTGAGAAGAAAATGTTTTGAGAATGACATTAAACTTGTCGTAGTAAAAAACACTCTGCTCAAAAGAGCGCTGGAGCAGTCTAATGGAAACTTTGATGAACTTTATCCGGTTCTGAAAGGTACAACGTCCATCATGTTTACACAATCCGGAAATGGACCAGCAAAGCTCATCAAAGAGTTTCGCAAGAAACATGATAAACCTGTTCTTAAGGGTGCATACGTTCAGGAATCAGTATATGTTGGAGAAAATCAGCTCGAAGCTCTTATCTCCGTTAAAACTAAATTTGAACTGATTGGCGATGTAATTATGCTATTACAATCACCAGCCAAAAACGTCATCGGAGCCCTCCAGTCAGGTGGAACAAAAATTCATGGTGTTCTTGAAACACTATCAAAAAGAGAAGAGTAATTAAAACATAATCAAATTAAAATCGATAAAAAATGGCAGATCTTAAGAAATTTGCAGAAGAACTGGTTAGCTTATCTGTAAAAGAAGTAAACGAACTCGCTAAAATACTTAAAGATGAGTACGGTATTGAACCAGCAGCAGCTGCAGTTGTAGCCGCAGGCCCCGCAGCAAGTGACGTTGTCGCTGTTGAAGAGAAATCAACTTTCGACGTTATCCTGAAAGCAGCGGGCGGTCAGAAGCTCCAGATTGTAAAATTAGTTAAAGATATTACCGGTCTTGGACTGAAAGAAGCTAAAGCAGTAGTTGATGCTGCTCCTTCCCCAGTTAAAGAAGGTGTATCTAAAGATGAAGCCGAAGCAATTAAAAATCAATTAGTAGAAGCAGGAGCTGAAGTTGAACTTAAATAAGCTATACCTAACTGATGGGTTAACAGGTTTAGTCCCGAATTTTCGGGACTAAGCCTTTTTGTTCTTTTAATAATAAGTTCACTTAATCTTTTAATAAATGTCCTCAAAAAATACCGAAAGAATAAGTTTCGCATCCAGAAAAAATCAGCTTGATTATCCTGATTTTCTGGAAGTTCAGTTGAAATCCTTCGGTGAGTTCTTTCAACTTGGAACTACTCCCGAAAACAGGAAAAGAGAGGGATTATTTAAGGTCTTTACGGAAAACTTCCCGATAACTGACACAAGGAACAATTTCGTTCTTGAATTTCTGGATTATTATATTGATCCTCCACGTTATACAATAGAAGAATGTATCGAACGCGGACTGACGTTCAGCGTTCCGCTAAAAGCAAAACTAAAACTTTACTGTACCGATCCCGAACATGAGGATTTTGATACAGTTATCCAGGATGTCTATCTTGGAACAGTCCCATATATGACAGAACGTGCAACGTTCGTTATTAATGGCGCCGAAAGAGTTGTTGTTTCTCAGCTGCACCGCTCACCGGGCGTTTTCTTCGGTCAGAGTGTGCATGCAAACGGAACAAAATTGTATTCTGCCAGAATAATCCCTTTTAAAGGTTCATGGATAGAATTTGCAACTGATATTAATAATGTAATGTACGCATATATCGACAGGAAGAAAAAACTGCCGGTAACAACACTTCTCCGCGCTATCGGTTTCGAGAGCGATAAGGAGATTCTTGAGATTTTTAACCTCGCTGAGGAACACAAAGTATCTAAAACAAATATCAAAAAACTCGTCGGACGGAAACTGGCCGCAAGGGTATTGAAGACATGGGTTGAAGATTTTGTCGATGAGGATACCGGCGAAGTTGTTTCAATTGAAAGAAATGAAGTAATCCTCGACAGGGAAACCGTCATCGAATCAGAACATGTCGATATGATAGTTGATTCCGGTGCTAAAGCAATTCTTTTGCATAAGGATGATACCACTTTGTCGGATTATGCTATAATATACAACACACTTCAGAAAGACCCGTGCAACTCTGAAAAAGAGGCAGTTATCTATATTTACCGTCAGCTTCGTAACGCTGAACCTCCCGATGAGGCAACAGCTCGCGATGTTATCGACAAACTATTCTTCTCCGATAAGAGATATGATCTTGGTGAAGTAGGTCGTTACAGGATAAATAAGAAACTCGGTCTTAACACCGATATGAATGTTAAGATCCTTACAAGGGAAGATATTATCAAAATTATCGGTTACCTGATTGAACTTATCAACTCGAAAACTGATATTGATGATATTGACCACCTGAGTAACAGAAGGGTACGTACTGTTGGGGAACAGTTGTTCGCACAATTTGGCGTCGGACTTGCACGTATGGCACGTACAATCCGCGAAAGAATGAATGTCAGGGATAATGAGGTGTTTACACCGGTTGATCTTATCAATTCAAAAACCCTTTCATCCGTTATAAACTCGTTCTTCGGAACAAACCAGCTGTCGCAGTTCATGCAGCAGACAAACCCGCTTGATGAAATGACTCACAAGCGTCGTATGTCTGCACTGGGACCAGGCGGTCTTTCACGTGAAAGAGCAGGATTCGAAGTACGTGACGTTCACTATACACACTATGGACGTCTTTGCCCGATAGAAACTCCTGAAGGACCAAACATCGGTCTTATTTCTTCACTTTGCGTTTATGCCAAAATAAATACACTCGGATTCATTGAAACTCCTTACCGTAAAGTTAAAGATTCACAGGTCGATTTCGGTGAAGAAGGAATTATATGGCTAAGTGCTGAAGAGGAAGAAGAAAAAATGATTGCCCAGGCAAATGCCCCTCTTCTGAAAGACGGACATTTCCAGGAGCTTAGAGCTAAATGCAGGTACGAAGCTGATTATCCATTGGAAGAGGTATCGAAGATCGACCTTATGGATGTCGCTCCAAACCAGATTGCATCAATTGCTGCATCACTTATCCCGTTCCTTGAGCACGATGATGCTAACAGGGCTCTGATGGGATCAAACATGATGCGCCAGGCGGTTCCTCTTATTAATCCTGAGGCTCCTATAGTTGGTACCGGTCTTGAAGGACAGGTTATCAGCGACAGCCGTATACTTTATGCAGCAGAAGGCGACGGAGTAGTTGAATTTGTTGATTCTAATGAAATAGTAATCAGATATACCCGTACAGACGAAGAAAAATTTGTAAGTTTCGATGATGACATCAAACGTTACATACTTCCGAAATACAGGAAAACGAACCAGAATACCTGTATCAACATAATCCCTATTGTAAGAAAAGGAGAGAAGGTTTCTAAAGGTCAGGTGCTCTGCGAAGGTTACGGTACCAAACACGGTGAACTTGCTCTCGGAAGAAACCTCAAAGTGGCATTCATGCCATGGAAAGGTTATAACTTCGAGGATGCAATTGTTATTTCTGAGAAAGTTGTTCAGGAAGATTATTTTACTTCTGTTCATATCGATGAATATCAGCTGGAAGTTCGCGATACCAAACGTGGTCTCGAAGAACTTACTTCCGATATCCCCAACGTAAGCGAGGAAGCAACAAAAAACCTCGACGAAAACGGGATCATCAGGATTGGTGCACATATCAGACCCGGAGATATACTCATCGGTAAGATTACTCCTAAAGGTGAATCTGATCCTTCTCCTGAAGAAAAACTGCTTAGAGCAATTTTCGGCGATAAAGCCGGAGATGTTAAAGATGCTTCTCTGAAAGCAGGACCTTCTCTCGATGGAGTTGTTATTGATAAAAAGCTGTTCACGCGTGCTATAAAAGACAGGAAAGCAAAAGCAGTTGAGAAACCTCTGCTCGATAAGATTGAGACAGAGTTCAACAGAAGCGCTGACGAACTTAAAGCAAGACTCGTCGACAAGCTTTTCATTCTTGTTAACGGCAAAACATCACAGGGTGTGAAAGATTATCTTAACGTTGATGTTATTCCAAAAGGAAGCAAATTCACTTTAAAACAGCTTCAGGAAGTAGATTTCCTGAATGCAAATCCTAACAAGTGGACCACAGATAAGAAGAAAAACGACCAGATCAAACAACTTCTCCATAACTATATAATTAAACATAAGGAGATTGATGGCGTTTATAAACGTAAGAAATATAACATAACAATAGGAGATGAACTGCCGGCAGGTATCGTTCGTCTTGCAAAAGTATATATAGCTAAAAAACGTAAAGTTAAAGTTGGAGATAAGATGGCAGGACGTCATGGTAACAAAGGTATCGTTGCCAGGATCGTTAGGGCGGAAGATATGCCTTTCCTTGAAGATGGAACACCAGTTGATATTGTTCTTAACCCGCTTGGTGTACCTTCGAGGATGAACCTTGGACAGATCTATGAGACTGTTCTAGGATGGGCCGGACAAAAACTTGGTCTTACCTTCTCAACCCCGATTTTTGATGGCGCAACGATCAATCAGATCACCGAATATACCGAAAAAGCAGGTGTCCCAAGATTTGGAAAGACATACCTGTACGATGGCGGAACAGGTGAAAGATTCGATCAGCCGGCAACAGTCGGTGTTATATATATGCTTAAATTAAGCCATATGGTTGATGATAAGATGCATGCCCGTTCAATCGGACCATATTCTCTTATCACACAGCAGCCATTAGGTGGTAAAGCTCAGTTCGGAGGTCAGCGTTTTGGTGAAATGGAAGTTTGGGCACTCGAAGCATTCGGTGCTGCACATATACTACAGGAAATACTTACAATTAAATCTGATGATGTTGTTGGCCGTGCCAAAGCATACGAAGCAATTGTAAAAGGCGAACCAATGCCGCTTCCTGGAATTCCTGAATCACTTAACGTTCTGCTGCATGAACTGAGAGGTCTCGGACTGAGTGTGATACTTGACTAAGTATTACACCCGGGTTTAAGAATTTTTAATTTTTGTTTAAAAAAATATTCAGCATATGTCATTCAGAAGAGATAACAAAACAAAGACAAGTTACTCGAAAATCTCAATAGGTCTGGCTTCACCTGAAGAAATACTTGATCGTTCAAGTGGTGAAGTCCTGAAACCTGAAACAATAAATTACCGTACATATAAGCCTGAACGTGATGGACTTTTTTGCGAAAGGATATTTGGGCCGGTAAAGGATTACGAGTGCCATTGCGGAAAATATAAAAGGATCCGTTATAAGGGCATCGTTTGCGACCGTTGCGGTGTTGAAGTTACAGAGAAGAAAGTACGTCGCGAAAGAATGGGACATATTTCACTTGTTGTTCCTGTGGCTCATATCTGGTATTTCCGTTCATTACCGAATAAGATCGGATATCTTCTTGGTCTTCCAACAAAGAAACTCGATTCAATAATCTATTATGAAAGATATGTTGTCATCAATCCTGGTATCAAAGCTGTGGATGGTGTCAAGTATCTCGATTTCCTCACAGAAGAGGAGTATCTTGAGATCACTGAATCGCTTCCAAAAGAAAACCAGTATCTTGAAGATAATCACCCTGACAAATTTGTTGCCGATATGGGCGCCGAGGCTCTTCATAAGCTTCTCAGCCGTATCGATCTCGACGAAATGTCATACTCACTTCGTCACAGGGCAAATACCGAAACTTCACAACAGCGTAAAAATGAGGCTCTTAAAAGACTTCAGGTTGTTGAAGCTTTCAGGGATTCAAAACAGGTGAACAAACCTGAGTGGATGATCATTAAGGTTGTTCCGGTTATACCTCCTGAACTCAGACCGCTTGTTCCTCTCGACGGAGGAAGTTTTGCTACCAGCGACCTCAACGACTTGTACAGAAGGGTAATTATCAGAAACAACCGTCTTAAAAGACTTATCGAGATTAAAGCTCCGGAAGTAATCCTGCGTAATGAAAAACGTATGCTTCAGGAAGCTGTCGATTCACTTTTCGATAATTCAAGAAAAGCAAACGCTGTAAAAACTGATGCCAACCGTCCTCTTAAATCACTCAGTGATAGTTTAAAAGGGAAACAGGGAAGGTTCCGTCAGAACCTCCTTGGTAAAAGGGTTGACTATTCTGCACGTTCAGTTATCGTTGTTGGTCCCGAACTGGGTTTGCACGAATGCGGTTTGCCAAAAGATATGGCTGCTGAATTATATAAGCCATTCATTATCCGCAAACTGATCGAACGTGGAATTGTAAAAACTGTTAAATCAGCAAAGAAAATTGTCGACAGAAAAGATCCTGTTGTTTGGGATATTCTTGAAAACGTTCTTAAAGGACATCCTGTTCTCCTGAACCGTGCTCCGACACTTCACAGGCTTGGTATCCAGGCTTTCCAGCCAAAACTTATTGAAGGAAAAGCTATTCAGCTTCACCCGCTTGTCTGTACAGCATTCAACGCTGACTTCGACGGTGACCAGATGGCTGTTCACCTTCCGCTTGGTAATGGCGCAGTTCTTGAAGCTCAGATGCTGATGCTTGCTTCTCATAATATTCTTAACCCTGCAAATGGTGCTCCAATAACTGTTCCTTCACAGGACATGGTTCTTGGTCTTTACTATATCACCAAGGGAAGAAAGAGCACTGAAACTGAAAAAGTAAGGGGAGAGGGTCTTATTTTTTACTCACCGGAGGAAGTTAATATTGCATATAATGAAGGTAAAATTGACCTTCATGCACATATAAAAGTAAAAGCCAACGACAGGAAAGATGGTGAACTTGTTAATCACCTCATCGAAACAACTGTCGGAAGAGTTATTTTCAATCAGTTTGTTCCTGAAGAAGTCGGGTACATAAATGAGATTCTTACTAAAAAATCATTAAGAGATATTATCGGTCGGGTTCTCAAACTTGCCGGTACCGCTAAAACTGCAAATTTCCTTGATGATATTAAGAACCTTGGATTCTATTCTGCTTTTAAAGGTGGTTTGTCATTTAACCTCGATGATGTTATCATTCCTGAAGAAAAGACAAAATTTGTTGCTGAAGGATATGAGCAGGTTGAAGAAGTGCTGAATAACTACAGCATGGGATTCATAACCAATAACGAACGTTACAATCAGATAATTGATATCTGGACACATGTAAATGCAAGGCTTACGCAGACCTTGATGAAACAGCTGTCAACCGACAAGCAGGGATTCAACTCTGTTTATATGATGCTCGACTCCGGCGCCAGAGGTTCGAAGGAACAGATACGTCAGTTGTCAGGTATGAGGGGTCTTATGGCAAAACCTCAGAAATCTGGAGCAACCGGTTCGGAAATTATTGAAAACCCGATCCTTTCCAACTTTAAGGAAGGTCTTTCGGTTCTGGAATATTTTATTTCCACGCACGGCGCCAGGAAAGGTCTTGCCGATACCGCCCTTAAAACGGCTGATGCTGGTTATCTTACCCGTAGTCTTGTTGATGTTTCACAGGATGTTATTATCAATGAAGAAGACTGCGGAACACTTCGTGGTCTGATTGCAACTGCTATTAAGAAGAACGAAGAAGTTGTTGAATCACTTTATGAAAGAATACTTGGTCGTACAACTGTACATAATGTATATCATCCCCTTACAGGAGAACTGATAGTTGAATCGGGTCAGGAGCTTACAGAAGATCTGGCCAAGAAAATCGATGATTCTCCGATTGAACAGGTTGAAATACGTTCGGTTCTTACATGCGAATCGAAAAAGGGAGTTTGTGCAAAATGCTACGGACGTAACCTTGCAAACGGAAGAATGGTTCAGAAAGGTGAAGCTGTTGGCGTAATTGCTGCTCAGAGTATCGGAGAACCAGGTACACAGCTTACTCTTCGTACGTTCCACGTTGGAGGTACCGCTTCAAATATTACAACCGAATCGCGCCTTGTTGCACGATATGGTGGAATTGCTGAGATCGAAGAGATCAGAACAGTTCCTAAAAAGGATATTGAGAAGGGTGATATCGATATAGTAATCGGTCGTCTTGCAGAATTAAGAATAGTTGACAAGAAAACCGGTATCGCTTTGACAACCCATACAATTCCTTATGGTTCAAAACTATACATTAAGCCAGGACAGGAAATTGAAAAAGGAAAACTGATATGCGAATGGGATCCATTCAACGCGGTTATCATTTCTGAAATGGCTGGTAAAATAGGTTATGATTTTCTTATTGAAGGTATTACTTTCCGTGAGGAATCGGATGAGCAGACAGGGTTTAAGGAAAAGGTAATTATTGAGAGCAGGGATAAGACAAAGAACCCCGCTATTAAGATCCTTAATCCTAAAGGTGATGAACTCAGAGTTTATAACCTTCCTGTTGGATCTCACCTTGTAGTAGATACAAATAAGATGGTTGAAGCCGGTGAAGTTCTTGCTAAGATCCCGCGTGCAGTTGGTAAATCTGGTGATATAACGGGAGGTCTTCCGCGTGTTACTGAATTATTTGAAGCACGTAACCCGTCGAATCCGGCAATCGTTTCTGAAATCGATGGTGAAGTTACTTTCGGCAAAATAAAAAGAGGCAACAGGGAAATCGCAATCAAATCCAAGACGGATGAGACCAAGAAATACCTGGTTCCGCTTTCAAAACAGATACTTGTACAGGAGAATGATTACGTAAAGGCCGGTATTCCGCTTTCCGACGGTGCTATAACACCTTCTGATATTCTGGCAATTAAAGGGCCGACAAAGGTTCAGGAATATATTGTCAATGAGATCCAGGAAGTATACCGTCTGCAGGGAGTGAAGATCAATGATAAACATTTTGAGATCATTGTCCGGCAGATGATGCGTAAAGTAGAGATTGTCGATCCGGGTGATACTAAATTCCTTGAACGTCAGGTAGTTGACAAGCTTGAATTCATGGATGAAAATGACTGGATCTATGGCAAAAAGGTTATTATCGATGGCGGTGATTCTCAGACACTTCGTCCTGGAATGATAATTTCATCACGTAAGTTGCGAGATGACAATTCAGTTCTCAAACGTCGTGACATGAAAATCGTTGAAGCCAGAGATGCTATCCCTGCAACATCAAGTCAGGTTCTGCAAGGAATTACGCGAGCTTCTCTGCAAACAAAGAGCTTCTTCTCAGCAGCTTCCTTCCAGGAAACTACAAAAGTTCTTAACGAAGCAGCAATTCTTGGTAAGATTGACAGACTTGAAGGACTTAAGGAAAACGTTATTGTTGGTCACCTTATTCCTGCTGGTACAGGTCAGAGACAGTACAACGGTATTATAGTTGGGTCTCTTGAAGAATATGAGAATCTTGTTGGTGTTGAACAGGAAAGTGAAGTTGAATCAGAGAAAAAGTAATTAAAATTCTGAAATATGACAGACCCCAAGAACCCGTCACAGATCAGTATTGAACTGAATGAAGAAGTTGCTCAGGGAACTTATTCGAATCTTGCAGTAATCACTCATTCAGCATCTGAATTTGTTATTGATTTCATACGGATAATGCCCGGGATTCCAAAAGCCCAGGTAAAATCAAGAATTATTCTGACTCCGGAGCATGCAAAAAGACTTGTTGCTGCTCTTCAGGATAATATTGACAAGTATGAAGCTGTTCATGGGATTATAAAAGAAGTGAAAGGTTCGGAACCCGCAATACCCTTAAATTTCGGCGGGCCGACTGCTCAGGCATAATTTTGCTTACTGGTAAGTATTCAAGCCGTCAAAATTGATTTTTTGACGGCTTGATTTTTGGTTATAAGTGAAATAAAGGCTTACTTTGTGCGTTTGTTAGTAAAACAGAATAAGATATACAAAATGATAGGTAAATCTCTTAGAAAATTCATTGTCATATTGATAATAATTGCACCGGTTGTTTCATATGAAGGTTGCAAGAAACAAACAAGATGCGGCTGCGGCAATGATGTTCTTATCACCTTAACGGGTTCACCGGCTTATGTTTACTGGTCTACTTCTTCGAACATTTATTTTCAGCTTGTCGGTGATCAATATTCCACATATTATTTTTGCAACCCTTCCGAGATGTTCCCAAAACTTGTTGACGCTAAATCGGGCGACATCTTACAGTTATCAGGTCACGTTTACTGGGATTGCAATTATGTTTATCAGTCAAGCAACTCTCCATATCAGAGCCCTTACAAAGTTTATCAGTGTCAGGTTACAGATTTATCACTGAATCTTTATGGAAAGAGTAAACCTGCGTCAACTGCAACGCTGAATCAGAAAAACTGACTTTTCAGGTTAGATCTGCTTTAATTATAACAGGTCCTTTATTCAGGTAATTTTGTATATTTCTGAAAAATTGGATAATGGATCAGAACAACATTTCGTTTGCAGGAGCCGGACGGCTTGCGTCAGCCTTATGCAAGGAGTTGTTTTCTTCTGGATTCACTTTCGATATTATTGTTTCAGAGCATCCTGAAAGAGGTAAACCTCTTGCCAACGCATGCAATGCAACATGGTCATCTGATCTCGTCTTTCCTGAATCCACAAAAGTAATTATTGTTGCAGTCCCTGATCATAAGCTGAAATCCGTTTTGAATGATATTAAATGTCATCCCGGAACGGTTGTCGCTCACACTGCCGGTAGCATCGGCCTTGATATTTTTCCGGAGCATCTCAGACAAAAAGGGATTTTCTATCCTTTGCAGACATTTTCAAAAAACAGGAATGTAAGTTTTAAGGAGCTGCCGGTTTTAATTGAATCATCGGATGAGAAAACCACCTTAGTTCTTCAGGAAATAACTGCATCTCTTTCTGCAAAAGCGTATTTTGTAAATTCCGAACACCGCAGGATGCTCCATCTGGCTGCAGTATTTGTCTCAAATTTTACAAATCATATGCTCACAGAAGGTAAGGAGATAGCATCAGATGCAGGATTTTCGTTTGATATATTGATTCCCTTAATCAATGAAACAATCTCTAAAGCCCTGCTGAATGGTCCGGAAAACTCACAAACAGGCCCTGCTGTCAGAAATGACAAAAATACTATTGAAAAGCATATGGAATTATTATCTTTCTCCCCTGAATTGCAGAAAGTTTATAACGACCTGACACATTCAATTATTGAATACTATAAAGATAAAAGATAAAAGTATAAAGATAAACGCAGGGATGGAACAGTATTATTCCCCTCCTCGGAGGGGTTAGGGGTGGGTTTTTAATTGAGAAACAGATTAAAAGAGGTGAGATTGCTTCGCTTCGCTCGCAATGACCTAACAATTAATAAAATACAAAATTATCCAGCAACAAGCAACCAGCAACAGCAACTAGCTAAGATAAAATGTCAAATTTCAAAGAAGACCTGGTAAGAGTAAAAGCATTTATTTTTGATATTGATGGCGTATTGTCATTGCAAACTATCCCGCTTAATTCCTTCGGAATTCCAAGCCGTACAGTCAATCTCCGCGACGGCTATGCACTGCAACTTGCAGTTAAGAAAGGATATCGGATAGGAATTATTTCCGGAAGCAGTTCAAAAGAGTACCGAAAGAGCTGAAATTACTTGGTATCACTGATGTCTATCTCAAAAGCAGACGAAAACTTGACAACTTTAAAAGCTTTCTTGCAAAGTATAATCTTGAGAAGTCGGATGTGTTATTCATGGGTGATGATATTCCCGATTTCGAGGTGATGAAAGAAGCCGGTATCCCTGTTTGCCCGGCCGATGCTGATAGCGAGATCAGACAAATCTCTGCATATATCTCTGATAAAAAAGGCGGTGACGGATGCGTGAGGGATGTGATTGAACAGGTACTAAGATTGCATAACAATTGGATGGATTCAGAATCATTTACATGGTAATTTATGAAAGAATTTCTAAAGCTTATCAGATGGCAAAATCTTATTATGATTATTTCTACTATGATTCTGATGAGATATGCAGTCATTGCGCCCTTAATAAGCAAGATTGGCGTAATACTGATAAAAGGCAGCGGAGAAGAGATTCCAATGACTCTGCAGAGCCCATGGTATGACTTCGCATTACTTGTAATTGCCACAGTTTTAATTACAGCCGGCGGGTATGTCATCAATGATTATTTCGATATAAAAACCGATCTGATCAATAAAGGAAAGGTGATCGTAGGAACCAAGATCCCGAGGCGCCAGGCGATAATGTGGCATTCAATTTTTAATATTGTTGGTGTTGCTGCCGGGTTTTATGTTTCTTATAAAGCAGGGTATGTCTGGCTGGGCAGCATGTTCCTTGTTACCTCAGGCTTGCTTTATTTTTATTCTGCAAGCTATAAAAGGCAATTTCTGATTGGAAACCTGATTGTCGCTCTTCTCACTGCAATGGTACCTATGCTTGTGGTGTTTTATGAATGGCCGGCCCTGTATCAATTTTATTCTGTAAATGCAATCAGGCTACCCGAGATAAACTTCATTATTTACTGGGTCGGTGGTTTTGCTCTTTTTGCTTTTTTGATTAATCTGATACGGGAAATAGTAAAGGATATTGAAGATTTTGAAGGCGATCTGGCTTATGGCAGGAATACAGTTCCCGTGGTTATTGGAGTTATGACAGCAAAAGTTGTCTCTATATGCCTTATTGCAATCATGATTGTTTTGCTGTATCTAGCCTGGCACTTTTTTGTAAATGATATTTTAACACTCTTGTACGTTTCGTCAGCAATTGTCTTGCCTCTTCTATTTGTCATTTATAAACTGTTCAGGAGCAGGGAAAAGAAACAAGTCCAAACTGCCAGCAGTCTCATAAAAGTTGTAATGATTACCGGAGTTCTCTACTCTTTGATAGTTAAAGTAATACTTACCTGGAACCTGTTCTGATGATTATTGATAAACTCAATGAATATAAAATAATTCTTGCTTCACGTTCTCCGCGACGACAGCAATTGATGCGTGAGCTGGGTCTTAAATTCGATGTGGTCATAAAAGAATATGAAGAACTTTTTCCGGAAGGATTGAACGGGGAACAGATCGCCAGACACGTTGCATTTGAAAAGGCCTATTCATTTAAGGATGAGTTACGCGCTGAGGAGATAGTAATTGCTGCAGATACAATCGTATGGTGCAATAATAAAGTCCTTGGTAAACCGGTTAACAGGGAAGATGCAGCTTGGATCCTTAAAGAAATTTCGGGCAATATACATGAGGTGATAACAGGTGTATCTATCCGCTCATTGACTAAAGAATACACATTTTCGGAATCAACAAATGTAACATTTGATACAATTTCGGAAGAGGAAATATATTATTACATAGATAAATACAAACCTTATGATAAGGCTGGAGCTTATGGTATCCAGGAGTGGATCGGCATCGCAGCCTGCAGCCGTATCGAAGGATCGTATTTCAATGTAGTTGGTTTGCCTGTGCAAAGACTTTATAAAGAATTGCAAAAATTCATTTTAGAATAAAAAGACGTAAGATAAAAGTAAAAGATAAAAGGTAACCGCAAAGCACGCAAAGTAGGCGCAAAGTACGCAAAGTTAGTATTGTAACAGATCTCTTTGCGCCCTTAAGTTTTGAAGCTTTGCGACCTTTGCGGTTAATGGATTTCAAAAAAATAAATAAATAATTCAATATGAAAAATAAACTGCTGATCTTCTCGCTTTTGATATCCACGCTGTTAGCTCCTTCTCTGATAGCCGATGAGGGAATGTGGATTCCCATTTTGATAGAGAAGTACAATATTAAATTAATGCAGGAAAAAGGCTTTAAGCTTTCTGCCGAGGATATCTATAGTGTGAATAAAGCCTGTATGAAGGATGCTGTAATGCTTTTTGGTGGTGGTTGTACCGGAGAAGTCATTTCTGGTGATGGATTACTTATTACAAATCATCATTGCGGTTATGGTCAGATACAAAAACATTCGACACTCGATCACGATTATCTTACCAATGGTTTCTGGGCTATGTCGAGAGAAGAAGAATTGCCTAATCCCGGGCTATCGGTTACCTTTTTGAAGAGGATGGAAGATGTGACTGAGAAGGTAATGAATGGAGTAACAGATGGAATGGATAATAAAAAACGTGATGAATTGCTCAATTCAAATATTGCTCAAATAGTAAAGGATGCAGTTGAGGGAACAGGTTATACTGCCTTTGTCAGACCATTCTATATGGGGAAACAGTACTTTCTTTTTGTAAATGAATCATTCAGGGACATTCGTCTGGTTGGCGCTCCACCATCGTCAATCGGAAAGTTCGGAGGTGAGACTGATAACTGGATCTGGCCACGTCATACAGGTGATTTTTCACTTTTCAGAATTTATGCCGATAAAGACAATAAGCCTGCAGAATATTCAAAATCCAATGTTCCGTACAAAGCTCCTTACCATTTTTCAATATCATTAAAAGGTGTAAAGGAAGGTGATTTCACAATGGTTTTCGGATATCCTGGTTCTACAGCAGAATATGCTCCGTCATACTATGTTGATATGGTCAAGAACTATTTGAATCCTAAGATGATTGAGATCAGAACCAAAAAGATCGCCATTATGGAAGATGCTATGAATACTGATCCTCTGATCAGAATTCAGTATTCAGGGAAAAAATCTGGACTGGCAAACTCATGGAAGAAATGGATTGGTGAGAATCAGGGTCTGGAGAAAATGAGAACTATTGAGAAAAAAGAAGAATTTGAAAAGAAACTTACAGCCTGGATAAATTCAGATAACGATCTTATGCTCAAGTACGGAAATCTTCTTCCGGCTTATAAAGAATTGTATGCACGATTGCGTGAATATAGTTTTGTAAATAGTTATACCAACGAGGCATTCTTTAACAGCAGCTCTGATGTTTTAGCTTTCTCAAGAACGATCAGGGCGCTTGCAGAATTGGTGAAGAATAAGGGCGATGAAAGTCAGATTAAGGATTTGAAAGTTAAGCTCATTGAATCGGGGAAAAGTTTCTTTAAAAATATTAATCTGCCGGTCGATAAGAAACTTTTCGTGGCTGCTATGGAATTCTATGGCCAAAACCTTGATATCAAA
Organism: uncultured Bacteroidales bacterium; assembly: GCA_963734885.1. Lineage (GTDB taxonomy): Bacteria > Bacteroidota > Bacteroidia > Bacteroidales > VadinHA17 > LD21. The sequence goes on along the minus strand of CAVTIJ010000004.1, from coordinate 1,794,402 downwards.
TGGCAGATTCCCGAATATTTGAAGCTTAAGAATTCGTGCAAAGGCAACTTTGCATCTATTGTGGATAAACTGTATAAAAATTCACCATTCACTGAGGAGTCGCGATTTACAACATTTGTTTCAGGATTTAATCCCGGTAGTCTTTCAAAGCTCGGCAAAGATCCTTTTTATCAGCTGGCAACTACTGCCACAGATTTCCTTGCTAATAATGTGAGACCTGAATTAATCCGGTTGAATGGAGAGATTCAGAAAATAAATCCTGGTTATATGACTGCACAGATGGAATTTCAGAAAGACAAAGTTTTTTACCCTGATGCCAACCTGACGCTTAGGCTGACCTATGGATCAGTGAAAGGATACTTTTCAAAAGACGCTGTATATTTTACATATTATACTACTCTTAAAGGTATCATGGAGAAGGATAATCCGGCAATATATGATTATGACGTCCCGGCTAAATTAAAGGATCTCTACAATACAAAAGATTATGGCCGGTATGGAGAAAATGGCGAGATGCATGTTTGTTTTATTGCTGATAATCATACAACAGGCGGCAATTCAGGCAGCCCGGTTCTAAATGCAGAAGGACAGCTTATAGGTGTCAATTTTGACAGGGCCTGGGAAGGGGTTGCCAGCGATATATCCTTTAATCCCGATCAAAGCCGTAACATTAGTCTTGATATCAGGTATGCTCTTTTTATAATAGATAAATTTGCCGGAGCGGGTTATCTGTTGAAAGAGATGACGATCGTGGAATAATCCCAGTACTGACCTCATGTATGCTGTTAATAAAGCCTTTTTTAACCACAAAGCACACAAAGAAAGCACAAATGACACAAAGGCTAACCTAATATTCAAACCTTTGGGACCTTTGTGTAATACCTTTGTGAACTTTGTGGTTAATGGATTTGGACTTTTTCAAAAACTTAATACGCTTTTATCGTTTTAACCTTTTCATTAAATTTCTGAACTACAGCCTGCTGGTCCTGAATTTTTGCATTTAATTCCTGCTGTTTACTGTCGTTTTCAGGAATTTCCTTATTAGCCTTATCTATTTCGCTATTGGCTTTATCAATCTTATCCTGCGAAGTTTGTATTGCGTTCTCTGCTTTCTTTTTCCTTTTTTCAAGATTATTCAGATAGTCGGTTTTCTCTTTTTTTACCGCATCACCCTCAGGAGTGCCAAGCTGTTTGTTTTGTTCAACCATCTCATCTGAAACTGCATTAAGTTCATTTTGCTGAACAGTTAAGTTTTGTTTTTCGTTGAAAACAATGGTATTGGCCGACTCAATTGTTTTTTGAAGACGCGATTTTTCTCTTTCCAGAGATGATAGATCTTTTTGAAGGTCACGTAGTTTTTTATTTTCATTATCTAATTGATCTTTAGCTACATCAGTATATTCATTCTTGGCAAATTCTTTCAGATAATTTTTTGCTTTGTCAAGATCTGTCTCATTTGTGCTTCTTTCAATATATTGATCCTTCTTAATTTCAAATGCAGCCGAAAGCTTGACCACTGAATCGTTAGTGGTGGTCATAGTACTATAAACGTTTAACGGATCGGCACTTATATCTTTTAGCCTGGCTCCAAATATTGTCATATTGTTACCTTCTTTTACCAGCTTTGATTTGGTGCCTGATTGTAATTCCTTTGTCCAATCCTTCATGGTTTTTTCATAGTTGACTTCAGGGATTGTAACTGTTAATCCCGGCAGGGATCCCTTGCCAAAGCTTAAACTGTCTTCAGTTACAGTAATTGGTTTTTGGGCCTTTATATTTGTTCCAAAAAGAACCAATATTATTGATATAGTTAATATGGCTTTCATATTTTATAAATTATTAATGATGACTGTGTATGATAATGATTCAGAAGACACTAATCCTGAAATGTAAACAAGCATCATGCGAAAAATGTTTGCTAAAAACCAGCGGATTCATAAATAAATCTGTTGCACACAAGAAACCAAGCCCTGATATATTCAATTTCAGGATTTTCCTTGTTTATGAACTTTTTTACTTGACAAATTTCTGCTGTCAGATTCCCAGGGGAATTGAGGAAACTATGACAATTATTTATGCCACTTTATCGGGAAAGGGATAAATTCGGGAGTCTCATTTTTATACTTTATGTAATCTTTACCAAAAAATTTTTCAAGTTCATCATATTCACTCTTAATGCATATTTTAAAGATGATATAACCTGCAATACTTGATGTGAGTATAAGCCATGAATTTAATAAAAGAGAGACTGAAGGAATAATAAGAAGAATGATTGATGAATACAGCGGATTCTGGCACAAACCATAAGGGCCATTTGTCATTAGTCTTGTGTTTCTGAGCCCGCTAAGCAAAAGTCTCACGGTAGATCCGTAAAAAACTAAACCTAAACCAAGCAGAACTAAGCCAATAATATTCAGAAATTTAGAATTTCCTGAAACATAATTGAATTGCCCTTCGTTTAAAATGCTGATAATGATAGTTAATGCAAGCCAGGGAAGCAGGACAATTGCAATTCTTGGACCAATCCCTAAAAAGTTCAGTTTTCCCATGTTATCGTTTGTTACTTTTTATTAATTGATATTTCAATTGTAAGTTTAAAGCTAATTTAAATATATATTAATTCTCAAGTAGAAGAAATTCTAAAATAAATGTTTTCCCGCTGAAAATTAAGGTATTAAGAAAAAGCATTAACTTTCCCAAAAAAAATAGAAAATGAAGGTCATCGCTGATGATAAGATTCCCTTTCTTAAAGGCGTACTTGAACCGTTTGCTGAAGTAGCCTATGTTCCTGGCAAGCTGATAACAAACGAGATGTTGAAAGATTGTGATGCGATTTTAATCCGGACCCGGACAAAGTGCACTGATAGTCTGCTAAAGGAGACCGGTGTAAAATTCATAGGGACTGCGACAATAGGATTTGATCATATTGATGTGCATTACTGCAATAAGCATAATATTTTATGGACTAATGCACCAGGATGCAATTCCTCATCGGTACAGCAATATATTGCGGCCTCTTTACTTAAAATTTCATCAGAATTTAAATTTAATCTGAAGGATAAAACTCTCGGTATTGTCGGCGTGGGAAATGTTGGATCGAAAGTAGAAAAGTTTGCAAGAACGTTAGGGATGAAAGTTCTCCTTAATGACCCGCCAAGGGAAAGAGAGGAGGGTAGTAAATATTTTCAAAGTCTCGATACAGTCTTATCAGAATCAGATATTGTGACTGTTCATGTACCGCTTAACGTGGTTGACGAGGATAACACATATCATCTTTTTGATGAAGAAATTTTCAGAATAATAAAAAACGGAGCATGGTTTATTAATTCTTCTCGCGGTGAAGTCACTGATACTAAGGCATTAAAGAAAGCTCTCAGCTCGGGTAAACTGGCAGGAGCTGTCATAGATGTCTGGGAAAATGAACCTGATATCGACGCTGGACTACTGAATGAGGCATTTATTACAACGCCTCATATTGCAGGTTATTCAGCTGATGGTAAAGCTAATGGCACTGCAGTTGTTGTCAATTTCTTAAGTAAGATATTTAATCTGTCTTTGGAAAACTGGTATCCTAAAGATATTCCGGTTCCTGCTTCTTCACATATTCTTATTGATTGTACAGGAAAATCGGATGAGGAAATAATCAGGGAAGCTGTTTTTTGTACTTATAAAATCGACGGAGATGTTGCCCGGTTGCGTCTTAATCCATTCGATTTTGAAAAACAAAGAGGTGATTATCCTCTAAGGAGAGAATTTACGTACTATACGGTAAGTTTAATAAAGGGAACCGAAAAGATAAGGAACATGCTGGAAGCTCTCGGATTTAAAATTGATAACGGGAATATGTAGGGAACGTTCACGACCCAGGCTAAGCGAAGTCTTCAGACTTCGTCTTAACTAACTTCTGCTGTTTTGCCGCTTCATATTCTTTCATCCGCTGGCGCGGATTTGTAATCCGTGCCAATCAAAATGGTTTAAATCCTCATGAACAAGAGAGAATTGATATTAACCAGGTGCGGATTGCAAATCCGCACCAGCTTATAGCGAGGTTTGAAAACTTCGCATGGCTAAATTGCTACTCCTTGCTGCCTCATATTCCTTCACCTGGAAAACAAAAGCCTGGAGTCTGGTTTCTATCGATACCGAATCCTGCCCGTCAAAAGCTATATTAATGAAAGGGATATTGTTATTGTCTTTTCTAAGTGAATCACTTACTGAAGCAACCAATGTTCCTGGCATACAGGTGAATGGCAGGATCGCTGCTATTCCTGAAATGCCCCTTTTGGCCAGGGTAACGGATGTTCCTATTGAAACAGGAGGATCGCCATCGTAAAATTCATTTATGTATTTATTGCAGGAACTGAGCATATCATGAAGGGAAACATCTTTCTCATGATCGATAAATTTTTCTATGCCACGCAGTAATGAAGCGGCAATAACTTCCTGGCCGAAGGCCTGAATTTTAGATTTCACGATGCCATTCTTATCATTTTTCCAGATACTATCACGTGTAAAACGATATGTTGAATAGGTTATCCACTCAGCGAAAGGTGCTACAAGAACTTCAACACCGAGATCTTCCAGCCGTTTCGATATATTGCCATTGCAGGCCGCATTATCGCGCATGAAAATTTCACCGATAATCGAAACTACAGGTCTTCTCCGGCTTTTATCAACTTTCACAGCCATAAAATCTGAAGCGATTTCAGTCAGCAGCTTATGTAACCCTCTGGCGCCTTTTTCAATACATTTTTCCAGTTTTGATAATGATTCCTGGTAAAGTTTGTCTGAATCTCCTTTATTCAATTCATAAGGCCTTGTTTCTCTTAGAATTTTTTGCAGATAATCGGCAACCACAAATCCCTTCCACGCATTTATCCTGAATCTTTGCCCATGTTCTCCTGCTACATCTTCATAGGAAGTATCGTTTGAAGGTGTAATCAGCTCAGCTTTCTCGAAACCCAGTCTGTCGAAGAGAATTCTTTGAAACTGATTATACTGGCCAAATCTGCACGGCCCGTTATGATCGGGCATGAAAAAGCTCATTTTTGATGGATCTGCTCCTGGTTCCATAAGTTTTTTGAGAAAACTGCCTGTAGTGCAGATCATCGGGAAGCATTCTTTCGATGAAGTATATTTTCTTCCAAGAGCCAGAACTTCATCTGTCTGTTTTGGAAGTACTTCGGATAGTAGTCCGACACTTCTGGCAGCCGCAGAGACCATATAAGCCCCGTCATTCATATATGGGAAGTAAAGTACTCTTCCATTTTGAGGAGAAGGAGGACTGGGTCGCGGACGGAAAATTGTAATGTCTTTTTTCCCGTTCTTTCTCGTAACCGGCAAGGCTGTCAAGAAAAGCTTCGATTCGTGTTACCATTCCTGCATCGGCTGAATGTTCATCAATCTCAAGATGAAGGAATGGCTTCCCTTTAAGTTCTTCAGTTACATAGTGCCAGATAAAAGAATCAGGTCCGCAACGGAAATTACTGATATAAACTGCATGGAGCTTGTCATTTTTAGCAACAAGCTGAGCTGCAGCAATAAGTTTTTGGCCGTTGGGCCAGTACATATTTCTGTAATTTGAAAAAATATTAACTGTTGAAAGATCAAGCATGTCAAGTGGTATTGGCATAACATTCTGGCTTATAAGTTTTTCTACAAGAGCCAGGTTAAGATGCTGATCGGTTGTGTTATATGGTCTTCCGAGAAGTACCATGGGCCTGCAATTTTCAGGAATTGACTCAAGTACCTCTTTTCCATAACTAACCAGTTGTTTTTCGAAAGAGGTCTGGACTTCATCCGCAGCATAAACAGCTCTCCTGATCTCAGCTTTATCGATACCGAATTTATTGTTGAAATATTCAGACAGTTCTGCAAGAAGAGCTTTCTCAAAATATCTGAAATGAAGAGCAGGGGTTAGCAGTTTTGAATCATCAATTTTATCCCTGAGCGCAGCCTTTATCATAAAGGGATATGTCTGGACCCATGGACAATTGCAGTTTTGTGTCTTGTTCCCTTCACTTTGTTTGGCATTTACAATGAACGGAAGGAAAATATAGTCTACACCCTTGTCGAGCAGGTCAAGAACGTGCCCGTGCATCAGTTCCACCGGTAGACATGTTTCTGTTGTAATTGTTTCTATAGACTTAGATACAAGCGATTTGTCTGATTCTTTCGATATCACAACCGTAAAACCAAGTTGTTCAAAGAAAGTCCTCCAGAACGGAAATTGCTGATAAAACACCATTAATGCTCTGGGGATCCCGATTGAAGTAGATTTCCACGAATCCATTTCCACAAATCCATCCATTAGCATCTCTGTCCTTTTCAGAAACAGATTTGGGATATTATTACTCTGCTTTTTCCTGTCGTCTGTTTCGTACTTTTCGCATCTGCCGCCGTAGTAAAGCGACTTTTCCTCACCCGAAATCTTTATCCTGCTTATCTCACAGTGATTTGTACAACCCTGGCATACAAATCTGCTGACGTTGTAAGAGACATTTCTTACTCCGAATCCCTTAAATCTGCTTGTCTGACCCGTTTTCATCGATCTTTTGGCCAGAATTGCGGCTCCGATGGCTCCGGTAACGTCAAAATGAGGAGGTATGATAATGTTTTTTCCGAGTACCTGTTCGAAGGCGGCAACAACTGCTTTGTTGTTTGTGACGCCTCCCTGAAAGAATATTTTGTTTCCTATCCGTCTTTCAGCGACTACCTTTTGCAGATAATTATAGACAATGGAATAAGCGAGTCCGCCAACCAGATTCTCATTTCTTGCACCTTTCTGCATAAATGAATTGAGATCCGATTCCATAAAGACAGTGCATCGGTCGCCAAGTTTTACAGGGCATTTTGAGCTAAGCGCCAGACATCCGAATTCGTCTGCAATTTTGATATTCAACTTTTCAGCCTGTTCTTCAAGGAATGATCCGGTACCTGCTGCACAGACTTTATTCATCTCAAAATCAACTACAACACCATTTTCAATACTGATATATTTCGAATCCTGACCACCAATTTCGAAAATTGTATCAACAGTTGGATCATAATCAATTGCAGCTGTCGCCTGCGCGGTGATCTCGTTAATAATTTTATCAGCGCCAATGAAATCACCTGTAAGGTAACGACCGGAGCCTGTTGTTCCGGCACCCAGAACGATAACATCCTGACCTACTTCATCATATATTTCTGTCAGTCCCTGCCTTATTGCATCAAGAGGTTTTCCTGCCGTTGGCAGGTACCGCCGCGCCACAACTTTATGATTTTCATCTATAAGTACAACATTTGTACTCAGAGAACCGATATCCAGTCCAAGGTATACTCCTGTCTTCGACCCATTACGTTTTACGAAATCGACAATTTTTTTATACTCGGCATTCGATTCCTTAAGAGGAGGGAGGCTTACAAAAGTAGCAGAGGCTCCGGTAAGATATTGCTCAAGTTTTTGAACACCTGAGAAATGGTTCATAGAAAGCTTATTTGCGAGGGCATAATAAACTGCACCTATTGCACCCATGGCCGAATGGTGTTCCGGTATTATAAGTTCGCCATCGGTGAGATTCAGTGTCTCCCTGAAAGCTCTTATCATACCTGTGTTTGCAGCTACTCCTCCTGAAAACACAACAGGTTTCCTTATCTCCTTGCTTCTGGCAACATTGCTTCTGAAATTTCTGGCAAGTGCAAAACATAATCCGGCTACAATATCGTGCAATGGTGTAGCAATTTGCTGATGATGGATCATGTCGCTTTTGGCAAATACGCTGCAGCGTCCTGCAATTCTCGGTGGATTCACCGACTTCAAAGCCATGGTGCCAAATTCATTTTCAATTGAGACTCCAATTCTCCTGGCCTGCTGATCGAGGAAAGAACCTGTACCGGCTGCGCAGATACTGTTCATTTCAAAATCCACGATCCTTGAATGGCCATTTTCGGAGTTATTCTCAAGGAGGATAAGTTTAGAATCTTCACCACCGATCTCAATTACCGTTCTGGCATCAGGATACATTATCCCCGCAGATGTGGCCTGGGCAATAATTTCATTGACGAAAACTCCACCAATCAGACTTGTAGCAAGTTTTCCACCGGTGCCGGTTATGGCAATTCCTTTAACCGGACTGGACGGATATTTTTCAAGGATGGAAGAAAGTCTTTTTTTTAGTACATCAAACGGTTTGCCAAATACATAATCATAATACTCCTCAGAATATTATTTGATCCATCAATGACAACAGTATTCAGTGAAACAGATCCTATATCAAAGCCAAGGAAAATTTCGTTATTGGATGAGATATCAGACTTTGCAGCCATAAAGAAAGGTTTTGTAGAGTTTTAAAACATATCTTCTGGTACAGTAGGCTCAAATATATTAATTTATCTCCTGATTTTTACATCAAATTGTCTATCATTCATATTTAGTCATTCAATTTTTTCAAAAAGTCCCTTGAATAAAATTCAGACCCACTCTTCCTGTAATATCTGACCGCTGATGCCGACAATCATTTTTTTTACAGGTACTTTTCTTGAAGAATTATTAAGTGCTGCCTTCACCATCTGCAGGAGTCCGCCACAGCATGGAACCTCCATCATCATTACCGTAATCGTATTTAGTTTTGCTATATCGATCATTGCCGTCAGTTTTTCGATATATATTTCGGAACCATGATCAAGCTTCGGGCATGCGATTGCAAGTGATTTCCCTTTTAGAAAGTTGCTGTGAAAATTGCCCATTGAAAAAGCAACGCAATCTGCAGCCAGCAAAAGATCTGAGTTTCTGAAATAAGGGGCATTTGGATTTACCAGGTGCATTTGCACAGGCCATTGCCTTAGCTCAGATGGTTGATCGATATGAGATGAGGTGTCTCTGCTGACTGATTTCTCAATTGTCATTGTTCTCGATCCCGGGCAACCACCTTCATGTTCATGCATTGCCGCGATAATCGGAACATGATGTTTAACTGAAGCATTCCCATGATTATGGACTTCACCTATAACATCTTCAAGGTTGAAATTTAATTCATTCTTATGTGTTTTCAGATAAGAGACGCCATCGTGAAGAAAGCCGGATTCTCCATGGTCCTTCAGATGTTTGAGATGTGCGATTACAGTATTCCTGCCCTTATCTTTCATCTGCTCCATTACTTCTATTTCATTGTATGGGTCCGCTTCCCTTGTCTCTATCGTAATTGCCCCTTCAGGACAGTGTCCGATGCAGGCGCCAAGCCCGTCGCACATAAGCTCGCTTACCAGTCTTACCTTGCCATCGATTACCTGCAGGGCACCTTCATGGCAGTTTGGAACGCATTGGCCGCAACCATTGCATAAATCTTCATCTATCTTTAAAATATCCCTTTTCATAAAGAATTTTTTACTTATTTCTTCAGCAAAGGTTAAAAAATGAAACGGGAGAAATTGTAACATATGTTACAAAATGAAGAATTACATGGAGCATTTTTGAAGCCCCCATGGCGTGGCGCGAAGTCATGTTAATGGATTTCTATTTTTTCAACATACCCATTCCTGAAACATCAGAATTTCAGATCCCTGTCATTTGCCATATTAATCAACCCCACATAGATCATCCTCGAAACATCCTCCATAATATCAATAGTGACTGCATCGGGATCATCACCAGGTAAATGATAATATACCTTTTTATACCAGCCGGTAGTTCCTACCTCCATAGTTCTGTAGCCTGCCATACTGAATACGACACCATCGCTTCTTGGCCTGCCGTAATATACACCGGGAACAGGGGCGGACGTTTGCATGGTACGATGGACATAACGGGTATTTGCTTCTGTAAAATAATTCAGAAAATCTTTATAAGGACTTCCGGCGCTTACTGAAAGGCCAGTGCCATTACCTACCATATCGAGATTGATATAAGCAACTGTTTTATCCATTGGAAAAACAGGTTTTGAAGTATAAAGCTTGCTTCCAATCAGCCCTGATTCCTCACCTCCGAAAAAAAGAAACATCACACTTCTCCTAAGGCCGATTCCTGATAATGCCATTGCTTTGGCTGCGCCCATTATATCAACAATTCCGCTTGCATTATCGAGAGCTCCGTTAACAATTTTGCCTGCCTTTCCGACAGCATCAAGATGACCACCAATAATTATCACTTCATTTTTCAGAACCGGATCGGTCCCTTCAATCAAACCGATAACGTTACATGCCTTTCCTTCAGGTGCCTGGTAGTGTTGGCTTTAATTGTAAAATATTTGCCGGTTGCAAATGATTGTGGTTTAAATGTCTTATTAATCTTTTCTGTAATTTCTTTATTCGTCGTTTTCAGTCCGGCAAAAATATCAGCGAGAGGTTGAGCTCCGATACCGCATACAATAATCGAAGGGTCATATGATATATTTGGGTTTGCCATAGCGCCGTCGATATAAAGCATACCTGCAGCTCCGTGTTTTACAGCATTCTCAAGTTTATACTGATGATAACAATATCCGACCCATTTTTTATATTCCGGATTTGATGTGTCAGTATAAGGCACGTCCCTGTTCATCAAAACAATTTTCCCTTTTACATCAATTCCTTTATAATCATCATAATTGAGCTCAGGTGCGGTAACTCCGTATCCTGTATAAACAACCTCTGCAGTTATTTCTCCGTTTCCAGAGTTCATTCCAGGATAGTATTCATCAGGGTAATTATAGTCTTTTCTGATAATTGAACCGTCAGTCTGCTTCAGATTAAGGCTCAGCCTGCCAATATCATTGATTTCGGTATATGGAAAATCGAACCATTGAAAATAATCTCCTATATCACCAGCGGGTTTGATTCCCCATTCTTTCAACTTACCAGCCACCCATTCAGCGCTCTGCACAAATTCGGGAGTTCCGGTGAGTCTTCCTTTAAATTCCTGTGAGCATAGTTTTTGCATCCAGGTCATCATCTCCTCGCTTTGGATTGTATGAAATTGTTTTAGTAGTTTTGTTTCGGTGTTATCCTGAGAATATACTAAGCTTGAGGTGATTAATATCAGTGTCAGAGACAGGGTAAGTATTTTTTTCATTTAATATTTTTTTGAAGTGCTAAATGTAAAGGAAAAATAAATCCATTAACTGTTAAGAAGCAAATATTTGTGAGCTTTACCGCAATTGTTGAAATCCATTAACCACAAAGGGATCCCGAGTATTCGGGAACACAAAGGGTCACAAAGGATTATAGGTTCAGTTCAATTTCCCTTTGTGTTCCTTGGATATTCCTTTGGGCTAAAAGGATTTAAATTGTTTCCAACTTATCCCTTATTTCCCCAGGGGAAAAGGTGGTTAACCTCCCCTTGAATGAAGGGGGTAAACGTGGCTGATAAACAACGCTTTAAACTAAAAACATTTACTAATTTTACAAAAAAACAATGGACTACTCTGTTTTATCTGACTCACCGCTTTTCAAAGGTATGACACCTTCTAATATTGAAGAAGTTCTTGTTTCTGTGCCGTATCATGTAAGAAAGTTTCACTCAGGTACATTGATTTCGCAAAGCGGTGACGTTGTTGAGTCTCTTATAATAGTGATTGACGGAGTCGTAAAAGGTGAGATGGTGGATTACGCCGGAAGAGTGATCAAGATAGAAGATATCCCTGCTCCCGGAGCGCTTGCAGCAGCTTTTATTTTTGGAAACAAAAACAGGTTCCCTGTTAATGTTGTAGCTCTTTCAGACGGTGAATTGCTTATGATCGCTAAACCAGATTTTCTGAAAATATTGATGAAGTACGATACGCTGCTAGTCAATTTTCTCGATATGATATCCTCACGTTCCCAATTTCTTTCAGAGAAAATTAAGTTCCTGAATTTTAAGACAATAAAAGGAAAACTTGCCTTTTATATTCTGCAAAAAGCCGGATCAAATGGAAAGATAATAACCCTTGGAATGACTCAGAATGATCTTGCTGATTTCTTCGGAGTTGCCCGGCCTTCTATTGCCCGTGCACTTGGTGAACTCGAAGATGAAGGTTATATTGAAGCAAAAGGTAAAAGCATAAAAATTATTGACAAAGCAGGTCTTGCCGATCTCACTATTGATTAACAGGCTTTTCAACTTCATCAAGAACGGTTGCTTTCATTACAGGCAGATTTATCATAAAACAGGTTCCTTCGCCAACCTTGCTTTCTATTGATATGTTGCCATGGTTGATCTTAACCAGTTCGTAGCAAAGCTTAAGGCCAAGTCCTGTCCCCTTTTCATTTTCCGTACCGGGAGTGCTCTCAATTTCTGTTGCTGTAAAAAGATATTTTTGTTTGGTCTCAGGGATGCCGATCCCGTTGTCGCATATTTTCAGCATTATCCCTTCTTCATTGGTAGTCTTTTCTTTAAGGAGGATACTGATTCTTCCTCCTCTGGGCGTATATTTGACTGCATTTGATAACAGGTTTCGGATAATGATATCAAGCAGATCCTTGTCAACAAAAGCTATCGGACTTCCTATCTGTGTGAAATTGACTGAGATTTCTTTCTTATCTGATGTTTCTTTGAATATGCTCAGGTTGGTAAGAATTATATCGGCAAGATCCCGTTTCTCGGGTGAAAATTTTATTTTGTCTTCCTGGTCTCTTCCCCAGACAAGCATGTTTTCAAGAAGGCTGATGACGAGCTGGGCGTACTGAATACTTGAGTTTGCAAAAGTATCATACTTTTCTTTATACTCTTTTTCTTTGAGAAGATTGAGCATATATAGAATATTTACAACAGGACTTCTCAGATCGTGCGCGATGACTGAAAATATCCTGTTCTTTATCTGGATGGTATCTGACAATTGTTTGTTCTGTATAGCAATCATGTTACTCTGTTTTTCGATTTCTTCAGTCCTTTTTTTCAATTCAACCGTTCTTTCACTAACCAGGACTTCCAGATTACGATTTACAAAAGCAAGCTCATTCTGGAGCTTTTCTTTTTCCTGAAAAGCCTTTATCCATTTGTACATTATCAGGGCCGTCTGGATAAAGACAAATAGCACAATAACATATGTGAGTACATAACCTAAACTTGTATCCGACTTACCCAGTGATACTCTAAGATCGTGAATTCCGCATACAAAAAGGAGGATAAACGCTAAAAAATAAACAAAATCCAGCCATCTTTTTTGCATCGTTCCCCGAAAACTACTGTATAGCAGGTATCCCATCAGTATTATCATTAGAGGATAATAGGCCAGCGTAATGTAACTGAATGTACTTACAGGAAGGAAAAGCGTCGCTAACGAAGCTAATGAAAAAATTGCAGTTATTATCCATGCAATAATTCTGCTGAACTTTGAAGGATAAAGATTCCGTACGAACCACGACCAGCCAATTATTACAAGGTATAGCATAAGATACTCGAACCTTACAATCCATACCCATTTCATGTTAAAAAAATTGTTTATAAGGTAATGTGAAGTAAACAATGGTCGCATAGCCAGACCAATTGTTGCGAGGCTGAATGAACCAAGAATTTTTTCTTCAGGTGCCAGGATGAAAAAAAACATAAAGAAAAGCGAGAAGCCGATTAGCAGACTCATTACTGACCATTCAGCTGCCCAGCTGTTTGACATTTTACTCTGTACCTCAGAAAACGTTCCGAACTTTACAGGCAGCCAAAAGCCCCCTCTCCTGTGATGATAGTTTGAAACGTTTAAAATGATTTTAAGTGAATCGGATGCCTGGTTTATCCTGAAAAAATTTCTTCTGTATTCCGGTTTCGTTTCTTCAATAGATTTTCCGGGAATTCCATTGCCTCCTAAATATTTACCATTAAGATAGATATCATATGAAGAATCAAATACAGGTAAATCTATGGCCAAAGGAGCATTGAAACCCTTTGGTAATAATATTGTTAAGCAATATGTTGCATATCCGAATCGTTCAGTTTTGATAGAATCCTGCGGATAATCTGTCCAATACGAGGGTACATCTCCATAATAATCGGGCTTTATATTGTTACTCGAAAAATCGAAAGGACGAAGCAGCTTATTCCAGTAAAATCCCCACTTGCCGTTAAGATTAACTAAAAAATGGTCGGAACTATTCATCCCGCGCAAATCTAATATCCCCTTTATGGCTTTTTTATGCGATACGGCGGCTGTCAGATTAGATGAAAAAAGAAACAATAAGATATATAATAAGATCAGCCGTATTCTCATATCGGATATTTGTAGAACAAATATAAGTCTTTTAATAAAACAACAATCTCACGAAATGGCGTCCACATAAAATTTTCTCTGTCACGACTTATATAAAAAAGTAAAGGCACCGGGCGGTGCCTTTTACTCGATTAACCTAAACCTGATCGTTGAATTCGCCGAATGGCGATTGTAGAGAAATTAAAACCATTTTATATCGTAATTTTCATGGCTGCCAAAATGAAAATGAACTTTTTAAATTATCTCTTTATATCTTCTTTAATGTATAGACGTCTGAGAATTAAAATTGTTGCATGCTATTCTGTTAATGTTTTGTTAATCATATGTTAAATTCTCAAAAGTCTACTATAATTATGTTTTTCAATCAATAAACAAAGAGCAGCAAAAAATGTTCGGATAATTATAATTTTTTTAACTTGCACTCATTAATTTTTCAGATGATCGCAAAACTGAAATATCAATTTATGATGCAGCGTCTTGGCCGAAGACTCTATTGCTGTCTCATGTTCTACAATTTCTGATCTTAATTATTCTGTCCTTCAGAATTAAGACCTTCGACGACTTTTTCCCCCTATTAAATTTTACATCTTTCTTTATGAAAGGACTTATTTTCAGCGTTAAGCGATATTCAATCCACGATGGTCAGGGGATCAGAGTTACCTTTTTTATGAAGGGATGTCCTCTCAGATGCAGATGGTGTCATAATCCGGAAGGCATAAATCCATTGCCGGAATCTGTGATTCAAAATAATAGAATTGGTGAGCGTGAATTCTTACGTTCGGAAGAGGTAGGAAAATACTATAGTGTTGAATCTGTCCTGGAAATTCTTGACAAAGAGAAGGTTTTCATGAATCACTCGAAAGGTGGCGTTACATTTTCCGGAGGTGAACCTATGCTGCAGGCCGGGTTCTTGTTGGAAGTACTAAAGGCTTGTAAGGAAACCGGATATCATACTGCAGTAGATACATCAGGTAATTCATCCGCTGAAAAGTTTGAATCTGTAATCCCATATACCGATCTTTTCCTTTACGATATAAAGCATCTCGATGAAGCACGGCATATTGAATTGACCGGCGACTCAAACAAAAATATCCTGAATAATTATTTGCTTCTGATTAAGTGTGGGAAAGACCTGAATCTGAGAATACCCATTATTCCTGGTATGAATGACGACAATGATCATATCGAGAGACTGAGAAATTTTATATTTTCTACAAAAACTGATTCAATAAAAAAAATAAATCTTTTACCATATCATAAAATAGGAGCTTCAAAGTATCAAAAGTTTAATATTCCATATAGAATGCAAGGGGTAGAGCCTCCTGATAATAAACAAATGCTAAAATTGAAAGAGTTTTTTATGGAAATCGGTATTCCGGTAAAAATCGGAGGTTAAAATTTGGCCCCCTGCCGCTGGTCGGCGAGGATGCCGTAAAAGCCCTTTTTAACCACAAAGAACACAAAAGAAGGCACAAAGGGCGCAAAGCTAGAACACTATAATATTGGCCTTTGTGACCTTTGTGAAAAACCTTCGTGTACCTTTGTGGTAATGGATTTTCTTAAAGATTTTATAAATACGCTAGATTAATTCAGGAAATAATAATAAGATGAAATTATCAGACAGGGTCAAAAAACTCAGAGAACAAAGCCTTAACGCAGTTGAAAAAATAAGCGCTGAAAGAGCTTTATTGATCACTCAATTTTATAAGAGCGAAGAAGCACGGGAGCTTTCAGCCCCTATGAAACGGGCCAGGGCGTTTGAATTTATCCTGAAAAACAAAAAAATCTGTATCAATGAAGGCGAACTGATTGTGGGAGAAAGAGGCCCGGCGCCAAAAGAAACTCCTACATATCCCGAAATAAGCCTCCATTCGCTTAAAGATCTGGAGATTCTCAACTCCAGGGATAAGGTTTCATTCATGGTTGATGATGAGGTCAGCGAAATTTATGAGAAAGAGATTTTTCCATTCTGGAAAGGAAAGAGTAATCGCGACAGAATTATGTCGCGGATGACTCAGGAGTGGCTGAACGCTTATGACGCCGGTATATTTACTGAATTCCAGGAGCAAAGAGCTCCCGGGCATACAGTTCTGGGTTACAGGATGTTTAAAACAGGGTTTATTTCAGTAAAGAACGAGATTGATGCTGCAATAGAAAAGCTTGATTTTTTTAATGACAGAGAAGCTTTTGAAAAACTTGAGGAATTAAATGCAATGCTTGTTACCTGCGATGCAATAATAATGTATGCTGACAGGCATGCAGATGAACTTGAAAGACTGTCCCTTACTGAGAAGAATGATATAAGAAAAGCTGAGCTGAAAAAAATGGCTGACATCTGCCGTAAGGTTCCGGCAAATGCTCCTGAAACAGTTCATGAAATGCTTCAGCATTATTGGTTTATCCATTTAGGTGTGATAATAGAATTGAATCCCTGGGATTCATTTAACCCCGGCAGACTTGATCAGCATTTGTTTCCTGTATATAAACAGGAAATCGAATCCGGATCTTTGTCAGATGAAAGTCTGGATGATCTGCTCGGATGTTTCTGGGTGAAATTCAATAATCACCCGTCTCCTCCTAAAATGGGAGTAACAGCCAGTGAGAGTAGTACTTACACCGATTTTTGTCTGATAAATCTGGGCGGAGTAAAACCCGACGGGACTGATGCAGTTAATGAGATGTCGTACATTCTTCTTGATGTAATCAAAGAGATGCGTATTCTTCAACCAAGTTCTATGGTACAGATTTCTAAAAAGAGTCCCGACAGGTTCATTCATAAAGCTCTTGATATAATAAGAACAGGTTTCGGTCAGCCGTCATGTTTCAACACCGAGGCTATCATACAGGAATTGCTGCGGCAGGGAAAGACATTGATTGATGCACGTAATGGCGGCGCTTCAGGATGCGTTGAAACTGGTGCGTTTGGAACTGAAGCCTATTGGCTGACAGGTTATTTTAATCTGCCGAAGATACTTGAGGTGACTCTCAATAATGGATTTGATAAAAGAACAAACAGGCTTATCGGACTTCAAACAGGTCTTCCGAAGGATTTCAGGAGTTTTGGTGAAGTAATTGAGGCTTTAAAATTGCAGGTCAATTATTTCGCAGATATAAAAATCAGAGGTAACAATGTTATCGAAAAAACTTTTGCAACCTGGCTACCGGTTCCATTTTTGTCACTTCTTTTAGAAGATTGTATTCCAAATGGAAAAGATTATAATGATGGTGGCGCCAGGTATAACACTTCTTATATTCAGGGAGTCGGCCTGGGTAGTATCACAGATATGCTGACCTCAATACGGTATAATATATATGATAGCAACAAAATGAAATGGGAGGACTTGATCGCTGCTCTTGAATCGGACTTTCTGGGATATGAAGATATTCAATATGAACTGATATATAATACTCCAAAGTTTGGCAATGATGATGATTATGCTGATCAGCAGGCCGTTACGGTATTTGAAATTCTTTACGATTCTATTAATGGCAGGCCGAATACCCGTGATGGAGTTCACAGGATCAATATGTTACCAACCACGTCTCATGTCTATTTCGGAAGTGTTACCGGCGCTACTTCTGATGGTCGAAATGCTTATTTGCCACTGTCTGAAGGTATCTCTCCATTCCAGGGAGCAGATCATAATGGTCCAACTTCAGTTATCAAGTCTGCTTCAAAAATCGATCATTTGAGAACAGGAGGAACCCTTCTGAATCAGAAGTTCTCACCCTCATTTTTCGAAGATGAGGAGAGCTATGAAAAGCTGACTGCCTTAATCCGCAGTTATTTCAGTCTCGATGGCCATCACATCCAGTTTAATGTAGTCAATGCTGATACTCTCCGGGATGCCCAGAAGAATCCCGAACGTTACAGGGATCTGATTGTTCGTGTGGCAGGTTACAGCGATTATTTCAACGATCTCGGTGAGGATCTGCAGAATGAGATAATCAGGAGGACAGAACACGAAGAGGTTTAGATTCACCCTACTTTTTAACCACAAAGCACACAAAGAAGGTCAAAGGGCACAAAGCTAAAACATTATGATATAGACCTTTGTGACCTTTGTGAAAAGCCTTTATGACCTTTGTGGTCAAGATTTCAACTTTTACAAAAGCATGAAGTAAAAAAGGTTATTTCGCCTTCTTATCCTTCGTTTCATTAAACACCGATGTTGCAGTAGCTATAATTCCTGAAATATCAGTAAGATTAGAAGGTATTATGACTGTATTATTGGTTTTAGCGATATTGCCGAATGCCAGAAGATACTGTTCAGCTATCCTCAGGTTAACGGCGTTAAGACCATTCTCCTCAGATATTGCCGAAGAAATTGCCCTTAATCCGCTGGCCGTTGCTTTGGCAAGTTGTTCGATCTCAGATGCGCGGCCTGCGGCTTCATTTATGCGTTTCTGCATCTCACCTTCAGACTTTTTGATCAGTTCCTGTTTATCACCTTCAGCATTATTAATCTTGGCTTGCTTTGTTCCTTCTGACTCGGCGATTACAGCTCTTTTTTCTCTTTCAGCCCTCATTTGTTTTTCCATTGCATCTTTTATGCTCTGAGGAGGTGAAATGTTCTTTACTTCATAACGTGTAACTTTAACACCCCATGGTTCGCTGGCTTTGTCAACAGCTTCAACGATAGTGACGTTTATGGTTTCCCTTTCTTCGAATGTCCTGTCAAGCTCAAGCTTGCCTATTACGCTCCTCATAGTAGTCTGGGCGATCTGGATAGAAGCAAATCTGTAATTATCAATTCCATAAGACGCTTTCTGCGGATCAAGGACCTGGAGGTAAAGTATTCCATCTACTTCAACAGCGATATTATCCCTGGTTATACAGATCTGGGGAGCAACATCAATTGCCTGTTCCTTAAGAGTGTGCCTGTACCTTACTTTGTCAAGAAAAGGTATGATTAACTGAAATCCTGCTGAATATGTTCCTTTGTATTTACCCAGTCTCTCAACGATAATTGCTGTTCTTTGAGGAACAATTTTTATCATCGACACAATGAGGATAAATCCTAAAAAGATGATGCCAACAAGAATAAAAGTGGTGCTTGATCCTTCCATTTTGATTAATTTTTAGGTTCTACTATTAATTTAAAGCTGTTTTTTTCGATAATGGTAACTCGTTGTCCTGCCTTTATTTCTGAAGTTGATTCAGCTGTCCAGGATGTACCTTTAAACTCAACTTTCCCATGTTTTATCCCTCCAAAATCGTTCATAGCAAGGGCTTCTTTTCCTGTAAATTCATCTTCAACTTCTTCAGACTGGGATCCTCTGTTGAAGAAGAATTTCTTTTGAATCATCCTTCTCAGAGCCAAGAGCAAAATGAGAGATGATATTGCAAAAATTAGTATCTGCAAATTGTTCCCCGGGTGGCCGATCAGACAAATAAGCGCCGTAATCCATGCACCAAGACCAAAGAAAAATATAATAAAGCCGGGCATGACCAGTTCAAGCAGGAAGAGAACCAGTCCCAGGATGAACCAAAATAGTTCAGGTCTGGGAAAAATATTTGAGATCATATCAAATAGTTTTAATTGATTAGCGAGATGAAAGTTTAGTAAAGTAAAGATATAATAAAAAATACAGATATTTCAAATAATCGATCTATGTTTCATTCGCTGATCGCAGCAGGCATAAGAATTAAGGATGCCGCGGAAAGGTTTTGCGCACATTATTTGAAAATCTGTGTTATTTTTTGTATATTTAGGTTCAATAATTCAAGGGAACGATCGCCGTTCCAATATATCATATCCGTTGGTTATGCGGGATAAGGAATAAAACTCTGTATCGGAGTGTCTTTTGTTAAATAGCCAGGTTAGGAGGATTATGAGATGGAAAAATTCTTTAATTATTTTGATGATCGTTACAGGGAATCTATTCTCAAAAAAGGTGCTTTAAATGATGGACCGGTTATTACCATTTCTCGTACAACCGGATGTGATGCGCGTCAGGTAGCTGCCAGTCTGGCTGAAAGTTTAAATACCCGATTTGGAACAACCAAATGGAAATGGGTCGATAAGGAGATCATTTATGATATTGCAAAAGAGCTTGATACAGACGCTCAACGTGTTGAAAATTTTTATAAAGGGATAAAACTTTCGAATCTTTCAGAAATGATTATGGCTTTTTCAGGAGGGTTTGTAAGTGATTTGAGAGTAAAGAAAGCAATAAAGGATGTTGTACTTTCAATGTGCAAAGAGGGTCATGTAATACTGGTAGGAAGGGGTGGTATCTCAATAGCCAAAGACATATCAGATGCCTTGCATATAAGACTTGTGGCGCCCTTTTACTGGAGAGTTGAAAATGTGATGAGAAAGAAAGGAATGACACTTGAGGTGGCGGAAGAATACGTTGTTGATACCGATGAAAAGAGGTTCAATCTTATTGAAACCTTTCTGGATAAAAAACCTCTGAATATCGACTACCTTTTCGATGCAACTTTAAACCGCAGTTCGTTTACGATCCAGGATATTTCTGAAATGATCGTTAGAATGTACGAAAAGAAAGTCAGCAGGCAGATTGAAGCCAGAAAGAAGAGGGCAAAGATTATTTAAGTTCTTTTAACCACAAAGCACGCAAAGAAGGCACAAAGGGCACAAAGTAAAATGTTATATTTCAAACCTTTGTGACCTTTGTGTAATACCTTTGTGATCTTTGTGGTTAATGGATTTCGACATTTTCAACAGCCCTAATGCGTCAGGCTGAAATTCGTTTTAAACCCTACTCACAGTTACATCCTGCCACCTTTTTTATATGTTCGCAGATCCTTAGATCAAGTGACTTCTTATATGCATCCCAATCGGTTATCGGATATTTAGCTACTCCGCTATCCATTGCTGCCTTTGCAACTGCAGGCGCGACACGCGAAATCAATCTCGGATCAACAGGTTTGGGTATAATGTATTCTTTCCCGAAAACTAATTTTTCGATATTGTAAGCTTTTAACACTACATCCGGCACAGGCTCTTTAGCGAGGGCAGCCAGGGCTTTTGAAGCAGCAAGTTTCATCTCCTCGTTGATTGTTGATGCTCTGACATCCAACGCTCCCCTGAAAATAAACGGAAACCCCAGTACATTATTTATCTGATTGGGATAGTCCGACCGTCCTGTAGCAAATATCATATCATTTCTGGTAGAAGTTGCATCCTCAAAAGTTATTTCAGGATCGGGGTTTGCCATTGCAAAAATGATCGGGTTGTCAGCCATTGATGCGAGCATTTCCTTTGACATCATACAGGATGTGGAGAGTCCCAGGAACATATCAGCTCCGACAACAGCCTGTTCAATCGTATCAACATCCCTGCCCGTTATAAAATCCTGCTTGTATTTATTCAGATCTTTTCTCTTTTTATTGATAACTCCCTTGGAGTCGCACATTATGATATTCTCTTTTCTGACGCCAAGTGCAACATATAGCTTTGAACATGAAATTGCAGCTGCTCCGGCACCACAAACTACCAACTTCAAATCCTCTATTTTTCTTCCTGTTATCTCAAGGGAATTCAAAAGCCCTGCAGCCGATATTATAGCTGTTCCATGCTGGTCGTCGTGAAATACCGGTATATCGAGCATTTTTTTTAATTCTGTCTCCACTTCGAAACATTCCGGTGCCTTAATATCCTCAAGATTTATACCTCCGAAAGTAGGAGCTATCTGCCTGCAAAACTCAATGAGTTTAACAGGGTCTTTTTCGTCAACTTCAATATCGAAAACATCAATGTCCGCAAAAACTTTGAACAATAGCCCTTTACCCTCCATTACGGGTTTGCCGGCTAATGTTCCGATATCGCCAAGTCCAAGAACAGCAGTTCCGTTTGAAATCACTGCCACAAGGTTACCTTTTGCTGTATACCTGTAAGCATCTTCGGGATTTTTTTCAATCTCGAGGCATGGATATGCTACTCCGGGAGTATAAGCCATACTCAAATCAGTCTGCGTGCAGTACGGTTTTGTCGGAATAACCTCGACTTTTCCCCGTCTTCCCCTGCTGTGATAATGAAGAGCGTCTTCTTTTGTAACTTTAGGCATTATAGTCTGGTTTAAATTAGATTATGAAATCAGTAATTAACTGAGTATCATCCGTTGATAAAATTTAATTTTCTAAGGTAATCATTTAAAATCTAAATATTTATGAGAAAGATCAGTGTGAGAATTAAAAAATTAAAACTTCAGTTAACCGTTCTGTTTTAATCAGGAGTTACATTAATGCAACAATATATTTTGCATTGCCAACAAAATTAGATATTTTCAACGCAGTTTTAAAATTGTTGTTACATATCATTATAAACGTCTCCATGAATAAAAACATTGCAATAGGGACCGACATTGGCGGGAGTCATATCAGTTGTGCAGCCATTGATCTGGTTTCCGGGAAGATACTTAGAAATACTTTAACTGAGCGCCAGGTTGATAATCAGGCCCAGGCAAGTACAATAATAGGTATCTGGAGTAAGGCTTTATCAGAAGTTTTGGCAAAAGTTCCTTTTGAAGATGTCAAAGGTATCGGATTTGCAATGCCGGGTCCTTTTGATTATGTGAAAGGCATTTGTTACATACGGGGAGTCGCGAAATATGAAAACCTTTATGGTTTTAATATTTCTGATGCCATTGCGAGTAGTTTAGATGTCCATGATGATTTCCTTATACGTTTTATGAACGATGCTTCATCCTTTGCTGTCGGAGAAGCATGGGCAGGCAGCGCATCAAAGTATAACAGGTCGCTCTCAATTACGCTTGGTACCGGATTTGGGTCAGCTTTCATAAATAACAGGATTCCAATTGTTGATGGTCCGGAAGTACCCAAGTTAGGCTGTATCTACCATTTGCCTTATAAAGACGGGATAGCGGATGATTATTTTTCAACGAGGGGATTATTGCTGAGATATAAAAAGCAAACTGGCAGGGAGTTGAGCGGAGTAAAGGAACTAGCAGCTATGGCTTCTTCTGATAAAGCTATCCTCGACCTATTCACTGATTTTGGCGACAATGCTGGCTTATTCCTTGCTCCCTGGCTTAAGAAATTTAAAGCCGAAATATTAGTTGTGGGCGGCAATATTTCGCATGCCTACAATCTATTTGGCGATGTATTTGAAAACAGATTACGGAAAGAGAATTGTTTCTGTGAAGTAGCTATATCCAAACTAAAAGAGGATGCGGCCCTTCTTGGAAGCGCATACCTGCTTAATGACGATTTCTGGAAATCAGTTCAACATGCCCTGCCTTTAATGTGACCACCTCAGCCTCAACCTTAACCTCAACCTAAACTCCATGGAAACACAAAAACTAAACCTTACCAAAATTCTGCCTGTACTCATTGGATTCTTTGTCATGGGCTTTGTTGATTTAGTAGGTATTGCAACTAATTATGTTAAAGCCGATTTTCAGCTGTCGGATACCATGGCAAATTTATTGCCATCGATGGTTTTCTTCTGGTTCCTTGTTTTTTCTGTGCCCACAGGATTATTAATGAATAAAATTGGAAGGAAGAACACTGTTCTGATTAGTTTGATAATTACCGTTCCTGCTTTACTCATTCCAATGTTTAGTTATTCCTTTGCATCAATGCTCATTTCTTTTACACTATTGGGAATAGGTAATACAATGTTGCAGGTCTCATTAAATCCATTATTAGCAAATATTGTTGACGAGAAAAAGATGGCAAGTACACTCACATTTGGACAGTTTGTTAAAGCTATTGCCTCTTTTGTTGCTCCGATTTTTGCAGCCTGGGCTGTTATAAGGTTCCATGATTGGAGAATGATTATGTTCCCGACATTTTTAATAGTATGTCTATTCGTTTTAGCCTGGCTGTTTTTTACCAAAATCAAGGAAAAGAATGTCGAAACTAAAGTAGCTTCTTTCAGAGAGTGTTTTTCATTACTTGGAGATAAGACTATTTTACTTTTATTCTTAGGCATTATGGCTCATGTGGGTCTGGATGTCGGGATCAACACTACTGCACCAAAAATTCTTATGCAAAGGCTGCATATCGATCTGTCAGATGCAGGATATGCAACAAGTTTCTATTTTATTTTCCGTACCGCAGGATGTTTATTGGGAGCAGGATTCCTGGCTAAATTCGCCGCAAAGAAAGTTTTTATTGTCAGTGCCAGCATGATTCTTATCGGGATATTATGTCTGTTTATTTCTGATAAAACCATCATGTACATTGGTATTGCCTTGTTTGGGTTAGGTAATTCCAATATTTTTTCAGTCATTTTTTCCCAGGCGCTTTTAAAAAAGCCATCGTCACACAACGAGATCTCTGGACTGATGATAATGGGTATTTTTGGTGGCGCTGTTTTTCCGCTGATTATGGGTGTCTCATCTGATCTTGTTGGTGGACAATCTGGTGCATTGTTCGTTCTTTTGTTTTGTGTCGCATACCTTCTGGCTTTTGTTTCAGCCAAAGTTAAGACCTATGTTCCGATAGATTAGAACTTACTGAATTTTGAATCCATATCTTCCTACAAACAGGCTCCCGGGCCTGTTTTTTTGTTTATATGATTTAAAACATCATTTTTCATCCAGACAAATTGAATGTATACACAGTAAAAGCAATGGTTCGTACAAATAAGAAGCAGGAAGATAAATTATATAAAAGTTCACTGTAATTTTAATGGTGATTTAGAAGAGTCTTTTGATGCACAAAGAGGGTAAAAATGGGAAATTCATTTCATCCTTTTCATTTCTGTTGTTTTTGGTTTTAATACTATTGTTTGCTGGATGCAAAAATAGTGCAGGAAAAGTAGATTTAAAAACGTCTGGTAGGAATAGAACCCAAATGACAGAATCTGATGTTTATCCCTCTATTGTGAAATTTCGTTCTTTTCAAAATCCCGACTCAACATGGGGATATACAATTTTTGTGAACAGTAAACCTTACCTGCATTATAGCAGTATACCTTTAAAAAACAAAGGTTTTCCTTCAAGAAAAGAGGCTGAAATGGTTGCAGAAGTTTTAGTAAAAATGATTCAGAATGGTGATTCGAACCCAAAATTGAGTAAGAAAATTATTGACAGTCTGGAAATTAAAATGAAATTGATAGAAACAAGCACAGTTAACAGGTAATAGATTTAGGTTTAATTTCTCCACTGTTCCGGAGTTCCCCTTTCCCCATTTTCCCAAATACTCCGGAACATTTCATCCCCCTTCAGGGCAACCAGCCGGAAGGGGGTTCTTTTTACCGGTATCCGGTAACCGGTACCCGGTTTCCGGGGATAACTCTCCCCAAACCGCACACCGCAAGCCGCGCACCGTAAACCGGTTTATTAAAAATAGAACTTCTTCCATTTGTAATTTGAGTTTAAAACACGCAAATTGCAGTAGATTCTATTATATGCAATTCATAATTATATAAATGAAAAAAGTTAATCGGCGTGATTTTTTCAGGAAGACGGCTACCGCAGCTGTTGCATTGACCATTTTACCACGACATGTTTTCGGTGGGAAGGGCTTTACTCCTCCCAGCGATCAACTGACAAAAGGTATTGTTGGAGTCGGAACCATGGGAAGAGGGCATTTCGGTTACGAAGGAACGCGGCTGCTTGCTGTGTGTGATGTCGATAAAACACATCTTAGTAATGCTGTTGCAGCGGCAGGAGGCAACATAACAGGCTATCACGATTTTCGTGAACTTATAGCCAGACCCGATATCGATATAGTTCATATTGCCACTCCTCCTCACTGGCACGGTATTATATCAAAGACAGCTGCTGAAGCGGGAAAAGATATCTGGTGTGAAAAACCAATGACCCGCACTATCGGCGAGGGAATAAAAGTTGTTGAAGCAGTTCAGAAAAATGGAAGAATGTTCCGTCTTAATACATGGTTCAGGTTCAAAGATCAGTTTTACGGTTTGGGAACCACTGTCAAACCGCTCAAAAAATTAGTCGATTCCGGCGCTCTAGGCTGGCCTCTTAAAGTAACAGTCAGCGGCATCACTGGCTATGACTGGAAATTCTATTGGAGCGGATTGCACAATCTTCAGCCAATGCCTGTACCTCCCGAACTGGATTACGATTTCTGGCTCGGCCCTGCACCGTATAAACCATATAATCCGGAAAGGGTTCATGAGAAATTCCGTGGATACTGGGATTATGACGGTGGTGGCCTGGGTGATATGGGGCAGCATTATCTCGATCCTGTTCAATATTTGCTTGGGAAAGATGACACAGGTCCTGTTTCTGTTGAAATAGATGCGCCCGAACAGCATTACGATGCAGTCGGATCATGGAGAAGGATTACCTATACATATGCAGATGGATGCCAGATAATCCTTGATGGTGAAAATCGCGATAAAAATGCAGCATATATCGAAGGCCCTCATGGGAAGGTATTTAAAGGATTTAGATCGGATATTCCCAACCTTCAGAAACTGATTGATTCCCTTCCTGATCCTGCACCTCAGGTCACGACATTTAGCGAATCTGTATTAACCAGAAAGAAATTTGCTCTGAATGAGATGAATGGTCACAGGTCATGTTCAATCGTAAACCTTGGAGTAATTGCAGTCCGTCTGGGAAGAAACCTCAGATATGATCCTGTCAAACAGGAATTTATAAATGACGAAGGCGCTAACCGGCTCATTAATCAGCCAATGCGAGGACCCTGGAAAATCTGAGATGTGAACGAATTTAAAAACCTGAAAATCCAAAAACATGAAAATTTTGAAAATACTTTGCATTAGTCTTTTACTCTTACTGACAACAGTTGTTTCGTACCCGCAGGATAAAAGAACTACCGAAACTAAAGTTGCCGATCTTCTCGCCAGGTTGCCTTCCAACGATCCGCAACTTACAAACAATCTCATGGCCGACATGTTGTCTCTTGGCGATATAGGTATAAGACAGATTTGTAATCAGATAATTCCCACAGGAAATGGTGACGACACACGTGCAAGGTACGCCGTAGAGAGTTTATCACGGTATATATCATGGAAAAAGCAGGGAGCTGACAAAGATATGTGGGAAGACATATGTATAAATTATGCTAAGGAACAAACTGATTTTAGCGTGAAAGATTTTTTCATGAAACAGCTTCAACAGATTGGCGGTATTAAATCTGCAGAAGCTGTGAAAAGTTATCTTACTTCAAAAGAGATCTGCAATCCGGCTCTCGCCGTAATATCAGCTGCTGGCGGTAATGCTGCAGAGGCAATTCTGGCTGAATCACTGAAGGACAAAAACCTTCAATGCCCGGCTGCAGTAATGAATACCCTTGCAATTATGAATTCACAGGTGGCTGTAAATGAATATATTTCCTGGGCAACTTTAAATGATGTCAATATAAAAGCTTCAGCATATAATGCTCTGGCAAGAAGCGGAAATAAAGCCGCATATTCTGTTTTGTTAAATGAAGCAAAGGCAGTTGCTTACAGATGGGAACCGACTGGCGCTACTGAATCATTGCTGACTTATGCGAAGGTAGTTGGTCAGAAAGGTGATTTAAAAACATCTGATAAGATCTGCAAACTTGTAATGTCAAAATGTGACGACAACCTCACAATTCAAAACAAAACTGCAGCTCTTGATATTTATGTCGCGTTGCACGGGATTAAAGCTATGGACGAAATTCTTAAAGCTTCGGCTCATTCGAATAATAAATTTAGAAGCGCAGCAATCAGAATGTCGCTTGGAATTTCTGGTTCTGAAATTACTAAAACCTGGATCAGCTATTTTCCGAAGGCTATTCCAGATTCAAGACCTGAAATTATAAATATGCTAGGTCAACGGTCTGATCCGGCCGCACTTCCTCTTGTAACAGCTTCATTGTCAGATAGTGATTTCCGTGTAAGAAATGAAGCTTCTGTGGCTATTGTTAATTTAAGCGAGAGCAAATCAATTCCTGCATTAGTAGATTATATGATGAAATTCGCTGACGACAATGATCAGGAAGCTGCAAAATCTGCACTGATGACAGTTTGTGGTGATGATAATGTATCGCTTCTGCTTCCGGTTTTAAAAAGCGGAAATTCCGCAGCAAGGGAAAGCACTATTGAACTTCTCGCATGGAATAAAAATAATAAATCATTCAATGAAGTTCTTCCCTTTGCATCTTCTGAAGATGAATTGTTGAAAGCCGCTGCCATAAAAGCTCTTGCTGATTTGGCCGGTCCTTCAGATCAGATAAAACTGATAGAACTGATATCCGGTATGGATAAACCTGAATATATAAGTGAAGTCCAGTTTGCGATCGCAAATGCCGCACTTCGATTAGCCGATTCCGGAAAAAGATCTTCTGTCATAATTAAAGTAATAGAAGGAAGTAACCAAAAAGCAAAACTGATTCCCGTTCTGTCAAGAATAGGGGGGAATGATGCTATTAAAACTGTTCTCTCTGAATTTGAAAATGGAAATCCTGAGATCAGGGATGTTTGTTTCAAAACTCTTACAAACTGGAAAGACTATATCGGCTTCTGCTGGGCTGTACACAATATGTGCATCAGGTGATAAAACTTACGAAGAACCTGCTTTTGAAGCCTTTATGAAACAAATAAAATCTGCTAAGCTCACTGATGAACAGAAGCTCCTTCAATTTAAGAAAATAATGCCAATGGCTTTGAGCGCTGATCGTAAGAACGAAATTCTGGCTGAGACAGGCAAACTTAAAACATATCAGACGCTGTATTTCGTATCTGGTTATCTTGACGATCCTTCTACTTCTAAGATAGCTGCCGAATCTGCCTTGACAATAGCTTTGCCTTCTGTCGATTCAAAAGCAGGTCTGTATGGTACCCTTGTTAAGGAAATTCTCGCAAAGGCAGCCACGAAACTTCAGGGGCAGGAGAGTGATTATGACAAGGAAATGATCAATAAATACATTGCCGGCATGCCTGCTGATGAAGGGTTCAAACCAATGTTCAATGGCAAGGATCTGTCGGGGTGGCAAGGACTCGTGGAGAATCCTGTTGCAAGAGCAAAGATGAAACCGACGGAACTTGCAAAAAAGCAAATCGAAGCAAATAAGAAAGTTGCAGGAAACTGGAGTGTCAAAGATGGTTGCATTTGGTTCAACGGTGAAGGGGATAATTTGTGCTCAATTAAGCAATATGGCGATTTTGAGATGCTTGTTGATTGGAAAATTACCAAAAAAGGCGACAGCGGTATATATCTGAGAGGATCACCACAGGTTCAGATCTGGGACACTTCAAGGGTGGAAGTAGGGGCGCAGGTTGGTTCCGGAGGACTTTACAATAACCAGAAGGGTATGGCAAAACCTCTTAAAGTAGCTGATAATCCTGTAGGTGAATGGAATACCTTCAGAATTGTTATGATCGGAGAAAAAGTATCCGTTTGGCTTAACGGAGAACTTGTTGTTGACAATGTGACACTGGAGAATTACTGGGATCGCAATATTCCTATTTTTCCAACAGGTTCAATTGAACTTCAGGCTCATGGAACCGATCTGGCTTTCAGAGATATATACGTCAGGGAGATCAGTGAAAAAGAATATAATCTGACTGCTGAGGAAAGATCACAGGGATTTACAGCTCTTTTCAATGGAAGAAATCTCGACAACTGGGTAGGAAATAAACAATCCTATGAAGCAGAAGATGGAATGATAGTTATTAAACCGGTGGATGATTCCGGGGGGAATCTTTATACTGAAAAGGAATATGCTGATTTTGTATTTCGTTTTGAATTTCAATTGACTCCTGCTGCAAATAATGGCATTGGTATACGTGCTCCGCTTACGGGTGATGCTGCATATGTCGGTATGGAAATTCAGGTATTGGATAATACCGACCCGGTATATGCAAATCTTCAGCCGTATCAGTATCATGGATCAGTTTATGGTGTAATACCTGCAAAAAGGGAATTTCTGAAACCTCTGGGTGAATGGAATTATGAGGAGATAACTGCAAAAGGAACTAAAATAACTGTGGTCCTTAACGGAACTACTATCGTTGATGGAGATATTGCCGGACCAAGAGATAATGGTACAATGGATCATAAGGACCATCCGGGTTTAAAAAATCCGACCGGACATATCGGATTTCTGGGACATGGGTCGCTTGTGAAATTCAGAAACATAAGAATTAAGGAGCTATAACCGAATAATTAGGGCTGTTTAAAAAATCCTTTTTAACCGCAAAGCACGCATATGCGCAAAGTTCGCAAAGTTAAGAATCTCATAAATCACGACTTTGAGGCCTTTGCGTAGATTCTTTGCGACCTTTGCGGTTAATGGATTTTACTTTTTCAAAACATAGAATTATCGTTTAAAAGTAACATTGAAATGAGAAATACTATTTTTTTCCTGATATTACTAATACTGCTTTCAGGATGTTCGGAAGTTAAACCTCCCATACCTTTTGGTCCGGTACCCTCTGACAGACAACTCGTATGGCATGACATGGAGTATTATATGTTCGTCCATTTTACAGTTAATACATTTACTGATAAGGAATGGGGTTTTGGTGATGAGAAGGAAAGTGTTTTTAACCCTTCAGATCTCGATTGCCGGCAATGGGCAAAAGTAGCTAAGGAAGCTGGTATGAAAGGAATTATTATTACCGCAAAACATCATGATGGGTTTTGTCTCTGGCCTTCAAAATACACTAGTCATTCAGTCAAAAATTCTCCATGGAAAAATGGCAAGGGTGATGTGTTGAAAGACCTGCGTTCTGCCTGTGATGAATACGGATTGAAACTCGGCGTTTATCTTTCTCCATGGGACCGGAACAATGCTTCTTACGGAACTCCTGAATACCTGACATATTACAGGAATCAGCTGCGCGAACTTTTAACCGGATACGGCGATATTTTTGAAGTCTGGTTTGACGGTGCAAATGGCGGCGACGGATATTATGGCGGAGCACGGGAGACAAGAAAAATTGATAATAAAACTTATTATGACTGGCCGAATACTCATAAAATAGTAAGAGACCTTCAACCATTTGCCGTAATGTTCAGTGACGCAGGACCTGATGTTCGCTGGGTTGGAAACGAAAGCGGGATGGGAAGCCAGACAAACTGGTGTCTCCTTAACAAGGACAATATGTATCCCGGCGGCGATTTTGCCAGCATTCTCGGTCAGGGTAACGAAGATGGAAAATACTGGGTTCCAGCTGAGGTGGATGTCTCTATTCGTCCGGGATGGTTTTATCACCAGAGCCAGGATTCCTTAGTCAGAACTCCCGAAAACCTGATGGAGCTCTATTATTCTTCTGTTGGGCGAAACAGCAACCTGCTTTTAAATGTACCTCCTGACAGGCGTGGACTTCTTCACGAAAATGATATAAAATCGCTTCTGGCATTCAAAGAATTGCTTAAGAAGGAATTTGCAACAGATCTCGCTAAAGGAAAGATAGTTACAGCTTCAGCTTCAAGGGGGAAGGGATATGAGGCTTCAAAAGTGAATGACGGAAATCCCGAAACTTACTGGACAACAGCAGATTCTCAAACAACAGGCGATTTAATAATCGACCTTGGCAGTGAAACGGAGGTGAACAGAATATTAGTGCAGGAGTTCATTAAACTGGGACAACGAGTCCAGGAATTCAAGGTATCAGCTCTGGTTAATGGAGAGTGGCAGAGTTTAATTGACGGAACTACAGTCGGGTATAAAATAATAAGAAAATTTCCTGTGGTTAAAACTACGAAGATTAAACTGACAATCAGTAAATCAAAGGCTTGTCCGGTTATTTCAAACCTGGAATTATACAGAGCTCCCGGCAATTAATTTTTGGTAATAAATTCGAAAGTATTCTAAAAATTAATCATGCCACATTCTTGCAACCTTAACAGCAGCTGTAACCCTTTTGGTCAGTCCTGCCCAGTTTTTCTTAAGAATGTGATCTTTAGTTATCAGGTTTGAACCTATACCAACGCAAGTTACTCCGGCATTAAACCATTCCGTTAAATTCTCAAGTGTCGGTTCAACCCCTCCGGTAGGCATGATGCTTGTCCATGGGCATGGACCTTTAATTGCCCTTACAAAATCGGGTCCGCCGACGGATGATCCGGGGAATATCTTTACAATTTCTGCGCCGAGTTCTTCTCCATAGTTGATTTCAGTGATTGTACCGCAACCAGGTATCCAGAGAATTTTCCTGCGGTTGCAGACTTTGGCCATTTCCGGATTTAGGATTGGGGAAACAATAAAATTTGCCCCGAGTTGTATATATAATGATGCTGTTCCGGGATCTACTATCGATCCTGCGCCAATGATCAGTCCGGGTACTTCTTTTTCAGCCCATTTATTAAGATCGCTGAAAAGTTCATGTGCGTAATCGCCACGATTGGTAAATTCAAAAACTTTTATCCCCCCGTCATAGCAGGCTTTGATTACACTTCTGCAAATTTGAGGATCCTTGTGATAAAAAATAGGTACAATTGCTATTTCCCGCATCTGCAGGATAACGTCTGTGCGTGTAAATCGTGCCATAGTCTGTTAAGTTTACACAAATGTATTAAAAAAGTTCAAAAGTCTTTAAAGTCGAAAGTCTATAAAGTCAGTTTAAGTTTTAACTTTTGACTTTTAACTTTTGACTTTTTGACTTCTTTAATAATTATCTTAGCACCTCAATCTTAAGGCATGGCTTTAAACTACATCTGGATAGGATTTTTCGTCATTGGGTTTGTTGTAGCACTCGGGCAACTTATCTTTGGAGGCAATACGCAAATATTCAACGACCTGGTTAATTCAGTTTTTGCCAATGCCAAGACAGGCTTTGAAGTTTCACTGGGATTGACCGGAGCTCTGACCTTATGGATGGGGCTATTGAAAGTTGGAGAAAAGGGCGGAGTGATTGCGCTGATGGGCAGATTTATTGGTCCTCTTTTTGAAAAGCTCTTTCCAGGCTTGCCGAAAGGTCATCCGGCATATGGGTCTATTATGTTAAATATTTCGGCCAACATGCTTGGCCTTGATAATGCCGCAACCCCGGTCGGCCTTAAAGCTATGAAAGAGATGCAGGAGGTCAATCCCGATAAGGGAACAGCTTCCAATGCCCAGATAATGTTTCTTGTATTAAATGCTGCCGGACTTACAATTCTTCCTATAAGTATAATTGTATACAGGACACAGCTTGGCGCCGTCAATCCTGCTGATATATTCATACCCATTCTTATCTCGACCTTCGCAGCTTCTCTCACCGGCATGATAAGTGTTGCAATAATTCAGAAAATCAATCTTTTCGACAAAGTTATTCTTGCTTATCTCGGAGGACTTTCAGCTATTGTCATCGGGATAATCATATATTTCAGCCATCTGCCTAAAGAACAGATATCTACGATATCGACCCTGACAGCAAATTTTCTGCTCATGCTCATTATTATTCTTTTTATCGTATTAGCCTTCATAAAAAAGGTCAATGTTTACGATGCATTTATTGAAGGAGCTAAGGAAGGTTTCAATACATCTATCAGAATTATCCCGTTTCTGGTTGCTATTCTGGTAGCCATCGGAGTTTTCAGAGCCTCAGGTGCCATGGATTTTGTAATTGCAGGTATAACAAAATTTTTTGCCTGGATGGGTGTCGATACCCAATTCACAGGTGCTCTGCCCGTTGCATTCATGAAACCACTCTCCGGAACAGGTGCAAGAGGACTGATGATCGATGCAATGAAGACACATGGAGCTGATTCATTTATCGGAAGACTATCATGTACAATGCAGGGGACTACAGATACAACGTTCTATATTATAGCAGTATACTTCGGTTCAGTAGGAATTAAAAACACAAGATATTCAATAGGATGTGGGTTACTGGCTGATCTTGTGGGTTTTACAACTGCAATTTTTGTAGCGTACCTCTTTTTTACATAATCCTGAAACATGGCAGTTTTATTGAAATCCCTTCTTGTACTTATCAGCATAATTGCGATAGTAGTACTTACTTCCAGATTAAAACTAAAGGCTTTCATTGCCCTGTTTCTTGTCTCTCTGTTTCTTGCATTTACCACACTTCCTCCAAACCTGATTGTCAGTACTATCAAGGAAGGATTCGGGAATACAATGGCATCGATCGGATTTCTGATAATTCTCGGAGCGATCATTGGGATTACTCTCGATAAAACCGGAGGTACCATCAGTATAGCAAATTATATCCTTTCAAAAACCGGTCGTGAGTAAAAGTACTTTGGCCCTTGGCATTACCGGTTTTATAACAGGATTGCCAATTTTTTGCGACTCAGGTTTTATAATATTAAGCGGACTCGCGAAATCGTTCAGTGCAAAATCGAAGATTGCCATGCCATTTATGGCAACTGTTCTGGCGACTTCACTTTATTCCGTCCACTGTCTCATTCCACCTCATCCCGGAGCTCTGGCAGCCGCTGCAGTAATAAAGGTAAATATCGGATATCTGATTATCATAGGAATTGTATTTGCGATACCAGGTGCAGTCGCAGCATTCTTTTGGTCGAAAATGATGACAAAAGGCAAGGATTATCCCCCTGCCATTGCATCTGAACCTGTCACAAAATCTGATGCAGAACTTCCGTCGACCATAATGTCATTCCTTCCAATAGTAGTCCCTTTATTGCTGATAACAGTGAAGTCGCTTCTTAACCTGATAGATAAAGGGGGACAAACAATTTTGACAAGAATTTTCTTTTTCCCGGGCGAACCGATCTTTGCATTATCGGTTGGCGTCGTCCTTGCAATGTTTCTGATAAAGAATAAGACCGTTAGCTCTATGAATTCGATCTTTGAAATTGCAATCGAAAAAGCCGGACCAATACTTATTGTTACTGCTGCTGGTGGAATGTTTGGGATGGTTATTAAATCAACAGGGACAGGAGAAGCGCTGGGGAGAATTCTTGCAGGGACAAACATCGGCATTATTGTGCCATTTCTGATTGCAGTCATTATGAAGACTGCGCAGGGATCATCTACGGTTGCAATCATTACTACGGCATCGTTCATGGCCCCGATGCTGTCATTACTTGGGTTGGATTCAGAGTGGGGGAAATTGCTTACAATGCTCGCAATGGGAGCAGGTTCCATGATTGTATCTCATGCCAATGATTCTTATTTTTGGGTTATTTCAAATTTTTCTGATATTGATCCCGCAACAACATTGAAGGTTTATTCCACCTCGACAATTGTTATGGGAATTGTAGTTTTTGCTTGTGTCTGGATCACCTCACTGATTGTTCTTTAGAATGCAATAAAATGGATCACAAGGAAATTGCAGAACAAATTTTTCTTGCCGGAGTTGACGGTGTTCTCCCTGTAAACCTGATTAGCAGTGAGATCTCATTAATTGATGATAATCTTAAAATCGGAGGTTTAACTTTTCCTTCAGGATCGATCAATAATATCTACATCATTGGAGCAGGAAAGGCTTCCGCAGTGATGGCTCTTGAAATAGAAAAGATCCTTGGCGACAGGATAACAGACGGTCATATTGTTGTTAAATATGGCTATTCATGTGAATTAAAATATATTGATGTTACAGAAGCCGGTCATCCGGTTCCCGATTCAAACGGATTAAAAGCTACCCGGGAAATACTTAAAATAGCAGAAAAGGCCGATTCATATGATCTGGTAATATGCCTGATTTCAGGCGGAGGATCATCCTTGCTTTGGGATGTACCGGAAGGATGCATTCCCGAGGATATCATCAGGCTAAATGAGCAGCTTATTAATAGCGGGGCTTGTATAAGCGAAATTAACGCCGTAAGGAAACATTTATCTATTGTGAAAGGAGGGCAGCTCGCAAAAGCTGTATCACCTGCGACCCTGGTGAATCTCATCCTTTCCGATGTACCTGGTGATCAGCTGGAGGTCATCGCTTCCGGACCAACGGTAGCTGACTCCACTACTTTTGAGCAGGCTCTGACAGTTCTTTCAACCTACGGATTAACAGAAGTTATTCCTGACAAAGTATTTAACCTGTTATTGGAGGGAGTTAAAGGATTGCGACCAGAGACACCAAAGTCAGGAGACAGTGTATTTAACAGGACATATAATTTATTGATAGGAACAAATAGAAAGGCGCTTGAATCATCCAAAAATAAGTCTCTTGAGTATAATATTAATGCCGTGATAATGGACGATCAGCTTCAGGGGGACGTTGGTTCAGTCGCGGAATATATTGTTGAAACTGCGGAAAGGTTTAAGCATGATAAAAACGAAGTGAAGCCCGTGTGCCTTCTGTTTGGAGGAGAAACGACTGTTAAAATGACCGGAAAGGGCATCGGTGGAAGAAACCAGCATTTTGCTTTATTATCAGCGCTGCTTCTCGAAGAATACCCGGGAATTACAATACTTTCAGCCGGAACAGATGGTAGTGATGGTCCAACCGATGCTGCAGGAGCGGTGGTAGATTCGGCAACAATAAAAGAGGTCAGATTAAAAAATATTGATCCTCAGACTTACCTTGCTGATTTTGATTCATATAATTTTTTCAATGAAGCAGGAGGACATGTTATTACCGGTCCTACAATGACAAATGTGATGGATATTATTGTTGTTATTGTTGAATAAAATAAGAAAAGTCAGAAGTCGGAAGTCCGAAGCTTCCACTTCCGACTTCCGACTTCCAACTTCAAACTTATATCCCTGACAAATATCACTCCAGGTTTTATCAAATAAACTAATTTTACATTTGCTTATGGATTAACCTGATTATGAAAAATTTATTCCTCTTCTTTATAATTTTTATTATTGCAATTTCATGTAATAACCCTGAAAAAATTACTGAGGTGGTGGCTAAAAGACCTATAATTCAATTTATTGATGCAACTGATATGACGAATAATTTTTATGATAACGTTGAAACATATCCATTAGCTGTAAAGGAATTGTTTGTAGATGGTGAAATTGCAAATCCCGGGAAAGTAGACTTTTCCGATCTGCCGAAACATTCCGTAATTGTAAAAGAGGCATTGCTCGATAGTGCCGGCGGTGACAAGTTTATTGGAGCATACCGGTATGATGGTTATTCTCTTTTTGATATTCTGGATAAGAAAATATTAAAAAAGGCAAACGAGAACGAATTCAAACCAATTATTGATTTGTATGTCGAAATTGAAAATGATAAAGGAGAAAAAGTAGTCTTCAGCTGGGGAGAAATTTATTATCCGAATAATCTCCACAAAATTCTGATCGCCACTAATGTGGCCAGGATAGTACCATCCAAGACAAAGGAGCTTTGGACATTACCCGTTGAAAGCAAAATAGTATCAGGTAGTGACCTGGTAACAGAAAGGAATATTTCTTCTCCCGTAAAAATAACAGTCAGGTCATATGCTCATTCATTTCCTGTTCAGAAGGGGATGTCGCCGATGTTTTCATCACGGATGGATATATTCAGTTCATCGAAAAAAACAGGACAAGTGGAAACACTTCCATCTAACCTTAATAATGTGACCTTCAACACAGTATTTTATGGAAGGGGAAAAGGAATTCACACTACAACTCCGTTTAAAGGTGTTCTGCTCAATGACCTTTTGATTAAGTTCTATCCTTTAACAAAACAGAATCTTAAATCAGGCCTTGTATGTATTGTTGGCAAAGATGGATACAGGAGTGTAATTTCGTATTCTGAATTATTCAACAGGAATGACCAGCAGGAATTTATGCTTATTCGCACAAAAGGCAATGAGGATGGAGGACTTTACAGGATTTTTGCAGCATCTGATTTTTTCTCCGACAGAGCAATAAAATCCGTGAGCGAGATTCACCTCACTAATGAATAAATATTATTTTGATCTTTAAGTATTCTAAAACGCTAAATAAATTTAAAATCATGAAAGCAAAATTATTAGTCGTACTATTTGTTTTTGCACTCATTTGCAGTAGTTGCGGAAATAAGAAAACTGTTGCAAGTTCCCAGGCAGCTGACCCCTCAATGCAAGCTCCCGCTCCTGATTATGGGATGATGATAATCGCAAAACTGTCGATAAAAGCTGAGAAAATTAAAGATTTCACTGAAGCTGCCAAAGTGATGATTGAAAATTCCAACAAGGAACCGGGATGTAAATCATACCAGCTTTATCAGGATCCATACGATAATACGAAGTTTGTTTTCGTGGAGCAATATAACAATCAGGCAGCTGTCGATGCACACTTCGCTGCTGATTATTTCAAAGCTTTTGGTCCAAAGGTTGCCGATCTGGTTGCAGGTCCCACCCAAATAAAAATCGTCAGTATGGCTAAAGAGGTAAATCAATAATGAAGGCTTTAGTCCTTGAAGAGTTTAATAGATTTGTTTATAAAGATGTACCTGATCCACTGATTAAACCTGATGAAGTATTAGTCAGAATTAAGGCATGTGGTATCTGCGGATCCGATGTGCATGGGATGGATGGCAGTACCGGAAGAAGAATTCCACCAATGATAATGGGACATGAAGCGTCAGGAGTAATAGTCAAGACGGGAATTGAAGTAACTGACTGGAAAACAGGAGACAGAGTAACTTTTGATTCAACTGTATATCCTCTCAACGACTGGTATACACTTGAAGGTCATTATAATCTGAGTGATAACCGTGAAGTTATAGGTGTATCTCCCGGAAATTATAAACGCGACGGAGCATTTGCAGAATTTATTGCTATTCCTCAGCATATTTTGTACAAAATTCCTGAAAAAGTATCATTTGAGCATGCTGCAATGATCGAACCCGTCGCCGTATCTTTGCATTCGGTTTATATATCGGAAGTAAAAGCAGGAGACACATGCCTTGTAATTGGTGCTGGCATGATCGGTATTTTTATCATTAAGCTGCTTAAAATTTCGGGAGCAACGGCGGTCATTGCACTTGACATCAATTCAAAACATCTTCAGCAGGCAATTAATGCAGGCGCTGATTATGCATTTCTATCAAATGATGAGAATCTTCAGGAAAAGATTAAGTCACTCACAAGGAACAGAGGAGCTGATATTTCATTTGAAGCAGTTGGGAAAAGTGAAACTGTGAACATTGCGATTGATATGATCCGTAAGGGAGGTACGACTGTTCTGGTGGGGAACACTTCTCCGCGGATTGACTTTCCTCTTCAAAAAGTAGTTACAGGCGAATTGAAGGTACTTGGCAGCTGTGCCATAAGAGGTGAATATGAAAAAGCGCTTCAGCTGATGGAATCGGGAAAGATTAAAGTGGATGATCAGATATCTGCAATAGTTCCGCTTTCGGAGGGAGCGGGGTGGTTTGATAAGCTATACAGAAGTGAAGGAGACCTGAATAAAGTTATTCTTGTTCCATAATATTTAAGATTATTAATATATAAGATACTTATATATATAAGATACTTACATATAAATACTTCATAATATTAAACTCTGAAGCTTGCATCCGCAATCAAAAGTATTAAGTTTATGACTGAAAAAATTTATAACATATCAATCGCCGGTTGCAGCAAAGTGGCACATTTGCACGCAACGGCAATCGGGAATATTCCAAATGCGAGGCTAGCAGGCGTCTGGAACAGAACTTCTGAAAAAGCTGACAAGTTTGCTGCACAATACAAAACAAGAGCCTATAAAGATGTTTCAGCAATGGTAAGAGAAAATAAAACGGATCTCGTTATCGTGTGCACAGCTCATCCATATCATAAGCAACCTGCCGTTGAAGCTGCAATGGCCGGCGCTAATGTACTTGTCGAAAAACCGATGGCTTCAAATCTCAGCGATTGTGATGAAATAATTAATGCCTGCAAATCAAACAAGGTAAAATTGGGAGTGATCAGTCAGAGACGGTGGTATGAACCTGTAAAACGTGTTAAATCAGCTATTAATGAAGGCAAGATCGGGAAGCCTGTCCTTGGCGTTATAACAATGCTGGGATGGCGCGATAAAGCTTATTATGATAGTGATGACTGGAGGGGAACTTGGGAA
The DNA here is from genome assembly GCA_963734885.1 of uncultured Bacteroidales bacterium. Taxonomy (GTDB): domain Bacteria; phylum Bacteroidota; class Bacteroidia; order Bacteroidales; family VadinHA17; genus LD21. The sequence continues at coordinate 1,754,469 of CAVTIJ010000004.1, read as the reverse complement.
AATGAAGGCGGCGGAGTTCTCGTAAACCAATCGCCACATCAGCTTGATATATTGTTGTGGTACATGGGAGAGATTGACGAAGTGTACGGCATATGGAGGAATCTGAATCACCCTTATATTGAAGTTGACGACACAGCTGCCGCAATAATTAAATTTAAAAGCGGTGCCATTGGAAATATTCTGGTAAGCAATTCCCAAAAGCCCGGACTTTATGGAAAAGTCCATGTTCACGGCGAAAATGGCGCCTCGGTCGGCGTTCAGACGGATGGCGGAGCTATGTTCATTGCCGGAAGGACGGGTATTGCAGAACCACCCGTTAACGATTTGTGGACAATACCGGGTGAAGAAAACTTATTAAGTAAATGGATAGCTGAGGATACAAGGATTTTTAATAGTTTTGATCCTACAATAAGATATATGCAATTACAGATAGAGGATTTTCTTTATGCACTTGAGAAAGGAACTGAACCAGGGGTGACAGGGATTGATGGAAGAAGAACTGTGGAACTTTTTACTGCTATCTATCTTTCCTCCAGAAATAATATGCCTGTCAGATTACCATTGTAGAAAGGAGTAAAAGAACTTACATAGAGAACATAGAGAACTCAGAGAACTAGCACCTAGCAACAAGCACCCAGCACCCAGCCCCCACCCTAAAATCCAGATTATGCCTCTACTCATCGTCATCCTTGGAATATGCCTTCTGCTCTTCCTTATCCTTGTCCTGAAACTCAATTCATTTTTATCTTTTGTCATTGTTTCACTTCTTGTCGGACTGGGAGAAGGCATGAATCTGAATAGTGCGGTTGTTTCATTAGAAAATGGCATCGGAAGCACAATGGGTTCACTGGTGCTGATATTAAGCTTTGGTTCGATGCTTGGTAAGCTTGTGTCAGAGAGCGGTGCAGCACAAAGGATTACGACATACCTTATAAAAGCCTTTGGTATTAAGCATATTCAAATGGCACTGATGCTTACAGGTTTTATTGTTGGAATTTCATTATTCTTTGATGTTGGGTTTTTTATTATGATTCCTCTGGTATTTACAGTAGCAGCCACTACAGGTTTGCCTTTATTATATGTTGGGTTACCTATACTTGCAGCACTTTCGGTGACTCACGGGTTCCTTCCTCCGCACCCGGCTCCGACAGCAATTGTCACTCTTTTTCATGCCGATCTTGGAAAGACATTGATTTATGGTATTATTGCAGCAATTCCTGCAATAATTATTTCCGGACCAATCCTGTCGAAGGTTCTCAGCAAAATTGAAGCAAAGCCACTTGATGAATTCTTAAATCAAAAAGTCATGAGTGAAGAAGAGCTTCCCGGTTTCTGGATAAGCTTCATTTCTTCTCTTCTTCCTGTCGTTCTTATAACTGTTTCAACAGTTGCAGGTTTTTTACTCCCTGAAGATAATGGTATAAGAAAGACATTGGGATATATTGGAAATCCATCTATCGCGATGCTGATAGCGGTGTTATTTTCTATCTATACTCTTGGTCTGGCCAGGGGTAGAAAGATTACCGACATAATGAATTCACTGGCTCATTCAGTAACAACTATTACAATGATTATGTTATTGATTGCGGGTGCAGGTGCATTGAAACAGGTTCTCGTTGATAGCGGCGTAAGTAAGTATATCGGTGAGATGCTGAGCCATTCTTCCCTATCACCATTGTTCCTTGGATGGTTGATTGCAACCATTCTTCGCTTTTGCGTCGGATCTGCTACTGTTGCTGGAATAACAACTGCAGGCATCGTTCTGCCTCTTGTGACAGGTGGTTTGGTCAATCCGGAATTAATGGTTCTGGCTATCGGTTCGGGAAGCCTTATGTTCGGACATGTTAATGACGGAGGATTCTGGCTTTTCAAAGAGTACTTCAATCTAAGTGTAAAGGACACTCTGAAAACATGGAGTGTGATGGAAACTTCAATTGGAATTTGTGGATTAATCGGAGTGATGCTGTTAAGTCTTTTTATCAAATAATCTAATTCAGTTTGCCATTTTTGTTCGTAAAGAGCTGCGAATATCGTGGAATAAGCTTTTTCTGACTATTAATTTTCCTCAAAAGAGTAAATAGTATTGAAATTTTTCTTATACTTTTAATCTGGAGAATAGTTTTTAATATTCTAAGACCTGATTAAAAATGAAGAAATTTTATTCAATTGCTGTTTTGTTGCTATTGGTTCATTTGCTTAAGGCACAAAACGGAGCTCCGTTGCTTTCAAATTTTAAGGAAAGCAATGAGATCGAAAATCAAAACTGGGCTATATGTCAGGATGACAATAATGTGATGTTATTTGCCAACAGACGCGGCATCCTTTCCTTCGACGGACGTAGCTGGAGTTTCATTTCTGTTCCTGTAATTCCTTATTCTCTAAATTACAATCCTGCAGAGAAGAAGGTTTATGTCGGCGGGGATAATAGTTACGGATACATTGCCCGTGATAACAAGGGTATTTATAAATACTTTTCTGAATCAGGAGATTCGGCCAGGATTGGAATGATAACCAAAATAATTTTTACTGACTCATCTGTTTATTATTATGGTGAACAGAGCATAAGCCGTCATAGTCTGAAAACAGGAAAACTTGAATTACGGTTATTTCAGAAAGAGAATGAACCATTTACCGGTATGTTTATTTCGCCAAAAAATACCTTCATAAACGTATTTTCAAAGGGTCTTTTCAGGCTTGAGAGTGATACTTTATTCCCTATTGTTACAGGTTACCTGTTCAAAGATGAAGAGATCTTATTTGGACTACCCTACGATAAAAACCTTGTTTTGCTGGGAAGAAGTAAAGGCAATTTATCTCTTTTTGATGGAATTAAGCTCTATGATTACCAGATCAAAGATCAGGGTTACCTTCAGCGGAATATTCTTTCCGAAGGGATCACGTTTTCTGATAGTCTGTACGCATTCTCAACACTCGACGGCGGAGCTGAGGTTATTAACAAAAAGTCCGGAAAATTAAGATACACAATTAATTACAGTAACGGTTTACCTGATGATGAGGTTTTTGCTTTAGGTTGCGATAACAATAATGGACTCTGGTTTTCACATCAGTTCGGACTCACAAGGGCGGATATGCGGTTACCGGTTGAAAATTTCAGCACCTATCCGGGCTTAAAAGGAAATCTTATTTCATCACTCTGGCATAAAAATGAGTTATACGTTGCCTCCAGTGAAGGAGTCTATTATCTGAAAGAAGTTAAAAATTATACTGTTTCTGAAGTTAAGGTCAAACAAAATCAGGAAACCATGATTGAAAAAGTCCCTGAAGTTCAAAAAACCAGGAAAGGCATTTTTTCAAAAATATTCGGTCGAAAACCAAAATCACCTGCAACACAGGATAAAACACCATCGGTAAAACCAACCGAAATTACTGTAAAAAGGTCAGAAAGCAAGCTCAGCTCTGTCACTTATAGTTTTGCTAAAGTCGAAGGTTTAAATGAAAAATGCAAACAACTGGTCCCGGCAGGTGATGATATCCTTGCTGCAACAAACAGGGGACTTTTCGGTATTTCGGGACATGTAGCGAGGGAGATTGGAAGTAATGTCTATGTCAACTATATAAGTGCAAAATCGAAAGATAATAAGTATTATATCGCTACTAATGATGGCTATTTCTATGTAATACCACTATCCGGTAATAAGTGGAATGTAGTTACACCCGATCCCGCATTCAGCCATAGTGTCTATTCGATTGTTTCAGCAAATGAAAATACCGTTTGGGCCGGGAGTGATGATATTGTTTACAGGATAAGTCTCAGAAATGGAATGAGTACGGGTAATCCTGAAGGGTTTGTTGTAAAAAGCGATCTGCCTCAGAGGTGTATCATTCAGTATGTTAACGATACTCTTTTTCTTTTTACTCTGACAAAAGTTAAATATTATAGTTCCGATCTTAATTCATTCACTGATTACAGAAAGGATTTTGGCGGAATCGCCCGGAACTTAAAATATGTCTTTTCCGAGCCCGGTGTTCCATGGATAAAGACTGAGGACGAGTGGGTAAGCTTAAGCGGAGTTGCAGGTATTTCTTCAAACGACAAAGCAATTCTTAAAATATTTAATAACCCCGTCTCAATAAATACCGATAGGGATAACATCTGGATTGTGAATACAGACAATACAGTTTTCAGAATTGTGCGGAATAATATTTCAACTGTTAAGCCGGATAACAGTTTGTTTATCAGGAGTATCTCAAATTCAAAAGGCATGAATTTCACTCTCTCCGATATTGTATTTGGAAGAGGTGATAATACGATATATTTCGACCTTGTAGCCCCGGGTTACCTGAAAGAAAATTCAACTCAATATCAGTACATTGTAAACAAGGTAATGAAACAATGGTCAAAATGGTCATACAATAATACAATCAGTCTGATGTTAATACCCGGCAAGTATAATCTGCAGGTAAGAGCTAAAGACATTTGGGGCAATGTAAGTCAGCCCAAAGTTAATCCCGTTTACAATCAAAGCTCCTGTTACACAGACAACTCTTTTTTACCTGTTCGTTTTTTGTGCTGGAATATTTTTGATTATAAATATTATCAGATTCAGGGAAAGAAAACTCAAAAAGGATAAGCAGATACTTGAAACGAAAGTAAAAGAGCGGACTGCCAAGATTGAAGCACAAAAACAGGAGATCACTTCGAGCATTCGAATATGCAAGCAGAATTCAAAGGGCTTTACTCCCCGAGGACACCCATTTCAAAAATAATTTTTCAGACTACTTCATTATTTACAAACCCGCGCGATATTGTCAGCGGAGATTTTTACTGGATTGGAGAGGATGAGAAAAGATTTTTTTTCACAGTCGCCGATTGTACCGGACATGGTGTTCCCGGAGCATTTATGAGCACTCTGGGAATTTCAACTCTTGATGAAATATAACAAATAACGAAAATCTCAAACAAACACTGTTCTGAATCTTCTGCGTGATAAAGTCAAAACGTCACTTCATCAGACCGGCAAAGAAGGAGAAGCTGCTGATGGTATGGATGTTGCTTTCTGCACTCTCCATAAAAACAAAAATGATACTTGAATATTCAGGTGCTTATAATCCACTCTTTATTTTTCAGGATGGAGAACTGAAAGAATATAAGGCTGACAGAATGCCAATAGGTATTTATTACGGAGAAAAAGAATCATTTACAAACTATGAGATAAAGGTACAAAAAGGGGATACCATTTATATCTTTTCAGATGGTTTCATTGATCAGTTCGGAGGTCCAGACGGATCTAAATACATGAAACACAATCTGAAAAAGCTTCTCTCGGAGATCCATCACAAACCGATGAACGAACAACGACGAATACTTGAAAATGAATTTGCAGATTGGAAAGGAACCGGTAATCAGATTGATGATGTTACAATTATTGGGGTTAAGATATAATTTTACCACTGGCTTAAGCCCGTGGTAAAATCAACCTGGGCTTTTTTCGCTATCTTTAAACCCCTAAATTAATTTATAATGAAAATAAAATTCATTGGAGCTGCCCGCGAAGTTACAGGAAGCAAACACCTGATAACAACTGATTCAGGCAAAAAAATTCTTCTCGACTGCGGAATGTTTCAGGGTAAAGGCCTTGAAACAGACAGCATGAACAGGGACCTCATGTTTGATCCTTCAGAGATTGATCATATAATTCTTACACATGCGCATATTGATCACTCAGGATTAATCCCATATGTATATAAACTTGGTTTCAGGGGTTCAGTAATTTGTACAAATGGAACACGCGATCTTTGCGCTATTATGCTTTCCGATTCAGCGTTTATCCAGGAGCATGATACCATTACTTTTAACAAACGCCGGGCAAAGAAAGGATTGCCCCAGGTAACGCCTATATATACCCAGGCGGATGCTACAGCCTGTATGAAGTTGTTCATCGGCGTGCCAAATGATATGAAATTCAGGATCGATGACAACATAAAAGTTAAGTTTACAAATACCGGTCATATGCTTGGCAGCGGTGTTGCAAATATTGAAATTTCTGAAAACGGGAAAATCAAAAAAATAGCATATACCGGTGATATAGGGAGACCTGCTGATCAGATTCTCAGTCAGCCACAGCCTTTCCCGCAGGCTGATATTCTTATTACCGAATCGACTTATGGCGACAGACTGCATCAGGATTCAAAAGAGGCTGAAGAAGATCTGCTGAATATCGTCGTTGATACTTGTGTGAGAAAGGGAGGGAAGCTTATTATACCTGCATTTAGCGTTGGCCGGACTCAGGAAATAGTGTTTTCCCTGAATAATTTTTTTAACGCAGGCAGGTTACCGAAAATTGATGTTTTTGTCGATAGTCCTCTTGCCGTGAATGCAACAGCGGTATTCCGGATGCATCCTGAATGTTTTAATAAAAATTTCAGCGATGTTCTTGAGAAAGATCCTGATCCGTTCGGTTTTGATAATCTTTTCTATATCAATAAGGTAGAAGATTCAAAGAAACTTAATGATCATAAAAAACCGTGTGTAATAATCTCAGCATCAGGTATGATGGAAGCCGGCACGGGTAAAACACCACCTGGCAAATAATATTTCAAATCCTAAAAACACAATTCTGATTGTCGGTTATTGTGCTCCTTCAACCCTGGGGGCAAGAATAGGAAGAGGCGATAAGGAAGTTTCAATATTCGGGACGATCTATCCGGTTAAAGCAGAGGTGAAAAAACTGGAATCATTCAGCGGACATGGTGATTATAAAGAACTGATCAGCTTTTTAAATTGTCAGGATAAAAATTCTCTTGGCAGGGTTTTTATTGTCCATGGTGAATATGAAACACAGAAAAAATATATTACTTTTCTCACTGAAGACGGGTTTAAAAATATTGAAGCCCCGGCAAAAGGACAGGAATATGTGCTGTAATGTATAATATATTATAGACGATAGACGATACTGGGTGAGAAGGGATTTCTTTCCTCCGTATTACCCCCTTTCATTTTCCCCTAAGATGGAAAGGTTTGTACTGCTCCTTCCCCCTTGGGGGAAGGTTGGGATGGGGGTAAATTAACTAAAGTAACTTTAAGGCACAAAGGAATTCAAACGATATTTACTGAACGTATTTCTTCAAGTCCTTTCTTATTGGTTTCCAATCGGGAAACACTTCAGAAAGAAGTTCATAGAACTTCGGTCCATGGTTATGATGTATCAGGTGGCATAACTCATGAATTATTACATATTCAATGTAAATGTCTGACAGTTTTATCAGTTCTGTACTTAATGTGATGATCCCTTTATTTGAACAGCTTCCCCATCTTCTTTTCATTGTCCTTACGATCAAACCTTTAGGGTTAAATCCCTGATCTTCATGTTCCCTGAGAACCTTGCTTACTAATTCGGGGAAATGTTTTAATGCTTCATTTTTATAACCGGAATAAAGCACTTTTTTTATCACCAGCTGGTCATCAGTGTCAATTCCAATTTGAATTGTGCCATCAAAAAAACGGATATATGGTTTACCGGATCTTTCTATCTCCAGTTTTGAATTATTTCCTCTGAAAAGATGAACCGCCCCATTCTCGTATGAGCGGTCAATATTGTTATTTTTTAGTACCCTGTAATTATCCCTATGTTTTACCGCCCAGCTATACTTTTCTTTTACAATTCTGGCGATTGTTTTCGCGGAAGTACGGTATGGAACCCTGACAATTACTGAAGAATCAGGATGAACACTTATGCCAATGGTTCTTCTCCTTGAATAAACGACCTTAAATTCTAAATCCTCAAACTTGTACAATTGTTGATCCTGCAACATTAAACCGTCAGTTTATTTCTGAGAAACTATGAAAACTGTATTTTTCCCTGATTGAAATTGCAATGATGAAAGGTAATAGGTCAGACTTGCAGTCCCATCCATCGTGCACTCGTTTGTTGAATAATCGGCAAAATCATCATGATAAACTGCCAGTTTTGTCTGGAAATGAGCATATTCATCATTTTTTGACAGGGATATGTATTTTAATGAATGGAATATTGAAGGATATACCGGTCCATCAACAAGACCACCAAAAACCTGACCACCCTTTACAACATATGAAGAATGTGAATCTACAGGATAATCTCCCTTTTCAGGAATTCCCACTATCATGCTTGTTCCCCACGGATTGCATCCGAAACAGCCAGTCGCGGTGCGAAGCTTCCAGCTCTGCATAAGAACTATCACCGGTTATTTCAGTATAGAGATGAGCCTGGGTCAGTATCGCTGCGTCAAGATTATTTGAGCACCAGATGAAAGGGATGCCAACATGAAATGGATTTTTACCTGCTTTTACTGCAGTAAGCTCCAGACCTTTTTTCATATAACCTGCAAATTCATTTGAATTTTGTGTTTTCTGGTGTCTCGCTATTCCGGGATGTCCCAGATTTACAAAGGGATACCATTGGTAATGATGCGCCGTATCACTGCCCATCCATGGTGTAACCGGTTCTTTCCGGCCAAATTCGATTGCATGGTTTAAATATTCAGGATTCTTTGTGCTATTATATAATTCTATTGCTGCGAGCTCCATATCATCAACCCAATTGTCTTCTTCATAAAAATATGGAGCAGTTCCCGGAGCTGTCTGACACACACCCGGATTTTCAAGTCCGAATCTAAAGGCTTCGATTGATTTTTTCAACAGTAATTCAGAATACCGGGGATCAACTTTTGCAAAGACCTGGGCGCCTTTTGCAAAAGCTGAGGCGAATTTGCCTGCAGTTGAAGCAATTCCAGTTGACCTGTTTTTATATTTAAAGAGCCCTTGTGGTTTACCTGTACAGAAATAAACAGGTCTTTCGCGTCCCTTTCCATAATTTGCTGTATCCTTATTCGGGAATCTGAATCCGATATGATCCCGGTCATCAGCAATCTGATTGTACATGGTTTCTGGTCCCGGATTCATTTTTATTAACCAGTTCAGGCCCCATTTACTTTCATTAAGGATATCCGGTATGCTATCAGATCCTTCTGATCCATTTGCCCTGAATTTATCACCGAAAGATTCCGGATTTTCCGAATATGCGAAAAGCATTTGATATGTAGCATTTGCAGATGTAGCAACATACTGGAGATAATCTGCAGCATCATGCCATCCACCTGATACATTTATATGAACCGAATCGTTTGATTTACCATAAATTTCATAACCATCATGCGTATGGCAGGAGTCCTTCACATACGGATTATAGCCGCTTCGCTGTTGCCTCATATAATTAAGGAGGTAATCAGCTGTGCCATCATACACGTTATTACCAATCGGAAACTCAGGAGATTGAGCATTTCCAGCAACAATCCTGTACACACCGCTTTGTTTCAGATTTGTGAAAGGTAAACGGAAGCAGCTCTTAAAAGGTGCGAGAGATCCTGCACTAATGACTTTATCAATTGTCATGACAGTTTTCCCCGATTTTGCATCTATTATTCTGAAGGATTTAAGATCTGTTGTGTTATCAGATAAAAACACTGCAATTTTGATATCGTCATTCCTGTAGCCAAGCTGATTGATCCTGATCCATTCATTAACCTCGCTGCGACATGATAAAATGCAAACTAAACTACAGAATATCAATGATATGCAAAGGCGTTTCATAACGGGCAGCTATTTGTTTTTGGCGTATCAATTTACTAAAAAATTAATGAAGAAATAAATACCAGATTTACTGAACTTTTCAGAGTGGAATTTGTTTCAATTTGTGGAAGGTTAAAAAAAATCATAAGGTCATTTTTTCGGGAATATTTGTATGTCTTGGGTTGTCTATTATTCAATGTAATTGAATTCTTAATATATACATTACCCGGACTAAAAGTGGGTGGAGAATTATTCCCAATAATTTTATCCATTCATATCTTAACAGGTTAGTAGGTTAGTAGGTTAGTAAAAGATCAAGCGAGGGTAATGTCAACGGGTGGCAGGAAACTGCTGCCCGTTTCTTATAAATGGCAACCTCCTCGACAAGCTCCGGGTAATACAAACGATAAATAACAAACGATAAATAACAAACGATAAACGACAAACATCCCTGTGTTACTCTTTTCTTAGCGTTATCACCGTAATCTCCGGCGGCATCCAAATCCTGAATGGAATTGCCAGACATCCAAGTCCGCGATTAACATACTGGAACTGTTTACCTTCCATATAGAGGCCGTTCCAATGCGGATAAAAATATTTCGAAGGGCTCCATCTGAATTTTTTTGTAATGATTCCCATTTGCATACCATGCGTGTGTCCGGAAAACGTGACCTGTATATCTGTTTTTCCTGTTACAGCTTCATCCCAATGATTAGGATCGTGCGTAAGCAGGATTTTCAGATCCACGCTGTCAAGTCCCGATATAGCCAAATCAAGATTACCGTGAGTCATATGAGGATATCTTCCTCCGGTAACGACACCTATCATGCCGATTTTGGAATTTCCAATACTGACCTTCTTATTTTCATCATTTAACATACTGAAACCAGATGCCTCAATAAATTTATTTAATAAAAGTATATTGTTATCCCTGTCAGCTTCAGTGAAATATGGATCATACGTCCCTTCATCATGATTGCCCAGGATGGCGAAATTGCCATATTTACCGCTGGCTTTCGAAAGTATTGTATCATACCTGTCAAATTCTCTCCACCCGAAGGTCACAAAATCGCCTGTATTAATTAGGATGTCGGGCTTCATCTGATTAATTTTTACCATAACTTCCTGAAGCTCTTTCCTGTGATGATAAAAAGATGAAAGATGCAAATCGGAGATCTGGACAATTTTCAATCCATCCAGATCATTCTTAAGTCCTTTTATTTTTATTGTAACCTGTTCTGTTGTGAAATTAAATCGTTCGTAAAAAGTACTTGCAAAAATTATTATTAAAATGCCGGTCATTATTATCATTCCGAGATTTGTTAACCATCTCAGCGGATTATCACTTTTAAGCTTTAACAACCTGCCTGTGAAATGCAATATTATGAGGATTACTCGCGGGAATACTATCGCAGCGATCATTCCGGTAAGGTTCATCATTAACCAGACATGCTTGGGATTGTCATAAAAGCTGTTGTAGAAATATGTTTCAAAGAAAAAGATCCAGAGCCATAAGCTGAGGATCACATGAATGATGATCGAAATAAAATGTTTGCTCTTTGAAAAATTATAGAAGTGCTGTTGCAAAACTACAATCGTAAGAATCTCTGTAATAAGAAGAATGAAGAACAATATCATCTGTTATATTTTATAAGCAAATGTACTTAATTAAAAAATTATTACTCAAAGTTAATTCTGTTTTCCTGCTTCATTATGTTTCTTTGTATCAGACTTTATATTACTTTGTGAATATGACAACAGTAAATTTCTACGACCAGCTTTATGTACCCGATTCGAGGCTTACATATTCAGTAATTTCTGCAAAATACCAGGGTAAATGGATTTTTGTAAGACATCAAAAGCGCACGACATGGGAGATAGCAGGAGGTCACATTGAAGAAGGGGAGACCTCTCTTGAAGCAGCCGGAAGGGAATTAATGGAGGAGACCGGGGCATTAAAATTCACCCTCGAATGCCTGGCGACATATTCAGTAACAATTGACGGAGAAACCGGTTGGGGAAGATTATATCTGGCAGATGTTTCTGAACTTGGTCCGGTACCCGATATATCGGAAATTGCAGAAGCAATGCTTTCCGATCATCTTCCTGAAAACCTTACGCACCCTGATATTCAGCCTCATCTCTTCAGAAAAACAATTGAGTTTATTAATCATATAGGTGGATAAATAGTTTTCTTGCCACCAAGACACTAAAGCGCAAAGAATCACCAGGTGGTTCTTTTTTGTGAACCTTTGTGTCTTCGTGCCTTGGTGGCAATGTAAAATTAAAAGGATTTTCAGCGACTAGATATATTCAAACGTCACCTTCTTCAGCCATTTTTCTTCGAGCAGACGTGCTATTCTTTTTACAACCGTCCTTCTTATTTCAAGATCAACGGGCAGATTAGGGTCCTGGTGAGCGATATTGATCCTGGTCCCGATAATGAAATGAATCTCATCGCTTTCCATTATAAGACGTACAATCTTGTCGGCCGGACCCTTCCCAAGTTTTATGCTATTATTATATGTTTTCAGAATCTCGTTTACCTTTTGAAGTGTTAGAATTCCTTCTGTTACAAGATCTATGCCTTCGAGAAAACTTTCGGGTGGCAATTCAGGGTCCTCGAATATTAATTCATCAATTATTTTCCTGTTCAGCTCCCTGGCAATTATATCAGCGGTTGTACCACCCGAGAGAATTACTTTCCCCTGATAGCCAATCACTTTTGATGCAAGTTCTTTATCTTTTCCTTTTTCATACGGCGGCCCTGTACAGATTAGTAATTTACGTGGTTCGCGAAAATAGATTATAGCACAACTGATATCATCACAAGCCCTGTAGTTGTCATTCTTGTGAGCCATAGTAACAATTTTCCCGGCAAGGGTGATAGCTGAAATAGAGGCTTCATTAGTTACAAGTGATGCCGCGTAATTTGAAATACTGTCTCTTTCCCAGCCGAAAGGATACGATTCGCTGCCCATCCCGCTTTGTGAAACACCATCGGAAAAGAATACAATCCGGTCTTCTTTCTCAGGCATAAAAGAACAGGTTCTGAGCACTTTACCGGCATTTTTCCCTCTGTCAAGTACGACCTTTTTCCATAAAGGATCGAGGATCTGGTTTCCTCTTAAAACAACACACGATGGATTATCATATTCCAGTATCGTAACCTTTCCTGTATTCTCAATATCAATAATTGTAAATGTTGAATAGCTGATCTTTCTTTCACTGCATACCGGTAAGGTATTCATTATGATCTCAGCTATACGGTCCACTTCCTTATGTTCACGGGTAAAATTTAATGACATGGTAGCCGTAAGAGTCGCAAGGATATTTGCTTTCACACCATGACCCATCCCATCCGAAAGAACTGCAATAACCCTGTCTTCTTCCTTTATATACCTGTAAAGAAATACATCACCGCTGATCCTCTCCCCGTCGAAGTTCCGTTGCTGACTGTTTACCTCTATAAAAAAGTTCCTGTTCACACAAAATTATTTCAGGTTGTTCTTCTTTTGAATATTCTTTGTTTTGTATGACTCGATTATAGAGTTGAGCATCTGCTCAGTTTCAGAAGCGCCTTCTCCCAAAAGGAATCCTATTTTTTGTACCATTTCAAGGTTCTTCTCAATAACCTCGCTAACTCTGTTTGTTACCTCTTCGCCCTGAACTTCAGGAGAATAGAGATCGCGGATAATTGCTCCGCAGATCTTATTCCTTTTTATCGGGAATATTGAAATATTCAACATTTTGTCATCAAAATGGACGTCCTTGCTTACCACAGGTTCATCTTCTTTTAAAACAAAAGTGAACATATTATAAACATTGAAAGGGATAAGAGTTTTGATATCAGCTCCTGCCAGTCCGGGTATTACATCAGATATAGCTTTAGCATCTTCTCCTATAATATTGATAAAGCTCTGGTTTGAATGCAGGATTTTCAGGTTATTGTCAACAATAACAACCCCTGTTGGAAGTTTTTCTAGCATATTATTCATCATATCAGATGCGCTCTGAGCGATCTCCTTCTCACGACGAGCAAGCTCTTCCGATTCTTTTAATGCTTCCTTGGTATCAGCAAGTTTCCTGTTTGTCTGCCTCAATGTCTCAATATATTCCTGTTTATTCCTTAGATTGAACCTGTGGCACATCTCAGGCACTGCCAGACCTTTTGCAACAGTTGAAGCAAAATCGTGGCATGAAGGATACCCACACGAACCACAATTAAGCTCTTCTTCCGGATTATCCTTTCCGATTATTCTGAGAACTTCTGTTATGGCTTCTTCAGCGGGTTCAGGTATGCGCTGGTCATCAGGCGTGAAGGATCTTGAAAAATTCAGTTTTGACCATTTATCCATGTCCTTCTGCCAGACAGCTTTATCGAGTTTCCCAACCCTTTTTTCAGCATATTTACGAACAAGTGCTCTTCTTCTGAACCTTTCATTGTGATGCTGCATGCCGGGTCCAAGCAGACATCCATGGCAGAAGAAAAGATTAAAATGGTGCTGAATAGTATCAATGTATTTATCAAAGTCGTTTATCGCCTCAAGGATCTCTTCTTTTCCTGAAGCTGTAATAACCCGACTGGAAACCATATCGCGTTTTATTCCACCGGCCTGGATTATTCCTGCCGGAAGAGGATAGAGGGCGCCCCAGTTCCCGTGAGGCGGATCAAAATCTGACATTTTAACGAGTCTTTCCTGAATTTTGAATTCATCAAAAAGCTTCCGCAATTCCACAAATGTAAGAACTCCGTCAATGAGTTTTCCTTCGTTATATATCAGGGCTTCATCCTTTGCGTCTATACATGGTCCAATCTGAACAGTTGCTACGTCCTGACCATAAAGCTCCTTAACAACCATTGCTGTTGCCACAATAGGGGAAACCATTGGCGCAAGATTAGGAACAAGCTCGGGATGAAATTTCTCGATAAGCTTAACAATTGAAGGACAATTTGCGGTGATCAGATATTTTCCTTCAGCTTTAAGGAACAGTTTTGCATATGCTGCTGCGATCAGATCAACTCCAAATGAATCTTCATGCACATAATCAAAGCCAAGAGCCCTGATCATTCCGACAAATTTCCTGTAATCCGTTATGTCATCAAATTCTGATGCAATGCTCGGTTCGATGAGCGCCGCAGTTTTTCTTCCTGACGATAAAAGTTCTTTTATTTCTTTATTGGAATTGCGGAATTCAATTGCATGCGGAGTACATGATACATAGCATAATCCACATCCAATACAACGGTCTGGAAGAATATACGGATGAGCTTTCTGGGGCTTGACCTCAATTGCGTTGACAGGACAAACACGTACGCAGGAATAGGAATTTCTGCATTTTTCATCGTTTATGTGAAGAATCGGTTTTCTGTTTGCCATAAATATTTATGTTCTTTCACACCAATTTGCCGAATTCTTTTTCAAGAATGGCTTCAATTTTTGACAGAGTAACTCCCTCAAGAGTAACTCCATTTATATTCAGATTCGGACCATTACTGCAATGACCCATACAGCGGGCGCCTTTAAAAATAACTTTGTCGTCGAGATGATTTTTTTTTAAGTAATCCCTTATGAACATTACAACATCCTTATTTCCACGCGAAAAACATGAACTGCCAAGACAAATATGCATCTCAACTCTCTGTGCCATTTTTCTTCTGTTCAAAAATAAACAACATCATCAAAAGTAATAATTATTTCCGAGGTGTCATAAACCTCAAAGAATCCAATATTTTGCATTATGCCAGCTTTGCACTGAATTATCTTAACTCAGAATTGACACATTTATTTTACCATAATTTTCGATGTTCCAGACAACATGCAGAAATTCATAACGTTATAAAAATCTCAACAAGTATTATATTTTATAATTTATTGTTAATAAAATAACAATGTTTATTTATTAACAATAAAATCGATTATATTTGTGTTATAAATATTACAATAATTCGCCGGAATGAGTACCGATATTGATATAATTCTGAAAAAGTACAAACAGGGAAAAAGAGAAGATCTGATTCCTTTGCTTCAGGAAATACAAGATGATATGGGATTTCTTTCTGAAGAGGCAATTGTAAGAACAGGAAATTTTCTGGGATTGAGTACTACTAAAATCTATGGACTTGCAACATTCTACGACAGGTTCAGATTTATCCCGTCCGGGAAAATCCAGATAAAAATTTGTCATGGGACATCATGTTTTCTTAACGGATCACAATCAATAATAAATAAAATAAAAGAAGAAACCGGGGTATTACAGGGTCATACAACCAGGGATGGCAATTTCAGCTATGAGATTGTATCATGCATGGGTGGCTGTTGTAATGGTCCTGTAATAAATGTTAACGGACAATATAAGACGCATATAAAAGCGGAACAATTGCCTGAGATGCTTAAACGTTTAAGGTATGTTCTTGAAAATGACTAATTCAGCAAAAATCTCCTGATGGAAGATTTGAAAACATTCCTGATTGAAAAAGTACTCACCTATGAGTCAGATACTTTGTCGTCTGAGACAGAGAAAATTTTGTGCAGGGTGAGGCGTGAAAAATCTGATAAGCCGTTGATATATGTTTCTTCAGGAACAAGCAGTGTTATTGCAGGATCGGAAAAAACCTGCTCTGCAGTCGAAGTATATATCAAAGAAAATGAGCCATCTGCAGCATTAGTTCATGTTGGCTGCACTGGACCATCAACTTATGAACCGCTGCTTTGTGTTCAGATCCCGGGGAAAAATAAACTTTTTTTCAGGAATATTACTGAAGAAAAAGTCGAGCCTCTTTTGAATGGCGTGTTTCATAATGATATAAATGAAGATGATCTTGCAGGCCAGACAGGTACGAAAGGATTCGAATTATGGTCAGGGATTCCTTTTATGGATGAATTGCCTTTTTTTGCAAACCAGAAAAGGGTTATCCTGAGCAATTGTGGTTGTTACGATCCTGAAAGTATTGAAGAATATATTGCAAGAGGCGGTTACAGGGCCTTTATTAAAGCAATCAGGCATTACACTTTTGAAGAGGTCTGCGATATAATAGAAAAAAGCGGATTAAGGGGAAGAAGCGGCGGGGGTTATCCGACTGGTCTGAAATGGAGGCATGCCCTCAACACATCTTCAAATGCCAGATATCTGATATGCAATGCAAAAGAAAGTGACCCCGGAGCATTTACTGACAGAACAATCCTTGAAAGTGACCCGCACCGTTTAATAGAAGGTATTGCAATTGCTGCCTACGCTATCGGAGCTTCAAATGCAATAATTTTTATGCGCTCTGGTTCTGACCATGCCAAAAACAGACTCCAGAAAGCAATTGACAAGGCCAGAGATTATGGCATTTTCGGACATAATATTTTCTCAAGCGGCTATAATCTTGACATTATAATCCGTGTCGAGCCCGGAGCATTTGTATGCGGAGAAGAGACTGCACTGATAAATACCCTTGAAGGAAAACGCGGCATGCCGCAGCTCAAACCACCTTATCCAACCACTTCGGGACTTTTTGGTAAACCAACGGTAATCAATAACGTGGAAACACTGATGAATGTGCCTCTAATTATGCAGAACGGCCCGGAATGGTTTCGTTCAATTGGCACAGAAAACAGTCCGGGCACCAAAGTATTTGCAGTTGCAGGGAAAGGCCGGCTTTCAGGCGTAGTTGAAGTTGAAATGGGTACCACAATAAGAACAATTCTTGAAGATATAGCTGACGGGATCAGGGAAGGCAAAGAATTTAAGGCTATCCAGCTTGGAGGAGTTTCAGGTTCATTCATAACAAGCGAAAACCTCGATATTGCCATCGATTATGAGGATCTGAAAGAAAAGGGAATCGGCATGGGAGCAGGCGGATTTGTAATAATTGATGAGAACACCTGCATGGTCGACCTTGTAAGATATTATATGGAATTCATCCGCAATGAAAGCTGCGGGAAATGTATTCCATGCCGCGAAGGAACAGGAAGAATGCTTGAGATACTTGAAAGTGTAATTAGGAAACCTTTAAATGAAGAGTCGGGTACGACATTGGAACGATTTAAAGGTGTGATGCAGCTTGAGACAATTGCATCTGTTATGAAAGACACCTCGCTTTGCGGTTTGGGTCAGACCGCTCCGAATCCTTTTATAAGCGCTCTGAAGAATTTCAGGGATGAATTCGAAGAACATATTTTTGACAGGAAATGCAGAGCTAATATATGCCGGGGTTTAAGAACTTTCTCAATTGATGTTGATAAATGTACGGGTTGTACAGCCTGTGCATCCAAATGTCCGGTAAATGCAATTTACGGAACTCGCCTGCAGCCATTTTTCATTGTTGAGGAAAAATGCATCGGATGCGGTATATGCTTCGATATCTGTAAGTTCAGTGCAATAAACGTTAAATAATCGCTATGCTTTTTACGATACAGGTTAATAATAAAAAGATCAAGGCTGAGAAAGGCGAAACAATACTTTCCGCTCTTAATCGCAATGGAATTATTATACCTACACTTTGCAGGATGAAGGAATTTACTCCGACAGGCGCCTGCAGGATGTGTGTTGTTGAAGTAGAAGGCCGCGACCGTTTAGTGACAGCATGTTCTCAGCCTGTGGAGGAATGGATGAAAATTAAAACTCATTCTCCTCGTGTCATTACCGCAAGAAAAACCATTGTTGAACTTCTTCTATCGAATCATCCTGATGATTGTCTTTATTGCGACAGAAATTTGAATTGTGAGCTTCAGCGGCTTTCCGAAGAGCTTAATATAAGGGAGCGGCGTATACGCGGAAGAAAAATTAAACCTCGTCTCGATCAGTCTAGTCCGGCCATAATAAGGGAACTGTCAAAATGCATTCTGTGCGGCAGATGCGTGAGAGTTTGCGAAGAGACAATTACTGCCACATCACTTGACTTTATAAATAAAGGAAGAGAGACACATGTTGGTGCAGCGATGGACAGGGATTTCAACTTTTCAAGCTGTGTTCACTGCGGACAGTGTGTTCTTGTATGTCCAACGGGAGCACTTCACGAAAAACATAATATCACAGAAGTACAGGAATATCTTAATAAACCCGAGATTGTAAAAGTTATACAGTATACTTCAATGGCGGTATATGGAATAGCTGAGGAGCTGGGCATGCGTTACACCAAAGATTTTGATAAAACCCTTAATGCCATTCTGAGGAAGATTGGGTTTGATAAGGTCTATAAAACAGGGGTAGGTACCGATATATCTATTACTGAGACTGCAAATCAGCTTTCAGAGAAAATCGAAAATAAATCAGAAAACCCGTTATATATTTCAGCTTGTCCCGCCTGGGTAAAATATGCGGAACAATTTCTACCGGCGCTTATTCCTCATCTTTCAACTGTAAAATCTCCACAGCAGATCACAGGGGTACTTATCAAGACTCTTGTTTCCAATCAGATGCAGGTAAAACCTGAAGAGATTTTCTCAGTATCAGCCACCCCCTGTATGGCTATGAAATTCGAAGCCCGCCGTGATGGCATGATGAGAAAAGGAATAAGCGATGTTGATACAGTTCTGACAATAAGGGAACTTGCAAGACTGATAAGATTATATGGAATTGATACTTCAAATGTTGAGAATGAGCCTGCTGATGAGCCATTATCGGGTCGCAGCTCTGCAGCGATTCTGGCTGAAGTATCAGGCGGAATGGCTGAAGGAGTGATCAGGTCATATTATTATCAGAAACTCAAAAAAGAACCTGATAAACAAATATTTAAAAAGCTCAGATCAGGTGGATCATTCAGAGAATTGTCGGTAACAATCGATGAGAAGGAGATAAAAGTGGCCGTGGTTGATGGTCTGACCGGTCTGGAAAAACTTAAAACATCACAGGCCTCAGGTACTAAATATGATCTTGTCGAAGTAATGACCTGCCCTGGCGGATGCGTACATGGAGCCGGTTTGTCATTCAGCACTTCAAAAGATGATATTAAAAGCCGTTCCAAACTGGTTTACCAGTCAGATGACACTGAAGCGATCACTCTTCCATGCAAGTCTCCATCGCTTATAAATTTGTATGAGAAGCTGTTAAAGGAAAATGCTGATATAGCAGATAAGAAGATATTCTTTACACATTTTGAAAAAAGAAACGTTTTACTGTAATCTTTAACTTCTGATAGTATGTTGGTATATACAATAAAAGAACTTTGCCGTACATGCTATACTTGTGTGAGGGAATGCCCTGCAAAAGCAATACGTATTGTCGGAGGACAGGCAGAAGTAATTGATGAAAGATGTATCGCATGCGGTAATTGCACAAAAGTGTGCAGTCAGGGTGCAAAGGTTTTTCTTAATACCACCGATCGGGTTATTAAACTGCTTGAAGCAAATTCAAAAGCAGCAGCTATTATTGCGCCAAGTTTTCCTGCCGAATTTTCCGATATCCCGGATCATCGTATTCTTAATGGAATGATCAAAGCGCTTGGTTTTAAATATATTGCAGAGGTGTCTTTTGGCGCTGATCTGGTAGCTGACCGCTATAAAAAACTGGTATCAGAAAGCAAGAACTTCTATATCTCTTCCGATTGTCCATCTATTGTAAATTATGTAAAATTCTATCATCCGGCTCTGGTGGATAGCCTTGCACCGATTGTATCGCCAATGGTAGCAATGAGCAGGGTCGTTCGTGAAAAATACGGGAAGGATATAAAAATTGTTTTCATAGGTCCGTGTATCGCAAAAAAAGCTGAAAGCAGTGAAGTTGATGAAGCAATAACTTTTACTGAATTGAGAGACATGATGGCCGACAAAGGAATTACAGCACAAACTGTAAATCCTGTTGATTTTGATCAGCCGGTAGGAGGCCGGGGCGCTATTTTCCCTGTAGCGCGCGGATTACTTCAGACTGCTAAAATCAGTGACAATGCAATTACCGGTAATATTATTGCAGCCGAAGGACGGATTGATTTTCAGGGAGCGCTGAAAGAATTTGAAGCAGGACTGATAAGCAAACAGCACATGGAGTTGCTTTGCTGTGAAGGTTGCATTATGGGTCCAGGATTGTCAAAAAACGGGAAACAATACAACCGTCGCGCTCTGGTCAGCGCTTATGCCAACACTAAAATGCAGAACATCGATTCTGTGAACTGGCAAAAATCATTTGACGAATTTGCCGGGCTTGATCTTTCGGTCCGGCATAGGCCTGAAGATCACCGCATCGAAACGCTTAACGAAAATGACGTAAATGACATTCTTGTTAAGATGGGCAAAAAAACCAAAAAAGATCAGCTCGATTGTGGGGCATGCGGATATGAAAGTTGTGTGGAACATGCAATTGCCATAAAAAAGGGTCTTGCCGAAGTGGAAATGTGTCTGCCTTATACAATTGAGAAGCTTCATAAATCAGTTAAGGATCTGGCACTGTCGAATGAGAAGCTATCGTCAATGAAGCAGGCATTGAAACAATCAGAGAAACTTGCTCATATGGGTCAGCTTTCAGCAGGTATTGCCCATGAATTGAATAATCCGCTCGGGGTTGTAATTATGTATAGTAATATTTTGCTCGAAGAAGCAAAGATGGATGATCCTGTCAGAGAGGATCTTCAGCTTATTGTTGACCAGGCCGGACGCTGTAAGAAAATTGTCGCCGGACTATTGAATTTTGCCCGGAAGAACCAGGTGAACCATCAGATGGTAAGCATCAAAGATCTTGTAAATCATAGCCTTGAAAGCCTGATTATTCCTCCCAAAGTCAAAATAGTTATTAGTGACAGTACGACAAATCCGTCAGCGATGCTCGACCAGGAACAAATGATGCAGGTACTGACTAATTTAATCAAGAATGCCATAGACGCAATGCCTGATGGCGGAACGATAAATATACAAATGGAAGACACGCTGAGTGACATGATCATTGTTATAAGTGATACAGGGACAGGCATTAAGAGAGGAAGACAGGGCTAAAATTTTTGAACCTTTTTTCACTACTAAAAGTATCGGTCATGGAACTGGTTTAGGATTGGCAACTGCTTACGGAGTTGTAAAGATGCATAAGGGCCAGATTACAGCTGATTCAAATAATAATCCGGCTAAAGGTCCAACCGGGACGAGTTTTAAGATTGTTCTGCCAAGGCGTAAAGAATAGAGGGGTTAGGGTGGGTTTGAGGAGAAAAAGTTGTAAATAATAAGTAGTAAGTAGTAATTACCTCATATATAGCACTTCGGACCGTAGTTTAAAAGAATTTTCTGATATTTGTTGAATGATGAAGAAGAGTGATATAACAATACTGGTTGCTGATGATGATCCTGATTATTTGTTCCAGACAGTTTTTAATCTTGAAAAAGAGGGATATAAAACTGTCGCTGTTGAAAGTCAGTCGGAGGCTGAGTCAGTAATAACAAGATTCAAGCCTCATCTTGCAATATTTGATCTCATGATGGAAAGTGATGACAGCGGTTTTATCCTCTGTTACAAGATGAAAAGAAAATATCCTGATGTTCCTGTTATTCTTGCAACTGCAGTTTCACATGAAACAGGGATGTCATTCAGTATTGATTCTGATCAGGAAAAATCGTGGATAAGAGCGGATAAATATCTTGAAAAAGGGATCAGGCCCGAACAGCTGGATCAGGAAATTATGAAATTGTTAAAACTTTAAAATGGCAGTTCTTAAAGTATTAGTTATTGATGACGAACCGGGAATACGGTCAGGCGTATCAAGGATTCTGAATAACTTTCACGTTACTTATCCTTTTATGGATGAAGATTATACATATGAAGTTACTGAGGCTGCCACCGGTGAAGAAGGTATAGATATTCTTGAGCACGACATGCCTGATATTCTTTTACTCGATAATAAACTTCCTGGTATACAGGGCGTTGAAGTTCTTGAATATATCAGGAAAAGGAATTATGATATTGTTGTAGCGATGATCACTTCCTATGCATCACTTGATGTTGCGATAAGAGCTACAAGGGATGGTGCAATTGATTTCATACCCAAACCTTTTACTCCGCAGGAGCTGAAATCGAGTATTGAGAATATAACAAAACAGCAGTATCTCAAGAGAATAACTCACAGGATGAAGCAGGAGGGAAAGAAGATCAGGTACCAGTTCCTTTCTGTTCTTTCTCATGAATTAAAAGCACCGCTTAATGCTCTCGAAGGTTATTTGAGAATGATGCAGGGTAAGCAAGCCGGTGAACTGATAGATGACTATGCAACACCAATTGAAAGATCTCTTCAGCGAATTCAGGGAATGAGGAATCTCATTATGGATCTTCTCGATTTCACCAAGATACGACTCGAAAGAAAGGAAGAAAAAATTCAGGAGGTGAATTTATCTGAAGTTGCTTCCGCAGCTATGGTCACTGTCCAGCCTTATGCCATTCAGATGGATGTATCTATCAACATCGATGTGAGATCAGATGTTAAAATATTGGCCGACCCCGATGACATGGAGATAATTTTTAATAATCTGATTTCGAATGCAGTTAAGTACAATAAAGTAGGAGGAAAAGCAGAAATTACAATTGATAGTTCAGATAATGAGGCCATTATGATTATTTCGGATACCGGAATCGGAATCACCAGGAATGATACTGAAAATCTTTTTACTGAATTTGTGAGGATTAAGAATGAAAAAACAAGGAATATTTCAGGAAGCGGATTGGGTTTATCGATAGTAAAAAAAGTAGTTGAGTTATACCATGGTACAATAAATGTTGACAGTACCCCGGATGTAGGAACAGTATTTACAATCAGATTGCCTAAAAAACCTGTTACAATTAATTGAAAATGATTTCAAATTACTAAACTGAATACCCAGCAACGATGAAATTACCAGGAAAAACCATTGAAAGACTAAGCGAGTACAGAAGAACTCTTCTGGAATGTCTTAATGAAAAAAGAAATTACATCTTTTCTCACGACCTGGCAGCACGTCTGCATATTACAGCCGTTCAGGTCAGACGCGATCTGATGCTGATTGGTTATTCAAGTGTTCTCAGGAAGGGATATGATGTACGGGAACTTATCGATACGATTGGTATCATAATCGATAGTGAAGAGAGCATGAACGTGGCTGTTGTCGGCATAGGAAACCTGGGCAGGGCAGTAGCAGGTTATTTCAAAGGGAAACGTTCAAAACTAAATCTTGTGGCCTCATTCGATAATGATTCGCAAAAAATAAACAAGGTTATTTCCGGGGTAAAATGCTATCCGTACACAGACATTGAGAAAATGATTGATGAGCTGGATATTAAAATCGCGATCCTGACAGTACCTCCTGACTTTGCAAGGGAAATAACAGAAGAAATAGTAAGATACGGTGTAAAAGGTATTCTGAATTTTACCACCATACCATTAAATGTGCCTTCCGGGATTTACCTTGAGGAGTACGATATGATAACTTCGATAGAAAAAGTTGCATATTTTGTAAAGGAAAACAAAATTTAGCTCTCAGCACCAGGATGAAGATTTTCAAAGGTTTCGGGGAGGTAAAAAACATAATGAATCCTGTTGTAACGACGGGATCGTTCGATGGAGTTCATATCGGACATAAAACAATTCTTAACCGGCTCAATATGCTGGCCGATAAGTATAATGGTGAATCTGTACTTATCACATTTGACCCTCATCCACGAAAAGTGCTTTACCCTGAAGCTGCTGGGAAAGATCTTAAACTCATTAATTCTCAGGAAGAAAAGTTAGATCTGCTTGAAAAAACAGGACTAGATAATGTTATTATTGTGGAATTCACCAGAGAATTTTCAAAAATTACCAGCGAGGAATTTGTGAGAGATCTGCTCCATGGAATTCTTAATGCGAAAGTCGTGGTTGTTGGTTTCAACCATCATTTTGGTTTTAATAAAGAGGGTGATTACAAACAATTATGGGCCTGGCGTGAAAAATACCAGTTTGAGGCTGAAGAAATTCCTGAACAGGAGGTGTATAATGAAACAGTTAGTTCAACTAAGATCCGCGAAGCTATTAGTCAGGGTTACATTCAGAGAGCAAATGCTTATCTCGATCATTACTATATTATAAAGGGCCAGGCTGAAACTTACAAAACTGATAATTCTCTGAATTTGCCTGCTCTCGTAAAGATACCACTTACTGAAGAATGCAAAATTCTCCCGCAATACGGAATATATGCAGTCACTATTGCATCGGAGTCATTCAGTTCAAAGGGAATGGCAATTATCCATAAGAGAAATGATAATATTCCGGAAGTCCTTCTTAATATTTTCGATGAAAAATATTTTAATGCCGGAAGTAAAATAACCATTTCTTTTCATAAAATGATTCATGGAGCAGTCAACTTTTCTGATGGCAGGTCCATTTTAAAAGTAAATAGTGCCCTGGAGGAGATTTCAGAGCTTATTTATTGATTTTAATCATTACAAAGAGCCCATATGTTGATTATCTTTGCAGGATAATTGACCTCTCCCTAAGGGTGCTGAAAAGGCCCTTTTTAACCACAAAGTACGCAAAGACCACCTCCGCAAAGCTTCGGTGGTTGAAAAAGGCACAAAGGGCACAAAGTTAAAACTCTATAATATAGACCTTTGTGACCTTTGTGAAAAAATCTTTGTGACCTTTGTGGTTAATGGATTTCAACTTTTTCAATACCACGAAGAAATTAAAGGGGGATGAGGCAAAGTGGGGATTAAAAAAAGTTATATTAATATTAGTTCTAATGAAGTTTTCACCTGAAAAATTAAGCATACCCGATCAAAGAATGAAGCCATTCATTGATCCTGAAGAAATATGGAATCTTTTAAATAATACCAAACCTGATAAACTGAGAGTAAGGGAAGTTATAGCCAAATCGCTTGATAAGCAAAGACTGACTCTTGAAGAAACTGCTGTTCTCATTAATTCAATAGGCACAGGTCTGGCTGACGAAATAAAGCAGGGTGCCAGGGAACTAAAAGAAAAAGTATACGGAAACAGAATCGTGCTTTTTGCACCGTTATATGTCGGCAACAGATGCGTAAATAATTGCCAGTATTGCGGGTTCAGGGTTACAAATGCCGATGCTATCAGAAAAACCTTGAGTGATGACGATATTGTTAAGGAAGTTGAGGCTCTTGAGGATAACGGTCAGAAAAGGCTGATACTTGTTTATGGTGAGCATCCCGATTATTCGCCTGAATATATTGCTCATACCGTTAAAATCGTTTATGGCGTAAAAAAAGGTCATGGCGAGATCAGAAGGGTTAATATTAATGCTGCACCGCTTGATATTGAAGGATTCAGAACAGTTGGGGAATCAGGAATTGGCACTTACCAGGTATTCCAGGAAACATATCATCCGGAAGCATATAAATGGTACCATCTCGGAGGGAAAAAGAGAGACTATGAATATCGTCTTACATCCCTCGACAGGGCCCAGGAGGCTGGTATTGATGATGTTGGCATTGGAGCATTATTCGGACTGTATGACTGGAGATTTGAAGTAATGGGACTTGTCCGACATACCAATCACCTGGAGGCCTGTTATAATGTCGGACCTCATACAATTTCTTTTCCGCGTATCAAGGATGCTCTGAGTCTTAACATTAACGGCGAATATGAGACGAATGATGAAGATTTCAAGAAACTTATCGCAATACTGAGACTGGCAGTCCCTTATACCGGTTTGATTTTAACTGCAAGAGAATCTCCGGGTGTGCAGAAAAGAAGCCATGCAATTTGGTGTATCACAGATAGATGGAGGTACGAAACTTGAAATTGGATCGTATGCTGATTCAAAGAATGAGAATCAGAATCTGAACAGGGAACAGTTTAAAATAAATGACGCAAGATCACTCGCTGAAGTTGTCGATGAGCTTCTCGAAAATGATTATCTGCCTTCATTCTGCACATCGTGTTACAGGATGGGACGGACAGGCGAGCATTTTATGGAATTTTCAGTACCGGGATTCATAAAAAGATTCTGTTCCCCGAATGCCATTTTAACGCTGTCAGAATATATCTGTGATTATGCACAAGGCGAAACTGTTGATAAGGGGTGGAAAGCCATTGAAAAAAATCTTGAAAAACTTGAACCACATATCGCAGTAAGTACCAGGGAAAAGATTGAGAAGATAAAACAGGGAGAACGAGATCTTTATTTTTGAAATAATTTTCAGGTGAATCTTCGTGTCTTTGTGCCTAGGTGGCAAAAAAAGAAATTGAAATAAGAACTTTCACTGAGAGCCATAGAGACAATATATTTTTAAGAGATTATTATAATTTTCAAGTTTTATTACCCCCTTCCCATCCTTCCCCCAAGGGGGAAGGTGAAACACCCCTTACCCCCTTGGGGGAAAATGAAAGGGGGTAAATGAAGAAATAAGACTAGAATTGTAACATTGCGATTATAAAAAAGTAAGTTTCAAGAGACTCTAGAACAAAACCTTAATCATCATGATAAAAATTCTCGGAATTAAAATCATCGACAGGATAAAAGAAGCTGGTCTTACACAGGGCATACTATCAAAACATGCTTCTGTAATAACCACCCGTCTGGGATTTCATGAAGTGACAGATGAGATTTGCAGCCGGGAAGCATACATTATTCTTCACCTTAACGGCGATCCGGCTGATACTGATAAGCTGACATACGATTTAAAATCTCTTGAAGGGATTGAATTCCGTGAAATACTATTTTCATCAGAAAAAGAAGATCTGAACAAAGAATCAGCTAAAAACAGTGTGGAAATACTTGGAATGCTTGTCGAAAGAAATCCATCAGTGATTCTTGAAGTTCAGAAGATTCTTACTTCTTATGGCTGCAATATTCGCACACGTCTGGGAGTAAATGAAGTCTTCTTCGGAGAACCTGCTGGACTGATCATCCTTGAACTAAAGGGCGATGAAAAACAGCGTATTACTTCTTGAAAAGGATCTGAAAGCCCTGAAAAAAGTTCATGTAAGAACGATGGTGTTCTAGAGCTCTGTGGTTGCGTGTTTTTGCTGTTTTTCGTCTCTCTCTCCCTCTGGTTCTTCGTCTCTCTGGTCCCTCTGTACGTCCCCTTCGTCCTTATTCTTCTCCTTTATCTCATAATGCTTCGAGTCTCCCCATTCACCATAAACAACTTCTGCGTCTGCAAGACTGACCCTTGCCTCCAGGCAACTCTGACAATCTTCCGCTGAATCATCGGTACAGGGTTTATTATCATACAGTTTATAGCTGTCGCGGTATTTGCCGGGAGTAATATTCGGCATCAGTATATTAGCACCGATCATAACCGCCTTTTCTCTTCCTAAAGGATCAATAGCCTGCATAGCCGTTGCTGCAACTATATTAATATCCTTCATCATTATCCGGATTACTGCAATCATCTTAAGGGTAAGATCAAAACGTCACTTAATGGCAGCAGGTCATCTGAATATGCAGAAAGCGGTGTATCAACATGTTCTATATACGGACCCATACCACACATGTCGATATTGAAGTTTTTCATGAAGAGAAGATCGCCGGCAAGGTCATCCAGACTCTGGAATGGCAATCCGATCATTACGCCGGTACCTGTCTGATATCCTATGTCCTGCAGGCTTTTAAGGCAATCAAGACGACGATTGAAATCATGTTTTGAATCGTTGGGATGGATCTTATTGTAGAGCTTCTGGTTGGTTGCCTCGATGCGAAGCAGATACCGATGAGCTCCGGCATCATACCATCTTTTATATACCTCATGCTCCTGTTCCCCGACAGACAAGGTTACACCAAGTGCCCCATTTGAAAGATCTTTTATTTTGTAAAGAAGATTTTCAATCCGGCCAGTAACGACTCGAACTTTCAAGCTCTCCCGATTGAAGGGCGAGTGATCCGTAATTATTGTCATAAGCGAACTTAGCAGCTGCAAGTATCTCATCATCAGATAAGTTATACCTGATTAAATTCTTATTTCCTTTCCTGATGCCACAGTAAAGACAATCCTTACTGCAGATATTTGAAAACTCTATCAGACCTCTGAACCATACCTTTTTACCAATGTATTTTTCTTTTATCTCTGCCGATCTCTTAAGTAGTAATTTTTTGTCTTCTCCTTCAGAATTCAGAAGTAAAATGATGTTTTCCCTGGTGAAATCCTCCCGGTCAAGTATATCTTCAATTGTCAATTTTTCTTCCTTGATAATCATGATACAAAGATACAACAAAGAGTGACTAAAGTGACAAGAGTGACTAAAGTGACTAAAGTGAACTAAAGTTGTAAAGAGTTTTTGGCGGCATTACGAATTAGTTCCTGTTGAATATTTTTTTTAACGGATTTATTTTTTTTTAGTGGGTTAGCTCTAGAATCCTCTTCCAAACATACCCCACAATGTTACCTTAAGATCTTCCCATCTTCTCATTGTTGCATCTGCAAAACTGTTGGTATAGGAAGTAACATATTTTCTTTGCTTCATCATTCTTGCCTTCTTTAACCAGGTCAACTACGTGTTTTTCAACTGCCGGCAATTCAGAAAATGCTTTATCCTCAAACTCCTGAACTGCAGGTTCAATAAGAGTTCTTCCTCTAAGCCAGTTTACTGTTGCAAGACGGTTTGCTTCACGGAATGACCATATTGCAGCATCAGTTCTGTACCGTGGCTGACCACAGATATTAAAAGAAGCAGGAAGACTGAGAACGCCTGAAAATATTGGAATCCTGGGGCTTTCGCCGGGATTGTCAAATGAAAACCATGCAACCGCACCGACTTCATCGGGTAACCAGTCGCGGCATTGAATTACATGAGAATAGGAGCATCCGGCAATTGCAATAGTTCTCTGGCGTTCAATTGTTCCCGGCTTTAATTCATTGATCAGAGTGCGGAGATCATTATTCATCCAGTTGCTTACAACAGGTGATTTGATCTGTCTTTCGACATCTTTTCCATCTTTATCCTTTTCTTTAATTGTCACGAGCAGGTTTTTTGTCATGTCCCACTGGGTACCTTCATAGGTCTCTCTGAAAAATTTCATAATATCCCTTGGTGATTGTTTCTTTTCAGGTTTAACAGAAAAAGGAAGTTCTTCAGCGTCAAATGAAAGGTTCAGAGCAGGAGCGAGTGTGCTAAGTACATAAAATTCCCTTATTGAGAACGGTTTTTTCCCGTTAATGACTTTCCAGAATTTCAAAGGTTCTTTTCCATCCCAGTATCCGAGTTTTTTTGCAACATTTTGCAAATCGCGACTATACATAAAAAAGTCATGATTCTTAAAATCAACTACCGATATTCTGGGAATATTGGCACATATGCCTACATTTTCATCGGGGATTCTTTCCGCACACCAGATTGATGAAGGTTTTCCTTTTCCTGAACCGGCGATCTCGAGTTGCCATACCTCTTTAGGATCAGCAATGGTTATGCATTCTGCCAGATCCGCATATCCATATTCTTCTGCGAGACTTCCAATAAGAGTAATTGCTTCCCTGGCTGTTTTACATCTCTGAAGTGCAATTTTTTCCAGTTCCTCAATAAAAAACATTCCATCGGGATTGACCAGTTCTTCCCTTCCATAAATAGTTGTTTCGCCGATAGCAAGCTGTTTCTCATTAAGACATGGATATGCAGTATTGAGAAATGCATAAGTTTCAGGTACTTCTGAGATATTTCCTTTCAGCACAACCTTCGTCATATCCCAGGCTTCTTCGGTGTGAAGCATTCCGGCATAAACAGGATGCATTACTCCAGGCTCATATTTCTGATGCGGATATATCTCAAGCCAAGTACGGTAATTACCATCGCAGCTGTGTGATGTCATAACAGAGCCATCGGTTGATGCGAGTTTCCCTACCATTATGGTCGTGCAATTTTCTCCATACCCTGGCCCATCAGTATCTATATCAGAGTATTGTGCGCGTGCAAAAAGTGAAAAGCTCAACAATATCGCAATTGACAAACCGTACCTGGTAATTTTGTTTTTCATGTTATCTAGTTTTTATCGATTTTAGATCAGACTAAATGCAAAAGTAATCATTTTCAATTGCCGTCGGCTTAAGCCAACGGCAATTGAAAATGATTGTCATGATTTTTATCTTGTTTTTAAACTATTTATTTTTATTAACTTGCCTCGCATACTAAAGATCGGAAATTGTTTATAAGTCACTATATATCAGAAAAATACTTATTTGTCGTTGCTCATAATGTCGGCTATCTCAAGCTGTTTGCCGGATTGTAGAGGATTGTAGAGACGTATCATGCTACATCTCTACAATGTACAGGACTTTACCGAATTATTATTCCATAATTCAATCTGTTCCCATTTTAACTGACTATGATAAACGAAAAACTTATAAATCCTGCAAGCATTGTGGTTGTAGGAGGATCAGACGATCTTTTTAAACCGGGAGGGAAGGTTCTCAAAAACATAATTGACGGCAAGTACGCAGGCGATCTTTATGTAGTCAACCCTAAGCAGGATACAATACAAGGGATTAAATCTTACCGGGATATTAACGATATTCCAAATACTGACCTGGCAATTCTTGCAATTTCTGCTCCTCTCTGTTTGTCAGCTGTAACAACACTGGTTCGCGATAAAAATACAAAAGCATTTATCATAATTTCAGCAGGATTCAGTGAAGCCGGAAGTGACGGACAAAAACTCGAACATGCGATAGCAGATATAATAGTAAAATCGGGAGGATGCCTTATTGGGCCAAACTGCATTGGTGTTATAACGCAATCATATCAGGGAGTATTTACATCTCCTGTTCCAAAGCTCAATGCAAAAGGATGTGATTTTGTTTCAGGTTCAGGAGCAACTGCGGTTTTCATTTTTGAATCAGCTATGCCAAAAGGTCTGAATTTTTCAAGCGTTTACTCAGTTGGTAACAGCGCTCAGACAGGTGTTGAAGAGGTACTTGAATATTGGGATAATACATATGAACCTGACAAAAGCTCACCAATAAAACTTATTTATGTAGAGAGTATCAGGAATCCCGATAAGCTCCTTCATCACGCTTCTTCATTAATTAGGAAAGGTTGCAGAATAGCTGCAATTAAGGCCGGCACAACTGAAGCAGGCAGCAGGGCTGCCTCATCTCATACCGGAGCTATGGCATCCTCTGACTCTGCAGTCGAAGCTTTATTCCGGAAAGCCGGAATAGTCAGATGCTCAGGTCGCGATGAACTTACCACTGTGGCATCAGTATTCTTTCATAAAACTCTGAAAGGCAAAAATATAGCAATAATTACTCATGCAGGAGGCCCTGCCGTGATGCTCACTGATGCTCTGTCTGCCGGTGGAATGAATATCCCGAAAATTAGCGGGAAAGCTCACGATGATTTACTATCAATGATGAACCCTGGTGCATCTGCAATCAATCCTATTGATATGATTGCAACTGCAACGACTGATCAGCTCGACCGGGTGATTGAATATGTCGATAAGGAGCTCCCACTGATAGATGGAATGAGCGTGATCTTTGGAAGCAACGGATTGAATAACATGACAGAAATCTACGATCTTCTTCACAGGAAAATACAGGATTGCAATAAGCCTCTTTATCCAATATTACCATCTGTTACAAGCTCTTCAAAAGAACTTGAGTATTTTCTGAATGAGGGTCATATCAATTTCCCCGATGAAGTTGTTCTGGGCAAAGCTTTGACAAAAATATTTAATACGCCTTTACCTGCTGAAGAAGAAATATTCCTTGAAAACATTGATGTTCATCTTATCAGACAGATCATCGATAAATTGCCAAATGGTTACCAGGAACCAGGAATAATTCAGCAGCTTCTCAAAGCAGCAAATATCCCTGTTGTCAAAGAGATGGTTGTTGAATCAAAAGAAGAGCTTTTGGCAGAGGCCGGCAGAACAGGATATCCTATTGCGCTAAAGGTAGTTGGTCCGGTGCATAAATCAGACGTTGGAGGTGTGACCCTTAATATAAAATCATCAAAACATCTCGAAGCTGAATTTACAAGGATGATGCAGATAAAAGGCGTTACTGCAGTGCTTATGCAGAAGATGCTCTCAGGTACAGAACTATTTATCGGCGCAAAATATGAGCCGCGTTTCGGACATATTATTCTCTGTGGGTTGGGAGGAATATTTGTTGAAGCTCTGGGAGATGTATCATCAGGACTTGCTCCTTTGACATTCAATGAAGCTGAGTCAATGATCAGATCATTAAGAAGTTACAAGATTATAAAAGGAACAAGGGGAAAAGCCGGCATTAATGAACCAAAATTTGCAGAGATCATTGTGAGACTGTCAAGTCTCTTACGATATGCTACCGAAATAAAGGAAATAGATCTGAATCCTCTCATTGGGAGTCAGGATGGCATTACTGTAGTTGATGCCAGGATCAGAATAGAAAGGTAGTGGCAGTTATAACTAGTTAAATTTTATATTTATATTCGAAAACCCAAATGTTTTATAAATAGCAAAAATATGATTACACATCAGTTATCAATTTTTCTTGAAAATAAATCAGGTCGACTGACAGAAGTGCTTGAAGTACTTGGAAAGGAGAATATCAGGATAACTGCATTAAGCGTTGCTGACACAACAGAATTCGGGATATTGAGGCTGATAGTTTCCGATCCTGAAAAAGCAAGGGAAGCATTGAAAAAGCAAAACTTCACGGTAAACCTGACAGAAGTTATTTCAGTAATGGCTCCTAATGAGGCACGATATTATGCCAAGATATTGAAGATTCTTTCTGATCTTGACATCAGTGTTGAATACACATATGCTTTTTCTGTAGGTGAGAAGTCTGTTATTATTCTGCGTTGCAGCAATACTGAAAATGCAATTGAAGCGCTTAAAAGTCATGAAATGGAACTCCTGAAAGCTAGTGATTTATATAAAATATAAGAAAAATGAAATCCATTAACCACAAAGGTCACAAAGGAAATACACAAAGTACACAAATGTCTTCTTTACAGAGCTTAACTTTGTGCCCTTTATGCCTTCTTTGTGCGCTTTGTGGTTAATAAATAATAAAGTAAAATAAGCGGTTTAGATAAATCGAAAATATTCCAGGGATTAATAGCAACAAAATGGAAATTTGGAACCGCCCGTTCGAGTGTATGGACCGGAAGGGGCTCAGACATATTCAAAGTGAAAGACTCAGAGAGACTGTCGAAAGAGTTTATTTCAATGTGCCCTATTACAGGGAGAAAATGCAGAAAGCAGGATTAGGCCCTGAAAGCATCAAATCAATTGACGATATAGTAAAACTGCCTTTTACAACGAAACAGGACCTGAGAGACAACTATCCATTTGGTCTGTTTGCGGTTCCGATGAGCGAGATAGTTCGCGTTCATGCTTCTTCAGGAACAACAGGAAAACCTACTGTTGTGGGTTATACACGCAATGATATTACAACATGGTCAGAGGTTATGGCCCGTACACTAACAAGTGCAGGTGCGAACAGAAATGATTTTATCCAGGTGGCTTATGGTTATGGTCTTTTTACCGGTGGTTTGGGTTTGCATTATGGTGGTGAAAAAATTGGCGCCTCAGTAATCCCAATATCAGGAGGAAACACCATGAGGCAAATTCAGTTAATGCACGATTTCGGAAGCACTGTTCTTGCCTGCACACCTTCATATGCCCTTTATCTTGCCGAAGCTATTCAGGAAAGCGGAATAAAACGCGAAGATTTAAAACTCAGAGTTGGAGTTTTCGGCGCAGAGCCATGGACAGAGAACATGCGGAAGGAGATTGAAGAAAAGCTTAGAATAAAAGCTATTGATATTTATGGTTTGAGCGAAGTTATTGGTCCTGGTGTAGCAAGTGAATGCCTTGTTCAGGAGGGTTTGCATATCGCAGAAGATCATTTTTATCCGGAGATAATCGATCCGGAAACTCTTCAGGTTTTACCATCGGGAAGCACCGGGGAGCTGGTTTTTACAACAATAACAAAAGAAGGGTTACCACTGATACGTTACCGGACACGCGACCTGACAAGATTAACGCATGAAACCTGTAAATGCGGCCGGACAATGGTCAGAATGGAAAAATGTCTTGGTCGCAGTGACGATATGCTTATTATACGCGGAGTTAATCTTTTCCCGTCGCAGGTTGAGAGCGTCCTTCTCGAAATGAACGAAATAAAACCTCATTATCTTTTGATTGTCGACAGGGTAAATAATCTTGATACTCTTGAATTAAAAGTAGAAGTTGATGAGGCCTTTTTTCAGGATAAAATAAGCCAGCTGGAATCATTGCGCCAAAAGCTGCAAACAAATCTGGAGAATTCATTGGGACTGGGTATTAAAGTGACACTGGTGGAACCCAAAATTCTGGAGCGCAGTGAAGGAAAGGCCAAACATGTTATTGATAAGCGGAAATATTAATTTTTATATAAATGACTGAAATTCCGATATCTCAGGATTTGATTATGTCGCTCACCAAAAAAGCAGATATTCAATCTTTAAATAAAGCATCAATCCGTGAAATCGTACATCTTGTTAATTTACTTGAGGAAGCAACTCAAGTTAAATATGTAAGGATGGAAATGGGAGTCCCCGGGTTGAACGCTCCTTCGATTGCTTTAGAGGCTGAAATAGCCGCGTTAAGGAACAACGTCGCGTCTGCTTACCCTGATATAAGAGGTATTGAGCCACTTAAGAAAGAAACAGCCCGGTTTATAAAACTATTTCTGAATGTTGATATTGCTCAGCAGGGTTGTATACCTACTGTAGGTTCAATGATGGGAGCCATGGTAAGTTTTTTGGTTGCCAACCGGAATGACAGGACAAAGGAGGGAACTCTTTTCATCGACCCGGGATTTCCGGTACAGAAGCAACAGGTGAAGATGCTGGGTCACGATTATGTTTCCTTCGACATAATAAACTTCAGGGGAAAGAAACTTAAAGATAAGCTTGAATCATATCTGAAACCGCGAAAGATATCGTCGTTGCTCTTTTCTAATCCCAATAATCCTTCCTGGATATGTCTTACGGAAGAAGAACTTTCTATTATCGGGGAATTATGCAGGAAGTACGATGTTATTGTAATTGAGGACCTTGCATACTTTGGAATGGATTTCAGGAAAGATTATTCAAATCCGGGGCAACCACCCTTCCAGCCTACAGTTGCG
Source organism: uncultured Bacteroidales bacterium (assembly GCA_963734885.1). Classification (GTDB taxonomy): domain Bacteria; phylum Bacteroidota; class Bacteroidia; order Bacteroidales; family VadinHA17; genus LD21. The sequence goes on along the minus strand of CAVTIJ010000004.1, from coordinate 1,718,915 downwards.
CATTATACAGATGAATATGTCATGCTGATATCCAGCTCCAAAATATTCAGTTATGCCGGGCAGAGAATAGGTATGATGGCAATATCCGATAAGCTCTTTGAAAGATCCTATCCTGACCTTTTAAGGTACTATTCGACAGATAAATTCGGACATTCCGCTATCTTTGGGGCTTTATACGGTTTATCTGCCGGAGTTGCTCATTCAGTGCAGTATGGTTTAGCTGCCATGCTAAAAGCTGTTAATGACGGGAAATACAGGTATAGGGATGATGTGAAGGATTATGGTGAGAAGGCAAGGGAGATGAAAAAAATGTTTGTTTCGAATAATTTCCAGATAGTTTACGACAGAGACCTTGATGAGCCACTGGCCGACGGTTTTTATTTTACTATCTCTTACCCGGGAATGGAAGGCGACCAATTGATCAAACAGCTTTTGCGATACGGAATAAGCGCTATTTCACTTGCAACAACAGGCAGCAGCAGGGATGACGGATTGAGAGCATGCGTTTCTCTTGTACCTCGCGCTCAGTTCCACGATCTTGAACTACGTTTAAATAAATTTAAAGAGGACCATCCGCTATAACGGAATAAATTAATCAGAATATGGCAAAAATCAGAGGAAGTATTGTAGTAAATGTCGAGAAATGCAAGGGATGCGAAGTGTGTATGGTGACATGTCCGACAGGAACCATCGCAATGGCAAAAGAAGTGAATGGAAAAGGATACAACTATGCATATCCTGCAAATCCTGAGCTTTGTATAGGATGTGCCAATTGTGCCATGGTTTGCCCTGATGGGGTTATAACAGTATATAAAACAAAAATATAGCAATAGTAATGGAAAAGGAATTAAGATTAATGAAAGGCAACGAAGCAGTTGCTGAAGCTGCAATCCGGGCCGGAGTAGATGGCTACTTTGGATATCCCATTACACCACAGACTGAAATTATTGAATACCTGTTTGAAGCTGATCCTGCAAAAACGACGGGGATGGTTGTTCTCCAGGCTGAAAGTGAAATTGCCGCTATTAATATGGTTTATGGTGGAGCTGCCTGTGGTAAAAAAGTTATGACATCATCTTCTTCACCCGGCATAAGTTTAAAACAGGAGGGAATAACCTATATCGCCGGAGCAGAGCTTCCATGTCTGATTGTGAACGTTGTAAGGGGAGGACCAGGACTTGGCACCATACAACCTGCTCAATCAGATTATTTCCAGGCTACAAAAGGCGGCGGACATGGTGATTACCATCTAATTGTGCTTGCTCCGGCTTCAGTGCAGGAGATGGCTGATTTCGTTGGTCTCAGCTTTGAGCTTGCCTTTAAATACAGAAACCCGGTAATGATGCTTTCCGACGGCGCCATTGGACAAATGATGGAGAAAGTCTATCTGAGTCCGCAAAAAGAAAGATCGAAGACTGTTCCCGACTGGGCTACAACAGGCAAACCCCCAACAAGAGAGAGAAATATAATAACTTCACTTGATCTGGATCCCGACAGGCAGGAAATGTTTAACAGGAAACTGGTTGCTAAATATGATACGATCAGGGAAAACGAGGTCCGTTTTGAGGAATTTCAATGTGAAGATGCTGAATATCTTCTGGTTGCTTATGGTACCAGCGCAAGGGTTTGTCAAAAATCGGTACAGCTCGCGAGAGAGCAGGGTCTGAAAGTAGGATTGTTGAGACCTATCACACTATTCCCTTTTCCTTCAAAAAGAATAAATACTCTTGCTGATAAGGTGAAAGGTATGTTATCGGTAGAAATGAGCGCAGGGCAGATGGTAGAAGACGTTCTTCTCTCTGTCAATGGCAAGGTTCCTGTTTATCATTTTGGCAGGATGGGTGGAATAGTTACAACACCTGAAGAGGTGGTTGAAAGTTTAAAATCAAAATTCATAGGAGGTTGATCAATGGTTGAAATTTCAGGAATCAGGGAAATTATAAAACCGGAAAATCTGGTATATAAGAAAACGAGTATAATGACAGAAAATACGCTGTCATATTGCCCTGGTTGCGGGCATGGTACTGCTCACAGGATACTGGCCGAAATAATCGAAGAGGAGGGGCTCCAATCGGAGGCGATAGGCGTATCACCCGTTGGATGCTCGGTCTTCATGTACAACTATCTCGATATTGATTGGCAGGAAGCTGCACACGGCAGGGCTCCTGCTGTTGCAACTGCAATAAAGCGTTTATTACCTGAAAAATTTGTATTTACATACCAGGGTGATGGTGACCTGGCTGCCATAGGTACTGCCGAAACTATTCATACATGCAACAGGGGAGAGAATATCCTTATTATTTTCATAAATAACGGAATTTATGGAATGACAGGAGGACAGATGGCGCCTACCACGCTTCCAGGTATGAAATCATCTACTTCTCCATATGGAAGGGATGTTAAAACAATGGGGTTTCCCCTTAAGATAACTGATATTGTAGCCACTCTTCCGGGGTCATATTATGTTACAAGACAGAGCGTTCATACTGCCGCTAATGTTAAAAAAACTAAGAAAGCAATAAGAAAAGGTGTTCAATACCAGAAGCTCAATAAAGGTACATGCCTTGTTGAAATTGTATCTAACTGTCCGTCAGGATGGAAAATGACGCCTGTACAGGCAAATAAATGGATGGAAGAAAATATGTTCCCATATTACCCTCTTGGAGATCTTAAAACGCCTGAGGAAATACCAACTAAATAAAGAACCAAAGACAATGACTGAGGAAATAATTATAGCCGGATTTGGCGGACAGGGAGTCCTTTCAATGGGAAAAATTATGGCATATTCTGGGGTGATCCAGGATATGGAAGTCAGCTGGATGCCTTCATACGGTCCGGAAATGCGAGGTGGTACAGCCAATGTCATCGTGATTATAAGCGATGACAGGATCAGTTCACCGATAATCAAAAGATTCGATACAGCGATAATACTGAATCAGCAATCGCTCGATAAATTCGAAGGTTCAATAAAACCCGGAGGGGTACTTATTTATGATGGAAATGGTATAACGAGGCATCCTGAACGGAAGGATATAAATATTTACCGTGTTGATGCAGCTGAGGAAGCATCACGGATGAACAGTCCCAAAACCTTCAACACAATTGTTCTCGGAGGCTTTCTGAAAGTGAAACCTATTATTAAGCTTGAAAATGTCATCAAAGGTTTAAAAAAGTCGCTTCCTGAAAGATATCATAATCTTATTCCAATGAATGAGAAGGCTCTAATAAGAGGAGAGGAGATCATTACTGAGGTACAGAAAGCAGGATAGAAACAAGCAGGGTAGAAATCCATTAACCACAAATCTTTTACTGTCGGGGAGATTGCTTCGTCGCTCTGCTCCTCGCAATGACCTTACAATTAATCCAATTCAGTTCAACGAATTTTCAGATTTAAATCATGTTTAGTGTCATTGCGAGGAGCGAAGCGACGAAGCAACCTTATTGAACATCCTGAAAATTGGGTAATATCTCTCTCAAATGTCTTACCTAACCTTATTTTACCTTAATCGCCTTCCCTTCAACATACATCTTAAATTCTTCCGGAGCCTGTGGAGAAGCCATCTCAAATGAACCATTTACAGTTTTATCATCAATTACTGTATAAGTGTATCTGAACCGTGGTGCATTTTGAGTAATCCCACTGGTAAGTACGATTGCCTTATCGGTGAAACTAACTATATATTTTATTGTATGTCCTTCATTATCAAAATATATAGCCTCCTGCTGGATTGTCTCCTCCAGCTGGGTAAATTATCATAAGATCATCATGAGTGAACTCAGGTGATGTGGTTGTGGCCGGATATTTGGTACTGGACTTTCGTACGAGTATTTTACCATCGAGGTCGGTTTGAAATGAAAATTTTCCTTCACCAGCTCCAGGCTGACCGTTATTGTCTCCAACCCATTCTCCGATGAGGTAGTTCCATTTTTCCAATGGATTTTTAGTTTGTTGTCCGAATAATAACTGTCCGGAGACAAGTAAGACAGCGACGAGTATAATTTTTCCTGATTTCATTATTAATTATTTTAGCTGTGTTTCAACTTTTATTTGGACGATTTTTCCTCCTTTGTGAACCTTAGTGAATCCCTTAGAGATACCAGACGCCAGACGCATGGTACCTACTTTTCATAGAAATGCATCTCCTTAATATATTTCCAGACGGGCGGTGGAAGTAAAAATGACATATCCTTTCCATTTTTTATTCCCTGTCTGATAAAAGTACCTGAAATATCCATAAGGGGTGCATTGACTTCATGAATATCCGCCTCAGAAAGCAATTGATCAAGTAATTGAGAAGCTGGTCTTACAATATCAGGGCGCGGATAAACATAAATCGGACACTTTCTTACCAGTTCATAAGCATTTTTCCATTTATGAAGTGTAATCAGATTGTCCTGACCCATCAAAAGACAAAACTCATTATTACTGTATTTTTCACCAAGGTATGTCAGAGTATCAATAGTGAAAGAAGGAATAGGCAATTTGAATTCTATATCTGAAGCTTTGAATTTAGGATTGTCTCCAATTGCCAGCCGAACCATTTGCAGACGGTGGTGATCGGCAAGCAGAGTTTCTTTCTTTTTGAGCGGATTATGAGGGCTTACAACAAACCAGACCTGGTCAAGACCTCCAAATTCAGTCATATATCCGGCAATCGCCATATGACCAATATGTACCGGGTTAAAAGAACCGAAATATAATCCTATTCTGGCCATCCGATCTATTTATCTTTCAAGAAAAGAAGAAACTACCTTTGTTGCTTCTTCCTTTGCCATGTCGAGGTGATGATTGATAATTACGTTATCAAACTGATCAACAAGCTTTAGTTCCTCGTTTGCTTTTTCTATTCTCATTCTGATCTTTTCAGGAGCATCGGTAGCCCTTTTCAGGAGCCTTTTTTCCAATTCTTCCACTGACGGGGGCATAATGAATATCGCAATTGCATTGGTACCGAACTTATTTTTCAAATTTATGCCGCCTTTCACATCAACATCAAACAGGACATGATTCCCATTAGCCCATATTCTCTCCAGCTCGCTTTTCAGGGTACCATAAAACAGATCCTTATAAACTTCTTCCCACTCGACGAACTCATTGTTTGCAATTTTCCTTTTGAATTCATCAACCGAAAGAAAAAAATAATCTTCACCATCAGTTTCATTACCCCTTATTGGCCTGGTAGTGGCGGATATTGAAAACGAAAGATTGAGTTGGCTGCAAGCAGATGCTTGACTATTGTCGTTTTACCTGCACCAGACGGAGCAGATATTATTACAAGTTTCCCGGCCATCATCAGTTTATCGTTTATCGTATTTCGTTCCTTGAAATTTGAAAGCCTTTAACCACAAAGATCACAAAGAAGCGCAAAGTTCACAAAGTCTTCCCTTCCCTTGTTTTCATTCTATTTTCTTCTTTCTCTCTCATTCTCCCATTCTCCCATTCTCCCTTTCTCCCTTTCTCCCTTTCTCCCCCCTCAAATTTTAGCCCATTGTGCACTTTATAATACATTCAGAGTCTGTTCTTTAATCTTCTCAAGTTCATCTTTCATCATTACAACCAGTTTCTGAATTGATGCATCATTGGCTTTTGATCCTATTGTATTTATTTCCCTCCCGATCTCCTGGGCAATGAAATTCAATATTTTACCGTTTGGTGATGCAGAATTCAGAGTTTCAGTGAAATAATCGCAATGGGTCTTGAGTCTTACCTTTTCTTCGTTGATATCATATTTTTCAAGATAAAAAATGATCTCCTGCTCAAACCTGTTCTTATCGACTTTATCCGAACCAAGGCTCTCCTCAAGGAGTGAACTCAGTTTCTCCCTGTACTTTTGTGATTCTTCCATCCTCAAATGTTGCAATAGTTTCAAGAAACGTCAATATTTTCCCAATGCATTTATTCAGATCTGTCATAATTGAGTACCCTTCTTCAATCCTGTACAGATCCAGCATATTTATCGATTCAATTATCTGGTTTTTGACAATGCTCCATTCTTCATCCGACATTTCAGGCTTTTCAGTCTTCAGAGTGTCGGGCAGTTTCATGATTGCAGTAAAGATCTGATCGTCGAGGTCAATCTTAAGTTCAGCAGCAATTTCTTTAAACTGGTTATAATAATTCCTGACAGCCGATTTATTGATTACGGTTACAACTTCGTCATCGAGCATATCACAATATATCGAAAAGTCTATTTTTCCCCTGTCGAGTTTCTGGCTGATGAGATTTCTTATTTCGGGCTCCTTTTCCTTATATAGCCATGGAAGCTTGGTATTCAGATCAAGTTGCTTGGAATTAAGTGATTTTATTTCAATTGTTATTTTTTTTTGCGGAGTTTCGGCAATCGCTTTTCCGTATCCTGTCATTGATTTGATCATTTCCTCTGGCTTATGAAATTGTAAAATTTAAAAGTGTAAGTTACATATTTTTCTGCGAAATTTGGACCAGCCACTTTCGCTGGATCTTCCCCTGAACTATTTTATCCTTTCGAGCTGAATTGTAAAATGTCTCATTATGGGGGCTTCCCGGATAATCCTGACCCCATGCCGGATTTTTTCTTTTCTTTCAAAAACATTTCTGACAACAGCAGCAACGTAATCCATATGATTATTTGTATATACCCTTCTCGGCACAGCTAACCTTACCATTTCCAGATCGGGATACCTGTTATTGCGGCTTACCGGATCTCTGTCTGCCATAAGGGCTCCGATTTCAACACCTCTCAATCCTCCTTCGGTATATAGCTCAATTGCAAGTGTCTGAGCAGGAAATTCCTCCTTTTTGAATATTCGGAAGGAATTTTTTTGCATCAATAAAAATAGCATGTCCTCCAAAAGGTTCAAGAACCGGAACTCCATATTCCTTCAACCTGTTGCCAAGATATGAGACCTGGTTGATCCGCGATTCAAGATATGGTAATTCCGTTCCTTCATAGAGTCCGCGGGCAAGGGCGTTCATATCCCTTCCCGACATGCCGCCATAAGTTATAAAACCCTCATACATTATATTATAGGTAGATGCCTGGCGAAATAGTTCCTCATCACGGAAAGCTATGAATCCGCCCATGTTCACGATTGCATCTTTCTTCGAGCTCATTGTCATGCCATCAGCGTATGAAAACATCTCCCGTGCAATATCCCTGATATCCTTGTTGGCATAACCTTCTTCTCTCATCCTGATAAAATATGCATTCTCTGCAAAACGGGCCGAATCAATAATAAACTTAACACCATACTTGTGCGAAAGTTTTGAGGCTTCTCTGAGATTTGCCATACTGACAGGTTGTCCTCCTGCAGTATTATTAGTGATGGTTACAATTACGCAGGAGATTTTTTCTGGCTTATTGGATTTAAGTACCTTCTCAAGTTTTTGAAGATCAACGTTTCCTTTGAATGGATGATAAGACTGTTGTATCAGATGCAGCATCAATTGTACAATCAATTGCTTTTGCCTTTCTGAATTCTATATGACCTTTTGTAGTATCAAAGTGAGAATTCCCTGGCACAACATCTCCCTCTTTAACAAGAACTGAAAATAGTACGTTCTCTGCAGCCCTTCCCTGGTGGGTTGGAAGAAAAAAATTGAAGCCCGTAATATTTTTGATTGCTTCTTTCATTTTATAATAAGAAGATGGCTCCGGCATAACTTTCATCTCCAACCATTATTTCAGACCATTGTCTGTCGCTCATTGCGCCTGTGCCGGAATCTGTCAGAAGATCGATAAAGACCTGTTCGGATTTAAGATTAAAAAGATTCAGATTTGCATCTTTTATCCATTGTTCCCTTTGTTCTCTTGTGCTTTTAAAAATATCTTCAACCATTTTGATCTTAAATGGCTCTGTGAAAGGTAATTCCATTGTTTTTCGTATTTAATTTTTCAGAAAATAGATAATAATTCAGTACTTAAGCGGTTATATGGGTGCGAATGCAACCGGGATCATTTCAGAATTCACCAACCTCATTGTATTGTATTTAAAAGCTTTGCGAAGGTGCTTCGAAGATGTTTGAATAATTGAACAAATAGGGATGGGAATAATGGGAGATCCAAATTAAAACGAAAGAAAAAAATCTCTGTTTTTTATATTCTTATATATATTAACAAGACTTTTATCCGTTAATCTTAACTGGGGCATTATCTTTGAAAAATTAGGTTCTGTAAAATTAAAGTATTTTGTGACATATCAATAATGAAGTTTTATCTGAAAAATATTAAAGCATGCGGGTTTTATTTTTAAGATTGTTCGTAACATTAATTTTATTAAGCGCTTATATATCAGTCTTTTCTCAGGATAATTTAAAAAAAGCAAATACAACAGAGAGTGTTATTGATTCATTAAAGAAGAGCGGAATAATTTTCGGCAGAGAGATCAGGAAACCTGAAATATCTCTGTCAAGGGATCAGGCACTCAAATATCTTCAGCAAAAATACAGTCCAAAATTATGGCGTAATGAGACCGATCCGTTACGGCAGGCATTTGGTCATCTGATCTTTGAAGCTGCTCATTCTCCATTCGATTCATTAAAGAATACTCTGGTGAAATATCCGTATGATTCCTTAAGTGTTCCATGGGATAAATTTTATAAATGGGAGCCACTGAAAGTTAAATTGCCCTTCCTTTCAAAAGTTGATTCCTCTGGTCTTGCCGGTAAGGACTTAACTCAAAATGACTCACTAAGACTGAAGGGAAATATATCAGTACTGAAGGACACAACCTTTATGGTGATAGTCGATTCTTTGAAAACTGTGACTGAGCCAGGCTTAAAGTTCCCGTTTAAGTACGCTGATTATCCGTTTCAGGGAGATTCTATTCACGCAGCAGTTAATTCACTTTTAGATTATATTGACAAACGCGATTCATTAGAGCTGAGAATTACCGGAGCCGGAAAATCTGTCACACCGATTATATTAAATTCACAATCGAAAAGATATTTTCGCTATTGGCTGAGGAATGAATTTTCAGATTCAGTTGCTGTGTGGATCGGGAATCCGTCACGGAATACTATTGGTCTCTATCTTGAACAGGGAATTAACTTCAAGCGACCTGTCCGGCAGGCAAATTATGGCAGTCCAAAAATTAATGCTCCACAAATTGACAATAAAACATTGCTTGAGTTTCAAAACAAGGGATTTAAACCAAGATTATGGAAATACCGCTCGGAAACTGCATTCGTCCTCAATCAGTCTTCACTCAGTAACTGGGTAAAGGGTGGGCAAAGCAGTATTGCCACTGTTTTTGATATGACCGGGTATGCTGAATATAACAATAAGGATAAAAAAATATCATCTGTAAGTTTTGCCAGGCTTAATTTTGGTTATATGGCATCAGGAGATGAAGGAATTAAGAAAAATATTGATCTGCTTGAGACAAACTCAAAAATCAATCACCTGGCATTCGGAAAAGTAGATTTCAGTGCTATCTTGTTATTTAAAACACAGATAGCCAGAGGTTATAATTATTTCAAAACCTCTGATGGGAAAGATACAACAAGTCTTGTTTCAAAATTTATGAATCCGGCAACTATCACGGTCGGGTTGGGATTTGATTACAAGCCGAACAAAAAAACGTCAATCAACTTTTCACCGTTATCATATAAAGGGACCTTTGTGACTGACACTGTTCATATTGACCAGACGCAGTATGGAATTCCGAAAAACAAGAAATCGCTCAATGAACCTGGTGTAAGCTTTATGATCTCTCATGAATTTAATCCCATTCAGACTGTAACAGTATTAAACCGGCTACAATTGTTTACCAATTATATTCATAATCCGCAGAATGTAGATGTTGATTGGGAAATGATTGCAACAGCTCATTTAAACTGGTTTACTGATGTCAGACTAAATACTCATCTGATTTATGACGATGATACCAAGACGCCTCAGCAATATAAGAACGGACAACCGGTATTATCGCCAGATGGGACAGTTAAAAAATCAGCAAGGATTCAGTTCAAGGAGCTTCTTGGATTTTCGGTATCGTTTAAGTTCTATGTTATATTACTAAAGTTCCTTCTGATATATTCTGAACTTCTTCACAACCTTGCAACCGACTCTTTCATATTCACCTCTCATCTTTGTATTGTCTTCAAGGACGAGATGACTGTCGAGTTCATTCATTTTATGTTTTATGCCCGATTGAAGAATTTTAACTCCCATAAGTACATCCAGTCCTTTACCGCGGTACTCTTTCTTTACTCCGCCAAGCATCATCAGAAGTTTTTTTGATCTTTTTGATTCCTGGAGGATCTTAAAAATACCGAATGGCAATATTTTTCCATTTGCTCTTTTTATTCCTTTGCTTATGTCAGGCATTCCTACGGCAAATCCGACAAGTTTACCTTCTCTTGTTTCAACAACCTTTATAAATTTAGGATCCAGGATAGGAAGATATCTTGCAGCAAAATCTGACTTCTCCTTATCAGTTAAGTGGAACAAATCCATATATCTCCGCGAATGTTTCATTCATGAGTTCAAGAACGCTTATGATATAAGGTTTTAGTTCTTTTTTTGACGCGAACTCAACTATCTTATATTCACTGCTATTTTCGAACCTGGCAAGTACTCTTTCATAAACAACAGGAAATGTTTCAGGGATTTTTCCCAGATAATTAACCAGGTCGACTTTCTTCTGATAACCTTCAGCCTCAAGAAGCTCGGGCATATACTTTGAATTATTAGGAGATGTCATGAACATTGGATATTCAAAACCTTCAATCTGGAATCCCTGCGGATCCTTATCAGAAAATCCAAGCGGCCCGATCATTTTTGTCATTCCTCTTTCCCGTGCCCAATTTTCAACCTTCTTCAGGAGAGCATGAAAAACCTCCTTGTCGTTGTAGCATTCCATGAAACAGAAGCGTCCATGCTGCTCATTATTAATAGAATTATACCTGTTATTGATTATTCCCATTATCCTTCCGACAGGTTTATTATCCCTGTAAGCCATAAGGAGCAGGGCATCGGCATACTGGTACGACTTATTTTTCTTTTTATCGTATAATTCCCACTCATCCATGTATATAGGAGGAAGCCAATCGGGTTCATTTTTATGAACTTTATCAGGCAGATAAATAAATTCCCGACGATCTTTTTTGGTAATTACCTCTTTAATAACTAATTCCCCCATATAGATATGTTTTGAATGCGGAAAGAAACAAAAAAACTTTTATAAGAACAATTTACTGTTGATTAAATTTTAAACTATTGGTATCTTATTACAAGATCAAGAATGACAAATATCGAAAATAGGAGACTTGCAATACCATTTGTTGTTCCAAAAGCCAATGTCACCCTGCTTAGATCATCATACTTTACAATACTGTGCTGATAAAATAACAGCATTGAAAAGATCATTGCGCCTGCCCAGAATAATATCCCGCCATGGCCATAAAATCCTGCAATCAATACAAGTATGAATGTAATAATGTGAAGAACATACTGAAATAGTAAGTGCCTTTTTTCTTCCTGTCGTTGATGGTAACGAAAGAAGTTGATTTGATTTATCGAATTCATCATCCTGCAGAGCATAAATGATGTCAAAACCGCTCACCCATGTAAGAACAATGAAAGAGTATATTATCGGGAGTAAATTAAACTTCCCTGTTACTGAAATATATGCTCCGATCGGGGCAAGACTTAATCCCAGACCCCAGTATAAAGTGACAAATCGCGGTAATTCTTTTAGTCAGGCTGTAACCCATAATAACAATCAGTGCAACGGGCGAAAGAAACAGCGTTAACCGGTTAATAAAGGAAGTTGTAATTATGAAAAGCACAGCATTTATAATAACAAAAATGGTAGCTGCCCTGGAGCTTATTATTCCTGAAGGGATCTCTCTTTTATTTGTTCTTGGATTTAGCGCGTCGTATTTTTTATCGGCAAGCCTGTTAAATCCCATTGCCGTATTTCTTGCAAAGATCATGCACAGAATAACCAGCAGCAATAGTCTGATCTTCAGGTCATATTCGGGTTTGGAAACAGCCAGTGAGAATCCTATAAGTGCAAATGGCATCGCAAAGACAGTATGGCTGAACTTTACAAGAGAAAAATAGCTTTTAACTGATTTAATGGACAGAATCATCGAGCAGCTTCCTGTAAGTTTCATAGTTATCGTCGCTATAAGTGACAAAAATTACTTTTTCGGGATAGGCGTTTTTGTTGAGGAATCTCTGGGTTTCCTTAATTGCAATCAGTGCTGCAAGATCCTTTGGAAATCCATATACACCTGTTGATATATTCGGGAAAGCCATCGTCTTTATTTTTTTTTGTTTTGCCAGTTCAAGACTCGACTGATAGCACGATGCAAGCAACGAATTTTCATCACGGAATCCACCCTGCCATATTGGTCCCACCGTATGAATCACATGTTTTGCCTTAAGATGGTAACCTTCTGTGATTTTTGCCTGACCAGTTTCACATCCGTTTAGTTTCCTGCATTCTGAAAGAAGCTCCGGACCGGCAGCATTATGAATTGCACCATCAACACCGCCTCCGCCAAGAAGAGAATTATTGGCAGCATTTACAATTGCTTCCACATCGAGAGATGTAATATCCCCTTTGACCAGCTCAACTCTCTTCTTTTTCATTACTATCTGATCTGAGCATTAAGTTCCGTTTCAAAAGCTTTGATAAGATTATTCATTATCCTGTCGATGTTTTTATCAGTCATTGTCCTGAGATCATCGCGAAGCAGAAAGCTTACAGCATATGATTTCTTGTTTTTCCCAAGGTTGTCACTCTCGTATACATCAAACAGATTAATATCATGCAGCAGATTCTTCTCAGTATGGAAGGCTATGTCTTTAATCTGACTGAATTTTATTCCTCTGTCAAGCAAAAGAGCCAGATCGCGTTTAACCGACGGATATTTTGGAAGTTCATGGAAAGATATTGAATGATTTTTGATCATTTTCATAATCGACTCCCAGTCAATATGCGCCCAATATACATCCTGACCAATATCGAATTTTGAAAGATAGTTTTTCGAAACCCTTCCTGCTTCTGCAACAAGCTTATTATTAAATGTATACGTCGTAGATTCAGCAAAATATTTTTTAACAGACTCGCCGGTTTTTAAGTTGCCTTCTTTTATACCTAACCTGGAGAAAATCATTTCAACAGATGATTTGATGTTGAAGAAGTCAGATGGATTAGTCTTGCAGTTCCAGTTCTGTCTCCCGGTATTACCTGAAATAAATAGATCGAGAGAAGTTTTCTCAGTAAAATTATCTACGCTGGGAAATGCTTTGTCAGTTTTATGATAAAAATAGCAATTTCCAAATTCGTAGAGTTTAAGATCGGGATTCTGACGGTTCAAGTTCCATTTAATTGAGCCTAATCCTCCGAAAAGCAGCGTCTGCCTCATAGCGTTAAGATCCGAGCTAAGAGGATTGGCAAGCATTACAAGCTGATTTTTATCAAAATCTTCATTTTCTTCATACCATCCAGCCGGGCAAAGTGAATTGCACATTATTTCAGAAAATCCGGTTGATGAAAGAGTGTCTGATATAATATTGACGATCTTCTCTTTATTTGGCTTCTCGGGGTAGGTGAGAGTTGAATTGACATGCATATTGATCTCAATGTTGTTATAGCCATAGATCCGTAAGATCTCTTCGATAACATCCGCTTCCTGTTTTACATCAACACGATAGGAAGGTATCTCCACAGTCAGTCCCGATTCATTTTCATGAATGATTTTAATGTCAAGCAGTGAAAATATTTTCTTTATGATTGAAGGTTCTATCTTTTTGCCAATCAGCCTGTTAATATTACTATAGTTTACATCAACCTGATTATTTTTAATCGGGTCCGGATACACATCGACAATATCGGATGAAATCTCACCACCTGCTATCTCTTTAATCAGAAGAATTGCTCTTTTAAGCGCCCATGGTGTTATGTTAGGATCAGCTCCACGTTCAAACCTGAATGAGGCATCTGTTTTAAGGCTATGCCTTTTTGATGTTTTGCGAATTGAAACCGGATTGAAATATGCACTTTCAAGAAAGATATTTTTTGTTGCAGTTGTAACACCTGATTTTATTCCGCCAAAGACACCTGCAATACACATTCCTTCTTTTGGATTGCAAATCATTAGATCACGCGAAGAAAGTGACCGTTCAACACCATCAAGTGTAATAAATACACTTTTTTCAGGGAGATTTCTGATTATTACTTTCTTCCCTTCAATCTTATCTGCATCAAATGCGTGGAGCGGCTGACCTACTTCCTGCTGGACAAAATTTGTGATATCAACGACATTATTTATGGGATTCAAACCAATTGCCCTAAGTTTATTCTTTAGCCAGTCAGGTGATTCACTGATGGTTACATCGCTTATCGTAATTCCTGTATATCGGGGACAATCTGTGGGATTTTCGATAATAACTTCATATGGGTTCTTGTTATTATCGGGTTTAAAATGATCTACTGATGGAAGTTTAGCTCTCAGAGTCATTCCTCCGTTCATATTCATAAAAGCTGCAAGATCCCGTGCAACTCCGAAATGAGAGCCGCTGTCAATCCTGTTCGGGGTTAATCCTATTTCAAAAACATGATCTTTAACTATTTTAAAATAAGATGAAGCAGGTGTACCTGGTTTGGCGTTTTTGTCCAGTACCATTATTCCTTCATGAGAATTACCCAGGCCAAGCTCATCTTCAGCGCATATCATACCTTCAGATAGCTCCCCGCGTATTTTGGATTTTTTGATCTCAATGCTTTCTTCGCCTTTGAAAACCACTGTTCCTACTGTTGCTACCGGTACTTTTTGTCCGGCTGCAACATTTGGCGCGCCACAAACAATCTGCAACGGCTGGGAATTTCCTATGTCGACTGTGGTTACAGACAATTTATCTGCATCCGGATGTTTTTTACAGGTCAGTACTTCGCCTATCACAACTCCTTCAAGACCTCCTTTAACCGAGACCCATTCGTCCATGCCCTCTATCTCGAGGCCAATGCTTGTTAAAATATCTGCAACTTTTTCAGGTTCAAGATCCAGTTTTAAATAATCTTTAATCCAATTGTATGAAATCTTCATCTCTTTTCAGCTAAAATATTCCTGTAAGATTGCAAAAGTAAGGAAATTTAGTAAATGATTACGAGTGTGGTTTTTCTTAAATGAATTTTTGATGAAACGCCTCCGGCGTTTAATTTCCCTAAATTACATCCGCCTATTATTTATGAAACGCCTCCGGCGTTTGAAATTAAGCATGATAAGAATAATTGAACATATGCTTATTGATGAAACGCCTCGGCCTGTTATCCGTCAAAATTGCATCCCCCGAATAGTCGTGAAATATCTGCAGACTTTTACATAATGATGAAACAAAGGAATTGCATGTGCGAAATAATTTCCCCAAGCTCTTGAACAGCGGAACGGTTCCATGAAACGCCCTCGGCCTGTCTATTCCCTCAAAATCGCATCCACCGGATAGTCGCGAAACATCTGTGGACTTTTACATAATGATGAAACAAAGGAATTGCATGTGCGAAATAATTTCCCCAAGCTCTTGAACAGCGGAACGGTTCCATGAAACGCCTCGGCCTGTCTATTCCCTCAAAATCGCATCCACCGGATAGTCGCGAAACATCTGTGGACTTTTACATAATGATGAAACAAAGGAATTGCATGTGCGAAATAATTTCCCCAAGCTCTTGAACAGCGGAACGGTTCCATGAAACGCCTCGGCCTGTCTATTCCCTCAAAATCGCATCCACCGGATAGTCGCGAAACATCTGTGGACTTTTACATAATGATGAAACAAAGGAATTGCATGTGCGAAATAATTTCCCCAAGCTCTTGAACAGCGGAGCGGTTCCATGAAACGCCTCGGCCTGTCTATTCCCTCAAAATCGCATCCACCGGATAGTCGCGAAACATCTGTGGACTTTTACATAATGATGAAACAAAAGAATTGCATGTGCGAAATAATTTCCCCAAGCTCTTGAACAGCGGAGCGGTTCCATGAAACGCCTCGGCCTGTTTATTCCCTCAAAATCGCATCCACCGGATAGTCGCGAAACATCTGTGGACTTTTACATAATGATGAAACAAAAGAATTGCATGTGCGAAATAATTTCACCAGCTCTTGAACCGCGGAGCGGTTCCATGAAACGCCTCGGCCTGTTTATTCCCTCAAAATCGCATCCACCGGATAGTCGCGAAACATCTGTGGACTTTTACATAATGATGAAACAAAGGAATTGCATGTGCGAAATAATTTCCCACAGCTCTTGAACAGCGGAGCGGTTCCATGAAACGCCTCGGCCTGTTTATTCCCTCAAAATCGCATCCACCGGATAGTCGCGAAACATCTGTGGACTTTTACATAATGATGAAACAAAAGAATTGCATGTGCGAAATAATTTCACCAGCTCTTGAACCGCGGAGCGGTTCCATGAAACGCCTCGGCCTGTTTATTCCCTCAAAATCGCATCCACCGGATAGTCGCGAAACATCTGTGGACTTTTACAAAATGATGAAACAAAAGAATTGCATGTGCGAAATAATTTCACCAGCTCTTGAACCGCGGAGCGGTTCCATGAAACGCCTCGGCCTGTTTATTCCCTCAAAATCGCATCCACCGGATAGTCGCGAAACATCTGTGGACTTTTACATAATGATGAAACAAAAGAATTGCATGTGCGAAATAATTTCACCAGCTCTTGAACCGCGGAGCGGTTCCAACATTACTAGGTAAAGACGATATTTTAAATTTTTTGAACCGCGGAGCGGTTCCATTATTCTTAACTCCGGATTATCTCTAATTTGTCTATATTTGTATCTCAAAAATAAAAATCTATGCTTGTTGAAAAAGAAGATAAACTGATACTTATAACAAATGATGATGGATTGAATGCCGGCGGACTTAAGACCTTGCTGGGAGTGATGGAAGAATTTGGAAAGGTAATACTGATCTCAACTACGGAAAGCATGTCGGGGATGTCGCAGGCGTTAACCGTTAAGACTCCGTTGCGTGTAAAGTTGCTCGAAGAAAATGATAAACACAGGATTTATGCCTGTAACGGAACTCCCACTGACAGCGTGAAACTAGCTATAAATCAACTGGTTGACCGAACCCCTGACTTTGTTGTTTCGGGAATAAATCATGGTTCGAATGCCTCTGTCAGTGTTCTTTACTCAGGAACAATGGCAGCAGCGATCGAAGGTTGTCTGTATGGCATTACCTCTGTAGGATTCTCGCTTAATAATTTTTCGTCGACAGCTGATTTCTCAGTATGTAAAAAATATATACGTATTGTGATGAAGAAGCTTGAAGAGGAGTCTCTGCCGATAGGTGTGTGTCTCAATGTGAATATACCGGCTGCGAAAAAAAGTGAAATAAAGGGAATAAAAATTTGCAGACAGTCAAAGGGTAACTGGAGAGAGGAATTTGAAAAAAGGAAGGATCCGATGGGAAAGACATATTACTGGCTTACAGGTATTTTTCAAAACCATGAGCCTGATGCAACCGATACAGATGAGTGGGCCATTTCTCAGAATTTTGTATCAGTTGTACCTGTTACTGTTGATATGACAGCTCATTGGTATATTGATAAACTAAAAATTCGCTTCAAAAAATGACCTTCTCTGAGAAATTCGACAAAGTTGTGGTCGGTTTAATTGCAGGCTTTGTCTTACCCTTTATCATTGGGATAATTATTTTCCTGTTTACATCAGGCAACCAATCTCTTCATACATATCTCATCAGAATTGCTGAAACAAATATTATTACACATTCAATAACTCTCTGCGTTTTTCCCAATATTGCCATATTCTTATTATTTAACCAGTTTGACATGCTGAGGGCAACCCGGGGAGTGCTGGCAATGACAATAGCATGGGCTGTGTTGGTTTTCGCCGTAAAGCTTTTATAATGAGATATTT
Organism: uncultured Bacteroidales bacterium; assembly: GCA_963734885.1. Classification (GTDB taxonomy): domain Bacteria; phylum Bacteroidota; class Bacteroidia; order Bacteroidales; family VadinHA17; genus LD21. The sequence goes on along the minus strand of CAVTIJ010000004.1, from coordinate 1,701,022 downwards.
TATTATTGCCGGTGAACAATCAGGCGATCTTCATGGATCCAACCTTATAAAGGAATTATTTAAGTCTGATAAAGAGGCAGAGATCACTTGCTGGGGAGGCGACTTAATGGAATCTGCAGGAGCAACACTTCTTGTTCACTACCGGAAATTGGCCTTTATGGGTTTTACCGCGGTTATTAAAAACCTGGGAGCAATTTCAAAAAACCTGAATCTGTGCAAAGAGCAAATTGCTCAGTATAAGCCTGATGTTATTATTTTTATCGATTATCCGGGTTTCAATTTAAGGATAGCCAGATACGCGAAACAGAACGGATTCAGGACCTTTTATTATATATCGCCAAAACTTTGGGCATGGAATGAAGGCAGGGTAGTGAATATAAAAAAATACGTCGACAGGATGTTCATTATTTTCCCGTTTGAAGTTGATTTTTATAAAAAACATGGCGTTACTGTTGAATATTATGGGAACCCTCTGATTGATGAAACAGAAAAGAGAATTTCTTCATTTCCAACCAAAGATCAGATACTAAAATCTCTGGAAATAGGAGAGAAAAAAACTATTGCTCTTCTTGCTGGTAGCCGGCGGGGTGAAATAGAATTTGTCCTTCCGCAGATGCTTAAAATAGTCCCTCATTTTCCTCAATATCAGTTTGTTCTTGCCGGTGTTAAGAACATACCCGAGGAATTATACCGGAAAGCTGTTGGTGATGCTCCTGTTAAGGTAATTAAGGAAAAAACTTACGAAATATTATACTCATCGGAGGCTGCTCTCGTTACATCAGGGACAGCAACACTTGAAGCCGCGCTTCACAACACACCACAGGTGGTCTGTTATAGAGCCGATTTCTTTTCAATGCTTATCGCATGGATGGTGATAAAAGTGAAATACATTTCTCTGGTAAATCTGGTGATGGGGCGTGAGGTTGTAAAAGAATTAGTGCAATACGACCTTACCGAAAAAAATCTTCTTGAAGAACTTACAGCAATTCTTCCAGGCGGGTCTAAACATGAGAAAGTACTGTTAGATTATGAACTTTTGAAAAAGAAGCTGGGATCATCGGGGGCTTCAGGAAGGATTGCGAGAGAGATGGTGGAAGAGTTGAAGAAATGATGGGGAGAAAGGGAGAAAAGGAGATTAATGGAAATGAAGAACTGACACTGAGAGACACGGAGAAGCACAACTTGTCCCGCAAGGCGGGAGAGAACACAGAGAACAAATCTGTGAGAATATGCGAAATCTGTGGGAAAAATTTAAATGGTCATAACAGTGAAATTTAAAATATATTTTCTTATAATTTTTACTGTCCTGCCGCCGGTGATAAATGCACAGGTGAAAGTGCGGATTTTTGCCAATCAGTCACCGGAATCGGCAATATTCACCGTAACACGGGGAATTTACGAAATGAAATTTGCCGATGGCCAGATCTTCAGGATTGATCAGGAAGAGCCGGTACTAATCATGAAGTATAACGGTAAACTGGTTGTCAAAAAAAGAAATGCTGAAGGGTTTATTTGTGATTCTCTGATTCTTTCGGGAAAAACAGGTGATGATGCATTTTCGTTGAGACTTAATTTATCAACGCATGCTAAACAATCATATTCCGGTGATCTTCAGTGTTTTCCTGACCTTGGTACATTGGTCTTAATTAATATTTGTGATATTGAAAAGTATGTATCGGGAGTTGTGATGGCAGAGGGTGGGGCAGGAAGAAACCTTGAGTACTTTAAAACCCAGGCAATAATAGCCAGGACGTATATGTATAAATATTTTGATAAACATAAATCTGATAAGTATAATGTATGCGACAATACTCATTGTCAGGCGTTTAATGGCTTATCTTCAGATTCTCTTTTAAACGAGGCAGCTCTTGAAACAAAAGGAATTGTCATTTTAGATAAAGACAGCACCTTGATAATTTCTGCATTCAGTTCAAACTGCGGAGGTCAGACTGCATCTTCAGAAGACGTGTGGTTTTCAAAACAGCCTTATCTGAAAAGTGTCGCAGATCCCTATTGCCATTTCTCAAAAAATGCTACCTGGGAAAAAAGTTTTTCAGCGAAAGAATGGACGAACTATCTTATGAAATCAGGTTATAGCGAACAGCCTGCTGATCTGTCAGCTTTTAATTTTTTACAGAAATCGAGGCAGGCTGATTATGTTTCAGGATCTTTCAGGATGCCACTGACAACTATGAGAACTGATCTTGATCTCCGGTCGACTTTTTTTTCTGTATACACAACTGGTGATTCCGTTATTCTGAAAGGAAGGGGTTATGGGCATGGTGTTGGCCTCTGCCAGGAAGGAGCGATGATAATGGCATCAAAAGGTTTCACATACAAAGAGATCATAAACTTTTATTATACTGGTGTAATTTTATCGGATATAAAAAATGCAGTAGCTTTACAATAATTTTAACCACAAAGCACACAAAGGAGGCACAAAGGGCACAAAGCTAAAACCTTATATTTTAAATCTTTGTGTCCTTTGTGAAAAATCTTTGTGACCTTTGTGGTTAAATGATTTGTTTTAAATTTATTTGATACGATGTTTGCAATTTTCAGAAAGGAGATAACCGGATTTTTCAGCAGCCTGACAGGCTACCTGGTTATTATAGCTTTTCTCCTGATTAACAGTCTGTTTATGTGGGTTCTGCCCGGAGAATGGAATATTCTTGATAATGGCTATGCGGGCCTCGACTCACTCTTTTTCCTTTCGCCGTGGATATTTATGTTTCTTGTACCTGCGGTCACAATGCGAATGATTGCCGAAGAAAAACGTCTTGGTACAATCGAACTGATTTATTCAAGGCCAATAACTGAAAGGGGAATAATTTATGGAAAATATTTTGCTGCTGTCATTCTGGTTTTACTAGCACTTTTACCCGGAGTGATTTATTATATTTCAGTTTATCATCTCGGCGAAACTCCCGGAAACCTCGATAAAGGAGCAACATTAGGTTCATTTATCGGATTATTTTTTCTTGCCTCAGTCTATGCATCAGCAGGTATTTATGCTTCGTCACTGACTGATAATCAGGTTATTGCTTTTATACTGGCTGTATTCATATGCTTTATACTTTTCATCGGGTTTGACTCATTTGCATATCTGCCAGGACTGAAAAAGTTCGATGAACTTGTGATTCGTCTTGGAATAAACGAACATTACAAATCAATAAGCCGGGGCGTCATTGATATTAAGGATGTTGCATATTTTATTGCAGTTGTTGTCTTCTTCAATGAAGCCACACGGTTCCATCTTGTCAGTCGTAAATGGAGGAATAAAAATTAAGCAGATGGGATCAAACAGTATTATTAAAATGAAAAGCTGGCTGCAATTTTTAACCGCAATCGCAGGGATTATTCTACTGGTTTCAGCAAGCTCGTTTTTGAGAATACGCCTCGATCTGACAGAAGATAAAAGATTTACACTCTCCACCGCAACACGCCATGTGCTTGATCATTTAAAAAATGACATATATATCCAGGTTTATCTTGATGGTGAAATTCCGATTCCTTTGAAACGACTGAAAAGATCTGTCGGCGAAATGCTTGATGAGTTTAAAATTGCTTCAGGAAGGAAGATTGACTATGAATTTATTAACCCGTCAGGTGATAAGGATGTTAAGCGCAGAGAAGAATTATACCAGAACCTTGCAAAAAAAGGACTTAATCCTGTTATCCTTCATGCAAGCGATACTGAAGGAGGACAATCAGAAAAGACTATTTTCCCGGGAATGATAATAAATTATAACGGCGTTGAAGTGCCCGTTAATTTTCTTGTCAATTCATCCGCATCATATGAGCAAAATATATTACGTTCAATCGAAGGACTTGAATATGAGCTCATTCAAACTATATCTACCCTTACATCAGATAGTATTAACAAAGTCGCTTTTATTGAAGGTCAGGATGAAATTCCGGAAATAGAAACCGCCGATATCACCATGAGCCTGGCAAAATATTTTACAATTGACAGGGGTACAATTGCAGGTAAGCCCGGCATTCTTGACAAATATGCTGCGGTTGTCATTGCAGGTCCTGAGAAGGCTTTCAATGAATCTGATAAACTTGTTCTTGACCAGTATATTATGAAAGGTGGAAAGGTATTATGGTTGATTGACGAGGTAAAAGTCAATTCTGATAGTCTGGTAAATGGTGAAACTGTCGGACTTTACCGTCCGTTAAATATTGAAGATCAGTTGTTCAGATATGGAGTGAGAATTAATCCTGCGATAATTCAGGATCTGGAATGTGCATCCATCAGATTAATGGTTATGAGCGGAGGCACAAGACAGCAGGTTGTTTCTTCACCCTGGGTATATTATCCATTGCTCAGACCTGCATCAAATAACCCGATTACCAGAAATCTCAACAGGGTTGAAGGGGAATTTGCAAATTATATTGATACTGTTGGTCTCGATCGGGCAATTAAGAAAAAGATACTTCTTGCTTCGTCGAATCTGAGTCGTGTTATTTCCCCTCCGGTGTTGATAAGTCTTAAAGAAGCGGATATGACACCTGATGAAAAGGATTTTAATAAGCAGAATCTGCCGGTCGCTGTTCTGCTTGAAGGAAAATTTCCTTCTGCTTTTAAAAACAGATCCGTTAACAATCTGACAGAAGATAAGAACCTGAAGATCATTACTGAAAGCAAAGAAACCAGAATGATAGTTGTGGCTGATGCTGATGTTATAAGAAACGAGGTAAGCATGTCGGGACTTAACGAATCGCCATTGCCCTTGGGTCGCGATAAATATACTGGTCAGGTTTATGGTAATAAGGATTTCCTTATTAATTGCCTGAACTGGCTCGTTGATAAAAATGATATAATGGAGCTGAGATCACGGGAACTGAAGCTGCGATTACTGAATACCAAAACGATAAAAGCCCAGAAAATGAGGTGGCAAATAATCAATGTTGCAGGTCCTTTAATAATTGTTCTGCTTGCCGGATTAACTTATGGCTATTTCAGAAAGAAAAGATATACAGGAAACTGACAATGAATAAAACAGTACTAAGGAGTGTTCTCTTAATCATTTTAGCTATTGTCTTTTTTCTGATACTGATCAGGACCAGATCGCCCTTTGGTAAAAATAACAGTTCATTTGCTTCTGAACCAAAGAATGAAATCACAAGGATAGACTTTTCACAGGGAGGGAAAAAGCTCACTCTTGAAAAAAAGGGGGAGACCTGGTTAATAAATGACAAAACTGAAGCAAGAAAATCAAGCATACTTTTTATACTAAGGATTTTGAAAGAGATAAAAATCAAGTCTCCTTTATCACCTGAATTATATAAAAGTGAAATTTCAGCAAAAAATATTAGTCCGGTAAAAGTGAAAGTCTATGAAAAGAATAAGATTCTGAAGACTTTTCTGGTTTATAAAACAGGATCCAATATTTATGGAAATGTGATGAAGATAAAGGAGAATTCGAAACCTTTTATCGTTTACGATCCGGACTATGATGGTAATATTGGTTCAGCATTCATTACTAATGAGCTGTTCTGGCAGCCTTATACAGTTTTCAATCTTTTACCATCGGAAATAGCTTCAATAAGATTTGAAAACCTGTCTGACACTGCGTCTTCATTTTCAATTACCAATCAGAAACACAGGTTTTTTTTATCTGAGGATCCGGCTAATCATACGGGATGGGATTCATCACTGGTTGTGCGTTATATCTCTTACTTTGCATTTATACCCTTTGAATCGTGGGCGCTTGATATGGGTGTGCAGGAGCAGAACTCAGTTGAAACCCAGACGCCTTTATATAAAATATCATGTATCGACAACCAGTGGTAAAAAGTTGACTCTGACACTATGGGCTTTGCAGATTGACAAAAACGGGTCAAAAGAGGTTGACAGCGACAGGTTACTTGGTAAAACTGATGAAAGGGATGAGCTTTTCGTGATCAGGTATTTTGATATTGATCCGTTGATAAAGAAGAGATCATACTTTTATAACTAATAAGTGGCTCTGAAAACCCATGTCGAAAAAATCCTTTTAACCGCAAAGCACGCAAAGAAGACGCAAAGTGCGAAAAGTTAAAATCTTATATATAAGCTCTTTGCGACCTTTGCGTAGAATCTTTGCGACCTTTGCGGTTAACGGATTTCGACTTTAACAAATAACATTGCATACTCCAAATTATTTTGTTTGAGGAAATTGTTTTTTTTCGTAATATTGGTAAGTAAGAATTTTGCATAACCTCTGATTCAATTCATTCATTTTGACTTGAATAGTAAAACTTGAAAATCAATAAATCAACTTAAAACGATACCAATATGAAATTTGTAGTATCCAGCTCGGAACTTCTCGGTCATCTGCAGGCCATAAGCAGGGTTATAAGCTCAAAAAACACACTTCCCATACTCGATAATTTCCTTTTTAATCTCACAGGGAACGATCTTGAAATAACTGCCTCCGACCTTGAATCGACGCTTATTACAAGAATGAAACTCGAGAACACCGATGGTGATGGTACCATCGCTCTTCCGGCAAGAATATTGCTTGATACACTAAAGGAATTTTCTGTTCAGCCATTGACATTCGATATTAATATGGAAACAATGGCAGTGGTGATCAGTTCTGAAAATGGTAAGTTCAATGTTGTCGGACAGAATGGTATCGATTTCCCGGCTTTACCTGCGATCAAAAAAGATAAAAAAATAGTGTTTGTAATTAATGCTGATGTGTTGCTCTCAGGAATCAGCAAGACCCTTTTTGCTACTGCCGATGATGAACTTCGTCCTGTTATGGGAGGGATCTTCGTGGAAGCTTCCACCGATAAGATTACATTTGTTGCCTCCGATGCACATAAGCTTGTCCGTTATCAAAGAACTGATGCACATGCAGATGATAATGCTTCATTTATTCTTCCAAAGAAGCCTGCTTCATTGCTGAAAAATATTCTTCCAAAAGAGGAGGGACCTGTTACTGTTGAATTTGATGATAAAAATGCATTTTTTATTCTTAGTAACTATAAAGTAGTTTGTCGTTTGGTTGAAGGCAATTATCCCAATTACAATTCAGTAATTCCAAAGAATAATCCTCGTAAAATTACTATTGACAGGGTTGAATTTTTTAATACTCTGAAGAGAGTATCTGTTTTCTCTAATCAGGCCAGCAACCTCGTGAAACTGCAGCTGAAAGGAAATCAGGTAATGGTATCGGCACAGGACATTGACTTTTCAATATCCGCTTATGAAAGGATAAAATGCCAGTATGAAGGTGAAGAGATCGAAATTGGCTTTAAATCAGTTTTCCTCCTCGAGATCCTTTCCAATATTGGCTCACAGGATGTTATGATTGAACTTGCTGATCCCACAAGGGCAGGACTCTTTCTTCCTGTGATTTCCGACAATGAGGCCGAAGATCTGCTGATGCTTCTGATGCCAATGATGATAAACGCCTGACCTTGGAGCTGAATCTTAAACGACCAATCGCATTTCTCGATCTTGAAACAACAGGAATTAATGTTTCTTGTGACCGGATCGTGGAATTATCTGTCCTGAAAATCAGTCCAAATGGTAAAGAAGAATGGATGAGCACAAGGGTTAATCCTGAAATGCCGATCCCTCCGAAAAGCATTGCTATTCATGGTATTAAAGATGAAGACGTGGTTAATTCGCCGACCTTTAAGGAAGTGGCAAAAAACCTCGCAACATTTCTTGAAGGATGCGACCTCGCAGGCTATAATGCCATAAAATTCGATATTCCGGTTCTGGCTGAGGAATTCCTGAGGGTAAACATTGATTTCAATTTTGTGAAGAGAAGATATGTTGATGTTCAGGTCATTTTTCACAAGAAAGAACAACGAACCCTTACAGCAGCATATTTATTTTATTGCAAGAAGGAACTCCAGGGAGCACATGGCTCGAAAGCCGATACGGCTGCAACTTTTGAAATCCTGAAATCACAGCTCGAGAGATATAAAGATCTGGAAAACGATATTGAAAAACTTGCTGATTTCAGTTCCTTTAACAATAATGTCGATTTTGCAGGCAGAATTATTCTCGACGAAAAAGGTATTGAAATTTTTAATTTCGGAAAGCATAAAGGCAAGCCGGTTGAGCTGGTTTTCAGCGAAGAGCCGGCTTACTATTCCTGGATGATGAATGGAGATTTTCCATTATATACAAAGAAAGTGCTGACTGAAATCAAACTGAGATCTTTCGGAAAAACGCTTGGATAATGAAGATCATCTGCATAGGTCTCAATTACAGGAAGCATGCCAATGAACTGGGATGGCCCACACCTGATGAACCTGTTGTTTTTCTCAAACCTGATTCTGCAATCCTTAAAAATAATAAACCATTCTTCCTTCCTGATTTTTCAGCTAATATCCATTATGAAGTGGAAGTTGTAATTAAAATAAGTAAGCTGGGTAAAGGTATTGCTGCTAAATTTGCGCACAGGTATTATGATGAGCTTACTCTCGGTATTGATATAACCGCCAGGGATCTTCAGAACAATTTTGCTGCTAAGGGCCTGCCATGGGAATTATCTAAATGCTTTGACGGTGCAGCGCCCCTGGGCCATTTTATCCCGACATCTTCCCTAAAAGATATTAATAATCTTGATTTCAGACTTGAGATCAATGGAAATACAAGACAGGCCGGAAATACCTCCGACATGATCTTTGGAATTAACGAGATAATCGAATATGTTTCAAGGTTTTTTACCCTTAAAACCGGAGATCTGATATTTACAGGTACTCCTTCGGGAGTGGGCCAGTTATTTAAAAACGATAATCTTGTAGCTTACCTGGGAGACATCCCTTTACTTGATTTTCACATTAAATAACTGCGGGTCACTTAGGGCAACTCTTCACAGGGTTGGCCAGTTATTTAAAAACGATTATCTTGTTGCGTATCGTGAGATATGTATTTCCTTAATTTTCAGATTAAATAGTTTCATGTTCACTTAGGACAATCCGCATATGTAAATGTATAGATATTGTTAGTATTAGCATTGTTTACCATTTTTGAGATATTACCATTACCATCGTATGTGTAGTTATATTGAATTGTATAGGTTATCGATGGAGCTCCTGTAACTTCCAGAGAATAATCCCACTTATTCAACAAGTGTTTGCTTACAAATGGAATAGCACTGAAATAGCTCGAAGCTGGTGCGAATACGGGAATAAATGGCAATAAACTGGTTTTATCGGTCAGAAAATCTCCGGTAACGGTCATACTTACTTGTACTGGTCCATCTGCTGAGCTCAGAGTTCCGGATGCTGTGAAAAGTACCGGATCTTCATTTGAGTCATATTGATAAGTACCATTTACTGTGCCAGTAAGTCCGCCACTGGTAAAATTCATTACCCCACTTGTCAGATGGCCGTTACTGTCAAATTTATAGTCCCCATTGCCATTCCCGTTCGTAACATCGACACTGATATCAGAGAGATAGTACTGTGTATTATTCTGTGAATATTCGTAAACTACTCCAGGTTGATCGCTTATGAGACGATTATTTTCGTCATAATGTAGGGGAAATCCGCCTTGGGTGTCTCCTGTCTTATACTCTACATATACCAGGTTATAGCTTCCATTGACTGCTGCACCTGAAAATGTTCCGGATTCTCCGTCAGTATCGCTCCAGTTTATCGTTGTGCAATATTTCACCGAACTCTTACTTGCAGGGTTGGATTTACTCTTGGTGCACGATAAAACGATAATAATAAATAATACTGAGATTACCAGAATTCTGGTAATACATGAATTTGGTTTCGAAATTCTTATCATAATGCTGTTTTTTTGTTAAACGAAAGATCTTTAAGATGTTAAATGCTTCTCTGTTTTATAATCAAATGAATATGCTTTAATCATTTGCAATCTGAATATGTAAATGTGTAAGTATCATTTGTGGAACCAAGAATGTTATTCTCTGATCTTTTCATTGTAGAGACATTCCCATTGGCATCATAAGTGTATGTGTATTGAGCGGTTGTACTCGGAATAGTCATCCCTGTTTCGCTTATTGTAATCACCCACTTATTAAGCAGGTGCTTGCTTAAAAATGGTATGAAACTAAAATAGCTGGTAGCTGGCGCAAAAACAGGTATAAAAGGCAGCAGGCTGGACTTATCGAGTAGAAAATCGCCGGTAGCCTGAATTGTTAGGGTACCTGATCCCCCGGGAGTGTTAATTGTTCCCGTTGCAATGAAATTAACCGGATCGTCATTGGAATCATAAGTATAGTTGGCCGTAATTGTTCCTTGAGAATCCTGACTGGTTAAATTCACGATGCAGTTTGTTAAATGGCCATTGCTGTCAAAATTATAACTGCCATTGCCGGTAGTGCTCCCCTCATCAAGTTTGATTTGAGAGAGATAATTCTGGGTATAAGTGTAAGTAACTCCGGGCTGATCGCTGATAAGATGATCATTCGCATCATAATGAAGCGGGAATCCGGTTACATTACCAGTATTATCCTTAGACTGTGCGTATACCAAAGCATAAGTTCCATTAATGTATGAGCCGGTAAAAGTTCCGGATTGACCAGTGGTACTGCTCCAGTCAATGGTTCCGCAATATTTAACAGTATTATTACCAGGGGAGCTGTTCTTTGACTTTGTACAGGAGAAAGTAATCGTCACAATTGCCACAATCATAACCATATATCTGGATAAATGATGATCTGATTTTGAAATTGATATCATATTTTTAGAAAATTTAATTTAACAATATAAGCTACTGAAAAAGTAAAATGTAAACATTTATTCCTTGAGAAGCCGTGCTTTATGAGTTAATACTCAGTTATTTGTATAAGCTGAGTATTAACATCAAAATTGTTCAAATGTTAGGAACAGGAAGGGAAATTTTTATAAACCGGCAGTATTATTTGACATGAAGAAGAAAATTATAGATGACAGTCATGTAATTGCAAGAAAAGACTGTTGATGCATGATCATTTAGAAAGGAATTCTCAAGCCTTAACCTTTTCCTCAAGTAATACTTTTAAGGCTTTCTCTTAATTATTTAAAGCCCATATCACATTCCTTGCATTTGATTTATAGAAAATTCCTTTTATAAAATCGAAATCGCTATTAAAAATTTCCTTCATCAACCTGATGAAAGATCCTGTGAAAAGGTTAAACCTGTTATCACGGGTTTCACCTCCGGCAAAGAACCAGACTTTATATTTTTCAGGAGTCAATAGGTTCTCAATTAAACCAGTACGATAATTTTAATACTAATCCGCGGTTCTTAATTATGAAATTACCCGGGAAGGCATTTTCTGTATATACAATAAACAGATCGGATACCGGTGCGAAACGCCATTGGAACCTGAGGTTAAAATTAAGGTTGTTGATCTGATTATTATACTGAACCAGACTAGTAAAGAATATTTTGTCGGTAAATGTGAAATCAAGCCGGGGTCCGATAAGAATAAACTCAGCGCTTTTATATGGAACAGGCATCGATAATTTATTATATGATGAAACAATAGCCAGACTACCGTATGGCTGAACCCTGTAATATAGCTCTCCGTTAAACTGTAATCTGTCGCCGCTGTAATAGCCTCCATACCGGCCACTGATCAGAAAGTTCAATGTTTTCCTGATATCAGATGTGTAAGAGACTCCCATCTCTTTCCAGCTGAATTTCTCATTGGCAGCGAATGGTGTTCCGTCTGTATGGGTTGGATCAAATGGTGCAAGAAGCTTTATAAAATCTTCCTTAACGTCGACAACCAGAATTTGCTTGTTCATCCACTCAACCTGATAAAGTAATTGAGTTTCCCTGTCAGTAACGTTCATCGAAGGATCAAAAAACATATCAAGCTTAACAGCTGGTCCGTGATCAGCAATTTTACTCGAAGAAGGAAAGAATTTGTACTGGAAGCCAGGATTCAGTTCATAATAGCCGTTTCTTCTGATATATCCTACCTGTGCATTATAATTTGCTCCCACAAGCGACTGGTTAATGAATGCATTCAGGTACTGTGTGGTATATGCTATATTTGCTGACAGAGCAGCTGCATTTCCTGTAGCACCCGGATAGAATGACTGATGATAAAACGTTTTCCCTGACCAATGATTATCCTTGCTTGCAAGATTGAATTCTATACCACCAATACGATTATACCCATTACCCGGTAGCGAGGTGTCGTTATTCAGATTCATCGTTTGCTTATTCACGAGAAAAGCGGTTATGTTTGAATGACTGAATACCTGTCTTTGTATAGCTGCAACTGTAAAGTTACCAGCTACTACAGTGTCGTTCTGCGCAGTCTGAATGTCCATTACGCCGATCCTCCAGTTGTTACCTATCTTCCCGCTAAGCCTGGCCCCGCCAATAACTGAACTCTCCAACCCGATTCTCCTTGAAAAGAAAGGTCTCAGATTGTCATTTCCAAGTTTTGCAAAAAGGTCACTGTTTTCCAGATAAAACTGTCTTTTTTCAGGGAAAAATAACTCAAAACGATCAAGATTGGTAACCTGTCTGTCTACTTCTACCTGTGAATAATCGGGGTTCACTGTGAGGTCCAGGTTCATCGAAGTTGAGAGAATAACTTTCGCATCCAACCCGGCATTCGCTTTCGGTTTAAAACCTTCTCCAGCCTGCTTATTCTGAGTGGTCTGAGCCAAAGCATATGGGATCAATGAGAATCTCGGTCCCGAAGTAGCCAACGGTTTATCCCAAATGAGTGACCCGGTGAATGCGAGAGTGGCGGTTGCGAACTGCCTTGGCATTGGCGCCCAGCTTGATTTCTCATTTGTCTTAAGATCGAGCCTGCTGAAATTTATACCCCATTCCTTATCTCCGCCATTATATCTGATGCTTCGGAAAGGAATAGCAAATTCGGCAACCCAGCGGTCTTTGTAATTTTTCACTGCCGATCGCCATTTTATATCCCAGTCAAGGTTTACAGTTCCTCCGTTGGCCTGCACGCCGTCCCACTGAGCGCCTGCCGCTGATACTCCGAAAGCAAATCCATTGGTCTGATCGTTGTAGGTATCAATAAATACTATGAAGTTATCATTCTTCAGAAAGTTGAAGTCGCGTCGCAAAGACTCCACCGGACGCTTACCCGGTGTAGGATCATAACAGATAATACCAACATAAAGAGTTGACTCACTGTATGTGACTTTTACTTCAGTCTGTGCAATCGCAAACCCTGTATCAGTAGGCAGTACCCTTTGAAAATGAGTTGCTTTATCTGCAGTTTGCCAAACAGGTTCGTCGAGGATGCCGTCGATAGTTATCACTTCTTTTGTTTCATTGATATTGACGCGGTATTTATCGCGGTTGATTCCTCTTGACTGGCTAAATAGTATGGTGCTAGAACACAGGAGAATAGCGGTGCTGAGTAGTAGGGCAGGTCTGAACATCGGAGATTTTGAAATTTTGACACAAGGTAAAAATTTTTTTTAAACAGGAACATGTAGGGACGTAGAATGCTATGTCGTTACATCCAATTTACCTTTCTAAATCCTGATTATTATTATTTAATCGCTTAATTTCTTTAAATTTATTGCAATCCATTAAATTTAAACAATGATCATAAATATAAGCAGAGATGCAACTGAACTTGGATTAAACGCTGCCCATTTTGCAGCAAAAAAGCTCAAAGAAGCAATTCATCAGAATGGAGAAGCCAGGATGGTTGTTTCAACTGGCGCCTCACAGTTTGAAACTTTCCAGGCTTTGTTGGAAGAAGAAATAGAATGGGAGAGGATTGAGGTATTCCATCTTGATGAGTATATCGGTCTCGCTGTTACACATGAAGCCAGCTTCCGGAAGTATCTTAATGACAGGTTCATCAGATATGTAAAAACTAAAAAATTCCATAGTGTTGATGTTGAGGGCGATATACATAAAAAAATTAATGAACTGACGACAGAAATAAGGAGAAAACCTGTTGATTTGGGACTGATAGGAATTGGTGTCAATGGCCATATTGCATTTAATGATCCTCCTGCTGACTTTGATACACGGGAAGCTTACATTATTGTCAATCTCGATGAACAGTGCAGGTTACAACAGGTTAATGAAGGATGGTTTAAGTCGCTGGTTGAAGTACCATCCCAGGCTGTTTCGATGACAGCCTGGCAAATCATGCAATGCAAAACGATAATTTCCTGTGTACCACATAAGGTCAAGGCAATAAGTGTAAGGAATACACTCATAAATAAGCTCACCGAAGTAGTACCGGCTACAATTCTGAAACAACATCACGATTTTCATCTTTATCTTGATGTAAATTCGGCATCAGAAATAATACCAATATAAAAATGAAATCCTTTAAACACGAAGTCTCACTGAGTTTTAAAGCAGTTACACTGCTCTATACTCTGTGCAACTTCTTCAAACACCGTGGTTAAATTTTTAAAATTGTAGCATGAAAAAGGATGAAAATAACCAGATTATTGAAGGCATTCATTACGAAACTCTTAAGCCGGTCAGAATAGAGATTGCTAATGGACTGATAAAAAGAATTGATAAAATCGCAGGCCTGGACATTTTAGAAAAACAGTTGTTTGTCGCACCAGGATTGATAGACAATCAGATAAATGGATATGCCGGTATTGATTTCTCAGGTGATAATTTGACAGCTGAAGGCATTGTGTTAGCCACTGAGGCAATCTGGAGAGATGGTGTAACATCATATATGCCAACTATTCTGACAAACAGTCATGAGAATTTAATAAGAAATTTTAAGATTTTTGATAAGGCTATAAATACTGAAATATGTCTTCAGGAGTCTATTTTTGGCATTCATCTTGAGGGTCCATATATTTCTCCTGAAGAAGGTTTCAGGGGTTGTCATCCTTTAAAATATATACGCAAGCCGTCGTGGAAAGAATTCATGACCTACCAGGAAGCTTCGGGAGGAAGAATTAAGCAGGTTACATTAGCGCCTGAAGTTGAAGGTGCTATGGAATTTATCAGGAAGTGTGCAGAAAATGGAATCGTCGTGGCTATTGGCCACACAAATGCAACATCAATGCAGATTGCCAAAGCTGTCGATGCCGGGGCAAGAATTTCAACTCATCTTGGAAACGGGTGCGCCAACTTAATTCACAGGCATAATAATCCAATCTGGCCTCAGTTGTCAAATGAAATGCTCACAGCGACTCTCATTGCAGACGGACTCCATCTTACACCGGAAGAAATAAATGTATTTTATAAAGTAAAAGGTCAGGACAATATCATTCTTACTTCCGATATCGTATATCTGGGTGGCATGTCTCCCGGTCGTTATTCATTCTTAGAAAGTGAAGTAGTATTGACAAAAGAGGGGATGCTGATAAATAGTGATTCAAATGTTCTTGCAGGAGCATCTTTTCCACTGAAAAAAGGATTTGGGAACATTATGAATTTCACGAAATGTGCTCTTGACTCTGCTGTAAAAATGGCTTCCCGGAATGCCTCAAGGACGTATAAACTGTCCGGTCGCGGCGCTCTGGAACCCGGCAAAAGAGGTGATATTATACTTTTTAAGATGATTGGTGGTGAGGTAAGTTTTGACAGAATTTATCTCAAAGGCAAGCTTGTATTTCAGGGCGAATGATATTTAACTTTTGATTATCCTTTTCCTTTGGTATTAATTAATTCTATTAATATCTTTGGCCGTTAAAAAAAATTAAAGAGATGGGAAATTTAGGCGCTACTGAAATTTTATTGATCTTGCTGGTTGTTGTTCTTCTTTTTGGGGGTAAGAAGATACCAGAACTAATGAAGGGTATCGGACAGGGAATGAAAGAATTTAAAAAAGCTTCCCAGTTGGATGATGAGAAAGATAAACCCAAACCTGAACCTAAAGAGGAAGAAAAAAAATAAAGGTAGGGACATTACATCCAATGTCCCTACAATTTATTAATGTGCTGCCGTTAGTAACCTATTGTAAATCAATCAGAAGTGATATATTTCGGTGCATTTCTGTGTTTTGTACCTTGTTCATAACCGTATGCTATCTCAATCAACAAGGGTTCGCTCCAGGCTTTACCAAAAAATGTAATATCAACCGGAAGGTTTTCTACAAAACCCATCGGAACTACTATTGCAGGGTATCCTGAAATAGCTGCAAGCGAAGAACTTCCACCCACAAAATGATCGCCTAAAATGAGATCAGTTTTCCATGCAGGAGACCCGGTAGGTGCCATAATTGCATCCAGTTTGTACACATTCATCACTTTATCAATTCCATCTTCTCTGGTAGCTTTCAGCATTTTGGCCAGGGCTTTCTTATAATCAGCCGAATTAAGATCTCCCTTTTTATCAGCTTGTTCGAGCAGGTTTTGATCAAAATATTTCAACTCAATACTATCCGATTTATTGAACTCAATCAGATCTTTAATATTTTTAACAGGAGCATTATTTCCCAGGCCTGCAAAGTACTTATTCAGCCCGTCCTTAAACTCATATAACAGAACATCAAATGATGCTTCATCATAATTGTCAGTCTTTGGAAATTCAAACTCAACCACTTCCGCTCCGCTTGCTTTTAGATACGCAATCGCCTTATTCATAAGTGTATCTACCTTGTCAGAAAAACCCATTGATTTTTTATCCAGGCCAATTCGTTTACCTTTCAGTCCATCCTTTTTAAGAAACCTAGTGTAATCTGTCTGAGATTTTCCCTGGGAAGCGAGTGTCTTGGAATCCGAAGAATCGATTCCCGTCAGAGCTCCAAGGCTTAGAGCAGCATCTTCTACTGTTCGTCCCATAGGGCCGGGTGTATCCTGTGTAAATGAAATTGGCACAATACCTGAACGGCTCAAAAGTCCTACTGTAGGTTTTATGCCAACAATCCCATTATTATTCGAGGGGCATACAATCGATCCATTTGTTTCTGTTCCTATTGCAACCATACACAGATTTGCTGAGACAGCTACTCCTGATCCTGAACTTGAGCCGCACGGATTACGATCAAGGACATATGGATTTTTCGTCTGTCCGCCTACACCGCTCCATCCGCTCGATGACATTTTTGCCCTGAAATTTGCCCACTCGCTCAGATTCGACTTGGCAATTATTATTGCTCCTGCTTCCCTGAGTTTTTTAGCAATAAAACTATCTTTCTGAGGAAAAGATTTTCTTAATGCAGTTGCACCGGCAGTTGTTGGCATGCTGTCGTGGGTATCAATATTATCCTTAATGATAACCGGGACTCCAAAAAGAGGACCTTTGCGCTTACCGTCTTTTGCATCATTGTCGAGCTTCTCAGCAATTGCAAGAGCCTCCGGATTTACAACAATTACTGAATTCAGTTTTGGTCCATTTTTGTCAATCTCATTTATACGATCGAGATACAACTTCACAATATCCTTAACTGTATATTTACCGTCATTGTATCCCTGCTGAAGTTGCTTAATTGTCAATTCTTCAATCCAGCTGTTGTCAGAGACCTGCTGTGTTGTTTTAACTTCCGGTGTTTTGCAAGTAACTGTGCATAGAATCATCGACAGGAAAAGAAATATGAGCCTTAGAAAATGTGGTTTCATGTTTTTTTTATTTCGTGTGGGTTAACGCAGAGCCGCCAAACAGACGTCTCTGATAATTACATTTTGTCTTTGATAAAATTATGAAAATTAATTCAATTTGAATAACTTTGGTATTATTGCGGAGAAGGATCTGCAATACTGAATTTAAGTCTCTGCATCTTAGTTAAAGTATAAATGCATAATCTGCAATATGAAGAACATTTATCTGCAGCTTCTTGATCATCAATCAGATAGTTACCCAATGGTTCTTGCTACAGTGACAAGGACGAAAGGATCAACCCCGCAAAAACCGGGAAGTTCTGCTTTATTTAATAAAAATGGTCTTATTGCCGGAACTGTCGGTGGCGGTGTTGTGGAAGGAAGAGTAGCAAAGCTTGCACAGGAAGCTCTCAAATCGAAAAAGTCGGGCCATTTTCAATTTAACCTTGCAAATGACATCTCTAGCAAAGAAGAGGCAATCTGTGGCGGACAGATAAGTGTTCTGATCGATGCGAATCCGGGAAATCATATTCACGTTTTTGAACAGGTCAGAAAATCTTACGAGAAGAGGACTGCAGGCGTTTTGATAACGATGGTCACACCGTTTTCGGAAGATACATGGCTTGTTAATCGTTATTGGACGACAGGTGATTTTCAAGTGGAAGACGCGGGCGGATTTATGGACAGGCTCGGACCGGTGGTTACCGAAATGCTTTCAGCGGGCAATCCTTCAGATTACCGCGAGATGGTTCTGTCAATGCCTGATGAGGAACCTTCATCGCTGTTCTTCCTTGAACCTGTATTTCCTCCCCAGAAGCTTATTATTGCCGGCGCTGGGCACATAGGAAAAGCGCTTGCACATCTCGGAGCCATGGTCGGTTTTGAAGTTACTGTGATCGACGACAGGCATGAATATGCCAATTCTGAAAATATTCCGGAAGCTGATCATATAATTGCAGATGAAATAGGAAAAGCGCTTACGAAATTGAACAAAAGTGATGATACTTTTGTAGTAATAGTGACCCGCGGCCATAAAGATGATGCTGACGCACTTAAGCCATGCATTGGTTCAGACCTGGCATATACCGGAATGATTGGTAGCAGAAACAAAATAGCAGCGATGAAATCCAATTTCATTGACAAAGGATGGGCCACTCAGAACGAATGGGATTCTATTCATACACCCATCGGTCTGGAAATTAAATCACAGACAGTTGAAGAAATAGCAATAAGTATTGCGGCACAATTGATATTGGTGAGAAATAGTAAAAAGAGTAAAAAGTGAACACTAAAAAGTAAACGGTAAGTGTATGGAACAGTTGCGACTATTTCCTACTTGCCAATCCTGTGCTCCGCCATTCATCTTTCTGTGCTCAGTATAAACTCCTCTTTATGAACGATATCTGGGCTATAATACTTGCCGCCGGAGAATCCAAAAGAATGGGAATGCCTAAAATGCTATTGCCATTTGATGGATTAACAATGATAGAAAAGGTGATAAGTAATGTTGCACATTCGAAGGTGAGTAAAATTTTAGTTGTTCTCGGTGCAGAAAAAGATGCCATATATAAAAAGATAGGCAAATTGAACCTTACATGTTGTTATAATGAAAATTATAAGGACGGAATGCTGTCGTCCGTTAAATGCGGTTTCAGAAATTTACCCTCCGGGTTTAAAGCGGTTCTGGTCTTTCAGGGCGATCAACCTTTAATTGAAGCAAAAGCGATTGATGTAGTAATTGAAGCTTATTTATCGTCGAAAAATGGAATTGTGACTCCTGTTTATAATGGGAAGCGGGGTCATCCGATCCTTATCGACAAGAAATACAAAAAAGAAATTGATAAATTAAAACCGGATGTCGGTTTGCGTGAATTGACTCTCAGGTTTTCTGATGATGTTCTGGAGGCAAATACTGAGGAGCCCGGTATTTTAAGAGATTTTGATATTTATGCAGAATATTTGGAAGCTACAAATCAAATTCAATAACTATGGAAGAGACAATTAAGTTTCAATTAAACGGAAAAGAAACCGAAGCATCGATTGATCCTACCCAAACTCTCCTATGGGTGTTAAGGAATCATTTCGGGCTTACCGGAACTAAGTTTGGCTGCGGTATGGGATTTTGCGGGGCCTGCACTGTTCTTATTGATAATGAGCCTGTCAGGTCGTGCCAATTGTCGGTTGGAGATGTTGCCGGCAAAAAAGTAGTTACTATTGAAGGACTGGCTGTAAACGGAAAACTTCATCCCGTACAGAAAGCATTTGTTGAACATGATGCCCTGCAATGTGGATTCTGTACATCAGGTATGATCATGAATGCAACTGGTCTTTTACTAAAGAACCCTTCTCCTTCAACACAACAGATTAAGGAAGGTATGGAAAACAATCTCTGCAGGTGCGCTGCTCACATGAGGATAGTGAACGCTGTTGAAACTGCTTCAAAAGAAATGAAAGGAGGGAAGTAATCATGAAAAAAGAAAATATAAAAAACAACGAATTGTTGCAGGATGATAAACCTCATGGGATAAAAAGAAGAGACTTTTTCAAGCTTCTGGGCGGTGGCATTTTCATTTTCGTACGACCATGGCGTACTTTGGATTTTAATGCTTTGCCCGGTGAACAGGCAAGGGGGGTCCCTAAGGATTATAATGCATTTCTGCGTATAGCTGAGGATGGAAAAGTAACATGCTATACCGGCAAAATTGAAATGGGCCAGGGAGTAATCACTTCAATTCCCCAGATGATGGCGGATGAACTTGGTGTTTCAGTCGACCGGATAAAAATAGTAATGGGTGATACCGACATTTGTCCATGGGACCAGGGTACCTGGGGTTCACAGAGTACAAGGATCTTCGGCCAACTGATGAGGACCGCAACAGCTGAGGCAAGAGGTGTTCTTCTCGATCTGGCATCCAAACAGCTGGGTGTTCCGGTTGCTCAACTGGAGGTGAAAGACGGGGTAATAACGGACAATAAAGATCCTAAGAAAACAATCAGTTTTGGTCAACTGACAAAGGGCCAGAAAATTGAAAAATTCCTCGATGTCAAGCCGGCGATGATAGATTCCTCAAAATTCAAAGAAATGGGGAAATCATATAATCGCGTTGATTCAACCCTGAAGGTGACCGGTGAGGCAAAATACACCGGCGACATGACATTACCCGGGATGGTTTTTGCACGGATCTTACGTCCGCCTTCTCATAATGCTAAGCTGACAAATGTTGATTATTCTGAAGCTGAGAAGATTGCCGGGACTAAAGTTGTCAGGGATGGAGATTTCATAGCTGTTCTGAATGAAAATCGCGACAATGCCGATGTGGCTGTTGTTAAAATAAAGGCTGATTATTCTTTCAATGAAGTGGCTGTAAACGATAAGACAATTTATGATTTCATGCTTAAGGCAGATTCGAATGCCCAGGCTCTGAGATCATCGGGAGACATGGATGCAGGGGCGAAGCTTTGTGATAAAACATTTGAATCGGAGTTTCACGATCCATATCTTGCACATGTTGCTATAGAACCACATACCGCTCTCGCTCAGCTTGAAGGAGACAAAATGACCGTCTGGGCTTCCACTCAATCGCCTTTTGGTTTGAGGGAAGGCATTATGCGAGAGCTCAAAATGCCGGCTGAAAAAGTAAGAGTCATTACTCCATTTGTAGGGGGCGGTTTTGGAGGTAAAGGTGAATTCCAGCAGGGGATTGAAGCAGCAAGACTGGCAAAGCTTGCAGGAAAACCCGTAATGCTTATGTGGACTCGTGACGAAGAATTTTTCTATGATACGTTTCACCCGGCCGGAGTAATTAAGATCAAATCGGGAATAGATAAGACAGGCCTGATTAAGCTTTGGGATTACAATATATATTATTCCGGTACCAGGGGGGCAGATGCAATCTATGAAATTCCAAATACCCGATTCACACATTATAATCAGAAACAGGGAGGACCGCGTGTGCATCAATTCGGTACAGGAGCATGGAGAGCGCCAAATAACAATACTAATACTTTTGCAAGGGAAGTCCAGATTGACATTATGGCTTCCGCAGCAGGTATTGATCCGCTCGAGTTCCGCAGGAAGAACCTTAAGGACGTTCATATACTTGACTGTCTGAAAGCTGTTGCTGATAAGTTCGGATATACCCCGGGGAAAGGACCAAGCGGAAGAGGTATAGGCATTGCCTGTGGCTCTGATGCCGGGGCCTGGGTGGCACACATGGCTGAAGTAAAAGTTGACAAGGCTACAGGGAAAGTAAAAGTTGTGCGTATTGCATGTGCCCAGGATATGGGATTATGCGTAAATCCTGAAGGGGCAACCATCCAGATGGAAGGATGCATGATGATGGGGCTTGGCTATACTTTAGCTGAGGAATTGAAGTTTGACGGAGGCAAGATAATTTCGCATAGCCTTGATACTTATGATATTCCAAGGTTCTCATGGTTGCCGAAAATTGAAACGGTCATTCTAAGCAGACAGGATCAGCCTCCGCAGGGAGGAGGAGAACCGGCAATTATAGCTATCGGAGCAGTTATTGCTAATGCTATTTTTGATGCTACAGGCGCTAGGTTGTATCAGCTGCCTATGACGCCGGAAAGAGTGTTGGAAGCGCTGAAGAAGGTGTGAGAGCCGCAGGGCACAGGGCGCAGGGCAGTAAGGAGTGAGGGGCGAAAGCTGACCAATTCCCCTCCTCGGAGGGGTTAAGGGTGGGTTTTTACCCGGCACCAGCACCCGGCAACTCTTAAAGATAGATCAACAGAAAGATAAGGGGGAGCAGGATTCCTGCAATTGTCAGGAACGCTCCCCTTTTTGTTATGCCGTTTTTGCCCTTTATAATAAATAATCCTGTAACAGTGACAGTTATAAGAGCAATGCAGAATAAATCGCTGAAGTATTTCCACCATTTTCCGGGGTTATAATGAAGCAGATTAATCTGAAAGAAAAAGGGTCTCTTGCTTATTCTTTCAATTTCTCCTTCTCCGGTTTTAACATTTAAGTGAACCAATCCTCCATTAATATAGATTGTAAGAATATTCCCTGCCGGGAAATAAAATGTTTTAAACTCCTGATCGAGCTGGATCGTTTTAAGAATTTCTTTTGCTGATTCCTTGTTAAATGTTTCCCGGGTAATTTTTACATTAGAAGTGAATGGCCGGTTATCAAAAATATAGTTTGGGTTCCAGTCATTTTTATGATTTAGTGCGATTCCGGATATTGCATAGATTACCGTTAATCCGGCAATCAGATAGCCAATATCCCGGTGAGTAACCCGATTTAACTTTAAGAAATTCATTTAATACAATATTAAAAAGGTCAGCTATTAACTGACCTTGATTTTTATGGATTTGAGTGACAGTTATCTTACTACATGACTCTTATATACCATTCTGATATCTGCCATTGAAGTCTGAGCAGCGAGTGCAGTTTCTGTCTGACAGCTATCTTTTCCCATTTTCATTTCGCTATCTTTCATACCGTCCATGCCTTTCTCCTTGCCTTCTTCTGCCGGACCCTCTGCGGCTTTAGTTATCATTCCTTCGACCGTTATATTGCTTCCAAGGAGTTCCATTGGGAATTTCGAGATATTTTCACCGGCCGCCACAAATAGTCTCACATCGGGATTATCGCCCACGATAAACATCTTTTTACCTGTTTCAGTGCAAACATGCACTACTTTTCCTTCAACAATAATGCTTTTGCCAACATAATTTTCAGGGTTTGCTGCGAGAGCGGCGAATTCAACTTTTTCACTTTTGCCCGTGCTTTCAGTTTTAGCCGACACTTCTTTTTTCCCGCTATTACCGCATGATGCGAAAAAGAAGGAAACTATTGCGAACAAAATTATCTGTCTTTTCATTAGCTTTTATTTTATTGTTTAACGAATGTGGTAATTGGATTAGCAAGATGGGATTTTTTTTTGAATTATCAATAATGAATATTTTTTTTGATATCTTTCCTTTTGTTAAAATCATGGAAGCAGGGTCAAACCTGACCCAATGAACAAAAAACTAAATTCAATTGTCATCTTAATGTCTATTACCTTATTGATGTGAAACTACTAATTGTTGAAGATGACAGATCGCTAAGCCGTTCCATTAATGACTATCTTAAAATGGAAGGTCATATCTGCGAAGTTGCGCTTACCTTTACCGACGCTTTGGAAAAAGCATCTCTCAATAAGTATGATTGTATAATCCTTGATATAGGGTTGCCTGACGGTAATGGTCTGGATTTGATCAGGGAGATGAAGGCAAATAAATTAACAGGTGGGATTCTCATTCTCTCTGCAAAAAGTAGTCTCGATGACAAACTGAACGGTTTAAAGATCGGGGCGGATGACTATCTTACCAAACCTTTTCATTTTGCAGAGCTAAGCGCAAGAATAACTTCAATTTGTCGTCGCAACAATTTCCTGGGTTTGAATGAAATCTCTTTCAATGAGATCAGGATTGATACTGAAGCTAACCAGGTTTATGTAAATGACAGATTATTAGTTCTTACCAAAAAGGAATACGATCTTCTTTTGTTCTTTATGGCAAACAGGAACAGGATAATTACCAAAGAGTCAATAGTTGAACATCTATGGGGTGATAATGTGATCCTTACCGATTCCTTCGACTTTGTATATACTCATGTTAAAAACCTGCGGAAAAAAATTGTTACTGCTGAAGGCAGGAATTACATAAAGTGTATTTACGGATTTGGCTATAAATTCATCGAAAGTTGAAGTTATTAACTAAAAGTACCTTTTATTTCTTAATTCTTTCTGTGGTTGCAATGGTTGCAGGAGGAGCTTTATTATACCTGTCGGTAAAAAAAGTAATTTATACCCAGACAGATTATAACCTGGTAATTGAAAAAACTATTTTAGTCAATCAGATTGAACTTACTGACAGTATTCCTGATCTTAAGGCTTCACTTGGAACCCAGATCGATGTCAAGTTGTTCAACTATCCTATAAGAGAATTTCAATCTATAAAGGATACTGATATTTATGATTCCAAAACCGACTCTTTTACGCCATCGAGATACATTTTTTCCTCCGGGAATACTCCTAATAAAAAGGGATATATCATTACAATATTTAAGGTAACCGAAGAAAAAAATGAGTTATTGCAGGCAATCGGTTTGTACATGTTTTTCCTGTTTTTTTCTCTTTTGATCATTTCAATACTTATAAACTACCTCATCGCCAGAAAACTGTGGAAGCCATTTTATGACTCAGTTAATTCGGCAGAAAAGTTTGATATCCAATCAGATAAACCACTTGACCTGCCCGACACTGATATAAAGGAATTTAATCAGCTGAATGATGTCTTTTATTTCATGACCAACAAAATGCGCTATGATTATCTCAATCTGAAAGAATTCAGTGAAAATGCAGCACACGAAATACAAACACCTCTTGCAGTGATAAGGTCGAAGAGCGACTTGCTTATGCAGCAGAAATCTCTCAATAAGGACAGTATAAATCTCATAAAAGCTATTAATGAGGCTACCACCAAGTTGTTTAAGTTAAACCAGGGATTGCTTCTTATATCTAAAATAGAAAATCAGATTTTTCATGAAAAGAAAAAAGTCTCGTTAACCCAGATTGTCAGGAAGTCTTTTGAAAACTACAAAGAGATTATGGAGCTAAAGAAGATAAAAGTTGAATTTGATGCCAGTGATGAAGCAGTAATTGAAATGAATGATGTGCTGGCTGAAGTATTGATTTCCAACCTTCTTAGCAATGCGGTAAGGTTTAATATTGACAATGGATTTATTAAGTGCAAAATTGATAATAAGTTCCTCATGGTTTCCAATTCCGGATTACCATTAAGTGTCAAACCTGAAGATCTCTTTAAAAGATTTTATAAAGGGAGCGATAATCCTCAGTCAGTTGGTCTGGGATTATCAATTGTCAAGAAAATCACTGATGGATATGGGATGATCATTACGTATACAAACATCAATACCAATCACGAAATAAAATTACAATACCGGCATAAGAGAAATTAAGGGTTTTGATTAATTTTCTAAGAATTTTCCTCGATTTTTTTTAACTACAGATCGTCTTCAGAATCACATTTTAGCTTTGTGTGTCAAACCAATTAATATGATAGAGTATGAAAAAGTTATTAGCAATTTTGGTATTAGTGATGGGAGCTTTAACTCTTAATGCTCAGCAGCGTACGCCGGTCAAGATTTCTGATCTGCCAAAAGGTGTTTCTGACAGCATAAATAAAGAATTCCCAGGATATACAATTAAAGAATCATCAAGAGTTGTTGAAAACAATGTAACATCTTACGAAGTCGAGATTTCAAAAGGGATGAGTACAAAAACCCTGAAGTTTGATGCAACAGGGAAATCTCTGAAGGGATCCGGAATGGGAAATGATGAAATGGACAAAACCAAGGAAAAAAGCAACAGTTATCCAAGCTCATCTTCTCCAAGTTCATCCCCAAGCTCGACTCCGAGTTCACCAACTACAACCCCACCACATAAATAATACCCGGTTTGTAAGTTGAAAAACAAAAGAGGCTGTCCCAAAAGTTACAGCCTCTTTTTATTTTAAAGCTCCTAGTTAAAGCTCCCAACCTTTCCGGTATTCGCGTACCAGAAACTTATTAGCGTCTGGAATATTTGTAATCTTCATATTTGCAGTATCATATTCAACCTTTTTTCCGGCTCTCAGAGCAACCCCTCCAAGAAGAATGGTTTCTGTAACCGGACCGGTATAGAGAAAACTGCCAGGTGACTGGGTATTATTTTTAAATGCATTGATCCATACATTATTCGGATCATCACCCGACTTTGGCTGAGCGTCCTTTTGCGGGGTAACGTTTTTATTCTGAACGAAAAGCTGAGGATTCTCACCACGGAACCCTGCAAATATTTTCCCTTTGTCACCCACAAACATCATTCCTTCTCTTTCAAATGATTTTCCTGCAATACTGTATTCTTCCGGGGTAATTGGTCTCATACCTCCGTCGTACCAGAAAAGATCAAATGGTGGCAGCTGTTCCTGTGCATTAAACTTGAATTTTATTATGCACGAAAGAGGAAAAGCAACATCGTTTTTAACACTTACTGCAACTTGTCCCTGAAAACCGCAGGTAGTAGTAGCCCATGATTCAGCGCTTACTGCAGGAGAATTAATTCCTATTGCCCTGAAAAGGGGGAATAAACTGTAATGGCCCATATCTGCTATGCTGCCGGCGCCAAAATCATACCAGCCTCTGAAAACAGCATTTGTATAATTTGGGGAATAAGGTCTCTCAGGAACCGGGCCTAGCCACAAATCCCAGTTGAAGTCCTTTGGAATTGGCGGAGTATCAGTTGGATTGGATTGCCATTGAGGCCACATCGGCCTGTTTGACCAGTTGTGTATTTCTTTTAAGGTACCAATTGATCCGTCATTTAACCATTTTTTAATAATCTGGTTATCAGGTTTCTCAGTCCAGGCAAGCAGATGAGTGCTCATCCCTGTTTTTTTTGCAGTGTCAATAACGAGTTTCGCTTCATACATCCTGTTGGCAATCGGCTTATGAGTGACAACATGTTTGCCTTTTTTCATTGAAGCGATTGCAACAGTTGCATGAAGATGATCAGGAGTCATGATCTTAATAGCATTCAGGTCTTTCTCTTTTTCAAGCAACTCCCTGAAATCTTCATAAGATGAACAACCTTTATATGTACCTGAGTCCTTTGACTTGCCATAATATTTCTGAACAAATTCCTGGCCTAAATCTCTTCCACCCGGAATACCAGTAATATTTTCTCCCCAGGTTTTATCACCCAATGCTCTCCGGACACCGTCTCGTACATCATTTAACGACCAGTCGACATAGTTAGTGCTGAATTTATTCGGGTCGCAGACAGCTACTATTTGCAGTGCAGGATTAGTTATCAGAGCTGTCATTTCTCTCATTCCCTGAGTACCACATCCGATATACCCGAGTGTGATTTTATCGCTGGGTGGTATAAAACCAGGTCCTCCAAGAACTTTTCTTGGCACAATTGTAATTGCCAGAGACCCAGTTGCAGCTGATCCCAGGAAATCACGGCGGTTGATTTTTTTCATGATAATATAATTGGTTAGTGAATGGTTGCTAAAGATTGATTTACAAATTTTTAAGATATGACGCACTCTCCTTAAAGGTATCTAATCCCATTTCCACAAATATGTTTTTAACTCCGCCAGTTTTACAAAATGTGAAAAACTCTTTCCAGTCTACAATACCACGACCAATCGGTACATTCTTTTTTTCTGTGTCAGACCAGTCAGCAAGATGTGCAGAAATAAATCTGCCCGGATATTTTGAAAAATAGGTTGCTGCTTTATACCCTTTACTGATTACGGCTACCTGGAACTGCATTTTAACCAGATCCTGATCAAGCTGATTCATAAGAGCATCATAAATAAGAGTGTCGCCGATTTTTTCGAATTCCATATCGTGATTATGATATCCCATTTGAATTCCAAGTTTCTCGGATTTTGCTCCAAAACTATTAAGCTCATCAGCGGATTTAAGCCAATCGCTTATAGTCGCTTTTTCAGGCAGCCCAAAGCTGGAAAGGATCATTTGTTTTTGACCTGATTCCTTTGCGAACTCAATACGATCATCAAGATGCTGTCGGAGTTCATCCATACCATAGTGGGTGCTCGTCCAGCTCAGACCGGCTTCGTTAATAATTTTCTTCAGCTCTTTTGGTTTGTACTTTAAAAGCCCGCCAAATCCTAAGCTTTCATACCCAACTGGTGAACACATTTCGATACTTTGATAACCCATATCGGCAACCATTTTGATAGTCCCTGGAAAATCAGCGCTGATTTTGTCCCTGACTATCCACGATTGAAAACCTAAAGGCATCTTAAATGCCGGAATTGAATCTGCCTTGAGATCAAAAGGTATCTGTGATGCAACAACAACAGATCCAAGACCCAGGGCGCCTTTCGACAGGAATTGTCTTCTTGATAGCTTCTCCATAATATTTACGTTATTGGAACTTATATGTATCCTCATCTCAAATTTATGAAATTGGATTGACAACAGGTTCTATAGTACAAATATTTCTGGTATTTAAATTTTATGATTAAGCCTTAGTGCAGGGAACGGACGCGACCGTTCCCTACAATTTTACTAACTTGTGCCCGTATTATTGATTCAAAATTTAATTTCAGAAAATGATAAAATATATAATGTACTTTTTAACTCTTCTAGCCATGCCTTCTACAAAAATTCCGCAAACAGAGATCACCAATGGTTTAATAAAAGCAACAATCTATCTTCCCGATTCGGAAAATGCATATTACCAGGGTGTAAGATTTGACTGGTCAGGAAATATGGCCAGCCTTGAATTTAACGGACACAACTATTTCGGTCAATGGTTCGCAAAATATAGTCCGAAAATACATGATGTGATAATGGGACCTGTGGAAGATTTCACGCCATTGGATTACGAGAAAACAAAAAGAGGCGAGACTTTCATCAAAATTGGAGTGGGTGTAGTTTATAAACAGGATGACCGACCATATGAATTCTTCAGATATTATGAGCTTCTTAATCCCGGAAAGTGGACAGTAAAGAAAAAGCCGGATCAGGTTTTGTTTATTCATGATCTTAACGATAAAGCTTATTCTTATCATTATGAAAAATCGGAACAGCTGATAAAAGATAAACCTGAGCTGGTCATCTCACATAAACTTAAAAATACTGGTACTCGTACTATTGAAACTGATGTGTATGATCACAATTTTTTTGTTATTGATAAATATCCGATCGGACCCGGACTGGTTGTTAAATTCCCGTTTAAGCTGAAATATGATAAAAACGGGCCGGGAATGATAGCATTAGGGGAACTGGCTGATATTCAGGACAATCAAATATCATTTCTCAGGACAATAGGACAGGGAGAAGAATCAGAATGCCCGTTGATAGAAGGCTTTGGTTCAACCTCTGATGATTATGAGATTAAAATAGAAAACCGTATAACAGGCGCCGGCGTACGGATTACCTGTGATCAGCCGCTTTTTAAACTTGCATTCTGGTCATGTCCCACAACTCTTTGTCCCGAGCCATATATTAAAATCAAAGTGGAACCGGGAAAGGAGTTTACGTGGAGTATAAGATATGAGTTTTACACCATGAATAAATAATGGCACAAAGGCACAACGGCAGTATAGGCTCTTTGAGTGACGGATACTACAAACAAAAAGCACAGAGCGAAAAGCTCTGTGCTTCTGTATTATGCTTTATGCTTTCTTTATCTTACCTCTGTTTTAGATCCTGTTTTAATTACAAAATTTTTATGCCATTCGAATTTGGTTCCTGAAGCAAGAAGTACATCATAGGCTCCGGGTGGACAAGCGTTATTTGTGGTAACATTTTCATAATTGTACAATTCAAGATTCTTAATTGGAGAAGGTGACCCTGTCTGTTTTGCTGCCGTCCCGGCAGGATACAGGTGCATATTTTTAACATCTCTGTTTCCACCTGCATATGCAATAACTCCTCCGTTAAGATTTGTAGTAACTGTATAATTTACATCAGGTTTCATCGTAAAATTTTCTAGCCATACTTTCTGAGTTTGTCCGGATATTCCTATTGATATAAGCACATCATATACTCCAGGTTTTACTTTGTCTGAAGTCTTACTGGTTGCCTCCGTTGGCGGAACAGCCTGATCGTGATTGCCCTTTACATAGAATTTGGGCATTCCAATAGCGTTAGTCTGATCAGTGTTTCCTTTGTATTTGTTGATTTGTGAAACGAAAAATGACAGCCCGCCATTTGACGCAGGAGCCTCAGCGATTAATATCTGATAATCATAGAGAGTAATTGTAACGGCGGTTTTAGTTTTTGGTTTTATCACGACATTACTAACTATAAAGCTTAGGGTACCGGGTTTTCCTGAAAGTTTGAAAGCCAGTTTAAGATCATATGTGCCAGGCGCAGCTCCCTGGGTTTTGACTTCTTTACCGGAACGCATCAGTTTAAATGATGAACCGGATGTAAGGTCTCCCAATGTTCTGGTGGTTACAGAAAGTGGGTTCTGATCACCGGCTTTTAAGGCGGCATAATCCTGCTGAACCCAAACCTGATTCCAGCATCTCTCCATTTTTACCGTGATCCCATTGTCGAGCTTGTAGGTGTATTCCGAAACGGGTTGGGCATTCAATACAAGAATGACAGATGCCTGCAAAACAATTAACGATAGAATTTTTTTCATTTCAATATATTTTTAAATCAATAGAATATCCCAATCAAATTTACAATATTTAAATAACAGATACATCAACTTCCGGACAAATCTTTCGGAATGATTTTTAGCAGGCAAGGAATAATTATACAGTTATATTTGTCTAATGAAACACCAACTCATTTAATAAATATTATCATGAAAAATAACATCGAAACAATTCAGACCAAAGGTTCATTGCTCAAACGGCTAGTGGCTATAACAATTATGATGACTCTTGTCGTACCTTTTACATTGATGGCGCAGGCAGGAAAAACGAATTTTTCAGGAAACTGGACATTAAATAGCGAGAAAAGCACTCTGCCTCAGGGAGGTCAGGGTGGCGGAGGTATGAGAATGGGAGGCGGCAATTTTGTCGCAACACAGGATAACAATACCCTTACGGTTGTCAGAACCAGAACAGGTCAGGATGGACAATCTACGACTGTAACAATGAAATACACGCTTGACGGAAAAGAGAGTGTCAACACATCGCCGAGAGGTGATAGCAAATCAGTCGCTACCTGGTCACCCGACGGGAAATCACTTTCAATTGAAACAACAAGAACAATGGATATGAATGGTGAGTCGCGTACCATGAAATCGACAGAAGTCTGGAAGCTGACAGATGATAAAACTCTTACTGTTTCATCCACCAGACAGGGCCCAAATGGCGAAGTTAAATCAAACATGGTTTATGACAAGAAATAATTTCTGCCGGATCAAATAAATATTCAGAAAGCTCCATGTGGAGCTTTTTTTATTGAATATTGAAAATAAAATGTTGATTACAATTGTCTAATTAGTGAAACAACACATTTACAGACAACAATAATTAAACTTTTGAAAAATGAAAAGAGGTATAACAGCAGCAGGAATATTATTTGTTCTTCTGATTGCCAGCAGCGCTTGTCACCGGGTTGAAAGAAGGCAAATGAGGGATTATACGGGAATGCATATGCGACAGAATTTCAGACATAACAGATGGATGCCGGGAATGGGGGATAATATGGTTCAGGGAAGACGGTTCGGAATGATGAGAGGAGGAATGGCAAGGCCCGGCATGGGATTCGGAATGATGGGAAATATGAGAAGAATGCCGAACGACAGTACTTCATGGATGCCATCAGGACCCGGAAGAAGAATACTTGAAAGTATTCCAAACGTTACTGATGCTCAGAAAAAGCAAATTGAAGATCTTATCAGGAAACAGCAGGATGATATGAAAAAACTGCACGAGGAAATGGCCGCTAAAATGAAGGACATGATGACATCGAACAGAAAGGATATGCTTAATGTTCTTACTGCTGAACAGAAAAAATTTCTTGAAAACAGAACCGGAAGGTTCCAGGATACAAACTAACAAGCTGTAAATTGATTACCAGTAATTAGCTTCCCTTTTTAATCTTTCGGCATCAATTACTTCACGGGAGATCAGATGGTTATAATGGGTCGAATGTTCATTTACTGACCCATTATTTTTTTTATAGGTTTTCTTCTCATGAACTCTTTTGACCCATTGTATTAAAGTGTATCCGAGGTTATTTCTCAGGCTATCTTCACTTAATTGTCTATATTTATCCATATCAAAGTTTTATTTGTAAAACAACAAAACTTTGAACTTGTTCAAAACAGGATTAACAGCAATCAGTCAGCTTATTTCGTTTCCTGTTTATTCATCAGATCCCTAACCTGTTTCCAACCGATCAAAACTACATTATTTTGTTTCAGAAGGTTTTTGAACTCAGGACTTGTAACAACATCAAGATCATGTTGACGCCATGCTGAGCCATAATCTTCGTGCCCCTTGCATATTGCTTTCATTTCATCATTATCAACAGCAAGATGGACGATCATCTGGTTCAATCCCGGTTTCAAGGTCTCGATAGCAGTTTTATACGCATCAATCCAGTTGGGAGTAGTGCTTTTTGCATCGAGCATGAACAAATTATCCAGCAGAAATATCTTGGAGCCAAGTGAATTAGCTATGTCCGGAGGAAACCAGTCAAGATAAGCCCGGGGAAAAAGAACCGGCAGATGGTATATATCTGACAGGTTAAGATATATTTTAATAAGTTCCGGATTAGCAAGCACGCTACCCATATGCGTATCAATATGAGTAAGCTTAACACCGGCCTTAATGACTTTGTCAATCTGGGCTTGCATTTCCTTTCCGGCTTCCTGAGCTTTAACGGCTTTTCCAAGCAGCTCAACTGATGGATAAAAGTAATTGTTGCTGTCGAGAAGGCTTGAAATCTGATCGGATGAAGTTAATCCACCCCATTTATAATGATCCCATTCTGCTGTTAGCGTAAGGTGTATACCTACATCCAGACCGGGATGATCCTTAGCATAGGCGATTATGTCATTGGCCCAGGGACAGGGAGTCATAATACTTCCTGATGTAATACCTTTACTATCAAAGGCTTTTATACAAGCTGTATTTACAGAATTGCACAATCCCATATCGTCAGCATGTATGATAAGAAGTTTTGTATCTTTTGGATAGCCAAGTAATTCTGCAAGATTTTTGCTTCCCTGTGAAAAGATGCTTAGAGTGATTAACAATCCCGTAAACAAGAGTATTATCTTTTTCATTACAGAGTAATTATAGGATTTAAAAATTCAGTTGATGCTTTGCGAAATTATAAATTAATCTGGTATTTATTCTAATTTCTTATCGATTAGAACGAAGAGTCAGATTGAAGCAGCAATTCGGGACGAAGTGTTATGATAAAAAAAAGCCCCGGAATTTTTAATCCCGGGGCTGGTGTTTGTCTTCCACAACTTATGCCTGTAAATCAGAGCAATATTTTTCTATTTTATTTCAACCACAGCATATTTGGAAATTTTCCAGAACTGTTCAGGATCTTTAATTTCTATGCTTGCAATTTTGTTGTCTTTGTCGCGTACCAGCTCATATGAACCTGTCGGATGATCGGTAATAAGTTTAGCGCCTTTTGCGTTAACGGGGATGCTTTTTGTTTCTGAAATATTTACCTGGGTGAATAAACTGTCAGGAAAGTCCTGATGTAATTCTTCCTTCTTTCCAAGTCCAAGGAAACCACCTTCTTTGGTGACGAGGCCTTTTGCCTTCAAAGTTTTATAGGTGCCATATGCTACAAAACCTTTGTTCATTTCGGCAGTCTGGTTGGTTATTTTCTCGTCCTTCTGAGCAATTGCAATCTGTGCATCAGTCATACGTGTATTGAGCTGTCCTATTTCAAAATCTTTCTGGCTCAGTGATGTTTTCAAGTCAGCTACTTCTGTTTCACGCTGTTTCATTGATGCTTCGAGTTCTGCGATTTTCACCTGGAGACCTTTGATCGTTCCACCAGAATTCTTCAGTTGTGCTGTTAATGAGGCAATTTTCTTTTTGTTCTGATCGAGAAGGGTATTTACATACTCAATATCTTTCAGAATCTGCTGTTTTTTGTCTTTTGTGAATTCCTTGTCATTTGATTTTGTTGTGATTATATTCTCTTTCTCTTTTACGGTGTTGAGATCTTTTTCAATTTCATCAAATGTAAGCATCCATTCATTCAGCACTGAATCGCGTGAGGTCAATAATTGTGTGTATGAGCGTTTCTGATTTTCCACAACGGCAACATTTTTCTTCTGCTCATTTTTAAATTGTGAATTAACAATGAAAGCTCCGATTACCAGAAGCAAAATAGCGATTACTGCCGTGGTAATAATGCCTTTTTTCATTCCATCTTTTTTTGCTTTTCTTTCATTGTTTCTTGAAGCCGCATTATCATTAGTGACAGGGCGGTTACTGTTTAAATCATTTGTCATTTTTTTTCCTCCTTGGTTATAATTCTTGATTGATTGATATAGATTTTATAATTATATAAGTTGATCTTCTTTTTTAATTCTAAGGATTATATTATCATACATTTCAAATCCTGTGCCTCGAATATTAAACAAACGTAACATATTTAAAATAAGAGTATTAACTATATACAATCAAGTTAAAAAAATGTTCATTTTGGGAATATATTCTCAAATTGAGAATGGGATTTAATACTTGAGACATAAAAAGCGAAGTCTGGAGACTCCGCTTAGCTTTGGGAATGGGATTTAATACTTGAGACATAAAAAGCGAAGTCTGAAGACTTCGCTTAGCTTCGGAGCACCTTTGTGAACCCTTAGTGTCCCTTTGTGGTTAATGGATTTCGCTAGTATATTAAGAAAAACTTGTAATAAATGAGATAAGAAAGCCTTCAAAGAAAGGTACTTATTCTTTTTCTTCCTTCAGAATCCTGTAGATTGTCGAAATTCCTATATCAAGCTTTTCGGCAGCAAGACGGATATCATTATTGTTCTTTTTCAGAGTAGCCTTTATGATTTTGATCTCGTATTCTCTCAAAGTCAGAATATCTGTTGCTACAATTGACAGAGGATCGCCACGGTCAACTACCAGGTCATCAGGTTCAATCTCATCTTTAACAGAAAGTGTAACTGCAAGTTCAATAACAGATTTTAACTCACGTACATTTCCGGGGAATTGATAATTCATAAGTTTCTTCTGTGCCTGTACAGACAATTTTTTCAAAGGGATATTATTTTCCTGGCAGAATTTACCAATAAAGTGGCGCGCTAAAATCAGTATGTCATTAGCACGTTCCCGCAGCGGTGGGAGTTCAATAGGCAAACCCAACAACCTGTAATAGAGATCTTCCCTGAAGTTTCCTTTTTTTACTTCGTCTTTGAGGTTTTTATTTGTGGCGACAACAATACGGCAATCGGTTTTTACAGGTTTGTTACTGCCAATCCGTACGATTTCTTTTTCCTGAAGAACACGTAAAAGTTTTGCCTGCAGATTAAGTTCCATTTCGCTTATCTCGTCGAGGAAAAGTGTGCCCCCGTCAGCTTCTTCAAAACGTCCTATTCTGCGATAAGCTGCTCCTGTAAATGAGCCTTTTTCATGTCCGAATAATTCACTTTCTATCAATTCGGAAGGTATTGCTGCAACATTAACTGTCACAAACGCTTTGTCCTTTCTTCTGGAGTTATAATGGATTGCTTTTGCAACAAGTTCTTTGCCTGTCCCTGTGTCGCCGGAGATAACAACGGTAATATTTGTGCTAAGAGCTTTTTCAATAAGATCGTAAACAGTCTTAATAGCAGGGCTCTCACCGAGTATGCTTTCCCGGAAACTGTATTTCTTCTGTACTTCGCGACGAAGAGTGGAGATCTCCCTCTTTAATCCGATGCCGTTACGGATGTTTCTTACAGTATTCAAAAGCCGGTCCTTTATGTCTTCCGATTTGCTTATATAATCATAAGCTCCAAGCTTCAATAAATTGACAACAGTATCTATATCACCCTGTTCTGAAATCAATATGACCTGAATATCAGGATTTTCTTCTCTGATCCTTTTCAGAATTTCAAGTCCTGTTATGTCAGGAAGTCTGTAATCAAGTGTAACAATATCGGGAGATTCCACAAGAGAATTCAAAAAATCTTTTCCGTTGAAAAAACTTTTTACCTCGTAATCGGGATCCATTGTAAGCGTATGCACCAGAAGCCGGTTATACCATTCACTGTCTTCTACTACAAATATTTTGAAGGGCTTTTCAGACATGTAAACTCGATTCTGGTTTATTGTATTTAAAGTTGCAAAGTAAATAAGAAATGATCGGATATGCCAGAATTTTAATTGATTTTAGCAATATGCATATCAATAAGATAGCTAATGGCGCTGAATTCCTGTGATGACTCCTGAATGTAGCTTTGCAAAGACTCGCTATCAATTTTATTTTTGACACCATCTTCAATTTTTTTCAGAGAATTGCAGAGTCCTGTTGCTCCAATATGCCTGCCTGGTGGCAGCATTTTATGCGCGAGTTCGCAGACGAGATCAGTATTTTCAGAATTTACTGCTTCCTCCATTTCTTTGAGACCATTTCTTGTTGATTCGATGAATGAAATCAGCATTTGCTTAACAAAATGTTCATCTCCTCCAGAGATATGATACAGATTTTTTAAATTAATTTTATCCGGTACCGTTTCTGTTTTATCCGGATCCAACTGATCAGTATTGTCAGCCAGGGTATAATCTTTGATTACCGATAGGATTGTTGTAAGAAGCGCCTCCTCGGTAAAAGGTTTTAGCAGAAATGCGTTCATCCCTGCTTTTTGAAATTTTTGCCAATCCTCATTCACCGGAGCTGCAGAAATACAAATTACAGGCATATCGGTGTCCTTGATATTCATATCATTCCTGATAAATTCGGTGGCTTTCAGACCATCTATGCCGGGCATTCTGGCGTCCATAAAAAGGAGATTAAACCGGATTGATTTCAATAATTCCAATGCCTCCACGCCACTTGATGCTTCCTGATGTTTAACTCCCCAACGATTGAGGATTGTTTTGAACAGGAGCCGGTTGTATTCTTCATCATCAACAATCAGTATCCTGAGATTTTTCACTTCCTCAGGTATATACAGAGGAGGTTCGACATCTTTTTTTACAAGTTTCTCATCACCAATACGCAGGGGTATGTGGCACGTGATCTTTGTGCCCTGGTTTTTACGGCTAATGCACTGAATATTACCTCCATGCAATTCAACTAGTTTCTTAACGATTGATAAACCAAGTCCGGTTCCCCCGAATTTTCGGGTTGTACTCATTTCTTCCTGGGTAAAATCTTCAAAAATGAAATCAATTTTACTCTCTTCAATACCTATTCCTGTATCAGTTACTTCAATAACCAACACGATTCCGTCCTGGCTTTCATTGATGCAGCTTATACTGAAGTGTACTTTTCCATTTTTCGTAAACTTGACCGAGTTGCTTACAAGATTCATCAGAATCTGTTTGAGGCGGTAAGGATCTCCAAGAAGAATTGAAGGAGTGTCAGGACTGATGGAATAACTTAAAACTGTATTATTCCTGAGAGCCTGTCTTTCAAATATTTCATAGACGTCTTCAAGGATTTGCAATACAGCGAAATGTACCTCTTCAAGCGATAGCTTACCATTCTGCAATTTCGAAAAATCGAGGATATCGTTAATAATTCGTGCCAGGTGATCAGAAGAAGATTTAATGATCTTCAAAGTACGTGTGGTATTTGCGTCAAGAGGATCATGCAAAAGCTGTTCTGTAAATCCGGAAATTGCAGTTACAGGAGTTCTTATTTCATGACTCATGTTTGCCATGAAAAGTTCTTTTGTTCTGGCAAGTTTTTCTGCTTCGTCTTTTGAATTTTGCAGCGCTATCTGATATATATGGGTTTTCCTTACATACCTTATCGTGATAAACATTACGAGTATTGAAAGGAGGGTACCTGAGATTGTAAACATTCCCAGCCATTTATAAGTTTTAGCAGCCAGTTTATCAGCGGCCAGGGCTTTTGTTTTGACAAGTCCCGATATCTCATTTTCTATGCGGGTGATCAGGTCATAGAACTTTTCATTTATTTCACTGCTTGTAATTGCCAGTCTTGATTCCCTTTTGGTCAGCCTGACTTTTGTTATACTATCCTGCAGTTCAATTTCTTTAAGATGAGTAATTATTTCATTCTCAGTCAAGCGGTTTTTTG
Source organism: uncultured Bacteroidales bacterium (assembly GCA_963734885.1). Taxonomy (GTDB): domain Bacteria; phylum Bacteroidota; class Bacteroidia; order Bacteroidales; family VadinHA17; genus LD21. The sequence continues at coordinate 1,662,807 of CAVTIJ010000004.1, read as the reverse complement.
TTGTACGGCTGAAAACCCTCTTTAATATATTCTGTTCATTTTTATTATCTTCAACAGAACTGCTGTCAAGCCTGCCTGAAAGTCGTTTAAGATCTTTTGCTACAGTGATATTGTTGTTCAGATATAACAGCTCATTCCAGATTGTAATGTTTTGATCAATAAGCTTTCCTATTGTATCAGTCTGACGTCTCAGTACCGGATCATTTAAGCATTGTGAACTCAGCAGGTTGACTTTTTCATCAATTTTGGAGATTATCGTGTTATAGGGTATTAAATCGATGGAATCGTGAGTATTTGAATAAATTCGAATACTGTTCTGAGCCTTTTCCAGATCCATAGAAATATCCCGTATGCTTAATAATCTCGCATCGGGCTTAAGATCAACCTGAACGGATGATACAATAGATGAGAGATTGCTATAGGACAGATACCCGGTTGCTGAAAGTAAAACAACCGCCAGTATCATTAATAATCCAATCTTTATCTGAATTGATATTTTCTTCACGGTAATGCGAACGCATTTATTATACCGCAAAGCTATAAAAATTTATTTTCAATATATTGATCGAGGTAGAGCCTGCAAAGAGCTGGTGCGAAGATATCCTTCAAGACAAAGAAATCATAGTTATTCTGTGCACATTTTTCGTCCTCAACCGGTGACTGTGAAAGAAGAACAGCAAGTGTATTATTATTCCACTTTTTTAAAAGTCCGATTATCTGATTACCGCTGACGCCTTTATCAAGATGGTGATCAACAAAGGCCACCACGTCGTTATTTTTAAAAATTCGTGATTCTATTTTTCGAATGCAGTCAAAAGAGTCAGTAAATGAATGGATTATAAGCCTGAAATTCAACTTCTTTTGCATGAAATGTATACTTTGATGCAAAGCATTTAATATCAGATTATTATAATATTCATTATCCTCAACCACTAAAACATTTATTGTATGCTTCATCTCTTCTATAATTTTGTTCTTTGCCCGATGTTCTAAAAATGTGCCAGAGTTTTACAAAGGATTGGGAAAGCCAATAACATATTAAAAAAGAATCCTTTATGACAAGGATAAGCAATAGAGTAATATCAAATAATATAATTTATTTCTCAAATTGAGAATTTGCAGGGTGAGCTGAAAGCATAAAAAAGACAGGGACGTTGCACACAAAGTCCCTGTCTAAATAATTATTATAATGAATTTATTACCTTCTGTCGGGACCTTTTGAATCGGTATCTATCTTTCTGTCTTTTGTTGCAGTAGATTTTTTTTCTGCCTGTTTTGTACTCCGGTTTGGTGATCTTACAGTAGTAGTTTTTGATTGAGTAGAAGTACGAACATTCTGTGGCCCGGAAGGATTATTAACCGACTTAGTTGTAACTGTTGATTTGCCGGATGAAGTATTTGTTTTAATACCAGAACGATTTGGATTGGAAGTAGTCGACGTTGTTGAGACAGACCTTCTTGATGTAGTGGTATTACCTTTGCTCACAGTTGGATTTTCGGCAGATTTAGTTGTAACAGTGTTGTTTGTCCTCCTTGTTACAGCAGAATTATTGCCATTTGAATGAGCATTGTTGTTGTTTCTGTTTGTGAGGGTTGATCCGCTATTCCTTCTATCGGAACTGTTGTTATTCCCGGTTGAACGACCTGTATTACCATTCCCGTATGAATGAACTGAGGAATTTGAATGAATGGACTTATATTGTTCAGGATGAGCCTGTGCAAATTTTTCTTCTCCTTCTTTCCTCTGATCGGGATGTGAATAGGTTGTTTTATAAACGCCAGTCACTATTCTATGGTTGACTTCAGGCGAATAAGCACGTCTTCCTACATAATAATAGTCATGCCAGCCGTTATAATGAGATTGACCCATATGGTATCTGCTATAGTAAACATGATCCCAGTTAGACTGATATCCATAATAGTAATGCCATGATACAGGACTCCATGGATGCCAGTAATTTGGATAATAACCCCAGTACCAGGATGAGTGCCATACAGTATATGTTGGCAGATATATAAATCTGACAACCGGCCACACAGCAACCTGAGCAGGAGTGGTTGTAACATATGTCACATCCTGTCCTGTATAGCCCGGATTCGGTGTTTGTTTATCATATATTGGTTCTACTATATAGTTCTTACCGTATAAATCCTCATCACCTGTCAGCTGGATCTGTACGGTTCCGTTGTTGAAACGCTGAACCGTAAAAACAGCAACATCCTGGTTCTCCCTTGGACTGATTGCATCCTGGAGAACAATATTATGTACGTCACCATTAACATTATCGATAACTCTGATATAATCAACCTGGTTGTCGCCGTTAAGATCAAGGTTATTAATATTGGTATTTGGGTCATTGAGGCTTTTTTCGAAATCTTCCAGTGTTTTTGATTGCTGGAACAGGTTCATTACTGCATACAGATCCAGGTTGTCGCCTGGTAATCCAAGGTAATTCTCCTGTCTATCCTGCGCGTTGAGTGCGCTGCCTGACGCAAACAAAGCCACGATAACTGCGGTGATAATTAATTTTTTCATAGATAAAATATTTAAGGAACATTATTGTTACAATATAATCAATACAAAACTTATACCAAGATTTTTTCAGGATAAAAATTGCAGTCATAAATATGACCTTTCAAGGTTCAAAAACGGGAATAACACATATATATAATATATTATTGAATCAGTTGATTGAAATAGGTTGAAACAGGTGGAATAACAGAAATATAAAAATTATTTGAAATAGAAATTATTTGAAATAAGTTGATTGGGTTTAGAATCATTTAATATATAAATTTGTATAGTTATTCAAAAAAGTACGGAAATGAAGGAACTTGTTCGGTGTCGTCCATGCGGATTTGTAATTGAAGCTGATAAATTGGGTGATGTCTGCCCGGCTTGCGGTATGCCGCGAAAAGTATTCGAACCTTACAGGGAGAGGGTATCAAGAAACAGGTTGATCCTGCTCAATTTTGATCTTCATCCGATCGCTATACATTTTTCACAGGCACTTGTCATGGCAATTCCTGTTCTTGCAATAATTACGGGTATATTCAAAGAATTTCAACCCGAAATAATGAAAGATGTCCTGGTATTCTCGGTTTTCATATTTCCATTCACCCTGGTTCTCGCAATTATAACAGGGATTATTGACGGGCTTACCAGATTCAAGACACTTGCAACTCCGATCCTTCGCGTTAAAATCATATTCAGCCTGATAATTCTCACATTATCAATTGGCTTGTTACTTGTTACAAAGAGGGGAGATCTCTATTTTCTCACAATAATATTAAGCATTCTGTCTTTTGGCGCCGGTTTTCAATTGGGTCTATGGGGAAAGAAGCTGATTAACGTAATTTTGCCGGGATCGTACCCACAGAAACGGGGAACGAAAAGCGTCCAGCCTGAAGCAGAAAAAAAACCTGAATGATATCAGGCAGCGTGCCGTTCAACAGGAATAATATCGAGTTCAAATATTTTTGTCTGCCGAAGAATCTTAATATTTGTTGGTTTCATAATTAACTTATTGCCAATCAAATGTTTTGTAAGGTCGACTGATTGAGTGATGGTACCACCATCAAACTCTAAAATAATGTCCCCTTCATGCAAATTTGCCCTTGAAGCGGGTGATGAATTCTCCAGACCGGTTATTAACAATCCTTTTTTTGCTGTCAGTCTGTAAAAGTTCTTTATCCTTGGATTAATATCTATCTCATGCGTCATTAAGCCTAAATAGGCTTTAGTCACCTTACCCTCGCTAATCAGGTACCTTGCAATTTCCTTGGCCGAATCTATTCCTATTGAGAAACTTAGCCCCTGGGCGCTAGGAATAATAGCTGTATTTATTCCAATTGCTTCTCCATCGGTGTTTATCATAGGACCACCTGAATTGCCCGGATTCAGGGCTGCATCAGTCTGAAGTATATCATCAATCAACTGACCTCCAGGTGTACGCATTGTTCTTCCTACTCCGCTCAGAACACCAACCGATACTGAATGCTGGTATCCTAACGGATTACCAATTGCGATAACTAACTGCCCGATTTTCAGTCTGCCTGATTCTCCAAGTTTCAGAGGAGTGTAACCGGTACCAAAAATCTTAATTATTGCAATATCTGTCTCTTTGTCGGAACCTATAACTTCTCCCGGAAAGTCACTTCCGTCGAGCAGATAAACTCTCAGCCGGGCTGCATTTTCAATTACATGAGCATTTGTTAAAATTAACCCGTCGCTCGAGAATACGAATCCCGATCCTGACCCGGTCAGCCTGTCATTTCCGTTTATAAAATTGTATTTATCTATTTTGACAACTGCATTCTTTGATCTCTCAACTGCAGTCACGATTATTTCAGAAAAAATATCCATAACTACCTCCATATCTTTTTAGTCAATTATAAAAGGAATACAAGATTGAGGCCAAGTTTTAAAACCGACATATTGGCATAAGAAAAAGGTGTAAAGGCGTAGAGGCGTAAAGGCACAAAGGCGTGACTGTCCATGATGGAGCGGATTTTGATTCCGTGCCAGCTTTGCTCTTTTTAGAACTTAAAAATTATAACTTTGTATATATGAAAGCCGTGAGCATAAAAGAACTCAAAGATGAACTTACAAACCTGTCACCATCAGAGCTGAGGGAATTATGCTTACATCTGGCAAGATTCAAAAAAGAGAATAAGGAATTGCTAACATACCTGCTTTTTGAATCTTCTGACGAAACATTATATATTGAAAGCATAAAAAAGGAAATTGACGAACAGATAGTGCTGATGAACAGGTCGACCTACTATCTGATTAAAAAAAGTTTCAGGAAGATACTTCGAACCATAAGGAAATACTCAAGGTATTCTAAAAAGAAAGAAACAGAAGTTGAATTATTGCTTTATTTCTGTAACATCCTGAAAAATTTCTCCCCTTCAATTCACAGAAATTCCGGTCTTCAGAAATTTTACCTCAGGCAGCTGGATTCTATCAAAAAGAAGATACTATTCCTTCATGAAGACCTGCAGTTTGATTTTGGAGAAGAACTTCAAAACCTTATTCGCATAGGTGAAGGTGAAGCCTGAAAACAAAATTTTTCTGAGAAATAATTCATTTAAATTTGTTCTAATTCTTTAATCCCTGTATTATGAAAGCAATGGTATTAAAGTCGGTCACAAACCTCGAGCAAAACAGTGAACCTCTTGAGCTTGTTAATGTTCCTATACCCCTGCCGGGGGACAATGAAGTTTTACTTAAAGTACTGGCCTGCGGCGTTTGTCATACAGAGCTCGATGAGATAGAGGGAAGAACCACACCTCCGGCACTTCCTGTAATTCCAGGACATCAGGTAATAGGAGTGGTGGAACGAATTGGCTCACAGGTGAAGGATTTGAAACCGGGTGACAGGGTAGGAGTGGCATGGATATTTTCAGCATGCGGCAAATGCAGTTTCTGTCTTTCAGGGCATGAAAACCTGTGCAATGATTTTAAAGCAACAGGGAGAGATGTCAATGGAGGATATGCGGAATATATGACTGTTAATGAGCGTTTTGCATATCTGATTCCTTCTGTTTTTTCTGACGTCCAGGCTGCTCCATTACTATGTGCAGGAGCTGTCGGATACCGTTCACTTGTTCTGGCGGGGCTTAAAGATGGTCACACCATCGGATTAACAGGTTTTGGGGCATCGGCTCACCTTGTGTTGCAAATGGTGAAGTTCAGTTTTCCCAATGCAAGGATTTTTGTCTTCGCAAGAAGTGAAAGTGAAAGATCCTTCGCTCTTGAGCTTGGTGCTCACTGGACTGGAGGATCTGCGGATAATGTGCCTGAAAAAATGGACTGCATTATTGACACAACACCTGTGTGGAAGACTGTCGTAGAGGCTCTTGGTAACCTAAAAGCAGGGGGCCGTCTTGTTGTTAATGCCATAAGGAAAGAAGAATCAGACAAAAACCATTTACTGAACCTGAGCTTTTCAGAACATCTCTGGATGGAAAAAGAAATTAAAAGTGTGGCAAATGTAACAAGGAATGATGTCAGGGAGTTCCTTAATCTGGCAGCAAGGATTCCTATACTTCCGGAGATACAGGAATACAGTCTTGGTCAGGCAAATGTCGCCTTGTCAGAAATGAAGAAAAGAATGATACGTGGCGCAAAAGTTATTGTAATGAATTAATTGATAATAAACGAATTAAATATTCCGGCTTGCTCCTTGCTTGAGGTTTATATCTGAAAAGTCGGTTTCCTCAACTATCGGAGGTATTTTGAATTCTGAGTATCTGATCCATTCGGGAACTACCACGAAATAAGTAATATCTTTCCATGTTTCTTTCCGCTCCCGGGCCTCCGGAAATACACTGAAATATAATTCAAGCATATTATCAAATTCATGGCCTTCCAGAATTTTAACTCTTCCCTCATATTGAACCGTCTTTTCATCTTCCCAACCAATAACAAGTGCTATTGCGCCATTTTGAATTAAGTTTTTATATTTTCTTGAAGTGCTCACGGTATCAAAAATCAATCTCAGATCGGGAGCTACCGCGAAACCAACCAGAGCGGCTTCAGGATTGCCTTTTGCAGAAACTGTTGAAACCACCGCGTACTTATATTTTGAAATGAAATTATATAAATATTCTGTTTTCATGGTATTATTTTTTCAGGTACTGAAGAACTCAATCCTTTGATCAGAACTCACCATTATGAAGAAAACAAAGCCTGATCTAAAAACACCGGATGTAATCTAACAGTTATGATTTAATTATGTTTGAATATTTCCGGTTGATCTTGACCTTGCAACAGCGGAACTGAACAGATTCTGACTATCTTGTGTTATTCCTGAAAAAGAATTATCTTTGTTAAATGGACGTCAGGGAAAACACCAGATTTGTATATTTTGATACAATTTTACTTGTACTGGTAATCTTTTTTGGCTTAGCGATCCTTGCTAATTCAGGAAACAAATTTGAATCCGCAAAAAAACCTGTTGCATGCTTAGTACGGGTAAATGACAATTATGCAATAAACACACCAATTGTCAGATTGCAGGTTTTTCAGAAGATATCAATATCGAACAAGGATAATTTTAGCCTTCTTGCCTTTAACCGAAATCCTGTAGCGGAAAACAAAAAGATAAATACAAGAGTCGGTCAATTGCTGCTTATCAGACAGAGTCTTTCAAATATTCCTCAATTTATTTCGCGATATCATCTCTTTCCCAGGGAGATGGATGATCCTCATTTTTTAAGTTAATTTTTTTGGTTTGTGATTCCACAGACAGTCATTTTAATTCTATTAACTTAAAAAACAAATAATCATGAAAAGTATTTTATTTCTAATAACTGCTATAGTTATTTCAATAATGATATCCTCGTTTGTTATGAGGTCTAACGATAATATTACTTTGCAGGCTACCGGCAAAAATGTTACACCAGAATTATTAAAACAATCAGGCGATATTATTTCAGCCAGGCTGAAGCAGTTCGGAATTAATCCGGAACTTAAGATCGTCACGGACAAAAATCAAATATTAGTCGTATTGCCAGGAAATATCTCTGTTTCGGTTGAAGGTTTACTTGTTTCAAGAGGTGAGCTTTCTTTCTATGAAACATATACTCATGCAGAAATATCAAACCTTCTCAAGCCGGATAACCAGTTATTCAGTCTTCTTAAGAGCGACCAGAATAGTAACCCTGCTGATCCGAGGGTAGGTTGCACAACTGGGGATAAAGACAAGGCAGAAACATTTCTTCATTCATCCGTCCCGGTTAAGAACTGTAAATTATTATGGGGAAAATCGGAGAAATCAGGTTATTGTTTGTTTGCATTAAAAACCGATCAGGAAGGCAAACCACTATTGGTACGGTCGGATATTGAATCTGTTAAAATGGCAAACATGAATGGTTCGCAGGATTTTAAAATTCAAATCAAATTAAATCCTGCAGCAACAAAGGTATTTGCTGATGCAACAGAACGGGACCTGAATAAATCGATTGCAATTGTCATTGACAATCAGGTTTATTCATGGCCGCTTGTTAGGTCTGCTATCAAAGAAGGTGAAATTGAAGTGACAGGAAACTTCACCAAAAATGAAGCGAATTATTTTCCGGTGGTGTTTAATTCTCCTCAACTTCCGCTTGATTTCAAAATACTGAAATAAGGCTGTGAAGAAAGCTGTCTCGAAAGAGGCAGCTTTTTTTATCTCGCATGGTACTGTGTAAATTAAAGTATTTTTTTTGAAGCGAGTTAGCTTTTTAACCACAAAGGGACAGAAAGGCTTCACAAGGATCACGAAGGATAATAACCTTATGTTTTGCATTTTCCCTTTGTGTTCTTTGTGCATCACTTTGTGTCCTTTGTGGTTAATGGATTTCAACGTTCCAATTACTGAACAAAATCCAATATATGAAGGTTAATATCTGAATCAGGGGAGGGATCAGATTCCTTAGTAAATACAAGTGTATGCGAAAAGTTATTTTTCAAATGATGACTTCTGTTGATGGATTTTTTGAAGGTCCAAATAACGAACTCGACTGGCATAATGTTGATGATGAATTTAATAAGTATGCTCTTGATTTCTTAAATACTATTGATACCCTTGTTTTTGGAAGGAAAACCTACGAACTGATGGCAAACTACTGGCCTACAGAAAATGCAAAAAATGATGACCCTGTTGTGGCTCAAAAGATGAATAGCCTTTCGAAAATCGTATACTCAACTACTCTTGAAAAAGTCGATTGGAATAAAACGAAGCTGATAAAAACTAACATAGCAGATGAAATTGCACGTCAGAAGCTAAGGCAATGCAAGGATCTTGCAATTATGGGAAGTTCAGATCTTGCACTTGCGCTGATTCCACAAGGATTGATCAATGAGTACAGGATTATGGTGAATCCTGTTTTTTTAGGAAAAGGCAAAACTGTATTAAGCGGGTTAGACTCAAGATTAAAGCTCAAGCTGATCTTTACAAAAACATTCAGATCAGGTAATGTATTATTGTGTTATGTGCCTGTTTATAGTGATCATTCAAAATCATCGTTTATTGGAGATATGATTAATTAAACTTAGTATGAAAACAAAATCAATAAGACAGACGGCAACTTTTAATGCTACTCCCGATAAAATATATAATCTCATAATGGATGAAAAGACACATGCTGAATTTACTGGTTCCAAAGCAGTTATTAGCAGGGAACCGAATGGCAAGTTCAGCGTTTTCGACGGATATTGTCAGGGATATAATATTGAACTTGTTGAAGGGAAGAAGATAGTTCAGGCATGGCATTTTGCAGAAGATGGATGGCCTGACAATCATTTTAGCATTTGTAATTTCGAACTGGAAGGAGATGGCGATAAGACCAGACTTAAATTTCTTCAGACAAATGTTCCTGAACATAAAGTAGAATCATTAAAGGAGGGTTGGAAAGAGTATTATTGGGATGGAATTAAATCATATTTGAAGGGCAATTGATAGTAACATCTTTTCCTGAAACTTATTCTTTTCCATTTTGTTTACTTATTGACCATTATAATAAATGGTCGATCTGAGGTTGTTTTCTATACATTAAAATCAATTATTAGCTAATTAATTTTGAAGACTATGGAAAAATTGAATAAAACCAAGATTACTGCAACCCCCGGCGCACCTGAGATAATCATCACAAGAGAATTTGATGCGCCCCGCGACAGGGTTTTCAGAGCATTCACTGACCCCACAATTTACAGCCAGTGGCTGGGGCCCAGAGAACTCACAATGAAAATAGAAACCTTTGAACCAAAAAACGGAGGTAAGTACAGATATGTAAGCAGGGATAAATTCGGCCATGAATTTGCATTTCACGGTGTGTATCATGAGATTACTCCCCCTGAGAGGATTATCGACACATTTGAGTATGAAGGATTGCCTGAAAAAGGTCATGTCATACTTGAAACATCAAAATTCGAATCTTTACCAGGTGACAGGACTAAATTAGTGGCTCAAGCTGTCTACCAGTCAGTAGAGGATCGCGATGGGATGCTTCAGGCAGATATGGAAAAAGGTGTTATTGAATCCTATGAAAGGCTTGAAGAACTGCTTTCAAGGGATAAACCCAGGGACTGACCCTTCGGAAAGCTCAGGGTCAGGACAGAAAGAACAAAGGAACACAAAGGAGATTTGAATTTAATCCTTTGTGACCTTTGTGTATATTTGTTATACGGCACCATCGGTTGAGAGCCGCTTAACTTCCAAACACTTTCTTAAGCAGATCTGAAGTTCTGGCCATCGGGTCTTTCCTGATTTTAAGTTCTTCTTTTGCGATCATTATGAAGAGACCATCGACAGCCTTTTGGGTAACGTATTCGCTTAGATTCGGATTCATTTTCTTAACAAGAGGGATTTTGTTATAGATTGTGATCAAATCGTTCCAATACTTTGTCGCATTCACATTGTCGAGAGAAGTTTTGATTACCGGTTGAAACTTTCCGATAAGTTGTGGTGATGTGGTATTTTTCAGATATATGGTAGCTGCATTATTTTCTCCCTTCACAATATTGATTGCATCCCTCACCGTCATTTCCTTTATCGCGGTCACGAATATCGGTTTTGCCTCAGTCGCAGCTTTTTCAGCAGCCCTGTTCATCGATTCATTGAATTCATCAACTTTCTTTCCCATTCCTATTGTCCGGAGCTTTGTTTCCATCTCCTGGGCATCGGGAGGAAACGGGATTTTGATCTCGGCATTACCCCAGTATCCATTCAGCACCGAGACAACTTTTACACTTTCACCTGTTCCGTTTACAAGAGCTTCTTTGATTCCATCAGCAGCATCCTTTTCTGTAAGACCTTTGCCATTGTTATTAAGTAATTTTTTAGCATTTTTCAACAACTGAGCATCTGTCTGTTGCATAAAAACGAATTGCGATAAAAACCAGGAAATAAATTCTTTTCATAGATCTTTAATTAGGTTCATTTTCCTTATAAAAAACTTTTCAGTCGCACATTTATTGTTCCCCGGGCGAAAGATGTTTTTTTACAAGATCAAGCAAATGATCTTTCTTGAAGGGTTTTGATATGTAGTCAGTGCTGCCTGCATTAAACGCTTTCAGCATTTCATCACTCAATGCGAACGCCGTCTGCGCAATAATAGGTAAGCCGGGACGAAGTTCTCTTATCTTTTTTATCGCGTCATATCCATTCATTACCGGCATCTTTATATCAATCAAAACCAATCCGATTTTATCATTGATCTGAACCATTTCAACTGCTTCTTTGCCGTTAACCGCATGTAAAATTAATGCTCCCGTTCCGCGGAATATTTCCCTTATATAGATAAAATTGATTTCGTCATCTTCAGCAACCAGAATTGTGAAATCCTTAAGTTTTTCTGTAATATCGGTTTTATTCATTTTAATTGGTTCTTCTTCTTCAACAGGTTCATAAGGTATGGTAAAGTAAAATTTAGATCCGGATCCTGGTTTTGATTCCACCCATATTCTTCCATTAAGTAATTCCAAATTTCCTTTACAAATGGCCAGACCTAATCCTACACCTTCATATAATCTTTTATTTTCGTTCTCACCTTTACGGAACCTCTCGAATATTTTATTATGAGATTCAGCATCAATTCCTATTCCAGTATCTTCAACATAGAATTCAAGGGCATTACTTGCCAGCTTGTATCCAAAACCTATGTATCCCTTTTCAGTAAATTTAATTGCATTTTTTAAAAGATTTTCAAGGATCTGTCTGACCTTCGTGGTATCTGTAAGTATTATTCCGTCCTTATCTGAAAGACCTTTTGTTACCAAGAAGGAAATTTCGTTTTTAATTAGTGGCCTAAATATAAGATATGTTTCATCAATCAGCTTATTCAGGTTCACTTTTTGTTTATTAACACTAATGTTCCCGGTTTCAATAAGTGAAATATCAAGTATCTCATTTACAACATTAAGCAGCTGATCAGACCCTTTCTCAATCATCGACAGATATTGTGATTTTTCAATTTCCGTAGTTTTATCGTCCCGTAGCAGCCCGGAGAAACCAATTATGCTATTCATGGGGGTGCGAATTTCGTGGGAAATATTCTGCAGGAAAGCTGTTTTTAATCTGTCGCTGTTGATGGCTCTTTGTTCTGCCTGTCTGATTTTGACCAGGTGACTTTTGAGCAATATATAAAAGAGAACAGCAGTAACTAAAACATAAAACCAGCCTTTAAATGTCTGGATCGTAGTAAGTAAATCAGGATCTCTTACAAAATAGATTAATAACTTATCGGAAAACAAGATCCACAGTCCGCCAATAATTATATAGCCGCCAATTATCCTGTATTCAAATTTTATTTTTCTCATTCTGCGGCTGTTTAATATTTCCTAACGAAGCAGGACATCAAATGTCCCTACAAAACACCATTCATTCTGTTAAACGTCTTCTGAAGGTCTTCAGGAGAAGCTTTTGTCATTGCTTCGCTAAAACCTGAGCTGATCTCGGTTTTTCCTGATTTTAACTGAGAGAAGACAGCCTCAATGAATTCGCTGACCGGCGGTGCATTTGTGTGTAATCCTTTACCTCCCAGATCGGTATTCAGTGCAGGGGGGATAAGCTCAATTACCTCAATATTCCGCGATTTAAACTGATGCCGCAATGAAAGTGTAAAAGAATGGAAAAAGGCTTTGGACGCGCAATATACAGGCATAACAGCCATTGGAGCATATGCCAGACCCGATGAAATGTTTATTACAGCATTTAATGATTTAAGATTCGAGAATAAAGATATAAGGTGAAGCGGAGCTTCGATATTGATAGCAATTTCATCTTTGGCAAGATCAAAGAAGTTACTGTCTGCAATCATCATCCTTTGCTGGATTCCGGCATTGTTTACGAGAACATTCATATCAGGATGTTCTTTTGAGATCCAATTATAGAGTTCTTCCCTCTCCCGGGCAATTCTGAGGTCAGCGGTTCTTGTTATGATTGAGGGATACTTTTCTGATATTTCATCCAGTAAAAATTTTCTTCTCCCAACTATAATCACTTTGTTGTTCTCTTCAATGAAACGTGCAGCAAGCCCTAATCCAATTCCGGAAGCGCCTCCTGTAATCAATATTTTATTGTTTGCTAATTTCAATAGTTCAGAGTTGGTTAACTAAATATGCAATAAAGGTACATATCTTATGAATAATAATTGAATTTACTGTCGATGACAGCAGCCAGATCAAAATCCATCTTTGTAATTCCTTTGGCATCATGTGTGTTAAGCTTGATAACAACGTTGTTATAAACATTGCTCCAGTCGGGATGATGGTTCATCTTCTCTGCTTCCAGAGCAATTGCAGTCATAAACGAGAAAGCTCCGACAAAATCTTTGAACTTCATTTCCCGTGAGATACATGTTTCATCATATGTCCATTCTGAAAATTTACCAGAAAGGAATTCTTTGATTTCTGATTTAGATAATGCTTTCATAATTTTAAATTTTAGATTAATTCTTATGCCATTCAATTCTCCGCCATTCACTGAATACATTTTTCTTGAATATCTGCTGATATATCAGACTATAAACACCCTGGAATAATAATAATAGGTATCCATAGCGACGATATCTTCTTGGCGATTCATATACTACCTGATTGTTAAAAAAGTGAAGTTTTCCAATCCTACGGAGCCTTCTGAAAAAGTCAGAGTCTTCACCATGGACTATGTTTGTGTTATATCCATCTACATCCCAAAAAGATTCTTTCCTTACAACCTGGCACTGGCCCCCGCAAAGAGGTACTTTAGTTTTGAAACTGATTCTTACAATATTATTAAAGAAGAAGTGGAATAATTTGTCTTTAAATATCGTCTCATCGGGGAAAATGCTTAAAGCGGGAGCTCCTCCCAAGATATCCGGATTTTCAAAAACGGAAAATATCTCATTTAAAAAAGCATTGGGATCTTTCATTACTGTATCAGCATCGCAGAAAATGTAAATATCGCCTGTGGCAATATTTGCGCCCGAATTTCTTCCATTTGCAATTGTCTTGGGACCGTCAATATTGTCTTTTGTTACTATTGCTCCTTTCTTTTTCGCTATTTCAGCAGTATTGTCAGTGCTGTGTCCATCAGATACAATGATTTCGTAATTGAACTCATTTCCAAGCATTCTAATATTATCAATCAGTTCTGCAATTTGATGTTCTTCATTTAGTGCAGGGATAATAAATGATACTTTTCTGATCATATTGTCCATAATAGTCCAAAATAGGAAGTATAGGCGTTATCGTTCGTGAAGGTACGGCCAACAGAAAAAATCAGATGGAATTTCTCTGATGGATTTATCGACCCACCCAGGTTAAAGCCCGATTGCCCATTACCATCTTTTGTGTCTGCTGTATGATAATAAACTTCTCCTCCCAGGAATAAAGAGGGCGAAAAAGTATATTGCAGTTCCAATCCGGAGAATATCCAGTTTTTATTCCCCGATCCCGGATTTATCCAATAACCGGCACCGCCATAGGTTTGCCAGTTTCCCCATGACTTTTGAAGCCATACAGGCAGAAATATTTTCGCTTTTCCGTTACTGAATTCGTTATTTTTTACCGTAGGGATCTCTACCAGAGGGAAGGTACCTATCATTGGCGTATTATCGGTTTCCTTGACGAAGCGGTATTTTATACCGAATTCAGTATCGGCATAACCGAAATCGGCTTTCTGATGCGCCGGGGAGTTATAATTAAACGGTAATAAAAGATGGATCTGAACATTTGGGATCGCACCATAATTTGTTTCAAAATGCGGGGCAGTGCCTGACCAAACGTGTGACTGATAGTTGTTTATTGAAGAAATGTAATATTCCCAGTGTTGAAATTCGACAGGTTCCGGATCGTCGGTATCAAAAGGCGGTCCTGCAAAGACACAAGGGGAATTTATTAAAAGCAGACTTAGAAAAATGATAATATGGTGTTTTTCAACTAATTTCATATTTCAGGATTTCTGTCCATTAATGATTTTGGAATCGATTGACCAGCTTCCTGCACCGTAGATGAGAAGATACAACAGGAGAAGTGTCATTGCAAAGTCAGTGCGATATTCATGAGCCCAGGGCCATATACCTTTATTGATAAGGATCGGCCATTTTGTAGTTATAAATGCGGTGATCATAATTATCAACAGGGGAATAGAGGCCAATCTCGTCAGAAAACCCAGGAGAATCAGCATTCCGCAAATGATTTCAAACGTACCGGCGAAATATGCCCAGAAAGCAGGATTACTGAATCCTATTGTCAAAAATCTGCCTGTTCCGAGAGTTTCGGGGAATAGATATTTTTGAAACCCTTCCGTCAGAAAAACCAAACCTACAACCACCCTTACAAGGATAGCCCTTTTGTCATCGATTGTTTTGAAGATATTTAATTTGTTTTGCGGATTCATGTAAACCTAACAAAAAATCAAAACATTTGTTTGATGATTGTTTGTCAAATTGCTTTAGGAATTTCCTTATTGACAGTGCGTTATTAATGACGTTTTTTGTAAATTCGTGGTATGGAAAAACTATTCCGGATATTTGAAATAACAGAGGAACTGGCTCAGAACATTGCCTCAAAAGAGTACAACGCCCACTTTCATAATTATGAAGAGCTGATTATTATTAACAAGGGAAGTCTCACGCACTTCATAGATTTTAAGGCAGAGGAGCTGCAGGCTCCATTTGCATGTTATATATCAATGGGAAAGATGCACAGGATTGCTCCTGAGAAAGATCTGAGAGGGTGGGTGATAAACTACAAAACTGAATTTATTCCTGATTCGGTACTTAATTTTTATTCCAATTTCTTAACATTTACAAATGTTCCTCTGACATCAGGCCCATGTGTCGAAAGGTTTACCGGTTTGTGCCGGATAATTCATCTGGAATATAAACAAGAATCGATTGACCATACTACAATACTTCATCTGGTGAAAGGTCTTATTTCAATGGTTGATGCTGAAAAGAAGCGGAATATGCCAGTTGAAAAAGATACGAAAGCTACACAGGTAACCGTATTTAATAATTTTCTCAGGATCCTTGAGGATAATTTCAGACGTGATGAGGGTGTATCGTTTTATGCGAATAAAATGAATATGTCGGAAAGAAATTTAAATATTATCTGCAGGAACAATTTTCAGAAAAGTGTATCCGAAATAATTGAAACAAGGAAGCTAATTGAAGCAAAACGGATGCTTTTATACAGCGAGAAAAGCATTTCAGAAATCGGGTTTGAACTCGGGTATAACGAAAAATCTTACTTTACGCGTGTTTTTCACTCACGAATGGATATAACGCCTACCAGATACAGGGAGATGTCGCGCAATATTATTTCCTAAAAATACCACTCCTTTTCCAAAAACTATTACCACCGGCCTTTGCTGATGGTTTAATTTTGCATTGTATAAATAACACAGGAGTTACGACTAAAAATAACACGACATGAAAACAGAAGAAAAAACAAAATGGGTAATTGATACCGCACACACAAAAATCGGATTCAAAGTTAAGCACTTGATGATTTCCAGCGTACAGGGTTACTTTAAGGAGTTTGAAGGTCAGATCACTACTGAGGGAAATAATTTTACAACAGCGTCAATTTCTGTTTCCTTCAATTCTTCTTCTATCGATACAGAAGTTGCTGACAGGGACACACATTTGAAAAGCGCAGATTTCCTCGATGCAGCAAAGTATCCCAAAATCACTTTTGAGAGTACGGGTGTTAAGGATCTGGGTGATGATATCTATGAACTTACCGGCAACCTGACAATCAAAGGGATATCAAAGAAGGTAGTGTTATCAATAGAATATGGTGGATTAGTGACCGATCCCTGGGGAAATCTTAAGGCAGGTTTTTCGTTAACCGGGAAAGTCAACCGGAAAGACTGGGGTTTGATCTGGAATGCAACACTTGAGTCTGGTGGCGTGCTCGTAGGTGATGAAGTTAAAATTTTATGCGATATCGAATTGTCAAAGGTCGCTAATTGATTGTTTCAGAAACTGTATTGCATTATGAATGAAAACATCCCGAAAAAGATCTTTGAAGCAGGCATCACTACAGAATTGATGCCGGTGCTGTTTGTTGGTCATGGAAGCCCCATGAATGCGATCGAGGAAAACGAATTCGTAAAATCATGGAGGGATCTTGGAAGATCGATACCCGTACCAAGAGCAATTTTATGTATTTCTGCTCACTGGGAAACGAGAGGAACACATGTTACATCGATGGCCAAACCAGCTACTATTCACGATTTCGGGGGATTTCCGCCAGAATTATATAAAGTAATTTATCCTGCACCGGGGAGTCCGGAGTTAGCCAGGGTATTGAAAAACTCGGTCACCGACACTGAAATAGGATTGAATGAAAATTGGGGGCTTGACCACGGTGCATGGAGTGTGATAAGAAACATATTTCCACAAGCCAATGTACCGGTTGTTGAAATGAGCCTTGATTATACAAAATCCGCGCAGAATCATTTTGAGCTGGCAAAAGAGTTAGCTTATCTCAGACGACAGGGAATTCTGATTATCGGAAGCGGTAATATGGTTCATAATCTCGGAATGCTGGCATGGAATAAAAATGAGGCGAATTTTGGGTTTGACTGGGCCCTGAAAGCGAATGAGATTTTTAAGGAGCTCATCGTAAATGGCAATTACGACAAACTCATTAATTATCAACGTCTTGGAAGCGATGTACAGTTGGCAGTTCCCACTCCCGACCATTTTTTGCCTCTTCTTTATGCACTGGCAGTAAAAGAAAAGAATGAATCAGTAGAAATCTTTAACGATAAAGCTGTTATGGGTTCCCTGACCATGACTTCGTTCAAAATAGGGTAAAGTGAGGCCTCCTTAGTACAAAGGAACACAAAAGGGGAAAAATGCAGAACATTTGATTATAACCCTTTGTGACCCTTTGTGTATCCTAAGCGTACCTTTGTGGTAAAAAAAATCACATAGTAAATTTCCTCGAAAAGACGCAAAAATGTTTGAGGTTTAGGTTGAGAACTCTTAACCTTAAACTTATCCTTAATAGTATTACCGGAAATAATAGCGTATCTTTGTCCATAATTATTAACCAACCAAATACAATCAATGGGTAGATCGCAGGAAACGTCAAACAAAAAAGAAGTAAAGAATAAAAAAGATAAAAAGAGAAAAGAAAAGGAAAAGAAGCGCCTTATCAGGAAAGAAAGTGGAAAAAGCAGCTTCGCAGACATGATCGCCTATGTTGATGAATTTGGTAAAATAACCTCCACTCCACCTGATCCAAACAGGAAGATTGAAGTGGAAGTGGGAAACATTGAAACAGGAGCCAAGAAAAATGCTCCGGCTGCAAAAGCAAGTTACATCCGAAAAGGAGTTGTGACCTTTTTTAACGATTCAAAAGGTTTCGGATTTATAAGGGACATGGAAAATAAGCAGAGTGTTTTTGTTCATGCCAATAATCTTAACGAGCCCATCAAAGAAAACAATATCGTTTCATTCGAAATCGGTAAAGGACCAAAAGGACTTACTGCTCTTAACGTAAGTTTGTTTAAAGAATAAAATTCATCCCTGCGCTACTCGCGTCATTCAATTGTCATTTGCACTGTGCACGTCATTCAATTGTCATTTGCGCTACGCGCGTCATTTAATGGTCATTGGGAAACTGAATGACAACCGATTGACAACCGAATGACAATTGAATTACAGTTGAATGACAACCGAATGACTATCTGCTTTTTCCCTCAGTTTTGAACTAAACCCCATCAGGTTTGTTTCTAATTTAATGATGCACACTTCATTAAATACAAAACTAACCAATAATTTCTCTTATACCAGAGATATAGTAACCACATCTGTTGCGGTTAAAATGATGAATTCCCAGTTTTCTTACTCACTTTTATGATCAGTTATGAAAAGTATATTAAAGAAGATAGCCACCATTACCTTTTTGCTAACCCTAGCTCATAAGGTCTTTGCGCCGACACGTGAATCACTTGTCATCATCTCGGGCTCTCCTGTTGAACCTTTCAAAAATCTTATCCATGCTATTGGCATGGTTGAAACTCAGTTTGACACACTTGCTTATAACCCAGTTGAAGAAGCAGTCGGCTATTTCCAGATTCGTCCAATAAGGCTTTTGGATTATAACATCAGAACCGGAAGCAATTATACCAGACACGATCTTTTCAATTATGAAATTTCAGAGAAGATCTTTTTGTTTTATGCTTCAGAAATCGGACCTTATGATCTGGAACGCGTTGCAAGGACCTGGAACGGATCGGGTAAAAATACCGGGCTTTACTGGAATCAGGTAAAAAGGTTCTTGTAGTTTTCCCATGCGTTTAAGCGACGAAGTCTGAAACTTCGCCGAGCGGTGACACTGTAAAATGGGACTAGAACTCAATTCCTTACAACTCCGTAATGCCCGGTCAGAATATACTTAAAGGTACCTGGATCAGGAAGTTTTTGAATTGATTCCAGCTGTTGTGCAGTATTCATATTGAACTTTTCGATAAAATGTTCATATTTTCCATTCTTCAATATAAAATTGTCTCCTGAAGCCAGATAATCAGAACCGATCACGAAACAAGATGATCCTGGTGTATGCCCCGGAGTATGCACTATTACTATGTTAATTCCTTCTACATTGACAGTATCGTTATTCCCCAGGAGTACATATGGGCCGAATTTCCATTTGAATTTCATGAATTTTGATTTACCGGTTGTTCCATCAATCATCTGTTTTTCATCTTTTTGCATATAGATTTTTGCATTGCTGACTAAGCTGATGGCAGCGATATGGTCAGCATCAGTATGGGTGAGAAATACTGCCTCTATTTTCTCAGGTTTAATTCCCAGTTTATTGAGCTCTGTACTCATGGTTTTTTTTGAGATGCCGGCATCTATCATGAAGTAATTTTCTCTTGCTTTAAATATGTAAGCATTAACATAATGATCTCTGATACACCAGACGGAGTCATTCAATGCGCCAGTTTCGGAAGGGGTCATTGATTTTGTGGTATGCATGAAGCTGAAAAGAAAGATCAGTGATCCGATAAGTACCACCCCTATGATTGCCCCAATGATCCAGAGAATCCATTTTATCATTTTCTTCATGAGTGACGATTTTTAATTCCTAAAATTAATATAAAAGATAAAAGAAAAAGGAAAAAGTCTTTCAAGAAAATTATCTATGTGATTTTTTTAACCACGGAGGACGCGGAGTTTTGCAAACACCATAATACTGTTGTATAAGTAGCGCCATTATACTCCCAATTATGCAGATTGTGAACCGGGATATGCCAATTGTTGATTTATCCTTTTCCGGCATTAGTATAAGGTTTAATTTCGATGCAGTTAATAGATCTAAAGGCTTCATCTTGATGAAGTAAAATAAAAAGAAGAAATATAAATACATCAAAAATGAAATTTTAAAAACAAAAATTCTTAATGGCCATGAAAAAAATGTTATTCGCAGCAACTATAATGTTAACATTAAGTACTGCATCGTTTTCAGGACAACTGGTGACCGAAGGAAAAAGCAACTCATCGTTAGGTGACTATAAGATCGCAATTGCTGATAATCCAATTACTTTAAACGGAGAGTCGCTAAAGACCTATATTATCAGTTATCAGAATTCTCCACTCGAGGTAACTGTAGCAGTAAAGAAAGAAAAGGATTGCAAAAAATATATTGTACTCTCCGATAAGCTTTCTGTACAGTATGTTTGTAACGGACAATATTTTGGTGTCCAGAAACTTGATAAATCATCGCAGATTGGGGGTTTTGCTTCGACTGATGAAGACCTCAACAGAACAGAATACTTTCATCAGAAAGTGCTGACCTTCGGTAAGACCGATGAAATTGAAAGCGCTCAGTTCATTGCATCTTATTTCCCTTTACTTCTTAAAAGTGAGTTTGTTGCAACCAGGTAAATTACCCTGTAACTTCAACGCGTATTCTCTGACGCATACTAGTTTTAGTTTTTAATTTAACAATAAGAGACAGGTCTCCCCGGCCTGTCTCTTTCTTTTATTATCTTCACAATTAATTTGTTTATATGGAAGAAAAATCTAACCAGGGTTGGCATAAGCTGCTGACCGGATATCCATGGTTTAATTCAAAAGGCTGCTATCCGATATCAGCCTATTCAGAATTTATGCCCTCTCCGCAAATGGAGTATAAACCTTACGGAAAGCCCGGGAATTACATCCTGAAGGAAGATGATCCCTTTGGATGGTATATCACCGAAATGGAAGAAGAAAATGAACTTAAGCCTGGGATCGAACATGCCGGACACCAGATAATAAGTAACATTATTAAGCTTGGAAAGGGCCTGCCACATCATTTAATAAGCGGTCATGGTGGTGAAAACCTTGAAAATAATCCCTATTGGCCACCAGAGTTGTCTGCCCATGCCGGTTCCCTTGTTCATGAAAGATTTGTAATACTCCTTCCATTAATGTTATCACGGACCCAGGATGACAAAGGCAGAATCATCTGGACATTCTTTGGCAATAGTGTAGATGCCCCCGGAAAAATCTTCTGGAAAAGTTTCTTTAATGCTCCTGATGAAGAAAAACCTGAAGCAGAGTCAATTTCTTTTTTTGCTGATCTGCTGAGAGGTGCATATGGCATAACAATTGGTGATTCAGATTTATATAGTGCAGGTTTTAGAATATTGCCTGAGGATGGAGAGTCACTTCCTTTATGGACAAAAAAATATATAACAGAGGAAAAGTCATCAATAGAAGAAATTAAATATCTGTTGACATTCAAACCATTCGGAGCTTTGTCCCCAGGGATAAGAGAAAAATATCTGAAAGGCAGTTTATCTCTTCTTCCTTTTCCCGGAAGTCTCGTATTCTGGGGTATGCCCGGATATCTCCGTCTGAAAAATGAACTGGCTGTCACAGCCCAGATCCCGTTACTTAACCTTGTTGCCCGAAACCGTGGAGTCGCAGGAATGAGAGTAACACAGTCAGGCTGGCTTCATGAACCACACGCGAATGGCAATAATCTTGTGATTAATGAAAACCTGATCCATGAAACATATCACAGGACTCATCGCTGGCAACGTGTACATAAATACCAGGATGAGCTTAATGAAGTATCTCATAAAATAAAACTGATAAAAGCATTCTTTAGTACTGAGCCTGATGCAATGGGTCTGTATGATAAGCCATTAGCACGTAACAGTCAGCTATGGAACCATAAATTTGAACTTCTTCTCGATGGGCCTGCAGCAGGAAGAAGAAAATTAACTGAAGTCGAGAAAACGCTTCTCAATGGAGGATTATTCGGATTCAGATTTTTTTATCCGCCAATGAGGACGGGGCAGCATGAAATTTATCTTCACCGGCCTCTCGTCGCATATCTTCCTGAAAACACAGCAGAAGCAGTGATAAAACCTGATTCCCTTTACGGATATGTCACATGTTACAATGTTATTGATAAGGAAATGTCAGATCCTGTTGAACTCTGGCCCAGGATACTGAAACGTGATGTATATCTTTCAGCCCTGCACGATTTCGGCGCGTGTAATGATCATTATGCCCGTCAGACAGCTTTTAACATCATCGCATTACTCGAAAGCTTCACTATGCAGCATGGCAGACTGTTGAAAAGATCATTTGCTCAGAACCTTCTGAATATCGCGAAGCATAAGACTTTTGAAAACTGGCTTGATGAGCTGATAGTAAAAGTTCCGGAGGATGGTCCAAAGATGAGACAGGCTATTGAAAAAATCGTGGAAGCTCAATACGAAAATGAACTTCCTGAACCACTGACATTCAATGAAACATCTTCGAGGGCATTTGAAGAGAATTGGTGGAACGACATCAGGTTCCTCGCCCAGGGTGAATTTCTTTATAAGGATAATGCCGATATGATGCTCGACGAAACCACATTATCAATTGTACAGAAACAGCACCGCGATCTGGACAAGCTTGGTGACTATCTTATCAGGAGACATAAGCAAACAATCACTGAAGGGGGAATGGACGGAAAAGCGATAGTTGGAGAACTTGCCTTTAAATGGCATACTCTGTTTGATTTTCCGGAGTACGGCGGCTGGCTGGGCAATCAGAGCGGCCATATGTATGAGCGCAACCTGCTTGTGATCATACCGGGCAAAAACCGGAAGCAAGCTGTAGTGATGGGAGATCACTATGATACAGCTTATATGGAAGATATTTATGA
Organism: uncultured Bacteroidales bacterium; assembly: GCA_963734885.1. Classification (GTDB taxonomy): domain Bacteria; phylum Bacteroidota; class Bacteroidia; order Bacteroidales; family VadinHA17; genus LD21. Next base: position 1,639,658 of record CAVTIJ010000004.1, on the reverse strand, counting down.
TAAGAGCAGGGGAGGATCGGGCGCTCATCTGGCCGCAAGAGGAGCAGATGACAACTATTCGGCGAGTTCAACGCTTCTCCAGGCAGCTCCACTTTTCATGAAACTGTCAAAAGAGGGTAAACTAGAGCGTGATATCTGGCTCATCCACCTCACAGGAGAAGAATTTCCTTCGGATTGTATGGGTGCGCGTAATTTCTGCCAATCGCTGATAGAGAAAAACCTGATCCTTACTGAGGACGGGAAATCAACAGATCTTTCAGATACTGAGATTGTCGGAGTGTATGTGATGGATATGATCGGCCACAACCGTGATAATGATCAGGATATTTTTCAGATCTCTCCGGGTAAGAGCGCGCAATCATTATTTCTTGCTTATCAGGCACATCTTGCAAATATGATCTGGAACAAGTGGTCGCATATCTGGAACAAGGAACCTGAAAGGGTGAATCTTGGCAGAGGAAAAAGAATTACGGAAAAAGAAGAAATACCGGGAATTGCAAAACATCTGGCGCTAAAAGGGGAGGTGAGGACACAATATAATCCGCATAGTTCCCTGTTCAATACCGATTGCCAGATATTTTCCGATACAGGTGTTCCGGTAGTGCTTTTTATGGAGAATTATGATATAAACAGGAGCGGCTACCACGATACTAAAGATACCCTCGAAAATATCGATCTCGATTATGGGGCTGCGTTTGCAGCGATAGCTATCGAGACGGTGGCAAGAATAGCAACTTTGAAGGAACTGGGATTTTGAAAAAATGAAATCCATTAACCACAAAGGGGCACGAAGCGTTCACAAAGGATCACTAAGGCTTAAGACCTTAGTTTATATGTTTTTCCATTGTGGTCCTTTGTGTTTTCCTTTGTGTTCCCTTGTGGTTAAAGGATTTTTTTTATTTTTATATTGAATTTTGAATTTACAACCTTTACCCGACATATCTGTTAAACATTTTTCACCTAATTCTAAACTTCTCATTATGGACATTAAATTCAGAACAACTCCGGTAAAAAGCGATATACAACGAGTCATGGAAATTGTTGAATCGACAAAATTCTTTTACGATCATGAGATTGAGATTGCAGCTGAACTCGTTGCTGAACGTCTCAGCCATGGTGAATCAACAGGTTATTATTTTGTATTTGCCGAGGTTGATGGCGTTACTGCTGCTTATTCATGTTATGGCCCGATCACAATGTCGACAACAAGTTTCGATTTGTATTGGATTGCCACCCATAATGATTACCGCGGAAAAGGTATAGGGAAAAAACTCCTTGAGGAAACATGCACCCAGGCAAAAAAAATGGGATGCAAAATTCTTATTGCAGAAACATCTGGACTTGAACATTATGCACCTACCAGAGCGTTCTATATCAATAACAATTTCGAGCTTGAAGCCAGTCTGAAGGATTTCTATACAGACGGAGACGATAAGTTGTTCTATACTAAACGCATAGGATAAATCTTCGCCAGAGTCGATTTGTTATGCGATTTTTTTAACCGCAAAGATCACAAAGACTTGACATAAAGGTCACAAAGGTCTATCATATAATGTTTTCTTTGTGTCCTTTGTGACTATTTTGTGTGCTTTGTGGTTAAAGGATTTTTTTTGAAAGATTATCTGAAGGAGATTAATAAATATCCACTTTCACACTCGCCGCTTTCAACCCTTTCGATTCAGCCTTAACAGTAAACGATCCTTTTGCCCCTTTATCAGCGGCAACTATTACGAGGCACATTCCGTTATAAGCTTTTTTGGTTTTAGCCTGAAATGATTCATGACTTGTTGCATCACCATTGTCGGTAGCAATAATCTTCCCCGGACCTTCAATACTAAAATTGAGGAGGTTAGCAGTCCTTGGCACAAGCAGAGTATTTTTATCCTCTATCCTTACCGTAACGAAAACAAGATCCGTTCCATCTGCATGAATTGTCGGTCTGTCAGCTGCCGCTGAAAGCTGGGAAGCCTTTTCTGTTGTACGCATTACATCTTCGGCCCATTTAGTTCCGTTTTTGTATGCAATCACCTTGAGTTCTCCTGGCTGATAAACTACATCATCCCATTTCAGACGATACTCAAATTCACCTTTCTTTTTTCTGCCAAGAGACTTTCCATTGAGGAAAAGTTCTGCCTCATCTCCCGATGTGTAGACATAAACCGGAGTAACAAGTCCTTTTCTTTCCGGCCAGTTCCAGTGCGGAAGAATATGGGCCATTGGTACATCAGGTCTCCATCGTGACTGGTATAAGTAAAACCTGTCTTTTTTGAATCCGGCCAGATCAAGTATTCCAAAATAGCTGCTTCTGGAAGGAACTTCCTTTACTCCATTTTTTTCAAGCATCTTAAGTGTTTCGTTATATGCCTGAGTGCCGGGTTTCAATCCGGTCAGATCGCCATAATACGGAGTAGGTTCACCAATATAATCGAACCCGGTCCAAACAAATTCTCCCATTGCCCCGGGAAATTTATCGAGCATCGTCCATTGCTGATCAGGTGTGGTTGCCCAAGCCGGATAAGCAACATCATATGAAGTTACCTGGAATATTCCTTTTCCGGGAAGGTTATTCATCAAATCTCCCTGTACAATCGGGAAAAAGTATTCTCCTCGTGAACTGACAGTTGAGGCGGATTCGCTGGAATAAAACGGAAGATTATCATTATCCTTAAGGTCAAAAAACCTTTGATAATTTCTGAGATTGTAATTAATTCCGAAAATATCGAGAGTTTTCTGGAAGCCATTTGTACCTGATCCTCCATTATCGCAGCCTGCCGTTACTGGACGCGTGTTGTCTTCAGTTTTTACAATAGCATTCAAAGCTCTCGACAGATAGGGATGCCCCTGATCAGGAACTTCGTTCCCGATGCTCCACATAAATACCGAAGGATGATTGCGGTCGCGCCGTACCATAGCCTTCAGATCTTCCTCATGCCAGGCATCAAATACCAGGTTGTAATCTTTTGGTTTTTTACCAATTCTCCAGCAATCAAAAGCTTCCACCATTATCAGATATCCCATTTTGTCACACAGGTCAACAAGCTCAGGTGCCGGAGGGTTATGGCTTGTGCGTATCGCGTTGCATCCCATTTCTTTAAGAATTGACAATTGCCGGGCTGCAGCGCTTATATTAAACGCTGCTCCAAGAGCTCCAAGATCGTGATGATTACAAACACCATTTATCGGAACTCTTCTTCCGTTTAACAAGAATCCGTTTCGCGGGGTAAATTCTATGGTTCTGAAACCGAAATTAGTATCATATTGATCTGATACTGTATTTCCCTGCATCACTAGTTACAGACACCCTGTAGAGTTCTGGAGCATTGATATCCCATAATACAGGATCTTTTACAGGAATATCCAGTCTGAAGTCATGGATTCCCCATTGCCTGCAATGTTGCATTAACAACAGAAGATTCAGCTACAGGAGCAGAGGTTGGTTCAAATTTGCCGTCCAATTTGTAGACCACAGCTTTCACGGTTACAGGGACAGCTTCATTAATATGGCTTTCAACTTCTGTCTGTACGCTCAGCATACCTCTCTCTTTTTTTATTTCAGGAGTTGTACAGAAATACACCATTATCTGAAATATGCACCTGAGAAGTCTTAACCAGCCATACATTCCGGTAGATACCTGCACCCGGGTACCATCTTGAATCCCAATTCTTTGTGTCGAGACGAACGGCAATGATATTTTCGCCACTAATGATATATGGTGTCAGATCGAGACGGAAAGAGGTGTAACCATATGGCCATTCTCCAACGTATTTGCCATTCAGCCAGACTTTTGCATTAGCCATTGCTCCATCAAAATCGACATATATCCGTTTTCCTTTATCATTTTCACTGAGATTAAAATGTTTCCTGTACCATCCGATTCCTTTCCAGGGCAGCAGACCTGTATTATTTTCAAGAGTATCGCTGAAAGGGCCCTCAATAGCCCAGTCGTGAGGCAGATCGAGAGAGCGCCAATTATTGTCGTTAACGGCAGGTAATTGGAGGTTCTCGGGTTCTCTGTCAGTTGAGACCTTCTCGCTGGATGCATTAAAATATTTTACAAATTTCCATCCCAGGTTAAAAGATTCGCGTGAGCGGGGTGATTCCTGGGCCATCAAAGCATCACTGATACAGATTGTTATCATGATCAATATAAATGACAGGATTGATACTCTTTTCATATAATAGGTTTTTAGAATTTTTTCTCTAAAGTAGTGAAATTCAAAATTCAAAAAAAATAAATCCATTAACCACATAGGAACACTGATCCCCGCTCGGCGAAGTCTGAAGACTTCGCGTAGCAGGGGAGGAAGGTTGAAAGACATGGGAGGAAGGTTGAAAGACATGGGAGAATGGTTGAAAGACATAGGAGGAAGGTTGAACGACATGGGAGGAAGGTTGAAAGACATGGGAGAATGGTTGAAAGACATGGGAGAATGGTTGAAAGACATAGGAGGAAGGTTGAACGACATGGGAGGAAGGTTGAACGACATGGGAGGAAGGTTGAACGACATGGGAGAATGGTTGAACGACATGGGAGAATGGTTGAAAGAAATGGGAGGAAGGTTGAATGACATGGGAGGAAGGTTGAAAGACATGCACTCTTTGTGTTCCATTGTGTATTCCTTTGTGCTCCTTTGTGGTTAAAGGATTTCAATTTATATTCCTACACATCACCCCCGCTCGGCGAAGTCTTCAGACTTCGTCCGTCATTGAAACTAAGTATGAAAAAGATAAGCAATAAAGCGAAGTCTGAAGACTTCGCTTAGCATGGGATAAACAAATAAAGCGCAGTCTGAAGACTTCGATTAGTATGGGATATAATTGTAGTCTATGCATTCACTCTTTGTGTTCCTTTGTGTATTCCTTTGTGCTCCTTTGTGGTTAAAGGATTTCAATTTATATACCTACACATCACCCCTTTTTTTATACTTTTGCTTCTTATCTTATATGCTAATCAATGAAAAGATTTTCAGTTTTGACCGTCATTATATTGATTTCAATTTTAAATTTTCAGAAAATTAATGCTCAGTATAAGGCTCCGCCGGACAAAATATTTACTCATCAGGATACACTTCGCGGATCCATAACTCCGCAACGTGCATGGTGGGATCTGACATACTATCATCTGGATATTGCTGTGAATCCGGCAGATAGTTCTATAAACGGCATGAATACAGTAACATACCGTGTTTTAAAACCGGCAGATGTTATGCAGATCGATTTGCAGGAGCCATTGAAAATCACAAAAGCTGTACAGAACGGCAGTGAACTGAAATTTGAAAGAGAAGGCAATGTTTACTGGATTGAAATTGCTGAAAAGCAGGAGCCGGGAAAAATATATTCTGTTGAACTGACTTATGGTGGTAAACCAAAAGTATCTCCCAGGCCACCCTGGAGCGGAGGTATTACCTGGAAAAATGATAAAAACGGTCTGCCATTCGTCGCATCATCATGCCAGGGAGATGGCGCAAGTTTATGGTGGCCATGCAAGGATCATATGTATGACGAACCCGATAGCATGCTGATAAGCGTTAATGTTCCGGGTAATCTTATGGATGTTTCAAACGGCCGATTAAGAAGTGTGATCAAACAGAAGAATAAAACAAAGACCTATAATTGGTTTGTGGCAAATCCTATAAATAATTATGGTGTGAATATAAACATTGCTGATTATGCTCATTTTTCTGAGGTTTTTAACGGCGAAAAAGGACCCCTGGATTGCAATTATTATGTTCTTAAAGAGGATCTTGATAAGGCAAAGATCCAATTTAAACAGGCACCTAAGATGCTTGAAGCTTTTGAACATTGGTTCGGACCCTATCCGTTTTATGAGGACGGATATAAGCTCGTCGAAGTGCCATATCTGGGAATGGAACATCAGAGCTCTGTGACTTATGGTAATGGCTTCCAGAATGGTTACAGGGGAGTCGACCTGAGCAATTCCGGATGGGGATTAAAATTCGATTTTATTATTATCCATGAGTCGGCCCACGAGTGGTGGGGAAACAGCATTACCTATGAAGATATAGCCGATATGTGGGTGCATGAGAGCTTTGCCAATTATGCTGAGAGCCTTTACGTCGAATATTATTACGGTAAGGAAGCCGGGAGTGAATATGTTCTGGGGACAAGAAGCAATATACAGAATGACAAACCAATAATTGGTGTTTATAATGTCAATCACGAAGGATCAGGCGACATGTACTATAAAGGCGGGAATATGCTGCATATGATAAGGCAGATCGTTAATGATGACGTTAAATGGAGAAATATCCTGAGAGGCTTAAACAAAGATTTTTATCATAAGGTTGTAAAGGGTTCACAGATTGAAGATTACATGACTCAGAAAACAGGATTAAATCTTAAGCCAATTTTTGATCAATATCTGAGAGACATCAGGGTCCCTGTTTTTGAATATTATGTGAAAGGCAATGTGCTGTCATACAGATGGAATAACTGCATCCCGGGATTTAGTATGCCTGTGAAAATATATGTGTCGGGAAAGGAGATGATTGTTAATCCAACACCTCTTCAAAACTTTCTGAACCTCGGTGTTGAGAATGCAGTTATTAAAGTTGATCCTAATTATTATGTTGGGACATTAAATGTTACAGGGAAGTAGGGAAATCCATTTACCACGAAGGGGCACTAAGGGGTCACAAAGGCTAATGACGCCCGCTTGGCGACTTCGCATAGCTTCTTCCTTTGTGTCCCTTCGTTCATTCATTAGTGTCCCTTTGTGGTTAAAGGATTTAATTTTTTTCAACCTTCCGCCAATCAGTGGAAGGGGCAGAAGAATCAGGGCTTTACAAGTATCGGCTTCCCAAAACCAATTTTTTCAAGTGGTTTCAGCTGGGTTGCCGCATCTCCGACAATTACATAATACATTTTATCCGGATTAATATATTTGTCAGTGATAGTCTTATCTTCTTCAACAGTCATATTCTTGATTACATTTTCATCCTTTTTGATATAATCATCAGGAAGACCGTATTTTGACATTGTGGAAAGCATCCCTACCAAGGCGCCATTTGTCTCAAACCGTAGCGCATTTGACAGGATCATGGCATTTTTGCTGAATTCCAGATCATTCTCACTTACGCCATTCCGGTATTTTTCCATTTCATCCTTTATGATTTTTACTGATTCAAATGTCGCGTCAGTTCTTACACTTGTAGCAACCACAAAAGGAGCCTTGATCTTCATTTCCTGGAAGAAGCTTGAGGCACCATATGTATAACCTTTATCTTCCCTGAGAATCATATTCAGGATACTTGAAAATGCACCGCCAAGTTTATAGTTGACAAAATCAGCTTTGACATAATCCGAATCAGTCCTCGACAGTGCCAGATACCCGGCGTAAATTACTGACTGTCTTGAACCGGGCATATCAACAAAGTAAATCTGCGATTTTTCCGGGTTTGGCGGAATGGGGTATGAATTAAATTTTATATCCTTCGGCTTCCATTGAGATTCGAGTGGCTTTAGCGCCGTAAGAACCTGATCTTTCGTCACATTTCCGGCCACCAGGATACACGTTGCGGAAGGGGAGAAGTTACTGTCGTAATAATTCTTTAAATCGCTCAATTTTATTTTCTCTATTGACTCTTTTGTTCCCCTGTTATTATATCCGAAGATGTTGTCGGTGCCATAAAGCAACTTATAAAACAGCAAACCGGCTACGGTTCTGGGTTGAGCTTCTGACTGTATGATACTGTTCAGAGTACGCGATTGAGCTAATGCAAATTCGGTCGTATCCCATCGCGGCTGGAGAAGAAATTCTTCCAGCAGACTCACTGTTTTTTCAAAGTTCCTTGAGAGTGCACTGGCATTAATTGTCATTTCTTCCCGACCGGCACCTTCATTTATATTTGAACCCAGAAGTTCAATATCTTCTTCCAGTTCTTCAGGAGTCTTATTTTTCGTTCCCTGTGGAAGAACGCTGGCTACCATGCCAGCTACTCCGGGAAGATCAATTTTATCCTGCTGGATTCCACCGTTAATTATCAGGCTAAAATCGACAAGTGGTAATTCCTTATTCTCAATTCCATAAACCCTGATGCCATTTGATAAAGTAGCTTTCCATACTTCAGGGACTTTTACTTCAGGCGGTTTCCCTACCGGTGGTTCAACTGTCCTGTCTATTAAGGAAGGAGTTTTTACAATCTTTTCGTTGTCGGCAGGAGCAATACTTACCTGGCTTGCTTCCTTTATGTTCTCTTCTTTTACATCAGCCGGTACCGAATTCTCAGCTACCATATCTTCTTCACCTTTTGGTACGAAACTTACTACCAGATGTGGTTTCCCTTTAATATATTTATCATAAGCCATTTTGACATCATTAAGGGTAACGGCTTTTATATTTTGAATATCCTTTTCTATAAAACCCGGATCGTTGAGGAAGGTATTGTAAAAAGCCAGCTGTATCGACTTATCAAACACGCTTGAAATTCCTTCATAAAAGTTTTTTTCACTTGAAGCTTTAACTCTTTCAATGTCATTTTCTGTTATTCCGTCAGACTCAAAACGTGCAAATCCTTCATTAACGGCCTCTTCAATTTCTTTAAGCGATTTACCTTCATTTGCTCTTACGGTAATAGTAAATTCACCCGCCAGTTCGCTTGAATTGTTGCTGGCCGATGTCTTTGAAGTAAGCTTTTTCTCTTTTACCAGAACTTTATAGAGAGGCGCCTTTTTACCATCAGCAAGAATTTTTGCCAGGAAATCAAGTGCATAAGTATCTTTCTGATATGCCTGTGGAGCTGGCCAGACAAGCGTAAGTTCAGGAGCATTTGCAAAATTATCTACATGGTAAAGCTTCACGGTTTTTTCCAGAGTTGGTACCATAGCGGTACGGTTTGCGACTTCACCATGTGATTTGATTTCACCAAAATATTTATTAATCAAAACTTTAGCTGTATCGGTGTTGAAATCTCCGGCCAGTACGAGTGTAGCATTATTTGGTCCATAAAAATGCTCATAATAAGCTTTAACGTCTGCAAGAGAAGCATTTCTGATGTCTGCCATGTCACCAATTACTTCCCAGTTATAAGGATTATCCGGTGGATAGAGATACTTATCTATGACGTAATCTGTGAAACCATATGGGGTGTTATCCTCCCTTTGCCTTTTCTCATTAGAAACAACATTCTGTTGAAGTGCAAGAGTATGCTGGGTTACCGAATTGATAAAAAACCCCATTCTGTCTGACTCCAGCCATAAAATCCTTTCCAGGGCATTCTTTGGAAATATCTCGTAGTAGGTTGTTATATCCCGTTCTGTAAAACCATTATTTGTACCTCCCACACCTTCAAGGATTTTGTCAAATCTGCCTGGTGCAACATCTTCCGACCCACCAAAAAGCAAATGTTCAAAAAGGTGGGCAAATCCGGTCTTGCCGGTTACTTCTCTGCTCGACCCTACATGATACATGATAGCATAAGAGATTACCGGGTTGGAATGATCTGTACTAAGAATCACCTGTAATCCGTTTGGCATTACATATTTCTCATAATTTATTTTCAGTTGGTCTGAAACCGGCTCAGGAGTTTTTTTGCAAGTTGTACTGATAAAAATTAAAATCAGAGCAGCAAAGATCTTTGATACTAAGCGAAACTTGTTCATTTTTAATAAATTAAAGTTTAATATTTATTCTTATTCAATAAAAACCATAAATAGCGATTCAAAAACTTTCTTGGATAAGTTAAGATTAAACAAATTTCTTAAACATAAGTTTTCCTCTCAGCAACTCTGTTTAAGTTCTTACCGCTAAGTGGCATCGGGGGTGAACAATTTTGGTGGTTTTCAGTTATAGTACTAGTTTAGCAGGCTTTTATTTTTATCTCCTACATATCCACATAAATCTTTAAATTCAAAATATATGAAAATTGGTGTAATCGGAACCGGTTCAGTTGGCAAAACAATTGCTTCAAAACTTTTGGAATTGAATCACGATGTGATGATTGGTACGCGAAATGTATCAGAAAAACTCGCACATAGTACAAAGGATAAAAATGGAAATCCGCCTTTTACGGAGTGGTTGCAAGCAAACAGCAAGGCTAAGCTTGTGACATTTGCAGAAGCTGCTGCTTTCGGGGAAATTATTTTTAATGCCACAAATGGGAGTAATTCAGTTAAAGCCCTGATACTGGCGGGAGCTAAAAACCTCAGTGGTAAAGTGCTTATTGATGTAGCAAATCCTCTGGATTTCAGTAATGGTATGCCACCCAGCCTGCTTCCGGGACTAAATAATACCAATTCGCTTGCGGAGGAGATACAGAAAACTTTTCCTGATGTTTATGTTGTGAAGACATTTAATACAATGTGGGCAGGTTTAATGGTAAATCCGGGTCTAATCGGAAACGGCGATCACATTAATTTTATCTGTGGTAACAGTACTCAGGCAAAATCGAAGGTCCAAAAGCTTTTAAATCAAATCGGCTGGCACAATGAAAACATTATGGATCTCGGTGATATAACCGGTGCAAGAGCTACAGAATCGGTTCTTCTGATATGGGTTAGGATTATGGATGCAACAAAGAGTGGCGCTTTTAACTTTAGGATTGTAAAATAGAAAAATCCCCTGATGTTAAGGGGATTTTGTTGTATATTTCGTTACAAATTTTTGCCAGATTACCTCGTTTTTGTAGCTTCCATTTCATTCTTTACTTCTTCAATTGCATTATTGCGTACATATGCAAGATCGAGACTGTTAACATTCCATTTAGATATCTTTCCCAATAATTTTTCTGAGTCTTCTTTATCACCTTTCTTACTGTAAACCTGAGCAGTATAATACCATGTCAGTGGGTTCTGTGAATTATCTTTGCCAAAGTATCCAAGCGCCTTATCATAATCGCCTTTTTTATATTCGAAGAAACCTGCCAGAGAATTGAAGAACATTTCTTCGTCGGGATTATTTCGGCTTTGAATCTTCGTTTCACATTCATCTAATTGAGACTGAGCTTTGTTAAGTTCGTTATTTGCGGTCAGATAATACAAACGCCATAGCATGGAATTCACTTTCAAATGCTCTTTTGCGGCAGAAGGAAGATCTGATTTCCCCAGAAGATCAATCGCTTTATCAAAATATTCTTTTCCTTTTTTGGGATCTCCGGCTTCTGAAACCGTAAATCCCTGGTAAGCGTATGAGTTGATTTCGTTTAAAACCAAATTCTCTTTTTCTGCCAGGGCGCGGTAATCGTCAAAGGTTTTTACTGCATCCTCTGGTTTTCCCTCATAGATGTAAGACGTTGCAGTGTGATATAAGGCATCCAGTTTGCCATTTGGTGCAACCGATTTATCATAATATTCCTGGAAATATTTTCTGGCAGAAGTATAATCTCCTTTAAAAATATAATTATTTCCAATACCAGCTAATGAAGAGGCAAATGAAGGATCTTTTTCAAGAGCTTTTTTGTATTGAGCTATTGATTCATCGTAATTTCCCATTTTTAAAAGGAGTTCAGCATATGAATCATAAGGATTCGGTTTGTCCGGGACAAGTTTGATGTATGTCTGGAAAGCTTCCTCTGCAGCAGGGTAGTTGTTTAGTGCTGACTGGCAGTAACCTATCATGTTATAAACTGGCGCAAAATTGCTGTCAATTTCTTTAGATTTTACAAAATGAGCAAGAGCACTCTGATAATCATTCATATTAAAATACATTTCTCCGGCAAGTAACTGGATTCTTTTATCGAAAGGGAATGCAATCAAAAGTTTGTCAATATTTTCTTTTTCCTTCTCAACATTATTTTCAGACATTGCCTGGGTTAATGATATTTCGAGTTTTTCTCCCGGCGATACTTTATCAGCAAGACTTACGGCTTTATCAATATTTTTTTTCATAACGTTGAATCCGCCACCCGATTCAGCACGGTAAATATAAGCGATTGCGAAGTCAGGGTCCTTTTCAATTGCTTTATCAAAGAGTGAATTTGCAGCAGGTATCTCCTGATTTTCAAATTTCTCTCTTCCTTCAAGGAAAAAATTCATAGCTTCCTTTGATGACGTAGTGATAGGGACATCTTTAACCTGAGCTTTCAGATTATAAGTAACCAGACAACCAATAAACAGGAATACATAAAAGTATTTTTGTGTTTTCATCTTCACCTCCAATTTATATTAGACGTATTAAATAATTAGTTTATCTCTAATACAGACAAATGATTGTAAATAAATGTTTAAGATATAAGGATATTTTTATCTTATTTATATTCTCTAATTAAGATAGGAAGGATCACAATTAGTCAATTCGGATATCAAAAAAAATGCCTCATTCCTGAGGCATATTGCTACTATTTGGCATATTGTAATAAAACCTTTCGTAGATGATCTGGTCATCTTTCCATTTCTGGACAGCGACTTCTTCCATCACATTTCTTTTTCCATCTTTCATGGTCACATCCATCCACGACTCAACCATTGTGGTTCCGTCTTTCTCATCAGAGGTAATAGCTCTTACGCCGGTACCATGAATGGCTTTAATCATGTCCATAAATTCTTTCTGAAACTTACGGTTAGCTTCCTTACCCTTACGGGTTTCACCAGTTGCCTCGACCATTGTGACATCCCTGTGATAGTATTTTTCAAATGCGTCGAGTAATTTTCCCTGTGAGGTCATATCATATATGTCCTTCGCTTTTTCGTAATAGCTCATATAGTTATCTTTTAGTTTAGTTACTTACAAATGCAACAATCTGCTTTTAAGAAAGTTTAGGTTTTTCTGAATTTTAACTTATGAAGAAAAAAATGAAATCCAAACCACAAAGGGACACAAAGGTGTTCACAAAGGGTCACAAAGGCTTATGTCCTGAATCTCACTGCTAAGCGAAGTCTTCAGCCTTCGCTTTTATCCCTCACACCTCACACCTCACACCTCATTTTTTACCAAGCCAGAGGAGAGCATCGATAACTAATTTATCCTGGATTTTATTATTGAAAGTATGTGACAGCTCCTTATTAGTTTTGTGCTCATAATCAAGGTCATTATGCCCCATATTTATATAGACCATCTTATAATTTTTATTCGTCCATACAACAGGATAATAACCATGATGCCATATTTCATAAGGCTTCGGCCCTGTGCCAAGAGGAAAACTTGCTGAATCAATTGATATCAGGATTTTGATATCATGGTTTTTTGTCAGATCCTTTTCCCATCTATACCATTCATTTGGAGAAGCAGTAAAGGTCTCAGGAAGGTTCCTTGTCACCGGATGTTTCCTGTCCTCCACTCTTAAGATTGCTGTTGTAGGCCTCCAGGTATTACTTTTATATTGCCCCGACCCAAGGAAATCGTTATGATACCAATCCCAGTTCTGCGGTATTGCCGAAGGAGTCAGAGCAAACGCTGCAAAGTGGAACCCGAGCCAGGCACCACCTGTATCCATATATTTTTTGAAAGCCTCCCGTTGCGGCAGGGAGTCGGGCCGGGTGTCCAGAAAAACCACCACCTGGTACTTTGAAAGGAATGATTCATTCATATTGTTCCAGTTATTTGTAGAATCATAACTGAAATTATATTGGGGTGCAATTTTGGAGAACCATCTGTTGGCTTCATGAACAAAGCTGATATGGGCAGGATCGTTTTTTGCTGTGTAAAATGCAATTACTTTAAAATCAGGATTCTTTTTCGGTGTCTGGCCTGTAATAAATTGACTTCCAGATAAAAAGAAAAAAGCAATTATCAGGATACGGCTCACTGATGATTTTATTGATTTTGTCATTTTTGAGATTTGTATAAAGCATTAGTACTGAATAATCCATAATTTTTTTTACCACGGAGTTTTTAGCCCTCCCGGAGGGGAATAGTCCTTCTAATACGACCAGAACGACGATCCGCTTTCAACATAATACACCGGCATATTGTGAATAAAGCTCTTCAGCCATGTACTGCAATAATCCATCCCGGCTTCTTCTGAATTAATATGACCTAAGAAAACAATTGCTTTCTTTCTTCCCTGGTCAACTGCATCGCGCATGTATTCATATGTTTCCCATTGTTGAGCTTCTCCTGCCAGCACAACATCCACATTACTGTCTTCCAGAAGTTTAATATGCCTTGCACTTCCCGGAGCTCCGGCAGCAAGTCTTACATTAGTAACCTTCATATCAGGTTTACCGATCACATAAAATGAATTTTTAGGGAACACCTTTTTAAGGTTTTTAAGCAATTCCTGTAAGGTTGTTTCAGGAATAACAAACTGATTAGTACTCCCTTTAACTTCATAATTTTTCCAACCGAGTTTATTCACCATCCCGGTTTCGATTCCATCGGGCCTCATAGAATGTATATAGTCATGAAAACGCCATATAACCAGGTTATTATCAGTGATGAATTTTTTCTTTTCAAGATATACCGGATCATTCTGAAGTGCACTTGTCTCATCCAGATGATTATAAAACAGAGGCTCATGAACAACTATCAGATTACATTGCTTGTTTACAGCTTGCTTCAAAACATCCATTGTGGCAAACATGCAGGTAACGATTCCGGTGACCTTTGTCTGAGGATCACCTGCCTTGATAACATCTACAGTATTTGGAATAACTGCACTGCCTGTATTTTTGATTATATCAGCAATGATCTTTTCAGCTGTGGCATTTGCGTTCTGGCCATTGAGGATTGATGATATGGCAACAAACATAATGGTTAAGATAATTGAAGAGGCTTTCATAAGATTTATGATTAAATTATATTGATTAAGTAAAAATAAGGGAAAATACCGGAATGCAAAATGGATGATTAAAGAACTCAGTTATTCTTAATTTCAATTTACTATTTTCTCAGAAGGTTGTTGAAAAAGTCGAAATCCTTTAAACACAAAGTTCACAAAGGCATTACACAAAGGTCACAAAGGTTCGAAAAATCAGTTTTTTCTTTGTGCCCTTTGTGCCTTCTTTGTGTGCTTTGTGGTTAAATTTTAATACTTTAATAATTTATTCTTCAGACTTACTATATTTACATCTTACCTACCTGATCAATACATTTTTAATGATATATGATTATATAATAATTGGTTCGGGGTTCGGAGGAAGTGTTGCTGCTCTTCGTTTGGCTGAGAAAGGCTATAAAGTTCTTATCCTTGAGCAAGGGAAAAGATTTAACCCCAAAGATTTTCCTAAGACAAACTGGAACATTCCAAAATACCTCTGGGTACCGGCATTGCGTTGCTTTGGATTTCAAAAGCTTTCGTTCTATCGCACTGCCAGTATTCTCAGCGGAACAGGCGTCGGTGGCGGCAGTCTTGTCTATGCAAATACGCTTTATATCCCGCCTGATGAGTTTTTTGCCAATGCATCTTGGAACAAATTCGGAGACTGGAAACAAATACTTGAGCCATTTTATGATAAAGCTTCTTTCATGCTCGGAAGAAAGAAATACAATAAATTAAACGTCGAAGATAAACTGCTTGAGGAAGTTTCAAAGGACATGAATGCTCATGACACCTTTGAAACTGTTCATGTTGGAGTGAATCTTGAAAAACCGGAAACCGAGTCTGATCCATATTTTAATGGGATGGGTCCCCTGCGGAAAGGTTGCATTGAATGCGGGGGATGCATGGTTGGCTGCAGGGAGAACGCTAAGAATACCCTCGACAGGAATTATTTATGGTTTGCCGAAAAATTGGGCGCAGAGATTATTCCTGAAACCAAAGCAGAAAAAATTGCTTTTATCGATGGTCTTTATCATGTCGAGACAAGAAACTTAACTTCATTCTTCATAAAGAAAAAGAACGTTTTTACTTCAAAAGGAATTATAATGGCCTCCGGCGCCCTCGGAACATTGGAACTTCTATTGAAACAAAAGCACAAATACAACACATTGCCCTTTTTGTCTGAAACTCTCGGCTATGAATTGAGAACCAATGCAGAGACATTATGCGCCGTTTCAAGCGGAAAAGAGAAACTTAATAATGGTCTTGCTATAACATCGGTATTCAGCCCTGATCCGCATACCCATGTAGAAATCGTAAAATATCCCGATAATTCGAATATTATGAAATGGTTCTTCGGACTTTCAGTCGGGGGAGCTAAAACGTCATGGGGGCGCTCATGGAAACTTTTTGTGAAAACAATAAAACATCCCTTTTTATTCCTGAAAACCGTATTCAATTTCAGCTGGTCATCCAATACTGTAATACTTCTCGTAATGCAATCGACAGACAATGCCATGAGGATGATCTGGAAAAAAAGACTGCTTGGAGGTAAAATGAAGCCTGATAACAGAGGCAATAGAAAAGTTCCTGCATACATTCCTGTTGGACAGGAGGTTATGGAACGGTATGCCCGAAAAGCTTCCGGAATCCCTCAAAACATACTACTTGAAGTCTTTTTCAACCGCCCGACTACAGCTCATGTACTTGGAGGATGTCCGATGTCTGATTCGATCACTACAGGTGTAATTGATCAAAACCTCAAAGTTCATGGATACCCCGATTTCTATATAACTGATGGTTCTGTAATTCAAGGAAATATAGGAGTAAATCCCAGCCTGACAATAACGGCTGTTTCGGAATATTGCATGAGTAAAATTCCGCCTAAACTGAATTCAATTTCAACAGATATTTCAAAACAATTAAGACTACTCGAGGAAGAATGGAAAAAGAAGAAATCCATTTAATAATTGACGCACAACGAAAATTTTTTGCATCAGGTGCAACTCTTGGCGTAAAATACAGGCTTAAAACTCTGAAAAAACTGCGTTCACTGATTATTTCGCATGAACAGGATTTAGTTGATTCTCTGTGGAAAGATTTTCATAAACCGGAATTTGAGGTTATCGCTACTGAATCGAGGTTTGTTGTCAAGGAACTGAATACCGTAATCCGCAACCTTAAAAAATGGATGGCGCCGGAGGGTGCTATACACGCCAGTGGTGCATTTTTTAGCCAGAAGCTATATTATCCCACAACCATACGGGCAGGTATTGGTACTTTCACCCTGGAACTTCCCTTTTCAACTGGCATTCATGCCTCTTATAGGTGCACTTGCAGCCGGGAACTGCGTGATTCTTAAAGATTTCAGGACAGGTTCCGGAAACAGCTTTAGTAATTGAAAAAATACTGAGCTTTATGCCTGTCGAATCAGTAGCATTGATTAAAGGAGATCATTCCACGAATGACTTATCTTTTAGAACAGAAATTCGACTACATATTTTTTACAGGAAGTCCGCGCGTAGGAAAACATGTAATGCGAAAAGCAGCAGAAAACCTTACACCTGTTTCCCTTGAGCTGGGTGGCAAGAATCCATGCGTTGTCGCAGCCGATGCCAGACTTGATTTTGCTGCAAAAAGGATTGCATGGGGGAAGTTTTTAAACTGTGGACAGACGTGTGTAAGTCCCGATTATGTATTGATAGATAAAAAAATAAGGGATCGGTTCCTTGAGCTTATTTCTGATGAGGTCAGAAAATTTTACGGAGATGAGCCTGAAAAAAGTGACCATTTTGCAAGGGTTATTTCCTCAGACAATATCCAAAGATTAAAGGAACTGACGAAATCGGGCAAAATAGTTATCGGCGGAGCCAGTGATGCTGAAGCGAGGTATTTTGCACCAACCATTTTAAAAGATGTTAAACCTGATGATCCTGTAATGCAGGAAGAGATCTTTGGTCCTGTTCTTCCGGTAATTGATTTTGAAAGTTTCGATGAAGTCTATGATATCATTGAAAGGAATCCGAGGCCACTTTCAACATACATATTTAGCGGAAGCAATAAACGTATTCGTGAATTTTTACGAAGGACACGATCGGGTAATGCTTCAGTTAATGAGACTGTTATGCAGATTGCTTCTCCTTATCTTCCTTATGGCGGAGTTGGAACCAGCGGTATGGGAAGATATCATGGAAAGAATTCATTTAAGACTTTTTCCAATCTGCGGTCGGTACTGGTCAAATCCAATCTTCTGGATATATGGCTCAGGTACCCTCCTTATTCGAAAATCAAAACTAAAATTGTAAGCTTCCTGATGCGATAAAGTATTAACGGACTGACTGGTAACCGCCAGGTACTCCATCTCTCGATAATACCAATTGCCATAACTGGTTACGTTTCCTTGATCTGAAGGATCCTGCAGAGGAAAGGAGGAAATATTTCCACATCCTGTAAAACCGTTCGGAATATTTGTCTTTTATTTTATCCCAGTTCATAGCAAAATTATTATACCAAGCCATCAAAGTCTTATCATAATCCTGACCGAAAGAATGCCAGTCCTCCATAATAAAAAGTTTTTCCATGGCTTTCCCGAGATATGCTATTGAAGGGAGCATTCCGTTCGGGAAAATGTATTTCTCTGACCAGAGACCTAATGATTCCTCTGAGATATTTGTACCAATTGTATGTAAAAGGAATAATCCATCCGGCTTAAGACATTTTCTAGCTATTTCAAAAAAAGTTCTGTAATTTTTATAACCGACGTGTTCAAGCATGCCGACACTGACAATCATGTCATATTTTTCATTGAGATCGCGGTAATCCATCAGTCTTATTTCAACCGGCAGACCCTTACATAAGTCTCTACCAAGTTCCAATTGTTCTTTTGAAACGGTTATCCCGAAAACTTCAACACCATATTTCTCAGCTGCATATTTTCCGAAAGCGCTCCATCCGCAGCCTATATCGAGAACCCGCATTCCAGGTTGCAGATTAATTTTCCTGCAGATAAGATCTAATTTATTTTCCTGGGCCTCATCCAGATCTTTGGCATTTTTCCAATACGCACAACTATAATTCATACGTTTGTCGAGCATATTCTTGAAAAGATCATTTCCAAGGTCGTAATGTTTTTCACCAACAATAAAAGCTCTGCTTTTGGTTTGCAGGTTAAAGATCCTTGACGAAAAGAGTCTCAGAAAAAGAGACAATTTCAGTCTGACTTTTTCATCAACCTGGGCAGAGAGAATCTGATAAATAAATTCATCTACTTTTTCAGCGTCCCACCAGTTGTCCATATATGCTTCTCCAACTCCCAGTTCTCCTTCTGTTATTGCCCTTCTGAAAAATTCATCATTCGAAACCCTGATATCCCACGGGTTATTACCGTTAACCTTTACTCCGGCTAGAGAAAGTATATCTTCTGCTACTTGTTTTGGATTATTATTCATATGATTAGCTTTGGTTATCTGACTAATTAATCACTTCATTAAATCATTACCAGTCTGATACTTAAAAAACATTTTTATTTTGGGTTTTGTTCATAATCGCGCCGGAATTAGGATTCGTTTTATCCGATCACCTTATTGAAGGAATATTTTGTTACTTTTAGCAATCAGATACAAAGGAGCTCAACTGCAATGTTTCACGCTATCATTTTACTGGCTTACATAATCCCCAATATTTATGTATTTATTCGTATTTGGAAACTTTTCATAAATAAAGGCTACAAAGTTCATTTTACGGTAGTTTATTTGCTTCTCGCTTCAATTTATCCATTGAGCAATCTTATTGATGAAAATTCAGGATTTATCAGAATCGTTTTTACTGATGTCGCAAACTACATACTTCCATTTTATCTGTATCTGTTTTTGTTCATTTTGTTAGATGATATATTTCTTCTGATCAATTATTTAATTCGATTTGTTGACAGAGAAAAATTAAGAACTACAAAATTCAAAGCAAGAAGTCTTTCTTTTATTCTGATTCTTTCATGCGTAGTCGTTGTTGCGGGAATAATTAATTTTAATGCAATCAGAACCTCAGAATATACAATAGATATCCCGGCAAGGAAGTCTAAAACAGAGCATTTGAAAATAGCTTTTGTTGCCGATTTCCATTTGAAGAAAGGCGTGAGTATTCCATTTGTGGAAAGTTTCAGGGAAAAAATCAAAGAGATCGATCCTGATCTTATGATCTTTGGAGGAGATATTGTAGAAGGAGACAGAGATGATGGAAATCTGGCTCCGTTTGCTGATATCCTTTCTAAAATAAACTCAAAATATGGTGTTTATGCAGTACTTGGTAATCATGAGCATTACGCAGGGCAGGAGAGAGGAAGTTTTTTCGATGAAGCCGGCCTTAAGGTTTTGAGTGATACAAACATAGTTGTTGCCAATTCATTTAATCTTACCGGAAGGAATGACGGACACATACGGAACAGAAAACCTATAGCGGATCTTTTAAGATCTGCGGTCGACACTCTTCCTGATATTTTGATAGATCATCGTCCTACAGAGATCGAACAGGTGAGCAGAACTTCTGTTGATGTGCAGTTATCGGGACATACCCACAACGGGCAGCTTTTCCCGATTAATCTGATTACCAGGAATGTGTATGTACTTAGCTGGGGTCACAAAAAAATAGGAAATACACATTTTTTTGTCACCAGTGGCATACGATTGTGGGGTCCGCCGGTGAGAACAACAGGTAAATCAGAAATTATGGTTATAAATATTAATTTCGTAAAGTAATCTCTGTGAAAATATGGAAAAGGAAAAGGCTGTAATTGGATTTATCGGAGCAGGAGGCATTGCCCGGTCACATGCCTATTCTCTCAACTCGTTGAGGTATTTTTACAATGATGCTCCATTAATTGAGATGGAAGCTGTTTGTTCAGCTTCACCGGAGAGCAGGAAGTCATTTGCCGGAAAGTATGGCTTCAGTAAATATCCCTGTCTGGGGGAATTTGTTTCCGACCAAAAAATAAATACCGTCTTTATCCTTGGGCCCAATAAAGTTCATTATGAGCATCTGAAAGCTGTTTCCGGAATGACTGGGGTGAAGAAGATTTATCTTGAAAAACCTGTTTGTTCAAATCTTGAAGAAGAAGAAGCAATCTCTGAATTGATCAGTTCTCATCCTGATATTAAAATTCAGGTTGGCTTTCAATTTCTTTTTGCAGCGACTATACGTGAAATGCTTACGCTCTGGAAATCGGGCAAATTGGGTAAGCCTGTCCACTTCGATCTGAAATATTATCATAGTGATTATCTTAAAAAAGAATATCGTGACAAACGTGCTTCACGCCTGACTCCGGCGCCTGACGGAGGCGCAATGGCCGATCTTGGTTCTCATTCAATCAGTTTACTTATTGCATTTTTGGGCAATGATCTGAGAATTTCAGGTGCCCTGCAATCAGGAAATTTCAGGGACGTACCACCTGATTCGGATCTCTTTAGTCTGATCTCCCTCTATGACGGATCATCAGGGGCAGTGGGAACATTGTCTGCGAGCCGTATAAGTTCAGGAACCGGCGATCATTTTATTTTTGAATTATATGCCGAAAATGGCGCATTCAGATATTCTTCAGCATCACCTGATTCATTTGAATATTTCACAGAGGATTCTGCAAGATGGACCCGACAAACAGTGGGAAGCAACTTTAAACCTTTTACAAGTTTCCCTTCTGGTCATGTTCCGGCAGGATGGCTGAGATCAATGATTCATGCACACTATGTGTTTCTTACCGGAAATGATCAGAATGAGTTTGTTCCTGATATCAGACATGGACTCGAAGTTCAACGGCTGGTGAGACAGACTGCGGAGCAAATGAAGGTATTCAGGGAGCTCAGAGCGCGCCCTTAAAAGATATCCATCTTCTTTTTCCGTTCTTCAACTATATTATAAAAGACTTCTGTAAACCGGTCTGCAGCACCGGTCAACAGAAAAATCTTCGTATCATGTTCCCTTGCTTCAACATTCTCCACTTCTCCTGTTAATTTAAAGTTTTTGAATGCTGCTATCACCTGGTCAGAAGGTTTTTTGCCAATAAGAAGGATGTTTTTTATTTTATTAAGATGAGGCATCCAGTAAATATAATCGGTGTTAAAGGAGTACGCTTCGGGCATTTTTCCTCTGTTGTAATAATTCAGAGCTCCGGCTTGTCCGTAATTATCACATATTATTAATGTGGAATCGAGTTCCCCGACAGGGATCATCCGATAAGCTTCAAGCGCTTTGTTGGCCATCTCATGCCATCCAATCATATCTGCAAAATCCTGGGGCAGATTATGATTTTTACCATCTTCCCAGCGAAGCAAACCCATTTTTTCAAAAGAAGTTGCATTTTTCCTGATTTGTTCCGGTGTGAGAATTGGATATATAAGCTTCAGGGTTAATATAAAAATGACAAGATTTACTATCAATAGAATACGAAAGATTACCGTTCTCCACCTTTTTGATAAAGCTTTATCCAGATAATAACACCCTAAGGCAATTATTACAGGATAAATGCCGATGGAATAATAGCCTTTCGCTTTCATCAATGTAAAAAGGATTATTATAGTCACAAAACTAATACCTATGAACCTGTAAGGTTTGAGAGGTTTGAAGAAGATAAATGCAACCAATGCAGCAAGAATTATTGGCAAACAACCTAAGAAGAACTCAATCTGGCTTATCAGGAATCCTCCATAAGAATTGTTATCAAGCTGATTTGCTTTAAGTACTTTCATGTGCTGAAAAACCGGGAATTGATGAGACACCTGCCAGATGATATTGGGAGATAACAGGATCAGGCAGAGTACAAGTGCTTTCCAGAATGAAAGATTAGTAAAAATTTTTCTGTGATAAGTAAATACCAACCCAACAAATAGTCCAGCAACCAGGAAGATCACATTGTATTTATTATAAAAAGAAAGTGCCACAATAACAGCCAATAACATCAGCCATATGGACTTTTCAGATTGAATATATTTTATGAGAAAATAGAAGATTATTGTCCAGGATAAAATATCAAAGGAGTTTGGTTGCCAAAGAATGTTTAACCTTACCAGTAATGAGAAAGTAAGTCCTGCTGCTGCCAGCACTTTAGAGAATAAGCTTCCACCAAGGGATTCAACAATCAGCCATGCAAATATAATAGTCAGTGCACCAAAGAGCGCAGGGAAAAAATGAACCCAGAATACGCCTCCGCCCAGCAGATATATAAGCCTGGAAATAAATGCAGTAAATGGAGGTACAGAAATATACCCGAAAGCAAGATGATCTGCCTGGTTAAGATATAAGAATTCATCCCTGTGAAGCTCGTAAACAGGGTTAATAACCAGGTACTGAAGAATGAATTTTACGCTGATAAGCAAAATCAGGATCCAATATGTGTTTATAAACCGCCGTAATTTTTGTTCCATTTTTCATTTTATATTGAACTGAGACTTCTTTATGATTTATAGCTAAATTACTCAATTAATTGAATGTCTCTGAAACCTTATGAGAATAAATCCTTTTACCACAAATGACCACAAAGGAACGTAAAAGGAAAATGCGTAGACTACGATTATAAACCTTTGTGACCCTTGTGTCACCTTAGTTCATCTGTATGCCATAAAACCCACCACTAACCCCTCCAGGGAAGTGAATAGCTCACAATATTATAAGTATCTAAGGAGTTTATTCTCTTTATGTTCCGATTTGTATTTCCCGTACCATTTGCACAATGGATATAGAAGAATGACGACGCTTAGCCAGATAATATAAATGAGAGTCAGATTCACGCCTCCTCCGGTTTTAGGTCTTCCATTATTAAAGACTCCAAACACCAGATCCCTTCCTTTAAATCCCTGTAGAAAAAGCATCATAAGCATTGCAAAATGAATAATGTACAAATGAATTGTAAAGTAGAAGAGAGGCACTTTCCCATAAACAGAAAGTATAGCCGTGAACTTGTTTTTTACCTTTTCTGAAATGAAAAGTAAAAGAAAGGTTATACCCAGGATCATTAAAGTAAAGAGGAGCGAAGGTGGATACTTTGTGGTATTAATAAAAGAAAGAAATGTAAATATCGGTGACTTTTGCTCCGACCATGGAGCCGGATCGCCATAAATATTTATAAACCTGATTATTGCGAAAAGTGCGAGTGTTGATAACCCTGTCCTGAATAGAAGTTTCTGTCTTTTTTCTGCATCCATGTCAAATAATTCACCACAGGCAAATCCAGTAAGCATTATGCCTAACCATGGTATAACCGGGTAGGCTGTATAAATTGACAATCCGGGAGTTATCGGGATCAGAGAAGGCCTGAATAAAACAGGGAAAATAAATGATCCAGCTGAATTGGTCGGTAATGATATTCCCTGTAAAAGATTATGGCTGAAGATTATAATTAGTCCGGTTATGCCTATTATGCGTGAAGGAAGCTTTAGCATCAGTCCAAGTATTATGAAGCTGAAACCAATTGCGGATATCACCTCAAGAATTTCCAGCCGAAAGTGAATATCGAACCATAATGCAAAATTGATAATCGTTAATTCGAGAATAACCAGCCATATCCCTCTTGTTATAAGGAATCTCCTGCTCTCCGAAATACCGGGACTTCTTTTGTTTGCAATATAAGCTGAAAGGCCTGATAATAAAACAAATGTTGGAGCGCAGAGATGAGTAATCCATCGTGTCATGAAGAGTATCACAGTAGTAGTCTTCATATCTGTTGGACTCTGAGTCATGGACGAAGTATGCATAAAGTCCCTCACATGGTCAAGCGCCATGATCACCATTACCAAACCCCTGGTAATATCAATACTATTTATTCGTTTTGAGTCGCTCATTAAATATAGATTATATAAGCGATTTTAAAATTATTAACCACGTTTAGGACACCGAGTTTGTCACGGAGTAACACAGAAATCGTTCTCCCTCACGCCTCACACCTTTCACCTCACACCTTCTTCCTAGTTCTTCCTGTACTGTTTATCCAAACCTAATTTTACAACATAGAAATTATGCTGACCGATAAGGTTTCCAAATAAATTATTAGCGGTAAGACCTACATGGTAGATATTGTTTTTATCATCCAATGTCACACTTTTTCCTGATGCACCCACGAATATTTTTTCCCACAACATCTTCCCATCTTTATTGTACATTCTCATAAATGCATTTGATGGCGGAAGGTTCATGATCCCGCTAACCAGCATATTATCAGACACTCTTGAATTAAAGAATATTGAGCGCAATCCGTCGTGATTACTTGTACCAAACTGATTGTTCCACACAATTTCTCCTTTCTCATTTAATTTCAGGAGAAAGCAATCACCTTCTCCGGCCTGTGTGGCTCCGAAATTCCCTGATGTTGAACCGCCGACATAAATATTGTTTTCGTCATCCATTTTAACTACTTCGGCAATATCAAATCCTTCACTCCCGAATTGGTTATATTTAACCAGGTCCCCATTTTCAGTAAATTGGCCCGTAAATGAATCGATGAATCCCTTGTTCTTACCTGCAAGTTCACCCCATGTTATTCCGCATACCAGGATGTCGGATCCATTGCCTCCTGTGATACAATAACCAGAATCATCTTTAGTTGTTCCAAACTGTGAAATAAATATCTGATTTCCATAAGTATCAAGTTTAATAATAAAGCAATCGTTCCCACCTGCAGCCGTTTTCCCCAGTTTCCCGCGTGTGTCACCTGTGATATAGATATCTCCTTTTTTATTTACATAAATACTTCTCGCAATATCCGTACTGTCGGTACCAAATTGTTTCGACCATAACATATTACCTTCGGAGCTGTATTTTACAACGAAAATATCCTCCTTTCCTGAATTCTTCCCATTCAAATCACCTGTAGTGGAGCCTGTTAAATATATAGCTCCGTTATTATCCATAGCGCACCACTGGACATCTTCTTCTTCCGGGGTTCCGAATTGCCTCGACCACAGGATATTCCCTGAACTATCAATCTTAGTCAGAAATCCATCATTCTTTCCAAAATTTTTTGTCTCAATTACACCTGTGGTCTTCCCGGCAATATAAATATTCCCATCGCAATCATTTAAATGATTCAGAACGTATTCATCATGTTTTGAACCGAATATTTTTCCCCATTTGAAATTTGTTTGTGAATTTGCCTGGCTGGCAAGTAAAGCCAATACCAGAATTGCCGGGATACTTTTTTTGATAGTCCTCATCTGTTAGTTTATATAAGTAGTAATTATGTTTTTAGTAGTTTTGGTTATTTCCCGATTAATTGATTTACAATATTTATTGAATCTTTGACGCATTTTTCACACACAGTTCCAAACAAGTTGTTTTCTTTAGCATATTTTTGTCCATCTTCAGTTTTTAAATCGCAATTTATCAATGATTTACAATTGGTGGAACCATTAATTTGCTTAAATATTTTACTGAACTCCTGAACCATTGTATAGGTACCTTCTTTCCGGCTCGCGTTATCAGTAAATTTCCTGCAATTGTAAATTCCAAGTGTCATATAAGATCCGGTAACAGCTCCGCATGTTTCTCCCAGCCTGCCCATTCCACCTCCGAATCCGCACGATAATATTTCTGCCATGTTCTTATCAAAATTCAGTTCATCAGCAAATGAAGTTACCACTGCCTGAGCGCAATTTAATCCGTCTCTGAATGATTCAATTGCCTCTTCTTCCATCGATTTTTTCATACTTGTTTTTTTCTTAAAGGTAAAAGATTCACTTTAAAATAAAATGTCTGAGAAAAATTAATTCTCAGACATCCTAATTCGAGCTCTTGATTAATTGAACAACTCCATTTCTATTTCACAGAGATGAAAATATCTATTTCAGCATTGCTCCAGTTTCTGCTTTTTTCGCCATAAATCTCAAAATCCGTCTGGTAAGCTCTCGGAATATCAGAGGTCCAAATGTGTTCCCAGGTTCTGGCGACACATGAGGGCATTTCCCCATTTGCTTTGAAAATCTGATATTTTCCACCAGGTATTGTCAAGCTGTCAAAACCATCAGTTACATTTAAATCTGCCATCACCATGCAGCCAATAAAATAGGAAAATGGCATTGTATGATCTCCCTCATAATTATGATAAACTGCGTAAATATCGTTGGACAATTTCCCGGGAATTTTTTCAAAATAATTCTCTATTTTGAATTTTTGCCAGAGATTTCCACAGTCAATGCCTGACTGTCCGTTTTCATTTGAAGTTTTGTTTCTCAATGACAAACCGAGGAGCCTGAAACTGCTGATTGTTTCCATAAAAAAAATAATATTTTATGTTTAACCGTTTGGCAACTTGAAGTGTTCAATAGTTTATCCAAAAGTAAGAGTAGAATTTTTTAATGGATATCAAAAAACAAATTCTTCTTTTTTATAGTCAACTTACCATTCAGGGAAGTTAAATTGAAATCCTTAAGCTGAACAAATGAATAACCCATTGCCCTGAGATCAGGTATGATTTGTTCCATCGCTTCTTTGGTATTCCATTCAGGATGATTAAAATGCATTATAATGATGGCTCCAGGCTTAATATTTTTAAGAACATTTTCTTTAATTATTGTTTCAGAAGCAAACGGGATGGCATCACCTGAAAGAACCTGATAACTTATTGGCGTAATATCTAATCTTGCAACCAGCGCAGCTCCTGCTTCATCTATAAATGCGGTAGCGGAACGGTAAAAATGGGGATATCTATTTGTTATAGCTTCTATTTTTCTGGCATTTGCTTCGACCTCATCAAATGCTTCGCTTACATTTTTGGTCCCGTGAATTCCATAGATACTGTCTCCATTGACAGAACATGGCCGGTGATTCAATCCATGATTTTCAATTTCAAACAGACTGTCGCGACTAAGCTCAAGAAAATGAGAAAACTGAGAATCAATCCATTTTCCGCTTATAAATAGCGTAGAAGGAATCTTTTCTTGTCTCAGATAATCAATTAGTTCTATGTCATATCCATTCCCGTTTTTACCTCCACAGGCATCAAAAGTAAATGCCACGATCTTCTTTTCAGTCATGATTTTTTCAGCAACTCCATTAACAAATTCCCCCCATTGTCCGGCCGGGACATTCGTGAATACCTTGGTTATCTTTTTTTTCAGATCAATATAGGATTTATCGGAATAGAGTTTCTTCAGAAATACTGAGTTTGAGTATTTTCCGGGATCCTGTGAAAAGACTGATTCAAGTAAAATGAATGAAGTTAAAACTATAAGACTAACCCGCATCTGAAATATTTGGCTGTAATGATTTATTTTTAAACTGATCAAATTTAGCTTTTATTGTGACCCGCTTATATACATTGCCAGACATCCCTAAATTATATCACACAATCAGCTTCCATTTCGACCAGCCAGTCGTCTTTTATTAAGCCTTTTATTTCAATAAAACTGCACGCCGGTCTTATTTCAGAAAAAAATTCACCATGGGCTTTAGCAGCTTTTCCCCATTCAGATATATTCCGGAGGAAAATTCTGGTCCTTATTACATTTTCGAGTTGACCCCCGGCATCCTCAATTGCTTTTTTCATTATTTCAATGCATCTTTTTGTCTGATTGTATAAGTCACCAGGATAAGCTGTAGTTCCATCACTTGCTATTGGTGCTGTTCCGGCGACTGATATTAAATTCCCGATTCTGACTGCCCTTGAAAAACCAATCGGTTTTTCATACTCTGAACCTGATGAAATATTTATCCGATCCATCTTCTTCTGTTTAAAATTACAACATTGGATGACTGTTTGCAGATTTTTCCGGTACAACCTGTATAATATCCCAAAGTTCAAGATTTTTGCCCATTTTTCCTCAGTTCATCCCATTTCTTTGGAACATTCTCTTCTCCCTTGAAATAATTCACTTTTGAATTTTTTTCAAATACTTCGAATGCCGGCAGTATATTAATCTTCCCGGAATCGGGATACTCAACTACATCTATCCCATATATTGTCCTTAAATCCAGATAAGTACAGGGCTCAGTGGTATGATTGAAAAACTGGTGGGCCCCGCTTTCTCCCATTTCAATGAACACTATATCCCCTTTCCCAACGATTTCAAATCCCCCGGGAGATCTGAGCGTCATGGAACCGGAGATTATCATCATCAGTTCTTCCGCGTTTCTGTGAAAATGGTATGGGAAGGAAAATTGCCCGGGGTTCAGCATTCTCAGGTCGAAAACCATATTTTTGGCATTCACAGTTGTGGATAATCGAGGAGATGCCGTTAACAATCGGAAGTTATCAATCTTATCAGCGTCGTGCTTAAATTGAATTTTGTCATTTTTAAAGATAGTTGCCATATTGTGTATTTTTGATTTTATTGAACAATTTTGAATTCAATTAATTTACTTTAATATCTTCAGATTTATATTTAAGAACAGCTTCTTTTCCAAGGAATTTCCCATACTGATCAACTCTGCTTTTGATAAACTTCACCGTTGAGTCATTCAGGGATTGAAAAAGATTAAGCGTGATCATTACTTTCTCTTTTTGAGTAGCACGCTGCCATATACCTGAAACCTGTCCGTTTACTACAACCGGTGGATAAAAAATACCATTGTCAGACACTGTTTTTTTGTTATTGATTAATGAGAGAGAGCTGCTTCTGTCTGTATAACTGATCAGGAATTCATCATAAGCCGGTAAAAGGTATACTGAAGGATTATCTGATGGATATTCTGAATATGAATAAGGATATAAATATTGTCCTGCGTCAGTGGTATCAGTAATAAATTCAGATTTTAAAGAATTTAATGCTTTTCTAATCTCGGTGAGTGAAAGATTAGACCACCAGGCAAAATCCTGTATTGTTGCCGGGCAATGGCTCGTGAAATATCGTTTGGCAAGTTCAGCTATAGATTCATCTCTTGATAATTCTTTCTTGTCCGGTACTCTGGCAGAAAGCAAGGAATAGGTATGTTTTTTTGACTTTAATGGTCCGCTGCAAATAAGTCCTTCCAGTTCGGCACAGAAAAGCAGATGACTAAGTCTGTTAGCATCTGTTTTAATTCCGGATTTGTGAAATTCATCTGCCAGTTCCTCGCGTGTCAAAATTTTCCGGTTGCCGAGTTCTTTTTCTATAATTGAATTTGATTTATTGATTATCGATTCTGAAAGTTCAAGATGTTTATGCCTTGATTTAATCGAGGATTTTAATTTTGGGGAAGTAAGATTAATCATCCAGTATATATCATCCGGTGAAACCAGATGCCATGTTGGACGTAGAACATGGGTCCGCAGAATTTCGCCATTATTGAAAGATGATTCAACCGATTCGTCATTGGAACCGGCCACCCGCAGTCCGACCGCCCATTTTGCCATTGAATAATCCTGGGCCTGGATAGCGCCCATCCAGCTTACTATCTCCTTTGCCGTTTTGAACTCTGTTCTGGCAATTCTCTGGCTGAACAGGCGGGTATTTGAAATTAGATTATATTTTTTTTCCAAAGTTCTCGGGAATTGAGTTATTTTTGCAGCCGAATCCGGCCCGTAGCTCAGCTGGTAGAGCACGTGACTCTTAATCATGGGGTCGAGGGTTCGATCCCCTCCGGGCCGACATAAATAAAGGCATCAATCTGATGCCTTTATTCATTATCTCATAATGGGTTGAAGGAGGCTGACCCTATTACCTTCAGTATCATAAAAGGAAACATAAATCCCTACTCCCGGGATTTCCATAGGTTCACCGAGTACTTTACCATTGGCTTTGTTTACCTTCTGGATTGATTCTTTGATGTCATCAACTGCTATCACAATTGAAGGATATTGAGAAGGCATATCGCTGCTTTTTGGATAAAATCCTCCGTTTATTGATCCCGGCATTTTAGGCCTGCCTTTGTCATCAGTCTCACTGGTGGTGACTGTTACATAATTGCCCATTTCTTTGCCCATAAGATTTGTTTGCCATCCAAAAACGTTTGAATAGAAACCTGCCATCCGTTCTCTGTCTTCGGCTGGCATTTCAAAATGTACTACAGGATTCATTTTATTCATATTCTTGTTTTTTTGATTAATAATAGGTGCCCAACTTTCGTAATCTCAAACCTGCAATTCAGATTAAGGATTTGATTCACAGTATTTTTCGAAGTTATTGAGGATAGCCTGCCATCCCCCTTTTTGCAATTCATAAGGATTTTCTGATTCTGCTTCAAATGACTCAACAACTTTTGTTTCACCTTTATTTTCAGAAAATGAGATTTGAACTTTCCTGCCATCAGGAATGGTGTACTCAATTCTTTCGTGTTTAACTATATTGTCGTACACTCCTTCAAAATCAAATCCTGAATTTCCGTCTTTTGAGGACATTCTGGTTTTGAATTTTCCGTTCTTCCACAAATCATTTTCTGCATAAGGAGCTTCCCAATCGTCGGAGGCAAAATACCAATGCGTAATATGCTCCGGTTCAGTCCAATAGCTCCATACCTTATCGAGTGGCGCTTTTAATGTCGTATCGACAGATATTATTTTTTCTTTTACCTTATCCATGACGTTAAGTTTTAATTTGTTTTTATGATCTTAACACAAAAGCAGGATCAAAGTTCATGGATTTGGTGGGCATTAGTATGTCATTGGAACAGAATAAGTTATTGTTTTGTTACAGCCCTCATTGGATAGATCTCGTACGCATTCAATCCGTTTCCGGGGTCATTTTTAATTAATTCGTTAAGTTGATCGTCGTTATCAACTCTTATTATGCCAATGCCATATCCTCCTTTAGGATCAAAAACTGGTCCTAAAACAATCATAGTTCCGTCATTGACGTAAGGGGCCCAATAGGCAACGTGTTTTTGCATTATTCTTTTCTCGTCGTCAGTCATATCTGTCATAAAAGTGGACCTGGGCGGGTTAAGTTTCAAAAAATAACTTTTCTTTTCATCTGCCATATTATCTTCTGTTAATTCTTATAATAATAACTAATATTTTGCCTGTCAGACCTGCCATTGATCCGAGGAACAGCCCCATCAGACCTCCCAGGATAAATAAATGCATAATTGCTCCGGTAAATGTCTGATATGCAAAATAAGTTTCCATTCCTGACAAATTTGAAGTGCCGTTTATATCGGTCCATTCTTTAAGATTAAGCGGGTCGAGCATTATATATTTCATTCCAAAAACAATTAGCACCAATGCCGTAATGCACGCTATTGCTCCGCTGGAAATACCGCTCCAGAAACCCGATCTGATACCATCTGAAAAATTATTTGTCAAAAAGGTATCCCTTGCAGCATTTAAAAAGATTAGGAAAGCAACCATACTGAAAAAAATATTATCAATATCATCCCTCATAGGAAGTCCGGGGCGGATGAAATTATTAATACTTATTTCTATTGTCCATAGCAGTCCAAAGCACAATCCGACTGCAACATTTCTTTTTTGTAAGGTAGTAATAAATTTTTCTTTTCTCGTGGACAGTAAGTAGGCAGTTGAAGCGAGCATAACGAGAGCTACGAGACATCCGGCAGCTTCAGAACCCAGTGGCCAGTTTATCGGCCTGTAAATGAAATATATCAGAATTACAAAGAAAATACTAAGAATAATGGTTATCCTTAAAATGGAATTGCTTTTACTTTTATTGAAGTCCATTTGTAAAGTTTTTTCTGTACAACGGAACGCAATTATAAAGGTTCAAAGATTCGGATTTTGGAGAGGCTTGTTCAGCTCATTCATGGAATTACGTACTTATTTTTTTGCTTGCTGAACATTTTTTTATAAATTTGGTATATTAGTTCAACGATCTGACAGAAATTAAGAATCAGACCACTACAACGATTTTGATTCATTGATTTTGTATTAACTAATTTTAATTATCATGAAAACCCGGAGCTCTTTTTCAGTATTAATATTCTTTGTGATCATAGCTATTGGCCTTGCCATCGCTTATTCAGGAAACAATGAACTCACAGGTGCCAGAACGATGATCGTAGGCGTGATTACATTCCTTCTTGCAATTATAATTTCGGGAGCCATCAAGATTGCCGACCAGTGGGAAAAGGCTGTTGTACTTCGTCTGGGGAAATTTCAGTCGCTGAAAGGTCCCGGACTCTTTTTTATAATCCCGATTATTG
Source organism: uncultured Bacteroidales bacterium (assembly GCA_963734885.1). Taxonomy (GTDB): domain Bacteria; phylum Bacteroidota; class Bacteroidia; order Bacteroidales; family VadinHA17; genus LD21. The sequence goes on along the minus strand of CAVTIJ010000004.1, from coordinate 1,606,955 downwards.
ACACAGTGGCATACTGGATAGACATTCGTGTTATAACAACTTCATTTACAGCTGAAAAGACCCTCACCAAAGACACAGTTCCTGTTGATGTTGATGCTGTCTTGTTCTGGAAAGTGATTGATTCCAAAAAAGCTGCCCTCGAAATCGCCGAATACAGAAATGCAATCAACTGGGCTTCACAGACTGCACTGCGTGATGTAATAGGTAAAACAATGTTATCTGAAATGCTCGAAGGAAGAGATAAAATGAGCATGCAGCTCCAGAAGATCATTGATGACCGCACTGAACCATGGGGAATAAATGTTATTTCTGTTGAGGTAAAGGATGTGAATATTCCTTCATCGCTACAGGATGCCATGTCGATGCAGGCACAGGCTGAGAGAGAAAGACAAGCCAGGGTCATACTTGGAGATTCTGAACGTCAGGTGGCAGAGAAATTCGGTGAGGCAGCAAAAACCTATGCAGATAATCCAACAGCTCTCCACCTAAGGGCAATGAATATGCTGTACGAGGGACTCAAGACAAACTCAACAATTGTCATTGTTCCAAGCTCAGCTCTGGAAACCATGCAATTAGGTGGTCTGGCAGGTATGACTGCATTAACGATGGGTCTCACACCTGAGAAAAAAGCACAGGAACCTCCTAAAAAACAGGGCTGATAAGACACTGGCTCTTCATTTGCTCTACACCTTTACGCCTTTACGCCTTTAATATTGAACCTTTCACGATGTGGATCGTTTAATTTGCTGTAGTCAACGTAATTAAACAGGATGGGTCAGACGGGATAGAAGGTATAACATATGACTATTGTAAAAAATAATGGAATCGATTTCAGGCGTAATAATCTCGATAAATCATCTTCACCCTATCTACTTCAGCATACTGGAAATCCGGTATGGTGGCAGGAATGGAGTGAAGAACTGATAAGGTACGCTGTATCTGTAAAAAAACTACTGTTTGTTTCAGTCGGGTATGCAACCTGTCATTGGTGTCATGTTATGGCCTCCGAAGCATTTTCTGATACAGAAACTGCTGATTATCTTAATGATCATTTTATCTGTATTAAAGTTGACAGAGAACAAAGGCCGGATATTGATCAGATACTGATGGATTTTATTAATAATCAGAATGGCAGGGGAGGATGGCCGCTAAATGTTTTTATGACGCCGGATTTCCATCCGGTTTATGCTTTGACTTACGCACCCGTCCATTCACGCGATTCAATGCACTCCCTTAAATCAATTGCCGAAAAAGTACACGAGTTCTACGAGGAAAACAGGAACAAAGTGCCTCCGTTCACAGCAACTCAAAAACAACCGGAAGTTGCTGATGAATCCGATCTTGCTAAAACTCTTTCAAAATATTACGATCATGAAAATGGAGGTTTTGGTACCGGGCCAAAATTTCCTCCACATTCATCACTTCTTTACCTGTTGTATCAGCTTGGGTTTGAAGATAGTCCTTCAATTAAAACAATTTGCATCAAGACTCTTGATAATATGGCAATGAGAGGTCTTAACGATCATCTCCAGGGCGGCATCTTCAGATATTGCGTTGACAGGGAGTGGACAATTCCCCATTTTGAAAAGATGCTGTATGACCAGGCAATGGCATTATGGTGTTATTCATTGGCGTACAGAGTTTTAGGTAAAGAATCATATAGAAATATGGCTAATGGTATACTAAAATGTCTTAAGGAATGCTTTAAGAAGGATAGTCTCTACATTACAGCCCTTGATGCCGATACTGAGCATGAGGAGGGTATATCTTATCTCTGGAAATATGAAGATCTCAAAAATGATCTCCTGCAAGAAGAATTTGAGAAGTTCACCGAAAAATATTCTATTGATCGCCAAGGAAATTTTGAAGGTCTGATACATCTTATAAGGAAGAATGAAGGTACCCTTGATGAAATTGAAAATAAGTTGTTGAAAATAAGACTGACACGGAAACAGCCTTCTAAGGACGATAAAATTCTTTGCGGTATGAATGCTTTGTTAGCCATTGCATTTCATCAGGCTGGCAGATTCCTGGTCAGACCTGATCTTGAAAAGGACGCAAGTGACCTGGTTATGAACCTTTTAAACAAATTCTGGGATGGAAAGACTCTAAAGCACTCTCTCTACAAAGGATCAGTTCAGGATCAGAGTTTCTTATTCGATTCAGCTGCTATTCTTACTGCAATAAGCATGATTTTCGAGAAGGATGATTCGTGGAGAAATTCAATTGTCGATATGAAGGCCTATGTTGAATCTTTTAAAGAAGACGGGCAGTGGAAAGAATCATCGGTATCAGATTTTCGAACGGTGTACGCTTCATGGTCTGATCACCCGGTGCCATCAAGCGTAAGTCTGGCCGAAATGGGAACTACCCGGGCTGCTCTTCTTGCTGGCCACGAGGTGAGGTTTAAAGCTTTCAGGGAGCCTTTCATTTCTGATTTCTATAATATAACTGCAATGATGAATAACGGAATGTTCCATTTGATAGAATCAGCAAAGAATCTGACATGGGAAGAGCTGCCGGTGAATTCCATCAAGATAAGAGGAACTAATGAAACTGATTGCTTTATGGGAGCCTGTCGACCGTTAGGAAAGAATTTGTCTCCCGGTGAACCTAAAAGCCTGGCATGATGTTATAGAAATAGAATTATGTTACACTATGAGCCTAAATAAAAAGTCGGCTTTTGAGTTTAAACTAATCAGAAAAAAAATGCAAACAATACTGGGAGCAAACGGGACTATCGGTTCTGTATTGGCAAAAGAACTAGTGAAGTATACAAATAAAATTCGTCTTGTAAGCCGTCACCCAAAAAAGGTTAATGATACGGATGAACTATTTCCTTCAGATTTAACAAATCCTGAAAATGTGGACAAAGCCGTTGAAGGATCTGATGTTGTGTATCTGGTCGTTGGTCTTGACTATAAGCTTGGAGTATGGGAGGAAAAATGGCCCAGGCTCATGAGAGCGACTATAAGTGCATGCATTAAACACAATGCAAGACTGGTTTTTTTTGACAATGTTTATATGTATGACATTTCTGCTATACCGCATATGACCGAGGATTCTCCAGTTAATCCGCCAAGCAAAAAAGGAGCAGTACGGAAACAAATTGCCCAGATGATAATGGATGAGGTGAAGGCAGGAAGATTAATGGCGATTATTGCACGATCAGCTGATTTTTACGGACCGAATAATGACAAGAGTTTTGTAAACGAAATGGTCTATAAAAATTTTCTAAAAAAGATGAGGGCCAACTGGTTTGTTGACGCAAATAAAAAACATTCCTTCACATTTACTCCCGATGCAGCAAAGGCAACTGCTCTCCTGGGAAATACCGACGATGCCTACAATGCAATCTGGCATCTTCCAACCGATAGAAATACTTTGACAGGAAGAGAATTTGTCGGACTTTTCTCGAATGAAATGAAGGTTCCAAATAAACTTTTTGTGATGCCTGTCTGGATGATAAAATTTGCAGGACTATTTGTTCCTGTTCTGAAGGAGATGCCGGAAATGATGTATCAATATGACAGGGACTATTATTTTGATTCTTCCAAGTTCGAAAAAAGATTCAAATTCGCACCCACAACCTATGCGGATGGTGTGAGACTCACAGTCCAGAATTCTGTTTAACCTAACATCCAGCACCAACACACAGTACCTTCAGAATCAGTCTTCTACAATTAATCTCACTAAACTGTGGATAAATAGAGTACCTTTGGGCCCATTCATTCCGGATCATATATTCAAATCCCGGATTTTTTTCATTTAAAAATTATATTATGCATTTTGAATCATTAAACATTATTGAACCAATTCTAAGATCATTAAAAGAAGAAGGTTACACGATACCAACACCAATACAGGTTCAGGCAATACCGATTGTTCTGAAAGGTACCGACCTCATCGGATGCGCTCAGACTGGTACAGGAAAAACAGCAGCATTTGCAGTCCCGATTCTCCAGCTTTTAAGCAGAACTAAATCATTCGACAGAAAAAAGAAAATCAGAAGTCTGATAGTTACTCCAACGCGTGAATTAGCAATACAGATTGAAGAAAGTTTTAAAGCTTATGGCCGTCATACAGAATTAACCTGTACTGTCGTTTTTGGAGGTGTGAATCAGAATCCTCAGACAAACGCATTGCGAAATGGGGTGGATATACTGGTGGCAACCCCGGGAAGGTTGCTTGACCTTATGAATCAGGGTTTTATCTCCCTCAAAGATGTCGAAATATTTGTCCTTGATGAAGCAGACAGGATGCTCGATATGGGTTTTATTCATGACGTGAGGAAGCTGATTGCTGCACTTCCTCAAAAAAGACAATCATTGTTTTTTTCTGCCACAATGCCTCCCGAGATTGTAAAACTGGCCGGTTCAATCGTATACAAACCTGTTAAAGTGGAAGTTACTCCTTCAGCTTCAACGGTTGATATTGTCAATCAGTTCGTTTACTTTATTGACAGAGGCAATAAAAACTCTTTGTTACTGGAACTTTTAAAAGATGATAAAATAAAAACTGCGCTGGTATTTACCAGAACAAAACATGGCGCCGATAAAGTGGTCAGAGTATTGAAAAAGAAAAATATTACTGCCGAAGCCATACATGGGAATAAAGCCCAGAACGCAAGACAAAAGGCGCTATCGGGATTCAAAGCGCAGACGACCCGCGTGCTTGTAGCTACAGATATTGCTGCGCGTGGCATTGATGTAGATGATCTTGAATATGTAATAAATTTTGAGATACCAAATATCTCCGAAACCTATGTTCATCGGATAGGAAGAACAGGCAGGGCAGGAGCAAAAGGAACAGCTATTTCTTTTTGTGATGCTGAAGAGAAGGAATATCTGAGAGATATTGAAAAATTGATCACTAAGAAAATTGAAGTTATTGAGGATCATCCTTTCCCTCTGATTGACAATAATCCGGTCAAACCGGCAAAACAACCGTTTAATCGTGGTCGGATTGCGTCGCATCGCGATTCAAATCAAAAACGGTCAGAATCACCAAAAAACCTGGTCACGGATAGAAGAAATCATCGGAGGTAAAATATTAATCTTTGTATCTTTTTTATTTTCTTTGTGTTCCTTTGTGGTTAATGGATTTTTCATTTTACCTCTTCAGTCCCTCTGAACTTTCTGAATCTCATTTTGTTTAATACCGAAACCACATAATTATGACAATATATTTGGGTATCATTATTGCATTTGGAGGCATTATAATACTATTGTTAGCAATTGGGATATTTGTAAAAAAAGATTATTCAGTTGCGAGGGAAGTTGTGATAAATAAATCAAAATCACTGGTATTTAATTACCTGAAGTTTCTTAAAAATCAAAGCAACTTTAATGTCTGGAGTTCAATTGATCCGCATATGAAGACCGAATACCGGGGAACAGATGGAAATGAAGGATTCGTTTCGGCCTGGGAAAGCGACAATAAAAATGTCGGAAAGGGGGAACAGGAGATATTGAAAATAGTCGATGGCGAGAGAATTGATTATGAAATTCGTTTCCTTAAACCGTTCAAATCAACAAGCTGGGCTTTTATTACCACCACTTCTCTTGACGAAAATAAAACTTTGGTCCACTGGGAATTCAATGGCAAAATGAAATATCCGACTAATCTTTCTCTATTATTTATGAATATGGAAAAGCTTGTAGGGAAAGATCTGCAAACAGGCCTCAATAACCTTAAAATCATTCTCGAAAAATAGCGTAATGCAAAGAACGAACGAAGTCTGAAGACTTTGCCAGGCGGGGTGTATGTTTAAAGGATTTTTCTACCTTTGGATAAAACCACCAACAATGAAAAACACCCGGTTTATAATACTTATTTTAATTTCCGTAACTCTCATTTCTTCCGGTCAGAAGTCAGATCCGAAACAACTAAAGATTCAGCTTAAGAATGAAGTACAAATAAATCTCACTCATAACATCCTTCCATTCTGGTCCGACAGAATGGTGGATAATAAGAATGGTGGATTTTATGGACGGATAGATTCAAACGATAAAGTATTTCCTAATGAAGATAAAGGAGGTATCCTAAATGCAAGGATATTATGGACCTATTCTTCTGCCTACCGGATCTTAAAGGATACAGCTTACCTCAGACTTGCGACCAGGTCAAAGGATTATATTATGAATCATTTCATCGACAGGCAGTACGGAGGAGCTTACAGAAGTGTTAAACCAAATGGCGAACCTTCCGATACAAGAAAACAGACATATACCCAATCGTTCTTTATTTACGGACTAAGTGAATTTTACCGTGCAACAGGAGATAAAGAATCTCTCGTCTGTGCCAGGGAAATATTTGAGTTATTTGAAAAGTATGCGCTTGATAAAACAAATGGTGGCTATTTTGAAGTTTTTAAACGCGACTGGCAAAGATCACATGATCTGCTGATTGGAGAAAAGTCGGTAAATGATGAGAAAACAATGAATACCACTCTTCATCTCATGGAGGCTTACACCAGTCTTTACAGAGTTTGGCCCGATAATAGGTTATGTATCCAGCTTAAGAACCTGATTACAATTTTTCTTGATAAAATAATCGACCCAAAAACCTTTCATCTCGTCTGTTTCATGGATAAGAGCTGGAAGAGAACCTCGGAAGTTGATTCATATGGTCATGATATTGAATCATCATGGCTTCTGAATGAAGCTGCCGGTGTGCTTAATGACCCGGCCTTGAGCGAACGGGTAAGGCTTGTAAGTATCAAAATTGCTGATGCTGCCGGAGAGGGTCTGCAGCCCGATGGCAGTATGATCTATGAAACAGATCGCTCATTGAATCGTTCAAATAAGGAAAGGAGCTGGTGGGTTCAGGCAGAATGCATCGTTGGTTATTTCAATGCATATGAAATGACTTCGGATGTAAAATACCTTGAAAAATCTTTAAATTGCTGGACCTATACAAAAAACCATTTTGTTGATACAGGGGGAGGAGGCTGGTTCAGCTCGGTATCCGACTCGGGGAAACCAGGAAGCGGCGACAAAGGAGGATTTTGGGTATGCCCGTATCACAACAGCAGAATGTGTATGGAAATAATCGACCGGGTAAATTGAGAATAACGGCTCTGTGTAACTCTGTGATTCTGTGTCCTCTGTGTAACAAAAAGTATTAAGAACTATCACGGAGGAGCACAGATGTCACTCAGGAAATTCATCCTCGTGTTTGTAGGGACGTAGCATGCTACATCCCTACTAAGAAATCAATGTCTACTTATCCTCCTCACGGATTTGTACCCGTCTGATTTTCCCGCTTATTGTCTTTGGAAGCTCAGTTACAAACTCAACCAGTCGCGGATATTTATAAGGGGCTGTTACTTTTTTAACATGCTCCTGTAGTTCTTTAGCGAGCTCCTCACTTGGATGGTAATTCTTTGAAGGAACAATTGTCGCTTTCACTATCTGTCCTCTGTCAGGGTCGGGAACTGCAGTAATTGCACATTCCAGTACTGCAGGATGTTCCATCAGAGCGCTTTCCACCTCAAATGGTCCGATCCGGTATCCCGAACTTTTGATAACATCGTCCGATCTGCCTACAAACCAGTAATATCCATCCTCATCGCACCATGCCATATCTCCTGTCCGGTATACGTTTTTTGTCCATACACTGCGGGTTAGCTGATCATCGCGGTAATAACCATTGAACATTCCTACTGGTTTACTGCTATCGGTACGAATTACTATTTCTCCCTCATTTCCGACTTCACAAAGATTGCCTTCCTCGTCAATGATCTGAATATTATAACCGGGTGATGGCATTCCCATTGAACCGGGTTTTGGATTCATCCAGGGATAAGTTGCGACAGCTACTGTGCATTCAGTTTGTCCGTATCCTTCCATTAGTTTAATTCCTGTGTGATCGAGGAACTGTTTAAAAACCTCAGGGTTCAGCGGTTCTCCTGCAACAACACAATATTTAAGATGACTCAGATCAAATTGAGTAAGATCTTCCTTGATGAGGAATCTGTAAATGGTAGGTGGGGCACAAAAGGTTGTGACCTTGTATTTTACAATAACTTCCATAAGATTTCTCGGGACAAACTTATCATAATCATAAGTCATTACAGCGCTTCCGGATATCCACTGACCATAAATTTTCCCCCATGCAGATTTTGCCCATCCGGTATCTGCGACGGTAAAATGCAGACCATTATCTTCGACTCTCTGCCAGTATTTAGCTGTAAGTATATGTCCAAGCGGGTACACAAAATCATGGTTTACCATTTTCGGCATTCCAGTTGTACCTGAGGTAAAGTAAAGAAGCATTATATCAGTATTAACAGTTGCCTGGTCGGAAACGGGTCTGACAAACTTATCTGAACTTTCTTCCAGACCTTTTGAAAAGTTGATCCAACCCTTGTGATCCTCTCCAACGACAACTTTTAATTTCAGTGTTGGCGATTTGCTTTCCGATTCCTCAATATGCTGAATAACGTCAGGATCAGGGACACAAACGATCATTTTAATATCGGCAGCATTGTTCCTGTAGATAACGTCTTTTGTCGATAGAAGATGAGTTGCGGGAATTGTAATTGCCCCGAGCTTGTTTAAAGCCAGGGTGCAAAACCAGAATTCAAAGTGCCTTTTTAGTATCAGCATTACGGCATCGCCTTTACGGATCCCAAGTGATTTAAAGAAATTAGCAGCTTTGTCGCTGTAAGATTTCATCTGTCGGAACGTGAAGACAGCTTCATTCCCTTTATCATCGCACCAGACCATTGCTATTTTATCAGGCGTATTGCCAGCTATATCATCGACAACATCGTATGCAAAGTTGAAGTTTTCAGGGATCTTGATTTTAAAAGATGATTTAAATTCTTCGTAAGAATTATACTCTGTTTTGTCAAGAAATTTATTTAGAATCATTTTTCTCCTTATATTTTATAATACTATCGCAAGAAATTTCACCTGTTCATTATTTAATGCTCTCATGGCATGCTTATACCCCGAATTAAAAAAAATGGAATCTCCCTCATTAAGGATTATTTCATGTCCGTCAATTATACTCATCATTGATCCTTTTACGATATAATTGAATTCCTGACCGGGATGAGAATTGAATTCAAGTAATTTATTCTCCGAATCAGGGTCTATTGTGACCATAAAAGGCTCTGCTTTTTTGTGAATAAAATTATAGGCGAGACTTTCGTATTTATACTGCTTCCGGCGTTCCAGTTTCAGTCCTTTTCCGTTCCTTACGACACCGTAAATTCGCAGCTTTGGGTTATCACCTCCAAGCATTACGGAAAGCTCAACGTTGAAAAGCTCGGAAATATTGAAAATGATCCCCACAGGGATATCAGTATTCCCGCTTTCATATTTATCATATAAGTCAGCAGGGATTCCAAGTTTTCCTGCCAGAGTTTCGGCAGATATTCCGGAAATTTCACGGATTTCCCGAATTCTTTCAGCAATCTGCTTGATCTGATCTGTCATATTATTTCAGTTTTCTTCAATATTACTGAAATAATTTTAAAATTAATATTTCAGATCTATATTTCAAGCGAGATGAGATTCCTCGCTCCGCTCGGAATGACATTAGGTATGTTTAACGTAGTCTCCTCGATTTAACAATCTCCAAAGGCTCTATATATTTACTACTATTTTCCCCTTAGTTTTGCCTGATTCCATCTGCCTGTGCGCAGCCTGAATATCATCAAAACCATAAGTTGCTGAAACAAAAGATTTTACTATTCCAGCTTCCATGAGATCTGCGATCTCTTTCATATTCTTTCCGTTTGGCCGTACACTGAACGGTTCACCGGTAAACCCCATTTTCTGTGCTTTCTCTTTCACATGTTCCGAGGAACCTGAAGGAATGCTGATTATTTTTCCACCAGGACCAAGAACCTTGAGCGAACGATCTATATAATCTCCCCCAATTGTATCGAGGACAAAATCGATGCCTTTAATAACATCTTCGAACCTTTGTTTCTGATAATCAAGATGCTCGGAAGCTCCCAGGCTCAGAATAAAATCATGGTTCTTTTCTGAGGCAGTACCTATAACATATGCTTCAAGAAAACTACCCATCTGTACTGCATAGTGACCTACTCCTCCTGCTGCCGAATGAATAAGTATATTATAACCTGGTTTAATCTCTGCTTTTTCCTTTAGTATCTGCCAGGCTGTCATAGCAGCCAATGGAGCAGCTGCAGCTTCTTCCCAGGAAATATTGACAGGTTTTAATGCCAACTCTGATTCAGGAGCCGCTACATATTCTGCATACGTTTTTCCCGGATCGGGAAACTTTATCAATCCAAACACCTCATCAGCTTTTTTAAAAGATTTTACTGATCTTCCCGTTTCTAAAATGATACCTGAAAAATCCCAGCCTAAAATCATCGGAGGACGATCCTTGAGTCTTATTGCAACACCTTTCCCGAGACGTGTTTTGATATCAACAGGGTTAATACTGAAAGACTTTACTTTTACAAGTACTTCATTATCAGAAATATCAGGAATAGGGACTTCACTGCTTACCAGGTTTTCAACTCCTCCAAAACCTTTTAAAATAATTGCCTTCATGATCATTTAGTGTTTGATTGATAATACTTTAAAACAATAGAGTTTTGAATATGTTTTCATGCACCAAATTTGCATAAAGATGAGTTGCAGCACACCCGAGCCTGCGAGGGTATGCTACAACGAAGGATCCCCTCGATTTCCTGACAAATTTGTTAAAAAATGAAATAAAAACATGTGTATATGGAAATACAAAATTCAGGTTACAAAAATGTTAAATTTTAAAAAAACTTAGGAAACATTTAATATAATATTTGTTTCCCAAGTTTTTTGTAATATATTTGCGCCATGAATGAAGAGTTGAAAAACATATTAATCAAAGTTCGTGAACTGTACACGAAGTATGGCATCAAAAGTATTACGATGGATGATGTTGCACGCGAACTTGCAATTTCGAAAAAAACTCTTTATCAGTATGTTACGGATAAGGATGACCTGGTTGGAAAATTCGTTGATAACGAAATTGCCATGAGGAAGGAGGAGATCTGCAAATGTTTCAAAGTTGGTTATAATGCAATAGAAGAGTTGTTTGCAATCTCAAGCTTTATGAATAAAATGATGAGGAATCAGAATTCTGCTACTGATTATGATCTCAAAAAATACTACCCTGTTCATTATCATAAAACGATTAACGCGCGACGAGATGGCATGTATAACTATATTCTGGCAAACCTGAATAAAGGAATTAAAGAAGGACTTTACCGTGATAATATGGACAAAGAAGTAATAGCTAAATTATATCTTTGGAGGTCAGAAAACATTCATTTTGATGAACTCTTTACGGTTGAAGAATTTACTTCTGTCAAATTGTTTGTTGAACTTCTGAATTATCACGTACGTGGCATAGCTACCGGAAAAGGAATAAATGTCCTTGAAAATAAAATTAAAGAATTAGATTTAGCTCATAATAAATAATTTATAATATGAATTTTATACGGAAATACCTTTTTACCTTTATACTAATTGGATCATTTGTTCAGGGATTCGGTCAGGATAAAAAAGAGACACTTAAGCTCTCATTGCCTGAAGCTCAGGATTTTGCTCTTCAAAATAACAGGGCGATAAAATCATCAAAAATTGATATTCTGCATGCTGAGAAACAAGTTTGGGAAAATCTTGCAACAGGATTGCCTCAATTCAGTATCGCAGCCAATTATCTTCATCAATTTGTTGTACCTCAGCTGAACTTTGGTATGGTTCTGGATCCGACGCAACTCCCTGCAACCGGACCTATCACCCGATCTGATATTAACAAAGCCTATGTCGCATCACCTACTATCGCTCTCGGTGTCCATGATAATACTGTTATTGATTTTACAGTCTCACAGCTTATTTTCAGCGGGGAATACCTTGTAGGGCTGCAGGCTACCAAAGTAGTCAGGGAAATGACTGAAAAAAGTCTTGAAAAAACAGAAAATGAAACGAAAGAGTCAGTAGCCGGAACATATCATCTTGTTTTAGTCCTGGGTGAAAATGAGAAGGTTTTAAAACAAAGCCTGAAATCTGTCGAACAGACATACAATGAGCTGGTCAAGATGAATGAGCAGGGGTTAAATGAAGAGACCGATGTGGATCAGGTTAAAATCAGTAAGTCCAACATACAGACTCTTATTAATTCAATTGAATCCCAAAAGCAAATTTCACTGAAACTGCTTAAGTTCCAGCTCGGATTAAGTTTCGATCAGAATATCGAGCTCACCGACAGTCTGCCCGGTATTATTGAGCAGGGTAAGATTGAGTATCTGAACTCAACCCAGTTTGACATAAACAATAGTGTGGATTACCAGTTAATTAATTATCAGGAGCAGATTTCTTCTTTAATGTTGAGACGGGAAAAGTCAAAATATCTTCCTACCATAGCTGCTTTTTACAGGCACGAAGAACAAACAAATATGCCTGCTTTTAATTTCGCTGTAAAAAATGTGGTAGGAGCTTCCCTGAATGTTCCTATTTTCACAAGCGGCATGAGGAACGCAAGAGTGAGCGAAGCCAAATTTGACCTTGCAAAGGCCAGTCTCTCAAAGGAAACTGTCGGACAGAGCCTGATTATGGAATTCGAAACTGCAAGAAGCAATTATCAAACGGCTTACAGCAATTTCATCACTAACAGGGAGACCATGGATCTGAGCAGGAAAGTATATGACAAGACAGTCATTAAATATAAAGAAGGCGTTTCTTCAAGTTTCGAACTTACACAGAATCAGAACCAGTTTTTAACTACCGAATCAAATTACTATAATTCAGTTCTTTCTCTTCTAAACGCGAAAGCAAAACTTGATCGTATATTAAGTAGCAATAAAAAATAAGATATTACCGGATTAAATAACAATTCAATAAGATATGAAAACCATAAAATTAAGTATAACAGGAATAGCAGTTTTATTCCTTATGATTGCATGCAGCGGCAATAAGGAAGCGCAACTTTCAAAGCTAAAAGAGCAGCAAACAGCTCTGAATGAAAAGATTCAGAAACTGCAGGCGGAAGTAAATGCAGATAAAAAAGATACTCTGAATCCTGAAAAATTCAAGTTTGTTGGTCTGAATTCTGTTTCCAGCAATAAATTTGATCATTTTATCCGTGTACAGGGAAAACTTGATGGCGATCAGAATGCAGCAGTTTTTGCAGAAGCTCCAGGTACCATCACCTCAAAATTTGCCGATGTAGGTCAGAAAGTTGTAAAAGGACAGGTTCTTGCTCAGATTGATGATCAGCAATACCGCACTCAGATGCAGGGCCTTGAAACTCAGTACAAACTTTCGTCAGATCTTTATGATAAACAAAAACGTTTGTGGGATCAGAAAATCGGAAGCGAAGTACAATATATGCAATCGAAGACAAATAAGGAATCCCTTGAGAAACAGATCTCATCCTTAAAACAACAGGTGGATAAGTTTAAAATTAAATCGCCGATAGACGGAACTATTGCAGAATGCAATATAAAAGTAGGAGGTGTGGTATCCCCTGATCCAAGACTTGCAGCATACAGAGTGATTGCTTTTAAAAATCTGAAAGTGAGCGCTGAAGTCTCTGAAGCCTATTCGGCTAAAGTAAAACAGGGTGACAATGTTCTTGTCATATTCCCCGATGCTAATAAGACTTTTGATTCCAAACTTGATTTCGTCAGCCAGTATATTAATCCGGTCAACAGAACATTTATTATTGAGACCAAAATGCCTGAAGGTCTTACTGGTCTTAAAGCAAATATGCTGGCTATTATTCAGATTAATGATTATCATACTGATAATGCAATACAAGTACCAATGAATGTTGTTCAGACTGATCTTACAGGCAGTTATGTTTACGTTGTTCGCCCCAAAGACAAATACAATGCAGCCTATAAACAACCAGTAATACTTGGTAATAGTTATAATGGTGTTGCCGAAGTGCTTCAGGGTTTAAAACCGGGCGATAAAATCATATCTGTTGGTTATCAGGAACTTGTTGATGGTGAATATGTAAGATTTTAAGCACATTTCTGGTTAAGTTATCAGATAATAAAAAAGTATTTTCATGGAAAATAAATATAAAGAGTTTTTCGCTACCAGTTGGGCAATTAACAATAAGATCAGTGTTTATGTACTGGTATTTATAATTGCTGCATTTGGATTAATTAACTACTATACAATCCCTAAGGAACAGATTCCGGAAATTGTGATCCCAATGATCAATATAAACACAATTTATCCGGGTACATCGCCCTCTGATATGGAGAATCTTGTAACACGGCCACTTGAGAAAAATTTAAAATCGATAAGCGGTGTTAAGAAGATCACTTCGAGATCAGTACAGGATTTTTCTGCCATAATAGTTGAGTTTAATACCGGAATTGAGATTAAGGATGCCAAACAAAAGGTTAATGATGCCGTAGATAAGACTAAAAAAGATCTGCCTACCGATCCATCATTTATTGAACCTTCCGTTATGGAGATTGACCTCTCGGAGATACCTATTCAATATATAAACCTTTCCGGAGATATTCCTCTTGACCGTCTCAAAAAGTACGCTGATGACATGCAGGACCGGATTGAGAGTCTTAAAGAAATTACACGCGTAGAAATTGGTGGCGCTCTTACAAGAGAAATCCAGGTCGATGTCGATATGTACAAAATGAAGGCTGCAAGTCTTACATTCAGAGATATCGAGCAGGCTGTTAGTCTTAATAACATGACTGTATCGGGCGGAAATATTGATTTGCAGAAGATGAGCCGTTCAATAAGGGTCGTTGGCGAAGTGACAAACATTGATCAGATCAAGAATATAATACTAAGTACAAGCAGCGGTGCAATAGTAAAATTAAGAGATATCGCTGATGTACGTGATGGTTTTCATCAGCCGGAGAACTTTGCACGCTATAACGGTAAAAACGTTGTCACTCTGAACGTGATAAAGAAAAGCGGCCAGAACCTTCTTGACGCATCAGATAAGATAAAGACCATCATTGCCGATATGCAAAAGACCAAACTGCCATCAAACCTCGTGGTTCAGGTTACTGGCGATCAGAGCAGAAATACCCGAAATACGGTAAACGAACTCAATAATACTATAATACTCGGTTTTATTTTTGTGACTATCGTCCTGATGTTCTTTATGGGTATTGTAAATGCTCTTTTTGTAGCTCTGTCTGTGCCGTTATCTATGGCTATTGCACTTATCGTTCTGCCATGGATTGGGTTCACAATGAATATGCTCGTTATGTTCTCCTTCATCTTTGCGCTCGGAATTGTTGTTGATGATGCCATTGTTGTTATAGAGAATACGCATCGTGTTCATAAGAAAACAAAAATGGATATTACTCATTCGGCCAAGTTTGCTGCTGGAGAGGTTTTTCTGCCAATACTCTCAGGTACACTGACTACCCTTGCTCCTTTCTTCCCGTTGGCTTTCTGGCCGGGAGTAGTTGGGGAATTCATGCTTTTCATCCCCATAACTCTGATTATTACTCTTTTTGCTTCATTAATCGTTGCTTATATATTCAACCCGGTATTCGCTGTTGATTTTATGAAGCTTGATGATATCGACGCTCCGATAAATAAGAAGAAGGTTTTTCAATCCACAGGAATTATAGTATTAATTGCATTGCCATTTTATTTACTTGGAGCCAGAGGTGTGGGTAATTTTACCATGTTTATTGCTGTGTCCTTTCTGCTTCATGAATTATTCGGTTATAAGGTGATTCATCGTTTCCAGACCAAAACCTTTCCTTCATTTATCAGGAAATATGAAAACACGCTTAAATGGGTTTTGAAAGGAAGAAGACCTGCATATTTGCTTGCAGGTATGATAGCCCTTTTTGTTTTCACAATGATAATGAACAATATAGTGAAACCTAAAGTTGTGTTTTTCCCTGATAATGAGCCAAATACAATCAATGCGTATATCAAAATGCCGATTGGAACGCAAATAGATGTCACGGATTCTGTTGCCCGAATTGCTGAAAGACGGATTATGAGTGTACTCGGAGAAAACAATCCAATTGTTGAATCAGTAGTGACAAATGTTGCACTCCTGGCCTCGGATAATAATTTTGATAACTCCAGCAAATCTTCAAACCTTGCTAAAGTTGCTATAAATTTTGTTGAGTATAAGTACCGACATGGGCAGAGTACGGGTGCCTATATGAATAAATTCCGGGAGGCTTTGAGTGATATTCCGGGTGCAGAAATTGTTGTTGATAAAACAAAAATGGGACCTCCAACAGGAAAGCCTGTGAATATCGAAATTTCCGGAGAAGATTTGGTGCAACTGGCACTTACAGCTGATAATTTCAAACGTTACATTGATTCTTTGCAAATCGGGGGAATTGAAGAATTGAAATCAGATTTTGCATCATCCAAACCTGAACTTATTATTGTTCTCGATCGTGAAAGGGCGAATACTGAGGGTATCACCGCTGCTGTGGTAGGAGATGCAATTCGCACAGGTCAGCTTGGGAAAGAAATTTCGAAATACCGCGAAGGTGAAGACCAGTATTCGATAATGCTGCGGTTCAATAAGAACCAGCGGGAAGACCTTGAACAATTGCTGAATCTTACAATTACTTACCGGGATATGACTTCGGGTCTTATTCGCCAGATTCCTCTTTCAGTAGTTGCTCATGTGGAGTATGTGAATAGTTATGGACAGATCAACAGATTGAATCTGAAGAGAGTTATTACGCTTTCATCAAACGTTCTTGCAGGATTTAATGCAAACCTGATAAATGCCCAGCTCCGTAAAGAAATTCCGCAGTTCAACAAACCTTCAGCAATTGATATTCGTCAAACCGGGGAACAGGAAGATCAGGCAGAATCTATGACATTCCTTTCAAAAGCAATGATACTCTGCTTATTCCTTATCATGTTTATTCTGATAACACAGTTCAACTCAATGGGGAAGGCTTTGATAATAGTTTCGGAAGTCATTTTCAGTCTTATTGGCGTTTTGCTTGGCTATATGATCTTCGGAATGACAATCTCAATTATCATGACAGGAATGGGAATAGTTGCTCTGGCGGGAATTGTCGTAAGAAATGGAATACTCCTTGTTGAGTTCACCGATAAATTAAAGGATCAAAAAGTAAGAACCCGGCAGGCGATTATTCAGGCCGGACTAACACGTGTTACTCCTGTAGTATTGACAGCAACTGCAACAATACTTGGACTTATCCCGTTAGCTATAGGGATGAATATCAACTTTGGGACATTGCTTCGCGACTTTAATCCGCAATTGCATTTTGGAGGTGATAATGTTATGTTCTTCGGACCATTATCCTGGACCATCATATTTGGATTAAGCTTTGCAACCTTCTTAACTCTGGTGATGATTCCGGTAATGTATTCTGTAATTTATACAAGGCATATAAACAGACAACGCCGAAAATTTCAGAAAGAGCTCAGAAAGAAGCAAAATTCGATTTAACTCTTTTATGGCAAATAAATATTTTAACCACAAAGCACACAAAGAAGGCGCAAAGTGCACAAAGTGCACAAAGTAAAAGCCTACATAGTAGACCTTTGTGACCTTTGTGTCAACCTTTGTGAACTTTGTGGTTAAAAAATATTTCATTTTACCTTTTTACTTTTATCAAATTTCGATTTTACCTGGTTTTGATTTGTTAAAATCCCAATTGACCTACTCGTCCGCTCTATTATTGCTTTCTTGTTAAACAATTATCCTTCACATCTGAACAATTAAATTGGATTTGATGTTAAAACAGAATCAATTTATAAATTGTTGTTACCATGGCAACTAACGAAAATTCAGCCAGAGACAGTCATATAACCAAAGCTCTTGAGCATTTGAACTCCATTCTTGTGTCGGGTGAGACACTCGATGCATGGGCAATACAAAGAAGATTGTTTGCCCTGACAAAAAGACGAATACTCATTGCCGCAACTTCCGGCAGATTTATTGAAATAAAAAGAGGATTATTTGGAGGATTTAAAGTGATCGATTTCCGGTGGCAGGATCTTGCAGATGCCAGGATAAATGTTGGCATCTTCGGCGCGGATATTTTAATGAAAATTTCCGGTTCGCGTGATCTGGCAATTTCTGAAGATGCTAATCAGGTTTTAACATTGACCGGCTTCAGAAAAGATCAAGCCGAGCAGGTTTATCGTTTGGCGCAAGCGCAGGACCAGTCGTGGAGGGAAAAAAGAAGAGTACGTGAACTTGAGGAATTAAGAGCAAAATCCGGTGGGGTAACCATTGGATCTAACTCAGGAAATCAGCAATCCGGTTCAGCATCAGATAGCGCTGCAGTTAAACTGGATCAGGCAAAACAAATGCTCGAGAAAAAGCTGATTACCGATTCGGAATATGAATCGATCAAGGCACGTATTATTAGTGGAATTTAGCTTTAATAAAATACAATTATGAAAAACATTTTTTCAGGAATCATATTCCTGTTGATTTCAATTACTTGCTTTTCGCAGAAACAGGATTCCTTAAAATCAGATAACTGGAAACATATCTATCGTGCATCAGCTACAAAGATCAATGACCTGGTAAATACTAAACTTGATGTAAGTTTTGATTATTCAAAATCGTGGATGTATGGAAAAGCATGGATTACACTTCATCCTCATTTTTACCCGACAGATTCATTAAGACTTGATGCTAAAAACATGAATATTAATCAGGTAGCATTATTTAAATCGGGGAAATTGAGTCCGTTAAAATATACTTACGATAGCGCGTATATTAAAATTACACTCGACAAATCATATAAATCGGGAGAGAATTATACTGTTTACATTGATTATGTAGCGAAACCGAACGACATAAAAAGAAAAGGGAGTGCGGCGATATCAGGTGGGAAAGGTCTCTATTTTATTAATCCTTTAGGTCTTGATAAGAAGAAACCTATAGAGATATGGACCCAGGGTGAAACAGAATCAAACTCCGGTTGGGTCCCTACCATAGACAAGCCAAATCAACGACAGACGGACGAAATCAGCATGACAGTTCCAGAAAAATATCAGACTCTCTCGAACGGTTTACTTATAAGCCATAAGCTTAATGCAAACGGAACCCGAACCGACACATGGAAGATGACTCTGCCGCATGCACCATATCTTTTAATGATGGCTGTGGGAGAATTCTCAATAATAAAAGATACTTACAAGGGTAAAGAAGTGAATTATTATGTAGAAAAGGAGTATGCCCCGGTTGCCAGAAAGATTTTTGGTCTTACCCCTGAGATGATAGGTTTTTATTCAAATATCACCGGTGTGGATTTTCCCTGGCCGAAATACTCACAGATCGTTGTAAGGGATTATGTAAGCGGTGCAATGGAAAACACAACTGCTACACTCCATGCCGAACAGGCTCAGCAGGATGCACGGCAACTTGTTGATGAAAACCGGTGGGAGAATGTCATCTCACACGAACTTTTCCATCAATGGTTTGGAGATTATGTTACATGCGAAAGCTGGAGCAATATAACAATGAATGAGTCATTTGCCGACTTCAGTGAGGTACTCTGGCTGGAGCATAAGCATGGTCCCGATGCAGCTGCTGAACATAATTATAACAGTCAGATTATGTACCTGCGGGGTGGCAATGATAAAGCAGATCTGGTACGTTTCTTTTACAATGATCGGGAAGACGTGTTTGACCTTGTGAGTTATCAGAAGGGTGGGCGGATTTTAAACATGCTTAGAAACTGTGTTGGGGATAGCGCTTTTTTCAAATCTCTAAATCTTTATCTGAGGACTAAAAAGTTTAGTTCATCCGAATCTCATGATCTGCGTCTGGCTTTCGAAGAGGTTACAGGTCAGGATCTTAACTGGTTCTGGAATCAGTGGTATTTCGGCAGCGGCCATCCGAAACTTGATATTAATTACGAATATGCACCATCGGGAAAAAGCGTTAAAGTCACCGTAAAGCAAACTCAGACAGAAAAGATTTTTAAGCTGCCTGTGGCAATAGATGTTTATGAGGGTACATCGAAGAAGCGTTATAAGGTCTGGTTGGAGCACCCGGTTGATACTTTTGTTTTCAATACTGTTACCAAACCTGAACTGGTAAATGTTGACGGCGACAAAATACTACTTTGTGAAAAGGATGACCACAAAACACTCGATAATTTTATCTTTCAATATAAAAACGCCGGTTTATACGTCGACAGAAGGGAAGCAATTGATTTTGCAGCAAAAAGTCAGGCTGAAGATCATAAAGCTCTGGATTTTATGAAAACTGCCCTTAAGGACAAGTATTATGGATTACGTTTATTTACACTTGAAAGGTTGAATCTGATAAACGATTCAGTAAAAATGGCTGTCGAACCGATTCTTGTTGACATCGCAAAGAATGATCCAAAAACTCTTGTAAGGGCAGGAGCTATAAAAGCGCTCGGCAGATACAAAGAGGTCAAATATGAGCCTTTGTATCTGAAAGCAATAAAAGACTCATCTTATTCCATTGCTGGCAGCGCCCTTGAAGCCCTTTCTGCAATTGATAGCACGGCGGCACTGGAAAAGGCAAAAACTATATCGAAACAAAACGTAAAAGGAGAATTATCTGACGCTATTACAAGCGTATTATTCGAATATTCAAATGAATCTGATTTTGATTCATTGTCAACCAGGTTTAGCGAACTGCCTTTCGGGAATGCGAAGTTCATGATACTTCAGCCATTTGCAAACTTCCTGAAAAAGGTTAAAAATACTGAGAACTTTAAAAAGGGTATTGATATGATAGTCAGTTTGCGCGATACTGTTCCGGTTCAATACAGACAACAGATTGATCCCTTTATTAACGGTATGATACTGAATGGAATAGTCATTAGTAAGCAGTCGCAGGGTATGACCGATCAGGCGGAGTATGCAAAATCAAAGCTCCCTGTCAGGCCAAAACCTCCCGTAGCAGTGTCGGTCCCTGTTGAGACTCTCCAAAAATACACCGGTGAGTATGATCTTGACGGTTCAACTGTTAATGTTACCCTGAAAGATAATAAAACACTTGTTTTGAGCATTCCGGAACAGCCAGAAATGGAATTGATACCGGTTTCGAAAGATAAATTCGGAATAAAGTTCATGGATGATTATTCATTATCTTTTAACGAAAATGCCAGTGGCGATGTAACCGATTTCATGTTAAAATCGCCCGATGGGGAAGTGAAAGCATTGAAGAAAAAGTAACCACATCCCGCGACGCGTTCTTTTTAACCACAAAGTACACAAAGAAGGCACAAAGGGCACAAAGTAAGGACGCAGAATTCTGTGTCCTAATATAATATAGACCTTTGTGCCATTTGCAATGCTATATCTTTACAAACAACCTGTTCTTATACAACCAGTAACACATGTACCATAGAACAGCCCAAATCCCCAGACTGGTAATTATCTGCGTCATATATTCTCCTGTCCATGAGAAAAGCAGATTGCTGAATGGCTCTATAATTCTATGAATAAATCCACCGCCACCAATCGAAAAGAAAAGGTAAATGAAAATACTGTTCATCCCCACTATAATAAACATTTTTGATCCTTTGGTGAACTGCTTTTGTACATCGATCAGCCAGTAACAGAAACAAAGAACGAGGATGGCCCAACCGCCGCTTGCGAAGACAAACGAAGAAGTGGCTATCTTTTTGATAATAGGTGTGATGTTTAATCCGTCAAGAGAATATCCGATCAGTAAAGCTGATACGCCTGCTATTAATAAATAATGAATTTTTTTAATTGCAGGTTTATCACTCATAAGAAGTTTGCCGCACAATACGCCCCATACTGTGTGCGCGGTTGTTGAGACAAAGTTCAATGTGGCCCATTCGCTGGCCTTGTCGACGCCTTCGATCTTATTATTAAACCATGCGCCCAGATTTTCAAAATTCACCCAGGGATGATTGAATCCGTCAACGGGGAAGAACCGATATGCAAGATCAATAAGCAACAAGACAATCAGCGTGAATATAATCTGAAACTTAAAACTTTTATTTCTGATAAGGAATGCTACAAGATATGTAACTGAGAGCTGAGCCAGAACATTCTGAAAACGGAAAACCAGTTTCCCTGCGTCGGTGAAATATAAGGCCCATCCCAGGAATAAAAGCAGGGCCGAACGTTTGAAGGCATGTTGTGTAATAGTCTTAATACTATCGCCCTTTTTTAATCTGTTTGCGACAGCAAAAGGTATTGCAACTCCCACGATAAACATAAAAAATGGCTGAATGAGATCCCAGAAATGCAATCCGTGCCATTCATGATGGCTGAGTTCCATACCAAGAAACTGGATGACACCAATATTTGATTTTTCCAGATGACCATAGAGCTCCGTAGCTTCACCTGCCAAAAGGAACATGGTAAATCCACGGAAGAAATCAATTGATATCACCCTTCCCGGAATCGGAGGATTCGAAGTTTGAGCTTCTGCATTCATAATTATCAATTTGTTATAAAACGTCAGGAAGCGAAATATATGATATTTTCTTTACAACAGGAAAAGAAATGGAAAATGGTGAAGAATTTGCCACTTAGACACAAAGACTAAAAGATTCACCAAGGTTATTCCTTTATGGACCTTTGTGTCTTGGTGCTTTGGTGGCAGTTTTAAAAATTAATGTCATCAGATCAAATGTTTATACTAAAATAATTGCTATTTTGTTTTCCATAACCTAACCATTTTTATCTCTCATTTTTATGAATAAATTTTTAGAAGAGATTTTTGAGCAGCCAAGGGCTCTTGAAGATACATTGAATTACTATCTGAAAGGAGAAGGACAAGTATATCTGGATAAGATCACAAACCTTTGGCAAAAAGGCGGATTTAAAAACGTTCTTTTCACGGGTATGGGCAGCTCATATTTTGCTCCTCATACGGCTTCATGTATATTGAGCAGCAATGGGATAACGTCTGCCAATATTAATGCCGGTGAATTGCTTCATTATCACCTTCCAGTATTAAAAAAAGATACTCTATTAACTTGTATATCACAATCGGGAGAAAGTTATGAAGTAGTAAAAGTTTTGGAGAGAATGCCCTCTCATATGACCTGTATCGGAATTACAAACGAAGATAAAAGCACTCTTGCTTCAAAAGCATCTCTGACATTACTAAGCAGAGCAGGCAGGGAAGATATGACTTCCACGAAAACATATATTTCAACACTGCTGGTTCTGCATATTTACAGTAAGGTATTATCAGGAAAATGGAAAGATGATTTGTCGGATCTCAATTCAGTAATTCAATCAGTAAAAACTATTATAGAAAACGGGGAGGAGTGGCTCTCTCCTGTAATGGACTTTTTGGGTCATCCTCCATTCGTACAAATAATAGGCAGGGGACCATCATATTCTTCGGTTCTTCAGGGAGCACTTATGTTCATGGAAGCCGCCAGGAATCCTGCTGCAGGAAGCCTTGGTGGTGAATTCAGACACGGTCCACTTGAAATGTCCAAAAAAGGATTCAGGGCTGTAATTCTTGCTCCCCTTGGAACTACTTACGACCAGGGAATCAAACTTGCCAATGACATCACTAAATTTGGAGGGAAAGTTGTTCTGATAACAAATAGTAATGCCGTAATTAACAACCCTGACGTATTTCCAATCAAGATATCCTGTCAGAATGAATACCTTTTCCCGATTGCTGCAATAATTCCGCTGCAGTTCATTGTTAACCAATGGGCTACCGATGAGGGTCACCAACCGGGTAATTTCATAATGGGAGCAAAAGTAACAACTACAGAATAAATAAACACAAAGCACACAAACCTGCCTGTCGGTAGGCAGGGCAGGCACAAAGGGCACAGAGTTAAACCATTGTAATTAAGATCTTTGTGTCCTTTGTGAGTTCCTTTGTGACTTTTGTGGTTAATGGAATTCAAAACCAATAGTAGTATGAAGAATTTTTCTGATAAAAATATCGTAATCGGCGTCGATATTGGCGGAACCGGAATAAAAGCAGGAGCGATCAACAGTGATGGGAATATTATTGGTGAACCTGTAACTGTTGATACAGGCGGTAATGACAAGAGCGAAATAATTTTCAAAAGAATTACTGATTCAATAGATAGAGTCATTAAAAATTCACGATCTGAATTTTCAGATATAATTGGCATTGGGTTGGGCGTAACAGGACCTCTTGATAATAGTACGGGAACCATTATGGAATGCCCTCAACTTCCTACCATGCATTTTTACCCGCTGCGTGATAAGATCATTGAGAAATTTAAGCTGCCGGTATTCATGGATAATGATGCAAACGCTTTACTCCTGGGCGAAAGCATATGGGGTGCAGGCAGGGGTTATGGGATCACTCTTGGATATACTCTGGGTACGGGATTAGGATGTGCAATTGTAATTGGCAACAAACTTTTTAACGGGGCAAATGGTCTGGCCGGTGAGATTTGGCCATCACCTTTTAAGAATGGAATTATTGAAGATATCGTTTCCGGAAGAGGAGTGAGCTCGGTATATGAGAATCTAACAGGTAAGAAAAAAACGGCCAAAGAAATATCTGAGCTTGCAAAGAAAGGTGATTCTTTCGCTATTGAAACATGGAATGTTTTTGGAAGTACTCTTGGCCTTGCAATTGCTTGGGGAGTTAATATGATTGATCCGGGTATTGTTATACTTGGAGGTTCCATTTCAAATTCTTTTGACCTTTTCTACAATTCAATGGATGAAATATTCAGAAAAAATATTTGTCCGGTTCCTGCATCAAAAACTAAAATTGTACCTGCATCATTAGGTGATAATGCGGGCTTCATAGGTTCAGCCTGCCTGATTATGCAGGGGGAATAAATTCGAAATTAAAATTATTAAGTATGAGATCCTTAATCAAACTATCCTCTTTATTATTATTAGCAGCCATTTTGTATTCATGTACTGGTAAAGCTAAAACAGAACCAGGGAAATTGTCTCTTTCAGGTGACTGGAAAATTAAATCTTCGATAGTTGCAAAGGAGGGAGGCGAGATAATTTCTACTGAAAAATATACTCCTGAAGAATGGTATCCGGCACAGGTACCCACTACTGTCCTGAACGCGTTAATAAAGGACAATATTTATCCCGACCCATGGGTGGGTCTGAATAATTATAAAATTCCTGATGTTTCTGACGAATTTAACAAGAAGTACGATCTGGCAAAGTTCAGTTATATTGATGGTAAAACCAATCCCTGGAAAGATCCATACTGGTTTCGAAAGGAATTCATTCTACCTGGAAGTTATTCGGGAAAACAAATATGTCTGAATTTTGACGGGATCAATTACCGCGCTGATGTCTGGCTCAACGGAAATATGATTGCCGGACATGAGGAGATGGTCGGGATGTTCCAGCGGTTCAAATATGATATAACTCAATATGCCAGAGTAGATCAAAATAATTACCTCGCTGTAAAAGTCTATCAGGTTGATCATCCGGGTGTTCCATCCCCGGGAGTTCAGTTTGAAGTGTTTGGAAAAACTCGTGGCCATGCAACAGACATATTTAAGGATGAAACGCTGAAATTTACAGGCGGCTGGGACTGCGCTCCGGTAATAAGGGATCGGAATATGGGGATATATCAGGATGTTTATATAACAGCAACAGGACCTGTTTCAATAGAAAATCCATTTGTCATTACCAAACTTCCTTTGCCCGACACGACGCGGGCTGAATTACAAATTTCTGCTGACGTCAAGAATTCTTCAAAAATGGAAGTAAATGGCTTACTCACGGTTAAGATAAGTCTCATCGATACTGTAAAATTTCCGACCTATAATAAAATAATGGGAGGATCCATGAAGGATATAATATTCAGTACTAAGGTAAAACTGGGTCCGGGGCAGAATATGAAGGTTTCTTTTGAATCTGCCAAATTTCCATTATTGACGATTCATAATCCTTACCTGTGGTGGCCAAATGGCTATGGAAAGCAGTTTTTACATAATCTTGAATTGACATTTAGCATTAATGGCAAAGTGTCCGACAGGGAAACCACAAACTTTGGGATACGCGAAGTCACGAATGAAATAAAGAAGATTGGTAATGATTATGGCAGGATATTTTTTATCAACGGGAAAAGAGTTTTTTGCAAAGGAGGATGGCTTCAGCCCGATGCTTTTCAAAATCTGCCGGAGAAAAGAGTTTATGATGAAGCCCGCTTGCTGGCAAAAGCAAATGTAAACATGGTTGCAAGTGAGGATGCACCTTCAGCTCCTGATATTGTTCTCGATTCATATGATAAATACGGATTGATGTATTGGGAAACATTCTATCAGTGTTACAGGATGTACCCGGGAGATTCAGTAACACAAAATAATCCTGTTGATCATAAACTTGCTTTGAAGGAAGCGCAGGACATAATAAAAAGATACAGAAATCATCCTTCGCTGGTTATCTGGTGCGCAGCAAATGAAGTTACAGTTGCTGAAGATATTTATAATCCTTTGAAAAAATATGTATCTGATTTAGACGGAACCAGGCCTTTCCTGGCTGCTTCAAGTACTAGCTGGGATATAGACAAATTGACGCCATATATAAAACCCGATCTTCCACTTGGCACCACCGATGATGGTGATCCGGATTATAACTGGAATCCCGAACATTTTTATTTTGATAAGATCCTTGAAGTTGACAAACAAGCTTTCAGAAATGAACTCGGAGTTGCTTCGGTTCCGGTTTACAGTAGTCTGAAGAAATTTATTCCACGGTTCAGTACCGATACGAAGAAGCCTTTTTTCCCTTTAGACAGTACCTGGGCAGAACATGGTGCATGGGACGATAACAATTATGCTTTCAGGGGTTATGATAATGCGATTAGAACATTATACGGAAAGCCTGTAAGTGTTGAAGACTATGCCAGAAAAGCCCAGTATGTAAATGCAAACAGCTATCGTGCCATGTTTGAAGCTGCAAATCATAGAATGTGGACAATTACAAGCGGTGTAATGCTGTGGAAACTAAACGATTGCTGGCCATCTGTTCTGTGGCAATTATACGACTGGTATCTTTGTCAGAATGCATCATATTATTACTCGCAAAAAGCAATGGAACCGGTTCATATACAAATGAATGCAAATAACAGAATGGTGTCATTGATAAATACCCGGCATAAAAACCTCGACAGCATGAATGTGATTGTAAGTATCGTGGATTTTAATATGAATGTATTGTGGGCTAAAGTAGAACCTGTTAATGTTGAGGCGGATTCCTACAAAGAACTATTTACAGTGCCGTCAGGGAAGGTCACTACACCTGTTTACTTTGTGAAGCTGGAATTAAAAAGGAAAGGACAAATAGTTTCTGAAAATACATATTGGTTGTCGCCATCAGAAAAACCAGATTATTCATCTCTTGCAAATCTGGAACCGGTTCTTCTGGATGTGTCTGGTTATAAAGAAGAAACAGGGAAAGAATGTCATGTAACAGTGAATTTAAAGAACAGTACTGACAAACTCTCATATTTCAGCCGCTTAGTACTGACGAAAGGAGAAAACGGGGAAGAGATACTTCCTACATTCTGGGATTCAAACTTTATTATTCTGTTCCCGGGGGAATCAAAAACCGTCAATGCTACATTTGAAACAGAAGACCTTCAGGGAGCAGATCCATATTTGAGTATTGATGGAAATACTAAAGTAAAACCACTGATTCTGAAGAATAAATAAATCTGTTAATGTAGCCCTTTGTGATACTTTGTGTATCCTTCGTGCTACTTTGTGGTTAACACTAAGGTTCTCACTAAGGTACACTAAGGATTTTCATGATAAGCTTAATGATTTACATTTAACACAGCCGGCAAAATATAATCCGTCATCATCTTATCTTCCTGTGAGTGTGCATAAGGGGCGCCATAAGCTGTAGCAGTAATAACTATTACCAGAGGCTGATCAGTGAAGATATATATTTTGTTTCCTCCATTTCCTGCACAATAGAATGTCTCATATGCTTTGTCCTTCACAATGTATTTTTTGTTCCAGAAAAGATACCCGTAAAACTCATCCTTTCTGCCTGGAATAGATTTATATTTTGTGAATGTTTTATCAATCCATTTTTCAGGGATTATCTGTTTGCCATCCCATTTTCCTTTGTTTTTATAAAGCTGTCCGTATTTGGCAAAATCCAGAGCGTTCATTCTTATGCCTCCTGCTGTATTTGGTACCCCCTGGGGAGTATGTTGCCATTGGTACCTTGTAATTCCAAGTGGTTTAAAAAGCTTCAGATCGGCATATCTCTCAAGTCCTTCCGGAACGGTTTTATTCAAAATATCACCTAAAAGCACCACACCGGCAGTAAAATAATGCCATTCGTTCTTTGGACGGATCAGATTAACCGGTAAATCCAGGGTGAATTTTACCCAATCTTCTGTCGGGTACATATTCTCTTCATTTCCCGGAGAATTGTTGTCATCGTCATTTCCATCAAAAACTGAACTCATTGTCAGTAAGTCTTTTATTGAAACTTTCTCTTTCTGAGGATGCATAATTCTCAAAAGATTTAATATTATAAAATTCGCTCAGTGTCTGATCTTCACTTTTTAAATATCCTTCACTTTCAGCAATTCCGGTAACTGTGGAGGAAAATGATTTTCCTGCTGATCGCGGATCATGGAGAGAATCCCTGGTTTCTCCGTTAAAATACTCTTCTATTAGGAGCTTGCCATTTTTGATAACTACTATGCTGCTTATTTGTTTGAATACGCCTTCCTCAATATTCCCTTTAAGAGTTTTCATCAGATTCCTGTCATAAGTGTCAGATGAAAGCGGTAATCCATTATATGGTTTTGGAGATGTCAATGTTATTTTTGAAATATTAATGACCGGCTTCCTTTTTACGTTTACGTTCAATGAACCCGAAGCAATTATGTCCCCTGTTTTCAAATCTTTGCCCGACTGAACATAAGGTCTGATCTCCATCTTTAAAAGGTGTTTTCCTTCGGTTAGTACACTATCTCCGCCGTTACTCATAAACCTCATCCAGAAATACTGGCTCCACCATCCAGGATTCTTATTATCAATTAGAGGTTTGCTGAAAATTGTAGCACTATCCTGTATTTTGGCATAAGGGGCTCCGGGTAACAGATTGCTTCTGTAAATAAGGTTATTATCCACATAAAGTGAGAACTGGTAATTTCCTTCTTTAACAAGCTCTCCGGCGGTCAGATCAGGTGCAATGAAATGCATATAATTAGTGATAGAATTGCCCATGAACACAGTGATAAACAGATCACTCTTATTGGTCAGCTCATACTTATTTAAAAAATCGGATTCCTTCAGTTCTGTCAAAGGAATTGATCTTGATGTAAAAATGATCTTCCCGATATTCGCCTGATGTAAGGGTGAAGTAGTTCCCTGGTTTTTCACAATATCTTTTTGCTGCGCTGAGATCTGAAGAAAACAAAAAGAAAGTATTACTAAAATGTACAAATGGTTTCGCATGAGATTAAGGGTTAATTAAATTTTCCACGGCAAAATTAGAAGGGATCGCTCTTTCAAAATAGAACCAGATTAACATCTGCTTATTTCAGTAATAATTTTCTGTACCCGAAAGGTGTAATCTGATATTGAGCCTTGAAAGATCGGATAAAATGGCTCTGATCAGCAAAATTACAGTTCATGGCAATCTCTGTAAGTGAAAGATCCCTTTTGGGCAACAAAGAAAGAGCTCTCTGGAGTTTGACAGTTCTGATATAATCGCCCAGATTACATTTAAAATATCTGGGAAAATGTCTGGAAAGATGAGCGGGATGAATATCAAGCATCATAGCTATTTCAGAAAGGGACAAATCTTCTGTGGCGTCTTTCAATATTTCTGTAATTTTTCCGACCCATCCGGGCCGTTTTTTTAAGTATGATTCTTTTACCCCTGACAATGAAGATAATAGATCAAGCAATAAAGCATCAATAGCAGGTTGCCCTGACTCAGCAGAAAATTTTGTTTCCCTGAAAATATTATACATCAGCCTTTTCATCCCGGGAGAATCGAGAATCAAACTGCCGCTTATTGAGTCCGCTCTGATCCCGAAAGAATCGAACCATTTTTGATCAAGTTCGAGATGAAAGCCTCTGGTAAACCCCCGGGGCTTTATATTGTAATGGGCCTCCTGACAGTTATGAAATAACAAAGTACCCGCATTGCATGAAAAAACCTCTTTCTTGTTTCCTTCAAGAAGTTTTCCCTCTAAAATAAAAGTAAAATATGCATTTTCATGAAAATGCCAGCCAACCTTCTCATGTGTATATTCTGTATCTGTTAAAGTAATGCCATTCAGATGTATAGTTTCATTTGTTGTTCCATAAAACTGACCGGTTACTAAATTCCTCATAAATAATAATTATCACATGCAAAACTAATTATTATATCGACCATTTATTGAATTGATGAATTCTTCTATTAAGAAAGAAGCTTAACTACTTGACTCTGGTTGTGCTTTTTTATAAATTTGATAATCATTTGAATGTCTCATTAATATTTTTAGAAAATGAAGGCAAGAGAAGTAAAAGAGCTTGACCCCGTTGTTGAATAAGATCATCGACCCTGCACTGAAGGATGATTTTAAAAACAAACTTAACGAACTGACAGAAAGCCCGCTTAAATCTGATAAATGGATTTACAGATCCATCGTTTGGGCGTTGGGGATAGTGATTATTTTATGTATTATTTTCACATTTTCGATTGTCCTGAAAAATGCCGGTGGAAATACTGATATTAAGATCCCCGATATTTTTTTAGCAGTAGCTTCTGCTGGAATAGGTGCATTGGCAGGGTTGCTGGCTCCATCACCAAAGGGTGAATAGTCCTTTAATAAAACACTTGCAGATTTTCAATAGAGGCACTTTCTTGCTTCATCAGCAAATACCATGATCAATTTCAGATCAGCCTCAAAAAAATGGTCTGAGGGAGAGAGAATAAATCCTCCGTCAGTTCCTGCAGCTTCAAAGCATCTCTTTACTTCATTCCTTGTTGCCTGTTCAGAACATCCCGTAAAAAAATGGAACTGATCGAAACCTCCTATCATGCATACTTTATCTCCAATGCGTTTTTTTGCTTCAGCAAGTACCGTATCTCCGCCCATGGCAGGTGGGGAGAAAGTCTCCATCGCATCGGCTTTCATCGAAGCAATATCTTCAAGGATGGGCATCATTCCTCCGCAGGTATGATATGATATTTTTTGACCTACCTTATGTGCTGTTTCGATAAGCGGGGCGTCGTACGGAGCGACAAATTCATTAAAAATATCCGGTGATATAACAGTTGTCGAAGCATCACCACCTCCCAACTCAAGTATATCATATCTGGCACCTTTAAGCGATTCGATAAAGATCTTTTTTCTTTTCTGCAATAATCCAAGGAAAGCATGTACCCACTGCGGATCCATGAATGTTGCCATTATAAGATTCTCAATGCCGTACATGCATGCTGCATCCTGCCAGCATCCCGGTTGACCGAAACCATCAAAGCATGGGATATGACCTCTCATCAGTCCTCTTTCACCGAATTCATCCGAGATCTTATTAATTTCATCAACGTCGCATTTTGGAGCGGGCATATATTTTGCAAGAATATCTATATCCGATTTTTCCTTAATCACATGTTCTGTGAGCCAGGTTGTATGTTCGTCAGATTGAAGGACCATTGACAAGGTCTTACCGGGAGTAATGATATTCAATCTCTTTGTCGGATATGCCTGTCCTTCAATTTTTTCAGATAAAAATCTCCAGTTATCCGTGCAGATCCTTCTTGCCTCCAGAAATCCTATCTCAGTGTGAATCGGATCATAATATTCTCCCTTTGACGAATCAAAAGTATGTGATATCATCCATTTTACCGGATCCAGTCCGAAATGGTCAAAGAATTCCTGGTCAGAAATTCCATCCATATATTTATTCAGGAAGGATGGCATCAGATGATGCGTTGTCACAGGCAGTCTGTCGGTTTTCTTCCTTTCGATAGCATTAAGGAATCTTTGTTTTGAGTTCATCTTCCTGAGATTATTATTTCTTTCTTTGCAAAATTATACCTTTAAACGGGAATTTGGAATTCGCGATTAAAATAGCCATTTTGACGATAGTATACAAAAAGCCCGGGAGGAGAATCAATTGTAGTGTTAATAAAATAACAATAAAATGAAGAAATCGATTTCGATTATTTTTATTCTGAACATGTTATTTTCTTTCATACCCGCAAGTGAACTTCCGGCGCAGAGTCTTCCTTCCCCATTTGTTATTATTCCGCAACCACAAAAGATTGTTCCTACAGGCAAACCAGGCCTTAGGTTGGGCGCACTTCAACATCTTATACTTAAAGGAAATTTTGAGAGACCTGTAATGGGAAATCTGCTAGATCAGCTTACAATCTCTGATAAAACAGAAGGGTCCCTGATTCTGATACTTGATAAAACTCTCACAACACTGCCATCTGAAGAAGGATATATTATGACTATTTCTAAGGACAGGGTGGAGATTATCTCATCCGGGGAGGCAGGTCTGTTTTACGGATGCCAGACACTCGAGCAGCTTCTTGAAGATGCCGCTCAGTTTAACACTCCTGTTCCGGCATCAATAATTACCGATTATCCTGTATTGGCTTTCAGGGCTGTTCATTTTGATCTCAAGCATCATCTCGATCACATGAATTATTACTATGAGAGCATTGACCGCCTGGCCCGATATAAGATAAATGCCGTTGTAATTGAATTTGAAGACAAGCTGAGATACCGTCGTCAGCCAATTGTCGGAGGCCCGCAATCGATTAGCATCGATGAAATGGCAGCTCTAACACGGTATGCCAGTGAGAGACATATCGAAATCACACCCTTGGTGCAGGGGCTTGGTCATGCCACCTTTATTCTTAAACACGATGAATATGCAGGACTAAGGGAATTATCGTGGAGCAAATGGGCTTTTTGTCCATTGAATGAGGGAACGTATAAGGTTCTTTTTGATTTGTACAGGGATGCCATTGATGCAACTCCAGGATCAAAATATCTTCATATCGGTGGCGATGAAATAGGAAATATAGGTTTGTGTCCGCGATGCAAACCTATGGCTGATAAGGAAGGTATGCTCAGCCTGAGTCTGTATTGGCTCAAAAAGGTATGTGAATTTGCAAAGGAAAATGGCAGGATCCCGATATTCTGGGATGATATGCCTTTGAAGCACGGAGGTGTATATGAATCGACCTGGAGTGATGAAGTGACATCTGATGTTGCTGCCAGGCAATGGAAGGATGGAATTCCAAAACTCGACAGCCTCTTATCAGATTTCCCGAAGAACTGTATCTATATGCGATGGAATTATTCGATGGCCCGTCAACCGGGTAATATTCTGGCACTCGACTGGTACAAAAGTCGCGGACTAAAAGCAATGATTGCCACTGCAACGAATACAGAAGGAGGGATGTTCTTTCAGGAAAACGACCAGGTTAAAGGTTCCGGCATTTACCCAATCAGAAGCTTTATTCAACTTGCAGCAGAAAAAAATATTTCAGGAATGCTTTGCACTGCCTGGGATGATAAATCGCCGCATTTGGAAAATTACTGGCATGGTTTTATAGCGGCGGCTGAATATAGCTGGTCACCAAACGGGAGAGCCCCGGGAGAATATGACAATGCCTGGCTGCAGAAAGAATTCGGATTAATTTTCCCTGGATATACAGAATTTAATAACCAACTCAGAAAAGGCACTGTATTCTGGTATGAAGCGCTCTTTAAACATGGAGGTCAGCTTGACGAAGAAAACGCCCTTCAAAGCCTGCCACAGATTGAACATTGGCTTCCACCGGTTGAGGGAAGGGAAAAGATACAGTTTGACTATACGACTAAACTTATCGACCTGCCCGACAGGAATTCTCCCGGAACCTGGAGCCGTAAAAATAAGATCATTCTCGACAGAGCACTGGTTATTGAAAATGAATATAAAGATCTGTCCCAAAAATTAATAGATCTCGGGAATAAGTCTCTTCGAAACAGATACTATTGGGATCTCTCGCTGGCATTGTACAATCTCCAGTCTACAATGTCGAGTCTTTTGCTTGCGTTAAAGGAAACGGATAGTGCGGATAAGGAAATACAACAAACAGGATTTGAAGATTTGAAAAAAACAATGCAGGATTTTGATCTGTGCTGGGAAATACTGAAAAAAACGTATAGCAAAACGCGTTTTATTTCCTATCCGGTTAATTATGTTCCTGACAGGTATTTTCATCTTGCAAGCCAAAGGGAGGATCTGACATGGATGATACAACCGGAAGAATTGTATTTGGGGATGATTGAAAAATGGATGAATAAAAATTGAAAAATTTATAAGATAAGGAGATTCCTCGCTGGCGCTCGGAATGACAGTCATCTTATGGTACTTAGAGGTGGAAGAAGCGGCGATTCGAAGGGAATTCGGAATTTCTACTTACCCACTCTCTTACAGAGAACGTCCATTTTT
The DNA here is from genome assembly GCA_963734885.1 of uncultured Bacteroidales bacterium. Lineage (GTDB taxonomy): Bacteria > Bacteroidota > Bacteroidia > Bacteroidales > VadinHA17 > LD21. The sequence continues at coordinate 1,572,574 of CAVTIJ010000004.1, read as the reverse complement.
TCTCAACATTTGCAATAGCCAGATATACAGCCTTTAAGGCAGCCTGATCATCAGGAAAGATTGTTTTGGTTTTTGTATATTTCCTGATAGAGCTGTTAAGACTCTCAATTGCATTTGTAGTGTAGATTATTCTACGGATCTCCTGGGGATAGTCAAAATATGCTGTGAGTTCATCCCAGTTATCTCTCCAGGATTTTATTTCATAGGCATACTTCTATCCCCATTTTTTGGCAAAATCATCAAGGGCATCAGAAGCTACGTCTTTATTGATTGCACCATAAACCATCTTTAGATCAGCAATGAACTGTTTGCGATCTTTCCAAACGACATATCTGCAGCAATTTCTTATCTGGTGGACAACACAAAGCTGGGTGATTGTATGAGGAAAAGCGGATTTTATTGCCTGCCTAATGCCAGTCAGATTATCCGTACTGGCGATTAGGATATCCTTAACTCCTCTTGCTTTGATGTCAGTAAGAGCACCTAGCCAGAATGATGCACTTTCTGATTCACTGATCCACATGCCCAGGACTTCTTTCCTTCCGGTTTGCTTGAGACCGATCATCAGGTAAATGGTTTTTCCCTGGACTTTTCCATTCTGACGTATTTTAAAAACAATGCCATCCATCCATACAACAAAATACACGGGATCAAGCAGACATTATTCTCCTACTCGAATCGCCGCTTCTTCCACCTCCCTTTTTTACAACGTGTCATTCCGAGCGTTAGCGAGGAATCTCCAATATTGACCAGTAGTCCCTTGACTATACTTTTTGCTTGATTTTTTCCGCCTGCTCAATAAACTCTTCAGTCTCCTGCTTTACCTGCATGATGAAACTATTGTCATCTATGCTGCCGAAAGCCGCAAAGAATTCATCCTTGTTTCTGAAAGTCGTCATCTTGAACGGATTATCGAAATCCTTTTTCCTTGAACTATAAACCTGGTCGCTTACGAATTTCTGTATGGTTACAGCTTTATCAACCGCTTTTTTCCAATCAGCTGATGATATTTCATCGGTTCCGGATAGTTCGCACAAAGTTGCATAGGAATGCTTCTGTTTATCCGTTCTGTATTTCACCCAAAGTTGATTATATCTGCTATGTATATCATTCCATGTTTTTAATTTTCCCGAACCAATCTCAGAGCGCAGATTGTCAATGTCCTGCTTAAGCATTAACTGTCCGCCAAGATTACTCCATTCCTTTTGCCGTTTACCTTTAAGATCTTCATTCATTGTCACAAGTCGGTTATCCTGGTTTGAACTGAGGTATGACATCAGATTCTTCACGGCATAGTATAGTAAAATATCATGATAAGCGTGGTATGCCTTATACGGTTTCAGGATCAAAACTTTCCTTTTTGTATTTTCCATATTCTCTCCCAGCACCTCAAGGCCATTCATATCCTTTTCACTTCCTGATAATATTTTTCTCCCAAGTTCAGTAAGTTCATTATCTTTTTTGCCATCGGGTGATGTTCCCTGCTTCCTCAGGTAAGCTTTTGCAGTCCATATCTCCATGAGTGAACATGCAGTGAAAATTTCCTCAACAGTATCAGGAGCAAAAGGATCAAATTCAATATTCTGATCTTTATGTATCCGTTTATCGCGATTCTGAAATTTCCAGGAATTCCGGGCAAGCGCGAACATATTATATAACCACCAGTAAGCCGGCATAACCTCAAGCTGATCCTTTGATACATTATTGTTCAGCAGTGAAAATGGCAATGGAATATCAAGTTCGGCAGGATAGTCAGCCTTTGACAGCAATGTAAAGGATGCAAAGCGGCAGGAATGTTTTACACTTGTACATAACCCGGGCCAGAATCCACGCCCGGCCTGTATTTCATTGTCATTGGCCCGGCTGTTATGATTTGATCCGATTGTTGCGCCGGCAGCCATATTACTCTGACCCATGACAACAGCTGCAATAAGAAATGAATTATTATGGTGTTGCTCATGGGCTGGGAATATAAGGTTATTCAACACCTCGCAGCAAGAGATCGTTGAATTATCGCCTAAGAAGGAATTGATTAGTCTCGCACCGTATTTTAAATTGGAGTTATTTCCAAGTACAAATTTTACAGCTTTGCAACCATAAAATATATGACAGCCATATCCAACGATCCCGTTTACGAGTTCAACACCTTCACCAATCTGTGTTGGCTCTTCCTCCGATGAGTTTATTGTAAGATTTTTTAATTTATTGGCGCCTTTGATATAGCAATGCGCGCTGATCTTCACATCCTTAAGGATCAAAGAATTTTTAATAACACAATTACTTCCTGTCGTTCCGTAAAATCCCCTCTGGTCATGTGTACATTTCTGGGTAATCTTCTTCAGATTATCCTGAAGTGGTTTATCATCGATATATTTAGCCCACAAATAGGCATCAGCTGAGATCATTCCGTCGAAGGGGAGAACCCTCCGGCATCCGGTTTCATTCATAAGATCGATCCATGTCCTCACGCTTTCTGGTTCACCTTCCTTGACAATTCCATTGCCAAATTTTGCATGATTTGTTGTATGCATCTCCTGAATGTTAAACAGGATGTTACTGTCGCCGATGATATAATGCGCCAGGTAATGAACGTTATGAATAGCTACATCATCTCCAATATCAGAAGCGACGATCAGGCTGTTGGTTATTCCTGCCGGAACTCTCAGATCGTGATGCTGAAGCATAACATTTCTGAGACGGCCAATCCTGACCAGCCCATAAAATCTTGTGTTTTTTATCTGATTTGGCTCAAATTCATCGCTGACAAGAATTTCATCCCAGTTGTCGGATGTATTGTCATTTTTGACAAGTTTTTCAACTTCATCAGACCTGAGATTTCTCCAACCCGATTTTGGAGTTCTGGACTGCCGGTTACGCAGATAATACTCATCTTTCCCTTTTGGGAGATATTCAGCGGGAACAAAGTTTTTGCCTATGTTTTCCAGGGGGACTATTGATACACTATCCATTGTAAGTTAGTTATGGTCACAAAATTAAACAATTCAAAGCAAGAGAGTGTTCTATTCTGTTAAAATCAATGCATTAATTAGTAATTGAAGAACGTACACCGTTTGTATTTTACATTTTGATTTCTAAATTTTATAGTTGTCTGCAAATAAGACATTTAATGAAGGTTAATAAGTTTAATTACGCACCTAAATCTTAGAATCATGTGTAAAAACCACTTAAATCCCGTTCAATGTATTATCCCGCCGTACATGCTGACCAGGCTGAGCCGGTTGGCTTCAATGATTGGATCTGACAAAAAGCTAACAGAACATTCAATCCGGTTTGATTGTTTATTCACTTGAACCTGCTAAGAGTGAAAACAATTTTAAATAATGAGTTTATATAATCCGTGATGGTACTTAAACAAAAATTATTTTTGTGTTTGTTAATTTTTGCTTTGAATGTTTCTAACAGTTTTGGGCAACAAGTTACAATGGACACAACTAAGCTTACCAGAACTGGTGCAGATAGTCTTTTCCTGACAAGAAATCTCTTATTATTATCAGAAAAATTCAACATTGACGCCTCACGTGCCTTAATTATTCAAAGCCGGTTATGGGATAATCCTACATTAAATTTAAATCAGAATATTTATAATCCAGAGACAGCAACGACTGGAGGACGAAAATGGTTCGATATGTCTGATAAAGGTGAAACAAATGCACAGATACAGCAATTAATTGTCATTGCCGGCAAAAGAAATAAGCGCATAAATCTGGCTGAACTTGCAGCCAGAAAAGAAGAACAAAGCTATTTTGATCTGATGCGCACTCTAAAATACTCCATGCGTAGCGGTTTCTATAATATCTATTATCAGCTTCAGATAATTAAGGTTTATGATAAAGAAATATCATCGATTGCCAGGATTATTACAGTTTTTGAAACCCAGTTGGAAAAAGGATATACCTCAAAAATGGAAGTCCTGCGTTTGAAGTCAAACCTTTTTTCGCTCGAAAATGAAAAACTGAATTACATATCTCAATTAAACTCAAGTGAAGCTGATTTTAATATGATTATGCATACCTCAGGTGTAGTGTATGTACCAATTGTAACAGATGTTGTATCATTCAAATCTCCAGATTCGGTTAAGCTTCAGGTTTTGATCGATTCAGCTTATAATAACAGGTATGATTTGAAAATGACTCAAACCGACTATGATATAAGTAAGCTCAATCTGGCATATCAGAAATCTTTGGCTGTTCCTGATATTACTCTTGCTGCAGGTTGGGATAGAAACGGAAGTTTTGTTCACAATTATAACTATGTGGGCCTTCAGGTTGATTTACCTTTTTTCAACAGGAACCAGGGAAATATTAAGTCAGCCCGCTTCACGCAGGAAGGCAATAAATACAAGCTTCAGAATTATGATAATCAGGTGCGTACGGATGTGATCCAATCTTTTTCCACACTTACTGCAACAGAAAAAATGTTTGACATGTTCAACATCGGGTTTATAAATGATCTTGAAAAGTTAATTGATGAAATAACCAGGAATTATGAGAAGAGGAACATCAGTTTGATTGAATTCCTCGATTATTATAATGCCTACAAGGAAAATGCGGTTCAGTTGAATAATCTTTTATACCATCGCAGTGATGCTTATGAAAACCTGAATTTTAATGTAGGGAAAGATATTATGAACAATTAAATTTATAAACAAGTAATGAAAAGTATCTGTAGGGTTATTTTTGTTCTGACATTCATTGTGTCTTGCACATCAAACAATAATACCAATAGCAAAGTAAATCCCGGTAAATTCTGTATTCCTGATAGTCTTATGAGTCAGATAGTAATTGATACAGCTAATCTGAGACCTGCTGTTCAGGAAATAAATCTGATTGGGAAAATAACTTATGATCAGGATAAGGTGGTTAAACTTTATCCTCTGGTCAGCGGAAACGTGATTGACGTGAAAGTTTCGCTTGGAGATTATGTTAATAAAGGGCAGATCCTGGCTGTAATCAGAAGTACAGAAATCGCCAGCGCTGAAAATGATGTAGTTACCGCTAAGGCAAATCTTGCAGTTACTGAAAAGAATTCCGCATCAACAGAAGATATGTTTAAGAGCGGAATAGCATCAGAGAAAGAATACCAGGCTGCGCGGGAGGACCTGGAAAAAGCACGGTCGGAATATAGCAAAGCACAAACAGTAATAAATATTTATGGAGGAAAAGAGGCAGATTACATTGTTTCTTCACCCATTTCAGGATTCATTGTTGAAAAATTCGTCAATACAAATATGCAGATTCGCCCCGATAATTCTTCAAATCTTTTTACTATTTCCGATTTGAGCAATGTTTGGGTAATAGCAAATGTGTATGAGAGTGATATATCTAAAATTAGTATCGGGGAAAATACCAATATTGTGACAATTGCGTATCCCGATAAAGTTTTCAGGGGAGTTATTGACAAAATATATAATATGCTTGACCCGGACAACAAAACGATGAAGGTGAGGATTAAGCTCAAAAATACCGACAATTTACTTAAACCAGAAATGTTCGCCAATGTAGCTGTTCATGTGCATCTTGATGGCGACATGCTCGCAGTGCCTAAAAAAGCAATTATTTTCGATCAGAACAAAAACTGGGTCGTCATTTATAATAATAAATGTGATCTTCAGATTCGTCAGGTTGAAATTTCTATGACAACCGGTGAATACAGTTACTTACATGCGGGAATGAACCCTGGTGAAAGGATTGTAACAAATCTGCAATTACTTCTTTACGATGAGATCAATCAATAAGAAAGATATGATGGAGAGATTGGATTGTAAATAATTCATTATGAATAAATTAATCAAGAATATTATTGCATTTTCATTAAAGAATAAGTTCTTTGTTTTCTTTATGGTTGCTCTGGTAATAATTGCCGGAATTGTAAGTTACTTAAATACTCCTATTGAAGCGTTCCCTGATGTAACTAATACTCAGATTACAATCATTTCACAATGGCCCGGAAGAAGCGCTGAAGAGGTTGAACGTTTCGTAACAATGCCACTTGAGATTTCGCTGAATTCAGTGCAAGGCAAAACAAGTATAAGGTCATCAACACTTTTTGGGTTATCGGAAATAAAAGTTCTTTTCGACGACAAAATAGATGATGCCTTTGGCCGCCAGCAGGTTAATAATATGTTGATGAATGTTGATCTTCCTGAAGGAGTTAAACCTGAGGTACAGCCTCCGTACGGGCCAACTGGTGAAATTTTCAGGTTTGTGCTCAAAAGCAATACTCTTACGGAAAAGGAACTCAAAACGATTGAAGATTGGGTTGTTGAAAGAAATATAAGAGCCGTAGCGGGCGTAGCGGATATTGTAAGTTTCGGAGGTGAGACAAAAACTTATGAGATTCAGGTAAACCCTCAGTCACTGATAAAATATGAGATAACACCACTTGATGTCTATCAGGCCGTAAACAGGAGCAATATTAATGTTGGAGGAGATGTGATTGAGCAGAATGACCAGGCTTATGTAGTAAGAGGCATAGGCATCCTTGATAATTTTGATGAGATAGGCAACATAATCATAAAAAAAATAAATGGAACCCCACTGCTTGTGAAAAATGTTGCAGATGTGGTTGAATCAAATCTTCCAAGGCTTGGTCAGGTCGGAAAAGATCATCTGTCAGATGTAGTCGAAGGAATAATTGTAATGAGAAAAGGATTGAATCCAAGTCAGGTTATCAAAAATGTACAGGAAAAGATCGACGAGCTCAATTCAAACATACTGCCATCGGATGTTAAGATTGAAACTTATTATAATCGCCAGGATCTGATAAATTTTGCCACTCATACAGTGATCCACAACCTTACTGAAGGTATTGTATTTGTTACTGTTATTGTATTTCTTTTTATGGCAGAATGGAGAACAACACTGATCGTTTCAATAATAATTCCACTTGCATTGCTGTTTGCTTTTATATGTCTGAGAATCAAAGGCATGTCTGCAAATCTTCTCTCAATGGGAGCAATTGATTTCGGTATTATAATTGATGGTGCAGTTGTAATGGTTGAAGGGATATTTGTCGCTATGGATCAGAAAGCCCAGTCAGTAGGAATGGCAAAATTCAATCCTCTCTCGAAACTGGGATTAATAAGAGAAACCGGTACAGAAATGGGCAAAGCTATATTTATATCAAAACTGATCATAATTACGGCTCTTTTACCAATATTCTCGTTTCAGAAAGTGGAGGGTAAAATGTTTTCACCACTAGCATGGACGCTAGGATTCGCTCTTCTTGGTGCTCTGATTTTTGCCATTACTCTTGTTCCCGTACTTGCAAGCTTATTATTAAAGAAAAATGTTAAAGAAAAGCATAATCCTTTTCTCTCTTTTGTAAACAAACAGGCGATATCATTTTTCGACAGATGCTACAGAAATAAACGGCTCAGCCTTTTGGTAGCAGGTTTGATTCTTATAATAAGTATGGTCTCATTCCGTTACCTCGGAACAGAATTCCTTCCTGAGCTGAATGAAGGTGCAATGTGGATGAGAGCTTCACTTCCGCTTAGTGTTTCACTGAACGAGTCTGTCAAAATTTCTGATCAGATGAGGAAGATTATCCTGTCTTTTCCGGAAGTTAAACAGGTAGTCTCCCAAACAGGAAGACCTGATGACGGGACAGATGCAACCGGGTTCTATAACAATGAGTTTTTCATCGATATCTATCATACAAAAGCCATGGAGCATGCTAAGAACAGGGATGCGCTCATACAAAGGATGACACAAAAATTACAAAAGTTCCCGGGTATTGTCTTCAATTTTTCGCAACCAATTATGGATAATGTGGAAGAAGCGGTGTCAGGGGTTAAAGGTTCGATCGCTATAAAGATATTTGGTGAGAATCTATCTTATCTTGACAATAAAGCAGACAGCGTTTATGCTATAATGAAAGATATAAGAGGAATCGAAGATCTCGGAGTCATCCAAAGTGAGGGTCAGCCGGAGCTCAGGATAGAGCTGAATCAGGAAAAAATGGCGATCTATGGTGTTTCAACCGCTGACTGCAATGCCGTCATTGAAATGGCAATCGGAGGCAAAGCAGCATCTACCTTTTTTGAGGGTTATAAAAAATTTGATATCCGGATCCGTTTTTTGCCTGAATTCAGAAAGACTCCTGTACAGATAGGCGATTTAATGGTACCAACGCTGTCAGGTGGTCAAATTCCTATTAAAGAGATAGCTTTGATAAGAAATATCACAGGGCCGATTTTGATTTTCAGAGATAACAATCAGCGATATGTCGCCTTAAAATTCTCAGTACGGGGAAGAGACATGGGTTCTGCCATAGCTGAATGTCAGCGGAAAGTCAATTCTGCAATAAAATTACCTAAAGGTTACAGTATGGCCTGGCAGGGAGACTTTGAAAATCAGCAACGGGCATCGCACAGATTAAGTCTTGTTGTACCAATTAGTCTGGTGATGATTTTTTTCATTCTTTTTGTTCTCTTTGGTGATGTAATCGATGCGGGATTGATACTCCTTAATGTGCCTTTTGCAATTATTGGCGGAATACTGGCCCTCCATCTTACAAAAACAAACTTCAGCATATCTGCAGGTATCGGTTTCATTGCCCTTTTCGGGATATGCATTCAAAACAATGTAATTCTTCTCTCGCGGTTTAAAAAGAACTTGCATGAAAGGATACACCTTGATCAGGCAATAAGATCAGGGGTAATTGCAAGGATCAGACCTGTTGTTATGACCGCTCTTATGGCGGCTATCGGACTTATGCCTGCTGCCACTTCGACAGGTATCGGATCAGAGACTTCCCGTCCACTTGCTATAGTAGTCATAGGTGGACTTATTACTTCGACTGTGCTGACCCTTTTTATATTCCCGATAATTTTTAAAGGAGTTTATAAACAAAGAACCAAAAAACTAGCTGAATAATTGAGTTTGATTGATGAGTCATGATTAACAGTTTTACATCAGGCCTGCGAATTCTTCTTTTCTTATTATTCATCTGCATTGCTTCAAATCTTGCCGCTCAGGATGATTATGAGATCCAGGTTTACAACGCTCCAACCACCGGGAAAGGATATACCCTTTTCGAACTGCACAGTAATTTTACCCCTGTTGGCAATAAACAATATTCTGACAGGATATTCCCATCTGATAAGATCTTTCATGAAACACTGGAGATCACACACGGATTTACTGATTTTTTCGAAGTTGGCTTTTATTTCTTCAATGCAATTGGAAGCAACGGAAGAACAGGTTATGCCGGTTCGCATATACGTCCGCGGTTCAGCATTCCTGAGAAAGTCGGACTTCCTGTCGGACTGAGCCTCAGTTTTGAAATGGGATACCAGAGGATCGGTTTTTTTGATAATCACTGGTTATTTGAGATTCATCCGATCATAGATAAAGATTTCGGAAGCATCTACGTTTCAGTAAACCCGACATTTGACTGGAACATCGACAGGTATGATTTTGAGTTCAATCCATGCATGCAGATCTCAGGAAAAATAAGCAGGAAAGCCGACCTTGGGTTTCGAATGGTACAGTGGCTATGGACCGGTTAGCCATTTTGTTCCCTGGAACGAGCAGCATCAGGTCCTTTTTCTGGCAACAAATATCAATTTTGGAAGCAGATGGGAATTCAATGCCGGCATTGGTCGTGGTCTCAACCCGTCAAATGACCCATGGATAATTAAATGTATAGTCGGAAGAGGGATTACAGGCAAAAATTACAGTGGAGAAAAATGAGTGATACTATTGATTATCAGGCCTGAGCATGCAAACCCACTTTATTCCCCTCTGTATCAATAAATACTGAAAAATAACCTGCCTGGATTTTCGTCTTGGGTATCAGTACCTTTCCACCTGCAGGTTCTATTTTGTTAATGACTGTCTGAATTGCGGGATTGGCATTCAGATAAACGGTGATTCCATCCATTGAAGGTTTGGAACGTGGGTTCCTGGCCAGAACTCCTGATACTCTTCCTGATGAGGCACGCTGAACAGCTGGTGCAAAAGGGAAAAATGTAAGTTCTTCATCTGTCTCTGAAATGTGCTGAGTTTTCATTTCAATATCAAGAATCGTTTCGTAAAATTTTTTTGCTCTGTTTGTTTCAAGAACAGGGATCTGAAACCAATTTATAGCATTTGATTGCTCAATAAATCTTTGCATAGTTGTTTCTAATTTTATAGTTAATAGTCAGGTGTCTTTCACTTATAGACAGAAAACGAAACACGGATGGAATTGTTCATGGTAAGCTGAAATTTATGTGTATTGCCCCGGCATACCACCGAACAAAAAGAGGACCTCAATGTTCCAATTCATAATTGATATCAAATATTAAAACTAAAAAAATATGAGTAGAGGATTAATAGCACAGGCAACTGTTCAGATAACCGCCCCGATTGACAAGGTATGGAATGCACTTACTGATCCTGAACTTATAAAAAAGTATATGTTCGGAACCGAGGTGGTAACCGAATGGAAAGAAGGAGGTCCTATCGTATGGAGGGGGATGTGGGACGGTGTTCCGTATGAGGATAAAGGCATAATTCTTAAAAAGGAATTATTGAAAACACTCGAATTCACACATTTCAGTCCTCTGACAGGAATACCCGATGTGAAAGAGAATTATCACACGCTTACATATAAATTGTACTACGAAGGCGACCATACCGTTGTCACTCTGTCGCAGGATAATAATGCTGACGAGAAAGCACTGAAGCATTCTGAGCACAACTGGGAAAAGATGCTGAAGGATTTAAAAAAAATAGTCGAGGGACAGAGACCGGCTTAAAAAAGGAGTGAGGGGTGAGGAGTGAGGGAAGCAGGACCGCAGGACCGCAAGACCGCAGGACCGCAAGACATTACTCTAACATCCTCTGCAAATTATCAAGTATCGGCACTTGCCCTGAAAGGATTTTCTTTTTTGCTGTTTCGAATGTAAACCATTCAGCGCGATCTATTTCAGGGAATTCTTTGAACAATCCTGATTTTGGCGGCCATTCAAGCTCGAAGAGATTGCTTATTACCTGGGCGGTATCGAAATCTCCTTCTACAGCCCAGGAATATATTAACTTTCCGCTCGGTTGCTTCACAGGATCAAGTTTAATAAATTCTCCATTAGAAATGAATCCTGTTTCTTCTTTGAATTCTCTTTTTGCAGCAGTCAGAGGTTCCTCATCATCTTCAAATTCGCCCTTTGGAACTGACCATGAATTTAAATCCTTCTTAGCCCAGAACGGTCCTCCAGGATGAACAAGCAAAACCTCATATTCTTCTCTGGTTTTGCGGTAAACTAAAATACCTGCACTTTTTTTTGGCATATATCTGAATTATTGACACAAAGATATGAAAGAAAGGCTTTAGGGCATAACGGTGCAAAGGTGAATGTGAATATATCGCCTGCAACACATCACCTATAATACATCGACTGTATCTTAATCCACATTTAACCCCGAACTAACATTATATTAATCTTGCGATGATTTTATAGGATTAGATTTGTACCCTTAGTGGATCACTAAAAATGGCATATGAAAAGTTCGTCTTTAACACAAGATATCTTTCCCGACTTAAATTTTGAAGATAGTTCAATCAGAAAAGCATATGAGGATCTTTTTGAAAATCCCTGCAGGTTTTATTTTGAGCTTAAAAAAGCATTCATAGAATATATGGGGACATCTCAGGAGCTGATTGACTCCTTTATCAATTTGACAGGGAATTGATTACCTTTCTTTTTCTGAACTTATTTTTTCCTGATCCGCTTTAAGTTAACGGAACACAATCAAAAATTCAAATTTTGACCGAACATGATTACAGAAAATGATCTTCTGAATTTAAGATATAGGGTTATAACCAGGCTGGAAGACACTGACAATACAGTGGAATTTGTCCATGAGGATCTTGATAAGATGAGCTACCTTGTTAAGCTTCGGAAAGGTGAGGTCCAGACTGTTTTTCCTAACAGTATATATAAAGCGGGCTGGAAAACCACCAATCTCGAGGACCTTGTTGAATGGCATTATCTTTATCTGCAGATCAGTGAATTGATATAATATACCATGCAAAGTCTTGAAGGCACAATGGCACAATTGCGTTTGGACTTAGAATTGCATCAATCTTATTCGTAATACATATATTTCATTACGAAACTCATCATAGAACTGGAGGGTACCATCTCTTTTGATTCAAGATTTATCAGATTACTGCTTTCATCAAATGTCCGTGTAATTGATCGGTACATAACTTTATCCGAATATGTAAAATATTCAGATTTAACCTGTAATTGTCCGGAATAACTGTGGACAATATAATTCAAACAGGTTCCGTCGGATGAATACATTAATTCCTTTTTGACTCGCCCGGAATTGTCGTAGAGATATTGAATGTAACTCTCTAAATGGTTATTTGCATATTTTCTTCCAAAAGCAAGTCTGCCCGATAAATATTCATAATTAATGTACTCTTTTATTCCAGCTCCAGGGTATTCAACTGATTCTTTAGTTTTCAGTCCATCTGAATATTCATAAATCTGGTTACTCAGATTAATAAATCCTGTGGAAGAATTTTTATTTGCGGCGTAATTGGAGATTTTGACCAAACGTCCCGACGAATCATATTCATAAAGGTTGAAACTTTGTGTTCCGGTCATTTTCCTGTTCTCATATGTGGGGGTTGAAGTCATACTGATCCTTCCCTGGTCATCATATTCATACTCCTTGACAATTCCGATCATTGTCTGGGAATCAATATTGTAAAGAAATTCCTGTTTTAGCCTGGCATTGCCCTGTCCGGTTGTGGATTGTTCTTTTTCGCATGCTGACAAAAGAAGAATTACAGCACAAAATATACTTTTCAGAACGAAGAGTTTTTTCATAGTAGTCTTCTGAATTTGAGGTAATTTGGCAAGTATATTCATCAAATTCTGTGCCACGTTTGCGAATACTCAAATCCTGTCATGCGACAGCAGACATCAACACCGCAAGACCGCAAGACCGCACGACCCCAACTTATTTCGTCTTCTGTTCTCCGGCAGGCAGCAGAACTTTAAGCACCAGCGGATTTATATTCTGACTATCCTTTGAAGTGAAGACTACTGAACCTTTGCTTACATCAAGTATATAAGTGAAGCCATTTTCGCCGGCAACTTTGTCGACAGCCTTGAGGATTTTATCGAGAATAGGCTGGATGAGATCAGCATTTCTTTTTTGAAGTCCTTCGGTGGCATTCTGTTCAAACTCTCTGAGTCTTTTTTCTTTATCGAGTAATTCAGCTTCTTTGTTTTTTCTCACAATTTCAGTAAGAGTTGATTGATTTTTTTCATAATCATCGAGCATCTTGTTGTAAACAGCTGTCATGTCATCATAGGTTTTCTGCATTTCTTTTGTCTCTCGTGATAATACTACGGCAGCGCTGTCCCTTTCAGGCATTGCGGCAAGAAGCTGGGCTATATCAACGTGCCCTATCTTAAGTGTTGTCTGCGAAAAGGACGTCATGGAGAATGATATCAACACTGTTACAAAAATGATTACGAGAAGTTTTTTCATTTTTCTGAATTTTTTGATGAGGTAAAAGTACTCAATTGCCGTTGACTTAAGTCAACGGCAATTGAAAGAAATTAAAAGAAATTAAAAGAAAAAAAATCCCCCGGGGGAGGCCGGGGGAAAAACTTATTCTAAAAACAAATTGACAACATTTCTAACTACTTCTTGTTCTTCATATCATCATCTTTTTTCATGTCGTGATTCATATCAGATTTTGAAGACCATTTCTTTAGAAATTTACCGGTATTGTCATATAAAAGAGTCTCATTTTCGCTACCTTTTGAAACATTAACCTGGTAGTTGAGACCACTTTTCCCAGAAACACTTGAAGCATCTTTAATTGTAAATCCGGGATATTCCTTTGAAATGTTGTCCCTAATTGCCTGTGGCAGGTCTGAAACTTTCACACTTACACCACCACCTGATGATGATCTTGAAAAGGAAGATGTATCAGCTGAGCTCGGAGTGCTCTTGTCAGAAGGGGTGACCTGAGCAGTAACCAGCATTGCCGACATCGCAAACGCCATAATGAATATTATTTTTTTCATAATTATAGTATTAATTGGTTTCACGTATCAAAAGTAAGAAGCGATTCTGAAGTGGTTCTGAAGTTGGAAAAAAAATCCTCTACCTTTTCTAGGATTTTTCAAAATCCCAAAAAAAATCCCCCGGTGACCGGGGGATAGGAACTATTAAGTAACTTTTGAAAATTGGTTGAGTTTACTTTTTTGAATATGTTTCATACTTGTTGCTTTGGGGGAAACTTTTCTGAGGAACTTACCGTCTTTATTATAAAGAAGTGTTTCAGTAGTTGCGCCTTTCATAACTTCTACCTGATAATTGAGACCATTTTTCCCTGCTACGCTTGTTGCTTCCTTTATTGTATATCCGGGATAATCCTTATTAATGTTGTCAGTAATGGCTTTTGGAAGATCAGCTGCCTGAATTTTAGTTGCAGTTGATGATGATGGAGACTTAGAATATGTGTCATTACTTGATGGTGAACTCGGAGTCGGAGATGGTGGCACCACTTGGGCACTCATTACTGCTGCCGACATCACCAATGCCATAATAAATAATATTTTTTTCATAATTTTTATAATTACTTGGTTTCTGGCAGTAAAATTAAGGCAGGTTTCTGAAGGATTTCTGAAGTTGGGAAGAATTAACAAAAGTTTAAGAAACAGCCCGTTTTAAAGGTGTAAACTTAAGCCTGTGATGGATGGAATAATATACAAAAAAAACTCCTTCAAAAATAATCTTACATCATATTTATTAAAATTCAGGTAATCCCTGGGAGATCCTTCATCTTCCGCAAGATAAAAATCATCATTTGCTCCTAATAATTATTGCGGAAGATTCAGGATGACAGGGTATTATTAGATAATAATAGGGAAGGATGCGGCAGGGAAGGATGCGGCGCCTTTTGTGCTAATTTTTTCTTCATTCAGAAAATTTAATTCAAAAGGCGCCGCTTCCTTCCCCAATAAACCCCAAGCTGGATTGTCATCCTAAATGATTAGCCTTCAAAAGAGGGGAATTGCATTGGTCTTATATTCAGAGCTTTACATTAGACTGTAATGTAAAAATATCACCCGGGGACTTTGTTTTCTGCCCCATGCTCTCTTCTTTATGCTCTTGTGATCCTGGTTATTTCTTCTCCTGGACTTTCAGATCAGTATTACTAGGTTCTTCTTTTTTCTCTTTTTCATCATCAAGAGCTGATGCCTTTTTAAACTCCTTCATACCCTGACCGATACCTTTCATTAATTCTGGTATTTTCTTTCCTCCGAATAATAAAACTACTACGAGTAATATTAAGATAAGGTGCATTGGACTGCTAAAATCTAACATATTATGATTATTTAAATATTAAAATTCCTGAATCTGTATTTACTTACCACGCATAATCAACAGCTCTGTTCCATTTAGTTCCATGTAAACGTATGGAATTTCTTTTTGTTATGGACCATGTCATTAAAGAATGACAAAGATAATCAAAAAAAAAGTCTATCCATTACTTGTTCTTAATGGATAGACTTTGCTGCTTCAGAACATCAGTAAGTAAATCTTCAATTATTATTTCTTTTTAGCAGTTTTATGTGCTGTGCTTTTTCCGCCCAGTTTCTTTAGAAACTTGCCGTTACCGTCATAAACGAGCGTTTCAGATGTTGAACCTTTTGTGACAACTACATGATATGTTGTAGCATTGTTAGCTGTAACACTGCTGGCATCTTTAATAGTATAACCTGCGTAGTCTTTTGCCACATTGTCTGTAATAGCTTTTGGAAGATCGGCTACTTTTACTGGTGTTGGTGCTGATTTTGCAGTTTTTTGTGTTGTAGTGGTTTTTGTCGTTTTAGTTGTCGTCTGTGCTGATTGTGCATTTATAACTAAGGCTGACATTACCAGAACCAGAATAAACAGTACTTTTTTCATAATTAAATAAATTGTTGGTTTGACATGTTAAAATTATGGGTCAATTCTGAAGCAATTCTGAAGTTGTTAATCATTTAACAAATAATTAATGAAAATGTTAAATACGTTAACGAATTTCTTCAACGAAATAGTGAAGGATATATGATGTATTATGTATTCGTCCGTTGCACCCCTTAGGTATAAATATCTTTCCTCCGGTAAATCCGCCACGAGAGTGCTGTGAGCAGAAAAGTAATGCCAAGGAAATAAGCAAGGTTCCAGAAATCAATCGTATATGAAGGATTTATTGCATCAACATTTGCAAATTTAAATGGACTGATATACCCGAGTTTTGAAGCTCCCTGTGTGATTTTAGAAAGCGTATAAATAAAATACATGATCAGAACCAAACCTATACCAAGCGTAGTTATGGGTTTTGCCCTTTTAATCAGGGTCGAAAGGAAAAGCCCGATTGCCCCGAAAAGGACATTCAATAAAAATGTGTATAGCGATAAAATTAAGAATGCCCTGATGCTGAATGGTCCGTTTTTAACTATTTCCATACAGATGAATCCCGCGAGCGATGTGATCAGGTTCAAAAGGAACACGTAAAGCAAAGCCACAGATGTTTTGCTTGCAAAAATCTCACTTCTTGACAGCGGACGCGTCAGGAGATATTCTGCTGTTTTATCATATTCTTCCTTTAACAGAATATTTGATGAAAGTACAATTGAGAAAATGCTACCCAGTACCATCATATATATAATATTGTTGACAGAATAAAACCCCAGTACCGATAGCAAATCGTTGAAATTTGAAATGCCCTTGAACTGAAGAGCTCCCTTTGGAACTATGCTGAGCATACCGCTGATCTTCGACTGGTTCTCCAGGAAGGTCCGGTAGACCGACATTGTCAGGGTTATTAGCAATGTGATAATGATAGTCCACATCAGAAGTGTAAATGCGTTCCTTCTCATTTCCTTTAAAAACAGATTTCTATTCATTTCTTCAGGCTTAATTTTTGTAATAATGAAGGAAGATTTCATCAAGCGATGGTTCTTCTATTGTGAGATTATTCAACTTCTTGTTCGCAAGAAACCCAATAAGTTCTTCAATTTTACCTGAGTATATGAAAGAGAACATGTCAGAGGGTGTGGAAATAATGCTTTCAATACCAGGTATTGAGAATCTTTCTTTTTCAGCAGGATCGGCAAAATCTACCGAGACTTTCTTCAACTGTTTATTTCTCAGGTTTTCTATATCTTCAAGCTGTATTATCTTTCCATCCTTAATAATTGCCACTCTCTTGCACAGCATCTGGACTTCACCCAGGATATGCGAAGAAAAAAAGATAGTCATGCCTTTTTTGTTTTCTGCTCGCAGAAGATCAAAGAAAACTGACTGCATAAGAGGGTCAAGACCTGTCGTGGGTTCATCGAGTATCAGGAGTTCAGGATTATGCAACAGGCTTTGAATGATAGATACTTTCTTGCGGTTACCAAGAGATAGGTCAGCAATTTTCCTTCCCGGATCGAGCCCGAACATTTCAAGCAGTTCTGAAATTCTTTTTTCCGCCATTACCGGTATTATAAAAATGAATGCAATAGGAAAGGAATTCGTTGACATCCATTGAAGAATAGGCATTTGCATCGGAAGGAATATACCCCACGTGCATTTTGATCTTCTTTGTTTCGCTGACGACATCCATTCCCATGATTCGTGCACTGCCACTTGTCGGAAATATCAAATTCATCAGAATCCTGATTGTTGTGGATTTGCCGGCGCCGTTCGGGCCAATGAATCCAAATATCTCCCCTTGGCTGATCTGCAGGTTGATGTGTTCTATTCCTCTCGCTTTACCGTAGAATTTTGAGAGATCGGTTATGTCTATTATTGGTTCGCCCATAGTCAGTTTATTTTATCTCTGATTCTCTGTGCACCTCTGTGTAAGTTTTTCATGGTTTTATTTATAATAGAACTTCTCCTTGCCTATCTCAACAAGGAATCTGCTGGGATAGGAGAGGAATGCGTTATAAGTTGAAACCATTGACGGCATTGTGATTATAAGTTCCTGTTTGGCCCTGCTGCATGCAACATAGAATAGCCTCCTTTCTTCTTCCAGTTCTTCAATGTTACTGACAGACCTGACCGAAGGAATCAGACCATCGAGCGCATGCGGAATGATAACGCTGTACCATTCGAGTCCTTTAGCCGAATGGATAGTTGAAATTGTCAAAGGTTTATCTTCCGATTCATCAATCAGTGGAGTTGTTTTATTCCCGAATTTCTTTGAAGGAGGATCGAGTGCAAAATCTGTAAGAAATTTATCGAGCGAATCATATCTTGAGGACAGATCCACCAGGACGCTGATATCGAGCAAACGTATCTGGTAATCCGGTTCGGTTGCCTGCAAAATCGGAGAATAATATTCCTTTATGATCTCAATTTTCCGGCCAAGACTGATTTTGTCATCGCTTGCCTTTGTGATCATATTTGTCAGCCTGTTCAGCCCTTCTGCAAATTTTGTTTTCTCGAACGATTCCTTAACCAGACCATTTTCAGAAATGATCTTCTCAATAATTTTCCTTGCAGTCTGCAAACCGACACCCGGGATATATTTAAGCACTCTGTGCCACGCCACCGCATCATACGGATTCTGGAGTATTCTTAAATATGATATAATATCCTTAACATGCTTTCTTTCATTGAACGCCAGTCCGCCTACCGCAATATATGGAATACTTCTCCTGTTCAATTCAATCTCGATATACCTCGCATGCCAGAAAGCCCTTACGAGTATTGCAACCTGATTCAGAGCAATTCCTTTTTCACGGTATTCAATTATTTTATCAACTATGAATTCTGCTTCGAGCTGCTGGTCGTAAAGTTTTCTCACGACTGGCAGATTATCATATAAAATTCTTGAAAACAATTGCTTTTTATAACCAATACGGGCATTGCCGATTATATCGTTTGTAAAGTCAAGAATTTTCTGATTGCTCCTGTAATTCTGTTCGATCTTAATTACTTTGCAGTCGGGGTATTTTTGAGGGAATCTTAAAATATTCTCATAATTCGCGCCCCTGAATGAATAAATGCTTTGTGCATCATCACCGACAACGAGAATATTTCGCGATTCTTCAGAGAGATATTCCACAATTTCCTTCTGAACCACATTGGTATCCTGGTATTCATCAACCATGATATATCTGAACTGATGATTCAGTTTTCTTCTGAAACCTGGATTATCACGAAGGGAGTTCCTCAGAACTTCCATAAGATCATCATAATCAAATATCCGGCAGATCTTTTTATATTTTTCATAACCTCTGTTTATCAATTCAATCTGATCTATAAAATCCAGCAAACCTGAAAACTCATTCTGGATTATGCTCCTGATTGTAAGATTTCGGTTGCGGGCTGAGGAGAATATTTCCTGTAGCCTGTTCTTCTTTGGAAATGCTTTTTCTTTCTTTTCAATTTTGAGTTCTGATTTTATCAGATCGATTGTATCAGCAGAATCTTCCGAGTCGATAATTGTAAAATTTGGAGGAATCCCGAGGTAGTTTGCATATTTCCTCAGGATATAGTTTGAAAAGGAGTGAAAAGTCCCTCCGAAAACTTTTTGTGCGTTTGTTGTCATTCAGTAGTCCCTGAACTCTTCCAATCATTTCACTTGAAGCTTTACGGGTGAAGGTGAGGAGTAGTATCTCACCCGGATCAATTTCATTTTCAAGCATAAATGCCACCCTGTGGACGATCACTCTGGTCTTTCCGCTGCCTGCTCCGGCAATGACCAGGACAGGTCCATTGATGGTCGTAACGGCTTCCAGCTGGGTTTTATTCAGATCATTTCTATAGTCAATTCTGTATTTTTTCGCAAGTTCTATTTCGCAAACACCAGATGGTTTCTCTTCGATTGATTTTATGATTGATTTAAGCTCTTCAATTTTTCGTGAAATCTTTTCGGTAGAATCAATTTCAGGGAAATCCTTAATTGAAAGAGTTGTAAGATCAGTTACTGGTTGGTCGTTAAAAGAGGACGACTTCATCCTCTGCCTGATTGCAAGTGCACCTATGCTGTCGAGAAAGGATTCTGGTGAAGTCTGATCATTTTCTGAAGCAGAATCTGATGGTTCAGAAGTATCCTTCTCAAAGGCAGATATTGCATTTGATTTCTTTGCTAAGTCTTCAAAAAAGTCGTCAGAAACCGGCATCGGGAATGGTATTAATTTCCGGGATAAAGGTAATGAATAAAACCCAAAATTATTTTCTTAACCCTATCGCCAAAGGGTTGTTGTAAAAAATCTCTTTAACAACAAAGAACACAAAGAAGACACAAAGGGCACAGAGTTAAAACACTACATTCCTTTGTGACCTTTGTGGTTAATGGATTTCTAAAAAGAAAATTAGGTTATAAGTTTTGACTACCTGAAAAAGCCATTATTTGATTTAACAGGTAGAAAATATTGCTCTATCATTGACTTCAGTACGGAACGGTTTATAGGTTTGGAAATATAATCATTACATCCGCACTGCAGCGATTTTTCCCTGTCACCTGTAAGTGCATAGGCCGTTTGAGCGATAATCACAACATCCTTATTGAACTTCCGGATTTCCATTGTAGACTCATATCCATCCATGCCTGGTATCTGGATATCCATCAGAACCAGATCGATATCACGATTAGCACGACAAGCTTCAATTGCTTCTGGACCTGATGTTACTTTTAATAATTCTTTACAATAGAATCGGACTTCTCTTGTTAAAAACAATGCTGAAGCATCATCATCTTCAACGATAAGTATTTTCAGATTTTTGAGCTCTTCCGGATTTTCCAGCAGAGGAGAAATGTTTTCCTTGATGATAGATTCAACTTTATATTCAACCGTATAAGGAATTGTAAAATAGAATACAGATCCTTTATGTGTTTCACTCTCAACCCGAATCTTTCCGCCAAGCATTTCAACATAGGCTTTTGAAATAGCTAGGCCAAGACCTGCTCCCTGGTATGCCTGCCGGTCAGTAATATCAGCTTGTATGAATCGCTCGAATATGGCTTCATGTCTGTCTTTTGGAATTCCTATGCCAGTATCTTTAACAAAGAATTCAAGTTCTGCCGACTCGCCATGTGATTTAAAGATATATCCAAATTCAATAGATCCTTCCTGGGTATATTTAATCGCATTTTTGACAAGATTTGTGAGGATTGCATAGAGTTTTTCAGGATCCGTTTTTATAATTCCCTCGTTATACGGAAGAGATAGTTTAATAGATAACGCTATCCCTTTCTTGTCAGTCTCATTCTTGAAAAAAGTATAAAGATATTCGATCTGCTCATTTATATTCGAGGGCTTAATCTCAGTCTTCATTAGGCCCGATTCTATTTTAGAGATGTCAATGATATCATTAATAATAGAGAGCATTCGCTTCCCGCTTTTCTCAATAATATTGATGCATTCCTGCTGCTGCTGGCCAGTGAGGTTGGGTTCTTTAAGTATCTCGGCAAAACCAAGAATTCCATTCATTGGCGTCCTGATTTCGTGACTCATATTTGCAAGGAAAGAGGATTTAAGCTTGTCGGCCAGTTCGGCTTTGTCTTTTTGCTTTATATAAAACTTCAGAGCAACTGTTATTAGAAATATACTTAAAAATAGATAAATCAGTAACCCGGTGTAGATATCAATCAAACGTGCTGATACACTTTCATATTTGCCAATTACGTCGGGGAAGTAATACTCGATATAAAACAACGCGGAAATGTTAGCAAAAACTATTAGCGAAAAAACGACTTTTTCTGTTTTTGAGAAAAAAACAAGAATAAATGATTCAAGCAGAACGAAGAGATATAAAATGGGACCGGTTGATCCGAAATTAATAAACCATTGAACATTCAGCAAAACTATTCCTGTTATGATAATTATATATTTTGATAATTTATAATTTCCTTTTTTCCAGGTATAGAGGTACACCAATGTAAAAACAACTGAAGTGCTTATGGTACAGATTATTGGCAACCCATAAAGACCAATACTAAGGTTGATTATTAATCCGGCAAAGCCTATAACAGCTGTAAGAAAACTGAACACCAGAACCAGGTAACTGTCTAATCCAATTTCATCGGGCCTTTTGAATAGAAAATGGCTAAGTTTCGGGAACATAAAAATATGTGTTTTGAAATTGTTTCCGGCCATCAGATTGTATATCAGATTAAACTGATTCGCTTCGAGTTCCTAAATGGCCTAAATATAAATCAGTTCCGCGCCAGATTCTAAATATAACCATATTAAATCATTAATAATGTAAAATTTTAGTTTATTCCACTAAAATTCTAATTCCACTAATGAATACCTATATTAAGTATTATATAAAAAAACCGTAAATGAAGATCAGATGGCAGTTTTAGATTGTAAGATGATATTTATCATTCTGAATAGCGGCAATATTTCAGGTATAGCAGGGTTCTATTTATACTAATCAGCTATTACTAATTTTAAATATACTGTTATGAGAAAAAGAAAAAACGCTTGTCATCTCAATGATGGCCAAACAGAGAAGCGCGCATTCAAAGTAATTGTAATTTGCGCCGTGTTTTTCGCATCATTAGTTACAAGTTGTGAAAAAACATCATACTTTCTGCATCCGGCTTTAGATCCTGTTAAAACCGGCGATGTAACGGCTCCTGTTATCAGGACAGTTGTCCCTGTCAATAATGCACTTTCGGTTGCAACCTCAGCAAACCCTTCTGTAACATTTAATGAGATAATTAATCCTGCAACACTTAGTGTATCGACCTTCACCCTTAAACAGGGTGCAAACCTTATTCCCGGATCTGTGACAGTATCTGATTCTATAGCAACATTTGTCCCTGCCACTTCACTTACAGCAAATACAGTTTATACCGGTACGGTTACTTCAGGTGTTCAGGATATAGCTGGTAATCCTCTTACTTCTGATTACACCTGGAGCTTTACCACGGCAGCAATAATCGATAAAACACCACCAACTGTTCTTTCAGTGGTACCCGACAATAATAATACGACAGCTTCAACTACAACTAAAATCACCATAAGTTTCAGTGAAGCGATGGATGCTTCCACAATTAGTACCACATCATATACAGTGAAACAGGGAACAACTTCAGTTAGTGGTACGGTCGACTATACCGGAACAACAGCAACTTTCACTCCATCATCTGCGTTGTCGGCTGGTAAGGTATTTACAGTAACTCTGACAACTGCAGCTAAGGATATTGCAGGAAACGCTTTGGCTGCAAATTATACATGGGGTTTTACTACCGCTGCAGCGGCCGATGTTACTCCTCCAACGCTACTTTCAGTTGTCCCGGCATCAGGCGCAACAGGAATTGTACTGAACAGCAAGGTGACAGCAACATTCAGTGAAGCACTGGATGCAACTACTATTTCTGCGGCAACCTTCACATTAAAACAAGGAACTAACGTAATAGCCGGAGTTGTAACGTATACCGGTACTACTGCAACTTTCACTCCTGCATCGCCGCTTACAGGAGGTTTGTCCTACACGGCAACAATAACTACCGGTATAAAAGATCTGTCAGGCAATGCTATGGCAGCAAATTATAGCTGGAGCTTCACGTCACTGGCAGATATTATTCCACCGACTGTTGTTTCGGTTATACCTGCTAATTCAGCAACATCTGTATCAGTCAATGGCAAAGTTATTGTGACTTTCAGCGAAACCATGAACTCAATGTCATTGACAACCTCCACATTTACCCTGAGTCAGGGATCAACAGTTATCAATGGTACAGTTGTCTGCTCCGGTTCATCAGCTACATTTACACCTTCATCGGCTCTTACCGCGAGCACAGTTTATACAGTTACGATCAGTGGAGCTAAAGATATGGCCGGAAATGCAATTGCATCTAACTATTCATCGAGTTTTACAACAGGCGCTTCGGGTAAATCGTTCTCAGCTGACGTGGTTCCAATACTGAATCTTTGCAATACATGTCATACACACCCATGGACAACCTCGCCGGTAGCAACGACTTTCTATGCCAACCTTGTCAGTGGCGGATATGTAAAACCAGCAACTCCGACAACCAGCAAGATCTATGTTAAACTAAGTGGCGGACATCCGCCATCAACAGTTTCCACCACCCAGGTAAATACAATACTCACCTGGATGAATGAAGGATCGCTGAATAATTAAGCTCCATTCCCATAATGCAAAATATTTTAACCACAAAGCACACAAAGAAGTCACAGAGGGCACAAAGTAAAACATTATATTTCAACCCTTTGTGACCTTTGTGGTTAAAGGATTTCGATTGCCCAGATTGATGATGTGATGGTAATGGGGTTGAAATTATAAAAAAAGGGGTGTAAAAACACCCCTTCAGCAATCTCAGTCAGTTAAGATTAAAGACCTTTGTTAAGTGCGGGAGCTGCTTTGAATTTTACTACTTTTTTAGCAGGAACGTTCAATTTAGCACCTGTACGAGGGTTACGAACTACTCTTGCACTCCTCTTGTCAACTTTGAAAGTACCCAGGCCCGGAAGCTGGATTCTCTGACCTTTTTTCATTGATTTTCCAAATGCTCCAACGAATGCGTTTAATGCTTTGCCGGCATCTTTAATTGAAAGTTCAGCATCAGCTGCAATTGCACTTACTAATTCTTTTTTTGTCATAATGCGAAGATTTAAAGGTTAGACCTATCTTACTAATTGAATACAAATTTATTTTTTTTTAATTCATATGCAAATTTATTTTGCCGTTTTTCCACAAATAGTGCCACTTTTAGGTTAAAAATGGCTATTTTTTTGCATGAAAACAGATTTTTTGACAAAATATCGCAACCCCTCACCAGTCCGCAAAGAGAGAAACTTTTTTTCGAAAATTTGTTCATAATCTGTTGATAAAAACTGTAAATGCATGAAAATAAGATAATTACATAATTTTTTTAAAATAATTCTAAAAAATCAAAAATATCTTATCTTTGCGAGCGAATAAAAATCTCCTTTAAACAAAATTTAGCATAAAAAGGAGAATAAAGTGACCGAAAAGGAGAAATGGCAGAGCGGTCGAATGCGGCGGTCTTGAAAACCGTTGAACTGTAACCACGGTTCCGGGGGTTCGAATCCCTCTTTCTCCGCAGACCAAATCGCTCCCGCAGCTATGCTGCGGGATTTTTATTTACAGCAATCCCTCGCCAGGCTCGCCTGAGCGAGGACATCTCCACACAACATCCTTCACAAATACTGTAAACCGCCAGAGAAATCCTGATTTAGACGCTATTAAAAGATAAAAACCCCTCTGACCACACAAGATACCAGGGTTAGGCATTTTTTATGTGACTGACAGGGCGGAAGCGTAGTCAAAGGCTGAACAATTACTTTAGTATTTTCGTTTATTCAGAAAAAATATGAAACGATTTAACCAGACATTTTTGTTTATCTACTCACTTGTAGTAACTGTCATACTTATAATTGTACCGACAGCTTTTATTAAATCATTAAATTCAGGAAAAAATAGTTTTGATGAAATTGAAGCGCAACAAATAAGAATTGTCGAACCTGATGGTACTTTACGAATGATTATTTCAAATTCAAAAAAACTCCCTGGAGTTATCGTTCATGGCAAAGAAGTAGAAAAAGTTGACAGGCCACAAGCTGGTATTCTTTTCTATAATGATGAAGCTTCTGAAAATGGCGGACTAATTTTTGGGGGTTCAAAGAATTCTAAAGGTGAAGTTGTTAACTCTGGAGTAAGTTTGTCTTTTGACAGGTATGGTGGTAAACAAGAAGTAAATTTAATAGGTGTAAATGATAAAGATAACAGATTTGCAGGCTTATCCATCTCTGATAGTCATCCAGGCGAAAGAGAAACTCCTAACAGGATTTGGGTGGGTCGTAATGAAGACGGTTCATCTGAAATATCATTAATGGACGCATCAGGAAAAAAACGGATACAATTTAAAGTCTTAGAAAATGGAGAAAGTACTATAAGATTTCTTGACGCTAATGGTAATTTATTAAATGGGTTAAGCCCCACTAAAAAACCTTAAAATTATACCTGTAGTAACTCGGATGGTTTGGCACAATTCATAAATACTTCGTATTTTTATAATTCTTTTAAAAGCTAATCTATCATGAGAACAAAAAAATCATTTACAAAATGGCTATCCCTTGGACTGGCATTATTGATGGGATTGATATTTGTTTCTTGTCAGAAAGATAATTCAAGAACTAATTTCCCAGATCCAGGTACCCTTCCCAAAGGTCTGGTTGGAACTTGGGTAGAGGCTAATACATTGTCCGACACTCTTGTTTTTTCTTCAAACGACACCGCTGGTTTACTTTTTCTACAAAGAGGATTTGAAATTAGAAATGGCAATAGGCTGCCCGTTATTGGGAGTACAGGATACGAATACAAAATATTCTCAGATAGTATCAATTTGATTGATGGACTTTCAAGCACTTATGACAGAAAGACTTATCCGTTCCATTTCAACGAGGTAAATCTAACTATCACAATTGGTAATTTTTCGAAGTATATTAACACCAATAAAACTACCTTGACCTTCAGAAAAATAAAATAACCAACCGGACCTGAGAAAAATAAATAGAACAAGTTAACTCTGTCGGTTTGCTGAATTAGCTTTGCTGAGCTCTCCCGTTTTCGCAGGATCGATTGCCTTCGCGAGCCGAGGTACATCAATCAACGAATGTTTCCAGTTTCGTGACTACCTTTGTAAGACAAATCATGTAAATGTCATAGAAATGAATTTTGATCAATTATTTAAACAAATTTCTCCTGAAAACATCTTCGACAACCTTTCTGCTTTTGTTGGAGAAGGTTTCCCGGTTAAAGGTTTTCCGGTTATTACTGCTGGTAAATTGCAAAAACCACGCCACCGCAACATAATATAAAATTATACATGATTAAATTAGCTATTGGTCTCATACTGATACTAACAACTTTTGATTGCGTCACGCAGCATGCAAAGAAGGCGAATGATATTGCTCCTCTTTCAGAAGAAATAAAAGGGAAAATAGATAGTATCTTCAAAGACTTTGACAAGAGGAATTCCCCTGGTTATGCTATTGGAATCTTAAAAAATACACAAATCTTGTATTCAAAAGGATTTGGTTCGGCTAATCTTGACTACGATATTCCTATTACAACGAATTCATCTTTTGATATCGCATCTGTATCAAAACAATTTACTGCAGCCTGTATTGCCTTACTCATAATGGACAGAAAAATTACTCTGGAAACTCCTGCAAGTAAATTTATTCCTGAATTATCAAAGTATAAAGATACTATTCGAATAAAACATCTGATTTACAACACCAGTGGTATTATTGATTATTACAAACTTCCAAGACCAGACGGAGAATCGTGGATTACATTTAATTATTTTGACATAGATTATTGTATTAAAACTTCTTTGAGCCAAGACACTCTTTCTTTCAAACCCGGGGATAAATGGGACTATTGCAATGTAAACTATATGCTATTAGCAAAGGTCGTTGAGAAAGTCAGTGGCGAACCATTTAGCAAATTTTCCAGAGAAAGACTTTTTGCGCCTCTTGGTATGAATAGTACTTTAATTAACGATGATATTACTGAAATCATCAAAAACAGAGTGACTCCATACAATAAGAGAACACCTGAATATGTTGAGGCATATAGGAAAGATGGTATTAATATTAAAAGTGATGGCCTTTGGATACAACATCCTCGAAATTCACCAACATATGGAGGAAGCGGGGTTGCATCTACAGTTAATGATTTGTTTAAATGGAGCGAAAATTTTTTTACTAAAAAGTTAGGAGGACAGCAATTTTACGATCTTATGCACACCACCCAGAAGTTTAAAAATGGCAAAGATAATCAGGCTTTTGGACTATATTTTGGTAATTACAAAGGAAGGACTTATGTTGCATGGGATGGTGGCGACTTTGGAGTGAGTTCCCAGATGATTCGATTTCCGGATAACAAGATTGTGATTATTGTCCTTTCGAATCTGGGCTCAGGGACTGCCAATCTTAAAGCTAATGAAATTGCTGATATTCTAATTAATAGTGGTAGTCTATAAAAACCTGCAGACAACTCTGACCGTTTGCTAAATACTCATAAAAATATTTGCGATAAAATTACGCTTCTCGGGTTCAAAGCAGTAGTTTCATTATATTTGAAACAGTCTTAAATTAAAAGAATTTATGAAGAAGCTAACGAGAAGAAATATGATTGGATTATCAGGCATGACCGCTGTTGCTTCATTAACTGGTATATCAATGAATTCTGTCCAAACCGGAATGACCGGTAAAAAACTCAAAATAATTGTTGTTGGCGCTCATCCCGGAGATCCGGAATGCGGTTGCGGCGGAACAATTTCATTGTTTACAGCTTCCGGACATGAAGTTGTTGCGGCTTATCTGACAAGAGGAGAAGCGGGTGTTCAGGGAAAATCTTATGATGAGGCAGCAAAGATAAGAACTGATGAAGCTTTGAAGGCGTGCAAAATTCTGAAATGCAGGGCGGAGTTTCTCGGACAGACCGATGGAAATTGCGAAATAAGATCTGCAAGCTATAGCCCGGTAAATGATTTTATTAAAAAGGAAAATCCTGATATTGTTTTCGCTCATTGGCCAATCGATAGTCATCGCGATCACCGGATATGCTCAATACTTACTTATGATGCCTGGATAGCAATGGATAAAAAATTCGCTCTTTATTATTATGAAGTGACATCAGGAGCCGAAACACAAAACTTTTATCCTACCGAATATATAAATATCGGACCTGTTATTCAGCAAAAGACAGACTGCTGTATGGCGCATGTGAGCCAGTATCCTGAAGACTGGTATCAAAAAATACAAAAGACAGTTCAAAGGTTCCGGGGTATTGAATTGAACTGCGAAAATGCAGAAGCGTTTGTCAGACATAACCAGAATCCTGATAAGTTTATTCCTTCATAACCTTCTGTGAAGCAACCTTGTAAAAAATGGTTCGCAACAATAACGGTGAATATTTGTTATATGCAAAAGTAAACAGGGATTTTTAACCCAGAGGGGAATGATAATAAAGAATGGTGACCAGGTCTGCCTTACGGAAAAACACCAGTGGTTTTTCAACTTTAACGGGTTTCGTAAAATTTCTTGAAAATATTTATTAATTTTGATTGTGAAATTCTTTGAAACTTAGCTTGGTAGATGAATTGTATTATTGTTGATGACGATGTATTGACCTGTAAAATCCTTGAAGGGTTCGTTAATAAATCCACTTCTCTTAATCTTATTGGAGTCTTCAGTGATTCGGTCGCTGCAAGGGATATTTTAACAAAACGCAAAGATATCGATCTGGTAATTCTCGACATACAGATGCCGGAAATGAACGGATTTGATTTTATCCGTAGCCTGGAATTTCCTCCGAATATCATAATCGTATCATCCGCAGAGGAGTTTGCGTTGAAAGCGTTTGATTTCAACGTAGTTGATTACCTTCTTAAGCCTATTACTTACGGTCGTTTCTGTAAGGCAATAGACAAAACGATCAGATATTTTGCGCGCAAGGAAGTTACAAATAACGGCGATGAAGAAATATTCATTAAAAAAGGTTCATCTCTCGTTAAACTGAAGCTTACTGAGATCATCTTTATTGAAGCTCTTGAAAATTATGTTACCCTGAATACCAACGATGACAGATTTACTATCCATTTTACTATGAAGGCTATCGAAAACCAATTGCCTTCCGGAGTTTTTATCAGGGTACACAGGTCTTTCATTATCAATAAGAGCATGATCCAGACCATCAAGGAAAACAGTCTGGATCTGATGGTTGGAAAGACAATAAAAAACATTCCGGTCGGCAAATCCTTCAGAGATTCGCTCCTTAATGATATTAACGTGATGGCCCGGTAATCACTTAACCTCCAATGCTTACAAATCGTCAATTATTCATTCAGCACCTGGGGCAAACCTCAGCGGCTCCGATGATGCTTGAAATTGAAAGAGCAGAAGGCATCTATATGTACGGACCAAACGGGGAGAAGTACATGGATCTTATTTCCGGAGTGTCAGTCAGCAATACTGGCCATGGTCATCCCAGGGTGGTTGAAGCAGTTACGAAACAAGCCGGCCTTTACATGCATCTGATGGTTTATGGTGAAATCATTCAGAATCCGCAGGTAAGATATGCTGAGCGTCTCACCGGAATTCTTCCGTCATCCCTTAATTCTGTATATTTTGTTAATTCAGGCAGCGAGGCTGTGGAAGGCGCTCTCAAACTGGCAAAAAGATATACAGGAAAAAGCAGGATCATTTCATTCAGGAATGCATATCACGGAAGCACTCACGGGGCTTTAAGCATCCAGGGAAACGAGATCTATAGAAATGCCTTCCGGCCACTTTTACCTGATACCTTCCAGATTGATTTTAACGACGAAAGAGGTCTCGATGCAATAACAAAGAATACAGCATGTGTTATAATTGAACCGGTCCAGGGAGAAGGGGGAATAATTTATCCGGAAAATGGCTTCCTTCAAAAATTAAGAGAAAAATGTAATTCAACGGGCGCTTTGTTAATATTCGATGAAATCCAGACAGGTTTTGGCCGTCTTGGTCACATGTTTGCAATTGACAGATTTAAGGTAACGCCTGATATCCTGCTGCTGGCTAAAGC
Organism: uncultured Bacteroidales bacterium; assembly: GCA_963734885.1. Classification (GTDB taxonomy): domain Bacteria; phylum Bacteroidota; class Bacteroidia; order Bacteroidales; family VadinHA17; genus LD21. Next base: position 1,541,966 of record CAVTIJ010000004.1, on the reverse strand, counting down.
TCTCGGAGGAGGCATGCCTCTTGGAGCATTCATAGCATCAAGGGAGATAATGTCGGCTCTTATTTCAAATCCGACGCTTGGTCATATAACTACATTTGGTGGTCATCCGGTATGTTGTGCTGCAGGTCTTGCTTCACTGAATGTTATAATTGATGAGAAACTGGCAGAGGGTGCCCGGTCAAAAAGCGATCTTTTCAAAAAAAATCTTTCTCACCACCTGATATCAGAAATAAGAGGAGAAGGTTTATTGCTTGCCGTTAAACTCAGGGATGCATTATATATTCCATATGTTATTGGACATGCTCCGGAACATGGACTTGTTCTTGATTATTTTCTTTTTTGCAACGATGCATTCAGAATTGCACCACCTCTGATCATAGATGAAGCTGAGATTCTTAAGGCATGCGGCTTATTGAAAGATCTTCTCGATGAAGCTGCTGGTAATTCAGGTAAAAAATGAAACGAATCTCTCTGTATATCTTCCTTATTTTGTTCATCTCAGCAGGCGTTGCAAAAAGCCAGGTTCCTGAAAAAGATATGGCAACAAAGCTTGAAGACCTTTTTGACCGGCTTGTGGGTAATTATGATGATAGTTTACGCATAAGCATTAATGACTCCATCGGAATAATTCTCGATCATTATGTGCGGTCTGATTCAGTTTTTACTCACAGGTTTTCTAATTTGAGGTACCTGGGTCAGATTGTATCGCCTGATTCTCTTTTAAAAATTGTGAGCTGGAATCTTGTTCTTGAGAATCAGCCGGGAAAGTACTTTTGCTATTTTATCAGGAAGCAGGATCCCGGAAAAAACAATAAGATATACCGATTATCAACCAGTTATAATGAAAGGCTCGTCAGGTCTGATACCACTTACAGCATTTCAGACTGGTACGGAGCCCTGTACTACGATCTCAGGCCTGTTGTAATTGATAATAACCGTTGCTGGGTATTACTGGGATTAGATTATGGAAATCAGGGCATCAGCAGGAAAATTATTGATGTACTGTCTTTCACACCTGATGGATCATTGGTGTTGGGCAAGAAATGGTTTGATTCCGGAAATGGCGTAAGTTTCAGAGCTGTGTTCGAATATGCATCCAATGCAATGATGTCGCTCCGGTTTAGGTCAGACAGTTCAATTGTTTTCGATCATCTGGCTCCATTTTCTCCTTCAAAAAAGGATAATCATGAATTTTATGGTCCTGATTATTCATTTGATGCCTATAATTACAAGGACGGAATCTGGAAGCTTGTGATTAATGTAGATGTCAGGAATGAGTAAAGGTCTCGTATTCATTAACCTGAACTTTATGGCATGTTTGAAAGTTCTGCCGCAAAGTACGCTAAGAAGGCGCAAAGTGAGCAAAGTTAAAACATTACAAATAAGCTATTTGCGTCCTTTGCGTAGATTCTTTGCGACCTTTGCGGATAATGGATTTCAACTGACTTTATTTCCCAAACTTTTCTTATCTTCACGGAGTGATGCCGAAGAATATAAAAACTCATCTTTATTGTTATGACGACCACAGAGGATTCTCTGAGGATGTCAGGAAAAGGTTTACAGACCTCTCACGATATACCGTGGTTTCATTCCAGACACGTGAAGATTTCATTAAACATCTTGAATCTGAAAAAGAGAACACCTTCTGCAAAATAGCCATACTTGGCCTGCATGACACAAATGAGCAGTTTGAGATGATCAATCAGCTGACAATGGCGATTGAGAGAATTGACCCTGCCACCGGACTTATACTTCTCGGACCGCCTGACAAAATTGAAACTATAAAAAAAGTAGTAAAATTTAATATCGATGCCTACATACCCAAGAACGGCAATTCGATTCTGCGTATTCATAATACTGTCAAAAAACTGATAAGCGAACATAGCCTGGGTATCTTCCGTAAAAAGGCAAAAATCTCAGCATATATACTTGCCGCATTTGTTTTATTATCACTCGGTCTGATAATTGCAGCTTATTTTAAGATGCCTGAGTATTTCTAAAATATTGAAAAGTTCTTTTGAACCACAAAGCTCACAAAGTAGGCACAAAGGGCACAAAGTTAAATTCTATATATTAGACCTTTGTGTACTTTGTGGTTAATGGATTTCTGCTTTTCAATATCGCTGGTTAAGGGAATGGTTAAAAATGACAAGGATGAAGAAATTCTTCAAAAGTGACTAATTGTCATATCACAACTAACGGCACAACTTTTGAAAGTGAACGGACAGAATCGTTATGTTAAACACTAAATATATTTTATATGGAAACCGGAAAGATTGGAGTAACAACTGAGAACATTTTCCCGATAATAAAAAAATTCCTATATTCTGATCATGAAATTTTCCTGAGAGAGCTTATTTCAAATGCTGTTGATGCTACCCAGAAGCTGAAAACAATGGCTTTGGCCGGTGATTATAAAGGTGAGCTCGGTGATACAACTATAAATGTGTCGGTTGATAAGAAAAAGAAAACGATTAAGGTTTCAGATCGCGGATTAGGTATGACGAAGGAAGAGATCGATAAATATCTTAACCAGATTGCTTTTTCCAGCGCCAATGATTTTCTCGATAAATATAAGGATCAGGCCAGCGCCATTATTGGTCATTTCGGATTAGGTTTTTATTCCTCATTTATGGTTTCAGATAAGGTGGAAGTCATCTCTAAATCATACCAGGAAGGAGCGAAGGCAGTTAAATGGACATGCGATGGTAGTCCTGAATTTACAATCGATGAGGTTGAGAAGGAAAATATTGGAACAGATGTAATTTTGTACATTGATAAGGAATCCAAGGATTTTCTTGAAGATGGAAAAGTAGAACAATTGCTGAAAAAATACTGCAAATTCCTTCCTGTTGAAATAGCATTCGGCAAAGAGACGGAATGGAAAGATGGCAAGTATGTTGAAACCGGCAAAGACAAAATTATCAACAATACAAAACCAGCCTGGACATTAAAACCTGCAGATCTTAAAGAAGAAGATTATCACAAATTCTACCACGAGCTTTATCCGACAGGTGATGATCCTTTGTTTTATATCCATCTGAACGTCGATTACCCGTTCAAACTTACTGGGATACTTTATTTCCCAAAAATTAAGAGTAACATAGAAATACAGAAGAATAAAATCCAATTATATAGTAACCAGGTATTCGTAACCGATTCAGTTGAGGGTATTGTTCCTGAGTTCCTTACTCTACTACATGGTGTTCTTGATTCGCCTGATATTCCTCTTAATGTTTCGAGAAGTTATCTTCAGAGCGATTCCAATGTAAAGAAAATATCGAGTCATATAACCAAAAAAGTAGCCGACAGGCTAAATGAAATTTTCAAAAATAACCGGGAAGAGTTTGAGAAAAAATGGGATAATCTGAAGCTGTTTATCGAGTATGGCATGATAACAGAGGAAAAATTTTATGAGAAAGCTTCTAAGTTCTCACTTTTCAAAAACACCGACGACAAGTATTTCACTTTTGAAGAGTATGAGAAAATAATTAAGGAAAACCAGACTGATAAAAATAAAACTCTGATTTATTTATACTCAACAAATAAAACTGATCAATTTACATATATCGACAAAGCAAAAAGTAAAGGATACGATGTTCTTATTATGGATGGTCAGCTGGATGTTCACCTCATCAATCATCTTGAAAGCAAATTGAAAGATACACGATTTGTCAGGGTCGATTCGGATGTTGTTGACAAACTCATTTTGAAAGATGAAACACGCGAGTCGAAGTTAACTGAAGATCAGAAAGATGATTTGAAAAGCGTTTTCAATGTCAAGGTTAAATCGAAAGAAATTTATAACGTTGTATTTGAGACACTTGATGAAAAGGAAGCTCCGGTTATCATTACCCAATCAGAGTTTATACGCAGGATGAAAGATATGTCGCAGATGGGAGGAGGAATGAATTTTTATGGAGAGCTTCCTGATAGTTATAACCTTGTTGTTAATCCAAATCATCATATTATAAATAAAATTTCGGAAGATCTTCAGACACAGGAAGGTACCAGGCTTACCGAAAACAATAATGAGAGGAAGAGAATAAAGGAGGAGATATCCTTCACTGAGCAGGAGCATAAAAAGTTAAAACCGGAAGAGATCAGTCAGGCAGAAAAAGATGATCTGGAAAAACTGCGCAAGGAGCTTATAACTATTGAGAATTCCCGTAAGGATATTCTGGAAAGTTACGGCGCTGAAAATAAGGTAGTTAAGCAACTAATTGATCTTGCATTACTGGCAAATAATATGCTGCGAGGCGAAGAACTGAGCGTATTTGTAAAGAGAAGCGTGGATCTGCTGTAATCTTTAGAAGCTAGGCGAAGTTTTCAAACTTCGCCTTATTTCTTGTTATGGGGAAGTCTGAAGACTTCGCCAAGCGGAGCGCGGTTAAGAGAAGTGTGGATCAGCTGTAGACTTTAGTAGCTGGGCGAAGTTTTCAAACTTCGCCTTTTTATTATGTCGAAGTCTGAAGACTTCGAAAGCGTCAGCGCATTCAGATCATTCTTGATATCTCACCTTTAACATAATCAATTGCAGCACGCGTAGGCTCCTTTTCGAGTTCCATTATTTTTTCGAGGAGTTTCTTGCTTAGATCCATTCCCGATGAACCGGCCGGAAGCTTTTCAACTTCACTGTTTATTATTTTTATCATATTCGATCGTGCATTTCTCACAACTTCCCAGGCTTGCTGGCTCATATAGATCTGCTGCGAAAGGTTATGTTCAAATTCACTCCTGATCGCATTCAGCATTGCGGTGTGCAGCTGTGACGCGCTCATATCAGTAAGGCTCACTCTTACAATAAGCGATTCCAGTGAAATCCTTTCAAGAAAGAGAACAATTCTTTCATATGCCTGTAATTTAATCGGAGTTACAATACGGCTGTTCTGAAAGATCAGTTCCTGTTTGCGCTTATCCTGATCATTCTTTATCATATTTCTAAGAACTGCCCAGGCAGTAAAAAAGACTATAAGAGCGGGGATGGTAATCTTTAAAATGTCGGAGAAAGTTTCCATTTTGTTTAATTTTATACAAACCTAATTAATAAAAAGTCAAACGGCAAAAGTTGAAAGTCAAAAAGTCTGAGGTCGAAGTTGGAAGTCTGAAGTATGAAAATCTTAAAATCCATTAACCACAAAGTGACACAAAGGTTACACTAAGATTCACTATGGATGGCTCTGATACGAGTCAATGTTTATCTTTAAATGTTTTCTTTGTTTTTCCTTTGTGTTCCTTTGTGACATCCTTTGCTCTTGTAATATGATTTTATTTCAGCATCCCATGTCGCAGCTGAGTTAGCTCCCCTGGCAAGCATTGTTTTAACAGTTTTATTAGCTAAATGACTTACTACTGTTTTACCTCTAATAGAAGATCCAGATGTATGATCAAAAGGTGCCACTCCACCGTAACATGCATACTGTCTTCCATCATCAAATCCAGAGAAGTTGTTGGTTGTTACCAACATAAGCGCAGCTATAACAAGGCCGATTCCTTTTACTGATGTTACTAAGTCGAAGTTTTTTTTGAGGTTTTGATCTGATTCAATAGTTACAATAATTTCTTTTTCTATCTCTTCAATTCGCTTATCATAATCATCGATTTGGTTTTTAATGTCTTGAGAGACAAAATTATTCCGTGTTATTTCTTCATACTGTCTATGACTTAGTAGACTATTTTTTAATGAGGTCCTAATGCGTACCTGCTGTTCTCTGTAAGTCAGAAGTTGTTTAATTTTTAAAATCTCATCCAGAGGGAAAGAAAATAGCTTCAATTTGGCTCTGTTTGTTAGGGCATAATCGGCAATGCGACGGGCATCAATTCTGTCGTTTTGTCCTTTGTGGTAAAAAAAAGTCTGCTCACATCCCAATCGCAAAGGGTTTGAAGATTGATTTTTTTTTCAATATCCAATTTTAGTTTCTACTTTTATTCTTTGTAATAAAAAGCAAAAATCATGGAATATTTATCCGACAGAATAAAATCATTATCAGTCTCACAGACACTTGCAATGGCGCAGAAGAGCAGGGAATTGAAAGCAAAAGGCATAGATGTGATCAGTCTGAGTCTTGGTGAACCTGATTTCAATACACCCGACTATGTGAAGGAAGCTGCCAAAAAAGCTATTGATGACAATTATTCAAAATACCCGCCTGTTCCGGGATACGCCGATCTGCGAGAGGCAATCTCGAAGAAATTCAAAGAGGAGAATGGGATCACATATTCACCTGAACAGGTTATTGTGTCAGCAGGAGGAAAGCACTCTCTGATAAATGTGATATTGTCTATAGTTAATCCTGGGGATGAAGTAATTATACTTGCTCCTTACTGGGTAAGTTACTATGACCAGGTAATATTGGCTGAAGGGAAACCTGTGATTATAAAAGCCGGACTTGAAAACGACTTTAAGGTCAATGCTGCCCAACTCGAGGCCGCGATCACAAAAAAAACCCGTCTGGTTATTTTTAATTCACCTTCTAATCCTACCGGGATGGTTTATAGCCGGAAAGAAATGGAAACTTTAGCGAGAGTGATTGAAAGACATGAAGGTGTGTTTATTATTTCAGACGAAATTTATGAACACATTATATTTAATGGCAAACATATCAGCATGGCTTCTTTTGATTTTATATACGACAGGGTGATAACTGTAAATGGTGTATCAAAAGGCTATGCAATGACAGGGTGGAGGATCGGTTATATCGGGGCTCCGTTATGGATAGCCAACGCATGCAACAAGTTGCAGGGACAGTTTACTTCCGGCGTCTGCTCAATAGCTCAGCGTGCGGCGCTCGCTGCTATACAGGGCAAGGGAAATTCGCAACAGATTATGAAAGATGCATTTCTCAGAAGGCGTGATCTGATTTGCGGGCTTCTCAGTGAAATAAAAGGTATTAAAGTGGGAATTCCTGAAGGGGCTTTCTATGTAATGCCTGATATCAGCTATTATCTTGGTAAGTCTGATGGTGCAACCAGAATCAACAATTCCGATGAACTGGCTCTTTACCTGCTCGATAAAGCTCAGGTTGCAACTGTTGGTGGTGATGCTTTCGGCGCTCCGGAATGTATAAGGATTTCATATGCTACTGCAGATGATCTGCTGGTAGAAGCTGTAAAGAGAATTAAGAAGGCTTTAGAGAGGCTGGTCTGATATTTGCTTCATTTGGCCCGGATTGCAAATGCAAATCCGCGCCAGCAGAGTGACTGATATGATTTCAGAATTCGGATTGTCGATTTCGGATTTCAATTCCGCAATCCAAAATCCGCAATCCGAAATATCATATTAAGTTCTTCCCGGACAATAAGAAGAATTCATTTAGAAGTAAGATGCCAGAATCCGCATATATCACATTGATATGTACTTAACTTTATTCCCTTGTTCTCAATAACATATTTTACTGCCTCTTCCGCATCGGCTTTAGCCCTGTACATAGTCTTCCTGCACGGAGGCTCTATAGGATAGATCTTTTCTATTTTAGTAAGCTTGTATTTCAATATAATGTTTCATTAAGTTAAGAAATCCATTAACCGCAAAGTACGCAAAGAAGGCGCAAAGCACACAAAGTAATAGTGTTATGAATTCTTCCTTTGCGACCTTTACGGTTAAAAAAATAAGTATCTTACGAGAAATTAATACTTATTATATGAAACGACCTCCTCTGAAGGTTTCCTTCTTTTCTCCCTTTGATCGGTCAATGAATATCCCAGGGTAATTAACAATTCAACCCGTTTTGCCTTTGGAATTGATAATAATCTCCTTATTTCACGTTCGTCAAACCAGCCTATTATACACGATCCGATACCTTCGGCTTTAGACTGAAGACAAATATTTTCAGTTGCAATGCCAATATCAATCAGAGAATAATCTTTGTTTTTGATCGTAGCGCCAACTTTAGATGACAGGTTGGGCTTTTCCCTGATCACAACAATAATGGCCTGTGCCTGTCCGACAAAACCATTCATGCCTAATAGTTTAGCAGAGGCGGCTTGTGCAACCTCCGCTAAAAGTTCAGGTTCCGTTACAACCACGAATTTCCATGGCTGGGCATTGCATGCGGAAGGCGCCATTCTTCCTGCCTCAATTATTCTCCCGAGTTTCTCTTTCTCAATTGGTATGTCACTATATTTTCTGTCGCTTTGACGGCTGATTATAAGACTCAGGATCTCCTTACCATCAGGCATTATTAGTAATTATTTGGAAGCAATTCAAAATATGCTTCAGGATGAAGACAGGCAGGACAATTCTTCAGAGGTTTAGTGCCAAAATGTACATAACCGCATTTCCTGCAATACCAGAATACTTTTTCACCACGCTGGAAAACTTTATCCTGCATGACATTTTCAAGTAGTTTCCTGTATCTCTCTTCGTGAGTCTTCTCAGCTACAGCAATTGCCTTAAAAGCTGCTGCAATATTCTTAAACCCTTCCTCTTCCGCAGTGACTGCAAAAGCCGGATAAAGGTCACTCCATTCTTCATGTTCACCTTCTGCAGCGGCTACAAGATTGTCTTTTGTTGTAGCTGTTTTTCCTGCCGGATATGATGCCGTAATTTCGACCATCCCGCCTTCAAGAAATCTGAAAAATCTTTTAGCGTGTTGCTGTTCCTGCAAAGCTGTTGCAGTAAAGATTCCGGAAATCTGTTCAAATCCTTCTTCTTTTGCAACTTTGGCTGCAAATTCATACCTGTTCTTAGCCTGCGATTCTCCTGCAAAAGCTTTTAGCAGATTTTTTTCTGTTTTTGTTCCTTTTAAACTTTTTTCCATAACAGTATATTGATAAAATTAGAAATAGAGTTACCCAAATAAAATTATTTAATTTCTCAGAATAATTAACGTAAATATAGCTATCTTTATTCTTAAATATATTCTACTTGAAGAGGTTGAATGAAAAATAATTTAAAATAATACTAAGATGGTAATTGTACTTTTTATTCTGGCTATTATTGTTATTGTTGTCCTGATGTTCATTTCTATTTATAACAGGCTCATCAGGCTCAGAAATAACAGGGAACAGGCTTTTGCTGACATTGACGTACAACTGAAGCAACGACATGATCTGATTCCTCAGCTTGTCGATTCCGTGAAAGGTTATATGGGTCATGAGCGTGGAGTTTTGACTGAGATCACCGAGGCTCGTGCAAATGCAATCAAAGCGACATCAATAAATGATAAGATCGCAGCAGAAACAAGGCTGTCTACTGCACTTGAGGGTCTGAAAGTATCAGTAGAAGCATATCCCGATCTGAAAGCCAGTCAGAACTTTATGGAGCTTCAGAACGAGATTGCCGATATAGAGAACAAAATTGCCGCAGCAAGGCGATTCTTTAACTCAGCTACCAAAGAATATAACGTTGCAACCGAACTTTTCCCTTCAAACCTGGTTGCTGTACTGTTTAATTTTAAGCGTGAACCGTTGTTTGAACTTGGCGCTCAGAGAGCTGAAGCAGAGCAACCTCCTAAAATTCAGTTCTGACACATATGAAGTATTTCGGTTTGCAGAGCCAGATATGGAGAAACAATACCAATTCCGTAGTGTTATTGGCTATGTTTCCTGTTATTTTTTTCATACTCACCTGGCTCTTTTTTTTCTTTTTGTCATTAAAGTCGGATACCCAATGGTCATTGTACCAGGTCAATCATAGTTTCCTGGCAACAATGCCATTCATTATAATCGGAGTAATAATCTGGTTTACTATTGCCTGGTTTTCTCATACTTCAATGATAAACTCGGCAACCGATTCGAAACCTCTTTCGAGAAATGAGAATAAACGGGTTTATAATCTTGTTGAAAATCTGTGCATCTCAACCGGGATGACCACGCCAAAAATCAATATAATTCCTGATGATTCTCTTAATGCGTTTGCAAGCGGGTTGAATACGAAGACATTTTCTATTTCGTTGTCACGAGGCATAATCGATAAACTGAATGATGAAGAGCTTGAAGCCGTTATTGCGCACGAGCTGACGCATATCAGGAACCGCGACGTAAGACTGCTTATAATTTCAATTATTTTCGTCGGGATATTTGCTTTTATTTCCCAGGCTATTTTCAGATCGATGCAATTTGGCAGGATCGGCAGAGGAAAAAAAGATGGAGGAGCTGCAGTCATTATTGCTCTTCTTCTGGCTCTTGTTGGTCTGCTTATTTCATCTCTTTTCAGATTTGCATTATCGCGTAAAAGGGAATATCTGGCTGATGCCGGATCAGCTGAATTAACGCATCGGCCCCTGGCGCTTGCTTCAGCGTTGCGGAAAATATCTGCAGATCCCACAATCGAAGCTGTAAAGAGAAAAGATATTGCACAGCTGTTTATTGAAAATCCCCAGGAAATTCCAGGAAAGAAAACATTCGCGGTTTCTTCGATGTTTGCTACACATCCGCCACTGAGCAAAAGGATTCAGATACTTGAACAGTTTTGATTCAGCAATGATAGAATCACGATGAAATGAAAAATATTTCTGGGATATTGTTTGCCGTTTTCATCCTGATATTTGGTCAGGAAGCATTTGCCCAGACATTTGGAATTAAAGCCGGATTGAATTTATCGAATGTTGTTTCCAGAGAGGATGCAGCCGATTTTAGCGCAGAGCCAGGTTTTCATGCAGGCGTTACAGCTGAATTTCCTGTAAACAGAGCTATTAGCTTCGAAACTGATCTGCTTATATCAACAGGAGGGTACAGGGATAGATCTGAAATTCAGTTTGTCGATATGCATGAAGATGTCCGGAGTTATTATCTGCAAGTGCCTTTCCTGGCCAAAGCCTTTTTTGAAATCCCTACGGCGACATTTTCTCTATTTGCCGGACCATATTTAGGTTTTGGGATCTATGGAACTGATAAGGGAAGCATTAATGCATATGGTGACTTATCTTCCTGGTCGAATAAGATTGTATGGGGTAAGCAATTTAAAAGATTAGATTATGGATTTGTCATTGGTCCCGGAGTTCAAATAAAACATATTCAGATTAGTTTAAGCCATAGATTTGGTCTGGCTAATATATCTCCTGTAAACAAAATGAAAATACGTAACAGGGTAACTGAGCTTTCTTTGGGTTATAAATTCCTGCAACCGGATTGATTCTCAAGTACTTTTCTTTTGGCTTTTGTTTCCAAACTTAATCAGTTTGGTTTCTTCACCTCTCAATATTCTGCCAATATTCTTTCTGTGAGTTACAAGAAGAGCTATTCCTGCAATCACTGCAAATATCTTAAACAGAAGCGAAGGAGTGTTGAAGATGAGAAAGAGGAAAACCGGAAAGCAGAGGCCTGCCAGCATTGAAGATATTGATACAATCCCTGTGGTGAAAAGTGTAACAAGAAAAACTCCGATGCAACTGGCTGTCAGCAAGGGTTGTATTGCAAGGAAGACGCCAAAAACACTTGCAACTCCTTTTCCTCCTTTGAATCCGGCAAAAACAGGAAATATATGACCGCCGATAGCTATAATTCCGGTAATAATCTGCAGGTTTGTAAGCAGAGCGGTGTTTTTATCTGCAAGATGCAGGTAAACGGGCAGCATTGCAGCCAGCCAGCCTTTGGCAATATCAATAAGAAGCACAGGTATACCTGTTTTCCATCCGAGAACTCTGATAACATTTGTGGCGCCTGCATTCCGGCTTCCGTGTTCCCTTACATCTGTATTGTGAAATCGCTTCCCGATCCACACGGCAGAAGGTATTGATCCAAGCAGGTAAGCCAGCACAATTGCCAGTACAGCATTTAATATATTCATGCTTTAAAAAAATTTCTGAGAGCAAATATAATAATTTAAACCAACCACATTCTCTCAGAATTTCGGACCCGAATTCACGAGTTTCGCAGATTCCGGATTTGAAGTGAACTTACTGAAGTTGCTTATGAACTTCAGTGCGAGGTCAGTTGCTGCAACTCTCCACCTGGTTTGAGAATCCCATGTTTTGGAAGGATCAAGGATTTCAGGATTAACCCCATCAACTATAACTGGTATATTTAAGTTAAAAATAGGAAGTGTAACAAATTCACAATCTGTGATTGTATTGTTTAGTATTGCATTTATGATCAGACGCGTCGATGATAATTCGATCCTGGTTCCGGTACCATATGGTCCGCCCATCCACCCCGTGTTTACAAGCCAGGCTTCAGCGCTGTGCATCTTCATTTTCCTTGTAAGTTCATTTGCATAAATGATCGGATCGAGCATCAGGAAGGTGGCTCCGAAACAAGCAGAGAACGACGGAACAGGTTCAAGAATTCCTCTCTCCGTTCCTGCAACCTTGGCTGTATAACCGCTGAGGAAATAGTAGCGTGTCTGCTCCTCAGTGAGTCTGCTTACAGGAGGCAGTACGCCAAAAGCATCGGCAGTAAGGAAAATAACTTTTTTAGCATGACCTGCTTTCGAAACAGGTTTTACAATATTTGAAATGTGATAAATAGGATACGAAACACGTGTGTTTTCAGTTTTTGAACTATTGTTGAAATCTATGGTGCCATCTGAAAGGATAACAAGGTTTTCAAGCAGTGCATCACGACGAATCGCATTATAAATGTCCGGTTCGTTCTTTTTGCTCAGTTTGATACACTTGGCATAGCAGCCGCCTTCAAAATTAAATACCCCTTCATCATCCCAGCCATGTTCATCATCTCCGATGAGAGCTCTTTCCGGATCAACCGAAAGGGTTGTTTTGCCGGTTCCGGAGAGTCCGAAGAATATGGCAGTGTCACCTTTTTTACCAACATTCGCAGAGCAGTGCATTGAGGCCACACCCCTGAGAGGAAGATAATAATTCATCACCGAGAAGATCCCCTTTTTCATTTCGCCGCCATACCATGTTCCGCCTATTATCAGCATTCCTTCAGTCAGGTTGAAAAACACAAAGTTTTCTGAATGAAGACCCTGTTCCTTCCAGTCGGGATTTTTAGCTCTTGAAGCATTAAGAACCACAAAATCGGGCTTGAAATTCTCCAATTCTTCAGGTTCAGGTCTGATAAACATATTTTTAACAAAGTGCGCCTGCCAGGCTATCTCCATTATAAACCTCACACTTAGTCTGGTGTTTTTGTTTGCTCCACAATAGCAATCGACCACAAAAAGTCTTTTGCCTGATAACTGTTTCATCGAAATGTTCTTGCAATGATTCCAGATCTCGGTTGATAATGGCTTATTGTCGGAAGTTTTTCCTGTTTCAGATCTCCACCAAACTGTATCGCGGCTTTTATCATCGACCACAACATATTTATCCTTCGGTGAACGTCCGGTAAAAATGCCGGTATCAATGGCGACAGCACCGCTTTTTGTTATAAAACCTCTTTCATTTGAATCCAGACCGGGTTTGGTCTCCTCAGCGAAAAGTACGTTGTAAGAAGGATTATACAAAATCTCTTTGGTATCGAGAATGCCATAATCAGTTAGTTCCCGGGAATCAATCATTTTTAATAATTTATTATGAAATCAATAAATTCCTAATTAGTAAAGCATTAAGCGTAAACGAGTCCGAAATATAGCTCATTTTTTTTATATATTCCTAGAAAGTAATAGGGTAGAACACATCATAAAGGTCATATGTTTGTTGGTGGTTTACGATTTTATTACAAGGTTAGATCAATGTCCATGAAAAGAAGGGGCTGTCTGAGAAGACAGCCTTTTTCTATGCAAAAAAGGGACATACTTACGCATGTCCCTTTAATTCAACATATATTAGGTTTATTTACCATATTTTATTGAAGCCTGTGCAGCAGCCAGTCGGGCTATCGGAACCCTGAAAGGTGAGCAGCTTACATAAGTTAAACCTGCTTTGAAGCAGAATTCAACAGAAGCCGGGTCACCGCCCTGTTCACCGCAAATACCAACTTTCAGATCTGGTCTGGTTGCACGTCCTTTCTCAACAGCCATCTTGATCAACTGTCCAACTCCATCCTGATCAATTGTCTGGAACGGGTCAGATGCAAGAATCTTTTTGTCAAGATAATCGTGAAGGAAACCGCCTGTATCATCACGGCTGAACCCAAATGTCATCTGGGTAAGGTCGTTTGTACCAAATGAAAAGAATTCTGCTGTCTTAGCCATACGGTCGGCGAGGAGACAAGCACGAGGAATTTCAATCATCGTACCATATTTACATGCGATTGATTTCACACCGAATTTTTTGCAAAGCTCTTCAACTACTTTGTCGAATACCTTTTTTGTATAGTCAAGTTCTCCGACCTCGCATGTAACAGGAACCATTAATTCAGGATAAGGTTTCTTTCCTTCTTTAATAAGCTCAAGTGAAGACTCAAGCATAGCGCGGATCTGCATTTCAGTTACCTCAGGATAAGTGATACCAAGACGAACGCCACGGTGTCCCATCATCGGGTTTGATTCATGTAACGCTTCACCACGTTTTGCAACATCTTCTTTCTTAATACCAAGGGCTTTGGCAAGCTCTTCCTGTTTTTCAGCTCCCTGTGGGACAAATTCATGAAGAGGAGGATCGAGTAACCTGAATGTTACAGGTAATCCGTCCATAGCATGCATTGTCTCTTTCATATCTTTTTTAACGTATGCAAATAATTCGTCAAGAGCTTTACGGCGCTCTGTTTCATTTGCACTCAGGATCATTTTGCGGAGAAGGAATAAAGGTTTCTCTGAGCCTTTGCCGTAAAACATGTGTTCTGTACGGAATAAACCAATACCTTCTGCGCCATAATTACGAGCTATAATAGCATCTTCAGGAGTTTCAGCATTTGTACGGACACCCATTTTGCGGTATTTGTCAACGATAGTCATGAATTCCTTAAACCTTGGATTTTCTGTAGCATCCATCAGTTTAATAGCGCCTGTATAAACAGCTCCTTTTGTACCGTTAAGGGTAATCGTATCGCCCTCTTTGAGTACTACATCAGATCCTGCTATTTTAACGATCTTCTTCGCTGCATCAACATGAAGAGCTCCAGCACCTACTATACAGCATTTTCCCCAGCCGCGTGCAACAAGTGCAGCGTGTGAAGTCATACCGCCGCGTGCAGTAAGAATACCTTCTGCAGCTCGCATTCCTTCTACGTCTTCAGGATTGGTCTCTTCACGGACAAGAATAACCTTTTCACCTTTGCGGAACCATGCAACTGCGTCTTCAGCTGTGAAAACAACTTTTCCTACAGCTGCTCCGGGACCAGCAGGTAACCCTTTAACGATCGGGGTAACTTTCTTTTCAGCTGCTGGATCGCAGATCGGGTGCAAAAGCTCATCAAGCTGAGCAGGATCAACACGCATCACAACTGTTTTTTCGTCAATAAGTTTTTCATGCAGCATATCCATTGCCATATTAAGGGCAGCTGTTCCTGTCCTTTTTCCGGTTCTGCACTGCAGCATATAAAGAGTACCTTCCTGTATAGTGAATTCTATATCAAGCATATCGTGGAAAGACTTCTCGAGGATATTACGGATATCCCATAGTTCTTTATAAGTACCGGGCATAGCTTCCTGCATGCTGTGAAGATGCTTGTTCTGATCATTTTTGGTATCATCGTTAAGCGGGCTTGGTGTGCGTATACCAGCAACGACATCTTCTCCCTGGGCATTTACAAGCCATTCACCATAGAACAAGTTATCTCCGGTTGCAGGGTTACGTGTAAATGCAACACCTGTAGCAGAAGTATCGCCCATATTTCCGAATACCATTGCCTGGACGTTCACAGCTGTTCCCCAGTCATCAGGAATTCCTTCAATACGACGATATGAAACAGCTTTTTTACCGTTCCAGCTCTTGAAAACAGCTTTAATACTGCCTTCAAGCTGTTCTTTTGCATCGTCGGGGAAAGGTTTCCCAAGAGCATTTTTAACTATTTTTTTGAATTCTTCAGCAAGAACTTTAAGTTCATCAGCTGAAATTTCAGTATCTGATTTGTAACCTTTTTGCTTCTTGAACTCATCGAGTTTTTCATCCAAGCTGCTTACGGATGCCTTTTCCTTCACCCAGATCAATTCCTTCTGCCTTTTCCATCACAACATCGGCGTACATCATAATAAGACGGCGATATGAATCCCATACAAACCGGGGATTGTTGGTTTTTTTGAGGAAACCGGGTATTGTAGCTGAGCATAATCCGATATTAAGAACGGTATCCATCATACCGGGCATTGAGCTACGGGCGCCTGAACGGCATGAAACCAGCAATGCATTCTGTGCATCACCATATTTCATATTCATTGTCTCTTCAGTTTTTTTCATTGCAGCCCATACTTCAGGCATCAGATCTGCAGGAAGAGTACAATTATTTTTGTAATACTCGTTGCAGGCTTCAGTAGTAATTGTAAAGCCAGCAGGAACAGGTAATCCTAACAGACACATCTCTGCAAGATTAGCCCCTTTTCCTCCAAGGAGGTTCTTCATGTCGGTTCTACCCTCTGCGGTTTTCTTACCAAAGGAGTAAACTCTTTTAATGTTTGACATAATTTTATTGATTTGAGATAAGGTTAAATTTATTGATTTTGCAAAATTAGTCGCAAAGTTAATATTAAAATTGAATTTCCGAATCTCCTTTATTCCTAAACAGGGTAAATACCGGCAATAAAAAAATTTGTCTTGTGTAATTAAATCAGAGCTAAACTTTAGGATCTGGGATGATACTTCATAAGATTTTCACGCATGAAACTCATATCAATATGCGTATATATTTCTGTAGTAAGAATTGATTCATGTCCAAGCATTTCCTGAACTGCGCGAAGATCGGCTCCATTAACAATCATGTGTGTGGCAAATGAATGCCGGAACGTATGTGGATGAATTTTCTTTCTGATCCCTGCTTTGATCGCCAGATTCTTAACAATTGTGAAAATCATTGCCCTTGTAAGCCTTCGTCCCCGCCGATTAAGAAAGAGAATGTTCTGATCAATTATTACCCGAAGTTGGTCCCTGTCCTTTTTATAAAAATCAATCGCTTTCAGCGCTAATTTGCCGATGGGAATCAATCTCTGCTTATTCCCTTTTCCTGTAACAATCACAAATTCTTCCTTAAGATGTATGTCAGTAAGACGCAGATTGACCAGTTCAGAAACTCTCAGCCCGCATCCGTACAGAGTTTCTATGATTGCTTTATTTCTGTGCCCTTCCGGTCTACTCAGATCTATTATCTCAATGATTGCTTTAATCTCAGCTTCAGATAATACGTCCGGGAGTTTTAAACCTATTTTGGGTGATTCTATCAGCGAGGCCGGATTTTCTTCAATTTCTCCTTCAATCAATAAGAACCTGAAGAAAGCTCTTATTCCCGAAAGGACTCTTGACTGCGTTCGGGTATTATTATTTGAATCGGAATACCATGTAAGAAATGCTTTCAGATCGGTATAAGTCACATGTACAGGTGAAATATCAATTCCCGATTCAGTGAAATATTTTTCAAGTTTATCTATGTCACCGAGGTATGCTTCTATACTATTGTCGGATAGGGACTTCTCCAGCCTGAGATATGTTTCAAAATTTCTGAATGACTGTTTCCAGGTCAGGCTCATATGTTTAACTTGAATTTATGTCCGGAATAGGCAATACAAGGTAATATATAATGCAATATAATTAGCGATATTTAATTACATTTATGAACACATAATGATAAAATAATTGCAAAGAAAGTCCTAATTTTACCATAAGTTAATATGACTTTAATAAATCATTATATTGAACCTTAATGAGACATTGGTGTTTCTTTATGGTAAGCCCTGAAAATGTGGCTGAGATATTCAGCCATTAAAATTTAACCTGATGCATGTAGAAATTATTAATGGTCCGAATCTTAACCTGCTGGGGAAGAGAGAACCTGAAAAGTACGGACATACTTCTTTTGAAGATTATCTTGGTGTGCTTAAATCGTGCTATCCTGATGTTTCGTTCAATTATTTCCAATCAAACATTGAAGGTGAAATAATCACTCAGATACAGAAAACAGGATTTTCATCGGATGGTATAATTCTAAACGCAGGCGGGTATACTCACACATCTGTTGCAATTACTGATGCCATTGCCTCCGTAAAAACGCCCGTCATCGAAGTTCATATAACAAATATTCTCGCACGTGAAGAATTTCGTCATGTAAGTCTTATCGGCCGGAATTGTGCCGGAACAATATCAGGGTTTGGTATGGATAGTTACAGGTTAGCTGTTGAAGCATTATCAGGGATAATTCAATCAAAGAAAAAGTAATTTATGGATTCCAAGAAGACAAAGATCGTTGCTACCATTTCGGATAAGAACTGCGAACCTGGCTTCATCAAAGAGCTTTACGAAGCCGGGATGAACGTCATAAGAATCAATTCTGCCCATCTTGATATTAATGGTGCTCTCCGGATAATAAAGAATACACGTTCAGTGTCGGATAAAATTGCTATTCTGCTCGACACTAAAGGACCTGAAATTCGCACTACGATATGTGATAACCCTATTCCTCTGAAAAAAGGCGCTATGATCAGGATCATCGGTGATCCTTCAAAAAAAAGTTCACCGGAAGCGATCTATGTTTCGTATACTTCCTTTTCTTCAGACATTCCTCTGGGTTCCCTGATCCTGATGGATGACGGAGAACTGGAACTGAGGGTTTTAAGGAAAAAAGGTGATGCACTCGAATGCAACATTGAAAATGACGGACTTCTCGGATCGAGAAAAAGCGTGAATATCCCGGGAGTGAAGATCCAGCTTCCGTCACTTACTGATAAGGATAAATCGTTTATAGAAATGGCAGTAAAGAATGATGTGGATTTTATAGCTCATTCTTTTGTCAGATCAAAACAGGATGTTCTCGATGTGCAGCATGTACTTAGTTCGTTTAAAAGCAACATCAAAATAATAGCAAAGATCGAGAATCAGGAGGGAGTTGAGAATCTCGATGATATACTTGATAATGTATATGGCATTATGGTTGCACGGGGTGACCTTGGTATTGAAATACCCTACGAACAGATCCCCGGGATTCAAAAGATGATCATTACAAAATGCATTATTACCAGAAAGCCTGTGATCGTCGCCACCCAGATGCTCCATTCAATGATAACCAATCCGCGGCCGACAAGAGCCGAAGTGAGCGATATTGCAAATGCAATTTATTCCCAGACAGACGCGATAATGCTGAGCGGAGAGACTGCTAATGGCAAATACCCGGTTGAAGCTGTCAAAACCATGACCAGGGTAGCCCTTGAGGTTGAGAAGAATAAAGAAAAATTTCTCGATATTCCTTACCTGAATGTAACCGGTGAAATATCTGCCTATCTGGCAAAAGTGGCTGTGAAGACGGCATTCAGGATAGGAGCAAGGGGGATTATAGCCGATACTATGGGTGGAAGAACAATCAAGGATATGGCTTCTTACAGAGGTAATAATCTGATCCTTGCCCAGTGTTACTCTTTAAGTACGATGAGGGAACTGGCGTTATCTTATGGCGTCTATCCAAGTTACCAGGAGAAAAGAAAATCAATGGATGAGTTTATACATATCGCTTTAAAAAATCTGAGTAAAACACATAATCTTAAGAGTGATGACATCGTTGTAGTTCTGGCAGGCAATTTTTCTGCCGGAACAGGTTTTTCATTTATTGAGGTTGGATCAGTGCAGTATCTGAAAGACAGGGTAAGTATAAAAGATTAGCGAGGAGCTGGAGTAAGTAGTAAGTAGTAATCAGTAAAGCAGTAATCAGTAATCAGTAATCCGGAAGCATTAAGCAGTAAGTAGTAAGGAGTAAGTAGTAAGTAGTAAGGAGTAAGGAGTAGGAGTAAGAAGTAAGGAGTAAGTAAAAAACCAATCTTGTTACAAACCCAAAGCCCCCTTGAAGGGTTTGTGGGTCGAACCAAGGATGAGACTGAAACTGGTTGTAAGGAAAAGATTATTTTGAAGGAAAAAATGTATGAAAAAAATAATTTCAGTGTGAAAAATCTTATGGTAAAGAAATTTTTTTTACTGATACTGGTATCATTTTCTTTTTGCAGTCTTTATGCCACGCATAACAGGGCTGGTGAAATCACGTACGTGCAATTATCCGATCTCACGTTCAGGGTTACATTGACTACCTATACTTATACTCTGAGTTTCGCGGACAGGCCGACCCTTGACATCGATTGGGGCGATAACTCCGTCACTACAGTTCCGAGGAACAGTATTCTGACACTTCCGAATTTTTACAGGAGAAATATTTACATATGGGATCATACTTATCCAGGTCCCGGGGTATATAAAATAGTAATGCAAGACCCAAACAGGAACGCAGGTGTGAAAAACATCCCAAATTCGGTTAATGTCATATTTTCGATTTATACAATAATTACAGTTAACGGCGCTATGGGGCATGAGAGCGCTCCTGTACTACTTAATCCACCATATGATAAAGCGGCATATCATCATCTGTTTATTCATAATCCATCCGCTTTTGATCCCGACGGTGACAGCCTTTCCTATAACCTGACAGAATGCAGGCGTGAAGATGCAAAAGTTATTGAAGGATATACTTTGCCTCCTGCAACTCATTCAATAAAAGTTGATTCCATAAGCGGTGACCTGATCTGGGATACTCCTGCCGACACTGGTAAGTTTAATGTGGCGATGGAGATAAATAAATGGAGGAATGGGAAGAAGATATCAACGGTCGAACGCGACATGCAGATTGAGGTCTTCAATACCAATAATAAACCTCCTGAAAACGGGCCACTGCATGATTACTGTGTTGAAGCCGGCCAAACAGTTAATTTTCTCTTTACTTCCACTGATCCTGATGGCGATTTTCTATCGCTAAAGTCAACATCAGGTGTTTATACTCTACCAAAATGTCCGGCGACTTTAACCAAGGTGGATTCAATTGCGGGATTTGCTTCAGCCAGATTTAATTGGGTACCTTGTTTTGAAGCGGTGAGGAAGCAACCATATAATGTGATCTTTAAAGCAGATGATTCAAATCCGGATGTTAAACTTTCTGATATCCATAACATGAATATTACCGTTCTGGGGCCTGCGCCGCATATCCTTTCAGCAGTTCCGGAAGGTAAAACTGTCAGACTAACATGGAACACTTATGTGAGCAATATTATAACAGGATTCAACATCTACAGACGCGAAGGTCCGTCAACATTCAAACCTGATTCCTGCACTGCAGGCATTCCTTCTTCAACAGGATTCGTTAAAATAGGGAATATAGCCGGTAGTGCAACCATCTCATTCAGGGATAATGATAATGGACAGGGTCTGCAATTCGGTAAAGAATATACCTACAGGATTGTAGCAGTATTCCCGAATGGCGCTGAAAGTAAAGCGTCAAATGAAATTACTTCGACTCTTGTTTCAGGGGTACCTATAATTAAAAATGTAAGTGTGAGAAATACAGACCCTGTAAACGGTTCAATATTTCTTGCCTGGAAAAAGCCCACCAAACTTGATACAATACCGGCACTTGGTCCGTATGAATACCTGATTTCAAGGGCGGTCGGTGTAGGTGGTACAAATTTTCAACAGATAAAATCGATACAGACAGCTGATCTCAATGACACTGTCTTCATCGATACCCTGATAAATACTTCTTCGACGGGTTATATATACAGAATTGACCTTTATAACAATGGAACAACGAGATTTCTGATAGGTGACCCGGCTTTTGCATCATCTGTTTATCTGGCTATATCTCCGGGAGATAAAAAAGCACGTTTTACAATTGACCGTAATGTTCCGTGGATCAACACCAGTTATGATTTTTTCCGATTAAACAGCGTAACAAATGCTTATGATTCAATAGGATCAACAAATCAGCTTACCTTTATTGATAACGGGTTGCTAAACGGTACACAATATTGCTATTATGTAAAATCAGTCGGAGGATACTCATCACTGAATTTACCGAAGAATCTTATAAACTTGTCCCAGATCACATGCACTACACCCGTTGATAATGAAGCTCCCTGTGCGCCTTCCCTTAAAGTTGTAAGCAAATGTGATAGTTTGTATAATAATCTTACATGGGCAATTACCGATCCTGTTTGTTTCCAGGATGTAGCAGGGTATAAGATATACTCAAAGCTAAAATCGGCAGATAGTCTCACATTTCTTCTGACAATAAATGATAAAAATGTTACGACCTACAAGCATTTCCCTGGTGAAACCATTTCGGCGTGTTATGCAATTACAGCATTTGATCTGGCCGGAAATGAAAGTGTTAAGTCTGCAACTGTTTGTGTCGATTCCTGCAACTTTTATGAGATCCCGAATGTTTTTACTCCTAACGGAGATAATATTAACGACCGGTTGATAGCTAAAACATCCGGTCTGGTTGATAAAATCGATTTCAGGCTATTTAACCGTGATGGTTTGTTATTATTCAGGACAGCAGATCCTAAAATTGACTGGGATGGAACTTATAACGGCAAGATAGTATCTCCCGGGGTATATTTTTATGAATGCAATGTGTATGAAAACGGAGTATCAGGTGTTCAGGTGCTTCATCTGTCAGGTTTTGTGCATGTAATCACCGAGGCCAACAGCAAGATTAACAAGCAAAGTACAAAATGATGTAAAATGAAGAAGATCATAACATTTTCCTGGGTTTTACTGAGCGCATGTTTTATGTATGGACAAACCACAGAAGATTTTCTTCTTAAGGCAAAAGCGCTTAATGAAGCGGGAAAATCTGAACAGGCTATTAAGATACTTGACGGGGCACTGGCAGAAAAAAAAGAAAGCCGGATTTATTCACAAAGGGCGGAATCAAACATTTTAAATGGTGATTATTCGGCAGCTATTGCTGATTTGAATGAAGCCAACAGAATCACACGGGCATCAGGTGAATATGGACTCGCAAGGGTTTATGCATTGAAAGGAGATGTATCGACAGCTCTTTATCATCTTGAACTGAATCTAAATTCAACATATAAAGAACCGGAAAAGATTGTGATGCTTGATCCAGCTTTCAGCACTATGGAAAACAAACAGGAGTGGAGGCAATTCTGGAAAAAGGAGTGGTACAGCGTTCCAGAAAAAAGCATTTCTGAAATCGAATATTATATTTCGGCAGGGAAAACAGAAGAGTCAAAAGAAGTTCTGGCTGAATTAAAGAAGAATTATGACAGCGGTCCTGATATAATTTATGCAGAAGCGCTGGTGAATTTTGGAGCTGGTAAGTACCAGGAAGTTATTAAGATGATATCGGGGTTAAATAATTCAGATCCGGGGAATGAGAAATATTTGCGTTTGCTTGCAAAAGCCCAAACAGGGGCATCAGATCCGGCCGGGGCATCAGCAACATATACAGAGCTCCTTAATGCCGGCATTGCTGATGCGGAACTTCTGATGATGAGGGCCGAATGTTACCGGAAGACAGGTGAAACAGATAAAGCTTTGAACGATATTAAAAGATATCTTGAAATATATCCTGAAAATCGGGTGGCGTTGAGCCTGGCTGGTAAAGCTGAAGCCCGATCGGGTGACAATCTTCAGGCGATCCAGTATTTTTCAGAAAATCTGAAGATCCATCCAAATGATCCGGAATGCTACGTCGACAGGGCTGATGCATACTTTGTATCCAAATCGTGGAGCATGGCGATAAGTGATTATAGCATGTCTCTCGATCTTAAACCTGGTAATTCTGATGCATGGCTAAATAAAGGTATCGCGCTTTTAAATTCAGGAAAAACAGAAGATGCATGTCACGATTTCAGACGGTCATTCAGTCTTGGCAATAAACGGGTGACTGAATATATAAGTAAGTATTGTATCAAGTAACTTATTTTAACCGCGAAGTTCGCAAAGGTAGCGCGAAGTGCGCAAAGTCAAAATATTAGTATTCAGTTCTTTGCGACCTTTGCGTAATTTCTTTGCGACCTTTGCGGTTAATGAATTTTCTTATTCCCTACTTACCTGATATGTCGTAGTATCCTTTCGAACAGATCATGCGGCTTAAAGGGTTTCAGCACATAATCATTGATTTTCAGGTCCTCAATCTTATCGTGGTTCTCCGACATGATTGCCGCAGTGAGTGCAACAATTGGAATATCTTTGATCCTGGGATTATCAGAATTTCTGATTATCCGGGTCGCTTCAATGCCATCCATCACCGGCATATGTAAATCCATCAGGACAAGATCGAAGTCATTTTTTTCGAGAACATCCAGCGCTATCTGTCCGTTTTCAGCATGTGTGACAGAGATGCCCCATCCGGTCAGGAATTTATTGGCAACAAAAAAATTAATCTTATTGTCCTCAGCCACAAGTATTCTTTTACCTTCAAGACCGGAAAAACTCTCAGGAACATCGGCTACTGCAGAGTGAGCCCCTTTTTCCGATATACCGAAATTAATGGCAAATGTGAAGGTCGATCCTTTGTCAGGCTCACTTTCGATGGTTATGACGCCTCCCTGTAATTCAATCAGTTTCTTGCAGATGGCCAGCCCTAAACCAGTACCTCCAAAATGTCGCGTCGTATCCGAAGAAGCCTGAGTGAAACTGTCAAAGATAACCGAATGTTTTTCCTTTGGAATTCCTATCCCTGTATCAATTACCGAGAATTCAATATTGGACTGCTTGGCAGTTCTGCTTAGTTCTTTTACGATCACCTCTATGCTTCCATGTATTGTAAATTTCAGAGCATTAGAAAGAAGATTCGAAAGTATCTGGTTTAATCTTATGGGATCGCCTATTACTTCAGCTGGCAGATCATTTTCCTTTTTAATATCAAAACTCAGATTTTTTGCTTTTGATCTGAATGAATAAGATCTCATTATTTCATCCAGAAAATCAATGAGATTAAATTGTGTCTGTTCAAAGATTATTTTTCCCGATTCCATTTTATTGTAATCGAGCACATCATTTACGAGAGTCAATAGATGGTTTCCCGAAAATTTTAATGCTTTTATGTAGTCCATCTGATCTTCACGGGGATTTCCCTGAAGCAGAAGATTTGTTATCCCGATCACTTCATTAAGGGGAGTTCTTATCTCATGGCTCATTGTTGACATGAACAGTTGCTTCGATTGGGCAGCTTCTTCAGCCTTTTTCCTTGCAAGAATAATATTATCGAGCATCATCCTTCGCTGCAGAGCGATAGCAATCTGGTTTGCAATGAAATCCATGATATAAAGATCTTCCTGCGAAAACTTGTCTTCATTATTATAATCCTGAAGACACATTACCCCGATTGTTTCATTTTCCACTTTCAATGGAACACCCATCCACACTTTGCACGGAGTTCCCACCAGATCAATATTCCCCGATTCGTCAAGAGTCCTGGAGATCTTTCTGCTTAAGGAGAACTGACTTGTTATTATTAATCACCCATCCAGTAATTGTCTTTTTGGTGGGTATCTCGTAAAAATTATCTTTCTCGTCAGTGAAAAACGGAAGGGAAAGGGTTTCTGAATTCTTGTCGTAAAGAGCTATAAAGAAGTTATTTGTATCCCAAATCTTGCTTAATTCCTGTACAATTATCGGGTAAATCTCCTTAATGTCATACTGCTTTAAGGCAGCTGTAGATATGTTAAACAGTATTTCCTGCAACAACTGATTTTTCCTTTCGGTGGAAATGTCTCTGTAGATTCCAAGATTGGCAACTATTTCATTATTGATGACAATTGCTGTGGCAACCAGTGTGACATGAATTCTATTTCCCGATTTGTCTTTTCTTATAGTCTGTCTTACCTCCCTGCGGTTGAGTGAAGCCAGATTATCGACTTTTTCAGCTTCCTCCTTCAACTCATCAGGAACTACCAGATCGTTTATATTTTTATTCACAGCCTCTTCCAGTGTGTATCCGAAAAGATTCGTGAATTCACGGTTTATCATGGAGATAACACCGGCGGGACTGGTAATTGCAATAGCTACCGGAGTAGAATTATACAGGTGCTCAAGAAACGCCTTCTCTCTTATTATCTGACTCTCGTACTCTTTTTGCCTGCTTATATCGCGAACTACTCCCCTGTAACCAATTATCTTGTCATTATAAAATATTCCGAATGAATGAGTAACAACCGGAACTAGTTCGCCGGATTTCTTTCTGCCGTAATATTCATTGCTTGAAATTTGTTCAGGAGATGATAATGCTTTAAGATTTTTTATCATTTCCTTGTAACTGTCAGGAAATACATCTGCTATGTTAATTCCTGCAACAATATCTTCTTCCGAATACCCGAAAAAACAAAGGCCCTGCTTGTTTCCATAGACAATTTTCCCGCTAAGGTCGACTTCATAAACCATCTCGGGAAGAAGATCTGCAAACTGCCTGAATGCCAGATCCTGTTTATTC
Source organism: uncultured Bacteroidales bacterium (assembly GCA_963734885.1). Taxonomy (GTDB): domain Bacteria; phylum Bacteroidota; class Bacteroidia; order Bacteroidales; family VadinHA17; genus LD21. The sequence continues at coordinate 1,515,764 of CAVTIJ010000004.1, read as the reverse complement.
AGATCATCAAGAAATCTTTGTCTGTTACCTGGTTCCCATGTTATGACAAAATTTCCTGAGGAAAGAAGAAATCCCATGTAGTAGCCCTCGGAATCATCTCCATTAGAAGAAGCAGGCAATTTGTGGGTATCTCCTGATAAATGAAGATGGTTAAGAAGTTCTACAAGTTTCAGCCGGTTAACAAGAGGAGTTTCTTCAATATACTTACCAACGATATCTTTCCTGTTTACTTTTTCTACTTCTTCAGCCTTTTTGTTTAAATCATTCACGTAAAACCTCTTATCCGAATCAATGCTGAAGAGTATAATATAATGGCTTAGCGTCTCAATTATTTCTGCAAGCAGTCGCCCCTGATTGTCTTTAAGGTTTCTGTCTTTTGCATTGATTTCAGTGAAAACAGTAAGAAGATAAACTTCATTTTCGAGGTTGACTCTGTCGGCAGAAAAGAGATAAACTCTCTCTTCACCTGTCTTGGTTTTTAAAGTAATGGGATAATCTTTTACACTTTTAAGCTTTGAGATCAGCTTTATATATTTATTGCTTTCGCCGAAGTCAGAAAATAACCTGATATCATCTGATGTATGTCCTATAATCTCCTCTTTTGAATAGCCAAGCGCTTTTTGGAAAGCCTCATTTATATCAACATACTGCCCGGTATCCAGTTTGCTTATTGCCATCAGATATGAAGCAGAATGAAAGATCCTGAATATCGTTTCCCTGATAATATCCGTTTTTTCCCTGCTCGTGGATCGTATCGATTCAAGCTCCTTTTCGAGCCTCTTGTTTGTTTCCAGCAGTTCTATATAGCTCTCTTTGTAATCCATCAATTATTTTTTCAAATACATCCTAAATATAACAAAAAGATTATACGTTGAAATAACGTTGAAATTGGTTGAAATAAGTTGAAATATGTGAAAATAAGTGAAAATAAGTGGAAATAAGAACCTTCATCTGCTTCTATTTATTTCCTATTTCCATTTATTTCTATTATTTCTTATATAATTTCCTGTAGTAACCACATACCTCCCTCAATCCGCATTTGCTGCAAAGCGGATTTCTTGCCCTGCAGATATATCTTCCATGAAGAATCAGCCAGTGGTGAGCCTCATTAATAATCTCTGTTGGAAAATTCTTTGTCAGCTGTAACTCAACAGCCAGAGGTGTTTTTGCATTCTTAACAAGACCAATCCTGTTTGCTACCCTGAATACATGCGTATCAACAGCAATGACTGGTTTTCTGAAAACTACTGATGATATTACATTCGCACTTTTTCTGCCTACACCCGGGAGTTGCATCAATGATTCTAATTCAGATGGGATGACTCCTTTAAAATCAGATACGAGCATTCGCGACATTTCTGAAAGATGTCTGGCCTTACTGTTTGGATATGAACACGACTTGATAAATTCGAAAATTTCCCCTGGTTCGGCTTTTGCCATCGAAGCTGCATCAGGGTACTTCTTCATAAGCGGAGGGGTAATAATATTGACCCTCTTGTCGGTGCATTGAGCAGAAAGTATTACTGCCACAATCAGCTCAAACGGACTGGTATACTCCAGTTCTGTTTTTGCTTCAGGATAAGTCGCCTGGAAATAGGCAATAGCGTGCCTGTATCTTTCCTTTATTGTCATTACACTTTAATAGTGCAGGTAAGGTAACACTTTTTATCTTTGCATAATATTGATTTTTTATGATTAGTTATCTTCAGGCAGACAACATCTCAAGGCGGATAGGGGACAATCTTCTTTTCGAAAATATAAGCTTTAACATTAATAAAGATGATAAGGTTGCGTTGATTGCTGTTAACGGAGCCGGTAAATCATCTATGCTCGATATTCTGGCAGGTAAGGAGAACCCCGACAAAGGTTCTCTCAGTATTAAGCGCGATCTTCATATTGCATACCTTCAGCAATCGCCTTCGTTGAATGATTCAAATAAAATAATTGACGAACTTTTCAGTACTGACAGCGAGCTGGTAAAAGTTATCAGGGAGTATGAAGAATGTGTTCTGACAGGCACTCCTGAAATGCTTCAGCATATGATCCAGAAAATGGACGATCACAAAGCCTGGGATTATGAAGTTGCGGTTAAACAGATCCTTTTCAGGCTTAAGCTTAACGATCTGAATGCCAGAATCAGCACTCTCTCCGGAGGACAAAGGAAGAGAGTAGCTCTTGCAAAGGTCCTTGTTGAAGATGCTGATCTTCTCATTCTTGACGAACCAACAAACCATCTTGATCTTGACATGATTGAATGGCTTGAGGAATACCTTATCAAGTCAAACAAGACATATCTGATGGTAACACACGACAGGTACTTCCTTGATCGGGTCTGCAATGTCATACTCGAGCTTTCGGATAATGAACTCTACAGGTACGAAGGCAATTATGAGTACTTTCTTGAAAAGAAGCAGAACAGGGAATATTCAGCAAGAATGAATTCCGAAAAAGCGAAAAACCTGTTAAAGACCGAACTCGACTGGATGAGAAGGATGCCAAAGGCAAGACGGCATAAGGCAAAATCAAGGATCGAATCATTTTATGACCTAAAGGAAAGAGCAGCTAACAGACCTGAGGATAAGAGCATTAACATAAATGTAAATATTTCGCGACTCGGAAGTAAAATTCTTGAGATAAAAAATGTAAGTAAGTCATTCGGAGAAAAAGTAGTCCTTAATAATTTCACTTATTTGTTCAACCGGTTTGAAAAAGCAGGTCTGATCGGAAGAAATGGAACCGGAAAAACGACCTTGCTGAATATAATTACCGGATTGGTTGACCCTGACAGTGGAACTGTCGAAAGAGGCGAGACAATAGTATTCGGCTATTACAGGCAGCAGGGAATTGAATTTGACGATGATATGACGGTTTTAGATGCAGTTAAAAATATTGCCGAAAAGGTTACGATCAGCGATGGAAACAGCCTCTCTATCACACAGTTCATGAACTATTTTCTTTTTCCTCCTGAGAAGCAATATACCCTAATAAGGAAATTATCCGGAGGAGAAAAAAGGCGTCTGTATCTTCTCACCGTTCTAATGAAGAATCCAAATTTTCTGATTCTCGATGAACCGACAAATGATCTCGATATACTTACTTTGAATGTCCTTGAAGAATACCTGGCAGGATTCAGGGGATGTGTAATAGTAGTATCACACGACCGTTATTTTATGGATAAGGTTGTAGATCATATTTTTGAATATAAAGGCGACGGCATTATTAAGGATTTTCCCGGTAACTATACACAATTGCGGGAAAAGCAGAAAGACAATGAAAAACAGTCTTCTTTAGTAAAACCTTCTAAAAACTCTGATGCTGTTGCTCAGGAAAATACACTGAAAAAAGAGAAAAAACCCGGACTTTCTTTCAAAGAAAAAAAAGAATTTGAGGCTTTGTCTGCTGAAATCGAGAATCTTGAATCGGAAAAAAGGCTGATTGAGAAACAATTAAGTGAAGGGAATATTAGTAGTGAAGAATTACTTTCTAAGTCGAAAAGACACGGGGAAATTGTAAAAATATTGGATGAAAAGGAATTAAGATGGCTGGAACTGAGCGAGAAATAATACGCAGATTTCAATTCAAAACCAAAATAACACTAATTAGGCTGGATTTTTTTAACTTTAACAATCTATAAGCTCAGCTATTGGAAAAGATAACCATCGATACATCCTGTTGCAGATCGGAGATACTGGTAGGCGAAAAATGGGAAACTGCTTTTAATATGATTCCTGAAAACGGAGTCGTAATTATAACCGATGACAATGTAAAGCGGTTATATGGAAACAGATTCCCGAAAATTCCTGTTTTTTCGGTGAAACCCGGTGAAGAAAGCAAGAAGCTTCAGGTAATTGGATCTCTTGCAGATAAGCTTCTTGAGGCGGGAATTGATCGCTCAGGATTTATACTTGCGGCAGGAGGAGGAGTGGTCAGTGACATAGCCGGATTTCTTGCATCTATATACATGAGGGGTGTCAGATGCGGGTATATTTCGACTACGCTTTTATCGCAGGTAGATGCCAGCACGGGCGGAAAAACAGGTGTAAACCTCGGAGATACAAAGAATATGCTTGGAATTATCAGGCAACCTGAGTTCGTAATATGTGACCCTGAAATGCTTCAAACCCTGCCTGAGCAGGAATATTTATCGGGATTGGCAGAGTTAATTAAAACTGCAATTATCGGTGACAAAGAATTATTTGATCTCATAGAAAGAAGCGCCGATAAGATCATGGCAAGGAATCCCCAACTCCTTACTGAACTTGTCGCCGGATCGGTGAGAATCAAAGGTAGAGTTGTTTCGGAAGATGAAATGGAAGCAGGGTTAAGGCGGATTTTGAATTTCGGCCATACATTCGGGCATGCAGTTGAAATACAGAAAGGCATAAAACATGGTTTTGCAGTCGCATCAGGGATGGAACTTGCTGTTGAATATTCATTTGAAAAAGGTCTGATACATTCTGAAGATAAGAACAGGATAATCGGAATGTTAAAAAGATTTGAGCTCGTTGAGAAGGTGGATATCCCGTCCGATCAGATAGAGAAACTTGTTCTCCGCGATAAGAAGAAAACCGGTAGTGAAATACATTTTGTGTTTACGACAGGTATAGGCAAAGCCTTGATTGAAAAAGTTCCAGTTACAGAAGTGCTGGATTTTTACAAAAGATTCAGAGATAAAAATTAGAAATATGAATTCTTTCGGAGTAGTTTTCAGAGTAACATTGTTTGGTGAATCGCACGGACCGGCAATAGGTGTAATTATTGACGGATGCCCACCGGGGTTAGCCATTAAACCTGATGATTTTACTGCGGATCTGAAAAGGCGGCAGAGCGGGGGAGTGGGAACCACCAAACGCCAGGAACCTGATCTTCCGGAGATTCTTAGCGGGGTTTTTGATGGTGTAACAACAGGTGCTCCTGTCACACTGATTACCAGAAACAGCGATAAGATTTCATCCGATTATGACGAATTTAAAAATATCCCTCGTCCCGGGCATGCCGATTTTGTGTCGCGCATTAAACATTCAGGTTTTGCTGATATGAGGGGAAGCGGGCATTTTTCAGGCAGAATTACCTGGGGTCTGGTTGCGGCTGGGGTAATTGCAAAAAAAGTGGCAGTTGCTGCCAGGATGCAGGCAAAACTTATTTCCGCCGGAGGTTCTGAAGATATTGAGAAGGCTATAAATGAAGCTATTGCCCTTAACGATACTATAGGTGGCATTATTGAATGCAGGGTGAGTAATCCTCCTTCTGCTATAGGCGAACCTTTCTTTTACTCATTTGAATCAGCTCTTAGCCACATTATCTTTTCCATTCCGGCAATCAAGGGAATTGAATTTGGTTCTGGCTTTGCTGCAGCATCCATGAGGGGTTCGCAGCACAACGATCCTTTTATTGATAGTTTGGGACATACATCTACAAATAATGCCGGGGGAATAAACGGAGGAATTACTAACGGGAATGAGATAATTTTCAGAATAGTAGTTAAGCCTACTTCATCAACAGGAGTCGACCAGACTACCTTTAATTTTAAGGAGAGTTCAATGACTACCCTCAAAGTAAAAGGCAGGCATGATACCTGTATTGCTCTCAGAATGCCGGTTATTGTTGAGGCTGCTACAGCAATTGCTATGGCGGATCTCATTCTGATCGACCGGGGAATTCACGGAGAAAGATAAGGCAAAGGTCTATTTTTTAGTGTTTAGCTTTGTGCCCTTTGTGCTTACTTTGTGTGCTTTGTGGTTAAAAGGGCTTTGGGCAAATTTTTGTGACCTTTTTGCTAAAAAGTTATTTAATCGGTTTTATAACCATTTCCTTCTTTTTTGATTTTATCAGAAGTCCGGTCTTTGTTGAATTTGTAATTTTGAACCTGTCGTCGATCCTGTCGCCGATTATCCAGACAATCTTCCCCTCTGACTCAAGAATGAAAATATTCTCCTTGTCGAATATTGAATATTTATTATCGATGAAGTAATCGCTCAGTTTCTTCTTTTGCCTCATTCCCAGAGGATAGAAATAATCCCCTACTTTCCATTTTCTGATTGTTAGAGGAAAGAAAACCTTTTGTGAATCTATACAAGCAATGTGACGGTCATATGGAATTTCGTACGTTGAATTAACAGAGACTGTTTTAGCTGATGAAATTCCTGGGAAACCTGTTAATTCCTCAACGCTCTCAATAATATATGATTTTTCGGATTGTTTCTTCTCGGCTGAAATTATTAATTCTTTTCTGTTCTTGATTATCCTGTGAGTGTCAGTTATTACCTGACCACCTGTTTTTCCTCCAACGATTTTAATCAGGTCGGTTAAAAGGGCACCGGTTATTCCGTATGGTTTGAACAGCTCAAAGAGAACTGCTTTATTATGTGAATATTTTTTTAAGATTGTAATGTTGAACGTGATGAATTGTTCTTTTTCTTCTTTTATGCACTCTCTCAGCGAATCAATGTGTTCCGTGACTATCTCGTTAAATCCCGAAAATCTTTCAGCTGCCTCATTAAGAGTTGATTCTATCGAGGGGTTTATTTCTTTGAGCACTGGAATAATGAGATGTCTTATTTTATTCCTGATATATTTCGTGTCACTGTTTGAATTGTCTTCACGATAAGGAACATTATGCTGTTCCTGATAAGCAATAATATCGCTTCTGGTCGCAAATAATAAAGGTCTGATAATTTTATTACTGAGAGGTTTCATTCCTGTCAGTCCTGCCAGGCCGGTGCCTCTAGTAAGGTTTATCAGAAGTGTTTCGATATTGTCATTCAGATTATGCGCGACGGCAATCAAATCAAATCCGGTCTTATTTCTTGTTTCTTCAAACCATTTGTATCTCAGTTCTCTGGCAGCCATCTGAATAGACAATTTATTCTCTTTGGCAAAATTTTTTGTGTCAAATCTGATTGCAAAGAACTGGATATTATTTTCGGATGCAAACTGACGCACCAGTTCCTCATCTTTGTCCGATTCTCCGTTCCTTAATGAGAAATTGCAGTGTGCTATGCCAATCTCGAATTTTTGATGATGAAAAATGTGAGCCATCACCATTGAATCAATTCCACCACTAACCGCCAGAAGAATTTTGTCACCAGGATTCAACAGGTTATTTTCAGAAATGAACTTTTTGAATTCATTAATCATTTTAAGTTTTATTGGTATGCAAAAATAGAAAAAGGTATCCTTTCCGAGATACGTTTTCAATAAATATTATATAGCCGGGAAGTACTCAGATACTTGATTATTGATATGGAATAACCGCGGGCTGGCCGGGTTCAAAATTATTAGGATGCAGAAGCTGTACCCCCGAAACAGTTACATTTGAAATTCTTGAGTACAATGGGGGATTCGGGAAAAATGCAAATCTTATCTGCAATGTATTAAAAATAAGATTGTCATTTCTAATCCTTATGCCCAACCCAATACTTGAAAGAGCGTAATCGTGGCTTCCAATTGAAGCTGAACGGGACAGGAGTGAAATGTCAGCAAATCCAAAAAATGCAAAACGGAAGCCATAGATATTTATAGGACTGAATACAACTGATTCAAAACTTAATGAAAGCCTTTGATTTCCATTTATGGAATCATTTCTGAACCCTGAAAATCCATTTTCAGTGCTGAATCTGAGGTATTCATTTGTGTATCTTCCGAATCCTCTGGTATAATTCAGATAAACAAAATTTCTCATTCTGAAATTTCCGAAAGTAAGAAGGTTGGAAAAATAATTGAGCCGTATGGCGAGAAGCCCCTGTTCGCTTTTGCTTTTATTAATATATGAAGACAATCCCGAATAAAAATAGAAATAACCCAGGTCGCCGATCTTGTTGCCGAGAGAAGCTTCACCAGCAATATATGTTCTGTCTTTGAATTCATTATATTCTCTTCCTGCAGTTACCTTCATAAGTGCGCCATAAGGAACGTCTTCATTGCGTCCATAACTATAAAGAAGATTTGTCTTGGTATACTTTTGAATTGAAAGAGCAGCAGATCCCATATAAAGCTTGTACTGCTGAAGGTTCAGATAAGAATTTGGAGATATTGGCGGATGGCTGTACACATTATTATTTATGTAACGGGTACCAAAGACCAATCTGGTCACAGATTCCCTGTTCAGAAGGAAGGATCGTGAGATCCAGTAATCCTGAAGGTTATACTTATAAGGTATTGGCAGTGGAACCGGACTAATATCAAAAGTTGAATGCATATGACGGAATGCAATTCCACCAGCATATTTTGTTGTGGAGCTAACCAGATTGCGGCTTAGCGCCAATCCATATGTTTCAATACCCAATCCGTTGAGATATTGTGCATTCAGATCGATAAATGTCTTTCCGAGATTATTTGCATAATAGTGACCTCCGATTCCGGGGGAATTTGGGGCTCTGTTATCAAATGGGACATCAATGCCCAATTCATGACCAATGCCGAGTATGTTTTTATCGAACACCGAGGCTTCACCTCTGCTAAGGCCTCTGTAAACATACGCGCCTCCAAGGGAGTAAACATCTTTAGTAAATACGATAATATCAGCTTCTTCATTGGAAACAGGAATTACCTGTATTCTTGCGTCACCGATGAAGGGAAGTTCCCTTAAAAGTCGCTCATTATCGCTCAATTTCAGTGGCGAAACTTCATCACCTTCTTTAAAAAGAAGATTTTTTCGTACTATGTTTTCAGTAGTGTTGAAATGGGTCTTGTTTAAAATCTTTTCATAGTTTTTTGGATTATCCAGGTACGGATAATTAATATCTGTCCCAAAGACGTTAAGTCGCTGAATAATTATTTTTCTGATCTTTTTACCTGTATACTTCTTATAATTGGCATCACTTGTGGATGCAAAACGCCTTTTATAAAGAGTATCAGGATTAACTACCAGGAAATCGTATAATCTCTTTGTAAACCGGTTTTTTGAAGCTCTGACTTTTAGTGTATCGTAAAATTTGGTGCTTCTGTCGCTGGGGTGAGGGAGCGGCATTAACTTGAAAGATTCTGCCCTTAAAGAATCATTAAAAAGGGGAGGAATATCCTTCCTTAGATTGACAACAGTCTTTCTGGAGATATGGTTAATTGATATTTTTTCCCGCCGGACCTGGGGAAATGCAATATTACAAGATAACAACAGGACCAAAAATATAGTTGGTCCTGAGTATTTCCTGAATTTTGTCCGGGTTTTGCACATCAGGTTTCCTGAAAGTTGCTAATCAGAACATCATCAGAGTTAAACTGAAACCCGAGGCGTTTACCGGTAATAACTCTTGAATGCTGGATCTTGGCTTCTGCTTGTCCTACAGTTGCTATTTTTACAGCATCGTAAGGGGGCACCAGAAGATCAAATTCAAGAGCATATTGAATTGCAGTTGAAATGATTACCTGCAATGATTGCTTACTTATCTCTTCGCTTCCGTAATTTGTGAATAACATTCCCATCTGTCTTTTCCCTTCAACAAAATATTGCCGTTCATGATTAATAAATATCCTGGCAATAAGATAACCAAGGTCATCGAGACGTGAATATTTGAAAGAATCGCTGAGGTAGTTGTAAATATTTATTATTCCTGAATAAGCATTGAATTTATTTTTCTGGATGTAAGCAGTTTTCCAGGCCGGATGCTCACGGTCGAACTGAAATATATTCGAGTGCATGCTGAAAAGTAAAACATCGCCTGCTACCTTTAGCTGGGCATCAAAATTGCTCCTGTCGGTATACTCCAACCGGATTCTGGAATCGACGTTGCCCAGACTGGTGTTTACCTCTTTTGATAAGGTTTTCAGTACCTCCTTAATATTACAAAAAGATTCAAGAGTGTTATCGAATACTTTTTGTTTCAGAGTGGACTTTTCTTTAAGTGTAGCAATTATTGCCAGCTTTTTATCGTTCTGATCGGCCATGATAATATATTATTGATGGAATACAGACGTCTAAAGTAAATAATTATTCACTAAAATTAAAATCACCGGGATTTTAATTAGTTTGTCAAATCACACCAATTATGAAAAATTACCGGAAACAGGTATTAATCCATTTTAAAAAATGGATCTAAACAATAAAAAGTTATGCAACTATCAGGTTAATAAGACCTTGCAAAAAGAACTCTCCGGTTCGAAGGCTTACCTGAATAAATGCATTTACCTGATTCTTCGGGACTATCAAATGGGATGCATCTGATAGTTGCTTTGGTCTCTTCTTTAATTTTTTCTTCGGTTTCGACAGTACCATCCCAATGTGCCATTATAAAACCACCCTGATTATCAAGAACTTTCAGAAAATCTTCCCATTTGTCAACATAAAAAGTATTTTCTTTTCTGAAGTTAAGGGCTTTGTTGTAGATATTGACCTGGATATCATCAAGAAGTTTTGGAATATGTTCGTAAACCTTTTCAATTGGGATTGTCTCCTTCGTCAGGTTATCCCTTCTGGCAACTTCAATAGTTTTGTTTTCAAGATCACGTGGACCGATTGCAAGTCGCACAGGAACCCCTTTTAATTCATAATCAGCAAATTTCCAACCCGGTTTGTTATTGTCCCTGTCATCATATTTTACCGATATACCTAAAGCCTCCAGACCGGCTTTTATCTTCAGAGCTGTTTCTGATAAGGCGGCAACCTGATCTATACTTTTATATATAGGGATAATTACAACCTGAATCGGAGCAAGTTTAGGAGGCAGCACAAGGCCATTGTTGTCAGCGTGACCCATAATAATGGCGCCCATCAACCTTGTCGACACACCCCATGAAGTAGCCCACACATAATCAAGTTTTCCGGTCTTGTCAGTAAACTGAACATCAAATGCTTTTGCAAAATTCTGACCGAGAAAGTGACTCGTCCCGGCCTGAAGCGCTTTTCCATCCTGCATGAGGGCTTCTATAGCATACGTATCAAGTGCACCCGCAAAACGTTCATTTTCACTTTTATAGCCTTTAATAACAGGAAGCGCCATTGAATTTTCTGCAAAACCAGCATAAACATTTATCATTTTTTCAGTCTCTTCAACTGCCTCTTCACGCGTTGCATGGGCCGTATGACCCTCCTGCCAGAGAAATTCAGTAGTTCTCAGAAACAGCCTTGTCCTCATTTCCCATCGTACCACATTTGCCCATTGATTTATAAGAATAGGCAGATCCCTGTAGGAATGGATCCAGTTTTTATATGAATGCCATATTATTGTTTCAGATGTGGGACGTATGATTAACTCTTCTTCAAGTTTTGCATCTGGGTCAACGATGACTCCTTTGCCATTTTCATCATTTTTCAGCCTGTAATGAGTAACGACCGCACATTCTTTGGCGAATCCTTCAACATGCGCAGCCTCTTTACTGAAAAATGATTTTGGTATGAATAATGGGAAATACGCATTTACATGTCCTGTTGCTTTAAAAAGTCTGTCGAGTTCAGCCTGTATCTTTTCCCAGATAGCGTATCCGTAAGGTTTGATAACCATACATCCCCGTACAGCTGAATTTTCTGCCAGATCAGCCTTGATAACCAGATCGTTATACCATTGTGAATAATTTTCCTCCCTGTTCGATAAAAACTTCGCCATTTTTTGGTATGGTATTTGTTTGTTAGTATTAAAGAAAATAGAAAGCGTAAAAATAAATAAAAAGATCAGTTATTACTCTAAAAAGAATCGGAGGTTCATCATGAAAGCAAAATTGTACATCGGAATCCTGTCATTAGCACTGATCACCTTCACCGCAGCTAATGCCCAGAGAGGTGATTCATTTAATGGCAGACATGATAATGCCAGGGTGGTAATAAATAATTATCATAATGATTATGATTATTATTTTACTTCAAGGATAAACAGATTTCACAGATCTTACGCTGCATTTGACTATTACGCTCCTGTTTTCACTGATTCTTACTGGTACGACTACCATCCTTACTCATGGGGTGTAAGTATTTACGGTGGATTGGGATTTGGTTTAGGTTTAGGTTTTAATTACGGATATGCTGACTATTATGGATATGATCCATACTATGGAACATACTGGGACTACACTCCTTACTATTATAATCCATTCTATTACAGCTGGTATTCACCCGTAATATTTAATTTCGGCTTTGGTCACAGATGGTTTAGTAATCACAACAGGTATGATTATGGGCATAACTATTATTCTCATAACGATTATAACAATAATTATTCAAACAGGTATAATTCCTCTGGTTCAGGTTCAAGAAGAAGCTCAGGGTCAAATAATTTTACAAACAATAATAACAGAAGGAGAACTGATGGCATGAATGGCTCTCACGGTTCAAATGGTTACAATGGCTCTCACGGATCAAACGGTTCCAATGGTATCAAAGCGAATAACAGCAACAACGGAGGAAAGAGAAGCTACAGCACATACGGTAATACCAGGACAGTTAGTAATTCGTATACTAATAATCCACGATCAGGAAATGGTTTTACTGCATCTAATAGTAACCGTTCCTATCGCAGTATCAGTCAGGGTTCGGGCAGCATATCCCATTCGACCAGATCGTTGAGTTATTCAAATGTAAGGTCATCCTCTCCGCGATCAATGGGTTCTTCAGGCATAAGATCATCTTCTGCGCGATCAATGGGTTCAGGGTCATCAGTAAGAAGCAATTCCTCACACACCGGATCAAGATCTTCAGGTTCGAAGTCTTCATCTTCAGGCAGAAAATCATCGGGAAGAAGATAAAAGTATACTTAAGCTTGCCGAATCTAAAAATATAAGAAAAATAATATTGTAGCGGAAATGACAGTTAGTTAATAAAATTTGTTTCTTTGGTACAATATTTGCGTGTTATTTAGAAAAAATGGAGGGAAACCAAAATGAAAATTTTATCTCAAATATTAATTCTTGCTCTTCTTACGCTTGGCTCCTGTACGTCAAGTCTTTACACCGGAGGTGAGTATGATGATTTATATTATTCATCTTCAGATCAGCAAGTTAAGAACAAGCCCCCTGAAAATGACCGGACTGTTAAAGATAACACGGATAACAATCAGTACTTTGATAATAAGTATGCTGCTGATACTCTTGTATCCGATAAATACAATGACGCTGTAGATTATCAGGCAAATAGCAATGGTTATAACAACGAAGGATACGATTATTACGATAATTCTTCCTATGCAAGCAGGCTGAATAGATTTTACGGAAATTATTTCGACCCTTACTGGAGAGATCCTTTCTACATGGGTTTCGGATATGGCCTCGGCTATGGAGGTTCCCCTTATTATGGCTACAGTCCGTACGGAGGATTTTATGGTGATTATTACGGCGGTTATCCTGGTTATTATGGCTATGGTTATCCCGGTTATTATGGCGGATTTGGTTACCCTGGCCTTTATAGTGGTTTCTATGGTGGCTTTGGCGGCTTTTACGGATTCGGATATAACCGTTATTTCGGTGGAGGTTATTATGGAGGCCTTTACGGAGGCAACAGTTTGCGCGATTACTCTACTCCTTATGGCAGATATGACCGGCCAAGCAATCTCTCTTCTAAATGGAATACTAACGCTGGAGGTACTTCCGGTTCATCACGAAGGGATTCCTATACATCGGGCACCAATTCAAGAACCGGGTCCAGAACCAGTGGTTCACAACCTCTTGCTTCAGATCAGAGAAGGACTTCTGCAACAAGCACTAATACCCAACAGGCCGTTCGTAGCGGAAGAACAGTTCAGAGCAATGTTCAAAGAACTCCCGCCAATAACAGACCTGCATATAATAGTACCAGCAGATCTTATACACCAAGTTACAGCAATCCAAGAATGAGCACGCGTCCTTCATATAATAATAGCAGAGTTAATCAGGGCTCAAACTATAATACCAGAAGCTACTCAAACGGTCAGGTAAGAAGCTATTCAAATCCAAATTCCAACTCAAATGGTAATGGCAATATGCAGCAGAGGAGGGAAGTCTCGGCACCTTCTAACCAGTTCAGATCAAATTCATTCAGAAGTTCGGGTAGTTACTCTGTCCCTTCCAGAAGCAGTGTGGAAAGATTTTCATCTCCTTCCTCCGGGAGCAGCAGATCATATAGCGGTGGTACAAGCAGATCATATAGCGGAGGCGGTTCTTACTCCTCAGGTTCGGTATCATCAGGCTCCTCAAGGTCTTCAGGTGGCGGAAGCAGTAGTGGCGGCGGTGGCGGTGGCGGAAGAAGGTAAACCGGCAATCGACAAAATAATTTATACTACAATAACGTTCATTCTAAATAACAGAGTGCAGGGATAATCTTACTAAATACATAAATCTTATGAAAAGGATTTGTTTAATAATATTCGTGATTTTTACTTTAACGGCCGGGATAAAAGCCCAAAACGTAGATGATGCTTTAAGATATTCCCAGATATTCTATACGGGAAGCGCCAGGTTTAACTCAATGGGCGGAGCTTTTACAGCTTTGGGCGGAGATATTTCATCTCTCAATCAAAACCCGGCTGGCCTTGGTGTTTTCAGATCTTCAGAGCTGACACTGTCTCCCCAATTGTTCAACACCAAAACAACTGCGGATTTCAACGGAAAATTTACCGACAACCTCTACAATTTCAATATTAACCAGCTTGGTATCGTTGGTAATATAGTTTCCCACACTTCGGGTCTTATGTCGCTGAATATTGCCTATTCATACAACAAAATTAATAACCTTGGTCAGAGTGCAAGAATACAGGGGGTGAGCAATTCAAGCTCAATGGCAGACTACTGGTCAGGATTGGGAAATAACGGGAATAACGGCGCAGGAACTAATTTTCATAATCTTCAGGGTGCTGAAGGTCTTGCATTTGATGCATGGGTAATTGATACAATAACCGGTTCAGGTGGCAATAAATATGGCACCGTCTATAATAATTATGGAGACAATTCCACATCTGTTTATGGTCAGACAATCCGCCGTCTCATTTCAAATGATGGTTATATTGGGGAACATTCTTTTTCAATCGGTGGAAATTATTCGGATAAATTCTTTTTCGGAGCAACCTTGGGCGTTACCCAACTAAGGTACACCAGCGATTATGAGCATTTGGAAACAACAGATGTCGCCCTTCCCACAGCATTTAAGAATTTTACTTATATAGATCATTACGAAGATAAAGGAACCGGATATTCAGTTAAGTTAGGAGCCATTTATAAACCGGTTGATGCTGTCCGTATTGGTCTTGCGTTTCATACCCCAACGTGGTATAAAATCGATGAATACTATTATAATGATGTAACTTCTAATTTTACCGATGGCGGCCATTTTGAATCTTCAAGCGATCCGATGAGATTTAATTATGCATTGGCTACACCCTTCAGGATTCTTGCAGGGGTAGGCGTGCAGATCCAGAAAATTGCTCTTCTAAGTGCTGATTATGAATTCGTTGATTACAGTACTGCAAAATTCTCACAGACAGGGGATAATTATGATTACAGTGTAAAAAACCTTGAAATAAAAAACAGTCTGAAACCAACGAGCAACTTCAGACTGGGAGGCGAACTCAGACTAAGCAATATTTATCTGCGCGCAGGTTACGGATATTATGGTAAACCCTTTAAATCAGGCGATGCCAATTCAAATCTTCAATATACCTCATTATCCGGTGGTGTAGGAATACGTGAACAGAACTTTTCTATTGATTTTGGTTATACAAACTTTAGCTATTCACAGAATTATTTGCTGTACCCTGTTGCCCCGGGTGTTGATCAGGCATCAGCAAACCTTGGAACATCTAAAAACGTTTTCACCCTGACCTTAGGATATAAATTTGGGATTTAATACTTTGATGACTGTTTTATTTAGGGGCCGTTTCCTCAGGGGAACGGCTTTTTTTTATGAAACGATTATTCATATTCTTTAAAACACCATCTCATAACTTTCCCGAGATTTACCCCCAAACCCCCCAATGGGGACTTAAGTTTTGTTTAATTTAATATTATCGTTTATTCCACAAACTGGAAGTTGAGTAAAACTAAAGTCCCCCTGGTGGATTTAGGGGTTAGACCTAAGATGAAACAAAACTGGAGGGAATGAAGCAGATGGGTTGATTAGAAGTGGCAAAATTCTTTAGTTTACAGAAATTGCTCTGCCTCAGGCCCCATATTAAATATCAGGTCAATAATACTCAGGTTATGTACAAAACCATTTCCATTATTGAAAACCTGTAAATATTCTTTTACCTGAAATACAGATTTTTCCTTTGGTGATATTTTGTATCTGAAATCATTCTCTGATCCTGATACAGGTTCAAAGTCATATGTAAATCGAAGTCGGGTTTTTAACTTAAGCATTTTCAGGATCGTTTCTGTCAGTTCTGTGTTAAGATCAATAAGAAAGTCATTCCCTTTTAATATTATCTTTTCGATATTTTCAAAGTAGAATTGAAAATAAGGTGCAGCGCTATATGAAGCCGTTATGGCTCCCAGGTGCACCTGCTGCCATCGTTTTGAATAATCGATCCTTATGTCTTTCAAATGAGTTTTATGCTGACTGCCGAGGTATACAGGAACTGACAGAAGCTGTGGCCCATGGGCGGAAAGTATATAGCACCGGTTACGGTAGGACTGTTTAATATAATTCTCTTCTGCTTTCGATTAACACTTCGTCCGCCCCGGAAATAAGCGAAAAATATTCAACAGGTGGTAAATATGCTGTTGAAACAAGGATTTTCCCCGCCATTATTGAAAATTCTACATTTTGTTTATCATGCTGGCTGCGAAACCTGCGCCGAATCCATTATCAATATTAACAACAGTGACACCTGTGGAACAGCTTGTAAGCATAGCGAGCAGAGCTGAAACACCTCCGAAATTAGCGCCATAGCCAATACTTGTCGGGACAGCAATAACAGGTTTGTCGACCAGTCCTCCAACGACACTTGCCAGAGCACCTTCCATTCCGGCAATAACCACCACCACACGGCAGTTTCTGATTTCCGGAAGCTTATCTACAAGCCTGTGAATTCCGGCAACTCCGGCATCATATATTCTAAGTACTTTGTTTCCCAAGGAGCTCAGCAGTAATGGCAGCTTCCTCAGCTACAGGCATATCAGAAGTCCCGGCCGTGATTATGGCAATTCTGGTTTCCGGAACTGCTGGTTTCACTTTTTGAAGCGAGATAATCCTGGCAATAGGGTAAAACACAGCTTCAGGGAGTATGCTCCTGACTTCTTCATACATTTCTACATTTGCCCTGGTGCCAATGACGTTGCTTTCTTTCTCCGACATCACTTTGAAAATTTCTCTTACCTGCTCTTTTGACTTTCCTGCGCAGTATATTATTTCCGGATAACCTGTCCTCATTTCACGGTGGTGATCTATTCTGGCAAAACCAAGATCGGTATACGGGAAACTTTTAAGTACCTCCAGGGCTTCCTCTATACTTGTGTCTCCTTTTTTTACATTATTAAGCAGCTTTTCTACTTCCTTTGCATTCATAATTCTTATTTTTCAGGGATTGGAACTTCCTGTCCTGTAACCTTCAAGGTCCAAAGATACATATCTGAACCCTAATTCTTTCAGTTTTGAAATAATATGTTCTTTTTCAGGATTATGAATGATTTCTTCTAAGTATTCAGGGAAACTTTCAATTCTTGCCAGGGTACCATGAACCCGTACCCTTGTTCCCGGGTATCCCATATCGGATAAAATATTTTCAGCCTCTTCAATTTGTCTCAGCGTACCTTCCTGTATATCCGTATCATACGGGATTCTGGTCAGCAAACATGCCATTGCGGGCTTATCCCATATCTGAAGATTTGCATCCTTTGATAATTCCCTGATTTCCTTTTTTGTGAGACCCGATTCCAGAAGAGGGCTCCTTATTCCCAGTTCATTTAATGCTGCCAGCCCGGGACGGTAATCTTTTGTATCATCAGCATTCGTACCGTCAACAATAAATTGATAATTGTTTTCCTTTGCAAAACTGGTAATATCGTTGAAAAGAGTTTTTTTACATAAATAACACCTTTCAATAGGATTATTCTTAATCAATGCGGGAAGGGCAATGTCAAGTATTTTATGATTGATTCCAAAGGACCTTGTAAACTCCACAGCTTCACTGATTTCCCTTGCTGGTATATAAGGAGTCCTGATTGTAATTGCAGTAATTGCTGTACCTCTTAAAAGATGCGCGCGGTATAAAAGAAAGGTGCTGTCAACACCTCCTGAAAATGCAATGACAAATGAATTCAGATCTTTCAGTATGGAATCAAGTTTTTGTGATTTTTCGTCTCTGGTATCCATTTTAATATTTTAGTTTACTGTGTGCGAATTGTTAAAGAATCTGAAACCACAAAGGACACAAAGTTTTTACACAAAGAACACAAAGCTAAGAAATATAAGGTTTTAGCTTTGTGCCACTTGTGCCTTCTTTGTGTGCTTTGCGGTTAAATAAAATTTTCAGATATCTCCATTGTTATTTAATATTGATCGCAGCCATAATATTATTATACACCTCTTTAACAGGGATGCCTCTTTCCGATGCAATTTTCCTACAATCCTCATATTCAGGCTTACACGAGACTTCTTTGCCCTCGTAATAGGATCTTTTAACGTTAACATCACCGTAAATAGTCTTCACTGTTTCAAATTTTCTTACCAGAGTGTCTTTTCTGAAGGGAAAGGTTCTGATTCCTAGTGATGTTGATTCAGTGAAAACGATATTTTTAACAGCATCGGCAGTTTCATTTTCGCATATTACACTGAGAAGGATGCCTGGACGCCCTTTCTTCATAATTATATTTGAATAGAAAACATCGGAGGCTCCTGTTTTAAAAAGTCTTTCAGAGATATATTCAAAAAATTCCGGATTCATATCATCAATATTGCATTCAACCTGAATCGCATCGTGACCTGTACTTTCAGAAGCCATCTCACCCAGGAATACTCTTAGCAGATTTGGAACCTTCTCATGTTCCTTTTGTCCGACACCATACGCTGTTTTTTCAATTTTAATTTTCTGTTCAGGATTAAAGTTTGTACCAAGGGCAGCAAGAATAGCCGCGCCGGTTGGCGTTGTAGCTTCAAAATCCACTCCGTCTTTTTTTACATTAATTCCTTTAATAATCTCAGCTGTTGCCGGAGCCGGAACCGGAAGTTTACCGTGGTCGCAGTTTACAAATCCTCCACCAAGTTCAACTGAAGAAACATGGACCCCTTCCACATTTAAAGAATTAAAACATATTGCCGCACCTACAACATCAATAATTGAATCAACGGCTCCTACTTCGTGAAAATGAACATGATCAACAGCAATACCATGTACTTTTGCCTCTGCCACTGCAATTTTCATGAATATCTTCATGCTCAGCTCTTTTACAGGCATGTCAAGTGCAGATTCATTTATAATCTTTTCAATATCAGAAAGATGACGATGGGCGTGTTCATGTCTGGTTTGTTTTACAGTCGCTTTGGTTCCGACAATTCCATGTCGTTGATCTTTCGCGACTACGAGTTCCCACCCTTCAAGATTCAGTTTTTTTAGTTCACCGGTAAGAAATGCCTGATCGACTCCGAGATCTATCATTGCTCCCAGGTTCATGTCTCCGCTTATCCCGGAGAAACAATCATAACTGATTACTTTCATTTTATGGATAGGTATAAAGTGCAACAAATATCATACAGGAATGTTAAAATGCGGCTACAACATAAACCTGTAATTAACTTTGCTAATATACTATTTACAATCTTTACCGAATAATAAAAAAAAATCGTATTTTTCGGCACTTATTCCTGAAATCATTTTATTAACCATTTTATTCAGATTATGAAAAGAAGGGATTTTTTTAGAACGTCAATAGGTGGCGGACTTGCAGCTGGTGCAGCTTTGAAAATGGGTGGATTGGGCAAACTCTGGAAATCAGAACCAGCCAGTGCAAAGTATGACATGGTCGCAATTATGGGTGGTAATCCTGATGCCATGTTTGATCTTGGAATACAGGAACTTGGAGGAATGGGAACTTTTGTTCAGAAAGGACAAAAAGTTTTGATTAAACCCAATATCGGGTGGGATGTTATTCCCGAACTTGCTGCGAACACGAATCCGTTGCTCGTAAAAAGGATCGTTGAACATTGTTTTAAGGCAGGAGCCAAAGAAGTCTATGTGTTTGACCATACATGCGATAATTGGGTAAACTGCTACAGCAATTCCGGTATTGAAAAAGCAGCAAAATCGGCTGGAGCAAAAGTAGTATCAGGTAATTCTGAAAGTTATTACCACGAAATTGAAATTCCAGGTGGCATTAAGCTTCAGAAAGCAAAGGTTCATCAGCTCCTTCTCGAGACAGATGTGTTTATAAATGTACCGGTACTTAAAGATCATAGTTCAACAAAAATGACTGCCTGCCTGAAAAATTCAATGGGGTTGGTCTGGGACAGGGGTTACTGGCATTCAAACAATCTTAACCAATGTATAGCAGACTACGCTCTTTATGAGAAGAAACCTGCTCTCAATGTTATCGACTGCTATAATGTTATGGTAAAGCATGGACCTCAGGGAGTGTCGAAAGAAGATGTAGTTTTTATGAAATCGCAGATACTCACCACCGACTGGGTAGCAGGAGACGCTGCTTCGGCAAAAATGCTTGGCGTGCCGGTAGAAAAGATCGAATATATTGGGATAGCAAATAAAATGGGACTTGGCAATATGAACCTTGATGCCCTGAATATTAAAAGAATTAAAATGTAATTTTTGATGAGTTCATCAATACTTAGAAGAATCCGCATTGTTTTTTCAACCCTGGTCTTTATCTTTTTTTTCCTTTCTTTTGTTGACTTTAAATCGGTTGTTCCTTCTAAATATTATAACATCCTGATTTCTCTTCAGTTCATTCCTTCATTCATGAAGTTTTTTGATCTCAGGACGCTAGCGACCGGCGGTTTTATTCTTGTCCTTTTGCTCACCTTAATTACAGGCCGCACATATTGTTCCTTCCTGTGTCCGTTAGGAATCGGTCAGGATCTGACCAGCAGGATTGGAGGAAGGATCAAGAGGAAATTCAGAAGATATGGGTTCAAAAAGCCTTTTACAATTTTAAGATATTCCATACTGTCAATTACTGTTATAGTCACTGTGGTATGGGGAATCTACACTATTACATTACTTGACCCATACAGCGTATTTGCCAGGTCTATGACATATTTTGTCAAACCGGTAGTCATAATTCTGAATAATTTTCTTGCCGGGATTTTAGGCAGATTTGACGTATACACCCTCAGCAATGTTACCGTGAAATATTTTCCGTTAATTGCATATTCAATTCCTGCTGCATTCTTTCTTCTGGTTGGCGGATTGTCTCTGACAAAAGGACGTCTTTATTGTAATATGATCTGCCCGGTCGGCACCCTGCTGGGTCTGATTTCCAAAATTTCACTTTTCCGCATAAAATTTGATGAAGCTGCCTGCACAAGGTGTGGCAGATGCGCTATACGGTGTAAATCATCCTGCATAGATTTTCTGAAGCCGAATGTTGATATTTCTAGATGCGTCGGTTGTTTCAACTGCATACACACTTGTCCGGAAAAAGCTTTATCATACGGGATAGCCACAACAAAGAAGAAAGTTGTTGAAGTCGATGAAAGCAAACGCAAAGTCATTATCGGAACACTTCTTCTTCTGTTTGGATTATCAAAAATTTCAAGCGGCCAGAATAAGACTGCTCCAAAACCGAAGAAAGATTCTACTGTTAAGGAAAACAAGACTTTTCCTGTTTGTCCGCCGGGAGGCGTGAGTATCGAAGATTTTAATAAAGATTGTATTGCATGTTCGCTTTGTATAAACATTTGTCCAAACGGTGTTCTTCAACCTTCTTATAAACAATATGGTATAGCAGGTATGATGCAGCCGGTCATGGATTATCATAAAAGCTTCTGCACATACAACTGTACAAAATGCACTGAGATTTGTCCTACAAACGCTCTGCATCCATTGGTTCTTGAGGCTAAAAAGCTCACGCAGCTTGGTAAAGCTAATTTTATAAAAGATAACTGCATTGTAAATACTGAAAAAACAGCTTGCGGAGCATGCTCAGAAAGCTGTCCCACCAAAGCAGTTCATATGATACCTTTTGAGGGAAACCTTGTCATCCCCGAAGTTACCGAGGATATATGTATTGGATGCGGTCATTGCGAATTTGCATGCCCAACGGTACCTTATAAAGCCATTTTTGTAAATGGTAATCCTGTGCATGTCGCAGCAAAAAAACCAGCTAACGTCGAGTCAGAAATGAAAACCCCGGTCGAATTTCCATTTTAATTTTCATAACCCTTTGTGATCCTTTGTGTATCCTTTGTGTCCTTTTGTGGTAAAAAGGAAATCCATTAACCACAAAGGAATACAAAGGGAAAACCAAAGTATCCGCAAAGGAAAGTTAGTATAAAAATATTATTCTTAAAATAATGAAACCATCACACATTGAGCATATTGGAATTGCTGTAACAAACCTTGAAGAAGCGATTAGTTTTTACGAAAAAGTAATGGGATTGAAATGCTATAATATTGAGGAAGTTCCTGAACAGAAGGTCCGTACAGCATTCTTCAAAGTAGGTCAGACGAAAATTGAACTGCTGGAATCGACCGACCCGGAAGGACCGATTGGAAAATTTATAGAAAAAAAAGGTGAAGGCATCCATCATATAGCATTCGCCGTTGAGAAAATTGAAGATCAACTGACCCACGCTGCTGAAATGGGAATCAGGCTAATTGACTGTAAACCCAGAAAAGGCGCTGAAGGTCTCGATATAGCTTTTTTGCATCCTAAAGCCACTTCAGGTGTTCTGATTGAGCTCTGCGAAAACAAAACTACTTAAATCACCGATTGGCTTTATGTTTGAAAAATTTAGTAGGTTTGTATAACATTACTAAGTTAAGATAAAATGAAAAATTCCGTCGCAATCTCGGGCAACTCAGGACCCAGGGTCAGATCCGATTGCGAAATTTCACTGGAATTAAGATCAGATGATGGCATATCAGTAGATCTCATTTCTAAAGTCAAAACATTATATGGCGATTCGATAGTAAATCTTACTAAGGAAGTCCTTGATTTTTTTGGGATTAAGCATGCATCTGTTAAGATAAATGATTCCGGCGCTCTTCCTTTTGTAATTATGGCCCGACTGGAATCTGCCGTAAAACAGTTAATTAAGACTCAACTTGAATTTCTTCCTCCGATTCTGAAAGAAAACAATTATTCAACTGAACTCCACAGATTCCGTTTTTCAAGGTTATACCTCCCCGGAAACACTCCCGGACTAATGATAAATTCCGGACTGCATTCCGCCGATGGAATAATTCTTGACCTCGAAGACTCGGTTGCTCCTGAGAAGAAGGATGAGGCCCGGTTTCTGATCAGGAATGCATTAAGGCAAATAAATTTTTATGGCGCAGAAAGGATGGTCAGGATAAACCAGGGCAAAAGGGGGCTCGAAGATCTTCATTATGTGATTCCGCATAATGTTAATCTTATTTTGATACCAAAATGCGAAGATCCTGAGGATATCATTCAGGTTGAAAAAATGATCGACAGCATCAAAATGAAATACAATCTGAATAAGGATATATTTCTGATGCCTATTATTGAAAGCGCTCTCGGCCTCGAGAATTCTTTCAGGATTGCTTCATCATCGAAAAACATTGTAGCGATTGCGATCGGTCTTGAAGATTTTACGACAGATCTCGGCGTACAGAGAACGGTTGAAGGAAAGGAATCGATGTATGCGCGACAACGTCTTGTAATTGCTGCGAGAGCTGCAGGAATTCAACCTATCGATTCAGTTTTTTCCGATGTAGCTGATATGGAGGCATTAAAACTTACAGTGCAGGAATCAAAATCTCTTGGATTCGAAGGAATGGGATGTATACATCCGAGACAAATACCTGTCATCCGCGATGGTTTTGCGCCTGATCACGATGAAATAGAAAAGTCAAAAAAAATTGTACTTGCATTCGAAGAAGCAAAACAAAAAGGTCTTGGAGTTGTAGCTCTTGGTTCAAAAATGATTGATCCTCCTGTTGTTACAAGAGCCCAAAGAATTATTGACCTTGCAGTTTGTTTAAACCGATTACCTGCCGATTGGGCAAAAGATTCATAAAGAGCATTTAAAGAGAAAGTATGCTGATAAAAACTGTAAAAAATGCTGCAGGCAGGTCTGTACCTCTTGAAATTAATGGTCAGCCGGTGGTTCCTTTTAAAGGAGTCGGAAAATACTTTCCTCAGGGCAGAAAATATTCGCCTTTCATACCTACATGTGCTAATTTCCCTGATGACGGTAATAAAATTGTGAGCACTCTTGAAGAAGCTCTCCGGAAATGCGGGCTGAAAGACGGGATGACAATTTCTACTCACCATCACCTCAGGGATGGTGATCTTATCAGTAATAAAATATTCGATATAGCTTCATCAATGGGAGTTAAGGATCTGATATGGTTTCCATCAGCATCTTTTCCCTGTCATGAACCTCTTATCAGATATCTTGATGATGGCACAATCAACAGGATCGAAGGTAGTATGAATGGCCCTCTGGGTCGATATGTTTCCGAAGGTAAAATGAAAGGGACAGCCGTTCTCCGGTCTCATGGTGGCAGAGTTCAGGCGATTCAGGACGGAGAGGTCAGAATAGACATAGCGGTTCTTGCAGCTCCGACAGCTGATTCATTCGGCAATGCAAGGGGCACTTCCGGTCCTTCAGCCTGTGGTGTTCTTGGATATGCCAAGGCGGATTATATGTATGCTGACAAGGTGATCGTGGTAACTGATAATCTTATAGATCTTCCATGCTTTCCTATGGAGATAGAAGGGAATTACGTTGATTTTGTCGTCGTAGTTGATAAAATTGGAATTCCTGAAAAAATCATTTCAGGTACAACTCAAATAACAAAAAGTCCCGACAGACTGTTAATCGCTGACCTTACAGCAGCTTTTCTTGAAAAATCAGGTATTCTGAAGGATGGAGTCTCAATGCAGGCAGGAGCAGGCGGTACTTCTCTTGCAATAGCAGTGTTCATAAGCGAGATCCTCAGAAACAAAGGATGGAAATCAAAATTAGGATTCGGAGGCAGTACAAAATACATGGTCAAAATGCTTGAAGAAGGGCTGATGAATTTTATTCTCGATGCCCAGGTTTTTGATTTGGATTCAGTTAAATCTATTGAGAATAATCCTAATCATGTGCCTTATTCTGTTTTCAATGCCTATAACTATCATTCAAAAGGCAATCTTACCAGTATGATGGATATTATGATTTTGGGCGCTACTGAAGTCGATCTGAATTTTAACGGAAATGTTGTCACTCATTCGGATGGTTGTCTCCTTCATGGCATCGGAGGTTGGCAAAACTGTTTACATGCTCGGAATGTTATTCTTCCGGTTCCGCTGTTTCGCGATCGCATTCCTGTTATTGTGGATGAAGTGACAACGTTATGCGGACCGGGAGAAATGATCGATGTCGTCATTACAGAACGCGGGATTGCTATTAATCCGTTGAGGATTGACCTTATTGAAAGCGCAAAAAACAAAGGATTGCCATTAAAAACGATCAAAGAGCTTAAAGATGAAGCTGAATCGATTTGCGGTGTGCCTCAGAAACCTGAATTTGAGGATGAAATTGTTGCTGCAATAAAATGGGTTGACGGAACAGTTATTGACGTTGTGAGAAAATTAAAAATTTAGTTTTTGCATCATGGATAAATACAAGTGCGTAGTATGCGGATATATCTACGATCCTGCTGAGGGCGATCCTGACGGAGGCATTCCTCCGGGCACCTCATTTGATGATTTGCCTGCTGACTATATCTGTCCGGTCTGCGGTGCTGGTAAAGAAGAATTTGAAAAGTACGAATTTTAAAAAGCTATTTTTCCACCGGCATTTTCCCGATTACATCGAGCAGGAGATCCCAGAACATCTGAGCGGTTCTGATTTCTATCATCTCCTCAGGTGTATGAGCCCCTCTGATTGTTGGTCCAAAAGATATCATATCAATTCCTTTAATCTTTTCATACACAAGGCCACATTCAAGGCCTGCATGAATCGCTCTGACCAAAGGTTCCCGGCCAAACAGGCTATAATATGATTCCCGCGTAATTTTAAGGATTTCAGAATTTAAGTTTGGTCTCCAACCCGGATAACCATCTGAATGAGTCACTTCAGCTCCAGCAAGTCTGAGACACGACTCGACCACAGCACCGGCATCGTGCTTCGATGATTCAACTGAACTCCTCTGGGTGGTAATAATTTTTATTATGTTATTTTCTTCAAATTTTGCCGATGCAAGATTCGTTGATGTCTCAACCAGATCTTCCATATCCTTCGACCATGCTATAACGCCATGCGGGCAACAGGTAAGCGCATTCAGAAATCTTTTCTGACTCTCTGGATCCATAACAGATGAAGGAAGATCAGCCTTCCTGGCAGAGATTTTCAATTCTTTCTCAAGATCGCCAAATTCATTGATCAATGTAGAATAGAAATTGTCAATCCAGCTTTTCACAGCTTCATTATCCTTTTTATCTAAAACGATGGTAGAAAAAGCTTCTCTTGGAATCGCGTTCCTTAGATTTCCACCATTGAACCATGCAACAGATATATTATATTGATTGGAAATATTCCAGAGCAACCTGTTCATTATTTTAACGGCATTCCCGTAACCTTTATGAATTTCGTCACCGGAATGGCCACCATGAAGACCTGTAATGGATATTCCAATTGCCTCTGAGTCAGTAGGTAGAGCAGATGTACGATATTTCATAGTTCCAACTGTATCCATTCCTCCGGCACATCCTATAAACAGTATTCCTTCGTCTTCTGAATCGAGGTTGATAAGTGTTTTTCCACTGAAAAAGTCGGGCTTGAGATTAATGGCACCAGTCATACCTGATTCCTCATCAACAGTGAAAAGACATTCGATTTTCCCGGTCTTCAGGTTCTTATCAGCGAGGATAGCTAACTGGGCAGCAATACCAACACCATCATCTGCACCCAGAGTTGTCCCTGTAGCGGTAACCCATCCATCTTTCACAGCAGGTATTATCGGGTCAGTTGTCCAGTCATGCGGATAATCAGCATTCTTCTCACCAACCATATCCATATGACTTTGAAGAACAACTGTTTTTCTGTTCTCCATCCCCTTATCAGCTGATTTCGTTATCAAAATGTTCCCGACTTCATCCTCTTTTGAATCAAGTTTATTTCTTTTAGCGAATTCAAGTAAATACTGCCTAATTTTACCCTCATTCGTCGAAAGACGTGGAATCCTGCAAATCTCCTCGAAATAAAACCAGATCGACTCCGGGGCCAATTGACTTAAAATACCCATATATTGTATCTAATAGGCCGCAAAAGTAGTATTTATTTTAATTTTCATTGCATAATTTCACGATTTTAGTCAGGTTTTATGTTGGCAAAAATTAACTATTTTTACGAATAGCAAGCAGATATGAAACTAAACAATAATTTATCTTATGTCGAAGCCAACAATAGTTACTTTACCGGGCGATGGAATAGGTGCCGTAGTATTGAATGAATCTTTGAGAGTATTAGCAGCAGCAGGTTTTAAAGCTGATTATGTACATGGGGATATTGGATGGGAATTCTGGTGCAATGAAGGAAATCCATTGCCACAAAGAACTATAGACCTGATAGAGAAGCATAAAATTGCTCTTTTTGGTGCCATTACCTCCAAACCAATTGATGAAGCAAAAGCAGAACTCTCTCCGGCTCTTCACGGTAAGGGCTTCACATACTCAAGTCCGATTGTTGGGTTAAGGCAACTTTTCAACCTTGATATCTGTGTTCGTCCATGCAAGTCATACAGAGGCAACCCTTTGAATTTTGTCAGAAGAGGAAAAGGCAACACTATTGATGAACCAATGGTTGATGTTGTTATTTTCAGGCAGAATACGGAATGTTTATATTCTGGCGTTGAATGGACAAATCCGCCACTCAAGGTTCATGAAGCATTTATGACACATCCTAAATTCGCAAAGAATTTTGGAGATGTGCCAGTCGATGAACTTTCCATATCCACAAGGATTTTCACACGAAAAGCTACTGTGAGAATTCTTTTGGCTGCTTTCGAACATGCTAAAAAATTCGGGTATAAATCAGTGACTGTATGTGAAAAGCCTAATGTTATCCGTGAAACTTCGGGACTGATGTGGAAACTGGCTAAAGAGATTCAGAAAAATTCTTTTCCTGATATCAGGCTTCTTAATACGAACATTGATGCACAAATGATGTGGCTTACAAAAAACCCTGAAGATTATGGGGTAATTGTCGCAGGAAATATGTTTGGAGACATTGCCTCTGATGCATTTGCAGGGCTTATCGGCGGACTGGGATTTGCATGCAGCGCTCAGTTTTCATCAGACGGTGTTGCAGTTTTTGAGCCCACTCATGGGTCGGCTCCGAAATATGCAGGCTATGAAGTTTCAATTGTGAACCCTATTGCTATGATTGAATCGGCTTGCATGATGCTTGATTACCTTGAAGAGAAGAAAATTTCATCGAAAATCAGAAAAGCGATAGCCGATGTTATAATCGAAGGCAAGGTGAGAACTTATGACATGATGAAAATGACAGGAAGGCCTGAAGTGGTGAAGAATGGAGCTGCTTCCACCACACAGATGACAGACGCCATTATTGCCGGACTGAAATAATAAAAATAATTTTTATGAATGAACAGGTAAAAAGACTATGGCCCGAGCTTGAGTGGATAAAAGATATTTCCCTCAGAGAAAAAACTGCAAAAACATGGGAGCTTGCTCTGGGGAGAAGTGTATTGACTCCTGAAGACCTGGATACGATCCCTTTTACCCTTCTTTGCGGACCCGACATGAAGGTGAGTTTTATGTCGCATAAAAGGTGTGTCGTTCATATTGCGAGAGAGAGCGGCGAAAAAATGAATAGTTTTTTTGGAGGCGACCTGCCTGTGAATATGGATGTTCTTATTTCTGGAGCAATACTTGCCGATGTCGGGAAATTGCTTGAATATGAGCTGGATGAAAATAAAAAGGCGGTCCAGGGAAAGTATGGTCAGTATCTGCGTCATCCATTTTCAGGAGTCTCACTGGCTGAGGAGTGCGATATTCCGCCGGAAGTCTGTCATATTATTGCCGCACATGCTCATGAAGGTGATCTTGTAAAAAGAACCACCGAAGCTTACATTGTTCATCATGCTGATTTTATGACTTTTCTGCCATTTAAAAGCAGGTTGATTCTATAGAGGGATTACTTAGACGGTTCAAATGCATATAGCTTGGCGAAATCTTCAGACTTCGCCTTCTAATATCTAAAGCGAAGTTTGAAAACTTCGCTTAGCTTCTTCAAAAAATTAGCCCGGATTGCAAATCCGGGCTGGCAGTATCTTTGTGAACCTTAGTATCTTTGCGCCTTAGTGGCAAAAAAAACATTTAAAGGTAATCTTTAGTTAAACAACCAGTTCCCTGGTACTATAGTTTTCTTTTCTCCCGGAGCTTCCACAAGAAATTCCAGACCGCTGCCACCGACCTGTTGAAAATATTCAATTATTAATTTATGGTATCCTTTAGCAAGAGGGAAACTTCTGCCTTCCTCTACCATACCATGAACTCCATCGTTCATTACTGGTTCAGTTCCATCGACAATCAATCTGCTGCCATCATCAGACCGGATGTATAGACCATATGCACCATCGGCAGGTATGAGAATATAGCCCTCAAATTGAATGGCATATAATGAATCCCTTCCTGCAATGGTATTAGAAACAGAACTAACTGTTTTGGTTGCAGAAGGTTTTAATGTGGAAAAATCAGGCAGAACGCTAAAATTCCCGAAATAGATACGGGCTTTTAATCCTGGTTTAACATTGCCGGTTTCGGTTGCAGCCATAATATTTTTCTTTTCTATCAGATATGAAATTACGCGGCTCTGATCTTCATTCCATTTTGTAAATGCCTTAATTGTGGTTGTTTCAGATATCTTAAACGGACCTGTGTATTGTGCCGATTTTTCAGTTGGCTCTCTGCCATCGGTGGTATAGAAAATTTTTCCGCCCGGCCTGTAATTTAGAAGTTCAGCTGTGTAAGTATCCGTGAAGATCCGCATCGCTGAGGATAATGATGGCGGAACGAAATCATTATTTGCATTATACACATTTTTGATACCCATTTTATTAATTTTCCTGTCGTAGGTCATCAACCCGTTGGTTTCCGTTTCGCAGTCTGTTGTCTGCGTATATATTGAAGCGCTTAAGCCATTTTCTTTTACATACCTGTGAACCAGATCGAAATATGATTCATATTTTGAAAGAAGCTGAAGTGTATCTGCCATATTCCTGTAGCCCCAGTTCTTCTTTTCCCAGGTGTGTCCCTCGAGAGGCAGCCCGAGTCCTCCGAATTCTCCAAGTACTATTGCTCTCTTTTCTTCAGCCGGTTGAACAGCGGGATCGGGGTAATGATGTATATCACTAATATTTCCGGTTCCACGGTCGGTCCATCCTGATGCGCTGTTAACCAGCCTGGTATGATCATAATCGGAAATCAATTGAGTTATTCTTCCGGTTTCAAACTGACCCCATCCTTCGTTGAATGGAACCCACATAATAATTGAGGGATGGTTATATTTTGTTTCGATCATTCTTTTTAATTCTAATTCATACTGCTCGGTAGCTTCTTTCGATTTGGTAATATCAGGCATATTCCCCCAGATTGACTTATCACCACTTGGCATATCCTGCCACACAAGAATTCCGAGTTTATCGCACCAGTAATAGAAGATCCTGTTTTCAACTTTAACATGTTTCCGTAACATATTGAAACCCATTTTTTTTGTCATCTGGAGATCATAAACCATTGCAGTTTCGGTAGGAGGAGTGTAAATTCCATCGGGCCAGAAACCCTGATCGAGCGGTCCATTCTGATACACAAATTCATTGTTCAGGAGCATCCTGGTAAAGCCATCAGGAGTTTTCCCGATAGATATTTTTCTGATCCCTGTATATGAAGTGACTTTGTCTGTGGTTTTGTCGTTATTTTTTAATTCAACTATAATATCATATAAGAACGGCCTATCCGGCGACCATAAAACCGGATCCTTGATCTGAGCTGTAATTTCAGCATTAGTGTTTCCGCTTGCTGTTGCCACAGTTTTTCCATCTTTCTTTATTTTGAAGAACAGGGTGCCAGAATCAGCGTTTTTTACATCAGTTTTAAAAGTAATGGTGCCGTTATCAGCATTTGTGACAGTCCTGAAAGATGATATCCATGATTCATTTACAGGTTCTATCCATACGGTCTGCCATATACCGGTGGTAGATGTGTACCAGATGCTTCCGGGTTCAGATACCTGCTTGCCGCGTGGTTGTGCACCTTTGTCTGTTGGATCCCAGACACATACTAGTAATTCATGCAATCTGGTATTACCAGTTAATCCTGTAATATCAAATGTAAATGGATCATATCCGCCACGATGTGTGCCTGCTTCTTTGCCGTCAACCCACACTTTTGTTTCCCAGTCGGAAGCTTCAAAATTCAGTAACAGATGTTTCTTGCCCCAGGAATTGGGAATTGTGAATGTTCTTTTGTACCAGAGATTTTCTTTTTCAGTAACTTTTTTTCTTACTCCTGACAGAGCAGATTCAACAGGGTAGGGGACGAGAATTGTTCCATCCCACTTATCGGGCTTCACCCCCAAAGGAGTTATTGCATAACTCCAAAGTCCGTTCAGATCCATCCATTCATTTCTGACCATGTCGGGACGAGGATATATTAACCATGGTTTCAGTGGATCGACATCAGTTGCCCATTTTGTAAGGATCGGGTTTTCAGCAATTTTCCAGTTTACTTCTTCTTTATGTGTACATGATACACTTAATAATGTTAAGAATGTTAAACTGATAAGAAAGGTTCTCATAGTACATTGGGTTAAATTAATCATTATTATTTTTTCACCACAAAGGGTCACAAGGTGTCAAAAAGGTACACTAAGGAAATTTCCCGCAGATCTCGCAGATTTTCGCTGATCGATCCTCACACCTCACGCTTTACATCTCTCACATCCCACACCTCACACCTAATACCTCACACCTCGTATCATCCCAGCATCATCTTCTCAACCTCCTCAATGTTCCTTTCATTGGTGACTGCCTTCGCGTCGGGAGTGTACAGGTAATCAATGAGATCCTGGTATTTGTCCATTACTTTCCCTCTTACGATCTTCATAGTTGAGTTCATAAGCCCATTATCTTCGGTAAAACTTTCTTCGAGGATGCCGATTGCAACAGGCAGCCATCTCTGCGGAAACATACTGCCGAACTTTCCGTTTGTTCGATATTCATTTACTTCGCTTTCGATCAGTGTTATGACAGCTCTTTTCCCTTCATCAGAATCAGCAGTGAGATTCTTTTCCTCAAGATACAATTTTAGTGCATGCTGGTTAGGCACGATAAGAGCCACGGTATATGGTTTTTGATTATTATAAAGCATGCACTGGTCAATATATTTTGATTGCTCGGAAATTGCTTCTTCAATTCCTTCGGGACTGAATTTTTCGCCATCATCGGCTATGAGAAGGCTTTTGAATCGTCCAAGTACGTACAGGAAGCCATCTTCCGACATATAACCCATATCGCCGGTATACAACCAGCCATCCCTTACAGCTTCCTTTGTGGCGGTGTCATTTTTCCAGTAACCATGCATAACATTTCCGCCTCTGATGACAATTTCTCCTTTTTGTCCGACAGGCATTTCATTGCCGTTGTCGTCGCAAATTTTAAGATCCATGTTATTGACAAGAGCGCCTGAAGAACCAAGTTTATGGCGGCTTGTTGAGTTGGATGATATTACAGGAGAAGCTTCACTTAGTCCGTAACCCTGGTACATTGGAATTCCGAGAGCATAGAAAAATCGCTGAAGCTCAATATCAAGAAGTGCGCCACCGCCAATAAAATAATCAAGTTCACCGCCATAGGCCTCCCTGATCTTGCTGAACAGAAGCCTGTCATAGAATCGCAACAGGGGCTTTTTGAGACGCTGCAATCCTCTTCCTTTATTCCAGCCCTCCTTATTGT
The DNA here is from genome assembly GCA_963734885.1 of uncultured Bacteroidales bacterium. Taxonomy (GTDB): domain Bacteria; phylum Bacteroidota; class Bacteroidia; order Bacteroidales; family VadinHA17; genus LD21. The sequence continues at coordinate 1,482,768 of CAVTIJ010000004.1, read as the reverse complement.
AAGCATAAGATATTTTAAGGGCATGATTGAACAGGAGTTCAATTGTTTTCCCTTTTTCCTTTATTCCCTTTTCAATATTCTTCCGGAAATTCTTGGCAATTGCTGGAACGCTCATGAGGAGATTTGGTTTAATCTCCCTCAGACATAAAGGAAGGTTCCTCAGAGTTTCAATAGGTGTTTTCCCGGTTTTTACAGATGCAATGCTTGCACCCTTCCCCATAAAAGCAAAGATACCTCCTGTATGACCGAATGAGTGATCCCATGGAAGTATAAGCAATGTCTTGTAAAAAGAAGGAATATCCATCAGACTGTATGCCTGATAAACATTTGTTACATAATTTCCATGAGTAAGGATGATCCCTTTTGGATCTGCCGTAGTACCTGATGTATAACAGATATTTGCAAAACTTTCGGGAGTTAAACTTTTATATGTTTCTTCAAATTTAGCCTGATTTTCAGGAATTTCAAGCCATTCCCTGCCTATCTTTCTCACTTCATTGAAGTGGATTTCGTTCTTTTCATATTCTTCCTGAGTATCAAAATGAATTACTTTCTCTATTGTAGGACATTCGTGCAATACATCTTTGAGTTTCTGAGCCTGGATTGATGAAACAAGGATCATTCTTGATCCCGAGTGATTAATTCTGAATTTTATTTCATCCGGATTTAGTTTTACTGACAATGGAACGTTAACTGCACCAGCATAAAGAATACCCATTTCGCCAATAACCCAGCTGTTTCTTCCCTCTGAAATCAGAGATAATCTGTCGCCTTTTTTTATTCCCAGTTTTATTAGTCCGGCAGCAAATTCACCGACCTGTTTTCTTGTTTCGGCATATGTAGTCCCTTCATATTTATCATTGGGTTTCTCCCAGAGATAAACATTATTGCTATAGAGTTCTACACTTTCTTCAAAAAATTGAATTAAAGATTTCATCAGGTCGGTTTTAAATTTAGCCTAAAAGTAAATTCGCCCGAATATACAAAATCCCCCTTACTTTAGTATCAGGCAATTATAAATATATCCATTTGCTTTGGCATTCAGAATTTTGTATCTTTGGTTTAGTATGGATGATGATCGTTTATAATATTAACCTTAAACCTGTTATTATGAGACATTTATCGGCATTTCTGCTAATGGTATTCCTCATTGCAATGCCAGCCTGCAAGTATTTTAAGAAAGACAATAAGGCTAAGAACATGGCAATTCTGAAAGCTCAGGCTGACAGTATTAGGGTTGCAGATTCCCTGAAGAAAATTCAGGATCAGATAATGAATGCGCGGATTGATTCAGCAAGAAAAGCAGAAGAGGAAAGGTTAGCATTTGAGGCTGCACATAAGTATAATATTATTGTAGGAAGTTTTTTAACTCCTGAATATGCAAAAGGATTATCAGAAGAATACAGGAAAAAAGGTTATGAACCTCAAATTATAAAGAAGGAGGGGAGTAAGTTTGAATTTGTCTCAATTGAGGCTTTTGATAATTTCAAAAAAGCTTTTTCACGTCTGAAGCAGTATCAGGATACTGTTCAGTTTGAAGCCTGGTTGTATGTAAAGAAATAACCCAACTTCTATGCTGGCGCGGATTTGTAATCCGTGCCTTTTTTCTTTCTTCATTATTTTTGGCACGGATTGCAAATCCGTGCCAGCCTTCCGGGAGTTATGCCAGCTTCTGGGGGTAGGTGCCAGCTTCTGGGGGTGGTACCAGCTTCCGGGAGCTGGTTATTTTCGAAAAATCGTCTCTTCCCTGTCGGGACCGACTGAAACCATTGTTACGGGAACTCCTGTTTGAGATTCTATAAATTCTATGTATTTCCTGAGCGCTAAGGGCAGCTCATCGTAATTCCTGTATCCGGTTATAACTTCATTCCATCCATCCATTTCAGTATAAACCGGTTCTATCTCACAATCATTGATAAAAGGCAGTTCATTGCATTCTTTGCCGTTAACCTTGTAGGAAGTGCAAATTTTAATTGTTTTAAAACCCGACATAACATCGGCTTTTGTCATGAAAAGCTGTGTAATCCCATTGATCATTATTGAATACTTCATTGCAGGAAGGTCAAGCCATCCGCAACGCCTTGGTCTGCCCGTTGTTGAGCCAAACTCATTTCCAAGATTCCTCAGACTTGCACCTGTTTCATCATGAAGTTCCGTTGGAAATGGACCGCATCCAACGCGGGTACAGTAAGCTTTAAAAATTCCAAATATATCGCCAACCTTCCTGGGTGAAATGCCCAGACCCGTGCATGCTCCGGCACTTATAGTATTTGAAGATGTGACGAAAGGATAAGATCCGAAATCAACATCAAGCATTGTACCCTGAGCACCTTCGGCAAGTATTTTTTTCCCGTTTTGAGATAGTTCATTTACAAGGTATTCTGTATTTGTTATTGTGAATTTTTTCAACAGCTCAATTCCTTCAAACCAACCTTTTTCATATTCTGCAAGATCGAATTTGAAATCATAATTTTTCAGTATCAGCATATGACCTTTAATATGGAAATCATATAATTGCCTGAAATTGCTTTGAAGAATATCTCCAACTCTTAATCCATTGCGTCCTGTCTTGTCGGTATACGCCGGACCAATCCCTTTGAGTGTAGAACCAATTTTGGAATCGCCTTTAAGTCCTTCATAGGCAGCATCAAGAATCCTGTGAGTCGGTAAAATCAGATTTGCTTTATTTGAAACTAAAAGCCTCTTAATTAATTCACTGACAGGAGGCCCCAATTCCTCAATTTCCTTTTTAAATACGGCAGGGTCTATTACTACTCCATTCCCAATTATATTAAGCTTATCGGCATGAAATATGCCCGATGGTATCAGGTGAAGAACATGTTTAACATCATTAAATTCGAGAGAATGTCCGGCATTGGGACCACCTTGAAAGCGGGCAATAACATCATAAACAGGACTTAAAGCGTCAACAATTTTCCCTTTTCCTTCATCTCCCCACTGCAGGCCTAACAGTATGTCAATGTTCATATTATAAAATATATGTAAAATTTTTTTAAGCCTTACAAGGTACGAATAAATTCTTCTTTCAGGTAACCCGGTTATAGATTGTTGATAAATGGTAAAATGACAATGGTCGATAATTGTAATGGCCACAATTGTCACTGGATTAGGTTTTTCTGAAACAAATTGTTAGATTTGTTCGTACAAGTCGAAAATTGTTATTAACCTAAACCTAATTTTTCATGAAAAAACTTTTACTCTTTCTTGTTGTGGTTATGCTTGCAATTCCTTCTTTTGCTCAGGAAAAATCGGCGGTCCATACAGAAAAAAATGTTCTTAAAATAAATACTCTGAGTTTGTTTCTGGCTACAGGTTCTGTTTTTTATGAGCATAAGATATCTGACGCCACATCTGCACAGTTAGGTTTGGCATATATGGGATTTAAATTCAGTGACACAAAATTCACCGGCTTAATTTTAACACCCGAGTTCAGAATTTATCCAAAGAAAAACGCCATTGACGGTATGTACATAGCACCGTATTTACGCTATCAGAATTACACTCTGTCAAACACTACTTCTGCTTCTAAAGGTTCATTAACTTCTTTCGGAGGTGGTCTTCTGTTTGGACGTCAGTGGATTACAAAGTCAGGTTTTACAATGGACTTGTTCTTTGGCGGGCATTATGGAAGCTCCTCGATAAAAGCAACATCCGGCGACGTTACATCTTTTAACACAAATTTATTCAGTGGTTTTGGTGTCAGAGTAGGTTTTGCCCTTGGCTTCGCATTCTAAACCATTTTTGATTCAGGATTCATACCTCACTAACTCTCTCCCGGGGGAGGGGTTAGTGAGTTTTTTTTAGGATTTTTCTTTTCCCTTATAAGTTCCGTAAATATAAAGAGAGTGATACTGCGGAGCGAAATTATGCATCTCACTTGCGGTATTAATTATCTCATGAATTCTGGGATCGCAGAATTCAATTACTTTACCGGTTTCTATATCAATAAGATGGTCGTGCTGTCCGCATTGATATGCTCTTTCAAACTGCGCAATGTTCTTGCCGAACTGATGCTTAATGACCAGATTACAGTCGAGCAGTAGTTCAATTGTATTATATAATGTGGCCCTGCTGACACGATAATTCTTATTCTTCATGAAAATATAAAGAGACTCAATATCGAAGTGCCCCGATCGTGAGTAAATCTCATCAAGGATTGCATACCGCTCAGGTGTCTTGCGATGCCCCCTCTTTTCGAGATACTCAGTGAAGATCTTTTTAACGGTTGCCCTGGTATCATCACTAATCATATCTGGTCTAATTTAAAATAATAACAAAAGTATGTAATTTTCGCGGATAACGCGATTATGGGAATAATTAATTGGAAAAATCTTCGACTCTTCTCACATTTTCAATACCGTTGATATTTGATATTTTGAGGATAAGATTGTTAAGGTCTTTTGTATGATGGACAAAGAGGTCGATTGTACCTTCAAAGATCCCATTATTAACCGAGATATTAATCTTTGTCATGTTGACCTTTAGTTCTGCGGAAATTATTGTTGTTATGTCATTTACGAGTCCTATTCTGTCAATTCCGGTCATGCTGATTCTGGCAAGGAATGACACCAGTTTATGAATGGCCCATTTTACCGCAATTATCCTGTTTCCTTCATTTGACATGATCCGGATAGCTACAGGGCATTTTGGTTTATGGATTATTATAGTTCCTTCGGGAGAATGATACCCGATAACCTCATCGCCCGGAATTGGATTACAGCATTTCGCAATCTCATAGGATTGTTCCGCATTATCGACGTTTTCTCTTAAAAGAAACGGGACATTTTTATCGATACTATCCAGGACCACCTCCTGTTCCTTCTTTTCTTTTTTCGATCCGATAAGCTTTAATTCCCAGTACTTAATGACATTATTCTGAGGCTTCTTCCTGAGCCTTTTTTTAAGATTTTCAAGATTTATCCTGCCAAGCCCGATTCCGGAATAAAGCTCTTCTTTATTCTGCACTTCATATGAAAGTATTAAGGACTTAAGAACTTCGTTGTTATTTGTGATCCCGTTTTCCTTAAGCTTTGAGTCAAGTAATTCCATGCCCCTTTGAATGCTGTCTTTCGAATCATTTCGCAAAGCATTTTTTATTGCTTCTTTTGCTTTAGAGGTTCTTACGAATGAAAGCCATTCATTGTCGGGTTTAGCAATATCTGAGGTTATTATTTCTACCTGGTCGCCACTCATCAGGATAGAATTTATTGGGTTAAGCTTGTAATTAATTTTGGCGCCAATAGCCTTATTTCCGATCTCAGTATGAATCTCATAGGCAAAATCAAGGGCTGATGCTCCTTTGGGCAGACTAACCAGAAAACCTTTTGGAGTAAAAACCATGATTTCTGAAGAGAAAAGGTTCATCTTAAATTCATCAAGGAACTCAATCGGATCTTCATGCGGATTTTCGAGCATTATACGAACTTTTTTTATCCATTTGTCAAGCTCACTCTCCTGAGAGTCATCCCCTTTGTATTTCCAATGTGCGGCATAACCTCTTTCCGCAATCTCATCCATCCTTTTGCTCCTGATCTGAACCTCGATCCACTGTCCTTCAGGCCCCATGACAGTTACATGCAATGCTTCATATCCATTCGGCTTGGGTCTGCTCACCCAATCGCGAAGCCTGTCAGGTTTTGGCAGGTAAGAATCCGTTACGATTGAGTAAATATTCCAGCATTGGGTTTTTTCAGGAATTCCTGGCGCCGGCTCGAATACTATCCTGATTGCCAGTACATCGTAAATCTCTTCGAACGGAACATTTTTGGCCTGCATCTTCTTCCATATTGAGAAGATGGATTTCGGCCTGCCGCTTATGTCAAATTTGAGACCGGTTTGTGTAAGTTTTTCGATAATGGGTAAAGAGAACTTGTTAATGAGAGCAATGTTCTTTCTTTCAGTATGTTTCAGCTTTGAGGCTATCTCTTCATAGATCTGGGGTTGACGGAACTTGAAGCTCAGATCTTCCAGTTCGCTTTTAATTGCATATAATCCAAGTCTGTGAGCCAGTGGAGCATATAGGAAAATGGTCTCTCCGGCTACCTTCATTTTTTTATATTCGGGGAGAGAATCGAGTGTCCTCATATTATGAAGACGGTCGGCGATCTTAATAAGAATAACACGCAGATCGTCCGAAAGAGTCAGCAGCATCTTCCTGAAGTTTTCCGCCTGCAGAGAAGATGAATTTTCTTTATTATAGGTGCCTGATATTTTTGTCAGACCATCAATCAGCGAAGCTATCTTTGATCCGAAGTCACGCTCAACATCTTCAAGAGTATATTCCGTATCTTCAACAACGTCATGAAGAAGGGCAACAGCAATAGACTTAGCTCCGAGACCGATTTCCCGGTTTACAATTTTAGCTACTGAAATGGGATGTATGATATAGGGCTCTCCCGATTTTCTCCTCATATTCCAGTGGGCCTCGTTTGCTTTATTGAAGGCTTTGTCAATAAGCTCCCTGTCCCCCGGTTTGTTGCACCTTAGAAGATTATTTATTAGTTCATCATATTCAGCCTGAATACGGATACTGTCTTCTTCATCAAAAATATCCTTGTTACCCATAAAAACACAGCGCCAAAAAATTTTATTAGCTTACAAATATAGCCATTTCGGGTCAAAATTGCTAGAAGTAAATTCGTTATGACTCCGGAATCACAGATGTTGAACAAGTTGAAATCCATTACCACAAAGGGACAGCCGCCCATGCTTCCATATAGTGATTTTAGAATGAAGAGGCGGCAGGAGGGGTGCCTTCTTTGTGTGCTTTGTGGTTAAAATTTTAGCCAAACATTATAGGATCAGGGTTATTACTTCTTATTGATTATGGTAATAGTCCCGGTTTTTGAGATACTCTTGCCCGAAGGGGTGGTTAACTTTAAAAACCAGATATATACACCCTGCGGCTCAGGACTTCCATTCTTCGAACCATCCCATTCCCCCAGATAATCCCTTGTCTCAAAAAGGACTGTTCCCTGACGATCGCTTATTATAAGATGATAATCTGTTGGTGTAAAAGAGAGAACAGGCTTAAAAAAATCATTTTCCAGATCGTTATTTGGCGTAAATACATTGGGAACAGTTACAATTTCAACAGGGGTTGAGCATATCTCTGAGGACTTGCTTTCGCCCTGGATACCATAAGGATTAGATGCTTCAGACGCGCTCACATAAAAGCATACCTTGTTACCTGAAACGTCAAACATCAACTGCTTATAATCCATTGTGAAAACCGAGTCGGAAGACGAAACAGATGCCTTCTCTTCAAACCCTTTTCCCGTATCAACAAAAATTTTATATGCGGAAACTATTCCAAGCCACTGTTTATACTGATTCCATGTGAGAACAATATTGTTGTCCGTTCTACTGAATGTGAGGACCATATTTGAAGCTACATTAGATACTGTCACCGGCAGATTGCAGCTGTTTATTGCTGAAAGGATGTAATAGTTGGGAATATCCGTTTTAGCCTGATTATCAACAAATAATACTGATCCATTTGCAGAAACAGGTTTTGATATTTCCTGGGCTATTCCATTAATACCAATTCTCCTTTCGAGACTGAAATGTGTAATCTCCGACATGGGATCGACTGTAAATGAAACTTCAATCTTCTTCTCAGAGTTAATAGTTGCCTGGTCAGCGTTTATCCAAAGCGGTGGTCTTTGCATCCTTGTTAAAACACATGTTTTGTTTGAAGTGGTGAATGCGCCGTTTTCCAGATTTGCCCTTATTACAAAACAATATTCTGTATCGAGGGTAAAATCATTCAGAGTAAAGCTTGTTGTCTGAGAATCTGTTTTGCCTGCTTCGGTATAATTGCTGCTTCCATTTGACATAAGTACCGTATAATCAATTACTTTTTTGGGAACGGAAGGATAGCTATTCCATGTTACCTCTATTTTTTTCAGACAGGTATCCAATGCGACTTGTCCAAAAACTGTGTTCAGAACATTTGAGAAAATACTTGTACACCGCGGTAATCTCATTGCTGCGATTACATATGAAACGCTGAAATATTTTGTTGAGGTGCTTGTAATTACATAACTCGTTGCGGTCGGATCCCATATTGTGTCGATTGGTATTCCGTCCCCGTTTTTGTAAGAATAGAGAATATAGGCTGCAATGCCAGTCGATGGGCTTGATGTCCAGTCGATCACCGTTTTCCCGGTCTCAGGCTGTACAGAAACCAAAGTCAGAATCGGTGGTAACGGAGGATCAGAGACGCAGTCTGCCTGGGAAAAGGCGTCTTTTGTCCAAAGCAACAGGAGTAGTATGATAAGAGGAAAACAGAGGTTTTTCATTCAGAGCCGGCTGTTATCTCATAAAGTTCATCAATATTGTAATATTTCTTTGCTATTTCAATTATTTCGTCGGGTTCAATTGTGCTTATCTTTTCATATAATGAATGATAATAGGAATTGTCGAGTCCGAACTCCCAGGCTGATCTGAAACTTTCAGCCAGTGCAAACGGGCCATCAAACATTCTTACCATTTCACCCGACATATAGTTCCTGACAATTGACATTTCTTCTTTCGAAACCGGCTCTTCCTGCAGAATTTTGATTTCTTTATAAATTTCATCTATCGCTTTTCTCAGATATTGACTGCCGACTTCAGTTGAAATTACTTTGTAACCCGTAAGATCAAATGAAGAAACCGACGACTGTATACCGTATGTATAGCCTTTTTCTTCCCTGATATTCTTCATAAGCCTTGACCCAAAGTAACCCCCAAGTACAGAATCAACAACCTTTAGTGCGGGGTAATCGGGAGACCTTTTGTTTATTGTTGCCGAGCCAATCCTAATTGACGTCTGCACTGCGCCGGATTTTTGAATATGAACCTTTTTTTGTTCTTCTCCTTTCGGAAGGATATCCTGTCCCGTATTTTTATGTTTCAGTGACGAATTTTGTCCAAAAAATGCATTCAGCAAGTCAAATGTTTTCTCATGAATTTTACCTGATATTATCACCGCCATATCAGAAGTAGTGTAGTAGCGCGAATGGAAATCAGACAATTTTGAAGTTGTGATATTCTCGAAATCATCTTCAACAATTTGATATCCATATGGATGATATTTGCCAAATAGCGATTCAAAAAACTGATCCATAGCCAGATTCTGAACTTTCTCCCTGTTAACAAGGTACCAGCGAATCCGTTTTTTCATTAATGAATTCAGTTCCGGTTCAGGGAATAAAGGTCTGAACAATACCTCCTGGCTTAATTCCAGTACTTTTTCAATGTGCTTGTTGAGAAAATAGAAAGTGACAGTTGCACTATCCCGTTCTGCCGACTGGTTTAAAAATATGCCGTAGAAATCAAGTATCCTGTTTAATTCTTCGGAAGTATAGTTTTGTGAACCTTCTGTAAGCATCATATTGCAGGTTGATGCAAGAAGCGGTAGTGTCTCTTTAATCTGACCTGCTTTGAAGATAAATTCGAGGCGCATTATATCCTCAGTACCTGCCTCGATGAGAAAAACTGGTACGCCGTTGTCAAGCTTCAGCGATTTTGCATCCGGTATAACAACTTTTTCGACCGGAAACACGGGGGGCTGTATTCTTTGCAGGTTATTCATTTTCGGTCTTTTCGGGTTGAAATATAATTAAGAGTACTGCAATTGGAAGGGATAAAACATCTTCTGATGGTATCAAAGACCATTTCAGCGGTAACGCTTCTGAAAGAATCAATCTCATTATTTATCAGTTCTGCATTACCCAGCAATTCAAAAAATGAAAGGTTAGCCGCTTTATTCAAAATGCTGGTCCTTGAAAAAACGGTCGAAGACTCAAATTTATTTTTCACCTTTTCCATTTCCTCTTCAAGTCCATTTGGATCCAGTAAACTATTTATTACCTCATTTACAAGATTATCCGCCTGTTTCAGATCAACACCGCTCATAAGTTTTCCCTGAACAACCATTAGTCCGGGGTCAATATCAGCTGTCATATATGCATTTATTTCGCTGAATAGCTTCTTTTCTCTGACAAGCCTGGTATGTAACCTGCCTGATTCTCCACCGGCAAGAAGATCTGTAATAAGATCAATTGTATAAAAATCGTTACTGTTCCTTGGACCAATATGCCAGAACTTATACAAGGCATCAGAAGGCACGTCTCTTTCGATATTCAAAATTCGTTCTTCAGTTTGAAGAGGTTCTTCAGGCAGATTTCTGGGTTCGATGGTTCTCTTTTCAATTGGGCCGAACCATTTCTGCGACAATTTATATGCAGTATCATAATTAATATTGCCGGTAAGGGAAAGGATTGCATTATTTGGTGCATAATGCGAAAAGAAAAAGCTTTTTATCTGTTCAAGATTAACGTTCCGGATATGAGAAATATCCATCCCAATTGTTGGCCAGCGGTATGGATGCACTTTATAGGCCAGGGGCCGAAGTTTCAGGACAGCATCGCCATATGGCTGATTAACATATCGTTGATTATATTCTTCTGTTACAACATTCTTCTGGGTATCAAGATTTTTTTGTGAAAAATCAAGCTCAAGCATTCTGTCGGATTCAAGCCAGAAACCTGTTTCGATATTTTCAGAAGGGATTGTGAGATAATAATTAGTAATATCGTTATTAGTAAACGCATTGTTTTCACCGCCAACCAGTTGGAGGGGCGTATCATAATCAGGAATATTTTTTGATCCACCAAACATGAGATGTTCAAAAAGATGAGCAAGGCCGGTGATCTCCGGATCCTCATCTCTGGAACCAACATCATAAAGGATATTCATTGCGACAAGCGGGGTTGACCTGTCCTCATGAACCAGAACCTTTAGCCCGTTTTCAAGTGTAAATCGTTTAAAATGTATCATAAAGTAGTCAAGATATCTGCCTGGTGACAAACTTAATTAAAAAACAGGGAAGGTTTAGTATTGTTTTTATATTTGCATAATTATGTTCCGTAATCATTTTTTAAGCAGAATATTTCATACAAACATCCTGACGATTGATCAGGTCAAACTTGTTTACATCCTGAGTCTGGTGGTAGGATTATTGAGCGCTTTTGCTGCCGCAGTGCTCAAATATTCAATTCATTATATTCACGTGATATTATTAGATGGAATTAATAATGACTCGGGCCGCATTCTATACCTGGCTTATCCTCTGATTGGGATGTTTTTAACATTTCTGTTTGTCAAATACGTTGTCAGGGATAATATCAGTCATGGCATAAGCAGGGTTCTTTTTTCAATTTCAAGGAAAAAAAGTTTGCTCCATTCTCATAATACATGGAGTTCGATCATTGCAAGCACGCTTACAATCGGATTTGGCGGATCTGTAGGAGCAGAGGCTCCAATAGTATTGACAGGCTCCTCAATTGGTTCATTAATCGGAAGATTCTTCAAACTAAATTATAAGAATATAACCCTCCTAATCGGATGCGGAGCAGCAGGAGCGGTGTCAGGAATTTTCAAGGCTCCTATTGCTGGAATAGTTTTTACACTGGAAATACTGTTGCTTGATCTTACAACAGCCTCTATAGTGCCTCTCATGATTTCATCAGTAACAGCTGCCACAGTTGCATATTTTCTTATGGGGAATAAAGTTCTTTTTACATTTAATATTGTCGGGGGTTTTAATATATCAAATATACCCTGGTACCTGATTCTTGGAATTATCTCCGGACTGATCTCACTTTATTTTTCAAAAATGACATTGTTTCTTGAGGGCAGCTATGATAAAATAAAGAACTCATACCTGAAGATAACTCTTGGAGGTATAGTCCTTGGGTGCCTGATATATCTGTTTCCTCCGTTTTATGGTGAGGGTTATGACACAATAATGTCATTACTTCAGGGAAATTCTGATTTGTTAAATGGCACAGTTTTCAGTCATTTCTCTGCAAGTTTCGTCGTAATTATATTATTTATGGCTGGCCTGGTCTTGTTAAAAGTAATCGCCAGCAGTTCCACAAATGGTGCGGGAGGTGTTGGAGGAATTTTTGCGCCCACATTATTTATCGGAGGTATAAACGGATATCTTGTTGCAAGCCTACTTAAAAAATTCGTCAATATTGATCTTCCCGACAACCGGTTTGTCCTAGTCGGAATGGCAGGCATGATGGCCGGTGTAATGCATGCACCTCTCACTGCCATTTTTCTGATAGCAGAAATAACGGGAGGGTATAATCTACTTATTCCACTGATTATCACTTCTACGGCAGCGTATATAACCACACGAAGTTTTGAAAAGCATTCAATATATCATGTGCAGCTCGCTAAGAGAGGCGATTTGATCACACATGATAAGGATAAGGCTGTATTGGCAAGAATGAACTGGAAGAAGGAAATTGAAACAGATCTGCTATGTGTCAAACCATCAGATGACCTCAGCAGTCTGGTAAAAGTAATAGCAAAATCAAAAAGAAATATCTTTCCTGTTGTCGACGAATTTAATATTCTGGAAGGAGTTGTTTATCTTGATGATGTTCGTGAGATAATGTTCAAGCAGGAACTTTATAATACTGTGAATGTCAGAGAACTTATGACGATACCACCTTCTTATATTGATAAGAAGGAAAGCATTGAGTCCGTAATGGATGCTTTCAGGAATACAGGAGCATGGAACCTGCCGGTTCTTGATAAAGGATATTATGTCGGGTTTATTTCCAAATCGAGAATCTTTTCCACTTACCGTGAGTTGCTTGTAGAATTTTCAGAAGAATAATTTTTTTTAAAATGATATGATATGAAAAGAGATGCTTTGATTTTTGACCTGATTGAAAAAGAACGTCAACGTCAGATAAATGGGATAGAACTTATTGCTTCAGAAAATTTTGTAAGTCCGCAGGTTCTGGAAGCAATGGGATCAGTAATGACAAATAAATACGCTGAAGGTTATCCCGGAAACCGTTATTATGGTGGTTGTGAGATTGTTGACCAGTCAGAACAGATTGCCATTGACAGGTTGAAGACACTTTTTGACGCGGAATATGCAAACGTTCAGCCTCATTCCGGTGCACAGGCAAACATGGCTGTCTTTCTTACAGTTCTCAAACCGGGTGACACTTTTATGGGGCTGAATCTGGCACATGGCGGACATCTTTCGCATGGATCACCTGTTAATTCATCAGGCATTTTATATCGTCCTGTAGCGTATAGCGTAAAAGAGGAAGATGGTTTGGTCGATTATGATATGATGGAGAAAATAGCTTTGCAGGAAAAACCAAAGCTGATTGTTGGAGGAGCATCTGCTTATTCACGTGAATGGGATTATGAGCGAATGAGAAAAATTGCCGACATGATAGGAGCAATCCTTATGGTTGATATGGCTCATCCCGCCGGTTTGATAGCCGCCAGATTGCTGAATAATCCTCTGAAATATGCGCATATTGTAACATCAACCACTCATAAAACTTTGCGCGGCCCAAGGGGAGGAATTATTCTTATGGGTAAGGATTTTGTCAATCCCTGGGGTCTCAAAACTCCGAAGGGTGAAGTGAAAATGATGTCTGCACTGTTAAATTCTGCAGTTTTTCCGGGCATTCAGGGAGGACCGCTCGAGCATGTAATCGCATCAAAAGCGGTTTCATTCAGTGAAGCGCTTTCACCCGAGTTCAATGAATACCAGGCCAGGGTAAAAAAGAATGCCTTTGTAATGGCGAAAGCATTTATGGATAAGGGATATAAAGTCGTTTCCGACGGAACGGACAATCATCTTATGCTGATTGATCTGAGAACTAAGTTTCCTGATATTTCGGGTAAGAAGGTCGAAAATACCCTCGTATTATCCCATATCACTGTTAACAAAAATATGGTGCCATTTGACAGCCGTTCTCCATTTCAGACTTCAGGGTTAAGAGTTGGTACACCGGCGATAACTACAAGGGGCCTTAAAGAAGAACATATGGGTTTGATTGTAGATCTGATTGATGAGGTTATATCAAATATTGAAAGCGAAGCTGTCATAGCTAAGGTAGGAGCGAAGGTGGTTAAAATGATGTCAGCATTTCCTCTGTTTTCGATGTGATCAGGATTTATTTTTGTGACTTATTAAAATCTGTGGGATTCGGTTTTTTATTATAACTTTGTATATATCATATCAATTTCTTATCGATGAATAATCAGAAGCTTATTTTCATTGTTGACGATGATCCATTTATTAACATGCTTGTTGTTAAGAGATTTACCTCCGAGGGCTACCGCATTGAAGCCTTTGGATTTGGGGAAGATTGTATCAGTGCGTTGAATAAAAACCCTGATCTCATAATCCTTGACTATTTTTTTGTCAATAAAGAACATAAGGTGATGAATGGAATGGAAGTCTTCGATAAGATAAAGGAATTGAAACCTGATACTCCTGTTATAATGTTATCGGGACAGGAAAAAGGAGAAATTGTGCTTGAACTTGCAAGGAAAGGTATTGATGATTACATTATTAAGGATAATAATCTGATTGACAATCTTAATGTTGCAATAGGCGAATTGTTTGAGAGAGAATAAAAATATTGACTGTTAATATAATGTAGGGACGCAGGAAGCTGCGTCCCTATATTATAATGTACCTAAAACCTTATTCTTTGGTCATAATTACCCCTTCCCAGCCTTCCTCCAAGGGGGAAGGAGTTAAACAATCATCCCGCCTTAGCGGGATAAGAAAGGGGGTAAAGGTTGAAAAATAGAAATTATTAAGGACCACGATTTCTATTTTAATATAAAATTGTATGTTATAGTCCCTTTCTGAATGGCAGGTGCATCCTGTTTGACTTCGAACCTGGCACCAAGCGCAGCATCTTTTGCAACTTTTAGCAAATATTCATCAAGTGTTGTAGAGCCTTTGGAACCGGGAACGGCCTGAACAACTTTACCGGCCCTGTCGACACTCACTTCAACAACTACTCTTCCTTCACCCTGGTAATCGTATTTTGGAGGCGGAAGAGCCTGGTATCCTCTTCCTTGCAGATTATAGGATATTCCTTTCCCTCCACCGGTTCCATTTCCTGAATCGCCAAGGCCGCCTCCAACACCACGTACCTTTGAATCGATTGATCCCCGCGGATCACCCTGGTTTCCCGGGCCACCAGCAATTCCTTCACTTGTAGAATTCGTTCCAGTATTTTTTGAGTTGGCAAGAGCATTTTTTGTCCGGTTCATAATGTCCGACTCCCGTTGCTGCTCGGCCGCTATTCTTTTTTTCTCATTTTCTTCTTCCCTGATTCTCAATCTGTCAGCTTCAAGTTGATCCTTAATTTTCTTTTCTTCAGCTCTTTTCTCCATTCTTCTTTTCTCAGCTTCGGGATCGGGTTTCTTTACGGTTTCCACTTTCTTCACAGAGGGAGCTTCTTCAGAATTTTGAGTCAGCAAAGCTTCGTCCTTTGTTTTAACGGTTATTTTGGTTACAACAGGTGGAGATGTTGCCTCCTGAGCGGCAGGACTGGCATCTTCTTTGCCAGCCGGAGGAGAAGGTTCGATCAATCCCATCCCTGTTTCGTCAGTTCCGAAATTGACCAGAATTCCATCTTCTGTGTCAGGCGGCGGCGGTGAAGAAAAACCTAAAATTATGAGAAGGCCAAAAAGTACCGAGTGTACCAATATGGTTCCCAATACACCTCTTTTCCTGCCAATTGACGACTTAGGGGGACTAATATTTAATTGAGTTTGCAATTATTGGTTATTAATAGTCTGATGGTTAATAAATTACTAGCTTTAATAAATAATCTTGCTCAAACAAAATTATTACTTTACAAAGTTATTAATAAACGAAGTGATAACGTGTTCTATTATGCATGGTTAATAACATTGGCAAATAAATTATCAACCATGTAGGTGTCTGAACTGATTTATTTGTTTTTAATTTTGGTTTCTTCTTCCTTCTTCATATCCGATTTCTTCTTTTTTCTGAATAAATCGCTGAACTTGTTGAAATCCTGTTTGTAAAACAATCCAACACCTTGAGTATATGGACTTAAACCTGTTCCTGCATTGGTTTCATTATATCTGCTGAATACTTTAAATCTGAATTTCTCTGTAAGTTTTACTTCAACATCGAAATCTCCCGTAAGCTGGTTTGCTGAATTGGTTCCGGTAGCAGTTAATGTTGAGCCTGGACCTCTTACATCAAAATTACCGTTAAGAACTACTTTATCATTAAATATCTGGGTTGATAGCGCCAGTTGAGCTTCCTGCGGACTGACCGCATTATATCCGGGTCTGATATTTAACCCAATATCAACCGTTTTGCTTATCTGCGACAACCAGTTGCTGACCTGGCTCGATAGCATCTCAAATGTTGTGGCAGAGATAGCAGATGAACCTGTAGGGTTTGAATTGTTGATACCAGTGGTAATATTTCCCTGTGAAATAAAGCTGTTTATTAAAAGAAGCGACACAACCTGTTTTGTCATTTCATCTTCTGTTGAGATGTAATTTTTTAACAGGGCTCTTGTCTCCTCATCAGAATCGGGAAGATAGATGTCGAATCCGACGATTGGATTAAATAATTTTCCCGACAGATTCAACTGGGGTTGAACTTTTACACGTTCCGTATATTGATTATTCGGGCCATCCCCGAGAATACTTGAAAGCGAAGCCTTAAGATTTAAATAACTCGCTCTCAGATCAATCTCTGCATCCTTGAGATTACCGTTGAACATGATCCTTCCGCCACGTTCAATATCGAAGGGTTTATTAAAGAAATTTCCCAGAGTAAAGGTATATTCTCCTTTTTCAATTACGTAGTCACCCAACATTGTAAAGTCGCCCTTTTTATTAAGGTTTATATTGAGATTCTCACTCGAACCGGTGCCTTTCATCACGTCACCTACCTTTGAATCAAAAATTATCTGGATTTCCGCATCCGGAGTAATCTCAAGATTCATGTTAAGCTCCATTGGAATCGGTTTTGAGGCAGCAGAAGTAGTTTTTGGAAGTTCATGGCTTGTCTGACTGTTTTTTTCTTTAGATGAATCTACGAAAGAAATATAGGAGTATTCTGATACTGAAAGTCCTTTGCTAAGCGGTATTGATAGTTTTGTGTTTTTCCCGGTTTTTGCAGATACATCAAATGATAACAGATTCGGATCACTTTTTATCTTCGCGACACCGGAAGCATAAGCAGTGCCGTAGAAAAGAGGGTTATCCTTTGGAAGCGTATTGAGGACCTGGAAGGAAGTTGAACCTATTGTTATTGTCAGGTCAGTTGTATATTCCTTAAAATTTTTGTGATTCACGAAACCAGACAGAACTGCACCATTTCCTCTGATATCACTGATTTTTACATTATTAAATTTAATTCCTTCTTTATCGAATCTGATTGAGTCGTTTAATGTATACTTTGTCCCGAGATAAGTGATCTTCATTGCAGCGTTCTCTGCAAATACCGATCCCTCAAGGGTGAATTCATCAGGTCGGCCTGTTAATTTAACCTTTCCTGAAGCGAGACCGGATATATCGGAAGCAAATGTTTTTAACAGCGGATTAAGAAATGTAACCGGTAATTTTGAGGCTATAGCAGTAAGCTCAATCTTTCTTGTGGAAGGATCATACATTCCTGTGATATCAAACATTTTAACCGACTTCAGGTTATTGCTTGCTGAAATATTAATAATCTTCTTAATGTTGTCAAGGTCAGATTTTATTGAAATATCTCCAAAGTCGCTTCCCAGCACTGAAAAATTTTCAACGGAGATATCCCCTGCCAGCAATAAGCTCTTGTAAACGTTCGAGACGAGAATTTTCCCATTTAACAATCCTTTAAAATCAAAAGCGACCATTGACGGATCCTTTTTCCGGTTCAGAATGTTGTTCAGGGGAGAAATATCTATTCCTTTAAATTCCAGATGTAAAGTATCTGCCGGATTTTCGGATATCTTACCGTCAACAAGGTAATAGCGATCGTTGCTTTTTACTGACAGGTTAAGGACATTTACGGAGCTTGAGTCTATAAGAACTGATGATTTGCTCAGTTTCCAGAGATTACCATCAGAAAATATATGAGTTGAGTCAATATCAATCTTAAGAATCGCATATTTACTTTCAGAAGTTTTCTTTGCTACGGATCCATGTGCCTCCAGATTACCATGATTTCTTCCCTGATCTTTATTATCCCAGTTCATCAGGAAAATAAAGTTGTCTGGTTTTGTATTCAACCCTATTGAAAAATCTTTTAGTTCAGACTGACCGGATAAGGCTACAGAATTACTTTTAAGGTTAAGCTTTAACTCCGATCCCGATACTTTTGTATCAAATACCAGACTGTCAATAGAATTCTTTTTAATCGTTATCAGATCGGCTTTTCCGCTGATGTTCATCACACTATCCTCCAGAATGGCTCCTTTAATATAGCTTTTGTCAGAGACCGTTAAACCGGTCCTGAAAAAGCTGTTGATTTTATCGGTGTTTTTAAAATTTATATTAAATATGAAATCATTCTTTTTAAGCCCATTTTGCAGTCCGCTGAAATGAAATTGTGAAGGCATGAGCCTGTTAAGAGTTGATTTGACCAGATTGCTCAGAGTGGCAAAATTATAGTAACCTTTTATGTCGGCATCCACAAAATCGGTTCTGAGACTTAAAACAGGCTGATCATTTTCCTTATAGGTCCTTATAGATAAATTATACAGCTCCAGATTATTGTTAAATTTTCTGAAGTTTGAATTTAGCAGCTTTATCTCCCCATCGAGGTTATCAATATTACTTCCCTTAAAATTAGATGTAAGCAACATGGTTACTTCCGATGTGGAATCGAGCTTGTCGATGTTTAATTTGTAGAGGTTTGCTTTTGAAACATTCAGCGTAAAGTCAAATTCAGGAAGCTTATTGTTGAAATTCAGAAGCCCGAGAAGATCGAGCTTGATATTTTTATCTTCAATATTTATGCTTCCATCCCAGGTCTTTTCCGTAAAGAGACCATTCAATGAAATATTACGATATACATATTTGTTTAATTCGATACTGTCAATTTTCCCGGTAAGGTTTGCAGCGAATTTTTTAAACGAAGAAGCGTATCCATCAACATTAGTTCGCAATGTAACATTGCCCAGCAGCTCCGGTTTACCGGTCAGTGCACCGAGATTTATGTTTTTTCCTGTCAGCAGACCTTTTACCCGGTACCTGTTTCCTTCAGGGCGCAGTGAGATATCAGTCCTTAAGTTTCCTTCATTTGTGCTGATCTCACCATAAGTCACAAAATCAGTGGTAAATCCGTTAAAACTTCCGTTAAATGAAATACTTCCTATTTGTTTTATCTGATCAGGAATAGTAATTAATCCTTTTTTCAACCTGATTTGTTCGATATCTTTTGTATTTGTCCTGAGGCTGTTAACTCCAACGTACAGGTAGGCATTTTCTATTTTAGGAAGGCCTGAAAAATCAAAATCACAATCAAGGGACGTGAAATCACGGTAAGAAAGTCTGATATTGCGACCTCTCAATTCCGAAACTGTTCCCATTACTCTTCCTGATAACAGGACCGTTTCGTTTAAACTATCGGCGAATGGCATAAAATATCGCAATTCAGTGGTACTGATTTGCGACTTATCGAGTAGCAGATCGAGTTTGACTTTTTCCGTAAAATTCTTAAAACCGTTTACCGAATCTCCTGTCAGACTGAGTTTTGCTATATTCAGAGCACTCCTGCCGCAATTGATACTAGCAGAGCTGATGCTTATATTCTGTTTGCAGAGTTTAACGGAACTGCTCAATTGTTTCATGTTGAAACCAGATGATTCATTGAAATTAAGATATGTGATTTTGAATGAGGTTGTATCGTTCAAAATCTGTACATTTTCAATTCTTCCATAAACTTTCGTAAGGTTCAGATTATTAAAATCAATCACGGTTTTGCTTTTTAACCCATTTTTGTTGATAAGAGCAAATCTGCCGTCGGTAATATCTACCATATCAACAGAGATTTTGCCTGATGATTTTTTCACCGTATCTCCACCGCCTTTTAGCTGGTCAAGCAGCCATGTAAGATTCATCTGCCCCGTTGAATCTGTTATAAGTGCGATAACTGGTTTGATCAGACTTACAGTTCCAAGCCTGAAGTTTTTATTCTCAAAATCGATATGTCTTATTCCGGCAGTTATTGCATTGGTATACAGAATAGTGTCGTTGTTTTTGTCTTTTATGAGAATCTTGTGGAAGGTAAGTCTGTTGAAAAATTTATACTCCACAGAACCTATAGATATCGTTGATTTGATTTCGCTGGAGAAATGTTTTGTTATCCTGTTCACCAAAAAAGTCTGGACAGAAGCAGTCTGCAATAATAAATAAAGGACAGTCGGGAGCAATAATACCGTTCCGATAACTATAATAAAATATTTAAGTGATCTCTTTATTTTATCCAACATAGCTATGCAGAAAATCTTTGACTATCCAATTCTTAATGTTCAAAAATATTAAGGCCAAAGATAATGAAACTCAGATAAATTGCAGAGGTTAAAATGATCAAATATTATGATTTTTATAATGTCGGAACCAGCGTTTTAGCCGGAATTAAATTTGAGGATTTTTAGTCTGGTACGGCATCAGTAAATTCTGTATATTTGAGTTATCCTTCAATGAATAGACAAATAACCCAAATCAAAGAATTAAATTTGCCGTTTGAAACTCAGAGATGTCAGTTACAATATTAGCTATAGAATCGTCGTGCGATGATACATCGGTTGCTATCATAAAAGACGGGTTTGCCCTCTCCAATCTGATTGCAAATCAGGATATCCATATGTCTTATGGAGGAGTAGTTCCTGAACTGGCATCACGGGCTCACCAGGCTAATATTGTTCCTGTTACCGATCAGGCATTAAAGAAAGCTGATGTGAAACCTGAGGAAATTAACGCAGTTGCCTTTACTCGTGGTCCGGGACTGCTTGGTTCACTCCTGGTGGGTACGTCCTTCGCCAAAGGATTTGCTCTTGCCCGGAATATTCCGCTGATTGAAGTCAACCATCTGCAGGCCCATGTTCTTGCTCATTTCATTCTTGAAAAAGGAAAAGATAACAGGTTACCTTCTTTCCCGTTCCTGTGTCTCCTGGTTTCGGGGGGCCATACAAGAATTATTGTCATGAAAAGCCAGCTTGAAATGGAGGTGATAGGAAACACAATTGATGATGCTGCCGGGGAAGCATTTGATAAATGCGGAAAGGTGATGGGTTTGAATTATCCTGCCGGCCCGCAGATAGATAGGCTGGCAGCAGAAGGAAACATAAATGCATTCAGATTCTCAAAACCGCATGTTAAAGGTCTCGATTTCAGTTTCAGCGGATTAAAAACAAGTTTTCTGTACTTCCTGCGGGATAAGCTGAAGGAAGATCCCGGTTTCATTGAGCATAACAAAGCCGATTTATGCGCATCATTGCAGCATACAATAATCAGCATTCTGATCTCGAAAGTAATTAGTGCATCTTTGCAGACAGGTATAACCGAAATAGGAATTGCCGGCGGAGTATCAGCAAATTCAGGATTACGAAATGAAATGAAAAAAGAAGCAAAAAAGCGAAGCTGGAATCTCTTTATTCCTGAATTCAGATACACAACTGATAATGCCGCAATGATAGGCATAACAGGATATTATAAATACCTGAGAGGTGAATTTACGGGTCATGATGTAACCCCTCTTGCCAGGTATTAATTTTTGCTTTTTCAAAATGGAAAAATCAGGTTTGAAAATTCTTGTTATTGGTGCCGGTGCAATTGGCGGAATAACAGCCGCGTTGCTAAAAAAGAATGGAATCGATGTGGAAATAGTCTGTAAATATGATGATTATGCGGCCCTGGTTTCTTCACAGGGTATTACTGTATCAGGAGTTTGCGGAGATTTCAATATAAGAATTCCTGCATATGCATCAGTTTCACAGGTTAAGGATAAAAAAGATATCATTCTGCTGGCTACAAAAGCAACTGATATGGTTGAGGTAACATCATCTCTTGGTAATATTCTTAAAAAGAATGGTTACCTGATCTCTCTTCAAAATGGAATATGCGAAGATGAGCTGGCAGCTGTTATCGGTAAAGACAGGGTGATTGGATGTGTTACAGGTTGGGGAGCAACAATGCACTCAAACGGAAAGCTTGAGATGACTTCAAAAGGTGATTTTATCCTCGGGTATTCTGATAAAGCAGCCGATGATACCCTGCAACTAATCGCTGAAATATTGTCCTCAGTGGTTCCGGTAAGAACGACAAATAACATTATGGGACATCTCTATTCGAAGCTTATTATAAATTCATGTATTACTTCTCTGGGCGCAATTTGCGGACTGTATCTCGGCAAGATGCTCTTGATAGGAAAAGTGCGCAGAATATTCATAGCAATTGTAAATGAAGCGGTTGGTGTAAGTGATAAATTGGAAATAAAAATTGAAATTTTTGGCGGGAAACTTGATTTTAAGAAATTTATCGGGGGAAGAGGTCTCTTATCCGACTTAAGGCGACATTTTCTTTTATTAGTTATTGGTTATAAATACAGAAAACTTAAATCATCCGCATTGCAATCGCTTGAGAGGGGGAAGCTTACCGAAATTGATTATCTGAATGGTTATATTGTCAGGAATGCTGCAAAAGCAGGTGTCGAAGTACCTGTAAATATATTTATTGTTAACATGATACATCAGATTGAACAGAAGAAAAGAGATATTTCTGCTATGAATTTCAACGACCCATTTTTTGATAGATTCATGCGTTGAAATATGTTTTATGTTATAAAATTGTTAAATTCGGAACAAATTTTTAATTAATGGAGGAGCTGCGGATTTCGCCGACAAAGAATACACCTGAGATAATTTTGAATCCTGAAGGCATAATTCGTATTAAGGGCCGGTCAATTCATGAAAATGTTACAGATTATTTTGAACCTGTTGAAGAATGGGTTAGTGAATATATTAATAATCCGGCTGAACTTACATGTGTCGATTTGAATCTCGAATACTTCAATAGTGCAAGCGCCAAAGTATTCATTCACATTTTACAAAAGATCACGTATGTCACTCTGAAACATAAGAAGTTCATTTTCAACTGGTATTATGAAGATGGAGACGATGATATCCTCGAAAGAGGTGAATATTTTGCTTCGGTACTCGACGTGAAATTCAATTTCATCAAACTCAAGCTAAGCGAGTGAAGGCTTGTTCGAGGTCTTTTATAAGAGTATCGGGGTCGTCAAGACCTACATAAAACCTTATAAGATTGTTTGAATAGCCATCTTTTGTCCGATGCTCATCGAAGGAGAGAGCCGGAAAAACCAGCGACTCATGTCCTCCCCATGAAACGCCTATAATGAATTGCCTGAGACTGTTCACAAAAAGCTCTGTTTTGTTTTTATCATTCACTGTCAGCCTGATGGAAAACAAACCTGTGGGTTTCAGCATCTGCCTGACAGCCAGATCATACTGCTGATGTTTCTTTGACAGTGGATGTAGAACATCTGCCACCATCGGATGGTTCCCGAGATATTCCAAAACCTTTGTTGTTGTATCTGAAATGCGGTCAATCCTTGCCTGGAGAGTTCTTAATCCTCTTAGCATTAACCATGCATTAAAAGGTGATATAATTCCTCCAAGGCCCATATATTCATTCCTGAATATTCTCAGAATGTTCTCCGATGATCCGCATACCAGTCCTGCTACAATATCACTGTGTCCTCCAAGATATTTACTTGCAGAGTGAAGTATTATATCTATTCCCATTGCGGCAGGTGATTGAGTCAGAGGAGAGGAGTAGCTATTGTCAATCAGGGTTGTGATGCCCGCATTTTTCGCTACCGATGCGACTGCTTCAATATCCTGAAGCTCAAATGTCAGTGAATTTGGACTTTCAAGATATATGATCTTAGTATTCTTTTTAATTGCTTTCTTAAAGTTATCAGTATTCCGCCCGTCAACAAATGTCGTTTCAACTCCAAACCGTGTAAGGAAACTAGTCATTAATATATTTGTCCAGCTGTAATTATTCCTGACACAAATTATATGATCTCCACTGTTTACGAATGAAATTACTGCAGCTGAGATTGCCGCCATACCACTTGCAAAAGCAAGAGCCTCTTCAGTATCTTCAAGAGCTGCAATTTTTTTACATAAGATATCAATAGTCGGGTTATTTCCGCGTGAATAGACCAGACTGTTTTTTTCATCAGCAATTGCTTTTTTCAATTCTGCAACGGTTCTGAAAGCAAAATTGCTTGTCTGAAAGATGGGAGGAGTAATGGCGTTGGAGTACTTTTCGCGCTCTTCGCCAAGGTGATTGAGAATATAGGAAATATCTTTCATAAGATTTAGTTGATTACTTCTCGTGTTTTCCTTTGTGTCCTTTGTGTGATTCCCTTTGTGCCCTTTGTGGTTAAATTTTATTATTCTTCTTTTTGAAGAAGAAATAAACCGGTAAACCAAGTAACAACAGACCAACCCCTATGCCCATGTGTAGCGGTTTCCGTACTGCAATATTAATGACAAACCAGGTACAAATGCAAATGAATATTATCGGTGTCAAAGGATAACCAAAAGTCTTATATGGTCTTTTTATGTCCTTTAACCTTTTTCTAAAAATAAAAATGCCGGCTGCAGCAAGGGTAAAGAAAACATATTCAATCGAAACATATGTGATAAGATTTTCAAAAGTTCTCCAGAAAAGAATAAGAAGAATTGCCCAAACCGATTGGATAATAATTGCGTTGATAGGGGTCTTAAAAACCGGGTGTACTTTGGCTATTTTTTTAAAAAAGATGCCATCTTCAGCCATTGCATAGTATATTCTTGGTGCTGATAACGTATATATGCCGATTGTTCCAAGCGCGCTTATGGTTATGATTGCTGCTACCAGTTTTCCTCCGAAAGGAATTATCGTGCTCACAGCTTCCGCAGCTACTTTTTCAGATGAAGTAATTGCTTTCAGAGGAAGCAACAGCATGTAGCTGGTATTGACAAGTAAATAAATAAGCGTTACTAATAAAGCTCCGGTTATCATTGCAATCGGGACATTTCTTGTAGGATTTTTTGTTTCACCTGCAAGGAATGATGCGTGTTGCCAGCCTCCGTATGAGAATAATACACCAACCAGCGCCACTCCGAATCCCGACAGAGTGCCGTTGCCAGAAGAGAAACCTAAGTCTTTGAATGACAAATCGCTTTTCCCATAAAAGATACCAACGCAGATGATTATGAGGATTCCTGCTATTTTAAGTCCGGTAAAAATATTTGAGAACATCTCTCCGAATTTTGCCCGCAGCACATTAAGTGTGGTTAATACACTAATTGCTAAAATACTCGAAATTATCTTCCAGGTTTCATTCATTGGGATGAAGAAACTGAGATAGTAAGAAAATGCCAATGCCAGAACAGCAATTGAACCCGTTGTAATTATCAAAAGGTATGCCCATCCATAGAGAAATCCAAGCCAGTCTCCGTAAGCCTCTTTCAGAAAAACATAAATTCCGCCTGCCTGTGGAAACATTGAACCAAGTTCCCCGAATGTAAGTGCGCCTGTTAGTGTAATTACGCCACCGATTGCCCATACGCCAAGAATTAACAGGGGAGAAGGAATCAGCCCGGCGATCTGCGATGGAGTAACAAATATTCCGGAACCAATACAGGAGCCAATAGCTACCATAATCAGGCCGTAGAGTGTAAGGTCCTTTGCAAGTTTTGTCATAAATGAGCAGATAGCATTACCATCCTTGAATATTGTTCTAAATGTAATAGAAATTAGTTCTGGTTATAAAGTAGAATATTGCAAACTGTTTCATTTGAAGTTCATTCCTTCTTTCTCTTTTTAGAGTTTTCCTGATATGCTCTGAGATAAATGAATGATACGACAAAGAAAATCATACCGAGCACCAGAAGCATTATGAAAGCAAAAACCGATGGTTTTTCAAGTCCGGGGATTGGATTATGAAGTCTATATATATAACCATAGATAGTGTAGGCCAGCACCATGATTGATATCAGAAAACTGAAAATGATGGTAGTACCATCAAAGATCCTGGTAGTTTTATAAAATTTCGTGTTTTTGAAAGTTCCGTATGATGCATGGGCATATACTGTGGCTCTTTTTCGTGATCTGTCCTGGCGGTACTTTCTCCAGTCGTCCATAGCCTGTTGGTACGCCTGATCATCTGTTTTGATCTTATCGTGATTTGCAATTAAGAACTCGTATGCCTCTGTGATGCTGATAAAATGATCTTTGGCATCAGGAGCGGGATTGATATCGGGATGATAAAGCCGGGCTTTCTGCCTGTAAGCTTTTTTTATTTCATCAATTGAAGAATTCGCTTTTAGTCCAAGAATATCGTAATAATCAGTAATTGTCATGGGCGCCTTAATTCATAAAGGTTCCGATGAAAGTAATTATATTACAGATATTAAGCAATAATGTTATGCTTTTTTATTTCACTATTCCCGTAAATCCCATGAATGCCATTGCAAGGATTCCGGCAATTACGAGCGATATTGAAACGCCTTTCATGCCTTTTGGAATATCGACAAGTTCCATTTGCTCCCTGATGCCTGCAAGTATAATTAATGCAAGGCCGAATCCAATAGCAATGGAAGCGCCGTAGACAACACCTTCCATCAGATTATAGCTTTTCTTAATTACAAGGATTGCGACACCAAGTACTGCACAATTTGTAGTTATGAGCGGTAAATATATGCCCAGCGCCTGGTAAAGAGGTTGGCTGACTTTTTTGAGAATGATCTCCACCATCTGAACCAGGGCAGCAATAACGAGGATGAATGTAATAGTCTGCATGAAAGCCAGACCCAGTTTATCCAGAACATAAATCTGGATAAGGTATGTAACCATCGTAGCAAGTACAATTACAAAAGTAACAGCCCCCGACATTCCAAGAGCGGTCTCAATTTTATTTGAAACTCCCAGAAACGGGCAGATTCCAATCGTCTGGGCGAGAACTATATTATTTATAAAGACGGCTGAAATAATGATTAATATATATTGCATTTCGATTCGTATTTATGTTTTTTTAATTTTGTTTACAAGCGCTATCAGATACCCAAGCGCCCAGAATGCTCCGGGAGCAAGAACAAACACCAGGATCCCATCACCCTGGAAAAATTTGTACCCGAAGATTGATCCGCTTCCGACTACTTCCCTGAAAGCTCCAAGTACTCCGAGAGCCAGCGTAAATCCCAGACCCATTCCTAAACCATCAATGAATGAAGAAAAAACAGAATTTTTACATGCATAGGCTTCAGCCCGACCCAGAACGATGCAATTTACAACAATAAGCGGGATGAATATTCCCAGCGTTTCATATAAACCCGGAACATAAGCCTGCATCAAAAGATCAACAACTGTAACAAATGATGCAATTATTACAACGAATGCCGGAATTCTGACCTTATCAGGAATGAATCCGGAAAGCAGAGATATTACGACGTTTGATCCTATAAGTACAAAGGTTGTGGCGATTCCCATTCCCATGCCATTAAGGGATGAGGAAGTTGTGGCAAGGGTAGGGCAGGTACCCAATACCAGAACCAGTATAGGATTCTCTTTTATAAAACCTTTTGTAAAATTCTGAAACTGATTCATTTCAAGCCTCCTTTCTGAAGTGTGTTATATGCCCTCTGTACGGCATCGCAAAATGCTCTCGAGCTTATTGTTGCAGCTGAGATAGCATCAACGGGACCTCCATCTTTTTTAACCTTTAATTTAAAATCCGAAGGATTTTTCTCATTGAACTGATTTTTAAAAAGAGGTTCGGTCATTTTCATTCCCAGTCCGGGCGTTTCTTTTTGGGCAAGAACTGAAATATTAATTATTGTTCCATCGGGTTTGAAGCCTGCCATCAGCTCTATATTGCCGCTAAAACCTTTTTCAGAGTTGGTATTTACAGCATATCCGATAATAACATTATCCTTTTTAGCAGGGTAAATCTCAAGACTATCTCCTTCTCCGGTAGGCAATTTATACATCTCTTTGTATGGGTTGTTATTGAAATCGGGCACAACCTGTTTTATTGCATCAAGCTTCTTATTAAGGACCGAAAGACTGATGGGCGCCTTTGTCATTTCATAAACAAATCCGAGGCATGCTGACGCTCCCAGGGAAATCAGAGTTAATGAAAGCACCATGTTTTTGAATGTTGATTCTGTCTTAGCCATTTTTTACCTCCTCTCCAAATCGTTTTGGTTTAATGTAAGCATTCATCAGGGGAACGAATGCATTCATGATAAGAATGGCGAATGAAACACCTTCCGGATATGACCCCCATACTCTTATAATTACTGTAATAACGCCAATTCCGCAACCGTATAGCAGCATGGCTTTAGGATTCATCGGAGATGTGACATAATCTGTCGCCATAAAAATCGCACCGAGCAGCAGACCTCCTGAAAGCAAATGAAAAACTGGACTGGCATTTGAACCAGGGTTGATCAGCCATAGAATTGAAGTAAAAATTGCAACTGATCCTATTACTGAAACCGGAATATGCCATGTTATGATCTTTTTGTAAAGCATATAAACGAATCCTATCAGCAGGGCCAGCGCAGCAACCTCACCCATTGATCCTCCCATTTTTCCGAGAAACATTTGAAAAGTAGTGGGCACTTTTCCCATTAATTGTGACAGGGATTCGCCGTTTTTTATTCCCTCTTTTATAATAGCCAAAGGTGTGGCACCGGTCACAGCGTCGATATATCCTGTTTTGAAACCAGATGGAACAGGCCAGCTGGTCATTTGTACAGGAAATGAAAGTAGCATAAAAACGCGTCCCACCAAGGCAGGATTGAAAGGATTATTTCCCAGGCCGCCAAAGGTCATTTTTGCTATCCCTATTGCAACCAGACTGCCGAGGATAATGATTATTACCGGAATATTGGATGGCAGGTTAAATGCAAGCAGAAGTCCGGTTACCAGTGCTGATCCGTCTGTAATGGAGACTGGTTTTTTAAGGATAAATCTCTGTATAAGATATTCGAATACCAGACACGAAATTATTGATGTTGCTGTTACTATCACAGCGCCCTTCCCAAAATAAAAAACTGATGCGAATAAAGCAGGCATAAGCGCTATTACTACACCGAACATCAGTTTCCTTGTCGTATCCTCTCCATGAGTGTGTGGCGAGGGAGATACTTTAATCAGATTAGCCATTAATTTATTTTATAACTTGTTCTTTTACTTTACGATCGCGTGCCATCTTAATTACTGTGGCTTTACCAAGCCTGACATAATCAAGAATAGGTCGGCCAGCAGGACAGATATAACTGCAGGATCCGCATTCCATGCAATTTGCAACCCCTGAAATTTCAGCCTTTTCAAAGAATCCCTTTTCAGAGAGTTTCATCATCAGGTATGGTTCAAGTCCCAGTGCGCAAACGGATACACATTTGCCGCACCTGATACATGGTTTGATCTCTTCACGATCCGATTCGCTGTCAGGAACAAGAATAATTCCGGATGTACCTTTGACCACAGGAACGGAAGCGTTGATTATTGCCTTGCCCATCATTGGTCCGCCGCTTATTATTTTGCCCGTATTTTCAGGCATTCCCCCAGCAGCTTCGATCAACTTGCTTATTGGAGTACCAAGCCTTGTCAGAAAGTTACCGGGATTGGCAAGCGATTTACCTGTAATTGTTACAACTCTTTCAAAAAGAGGTTTATTCTTCTGAACAGCCTCATAAACTGCAAATGCAGTGGCGACATTATGAACAACAGCGCCAATATCAATGGGAAGGTGGCCCATAGGCACCTCCCTGTTAATTAGAGCTTTAATCAGTTGTTTTTCAGCCCCTTGCGGATATTTTAGTTTTAAGGAATGAACGGTGATCCCATGGTGATCCAAAGCAAGTTTAGCCAGATGACTTATGGCATCAGGTTTATTTTCCTCAATTCCGATCATCGCTTTTTCAACCTTCAGCGCTTTCATAAGGATAGAGACACCAATCAGAACCTCTTCTCCTTTTTCAATCATCAGTCGATGGTCAGCAGTCAGATACGGTTCGCATTCAACACCATTAATCAAGAGTATTTCACATTTTTTGCCTTCCGGTATATTCATTTTCACATGCGAAGGAAAAGCAGCTCCGCCCATACCAACAATTCCTGAATCATAACATCTTTTTGTTATTTCTTCACGCGAAAGAGCTATGTCTGTAACTATTTTGTCGCTTCTGTCGATTGTACCCATCCATTCATCACCTTCAACATCGATAAAAACAGCAATCTGATTGTATCCAGAACTATCTCTGACTCTATCTATTTTATTTACCTTCCCTGATACTGAAGAATGAATATTTGCAGAAACGAATCCTTGTCCTGATGCAATTAATTGCCCGGTTTTTACATAATCTCCAGCATTTACAATTACAGATGCCGGTGCACCGATATGCTGATTTATCGGGATAGTAACATTTTCCGGAACAGGGAGGCGCTTTATGGCTTCCCGAACGGTCAGCTTGTTTTCGGGTGGATGAATGCCACCTTTGGGGAACGTTTTCAAGTTATTATATTCTTAGTGGTTATTGAATTATTAATTTGTGACGGATTCTGCATGAATTTCTTCTTTAATTTTTCGGGGAGGAAAATTTACTTCAACGATTGAGTTTGTAGGACATTCTGCTACACATTTCCGGCAGAAGGTGCACTTCGCAGCATCGATATATGCAAGGTTGTTTTCAATCGTAATAGCATTGAATTCGCACACTTTAACACATTTGTTACATGCAATGCAAGCTACTTTACATGCTCTTCTGGCAGGTCCTCCCTTGTCGCAATTTGAACATGCAACATATATTTTTCTTTCCTTTTTAGCTTTTTTGCGAAGCTCGATCAGGGACCTGGGACAGGCTTTTACGCATGCTCCGCATCCTACACATTTTTCGTCAAGAATAACCGGTAACCGACTGTTTTTATCAATATACATGGCATTAAATGTACATACCTTAACACAATCGCCATAACCCATACACCCATAACTGCAATCAGTTTCGCCGATATAGAGACTATTAGAAATTCTGCAATCTGATGCCCCATTGTAAACAGATGTTTTTGGACGGTTTTCAGGGGTCCCGTTGCAGAGCAGGACGGCTGCAGTAGGATCTACCACGGGTGCAACTTTTCCAAGCAGTTCAGCAATCTGATTCATTACAGGACTTCCACCCACAGGGCAGTTAAGCCCATCGAAAGTTTCAGCTTTTACAAGCGATTCGGCAAAATTTCGGCATCCGGCAAAACCACATCCCCCGCAATTGGCAGATGGGAGAACTGCTTGTACTTCATCAATCCTCGGATCTTCAGTTATTTTAAATTTCTGTGCGATAAAATAAAGAATCACCGCCGATATCAGTGCAAGGAGGCTCAGGCTTATTACCGTAATCAATATTGTAGAATTCATCTGCTAAACCTTTAAAGTGAATTTGAACTTCTCGTTAATAGTTTTTCTGAATAAAAACATAATATAATAATATGGAATCAGAATTGCAACGGAGATTAGTCCTGATGCAAGCTCCGGAACCTTAAAAGATACAAGTGTTATAAGGAGAGCAACTACAATTATTAATGGAAGTAAGTATCCAAGAAAAAGGGCAGCATAACCCATCGATTGCTTCATAAGAATTGTAACACGGTCACCCGGTTTGACATTGTATTTACCTCTGACTTCAATTATTTTCTCTTCGTGCCCTGATAGTGAACATGAACCCTCAGCATGACAGCCTGCACAAGCAGATGATGCTATAATAGCAACTATTACTTTATTATCTTCAGTCTTTTGTACTATTCCTTCGTGATCAATATCTGGATTACTATCAGTCTTGGCCATTTATGAAAATTAATTCGCAAATTTAGAATTACAGAAGAAATGAAGGATGCTATTTATCATAAATTGTGAGTAAAAAAGTAATTTAAATTGAATTTAAATAAAGATGAGTTAAATCAAATCGAATAAATCGAAATCCATTAACCACAAAGGTCACAAAGGTAATATACAAAGGTCATAAAAGGTTGAATACAAGGTTATAACATTGTATCCTTTGCGGCGACTTTGCGTGCTATGCGGTTAAAAAAGGATAAAACTGGGGGTGAGGCTTAGCTGATATTACTCCAGCTCTGTTTCTGGCCGAAAAGACGTTTAAGTTCCGACCTGAAAACCTGGTTCTCATTTTTTTCGAGCAGCGGATCGACATTTAATATTTCTTCCGCTATATTTCTGACATATTCGATCAGCTGGCCATCTTTGCCCAGGTCTGCAATTTTCAGATCAAATGGAATTCCGCTTTGAAGTGTGCCTTCGATATCACCGGGACCTCTCAGCTGAAGATCGGTTTCGGCAATTTCAAAACCATCATTCGTACTTATCATAACCTCAATTCTGCGGGCAGCTTCTTTCGATAATTTATCCGATGTCATCAAAATACAATAAGACTGATCAGCGCCCCTTCCAACCCGGCCTCTCAGCTGATGCAGCTGCGAAAGGCCAAATCTTTCAGCGCTTTCAATGACCATTACTGTAGCGTTCGGAATATCCACACCAACCTCGATCACCGTGGTTGCTATCAGAATGTTGGCTATCCCGTCTTTAAAGAGTTTCATGGAAATCTCCTTGTTCTGCGGTGTCATTTTCCCGTGGACTATGCTTAAACAATATTTTGGTGAGGGAAAGACCCTCGAAATTGTATCCCATCCGTCTTCAAGATCTTTGTAATCCATTGTCTCAGATTCTTTGATAAGGGGATATACAATATATATCTGACGTTTTTCCGCTATCTGATTTCTGATAAATCCAAATACTTTGTTTCTTTCCGAATCGGTAAAGTGCATAGTTTTAATAGGAACACGTCCCGGTGGCAATTCGTCTATCACCGATACATCGAGATCTCCATACACAGTCATTGCAAGAGTTCTTGGTATTGGCGTAGCGGTCATAACCAGGATGTGAGGAGGATTAAGGTTTTTCTGCCATAACCTGGCACGCTGTGCAACACCAAACCGGTGCTGTTCATCTATTATTACGATGCCAAGATTTGCAAACTGGACATTTTCTTCGAGCAGGGCATGAGTTCCTATCAGGATATTTAATGATTTATCAAGCAAAGACTCAGCGATTATTTTTCGTGAAGATTTCTTTGATGAGCCGGTAAGCAGATGAACTTTAATGCCGATGCCCTCAAGCAGTTTGGTTATTGTCTGATAGTGCTGATTAGCAAGAATTTCGGTTGGAGCCATAATACACGACTGGTAACCGTTATCAAGAGCAATGAGCATGCTCATCAGGGCAACAAGTGTTTTGCCGCTTCCAACATCGCCCTGGAGCAAACGGTTCATCTGTTTTCCGGAACCCAGGTCTTTTCTGATTTCCTTCATGACTCTTTTCTGTGCGGCAGTAAGGGTAAAGGGTAATTTTTTAAAATAGAAATTATTAAAATTATCGCCTACATTAGAAAAAACAAATCCTTTTAATTTTAGGTTCCTGTTCGTTTTAAATCTCAGCAGGTTAAGCTGAATATAAAATAATTCTTCGAATTTAAGCCGTCGCCGCGATTTCTCAAGTTCATCGGGATTCGAGGGGAAGTGTATTTTGTGAAGTGCTTCATGAAGGCCCGTCAGCTTGTATTTTGTAACCAGGTATACAGGCAGGGTCTCAGGCAGTCTTACTTTTATCTGCTTAAGGAGGTTGCCAATGAGTTTGCTAAGTGTTTTTGAAGTAACAAACTGGTTTTTAAGCTTCTCGGTAGTGCTATATTGCGCCTGAAGTGCTGAATTGATTCGTTCTGCCATTTTATCGACAGCCTCAATTTCAGGATGTATAATATTAATAGTTCCGTTGAATACTCCGGGTTTTCCAAAGACAATATACTCAACGCCGGGAGTGAAACTTCCGGTGATCCATTTTCCTCCTTTGAACCAGACTAGTTTTATAGTGCCGGTATCGTCCTGAAAATCAGCAGCCAGTCGTTTTCCGGGGCCATGTCCTTCTGTGTAATAGCCTTTTATAACTCCTTTTACCTGGACAAAAGGAAGATCAGGATCGAGTTCCGCAATTTTGTAGAACCGGGTCCTGTCAATGTACTTAAACGGGAAATAGTATAACAGATCGCGGAATGTATAGATGCCAATTTCTTTATTAAGAAGTTCAGCTCTTTTCGGGCCAACTCCCTGCAGATAAGTAATCTCAGTATCTAAAAATTCCGGTTTAATCATCAGAGTATTTTTATTCTTTTCTTGTGAACCTTTGTTGCTTAGTGCCTTAGTAGTAAATAAAATGCCACCAAGACATTAAGACACTAAGACTCACCAATAGTTTTCAACTAAACAACTATTAATTATTTAATTCATTGTTATTATACTTCTTTTCTTGTTTTCTTGGTGAAACTTCGTGACTTTGTGCTTTGGTGGCGAAAAAAAACGACATCAAGACGCCAAGACAATAAGACTCACCACGAGTTTTCAACGAAAACAACTTCAATATTAATTATTTAAATCATTGACCGAAAATACTTATTTTTGAAAACCTGTCCTAATTATAATTCCCGCAGCGAAATGATTTTTTACCGGACATTGAAATATCTGAAATATATTCTGTTATCAGGGCATGCCAGAGGCCATGGAATTCACAGTCCGTTTGTTTTTAACCTTATTATTAAAGTATTCAGAAAGAAAACTGATCAGTCTCTTGTTCGCATAGTTGAACAGATAAGAAAGAAGATGAGATCTGACGAAAGAGTAATTCAGGTCAATGATCTCGGCTCAAAATCGTTGGATAGCAAAATGAGAAGAGTGTCGGATATTGCAAAGCTATCACCTGTTACTGCTAAATACGGAAAGCTGTTATCAAATATGGCCGGCGAATTCGGGAAGCCGCTAATAATCGAACTTGGCACCTCTTTAGGAATAAGCACGCTTTATATGGCAGGTTCATGTGAAGATGCAACCGTAATTACAATTGAAGGATGTAAAATAACGGCTGAGCTGGCGCGACAGAATTTTATTGAGGCAGGCTTCAATAATATTATTCTTCAGGAGGGATCGTTTGATGTGGTATTGTCGGAGTTGTTAAAAAAAGAAATTACACCAGGTCTGATTTTCATAGAAGGAAACCATAAGAAACAGGCAGTTATAAAATATTTTGATTTTTTATCTGAGATATTCTGACAGTGCAACAGTTATTATTATTGATAATATCAACAATTCAAGAGAGATGGCTGAAGCATGGAATGAGATAAAGCTCAATAAAAAAGTTTCATTCAGTGTCGATATTTTCAGGATGGGAATTTTATTTTTCAGAGAAGGCATCAGCCATAATGACTATGTAATCAGATATTAACAAAAATTAAGTATTTATAATTTATTATCTGGTATATTTAATATAATTTCGGAATTCAAAAATCTAATCGTTATGGAGAAAGTAATCGAGATCCAGAATATTGTTAAAAACTATCAGGTCGGATCTGTAATAGTGAGGGCATTACGCTCGGTCTCAATCAATATTGAAAGGAACGAATATGTAGCAATTATGGGACCTTCCGGATCGGGTAAATCCACTCTTATGAACCTCCTCGGTTGTCTCGACACGCCTTCAAGCGGAACATATATTCTAAACGGAACCGATGTTAGCAAGATGGAAGACGATTACCTTGCAGAAATCAGAAATAAGGAGATTGGATTTGTTTTTCAGACTTTTAACCTTTTGCCAAGATATTCAGCTCTTGAAAACGTTACGCTGCCCTTGATTTATGCAGGTGTATCTAAAGTTGACAGGGAAAAAGTTGCAAGGGAAACACTTATTCAGGTTGGTCTTGAGGACAGGATGACTCACCGGCCTAATGAACTTTCCGGAGGGCAGCGTCAGCGTGTGGCAATTGCCCGTGCCCTGGTGAATAAGCCTTCAATTATACTTGCTGATGAACCAACAGGTAACCTTGACAGTAAGACATCAATTGATATCATGGGACTTCTAGATGAGATTCACAAAAAGGGAAATACGGTAATAGTTGTTACCCATGAAGAAGACATAGCCAGGCACGCTGCCAGAATAATCAGATTATTTGACGGTGAGATTGCCCAGGACTATCGTAATGAGAACTATAAAAAAGTATAAATTTTTGCTTTTTTTCCTGCTTTTGTATCATGAAGATCTATACCCTTACAGGTGATGATGGAACAACTTCATTGTCGGGAGGCAGAAGGGTTCCTAAACACTCAATTCGAGTGGAAGCATACGGTTCTGTAGATGAACTAATCGCATGGATAGGGCTTTTAAGGGATCATAAAGAAAATACTGACCGCAGAAATCTTCTGATTTATATCCAGAATCAGCTTATGAAATGTGCTGCTGCACTTGCCTACGACAGCAAGAACATTAGAAGCAGAATGGTGCTTCCCGATAATGACTGCATATCAGTTGTTGAACAGGAAATCGACAAGATGGAAGAAACTCTGAACCCCCTCAGAAATTTTATTCTTCCGGGAGGAAATATACTCATATCATATTGTCATATAGCCCGATGTGTTTGCAGGAGGGCCGAAAGAGCTATTTCGAAGCTAAATGAGACCGAAGAAACGCCTGAAATAGTAAACAAATTTATTAACCGGCTTTCCGATTTTTTATTCGTATTAGGAAGGAAGGTCGCGCAAGAACTTGATATAGAAGAGATTAAGTGGTCAGTATGAAATGTTAAAAAACTTAAAATTGGTATTGCTTTTTAAATAAAATAATATATATATTTGCAAACTTTGATTTTAGCAATACTAATCATGATAATATGTACTGGACACTTGAATTAGCATCAAAACTTGAGGATGCTCCATGGCCTGCCACCAAAGATGAGTTGATTGATTTCGCCATTAGGTCAGGTGCCCCAATGGAAGTAATTGAAAATTTGCAAGAGATTGAGGATGAAGGAGATATCTATGAGAGCATCGAAGATATCTGGCCTGATTATCCCAGTAAAGATGATTTCTTCTTTAATGAGGATGAATACTAGGATAGAGGCTGTTCAATAAGATCAGCCTCTATTTTGTTATAATGAATATATCTGATTTCTGTTTTGGCCTTATAGAATCGAGCCATTTGAATCCTTCAAGCCTGACGGGTTTTGCAGGAAGCGGAGGATCGATAGTCCCATCAGGATTTTCGTATTCATAAATTTGAGTGACATGTCCTTTGTCGAGCAGGACTTCTATATTAGCACACTTTGATTGATTTCTTCCCGCAACAGCTTCCCCGTCAAGAAGATAATAAACTGATTCTCCGTTGCCTTTAATGTCAATTTTGAATATCTCATTATTTTTGAAATATCCGGTAAGTGATCTTCCTTTTATCTGGTTATATCTTATGGTATCAACCAGGCTGGTGATAAATGCATTATTATAAAGTACAAGCTTGTCTGACTGGCGGTTTTTTGTGAAGAGAGCCATGGAATCGGCTGTAAGTTGATTCTCCGCTGACCATATTACCGGCGCTTTGTAAAGTCTGATTACCGAATCCTGAAAAGAGTAAGACATGGAATCGCATTTTGCCTGCAGATCTTTACTGAATATCCTCACATGGTGATAAGCCTTCATTAGCCTGTAACTTGTAGCTGGTTTTTTAACAGCTGTAATAGTATCAGTCTTTACCGAATCCAGCTTATTTACCAGTTTTCTGATTGTATCTGAATTGTCAATTGCTGGCTTCGGAGTTACTGATTTGTCGGCTAACGGTTTAATCGAATCCATTTTCCCGGCAATTGTCTTTAAATGCTGAGATTTATCGGCTATTGTTTTTATCGTATCGGTTTTACCAGCTAAAGCCTTTAATACCTGAGATTTATCGGCTATTGTTTTTGTTGTATCGATTTTACCAGCTAAAGCCTTTAATGCCTGAGATTTATCTGCTAATTCATTAATGCTGTCTATTTTACCGGTTAAAGGCTTTATAGCCAGAGATTTGTCGCCTAATGGTATGGAATCAGTCTTTCCGGTCAATGTTTTTACAGCTTCAATTGCACCGATTACTGTATTGGATAACCCTGTATTGTTGACAGCAGATCCTGCAGCATTTACTTTATTTGTTGCTAAACCCTGTGCAGGTGCCTTATTTGTATCTGTACTTTTTTTAAGAATAATTGGTTTTGTAACCGAATTAATTGTATCGGCATGCAGGAACAATGAGTCCTTATTGTTCGAGATTTGTATGAAGACTGCCTTATCAGTCACTAAAAACCTTTCAGGTTCCTTATAGATCCAGGCGTAATTACCCTCAATTGCCAGATCGTTTACAGTATCCTGAATGATAACATTCCTGAAAGATTCACCAAATCCTGTGTTGTTATTAAAATACAAAGAGTCTCCGTGGATAATCTGCTTGCGGTTGTCAATTACGGCATTTTTCCAGACTGAGGTGATCTCCTTTTTTGTATCATACCAACCTTTCTCGCAATACATATTTAAACTATCCCCGACTAAATGCGTTGGTCCGGTGAAATAGGCAATTTCGGAAAGTGAATTGTAATCCATTGTATCAGCAGTCATTACATACTTAGGATTTACTATTTTGACGCTATCCTTAAAATGGAAAAGCTTTTCCGAAGCATAGTATACCCCGATAATACTGGTCAGAGTATTCTCGGCATTTATTATCCTGCCTCTTTCAGTATACCTGGCGACCCTGTTTTTTACGTCATAATGAATTGAGTCGGTGTACAGATGGGTTTCTTTATCGATAAGTTCAACATTGCCTTTTACAAATGCTGTACCGAGTTTCCCGTCGTAAAAAAGATAATCACCTGAAAGATTAAGTGTATCTCCCTGTTGAATATGAACTCTGTTAAATGCTATTACCTGGTTATTAAAAGGAATGAAATGAGCGCTGTCGCAAGACATTCTTGTCTCATTATCAAGCAGTTTAACGTTTCCTTTAAGATAGTGTATATCCTGGCCCAGTGCAGGATCCCTTAATATACTATCAATGTCGGCGTTCTGCAGAAGTATTTTTTTTCTTACAACCTGATGTATTTTCGGCTTTTGTCCGTTAGCAACGGAACACATTAAAACGAAAAACAGGAGATAAAATAAATATCTGAAAATAATATATCTATCTGATCTTTTAAAGAAGTTTATTTCAGCCATCCTGATTTCAAAAATTCACAACCCTTGAATTCCTCGCTAATTTTTATGTATGTGACTTCAATTTTATTTTTAACCCATTTGTCAAAGACCTTGGTTCTTTCTTTGCTGAGAGCAGCATCATAAAGAGTCTGATAGTCATCTTTCATATTTGCTGCGTGAGCCGGAAGAACATTATCGAGTTTTACGATTCTGAAAACTTCATTGTTGTTTTCATCCGTGGTTTTAAAAGCGTCTGATATCTCGCCCACCTTCATGTCTCTTATTTTCAGGTACATCTCAGGGTTTAATTCCTCGAGGGTAAACCATGTTATGCGCGATGATGGATTGGCGCTAACATATTTTCCGCCATTTATTCTGCTGTCCTTATGAGTTGAGAATCTCAGTGCGGCTTTTTCAAAGGTGATGCTGTCAGCCCTGATAAGATTGGCAATGCTATCGAGTTTTGCGATAGCTTTGACTGCCTGATCGGGTTTAACTTTTGGCCTTATGAGAATATGCCGCGTATTTACCATATCGCCTTTTCTGTCGATAAGCTGGATAAGATGAAATCCATATTTCGTCTCTACAATTTTTGATACGGTGTTTTTTGTGAGACTGAAAGCAGCATCAGCATATGGTTTTTCCAGCTCACCTCTTACCATATACCCTATCTCTCCTCCTTTTTTTGCTGATTCGGGGTCCTCAGAATACATTATTGCAAGTACATTAAAGCTTTTTCCGGCAAGGATCTGGCTTCGTATATCAAGTAGCTTTTGCCGTGCTTCAGCTTTATTGTCTTCATTATCAGGAGGATCAAGCTGGATAAGGCTGATTGCATATTTTGCCGGAACTACAGGGAGACTATCTTTTGGAATCGAATTATAATATTTTTTAAGTTCTGCAGGGGTGACAGAAATATTTTTTGAAATTTTACTCTGCACCTCACTCACAACCGATTGCTCCAAAAGGGTTTTCTTTATATCCCTCCTGATTTCGAGCATACTTTTTTTGAAGTAAGCTACCAATGCATCTTCGCTGCCTGCAGTTCTTATTGCATCGTTCATTCTCATATTAAGATCGCCCTCAACCTGATCGTCAGTTACAGTTATACTGTCGATCCTTGCCTGATCCATAAATAGTTTTGATACAAGCATCTGCTGAAATACTCTGCAGGTAAGCTCATCATCAGGGGTTTTATTCCCGTTTCTTTTTATATCAGCAATTGTATTTTCAACGTCAGAAAGATATATTACCTCATTTCCCACAACAGCTGCGACCGATTCAATAAGTTGAGATTTGGCAACGAAAACTCCCGGTACGAACATGCAAAACAGCATCAGGGAAAATTTTAAGTTTCTTTTCTTCATTATATGAGTTGATTAATTTTTTGTAAACAGTAATATTTTAGTTATGATCACTGCCTTTTCGTTTGCTCTCTTGAAAAATCTATTTTGAAAAGGCCTTCAAAATTATCAATATATCTTGAAACTATTCTTTTTAAGGGCATCATTATAAATACCGTTTTCAAGAGATTGAATAAACTCGAATCTCCTTGTATTGAGAATGATTCTCTTTATGTCATCCTTAACATATTCGAAAGGAGCCACGGAGGATCTTAATCTATAATCCCTGATGGATACCAGATAAGTTGAAGTAGAGTCACTTGTATCAAGAAATGTATTCCGTTTAAGAAAATTTTCCTCATTATCGATACCCTGATGTAACTCGACTGACAGTTTGTTCATTGGAATCCAATCCTCATTGAAGTCGTCGAATTTTTCGGCAAATTGATAGCACATACTTTCGAGCTGCTGCAGATCCTTTTGATCGTTTGAGCGGGCTAGTACCTTTATTTTATTCAGATCAGGAGTTTCAAGAGGCAGTTTTATAAAGAGAGCCTTTACAATATTCGAGGTAAGTACAAAACTATTTTGGTTGGCATTGTAATAATTTTCAAGTTCCGTATCAGTCAGTACAGTATCCAGTTTTTCGAGTATCATCTGTTGCTGATACTGGTAAATTACCAGGTTTGACCTTGTTTCATCAAGCTGTTTGTCAATTTCACTTTTTAACTGCGGGGTCAAATTGTCTTCAGCTTTCTGGAGTAGCAATTGTCTTTTAGCCCATTTGTTAATGTAATTTTGAACCAAAGCAACTGAATCTGCCTCATTTACACCTCGTTGAATTAGTCGGGGCATTTCGTCATAATACAGAATTGTACTACCCACCTCGGCAACAGCAGTTCTCTTAGCCTGGT
Organism: uncultured Bacteroidales bacterium; assembly: GCA_963734885.1. Taxonomy (GTDB): domain Bacteria; phylum Bacteroidota; class Bacteroidia; order Bacteroidales; family VadinHA17; genus LD21. The sequence goes on along the minus strand of CAVTIJ010000004.1, from coordinate 1,441,490 downwards.
TATGATTCCCCTTACAGCCAGTCAAAAGAAGAATACTACAAAATATTATTATTGCTCTGTTCATTTTTTTAACTTCTTCTTTACCTCTTCAAGTACCATGTTATCAATCTTAACGGTATATTTTTTATTTAATTGTCTGAGCCATTCGCTCTCAAGAGATTCCTGGTATCCTGTTACTATTTCACCCTGAACTTCTTTAAATTTTTTCGGAGAAGGGTCGATTACTCTTTTTATTACCATAACAGAAGGGAAACCATCCTTAACAAATGAGTGCAGGCCTGGTTGCCAGTCAATTTTATCAATCTCAGAATTATCGCCCTGGTACCATCTTCCTTCTTTTATCAACAGTAATGTGTCATTATTCCTGTTAAATTTTTTAAGGAGAAGTATCATCAAAATCAGGGTTATCAGAATATTTTTTAAATGCCGGTTGCAGCTGATTATCACCGTTGGGCACTTTCAAAGTGTAAAGTTTAGCTTCAATTCCTTTTCTTGAAAGCCATTTAGTTTTATTTTCTTCGTAATAAGCTTTTAATCCCGATGAATCATTGGACGCCTTGTTCCATACTTTTTTACCGGAAATTGCGAACAGAAGTATTCCATCATGAAATTCGTTCACAAGATACCTGAATTCAGGATATTTTTTTTCCAGACGCGAATTCTCATAATTTATCAGATCGTCAGTGACTTTTATATCAAAAAGTTTGTGAATAAATACAGAAGAATCTTTTGTTACAACCATGAAACCTTTGTTTTCAACAAAATCTGCAAAATCATTTGCAGTAACATTTATATCAGCAAATGAATATAAATTACCTTCCGGAATTGTGGCAGTGTCGAATTTCTTTAATCCCTGTATGATCAGGGTATCAGTATTAATGATAAACCAGTTGAATGTTTCCTGATTTATATTGAAGCTGTATTCTTTTTTAAGTTTTTCAACAAAAGACTTTCTGTTCACCGATTCTAGATACGACTGGCTGATCTTACTCTCAAGAAATGGTTTGGATTCTTCGAATGTACCGGGAGGTTTTCTTCCCAGAAGCTTAATAATATGCCATCCGTACGGAGTGCGGACTGGTTTGGTATACTTGCCGGTATCAGTAAGTGCAAACGCCGGTTCTGCAAAATCACTCACAATTTCTCCTGTTCCGAACCAATCGAGTTCACCGCCTCTTAAAGCTGATTCTTTATGGTCAGAGTATTTTTTTGCAAGTTCAGAAAATGAAGCGCCCTGATTAAGCATTTTATAAATGTTATTTATATCTGTTTCTGCTTGTTTGGCATCTTCATCACTTGTGCCGGGTGGAACAGATTTCATTATGTGTGCGACTTTTATACGGCCTTTGGAGGCTCGCCGGTCTGTTACCGTAATAATATGATAACCGTATGGAGTCCTTACAGGCATTGAGATTGTTCCTGGTTTCAGAGAATATGCAGCATCTTCAAAGGGCATAATCATTTGAAAGGCTGAAATATAGCCCAGATTTCCTCCATTTATCTTTACTGATTTATCGTCGGATGTTCCCCTGGCAACACTTTCAAATGGTTCTCCGGTTACTATTCTTTCCCTCACATCGATAGCTTTTTTCCAGGCTTTGAGGGTGTCAGCAGGTGAAGGATTCTCAGGCATGGCAATCAGAATATGCCATACTTTTATTTCAGTAAGTGATCGTTTATAGGCTTTTTCAAGGAGTTTATCCCTTGTCTGCGTATCTGTAAGATAGTTTTCTGCCAGTTGATTTCTATAACCGGTGAGTTCATTTCTGAAAGATTGTGTTGTGTCGTCACCTTCGCTGACAGCATCGGCAACCTTAAGCTTGAAACTTATGAATTCCTGAACATAACTATCAATATCCAGACTGCTTTGAGGGTCAGCGCTTTTTTTATACATCCTGATAAATTCTCCAGCCTCAATCTTTTTGTCTCCGACAGTCATCAATATCCTGGAATTCAATTCCTGCGCCTGACAGACAGGAGGAAAGAGGCATAATAGAATGATAAAATAAAATGATCTGACTTTCATCAGGTTTTGGTGATACCTTTTATTCAAATGATTTTCTGCTGTAATTAGGAGCTTCCCTGGTTATTGAAACATCATGCGGATGACTTTCAATTATTCCGGAATGTGTAATTCTGACAAACTTGCCGTTTTTCTTTAGTGTTTCAATATTTTTAGCTCCCAGGTATCCCATTCCGGCTCTCAAACCTCCGGTCATCTGGAATATTACCTCGGCGATCGATCCTTTGTAAGGTACCCTTGCTTCAATTCCCTCGGGAACAAGTTTTCTTATGTCATCTTCCATGTCCTGGAAATATCTGTCTTTTGACCCCTGCTGCATGGCATCAATAGACCCCATTCCACGATATGCCTTGAACTTGCGGCCATTATAAATTATTGTATCGCCAGGTGATTCTTCAACGCCGGCAAAAAGTGATCCGGCCATAATCGAATCCGCCCCGGCAGCTATTGCCTTGATAATATCTCCTGAATACCGTATACCACCATCGGCAATAACAGGAATACCTGATCCCTCAATGGCTTTTGCAACATTATAAATGGCAGAAAGTTGTGGAATACCAACACCTGCAATAATACGGGTTGTACAGATTGATCCGGGACCGATTCCTACTTTAACTGCATCAGCTCCTTCGTCTACAAGTTTTTTAGCTGCTTCTGCAGTACCTATGTTTCCTGCGATTACATCCAGGGAGGGATAGTTTCTTTTTATTTCTTTGAGAATATTGATGACACTCTTTGTATGAGCATGAGCAGTATCTATTGCAACAGCATCAACGCTGGCATTAATAAGTGCTTCAACGCGCTGAAGAGTATCGGAGGCTATACCAACAGCGCCTGCTACCCTTAAACGTCCCTTATCATCCTTGCATGAGTTAGGACGGTCTTTCGTTTTTGTAATATCCTTGTAAGTAATAAGACCAATCAGTTTGCCGGCTTCATCAATCATCGGAAGCTTTTCGATTTTATGCTTCTGAAGGATCCTTGCGGCCGCTTCAAGGTTAGTCTGATGATTTGTGGTGATAAGGCTTGTTGTCATCACCTCGGTAATCTTGCGGGCTCTGTTATTTTCAAATCTCAGATCCCGGTTAGTCACTATTCCTTTAAGAATACCATTTTGATCGATAACAGGGATTCCACCGATTTTATATTCGCTCATAAGGTTCATGGCCTCAGCAACTGTAGCGTCGAGGTTGATCGTTATCGGATCGAAGATCATAACGTTTTCTGCTCTCTTAACCCGTTTGACCATTGCAGCTTGTTGTTCTACAGACATGTTTTTGTGGATCACTCCAATGCCACCTTCCCTTGCAATTGCAATTGCAAGCTCATCTTCCGTTACTGTGTCCATGGCAGCTGAGACAACTGGCGTATTGATGCGGATGTTTCGCGTGAACATGGAGCTGAGTTCGACTTCCCTTGGAAGTACCTCAGAATATGAGGGAACCAGTAGAACATCGTCAAATGTTAAACCCTCATAAAGTATCTTATCTTTTATAAATGACATCAGATGAGATTTTAATTTTTTGATGGCGCAAATTACGAAAAAAAACAGAAGTAGTAAAATGTATTATGTTGTAGACGCTGTATTAGCGAAATCCATCAACCACAAAGTTCGCAAATGTATAACACAAAGTTCACAAAGGGTTGACATATAAAGTCTTAACTTTGTGCCCTTTGTGCCTTCTTTGTGTGCTTTGTGGTTAAAATGAACTTTTTCAATTGCCTCCGGGAGAAGGGTAAAGGAGAATGAGTACATTTGCATATAGTGCTGCCCGGAATGAATATCGAACAATACAGACAGATTTTAATAAAATACTGGGGATATCCATCCTTCAAACCTTTGCAGGAAGAGATCATCATGTCTGTCGCCGGGGGTAGGGATACACTTGCACTTATGCCGACAGGAGGCGGAAAATCAATAACATTCCAGGTTCCGGCGCTTGCACACGAGGGTATCTGTCTGGTAATCACACCTCTGATCGCCCTGATGAAAGATCAGGTAAACAGGCTTAATAATCTGGAAATAAAATCAATAGCAATTCATTCGGGATTATCAGCGGAAGAAATTGACAATGCACTCGAGAATGCTATCTATGGGGACTATAAATTCCTGTACATTTCACCTGAAAGGATTTCAACCAGGCTTTTCGAAGCTAAGGTTTCGCGGTTAAACCTTTCTCTCGTTGCAATTGACGAGGCCCATTGCATATCACAATGGGGATATGATTTCAGACCTTCATATCTGAAGATTGCCGCACTCAGGGACCACATTTCAGACAAAGTTCCTTTTCTGGCTCTAACCGCTTCAGCAACTCCAATGGTTGTTGATGATATAATGAAAAAGCTGGCATTCAGGGAGAAGAATGTTCTCAAAACAAGCTTCGACAGAAAAAATATTTCCTATCTCGTTCGAAAAGTAGAGGAAAAAGGTACCTATCTGGTGAAAACTATACTTAAAGCATCGGGTAGCGGGATTGTTTATGTAAGAAGCAGAAAACGATGCAAGGAAGTAGCGGAGCTGCTTGTGGCAAATGGTATAAGTGCTGATTTTTACCATGCCGGATTATCAGATGAATTGCGCGATAAGAAACAAAGTTCGTGGACTTCAGGGGAGACACGTGTAATTGTTGCGACAAATGCTTTTGGAATGGGTATTGATAAATCGGAGGTTCGTTTTGTCATCCATTGGGACATACCTGATTCGATCGAAAGCTATTTTCAGGAAAGTGGCAGGGCAGGTCGCGACGGGAAACAGGCTTTCGCTGTTCTTCTGTACTCACCGGCTGATAAAACACGTTTGCTTGATACGACCAGGAAGAAGTTTCCGTCTATTGATAAAATAAAAGATACATACGAGGCATTATGCAACTATCTACAGGTTCCTCTGGGTTCAGGGAAAGATATTGTTTTTGACTTCAATATGTATGATTTTATTTCAAAATACCGGTTGCCTGTGATCGAGACTTATAATAGTCTGCAGTTCCTTCAGAGAGAGGGTTATATGGAATTCACGGAAGAAATAAATAATCCCTCGAGAGTTCACTTTATTGTCAGTCGCGATGATCTATATAAATTTCAAGTGGCAAATGAATCATTTGATGGTTTTATAAAGCTAATTCTCAGGTCATATACAGGGATGTTCAGCGAATTTGTGCCGATAAATGAAGAAGCTCTTTCGCGGAAATCGGCTGCCAGCCGGGATACTATTTATCAGTATCTTGTTAAGTTGTCGTCTTTTAATATCATCAGGTATATCCCTGGTAAAAAGACAGCTCTTGTAATATTCACTGAAGAAAGACTTGTAAGGAAGGCGCTTATGATCTCTCCCGACAATTATCTGCACGTAAAGGAAAAGTATGAAGTGCGTCTTGAAAAGATGATCGAATATGCTGATTCTGATAACCACTGCAGGTCGGTTTATCTGCTAAACTATTTTGGAGAGGAGTCAGACAGGTGCGGGATCTGCGATGTCTGCCGTGAAAGGAATGAACTGGATCTCAGTAAATACGAGTTCGATATTATACTCGAAGAAATAAAAAGCTTACTGAGCGAAAAAAATCCTGATGCCGAAGAACTTGTAAAACTTATAGAATATCCTGAAGTTAAGGTGATTAAAGTGATACGGTGGCTGCTGGATCATAATAAAATGATTCCGGATAAGGATCATAAGCTGGAGTGGAAAAGCTAGCGTGGAAATTGCAATCCACGCTTAAAAGGCACGGATTACAAATCCGCGCCGCCAGATTGCTGGTTTATTTTTCAGAGCTGATGCTTTTCAGGTATTTCATATAATCATCATACAGCTTTACGGTTTTTTCTCCACCTGGCCTGGCGGTCTGCCAGCCCGCATTCATTAGTCCGGTGTATGAATAGCAACAGATCTTCTCGAAATTATCGAACATCAATAAATCTTTTATTACCTGGTCAACAGGCCGGGGATAGAGAGCATTATTTTTGCCAAATAAAAATACCTCCAGATCCATCCAGAGGTGAGAACCTGCCTGGTCACAATAATCCTGCAGTATTTTTGCAGCTTCACTTCCAGTATAATCATTTGCCGGCATTCTATGGAAACCGAAAGGACAAAGAATGTCGAGATTCTTGAGCAATGCCGGATAAAATCCGTTTGAATTTTTAATATCATGGCAATTTGTCGCAAGCATCACAGGTTTATCTGGAGCCAGTGTTCTTACATATGGAGTAAATTCTTCAAAGAAGTGAACAAGCTCTTTTCTTCTGTCATCATTATCTCCCAGGTTTCCTGCAATTTCACCAGAAATATACCAGCCATAAAATGATTTGTGAGAACCATACTTTTCCCATAACTCCTTCGCAATTTTCTTTGACCACTCGAGTGATCCATTAGTAAAATCGAACCATGCATACATTCCCACTCCAAGGAATACCTTCATCCCGTCTTTATCAGCTTCAGTAAGCACAGATTCAAGTGCAGAATCAGCAGCTATATTTTTCCACCGGGGAAAGTTTTCTGAAGATTTGCCATTTTGGACATTGTCGAGCAACGATTGTCCCGGTTTAGGTGGAAAAACTTCCGACTTATAATACGGGATACCTGTATAACCTGTTGACTCCATTGTGTGTTGTCCCACATATTTTTGATTCCTGAAAAGCTCCTGAATAACAACGATATTCATATCGATACCATGCATTCCTTTAATCAGCTCTCCCCATTGATTATTAGTCAGTTTTATGATGTCCTTATTCCAGAACCTGCCCTCATCTTCGCTCCAGTGGTAGAATTCGAACCAGCTCCCGTCAATTCTTTCAGTAGACCTGATCCTGGAATCGATTATTTTAACGTCTTCTGTTAATGATCTGGAGACCCAGAGCTGATTCCGCTCGCATAATTATTTTCCTGTCGCCGGCATATTTTTCAGTATTGAGCATAAACTGCAAACCGCCGTTTTTTTCCGGTTGTATCGTAATGTCCTTACTGTAAACGCATAAGTCCTTTCTGACTTTATCAACATAAAGAGAAATCTTATAATTGACCTTTTCAGCTGAATTATTCCATATTGCTCCCCTTATATCAAGTTTTACTTTGTTTGTAACCGGAGAAGGTGGAACCAGAGTGAGGCTGAACCTGCTTTTATTATCGATCTTATCAGTAACGTATGAAAGAAGAAATGCACTGCTGCAGAATAAGACAAGAGAGATAAATACCCATTTGAATTTTTTTATCTGATTCATCATAATTAAATTATATATTGTCTGGAAATTAATATGTTGCTGGTTGCTTGGTGCTGGTTGCTTGTTGCTGGTTGCTGTTTTCTCAGTGTTCTCTGTGCTACTCTGTGCCCTCTGTGTCAGTTCTTACTTTTGGTTGACTAACCTTATCTACCAAATAAACAATTGATTTATAAGAAACCCCGCTATGCATACTCAATCCAATCTCACATGTTCTGCTTGTAGAGTATCCTTCCTTCACATTCACAGGCAATTGACCCTTCAAATCTTTTAATCCATGCCTGTTCAATTCGGGAAAAGTAAATCCTCTGTCACCTGCAAATCCGCAACAATTTGCTTCAGCTACTATCACTTCATTTGAGCAGATCCTTGCCAGATCGGCAAGTTTTCCATCCAGTTCCATTTTTTTCATGCTGCATACCGGAAATACTGTTATGGTTTCATCAACAGGTATTATTGTCAGGTAGGGCAGGAGCCATTCCATTATAAATTCTACCGGTTCAAAAAGTTTCAGGCCCGATCTGAAATTTTCTTTCATCGTATAGAGGCATGGACTCATGTCGCAAAGAACAGGATATTTGCCATTCTCACTTGCTTTAAGAAGTGATGCTTCCAGTTCAGCAGACTTTTTTTCACCTGCTTTTTTATATCCCTTGCTTAAGAATGCCATACCGCAACACAGATCATTAAGTTTATCAGGGTAAATTACCTCATATTTCCCTTTATGCAACAGTTCAACCATTTTTTCCGTAAGCTGCATTTCATTCTTGTGATCTTTTGAAACACCCATTGAACGGTTAATACAGGAAGGAAAATAAACTACTTTCCTTTCACTGTTTTGTGTCATTGGGTTGTTTGGTTTTATTAACCTGGCGCCCACCGGCATATATGGATTCCAAAGTGGTAATTTGTTTGCTGAAATTCTACGTAATAATCGGGTCGTGCCCATCATGGTTTTAGTGCCGAGAATGGAATGAAAAAAGCCGACGACCGACAGACCCCGTCTTGCTGAAGCTGTCACAAAACTCATATGACTTGCTATCCATGCTGCTGTACGGTCATGAGTATTGACTTTTTCTGAACGAAGGTTTTTAATAAGCTTGCCAGTGTCAATTTTCACAGGACAACTAATCGCGCAAAGTCCGTCAGTTGCACAGGTCTCATCTCCTGAATATTCATAAGTACCTTGCAGTGAAGCTGAGATATGAGGTTCATGCCCTGATCTTTTGAGAGATTCCATTTCCCTGTAAACGACAATTCTCTGACGTGGAGTAAGAGTCAACCCGGCTGAAACACATGAAGGTTCGCAGAAGCCGCATTCAGTGCATTTGTCAATGATCTCATTAGCTGCAGGAAGAGGCTTCAGATTTTTAAGATGGATTTCTGAATCGGAATTAAGTATCACACCGGGATTGAGGATATTAGACGGATCAAATATTTCCTTTATCCTCTTCATCAGGGTGTACGCTTCCTTTCCCCATTCCAATTCAACAAATGGCGCCATATTGCGTCCGGTTCCATGTTCAGCTTTGAGTGATCCGTCATATTTATGAATGACCAGATCAGAGATTTCAGACATAAGTCCGGCATATCTGTCAATTTCTTCCTGTGAGCCAAAATCCTGTGTAAAAACAAAATGAAGATTGCCTTCGAGGGCATGCCCGAAGATAACAGCTTCATCATATCTGAATTTTTTCAGGATCTTCTGAAGATCAAGAGTGGCTTTTGCCAGAGATTCAATTGGAAATGCAACATCTTCAATGATGACAGTTGTCCCTGTCTTGCGCATTGCTCCTACGGAAGGGAAAAGTCCTTTTCTTATTTTCCAAAGCTGGTCATATTCTGAAGGAATGTCAGTAAATGTAACATTTGTTACAACTGGAATGCTTTTGATACCTGCCTTAATTATTTCTATATTTCTATTTAATTCAACCTTATTTTCAGCTACTGTCTCAACAAGCAGCGCACAAACATTTTCGGTAAGTGATTTCAGAAAAGTATGCATTCTTTTTTCATTTTCAACAGATCTCAATCCGGCCCTGTCGATCAGCTCAACAGCCGAAACAGGAAGTGGCTTTAAGAGAATCACTGCGTTACATGCATTTTCTATATCAGGAAAGATCATGAGAGAGCTTGCCCTGAAGGGTTGTTCAACGACAGTTTTGTAGTTGATTTCGGAAATAAAGCCTAAAGTACCTTCCGATCCGATCATAAGGTGCTCAATAATGTCGAAAGGATCTTTGAAATCGATCAGCGCATTCAGGCTGTAACCGGTGGTATTCTTCAATTTATATTTCTTCCTGATCTTTTCCGAAAGGTTATTATTCCCGGATGCAGAATGCGCCAGATTTTCAATCTCTTTTAAAAGTCCGGAATGAGATTCTGTGAAATCTCTTTTACTTTCAGGATCCCTGGTGTCGAGTATGCTGCCATCGGCAAAAACAATTCTTAAACCGGCAACCGTCTTGTAAGAATTCTGAGCCGTGCCGCAGCACATACCACTGGCATTATTTGCTGCAATGCCTCCTATCATAGCAGCGTTGATGGATGCCGGATCGGGACCGATCTTCCTGCCAAAAGGAGCCAGAAGCAAGTTAACGCGACCACCGGTAAGTCCAGGCTGAAGGCTTATCTCAGAACCATTTTCAGTGATTTTGAATTTTCTCCAGTTGTTTCCTGCAATTACCAGCACTGAATCTGATATTGCCTGTCCTGAAAGACTGGTGCCTGCAGCACGAAAGGTTACCGGAATATTAAGTTGAGAGCTTTCTTTTAATATCGTTGAAACTTCTTTTTCATCGTTTGCCCTGATCACCATTTTTGGAATCAGCCTGTAAAAGCTTGCATCAGTTCCATATGCGAGGGTATGCAAAGGATCATGAAAAATCCTGGTCTTATCGATAGTTGAGATAAGGTGTTCGTAAAGGAGTTTATATTTCCCGGTCAGCATCCTGCAAAGTAAAGAAATTAATGGATGTATTATGTATTATAGGCGATAGGCGATTTAAGAAAGAAAGGGAGAGTGGGTGATGAGAAAAAAATGCCACCATGATGCCAGGACACCAAGTGACACCAGGTGTTTAAAACCTTAGTGAATCTTTGTGCCTTTGTATCTTAGTGGCAATCTTTTTTATTTCCTTTGTGACCCTTTGTGTCCTTTGTAATTGCGTCTTAGCGATATTGAGCAGAACATCCAAATTGCTGCTATTTGGTTATTTTCTCATCTTTGATCATCATCCTGGCAGCCTTAACGGATAACTCCCGATTATAAAGGATTCCCTGAACACCCTGAAGCCTGCTCCCGTCCTTAAGAACACCTGTATCAAGCGGACCAAAGCCAATTTCCTCTATTAACAAAGCAATTTTTTCCTTTAGCGCTTTTATCGTCACCTGCTATAGGGATTACTCTTCTTTCTTCAACCGGCAGCGTTTTGTTACCGGTTTCAGCAAGATGTTTAAACCAGATCGTATTAAATGCTTTCACCACGCTTCCACCCGGAAAATGTTTTATGACCGATGAAGATTGAAATCTCATCACCCAGATCATATATATGTACCGTCTTCCTTATATGGATTTGTTGTATCCACTATTATTTTCCCCGGGACATTAAAGACAGGCAAGGAGTCCAATGCTCTCCATTGGATTGAAACTACCACTACATCACCATAAGTTACAGCTCCATCAACATCTGTCGGATGCAGTTTGTCCTCCCAGTTCATACACAAAATCTCTTAGCGACGAAGGACCACGGGAATTTGCCAGGGCAACATCATAACCAGCTTTGATAAATAACCGGGCAAGATTTCCGCCAATATTTCCTGAACCTATAATTGATATTTTCATATGTTTTTATTTTAAGTTCTAAAGAGTTGCCATATCAATCACAAAACGATAATGAACATCTCCTTTCAGCATTCTGTCATATGCTTTATTGATATCCTTAATTGGTATAACTTCCACGTCAGAAATAATATTATGTTCTCGCACAGTAATCAAGCATTTCCTGTGTTTCAGGCAGACCTCCGATTGATGATCCGGCCAGACTTTTTCTTGCTCCGATAAGGCTAAATCCGTTTATTTCAGCAGGGGTAGGAGGTACTCCGACACAAATCTGCACTCCGTCGGTCTTTAATAAGGAGAGATAAAGATTATAATCGTGAGGAGCAGAAACTGTGTCGATAATGAAATCGAAAGTATCCTTTTACGGTGCTCAAGTATTCATCATTTGTTGTCAGGACAAATTTATGAGCGCCAAGTTTTTTGGCATCAGCTTCCTTTGATCGGGACGTACTGAGCATGGTCACTTCAGCGCCAAATGCAGCTGCAAACTTGACAGCCATATGCCCTAAACCACCAAGCCCCAGGATACCTACTTTATGACCTTTCCCTATCTTTCCAATGCCGTAATGGCGAGTAAGTAGTAATACCTGCGCATAATAATGGTGCAACACCCGTAATTGGCAGTTTTTCCGATACGTGGAGCACAAAATCTTCATTAACAACTACCAGTTTGGAATATCCGCCGTAAGTAGGTGTCGTATGATCCTGTTCGAAGCTATTATATGTGAAGGAAGGACCTCCGGTACAATACTGCTGCAGACCATGTTTGCAATTATCACACACTCTGCAGGAATCAACCAGACAGCCAACCCCGACAAGTTCTCCAATTTTGAATTTATGCACGTGATTGCCAACTTTGCTTACCCTTCCAATTATTTCATGTCCGGGGACCATCGGGAACACTGATCCTCCCCATTCATTTCTAATCTGATGAAGATCGGAGTGGCAAACTCCACAATATAAGATATCTATTTTGACATCATGTTCCCCGACTTCTCTTCTCTGGAAGTTCCATGGCTCAAGAGGTGTCTTTGCATCCTGTGCAGCATAACCTTTAGTTTCAGTCATAGATTTTTTAAAATACAACATAACGTTGACTTATTATGTTCACTAAATCTATGACGAATTGAATAAATCCTTAAGCTAATGCTCTATGTTCCACCTCCTAAGCGCATAGCCCACTCTATTTCCTGTTTAATTTAACCCTAGCGAATTGCTGATATTTACCATTCACTTCATCATCCATCAGCCATTGCCAGGTATCGGAGGTCTTATCGTAGAGAAATACAGTATGAAAAGTATCGGTATCGGTTATTTTAAAAAGAAATTCAATTTTATTGCCGTTCCGTACTGCATGACCTATAGCCTGTCCAGACAATCCTCCGTTACCTGAATTGTCAAGCCACATGCAGTTGTACAGATTTTTAACTTTATCAAAGCTTATGAATACAATAGCCTCATATACAGGATTTCCGGAAGAATTTTTCTCATGTGATATTTCAGTTATCCGGATATACTGATGTCCAAGAACCCACTCTGTTACAATTTCATGAGTCGTTTCCTTCCCGCCGATTGTACCCTTCAATAACCAGTTCCCGGTCATTTGATCAAGTAAAGATGCCTGAGTATCAGGCTTCTGAGCCGGACATGAAAGAAAGACAACCAATAAAAAGAATGAGATAATTAGGGTTTTCATAGAAAATGAGTTTTTGAGATTATAATTTTAGTTTCTATGCCAGGAAGTATACAAAGTTTTAAGTCAAATGCTTTTTGCCTCACGTTGCTAAATTATGAAATATTAGGAAATTATCTGTAAGCAGTGTATGGATTCCGGTATAAAGTTGGATTTTCCTTGAGAATGAAAACAGACTCAGCAATTTTTAATTTGCACTCTTCATTATAACCTTTCTCATTAAAGGGATCGAGTAATAAAACTTTATTGAACCGGTCAACAGCATCTTTTAACTGGTATCTGGACAGAAGTTTTTTTGCCATTAAATAGTTATTCCTTACATCAGAGCTATCTTTTTTGTAAGCCATAAATACCTGGCAATATAAATTTTTACCTTCCGATACCTCTTTTAAAAAAGTCAGGTAGGCATTTTTTCCCCCGCAATAATTTACACTTCGGTCAATTTCATTTCCATTTATATCCATGAAAATACATGCATTATCATTATTCAGACTGAAATGCTTCTTTAATGCAAAATAAACAGAATCAGAAGGAGATAACATTACAAGTAAAAAATTGTCTTCAAGGAACTCTTTGTTCTCTCCGTTTTCGAAAATTTCCTCTTTTAACCTGATGCTTGAAACGCTCTCAGGTGTCCAGAATTCTATTATCAATAGTTTATTTGCCGTCTTTGCTTTTTTTACAACATCATTTATAAACGCAATGTCTTTTTTTTCAGGAATCGCACTTTTTGATGAAAATGCAAGTGATAAAATCAATATAAGAATAACAAGAATCAATGCAAAAATGTAATTCTTCCGCCGGATAATACTTTTGGTAAACAGAACGGTTCGTATTCTTATATTGATTTTAGTCTTCAAGCTATTTGTAATTCTAAAATCTAAAGACTTGGAATTTTCAAATTAGCTGCATTTATTTACATTCAAAATCCTTATTTTTTTTGAAGGTTATATTCTAAAAACCCTTCTTTGGCATATCATAAATATCTTCCTTGGCAGTATTATTCTGAGATGAGGATTTACCTGAGTTAAAATCATATCTGAATGAAAGCCAGACAGGGAAGGCTGACAACTTTACATCTCCTTTAGAGCTGCTGTTGAAGTCAATTCCATTGAATTCATTTCCGTGATATGTAAATGATTTTGAGAATGTAAGCGCACTTTTTATGCCAATTTTGAATTTTTTGTTAAACGTCTTTTCCACTGCCAGGAAATAGAGTGCATCAGAAAAAGTAGTTTCCTGAATTTGTATATTGGGACTGGTGTATTGAAATTGCATAGATGCCGTGATATCGTTCTTAAAGGTTACAATAGCCGAAAGTCCGGTCTCATATACAACCTTCTGTCTGTTTGTAATGCCGTATTGCATTGCCAGCATATTGGTTTTTGTTTCAATATTGAATACTCTGAAATATGGGTTTAAAGATATGGCATTACTTAATTTCAATGCACCGGACAATTGAATTCCAAGCCCTTGAATTTTGCCGAGATTTCCAATTCTGGTTTCAAAAACATTTGTGTCATTAACGAACATATAATGATTGATCGCATTTGCTCTGTTTTTGTATAAAAGTTGTATTGAAACATAGTTATTGCCAATATTATTAGAGTAGTCGAGTGACACATCCCGCTGAAGTTCAGGTCTGAGGTTTGGATTTCCGCTCTCTATAGAATAGGGATCATCAATTGAAATGTAGGGGTTTAATTCATATATGTTAGGACGATAAACGGTCTGTTTGAAATATAATTTAATGTTTTGTTTTGGCGTGATCTTATAACTTACTGATGCATTTGGCAGAAATGAGGTAAGATTATAATTAAAACTATCTGTCAATCCGGATGTTGATTCCTCAGTCCTGATGCCTGCACTTATAGTATATTTGGAATAAGCATATGTCATTTGACCGTAGAGGGCGAAAATGTTCTCAGTGTATTTAAATTCAGGCGATTGCATGTCCTGCAATGACTGGATTTTCGTTTTGATGCCGGCATCAAATTTAATTTTGTCGGTAATAGGAGAGGAATAATCAATCTTAAAATTTATTGAATTTTGTTTTGGCTTGACTGTATTAACCTGGTTTGTCAAAAAGTTTTCCGGTATACTAATCGTTGAGGTATAGGTTGTGCTGTTCACCGCATTAAAATTGGAATAACTCAGATCAAAAGCAATTTCTCTGCCGGGTTTATCAAAAATATGTTTGTAATTAATTGAATAAAATGACGATCGGTTTATATCATTATCTTTCTTAAGGGCGGACCAGTATTTATCACCTGATTTATCATCTGTTACCGTCAGCTCAACATCACCATTGTGCTCGCTGGAATAGGGGTTATAAAATCCATAAAAGCTGAGCCTGTTCTTTTCATTAAATGTGTAATCAAACCCATAGTGAAATCTGTGTGACCAGTATTTTTGCCTTATTATCTGGTTCGTTGTCAACTTGATAGTTTCCTGATCATTATTCAGATTGCGACTGATGTTTTCTACTATATCAAAATAGCTCAGGTTCCCATCATAGGATGTATATAAATTAATCTTGTTAACATTGTAATTAAGGCTGTAATCAGGACTTATATATACAACCGATTTTGAAGTAGGGATTTCCGCATGTATATGTCCGCTGATCCCCGGAATTTTACTTTTTTTAAGAATTACGTTGATTACTCCTGTCACGCCTGCTTCATACCTGGAATCAGGTGAGCTGATTACTTCAACTTTATCAATCTGATCGGGGCTAAGCTGGCTCAAAAAATTTCTGTCGCGTTCTTTTCCGTCTACCTGAATCACAACATTCTTGCTGCCATTAAGAGAAATGGTTTTCATCAGATCCATTTGTACTCCGGGGATATATGTCAGAATATCTGCCCCGGTTTCTGACGCATCAAACATTTTCTGATTGACAAAATAGGTGGTCCGGTCAGCCTCAGCCTTTGCCTTAATCCTGTCACTCACGACAACTACCTCACCAAGTGTGACAGCTTTCTCCGACATCAGAATTGGAGAGCAGGTATAGTTGTCTTTCAATTCTATGTTCATTTTTACACGGTTATATCCAATAGCGCTTACGACAAGGCAATAGCTTCCTGCCGGAATGGATTCGAGACTAAATTCACCATCGAGATTGCTTGAAACGCCGGTAATCAACGTAGAATCTGAAGATGCTTTGCGCAAAGCAACAGTCGCAAATGCCATTGCCTGCATGTTTTGCTTGTCTTTTAATTGGCCCTTTATATAAAACCTTTGCTGCGCTTGTCCAAATAAACAACTCAGACTGGCTGCAAAGCAAAAAATTAAAAGGATACATTTTTTGTTTTCTCTTTTTCCGAAAATTGGGTTCATGATTTTGTCTTATTAAGTTAGATCTGCATATCGTTTGTTGATGCAAATTGACGCAATAAGACCTTTCGATCCAAGAAACGGGGATAGATGACAAAGATTTGTTACCTGCAACTAATGAGCGAATGAAAACTGTTACGAGCTGTAATAATTTGGGACGGACGGTATAATTCTAATTATAATATACCTCCAGCAGCTTATTAAAATTGTTAGTATTACTACGTGATACAGGAATTTTAGAATCAATTCCCGACACTTTTATCTGATAACCCAAAGTATTGCCATGTTTGCTTCTGACTTTTTTCAGATTCACAATAAAGGCCCTGTGAATTCTTAAGAAATATGGGATCTCTGATAATTGCTTTTCAACGTTATTTATCGAATTCCTGATGACCTCTTTCTTTAAAGTCTCATTCCTGACTAAATAGAAAATCACATAGTTGCCGTCTGATTCAGCATACAGGAACTCGCTGGGGTAAAATTTTAATTCTTCCTTTTTCAGCTGTGAACTGATTTTGATTAAATTTTCTGAAGATTGACTTTCCTTTCCCTGAATTGGGACATATTCATCATCATATTGAGGAAACAAATTGCGATAATTCACAGCAGAGAAGAAGGCGAATGGCATTATTCCCAACAAAAAACCATATTTACAGGAATTCAAAAAAGATACAATTTTGGGTTTATGTCCTACCGGTTCAATAAGCTGTCCGACTAAAAAAATTATAATACCAAGTCCGGCCAGAATAAGCAGGATAGATAATATCTCTTTGATAACCAGCCAGTCCTGGGGATTTGAAAAAAATCTTAATGATTTTAAAATTTTAACAAAAAAGAAAATAGTAACTCCGCAGATAACGCTGTAGAATGCCATTGTAACCTCATAACTAAAAACCCGTGATGCATGGAAATCAAGAGGTTTGTACATATTGATGAACCCAAAGCAAAAGAGAGAGATTATTAATGCGCCCTGAAGAGGGTTTTTAATAATATAATTTTGGGGGTATTTGATAGTAACCCATTTATGAATCAAGCTATTCATCTGTGGAATTCTGTTTGATAATAACTCCATTCATTCTGAGGCAAAATTGTATCTAAGTATTTTATCAATTAAAAATTTAAAGGTACAGGAATCATTTAAATATTCTAATCTACGGTGCTAAAAAATCCGTAACTACAAAATGAATAATCCCTGGCGAAAATGACTAATCTTTGTGTAAATTTTGATTTAATGAAAATGTCCGGCTCTGGATAAGGGCCGGACATTTTATTCCAGAAATTAGTTAAACTATCTTCCTATTGTCTGGTTTTTACTATCGCTTTCAACTTCAACATTATGACCGATTTTCTTCACGCTCTTTCCTTTGTTAAATCTATAGGTATAATTGAACATAATAAAATTCCTGAAATCCAGCGTCGCAGTAGTGGTAGAAGTATAGAACTCTGTTTTAGTCTCAGTTCTGGAATATTTTATATAACCCCGGAATGGCCAAATATAAAATATTCCGAAATTATGATCCTTTATTTGTTGAGTAAAACCAAAACCATACATAGGAATTGTATAAGTTTTGCTCTGAGCGTTCACAGAAACTCCGTTGAAATTCAGAAATGCTACAACATTTGTTTTTTTATTTTTGGTAAGACTTCCGTATGCGTAGGAATTTATGCTATACGAAAAATAGTCTATTGAAGGAATTACAAATGTTTGTCCGGTATATTGATTGTAATGGCCCTTATAAATGCGTGCATTGATATTAACGTACCACAGCATGGCATTTATACCTCCACCAGTTTCATAACCACTGATCAGGTTATAAGGCTTGGTAAATGTTGTAAAAGAGTGAGTTACCGTAGAAACAATCACCTGGTACTGATTTCCCACCTTATTTGTAAAATACTCCTGATAAACATAAGGTGAAAAATAGTTACTGCCAAAGTTCCAAGTATAAGTGAGCTGGAGCCTGTCACGGAAATCAGGTTTAAGATCAGGATTACCCTGGCTGACATTATAATTCTGATCGACTTTATAATATGGATTCATAACATAAATATCTGGTCGGTTGATTCTGCGGTTGTAAGTAAATTTAAGGTTGTGGGATGCAGAAAATTTGTATTGGAGATTGACTGAAGGAAGGAAACATGCATAATTACGTTGAGTTACTGAATCAGCATTAATATGACTGTCCTCAACCCTTAATATAGCTTGCATTCCTATTTTTTTAATGTTATAGGTTATGCCACTGTAAACTGAATTACGCAACTCCCCATATTTAAACATATTCGATGTTTCCGAATTATCGATATTAAAATCATAGCTCAGTTTCTGGATATAAAATTGATAGCCAGCTTCAATTTTTGCAGCCAGTCCTATTGGTTGTACATAATTCAATTTTGTTGAAAAATAATTCCTGTCATTGATGTTTTCTTCAATACGTGAATATGAACTAAGAAGTATATCACTATTGTACAGGTACCTCGAATTGGAAAAATCTGATTCGCTGTTTGACTTAAACAAGTAATAACTTGATTCTGCAGTAAATTCCTGGACCGGCTTTTTAAAACTCTTTTTGTAAAACAGGGAAACTGTTGTTTCATTGCTTTTTGAAACATTATCAGTTGGAGAAGAAACTGTGTTCAGTGGCACATCGTTTTTGTACAGGAATGTCTCACTGATCAGATTCACGGTATTATTTACGGGTTTGTAACTTATATTAAAGCTCATATTGTTTTTATCGTTCATATAATAATCAAACCCGCTGTTTATTGATGAGAACGAATATTTTATACGGCCTTGACCAGACATACTTGTTGTGGAATCTATCTGAGTGAAGTTATTCACACTTGCCGGATTCATATTCAGTTGCTGACTACCGACAAAACCGGTCACATAAAAAGTTATTTTACCCATAGCATAATCCAGACCTGCAAAGGTTTGGATAGTTGGCTTATTTAAGGGTTTCGCACTAAAACCTACATAACCATTCATCCCATACCTTGCTTCTTTCTTAAGAATAATATTTATTACCCCGTCAATATTGCCCTCATATTTACCTGATGGATTGCTGATAATTTCAATACTTTCGATGTCTGAAGGATTAAGTTTATTAAGAAAATCCGCATCGCGTTGTCTTCCGTCAACCTGGATGATGAAATTAGAACTTCCGTTAAGTGTGATCTTGTTTTGATAATCAACATTTACCTGTGGTATTTTCTTGAGTATGTCATATCCGTTATATGAACTCTTTGCAATTACTTCCGGAACAGCATACACAGTCCGGTCAACCATTTCTTTTCCCTTCATCTTTTCAGCAACTACCGTTACCTCTTGCAGGGTTGCCGTGGTTTCAGCCAGGAAGATAGTATCAACCACAAATTCCTCTTTTCCGGAAACTATGGTAACAGATTTCCCATTTGTCCTGTATCCGACAAAACTCACCTTCAAAAAATAATTCCCCGGTTTTACTTTTTCGAATAAATAACCACCATCAGTCAGGGTGATAACACCAGTAACCATACCTGAATCAGGCAACTGAAGAAGACCTACTGTTGCAAATTGAGCAGGTGATTTATCTTTTTCCAGATATACTTTCCCTTTGATGTTTTGAGCCTGAGCAGCAGCAGATATTAGCAGCAGCAGACAGAATAAAAGTTTTTTCATGTAAGTATTTAGTGATATTAATTTATTGCAGTAACCTTCGAATCAATACTGATATCCATCGGCATTTGCATGCTACCTCCGGGATAATTTATTCCCAGATTTCCTGCAATATGAGATTTTGACTTTGCTTCCACTAAAAATCCGGTTTGTATATCAATAGCCATAGTTGATTTACTTATGCCTTTCAGGTCATCGTAAGTTACTTTGGCAGGACCGTTCACAATAGGTTGCACATTGTCGGGCGCCTTGATATTTGATTCGGCTGTAATGTTTGCTTTATTTCCGATTATGCCATCAAGGTGATAACTAGTTATTACTTCCAGAGTCATTCCTCCGAACGAAGTATTTTCAGTAACATCCCAGTTATTTCCTGTTGAAACCTCTTTTGCCGGCAAATAATATATGTAGCCTTCGACCATGGCTATTAATGCCTTTTCGGTAACCATATTCTGCATCTGGTTTTTTATCATTGATCCAACAGGGTTCTTAAGAGTAATGGAGCTGGTATCTTTTAAGATCACATCAGATAACATCCTGGCATTAATTATCTGGAGCACTTTACCGGAAAAATCGATCTTAGCATAAAGAGCATTTTTACTGAGCCGGTTATTAATGCATGCCATCACCTCCGTTACATCCGAAGATTTCATATCGCCTTCCTTTGAAGAGTTCAGATTTGTCACCTTACCCATAGCATTTGATACTGTGATCAATGAATCAAAACGGACTTCCGCAATCATAAAATCGGGCGTGGCATCAACCATCTTTATGGAAATAGTATTATTGGTTTTGGTATCCGAGCTGTTGGAATTACCGGCTACAGTTTGGGTAATTGTGCTTTCCGATACAGAATTGAAACGGTATACTTTATTTTTTTCCGGATTTAGTTTGAGGACTGCGCTGTTTTGACCCATGGCCGAAATACAGAACATAGCTACAACTAATGATAACAAGATTTTTTTCATCAGGTTAGTTTTAAAAGGTTTCGACAACGATATACAAAAATAATATCCTATAATTGTTTAGAAATACTTTATCGGTAAATGGATGTATTTCAACGGTAGATCACAGATTTGATAAGTAAATTTAGGAAATAAAACACCCGGAATGTTCAATTTTGACTATTATTTTTTTAGAAGTCGCTCTATTTCTTCAATTGGAACAGATGTTTTTTTAGAGACTTCTTCTAAAGATAAACCTTTATCATAGAATCTCCTGACAAACTGCCGTATCGATTCTCCAATCTCTATAAGATGATTGTCAGGATCAAAAAATCTAATTGTCCGCTGCCCCCAAGGTTCTTCGTGGATCTCATGTAAAAAAGTAACTTTATTGCCTTTTAAAGATTTTAGAATTTCTGTAATATCTTCTGTTTCAAAATAGAGTTCAAACCTGTTTGTTTTCGTATCAGTAATATTATCGGCACCAAGAGTCTCAGGAATGATATGATTGTTTTGAACTTCCCAAATGGCAAATCCATTTTTGAAGATTACATTTTTGCCAAAATCCAGATCAACCTTCAGTCCAAGAATTTCAATATAGAATTTTTTAGATATTCCGATATCCTTCACAAACAGAGCCGCTGAATATTTATTTAAATTCATTTTTTACTGAGTTTTATTTGAATTTTAGACTCTCTGTCTTTTGCTCAGGTAACAATGCCAGAAAAAATAAGCTGCAAGCGACCGATATGGTTTCCATTTCTCAGAAAGTGCCCAGATTTCTTCTTTCGTTTTCACCTCGTATAACTCCTTTATAGCATTGACAACTGCTATATCACCTGCAGGGAATACATCTTTTGCCTGAAGACAGAACATCAGGTAGATATCTGCAGTCCAGTTGCCGATCCCCTTAATTCCGGTGAGCTGTTTTCTAACTTCAGCTTCATCCAGATTTGCAAGATTTTCAAGGTTAATATCATTATTAAGTATCGCTGTTGAGAGTGAACGGAGATAAATTGTTTTCTGCCGGCTAATCTGACAGGCTCTCATTTCCGCATCAGTCAATCTGAGTATGTTTGAAGGAGTGAACTCACCAATGTAATTTGAGAGTTTTAGAAAGTGTGCACCGGCTGAGGCCAAGCTTAACTGTTGTTCCAAAATTATTCTCGAAAGTGAAATGAAACCCTGTGGTCTTTTCCAGTTTGGCGGATTACCATATTTTTCTTTTATGAAAGCAAATGTTTTATCAACTTTAATGAGATGGGCAATATCTCTTTGATTTACTATCATAAGAAAAAGGCGTAAAGGCGTAAAGGCGTAAAGGCGTAAAGGCAAAACCATTACATCTCACTCGTAGACTTAAAGGCATAAAGCCTAAAGGCAAAACCAATACCTCGCACCCCGCACCTCGTACCACGTACCATTTAAAATACAATCGATGGTGCTCTGAACGTATTGGGATCGTTATTCAGATTATGTTTATAATTAATTACATCGAGTGTTTTTGGCACAATCTTTATCAGTACGAACTTATTCTGCCAGTCGGGAATGCCGCTCCAATAATCACGTTTCATCTTCACCAGCAATTCTTTGTCATCTATCACTTCAGCAGTTCCTGTAATGCTAACATAGCCTTTAGCATTAACATGATCAGCATAATAGACACAGACCTTTGGGTTGGCTTTTATCTCTCTTGCTTTCCGGCTTGTTCTTGAAGTGGCAAACCATGTAACAAGCTGATCATTTGCAGGGAAAGGATTCATTGTTCGCGTCTGAGGTTGTCCGACTGAATCGATGGTAGTCAGCGCACAATAATGAGTATCGCTTATTATTTCTCGCGCTGCCAACAGCAGGGTATCTCTGTTAACAGAGGATTGGGCGGTTACTTTTATCGAAATAACAGACAACATAATCAGGCAGGTAACTGCGAAGGAAATTGATTTCTTTTTCATTTTAATCATTGTGAGGTTAAACAGGTTTACTGTAATAAATGATCGTCTTAAAGGCTTTTACCCTATGAATTAATACAATTATTATTAAAATGGAATGGAAGCTGCGTCATTCCCGGCAACTATAAAACACAAATTAATTTTTAATTTCCGGTTTTGTAAGCGACCAATGTGTTTGAATGATTTTCCATTGTTTATGGTCAATTCTGTACACTTCAGTGCAGTTCCATTTATGAATGCTGTCGCCTGATACAGAAACCAGGTTATAGGTTAAAACAGCCATGTTCTTGACTGACTGAACATTAGGATTGATCATATCAAATTTGTCCACTTTAATCTGGCCGCGGAGGCTATTGTACAGCTTTGTAAGGTTAGCCAGTCCGTCTAATCTTTGTTCTGTGAAAGGATCAAAATAGACTACATCTTTTGCGGATATTTCAAGAAATCCTGAAGGATCCCCTTTATTCCATTTTTCGAGTGCCGATTTTTCCATTCCGATAATCACTTTTGAAATTGAATCGGAATCCTGGGAGAAAGCTGAATTTTGTGTCATAATAAAAAGGAAAAAAAAGATGGTTCTCATTTTAAAGATTGTTTATCGTTTATTGTTTATCGTTTGCTCTTTTCTTAACTGCCTTACACCTTAAGCTTTACAGCTTCATTCTTTACTGAATTCCAGATCCTGAAAATCATAACTGAAGTCTGTCATAGGAGATATGGGCCTCATTTTTATTCCTGATGCTTTACCTGTTTCATTAAGGCAAAAAATAGCGAAAGCATCAGCATCCATACTTCTGTCGTCCCACTTTATAACAAATGTATTTCCCTTATAGAATATCAGTTCCCCGGTCAGTTTTGGAGATCTTTTTGAATCAAACCATAATTTTCCGTTTTTAACAGAGACTTTTATTTCACCTAACCATTTATCTGAAAAATTCCCGGTATATACGCTATCCGCAATTGTATTTTTAGTGCTTTTTTGCTGTAAATCAATATTTCTCCAGATACCATCGGTTATTATTTTTGCCCGTGCTTCGTTTCTGACAGTAGCTTCTTTATACTGTTTAATCCGGTCGATACCTTTGATTTCGAAATAACTATCCTTAATAGTATTTGTAATTGCTGTAAAAGCTGCACCTGATTGTTGGTTCGTTAGTACAATAATACCAAGCTTCAATTCGGGAATTAGCGTTACCTGTGTTACTATTCCTGAAAGCCCTCCCGTATGGGTGACTTGTTTGTATCCTTTCACATCGCTTAAGAACCAGCCAAGCCCATAGCTTGCAAAATGAGTATTGTATGGAGAGGGGCCGCCAACCTGGATTATTGTCTGTGGTGACCACATTGCCTCGTGAACTTCTTCACTGAATAATTTATTTTTAAGTCCCTCACCGTATCTTCCGTTATTCATTTGCATGATGATCCATTTACACATATCGGTGAGGTTGCTGTAAATGCCACCCGCGGCATCACCCACTTCGCTGAATTCCCTCTCTATAACCTGGACTTTACCATTAATTGGAACATGAGGATCAATAACATTTGATTTATTTTTTAACCGGCTGTATGCGGCTGCACTGCCTGTCATCTCCAGTGGTCGCATTATTCGTGTTTCTATAAATTCTTCCCAGCTCATTCCCGAAACTCTTGCAACGATTTCGCCGGCGACAATATACATAAGGTTATCATAGTCATATTTGGTTCTGAATGAAGAAACAGGTTTTAAGTATCTGAGATTATGGATAATATCTTTTAATGTAAAGTCATTTGAACCAGGCCATATCATCAGGTCACCGGCACCGAGTCCTAAACCGCTTCTGTGAGTCAGAAGATCGCGTATTGTAAATTCTTCGGTTACGTAAGGACTGTAAAGCTTGAATTCCGGGATGTAATCAGTGACCTTATCGTCCCATGACAATTTCTTCTCATCGATCAATATTCCAAGAGCCGCAGTTGTGAAAGCCTTGCTGTTTGAGGCAATTCCAAAAAGTGTATTTGAATCAACTTTCTGCTTTGTATTGAGTGAACGGACACCATACCCTTTGGAATGAATAACCTTATCATCTTTTACAATGGCAACTGCAATTCCAGGAACGTCAAATGTTCTCATGGTTCTCTGTACCAGACTATCAATCTCAACTGAAGAAATTGTCTGGGCATTTATTGAAATAGTGCCAAGAAACAGGAATATTGAAATAAAAAAAAGATTGGACGAGAGGGTGAATTTTTTCATGGGATGTTTATCGTTTATCGTTTTTTACTTTGCGTCTTTGCGAGAAATATCAGAGATTATCGGGATTATACGCTACCGAAGCTCTTCCATACTGACATAATTGTGCTTTACCTGCAAATGTATCATAGGGTTCGGATTTGCATGTGTGATTTAGTATCGTCTTTACACATTCAATCTGATCCATTATAAAATCGCTGGTCTTCGGTATCCCATGTCCCGGAAGTAATGTATCAAATTCTGAAATCATTCCGGACAACTTTTTCAGCGACTGAAGATAAACTGACAGAGGTCTGCTTTCAGGCAAAAACAACCATACAGCAGTATTGTTGTTATCACCAGTGAAAAGAAGTTTATTCGACTTATCCAGAAGGCAAATGCTGCCGGGAGTGTGACCCGGTGTTTCAATAACCTGAATTTGACGGTCCCCTAATTGAAATATGCGGCCATCTTTCACCCCCACTAATTTTGAGTGAATCTCTTTACTTTTGAAGAGTTCATCTGGTGATGGAACAGCGCCTCTCAGCATATTTTTCGCCGCACTAGCTCTTGAAACTGCCGTAGCACTCATTCTGGCTGCAGCTGAATCAGAAGGATGAACGTAAATTTTACCGAACTGGTAATCGCCTCCGGCATGATCGGAATGACCGTGAGTATTTACCACTATCAATGGTTTCGCGGTCAGTTTCTTAATCAGAGATGCCAGATCCGCGGCTCCGGTACCGGTGTCGACAAGCAGCGAACTATCTCGACCCTCTATGAGATATATGTTAACTGCTTTGTGATCATCAATTACCCATACTTTTGGTTTGATTTCTTTGACCGAAAACCATTGGGATAATTGCTGTGAGCTCTGAGCGGACAATACCGGAATCAGGAATATTAAAGAATAGAAAAGGATCAGTTTATTTTTCATCAAAAAAAAGTTTTTACTGATCAAATATAATTCAAAACGAATGCTATAACAAATATTAAGATTGTGGATTGTGGATTTGCGGATCGACAAAATCCGAAATCACCAATCCGAAATCCAAAATCAGAGAAGATTCATCATTTCCTGCCAGTGATAGATTTTTACCTTTTCAGTTTGATTTTTCGCTGCATTGTTCATTGCCATGGCAACATCCTGTCCTTTTATTCCTTTATTTCTGTTCATTTTTCCGATAAGAACAGGATTGATCACCGACCATATTCTGATAATTGTTTTTTCCATGGGACGTTTTTCTTTGCGCTCTCCCATAAGCATCGATGGCCGAAAAATGTGTGTATGTTCAAAATCGAGGGCTAATATATCTCTCTCTGTTTCACCCTTCGTTTTTACGTAGAAGATACCGGAATTGATATTGGCCCCAACGGCTGTTAACAGGAATACAGATTTTGCTCCATTTTCTCTGGCTATCTTTGCAGCCAGAACTGGATAGTCGTGATCAACCTGGTAATACTGAACCTGGTCGGGTGTGTGTTTTTTAGTTGTTCCGAGAGCAATGAAAATATCATCCGCTACAATATTTTCTTTCAACCGGGATATCGAATTGTAATCACCAATTATTGTCTTTAATTTAGGGTGATTGATATTCAGATCTTTACGTATAATAATTGTTACTTGTTCATAATCAGAATTTTTTAACAATTCATCCAGAAGAAATGAACCCACAAAACCGGATGATCCGAAGAGAATTGCTTTTTTCATCATGCTTAGAGAGATTATGTTATTATGAAACCGGACTAAAGTCCGGGATTATTGAAATTATTTCTAAAGTTTTAATGATTAAACGTATCACTTTATAGATTAGCCCTATCGTAAGTAGTCCTAGAAAAATGAAAAAAATAGTTCTTCCGGATTTTGAAATAATATTTCGTGGAAGAATTAGATATAAATAGATACAAACCCATCAATCCTGAGATATAAATAATAAAATTCTTCGTTTTATCATTCATAATCAAATTTACTAAAAAATTATGCTTTACAAGCGATCTGTTAAAAATGCCAGTTCAGCTTATATGAAAATTGTCCATATTTTTCATTCAGAAATGTCTCATCACCATATTTATAATAAAGATCAACACTGAATTTTTTGTTTTTAGTGACTAAAGAAACCCCCGGAGCAATATATGAGAATGTATCAAGACCTCTGTAGTGAAATGGTTTCATAAAACCCAATTTTCCGTATGGAGAAAACTCAAGAAATCCTTGTATCCTTTTATCGGGACGCATTGTGTAACGCATAAACAGATTAACTGACAATTCATAGTAATGATCAGGATTTGAATAGGGAAGATGCGGATCGAATACATTTCCTGAAAGGTTTTTATTATGAAGGCAATCTGAAATTTCACTTCCTATCGTAAAATGGCTGGTAAGTTTATAGCCATACCTTAAACTAACCAGGTTTGCCACATGAGTATGATATCCATCACTGAGCGGACTAAATTGTATCCCTGCAACATTTCTTTTATAGGTTGAATCGGAGGTTTCTACCTGTGAAAACAATATCAGTGAGGAAAGGAGAAGTGAGAAGGACAGGAGCAAAGCCTTTGTTTTCATGGCGATTTGTTTAAGTGATTACTTGTTTCTTGCAACGAATTTAAGCAAGACAAAATAGTATCACTCCCAAATAATTGTTAATCAATTCTTAAACTACTGTTAAAACTCCGGACAGTCCGGAGAAAACCATGCGCCTTTACCCCGTTATGCCTTATTATCCAGGTTCAGGTATAGCCTCCAGTATAATTTTGCTTTACGGTTAAAATGACTCTCAATCTCCTTCCAGTGTAAACGCATGAAATTATAAGGCTTAAGCCAATCTTCGTTTTTAATTTCTTCCTCAGTGGGAGATGTATTTACCGGCAAATTATGTTCGGTTGCGTAATATTGATATGAAAGAAGAAATGCATTGTTTTTAAAGATCTGATAATTCCCAATCGTTTTATTCCAGTGCTTACGATAATATCTCTTCTCATTAGCTGTAAGAATCATGATTGAGAAACCAGCCGCAAGCAGGTATGATGGTATAACCATAAGCGTCCACCAACCCAGAAAAAGAAAGGCTGCCATTATTGTCAGGGGCATTATTATGAAACCGAATTTCTGAAAAACGAGGAGTGGCATA
Organism: uncultured Bacteroidales bacterium; assembly: GCA_963734885.1. Lineage (GTDB taxonomy): Bacteria > Bacteroidota > Bacteroidia > Bacteroidales > VadinHA17 > LD21. The sequence continues at coordinate 1,413,501 of CAVTIJ010000004.1, read as the reverse complement.
TTCAGTAGTTTTATAATTACCGCACCAAGGCGCAGATTGATAAGGATTTGTCCGCAAAAATAAAGACTGCCCGGAACTATAAATTTAATCCGCAAATCAACATTCAGGAAAATCAGGATCAGAAAGGAAACAGTAAACAGAAAATTTGGGAATTGAATAATACTGTCAGTAAGAGTTAAGAAATCTACGGGGTTAATCTTCTTTGTAAGCCTGTGAAAAAGTAACCATTCTGTTTTGTCATTTATTTCAATGATTTGTCCTTTTGTTGTGATCATTAGTGTAGGATTATTTCAATCGACAAATATAGTTTACTTAATTTTTGCAGACAAGTAGCAAAGAAAGACGTTGACAATTACTTATAGTTCGAAATTTTTGATTCCGTCTGATTCAAAACTGCAATTCAACCATTCATCGTCGATTTCAGCCCCGATTCTGTTATACATTTGAATTGCATTTTTATTCCAGTTCAGGACCTGCCATCTTACTCTCTTGCAATTCTCTGACCGTGCAATTTCAAATACCTGGTTTAGTAACGCTGATCCTACCTTAAGTTTTCTGTAAGACTCCTTTACATATAAATCATCTAAATAAAGAGACTTGCCTACCCAGGTGTAATATGCAAAAAAATAGAGCGCCATTCCAACGATTTCTTTGTTTTCGGTTTCTGCAACAAAACAATCAAAAAACTTGTTTTCCGCTTTCATCAGTTCGACTGTATTTGTCACTTTTTCCGGAGCTTTTTCAAATGTCGCCAGTTCATTAATAAGCGACAATATCTCAGGAAAATCTGCTTCGTTTGCTTTTCTGATGGTTATATTCATGTGGTTTGAAAATTGCAAATAAAAATATAAATGTATTGATCCGTTCCGTAATTCTTCATTTCACAAGATACTTTGCTTTACCAGATCCTGACAGATTATTCGTAGATATTCCGTTCACTGTTATTATTACCGGACCATGATGTTTCAAATTAATATATTTAATCACTGTCGGTTCTTTACCAGAAAAGTAAGTGTCTGAATTCCAGTAAATAGTCGACCGTCGTTGAATTTCAGGATTATTTTCAATATCTAACTTTTTTGGACTGTAAAATTCAATATTTCCTCTGTAAATATTTATTGGAATCAGCATGTTATTGTCCTTATTTTGAGATTTCCAACTTGCCTGAAAATTACTTAATGTCGGATCATGAAACGTAGTATTTATAAAAATTACACCTCCGCTTGCTGCAAGACCATAAAATGTCCTTGCCTGGTTCCCCAATAGTATGGAAACTGAAGCAATATCCATTATGGGTATTGTTTTAGCTATCCGCCAACCATTTTGGTATAAAGGCATTCCGTCCAGGACTACGAATACTCCCGGAGTGCCATTGAAGAATGATGTGCCTGATCCGCGAGTAGGAAAAAATACTCCATCGTCAGTAACTCTAAGGGGCAGGCATACTTTGTAAATAATGCTTAAGAGATCAAAGGAGGTTCGTATGATCTCAGGAGTTGAGCTCCTGATGTCTGCATATTGAAATCTCTCCTCATATATGTTCTGAAATATTTTTTTTGTTCCTGGGAAAGCCTTAATTTTTACCTCAGCAATCTCGATCACGGTGTCGCTCAAAAAGCTTTTGCCTTCGAAAGGCGCGATATTCAAATTATCACCGGAAATTAATGGTTGCGGAGTGGATAGCCCATCGCTTTTAAAGTACTTTTTATTAAACGGGACACTTAATGAAGCTTCCGTAATCTTTTTTTTATTTTTTGAATCGGGCATCAGAGTTACGAATCGTGTTCCAATCGGAAGTGAATCGAGCGGTAATGAAAATTTGCCTTTAACACCGGCTGGGAGATGTATAATTGCAGGACCTTCGAGTGTTATCAGATTCAATCCCTTGGTTATGAAGTCTTTTGTACCGTTCAGAGCTCTTATATTTAAGAAATCGTAATTGATTAGCTCCCGCGAACCTGTGTCTGGCCTGTTAAAATTCCAGTCGTACTTTCTCCATCCATATGCAAGAAGGAGCAAATCTCTCTCCCCGTTTGTCAGATTTCCGAATCCTTTAACCAGCGCTTTTGATGGAAGATTACTCAGCAGGTAGGGATGATAGTTTAATGTATTTTCAATTCCGGGAGAATACAGCTCACCACTCTGTCCTGCTATTGAGTCAACTACAGATATGGAAAAAACTCCGTCAACAGGATTTCCGGAGTAATCAGAAACTGATACTGCAAGTTCAGTTTCCTGGCCGGGTCCATAAACTTCGGCTGTGGGTTTGATATTAAAAACAAGGCGCTTATCGGCATTTACATAATACAAACGTTCAGCAAGTGGCTTATAATCTTTATCAAAAACCGTTATTGTGACTACCCCCTGAGGCAACTGGTCAGTCTCGACTATTATCCGTTGCTTTTTATCGAGTTTTAACTCCTGTGAAAAAACCTGAATGGAATTCATTGCTCCGGATATAATACAAGTATCGTTTTTGTAACTGTCTGATTGGACTTCAATTGCAAACGACTTGTTGTCGACCGGTTTGACACCAAGGCAGATCCCTTCATTACTTACCCCGGGCAGAGGCCATATTTTATTCTTTCCTCCTCCTTTTATCAATTCCACGTACATTCCTTTCTCAGGCGAACATACAAAACTGCCTGGCCCGTATTCTCCCGATCTTATAGTATCTATTATTGATCCGGCATTTGTTTTTAATAATCCCTCGATAAAAACAGGCTTTCCTTTAAGTCCGGTTGCGTTAAAACCGATTCTTTGTACAAGATCTTTAACCAGTGTGCCGCCTTCGGGCAAAAATGTCATTTCAAAATAATTATCATCAACTGGAATATTGATATTTTTTTCAAGAAATGATTTTGAATTTTCTTTTTGATTTTTCACGCGCATTCCTGATACTTTCTCTGTATCAAATCTTTTGGAATGAACGTATAAATCGAGCTGAAATGCATCATGAGAGTCAAAATTTTGCATAAAGGAAGTAAATGCTGCAAAATGATATTTTCCTGCAGATGCATTTTCTGGTATGACCATCCAACCAGCTGTCCCGGATCCTTCTATTCTGAATCGTGAACTATCAGCCACAACATGTTTTTCATTATAAAGCAACGCATACAATGAATTACTCTTTGATCCAAAATCACCGGTAAATCTGTTCATGACGTAGGCCTTAAAGAGGATTGTGTCACCCGGACTGTAAATATTCCTGTCAAGGTGAACAAATACCTGATCGGGGCATAGAAATTTTCGCTGACTTTCGAGGTACTTTTCAATCGGAGAAGCTTTTATTGAGGACTCTTTGTCCTGATTCTTCAGCATAAAATCAAATGGTAACATATCGGCCAGTCTTTCATTTGCCATTTTTCCGCCCCATGTAACTGAATAAGGTTCTTCAAAAAAACCGTTCCGGTATAGTTTAAGAGTGTCGAGAAATTCTAATGTACTTTCAAATTCTTCAGGGTATGAAACCAGTCAGGGTACTGACAACTTCAGGATGATTCTCTGTATACTTAATTAAAATAGATTTTTTGTTAAAAATTGTAATGAAGTTGTTATTGCGGTACTGAAGCAGATTCTTTGCCTGATAAGGAATAGTTCCTTCTGTTCTTTCTGCAGAAAGATCCTTAGTAAGCCCGAAAATTTTAAAATTTTCAACTTTCAGAGAATCTGAATATAGTGCTCTGAAAAAGTGCAATCTGGAACCATAATATTCTTTTAACCTGTTATGTGTCCATCGTTTCTCTTTTATCTGGTTGCCATTTAAAGGCTCGAAATAATTATATCCTGTAAATTTTAAAGTATTGGTTACATTATTGTACTCGAAATCAACAAGATCATAAGTGATGGTATACCCGAGCGCTGCGTTAATGATTTTTATAGGTTTGATTGAGAAGGCGCTTAAAATACCCGTAGCAGGATCAGTATGCAGACGGACATCTTCGGGATTAAGAATCCTGCATTCGCGTGCATTTGGTGTTTCACCCAGAAAAAGTTTTTTGAACTGTGCAAAGTTCCTTACCCTGTTTTTTTCTTTTGAACTTACTGTAATTTCATCAAGCAGTGTTACTTTGATGGATAACTTTATATTGATCTTCTGATTTTTACCTTCAGCATTTATTTTAAAAGAGTTAGTAGAGAATCCTATGCACGATGCAGTCATTTCATAGATACCATTCTGAGGAATAATCAGGGTATAAGCACCTTTATTGTCTGATATGGTGCCAATAGTGGTTTTTGACAGGAATACTGAAGCAGCTGGAAGGGGCATCATAAGGGAATCAGTAATTATACCTGTAATAATTGTTTGCCCACCAGCGCTGATGTATAAAGCTAAAAAGATGCCGGCAAATAAGCTTTTAAGTCTCATATTTTAAAGTTTTAGTACTTTGATCCTGCAGGTAACATTGTTAAAATATGTTGTAACTAACAAATAATTTGATAGTTTCAGGAATTCACACCAAAAAGCTATATTAAAGTTAAACAAAATTTTCCTTTGTTGTGCTCTTAAGTTATTTTATCCTTTAAGCCATCATGCTGTTGTGCCAATACGCCTTTTTTTACTACTTTTGGCATCTGATAAAAAATTGTTTTAGTATGGGTACTAATCAGGATCCGGTATATTCAAGAAATGTTGTTGAATTTGTTGCAGTTGCAAATGAATTCTGCAAATATGCTGAACATGCATCGGAACTGAAAGGAGATGAGTTGCTGAAAATTCTTCAACGTATTTTACCCCTTCTGTATCTTAAAGCTTCGCTTCTTCCGAAACTTGAACCATTCTTCGAAGATGGTAATGAGAAATTTGTTACTGAATCGGATTGGACAATCATCAACAATACCCTTACTGAGAAATTCGGAACCGCAAACGATTATCTTGAAGTTTTTGATGAAAAAATTAATGATATTGAAGGACCAGTTGTGGCTTCAATCTCTGAAAACATGGCTGACATATACCAGGATATGAAGGATTTTCTCCTTCTTTATCAAACCGGAACTGATGAGGTAATGAATGATGCAGTTTGGGAATGCAGAATGAACTTTGAAAATTTCTGGGGACAGAAACTTGTAAATTCGATGAGAGCAATTCATAAGTTCATATATTCCGGAGAGGAGATCGGAAAGGTTGAAAAGGAAGATGCTGAAGAAAATGATGAAAAGAGAAATACGTCAGATTGGTTTATTACAAGACGGCAAAAGGATTTAAGAGGAGATGAGTAATATTTATAAGGAGAATCTTACAGTTGAAGAACTGGCGGGACATGAGGTGTCGTGGTTTAAGGGTGAAATTGTTTTAATCGATAATCTCAAAACATTCTATGAAGTCTTTCCCAGACTTCTTAGAATCTGACCTTCTGGGTTTCGATACAGAGACACGGCCAACATTCAAAAAAGGCAAAAGAAATTCTGTTTCGCTGATACAGCTTTCGACGGAACATCTGGCCTGTCTAATACGGATAAATAAAATTGGTATTCCTGATGAACTGGCCATGCTGCTTTCCGATCCAAATGTGATCAAAGCAGGGGTAGCAGTTCATGATGATATTAAATTTCTAAAAAATGTGAAGAAATTTAATCCCGATGGATTTGTGGATCTTCAGAATATGGTAAAGGATTTTGGAATCCAGAGCTCAGGATTGAAGAAACTTTCCGCAATTGTCCTGGGCTTCAGAATTTCAAAGAGACAGCAGGTAACGGACTGGGAGGCTGAACATCTTAGTGAAGCGCAAATGATCATACGCTGCAACTGATGCCTGGGTTTGTTATCAGATTTATAGGAAACTGCGTAACGGAATTGAAATCCATTAACCACAAAGAGCACAAAGAAGGCACAAAGCACACAAAGTCAAATACAACAATAAAACAATATAACAAATGAATAATCTTCTTACTTCTTAAAAAACCCCTTTGTGACCTTTGTGTAATTACTTTGTGACCTTTGTGGTAAAAAAATAAAAAATTAATGCAAGAAAGAGTAAAAATAGTCCTTAAATCCGGGAAGGAACAATCTCTCCGCCGGTTCCATCCATGGGTGTTTTCAGGAGCAATAAAAAAAACCTATGGCGAGCCTGTGGAAGGCGATCTGGTGGATGTTTACGATAATAAAAATGAATTTCTTGCCGTAGGTCATTATCAGCCTAGTTCTATTGCTGTAAGGGTGCTTTCATTTAAACAGGAAACCCCTGATATAGACTTTTTCAGGGAAAAGATCAAGCAGGCAATTAATTACAGACGAGCTGTTGGTATTATAGATAATCCGCAGATAAATGTTTTCCGGATTATCCATGGCGAAGGAGACGGATTGCCCGGACTGATAGTCGATTTTTATAATGGCGTTGCCGTGATGCAGATGCATTCAATCGGTTTTTACAGGATAAGACAGGAGATTGCATCAATTCTTGCAGAGCTGCTTGATAATCGTATTACTGCAGTTTATGATAAAAGCGAAGGCACAATTCCCCATATGGCTTCGATAAAAGCAACTAATGAGTTTCTGGTCGGTAATTCAGGACCAGTTATTGTGACAGAGAACGGTTATAAATTTAAGATTGACTGGACGACCGGACAAAAAACGGGATTCTTTATTGATCAGCGTGAGAACAGGAAGCTCCTTGAGCAGTATACTGATGGTAAAACAGTATTAAATATGTTTGGTTATACAGGTGCATTTTCAGTTTATGCGATGAAAAATGCGGCTCATGTTCACACAGTCGATAGTTCTTTTCCGGCCATTGAGCTTGCAAATGAAAACATCAGTCTTAATTTCGGGGATGACAGCCGGCATGAAGCATTTCAGCTTGATGCATTTGATTATATGAATCATATCAAAAATCAGTATGATCTGATAATTCTTGATCCTCCTGCATTTGCAAAACATAATGACGTCCTTGCAAATGCTCTTCAGGGTTATAAAAGACTGAATATTAAGGCAATTGAACAGATCAGACCGGGAGGGATCATTTTTACCTTCTCATGTTCACAGGTCGTAACACGCGAAAATTTCAGAAAATCAGTATTTGCTGCAGCTGCCAACACAGGCAGGACTGTCAGAATATTACACCAGATGAGTCAGCCTGCTGATCACCCGGTAAATATTTATCACCCCGAAAGTGAATATCTGAAAGGTCTTGTAATTTACGTTGAATAGTACTCCGATGAACACTAACAAAAACATCTTACTTGTTGCAAAAAAACTCGGTCTCCATGAGTGGCAGGTTGAGAACACTATCAGGCTGATGGATGGCGGGGCAACAATTCCTTTTATCAGCCGTTACCGGAAAGAGATGACCGGGAGTCTCGATGAAGTCCAGCTGATGCATATCAAGGAAGAATATGACCGTTTGAAGGAACTTGATGCACGAAAAGAAGTCGTTATAAAGTCGATAGAAGAGCAGGAAAAAATGACGCCAGAGCTCAGGAAAAAAATTGATGCTTCAGTTACGATGTCAGAACTGGAAGATATTTATCTGCCATACCGACCAAAAAGACGTACCCGTGCTACCATTGCAAAGGAAAAGGGACTTGAGCCACTGGCTGTTCTTATCATGGATCAAAAAGAGAATGATCCGGCGTTAAAGGCAGAAGCATTTCTTAATGACGATGTTGAAAATGTTGAAGCAGCAATTGCTGGTGCATCCGATATCATTGCAGAATGGATAAATGAGGATGAAAAAGCAAGGAAACAACTCAGATATTTATTTGACAAAGAGGCTATTATATACTCAAAAGTAGTTAAAGGAAAAGAAGCTGAAGGGATAAAATACAGCGATTATTACGATTGGTCAGAGCCGCTGAAAAAGTGTCCTTCGCACCGGTTGCTGGCTATGCGAAGAGGCGAGGAAGAAGGATTTTTGCGACTGTCTGTTGAGCCTGATGAAACACATGCTCTCGACATGCTGAAATCGACTTTTATCAAGGGCAGGAATGCATCATCTGACATTGTTGCTGATGCGATAAAAGATAGTTGGAAACGTTTGCTTTCGGCATCGATGGAAACAGAATTCAGGAGTATTTCAAAAGAAAAAGCAGACATTGAAGCTATAAATGTTTTCGCCGACAATCTTCGTCAGCTTCTTCTCGGTTCTCCTCTGGGTGAAAAAAATGTTCTTGCGATTGACCCCGGATTCAGGACAGGATGTAAAGTTGTTTGCCTCGACAGACAGGGAAATTTCATTCACAATGAGACGATCTATCCGCATCCGCCTCAGAATGAGACTGCAATGTCGATAAAGAAGATCCTTTCGCTGGTGAATGCTTATAAAATAGAAGCAATTGCGATTGGTAACGGAACAGCAAGCCGCGAAACGGAGGATTTTATTAAATGGATCAAGTTTGAGAATGATATACAGGTATTTGTCGTAAGTGAAGCCGGAGCATCAATTTATTCTGCCTCCAAAACCGCCCGTGATGAATTCCCTGATTACGATGTTACGGTGCGTGGTGCAATATCGATTGGAAGAAGGCTGATGGATCCGCTTGCCGAACTTGTAAAGATCGATCCAAAATCGATAGGAGTGGGTCAGTATCAGCACGATGTGGATCAGCAAAAACTTCAGAAATCACTCGATGACGTTGTTATGAGTTGTGTGAATGCTGTAGGTGTTGAAGTGAACACTGCAAGCATGCATCTCCTTACATATGTTTCTGGACTTGGTCCGCAGCTTGCCCGGAACATTGTAGATTACAGAGCTGAGAACGGGCCTTTCAGGGCACGAAAGGAGCTTTTGAAGGTTAAGAGGATGGGTGACAAGGCATTTGAACAAAGTGCAGGTTTTCTCCGGATCCGTAATGCAGAAAATCCTCTTGATTCAAGCGCCGTCCATCCTGAAAGTTATCATGTTGTAGAGAAAATGTCAAAGGATCTGGGGGTTGATGTAAAAGAGCTGGTAACAAATGAGAGCAAACGCAAAGAAATAAAACTCGAGAAATATGTGAGCCCGTCCACCGGTCTTCCCACCTTAAAAGATATAATGGATGAACTCGCGAAACCAGGAAGGGACCCCAGATCGAAGATCCAGGTCTTCAGTTTTGCTGATATCCATTCAATTGAGGATGTGAAGGAGGGAATGATAGTCCCGGGAATTGTAACAAATGTTACAAAATTCGGTGCTTTTGTGGATATCGGGATTAAACAGGATGGGCTTGTTCATATTTCAAATATGAGCAAAAACTATATTACTGATCCTTCAACGGTTGTTAAGTTGCATCAGCATGTTCAGGTTAAGGTAATTGCTGTTGATATTGAGCGAAGAAGGATTCAGTTATCAATGAAAGATGTTACAAAAGAATAGTGCAAAAAGCGTAGAAATGATCTGTATGAAATCCATTAACCACAAAGATCACAAAGGTGTTACACAAAGGTCACAAAGGTTTTAATCATAAGATTTTAACTTTGTGCTCTTTGTGCCTTCTTTGTGTGCTTTGTGGTTAAAAAGAGCGCTTTAACAACTCTTCAATTTGTATCTTAATTTTTATTTCCTAGAATTTTGATGAATTCTATCTTCCTTGTAGTATTCATCAGCTGACTTTTTTCCTGGCCGGCCATTTTCATATCCATATTTACATCTTCATACAATATTCCGTATTCTATCTGCTTATCAGACAATGAGAGCCATAGTGTACCCCAGTAATGGCTTCTTCCTTTCATCTGCATAAAATCCGTTTTAAAATCGATAGGGTTATCCATGGCAAGGAATTCTATAACAGCACAGATTTTGTTATTCATCGTTGAGATGCCTGTCCATGTCAGTTTGATATCTTTATTTTCGAAGCTCCCCAGTTCGGGCAGATTCATTTTTCCATTCATTTTTCTTGCCGTATATGGAATATTTAGTTGTAATGAATCATAATATACCCATCCGAATACCTCGAAGCTGAGGACATCCCAGACCAGGTTTTTTGCAAAGACACCTGTTGCCGTTGGAAAATTCTTGAAGACATCGGAGTTCATCATATTGTCCGAAGGATTGTAAGTAAAATTTTCCATGTAGGCCTGCTTTGTCCCCTCGGGAAAAGCCTGGTCAAGTTTGGAAGCCTGGGCAATTGTGACGTCCTTCCAGCTAACCTTTCCATTTTCCAATCCGCGTGTATAGGTTCCTTTGACCTGCGACTTATTTATAAAATTTCCAAGGATATCGTGATTATAATAATTCGCGATCATTTCATAACTATAGGGAGCTTTTTCTGTCAGAGTAAGCGGTGGAAGTTTTCTTAATGACAGATAATCTATTTTATTTCTTTTCTGGGCATTTAATGTGATTGAACAGAAAAGTGCAATGATGAATATTAAAAAGATTCTTTGCATTTCTGGATTAATGAGTTTTACTGTTTTCATAATATTGATTTTTAAATTATGAAGTAAAATTCAATGGAATACATTTGATAAAAAAATGTTTTCTGCAGACCAGTTAAAAACGGAGTCGGATTTGTAATATTAAGTGATTGAATCGCTAAAGTCTCTGTGTAATTCTGTGCTCCTCAGTGCAACTGTGTGTAAGTTCTTTATTTTTATGTTACACAGAGAACACAGAGAAGACACAGATAACCACAGAGGTTAAATAAAAAGGGACGAGCAATTTGCAAGTCCCTTCTATTTATTTCTATTATTTATATCCTTCTAGAATCTTGGTCCCTGATTTGGCATATCTTTCATTACAGGTTTGCCGGGCAATTTCACATTGCGCATTGCAGCATTATAAACAAAAGAAGCGGTTATCACTGCATTTTGCTTAAGATCAGACATGACCAATCTTTCATAAGTATCCATAACTGTATGATAACCACGGTCATATTCTATTTCATCCTGAATGAACTGGAAAGCCGGCAAGCCAACCCTGTCAAATGATAAATGGTCTGTTCCGGAGGTATTTCTGATTGTGACAGTTGAGCATCCCAGATCTTCGAATGGTTTCAGCCATTCTTCAAAAACAGGTCTAACGAGCTCATTTTCCTGGAGATAGATTCCACGATATTTTCCTGAGCCGTTATCCATATTAAAATATCCGGCAAACTTGTCAAAATCCGGTTTGTGTTCTTTCGTTGCGGGATCTACAAGATATTTATCAACGTAACCCGATGAGCCAAACAAACCCTGTTCTTCACCACCCCAGAGCGCAATCCTGATTGTACGTTTGGGAGTGATATCAAGCCTTTTAAGGATGCGCATAGCTTCCAGCATCACTATAACGCCTGATCCATTATCAGCAGCTCCTGTGCCGCCATTCCATGAATCGATATGGGCGCCAAGAAGAACAACTTCATTTTTAAGAATTTTATCTGTCCCCGGGATTTCGCCGATAACATTATAAACTGTAGGACTATCGAAAAATTTATTCTGTATTTCGATTTCCATCTGGACCGGAACATTGTGCTGTATCAGGCGAACCATTCGTCCATGATCTTCAATTGGAAGATTAAGTTCTGCAATAGGTTCTTTGTCGCCTGATTTATAGTTGGCGCCGTTTGATCTTGGTACATTGAATGTTCCTGAATTATTAAGGATAACAGCGGCACCTTCATTTTTGAGGAATTCGGAGATTTTCATTCTAAGAGCGCGTTGAGCCATATAAGCTACGCGGTCAAAAGGCGGCCTTCTGGATGGAGTAGTGGAAAATTCCATTGAAAGATCCTTTAGCTGGGCATCAGTATATCTGCTGGCAAGCGGGTCAAAACTGACATCATACGTCGCTGTTGAAGGCATGAGAATTATTTTCCCGCTAAGTTTACCTTTATATTTATTAAGGTCAGTATCCTGTTTAACATCAAGGTAGATGACTTCGCTTTTGATCAACCCGTTTGTACTTCCGGTCCATGCAACAGGATTGCAGGCAAAGTTAGCATAATACGGAGCAGTCAGTGCTGCATATGTTTTAATATTGTCCCAGCCGCCACGTGAAAAATCTTTTGCTGCTTCAATTCTTACATTCTGGAGTCCTAAGTCTTCCATTTTCTTTTTTGCCCATTCGGTTCCGTGATTAAATCCGGTGGAAGCAGTAAGCCTCGGACCAACAAAATCAGTAAGCCAGAAAGCAATATCCTCTACACTTGAGTTCTTAAATCCCTCCTGTTTGATTTTATAAATCATTGAGGGATCGACATTTTCGCTCTGCGACATTAACCATGCCGGAGAAAAAAGCAACAGGAGAAACGCGATTGAAATTTTCTTAATTTTCATGGATGTATTATTAAGGTTGATATTCGTATTTTCAAATGTATATAAAAATGAAAGCTAAATACGGATTTAACAATAATTAACACCTTTACTATTTCCAGGGTCATTACGAGCGAAGCGAAGCTATCTTCCCAGGTCAGTAATAACTGAAGAGGATTGCTTCGTCGCAATCTCCTCGCAATGACCGTAAAGGTTATTGAATCAGATTTTAAGAGTTCACAGAGGGAATTTTAATGTACTTTTGCATGTCGGATATGGCATGACATGTCCCTACTTTTCACTTTTTACTTTTTTATTATGATTTATCCGGAGAATTTTGAAAATAAGATTGGTTTTGACAGGATAAGGACGCTCCTCAGAGAGAAATGTCTCAGTCCGATGGGGCTTGAGAAGGTGGATAATCTTAAATTCATTGATGATTACGAAAAATTGTCGCGTATTTTATCTGCAACATTTGAATTTCAGGAAATATTGACTTTTGAAGACTTTTTCCCTTCAGAGAATTACTATCAGATATCCGATTGCCTTAATAAGATCAGGATTGAAGGCACATTTCCCGAAGTACAGGAGGTGTTTGATCTGAAGCGTACGCTTGAAACTGTAAAAACGATCCTTAATTTCTTCAGAAGCAAGAATGAAGTGAAATACCCCGTTCTGAGGTCAATGTGCAGCTCGGTCAAAACTTATCCTTATGTACTTGACACTATCGACAGGATAATTGACAAACGGGGTGTTGTGAAAGATAGTGCTTCCTCGAAACTCAAAGAGATCAGGTCGGAACTTATATCGAAAAGCATTCACGTGAGCAAAAGGCTGAATGCCATTCTCAAACAGGCACAGTCGGATGGCATAGTCGATGCAGATACTTCAGTTTCTGTAAGGAACGGACGCGGAGTTATTCCTGTCAGCTCATATGATAAAAGAAAGATCAAAGGACTTATACACGATCAGTCGGCATCAGGAAAAACGGTTTTCATTGAACCTGAGGAGATTGTGGAAATAAATAATGACATAATCGAACTTGAATATGAAGAGCGCCGGGAGATTGTGAGGATACTGACATCCTTTGCTGATAATGTCAGACCTTATATTGATGATCTTCTTGAATCAAATTTATTTCTTGGTGAAATCGATTTCATAAGAACCAAGGCCCTGCTCGGCATCCATCTTCACTCAATAAAACCCGGACTTACTCCTAAACCTTTTCTTATGTGGAAAGGGGCGATTCATCCTCTTCTGACTCTTACATTCGAGAAGACGCCCGGACGAAAAGTTGTTCCTCTTGAGATTGAACTTAATGAGAAAGACAGAATATTGTTGATTTCAGGTCCGAATGCCGGAGGTAAATCTGTATGTCTTAAGACTGTCGGATTACTTCAGTATATGCTCCAATGCGGTTTAACAATTCCGGTAGCAGAAGGAACTGAGACTGGCATGTTTAAAAATATTCTGATAGATATTGGTGATGAGCAAAGTATTGATAATGATCTGAGTACTTACAGCTCACATCTTATCAATATGAAATATTTCGTTAAAAATGGAAATGATAAAACTCTCATTCTGATTGATGAATTCGGTACAGGTACTGAACCTATGCTCGGCGGTTCAATTGCCGAAGCAATATTGGCGGAACTGAATAGAAAAGAGGTATTTGGCGTCATTACGACCCATTACACTAATCTGAAACACTATGCATCTCTTACTCATGGTATTGTTAACGGGGCTATGGCATTCGACAATCATCTGATGCAACCATTATTTCAGCTTACAATCGGCAAACCGGGCAGCTCGTTTGCTTTTGAAATAGCAAGGAAGATAGGTCTGCCGGAAAATATTCTCGAAGAGGCTTCAGGAAAAGCCGGTGTGAAAAATATCAATTACGACAGACATCTTAAGGATATTGCGCGTGACAAGCGTTATTGGGAAACAAAGCGTCAGAGTATAAGGCAGCAGGAGAAGAGACTGGAAGAGTTGATGGCCGAATACGAGAAAGAGCTTTCAGGCGCCAAAACTCTTCGAAAAGAGATCATTACCAAAGCAAAGGATGAAGCTCAGCAGCTGTTGAAAGACTCTAACCGGATGATCGAGAACACGATCAGGCAGATTAAGGAATCGCAAGCTGAAAAAGAGAAGACAAAGGATGTCCGTCAACAGCTCGAGGAATTTAAGAATGTAGTTGAAGAAGAATCGAAGCCAATTGAGACAAAGTCAGAAGAAAAGATAGCTGAACTGGGTACAAGAGCAAAAAGAATAAAACTTGAAAAGGAGCCCGTTAAGGAGAAACCTGTGGTTGCAGCTTCGAAAGAGCATCCTCTTAAACCCGGCGATGCCGTGAGGATGATTGATACCCAGGCTGCAGGTGAGATCATTGAGATCAAAGACAAGATGGTGCAGGTTGAAACGGGCAGTCTGAGGTTTTTTGTACCTTTAGACAGAATAGAACGGATTAGCAGGGGCGAGCTTAAGAAGAGTCTCAGGGCAAACCAGGTAATCAGGGAGAATGATCCGGCAATTGTACAGCGTAATATTAACTTTAAACCTGAGATCGATATCCGGGGAGTAAGGGGAGAAGAGGCAATTAATCAGGTAAGGAATCTGATTGATAATGCTTTAATTGTCAGGCACAGGAATCTGAGAATACTTCATGGTAAAGGGAACGGGATATTAAGGCATCTGGTAAGAGAATATCTTGCGACTGTAGATGTTGTAAAAACTTTCAGGGATGAGCATGTGGAGTTCGGGGGTTCAGGGATTACTGTTGTTGAAATGGATTTCTAAACTGATATGAAAAAATCCATAAACCACAAAGTACACAAAGGCTTACACAAAGGTCACAAAGTATAAATTGTTTTTACTTTGTGTGCTTTGTGCCTACTTTGTGATCTTTGTGGTTAAAAAATTTAATAATCATAATTATGAAAACTAAACTGATTATTTTTTCGTCGTTGCTGATCATCGCATTAGCTCTTTTCGCATATAAAACTGATAAAAAAGCTCCACCTGAAAAGCAGGCATGGGCAATTGTAATTCATGGTGGTGCCGGTGGAATGTCAAGAGAAAACACAACTCCTGAGGTTGATAAAGAATACCGTGAAGCGCTTCAAGAGGCAATGAATGTTGGAAAGAAGATCCTTGCTGATGGTGGCTCGGCTCTTGATGCAGTAGAGAAGACAATTAATATAATGGAAGATAATCAGCTGTTCAACGCAGGTAAAGGCGCCGTTTTTACTCATGATGGAAAGAATGAACTTGATGCTGCCATTATGGATGGATCAAATCTTGCTGCAGGTGCAGTCACATGTGTTACAGATATTAAAAATCCTATTTCAGCTGCCAGAAAAGTCATGACAAATTCTCCTCATGTTATGCTTTCTGGTGCAGGTGCTTCCCAATTTGCTAAAGAACAAGGACTGCAAATTGTACCGCCTTCATATTTCTACACCGATAAACGGTTTCATGAACTTGAGGAGATATTAAAGAAAGAAAAAAATGGAACTGTCGGTTGTGTCGCGCTCGATAAAAGCGGAAACCTTGCTGCCGGTACTTCAACAGGAGGAATGCCGAATAAAAGATATAACCGTATCGGGGATTCACCTATTATAGGTGCCGGAACCTATGCAAATAATAATACCTGTGCTGTTTCAGGGACGGGTCACGGGGAATATTTTATCAGATATACTGTTGCTCATGACATATCGGCTTTAATGGAGTATAAAGGACTTAGTCTTAAAGATGCATCGGAACTTGTAATAAATGACAAACTGGTAAAAGCAGGCGGGAGCGGAGGGGTTATTTCGGTTGATAAATCAGGCAACGTTTCGATGCCATTCAATTCATCGGGAATGTTCAGGGCTTTCGCTACAGCAGATGGGAAAGAGGGGATCTATGTTTATAAAGATGAGGGGAAGTAAAATGAAAAGTGGACAGTGAAAATTGAAAGTTGAAAAACTTTTTGACTTAAGGAGTTGAAAATAAGGAGAGTTAATTAAATAGATGTAATGTATTGAATGTAAGCTCCGTACATTTCCTCTCCTTTTGAAGGCTAATCTTACATCACATTTATTAAAATTCAGGTAATCCCTGGAAGATCCTTCATCTTCCGCAAGATAAAAATTGTCATTTACTCCATATATGTTATTGCGGAAGATTCAGGATGACAGGTTGTTATGGGATAATAATAGGGAAGGAAGCGGTGACTTTTGTCCTGATATTTCTTTATTCAGAAAATTTGATTCAAAAGGCGCCGCTTCCTTCCCCAACAAGCCCTAAGTTACATTGTCATCCTGAATTTCGCTGGTATGTAGCTTGCGGAGGAAGGTTGAGGGTGAAAATAACGGGCAAAAATGGTGTATATTGAAATCTATTCAATTATTACTCTTCCTCCGGTTGCTCTGATTCTGACGAGAGATTTGGTTTGTTTGTCATTTCCGGCAATCCCGTTGATGATGGTTGAATAATTGGCTTCGGTTTTTAGTATTGTGGGAAATTTCCCCGTTGGGAAATCCAGCTGCGCGTCATTTACATTAATATCTGTTACAAATGATCTTGCCTGCCCTGTTAGTAGAGTTACACGCGCCTGTGTCGAATTAATATCAATGCTGTTGAAAGCTTTACTGAGCTCATGAATTCTTATTGAACCGTAAGTAATTTTAGATTTCAACTGGTTATTAAGAATTCCTATCTCAAATTCAGAATAAGTGCTTTCAGATACCAGGTTATTTATTAAACTTATGCTGTAACTATCAGATTTTGAATTATTAACCATAGAACCGACATCCTCGATGTATACTTTTGATATAACAGATGTCAGATTCAGCGCCTTTACCTTTCCAATATTAACTGCCTGGCAGTTCACGAGAGTTAATGCCAGCCAATTGGCTTCGTCAATCGTGATTTCTCCATGGTCAGCATAAATTGAGCTGATCGGTTTTAAATTTCCTCTTGTAATTTTTTTGATACTTAATGTACCCTGGGAAAGTCGGATATTCAGGCGCCCTGAAAGTTCTTCAACAGAAATATTTCCAAATTCGTCGATGATTCTTATGTCAGTGTAGGATGGTACCTTAACCAAATAGTCTACACTAAAGCTGGTTCTTCCCTTTCTGTTATCTTCATTAAAGAACTTCTTATCATACACGGTGGCAATGTATGTGGTATCTTTTAAATTGTCGAAGCTAACGGAGATCATTTTCATACTTTTATCCTGAAGAATTTTATCTTCCTGAACAATTGTAATTGTTGCACATACTATTACGGAGTCATCTTTTCCCTTAATTATGCTTATATCTCCATACTTATTTGTAAGGCTGAATGCATCTCCTGTCTTAACCGGAAATGATTTTCTGATGTTGCAATTATTATCCTGGGCAGGCAGTGAGGTTGCGCAAATTGCTAAAAAAAATATTCCTGTAATTATTTTATATAGTTTCATGTTCTGTTGTCTTAATTTAAAAGAACTTTTCTATTCCGGATTTCTTCACACTAAAGACAGTCTAAAAAAAGTATTGCTGCAAAAAAAAAGCGGAAATGTTTAAACATTCCCGCCATGGATATTAGGTGTAAGGTGGTGATTAATCGAGTTTTACTGATCCATACGACGCAATCACACTAACTTTTGAGACAGGGTTCTCATCTTTTCCAACGGTTCCTGAAACTTCGTGGGAGTTATTCTCGACAATCCGTCTTGTATTTCTGAAATTATCTTCGTTATATTTCAATCCGCCGTATGATACTTTCGCATCGAGTTTATAGCTGGCTGATTCTTCAATTCCAAGTTTAACGCCCATATAATGCGATTCGACCTGTAGTGATTCAAATCCTGATCGGAACCCTGTCAACTGAGAAGGAACCATAACTGCCTGTAAAAGAAAGTTTGTTTGTGAGTTCGCCTATATTGACTTCAGTATAGCCATTATCAAGAACCAGGTTTTTTATAGTTTCAATCCGCAGATTATCATATTTGCTTTCGCCGACTATTGAGCTTGTTTCTCCAATCATTAATTTAGAATATTTGCTATCGAGAAGTATTGCCTGGCTTTTTCCTATTTCCATGCTTCCAACATATCTCTCGGTAAGGTCGAGCCATCCGGTTTCATCAATTGTCCCCTTCCCGTAAGCAATATTGAGTTTGTTCCAGGGTTTTACATTTCCTCTGGTAGCTTTCCTGCAGTAATATTACCGTATTTTATATCAAGATTAAGTAATCCGTGAAGCTCATCAATTTCCGTATTTCCATATTTATTTGCAAGTGCAAGTTCTGTTCCAACAGGCATTTTAATATGATAATCTATGCTGAATTTCCTGTTGTCGCCCCATCCTCTGAAATTAAACTGATCATCAATAACTGTTTTGGCTGAGATCTGATCAGTGGTTTCTGCAAACTGAACGTCGATCTGATCAAGAAATTTCTGAGCTTTCTCTTTATTTGACATTTCAACAGTTACTTTTACATCGATTACTAATCTGGTCCTTATCCCAGCTTTCAATAACGACGTCGCCATATCTGTTGCTTATGTTAAGTGATTTTGATCCTGCTGTATACTCTTTATGATATTCCTTAGTTACTTCCTGGGCAAATAATGAAGAAGATAACAGGAAGAGCGATATGAGGAAGAACACTACCGGTTTTTTATCTGACTTTTTCATTTTCCTTCTTGATTTGGTTATCATTCCTGATTGTCTTTAACTGATTAACTATATAAGTCATGACTTCGAGTTTCGTCTGATAATGCTCTATCATTGCATTAATAATCCGTTCGTCATTTGGGTTTGCTTTTAATTCTTTCTGAAGAGAAACATAGGTTGAATCCATGCTTTTCACTCTCTTTCATAAGCAGAGTTCTTTCTGATCCGGATTATTTTTCAGATCGACATTTACTATTTCGCTTTCCATCATGTTGACCTGGTGGACATAATAATTTTCAACCTCTTTGTATTGCGGAGAAACCTGTCCAAGTGTCATTCTGCTGCTGCCGCTGCGGATGAAATGATCCCATGTCCAGAGCGAAGAAAGAGTAATAAGCAAAGTTACTACTGCTGCTTTTAACAGGTAAGGAACAATACTTCTTTTAACCGGAGCGACCTGAAATCTCATTTCAAGCTTACGGTTAAATCTTTCCAGGTGACCTTTCGAAGGTTCTGCGTCTTCGAAAAAGTCCTTGTTACTTCTGATTATGTCCTCTATATTTTTCATGTCTATAGAATTTTTCATTTTCCTTTTAATTCTGCTATGAGTTTCTGTTTTGCTCTTGAAAGTTGCGATCGTGATGTACTGCTGTTAATTGAAAGTATTTCTGCAATTTCATCGTGATCATAACCTTCGAGAAGGTAAAGGGAGAGTATTACTCTGTATCCATCGGGAAGGCGTTCTATTGCCTCTTTAACTTCTTCCACCCTGACATCCAGTTCCTCATATCTTGCTGTATCATCACCGCTATCATCCCTTATTCCAACATGTGACTCAATATCTTCAAAGACCGCTTTTCTTTTATTCAGGGCGTCGAGAGAACGGTTAACCACAATTTTTTTAAGCCATGCACCGAAACTTACCGTTCCTGAATACGTATCAATTTTTTCAAAGGCCGACAGGAATGATTCCTGCATTATATCTTCGGCTTCCATCGTGTCATTTACAATCCTCAGACTGGTGTTGTACATTGCTTTGTAATACAACTTGTAGATCTGAAACTGTGCTTTCTGGTCGCCCTCTTTACACCCATCCAAAAGATCCTGGTGTAGATTCCTGAATGCCGCTTCTACATTTGCCATCTTTACGTAAAGACTAGTTTTTATATGTTCTGCTGCACCCACTCTCTATTAATTTTCTAATCAATAGACGGGGTAATTTTTTTAATGCTGCACTCAATGTAATAATTTTTAAAAGAATTTTCAGAAAAAACTGAAAATTATTCCTGTTGTTACCTGGCCGCTGGAATAATTAAGCTCCGAACCAAATAAGCTATGAGGGATAGAGAATACTACAAGGAGGACAATTGCTGCAAGTATGGTATAGAATGGTTTGTCATCCCTTTTGTTCATAACGACTGCTAAAATCCAGAATATTAAAGCAATAAGAGTTTTATTATCAGTAAGATCCCATCCGAATGGCACACCGGTCCATAATTCGCCAAAAGCAAAATTCTGAACTAGAGGACCAAGAATAAATCCGCCGATAATAAAAAGAATTAATGTCCACAGTGCATATTTTTTATATTAAGGAACTTTTGCAATAGCCATTAGTCCGGCAAGAGTTGAGAAAAGCATAGCAATAAACATAAGAAGTATATGCGGAACAAGCACTGATGCGGGCACATCTCCTTTAAACCTGATTACTACAGGGGTGTCTTTTAAAAACGTTCTGGTTCCCTTTGAATCGGTAATTTCAAAATAATACTGAAGTTTTCCCTGCAGGTGGCTGTTGCGGAACATTTCGCGAAAAATCCTTTTATCTTCATACATTTTAAATACCTTATTCATGAAGAGAGAATGTACAGGATATACTTTATATGAAAAATCTGCAACCTTGTATTCTTCATCAGTTTTAAATCTCTTGTAGAAAAGACGGGCTTTAACTGAAGTATCATTAATATTTAATTTTACCTCGGGTTTTTCATTAAGGCTGAGACTTCGTACGAGTTTGAGATTAGCTACAGTATCATTTAAAGATACTTTTAAACGTCTTTGGGTATGTTGGTCCGGTCTCGCGCTGATATAACGCTGCTACGACAGTGATCAGAAATGCCAGCAACCACAGAATAAATTTTTTCATTTTGGAAAATGTATTATGTCTGATAAAGCATTTTGACGGCGTATTCTCTATAATTGTATCAGTAAAACTACTGTTTTATCATTTCGTAAGACTTCAACGCTTATTGTCTGCCCATGTTTGAGCTGACTCATTCTGAACATATAATCCTCGATATTATTGACTGTTTTCCCGTTTATGACTTTAATAATATCCCCTTTCTGCATGCCGCCAAGAGCTGCAGGTTTTCCGGGAGTAACAAAATCAGCTCGCAGACCGTTTTTGATAACACCTGCGAAATCGGGCATTATGCCGAGTGTAACTCCTTTTCTCCTGGGAGCTGAGCTTTCAACTTTCGGACCGGCTTCCTTAAACTGCAGTTTTGAATTATCGCATGCAAGATATTCAGCCATTGTATAGATCAAATCTGAGATCTCAACCATCCCTTTGTAGTTAATTTTTTCCCAGGTGTCAGTCGGTGTATGATAATCCATATGAGCACCTGTAAAATAGAAAAGCACAGGAATATTTTTGCCATAGAAAGATGAATGATCTGATGGGCCATAACCTTCGTCGGAAAGTGTAAGCTTAATCAATGAAGTGTCAGTTTTAGCATAAACAAGTGTTTTCAATCCAGTGGCAGTGCCAACTCCGGAGATCTGCAGATTATTAGTCTCATTTAATCTTCCCACCATATCGAGGTTGAACATCACGTTGACCTTTGAAAGATCTATGCCGGGGTCATCGACAAAATGTTTTGAACCCAGCAATCCTTCTTCTTCTCCGCTGAATGACACACAAATAATGCTTCTTTTATGACTTCCTTTTGTCTTTGCAAATTTTTCAGCAAGTTCAAGCATCATTGCCACTCCTGAGGCATTGTCGTCTGCTCCATGATGAATTCCTATTGTGTCGACTGCCCGACTTCCCGAACCAGGACCTCCCATGCCAAGGTGATCAAAATGTGCGCCCAGAATAATGTATTCATTTTTAAGCCCGGGGTCTTCTCCTGGTAGTATCATCACAACATTTCTTGTACTTGCCAGTTCCCTTGCTATTTCAGCTTTACCATTAACAGTAACGCCGGTGGAAAATGAGAATGGCTTTTTTGTGTCATTAAGCTTTTTCTCTAGAGATTCAATTTTATTTGTTGATTTTGACAAAATAACATCAGCTATCTCTCTTTTAATTCTCAAAACTGGTATTTCAACTGAATATCCCTCGAGGTTCAAAGGTTCAAATGCATCCTGTTGGTCAAATAGCGGACCTGAAACCATCAGTACACCGGCAGCGCCCATATCTTTTGCCAACAGCGCTTTATCTCTGTCCGAACTAAAAGGAATATACGGGCTCCTGTTATTTTCAGGTTCAGGATCGCCCCTTAGTATCATCACCCACTTTCCTTTAACATTTACACCATCATAATCATTCCATTTCACACTGTCATTATTTATATTGAACCCGTATCCGGTGAAAACAACATCTGATTCCAGTCCAGCATTAGAGCTGAAAGAAAACGGCATAAAGTCTTTATTATTTAAATAGTCTGATCCGCTAATAGACAGGGAGTTAGATTTACCTGCAACGACTCTTTTGGTAACTTTGTACCTCTGAAATCCATCACCTGCAAGCGGTTTAAAACCATAAGAAATCAATTTGTCTCTTATATACAATGCAGCCAGGCTATCTCCGGGCGATCCCGTAAGTCTTCCCAGAAGGGCATCTGATGAAAGATATTTTATATGTTCCTGAAGCTTACCTACAGTAACCTGACTATTTACATTGCATGAAAGGATTGCAAGGATAAAAAAGAATATAATTTTCCAGGCAATATTTTTTAATGGAGATTGATTTCTCATCAGTGGATTTTATTATTCGAAAAGTTTAAATGCTTCTTTGATCAGACCTATTGCTTCCCTGAGTTGTTTTTCAGTGATAATGAGGGGAGGGGCAAAGCGGATAATATGATTGTGCGTTGGCTTAGCTATTAGTCCTTTATCTTTCATAGCCAGACAAACATCCCAGGCTTCTTTTCCATTTTTGGGCCGGATTACAACTGCATTCAGCAGTCCTTTTCCCCTTACCAGCTCTACCATATCGGATTTGATGGTCGAGAATTCAGAGCGGAAGATCTTTCCAAGACGTTCAGCATTCTCTGCAAGTTTTTCATTTTTAACAACTTCAAGTGCTGCAACTGCTACTTTTGCTGCCAGCGGATTTCCACCGAATGTTGAACCATGCTCTCCCGGTTTGATTGTAAGCATAATCTCATCATCGCAAAGAACAGCGGATACTGGCAATACACCACCGGATAAAGCTTTTCCAAGTATCAGGATATCAGGACGTACACCCTCATGATCACAGGCGAGTAATTTCCCGGTTCGTGCTATACCTGTCTGTACTTCATCAGCAATAAATAGGACATTTTTCGCTTTGCAGAGATCGTATGATTTTTTCAGGTAACCCTCATCCGGTACGAATACCCCTGCTTCTCCCTGAATAGGTTCAACAAGGAAACCGGCAACGTCAGGATCCTTAAGAGCATTTTCCAGAGCCTTTGTGTCATTGTAAGGTATTATTATAAAACCGGGAGTAAAAGGACCATAGTCGTTTCTGGCATCAGGATCGGTGGACATTGAAACAATAGATATTGTCCGGCCATGGAAGTTTCCTTCACATGCAATTATTTTCGCATTATTCTGTTTGATCCCTTTTTTCACATATGCCCATTTGCGGCAGAGCTTCAGAGCTGTTTCATCCGCCTCAGCTCCGGAATTCATGGGAAGAACCTTATCGTATTTGAAATATTTTGTGATATACTCTTCATATTCGCCAAGAACGGAATTATAAAATGCCCTTGAAGTGAGCGTCAGCCTTTTTGCCTGGTCTGTTAATGCTTTCACAATTGCAGGATGGCAATGCCCTTGATTCACTGCGGAATAGGCTGATAGAAAATCGAAATATCTTTTCCCTTCAACATCCCATACAAATGGTCCTTCACCTCTTTCGAGAACAACAGGAAGCGGATGATAGTTGTGAGCGCCGAATTTGTCTTCCCGATTAATGTAATCCTGAGTATTCATATTCTTGATTATTAAATAGATAATAAATTATAAAATGTGCATACAATCTTACAAAAGCTTTTTAATATTTCAAAATGATACTATTCGACCTCAAATAGTTAATGATTTTGAATTATTAGGCTATTTTTTTTAAAGAAATTTTTAACCACAAAGGTCACAAAGGATTTACACAAAGTGCACAAAGCAGATGGTCTTTGTGTCCTCTGTGTCTTCTTTGTGTTCTTTGTGGTTAATGGATTTTGTTCTTTTTATCCCTTCGTCTCATCGTCTCTTCGTCTCTTCGTCTCTTCGTCTCATCGTCTCTTCGTCTCTTCGTCTCCTCGTCTCCACTTCACTCTTTCTCCCCCTCATTTTTCCCTAAATCCGGCCTTAATCTTTTGGTACGTTCCTCCGATTGTTCATGCCTCCAGTTTTCAATTTTTGCTGCATGACCGGACAATAGAATTTCCGGAACTTTCCACCCGTTAAAATCTGCCGGACGTGTATAAACCGGAGGAGCAAGGAGATCATCCTGGAAGGAGTCGGAGAGAGCCGATTGCTCATCGGACAGAGCGCCTGGAATGAGTCTTACAATTGCATCAGTAATAGCTGCAGCAGGCAACTCGCCGCCGGAAAGAACATAATCACCGATTGATATCTCTCTGGTAACAAGATAATCACGGATCCTTTGATCGACACCTTTATAATGGCCGGCAAGTATTATTATATTATTCTTAAGTGAGAGCTGGTTAGCCATTTTCTGATTGAATTTCTCTCCATCAGGTGAAGTGTAAATGATCTCATCATATTTGCGTTCGCTTTTGAGTTTTTCGATTGCCTTGAATACAGGTTCAATCATCATTACCATGCCTGCTCCGCCACCAAATGCATAATCATCAACGCTTTTATATTTATCATTTGTAAAATCGCGCAGATTAATAATGTTTATTTCTACAAGCTTTTTATCCCTGGCTCTTTTAACAATTGAGTGGTTAAAGGGACTCTCGAGGAGTTCAGGTTGTACGGTAAGGATATCAATTCGCATTTATTTTTTTTGTAAAAATAAGAAGAATAAATACACTTTTTGGTTTCTTTCCTTTTCGGTACTTATTGTTTTTCTCCGTTTTCCTTTGTAGTTAATGCATTTCCTTTACCACAAAGGACACAAAGGTGAATAACAAAGGTACACAAAGGATAAAACCGAATTTTCAATTCAGTATTTTGATATATTTGCGCCATGAAATGCAGAGAAAATTGTGGAGCTTGTTGTATTGCACTTTCAATTTCATCACCGATACCTGGTATGCCTGAAGGCAAACCGGCAGGAGTAAGATGTATTCATTTACTTGTTGATTACAAGTGCGCAATTTATAATAGTCCTGAAAAACCGAGAGCATGTACTGGTTTTAATGCTGAACCTGATTTTTGCGGTTCAAGCATGGGAGAAGCGATGAGGATACTCGCAAGCCTGTCTGATTAATTGACTATACACATACCAAAGAGAAGGGATTGCTTCGCTTCGCTTGCAATGACGTACAAAAAATATTACTTCGTGTTAATATTTGAACAGAATTAAATAGACTTCAGGGTCATTGCGAGGAGCGAAGCGAGGAAGCAATCCCTTCTATTTGCCAGAAGCATACACCACTTTTCCACCAACAATAGTATAATCCACTTTTGTCGTCATTATCTCATTCTCCGGAATCGATAGAAGATCCTTGTCAACAATTACTATATCAGCCAGATAACCTGTTTTTATCATTCCCTTCCGGTTTTCCATAAACTGGGAGTATGCCGATCCAAGTGTATAATATTTAATAGCGTCCTGCATAGTTATTTTTTGTTCCGGGTGCCAACCTTCACCCTTTTCACCAAGACGATCTTTTCTAGTGACCGATGCATACAGACCCTCCATTGGATTTAATGGCTCGACCTGATAATCGGTCCCAAATGCCAGCATAGCCCCGGCATCCGCAAGACTTTTCCAGGCGTAAGCACCCTTAGATCTTTCAGGACCAATACGTTTTTCACAGAATTTCTTATCAGATATGCAGTGAGTTGGTTGCATCGAGGCGATCACACCAAGACTAGCAAATCGTGGAATATCTGAGGCCTGCAGTGTCTGGGCATGCTCAATCCGATGACGGCTGTCACGCTTGCCATTCACTTTTTGCGCCTTTTCATATGCATTAAGGACCCAGTTATTTCCTTTATCGCCAATAGCATGTGTTCCAACCTGCATTCCAAGTTTATCTGCTTTAAGAACCATATCTTCAAACTCTTCATAAGGCATCATGGCTAAACCTGAAGTTGAAGGATTATCTGAAAACGGTTCAAACATTAAAGCAGTCCCGGAGCCTATTGTCCCGTCGATAAATGCTTTCAGGTAACCGAATCTGATCCAGTTGCCCTCACCGGGATATTTTTTTGATAGCGGAATGTATTTGTTAAGTTTGCTGGTATCACCTGTAAGAGGTTCGCCTATGTCAACCCGGCTTGTCAACTCGCCTTCCTTCCGGAGTTTTTCGTAGGTATTAAAATCGGCAGCTCCCGGAACCTGAATGCTGGTAACACCATATTCACGAGCTTCTTTAAGTGCCAGAAGATATCCCTGCCATAATCTGGCTCTTACTTCTTCAGCAGTTCTGTTAGGTTTAACTGCACCTGATTTCACCATTTCTTCGGCATTTTCCTTGATTATTCCGGTTGGTTCCCCTGTTACAGGATCCTTCTGAATAACACCGCCAAATGGATCCGGTGTATTCTTTGTAATCCCCGATGACTTCAAAACGTATGAGTTAACAAGAAGAGAATGTCCATCGGCACGGCTTAAAATGACAGGATTATCGGGAGAAACGCTGTCAATCAGTTCTTTTGTCGGCCATTTTTTATCAATGAACATCTCATGCTCCCAATGACCTCCGCTTATCAATTCCCCCGGACGCGACTTTGCAACCTGTGCCTTTACTTTTCGCGCGATTACAGATGGATCGGTGGTATACCTTAATTCCACATAATCAGGATCAAGCGGACCGAAGTGTACATGGGCATCATTAAATCCGGGAAGCACAAGCCTTCCTTTTGCATCAATAACTTTCGTGTACCCTTTTTCAATGAATACCGAAATTTCAGATTTTTTGCCTACTGCTATTATTTTTTCGCCTTTGATCGCTATGGCTTCAGCCGATGGTTTGTCCTTATCGATTGTAAGAACTTTTCCGTTGATTATTACCAGATCAGCTTTTTCCTGTTGAGCATATGCGCCGGTTATTATCATGATTAATGTTGATAATGAGATAATTATTTTTTTCATAATTTATTTACTTCTTTTTGAAACAACAAATAAAGATAAGAGGTAAATCCGAAATCCGAAATCCATTAACCGCAAAGTTCGCAAAGCATTTTTATCCTATATCATTCTTCTATCGCCTATCGCAAATAATACATAACACATTAATTTTAACTTCTCTTTAAGAATTTTGTTGATTTTAAATGCGGTATGCTATTACAAAACAGGTAATTTCGCATAAACTTTGAATTATGAATATTGCTTTGATCGGTTATGGAAGAATGGGTCATGAAATTGAATCCATTGCTGTTAAACGTGGTCACACTATTAAACTGATTGTAGATAAGGATAATGAAAGTGATCTGAATAGTTCAAATCTGGCTCATATTGACGCTGCGATTGAGTTTTCATTTCCTGATGCTGCCTTCAGCAACATATTAAAATGTCTGTCGGCAAAGGTTCCTGTTGTATCAGGAACAACAGGCTGGCTGGATAAATATGGCGATGCTGCAAAAGAGTGTGAAAAATATAAGACTTCCTTTATACACTCATCAAATTATAGTATAGGTGTGAACCTGCTTTTCCATCTGAATGCGGAACTGGCAAAGAAAATGAAAAGCTATTCTGATTATGAAGCCTCGATTGAAGAAATTCATCATGTAAAAAAACTTGATGCTCCCAGTGGAACAGCGATTACGCTGGCGGAAGGCATAATCAAACAAAATCCGAGATATGTAAAATGGAATCTTGGGGAGGAAATATCTGATAACAGCATTCCGATTCTGGCTGTCAGGGAGGGCATGGTTCCCGGAACACATACCATAACCTGGGATTCGGAAATAGATACAATAAGCCTTAAGCATGAAGCAAAGAACAGAAAAGGATTAGCATTAGGGGCAGTTATTGCTGCTGAATTTATCCATTCCAGAAAAGGAGTTTTCACAATGAATGATGTAATGGGATTCTGATATTTATTTATATTTTTACCGGTTCTATAAAATTTTGTGTTATGAATGAGCTTCTTACGAAAAAAAACATACGGTTTGCAATTGTTGCACTTCTTTATATTCTTGTTGTTATCTGGATCGGCAATTACTGGTTCTTAGTTGGATTAGCAGTGGTTTATGATATGTATATCAGTGAGAAAGTAAACTGGACTTTCTGGAAGAAACGAAATGCAAAGAACAGTGCTTTGGTTGAATGGCTTGATGCTCTTATTTTTGCAGTTATTGCTGTATCGCTTATTAACATTTTCCTTTTTCAAAATTACAGGATCCCGACTCCTTCAATGGAAAAATCATTGCTGGTAGGTGACCACCTTTTTGTCAGCAAACTCGCTTATGGTCCCCGGATGCCAAATACACCTATCGCTTTCCCGTTTACACAGCATACAATGCCTCTTACCGGGGGAAAATCATGGTCAGATCTTATTCATTGGCCTTATAAACGTCTTGCCGGTTTGGGTAAAGTAAAGAATAATGACCCGATTGTTTTCAATTTCCCGGCCGGTGATACGGTCTGCGTCGAAGAACAGTCAACAAGCTATTATGAGATTGTGAGAAGAAGGGCTGCTGAACTGAAAGAGATTGACAGCCGGGCAGAACGCAAACCGGATAAATATTATGCACAAGAGGCCAGAAAAGAAGTATGGTCAAAATTCACCGTCATTTACAGACCGGTTGACAGGCGTGATAATTATGTTAAAAGATGTATAGGTATTCCGGGAGACACCGTAACCATAAAAGAAGGTGTATTATATGTGAATGGTAAGATTGTGCCTGATAACGGTACCCAGCAAACAACATATGCCGTAAGCACAAACGGCACTACAATCAATCCGAAGGCATTTGAACGCCTTGGAATAAGCAGGTCTGATCAATCGATGATTTCAGGAACCCAATATCTGCTGCCACTCACTAAAGGCAGTGCTGAAGCGATCAGGAAATTTACGAATGTGACGGATGTTACTCCTGTTTATTCAGGTAAAGGAGAATATGCTCCTCATATTTTCCCTTATAATCCGGTTTATGGATGGAATGAGGATAATTATGGACCAATATGGATGCCTGTAAAAGGCGCGACTGTGAAACTCGACACATCAAATCTTTGCTTGTACGAACGTATAATAGACGTATATGAAAATAACAAGCTAAGGGTTGACGGAAGCACAATATATATAAATGAAAAACCTTCTACCAGTTATACTTTTAAAATGAACTATTACTGGATGATGGGTGATAACCGACATAATTCAGCTGATTCTAGATACTGGGGATTTGTTCCTGAAGATCATATCGTAGGCAAACCAAAATTCATCTGGTTATCGCTCGATAAAGAAGCAAAAGGGCTGAAGAGTGTCAGATGGAGCAGGATGTTTACGAGGGCAAAATAGTATTGGGGAATTTCGGATTTCGGATTTTTGATTGCGGATTTATAAATGACAGGAAGTCAAACAATCCGAAATTGCCAATCCGAAATCCGCAATAAAAACAAAGGGGCAAGCTTTCGCATGTCCCTTTTCAATTTATTATTTGAGGTTCCCTTACTTTACCGTTTCCACGATAGCTTTGAAAGCTTCCGGGTGGTTCATAGCAAGGTCAGCAAGAGTTTTTCTGTTAAGCGTGATACCTTTTTTGTCAAGTTTCCCGATAAATTCGGAATAGCTCATGTCATACTGACGGACACCTGCATTAATTCTTTGGATCCATAAAGCCCTGAAAAGGCCTTTCTTTTTCTTTCTGTCGCGGTAAGCATATCCCATCCCTTTGTCGAGGGTGTTCTTTGCAACCGTTATTACGTTTCTTCTTGAACCGAAGTTCCCTTTTGTTTGCTTAAGAACCTTTTTTCTTCTGGCTCTTGATGCAACTGAATTTACTGATCTTGGCATAACTCATTTTTTTGAATGTCAGCGGTTCGCCAGTCGGCTAACTCTTAATGCTGAACAATCTGTTAGTACTATAATTTTTTTTATCAAGCGTTTCATGTACTGACATTGCATGCAATGTCCCTACAACATTATTTCATTGCCAGCAACAGCTTAACGTTCTTAAGATCTGTTTTGTGTACCTGACCTGCATAGGTAAGATTTCTCTTACGTTTAGTTGCTTTTTTTGTCAGGATGTGGCTTTTAAATGCATGTTTACGTTTGATTTTTCCTGTTCCGGTCAGAGAAAATCTCTTCTTTGCACCCGGATTCGTCTTCATTTTTGGCATTTCTCTCTATCAAATATATTTAAAAAACTATTTTTTCTTTTTTGGTGAGAAAGAAACAATCATCCTCTTGCCTTCAAGACGCGGAAGCTGTTCTACTTTCCCAAACTCTTCAAGGTCATTAGCGAAACGAAGCAATAATACTTCCCCCTGCTCCTTGAATAAGATCGATCTTCCTTTAAAGAACACATAAGCCCTTACTTTTGCTCCCTCTTCGAGGAATCGCATTGCATGTTTGAGCTTAAAGTTATAATCATGATCATCAGTGTTCGGACCAAAGCGGATTTCCTTAACAACGACTTTCGACGCTTTTGCCTTTATCTCTTTTTGTTTTTTCTTTTGCTGATAAAGGAATTTCTGATAATCAACAATCCGGCAAACAGGCGGATCGGCGTTCGGAGAAATTTCAACGAGGTCAAGTTCCAGGGTATCTGCAAGCTTGAGAGCATCCTGAATGCTCATTACATCTGCTTCTATTTCTTCACCGACTACTCTGACCACTTTTGCTGTGATCCTGTGGTTGATTTTGTGAGCCGGCTGGGTAACCCTTGCCGGGCTTCGCCTGATTGGTAAAGCTATAGTTATTTCCTCCTTATTTTTTATTAATACTTTAAAACCTTTTTATCGTGCTCTAAACTGCTATTTCTTTTTTAATTTCAGAATTAATAAAATCTATAAATTCTTCAATTTTCATGCTTCCTTTATCGCCTTCTCCCTGCTTGCGGACAGCGATCGTACCATTTTCAACCTCTTTTTCACCGATAACCAGAAGGTATGGAATCCTCTTTAATTCATTATCCCTGATCTTCTTACCTATCTTTTCGCTTCTATCGTCAATCAGTGTGCAAATATCGGAATTATTTAGAATTTCCAAAACTTTTGCTGCATAATCATTGAATTTTTCGCTAATTGGTAAAACAACTGCTTTTTCAGGAGCGAGCCAGAGAGGAAATTTCCCTGATGTATTTTCGATGAGTACAGCAACAAATCGTTCCATCGATCCGAAAATGGTACGATGGATCATAACAGGTCTGTGCTTCTGATTATCACTCCCGTTATACGTCAATTCGAACCTTTCAGGGAGGTTGTAATCTACCTGAATTGTCCCGAGCTGCCATTTCCTGCCTATTGCATCTTTTACCATGAAGTCAAGCTTCGGTCCATAAAATGCAGCTTCTCCTTCAACAACCGTGGTTATTAGTTTCTTTTCCTCGGCAATTTCGATTATATCACGCTGGGCTCTTTCCCAATTTTCATCAGATCCGATATATTTCTGTTTGTTCTGAGGATCGCGCAACGAAACCTGTGCAGTATAATCGGTGAAATTCAGAATCTTGAAGATATACAATATAAGATCAATAATGCTCTTAAATTCATCCCGCATCTGGTCCTGCCTGCAGAACACATGAGCATCATCCTGTGTAAAGCTTCTTACCCGAGTCAGTCCGTGCAATTCGCCGCTCTGTTCATAACGGTAAACGGTTCCGAATTCTGCCATCCTCAAGGGCAGATCTTTGTAAGAATGAGGTGTTGCATTGTATATCTCGCAATGGTGAGGACAATTCATTGGCTTGAGCATGAATTGTTCACCTTCCTGTGGTGTTGATATTGGTTGAAATGAGTCAGCCGCATATTTTTCAAAATGCCCTGATGTCTTATAAAGATTTACGTTTCCGATATGTGGTGTTGTAACAATTTTATATCCTCGTTTCCTGAGCTCTTTGGTAAGAAAAGTTATAAGATTCTGCCTTAAATCAGATCCTTTCGGCATCCATAACGGCAGGCCCATTCCTACTTTTGGCGAAAAGGTGAATAATTCAAGTTCTTTACCGATTCTCCTGTGATCTCTTTTTTTAGCTTCCTCCAGCAAAACAAGATATTCATCAAGCAACTTTTGCTTCGGATAGGTTATGCCATAAATACGGGTAAGCATTTTCCTTTTCTCATTACCTCTCCAATAAGCTCCGGCAACACTTAGAAGCTTAATTGCTTTCAAAGGTTCTGTCGAAGGGAGATGAGGACCTTTGCACAGATCGGTGAAGTTTCCCTGCGTATAAAGAGTAATGGTGCCGTCCTGAAGTTCACTTATAAGTTCAGTTTTATATTCATCACCTTTTTTTGAGAAAAATTCGAGCGCCTCTTTTTTACTGATTTCACGTCTGGAATAAGTAAGATTCTTAGCGGCGAGCTCCTTCATTTTATTCTCGATTGTCAGAAGATCAGCTTCGGTTATTGTTCTATCGCCCGGGTCAACATCGTAATAAAAACCATTTTCAATCGCCGGACCAATACCAAATTTCATGCCTGGATATAAAGCTTCAAGAGCTTCCGCCATGAGGTGGGCAGAGGAGTGCCAGAAAGCATGCTTTGCTTCAGCATCTTCCCACTTGTGCAGTTTAAGCTTTGCATCTGTATTAATAGGCCTGGTAAGATCCCATATTTCACCATTTACAGATGCAGAGTATACTTCTTTGGCAAGCCTTGGACTAATTCGTTCGGCTACTTCAAGACTGCTGATTCCTTCATCATACTCTCTTGCAGATCCATCAGGAAAAGTTATCTTTATCATTCTGAACACTTCATTTTTGTGGAGTGCAAAGATAATTATAATTTTTAAAAAAGGTTAAGGTTAAGGTAAAGGTTAAGAAGATTTTCTCAACCTTAACCTCAACCTCAATCTCAATAAAAAGGATGCATCTTTGGATATGAAATCTTGTCCTTGTAAAAATGTGGCATGCTTTTTGGAAAACATTACTGAATAAACGTTGAATAATTAATAATTGAAAAGATGAAAAGATTAACCTACTTGTTCCTGTCACTTACTTTGATATTGTTCTCTTGTCACAAAACTCCGAATCCACCTAATTCATCATTCACTGCAGATATAACTGATCCGGAAGTCGGCCAGACCGTTTCTTTTAATAATAATTCCCAGAATGCAGATAAATACGATTGGGATTTTGGAGATGGTACAGTTTCAACTGAAATAAACCCGGCACATATCTTTACCGCTACCGGCGGATATGATGTATCTCTGACAACTACCTCCAAAAGCGGTGCAACCGATAAATCAAGTCTGACAATCAACGTCATGGTTCCTACTCTTCTTGAAGTTGAAGTAGATGAGTACTATAGTGGTAATCCAGTTCCTAACGCAAGCGTCATTCTCTATCCAACCTTAACTGACTGGAATAATCTGACCAACAGTGTTAGCGAAGCTTTCACTGATGCTGATGGAATTGCAGTATTTTCAAATCTTGATCCATTCGTTTATTATGTTGACGTATGGGAAACAACCCACGACAATTACCAGCTGGCAAGCGAGGATGTGGGATTTATCAGGACTCCTCAAGTATTAACACATAAAATAACCGGATTTGTTGCTTATGTGGATATTGTAAGTCATTCGTCCGGCATAAGCCGGAACAAAGAAATGGTTGTCAGGAAAATTGGTAGAAAAGCAAGTGAGAAAAATCTTGTTCCAGGCTTTTCAGGATCATGGCAGGATTTGCTCGACAGACGCTCTGTGAAGAAATAATATTTCGATTAACAAAATTAAAATGCAATCCTTTCAGGGTCGCATTTTTTTTTGAAATCCATTAACCACAAAGGACACTAAGGAAATACGAAAAGAGCACAAAGGGAATCATTCCGAATTACTTTGTGCCTCCTTTGTGACCTTTGTGGTTAAATATTTTTTTAATTTCACTTTACTTATTCAAAACTGAGTCTAACTCTTTTCTGATAATAGCGGTCCAAACAGCATACCCTTTTTCTGTAAGATGAAGCTGATCATCTCTGAACAGCTCAGCCTTTGGTAACCCGCTCTCATTAAGGAAGGCATAACTTGTAGTGATGAAAAAAGAATTTTTTTCTTTATTGCATATATTCTTTATGAGAGCATTTGCTTTTTGAATTTCGGGCCACACTTTCCACCTAGATGCAGTTGGTGTTATTTCAATCCAGAAAACAGGCGTTGACGGATGAGATTTACGAATGATTTTAAGGACATATCTGAACAGTATTGCAACCTCTTCAGGTTTCTTGTCCTTGGCTGAACCTGTAATATCATTTGCAACAAAAAGCATAATTGCCCTGCACGGATGCGGATTAAAAATCCGTGAGGCATAAACTGCAAAATCACTTAGCTTTGCTCCACCATAACCTCGCTGAATAACAATATAAGGAGCCATGTCATTAGCAAGTGATGCCCATAATCTTATGCTTGAACTACCCGCAAACAGAATTGCATTTCCCTGATATTTTTCACTTTTGTCGAGTTGTTCAAAGTTTTTTATATCATTTTCCCATGAAAGAACCTCCGGATTATGACGATACTTTGCAACTGGTGAACACGAGAGGAGTATAACTGAGATCCATAAAATAATATACCTGCGCATGATTACAGCTTTATTT
Source organism: uncultured Bacteroidales bacterium (assembly GCA_963734885.1). Classification (GTDB taxonomy): domain Bacteria; phylum Bacteroidota; class Bacteroidia; order Bacteroidales; family VadinHA17; genus LD21. Next base: position 1,378,612 of record CAVTIJ010000004.1, on the reverse strand, counting down.
TAAATCAAAAATATCATTAAATTGTTAATAAATGTAAAAGTCAGTTATGTGTCGGTTTTTATAATCTTTTTTTACAAAAAAAAAGTTACGTTTGTAAGAAGTAAACTTAATTAAGAAATTTTTATACGTACGAAATGTCAAAGAACCGGTTATTCATTACTAAACCACTTCCTCAGCTCTTCAGCGAATCTCAGGAATCAGGTGGTCTTAAAAGATCTCTCACTGCGCTGAATCTCACGACATTAGGGATTGGAGCAATTATTGGTGCCGGTATTTTTGTACTTACAGGACAGGCAGCAGCACAATATGCTGGTCCGGGAATTGTGTTATCCTTTATTATTTCGGGTTTTGCCTGCGGCCTGGCAGGATTGTGTTATGCAGAATTTGCATCGATGATTCCTATTGCAGGCAGCGCATATACTTATTCATATGCGACACTCGGTGAATTTCTAGCATGGATAATTGGATGGGATCTGATCCTTGAATATCTTTTTGCTGCGTCTACTGTCGCAGTAGGATGGTCGGGTTACGTAGTAAGTTTCCTCAAAGATTTGCATATTTTTATTCCACCTCAATATACGGGTGCTGTCGGCACTGTGGTCGTAAATGTACCGGATATGGGTTGGAAGCCTCTTACTACAACTTTTGCCCAGACATTGACAGCCTCAGGCGTAAATATTGATTCTCTTGCTCACGTCACATGTGTCATAAATATCCCGGCAATGTTTATCGTAGCCCTCCTAACGACACTTCTTGTGATAGGAATCCGTGAATCAGCAAATTTCAATAACATAATGGTAATCACAAAGGTTTCTGTTATCATTCTTTTTATTGCAATTGGCGTAATGTTTGTAAAATCAGCCAACTGGCATCCATTCATTCCGACAAATAAAGTTGAAGCTGCACCAATTTCGCAATATGGCGGCTTTTGGGGCTGGTTAAAAGCATATAGTCATGAATTTGGGAAGTTTGGGATTAGTGGTGTTTTGAGAGGAGCCGGAGTAATTTTCTTTGCATATATTGGATTTGATGCTGTTTCCACAGCAGCTCAGGAAGCTAAAAATCCTCAGCGCGACATGCCTGTAGGAATTCTTGGTTCTCTGGGGATATCTACTGTTTTATATATTCTGGTGGCAATTGTACTTACCGGTATTGTCAGCTACACTACTTTAAATGTGGCTGATCCGGTCGCGGTAGGGGTTGATGCAATGGGGAAGGGAATGTTCTGGTTAAGACCGATAGTGAAGATAGCTGCAATCGCAGGATTGAGCTCTGTAATTCTTGTTATGCTTTTGGGACAGCCCAGAATTTTTTTCTCAATGTCAAAAGATGGATTGCTTCCACCGGTTTTTTCCAAAGTTCATCCACGATTCAAAACACCATATGTCAGTACTATAATTACAGGAACAGTTGCAATGATAATTGCCGGAATATTGCCGATAAGTATTCTTGGTGAACTTGTTTCAATAGGCACACTTCTTGCTTTCATTATAGTTTGTATGAGTGTACTGGTACTGAGAAAAAGGAAACCTGATATTGAGCGTCCTTTCAGAACTCCATGGGTTCCGTTGGTTCCAATACTTGGAGCATCAATATGTTTTATTCAGATGGCTTCTTTGCCGCTTGATACATGGTTGCGACTAATTATCTGGATGGTAATAGGCTTCTGTATTTATTTCTTTTACGGAATAAAACACAGCAAAATCAGACAAAGTACACCGAAAGAATAAATTTCACAAGTTCTCAGTTGCCGTTGGTTTAAACCAACGGCAACTGAGGTATTTCTAATCAAACAGATGCTTGCTGAGTAATCGGAGTGCTTCTATTTTATTAGAGGTATCTATGAGCAATGACAAACTGTTAGGACTGCCGCCATAAGAAATCATTTTCAACGGGATAGTATTGAGGGCTTCAAATATTTCAGGGGCAGAGCCGGTTCTTTCCGTACGGAAATCTCCAACCACACAAACAATAGTCTGATTTTCTTCAACTTCCACTGATCCTAATTCCTTAAGTTCTTTCGTTATCTGCTTTATAAATTCGGAATTGTCTATTGTTATTGAAACTGCAACTTCAGAAGTGGTAATCATATCAATCGGGGTCCTGTGTGCCTCAAAAATCTCAAAAACCTTGCGAAGGAATCCATAAGCCATAAGCATCCTGTCAGATCTGATCCTTAGTACAGATATTCCATCTTTGGCAGCGACTGCCTTATAATCCTGCAATACCGAGGATAAGGTAATTAATGTGCCGGGGTCAGCAGGCTCCATGGTATTCTTAAGTCTCACTGGAATATTCTTTACACGGGCAGGGTTAACACTTGACGGATGCAGGATTTTTGCTCCAAAATATGCGAGTTCTGCTGCTTCATCGAATGATAATTCCCTTATTACCTTCGTGTTTTCCACAAACCTTGGGTCGTTATTATGGAATCCGTTGATATCTGTCCAAATCTGAATCTCCGATGCATTTACTGCAGCTCCGATCAAAGAAGCTGTAAAATCACTGCCGCCTCTTTTCAGATTGTCAACTTCACCATGGGCATTTCTGCATATAAATCCCTGGGTAATGATGATGTTTTCCTTTTTATGACTCTTCAGTTCCCGGCCTATATTCTCCTCAATGTAGAATGAATCAGGTTCTCCATCCTTATCGATACGCATAAAATTCAGAGCTGGAATAAGAACTGATTTTATATTTCTTTCCTGCAAAAGAAGATTGAATAATGAAGTTGATAAAAGTTCTCCCTGGGCAAGAATTGTTTTCTCATGTAACTTTGTGAAGACCTTTATTGAACAATTGCGGATATTGACAAAATGGGTATCAATGAGTTTAATTCCTGCTGCTTTAAATTTATCAGTGTCAAAAAGTTCATTAACCACCTGATGATATTTTGACCTCAGGTTTTCACTTTTTGCAGATGCTTCATTGATATTCCCGGAATACAATAGATTCGAAATCTCCACCAGATTATTAGTGGTGCCGGCTATGGCAGATAATACAACTATCTTTCGTTCATCGTCACTAATCAGTGGTATCAGCGCTTTCATTCTGTCAGGGTTTCCAACGGAAGTCCCGCCAAATTTCATTATTTTCATAGAGAATAAGTTATTTAAAAAAAAACCTGCAACAATTTGCAGGTCCGATTATCTATTAATTATAAAGTAGTTATAAGAAGATAACGAGGACCTTTGATCCATATGAATGATACACCACAAGAGCCTTTTCATCTGCTTACTCATACTTTTCCTTTCATGGAGCAAAAATATACTTTTAATTAATAAAGAATATTGAATTGGTATATTTTTTGTTAACATATTAAAGAAAAGTCAATTTATCTAGAAATTATATAGAATGAAAAAAATATATTTTACCATATTATTGATTATGATTGCTTTTCCTGCGGTTATGTCAGGCCAGAAAAAGAGCGATGCGGAAATATCAAAAGATGAATATGCAGCAAAAGACACCTCAGAATATAGGTTGCTTATTATTGATCCGGGATATGAGAGCTGGCTCGCAACCCAACCTCCTGATGAATTTTATTCAAATGATTATTATTCTACTAAGAACAATCTTTATGTTCTGGAATGGAACCTCAGATATAACACTTCATTCAATAAAGACCTGTATGATAATTATATAGATTATAATCCACGAATTGATTATGGGATTGATCTTAATTATAAACTTTACTACTATTTCAAATATTTTGAAAAGACAAATCATATTAAACTTTTAAATTCAGGCGGGTAACTATTAAAATTATAGGGCTATCCGGAATCAGTGTTAATCAGTGACTGAGATTTTTAAATCTTTTTTCTTATATTTCATTTTTATTTATATTTTTGCAGCCCGAGAAAGGCATAACGGCGCAAAGGCGTAACGGCTCAACGATGTTATCCGAAAAGTTCTTTTGTATTATTTTATTTAGGTTATCAAGCCATTGTGCCATTACGCCTTTGAGCCTTTGAGCCTTTGTCCGCCCAGATGGCGAAATTGGTAGACGCGCTAGTTTCAGGGACTAGTGTCAGTAATGATGTGCAGGTTCGAGTCCTGTTCTGGGCACAGAAAACGGTGCAACGGCGTAACGGCTTAACAGCAAAACGGCGGATTAAAACGGCATAACGGCGTAACGGCATAACGGCGTAATGCAAAATAGTTCTTTTGAATATTAATAAATTTCAGGGTTTTCAAGCCATTGCGCCTTTATGCCTTTGTGCCTTTAAGCCTTTCTTCGCCCAGATGGTGAAATTGGTAGACACGCCAGCTTGAGGGGCTGGTGCTCGCAAGGGTGTGCAAGTTCGAGTCTTGTTCTGGGCACCTCAAAAAACTAACCAGATTGTATTTTGCAGTCTGGTTTTTTTTATTTGATAATTCTTTCAGACTCCCAAACATGAATTTGTTAAACTTCTGTTAAATATTTCGAACAGATGTTGTGTTTATTCAAAATTCGATTATCTTTAACATAGAAAGTCTGAAACTTGATTATAAGATCTTTGTAAATATCTTGATCTGTATAATTTTGAATTAACAATTCGTTGGATTAATTAGTATTCAATGAAGTATTTAGTTTTCTCTGTCCTTGCTTGTTTGCTAATCCTTTCTGCCTGTCACAGGAAGACAGTTCCTGTTCTTACCTTTCAGCTGAAACATTCCGATTATATTGAAAGTATAGAATCGGACGGGACAATACAGGCTGTAAAAAGTAATATTGTCGTTGCACCAAATGTGTGGTCGGACATGAAGATTTCACACCTGGCAAAAGAAGGCACATACGTGAAAAAAGGAGATACAGTATGCATACTCGAGGCGGCTGAACTGATGAAAACTCTTGAACAATTCAAAATAGACCTTGAAAAGATTCAGACTTCAAAAGACTCGCTCGAAGCAACCCAGGTTATGCAGCTGTCTGTTCTTGAAGCCCAGGTTGAGACAAACAAAGCCCAGATGGAAATCAGTATGCTCGATTCAATACAACTGAATTTTGCACCGGAAGTCAGAAAGAAACTCATCAACCTAGAGATAGAGAAGGTGAAAATTGAAAAAATGAAGCTTGAAAAGAGACTTGCTGCTCAAAAGAAAATCACAGCTTCGGAAATCACACAATTTGCCGCACGGATTGCCATGCAGAAAAACCAGGTACAGAGATTCCAAGACCAGGCAAATTCACTTTACCTGACGGCCCCTGTAGACGGACTCGTAATAAGGGCTGAAATGCCGGAATGGGTTACAAGCCTTGGTTTTAAAGTGGAAGAAGGGAATACAGTATACAATTCGATGCCAATTTTCCAGATCCCTGATATGTCTAAAATGCAGGTTTCAGTCGAAGTTCTCGAAGCAGAGTTTAAAAGGATCAATAACGACCAGAAAGTTGAAATTAAGATAACATCAGTCGATGGTCTTAAAACTACCGGGAAAGTAGTACGAAAGTCGCTTGCAACTAAAAACAAGGACCAAAAATCAGCTGTAAAATCATATGAAGTTATTGTAAGCATTGATAGTTGCGATTCTAAAATGAGTCCGGGGTTGGGTGCTTTCTGCAGTATAATCATTAATAATATAAAAGATACACTGGTGGTTCCATCGGCAGCAATTTTCACACGTGACAGTCTCAAAATAGTATATGTGGCCAAAAACAACAACTTTATGCCGGTTCAAATAGAATCGGGTCTGTCAAACAGTTCCGAGAGTATTATTTCAAAAGGCTTAAAAGGAAATGAGACCATAGCACTTGTTGAACCGCCATATTTTTTAATATCCCGCGAAGCTAAAAAAGAGAACAAGGTTATTGTAAAGCCAGTACCGGTAAAAAGAGATTCTTTAAAAAAGGAATCACCAGATAAAATTGTGTTATTGAATTAACTAAGTCATTATTAAATAAGAAGATAATGTACAGAATAATCATTCTCCTTTTATGTATTGAACTAATTTCCTGTAAAGGTAAAAAAGTAGTTCAGGAGGTACAGACAGCCCATTCAAAAAAAGGCACATTTACCGAAGAACTTACCGAAGTTGGAAATGTGAAGGCTGTAAACTCCACTAACATAAATGCCCCAAATATTTCATACAGATATGGGGGGCTTAAAATTACCAAAATAGTTACCGATGGTAAGGAGGTTCAAAAGGGCGATACAGTCATAATATTCGACCCTTCTGAAATAAAAAAAGCTATTATAAATGCACAGCAGCAACTGGAAATAGCAAATGCTGAACTTGAGAAGCTTAAGGCTACTCAACAATCAGAAGTAGAGGATCTTGAGTCAGATCTTGAAATTTCCCGAATATCACAGGAGATTTCGAAAATCAATCTGGAGCAGGCTATTTATGACTCTGAAGTAACAAAGAAAGAGATCAATCTTAAACTTGAAACTGCAAATATTGCCCTTGCTCATGCAAAAGAACAGATTGAAAATAAGAAAAAAATACAGCTGCAGGAGATTTATCAGAAGACTTTAAATATCAAACAATTAAAAGCAACTCTTGATGATGCTACACGTTCGGTTAATAGTCTTTATGTAATAAGTCCCACAAGTGGAATTGCTATAATAAGAGATAACTGGTTGACAAATCAGAAATGGCAGGTTGGAGATCAACCCTGGTCAGGAACCTCTTTAATAGAACTACCTGACCTGGCGGCTATGATGGCAGAGGTGAAAATCAATGAAGTGGATATTGCAAAAGTTGCACCCGGTCTTAAAGCTGAGATTAAGCCAGATGCATTTTCTGATTCAACTTTTAAAGGGAAAGTTACTACTGTGGCCAACCTTGCACAAAATAAAGACTCAAAGTCGAAAATTAAAATTTTTCCAGTACTGATCGCCATTGATGGAAAATCAAAAAACCTTTTACCAGGACTGACAGTTAGTTGTAAGATTATAATACGGGAGATTAATAATGTACTTTATATACCAATCGATGCAATTTTCAAGGATCAGACTGATGACTATGTTTATTTAAAAACGAATTCCGGTTTTAACAAAAAACCAGTCAAAATCGGATCGGAAAATTCTGATTTTGCAATCGTTCTCGATGGACTGAAGGAAAATGACGAGCTGGCACTGACAAATCCTTATGTCAATAGCGAAGAAACAAAAGTTAAATCTAAAAACTAATAACCGACTTTTCTTAATTATTCTTCACCGTTAATTATAAATATCTGATGGTTAGTCATAAATTTAGTAACTACAGAAAGGATAAAAGAACTAGAATGTTCCTGGTTTCCCGATTTTACAGAAGCACATCAAACTTCATTTTACTTCTGATACTAATTTCATCTGGTTTCTCCTGCAAAAGTGGAAAAGGTGAAGTTTATACGGTTATGTCGGGACCTTTCCGGCAATCTATCAAACAGACTGGTGAACTTGAGGCAGTTAAGGCATCTTTTATACCTATGCCCAGCATTGACTGGCAATACGGTTATCAGTTCAAAATTATCGGAATGGTTGACCATGGAAAAATTGTCCATAAAGGTGATTCTATTATCAAACTCGATGCTACATCTGTATATAAGTTTATAATTGAAAGAGAAGATATGCTTGAGAATGAGATTGCAGATTCAAAAAAACAAATAGTTCAGAGTGAGAATAATTTGCAGGAACTTAATGCTCAACTAAGAAGCGAACAGGCTACTTACGATCTGAAAAAACTTGAAGTTGACAGAAGTAAGTTTGATTCTGATGTCAAAAAAAGAATCAAGGAACTCGAATTTCAACAGGAGTCTATAAAACTTACTAAAGTCAAACGAAGCCTTGATCTGAAACCTAAGCTTGATGATTATGACAGGCGTGTTAACAGTATTAAGGTTGCACAGCGCCAAAATGAACTGAATAGCGCCAAGGATGCTTTAAAACTGTTCCTGCTTAAGTCTCCGCTTGATGGCATATTTCAGGTTGCAGTTAATGAGTGGGCCGATAACCCCCAGATGTGGAAGGTCGGCGATACACCCTATAGGGGTCAGATACTTGCAAGTATACCGGATGTTACCTGGATGAAAGTAAAAACCTATATAAATGAATCCGATGCGAAAAAAATATTTAAAGGAATGAAAGTAATTGTAAGACTTGATGCGCTTCCATCGGTGCCATTCAATGGCAGTATCAACGAGATAAGCAAGATATGTGTGGCCCGTGACAAAGAAAAAGTCTTTAACGTGGTTGTTGGAATAAATGAATCAGATCTTCGTCTAAAACCAGGGATGACAGTCAATTGTGAATACATTCTCTATGAATCAGATAAAAACATGTTTGTTCCGAATAACTGCCTGTTAAAAGAAAGAGGTCACTCATATATTTTTCTAAAAAAAGGTGGATCAGTACGAAAGGTTGAAGTGCAAGCCGGTGTCGCAAATATCAATCATTCCATAATAACCGGGGATGTGAGACCAGGTCAGAAACTGGTACCATTTGATGAAGTCGCAAATTCGAAAAACCTATAGATATGCATTACGCCGAAAATTTGAATATAGCCAAATTAGGCCTGATAGATCATAAATTCAGGTCCTTCCTTACCATGCTGGGAATTATTTTTGGTACAGCATCAGTTATCGCAATGGTCTCTATCGGAGAGGGAGCAAAAAAACAGGCAATTTCCAAATATAAGGATATGGGTATAAATAATATAATCGTGCGTGATAAGGATTTGACCGATACTGAACTTGAAGCGGTGAGATTAAAATTTTCACAGGGATTGTCAATTAAAGATGCAGATGCAATTCGCGAGATTGTCCCCGGTGTTTCAAATGTCGCTCCCCAGTCTGAAGCAAAAATGGAAGCAAAATATGCTGATAAATCATGTAAAGCCACAGTCATCGGAATTACTCCTTCAATTCTTAAAATACTTAATTATCAGACCGATAAGGGTCAGTTTCTAACTGACGACCACTATCAAAGGCAGCTGAAAGTTTGCATTCTGGGATCTGCAGTAGCCCGATCACTCTTCGGATACGATGATCCGCTATCACAAAGTGTAAAACTTGGCGATCAATGGTTTGAAGTTATTGGTGTGCTGCGAAATAAAGCACTTTTCACCGAAACGGTTGGTGAACTGGCAGCGCGGGATCTGAACAATGATGTTTACATTCCACTTTCAACATTCACCAGGAGAATCCCCAGGGATAATCAGTTTTCCAGTGAGGTAAAGCAGCTTACCGTGAAGTTTGATCAATCAGACAGGCTCGTTGAATCTGCTGCAGTAATACGAAGTATTTTATTACGGCGCCATTACAGCAATGACGATTTCAACATAATTGTCCCTTATGAGTTATTGAAACAGGAAGAAAAGGAGCGGAGGATTTACAATCTGTTGCTGGCATCGATTGCGGCAATCTCACTGGTTGTAGGAGGTATCGGCATTATGAATATTATGCTTGCATCAGTCCTGGAAAGGACTAACGAGATTGGTATCCGGCGGGCAATTGGAGGTAAAAAGTCAGATATTATGAGTCAGTTCATTACAGAAGCTGTTGCTTTAAGCATTTCAGGCGGGATAATAGGAGTGATCCTTGGGATCACTCTATCGTTGGGAATATCGCTTGTCACTGATGTTCATACAAACCTTACTTTATATTCGATAATCATTGCCTTTGGATTTTCGGTTATTGTTGGAATTACATTCGGATACCTGCCTGCCAAGAATGCTGCAAATCTGAAACCGATTGAGTCGATACGGCATGAGTGAGAGACGAGGGACGTAGAGACGTAGAGACGTAGAGACTTAGAGACGAAGAGACTAAGGGACTGAGCGAAAAAACGATAAACGACAAACGATAAGCGACAAACGATAAGCGATAAACGATAAACCAGATTCAAATGCACCTTTTACTAAAATCCGTTTCTGTTTCAATACTGGGCTTATTCATCTCACTGAATATTTATTCCCAACAGGTTTATAATCTTGATTTGCAATCGAGTATTGATTTAGCAAAAGAAAAAAGCAAGACAATGCTCATGTTGAAGCAAAACCTGAAAAAAGCGGCATTCGACCTGAAGGCTGCGACAAGCAGTTTTAAAACTCACGTGACTATGGACATGATTCTTCCACAGTATACTGAAACAATAAGCCAGTTTGTTGATACAGCAGGAGTGACGTATTACCCAATCAGGCAGAATACGATGAATGGATATCTTACAATTAGTCAACCTCTACCCACTGATGGTTCATTATACATCCGCTCAGGTGCACAGAGTTTTGTTGATTACTACGCGAAAGATCGTCTTGCCCAGATCTCTTCCAGTATAGGCCTTCAGCAACCTATCGCAGCATTCTTTGGGTATAATCAGCTGCATCTGGGTTTCAAACAGGCACAACTTGCATATGATCTTTCCCTGAAACAATTGAAAAGGGCTGAACTTGACCTGGTTTACCAGATAAGCCAGAGTTTTTTTATTCTCCTTTCAGACCATGAGCGGCTTAATATCGCCAGTATAAGTCTTGGCAACCAGCAGGAAGCATACGATATCGCGCAAAACAAATATAAAGCCGGACTCATCCGGGAGGTTGATGCCCTGCAAATGGAAGTTGACTTAAGTGAAGCTATTAATAATCACGATCTTGCTGCAGTTGAATATACAGCTCAGAGCGCTTCGTTCAAGGAAGATCTTGGTATAGATTTAAAAGACAGTGTAATTATAAAAAGTGATCTCAGTTATAATCAGGTTATTGTAGATGTTGAAAAAGCTGTCTCACTCGCTCTTCAAAACCGATTGGAATTAAAAGAAAATGAGATTAATATTGAGTTATCACAAATGGAAATAAAAAGGAGAAAAGCTAATGGTAGAATCAGCGGCAACATTCTCTTAAACTACAACTTTATTGGTGTCGATCAGAGCAAACTGCCTATTCCATTGGAAACATCCTTCAGTAATACCTGGCAGAACCTTAATAACCGTCGGGGGAGCTTCGGTGTTGGACTTACCCTTAGTATTCCGATAATCGATTGGGGTGAGAACAGAGCTAAAGTTCACAGTGCTCAGTCAACTCTCGAATTAAACAAAATCCAGATGGACTATGAGAAAATTGATATTGAACGAGATATCCGCACCACGGTTAACAGATTGCAAAGCAGTCTGAGAAGGTTGCAACTGCTTGAAAAAAACGTCGTCGTGGCTGAAAAAAGCTTTGACATCTCCCGAAAACGATATGCTAATGGTGATATTGAAAGCCAGGCTATGGCTTTGGAGAGAGACAGACTAAATACCGCCTATTTATCGCGACTCGATTCGTATATTGCTTACAAACTTCTGCTGTCGGATGTAATGCGTAAGACATTCTTCGATTTTGAGAAAAATGTATCTATGATAGATGAATCAAAATGATAGATACAAGATGCACGACTCACGACTCACGGCCATTTCCTCCTTGCGTCGTGAGCCGTGAATCGTGATCCTATTTCTTAATAGAATCATAAATTGCCTTCAATATTCCCGATCGTATATTAAGATTATACAATTGTTCACTCCGTCGTGTAGGATTAACCCTGTTGCACAGGAATACGTAAGATACTTCCGAAACGGGATCGACCCAAACGAATGTGCCGGTATACCCTGAATGCCCAAAACTTTCGGGCGACGCGCTTTTGGTTGGATAGGATTCGTTTTCAGTAAGCTGCGAATTATTCAGAAGTGGTTTGTCAAATCCAAGTCCGCGCCGGTTATTATTCCCGGGGAACTGAACCCTGGTGTATTCTTCCATCACATTTCTTCCTATAATTTGCTTTCCTCCATAATCACCCATTCTTCGATAGAGTTCCATCAGCTTCATCAGATCATTTGCATCTGAGAATAAACCTGCATGGCCAGATATTCCTCCCTGCATGGCAGCGGCTTCATCATGCACAGTTCCGTGCAAAAGTTGTTTTCGGAAAAGCGAATCATATTCAGTTGGAACGATTCTGTCCATTGGAAATTTTTTGTATGGATTAAAGCCCATTTCCATAGCACCGATTTTCTTATAGATACTGTCAGTAACGAATTCATACCACTTCTGACCGGTCAGTCTGTTAATAATTTCAGGAGCAATTATGAATGTGAGGTCGGAATAAACGTATTTTTTCTCACCAAGCTTGCTTTTTTTGATCTCATTGAACATCTTTTTTCTGTAGTTCTTAAACATGTACAGACCCTGAGCGACCTCATAAGGGTATTTTTTACTGGGACAGAAACTGAATGTCCTTGGTTTAAATTCCCCATTTTTTTTGATTGTTTCTTTCCAGAATTGGATAAATGGTGTCAATCCTGCCTGATGTGTAAGGAAATCTCTCATTCCGATATTCCCTTTATTAGTGTTTTTGAAATCAGGCAAATAGAACCCAAGCGTTTTATCAGGGTCAAATTTTCCTTCGGTATTCAGAAGCATCAAACCAGGAAGTGTTGATGAAATCTTTGTTATAGAAGCCAGATCGTATAGATCATCATCTTTTACGGCTATCCTGTCGTCATATGTCTGATAGCCATATGCCTTTTCAAAAACGACAACTCCTTTTCTTGCAGCCATAACAACGCATCCCGGGTATGCTTTTGCCTTCAGACCCACATTTACAATAGAGTCAATTCTCGTGTTAAGTATTTTTGATGATAATCCTGCATTTTCAGGAATCCCATACTGAAGACGAAGACCACCAGGAGTTATTATTCCAAAGTCGGAGGTCCATTTGCTGTTTATTGTTACAGGAAGTGTTCCTTTTGCTCCGAGACCACCGAAAATAATCTGGGCTGAGACATCCTCAGTAAAATCATTTTCCTGGTAAGCCAGAAGAAGGCCATCAGCTTTCAGTAGGGCAGGCACTTTGTCTATTCCGTAAGGATTGCCGAACCATGTGATAATGGTTTTGTTATTTTGAATAAGCTTTTCAAGAAAGCTATTCAGTTCAGGCTTTATGCCAAATCCCATATTCGGTCTCTGATCAAGATCAAAAACGCCGCCAATTACTAAATCATACCCTGAAAGCTTATTTAATAAAGTTTTACTTGCTACAGAATCTGCAGGATCAATAAAATACTGATCTGCAGGAAAATAGCTGGCAATTCTCTCCTGAAATGAGGAGATGTAATTTCTGTTAATTGAAAGGGAAGCTATCCTGATATTACTGAAGTCCTTAATTGGAATTATATTGTTGTTGTTACTTAATAACGTTAGTGCATTGGCATAAAGATCTCTGATTAATGCCTTTGATTTTGCAGGAGACAGGTCATCGTCAATATTTACATCATTAATAACCGATGGTTTGTTTAAACCTGACCAGTATTTGAGAGCCAGGACTTTTCTGCATTTGTATGAAATGTCTTCTGCAGTAAGTTTCTTTTGCAATATATAATTCTTCGTTTCTCTGATGGTAGCTTCGACGTCGGTCACGAATTCAGCAACATCATTGCCTGCTTCGAGGGCCTTGGCGTCAGCTTCTCCTGGTTTAAAAAATTTTGTAACGCCTTTCATATTCATTGCATCGGTAACAATGAGTCCTTTAAATCCCAGATCATTTTTAAGGAGACCTGTAATGATTACATGCGAAAGCGTCGACGGAAGTCCGGTTGTGGTATCGAGTGATGGCAGGTTCAGATGAGCTACCATAATGCTTCCGATACCATCGGCGATAAGTTTGCGGAAGGGGTACAATTCTATACTGTCCAGTCTGGCCCTGTTATGAGTGATTAACGGTAAATCGAGATGCGAATCTACGTTTGTATCGCCGTGCCCGGGAAAATGTTTCCCGGTTGCCAGAATACCATTGGCCTGAAGTCCATTAACATACATCATCCCCTTCTCTGTTACCTTTTCCCTGTTTTCTCCGAATGAACGATAGTTTATGACAGGATTCTGAGCATTAACATTTATATCAAGGACAGGGGCAAAATTTACCTGCATTCCCATTCTTTTGAATTGGTCTGCAACTGCTTTGCCAAACTGATATATGAGTGAATCATTCTTTATTGCGCCAAGAGTCATCTGATAAGGGAACCTGCTTACATTTTGAAGTCGCATTCCAGCGCCCCATTCAGCATCCAGCGCCATGATAAGCGGAACCTTTGAAATTTTTTGATAGAAATTAATAAGTTCTGACTGTTTTGAGGCTGTTCCCTGAAAAAAAACTATGCCTCCAACGCCATATTTCCTTATTATATCTGTGACTTCAACTTCGTGGGAAATATCGCTGTTAGAATAACCGGCAATCCAGATGCACTGGGCTATCTGCTGGTCAATTGTCAGTGTTTTCATCACCGAATCAACCCAGGGGTGGTTCATATATTTCAGAAAGGGAGGATCAATGATTTGTGATCTGACAGGAATAAATGAAATCATTGTCAAAATCAGGGCGGACAAAAAGCTTTTTAAATGCATGGCTTATGATGGCGTTGGATTATTTAAATAATAGGATTCAAAAGTAACAATTATTGTAATCGGATTTCAATCTGACTGTGGAGTCATTTAGGAGAAAAAAGAAATCCATTAACCACAAAGGGACACAAAGGAATGCACAAAGGGACACATTGGAATTCAATTAGCCATTAAGGGACCAAAGAGATACAAAGGAATAACATCAATCATTGTTCTCATTTGTGAACCTTAATGTTAACCTTTTGTACTTTGTGGTAAAAAAAAAGAAAGCAACGGGGAAAATTTTGGAATGGGGTATGAAACAATTTTTTCCTGGTCATCTTCTTAAAGATATAAATCAGCATTAATTATTATTTTTACCGGATAATATCTGATCACTTCTTATGGCAAAAAGCACCGGAAGGTTAGTTTCTCTCGACATTTTCAGAGGAATGACCGTAGCATTCATGATCATCGTTAACGATCCTGGAAGCTGGGCGTACGTTTATCCTCCTCTGAGGCATTCTGAATGGAATGGATGTACATTAACCGATCTGGTTTTTCCATTCTTTCTGTTTATTGTAGGGATGTCGATGTATTTCTCTTTAAAAAAGTACGGGAATGAAATTAATGGAAGTTCAGCTTTAAGGATATTACGCCGGACAATTACAATTTTTGCTGTTGGATTATTTCTTACAATATTTCCATATTTCGGTATGGATTATTCAAAACTCAGAATCTTGGGAGTTTTACAGCGAATTGCCTTAGCTTACGGAATTGGTTCAATAATTTGTATGACATTAAAGAGGCAATATCTCTGGATAGCGGTAGCCGTAATTCTGCTGGCCTACTGGGGATTACTTGTGTTATTTGGTGGTAACGATCCGTTCAGTCTGCAGGGCAACTTTGCACTAAAAACAGATCTTGCTATTCTTGGTAAAAATCATATGTATAACGGTTTTGGAATTCCATTTGAGCCGGAGGGGTTACTCAGTACAATTCCTGCTGTTTGTACAGTCATAATCGGATATTTTATTGGGGGAATGATCGGAGAGGTAACTCCTAACTGGAAAACATTGTTAAAACTTATTCTTTTGGGTGCGGCAGCATTTGGTCTCGGATATTTATGGAATATGATATTCCCGATAAATAAACCTCTGTGGACAAGCTCATATGTTTTATATTCCGCCGGAATAGCTATATGTGTTTTTTCTTTGATTTATCTCATTGCTGACATTTTCAATCTTCAGGCTCCCGGAGCTTTTTTTATGGTATTTGGAACAAATGCTTTGTTTTCTTATTTCCTTGCTGGAATATGGATCAGAATGCTGTTGTTCATCCAGGTACATTCGGGTTCCTCAAAAATAAATCTCTATGACTGGTTATATGAAAAAGTTTGCGTCCCTATAGCAGGCAATATGAATGGAAGCCTGTTGTTTGCTTTTATCCAGATGTTTATAATCTGGGGCGTTGCATTTGTTTTATACAGGAAGAAGATTATGATAAGACTATGAACCAGGAGTAAAGAGTAAGTAGTAAGTAGTAAGCAGTGAGTAGTGTGGTGTGAGGATTGAGAAGTAAGATGCAAGGTGCAAGGTGCAAGTTAAGGGAGGGGTTAGGGGTGGTTTTTTTGGAAAGAAACTATGTTACAAGATGGTCTTCAAAAAACGAGTAACGAAACGAGTAACGACAAACGACAAACGACAAACAACAAATAATGAGCGAAATAGACATAGTGTTAGAAGGATATAAAGAATTATTCAATGATTCTGACATTAAGATATCTGCCTTGCCTCAATCGGGTTCTGACAGGAAATATTTCAGGATTACTACCAGGAATAAAACGGTTATCGGAGCATATAATCATAATACTGAAGAAAATGAAGCTTTTCTCGGATTTACACGTCATTTCATTTCCGCAGGGCTTCCGGTTCCGGAAATATTCGGATATCTGCCTGCAAAATTTGTTTATTTCCTGCAGGATCTTGGCGATACCAACATGTTTACCTGGCTTCAGCAGAAACATTCGACAACAGGTTTTGATAGTGAAGCAGAGGAAATGTACCGAAAAGTCCTGGGAAAACTTATCCTTTTCCAGATAAAGGGAATCAACGGTCTTGACCTTGAACTTTGTTATCCCCATAAAAGTTTCGACAGACAATCGATGATGTGGGATATGAATTATTTCAAATATATGTTTTTAAAACTTGTTGCTGTCAACTTTAATGAACGTAGACTGGAGCATGATTTTGAAAAGATGGCCGATTTTCTTCTTCAAACAAAGCAGGATTATTTTCTGTACCGAGATTTTCAGTCAGCCAATGTAATGATATTCAATGGAGAACCATGGTTTATCGATTATCAGGGTGGGAGGAAAGGGGCTCCGCAGTACGATGTGGCATCGCTTCTTTATGATGCGAAAGCTCATATCCCGCAACAATCCCAAAAACGGCTTCTCGATACTCATGTCGATAATTTTTGTTCTGTAAGCGGAGAGAGTAAGGATGAATTCAGGGGATATTATGCCGGGTTCAGTATGATCAGGCTTATGCAGGCACTTGGAGCTTTTGGATTCAGGGGACTTTATGAAAAGAAACCAACCTTTACGGGAAGTATTGTTCCTGCTGTAAAGCTTCTGATTCAGATTATCGATTCAGGAAGCATGCCGGTGACTTTACCGGAATTATTTCAGACCGTAAAACTGATACCTGATGTTCCGATTTACAGGGCATTAGAGGCAGGAAAAACTATTGAATGATAAATTATTGAACTTACACAGAGTGATAGGCACTTGTCTTTATGGTGTTCCTCCAGATTTACCCCATTTCATTTTTCCCTCAAGGGGGAAAGGTTGGATTTGCTCCTTCCCCCTTGGGGAAAGATCGGGATGAGGGTATTTTGGAAAAAGGAATTATGAAGTGTATAATTAAAATGGATTTCGAAGGATGAAAGCAATGATTTTTGCTGCAGGAATGGGGCGGAGGCTTGGCAGGATAACCGAAAGTATTCCCAAGGCATTGGTAGATATAAACGGGAAGACTGTTCTTCAAAGAGCAATTGAAAAATGTTCTTTAGCCGGGTTTGACGATATTATTATAAATGTTCATCATTTTGCTGACCAGGTTGAAAATGAAGTGAGAAAATTAAATAAGGCAGGATTTAGAATATCCGTTTCCGATGAGAGAGATGGCTTGCTTGAAAATGGTGGTGGCCTTTATAAGGCGAAGGATTTCTTTGACACGGAACCTTTCTTGTTATACAATGTGGATATTATTTCTGATCTTGATCTTTCATCGCTTTACAGATTACATATTGAAAAGAAAGGATTAGCGACTCTTGCTGTCAGACACCGTCCCGGAAAAAGATTCCTGCTGATTGATAAAGATGGACAGATGCGAGGATGGAGGAATATATATACCGGAGAGCAGATACCTCCGGATATACACTCTGAAGGATTATCTGAAATTGCTTTCTCAAGCATGCACATTGTCGAGCCGGAGATTTTTAATTACATGCATGAAGGTATCTATTCTATGATAACATTATACCTCAATCTGTTACCCGATCATAATATCTATACGTGGAAACACGACGAAGGTTACTGGGTAGACATTGGAACCCCGGAAAGTCTTGAATATGTCAGGGAATTACTCAAAGGAGAGAAAGAAAGCAAGTAGTAATTAGTAAAGAAGAGGCTGACCTAATCAGCACCAAGCACCCAGCTTAAAGCTTCCAGAATACTCTGGTGAATATCGTGAACACTGTTATAATCTCCAGCCTTCCGATTATCATCAGTAAACTCAGAATCAGTTTTGCAGCTTCAGGTATTCCGGAAAAATTGCTCATTGGACCAACAGATCCAAGACCGGGACCAATACCAGCCATACATGTTGCAACTGAACTGGAAGCGCTAATAGGGTCCATGCCGGTTATAACAACTATAACGGTACCAAGTACAAAAAGAAAAAGGTACAATACGACAAATGAAAGAATAGAGATGTTTGTATTCTCTGCGAGGCTTTTGCCATTCAGTTTTATGAAAGAGATTGATTTGGGATGGTTCAGCTTTACAAAAATATTCTTAATGTTTTTTATAACAATAAGATGCCGTGCCATCCTGATCCCCCCTCCTGTAGATCCTGTGCTTGCACCGGAAAACATTAAAAGAAATACTAAAAGCAAAGCAGCTCCCGGCCATAACAGATAATCAGTAGATGAAAATCCCGTGCAGGTAATTATAGAAATAATCTGAAAGAATCCTTCGCGAAAGGATTCCTCAAGGGTCCGTGTTGAATCTATATGAAGAATGATTGTTGCTATTGTTCCTGCTATAAGTATCACTGAAAGATAAAACCACAGTTCTTCATTCTGTTTTACTTTTTTGAAGTTCATTTTTACGATGTAATAGTAAACTACCTGGCTCGTACCGGCCAGAAGCATGAATATCATTACTATGTACTGGCTGTAGGAGTTAAAATGGGCAAGACTGTTGTTCTTGGTCGAGAATCCGCCCGTTGCCACTGTTCCGAATGAATGGCATATACTATCGAATAGATTCATGTCGCCAAGGTTAAGAAGCACAATTTCAGCAAGTGTAAGTCCAAGATATATGAACATTACTCTGAAAACAATTGCCTTTGTTTTTGCATGGATCTTTTCCCTCATGCTTGATTCAAGAGAAAACAATTGATATCCGGTGGCTTTAATGGATGGCAAAATTATTATCAGGATTACGATCATTCCAATTCCGCCAATCCAGTGTGTCAGGCTTCTCCAGAAAAGTATTGAAAAAGGCAGAGCCTCCACGTTTTGAAGAATTGATGACCCTGTAGTCGAAAAGCCGGATGTAGACTCAAAAAATGCATTAATAAATGAGGGAATTGTTCCGCTGATCATGTATGGGAGAGAACCCAATACAGAAAAGATAATCCATGAAAGAGTTACTGCCAGAAATCCATCCCTGTTGCTGAATTTCTTCGGATCAGCCCCTCTTGATATTATATAACATATTGCAGACAGTATCAATGTAACAGCTCCTGAAACCAGGAAAGGGATTGAAGATTCGTGATAGATGAAAACAACCGGCAGACAAAAAATAAAAGAGATTGTTTCAATCAGTAGGATCGTGCTCAATATCCGGATAATCAGTAAAGGATTGATCAGCTTCATGCTCAGGTTTAGGTCTTGTGAGTCTGCAAATATACAGAATAAGTTTAGTTCTCTGTTTCTTACTTATTTTTCATGATTAACATTGAACTTTGAGTTGATCAAGGCCATGGATTGGTCATTTTTATATCTTATATTTGGAATGTTAATAAATCAATTGCCACGTACTGATTTGGTATTGATTTGATTTAATATTATAACTTTAGTATGATATGGGAAAAGTATTAGTTATCGGAGCGGGCGGTGTGAGCTCGGTAGTTGTTCATAAAATGGCATCTTTGCCCGAAGTATTTACAGAAATATTGCTGGCAAGCAGAACAAAATCCAAATGTGATGCTATAGCGAAAAGAATCGGGAATAACCAGATCAAAACAGCGCAGATTGATGCAGATAATGTGCCAGAGCTGGTAAAACTCATAAAATCATTTAAACCGGATATAGTTGTCAACGTGGCTCTCCCATATCAGGACCTTCACATAATGGATGCTTGTCTCGAATCGGGAGTAGCTTATCTTGATACAGCAAATTATGAACCGCTTGATGAAGCAAAGTATGCTTACGGATGGCAATGGGCATATATTGATAAATTTAAGAAAGCCGGGCTTACAGCAATCCTGGGTTGCGGTTTCGATCCGGGAGTAACTTCTGTCTATACGGCTTATGCAGCTAAACATCATTTTGATGAGATTCATTTTCTCGATATAGTTGATTGTAACGCAGGCGACCATGGTAAAGCCTTCGCAACTAACTTTAACCCGGAAATAAACATCAGGGAGGTGACGCAAAAAGGTAAATATTGGGAGAATGGCAAATGGGTGCTGACAGAACCACATGAGATTCATAAACCATTAATATACCCCGAAATAGGCCCGAAAGAATCCTATTTAATATATCATGAAGAGCTTGAATCGCTTGTTAAAAATTTTCCTACTATAAAAAGAGCAAGATTCTGGATGACATTTGGGCAGGAATATCTTACACATCTGCGTGTAATTCAAAATATTGGTATGGCAGGAATTGAACCTGTTATGTATGAAGGCAGAGAGATCGTTCCCATTCAATTCCTCAAAGCAGTTCTTCCTGATCCGGGTGAACTCGGAGCAAATTATAAAGGCCAGACATCGATTGGATGCAGGATAAAAGGAATAAAGAGAGGGAAAGAAAAAACTTACTATGTTTACAATAATTGCAGTCATGAGGCAGCTTATGCTGAGACCGGAGCACAGGGAGTAAGTTATACGACGGGAGTGCCCGCAGCAATAGGAGCAATGATGTATCTGAAAGGAATCTGGAAAAAACCCGGAGTATTTAATGTTGAAGAATTTGATCCTGATCCGTTTATGGCAGAATTAAACAGGCTCGGATTACCCTGGGTGGAACTGCATAATGTTGACCTGGAGCTCTAAAGATGCGCAGTTGTAGGGATGTTGCATGCAACGTCCCTACAAGAAAGTCCTCATGGTTAAGGGTGAGATTCTCTGTGACCCTCAGTGCTTCTCCGTGTTTCTCAGTGTAAGTTCTTCAATTACTTTTACAAAAATGTCAATAGACTACAAAAAGATTCCTTCCCCATGCTACGTGATTGATGAAGAAAGATTTCGCAGGAATCTTTCATTGATAAAACATGTCGCAGATGAATCTGGAGCTGAAATCATTCTTGCATTCAAAGGGTTTGCAATGTGGGGCGTATTCCCGATTCTGAAAGAATATATTTCAGGAGCTGCTGCAAGTTCACCCGATGAGGCAAGATTGTGTTTTGAGGAAATTGGTTCACCCGCACATACATATTCACCGGTATATAAGACTGATGAATTCGACTCAATTCTTAAATACAGTTCCCATATTACCTTCAATTCACTTGCTCAGCACAGGAAGTTTTCGAAAGCATTGAAGTTATCAGATCGAAAAATTTCTGCAGGATTAAGGATCAATCCAGAATTCTCTGAAATAAGCCATGGATTGTATAATCCTTGTTCTCCAGGCTCCAGGCTAGGCATTACAGCAGAAAGCCTTCATGATGGTTTGCCAGAAGGAATCGAGGGACTGCATTTTCATGTTTTGTTTGAATCTGACTCTTTCGCTCTCGAAAAAGTACTGAATGTAATTGAGCAGAAATTTGGAAGATATCTGCATCAGTTGAAATGGATTAACATGGGAGGTGGTCATCTGATGACAAGAAAAGGCTATGATACAGATCATCTGATCAGTATCATTAAAAAATTCCGCGAAAAATATGGGATACATGTAATCCTCGAACCGGGTAGTGCATTTGCCTGGGAGACAGGAGAACTTGTTTCAACTGTTGAAGATGTGATTGAAAATCAAGGCATTAAAACAGCTATTCTGGATGTTTCATTTACTGCTCACATGCCCGATTGTCTTGAAATGCCATATAAACCAAAGATAGAAGGCGCTACGGATGCGGTTGCCGGTAAACCCACCTACAGAATAGGTGGCAATTCATGTCTGTCAGGTGATGTAATGGGGGACTGGTCCTTTGATAGAGAATTAGTTCCTGGTGACCGGATCATTTTCCTTGATATGATCCATTATACCATGGTTAAAACAACGACATTCAATGGTGTGCATCATCCTTCAATCGGGATCTGGTCAAGGGAAGGTAAATTTCGAATGATAAGGAATTTCGGATATGATGATTATAAAAACAGGTTGTCCTGACAGATGCTGAAATCAAAATTTAAGTCAGTTTTTACTATAGTAATAATTTTCTTAGTTTGTACCTGTATAGATCCTTATAATCCTAAACTTGGGGAATACAGGGCTTTGCTTGTAATTGACGGGATAATTACAAACCTGTACTCCTCAAATACTATTCGACTGTCAAGAACTTTCGGTGAACTGTCTGTCGGGCCGTCTAAAGTTAATGACGCAATGGTTTTTATAACTGATGATATCGGAAACAGCAACGATCTTATTTTCAAAGGAAATGGTATTTATAAAACTGACAGCACCTCTTTTAATGGTTCTGTTGGCAGGACTTATGTGCTTCATATAACTCTGCCCAATGGCGAAAAATATGAATCCGACCCGTGTTTTATGCATTCAGTTCCTGAAATTGACAGTATTTATTTCGCTAAAGATCAGAGAAATATCAATAATGGTACTAAGAATCAGGAGGGTTTAAGCATATTTCTTGATTCAAAAGCGGGGGATGAAAATCAGTATTACCGATGGGAGTATGATGAGACATGGAAATTTAAAATTCCGTATCCAAAATTGTACATCTACGCAAATTGCGAGGTGATATACCAGGTTCCGGAAGTTAAAAATGTCTATTGCTGGAAAAACGGCAAGTCAGATGGAATTATTTCAGATCTGGCATTGCCCGGGCATTCTGGTCGCATTGTTAAGGAACCTGTAGCTTTTATTGCAACAGAGCTTTCTGACAGATTAATGCTTGAATACAGTATACTTATTAAGCAATATTCCATATCAAGAGATGAGTACGAATTCTGGGACAATATAAAAAAAATAAATATTAAAGGGGATGATATTTTTGCCTCTCTACCATACTCCGTTACCAGTAATATTCATAATGTAATCAACAGGAATGAAAGAGTTTTGGGCTATTTTCAGGTTTCAGCTGTAAAGCAAAAAAGAAAGTTCATTTCCTTTAGCGAAATCGCAAAATTTCAATTGCCTTATTATCATACTCCATGTGTCCGATATGAAGTCAGATGCGAGAATCCCTTCATCGAGGATTATTGTAAAGAGTTTAACAACATATATGATATCTACACAAAAAGAAATAATTGTTATTTTATCGAACCTCTATTTGGCGAAAATGGTTTTCTTGACAGACTTGTTTTTGTAATACCTGAATGTGCAAATTGTCAGATAACAGGGACATTAAATAGACCTGACTTCTGGAAAGACTTAAATTGATCCGATTAGCTATATCCGGATTGTCACTGTTTCAGTGCACTATTTTTTCCTGTTGATAGTAATGTCTGTCACAAACAACTTATCGGTTACTATTACAGCATTCACAATTTTCTCAGCAACATCTGCAGGGTCCATAAAACCGGAAATATCACGATCCTGACCTGGTATCTTCCAGAAATCTGTCTTCATTCCTCCAGGATAGACTGCAATAATATTCCGTTTCATGCCTTTCAATTCGGTTCTTAATGCTTCCGTATAGCCGCGGGCTCCCCATTTTGCAGCACAATAAATAGTCTCTTCAGCTCTCCCCAATAAGGCTGATGTTGACATAATATTTACAATCGTAAGTTCATTTTCCAGAGGAGTGAGCCTTAGAATTTCAGAGGTAAGAAGGATCATTCCTTTAAGATTGGCTTCAAAAATAGTATCGATGAGTATTGAGGTCGAATTCTGTGCTTTTGTGAACAGCCCCATTCCTGCATTATTAAAAAGGTACTCTACATTCAGAAAATTTGAACTCAGAAATATCCCGACATTTTTGACATCCTTTTCGTTACCTATATTGCATATCAGAGACTCGGCTGAAGAGTTTTTTGATGACTTATTCAATCTGGAAATGGCTGCCTCTAGTTTTTCACTATTTCTTCCAAGAATGAGGACATTTTTGCCTGCCCGTACAAACAGATCTGCAATTTCCAGACCAAGACCGCTCGATCCGCCGCTGATTACTGATATTTTTTTCATATGACTTGATTAGAAAAAAGCAAATTATCCTTGGTGTCCTTTGTAAATTCCCTTTGTGTCCTTTGTGGCAAAAGAAATTATAAAACCATAAAGGAATTAAATCTTTGGAATATTTTTCAATCTTATCCCTTTTATTTGAAAGTGTAACAGGTTTTTATATTTTTGCGACTCAATTTTCTGTATGCATAAGAGCCGTGTAAAAACCTGGGCACATCTGTCACTTCTGGCAGCCAACATAATTTATGGTTTGAATTATTCTATAGCAAAAGAAGTGATGCCAAACAGCATAAAACCGTTTGCACTTCTTTCCATCAGAAGTATCGGTGGGGTCGCTTTGTTCTGGATCACAAGCCTCTTTGTCCCAAAAGAACATGTCGACAGGAAAGATCTGCTTTATCTTTTAGGTTGCTCATTTTTTGGCGTAGTCATTAACCAGACTTTCTTCCTTGTCGGATTAAATCTTACCACACCGATAAATTCCTCAATTATCCAATCAACAAATCCAATTTTTGCTTTTGTTTTTGCAGCCCTTATTCTGAGAGAGAACATCACATTTCTAAAGGGAGCTGGCCTTGCTATCGGATTATCAGGCGTCTTAATGCTGATTTTGCAAAACGGAGTTCCAGATGTCAGCAGTTCGACATTTCTCGGTGATTCCTTTTCTCTCGTCAATACGGTCAGCTGGGCATTTTTCACGGTGATAATAAAAAGGATGCTCGATAAATATCATCCAGTGACTGTTATGAAATGGGTATTTTTATTCGGAATGCTCACAAATATCCCTGCCGGTTATCACCAGTGGAGCACAATGGATTGGTCATCAATCAGTTCTGTAGCATGGCTCGAAATAAGTTTTGTTATTATCGGAGCAACCTATCTTGGCTACTTACTTATTACTTATGGTTTAAGACGATTAAGTCCGACCGTTGTCAGCATTTACACCTATATTCAGCCTGTTATTGCGGCATATCTGGCAACAATACTGGGGCAGGATCATATTGATATTGTTATGGTACTCTCTGCATTGCTGATTTTCGCAGGGGTTTTTGTTGTGAGTTTCCAGAAAAAAGATAAATAAGGCACGGATTTGAACCGAGCAGGAGATGGCACGGATTGCAAATCCGCGCCATCTTTTGCGAGCTGAATGATTAACGACGAACGAAAAACGTTTTAACTGTTAATTACTCCCGATCCAATCACTTCGTCCCCGTCGTACCATGCTGCGAATTGCCCGGGAGCTATTCCTCTCTGAAGTGTTTCGAAGATGATGTAAATACCATGTTTACGGCAAAATAGCCTTGCTTTCTGCAATGGTTGGCGATATCTGATTCTGACCACATAATCTCGATTCTCACCTTCGGTCATTCTCAAATCGGGTCTTATCCAATGGGCCTCAGCAGAGTTGATAAATAATCCCTTACGGTTCAGTCCCGGATGGTCCTGCCCTTCACCGACATAAACTAAGTTTTCCACAACGTCTGTGTCAATTACGAAAAGGGCTTGTTTGTGACCTCCGACATTCATTCCTTTTCTCTGACCTATTGTAAAAAAATGTGCTCCATTATGTAATCCTACAATCTCACCTGAAGCGGGTGTGTATTTAAAAGGTGCTGCTAAACCTGTCAGAATATCATCGCTTACTTCATTTTCAGGCAAACCATCGGCAAATTCCCTGTACGACTTTATTTCTTTTATTTCAACTATATTTCCTTTTTTCGCATTCAGTTTTTGCTGCAGGAATGTTGGCAGGTGCACCTTTCCGACAAAACAGATTCCCTGCGAATCTTTTCTGTGAGCAGTTGCAAGTCCGAGTTTCTGTGCTATTTCACGAACTTCAGGTTTAGTAAGATCACCAATGGGGAAAAGCGCTGTCGAGAGTTGCTCCTGGTTTACCTGGCATAAGAAGTAACTCTGATCCTTGTTATTATCCTTTCCAGCAAGAAGGCGGTAGATTATCTCATTACCGGAATGCAACTCTTCTTTTCTGCAATAATGCCCTGTTGCAACAAAATCGCCATCCAGTTTTCTTGCTTCTTCGGCAAAAGAGTCAAATTTTATTTCCCTGTTGCAGAGCACATCAGGGTTTGGAGTTCGTCCTTTTTCATATTCGGCAAACATATAGTCCACAACTCTTTGCCTGTAAGGAACACTCAGATCCACCATGTTAAAGGGTATTTTCAGCTTTTTCGCCACCATCTCAGCAAACATAAGATCATCTTCCCAGTGGCAATCACTTTGGAGTAGACCAGTCGTATCATTCCAGTTTCTCATAAATAATCCGGTCACATCATAACCCTGTTCTTTAAGGATCCATGCTGCAACGCTGGAATCAACGCCTCCTGATAATCCGACAACCACTTTTTTCTTCACGGTGCAAAGGTAAGGAAAAGGCGTAAAGGTGCAAAGGGTAGGGCGCAAAGGCGTAAAGGTGCTAAGGTGCTAAGGTGCTAAGGTGTTATTGGTACTAAGGCATAAAGGACTGCAAGGCCGCAGGACCGAAGGACCGCAAGACCTCAAGACAGTTAGTAATTTATTTCTTCCTGATAAATCTCCCTAAACAAAAAGCGGTAACTTTAGCCCCCATGGGACAAGGTACATTGACCATTTACAGTGCTTCAGCCGGATCGGGTAAAACTTACAAGCTGACAGAAATTTATCTCGCTAACCTATTCAGAGCGAGGTATAATTATCGTAAAATACTTGCAGTAACCTTTACGAACAAAGCCACTGCAGAAATGAAAAACCGGATCCTCGATAATCTTCATAAGCTTGCGTCAAACCAAGAATCAGATTATCTGTCAGGGTTAATTAAATCAACGGGAAAAACTGAGGAAGCAATCAGGATAGAAGCCGGTGAACTTTTGAATTCAATTTTGCATGATTTTTCAAGGTTCTCTATATCAACAATTGACAGTTTTTTTCAGAAAGTACTGCGGGCTTTTACACGTGAGGCAGGTCTTCATTCAGGTTTTAATATTGAACTGGATCATAGTACCATACTCTCTGAAGCTGTTGATGAAATGATCGAATCTGCCAGCGAGGATTTGCAGCTGATAAAATGGCTCACGGCTTACGCAATGTCAAATATTGATGAAGAGAAAAGCTGGAATCTAAAAGCGGGGATAGTAAGACTTGCAGAAGAACTGTTCAAGGAAAAGTTCAAGATCCTTTCCGAACATGAACTTTCAAAACTTGCTGATAAAGAATTTCTGCTCTCGTATATCAAAGAGATCAGATCATTGGTCAATTCTTTTGAAGCAAAACTGGTTGATTTTGGAAAAAAGGCCAATGAAATTTATATACTTTATGATTTATCCGAAGAATTATTCTACCAGAAAGGAAAGGGGATACCGGGTTTCATAAAATCACTGATTTCAGGAAACATAAAGGATCCGAATAGTTACGTTCGCGAAATCTGTAAAGATCCTCCAAAATGGTCAACAGGGAATATCTCTGAACAGTTGCATACTGCTGTTAGCAATGGGCTTGATGAAGTATTATGTCAGGCCATTAAATATTATGATGGTAATATAGTTAATTACAGGAGCGCAATTGCCGTTCTTTCGAATATTTATGCTCTTGGAATATTATCTGATGTCATTCATAATGTTCATCTTATAACTACTTCAGAGAATAGTTTTCTCCTTTCCGATGCCGGCGAGGTTCTTAATCTGATAACGATGGAGGATCAGTCACCTTTCATATATGAGAAAGTCGGAAACAGGTATGAAAATTTCATGATAGATGAATTTCAGGATACTTCAATAATACAATGGAACAATTTCAGACATCTGATTGAAAATAGTATGGCTGAAGGCCAGGATAATCTGGTTGTGGGTGATGTGAAACAGTCAATTTACAGGTGGAGGAACAGCGACTGGCAGATCCTCGGAAAAGTGCTGATAAATTTAACAGACAACAAACGAATTTTCAGCCAGCCTTTAGCAACAAACTGGAGAAGCAGATCAAATATCATTAAATTCAACAATAGCCTCTTCACTATAATTCCCTCCCTTATTGACAACTTATTCAGCGATTCGCTTCCAATAAGTTTCAGGAAGCTTTACGCGGAGGCTGTTCAGTCCGATCCGAATACTAACAACGGGGGATATGTGAGGTTGGAGTTTATTGAGAATGACGATGAAAAAAAATGGGAAAAAGGTGTCCTTGAGCGGCTCCCGGATATAATCGAATCGCTTCAGGACAAAGGTTATAAGGCATCTGATATTGGAATAATAGTAAGAGACGGGCGTGAAGGTTGCATGGTGCTCAATACTCTTATCGATTATAAAACATCATCCCTGGAAGAAGGAGGCATCTATAATTTCAATGCCGTATCGAGCGATTCATTGTTATTGTCAAACTCTCCCGTCATTAATTTTATAATTGCCACAATTTGTGTGGTAAATGATCCAAAAGATTTTATATGCCGGGCCATCATGTTAAGGTATTTCCTTATGTCCACGGGAAACAGGGAAGCTGATAAAGTTTCACTTCAGAGTGATAAATTAATAGAAGTTTCAAGAAGACATTTCCCTGTTGGCTTCGAGAAAATGCTTGACAGGATTAAACAGTTGCCCTTATTTCAAGCAACAGAAGAGATAATAAAGTTTTTTGGACTTGGAAATTTCTCATCCAATATCCCGTTCATTAACACCTTCCAGGATTTCGTTGTCAGTTTTGCGGGAAGTAAAAATGCTGACATCCAGTCATTTCTCGACTGGTGGGAAAAAACCGGAAAGAAGAAATCTGTAGTTCTTCCGGGAAATCAGGATGCAATGAGAATTCTGACTATTCATAAATCTAAAGGTCTTGAATTCAAGATCGTCATTTTGCCTTTTCTTTCATGGAATCTCGATCACGTGACTTCCAAACAGCCAATTTTGTGGGTAAAACCTGATTCTCCGCCTTTTAACGATCTGGGTGTACTTCCTGTTAAATATTCAAAAGAGTTGGCCAATACGGTTTTTGCAAGCAGTTACGAAGAAGAAAAATATTCAGTATATCTCGATAACATTAACCTGTTATATGTTGCTCTTACTCGGGCAAAGGATATTTTAATAGGATTTTCAGTTGATAATCCTAAATCTGAAAACACAATTGCCGGAACACTGAAGGCCGCCATTACATTACCGGAAGAATTACAGGAAAATATTGAATTCATTCCTGCCAGTTATTATAACATCGGGAAGAAAGTTTTTGAGTTTGGAACAATTCCTGAAAACAAAATTGTTTCCGAAGGAAAGAAAGACCTCATCTATTCCAGATATGAAGTCAGTCAGGCATTGGAATCGCTTAAACTAAAGCTTCATGGAGAAAATTATTTTTCCTCCGAGAGTCAGGAAACACGAAAGAAAATCAATTACGGTAAACTAATGCATGAAGTTTTTGAAGGAATAAATTACTCTTCTGATATACCGTCTGCTGTGCGTAAACTTATCCTGGAAGGGAAACTTTCTGAAGATGACAGTTCCGCGATAGAATCAAGGATCAATGAACTTATAAATCTTCCTGAGGTGGCTGATTGGTTCTCCGTTGATAATACAATAATGAATGAAGCAGGAATTCTTCTTCCGTCGGGTCTTACAAAACGACCAGACAGGGTTATATTCAGAAATGGCAAAACCATAATCATTGATTTTAAGTTCGGAGAAGAGAATTCCCATTATGTTGAACAAGTGAACGAATACCGTAATCTTCTGGCAAACATGGGGTATTCCGACATTGATGCTTTTATATGGTATGTTGATAAAAATAAAATTGTAACAGCCTGAATGATAACTATTAAAAATGAAATAGTTTTTCCATGGGGTAATGATCGCAGGTTCAATGCCTATTCGAATTATTTCAGAAACCTGTACGGGGCGAGAGTTCAGAAAGTATCTATAGATGCTGGTTTTACGTGTCCAAACCGCGATGGATCAAGAGGTGTTGGTGGTTGCACATACTGTAACAACAATGCGTTTAATCCTTCTTATTGCAAACCTGAAAAATCTGTTTCTCAACAGATTGCTGAAGGCATAAAGTTTCATAAATGGAGATATAATGAAGCAGTCTCATATCTTGCATATTTTCAGGCTTATTCGAATACCTATGCACCCCTCGAGACATTAAAAAAGCTATATGAAGAAGCTTTGAATTATCCTGAAGTTATTGGCCTGATAATTGGGACACGTCCGGATTGCATTGATGAGGAGAAACTGGAATATCTGAAAGAGTTGTCAGTAAATCACTATATAGCTGTGGAATACGGAATTGAATCGTGTTATAATCAAACCTTGAAAAGAATAAACCGAGGGCATACATTTGAGGAGGCGGTAAGAGCCGTTAAAATGACAAGCGGACTTGGCATAAATACCGGGGCACATTTTATCTTTGGTTTACCCGGCGAATCACGGGAAGAAATGTTAGACCAGGCTGATATGATCTCAGAACTGCCTCTTACTACTGTAAAATTCCATCAGCTTCAGATAATAAAAGGCACAAGCATGGAAACTGAGTTTAAAAATAATCCTGGTGATTTTAATCTTTTTACCTGGGATGAGTACCTGGATTTTTTCATAGCATTTATTGAAAGACTGAATCCTGCGATTGTTGTTGAAAGATTTACCGGCGAGGCCCCTCCGCGATTCTTGACCGGGGAGGGCTGGGGTAAAAAACGTACCGATCAGATTGTGAATCTTATAGAAAAACGGCTGGAAGATTTAGGAACTTGGCAGGGAAAACTTTATAAAGATAAAAGATAAAAGTAAAAAGATAAAAGGTGCTGGTTGCTGGTTGCTAGTTGACAACAAGCACCTAGCACCCAGTATCAAGCACCCAGATTTATGACCTACTTCCTCGAACATATTGCAGAATCACTTTATAAAGAATTCGGAAATACACTGAACCGACACTGCCTGGTTTTCCCGAGCCGTAGAGCCGGGTTATATTTTTTGAAATATCTCGCCAAAAGGATTGAAAAACCTGTATGGTCTCCATCTATTCTTACTATCAACGAATTATTCAGATCATATTCCTCTCTCCAGGTAGCCGGAAGTGAAATTCTGCTCTTTGAATTGTATAAAGTGTACAGTAGCCTGAAAAAACCGGCTGAGAGTTTTGATGAATTTTACTATTGGGGCGATATGCTATTGAACGATTTCGATGATGTGGATAAATATCTGGTTAACTCATCATTATTATTCAGAAATGTTCTTGATATTAAAAATATTGACAGCCAGTTTGGTGGTTTGACAGAATATCAGATTGAAATAATAAAACGATTCTGGACAAACTTTGAACATGATAAACCTACTGAACAAAAATCGGGTTTCATAAGTATCTGGTCGGTCCTTACGGTCCTGTATAATGATTTCAGAAATTCCTTGAAATCAAAAAATATTGCATATGAAGGGATGATATTCAGGGATGTCGCCCAAAATGCAGCCGAAATTTGCAACACTGAAGACTGTTGGGATCTGATCCATTTTATCGGATTCAACGCGTTGAATGAATGCGAAAAAACTTTAATGACGCATTTTAAAACAGTTGGTAAGGCGCGCTTTTACTGGGATTATGATATTTCCTATATTGAGGAAGGAAAGCTCAATTCTGCCGGGTTTTTTCTGCGTGAAAATCTTAAAAAATTCGGAAATGACATGCCTTCGGGATGGACTTATGTAACTTTGCTTTCAAAAAATGCTCCTGATGTTCGACGGCGTGTAATTGATACTTCATCAGATGTTGCACAGGTAAAACTGGTTGCTCAGATGCTGGATGGACTAGACATTACAAAAGAAAATGCCCATCACACCGCTGTTGTGCTTGCTGATGAGAATCTTTTAATGCCCATCCTTACCAGTTTGCCTGAAAACCTGGGGGACATCAATATAACGATGGGACATCCTATAAAACAGACATTGGTTTATACCTTGCTGAAGCATCTTATGGATTTGCAAAGAAATTGCGATTCTTCAGGAGGTATTATCCGGTTCAACTATAAAGACGTTGTCAGCATATTGAAACATCCTTTGCTATTTGATAAAGCAGGGGAGCAGGATAACGAGTTTTTTAAAGAAATTGTAAGCACAAATCTTACAAAAATTCCTGCAGACAGGTTTTCAAAGAACGAGATCCATTCAGTTCTTTTTATAAAAGCTCTCACTCCCCAGGATCTATCAGATTATTTTAAAAATATTTTATCTTTAATCGCAAACAGGATAGAAAATAAAGAAAAGTCGCAGGATATCAATATAATAAATGAATTTATCTATAGGGTCGTTCTTTCGATAAACAGGCTTGAAACTATTGTAAAAAGTGTCGATGTAACTTTTACACCAGCCACTTACATGAGTATTCTTGACAGGATGCTCAGGATGCAATCCGTTCCATTTTCAGGTGAGCCTCTGAGTGGTATCCAGATCATGGGAATCCTCGAAACGCGAACACTCGATTTTAAAAACCTGATCGTACTTTCTGTAAATGAAGGCATTTTACCAGCGGTATCAGCAGGTTCTTCGTATATCCCATTCAGTTTGCGTGAAGCCTTTGGACTACCTTCTGTTAATCATCAGGAATCGATATATGCCTACCACTTTTACCGGCTCCTTCAGAGGGCCGAGAATGTTGACCTGGTATACAACTCAAACTCCGAGGGTCTGCGAAGTGGTGAAATGAGCCGGTTTATTATCCAGATGAAATACAATGAATTATTGAAACCCGATTTTCTGGATCTTAACTTTTCAATTACTTCAGCTGTTCAGCATAACGAAATTCTTGAAAGGAATGAAGAACACTCGAAACAACTGGGATCTCTCTTCCTGAACCAGAAGGGAAGACCGCTTTCCCCTTCGGCCCTTAACACATGGCTTAGCTGCAGAATGAAATTCTTTTTCCGTTACATAGACCGTTTGAAAGAACCTGACACTGTTTCTACGGATATTGATCCGGCAATGCTTGGTAATATTCTCCACGAAATAATGAAGAATATATACCAACCGTACACAGGCGGCAGTATTTCACCGGAACTCCTGACTTCAATTATTAAGAACGATGAGTTTCTCTTGTCGGCAATTAACAAAGGAGTGAATGAAAAGTATAAAGCTGGCAGACACGACTCGGCCAGCGGTAATGAATTGATAATCGGTGAAGTATTAATGGCCTATCTCAGGAAAATTTTGAATTATGACAAGACGCTGTCCCCTTTTTCAATACTGAATCTTGAGGACTCATTTGTTTTTGAAATGCCCTTCCTTTTGAATGGAACCGGCGCGAAAATCCTTACGGGAGGTAAAGTCGACAGGATTGACAAAATCTCCGGAATTACAAGAATTGTCGATTATAAAACAGGAACTGTATCAGAATCCGTAAGTTCAATAAATGATTTATTTCTGGAAGACAGGAAGAAGGATACTGATGGCTGGTTCCAGACCCTGCTTTATTGCGAGGCATATCTTTCAACTAATCCCGGAATAACTCTGAGGCCATCAGTTTACAAAATAAGAAAACTCAATGGAGGAGCTCAAACCGATAAACTAAGAATAAAAACCAAAGGTAATATTGAAGTTGTTGTGGATGACTATTTAACAGTGAGAGAGGAATTTCTCAATGATCTTGGCTTATTGATTCAAACAATTTTTAATAATGATGAACCTTTTGTGAAAACCAAAGACCTCAGAGGCAAATGTTCCTTTTGCCCATATAGGATTTTATGCGGAAGGTAGAAATTCGCCTCAACATCATGGATATCCACTCCGTTATTACTACTAATTACAACTTTCTGTAAATTTCTCATTCTCAGATCAAAACGTTTTTCATAGGTATCAGCTAAACGAACGGAGATCCCTCACTTCGTTCGGGATGACAATTCATAGGGGTCATAATAGGGGAATGGATGGCAATTTTGCCCGGCAAAATTGCCATCCATTCCCCTTCCTGATCCATGACAACCTGTCATCCCGAATGAAGCGAAGCGGAATGAGGGATCTCCCGTCTTTTCACAAGATTTGTTATTGTATTTGAAATTCCCTTTTTTTTCATAATTTGGCTTAACTTATCAAAATTGAAGAAATGGTTAGCAGCTATTCCAGTTACCATGTTGAAGTCCGAAATGTAAAGTTCATTGCAGATGATGGACGAACATGTCCAAAAACCGCAATGGTAACCTTTCATAATGAAGAAGGCGAAGAAGTTGATTCTGAGCTTTTTGGAGCAATTGAAGTGAATCAGATATATACTTTAATTAAAGAAGGTAAGGATGTAAATCTTGACAATTTCTATATCCGCGAATTTTCACTTTCTTCTTACAGGAGGATAAACGGGATGGAGAAAAAGGACCTTGTTCTTATAAAAGGTTTCTCCGCAAAAAATGCATTTTTTGAAGCAAAACTATTAACTGATTTTTCCTTTTCCTCTTTTTCTCCCGGAGAAGTGAGTTTCGATGGTACTCATTTTGCTAAAGGCAAAACCATTTTCAACGGATCAGTTTTTGGGGATGGGAATGTTATCTTTTCGAACACGTTATTCCGCGATGGCAACATTGAGTTCACCGGATGTGTCTTTGGAAACGGCGATTTCATGTTCAAGAATGCTATTGTTAAGGACGGAACAAAGGATTTTCAGGACATTCAGTTTGGTCAGGGAGAGGTAAGTTTCGCAAATACAGAATTCAATATTGGAGATCTGCTTTTTATAAATACTCATTTTAATGGCGGCAGATTCAATTTTAAAGTTACAAGGATAGCAGGAGGGAAGGTCGATTTTCATTACTCAGTCTTCGGAGATTGCGAGATAATGTTTGAACGCACTGAATTTGGAAACAGCAGGGTCGATTTCAGAACAGTTGACTTTGGGTCGGGAAGAATAAATTTTAACCGTTCTCTTTTTGGCAATGGGGAAGTTAATTTTGAAGGTGCAACATGCAAGGCCGGAAAGATACAGTTTAAAAAAGCTGAGATGGGCACGGGTCCTAAGAACTTCAACCTGATGGAAATGGAGGACACCGACATAAGCTTTGAACGGACCGAATTCGGCGATGGGGATGTAAGTTTTTATGCTTCGACATTCCATTCTATGTCTCTGAAATCGTGTCACCTCGATCATTATGTCGATCTGCGTCTTGCCAAAGCAGATCTTCTTGATGTATCAGATACTATTGTCAGGGATATTATTGACCTCGAGCCATATGATTTTCCTGTAGAGATAAGAACTCTCGACATGTCAGGCATGAGGCTCCTTGGGAAACTTTATATCGACTGGAGGCATAATAAATGTAAAGACTCGGTATTAAATCAGGAAGGCACGACATTAAGGCAGAAAGCCGAGCAGTTCCGGATCCTGAAAGAAAACTTCAGCGGAACAGGAAAATATGAAGATGAAGACGAAGCCTATATTATGTTTAAAAGGTATGAGGCTAAATCGTGGCTTACCGAACAGCAGGAAAAGGGAGGTATTGCAAAAATAGCAAGTCGCATTCCTGATAGTTTTCAGTGGCTGGTGTTTGATAAGATCGGACTTTATGCAACATCACCAGGACGGGTTTTGCTAAGTGTTGTAGTTTTCTGGTTTACATTTGGAACGTTTTATTACCTTATCGACCTTGCCGGGCTGGGCCATACGGTGTCAGCCGTTAATAATCCTGATAAGTTGTCGACTCTCCTTCAGTCCTTTTATCATAGCGGCATTACATTTTTCACAATTGGATACGGTGATGTTTATCCAACTGGGTTAAGCCGTGTATTTTCGGGATTGGAAGGTTTCATGGGTGTCTTTATGATGTCTTACTTCACTGTTGCCTTTGTGCGCAAAGTGCTCAGATAGAACTATTTCTCGATATCGCGTTGTAATGCTGCCATTTTTATGGCAGTGATAGCAGCTTCATCACCCTTGTTCCCAAGCTTTCCGCCAGCTCTGTCGATTGCCTGTTGTTGTGAGCTGGTAGTAAGTACTCCAAAAATAAAGGGCAAATTATATTCGAGGTTGAGCTGTGTGATGCCCTGTGTTACACCCTGGCAGATATATGTAAAGTGAGGCGTTTCTCCCTGAATAACACAACCAAGACAAATGATCGCATCGAGATCATCGTATTCAGCGAGGAACTGAGCACCAAGTGTTAGCTCAAAGCTTCCAGGCACGTGTTTGATAATTAAATTCTTTTCTTTTACCCCTTGTTTTTTCAGAGTGTTCACTGCACCATTTAGCAATGACCATGTTATTTCTCTATTCCAGTCCGACACAACTATACCGAATCTCATTTCACTCGCATCAGGGACCAGATCCGGATTATAATCTGATAAGTTTTTAGTACTCATAATAATATTTTGTCAAATTAAAAAACGCATCCGCTCAAAGAGCCTGATGCGTGATTCTGAGATGCAAGATTGTAATTCGTATGCTATTTAATAAGCACTTTCACTCTTGCAATATATTTATCAATTGAAGTGCCTTCAGTGCTCTCCGGATACTTATCCGCAATTTTTTGATATACTTTCAGCGCTTCAGAAAATTTACCAGTCAGCTCATATAACTCGCCGGCTTTCATCAGGAAAAGCGGAGAATTAAAGGAGTTTTTTCCATATTCAGCAGCTTCAAGATATTTTGAAATGCCCTTTTCAACATTGCCTAATTCAACATAAGCATCACCCGTAGCTCCGATTGCCAGAGAACCCACAACTTTATCTTTCTTTGAATATTTTGTAAGATAATCGATAGCTTCATTATAATTTCCAAGATGCAGATAGCAAATGCCTGAACAATATTTTGCCAGATTTGCTGATTTGGTGAATTTATATTCCTTAACTATATCGAGAAACCCAAGATAGTTGCCATCCCCGTTTAATGCAAGTTTTAATGAATCTATTTCAAGGTACTTTTCTGCCTGAAACATCTGTGACTGTGCTTCGTCATTTCTCTTATTAAGATATATTTTGCCAAGCCAGCCTAAACCAACCAGAATAACAATTATTCCTAAACCTATCAGAAGTGGTTTGTAATTCTCTTCAAGATACTGTTCTGTCCTGCTCAGTGTCTGCTCAACGCTGGATATAGCTGGTTGATTTACTTCCTTTTTACTCTTTGCCATACGGGTCTAAAATATTTAACTTCTGAATTTACCACCGCAAAAGTAATTTTTTTCAGGTAATTATAAAACTTTTAATTTAAATGTTACATTTTTTCTCCATTCATTCATTTATTATCAACCTGAAATGAGTGCTTTTCTTTGCGCCTTTGAGTCTTAGCGAGAGTAAAATCTTCCAAATTGTTACTACTTTTGCCTATTCAGGAATCACTTTCAACTTTTTACTTTTAACTTTTCACTTTTTCCGGATGTATCTTAAAAAAATTGCACTGACAAATTTTAAAAACTATGAGCTTAATGAGCTGGAGTTTTCTCCAAAAATAAATTGTTTTGTCGGTAATAATGGCGTGGGAAAGACCAATATTCTTGACGCAATCCACTATCTGTCATTGACAAAAAGCTTTTTTAACAACATCGACAGCGTCAGTGTACGGCATGGTGAAGATTATTTCATAATTCAGGGAACGTTTGTAAGGGACGATGAGGAAGATCAGATTTACTGCGCCTTTCAGAAACAAAAACAAAAACTGTTGAAACGGAACGGGAAAGAATATCAGAAACTTTCGGATCATATAGGAAGGTACCCTGTTGTCATGATATCTCCTGCCGATAGCGCCCTCATAACGGAAGGCAGCGAAGACCGGAGAAGGTTTATGAACAAGATTATAAGCCAGTACAGCTCTGAATATCTTGATTCTGCATTAAAATACAGTAAGGCGCTCCAGCAGAGAAATAAGCTGCTTAAGGATATAAATTTATCGGGCGGGAGGGATGGTGATTTACTATCAATCTGGGATGCGCAACTGGTAAAATATGGATGCTATGTTTTCAGTGAGAGAAATAATCTGGTAGAGGAACTTATTCCGGTGTTTCAGGAATACTACTCGATGATCTCCTCCGACAAAGAAATTGTCAGGCTCAGGTACAGATCACATCTCTCGGAAGGGAATTTCTCAGAGGCTCTACAGAATTCATTGAATAAGGACAGGTACCTTGAGTACACCACGGTTGGCATTCATAAAGATGATCTGCTGCTTGAAATGAATGATTTCCCGGTAAAAGCTCTTGGTTCGCAGGGTCAGCAAAAATCATACCTCGTGGCTCTCAAGCTGGCGAAGTTCGATTATATTAAAAGAAAGGCGGGATTTGCGCCAATATTGCTTCTCGATGATATATTCGATAAATTTGATGCAGAGAGGGTTGAACAGATAATAAGACTAGTGGGAAACCACAGATTTGGACAGATATTCATAACAGATACTCATCAGAATCGTCTGCAGGATATATTATCGGAACTGAAAACGGATTACAGGCTGTTTAAAATAGCAGAAAACGGCACAGTTGATATCGTAAAGAATGGCAATAATGACCAATGAGAAGAAGTAAGACCATATCACTGGCTGAAGCTCTGAATGACTACATAAAAGAGATGAACCTTGGCGATAAGCTAAGTGAAGTTTCTGTAATTAACTCATGGGAAGAAATTGTCGGGAAAGCAATCAGTTCAAGAACCACCAAAATTTACATAAAGGACCATAAATTATTTGTGCATTTAAGCTCCTCTGTTGTTCGTAATGAGCTGCTAATGCTCAGGGAAATCCTTCGTGATAAACTTAATAAAATCGCTGGAAGTGAAGTTGTTAAAGAAATAATCCTGCGATAACTTATATTGTACTTTTTTTGCTTCCCGCGAAGAATGCTCAAAGGGTACAAAGTTGGAACACTATAAATAAGACCTTTGTGTCCTCGTGTGGTTAAAAAGAACTTTTTTCAATAGCTCGGATCACGTTTCAAACTGGATTAAACTATTTTATACTCTTTTCCTTTTATC
Organism: uncultured Bacteroidales bacterium; assembly: GCA_963734885.1. Classification (GTDB taxonomy): domain Bacteria; phylum Bacteroidota; class Bacteroidia; order Bacteroidales; family VadinHA17; genus LD21. The sequence continues at coordinate 1,339,598 of CAVTIJ010000004.1, read as the reverse complement.
TGTATCGATTTTTTGAGGCTTTTCTTCGAAATAAAATGAAAATCATGTCCTCCGGAGGTGAGCAGTACCTTTTCATTATCTATCGAAATAGTCACTATCGAGGATTTATCTTTATGATGTATAAAGTCAGCCAGCAGGAAGGCTTTTTCGACACCATCTCCGCGTTTGAAGTTCCAAACTTCATCAGGAAGAGCAAGCCTGTTCCCATCATATATTGAATCCATGGGAAGTTCCTTCAGCAAAGAGTAAACCTCATAATTATTCTTTTCATAAAGATCCATGAAAGATACCGGGTTACGCTCTATAACAGCCTTTACAAACGGACGCCAGTCGATTGCATCCATCTGCCTGTAAACATATAGCGAAAGCAATGCTGCTTCTGAATTATCCCGTTCATTTGTAATAAGATCGATTATTTCTTCACGGCTGTTTTCAGTCGAAATATCAAGTTTGCCGGATGAAATATAGCTTTTTTCAGGATCGGGGATTTTAGGATCAATTGAGATAAATTCACTAAGCTCTTTAAACATTTGCGTTATAATGTCCTCGAATTCAGTACCTGTTTTCCTGATAAATTCTTTTTCGATCTCATGAAGACTTTTTCCCTTGTATTTAGCAAGAATCGATTCTATATCATTCAGCATTATCTTCCATTCGATCGGACTGAGATGAAAATCATCACCTTCAATTTCCTTTACAAGTAAATTGCGGGTATCGGCAGATACACTAAACTTACTTGTATGTTCGTATTCAAATAGCTTTTCAAGAGTAATGTAACGTTTCATTCCGTCGCAATCGCACTTGTATTGAAAAAGCTGTTTATACTTCGATTTAAAGCGCAGGAAATTAATGAAGATCAGACTTGTGAGATCTGTGGAAAGGAATTCTTTCAGCTTGTGTGTAAAAGTCTGATAAGCTTGTTTATCGATTGTCGCTTCATTATACAGAGTATGTATATAACCCGATATGTGTGAGACAATTGTAATCTTTTCGTTCTCCATGGCTCTCCTTGCTTTTTCAGACAATGATGTGCCATTATACCACATATTTTTTGTAACTATCCGGCGGTTGTTGGTGATTAATCCATCCTTTTCAATAACGAAATTTTGTGAGTGAAGGGGTGTGGCAATAAGAAAGATCTTTTCCAGAGGTACTCTTCCAACAACGAACATTGCTGAAGCGTAAAGAGCTGAAAGTGAAACGCATTCGCCCGCCCCGGTGTTAAAATTCTCTTTGTACCTGAATGCTCCCATTGCCTCAATGGTTTCGGTTTTCCAGTAAGGGATAATATCTGAATCGTATTTGTCGAGGCCAAAATGTTTCCTTATGTCAATATCAAAATAGTACTTATCACCCTCATATCCGAACAGAGCATTTGATTGTTTTAGCATTTCCATGTCAAAAAAATCGCTGAAACGCCCGATTTCTGTACTTTTCGATGTCAGACCCCAGGTAGAAAGATCGAGATTGAAAATGTAATTTTGAATGATATACTGTTTGATCCTGTTTGCCTTGTAGGTAAAATTCTTCTTCTCGATGTCCTTAAACCATGGATCGTCTCTCCATTTCCATAGTTCCGGTGACATAATATCTGCAAGAATGAGTGGGTAGAAAAGCTCAGGGAAGATAAAAATCTCCATATCCGACAAAGTAAATGTGGAAGAAAGCTTTTCGAATAATTTTTTATCAGATTGATCCTTTGACAGAGTTGAATTCATATAGCGTTTTAAGAGGTGCAAAGATAATAAGAAAAAGAAATCCCTCAACCTCTAAAAACACAACATCCAGCACCCAGCACCCAGCACCCAGCACCAAGCACCACCTAGAATCTCTCTACTCCTGAAAAAAAGAAGTTCGCTTCTACAGCAGCATTTTCAGCGCTATCGGAACCATGAACTGCATTCATCTGGACCGAGACAGCAAAAGTTTTTCTTATTGTTCCCGGCTCAGCTTTCGCAGGATCTGTTGATCCGATCAGTTTCCTGAATTGCTCAACTGCATTTTCATGCCGGAGTATCATTACTATAACAGGCCCCGAAGTCATGAATTCTATCAGACCTTCAAAAAATGGTTTTCCTCTATGAACCGCATAAAATGATTCTGCCTGGGTAACAGTCAACCTCACCATCCGCATAGCGGCAATTTCAAACCCGCCTTCGTTTATCATTGCAAGAATTGGTCCCGTTTTGCCTGTCCTGACAGCATTAGGTTTTATTATTGAAAATGTAAAATCATTATACATATCTGTTTGTTTTGATTTTTGACAATATCGGTCTTAAGGAATATTCTTTATCTTTAACCACTTGAATAAAACGCGGTAATTGTGATAGATTTATCCAAATATACAAAAGAAATATCAAACCTTTTCTCAGCATCAAAGAATATAATAATAATATGTCATATCAATCCTGACGGTGATTCTGTAGGTGCTCAATTAGCTTTATACCATTATTTTAAATCATCGGGAAAAGTTGTTTCTCTCATGGCTCCGAATCATCTTCAGGAATTTTTGAAATGGATGAATGGAGCTGACAGGATAAATATTTTTATTAAGGACAGGAAGAAATGTATTGCGATGATTGAAGCCGCTGATCTTATAATAATGCTTGATTTTAATCAATCAGGCAGATTGGGAGAAGCGGAAAATGCAGTAATTGCATCAAAGGCAAAAAAGGTGATAATAGATCATCATCTTGATCCTGAAAACTTTGCCGATATTGTTATATCTGACCCGTCAAAATGTTCCGCATCGGAATTAATTCATGAACTGATTTGTGAAATCAATGGTGAAAAGTTCATAAACCGGGCATATGCCGAGGCATTGTATGTTGGAATCATTACTGATACCGGCAACTTTGAGCACGGAGCCTATTCTTCGAGGACATTCAGAACGGTGGCTGATTTATTTGATTCAGGAATCGATAAGGAAAGAATAATCGATCTTATATATAACAATTTCTCAAGCGACAGGCTGAGATTACAGGGATTTGCTCTTAATCAGAGAATGGTTGTGCTTCCGGAATTTAATACAGCCTATATCTACCTTTCAAAAGAAGATTTAAAAACATACAACCATGTTAAAGGTGATACGGAAGGATTCGTAAACATGCCTCTTTCTATTAAGGGTATTAACTTCGCTGTTTTGTTTATCGAGAAAGAAAATTTTATAAAACTTTCTTTCAGGTCCAGGGGACAATTCCCATCCAATGAAATTGCTTCACTTTATTTTTCCGGTGGTGGACATCTGAATGCTTCCGGCGGTGAATACTCTGACACACTCGATAATACAATTGCCTATTTTCTTAAAATCCTGAAAGAAAATGTCTGGCGTTTTGAAAAATAATCTTATCTCATGGTCGCCAGATTCATAGCTTTATCTTTTATTTTATTTTCACTTGTTTCATGCAGGGAGAAAAAAAGTTCCGTCACGGATTCAAGGCCGGGGAAGAATGAGATGGCAGATCTTAATAAGTATCTTGTGCAAAAGGACAGGGAACGGATTAAAAATTACATCGAACGTAAAAACCTGAAAATGAGCGAATCTCCTACAGGACTATGGTATCAGATTATTAAAGAAGGAGATGGTAAATTATTTACCGATAATGATAAAGTCGTTATGGATTATGAATGCTCTCTGCTCGATGGCACTAAATGTTATTCGTCATCCGACCTGGGTCCTAAAAAAATTGTACTCGGGAGAACAGAAATTGAAGCAGGGCTGAATGAAGGATTGAAAATGCTGCGACCCGGTGCACAGGCTATATTTATTATACCTCCATTTCTTGCGTACGGACTTATTGGTGACCGAAAAATGATACCATCAAGGTCCGTTATTGTTTATAATGTTAATATATTGCAGCCCGATAATAAATAATTGGTAGTTGCGTTTAAAATATACTGAAATTTCTAAACTTAAAATTATGATCAAAAAATCTTATTTTTCATTTATATTACTCATTGTGAGCGGAGTAATTACTTTCACTTCCTGCAGCCAGGATAAAAAATATAGTAAAGCAGAAACAGACGAGACGAACAGTTTCCTGGCAAGCAACCCTGGATTTGAAAAGAAGCCAAGCGGTTTGTATTACATGGACGTAACTGTAGGTACCGGACGTCAGGCCCAGACTCATGATACAGCATCTGTATGGTATACCGGAAAATTCCTCGATGGCACTGTGTTTGATACAAATACAGGCACAGGTGGAGTATTGTTGAAATTTCTTGTAAATGAGAATATGATGATAACCGGATTTGATGAAGGAGTAACATATATGAAACAAGGAGGTAAAGCAAAATTCGTTGTGCCTTCGAGTCTTGGTTACGGTACTACAGGTTACTATACAATTCCGGGTTATACAGCACTTTTATATGAAATTGAACTTGTTAAAGTAGCACCTGGTCCGGCAAAATAGACTTATTGAATCAGAAATACCGCCAGTTTGTCATCTAAGGAAGGAAGGTTTTTCTTCCATTCTGAAATTTTCATCGTCCGTATTGATTCCGTTGGAAGAGTAATGTCTGATGCAATGCACAGAAGTGTGTCGCTATGACAAGTCGTTATGATTGAATCCAGCATTTTTTGATTACGGTATGGTGTTTCCATAAATATTTGTGTGAACCCTTCAGCAGCCTTTTTTTCAAGTTCTTTTAGCTTTGATATTCTTTCTGCCGGTTTTACGGGAAGATAGCCGTTGAAGGTGAAATTCTGTCCGTTAAATCCCGAGGAAATAAGAGCTAAAATGATCGAAGATGGTCCTGATAGTGGAATGACAGTTACTCCTTTCTCATGAGCGAGAGCGACAATCAATGCACCCGGATCGGCAATTGCAGGAAGACCGGCTTCACTTAAAACACCAATATCAGAGCCCTTATATACCGGTTCGAGGTAATGTGCGATGTCGGCTTCACCTGTATGTTCACTTAATTCGTAAAACACAGTATCGTTAATGGGGAATTCTTTATCGATCATCCGTAAATACCTTCTGGCACTTCTGATGTCTTCAACAATGAAATATCGCAGCTCTTTTGTAAGACTTATGACTTTTTCAGGAATTACCTTGAGAAAATCGTCTCCGCCTAATGTTACCGGAATAAGATAAATCCTGCCTTTCACTTCAGCTTGTTATTAGTTTGGAAACAAATATAATAGAACCAGGTGTTATTACAAAAAATGGGGAAGCAGTTGTCTGTTATTGTTTTTTAATATAGGTTTGTCAGGAAATATTCTAAAATTGAAAATTACTTTCCTTGGTACCGGTACATCACAAGGCGTTCCTGTGATAGCCTGCGATTGTAATGTTTGTCTTTCTGCTGATCCTCTCGATAAAAGACTCAGGACTTCCATTCTTATTGAAACTGATGAAACTAATCTTCTTATTGATGCTGGACCTGACTTCCGTCAGCAAATGCTGCGTGAACATGTAATAAAACTTGACGCTATCTTACTGACGCACGAACATAAAGATCACATTGCCGGATTAGATGATGTAAGAGCTTTTAACTATAAGAGCCAGGATGCAATAGACATATATTCCGAGGATAGGGTACAGAAGGTGATAAAGAAAGAATTTTCATATGTTTTTTCTGAATATCAGTACCCCGGGATTCCGAAAATGCGGCTAAATCCTATTCCTGAACATGTCTTTAACATAAAAAATATACCTGTCATACCCATCAGGGTATTCCATTACAGGCTGCCTGTTTATGGATTCCGGATAGGAAATTTTGCTTACATTACTGATGCCAACTATGTGCCGGAAGAGAGCAAAGAAAAACTATATGGCGTTAAATATTTGGTAATAAATGCTCTCCGTAAAGAAAAACACATTTCTCATTTCAGCCTAAGGGAGGCTATTGACTTTATCAGGGAAATCTCTCCGAAAAAAGCTTTTATTACTCATATCAGTCACCAGATGGGATTGCATGTTGAAGTGTCTAAAGAATTGCCTCCTGAAATAATGCTGGCTTATGACGGATTAAGTCTGAACTGCGATTAATAAGCTTACTTCCTCTTATAATTCTTGGTTAGCTTCTTCTGATAATCTTTAGAGAAATAATACCTGTTTCTGCCAAGTTGTGAGGCATTTACCTGGGAACTTTTATTCCTTTTTGCATAGTAAGGATTCTTTTTGGCGGGTGCACAGGAAATGGTAAAAATTACAAAAAGTAAAAGAAGAAAAGAGTATTTAAGTGTATTAATTACTTTTAGCATTGTCTTTTACGCTTTTGAATTACCCTAAATATACAACATATTTGTCAAAAAAGGGGATAGTGATTTAGATTCAACAAAGGAAAACATTTTTTAAATGATATGTAAGTTTTATATTGCATAACTTTTGTACGAATTAAATCTGAAAATGTTACTCATTTTCAGTGGGGGTAAGATATTTTCCAAATTGTAACTTTTTATAGATGAAAAACTCCGGGAGATTTGCATTTCTTCTAACTCTGTTCGTCGGCCTGTTCCAGTTATCTGTTTATTCTCAGGATCTGCTGAATATCGGTATTGTAAACAATGGTGGTTTGAATGTTGACAGGATAACTCTGTCTGACAGTAGTTCTATAATATTCTCACGCAGCAAACCGCTTTATAGTTTCGTGCTGAACAACAGGTTGCTTGATTCCCACGAAACCAGCGCTCTGAAAAATAACGGGACCTATACCCAGATGTATGCAAATCATCTTAATGTATCCTTCAAAATATCAGATCATTATCGTTCAGGAATAATTTCGGAATTGATATTTGAAAACAAAGGAATGGATACGCTTTTGTTGAGTAATGTAGTTCCGTACGGACAGGATAGTAATTCAGTTTATATAACTGGTAGAAAACCCTGGGATGTGGCATGTGCATGGCTGTACCGTCCCGGATATTCTCCTGTCAGAGTGATCCTTCCCGATAATGCATGGGAAATGGGATATTCTTCCTTTAGTACCGGTAAGAATCTGTCAATTTGCGCCATTGCCAGACGTACCCTGGTTGACGGAGCTCAGAAAAGAAGATATGAAACTGTTTTGCCCCCAAATTCAAAAGTTATTTATACCATTCATACCGAAGTATTCAAAGGTGAATGGCAGATAGGGCTTCGCACTATTTTCAGGGACAGATATTTATTTGATCTTGAGAACTTTGATGCGTCGATGTATAACAGAAAAGATCTTTCATGGATTAAGGATAGTTACCTTATAATCCTTCAAATGGGATGGGACAGAGAGTTTTATGACAGGCTTACAAGAAAGTTCACTTATCCTGAGATGTTGAAAAAGTATATGGATATTTTTGGCAAAGTTGATGTCTATGGTATCTGGCCCACATGGCCAAGACTGGGTCTTGATGACAGAAATCAATGGGATATGTGCCGCGATCTTCCCGGGGGCACGGGCCAGCTTAAAAATTTTGCAAAAATGTCGCGTTTGTCTGGTACACGGTTTTTCATTGCATATAATCCATGGGATAACAGCACAAGGAAAGAGGATCATTACAAAGGCATGGCTCAGATTATTTCTGAAACTGATGCAGACGGAGTAGTGCTTGATACCAGGGGGAGCTCTAGCTATCAGTTGCAGGCTGCTGCAGACAGCGTAAAGAAGGGCGTCATCATGTATTCTGAAGGAATGGCAATTGCTAAAGACATGCCGGGAATAATATCAGGACGCGTCCACAATGCCATATTTTTAAGCCCGGAGCTAAATCTTAATAAATTGATAAAGCCTGATTTTTCAATTTTCAGAGTTTGCGATGTGGGAGAGGACATCATTCATCGCGAAATAGCTATATCTTTTTTTAATGGTTATGGAACTGAACTGAATTTGTTCCGCCCGGGAGGAAGAGATGAAAATTACCAGAATGATCTGAAATATCTTGCGAAAACAACTTTTATTCTGAGACAGAATAATGATGCTTTTCTTGATAATAACTGGACACCGATGGTTGAAACTGAAACCGATAATGTGTTTGTAAATCGGTGGCAATCAGGTGAAAAGACTATTTATACGATTCTTAACATGAAACCGGCCGGAGTAAATGGCAATTTATTTGAAGTTGACACAACAGATGGAAAGCATTTTGTATCGCTCTGGAACCATGAAAATGTTAAACCGGTTGCTGAAAGAGGAAAAGTATTTCTTTCAGTAAATGCCACAGGCTGGCCTACGTCTTTTACAGGAACCAGAAAAGAAGGTTCGCTGGACTGTATTGCCGGATTGCCTGATTTGATAAAAGCCAGGATGAAAGGTGACTCGATCATTATTTCCGGAAAAGGTTTAATTGATTTACTTATCTGGAAAGGTGAACCATCAAACAATACACTTTTCAAAGAATATCATTTAAAAAACGATTCAACTCTCAGAGTGAAAGACATATTCGGATATTATGAAGGGAAAATTGTACTGCAATCTATTGAAAACAAGAGATTAACAGACGAGAATGTTCTTTTTTTGAAAGGAGGGAAGCCATGGTTAATCAGCAGGGTGACCCCAACTGTCAGGTCAACAGGGTTACTTCCCGATATGGTTCTGATTCCCGGGACAACCTTTTCATTCAGTGTTTCTACTAATGAGGACTTTTTCCCATATCCTGAAGTCAGCGGGAATTCAGTCAAAATTGATAGTTTTCTTATCGATAAATATCCGGTAACAAATGAGCAATATTTTAATTTCTTAACCAATTCAGGTTACAGACCTTCGGATACAACCAGGTATTTAAGACATTGGGAAAATGGAACATATAAACAGGGTCAGGAGAAGTATCCGGTGATCTATGTAAGTTTTGAGGATATGCAGGCATATGCCAAGTGGGCCAGGAAGCGTCTTCCTACCCAGGCTGAATGGCAACTTGCAGCTCAGGGAACCGATAAAAGAAAATGGCCATGGGGTGATGAGTTTCATGGTACCTGTTGTAACAGCTCGTTTAACCGGCTAACACCGGTAGATGCTTTCTCAAAGGGGCAGAGTCCTTACGGCGTATTTGATATGGTGGGAAATGTCTGGCAAATGACAAATGATATGTACTTCAATGGAACAAATTATTTTTCAGTGATTCGCGGAGGAAGCTTCTATAAAGCTGAATCAAGCTGGTGGTATATTCAGGGCGGGCCACAGTCTCTTGATAAAACCCAGATATTATTATTGGTCTCTCCCGGTTTTGACCGTAGTTCCACGGTAGGATTCCGGTGCGTAATGGATGTGGATAATAAGAACTTTAAGAATAAACGTTGAGAAAGTTTCGGTGTTGAAGAAATCCATTTTAACCACAGAGTTCACAAAGTAGGCACAAAGTGCACTAAGATTTTTCCCTTGGAAATCAATACTTTGTGATATTGGTGTTACCCTTTGTGACCTTGGTGTTACCCTTTGTGACCCTTGTGTTTAATGGATTTCATACTTTTAACTTCTTCTCAATCTCGTTAATCTGATTTCTGAAATGTTTATCAGTATCTATCAGGTTATTCACTGTTTTACAGGCATGAAGGACTGTTGCATGATCTTTTCCTCCGATATGTGAACCGATACTCGCAAGAGAAGCTTTTGTCAGGCTTTTGGAGAAGAACATAGAGACCTGCCGGGCCTGTACAATCTCCCTTTTCCTTGTCTTACCCTGTATGAGATCGATCGGGATCTTATAGTAATCACAAACGATTTTTTGTATATACTCAATTGTAATTTCACGTTTTGCAGTACTTATGAGTTTCTCAACCATCTGCCTTGCCAGATCGAGTGTAATTTCCTTCCGGTTGAGTGTCGACTGGGCATAAAGTGAAATCAGCACAGCTTCAAGCTCCCTTATGTTGTTTGAAATATTCACAGCCAGAAATTCAAATATTTCATCGGGTAACTCTATGCCGTCATTATACGCTTTTTTCTTGAGGATAGCCAGCCGGGTTTCATAGTCAGGTCTTTGCAGATCGGCCTGAAGGCCCCATTTAAAACGCGAAAGAAGCCTTTGTTCCATTCCCTGGAGTTCGACTGGTGGTCTGTCGCAGGTCAGTATGAGCTGCTTCCCCGATTGATGAAGATGATTGAAGATATGAAAGAAGGTATCCTGTGTTTTTTCCTTACCGGCAAATTCATGTACATCATCAAGAATGAGTACATCAATCATCTGATAAAAATGCAGGAAGTCATTCTTGTTATTATTTCTTACTGATTCTACAAACTGAGTCTGGAATTTATTGGCGTTTACGTACAAAACTGTTTTATCGGGATGTTTTTCCTTTACGAGTATCCCAATTGCCTGAGCCAGATGTGTTTTACCCAGTCCTGAATCACCATAAATCATCAACGGGTTAAAAGCTGTTCCTCCGGGGTTATTTCCAACTGCAATACCTGCAGATCTGGCCAGCCTGTTGCATTCTCCTTCAACATAATTTCCAAAATTATAATCAGGATTTAATTTAGGATCAAAATGGACTTTTTTAATTCCGGGAATAACAAATGGATTCTTTATTGATGGTTGTGTGGCATCAAAGGGCACCTGGACGGGCTTATTATTCAGATCTGTCTTATTTCTAGACGGATATCTGACAGTATATGGCTTACCATCTGAAAAATTGGTATTTTCCATAACGACGTTGTACTCGAGTTTGGCATCTGTTCCGATTTCCCTTCTCAAAGTTTTTCTGAGAATATCAATGTACTGTTCTTCAAGGTATTCGTAAAAAAATGGACTTGGTACCTGAATAGTCAAAACATTGTTTTCAAGTTTCAAGGGAATTATCGGCTCAAACCAGGTCTTGTAACTGATGGATGGAATTATGTCCCTTATTATCTGAAGACAGTTATTCCAAACGTCATTATGTGACTTATTCATTTAAGTTGGTTTTTTTATAAAGTTTCAAGGTTTCGAATCAATCAGATTCGTGTAGCAATATTTGTAAAAAAAAAACTAATAAAAAAAATTTTTTTTACTTGACTTTGTCAAAAAAAGTATATGTTTTTAACCATCAGCAACTTATAAATGAATTTTTTTTTCATTTAGTTAGTTGGCTCATTATCAGACAGATATTAATAATATCGATAGTTTGTTGGTGTTATACAATTCATTATAAAAAGTTACTCAAAATTCAACCAGACATGAATAAAATGAGGACTATTTTGTCATCGATTCCGGTTGGATTTTTAAGATCAAGATTATCTGAATTTTATAGTGCTGTTATTTAGATGGAGTATTTTTCTTGCCGAAGAGTGAAAAGTGGACATATCTTTTCGGATTGGCTTTCATATCCTTTAATAACAGATTAAGACTCTCCAGACTACTTGTCAGATTTATATAAAGTGTATCATTTGTGAGAAATTGTCCGGCGCTCCCTTTTCCTTTATTCAGATTTTCAACAAGCTTAGCAGTATTTTCCAGACTTGATTTCAGTTTTGTCACTGAAGTATAGACATCAGCAGCATTAAGCGTATCTGCAATTGTTTCGAGCTTGCCGAATGTGTTGCCCATCTTTTCTGAGTTATCAGCCAGCATCTTTGTGAATTTATTGATATTATCAACGGTTGCTGCCAATTCCTGCTGTTTGGCTCCAAGAACTTTATCGAGGCTTGCGCTTGTACTGTTTAAGTGATCCATAGTGCCTGCAAAAGCTTTTTTGAATTGAGGATTCATCACATCCCCAATTGATACTATTACAGAATCGAGAGCGACAATCAGATTCGACATCTTTTCCTTTACAGGCAAAATCTCAGTATCAATCTTATCCGTCAAAGATTCCGCCAGGCGTCCCGGAATAGTGTCTCCTATGGAATATGTTCCAGGTCCCTTACCAAAAACAAACTGCACTTTCATACCGCCAAGAAGCGATACCGGTACAATTTCAGCAACTGTATTCTTCGGAAGTTTAAAATTCTTGCTTACAGAAAAAACCACAAGCAGTCGGCCACTTGTGGCATCTATGAAATCTATCGACCTGACTACTCCAACTTTATATCCGTTTATTTCAACTGGACTCGACTCTGCAAGTCCTCCTACCTTATCGTAAACTGCATAATAAGTATCTGTGGATTTTAAAAAGTCTTTTCCTTTAAGAAAGCTATAAAGCCAAATAAATACTATGAGCGTCAGAAGGGCAATCCCTCCGACCTTAACTTCATTCGAGAGCTTTTTCATCTATTATTCTTTTTTGTTTTTCTTTTGTTCGAGTGCTTGCTGCAAAGGTAGTATTTTGTTGTCTTTTACTGCAATCACAAATGCATCGGGATAATATCTTTCAATCTTTTTTCTATATTCGGCTGCTGCTGAAAATCCCGTGAAGACACCTGTTGTATATTTGAAGTTACCACCTGAGTTTATTTCGGCAATGTCGGTAATCCCTTTAAAATTTTCAGGTCTGATTTCTATCTTGATCGCTGATGATTTTACCTGAACTCTGAATGATATTTCATCTGAAGAAGAATTATCGCTGACACTGTTCACAGTATCAGATATCGGATCTGCCTCCTTTATTTTTTCAGTAGCTATAGCGCTGCGGCTGTCAATTGCATTAAGATATTCTTTGCATGCCCTGTAAATTGAAGATGCAAGATAATCCTGACCTGCTTTTGAATTTAGATATTTCTCTTCTGATGGATTTGTAATGAATCCTGTTTCAACCAGCACACTCGGCATTTTAGTATTGAACAGTACCCAGAATCCGGCTTGTTTAACATCGCGGTCATTCCTGCTAACCCTTTCCCTGAATTCTTTCTGAATTTTAGAAGCCAAATCTGTACTTTGTTCCTGGTAAACTTTCTGTGTAAGTGAGAACATAATGTACGATTCGGATGATGTTGGGTTAAATCCCTCATATTTTGTTGAATAATCATCCTCCTGCAACATAACAGAGTTTTCTTTCATTGCGATCTCAAGGTTAGCCTGTTCTTTTGAATCGCCGCCCATTATATATGTCTCAGCCCCCATTACATTTTTTGATTTTGCCCAGTTTGCATGAATAGAGATAAAGAGGTCGGCATTGGCTTTATTTGCAATTTTAGGTCTGTCGCGCAGGTCAACAGTCGAATCGTCTTTCCTGGTATAGATAACGGTAACATTTTTAATGTTTTGTTTGATATATTCACCGGTTTTTAGAGCAATCGCAAGTGTAATATTCTTCTCCTTGCTTATGGACCCAATCGCTCCGGGGTCTTTCCCGCCATGGCCGGCATCAATAACTATAATGTGTTTTTTATCTTCATTAGATGCTTTGGGAGAGCGAATAAACCCCGATGTAGTAATAAAAAGGAAAAACAAAGTCAGATAATATATATTAAAGGTATGCTGTTTCCCGTTTTTAATTCCTGTACTCATTCTTAGTTAATGTTTTTTAGTTAGTTTTGCGCAGGCATCGTCTTGGTACCCAAAAAAACTATTACAAAAATAGTATTTAAGTTGTATTTTTTTAAAGAAAAGCGGTTACTTCTATTGTTCCTTCTGGTGGTCCAATCTTTTTGGCTTTTCGCCCAGGAAGACAAAGCAATCAGGAACAAAACTATAGCCGACACCGTAAATATTATTTCCGATACACTCATCGTTCCCCAGGATACTGTCAGTATAGATACTCTTATTCGTAAACCTGCCAAGGGTGGCATAGATTCAAAAATTACATACAAGTCGGTTGAACTGATCAAAAGAGACTTAATTAAGAAACAGTTTATTCTGGTTAAGAATGCCGTGATTGACTATCAGGATATTGAAGTTAAAGCCGATTCGATTGTCATTAATATGGAAACAAATCTTTTGTTTGCTATTGGACGAAAGGATACAACAGGGAAGGTCACTGGCAAGCCATCCTTTAAACAGGGTTCCAATGCTTTTGAATCCGATGAACTGACTTATAATTTCAAGACAAAGAAAGCTCTTATAAAAAATATTGTGACAAAACAGGATGCAGGGTTGCTGCATAGTCAGTTTACAAAGCTTCTTGAAGATGGTACATCAAATATTTCCCATAGTACTTACTCAACCTGTAACGCAGATACACCGCATTTCTATATAAATCTTCCTAAAGCTAAAGTATTCCCGGGTAAGAAAATTATCTCCGGTCCGGGAAACCTTGTGGTGGAGGGGATCCCTCTGCCGCTTGCAATTCCTTTCGCTTTTATTCCTATTCAGACCAAAAGGGCGGCATCAGGTATACTTATTCCCCGGTATGGTGAAGAGCGCGTAAGAGGATTTTCGTTAAGTGACGGAGGATACTATTTTGCCATTAATGATTATTTTGATCTAGCCTTAAAAGGAAGCGTTTATGCTAACGGCTCGTGGATAGCGACAGGACAAACAGATTATAAAAGATTATACAGGTATAGCGGGAACTTTTCTTTCAGTTATGCTGATAATATTGCTGGTCACCAGGGATTGCAGGATTTTTCCGAATCAAAAAACTACCGGGTCGCCTGGATCTATGCGCAGGATCCAAAGGCTTCCCCCGGATCGAGATTTTCAGCAAGCGTAAATATGAGCTCCAGCGGATATGACCAGAATAACAGTTATAATGTAAGCGACCACGTGACCACACAGCGTCAGTCGAGCGTGAGCTATTCCAAATCGTGGGATGGAACTCCTTTCAATTTTTCAATAAGCGCAAATCACAGTCAGAACGTCAGAAATAAAACTGTGAGCCTTGATCTTCCAAAGGCCAGTTTAAATATGTCAAGGATTTACCCGTTCAAATCCAAAAACAGTTCAGGAAAACCAAAGTGGTATGAGGAAATCCAGCTGTCATATACAGCATCACTTGATAATCAGATTGATACAAGGGATACTCTTCTTTTTACTTCGGCAATCTGGAAGAATATGAAAAACGGCTTTAAACAGGATATGCCTTTGAGCATTCAGATAAATCCGTTTAAAAACTTTTCAATTTCCCCATCGATTACATATTCAGGAGTTATGTACTCGCAAAAGATTGTAAAAGTTTTTGATCCGGTTCAAAATGTAGCAGTAAATGATACTCTGCATGGTCTCTTTTATGGCCAGGCAGTTAATCCAACTATAAGCACCGGTTTTAACCCTCAGCTTTTCGGTATGTATACCTTTAATAATCCGAATTCAAGACTACAGTCGATCCGTCATGTCATCAAACCTTCTGTTACTTTCAGTTTCACACCTGCTTTTTCAGGACTGAGTTCCAAACTGTACAGACAGGTGCAGGTTGATCAATATGGTACCAATTTAAAGTATTCAGTTTTTGATGGCAATATATTCGGAACACCCTCATTGTCGCAAAAAAGCGGTAACGTAAATTTTAATATTGTCAATATAGTTGAAGGTAAGATATTTGAGAAAAATGATACGACAGGAAAACCAAAGAAAATAAAGCTTATCGACAATTTAAGCATAGGTACTTCATATAATATTTTTGCTGATCAGTTTAAATGGGCTCCTGTAGCTATTGACATGAGAACAACAATCATGAATAATATCAGTCTGTCTGCAAGAAGCGCTTTTTCACTTTATGGTCTTGACAGTGTCGGGAATGCAATCGATAAGTTCTTATACAAGCAGGACAGAAAGCTGATGCGACTCACCAGTTTCAGCACAGGTATTGATTTTAGTCTTAGTGATTTGTTTAAGAAAAATAAGGAAAAGGGCAAGACCGGTGGTGCACAAAATGCTCTTAGCCAGGGATTGCAGCAACCTGGCCAGATAGCCCAGAATACTGATCAAATTTCGAAAAGTGGTGTTCCCGGACAAGAAATTAATCCTTCGGGACCGGTTGCTCTTGATAAATATGGTTATCCGATTTTCAATCTGCCCTGGACGCTGAACATGAGCTATAGTTTGTCTTACACAAATACTGGCAGGAATTCTACTCTTAATCAGTATCTTACGTTTAACGGTAGCGCAACAATTACAAAAAAGATGTCAGCAACATTTACAAGCGGTTACGATTTCGCCGCCAGGGCAGTAACTGTAACAAATATCGGGATCACCCGCGATCTCCACTGCTGGATGATGAGTCTTAACTGGGTACCCAATGGTTATCTTGCGAGCTGGAGCTTTACAATCAGGGTGAAAGCATCTGTACTCGGTGACCTGAAATATGAGCGCAGGAAGGACTTCCACGATACATATTAAATGGAGTAATAAAAAAGACGCCCAGTTGAGCGTCTCTTTATTAATTTTCCAAGGGTTTTTTATTCTCCCTGGATCTCAAATTCAACCTCAACTTTTACATCGCGGTGCAATTTGATGATAGCTTTATAACTTCCTATCTCTTTAATCTGATCTTCAGGAAGAGTTATGTTCTTGCGGTCAATGTCAAAGCCTTTTTCTTTAAGGGATTCGGCAATCTGAATTGTATTTACCGATCCGAAGATTTTTCCGGAGGTGCTTGTTTTTGCTCCAACGACGATTTTTAAGCCTTCCATTTTTGAAGCTAATGCCTGGGCGGCAATCTTGATCTTTTCTTCTTTGTGCGCCCTCTGACGAAGGTTCTCAGTATGCATCTTTTTAGCTGATGATGTTGCAGCAACGGCATATCCTCTTGGGATAAGGAAGTTTCTTCCATAACCTGCTTTAACATTCACTAAATCGTCTTTTTGTCCCAGCTTGTTGACGTCCTGTATTAATATAATTTCCATATTGTATCCTCCTTATTTTAAAAGGTCAGTAACATAAGGAAGAAGAGCAATGTGCCTGGCTCTTTTAACGGCTTTTGCCACTTTCCTTTGATATTTAAGTGAAGTACCTGTAATTCTGCGCGGCAGAATTTTACCCTGGTCATTCAGAAACTTCTTGAGAAATTCGGGATCTTTATAGTCGATATAACGTATCCTGTTTTTCTTAAACCTGCAATATTTCTTTTTCTTGATCTCAACAGTAGGTGGAGTCAAATATCTGATTTCCGATTCGTTCTGTGCCATGGTCTATTCCTCCTTTGGTTTACCTGATTCTTTCTGTTTTCTCTTTTTCTCTGCATATTCGACGGCAAATTTTTCCATCCTGAATGTTAAAAACCTGATGATCCGTTCATCTCTGCGATATTGGACCTCAAGTTTTTCAATTAGATCGCCTGTGCCCTTAAATTCTACCAAATAATAAAATCCGGTAGATTTCTTTTGGATTGGATAGGCCAGCTTTTTTAAACCCCAGTTTTCTTCATGAACGATCTCACCGCTGTTATCGGTAATGACCTTCTTGAATTTCTGTACCGCTTCCTTCATCTGGTTCTCAGATAAAACGGGAGTTGCAATGAAAACGGTTTCGTACTGATTCAACATAGTAATTATTTGTTTATTAGTTATATGATTTTGGCTCGCAAAAGTACAACTATTTTGCTTTAATCAAAACAATCTTTGTTAAAAATTAACCACATAAGAGCACAAATTTGGCACAAAGAACACAAAGGTGATACATGTAAAATATATAAAAGTCATTCATAAATAAAGTATTTCTTTGTGTACTTTGTGTATTCCTTTGTGTCCTTTGTGGTTAAAAAGAACTTTTTTTTCAATCTTTTCATGTTTATTAAGGCATCCTTTTTAATTATATTTGTTCTTTATTGAATTCAATTTATTTATGGAAAACTTCATAGTTTCAGCAAGGAAATACCGCCCCGCCAGCTTTGATATGGTTATAGGACAGGATTCAATCACAAATACGCTGAAAAGTGCTATCAAAAATAACCACCTTGCTCATGCCTACTTATTTTGCGGCCCGAGAGGAGTAGGGAAAACAACCTGTGCAAGAATCTTTGCGAAGACCATCAACTGCAGTAACCTTGGCGAGAATCTCGAAGCATGCGACAAGTGCGAATCGTGCCTCTCTTTCAATTCATCAAGGTCATTTAATATTCATGAACTCGATGCTGCCTCAAATAATAAGGTTGAAGATATACGAAGTCTCAACGAACAGGTTAGAATACCACCACAGATTGGAAAGTACAGCATTTATATAATTGATGAAGTTCACATGTTGTCTTCTTCAGCCTTCAATGCTTTCCTTAAAA
The DNA here is from genome assembly GCA_963734885.1 of uncultured Bacteroidales bacterium. Taxonomy (GTDB): domain Bacteria; phylum Bacteroidota; class Bacteroidia; order Bacteroidales; family VadinHA17; genus LD21. Next base: position 1,321,677 of record CAVTIJ010000004.1, on the reverse strand, counting down.
CACTTGAAGAACCTCCTGCATCACGCGATATTTATTCTGGCCACAACTGAAAAGCATAAGATTATACCGACAATTCTTTCACGGTGCCAGATTTTCGATTTCAACAGGATAAGAGTTGAAGATATAGTCGGCAGACTAGCTTTTGTTGCTAAAAGCGAAGGAATAACTGCTGAGGAAGAAGCGCTTCATATAGTTGCGCAGAAAGCTGATGGTGCACTGAGAGATGCGCTTTCTATTTTTGATCAGATAGTCAGTCTCAGCGGTAAATCCGTTACTTACAAAGACGTTATAGAAAATCTCAACGTTCTTGATTACGAATATTTCTTCAAATGTATTGATGCTGCTCTGCTTGGGGATGTCTCAACCATGCTCATAACCTTTAATGAGGTTCTGGAAAATGGATTTGACGGACATAATTTCATATCGGGACTAAACAGTCATATGCGTGACCTTCTTGTAAGCAAGGACGAGTCAACCCTTAGCCTGCTTGAAGCAACACCTGCCATAAAGAAGCGATATACCCAACAAAGCGGAAAATGTCCTGTTGATTTCCTTTTCAAAGCCCTCGATATTGGAAACAACTGCGACCTGAATTTTAAAAACAGTAAAAATCCCCGTTTACATATTGAATTATCACTTATAAAGTTGTGTACCTTAATAAGTGAACCGGTAGATAATCTGGAAAAAAAAAAGTCCTTTAGCGGAGAAGTAATAAAAAAGGAAGAAGAGATTCCACTTCCTCCAAAATCTGAAATACTGACTAATGAGACACCTGTCTTACGTATTAATAACCAGGAATCACATAATAAACATGAGCCTGTTATTGAGAAGCCGTCCAAAGCCTTCTCAATAAAAGAGTTAATTTCTGAAAATAATGAATCTGGAACAAAACAGCACGATACTGCAGTTCTCCACGATCCTGAAGTGAACGTGAAAACCAGAAGTGAATTTACTCCGGAGGCATTCGAAACAGCATGGCAGGAGTTCACCGAACATCTGAAGGGGGAGGGCCCCAGAATCGTAAGTATGTTCAAAACTATCAGGCCGGAAGTGGAAAATGATCAGATTATTAAAATCCATCTTAATAACGCCGCTCAAAAAGATACATTTATCTTAAATTACAAACCAAAGCTTATGGCCTTTCTTGACAGCAGGTTTATTCTTAATGATCTTGATATAGAAACCACAATCGACCTCTCGGAAACGAGTGAGATATTATATTCCGATGAGCAAAAACTAAACCATCTGATTAATAAATATCCGATTCTAAAGGATATGAAGAAAACTTTCAATCTGGATATTACTTAAAATGGCAGATTTCAGCCAATATGCATGAAGCGAGCTATCATCTTTATCCTTGCATTTTCATTTTTCAACGCAATTCATGCGCAGACTATTCAGCAATTCATTAAGAATTCACGTATTACCGGAGTTTCCTATGCAGGGAATAAAGTAAAAAGAGTTTACGTTCCTCCACCGAAGTTATTCTTTGCAAAAAGTCTGACGAAAAAGGGAGGACTGATCACGGTTAACTACACTGGATTTTCAGGTCAGTCGAAAACGGCAATAGAATATGCCGTTTCCATACTTGAATCTATGCTTCCTGCTGATACAAAGATCACAATAAATGCAAGCTGGGAAAAAATTTCAACTTCAGGCGTCCTGGCCCAATCAAGTATTACAGGTTATGCCGGGGGATGGGGAATTGACGCACTGAATCCATTATGTCTTTATCCCGTAGCTCTGGCGGAAAAGATCGCAGGTAAAAGTCTGAATGCAGATTCTGATGGCGATATAAGTCTGACAGTAAACAGTTCAGTAAACTGGTATCTTGGAACGGATGGGCAGACGCCTGTTCGTATGTACGATCTGGTCACTGTTGCTCTGCATGAAATCTGTCATGGATTAGGGTTTTATCAAAGTTTTAGCACTGACGGGACTATCGGATCATATGGGGTCAGCACCTTTCCGATGATTTATGATACCTTTGTTGAAAATCTTAACGGTGACCGTCTTACAGATACAACCAAAATCAAAAATAACTCTGAAGACCTTGGCAATCTACTGATCAGCAAACAGATATATTTTGATGGTCCGCTTCTGAGGCAGTTCTCATCATTATTAAATTACTCCGAATCAAGAGCAAAGTTGTTCGCTCCTGCAATTTGGGACAAAGGTTCAAGTATTTCCCATCTTGATGAATCATCTACGCTGATGGAAAACTCCTTAATGACTCCGTATATTGACCTGGGTGAAGCAATCCACGATCCGGGAAAATATACCTTTTCGATACTTGGTGATATGGGATGGATAAACACTCGCATACTTCATACTGTAACTAGCGACACTGAAGCCCATCTCACTCAGCTTCAGATTTCTGCCGAAATCAAGTCAGACACATTGTATAATAAGAATAAAGTAGCAGTAGTATTCTCATTTGATAATTTTCTGACATCCGATACGATTTTTCTCAGTTCACCAACTTTTAATGATGTGTATGGTGCTTCAATTGTCATTCCTGCTTATAATTCCGAATTACAATACTATTTTTTTACAGAAGATTGTTTCAACAGAGTTTACAGATCTCCTTCAATGATTAAGGATTCGAATCTTGTCAAAAATAACAGGTATCATGTTTATATTGGCACCGATACTGTTAAACCTGTTATATCTCATTCTCCTGCAGCGTATTATTTGCAAACGGTTGATTCAATAAAATTTCTGGCAAGCGCCACAGATAATTTGGGTATTGACTCTGTTTATGTTGAATTCAGGGTTAATAACGGAACTTCAAAAATGATCCGACTTCCAAAATCCGAAGGCGATATTTACAAAACAGGATTTAATGCAAAATCATTGGCGCTAAAAGGAAATGATTCAATTGAATACCGGATTTTTGCCGTTGATACTGCAAGGATTTCTAATTTAAGCATGATACCCCGTACCGGATATTTCAAAGTTCCTGTTGAAGGGATCTCTTCTATAGTCTCGGAATATTCAACAGACTTCATGAATGCTGGTTCTGACTTTTTCAATATAGGATTTGAAGTTTCGAAACCAGCAGGGTTCACCAGGTTCGGCCTTAATACAAAGCATCCATATGAGAGTCCGGAAGATAATAATAAAACTATCGATTATACTGCCATTCTGCGTCATCCGCTGAAGTTTAACGAATCGGGAATGCTTTTCAGTTTCAATGAAGTCGTGCTTGTTGAACCGGGAGAACCGGGATCTGTCTTCGGATCGCCTGACTTTTATGATTATGTTATCATTGAAGGATCAAGGAATTATGGGAAAACATGGTTTAAATTAATTGATGGATATGACAGTCGTATTTTCCCTTCATGGGACTCAGCTTACACCAGCAGCATTGTTGGCGATAATTCAACTTTTACCGGTACAGAAGCTTTGGTTCGGAAACATAGCTTTTTATATCGTTCGTCTGCCAATATATCAGTAGGTGACACAATGCTTATCAGATTCAGGTTGTTTTCCGATCCTTTTGCAAACGGCTGGGGCTGGGTAATTGAAGACCTGAAAATTAATCCATTGATTGATGCGATAAATGAACCAATTAATAATCACATTACGATATATCCCAACCCGGGAAAGGGATTAATTAAAATAAACAATGGACTAAATGAGATTCAGGTTTACAAACCGGTTCGTTATAAAATATTTAATGCATCAGGAGTTTGTATTATGAATTCCACCATGTCATTATCCACAGGAACTACAATTGATATTTCACATTATCCTTCAGGGATATATATTCTGCAACTAAATATTGATGGCAAGCTTAAATGGATCAAATATAGCCTGATAAAGTAGAAAGTTGTCGGGATTGTTCATGAATGTCAGGTTACTTTCAACAAACAATCTCATGTATGTATTGTTAGATTCTCAAATTAAATAATAAGCTATGCAAGAAATAATTCCACATTTATGGTACGATAAGGATGCCAGGGAGGCAGCCGAATTGTACACATCAGCATTTCCCGATTCAAAAATCAACAGTATATCAACTATTCATAATACACCATCGGGTGATGCCGATATAGTCTCTTTCACCCTGTCTGGTCAGCCTTTTATGGCAATAAGTGCCGGACCGCTTTTTAAATTCAATCCGTCAGTATCTTTTCATGTAAAATGCAAGACAATTGATGAAGTTGAATCTTTATGGAAGAAACTCTCAAAGGGAGGTACTGTTCTGATGGATCTTGGAAAATATCCATTCAGTGATAAGTATGGATGGTGCAACTGACAGATACGGCCTTTCATGGCAATTGATGTACGTTGGTGATGATCAGATAAAACAGAAAATTACTCCGGTACTCCTGTTTGTTGGAAATATTTGCGGAAGGGCAGAAGAAGCAGTTAATTACTACACTTCTCTTTTCAATGATTCAAAGATTTCCATGATTCAGCACTATGGGAAAGGCGAAGAGCCTGACAAGGAAGGAACTGTTAAATATGCAGCTTTCACATTGCTTGGAACTGAGTTCGGAATAATGGAGAGCGCACGGGAACACAACTTTAGTTTCAATGAAGCAATCTCTTTTATTGTTCGATGCGATACGCAGCAGGAAATTGATTTTTTCTGGGGTAAGCTTTCTGCAGTTCCTGAAGCAGAGGCATGTGGCTGGTTAAAAGACTGGTATGGCCTTTCATGGCAGATTGTACCCACTGCAATGGATGAAATGATGAGCACAAAAGATGAACAAAAACTTACCCGTGTTACTGAGGCATTTCTCAAAATGAAAAAGTTTGATATTTCGGAATTGAGAAGAGCTTATAACGGTTGAAAAACGCAGAATACTGATAAAAAATAATCGAAATTTCTGACCCTGCCTTTTTTGGCGGGGTTTTTGCATTAAGTGCGTTGTCGGAATTTAATATTGGAAAATAAAGCTAATTTTGTCTGGATATTTTAAAAAAGTAAAAACATCTTAAAATGAGCATCATAAACAATGTATTAGGCCTTTTCCTGGGTAATAAATATGAACGGGATTTGAAGGAAATTAATCCTTACATCGAGAAGATCCATGCGGAATTTGAAAAAATTCAGGGTTTGTCGAATGATGAATTAAGGGATTTGACGGAAGAAATAAGAAAAGAAATACACAATAGCATAGCAGACGATGAAAAACAAATCGTGACATTACGGGATAAGGCTGAAAATGAGGAAGATGTGTACTTGAAAGAAGATATTTACAACGACATTGACAAGATTGAAAAACAAATTAATGAAAAACTCGAATTGGCCCTCGATCAGCTTGTGCCAAAGGCTTTTGCGATTGTAAAAGAGACTGCAAAACGATTTAAGGAAAACAGTGTCCTTGAAGTAAAAGCAAGACAATATGACAGGGACCTGGCTGCCACAAGGGAAAGTGTTACAATAAGCGGAGATAAAGCATTATGGAGCAATAAATGGATTGCCGGAGGTAATGAGATCACCTGGGATATGGTCCATTACGATGTGCAGCTTATAGGAGGTGTTGCTCTTCATAAAGGTAAGATCGCTGAAATGGGTACAGGTGAAGGTAAAACAGTTGTTGCTACTCTGCCTGTCTTCCTGAATGCGCTCGCCGGACGCGGAGTTCATATAGTTACAGTAAACGATTATCTTTCAAAACGCGACTCTGAATGGATGGGGCCGATATATGAATTTCATGGTCTGAGCGTAGATTGTATAGATAAACATCAGCCGAACTCCCCCGAGAGAAGAAAAGCCTATAATGCTGATATTACTTTTGGAACCAACAATGAATTTGGCTTTGATTACCTCAGGGACAATATGGCCGTTAATTCAGAGGATCTGGTTCAGCGCAAACACCATTATGCTATTGTAGATGAGGTCGACTCGGTTTTAATCGATGATGCACGTACACCTCTTATTATTTCAGGACCAACTGCAAAAAGCGACACACAGCAATTCGATGAGCTCAAACCCAAGGTTGACAAACTGGTAAATGCCCAGAAGAAACTGGTTACTCAAATCCTTGCTGATGCTAAGAAACTTATCGCCAGCGATAAAAACGACGAAGGCGGTTTGCTTCTCCTCAGAGCCTTTAAAGGACTTCCTAAAAATAACGCTCTTATCAAATACCTTAGTGAAGAAGGGAATAAATCGTTGCTGCTCAAGACTGAAAATTTCTATATGCAGAACAACAGCAAGGAAATGCCCAAGGTCACTGATGAGCTGTTCTTTATTATTGATGAAAAAAACAACCAGATAGAACTTACCGAAAAAGGACTTGATCTGCTTTCAAATTCTGTTGATGATATTAGCTTTTTTATTCTTCCAGATGTTGGCTCCAAGATTGCTGATATTGAAAAATCGGATCTGTCAGACCGTGAAAAACTAAAAATTAAAGATGAACTTCTTCAGGACTATTCAGTCAAATCGGAGCGGGTTCATACTATGACCCAGCTGCTTAAAGCATGGACACTTTTTGACCGCGACACGGAATATATTGTTGTTGACAATAAAGTAAAAATTGTTGATGAGCAGACAGGTCGTGTTCTGGAAGGAAGAAGATATTCAGACGGATTGCATCAGGCAATCGAAGCGAAAGAAAATGTTAAAGTAGAAGAAGCGACACAGACTTATGCTACTATAACCCTTCAGAATTATTTCAGGATGTACCATAAGCTGGCTGGAATGACCGGTACAGCCGAAACTGAAGCTGGTGAACTATGGAATATTTATAAACTCGATGTCGTTGTTATCCCTACAAACAGGCCTGTAATCAGAGCCGACAAGGAAGACCTTGTTTATAAAACCAAAAGAGAAAAATATAATGCTGTTATTGAAGAGATAGCCGAAATGAACCGGCAGGGACGTCCTGTTCTGGTTGGAACAACCTCTGTGGAAATTTCGGAGTTGCTGAGCAGAATGCTCAAGATGAAGGGTCTGAAGCATAATGTTCTGAATGCTAAGCTTCATCAGCGAGAAGCAGAAATTGTAGCAGAAGCCGGTAAAAAAGGAACTATTACAATTGCTACAAACATGGCAGGACGAGGTACCGATATAAAACTTACCGAAGAAGTAAGACAGGCAGGAGGGCTTGCTATTGTAGGTACTGAAAGACATGAATCAAGAAGGGTTGACCGGCAGTTAAGAGGTCGTTCAGGAAGACAGGGTGATCCGGGATCATCTCAATTCTTTGTTTCTCTCGAAGATGAACTGATGAGGCTATTTGGTTCAGAAAGAATTGCCGGTATAATGGATAAACTCGGTCTGAAAGATGGTGAAATGATTCAGCATTCAATGATCACCAAATCAATAGAACGGGCCCAGAAAAAAGTTGAAGAAAACAACTTTGGCATAAGGAAGAGACTACTGGAATATGATGACGTTATGAATTCCCAGCGGGAGGTCATATATAAGAAAAGACGTCATGCCCTGCTTGGGGAAAGACTCTCGGTCGATATTGCCAACATGATGTTTGATGTTACTGAGAACCTTGTGGATATCTATCATGGGGATGGGGATTTTGAAGGATTTGACTTTGATCTTATTCGTTCATTCTCAATGGATTCTCCGGTACCGGAACAGGAATTTAAAAAAGCAAATTCAAAAGAAGTAACAGAAGCAGTCTATACCAAAGTACTCGACACATACAAGCGTAAGGTTGAATCTATTTCTGCCCAGGCATACCCTGTTTTGAAAGATGTTTATGACAGAATGTCGCATGTGTACGAAAATGTTGTTGTACCCATTTCAGATGGCGTGAGAGTTTATCAGGTGATCACGAACCTGAAAGCAACCGCTGAATCTGAAGGACGTGAACTTGCCAGGGCATATGAAAAAACAGTTGTTCTTGCAACAATCGATGATGCCTGGAAGGAACATCTTCGCGAAATGGATGAACTGAAACAATCTGTCCAGAATGCAACATATGAACAGAAAGATCCTTTGTTGATTTATAAATTTGAATCTTTTGAACTATTTAAAACAATGCTTACCAAAGTCAATAAAGATGTAGTAAGCACATTGATGAAGGGCCATATCCCTACACAGGATCCGGAACAGGTTAAGGAAGCCCAGAGAAAGCGACAGGTTGATATGAGTAACATGCGGACATCCAAAAGCGATTTTTCGCAGTACAGTTCAACTGGCGGCGGAAATGATAAGAATCAGAAAACCGAACCTGTAAGAGTAGACAAAAAAGTAGGAAGAAATGATCCTTGTCCTTGCGGTAGCGGGAAAAAATACAAACAATGCCATGGTATGCAACAGGCCGGTAAGCAAGGTGCAAATGCTAATGTGTAATAGTGAGAATATAAGCTTATAATGCTAGCCCGGATTTGTAATCCGGGCTTTATTTTTGACTGCAGAGATTCGCGCCAGCAAATGGGGAATAAATTCTGGAACTAATGTAAATCTTTGGTATATAACAGTTTTAACCCCCCTTTAGGGGGCAAAGGGGTCATTTTACCTCTTCAATCGCCTTTTGAATACGAGTATAAATTGGCCTGTTTACAGGAACCAGAGGCAGTCTTAAATTATTCAAACATAAATTCATAATGCTAAGCATTGCTTTTACTCCGGCCGGATTGCCATCGATAAAAAGAAGCTCTACCATTTCGAGATAACGGAACTGTATTTCACGCGCTGACTTATAATTGCTCTTCAATGCATTTGTCACAAGCTCGCTCGTAGCTGCAGGAAAAGCATTTGCCAGAACCGATATAACACCTGAACCACCTGCTGCGATCACAGGAATAGTCAATAGATCGTCACCCGATATAACACTGAAATTATCGGGTTTGTTCCTAACGATTCTCATTATCTGACCCATATCGCCCGAAGCTTCCTTGATTGCTACAATATTTTCACATTCATTAGCCAGTTCAAGACATGTTTCCGATGTTATATTGCTGCAGGTCCTTCCCGGGACATTATATAGAATAACCGGAATTGAAGTAGAATTTGCGATAGCCTTAAAATGCTGAAAGAGACCTCTTTGGTTTGGCTTGTTATAATATGGCGCTACAGATAAAATTCCATCAATTCCCGTAAGATTAGAATGTCTGATACAATTAATTACCTCCTGAGTATTATTGCCTCCAAAGCCAACCACTAACGGAACACGGCTATCTGTTACTTCAGCCACATAGGATATTATTGCCTTCTTCTCATCCTTTGTCAGAGTAACGGATTCCCCAGTTGTTCCCAAAACAACTATATAATTTACGCCGCCTGTAATTACATGATTTACAACGCGTCCCAAGGCTGCGAAATCGATGCTTGAATCGTTCTTAAAAGGAGTTACTATTGCAACCCCGGTTCCTCTGAATTTTTTCATAGATTTATTTTCAACTTAATTAGCAGATCCAGAATTGATCATTTCAAGATAATGTATTACATGGCTCAGATATTCTTCAACATTAACCGGACTTTTAAGATCCATCATAAGATCGAAGGGAGTATTATTTGTTTCAGACTCGAATAAACCAACTTTTAGCTTCGCATGCGACAGTGATGAAATATATTGAAGCGGCAGTAGTTTTTTAAAATTCAAATCAATAAGTACATCAAAATGATTTGTAATGAAAGAATTCGTTTCTGAAGAAACCGGATGGTAGAACATATTAAGTTCTTCTCTCTTTATTATCGAAAGATATCTGACAGCAGTGTACTGATTAGGCAGATTTTTCCCCGGGAAATATCCCATTATCCTGACTTCTGTTTTCAGTTCAGCCATCTTTTGAAAAAACTTTGTCAGACTTGCAAAATCATCAGTCTTTGAAGCATCCCACACAACGCCGATGTTTTTAACCTGATGGATATTGGAATAATAAGGTTTTCTTTTCGTTTTGGCGATCTTATTTTTCAGGATTCCATCACCGATTTTAAGTCTAATGTTTTTAAACAATTCCATAATACAAACCTAAGAGTTTTTTGTCAAATATGCTGTGTGTAATTATTATTCTTCTCCGATTTCTTTGAGAAAATCAGACTCACTCCAAAGGGGTATGCCAAGCTCGCCGGCTTTCTCTTTTTTAGATTCTCCCATATTATCGCCGGCAAGTATAAATGAGGTATTTCCTGATACTGAGCTGCCGTTTTTACCACCATTGAGTTCAATAATTTCTTTGTATTCATCCCTGCTGTGCTTAAGAAAAGTGCCGGATATAACTATTGTTTTTCCATCAAGCGAATTTCCGGTTTTAACCACTCCTTCATCTCCGGAGAATTTTAGTCCTGCTGATTTAAGTCGTTTGATCATTTCGAGATTATCCTGATCAGAAAAATATGCAATGATGCTTGCAGCTATCTTGGGTCCGATTTCGTTGACACTGGTCAATTGTTCCATGTCCGCACTCATGAGATCATCGATTGTCCTGAACTTTGCCGAAAGTGTTTTTGCGACAGTTTCTCCTACATGTCTGATGCCAAGCGCAAAGAGAACCCGGCTATAGGGCACCTCAACTGATCTTTTTATACTTTTCAGGATATTTGTCGCAGATTTTTGACCCAGACGGTCAAGTTCTATTAATTGTTCAAGTTTTAGTTCATAAAGATCAGAGATGTACCTGATAAGTTTTTTATTATAAAGAAGATCTATTGTTTCCTCTCCCAAACCGTCAATATCCATAGCTCTCCGGCCTATGAAATGTTCAATTCTCCCTTTAATCTGCGGAGGGCAATGCAGATAGTTTGGACAGAAGTGATTTGCTTCACCTTCATTTTTAATTAGTTTGGTTCCGCATTCAGGGCATTCGGAAATGAATTCAATCTTTGAGCTGTCATCATTTCTGTAGGAGTGATCCACTCCGGTTATTTTAGGGATGATTTCACCGCCTTTTTCTACAAACACCATATCGTTAAGGTGAAGATCGAGTAGCGCTATCTGATCAGCATTATGAAGTGTTGCACGTCTGACGGTTGAACCTGACAACAGAACAGGCTCAAGATTAGCAACAGGCGTCACGGTTCCGGTTCTTCCCACCTGGAAAGTTACGCTGAGTAGCCGTGTGGTTGCACTTTCAGCCTTATACTTATAGGCAATTGCCCAGCGTGGAAATTTCGCTGTAAATCCAAGTTCCTGCTGCTGTTTAAGAGAATTAACTTTTATAACAACTCCATCGGTCTCGTATGGAAGCTTTTTACGTTCTGATTCCCAATAGGATATAAACTCGAATATCTCTTTTATATTTTTGCATAGTGTTATGCTTTCTGCAACCTGAAACCCCCATCCGGCAGCTTTTTTCAGGTTATCAAAATGATTGTCGTGTGGCAATTCCTCTGCAAGCAGGAAATAGATCATACAATCGAGTGAGCGTGAAGCTACAATCCTGGGATCGAGTGTTTTAAGGGTACCAGCAGCTGCGTTCCTTGGATTGGCAAAGGGAGGAAGGTTTTCTTTCAGTCTTTCTTCATTTAACCTGCTGAATACCTGACGGGGCATCACTATTTCACCTCTAATAACAAATTCCGCCGGTAAATCTTCAGATTTGATTTTATGTGGTATCGTCTTAATGGTCCTTACATTTAAGGTAACATCATCACCACGGTAACCGTCACCCCGTGTTATAGCCTTAAAGAGTGAACCATTTCTGTAGATTATGCTGATTGATGCTCCATCAAATTTTAACTCGCAAACATATTCAATCTCCTCCGATATTGTTTTCCTGACTCTTGCATCAAACTCGGTTAGTTCTTCTTCACTGTAGGTGTTTCCGAGAGAAAGCATCGGATAAGTATGAACGACCTGTGTAAATTCCCTGGTCAAATCGCTTCCGACCTTTCGGGTGGGAGAGTCTTCACTCATAAACTGTGGAAATCTTTTCTCAAGAGTATCAAGTTCATTCATGAGAATATCAAACTCAAAATCAGATATTGTGGGTTTATTTTGAATATAATAATTGTTATTATGCTCAGTAATTTCTTTACGAAGGGTATCAATTCGTTCTTTTGCTTCCGACTGTTTCATTTATTGAAGGTAATTATATATTGATCTATTCTTGTCAACTCGTATAATAAGCAAATGAAGGAATCAATTTTCTCCCATCATGTTTGGGTTAAAAAAATGGTGTTTATTGTTTTGTATTTACCTTATTGTTGAGGTTTATTTCTTTAGTTCCACACTCCATCAACTTTACTTCCGCATTTGCTGCATTTTCCTCCTGTTATTGTATTTTCAGAAATTCTATAGCCTTGTCTCACAACAACTGTCGTATTGCATGAAGGACATTTTGTGTCTGAAATTTCGCTTCCGGGTACATTTCCGGTGTAAACATATTTTAATCCTTCGGCTGTTGCAATGTCGTGAGCTTTTTTAAGAATCTCAACAGGAGTAGGAGGTAATTGTTCAAGTTTGTGAATAGGATAGAACCTGCTAAAATGTAAAGGAGAATTTTTAAATCCGTTTTCACTTAACCATTTACACATTTTATGGATATCGTCTTCATTATCAGTCCAGTCAGGTACGATCAGATTGGTTATTTCAAGCCAGACACCCGCATCTTTTAATACTTTGAGCGAGTCGAGAACAGGCTGGAATTTTCCACCCGTCAGCTTAAGGTAGGTGGTTTCATTGAAGGCTTTAAGATCGATGTTTGCTGCATCAATTACAGTGCAGAGTTTTTTCAGAGGTTCAGGATTTATATAGCCATTCGATTTAAAAACATTTTTTATGCCGGCTTTTCTTGCAAGAGTTGCCGTTTCGAAAACATATTCATAAAAAGTAATAGGTTCAGAATATGTATATGCAATTGAACTGCAATTATTATTCGAACATAATTCAACGACATTTCCCGGGGGAAGATCATAGTTTCTCGTTTTGTCGGGACTTGTCTGAGAAATAGTCCAGTTCTGACAATTTAAACAGACCAGGTTACAACCTGCTGTTGCAATTGAAAAGGCTTTTGATCCGGGTAAAAAATGATACAATGGTTTCTTCTCGATCGGATCTATATTTACGGTATTCGGATTTCCGAATGCCATGGTGTATAGCTTGGAATTATGTACAATTCTATTATTACATTTACTTAATTCTCCTTCCTTGAGTACACATTCGTTTGGACAAATTCTGCACATTATGCCTCTTGCAGTTTCTTCCTGGTAAAATGCAATCTTTTTGTAGAGAGATTGATCTTCAATTCTCACACTCCCGGAGATTGATTTACATGGAAAACATATAAGACCCGCCGATAATGCAAGTGATTTTTTCAGAAAATCACGTTTGCTGAGATCACAATTCTGTTTAAACATTTTTATCTGATAAGTACCTGTTTTAAGCTGACCACATCCTGCAATCATACAAATATACAATTTTCTAAAAGTTCAGGTCGAAAGCTGATCAACCAGATTTTAAAAATTCATTTTTCCTCAACCGGAAGGTGATAATTTGGGACTAAAACAGCTTATGAGAAAAATAAAAAGTTGTATTACAAGCAGCAAAATAAAAAAACTTAAGTCTGTTTTGTAATTAGACTATAACCCTACAATCAGTTAACTATTGTTGAATTACAGAAAATAATAGATGAAAAAGAACCAGATTATTGTCGCTTTCCGTCGGTTTTCCCGGAATAAAATGTCATCAGTCATTAAACTTTTGAGTTTATCAATAGGAATGATTTGTTTTTCACTTATAGCCGTTTTTGTTTATCATGAACTTAGCTTTGACCGTTTCAATAAACATGCGGATGAAATTGCGCGGGTCACTATGGAATATTCAGTGAACGGCACCATTAATCAATGGGCAGTAACAGGAACAAAGGCAGGGCCGCAATTGCAGCGAACATTCCCGTCAGTGAAATCTTTCGTCAGAATGATCAAAAACTCGAAAGTGGTTAAAAATAAGAACATTATCTATAATGAGAATAATTTTTTGTTCGTCGATTCAGGCTTTCTGAAAATATTTACTTTCCCAATTATTGAAGGGAAAGCTGAAACGGCTCTTGATGGTCCCGGCAAGATAGTGCTGACACGATCTATGGCAAGAAAATATTTTGGAAATGATGATCCTCTCGGCAAAAACCTCATTATTGATGGCAAACAGAATTATACTATTACCGGAATAGTTGAAGATGCACCTGATAATTCGCAGATAAAATTTGATTTTCTTGCTTCATTCGTCAATCTGGATGTCTCGAAAACTGAACAATGGTTTTCTTCAAATTATTTTACTTTCCTTCTTTTGGAAAAAGGGACTGATATCGGAGATCTCGATCATAAGATAGATAGTTATATGAAGGAAGTCAGCCAGAAAGAGAAAGACATTACAGGAATCGATTACTTTACCCTGCATCTTGAACCTTTAGCAAGTGTACACCTGCATTCAACAATGGACAGCATAGTACCAAACACGCCATTTGTGTATATATACGTACTTATTATTATCGCGATTCTGATACTTATGATCGCCTTTATTAATTATTCAAATATTACAATTGCGCAGGTCTCCGGAAAAAGGACTGAAATTGGGGTAAGAAAATTGCTCGGTGCAGGTGAATCACAATTATTCACGCAATTTGTGGGAGAGTCCGGAATTCTTACAGTAATCGCTGCAATACTTTCGATTATCGGCGCTATGGTTCTGCTGCCTTATTTCAGTATTCTTACAGGAAGAGTTCTTGCCAGCTCTTTGCTTTTTCAACCGATAATAATCGGGACAATCTTTGTAATATGCATCTTATTAAGTTTAATAGCAGGAGCTTATCCTGCGATGATCATTTCAGGCCATACGTTGAGTAATATTCTGAAACCAGGTGCACTTTTAGCTGTATCCGGAGGAAAATTCAGAAAATCTCTTATAATATTTCAGTTTGTAATTTCTATTGTGCTGATTATTACAACTATTGTTATCCAGCAACAAAGGTCATTTATTCAGAATACAAATCTTGGATATGACAAGTCAAAGGTGATCTTTCTTCCGATTGGTGCGAATGACTGGCCGGGTTATTATAATCTTAAAACTGAATTAAAACGAGATCCTTTTGTAAAAGAGGTCAGTTCAGGCAATACAACACCTGTAAATATAAAGTGGACAAATGTTATAAATGCCGCTACTGAAACCGGGAAAAAACAATTCAACACAAAAGCTATTCCGGTGGACCTTAATTTCCTGCCAACATTGGGCATGAAGATAATAGCAGGCTCTGATTTTAATGAAACTGACCTTCAACAGGTAAAAGCTTTGAAGAATACCAGTGACTTTAAATATAGCCTTATTTTAAATGAAACAGCTGTGAAAGAAATTGGATGGACTCCGGAAGAAAGTATTGGTCGCCAGGTGGATATGGGGTATCCGGGAATAATAAAAGCAGTTGTCAAAGATTTTCATCTGGCTTCTTTGCATGAACCTGTAATGCCGTTGGTTATTTTTCTCTTTGATGAATATCAGAATGTAATACTGGTAAAAATAAATGGCAATGATGTATCTCCTGCCTTGTCATCAATTAAAAAAATCTGGAACGCAAGAATACAGGACAGACCTTTTGAGTATCATTTTCTCGACGAGGAATATGATAAACTGTATAAAAACGAACAGAATACAGCCCGCATATTCAGCACTTTTTCAGCGATAGCAATTCTTCTTGCCTGTCTTGGATTATTTGGAATTGTTGCGATAATGACTGTTCAAAGAACAAAAGAAATAGGTATCAGGAAAATAATGGGATCAACAGTCTTGAATATCATTATGCATCTTTTTGCAGATTATCTCAAGCCGGTATTCATTGCATATTTTATTTCGGTTCCGTTGGCTTATTATTTAACAAATAAATGGCTCATGGGGTTTGCATACCATATAACCATTCCTGTCTGGGCATTTATTATCAGTGGAATATTCTGTATAGTTATATCTGTTGCAACAATAAGCATCCAGTCTTTGAGAGCAGCTCTTTCAAATCCTGTTGATTCGCTTAGAAATGAATAGAATATCAGCGACTTAATTTGAATTAAGTGTTTTGACGGTGGTCCGGAAAAAAATTCCTGCAAAAACCAGTGCTGACAGCAGAAATACAGAGATTCTGATTCCGAATACAGGAATCATTATGCCCGAGGTAAATATAAAACCAAATGCAGATCCTGCGAGATCGGCGCTGTAAATTTCAGGAGAAATCGTCAACCCCTCCTTGCCGGATGTGAGTTCGCGAAATATGGTTCCTGTAAAAAATGCCGGTACAAAGCCCGAAATCATAATAACAGCCATTGAAAGAATGCCGCTTTTAACCTCTATTAAATAGTTAAACGCCAGAGCGAATATAATGTAAAATATTATCGTATAAAGAGCTTTCATTCTGATAGAAAAGGCAGATGTTGAAGGAAAATTTATTCCTGCCCCGGCTGCGAGACCAGCCATCATTGCCGCTATTATCAATCCTGTCAGCTGATACATATTTCCTATGATCAGCTGGAGTACCAGAAGCATAATTATTTCAAAACCTGCCAGTGCAGAAGCGCTGAAATACATAACGAGATTTCTTCGCCTGATAAAAAGTACAGGAAGTACGAAGACCAGGAATGCGATAATTATCGAAGGCCACTTCTCACCGAGGTTTTTGCTAAACTGATACTCCTGAGCATGAATGCAAGCTATGGGAAAGGCTGACGTATTCTGCCTGGCGTTAATGTCAATCATAGAGCTGATTTCTATAGATTTTTTTTCAGTAAGGTCATCCTCAAGATAATCAGAGCTTACATATATATTTTTAATGTTTTTCCTGGCTGCCAGTTCACAGAATGTAAGTGAAACAGGATAGTCCGAAGCTATCAGATATAGTTTATTTCCTCCAACCGGTTTCACATTTTTGAAAACAGATGATAGGCTGTTATAAACAGAAGAATACAGACTCATTGATTCCTTGTTATAATAATTATCTCCGGGTCCCGGAGAACACATAAAAACTCCGCCTGGCTTAAGACGTTTTTTGACATCACCAAAGAATTCAGTTGTGTAATATCGGTTTAAAAGCAATGTTGAGGGCGGAGGCACGAGAAGGATTATCACATCAACCGTTTCTACGACAGATCTTATATATCGGTAAGCATCCTCATTAATGATTGTCAGTAATCCGGGGTAGTTTTTGTCAGCAGTTTGTTCCATCCGTGTAAGTGCCGGATCTCTTTCAATATATTTAATGCTTTTTACCGGGTACTTCAGTAATTCGGGAAGATGTGATTTCAGTGATCCGGAAATGATTATAACTTTTTGCGGGGAATCGCTCTGGAGCATTGCATAATGAACATCCTCTTCCCGTTCAGAGGTATCATAATTATATGAAACCAGTTTTTGATTATAGTAGATGCTCTCTTCACCCTTATAATTGCCTGTTGTAATATTACCGTAAGGAGTATCCTGCGACGAGTGAACATCAATAGCAGGGAGTAAAATCCTTCTGAAAAGAACATCAGGATTTGAAATCAGAACAGCCATTGCTGCCAGAATAACCAAAATCCGGAAATAGATCCCTGATTTTCGTCCAAAAACATGAAAGGTGGTTATTATAAAACCTGCAGATATCAGGATTATCAGCAAAAGCAACTTGTAAGTATCAAAAGGACCCGCAGTCAAAATGGATACAAAAATACCTGCGGTTATTCCTCCGATTGTTTCTATCGAAAAAGATTTGCCGGGAATTAGTTTATTCTCATTTCCCGCATAAATAATCAGTTTTGTAAAAGTAAACCCCGACACTATACAAAACGGGACAAGCACAATAAATGTAAAAATTAAAGAGGTCAGAAAGGAAGGTGTTTCCCCGGGGCTGAGCAGAACCCTGGAAAAAAACAGCATTAGTAAAATGGAAACAACTGGGCTGAAAGCGAAAATCAGATTTATCTTCCTTATATCATTCAATTCCGATTTACCTGCTAATGAGGCGCCAATTGCAGATCCAATCAGCCATGATCCTAAGAATGATCCGGAAATAAGTTCAAATCCCCCTGTGATGTTCATTATTTCTTTAAGCAAGAGGAATTGGACTGATGAACTGACAAACCCTAATAAGAACAGGGTGTTTTTAACAGTTTTGAGAGAAAGATTATTTAATGCCGGCGCCACTGGAACTTTGACCGGTCTGCAAAAGTATTTCCCGTAATAGTTCAGATGCCATATGAAATGGAAAATTCCGGTTATAGCTAATCCTATTCCGAATTCGACATGCCATTTAAGCAAGGCTTTTATAAAAGGCACGTTCCATTTATAGTTGATCTGGAGTGCAATAAAAATGCCTGCAAAAGCTGTCATAATAAAAGCAGCTGCGAGTATCAGATTCCATAATTTTCTATGAAACTGAAGGGAGTAATATCCAATCTTATAAAAGAGGTAACTTATTAAGTATAATAGTATTGCAGTAGATATGGTGCTTATAACGTGATACATATATTTGAGTGAACTAGAGTGAACTAGAGTGACTAAAGTGACTAGAGTGACTAGAGTGATTCTCTGAGTGTATCTCTGTGTAAGTTCTTAGTCTCTTCGTCTCTAAGTCTCCCATTCTCCCCATCATTTCTTCTCGTCCAGCACCACCCCTTCATAAATATAAACATCCGCATCTTTCCATCCATCCCATCCAAGACCGGCCTTTTCCTTGGAAGTAACACCCAGGAATTGTTCGACTGTCCAGCCATTTTCGGTGGCAACTTGAGGAAGCATCGTTCCAGCCTGATTCCCTTTCTTTATATATATGCCGTGCTTGCCTAAGATTATTTCACTTATACTGTTGATTTTTTTTAATGGTCCGAGTACTGTTATTTCTATGTCGGTATTTTTTAATTCATCTTTTGTAAGGGGAGAAAAGCGGGGATCTTCAAATGCACTCGAAAGCGCTGATTCCTGGACCACCTGATACAATGGCTCCGAGGAAACAAATCTTCCAATACAACCTTTTAGAGAACCGTCTATCTTCAAGGTGACAAATGCGCCCATATGTTTCTTAAGATTCTCAGTCACAGATGTTTCATCCGTAATGAACTTTTTGTTGTCAAAGAGCTTTGCCTGAATTGAGTTTCTGGCAATCTTAAAAAGTTGTTTCCTTTCGCTATCAGTAAACGAGATTGTCGTTTCATCCTTAGCGGTGGGAGTATTTTTCCTGCTTTTATCAATTACGGCTATTGCATTATAACCAACAACTTCATTCTTGCCTGCATCGGGAGAGTCTCCTGAATTACAGTAATCTATAAGTTTTATTTCGAATTCATTATTACCACCTGTCAGGTCAAGCAGGGTTAGGCCTGAAGTCCAGCCGCACATACTTGTAACCAGTCCGGGAATTTGTTTTGAAGCGTTGCTTTGAAGTGCAGCCAGAAATGTTTTGGAGTTCCCTGAAATTATGCTATTTGCTGTTACCCGATCTGTTTCCACTGCATCATTATAACCGGGATAATGCGAGAAATCGCTGCTTATGATAAACAGATTTTCAGGGAGAAACCAGGGTCTGAGCGCTTCGGCAATTTTCTTCACTGTGTTTTCATCGTCGGTACCTATTATTATTGGTATTATTTCAGGTGTATTCTTAAAATAATACTGGATAAACGGAACCTGATTTTCGATGCTATGTTCTTTTACATGCGCATCAACAGGAAAGTTAAAAACATTGTTATCTGAAATAAGTTTATTTGCGATTTCCTTATTTACTGTAGCTTTGCCGAGTGGTGTTATATAATCGCCGCAATTATAAACCGAGGCTCCGTTAAAATACATTACATGGCTTGATCCAATAATAAAAATGTTTTTATATACTGTATTTTGAGGTATAGCAGAAAATGCAGATGCGCTTATGCGACCGGAATAACTATATCCGGCATGAGGACTTATAATTGCTCTGACAACCCAGTTCTCAGAAGGTTTTTTACAGGCAGAAAATAACCTGGAAAGATCAGTTGTCAGGATCTTCTTATCAGCCGAATAAAATCTGCCGGCAGCAAATGGTTGCCTGTCAGTGGTAATATTCTGTGATTTTGTTTCCATTATAGCAAGTATTGAGAGCAAAGCAATGAATATTGTTTGCATAGCTATTACAATTAATTGGCGAATAAAGTTATGCCAAAAAATTGAGAAAAGTATTGAAATGTATTATGTATTATAGATGACTGGCGATAGGTGGACTTAACCTCAACCTTAGCTTTTCTCTAGATCAGTACCATCGACTCTTTCAGAATTTCCCCTTTTTCGCCGGTGCCGTAAATTTTGATGCCCATACTTACAGTGGGGATACCTATCATATGAATTATCGGGTGAAGTTCATCTTTCAGATCATCCGTTTCCATGTTATTATAATCGTCAATATTGAAATAGAGATGGATCATCAAAGTGTACTCACTGTCTTTTATCGAGCCAAGTGTTTGTACAATTTTTGCGAGCCAGATTGCAGATGAAGTATTGAAATATTCAAGATTGAGACGAAGGTTCGTAGTTGGTCTTGGATTCTTTATATATTCTGTAGCCCAGTTGAGTACAGTTTCATAAAGTTGTGCAGCATGTTCCGGAATTGATTTTCCTGATATGATGAGTTCACCTGAGGGATAATTCAGATCAACCTGTGGTGTTTTTGCCGTGGATTCGATGAATAAATTTTTTAATACCACCTTGATTAAGTTATTTATGTTAAAGTTATCAAAAAAACATACTCAAAAGTATAACATCTTTTTGAGCAGGAGTTTTTCTTTATCAAAAAGAAAGTATCGGTTGTCAAATAAATTACATTGTTTAACATAATAGAATAGCAATTCCCGATTCCTTTACCCGTAGCCTAATTTGGATATGTTTTCTTGTATATCAATATATTAAAATGCTATCTTTGCTCCCTGAAATTTTGTTAAGAAAAAAAATGGAGATTATTCTTAAGGAAAAGATAAAAGAAGCTGTTAAAATTATATACAATAGCGAAGTAAAGGACGACCTGATTCAGATTCAGGAAACAAGGAAAGATTTTAAAGGCGATTTTACACTGGTTGTCTTTCCTCTTCTCCGTTTCTCAAAAAATACACCTGAGAAAACCGGCCAGATGATCGGGCAATATCTCATTGAAAACTTCAAATCAGTTTCCGGATTTAATGTCATAAAAGGTTTTCTTAACCTGGAGGTCTCAGATGCATGGTGGGTTGATTATTTTGGGAAATTGTCACTCGAAAAAACCCACCTTGAAGGATGCCAGGTGTCACTACCTGAGACAATCATGGTTGAATATTCTTCACCTAATACAAATAAGCCTCTTCATCTGGGTCATATAAGGAATAATTTGCTGGGGTATTCTCTTTACCGTATATTATCGGGTGTCGGACATAAGGTTATAAAAACAAATATCGTAAACGACAGGGGAATCCATATCTGTAAATCGATGCTCGCATGGCAAAAATTCGGCAATGGTGAGACACCTGAATCATCAGGAATGAAAGGCGATCATCTTGTCGGGAAATATTATGTTTTGTTTGAAAAGAATTATAAGAGTCAGGTAGAGAAACTGGTTGCTGAGGGTTTGCCGGAGGAGGAGGCAAAGAATTCTGCTCCTCTTATGAAGGAAACCAGGGAAATGCTCCTTAAATGGGAAGCCGGTGATGCTGAAGTTGTAGACCTGTGGAAGACCATGAACTCATGGGTTTATGCCGGTTTTGATGAGACTTATCACAAAATGGGAGTTGATTTTGATAAAATTTATTATGAATCAGATACTTATAAGGTAGGAAAAGATATAGTTCTCAAAGCTCTGAAAGATAATATTCTTTACAGGAACGACGATAGCTCAATCTGGGCTGATCTCACTCCTGAAGGATTAGATCAAAAATTGTTGTTGCGTTCAGATGGTACTGCAGTTTATATGACCCAGGATCTTGGAACAGCGGTTGACCGACACAAAGAATACAATTTTGATAAGAATATTTATGTGGTCGGGAATGAGCAAAATTATCATTTCCAGGTGCTCAAAGCTATACTGAAAAGGATGGGCTATCAATGGGCTGACGGATTGATACATTTTTCTTATGGGATGGTTGAGCTCCCGGAAGGGAGAATGAAGTCGCGTGAAGGCACTATTGTTGATGCTGACGACCTCATAAAGGAAATGCAGATGACTGCCATGGAAGTATCTTTGGAGCTCGGGAAGCTTTCTGATTTTTCAGAGAACGAAAAACAGGAGATATTCAGGAAAATCGGTCTGGGTGCTTTGAAATATTATATTCTGAAAGTCGATCCAAAGAAAAACATGACATTCAATCCGGCAGAATCAATTGATTTCAATGGCAATACCGGTCCTTTCATACAATATACCTATACCAGGATAAAATCGGTTTTCCGTAAAGCCGAACAAATTGGGATAAATATTGACAAGATGACATATGAGGGTGTAAAGACCGGATTGAAAGAAATTGAATTAATAAAACTGCTCAGAAAATTCTCTGAAACAGTTGCTACAGCTGCAACTAGTTATAGTCCGGCACTGATTGCCAATTATTGCTATGACCTTGCAAGAGAATACAACCAGTTCTATCACGATTTTTCTATCCTTGGTGAGAATGATGAACGCGTTAGAAATTTCAGGATTGCTTTATCAAAGGTTACAAGCGAAATACTATATACCGGGATGTGGCTGTTGGGTATTGAAATGCCGGAAAGGATGTAGGACGAAGGGACGAAGGGACGAAGAGACGAAGAGACGAAGAGACTACGAAGAGACGATAAACGATAAACGATAAACTATAATGTTTGAAAATTTAAGTGACAGGCTGGAAAAATCCTTTAAGTTATTAAAAGGACAGGGCAGGATATCTGAAATAAATATTGCTGAGACACTTAAGGAGGTTCGGCGGGCTTTGCTCGATGCCGATGTGAACTTTAAAATTGCAAAACAATTCACCGATACTGTCAAGCAGAAAGCTATTGGTCAGGAAGTTCTGAACTCGGTCAACCCTTCACAAATGATGGTTAAGATCGTCCATGACGAACTGGTTGAACTGATGGGTGGCGATAAAACTGATCTGAATATAAAAATCAATCCTTCAATAATTCTTATTGCAGGACTTCAGGGATCAGGAAAAACAACTTTCAGCGGAAAGCTTGCAAAATGGGTAAAAAGCAAAAGGGGGAAAAACCCGCTGCTTGTTGCCTGCGATGTTTACCGCCCGGCCGCAATAGAACAGTTGAAGATAATCGGAACTCAGATTGAGGTGCCTGTGTATACTGAAGATGGAAACCTGAATCCAATAAGCATTGCAAGGAACGCGGTAAAAGAAGCAAAAAAAAGCGGTTATGATATAGTGATCATCGATACCGCCGGCCGTCTTGCAATTGATGAAGAGATGATGAAGGAGATCTCATCAGTGAAAGATGCGGTCAATCCTCATGAAATACTTTTCGTTGTTGACTCAATGACAGGCCAGGATGCCGTTAATACAGCCCATGAGTTCAATGAAAGACTTGATTTTGACGGAGTTGTTTTGACCAAGCTCGATGGCGATACAAGGGGAGGAGCTGCGCTCTCAATAAAATCGGTTGTTAATAAACCAATCAAGTTTGTCAGTTCCGGGGAAAAGATGGAGGCAATTGATGTTTTCTATCCCGAAAGGATGGCCGACAGGATCCTTGGAATGGGTGACATTGTTTCCCTCGTTGAAAAAGCACAGGAACAATATGACTCAGAGGAAGCCAGAAAGCTGCAGAAGAGAATCTCAAAGGACCAGTTTGACTTTAACGATTTTATAACCCAGATACAGCAGATAAAGAAAATGGGTAATGTTAAGGATCTCATGGCTATGATTCCCGGAGTCGGAAAAGCTGTGAAAGATCTGGATATCGATGATAATGCTTTTAAGGGCATAGAAGCAATTATAAGAAGTATGACTCCTGAAGAACGCATAAATCCGGTTGTTCTTAATGGCAGCAGACGTAAGCGAATTGCTACCGGCAGCGGCACAAGCGTTCAGGAAGTTAATAAGCTATTGAAGCAATTCGACGAGACAAAGAAGATGATGAAGATGATGACAAAAGGAGGTAATGTCTCCAGACTTATGGGGAAAAAATAATCTCAATCATGTATAAAATCATTGACGGCAGGAAAGTAGCAGCTGATATTAAAAAGGAAATAGCGGAGGAGGTTGCTCAACTGAAAGCAACCGGGAAAAAAATTCCTCATCTTGCTGCGATACTTGTAGGCAATAATGGCGCAAGCGAAACCTATGTCTCAAATAAAGTGAAAGATTGTGCGGAAGTTGGCTTCAAATCAACACTGATCAGGTTTGATAGCGATATTGCTGAATCAGAGCTGCTCGGGAAAATATTGGAACTCAATAACGACAAGGATGTTGACGGCTTCATTGTGCAGCTTCCTTTGCCGAAGCACATATCAGAAAATAAAGTTATTGAAGCGATCGATCCAGAAAAGGATGCCGATGGATTTCACCCTGTAAATATTGGTAAAATGGTCATCGGGCTTTCAGGATATCTGCCGGCCACTCCATACGGAATTATTGAGCTGATAAAAAGATATAAAATTGAGACTTCAGGCAAAAATTGTGTGGTAATTGGTCGCAGCAATATTGTTGGGAGGCCCGCAAGCATTCTTCTTTCTCAGAAAGGCTTCGATGCAACTGTAACAGTTGTGCACAGCAAAACAAAGAACATTAAGGAAATAGTTAGTAAAGCAGATATAATTATTGCAGCAATCGGCTCTCCTTCCTTTGTAACTGAAGATATGGTGAAGGAGGGGGCAGTAGTTATTGATGTGGGTGCAACCCGGGTTGAAAGCAAGGAATCCAAATCAGGATACAGGTTAGCAGGAGATGTTGATTTTGAAAAAGTTGCACCAAAGTGCTCATATATCACTCCTGTTCCAGGTGGCATTGGTCCAATGACCCGTGTCTCTTTGCTCAGGAATACACTTGTCGCAGCAAAAAAATAAAATCCTCAGATTATTTTACGGGAATCTCAATGCCTGTGAAATAGAGATCAAAACCTCCTTTTCCTCCGGGTCTGTTGGAAGAAAACATCATATACTTATTTGTGAAACCAGGACTGGAACCAATAACCGGCCTGTATTCATCATAAGATGTATTTATCTTCGGTCCGAAATTAACAGGATAACTCCAAATCCCGTTCTTCTGAATTGAGTAGTAGAGATCATATCCGCCCAAACCGCCGGGCCTGTTAGATGCAAAAACCATTATCTGCCTGTATATGAAAGGACACTTATCGTCCTCAGGACTATCTATGCTGTCGGGTTTTACCGGTGTCTGATAATCAAGATCAAACCATGACGCCAGGTTTTTTTCTGAATCAGTGGATTTTTTCAATACGAAAATGTCAAAATTCCCATCTTTATTCGACGAAAAATACACAGAATCCTGTTCAGAATTAAATGTAATATATGCATCATCGGATCCTGTGTTCAGTAGTTTTATGGGTAACGGATTTGATACTTCAGGTAGAATAGTCCCTGATGAAGGCTGGTTTCTTAGGTAATAGAAATCAAGATTGCCTGCTTCATTAACTGATGAAAGCAGGAAATATTCAAAACCATCGATTTTACTGAATAGCCGGTAAGGTCCGAAATCGTTTCCTGCCGTCTTTGCTTTGTTGATCAGTTTATCATAGAAAGCATCGGTTGTCATTTTTGATTTAAATACAAATGCTCCTGTTGTCTGATCAAAAGTGAAAGAAACATTCCCCTGTTCCAGATCAAATTGTCCTCCCGAGCTTTTCCGGTTGCTTGAAAATATTATCGGAAGATTATCATCAAGCTGATACAGAGCAATATTGTAATCATCATAAGTTGAGTTGATATCAGATATATTTACAACACTATCGGGAAATGTTCCATTTGGGAACTTAATCGGATTATCGGTCTTTTTGCAGGCTGAAACTGAAATATATAGAATAATAACAACCCCGGTCAAAATGATAAAATATGATTTTTTCATTTGAAGAGTTTTAAGGAATGTATCAATACAAATATATCAATAAAAATGAAAAACCGGGAGGTCGCCCGGTTCTTCGAAGGTAGAATTTAGGTTAATTCTAGGGTTTATAGGTATGATGTGTTAAAATCGAAATCAAGTTTTACTATCATAAGATGCTATTTAAGCACAACAGGTTGCGTGACGAAGAGAAAAAAATAATAATAAAAAAAATTAGATTGTACTTAATTGTTGATCAAATAGTTAAAAATATGTTAAAATGTTAATAATTGGTCAGGCGTCTAAACTACCCTTATAAAAATAGTGTTAATTTTGTATTCATATTCTTGTGAGCCATGGAAGACGATAAGTACGGATTTTCCTACGAGGAAGAGGTGAAGCATGCGGTACAGAAGTTCGAAAGAATGAAGAAAAATAATGAAAATTATTTTTTTGATGTTATTGAATTTGAGACTATTATAGATTATTATATAGAAAGCAATAATTCGATAAAGGCTTTTGAAGCCGCCACTTTGGCGAGTGAGCAACATCCGAACTCAGTATCGATACAGTTAAGAAAAGCGCGGGTTCTGCTCGACAAGGGACGGGCTGTTGAAGCATTAAGACTTCTTAAAAAGCTGGAGAGCATTGAACCGGGGAATCATGAGATCTATATTGCCAAAGGAACGGCCTATGGCATGCTGGGAGACATTCAGGGAGCCAAAAAAATGTTCGATTTTGCATTGACCCTTGATACGGAAGATGTTGAGAACATTCTTTTTGCAATAACTTCCGTTTTGCAGAATCTTAACTATTACGAGCATTTGATTCCATATATGGAAAAGCTCATAGATCTTGAACCTGAGTTCAAAGCACATCTATATGATATGGCTTATGCTTATGAAAAGACCGAGGATTATGAGAACAGTATAAAGTATTATCTGAAATATCTCGACGAGGAACCATTTTCTGACAGCGCCTGGTATAATCTTGGAATTATTTACAATAAGCTTGAGTCGTACGACAAGGCCATGGAATCATACGACTACGCACTGGCCATTAATTCTCAGAATACATTTGCTATTTTTAACAAGGGGAACATTTTAAGCAACCTTGAGAGATATGCAGAAGCTATCCCGGTTTATCACGAATACCTTGAAAACGAACCTGAAAGCTTTGAAGCGATGACTTATCTCGCTGAATGCTATGAAAAAATAGGTGAAGTAGTAATGGCCCGAAAGTATTACCAGGAAGCAATTGAACTCGCACCTGAATATGCTGATCCCTGGTTTGGTTTGGGAGTGATAGCGTTGAATACCGGAAATACCGATGACAGTCTGATCTTTTTCAGAAAAGCTGTCCGTCTGGATGACGAAAATCCTGAAATATGGTATCTTCTGGGGAAGGCTCATTATGCAAAAGGTGAAAAGAAGGCAGCTCTCAGATGTTACCGTGAAGCTCTGAAGCTCGATTCATATTATGATGAAGTGTGGGCCGATCTTGGAAATATTATTCTGAAAGACGGGCTTGCTGTAAAAGCGCTTCCATATCTTGAACATGCCTACAAAGTAACAGGGGATGTCCCGGGTATAAATTATTTGCTTGCCTCATTTTATCTGCATTCCGGGAATAATGATAAAGCTTTTCGTCATCTCTCGCTGGCCATAAATCTTGATAAGGATCTTTTTTCTGAGTTTGAAGAAATTTTTCCTCAAGCACTGTTTACAAGGAAAATTAAAAAGTTGCTCGAAACTAATAACCTGATTTAATATATATAGAATGAAGAAATTACTTCCGTTTCTACCTGACAGGCCATTGAAGCCACGAAATTCAGGTATCACAATGGTTATGGATAAAGGTTTGAGTATTAGGGAAGCTGAAGATTTCATGTCGGTCGGAAGCGAATTCACTGATTTTGTAAAACTGGGTTTTGGAACCTCTCTTATAACCCCAGGATTCGATAAGAAAATTTCAATCTATAAAAAAGCAGGTGTCAGACCATATTTTGGAGGTACGCTTTTTGAAGCTTTTATTATCAGAAATATGTTCAAAGAATTCGTTGAATTTCTCGATAAACATGAAATTGATCTTGTCGAAGTTTCAGATGGTTCATATGAATTTGAACATAAAAGAAAACTGGAATATATACATAAGCTTTCTCGAACGGGGAACTGTCATTTCAGAAGTTGGCTCAAAGAAAAAAAATATCGTCTATTCACCGGAAGAATGGGTGGCAATGATGAAAACTGAATTGTCAGCAGGATCTGTAAAAGTAATTGCCGAAGCCCGGGAATCAGGTACCATTGGAATATACAATGAGGATGGCTCCGTAAATAATAAAATTATCTGTGGAATTGCCGAGCATGTTAAACTCGATAATGTAATATGGGAAGCTCCATTGAAATCACAGCAATCGTGGTTTATAAAGAATTTTGGTGCTAATGTTAACCTTGGAAATATTGCTCCGACTGAAATTATTCCATTAGAAACGCTCAGGCTTGGATTGCGCAGCGATACTTTTTCTCAATTCCTGCCGAAAGAACTGCAGCATTAACCGATATGTATTGAAATGAGAAAATTCGGTCTCATTGGATATCCTCTTGGTCACTCTTTTTCGAAAAAATACTTCACTGAAAAGTTCATAAGGGAGAATATCACTGATTGCTCTTATGAAAATTTCCCGCTTGTAAACCTTGATCATTTCAGGAAAATTGTTCGAGTCAGATAATGAACTCTGCGGACTGAATGTTACAATTCCATATAAAACAAGCATAATAAACTTTCTTGATGTTGTTGATACCGAAGCTTCGGAAATTGGTGCTGTTAATGTAATAAAGATATTGCGTAAGCCTGGTGTTGTCGAGTTGTACGGTTTCAACAGCGACGTGACCGGTATCCGTGACACTCTTCTGCCTTTCATTGATAAAAGTGTCAGAAACGCTCTTGTATTAGGGACAGGAGGAAGTTCAAAGGCTGTTTGTTATGTGCTTGAAAAATTTGGAATAAAAGCAGATGTTGTTTCACGGGAAAGGCGCCCGGGCAAATTAGTCTATTCCGACATTGATTCCTCGATTATTGAAAGCCGCCAGTTACTTGTAAATACAACGCCACTTGGTATGTATCCAGACGTTAACAACTAAACCGGATATTGACTATAAGAGTTTGAATAAAAAGCATATCCTGTTTGATCTGGTTTATAATCCTGAGGTAACAGAATTCCTGAGAATGGGAGCGGAGCAGGGTTGTACTATACTAAGCGGAATAAAAATGCTGCATTCGCAAGCTGAAAGATCGTGGGAGATCTGGAATATGTAGGGAATGGTCGCGACCATTCCCTGCATATTGAAAAGTTACAAATATTTCTCCAATACTTCTGTTATCTGATTTATTTTGAGTGGTTTTGCCATATACCCATCGCAACCTGCATTTGTCGCTTCCACTTTATCGGTACTCATTGCATAAGCAGTCTGAGCAATTATTGGCAAGTCAGGTCGTTTGATTTTAATTAGTTTGGTTGCTTCAAACCCGTTCAAAAAAGGCATTTTGATATCCATAAGTACAAGATTTATTGTCGGATCATTCTCGCACAAGCTTACAGCCTCGTTACCGTCTCTTGCCCATAATACTCTTATATTCATTCTGTTAAAGAGTATTTTTAAAAAATCAAAATTCGATTGTTCATCTTCAGCAATCAAAATTGTCTTGCCGTCATACTTCTTTTCCATGGCCAATGTATTTTTCTCAGGTGATTTTATTCTTTCGCTTTTGGGCTCTTTTTCGGGAATTGTAAAATAAAAAGTTGAACCTTTTGCGGGTTCGGATTCCACCCATATTTTCCCGCCAAGCATTTCAACAGTCTTTTTTGCAATAGATAATCCAATTCCCATTCCACCAACTTTTCGGGTATGTGTATCATCAATTTGCCGGAAAATATTAAAAATTGCTTCATGATACGTCTTATCGATCCCAATTCCAGTATCTCTTACGTAAAATCTTAAAAATTTCCCCTCTTCTTCTCTGATCTCATTAACGCCGAGTTCAATGAATCCGGTATCAGTGAACTTGAAGCATTTCTTAATAAATTCATTAAGACCTGTTTTAGTTTTGCCGGATCCGTTCTATAAAATATGTTGTGATTTTGGATTGAATCCTGATTAACGTTTAAGTTCAGAGTTGTTCTTATCTTCTTTCACCCTTTCGCCATATATTATATCCCGAACTTCCTTCAATCAGAGGTATTATCTCAGTTTTTTCATAATTGATTTTTATATGACCCGATTCAATCATTGTTATATCAAAGATGTCTTCAACCAGGGTAAGAAGGTGCTGACCGCTTTTCATGATTATCTGCGAATACGTGATGGTATCCTTACCTGGTCCTGATTCATTTATTAACCCTGAAAAACCTATTATAGCATTCAGCGGAGTTCTCAGTTCATGAGACATGTTTGCCAGGAAAGAAGATTTCAATTTATCGCTTTCTTCAGCTTTATCTTTTGCCTTAATAAGCTCGGTCTGAATTCTTTTTCTCTCGGTGATATCAACTGCAATACCAATAAGGGCAACAGCATTTCCTTTTTCATCTTTAATGCATGACGTTGAGAGTTCAATCGGAAATTCAGATCCGTCTTTCCGTACATTTGTGAGTTCGCCGTTCCAGCCCCTATCCAGTGTATCCAGCAGTATCTTATTCCAGGATAGATCCTTGTTCTCAGGAGGTCGGGTTATTGATATATTCTTTCCAATAATCTCTTCTTCATTATAACCATAACATTTGCAAAAAGCACTATTAACAAATATTATTTTATTCTGAAAATCGGTTATAGAAACACACTCCCCAATACTTTCCAGCGCTCTTGACAGAGTAAGCATTTTCTCCTGAGAATGTTTCTTTTCAGTGATATCGTTTGAAACCGTCAGTATACCCGAGCAACCATCAGGGAGTGTGATCATCGTTTCATAAAGCGCAACAATGCATGATGATCCATCTTTCTTAATATTTTCAACCTCATGAATTATGGTTTTCCCTGACAATATTTCGGAAATATTCTTCATAATTTCTTCCTCGCGACGCGGATCTGTAAACATTCTGATATTGTTTCCTATCACTTCCTTTCTGGAATATCCTAGCGTATCGCAAAATGCAGTATTAACTTCGATTACCTTACCTTGTTCATCAATAAGAATTATACCTGCAGGCGATAGTTCGAACATCACTCTGAATCGTTTTTCGCTTTCAATAAGTGTTTTTTCAACCGCTTTCCTTCTTTTCTCTTCCTTAAGAATATTGGATGCCTTGAGGGTCAGATAGAAGTATGTGGATACGACAATAATAATCAGTAAAATCAATGTATACAGTCGGTTCCTGAATGATGTAAGCTTTGCAAATACTTCTTTTTCAGGAGTAAATATTAAAATTGTCCAGAATGTATTTCCAAGAGTTACCCTGTAAAATGCAGCGAGGGCTTTTAAATCTGCTTTTTTGCTGGTCACATCATTTTTAAGATAACAAATTGCAGTTCCGGCACTATCCTTTGATGTTCTCTTTATCAGGTCCAAAACTGATGGTTGACTGTTGAATACTCCCTTTGCATTCTGGCCTGTCTCATTGATTGAAGGACTATATAATTCTATTCCCGATTCACTTATCATTCTGGCAGTACCTGTTTCTCCTGTACGGATGTTCTCGATGAATCTTTTCCCAAGCTTTTCCAGCGGGATTAAAATTGCCAGGCTTCCTTTATACTCATTATCGACAATTACCGGTACGTGGTATGCAATTGTCCTGAATCCCTGTACAGATTTAAAAACATCACTTACTGTCGGTTTATGAGTTTCTATTACATTTCTGACATGCTGCTGATTGGTTAAATTCTGTCCGATTACGTTTGAATTTAACGGGTAGGTGTAAATTAATACTCCTTTCGGGTCAACCAGTGTAATAGCTTCTATCTGGTCAGAGTGACTTTTATAAAAATCAGCAAGCAGAGTTCTACCCTGATCATTCAGTTCGGAGATAGATTTGATCTTTGATAAAAATGAAAGCTCCCTCTGATAATAAATGAAAAAACTTTCGATTCCTCTTGAAGCCTGCCTTGCAAGCATAAACTGCTGTACATTAAATTCGTTTAATGTTTTATCCTTCACATCCCTGAATCCTGAATAAAAGAGATATGAAAATGAAGCAATTACTATAGGTATCGTAAGAAACCTTTTGGATAGTTTCATGAAATCGATCAGCTGGAAAAAATATCTGGACTAGGTTCTTAAATTCAGGCAAATATTAAGAAAAATATTGAAGTTTGCTAATATTTTTCTTATTGAACTTAGCTTAAGAGAAGATATTTGTGATTTGTCAGGCTATTCTTTGACCTGTTTTCTCCTCATCCAGTATCTTGGGTCACATTCAACACATTCCTGATTCCAGTAACCGGGTGTGACAACGCCTCCTTCGCGGGTTTTCAGCTGACGTTCATAAACAGCGAAAACAGGATTAAAAATAAGATCAGTTACTCCAATAGTATATTTTTCTTCTGAATCAGGAAGCTCTGATGGTTCCTTCATCTCTTTTACTTCCAGGTTATTGAATCTTAGAAGATCATTCAGGAATGCAATACGCTCCAGTGTTGCACCTTTTTCAACAATTGTGCACCGGATGCCTTCGATTTCCCCGATAATATGTTTCGCGTTAGTTAATCCCATATCCTAAATTGTTGCTTGTTGCTGGTTGCTGGATTTATTTCTCTGTGTCCTCTGTGTACTCTGTGTTCCTCTGTCGCCTCAGTCTAAGTTCTCTTTATTTTTAAACTCCGAAACTTAAACTTTTTATCACCTCAAAAATAATGCTTGCAAAACCTGTTCCTACAATACCTGCAATACAAATCCCTAATGCTAAACGAGTTGATATATCGCTTTTAAACGTTTCTATTGGCGTTTCACTTTTGGAAATGAACATAGCCTTAACAACCAGCAGGTAGTAATATAATGATATTATAGTATTAAGAACCGCAATAAAAACAAGAAGGTAAAATCCTTTTTGTGCAGCTGCTGTGAATAAGAAGAATTTTCCAAAGAATCCGGCAACAGGAGGTATCCCTGCAAGGGAAAATAATGCCAGTGTCATTACCAGACTTAGCTTTGGATTTGTATGATATAAACCGTTATAGTCATCAATGTTCTCTTTCCCTTTAGCATTCGAAATCGCTGCAACTACACCAAAAGCTCCGAGATTTGAAAAAACATACACCAGTATATAATAAATTATAGATGCCATCCCAAGCTGATTTCCTCCAATCATGCCAAGCAGAATGTAACCTGCCTGTGATATTGACGAGAATGCAAGAAACCGTTTAAGATTTTGCTGCCTTATAGCGAAAAGATTACCAATAGTCATGGTGAGAACAGAAACAACAAAAATAGTTTTCTGCCAGGTCGCCATAATAACAGGAAATACCGTGAAAAGAATGATCATGAGAATGAAAACAGAAGCTCCTTTTGAAATGACTGAAAGATAGGAAGTAATGTTTACAGGAGAACCTTCATAAACATCGGCTGTCCAGAGATGAAAAGGAACGATTGAGATTTTAAATGCCATCCCGGCAAAGAAGAAGATGAATGCGAGGATCTGAAGATTGCTGTTACTGAACAATGCGGCAACTTCACTGAAATACAATGTCCCTGTTGTGCCATAAATCATCGACAATCCGTATAATAAGATTCCCGAAGACAACGCTGATGAGAGGATAAGTTTTATACCTGCTTCAGCCGATTTGTTTTTGTAACGATCATAAGCAGCCAGCGCTGCAATTGGGATCACTGCCAGTTCAAGACCAATATAAAAGATTAAAAAATGACCTGCGGAAATCATAAAATTCATTCCAACCAGTGTTGAAATGAGCAGCAGAAAATACTCACTTACTTTTTCAACATTTTCTTCCTTCTTAAGCCATCCGATCGACTGTATAAATACAATCAAGGTACCGATGTTCAGAATATTCTTCATCAGAAGTCTTGTACCTGAAGAAATGTACATACCTCCGAAAATAGACCCTTCGGGCGAAGGCAGGAAACCAATAACGGTGATTAATCCAAAGATTATCAGAGAAAAAAGACTTATGCCTTTCTTCTTTTCAGGATTCCAGAATAATTCTGCAATCAATACGAGGAGAGCTGCAGCAATCAGCAGCAGTTCGTGACGCATTATTAAAAAAGTACCTTGACTCATATAATTATATTATCCAAAACATTTACAAACAGACAGATCAAAACGGATTAAGTGCTAAAATTTTATCGATTATGGGATGCAAACTGGTACCGATCATTGTTGAAAGCCAAAAAGGTGCAAGACCAATGGCTGCTACTGCAGTTATCAAAGTTACAACCGAGATCTTTTCAAACCATTTAGCATCAGGAAGATGTTCAAAATGCTCATTTGTGGTTGGTCCGAGTAATAATATTGCAACAACCCTGAGAATATAAACTGCGGTAATAACTATCGAAGAAACTGCCATGATTGTCACTATCCGGTAAAAAAGTTCATGATGCTGGAAAGCTCCCACAAAAATTGTCATTTCAGCAACAAAACCGCTAAGTCCAGGCAATCCAAGCGATGCCAGACCTGCAATTACATAACAAACCGACAGGAAGGGAATAACTTTCATCAAACCACCCATCTCGTTGATAAGCCGAGTATGTGTTCTTCCGTATAGCATCCCGATAAGAGCAAAG
This sequence comes from uncultured Bacteroidales bacterium, assembly GCA_963734885.1. Taxonomy (GTDB): domain Bacteria; phylum Bacteroidota; class Bacteroidia; order Bacteroidales; family VadinHA17; genus LD21. The sequence goes on along the minus strand of CAVTIJ010000004.1, from coordinate 1,287,107 downwards.
AATAAGGCTGTCATTAAGCCATGTGAGATCATCTGGATAATAGCACCATTCATTGCCGTCTGATTCATCATGAGCACTGCAAAGAGCACCAGGCCGCAATGACTTACCGATGAATAAGCATTAATATATTTTAAATCTTTCTGTGCAATCGCTCCGAAAGCTCCATAAACAACACTGATTGATGTGAGTATTATAAAAATCCACGACAATTCATGAGCTGCCTCAGGCATTAGAAATATTGCAACCCGGAAAGCACCATAACCTCCCAGTTTCATCAGAACGCCTGCATGCAACATGGAAACTGCTGTAGGAGCGGAGGCATGACCGTCAGGCGACCAGGTATGAAATGGAAATAAAGCTCCAAGTACGCCAAACCCCAAGAATGTTAAAGGAAAGAAGATTCTTTGTGCAGGCAGCGGGATAACAATCTTTGATATCTCCAGAATATTAAAAGTGAGTTTTGTTCCGTCAGGCGATGAATTAAAATAAATCCCAAGCAAGCCAACAAGAAGAAGAGCAGATCCACCCATCAGCATGATTGTAAGCTTCATTGCGGAATATTCTTTTGGTCCGCTTCCCCATATTCCTATAAGCAGATACATCGGAATAACTGCAAGTTCATAAAAGAGGAACATCGTGAAAAGATCTATCGATATAAAGAATCCGAATACGCCGGTAGCCAGAAGGATGAGGGATATAAAGAATTCTTTTCTGAGAAATTCAACTTCCCATGAGGCAAAAATTCCTGCGAAAACAACGAGGGAGGTTAATGCTATCATTGCGACAGAAATACCATCGACACCCACGGCGTAATGAATATTCAGGCTCTTGAACCATAAATAATCCCTTACAAATAACATCTCATCACTGTTGCCGGCATGACGGGCAGTTAAATACAGAAATGCCAGCAATGCTGCCATTAATAACTGCAGACCCATCCCAAATGCTGACACCAGTCTGACCTGTTTGGTATCTTTTAAAAACAGGATAGCTGTGATTGTTAAAACAGGAATTACTACAAACAGTGATAAAATATCCATAATTAAAATCTTTTCTAAATTTCAGTTATTTCCACAGGTATATAAAAAATATTGCGAGCATGATGACGCCGGTAATAAATATAAAACCGTACTTCTGCAATTGTCCGGATTGAAATCCTCTGATCCTGAATGAGATCCCCTGGGTCAGATTTGCTACTGCGTTCATAGTGCCATCCACAATATGCCGGTCAAACCATGCAACCGGTTGTGCTATATATCTGAAAATGATCTTCTTTGTTACAAAAAGGTAAAGCTCATCAATATAAAACTTATTGTATGCCCATTTATAACCATACTTAAATGTCGCGGCCAGTTTATCAGGAATTGCGCTCTCCTTTTTATACATTATAAATGCTACTCCAATTCCCAGCAAACCAATCAGAACCGAAGGGATCGCAATCATAAGGTCAAGTCCGCTCTCCAGAATCTTGCTGTCTGATGTGACAAGTTTGCTGAAAGGAATAAATCCGGTGAAAACAGATGCAATAGCAAGAATAATTAGAGGTACTGTCATTGTTGCCGGAGCTTCGTGAGGAGTATGATGATATTGAGTATCTCTTCCCCAGAAAATATTGAAATAGAGTCGGAACATATAGAATGCTGTCAGACCAGCGACTGCATATTCAACAGCAAACAGAATCTTATTGCTGTGGAATGCTGCAGTAAGGATCTCATCCTTGCTGAAAAATGCTGAGAACGGAGGAATTCCTGCAATTGTAAGACATGCAATGAGAAAGGTTATGTGTGTAATTGGCAGGTATTTGCGAAGACCTCCCATATCAGTCATAAAATTACTGTGAACAGCGTGAATAATAGCGCCTGCTCCCAAAAAGAGCAAAGCTTTGAACATAGCGTGGGTAAACAGGTGAAACATGGAAGCCATATATCCTAATCCTTCCTCTCCGCCGTAACTTGCAATACCAAGCGCACACATCATCATACCGATCTGCGACATTGTAGAATAAGCAAGCACCCTTTTTATATCGGTCTGTGTACAGGCAATGACGGCCGCAAAAAGAGAAGAAAATGCTCCGACGTAGGCAACAACATGAAGCGCTACCGGAGCTGAGATGGCATATATCGGGAACATCCTGGCAACTAGATACACACCGGCTACAACCATAGTAGCTGCATGTATAAGGGCTGAAACAGGAGTAGGCCCTTCCATTGCATCGGGAAGCCATATATGGAAAGGGAACATTGCCGACTTGCCAACACCTCCCATAAACACAAAGATCATCGACCATGTCATTATCGAAAGACCGAGAAAACCAATACCGGTCCCCTGGGAAATAGCAGATCCTGTTGGATTGGTAAGTGTAACAAAATCAAAAGTTTTTGTATTGAATGATAAGATCAGAATTCCTATCAGGAAGCCCAGATCGGCAAATCTCGTAACTATGAAAGCTTTCTTTGAAGCCCTCACCGCAGAAGGTTTCTGATAGTAGAATCCAATGAGCAGGAATGAGGAAACACCTACAAGTTCCCAGAAAATGTACATCTGAAAAATATTTGTCGCCAATACCAGTCCCAGCATTGAAAAGCTGAACAACGAAAGAAAAGAGAAGAAACGCTCGAATCCTCTTTCACCTTTCATATATCCCAGACTGTAAATATGTACCATCAGGGAAACAGTGGTTATGACAACCAGCATCATTACTGAGATGGGATCAAGCAGGATACCCATATCAATATGCAGCTTATCGGTAAACTGAAGCCACGTTATATTGACCGCGGTTATTTTCTGAAATGCTCCCTCTATCTTGGCAGATACAAAAAAGTATTTATAAGCAGTTATATATGATAATAATGTTATTATTCCCAGACCTCCGGTTCCGATCAGTCCGGAAAGCATTCCCTTAAGCTTGTGTCCTGCCAGACCGAGAAGCAGAAACATAAAAAAGGGCAGAATAAGAATCCAAATTGTGTAGCTGAAATTTATCATATTACTTGTTTTCCTGAGTTTCTATTATATTCCAACCGCGTACCGCGTACCTCGTACCCTGAACCGGTTAATACTTCATCTCATTTACATCCTCAACATTTATTGTTGTGAACCGTCTGTAGATATTAATTATAATGGCTATTGCCACTGCAGCTTCAGAAGCGGCGACAGCAATTACAAAAATGCTGAAAAACATTCCTTCAAGTTTATGCGGAAACAAATAGCGGTTAAAGGCAAGGAAATTAATATTCACAGAGTTTAAAATGAGTTCAACCGACATCAGAATTGTAATAAGGTTCCGACGGGTAAGAAATCCGTAAATGCCCGTAAAAAACATTAAAGTTGCCAGTATTAAGAAATATTGTAATGGTATTCCTGAGTTCATCTTATTACTATTTTAATTTTGGTAATTCAGCGCTTTTTGGTGATACTTTTTTTGCTACTACAATCGCTGCAACCATTGCGGCCAGCAGCAAAACCGATATGACTTCAAATGGAAGCACATAACCGTCATAACCAGTTGAAAGAAGACTATTCCCGATCAGTTTCATATTTACCTCTTTTGCAGCTTCAGTGGTCGCTGAAAATTTATAATCGAGGATTGTAATTATTGTTAAAAATGCTCCGATCAGTGTCGCAATAGCTGAAAATATATTCTTCTTCCATCCCGGCGATTCAAAATTCTGACTTATATGACTTGTGAGCAGAATTGAAAAAATTATCAGAACTACTATACCGCCGGCATAGAGAGTAAGCTGAACGGCAGCAAGGAACTGATAGTTAAGCATAAAATACAAACCTGAGGTTGATACAAGTACGAACAGCAGGAATATTGCTGCTCTGAGGATCCTTTTGCTTGTCACTGTCAGAACTGAAAACACAATGATCATCGCAGAAAAAAGGATAAACATAATCTGATTAGAGGCCATTATTCAATTCCTTTCTTTAGTTTGGAACCCGGTTTATTCAATTGTTTTATCAGTAGCGCCCTGTTAAACACAGCATGTTCAAATTTCTGACCGAATGCCAGTGCATTTGAAGGGCATGTTTTTACACATAAACCACAAAATGTACACATACTTAATCTGTAGATATGCTTATCAATAGCCTTCTTCTTCTTGCCATCCTCGGTAACAATTGTTTGTGAAATAATTTCAATCGAGCCATTCGGACAGTTTAATTCACAGATTCCGCATCCTGTGCACTTATGCTCATTATTTTCATCATGAGGCATTATTACCTCACCTTTGAAACGGTCGAACATTACCAGATCTTTGCGGTTTGAAGGATACTTTTGGGTCACGATTGTAGAAGGCCTGAAAAAGTATGATCCTGTCACTTTCATGCCTTTCAGTAAGGACCAGACGCCAGATATTATTTCCTTAAAATAATTTATAATACTTCTCATCCAGAGATAAATAATTTTAGTTTAAAAATGCCAGCCCATAAGGACCAGGAATGCCATAAGCAAAACATTAAACAGGTTGATTGGCAATAAATATTTCCATTCAAGAGTAAGCAGTTGATCAATTCTCAATCGGGGGAAGGTCCATTTGAACCACATCATCATGAATATCACGAAGAATGTCTTTCCGATATACCAAATAAATGGTGGAATGAAATCCATCGCATTATTAAATCCTGCCCATTGCCCTACGTGAAACGGCATCCATCCGCCAAGGAAAACTGTAGCAGCAATCGATGCAACAATGAACATGTTAATATATTCTGCAAGGAAAAAGAATGCGAATTTTATTCCGGAATATTCAGTATGATAGCCAGCAGTAAGCTCTGATTCAGCTTCAGCAAGGTCAAAAGGCCCGCGGTTCGTCTCGGCAGTACTCGATATAAGGAAAATTATAAAAGCGATAAATGCCGATAAATGTCCTTTAAAGATAAACCAGCCGTCTCTCTGAGCTTCGACTATTACCGATAATTGCATAGATCCTGCAAGGATCACAATTGTTATTAAAGACAATCCGACCGATAGTTCATAACTTACAATCTGAGCCCCGCTTCTCATTGCGCCGATAAGAGAATATTTGTTATTGCTCGACCATCCTGCAAGCAATACTCCGATAACACCCATTGCTGAAACAGCCATTACATATAATACTCCAATATTCAGATCAATAGCGTGCAGTCCATTTGCAAAAGGAATGGCAGCTATTGCCATAAACGATGCAATAATTACAATAAACGGCGCGAGATTGAAAAGGAAACCATCAGCATTTTTTATTGGGATCAGTTCTTTGAATAATAGTTTAAAAAGGTCGGCTATTGTCTGGAAAATGCCGAACGGCCCAACCCTGTTTGGACCCAGCCTGTTTTGCATGAATGCACAGACTTTTCTTTCAGCATATACAAGAAACAATCCGACCAGGGCATAGAAAAGAAGTATCAGTACACCTATAATAAGCATCTCGGTTATCGTTGTCCAGAAGGGAGACATTGCATTATGAAGGCTGGAATCGATCCATTTGGTGAGCGAAGAAAAATCGTAAATGACTTTCCACCAGGGGACTCCCAGAGTAGGTGATGTATTCAGAGAAACAATCTCAGGTAGCATATATTTTAACTTTAAGTCTGGTTAATCGTTTGTCGTTAATCGTTTGTTGTTAATCGTTTGTCTTTAATCATAACCCTATTTTGCTTAACTGTCATTGCGAGAGAAGCGAAGCAATCTTTGATATTTAATCTCAACCCTCTGTGTAAATTCTTTTTATAGTTTTACCCACCCCTAACACCTCCGTGGGGGGAATGCTTGTCTTACCTGTCAATATCTGGTATGATTAAGTCCAGTGATCCCCCGATTGCTACCAAATCAGCAATTTTAAATCCTTTTGCAATATGGTTCAATACTGAAAGGTTAGAGAAATTCGGAGATCTGAATTTAACCCTGTACGGGTTCTTATTCCCATCACTTATCACATACACACCCAACTCACCACGAGCTGTTTCAACCCTCTGATACCATTCTCCTTCGGGTAGTTTTATTATTGGTTTCATCTTTACTGCAAATGGTCCTTCGGGAATGTTATCTATCAGTTGTTCAAGTATATTCATTGATTCCCACATCTCGTCAATCCTTGCAATATACCTGTGATATGTATCGCCCTCCGTATGCAGTATTTCTTTGAATTGTACCCTGTCGTAGGCACTATATGGCTCGTGTTTTCTTACATCGCATGAAAATCCTGAAGCCCTTCCGGTGGGTCCTGTAACACCAAATGAAATTGCGTCTTCTTTTGTTAAAATGCCAATATTCTTGCTGCGCTCTTTGAAAATAACATTACCCGACAACAGCTGATCGTATTCAGGTAAGATTTTCCTGAAATATTTTATAAATTCTTTAACCCGTTTCTGAAAGTTGGGATGTATATCATACATCAATCCACCCGGACAGTTATAGCTTACTATCATTCGTCCGCCACAAGTCTCTTCAAAAATATCCAGAATTTTTTCCCTGTCGCGCAGACCGTAAAAGAAACATGTCAGTCCGCCAAGATCCATCCCGAAACATGCCCACCATAGCTGATGTGACTGAATACGCGTTAACTCTGACATGATCGTTCTTATCACCTTTATCCGGTCGGGAATCTCTATCTCAAGAGCTTTCTCAACGTTCAGACAGACTGCTTCATTATTAATATGAGCAGAAATGTAGTCCATCCTGTCAGTGAGATGAATGATCTGGGGATAAGTAATACTCTCACACATCTTCTCTATGCCACTGTGAATATAGCCGATGTGTGGTTCTATATTTTTGACAATTTCTCCTTTAAGTGATACCTTCAGCCTGAGCACACCATGAGTTGATGGATGCTGCGGCCCCATGTTTATTACATACTCCTGATGCTCGTCAGTAAGATTTGTTATTTCCTTTTCTGCCATATTTACTTTGTAACGATATTGACATCATCAACGTAGTCCTTTCTTAACGGGAACCCCCATGAATTATCAAGGAATAGCCTTCTGAGATCAGGGTGATTCTTAAATTTTATGCCAAGCAAGTCAAATACTTCTCTCTCATGAAATTCAGCGGTCTGCCAGATGTCACAAACTGAGTCAATAAGCGGATTTACCCTGTCAGATGTCCTGGTTTTTAAAACAACTGTGTGATCATATTCTGTTGAGCGGAGATGATAAACAACTCCCAGATCGGTACCATAATCAACTCCGGTAAGACAAAACAGAAAATCAAATTTAGTTTCATCATTTTCCTTTAAGCTTTTGGCTAACTCATATAATGATGAAGGTGGAACAGTTACCTCAAGAAATTGCTTGCCTTCTTTTATCTCAACGTCAGCAACCAGAGTTCTTATTAATGATCCAAGTTGAATTTTATCCATTTAACTAACTAATTGTATCTTTAGTATCAATATCATTCTATATATCCCTCGCACCTCGTACCTCACACCTCACACTTCTATTTATAGTCGTGAGATTTGTTTCTTACCTTTCTTGATTCAATTGTCTGGGTTTCAATTAACCGCTGAAGCTGGAGCATACCATATAATAATGCTTCCGGACGCGGAGGACACCCTGGGACATAAACATCAACCGGAATGACATGCTCCACGCCTTTTACCACACTGTAAGAGTTCAGGAAAAATGGACCGCCTGAAATAGCACATGCACCCATTGCAACAACGTACTTTGGTTCTGACATCTCATCATAAAGGCGTTTTAAAACCGGCGCCATTTTATGAACAATAGTTCCGGCAACTACAATCACATCCGCCTGGCGGGGACTGGCTCTGTATACTTCCATGCCAAAACGAGCAAAATCGTGTCGTGAAGCTCCGGCAGCCATCATTTCAATTCCACAACATCTTGTCGCAAACGTAAGGGGCCAGAGAGAGTTTTTCCTTCCCCAGTTTATAACATCATCGATTGTTGTAAGAAGTATATTGGTGCCCGATGCATTGAGAAGATCAAGGCTTTCATTATCCTCGAATTCTTCTCTCTTCATTCCTTTTATTCCCATATCAGCGCATGTTTTTTCCAGGCATATAATAATCCCAGACCCAGTATGAAAAAGAAAATAAGTATCTCGATAAATGCTGCTATGCCTGTTTCTTTCATTACAACAGCCCATGGAAACACAAGTACTGTTTCCACATCAAAAACAAGAAAGAGGATGGCAAAGAGGTAATATCCCACATTAAATTGCAACCAGGTAACTCCTTCGGTAGGAATACCGCATTCATATGGATCAAATTTCTGAGGATTTGTTGATTTAGGAGCTACGATTCCTGAAAAAATCAGAACCAGTCCAACAAAGCTGGCCCCAACAAGGAAAAATAAAATCAACCATTCATTATTCATACAAAATGGAATTAAGTTTTAAATTCAGGCCGCACAAAATTAGATTTTTTTTTTGTCTTGTGAAATGATTCACATATCATTATAGTGATATATATCACTTTGTTTTACGCTGCTGTTATTTATTTCACAGATTAAAAGGAAGTTATGAAAAAAAATACAATACGGGCTCACCTCTGATGAGGCTTTATGATAATTTTCATGTTATTAAAATAACAATATTAATTACTTTTAGCAGTTGTAATAACTTAACACTAACAGGATTATTATGAGTTCAGATACACATCATACTGGAATTTCCGGACTTGGAGGTGAAGTTTTAGAACATACCGGTGTGAAGGTTAGCCATTGTTATCAATGCGGAAAGTGTTCGGCAGGATGCCCACTTTCGGAAGAGATGGATTATCCCCCAAGCGTAATAATGAGGATGCTGCAAACCGGAAATCCGTTGCTTGAAGACAAAGTATTAAGGTCTTTTTCCATTTGGGTATGCCTTACTTGTGAAATGTGTTTTGCACGCTGCCCGATGAGTATCGATATTCCGAAAATGATGGATTTTCTGAGAGAAAAATCTCTGAGTGAGAAAAAAGTAAATCCTAAAGCAAAAGAGATCATAGCTTTTCATAAATCTTTTCTTGATTCAATAAAATATACCGGCCGACTTTACGAAATCGGACTGTTTGTCGATTATAAAACAAGAACATTAAGAATTCTTGAAGACATGGCCCTTGCCCCAAAGATGATGAAACGGGGCAAATTGAATATAATTCCTGAATTAATAAAAGACCGATCGGGTGTTGCCTCAATATTCAGAAAATCTTTGAAGTCCGAAGTCAGAAGTCCGAAGTCAGAAGACACTAAACTTCCGATTTCAGACTTCGGTCTTCCGACTTCTGCCAATTCTGTTACTAATATTAAACAATAAATCACATGACTCTCGGATTTTATCCAGGTTGTTCCCTTAAAGGATCCTCACGTGAATACGCTGAGTCGGTCCTTGCCGTTGCAAAAGCCTTTGATATCACTTTAGAGGAAATCCATGACTGGAATTGCTGCGGAGCAACAGCGGCTCATAACATGAATAAAGAACTTTCTCTTGCTCTTCCTGCCCGAATTCTGTCACTCGCTGAAAAACAGGGATTTACTGAAATAGTGGTTCCATGTGCTGCATGCTATAGCAGACTGACAGTTACAAAACATGAGCTCGCTGAAAATACTGAACTTCAATCGAAAGTAACTGATGCCAATAATCTTCCATATACCGGATCGGTTAGTGTTTTGAATATTGTTCAGATGCTCGACAAATATATTACTCCTAAGCTTGCTGAGAAGGTGGTTAAACCATTTGATCACAAGGTAGCATGTTATTATGGCTGTCTGCTTGTGAGACCTCATGAGATACTGAAATTCGACCGGGAAGAAGATCCTCAGTCGCTCGATGCGTTGATGTTAAAATCAGGAGCCACACCAATTGACTGGGCTTTCAAAACAGAATGCTGCGGAGCCGGATTATCAGTTTCACGGACGAGTTCGGTTGGCAGGCTATCAGGCAAAATTATTGGAGATGCAAAAGACCGTGGTGCCGAAGCAGTCATTGTTGCCTGCCCGATGTGTCATTCAAATCTCGACATGCGTCGTGATTCGATCAATGAATACCTGGGTGAAAAAGTTGACATACCTGTCCTTTATATTACACAGGCAATAGGTTTGGCTATGGGTCTCGACAGAAAGGCGCTTGGCCTGCAGAGACATTTTGTAAACGTATCAATTTGAAAAAGGTTTAGTATAAGTTTATATATAATTAAGAGTTCTTTTTAAATGATTTACCCCCTTCCCAGCCTTCCCCCTTGGGGGAAGGAGTAAGCCAACCTTTCCCCCTTGGGGGAAATTAGAAAGGGGGTAAAAGGATGAATGAAATGCAGGAATAAAAAGGAAAATTGAGAATATTATTAATTAAGTATCAAGCAATTATATGTCAAAAATTGGAGTATTTGTCTGTCATTGCGGGGAAAACATAAGTTCAACTGTTGATTGTGCAAAGGTTGCTGAAACAGCAAGCAAATGGGATGGAGTCACATTTAGCGTTGATTACAAGTATATGTGTTCCGACCCCGGGCAGAGTCTTATAAAAAACGCAATTGCAGAAAAAGGTCTGACAGGAGTCGTCGTTGCTTCCTGTTCGCCCCGGATGCATGAGCCTACATTCAGAAAAGCTTGCGCCGAAGCCGGGTTAAATCCGTTTATGTGCGAAATGGCAAACCTGAGGGAACATTGTTCCTGGGTTCATGAAAAAGGCGAAGCTACTACAGAAAAAGCAGTTGATCTTGTTAGGATTCTAGTTGAAAAAGTCAAGTATAACCATGAACTGAATTCAATTAAAGTGCCGGTCACAAAAACCGCATTGGTTATAGGAGGCGGAATCGCAGGTATTCAGGCAAGTCTTGACATTGCAAATACCGGTCACAAGGTTATCCTTATTGAAAAAGATCCCTCTATCGGTGGACATATGTCTCAATTATCTGAAACATTCCCGACACTCGACTGCTCACAGTGTATCCTTACTCCAAGAATGGTGGAAGTAGCTCAGCATCCCAATATTACCTTATTTACATATGCCGAACTCGAAAGTCTTGAGGGATTCATTGGAAATTTCAAGGCAAAAATCAGGAAGAAATCAAAGAGTCTCGATGAAAAACTCTGTACCGGTTGCGGTCAATGTACCACAAAATGTCCTGTAAAGAAAATTCCAAGCGAATTCAATGAGGGCTTGGGTAAACGAACCGCAATTTATGTACCTTTTCCACAGGCAGTCCCCAATAAGCCAGTTATTGACAGGAAAAACTGTACCTATTATATTAAAGGCAAATGTAAAGTTTGCGAAATAGTATGCCCGACCGGCGCAATTCGTTTTGACCAGGAAGATCAGATCGTTGAAGTGGAGATTGGGGCAATTGTTATTGCAACCGGTTTCACTGTAAAACAGCCTGATTTCTTTCCCGAATATGGTTATGGTAAACATGCCGATGTTATTACAGGACTCCAGTTTGAGCGTCTGGCTTCAGCATCGGGACCTACACTGGGCGAGATCAGAAGACCATCTGATGGCAAAGTCCCCGAGAAAATAGTTTTTCTTGCGTGTGCAGGATCGAGAGATCCGGCAAAAGGAATTCCTTATTGTTCCAAGATATGCTGCATGTATATTGCAAAACATGCCATGTTATACCAGCACAAGGTTCATGGAGGCAAATCATATGTATTCTATATGGATATCAGGGCAGGAGGTAAGCAGTATGAAGAATTTGTGAGAAGAGCAATTGAGGATGATGGCGTAAATTATATCCGCGGCCGTGTATCTAAGATTTATGAAAAGAATGGCAAATTAATTGTAAGTGGTGTCGATACACTTCTTAATGCCATGCCTGTTGAAATTGAGGCTGATATGGTAGTGTTGGCAACAGCAGGTGTTGCGAATGAAGGAGCAGAAGAGCTTGCACAAAAACTGCATATTTCCTACGATCCTTATAAATTCTTTGCAGAAGCTCATCCGAAACTTAAACCGGTTGAAACCAACACAGCAGGTATCTTTCTTGCAGGAGCATGCCAGGCGCCACGAGATATTCCTGAATCTGTAGCAATGGCTTCAGGTGCTGCTGTAAAAGTTGCGGGATTATTTTCGCAGGATGAACTTACCCGCGAACCAATAATTGCAGTTGTGAACCGGCAAGCTCCGCCTGTTTATTCATCGTGCGTGGGATGTTTCCTTTGCGTTTCAGCATGTCCTTACCAGGCTATTGAAAAAGAAGAGATCAAAAACCGTAACGGTGAAGTAATAAAATCGGTTGCAAAAGTCAATCCGGGCCTTTGCCAGGGATGCGGAACATGCGTTGCTTTCTGCCGTACAAAATCGATTGATATACAAGGCTATACGCATGAACAGATGTATACCGAAGTTATGGCTTTATTAAATGAATATTAATATTTAGTATTAATGGCTGAATTTGAACCAAAAATTGTTGCTTTCGTCTGTAACTGGTGCACATATGCCGGCGCAGACCTGACAGGAACGAGCCGTATCAAATACGCAACTAATGTCCGGATCGTCAGGTTTCCGTGCACGGGACGAATAGATTATATGTTGTTGCTGAAAGCATTTGATGAAGGCGCTGACGGAATAATCGTATCAGGATGTCACCCTAATGATTGTCACTATACTTCAGGTAATTTTCATGCCAGAAGACGATGGATCATGTTCCGGTCGATCTGCGATTTTATGGGAATTAATATCGACAGGATCAAGTTCTCATGGGTATCTGCAGCAGAAGGCGCCAAGTGGGCCGATATTGTCAACTCAACTGTGGCGTCCATACGCGAGCTGGGTCCGTATACAGAATATAAAAATGTTGCAAAATATCCTGAAAAGGAGGTAAGCCATGCTTGACTTAATTAAACGTGCAAAAGAGCTTATCGAAACCTCTGCTGTAAAGGTTGTGATTGGCTATGAACAAGGTACTGGTAATAAAACCAGGGCACTCTTTGTTGAAAAAGCTGAAGATGCCGATAAATTAATTTTTGACAGTCGTTGTGTGCAGAACCTTGCAGTTTACATTACCAAAAAAGAAGTGAAGGAAAAGGGTAAAATGGCTATCGCCGCAACCCTGCCTGTAATGCGCAGTATAATTCAGCTTGCCTCGGAGTTCCAGGTAAATGACAGTAACCTCATTGTGTTGGGAATAACTCCTGAAAGTAAATTAGTTGAATTTGGGAACCTGTCAGAAGTGGAAACGTTTGTTCATCAGTTCGAGATTGAGATTGATGCACGCAATAAAGAAATGCTCGACAAACTTGAAAAGATGACCCAGGCCGAACGCTGGAAATTCTGGATTGCTGAACTGGCTCCTTGTTTCAAATGCTATGCCTGCCGTGCTGCTTGTCCAATGTGTTATTGTTCAAGATGTACCGTAGATTTTAACCAGCCTCAATGGATCCCTGTTCCATCTACCGAACTCGGGAACCTTGAATGGCATATTATGCGGGCAATTCATCTTACCGGACGCTGTATCGATTGCGATGCGTGCTACAATGCATGTCCGCTTTCGATTCCTATTAACCTTCTTACAAAAAGAATGCTTCTCGATGCTAAAGAACATTTCGGAGGTTATCAGCCAGCACTAAAAGGTGACCATCTGATGTCAACATACAAACCTGATGATAAAGAAAATTTTATATTATAAGATATGAATATTGATAAGCGATTAGTCAGGAAAGACTCACTGGAAAAGCTTTTCGATATCTTAAAGCAGAACAGTAAAAAAATCTATGCTCCTTTCACGAAGAACGGAAAGACGACTTTCAGGGATGCGGATGATTTTAAAGGTATTTCAACCGGATATATTCAGACAACACAGTCATCGAAGGATATAGCTTTCCCAAGAGCTGAAAAGATTCTCGATTATTCGAAAAACAAAGAAGGAATGTCTGTTAAGGGAATAGATCTTAAAGATATTCCTGAGGTAATTCTTTGGGGTTTAAGACCATGTGATGCGAACGGAATAGGAGAGCTCAGTTCAATTTTTAACTGGGATTATAAAGACGAGATATACAATAACCGGTTATCAAAGGTCACTGTATTCGGCTTCAGCTGCGGCAAATCTGATGAATACTGTTTTTGCACCTCTGTAGGCGGTAATCCTGGAAGTACTGTGGGGAGTGATATTTTATTCACCAGGATGGGAGAGGATGGTGGATTATCTTGCTGAGATTATCTCTGAGAAAGGGAACTCAATTGTTTCAATGGCTCCGCAGCTGTTCGAAAAAGCTGAGGATTTTGATAAAGGAAAATATCTTGCCGATGTTCCCGTAAAATTTAACCACGAAGAAATCAGAAGTAAACTCGACAAGTTTTTTGAGAGCAAGGAATGGATTGAGCAATCTTTAAAATGTCTTGGATGTGGCGCCTGTGCCTATGTTTGCCCGACATGCGCTTGTTTTGACATCCAGGATGAAGCCCACGGGAAAAAAGGATCCAGGGTAAGATGCTGGGATTCATGCGGTTTCTCACATTTCACAATCCATACTTCAGGACATAATCCGCGTGCTGCACAATCGCAGAGATGGAGACAGAGAATTATGCACAAGTTTTCATACATGCCTGAAAGACTTTCAGTTTACGGGTGTACTGGTTGCGGCCGTTGTTCAAGAGCATGTCCTGTTGATATGAATATTTTAGAAAATTTAATTTCTATTCAGGAGGTTACAATATGATCGATAATCTGTATATGCCTTACCTCATGAGAATCGAGAGAATCACTTATGAGGCGCCAGGAGTAAAAACTTTCATGCTGAAATTTGTAAATGAAGAAGATCAGGAAAAGTTTTCATACAAAGCAGGTCAGTTTGGTGAATATTCGGTTTACGGAATCGGGGAGTCTACTTTTTGTATAGCTTCTCCGCCTACACGACAGGGTTACATAGAATGCACTTTCAGACAGACTGGTAAAGTGACAAATGCACTGTCAGGTTGCGAAGAGGGAAGTATTATAGGCTTCAGAGGGCCATATGGTAATGTATTCCCGATTGAAGAATGGAAAGGGAAAAGCCTTTTGTTCATTGCCGGAGGGATTGCTTTGCCACCTATGCGCTGCGTGATCTGGAATGCGCTTGACCTGAGGGAAAATTTTAAAGACATTACAATTATCTATGGCGCCAGATCCATAAAAGATCTTGTGTACAAAGAAGAGCTTAAAGACTGGGAACTAAGGAAAGATGTCAGGCTTGTTACTACTGTTGATCCGGGTGGCGAGTCGGCCGACTGGAAAGGTGAAGTAGGATTTGTTCCCACAATTGTTGAGAAAATTGCACCATCATCAAAAGATACAATTGCAATTGTATGCGGTCCGCCTGTTATGATAAAGTATACCTTTCCTGTCCTTGCCAGGCTCGGTTTCAAGGATGAAGATATATACACAACACTTGAAAATCGCATGAAATGCGGTTTCGGTAAATGTGGTCGCTGCAATGTGGGTAAAGTCTATGTTTGCAAGGACGGACCTGTATTTACACTGGCGCAGCTGAAAGAGCTGCCGGATGAATATTAATTTAATTTCCTGGAGTACCCGGTTAACCACAGTCTGAAGCCTGTGGTTAGGGGAGATATCCTGCGAAGATTGATTATAAGTCATGCGATTGAGATCAGTGATCACAATTTATGCTTGGCTAAGTCTTCAGAATTAGCCATCTGATTCACCAACTTAAGTCATTCCGGCTAAAGCCCGATCATCGGGTTGCCTGGTTAACCACGGGCTGAAGCCCGCCGTTAGTTAATGGCTTATCTTCCAAGACGCTTGGCTAAGTCTTCAGACTTAGCCGTATCATTCATTCAACAACTTAAGTCATACCAGTCGAATGCCGGGCATCAGTATATCATCTAACCGCGGGCTTTAGCCCAGGGTTAGAGCAATCACTAAACCCGGACTTTAGTCCGGGAAAATCTCCTCCGGGTACTCAATATCCACCAGAAACAGCCCCTTTGCAGGGGCAGATTTTCCAGCTTTGCACCGGTCTTTCGCAAGGATAATATCTTCAAATTCTTTGAGATCCATCTTTTCAAAACCGATTTCAACCATCGTCCCGACAATCGCCCTGACCATATTCCTCAGGAACCTGTCAGCCTTGATAGTGAAAACAAGGCGATTTTCAGAATCCTCCCAGCCTGCTTCAAGAATTTTGCAGATATTTGTTTTTGCTCCTGAGTGAAGTCTGCTGAAGCTCGTAAAATCTGAGTATCTGAATAGCATCCTGCATGCTTCATTCATTGATTCAACATTTAACCTTCCATGAAGAAACCAGCTTGAATTCTCAAAAAAAGGATCTTTTTTCCTTGAAATATAATATTTATATGTCCTTGAAATAGCACTATATCTCGCATTGGCATCAGGAACGACCTTTTTTAAAGAATTTACTGAAATATCTGAGGGTAAGAATTGATTCAGTCTGAAAATGAGATTTGCTGCAGAAAGAAGATCGGGTGAACTGCTGTCAAAATGCGCACAGAAGAATGATGCATGTACTCCGGCGTCCGTTCTTCCTGCTCCGATTGTTAAAATCTCTTCATTGAGAATGACACTCAGCGCTTCATCAAGTATCTTCTGAACCGTAACTGAATTAGGCTGGATTTGCCATCCGTGGTAGGAAGTGCCTTTGTATGAGATGAATATGAAGTATCGCGTTTTCTCCTGCGTCATAAAGCAAATATAAGGATTTGATTTCGATGGTCATGCGATGTCTGGCGCCGATTTGCAATCGGTGCCAAATATGGAGCATTATAATACAAATGGATTAGCACGGATTGCAAATCCGCGCTAGCCTGATCTGCGCAAATCAGCGAGATCTGCGGGAAATAAAAATAAAAAAGAGGTTGTCATTTCGAATGAACCTCTTTTTTTGGGCATGCACAAAGTGCACAAAGACTAATTACTCTTAGTTACACTCCTCCTTTGTGACCTTTGTGTAAACCTTTGTGTACTTTGTGGTTAAGATTAAAATTTAATATAATATTATTAAAAAAGAGGCTGTCTTCCCCGATCAGCCTCTTTAAATTTATCAATGGAGGGAAATTATCTTATTTTTGAACCTTTTGTTGCAAAAAAGACAAGATAAATGTAGTAAAAGAACATTAAGCTTACAGCTATTATTACAGAACCTGTTACAGCCTGTATTTTACCCATGATCAGGGTTGAAATGGAAGCTCCGATAACTGATGTCGCAATAACACCGGAAGCTACCTTTGCGTGCGGTCCAAGATCTTCGAGTGCAAGATTGTAAATGACCGGCCACATTATGGAGTGGAATAACCCGGTTGCAAGGAATAGCCACATTGCAATAGAAGGAGCACTGGAACTGAGCGCAAATGAAGTACCTAACAAAACAAATCCACCAACTGAACAGATAGTTAATATTAATCTGGCTTTGTATTTTCTTAATATAAAGATGCCGAGAACACGTCCTACCATCATCCCACCCCAATAGTATTTCAGCATATCGATAGGGTTGATTCCATGAATACCAAGTTTTGCTGCATAGTCAGGGAAAAAGCTGGAGGGACCTATTTCAATTCCCATATACAGAAATATGGCAAGAGATCCCAGCCACACATGAGGATATTTAAAAGCGCTCGATTTGTACTGTTTCTTTTCCAAACCTTCCGTTTCATTATCCTCACTTTTTATCTCCGGCAGTTTTAAGAAGAACATTATCACAAGAATAACTGCAGTGATTATACCAATAACCATAAATGGCCCCTTAACAATATCGCGAATGGCTGAGTTTTGCATTTTAACGCCTGATTCCAGTTTCGGTGTTACAAGTAGAACAGACACAAAAATAGGAGCAATGATTGTTGCTACCGAATTAAGGGCATTTGTCAATGTAAGCCGACTGGCTCCTGTTTCCGGACTACCTAATGCATTTACATAAGGTCCGGCAGCAACCTGAAGAATCACTACACCAATTGCAAAAACCGAGACAGTGCTCAGAAATCCGTAATAACCCATCGAAACTCCGGGAATGCAAAGGAAGAAGCCGAGTGATATTAAAGCAAGTCCGGCAAGAACCCCATTTTTATAACCTATTTTTGTCAGCATCAGACCTACAGGAACCGACAAAATATAAGCACCATAGAAAAACGTATTGGGCAATTGTTTCTGAACATCGTTTAAACCAAAAGCATTTTTCAGGAAATCGATAGTGGAATTGTTCATGGTTGTTATAAAACCGAACAAAAAGAAAAGCGAAGCCATTACAATTAATGGAAACAAATAATTAGGTTTGGTTGAGTTATTCATTGTCTGGGTTTTTAATCTGAAATTAAGATTTAATATTTTTGTTTTTGAATATTCTGATATTTTAATATTTCTGTTATTGAATATTTTAATAATGCAATATTTCTGTTTTTTAATATTTTAATATTATAATATTAAAATATTATAATATTTCTATATTCCTATATTCCCTTATTTCGTTATTCTATATCAATATTTCTATATTTCCTTATTTCTATATATTTCTAAGTTCCTATAGTTCAATTTTCCCCGCACCTTTCTGTCTTATAAAGAGTTTATGACAGGATCCCTTTCCATAAACATGTTCCAGAGTTGCAACATATTTATCAAGCATATTTTGCGGAACGAACGCCTGTATTGTGCCAGCAAATCCACCCCCATGAACGCGCCATGCACCTTTCCCTTTTAATACTAGATCACTCAGAGCAAGAGCTAATGAAACTCCCTGTTCTTTAATATTATTGACCGGGTAAATATTTTGATTGTACATGTATGAACTGTATCCTGAATCGGTTACCATTCCCAGAAAAGATTTAAAATCATTCTTCTCAAGGGCAGCTACCTGATCAACGACACGTTGATTGTCGCCCTGAAAATGAATAGCCCTGAGAATAGCGCGATCACCAACTTTCTTCCGGATCTTTGGCGTGATCTCCAACACTTGCTCCAGAGTAACCTCACGCAGAACTTTGGCACCCAATTCGGCTGCAACAGCTTTCATATCAGTGGGTAATGATGCATATTCATCATTAAGATCAGCATGATTGCTGCCGGTATCCGTAATGACCAGGGCAAAACCGGTAGCCACGAAATCAAAATTTACTTTTTTTACAATCGGTTTCGACGGATCCTTAAAATCAATTGTTACCAGACCTCCTACTGCACAGGCAGTCTGATCCATCAAACCACATGGTTTGCCAAAGAACATATTTTCGGAATACTGACCAATAATGGCATTCTGCACCGGATCAAGCTTTCCCTTGTTGAATAAATGGCTGAAAATAGCTCCGATCAGAACCTCAAATGATGCAGATGAGCTGAGACCAGAGCCTACAGGTACTCCGCCATCAATACAGCAATCGAAACCGCCAACGATGAAGCCCAGCTCTTTCATTCTTGCGCCAATCCCGCGAACCAGGGCCATGGAAGTGAAATTTTCCTTTTTATCGGAGGCAAGGTTTGACAGATCGACTTCAAATTTCGGATACCCGACAGATTCAATTCTTACAATATTTGTATTGTTTACCGCTGCAACTGCAACATTATCTAGGTTAACTGCTCCCGCCAGTACTCGTCCGTAATTATGATCAGTATGATTGCCCCCGATCTCTGTGCGACCCGGGGAACTGAAAAGCATCAGTTCATTTAGGCCAAATGAGCTTTTGAATTTTTCTATAAGGCTGATATATCTTTTTGCCTGATTCTTAAGAACCTGCTGGTCGGAGCCATATAATTCCCTGAATGCATTGTTATTTCCGCTATTGATCTTATTAATCAATTCTTTCTCATTATTCTTTTCCATTGATAATTTCTTTTTAAAATGACAATCTTTTATTACTTACAAGATAAAAGTTTTTCAATAAATATTAATCGGAATATTTTTTATACCTTCCTTTCCTCAAATAATTTCATCAAAAAAAGTGAAAATTCATTTTTTTTGACTGCCGGGGAGCATTTAGAAACCTTTAAAATTTAAATATTAACTTAACCTGATCAACAAATGAACCGCAGAAAATTCGTCGAAACATCCGGTGTAGCTGCCGGTGCTGCCATGTTAGGCGGCATGAAATCACCAGTAAATCAAATCAATCCGGCCGTTCCGGTACAGAAATCTCAGAAAACCGCCAAAATCAAACTTGGTTTATATTCAATTTCATACGGCGGTATTTGGTATAAAGGAGCCGCTTTATCATTTGACGAGCTATGCAGATTTGCTAAACAGTATGGTTTTGATGGTGTAGAGCTCGATAACAAGAGACCGATGGGCTGTCCATTGGACCTTGATCAGCGGAAGAGGGACGATATGCGTAACTCGCTCACCAAATACGGCCTTGAAATGCCTGCACTGTCTGCCAATAACGATTTTTCCAGTCCAATTCCGGAGCATAGGGAATGCCAGTTACTGATGGTCAAAGAGACTGCCAGACTTGCAAAAGACATGGGAGCAAAGGTTGTCAGATTATTTGCAGCCTGGCCAGGCGTTCCTATACATGAAGGTGTCGGTACCTATGAGCTGGCTCGTGGTGATGGATTTTATACTTTCCAGAGACAGTATCCTTACGCGACCTGGATGGACAGGTATAACTATGTTAAAGAATGTCTGCGGGATGCTGCCAGATATGGTGAAGAATTTGGCGTTGTGATGGCTCTTCAGAATCATGCACCGCTTATCAGGACCTGGAAAGATGCATACGACCTCGTAAAAGAGGTAAATTCTCCATGGCTTAAATTATGTCTCGATCTCCCTATATTTGACAAACAGGATAAAGAATATATCGCAAATGCAATACGTATGGCTGGCAGTCTGCAGGTACATTCACATTTTGGAGGTGAATATTATCGTGATGAAAATAATGTGGTAAAACCAAAACTACTTGATTATTATGCAGGAGGTATTATGCCTGATTATGATCATTACATCGGTTTAATGAATGAAATAGGTTTTAACGGTTATTTTACTTTTGAGCTTTGTCATCTGTTGCTGAATAAAGATCATAGCCAGGCGGGTATAGAGTTTGTTCACGAGCAAGTACCTCTTGCAAAAGAATATTTGGCAAATATCATAAAAGCAAAAGTGTAATATTTTAGAAATCCTTTTACCACTAAGGACACAAAGCAGGCACAAAGAACATAAAGAAAAAACATTATAAAAAGCTTTGTGACCTTTGTGACCTTTGTGGTTAATTTTAAATTTATATGTATAGTACAACTGAAAAACGCGGATTTGCCAGTGATAATAATGCAGGAATCCACCCGGATATTCTGAAAGAGATTACTGCATGTAATTCAGGACATGTAACAGGATATGGTTCGGATATTTATACTCGAACAAGCCGGGAAGATCTTCAAAGAGCAATTAGGCAGCCAGGCTGAACCATATTTTGTATTTACCGGTACCGCAGCTAATGTTCTTGGACTGTCAGAAATTACAAGGTCGTGGAATTCCGTAATTACTGCCTCCACTGCCCATCTTGAAGGAGATGAATGCGGTGCTCCTGAAAAGTTTATCGGATGCAAGATACTTGTTGTCGATACACCCGACGGGAAAATTACCCCTGGCCTGATTGAAAAGCATATGCATGGGATCGATTTTGAGCATCATTCTCAGCCCAAAGTAATATCAATAACCCAGTCTACGGAAATGGGCACTGTTTATACTGTAGCTCAAATTTCAGAAATTGCAATTTATGCTCATGACAGAGGGATGTTGCTTCACATGGACGGAGCAAGGATAGCAAACGCAGCGGTTGCCTTAAATCTTCCCTTTAAGGCCTTCACCACTGATGCCGGAGTGGATGTTCTCTCATTTGGAGGAACCAAAAACGGAATGATGTACGGCGAATCAATTTGCTTTCTTAAACCTGGTCTGTCAGCCGATTTCAAGTACATACGCAAGCAGGGAATGCAACTCGCCTCGAAAATGAGATTTATCTCAGCCCAGTATATTGCATATTTTCGCAATGAGCTATGGAAAAAATGTGCTGTGGATTCAAATTCTATGGCGAAGTTACTTGCTGATTCTATGGCGAATATTCCTAAGATAACTATAACACAGAAGGTTGAGTCAAATGGCGTTTTTGTTATAATGCCAGATGATATAGCTGAGAAAATGAAGGAGCACTATTTTTTCTATCCCTGGGACGAAAAAAGATCCGAATATCGATTAATGACAAGCTGGGATACTCAGAAAGAAGATATTGAAGATTTTGTGAGAATTCTCAAAAAGGAATTGGGATAAATCTTCTCTGAGCAACTCTGTGTAAATTCTTAAAACATTGTTACACTGAGAACCACAGAGGGAAGACACAGAGGGCCACAGAGGTTAAAAAAAAGGCTGAATCTTGCGATCCAGCCTTTTTTATATCAGTAAACTAGGATTTACTTAAGCGTAAAGTTTATAGGAACCATATACCATACAGGAACTGGTTTTCCGCCCTGTTTTCCAGGTTTAAATGCCGGAAGAGTACCAACGACTCTCATTGCTTCTTTATCAAGCTCCGGGTCAACCCCTTTTAATATACTTACCTGGCTTACGCCACCTTTCGGTGTAACACAAAATCTTACCATTACCTTACCCTGAATGTTATTTTCTTTTGCAATTTCAGGATATTGAGTATGTTCTGCAACGTATTTCAGAAGTGCAGCATCGCCGCCCGGGAACATTGGCATCTCTTCTACCACAACAAATGGTTCAGGTTCCGCTTCAGTTTCCTGGACTTCTTCTTTTACCTGCTGTACAGCTTCCACAACATCCTTGTTTGTAACTTCAGTCTGTGCCTGATCAGCGGTCATAAGCTGTTTTACATCTTCAGGTTTGATTGAGTCAACAACCACAGGAGGAACATATCTCTGCTGCTGAACGACATCAGTCGGAGGGGGAGGAGGTGGTGGTGGAGGCGCTACCAGTTCGGTAGGTGTATCCAGGTTCTCCAGCTTTATTTCTACCTGACGTTCAGCACGTTTTCCCCTGTTTTCAGCTGCTTTTGCATTAATGTATGGAGTTATAATAGCAGTTGCTAAAATAATCACCCCTACAAGAAGAGCAACCAAAACAGTACGATTGTACTTTTTACGTAGTTTATAAGCTCCGTATTCCTTGTTTCTCGCCTTAAAGACTATATCATCAAAGGCAGGAGCATTAAAATTATCTTTTGCCATCTTTTTAAAGGTTTACGGTTTATTTTTTAACCGGAGTAGCAGTTGATGTTGGTGTTATACCAGCTGCTCTTTCCACCATAGTATTCTCATAAAATGCAATATCAACAAAGTTATAACGGGCCACTCCGCAAATATTCATTTCATCGAGAATATCTACAAAGTTACCGTATGTAGCTTTTTTGTAAGCCTTTATAAGAATTATAGGACCAGTATCATCGTCCGATTTCAGTTTACTGATTGCTTTCGCAACAGAATCCTGGGGCATCTTGATTTTTCCGGTAAGAACCTGCTGTTTAAAATCTTCTATCTTTCTTGCAAGTGTCTTGTTTCTATCAAGAAGCAACGGACGGATACCATTAGCGCTAAAATCTGTCTCAAACATAGGGGGCAGATTGTTATAGTCTTCTGGTCTTACAACTCCCGGGTACCAGTAAATTTTATTGTTTGGTCCCAGAATGATGTTCACAGTACGGCTTGTAGGGATTTTTGGAGGCACAATGTTAGGATCTTTAATCTTCTCAGGAAGAGTTATATCCATAACCTTTGGTTTACTGAAAGCCGTTGTAAGCATGAAGAACGTAATCAGCAGACACATCAGGTCGACCATCGGTGTCATGTCAATATGCGGTGCATGTTTCTTAGCTTTCTTTTTCCCGCCTGCTTTTTCCTCTTGAATTATTTCTGCCATATCACTTTTGTTTATCTGCGATGGTTATTTTACCTGCGGCTTCAAGAGATGTAATCAGGTTAAACTTGAACACATTCTTATCCGCCATTATATCCAGAACTCTCTTTACCACCTCGAAACCGGTTTTTGCATCACCTTTAATACATGCCTGAATTGCAGGGTTTACTGTACGGGCACAAAATATCCAATCAGCCAGCTGGTTATCAGTTGAGTCAATTGGAATTCCAGTTTCCAAAGCTAATCTTGTCTTGTTATCCTTGGTGTCAAGGAAATCTTTCATTTTATTAATAGGAAGACCAATGGAAGATGGATATTTTTCAAACGCCCTTTGCTCTGCAGCTGTAAATTCGATGTTGTATCTTTTACCCATTTCGGTAAGGATCTTTGGTCTGAATTTCAGCAGAGTATCTGGTCCGTTATCGAAATTAAGAAATACTTTATCGTCTTTTGAAAGAAGAAGAGTCATGGTATTAAAATCAGGGGTTGGTTTCTCTGATATCGAAGAAGGAGTATCAACAGGAGCAGGTTCCGGCTGTCTCATAGTTGTGGTTAACATAAGAAATGTCAACACAACTGAGAACAAGTCAACCATTGGTGTCATGTCGATATGGGGTGACTTTGTTGGTAATTTAATCTTTGGCATTGTAGTTTTTTATTTATATTATTTAAACCAAAAGATAAATTTAAAATTAGTTGGTCTTCAGTGAAGCGGCAAAGTTCTGTGTCAGACTGAAACCTGCTTCGTCAATTTTAAATGTATAAGAATCGATTGTTGATGAAAAATAGTTAAATGCAATGATTGATAAAGTTGATCCTGTTATACCGAATGCAGTATTTACAAGAGCTTCTGAAATACCAGTTGCAAGAGCAAGAGAATCAGGAGCACCTGACTGAGCAAGAGCAGCAAATGCACGGATCATACCAAGCACTGTTCCAATAAGACCGATCAACACTGAAATAGAAGCAAGGGTTGAGAAGATAACCATGTTCTTTGACAGCATCGGCAATTCGAGAGCTGTAGCTTCTTCAAAAGCTTTCTGAATTGAGAGAATTTTCTGATCCTTCTCAAGTTCTTTGTCTCTTTGTAAATCGCGATAACGGGTAAGACCTGCTTTCATAACATTAGCAAGTGATCCTTTTTGTTTGTCACAAGCATCCATAGCTTCTTCAATCTTGTCTGCTGAAAGAAGAGCCTGAAGCTGACTTACAAATGTGTTTATTCTGCCTTTACCTTTTGCTCTTGAAAGTGTGATAGTTCTTTCGATAATGAAAATGAAAAGTACCAGAACGCATGTCATCAGAATAGGTACAATCTGACCACCTTTATAGATGATCCCAAGATAGTTGCCTTCAAGAGCTTTTCCGGCATGGTTTCCACCTTCAAAATTCACAGGGCTACCCATGATTTGCGAGAACAAAACCTCGGCTACAATAAACGCTATTAAAATAGCACTAGTTGCAAAAACATTCTGCAACACATCTTTTAACGAATTTCCTTGTTTACTCATTTTTATCGATTTGTTTTTAGGTTTAAATTTTTTTACGATTTGCAAATATATATTATGAATTGTTTTTTTCCAATAGAGTAAACAATAATGTTAAACTTTTGATATTGTTTAGAATAATTCTCTAAATAAAGACCGTTAAACAAAAATATACCCTATTTGTTCTGTTTTTTTTCTTAATTATTTCTCAAGTGTAGCGTTGTAAGTCCTTGATTTTGTAATTGGTATTTCCTGTGGCTTATATCCCGCTGCACTTATTATTAATATCTGCGATTCCTGTGGAATCTCAAACCTGAATTCACCGTTACTATTGGTAAGATTTTCAACAGCAGTATCCTTAACCCTTATTGATGCATATGGTACAGGCTGTCCTGTTGTATTTGTAATCTTACCTTTAATCTCATTGGGGTTTATACCTTTCTTAATTGATGCCTCAAATTCATGAATGTACGCAATCTGGCTCTTTGCCTGGGCATTGTTAGGATCAATGGCCAGTATTTTGTTGTAGGCTTCTGTTGCTCTGGA
Source organism: uncultured Bacteroidales bacterium (assembly GCA_963734885.1). Classification (GTDB taxonomy): domain Bacteria; phylum Bacteroidota; class Bacteroidia; order Bacteroidales; family VadinHA17; genus LD21. The sequence goes on along the minus strand of CAVTIJ010000004.1, from coordinate 1,261,362 downwards.
TAAGTAAGGTAAACGTCCTTCATTAGTTTTTTCACTCGTAGTTGCGCGCAATTCTACAGAACCGATTCCGCTATACCCTTTAATTTTATTTTCTTTATTGTTCGGATCAAGATTTACCATCCTGTTATAATACTCTTTAGATTTGGTGAAATTACTATTCATCAAATAATAATAGCTAAGATAGCCAAAAGCGTCCATCATTGCCGAAGCATTTTTAAGGGAGTCAGTTTTAGCCACTTCAATGAGTTTCTCGAATTTAGGTTTCGCCAGGCCCTGTTTTAAATCAGGATCCATCTTGGAATATGTATTCGAAATCCAAAGATATGCAGGTACATAATCAGGTGATTTTGCAGTTATTGAAGTGAAAACTGAATCAGCTGTTTTGTATTTTTCGCCATTGTAATAAGCACGTCCGATTCTCATGAGTTCGTCAGTGTTGTCTTTTGCAGGATCAAGCAGTTTGGACATTGTTTTTGCCACCAGATCATATCTGCGGAACAAATTATAGTTGCTTGCCATTTCCGTTAAAAGCGACCTGTCACCCGGCTTATAAGTGAGAACCTTGCCATATTCTTCAAATGCACTGTCAATTTCAGCATTCTGTTTTGCCAGAATATCTTTCTGCGCATTGACTTTATCATTCAGATCTGCAATACTAGCTTTATATTTGGTTTTATCTGCGGCAGTGGAAGCTGTTGCCAGTTTTCCTTTTTCTTTGTCAAGCTGTTGTGTAAGATTGTTAAGATCATCAGCCATCTTTGGATAGTTCATGTTCTTTTTCACAAAAATTCTTGCCATGTACAAGTGATCTTTCCATAGAATCCTGTCGGCAGGCACCTCTTTGAAAAGGGTTCTCATATAATATAATGCTTTGTTATAATCAGGCGGATTTTTTTCATAACATGAATACCCTGCAATACGATTCATGTAAGTCCTCGATTTGTCAACCTTGAATATATCTTCAACATTCTTTATTACGCCGTCATAATCTTTTGCAAAAAAGAGTGCGTTCACATATCTTGTTTTTGCAGGAATATTGCCTGCAGTAAGATCAAGGTATTTTTTAAAATACTCGCTTGCCTTATCAAATTTCTGAGCTGACAGGTATAACTGTCCGAGTTCACGATAAGCGGGGGCATAACTTGCATTGAGTTCAATTGCCTTTTCAAAATAGGGTATTGCTGCCTGGAGAGCACGTCCCCTGACATAAATATTCCCGATTTTCATTTCGGCAGTTGGTGATTCCGGATCTGCAAACTCAGCCTGGTTATAAAAATAGATCGCTTTTGTACCGTCATTGACAAGAATATAAATATCACCGGCTATGAGGTTAACGTCCCTGTTTTTACTATCAATTTTTATGGCTTCACGAATAAGAGGCAATGCTGCAGTGGTGTCCACTTTGCCCTCCTTAATATATGATTCGGCTATTTTAGCCAATGCAAAGGCATAGTCCGGTGCAGGAGGAACGATTTTTTTTATGTTTTTGGGAACGGGAGGAAGTAAGCTTTTTGCTTTTGTCCTCATGTCCGAAGCCGTTTTGTAATCGTCGAGATAAAAAGCAACCTTAGCCAGACCAACGTAATTAAGAGGGTCATTTGGATTTGCTTCGGTTCCTTTCTGATATACTTCTTTAGCGTCTTTTGCGTAAACTGCGAGTGAGTTTGAGATGGTATCTGCAGCATAATCAAGAAGATAATTCTCACCAAGGAAGAAATAATTTTTGCTGTTCGTGGGTTCTTTCTGAATTAATTCCTTCAGCATAGCTTGTGCCTTGTCATACTGCTCGCTTCTGGTGAGTTTTGTTGCAGTCGCTAAATCAGACTGACCTTTTGTGTTAATTGAAAAACCTGATATTAAAACTGCCAGAAAAATTGCTGGTCTTGAAATTAAACGTTTCATAGCGATCTTTATTTGATGTCAATTTTTTTTAAATATATTCTGTTCTTTTAAATTTCTAAATTTCGTTCCTTCCAGTCGACCGTTCATATAACATCTTACCCTATTTAAATCTCACCTGCGAAAAGCACAAACAGCAAAAGTCGCAACGCTAACTGCTTTTAGTGTTTTATCTGAACAAGCCGTATAGGCATTGTTGCCGGTACTAGCCCGGATTTCAGCACGATTCTCTGTCCCTGTTCTCCGCAAGCCCAGTTAATAAATCCCGAACCCAAACCGGAAAATGTTTCCCTTGAAATCAGATAAATCTCTCTGACAAAAGGATATGATTTATCGTAAATAAATCCCTGATGCGGACGGTAATAACTGCCATCGTTGACAAATTGTTGTGATACGGCAACCACATTAATTTTCTTTATAAAACTCATAGTAAGAGAATCATTCTTGTCACTAATATAGTTCACACTGATAATTCCAAGAGCATTGGGATTCCTTGAAACGTAGTTTACAACTTCTGCATTATTGTTAACAGCAAAGAAATTATTACTTAATGAATCTTTAATATTGAAAAGCTCTTTAAAGTACCGGATATTCCCTGATTTAGTGTTATCGAAAATTACATGAATTTCACCAAGTTTCGATTTTCCGTTTATATCCTTCCAGTTCCTGACTTTACCAAGGAAAATGTCTTTAACAGTATTATATTTCAGCAAAGAATCCTCATTCTCGTGATTAGTAATTAGCGCCAGAGCATCATACGCATAGGTGGTTGTCCGGGCAATTATCTGAGTATCCCGGAGAGATTGTATCTGATAATCAGAAAGCTTTTTGCTGGTCACAATCACCTTTACAGAATCATTCATAAAATCATTAATCACATCATATTCCGGTTTAAAAACAGGCTTGATCTTGGCCCCGGTATATAAATGCGTGAATGTATAAACTTCCGTTTCAATAAGTGGCTGAAATGATTCATCAGCATCTATCCGGATGTTACCCCGTGTTGGTGTTTCATTAGTCGCAGTTTTACCCATACCACCGCAAGATGCAAGCAGGAGTAAAGATCCTAAAACAGGATACCGCATCAACGATAACAGTTTATGACTAATTTTTGTTTCCACTACGTAAGAAAATATTAATCTTTTTTTCTGGCACGCAATAATAATAAAATTTTGAATAACTGATACTCTGTTCATATTCCTAATTTAATTAAGGTTTGAAACTTTTATTATTCATTACTGCAAAGTGTGTGCCAAGTTAAGAAGTGATTAATAATAATTTACCCTCAATAATGTCACTTTTCATCGTCCTTTGTGAAGAAAACCTCAACAATTTTTACGTACGTCCTGTAAGCTCTGTACAAACCATAAAACAGGAAAGCAGATCCCATTATCACCAGAACCGGTTTGCCCAGCGAAGTGTAGCCTTTAGGAAAAATAAATATAATATAAAATCCTACACCGAGATAGAAAAATACCATGAATATTGAAAAAATGGCTACTACCTGCTCCATTAATTTGTTTGTGTTCATTATGCAATTGTTTGGGGATCAAAATAACAAAAACCCGATTAAGATTCAAAATTAACTAAAAATTTCGTTATATAAATATAACATGATAAAATAAAACTTTCAAAAATATATATTTGGTCTTATTTCAATAGAAGAGAACTGTCACCGTAACTTAAGAACCGGAAATTACTATTTAGGGCAAATATATACAACTCTTTCCATTTCATTCCGGTAAAAGCTGAAATAAGAAGTAAAAGTGTACTCCGCGGTTGATGAAAATTTGTAATTAACCCGGAAATGATCCTGAATTTGTAACCCGGAACAATCATTATGCTTGTTGAAGCCTGAAGACTGGTCAGATTCTTTTTATCGAGATATTTGCAAATGGCTCCCAGTGATTCCCTTATACTGATATCTGCAGGCAGCTCGTATGCTTCCCACTGGCTCAAGGAGACAGTAAGATCTGCTTCATCCGGCTTGATTAATAGTTTTACACCCATCCAGTAAAGACTTTCAAGAGTTCTCACAGAGGTTGTGCCGACAGGAATTACCTTTCCATCGAAATTATTTATTAATTCAATTGTTTTTTTGTTAATGGAAAAATGCTCACAATGCATTTCATGGTTGATAACATTGTCAGATTTTACAGGTTTGAAAGTTCCTGCACCGACATGAAGCGTAATTTCTGCTTTCCGTATTCCTTTTGATTTTATTTGCCCGAAAACATAATCCGTGAAATGCAGACCGGCAGTTGGTGCCGCTACTGATCCGTCTATTCTGGAATAAACTGTCTGATATCTTTCTTTATCAATTTGTTCATCTCCTCTGTTAATATAAGGAGGAAGAGGTATATGTCCTGCCAGTTCTATTACTTCGCCAAAACATATTATGTCGTTATCCCAGCTGAATTTGATTTTTTGGGTTTCCCCCTCGTTCCCGAGTCTTTCAGCGATAAGTTTATATGTGGCGTTTTGATATATAAATGTTGTGACCAGATTTCCCTTCTTCCATTTCTTGAGATTACCAACAATGCATTTCCATTCAACGGGATCTTTTGAGCCAAACGATTGTGAGTAATCTGATGGGAACAAGGGTTCAAGGCAAAGAATTTCAATAGCAGCCCCTGATTCCTTATTGAAAAGCAAACGAGCCCTTATAACCCTGGTATTATTAAAAACTAGAAGCGAATCAGAAGGAAGATATTCACCAATATTTTTGAAGATGTCTTTTGATATCCGGCCTTCCTTATATATAAGCAACTTTGATCCGTCTCTTTCAGCTACAGGATACTGGGCTATACGCTCTTGTGGCAGATCGTAATCGTAATCGTTGATGTTGATGTCTCTCATAGTGCGGTGCATAGTGCAGGGTGCAAGATGTGGGTACAGGGTTAAATACCCTGCAACATGTATCTTGCAACCTGAAATTTTTCAGAGAACAAAAATAGCCAATAATGGCAGTGTAGATTCAAATGAGCAGTATTTTCTTACCTTTGCACTACAGCAGGCTGTTCCATCGTGGCACCCTTCGGCTTCGCTAAGGGGTGCTAAGGAAAGTCCGGGCAACACAGAGCGCCATGCTTCCTAACGGGAAGATATCCGCGAGGGTATAGTAATGTAACAGAAAACAACTGCTCCTGACTTTAACGGGTCACCCCGAGCGTAGTCGAGAGTGAGGGTGAAAAGGTGAGGTAAGAGCTCACCGGTTCTGGTGGCAACATCAGAAGCCGTACATCTTATGGGTTGAAAGACCATGTATACCGGCATTCAGGGCTGCTCGTCCAACGCCGGGGGGTAGGTCGTACCGAGCATAGCAGTGATACTGTGCCAAGATAAATGATGGAAACCGGTTTTAGCTCTTTAAAAGAAAGTAAACCGGCACAGAATCCGGCTTACAGGCCAGCTGTTTAAAATAAAAAATGACGGGAGATTTCCGTCATTTTTTATTTTAAACAAACCCCGCATGATTCCGCGGGAAGGAGTTGATTTATTTAATTGTAAAAAGACTGTCTTCCATTGGTGTGTTAATCTCAACCTTGGTAAATGTCATGACCATATCCATTCCCTGAGCAGATGTAGAAGTTTTCATCGGAATAACAACTCCTTCAGTCTCAGTGTAGTCAGTTGGATAGGAATCAACGGATACACCATTAGTTGTGGTGGAAGTTTTAACCAGATAATATGAACTTTTGTCAATATCAATGTAGCTGACAATACCGTCGGCATCATATTTAATTTTAAAAGCAGGTTTATCATTGACATTTTCTTCACCTTCAAGAGTCAATTGTCCTTTTTTAAGAGCTTCAGCCATATAATTCTGGAACATGTTGGTTCTTAAAGTTTGTTTCACCTGATCAGGGGTCATTTCAACAGGATCAGTAGAACCCGACATTGGATTTACTGTGAAACCTTTTGTACCGTCAAATGCCTGGATCATATCCTGTCCGTTGATAGAGGTAACAGATTTAATTTTGTCAGGGTTTTTCATCCACAATGTCATCGGCAGATCCATTCCCATAACCGACATGCTTGCAGTGATCTTGATTGTCTTGACATTAGCTACATTATCGAGTTTCGACGCTGCTGTATACTTTTTAACGATTTCGTCAAGTGTTTGAGCGTTTAAGCAAGACATTACTATAAGTCCTGCCATAATAAAAATGAGTTTTTTCATACAACTGGGATTAAAAGTTAAATAATTAAAATGAATTTATCGTTGTTCTTAAAGCTGTGAGTTTATTTAGTAGGTCGTCCATCCTCGAAAGTTTAAGCATATTTGCTCCATCGGATTTTGCAATAGAAGGATCGGGATGGGTTTCTATGAAGATCCCATCAGCTCCTACACTAATTGCGGCTTTCCCCAAAGTTTCAATCATCTCCGGCCTTCCTCCTGATACTCCCTTTTCCTGATTTGGTTGTTGAAGGGAGTGAGTTATGTCCATAATTACCGGGACGCCAATCTGTTTCATAATGGGGATATTTCTGAAATCAACAACTATATCCTGGTAACCGAACATATTGCCCCGGTCAGTAAGCATAATATTATTATTACCCGATTCTCTGACTTTCTCAACAGCAAATTTCATTGATGCTCCGGAAAGGAACTGGCCTTTTTTTATATTAATCCATTTTCCTGTTATTGCAGCCGCAGTGAGAAGGTCGGTTTGCCTGCACAAAAAAGCAGGGATCTGCAAAATATCAACATATTCAGCTGCCATTTCCGCTTCATCCGGATTGTGGATATCAGTAATTACAGGTATCGAAAATTTATTTCGTACTTCGGCCAGTATTTTAAGCGCTTTTTCATCACCAATACCTGAAAAAGAATCTCCCCTTGACCTGTTGGCTTTGCGATACGACGATTTAAATACAAACGGAATATGATATTTTTCAGATAAAATTTTCAGATGGCTGGCAGTTTCAAACACAATCTTCTCATTTTCCACAACGCATGGTCCTGCGATCAATAGGAAATTGCCTGATTCACTAAATCTTATCCCGGGTATGTTTATTGCAGCCTCTGACATATTGAAACAAAGTTAAAAAAAATAATTATAACAAGAAAAAGTTTTAGTTAGAGTTTAATTGGTGCTGGTTGCTGGGTGCTAGGTCCTTGTTGGTCCCGTACCCAGCACCCAGCACCCAGCACCTATTTCTTATCGTAATCGTAAAAGTCTTTCCACATCGCAGAGAGTCTTTTCCTCACCTCTTCTTCTTTAGGATTTGTTCCGGGGTCATAGAAAACAGTTCCTTTGATTGCTTCCGGAAGAAAATTATCCCTTACAAAATTTCCTTCAAAGCTGTGTGCATATTTATAGTCCTTTCCATACCCTATATTCTTCATCAGACTTGTTGGAGCATTTCTTATGTGAAGAGGGACAGGAAGATCTCCTTCACTTTTTACAGTCGCAATGGCGTTATCGATGGCCATATATGAAGAATTGCTTTTAGGTGACGTGGCCAGATATATAGCAACTTCTGATAATATGATTCGTGACTCAGGCCAGCCGATCACATTAACGGCTTCAAAACATGCCTGGGCAATGAGCAAAGCATTCGGATTGGCAATTCCAATATCTTCTGACGCAAGGATCAACATCCTTCGGGCAATAAATTTTGGATCTTCACCTCCTTCAACCATGCGTGCAAGCCAGTAAACAGCTGCATTAGGATCGCTTCCGCGAAGAGATTTAATAAAGGCTGAAATTATATCGTAATGCTGTTCCCCGTTTTTATCATATAATGCAAGGTTTTTCTGTACATGTCTTAAAACCATTTCATTTGTAATGATGATCTTCTTGGCAGATGATTCATCCGCTTCGGAACTTACGACAAGTTCAAGAGCATTGTAAAGCTTTCTTGCATCTCCGCCTGAAATGCGGATAAGAGCCTCATGTTCAGTGATTTCGATATCATAAGCTGCCAGGTAAGTATCCTTTTTTAGCGCTTTGTTCATTAACCCCAGCAACTCATCTTCAGTAAGTGGCTTCATAATATAAACCTGGCACCTGGAGAGGAGCGGAGAAATTACCTCGAAAGAGGGATTTTCCGTGGTTGCGCCAATCAGAGTAATAATTCCCTGTTCAACGGCACTAAGCAGAGAATCCTGCTGTGATTTATTAAACCTGTGGATTTCGTCTATGAATAGTATCGGATTTGGTTGATTGAAAAATTGCTGGTTTTTTGCTTTTTCGATTGTTTCTCTTACATCTTTTACTCCTGAATGTACCGCGCTCAGATGAAAAAATGGTCTTTTAAGAGTATTGGCTATAATCCCTGCAAGGGTGGTTTTTCCCACACCAGGGGGGCCCCATAAAATGAAAGATGGAATATTTCCCGATTCAATTACTTTCCTTAGTACAGCATTTTTGCCTACCAGGTGTTCCTGACCCGAGAAATCATTAAGTTCTTTTGGTCTTAACCTTTCTGCAAGAGGTTGATTTGCCAGCATTATTAAAATATTTCCGCAAAAGTACTAAAAAACGGCTTAACGGCATAACGACATAACGGTATAATGGTATAACAGTGTAACGGTATAATGTCTCATTATTTAGTGTTTACTGATTACTGATTACTGTTTACTGTTCACTCCTTCACTATTCATAAATTACGTTAAAGCTTTTTTCTGTTTTTCCACAAAAAATGCCGAATTTGGGCTCAAATATTTTTACTATGATTAAGACATCTGGCGTAATTATGGGAATGTTAATTCTCACGACATGCGCCCCAAAACCTTACAGAAAGTCCGTCGATTTTATTCAGGGTCAGGATATTGTTGCTGATAGCGGAGTAGTTGTATCTGCACATCCACAGAGTTCACGTATAGGAATAACAATACTTAAAAAGGGAGGAAATGCGATAGATGCCGCCATTGCTACTGAGTTTGCCCTTGCAGTATGTTACCCTGAAGCCGGAAATATCGGGGGCGGCGGTTTTATGCTCATTCGTACCAGTGAAGGGAAAACCGAGGTCATTGATTATCGCGAAAAGGCTCCATCCGGCTCGTCACGGGATATGTACCTCGACAAATCAGGGAATGTTATACCCGGGGCAAGTACAGATTCTCATCTGTCAAGTGGCGTTCCCGGTACGGTTGATGGGATGCTGAAAGCGCATTCAAAATATGGCAGACTTCCATTTAAAGAACTTATTCAACCGTCAATAGATCTTGCTGAACATGGATTTCCTGTGACACGCACGCAGGCTGTGGATCTGAATTCAAACAGGAAAACTTTTATTGAAAGGAATTCACAGAAGACAGCCTTCGTGAAAGACTCTTTGTGGAAAGAAGGTGATACACTGATCCAACCGGCATTGGCTGCCACTCTCAAGAGAATACGGGATCTTGGCCGCGATGGCTTTTATTCAGGCAAAACGGCGCATTATATTGTAAATGAGATGAAAAGAGGCAATGGGATTATCTCTGAACAGGATCTGAAAGATTACCGGTCTGTTTCACGACAAGCTCTCTCCGCTGAATATAAAGGATATAATATTATTACGGCACCGCCACCTTCCAGTGGTGGTATAATCCTGATTCAGCTTTTAAAGATGGTGGAACTATATCCGTTAAAAAACTGGGGATTCCATTCGCCCCGTTCAATTCATCTTATAACAGAGGCTGAACGAAGGGCATTTGCTGACAGATCGGAGTATGCAGGAGATCCGGATTTTGTGAAGGTCCCTGCAAAGGAGTTGCTTAGCACTAAATACCTGCTCGACAGAATGAAGTCCTTTAATGAAAACAAAGCCACTTCTTCGCAGGAATTAGGCCCGGGATCGCCTGAGAAATATGTCAGCGAGGAAACGACACATTACTCTGTAGCCGATGCAATGGGTAACGCTGTTTCCGCTACCACTACCCTTAATAATGGTTTCGGAAACAGTATTGTTGCCGACAGTGCAGGGTTTTTGCTTAACGATGAGATGGATGATTTTTCAATAAAGCCGGGATTTCCGAATATGTATGGACTTATTGGTGGTGAAGCAAATTCTGTCCGGCCGGGAAAAAGAATGCTTAGCTCAATGACTCCCACAATTGTTGAAAAAAATGGAAAACTTCTTTTAGTTGTTGGTTCCCCCGGAGGCTCAACAATCCCCACAACTGTTTTTCAGGTAGTAATTAATGTACTTGATTATGGTCTGAGCATAGGACAGGCTGTTGATGCGGGACGATTTCACCATCAATGGTATCCCGACTGGATCGACTATGAGAAAGATGCAATCGACGGCCAGGTTTATGAAAAGCTGAAGGATATGGGGCATTTGTTAAAAGAGCGTTCTGCAATAGGCAGAGTCAATGCTATAATGATTCTTCCCGACAGGAAAAAAGCCGCCGCTGCAGATAAAAGAGGCAATAATTCATCCTATGGGTATTAACTGTTTTGCGGTTCAATAATTTTTACTAAATTGCCTCAGATTTATTTTCATTAAAAAAAATAAATTAATACTTTTAACAATTGAAATTGTCATTTTGGAGTAAATCGGGTTGTAGTTATTGTATTTGAATACATTCAGATATATTCAGTTATGAAAAAAACTCTGCTTATTGTAGTCATCATCCTGGCAGTTATTATCGCGCTGCCCGTAATTAATCTGATCCGATGGAGTGTTCAGTCAAAAAAGGCGCTGGATATCATTATAGTCGATAAAACGGTTCCAACCCTGGAACGCGATCATCACAAGTCATTTAGCTGGATATTGACGAATGACAGAATTGTTAAAAAAGAAACTAACTCCGGTTACTCATACACCAAAGACTATTATGGCTTTTATCCCCAGCGTCCGTTAAGAGAGAAAAAATGGGACAGGAATGATTACAGGCTGACTGATGTTATTAACCTTGCAAATAAGAGTGATGCGATATATTTCACAGATACATATGGAGTCTTTTTTAATGACTGGTTCAGAGGCATAAACAAAAGCCGCAAGTCGAGAAAAATATATGGCGGACTTAATAATAATGACTTCCTCCTGATTAAAGAGATGAAAGACAGGAATAAGCTCATTATTATGGAGTACAATACCTTTGATTATCCAACCGCACAATTTGAATCAGTAAGGACCCAGGAAAAACTGGGAATTATATTTTCAGGCTGGACAGGCAAGTATTTCAGTTCACTTGATACTACGTCCGCGGATTTTCCAATCTGGATGACGGCTATGTACCGTAAAGAGTATAAAAAGCCCTGGAATTTCTCAAAAGCCGGTATCGTAATTTTGAAAGAGAAAGATATTGTTGTTCTTGAAGAAGGGAAACAGCTTAAAAATGCAATGCCACAGATAATTACAGACGATGCTTCATCCAAAAAGTATGGCGTTTTATCAACTGTTGCATTCGACAGGTGGTTTGATATTATTGACCCGCTTCAGAATAAAATTATTTCAAAATTCAAACTCGATACAACACCTGATGGCGATTCATTGCTGATTGGCAATTCATTATCAGGCGAATTCCCTGCTGTAGTCCAGGATCCGGTCGGGCAGAGGATTTTTTACTTCTCAGGTGATTTTGCCACATATGATCTTCCTTACTGGATCTCAAGGTTTAAAGGTGTGGAGAAGCTCAAAGGAGTTTTATTCTCCGACAAACCCGATGATACAAGAAGGTTCTTCTGGTTGTATTATAAACCTCTTATTAATGGAATCTTCAGTGATTATTATGCTTCTCTGAATAAGAAATAAAAATATTTCTGATATGTTTTAAAAAGTACAGGCTTGCGTCTGTACTTTTTTTTACCTTCGAACCTATGAAAATATCTGTAATACAACCTGTCATAGCATGGGAAAATAAGTCAGATAATTTTAAGAATCTGACTGAACTTATATCTCCGTTATTCAAAAAAACAGATATTGTGATTCTTCCTGAAATGTTTAATACAGGTTTTTCAATGAACCCTTCAAAACTGGGGGAACCGATGTACGGAGAAACGTACAATTGGATGAAAGAAATGGCAGAAAAAGGAGATTTTGGGATTTGCGGGAGCTACATTGTAAACGAAGAGAGAAATTTTTATAACCGGTTCGTATTTGTTTCAACCGGAAATGAAGTGAAATTTTACGATAAACGCCACTTATTCAGCATGGGAGGGGAGAAAGAAATATTTACCGCCGGGAAATCAAGACTGATCTTCAGTTTCAGGGGATTGAGCATAAGCCCCTATATCTGTTATGATTTGCGTTTCCCGGTATGGAGCAGAAATATTGAACGCACCCAGCTGATTATATATTCTGCAAACTGGCCTGGTGTACGTCAGAATGTATGGAATATCCTGCTGAAAGCGAGAGCTATTGAAAATCAATGCTATGTGGCCGGATCAAATCCTACAGGGACAGACGGCATGGGGATCAGCTACACCGGCGAATCCGCGATCATCAATCCACGCGGAGAGATCATGGAATCGGCAGGAAATTCCGGCAACACTTCAATCACTTCAGAATTATCACAGGAAGAGTTAAATGACTTCAGGAAAAAATTTCCGGTCCTTGATGATTCGGACGAATTCGATATAAATCTTTAAGTCAAAAGTCATAAAAGTCAGACTCAGTTCACACAACAAAACATACTTTCATAATAATTCAGTTTCTCCGGGTCTGCATAGTGCATCACACTATATACCACTTCCTCCGGAGTTGGAATTTCAACCGACACCTTCTTCTGCTGTGAGCAGTATGGGCAGCATCTCGACTTGCTGAAATGCTTTTTTCCCTCATTTTCAGCATCCCTGTCAGAGTTAAATGACCCAAGGTATATTCCTTTATCCATGTCAGTAATAAACGGACAGCCTTCTTTATGCACTGAATGGAAATCATTTGTCCGTGGACGTATAGCAACAAAGTATTTTGCACTCATATTGATTAGAATTTTAAATCATTAAGAAACAACTTAGGTGAATAACTATTATCCTTTTGTCAAATTTTGGAGTTTTATCGGGATTCTTCGTAAATTGTTACCTGAGATGTTGAATTTTTAAAGAATTATTTGGCATAAATGGCTATAACAGAAGGGGAAGGACCTGTAAATCGATAATGGTAAACTAATGGACTGTCAAAAATGGATATTTTTCATTTTGCTTTAAGCATTATAAAAAAATATTAAAAAAATTCAATTTTATAAGTATTTATGATATAGATGTTATAAGGTTTTAAAAATTAATTTAGTATGATATTTCAAATATCTGAGGTAACATTTTAATACACATTCCGATAAAACGCCAGACTTTAACTTAAAACTAAATCATAAAATCATGAAAAAGGCAGACAAAAAATCAGCAAACAAAACATTTGATCAGTTAATTTCAAAATTATCGGAAAATGAAATTCTAAATATTCAGGCAATGAGTTATGTAAGAGGTGGGAGCACAGATGGAGAAGGAGAATGGAGGCGCACCAGTGATTATTTACCCAAAATAGTATATTCAAATAGATCACTTTCTAATTCGATTGAAGAGCATTACTTTAACGGTAATGCTCTTTTGTTTTTTTGTATAATTTTTATTTCATTAATTTGCTTGTAATATGTGTTTATTTTGAGACATATATTACAAGATATTGAAAAAGCTTTTTTTAATCATATTATTTTCATTTTTGCTTACATTTTTGAATTATTCAAATGCTCAAAAAGAAGATTTTAATTTGGGTTTCAAAGAGTTTCTGCGGTATTATAATACTGGAGATTTTTTAAAAGCCGAAAAATCTCTTATTTACATACTTGAATCAAGTGATTCTCTGACATCAAACCAACTCATTGCCTTATATAATAATCTTGGTGTGTCAAGTATTGCTTTGGGTAAATTTGACAAAGCTCTTGAATATAATTACAAAGCTGAATCATTTATTAGAAAGGAAGATCAGAATGGCCAGGATATAGCTGATATATATAATAACAGAGGATCATATTCTTAATCTTAAGAAATCTTTTGATGTTGCATTAGAATATCTTGAAAAAAGTATAAGGATATATCAGAATCTTGATAACCAGAATCAAAAGGTATTTAATAGTTTATCATCTGCCTATATAAATATCAGTATTGCTTATATTGAAACAAAAAAATATTCATTTAGCCCTATCATTATCTCAAAAAAAATGTTGAACTAAATGTAAATACAATCTTTCTGGATTCCATTAACTTATCTTAATATTGCTAAAGACGTATACTAAAATCGGAGAATTCTAAAAAAGCAGAGGAATATTATCTGAAATGTATCTCAAGTTTTACAAAGAATATGGTGATGGATATTACAGAATGGCTGAAGCTTATTTTGATTATGGTCTTTTCTTACAATCTGAAAATAAAATAGATGAGGCTCTTGAATGCATATAAAAAAGCTACTGTATATATGCTTGAAAAACTATGGGAATAAACACACTCTTGTTTCATTATCTTATAAACATATCGGTGATGATTATTTAATTCAGAATAAATATGATTCATCATTATACTATTATCAGAAATCACTCATAGCTGTAGTTAAATCCTTCAACAACACTGATATTTTCTCTAATCCTTCGATCGATTCCTCATTATTTGAAATCCGGCTTCTCGATAATCTGAAAAGTAAAGCCCACGCTCTTGAATTATCAGCTGGTGAGCAAAATGATCCTGCCTTAAAATTCAAATACCTGAATGGAAGTCTTGCAACCGTTGATCTGGCTCTACGGCTTGTCGACAGGATAAGAAATAATTATATGTCGGAGGAGAGCCGGATCTACCTTGCTGAGAATGAGAAGGAAACATATCTCTTTGCAACCGGTGTGGCTTATAGTTTATGTCAGCTCACGCATGAATCAGGTATGGGCGAAAAAATGTATTCTATTGCCCAGAAAGCAAAAGCAGCAATTCTCAGAAACGAGATAGCAGGTAATGAACTGCTGTACTCCTCAGCTGTCCCCGATTCCCTTCGCGAGAAGCAGAATAACCTGTCGTCTGAAATCGCAGCATACAGTAACCTGATCCTTGAAGAGAACCGTAAAATCCTTCCCGATACCAGCAAAATTGCATTGTGGAAAGATGCTCTTTTTGATATGAATCGTGAAAAAGAAAAAGTTTCCGGAAAAATCGATGCCGTTTTTCCTCAGTTCCGGCGTGCTTATAAGGAAGACAGAACCAGATTCATTGAAACTTATCCAGGCTCAGCTGAAAAACAATGAAACAATTGTCGATTATCTTGTTTCGAATCAATACACTGGGGGCAAAAGAAAGCTTTATGTTTTTCTGATTTCTTCAAATGGTCTTAAGTTCAATGAATTATGGCTTGATTCATTGTTTGTGAAAAATGCGGAAATTATCCGTAAAACTTCCGACCCGTCTCTTGTGAGTGGTTCAAAAGAAAATTTTTCTACATATACCGGGGCCCTCCGTTACATGTATCTGAATCTGATAAAACCAATTGAAGGACAAATTACAGGTAATAAACTGATTATCATACCCGATGAAGAGATTGGCTGGCTGCCTTTCGATGCATTTATTAAGAACAAACCGGGAAATGGTCAAACCGATTATGAAGGTCTTGATTATCTTATTAAGGAATACACTTTTTCATACGGTTATTCGTCATCACTGATATTCAATAAAATCAACAACCCGGATGCAAATGCAAAAGTTTTTGCGTTCTCACCGGAGTATGATAATGCCGGAGCTAATACTGGTTCTGCTCTTTTCGGAGCGGGGATAGAAATCAGCTCTATTTATAAAAGTTTCAGAGGAGAAAAATTCGCAGGCAAAGATGCAACGAAAGCAAATTTCATCAGCTCACTGAAAAAACCGGTAATACTTCATCTGGCTATGCATTCAAGGTCCGACAGCACCAACTCAAAATATTCTTATCTGCTGTTCGATTCTCATAATAAGGTAGAAAAAGATGGCAGACTATATAATTATGAGATCAGTCTTACCAGGATTGCATCACCGATGGTCGTTTTGAGTGCATGTAATTCAGGATCCGGTACTTTGTATGTTGGTGAAGGATTAATGAGCCTGGCAAGAAGCTTTACGCTGGCGGGCGCGTCATCTGTCATCAAAACAGCGTGGGATATAAATGATGATGCGAGTGCTTCAGTAATGACTCATTATTATCATTATCTGTCAAAGGGAGAGCCAAAAAATGAAGCCATGAGAATGGCAAAGCTGGAGTATCTCAAAAACGCCACCCCCGAATTTACACATCCTTATTACTGGGCTGCATACGAAGTACTGGGCGATAATTCACCTGTTGTACGCCAATCACACAAATTAATGATTTTCGGGATAATAGCGCTGGTTGTTTCAGCGACGATTGTATTATGCTATTTCAGGCGTCGTAAAACCTTCTCAGCGCGATCGCGGTAATAGCCATCAGAACCGGCAAGAATTTTAAAACATTCCTTTGCTTCAAGTGTATTTCCTGTTTTCAGGCAGGTAAGACCCAGATACCAGCGGGCTTCTTTGTTATATTCACCCTGTTCAGAAACAACTCCCGAAAAGAGGTTCTGCGCCTGTTCGTAATTTTCAAGCGAAAGCTGCGACAGACCAAGAAAGAAGCGGGCCGGGACTGATGACGGGTATTTCTGAATAAAACCTGCAAATTCAGCAGCGGCTTTCTGATAATCTCCCAGTTTATAATTTCCAATTGCTGCAGAATATTTATCCGACTCGGCAATATTTACCGACCTTGTTACAGATGATAATGCATCAAATGGCTTATAATAAGTGCTGAAAAGCTTATCGGGATTTGAAGATGGCAGAACAGACCTCAGAATAAGAAAGGCTCCGATCATCGCAGCAGCAGCGAATGAGGCGAACCTTATGACACGAATCCGTGTTTTCACTGGCTGTTTCTCTGGTGAACTGATAGCATCCGTGATAAAATTTCTTATCTCCTCCGATTTTGGATCCTTAATTCCTGCCTGCTGCTTCTTTTTATGCCATTCCTTTACCCAGTCTGCAGTTACTTCATTGAGTTTGTTATTATTTATCTCCTGTTTGATGGATTCTATTTCATCCGAAAGAATATTTTCAGATTTTTGACCTGAGAAAGTTTCTCTGATGAATTTTTCGTTTTCAATGTTTCCTGATTTGTTCCTCTTATAATCCGAGATCATCTCTTTCACAGCATCTTTGGTGCTTTGCAAAGCCATATCGCTGCGAACTTCATCAAGGTCGAGCTGTCCTTTCAGGTGGTCACTTATCGTTTCAAAAAGCTTCTGATCTTCACTTTCAGGCATGAGATCATCCTCAAACCCATTTTTTGAATTGATAAAACTACCTGGCTCGTTATTAATATATCGGATACGTTTCTCCACAGTTTTTGTTTCTAATTTTTCGTTGTTCGTTTTTCGTTTTTTCTCTTCCGCCTTCAGCCTTCAGCCTTCCGCCTTCCTTAATGAACCACCTCCCTCGCTGCAATTTCACTATTTCTGATCCGCATGAATGCCGGGTGTTTTTTTACTTTTTCAACCAGTTCGCTTTGAGCTTCGCATTTCTTCTTCCTTACATAACCATAAGTATAGCCAAGCAAATCCGCTATTTCCTGAGGAGATTTCTCCTGCCAGTATAGTTTAAGTATCTTTTTGCTGATAGGATCAAGGGTTTTAAATACTTCCTGGAATATTTCCTCGTACATCTGATGATCCATTAACTCAGTAAAATCTTTTTCCGACTCCGGTTCAGGTCGTCGAGCAAAATAATTATTTGCTGCTTGTCTTTTTTCAAGAAGCGTTTTCCAAAGGTGCTCGCATACACAATATAAGAATGTCTTGAACTTACAGGTTAGCGCAAAATTTTTATCATCCAGCTTTTCAAGCATGATTATCAGTCCATCCTGAAAAATATCATGAGCATCTTCAAATGTTCCTCCGGTCTGATATACCATCATCCTGATCATCGGCATATACCTGTCAGAGAGATAATGAACAACATAACTCTGCCGGTTCCTCAGACATTCGATGATTTCATTATCAGTATATTCTTTCACAGAAAGGTTTTTTGACCAGATTTCCTATTATTAATTCAAATATACTAATTTTTTCAAAATTCCAAATAATTATTATGTGAAACCAGGGTAACAAATATGTACCTATTCCTATTAAACCTATGATTTGATCTGTGAAAAACAGAGAGAATGTTGTAAATGATTGATAATGTAAGCTTTGTTGATCTCGCAAATGGAGGTTGACTGAGCTGTAATCTATTTATTGACGCTGTGAAAGTCAGAAAGTCAAATAAAAATAAATTAATTATGGGACCTGTAATTTCTCCCGATTTATTGCATTGTCAGGTAGAAGAACAATGCGTCACTCCAGAGCAAATTTATTTTCAGACAATTGAAAATTCTGGGGGTATCCCTTATCAGCTGATTTTTGGCAGTGAGATTGGTGAAGGATGGTACAAGACTATTGGAGAAGGTGTAAAAAGCCTTTTCGGGGTCCGTCCTTTTGAATTTACTGAGAAGCTTTATCTTCATATGATTGAGAAGATAATCCCGCTCAATGAAGACATACCTGCCGATCTCCCTGAGGCACGCAAGCGAATAATTAACAGGCAGATACAAAATTTCAGGGCAGAGATCCAATTAAAATCATCAAACGGCGATAAGAAATGGATTAAGGACACCTCAGTGCCAATAGTTGATGACAAGACAGGAAAAGTAATAGGGTTGAGCGGTATTTTCTTTAATATCAGCGAGCAGAAGCAGATGTGCATCGACCTTGAAAAAGCAAGGGATAAAGCAACTGAAAGCGACCGTTTAAAAACAGCTTTTTTAAATAACCTGTCACATGAAATCAGAACACCGTTAAATGCCATAGTTGGATTTACAACACTACTTGGAGAATCAGCCAATCTTGCTGAGAACAGATTGGAATATATGGATATTATTACACATAGCTCCGACCATTTGCTTGAAATAGTCGACGACATAGTTGAAATATCAAAGATTGAAGCTAAGATCGTCCGTATGACCTATAAAGAAGTCAATCTCAATGAGATGTTTCAAAGCCTGTATGACAGATTTAAGTCATTAGCCGATGAAAAAAATATTATTTTGAAATACAATCCCAAAATATACGAAGGAGACGTTATTATTTTTACTGACGGTTATAAGCTTTTCCAGTCGCTGAAAAACCTGATAAGCAATGCCCTTAAATTCACAAAGGAAGGTCAGGTTGAATTCGGATTTTGTTTGCTTGATAAAATCCAGTTTTATGTTTCTGACACAGGAATAGGAATTGGAAAGGAACATCAGCAAAACATTTTTAATTCATTTTATCAGGCAGAAAGCGGCAGCACTCAAAGATACGACGGTACGGGTCTTGGTTTGTCAATTGCCAGGGCATATATCGAATTACTGGGAGGTAAAATATGGTTTTCTTCAGAACCCGGCAAAGGATCTCTGTTCTGTTTTAATATCCCTGACACCCGGCAATAATCACAGTTACAGGATTTTCCTGATATATTATTGTCTTGAATCGGGTGAAAAATTATCATACTTCTTCCAGAACTTTATTTTTATTGTTTTGTTTTTATTTAGTTCTGGAGGTACTCAGATGACGTATAAATCATACATATTGATCTTTGTCGTCATTCTCAGCGTGAAATTAGTTTCATGCAAACTCGACTCATCAGGCGCCAATGATTACCTGATCAGAGTTGATAGTATCCATGCGCCCGACAGCGTTATTTCCGAAAAATCTTTTGATGTTTTTTTCTTTGGTATTGTAGGATTGAACACATGTCAGCATTTTAAAACATTTAACATTGGTTATTATAATAACGACGTAAACATAGAAGCATGGGGAACGGATCTGAGCAATGGCGGCACTTGCGGAGATGCCATTGTGTATCTGAATGGACAGAAATTGACCCTGAACCTTTATCCGTCGGGAAATTATAAGATATTGATATCTGAACCAAATGGAGCAAAGCTTGTTAAACAAATTATTGTCAAATAATTTATTCAAAAGGTTTAACAGGAACAACAATATTTACTAACTCACCAAATTATATCATGAATACAGCGCTTTGGATTGTTCAGGGGTTTCTGGCAATCGTTTTTATTATGGCAGGGGTTTTAAAAACAACTACACCGAAAGAAAAATTAATTAAGCAACTTCCCTGGGTAAATGATTACTCTTATGGAACAGTAAAATTCATAGGGGTCTCTGAATTACTTGGTGGTATCGGTATAATTCTTCCATGGCTGACAGGAATTGTCAGATTTCTGACTCCACTATCCGCAACAGGTATTTGTGTCATTATGGTACTGGCTCTTACTACCGAACATCTTAAGAAAAAAGAGTATAAAGAAGTGGCCTTCAACATGGTTCTTTTGATGTTGGCTGCATTTGTTGCAATCGGAAGACTCTAAGGGCTGAGAGTAATATGGATGAATCGAGACATATTGAATTGAACGAGAACAAATGGAATAAGTGGGCTGAAACTGCTGATGGAAAAGGGTGGAAATATGATTACCTCAGAGGCGCACAGTTAAGTCTGATATCTATTCTCGATATAAGGGAAAAAATGAATTTTCTGGATATCGGCTGCGGTACAGGCTGGGCAATCGGGCAGGCTGCACGGCTAATCGATTTTAAAGGTTCGTTTTACGGAGTCGATTTATCGCAGAAGATGATCGAAAAGGCTAAAGAGAATTTTAAGGAGTACCCTGATTTCCATTTTATTAAGGCAAACTCAGAATCAATTCCTCTTCCTGATGATTTTTTCGAAATAATCATATGTACAAACTCATTCCATCATTACCTGCATCCTGATAAAGCAATGAAGGAAATGTTTCGTCTTCTTAAACGAGGAGGTAAGGTATATATTCTAGATCCTGCTGCTGATACCTGGATCATAAAGGTAGTGGATAAGATTATTAAGTTATTCGAACCAGGACACGTTAAAATTTACAGTTCCCTGGAATTTAAAAATCTTATGTCGGAAGCAGGATTAAAATATATTGGCAATGAGGAGATTAAAAGCAGGGAGAAAATTCAGATAGGAGAAAAAATAGTTTAAGTCCGAAGCCAGAAGTCCGAAGTCCGAAGTCCAAAGGCAAAAACCAGAAGCCTTCCGACTTCCGTCTTCCGACTCCCGACTTCATTTGGTGTAAAGTCTTGGTGGCAAAAAGAAAATCAGAAAAGAATATGTTGCCTCCGGGGAAAAAATGTAATTTTGGTTGTATCAGATAATCAGATTAACATTTAAATCGCAACCAATGGAAACCAGACGTAATTTTCTCAAAAAAACCTTAATGGGTGCAGGTGTGATTATACTTGCTCCTTCACTTAATCCTGTTGCCCCAAAAAAATCGAAACTTAAGATCTCACTTGCTGAATGGTCGTTACACAGGGCCATCAGAGACGGGAAAATTGATCATTTGGATTTTCCATTAATAGCAAGAAGGGATTATGATATTTCAGCAGTTGAATATGTGAATGGATTATTCGGAGGTACAAAAATGGATTTTAAGGAAGCTGCTAAAAATAAGGCTTATCTTACTGAATTACTGAAAAGGAGCAAAGATGCAGGAGTATTTAATCATCTTTTGATGGTTGATGATGAAGGTCCGCTTGCTCTTCCGGATGATAAAGTAAGGCTGGCAGCTGTCGAAGATCATAAAAAATGGATTGAAGCTGCAAAATTCTTAGGCTGTCTTACTGTTCGGGTAAACCTTCATGGTGACGGGAATCCAGATGCCAAAAAAACCGCCTCGGTTGATTCTCTGGGTCGTCTTGGAGATTTTGCAAAGACAATGAATATCAATATAGTAACTGAGAATCATGGTCATGAGTCATCAAATGGTGCATGGGTAGCTGAAGTAATGAAGCAGGTTAACCGTTCAAACGTTGGAACGCTTCCTGATTTTGGCAATTTTTGTTTGTCTGAAGATTGGGGTACCACACAGGGTGATTGCAAAGACTATTATGACAGGTACAAAGGAGTTAAGGAGATGCTGCCATTTGCAAAAGGTGTAAGTGCCAAGACATATGATTTTGACAGCAATGGAGAACAACCAAAGATGGATTATAAACGACTGATGGACATAGTTAAAGCTTCTGGTTTCAGTGGATATATTGGTGTTGAATTTGAAGGAAATACACAACCCGAAGAGGAGGGAATCAGAAAAACAAAAGCATTGATTGAGAAATACATGTAGGAATGTAGTAGGGACATTGAATTCAATGTCCCTACAATATCCATATAATCGTTGTATTCAATAATTGACGATAAACATGCTGTTTAATATCAACAAACAGCATATGATGATTGTTACTGACTTAAATCATCTTCACTGACTCCAAAAATACCTGCTATGACACGCGATCCAAGGATACCAGCCAATTATCATACTGTGATGCCCTACCTGATACTCGAAAATGCCGGGAAATTCATTTCATTTGCCGAAAAAGTTTTCGGCGCAAAGGAAACGTACAAGGTAATGAGGGATCCTAAAACAATCATGCATGCTGAAATTATGATCGGAGACAGTACAATCATGTTTGCGGATACTACAGAAAGTTATAAACCCATGCCTGCAGCATTGTTTATCTATGTCGATAATGCTGATGAACGATATGAAAAAGCCCTGGTAGCAGGTGCCATAGCTATAACAAAGGTTGCTGACCAGCCTTATGGAAGAAGCGGCGGAATATTGGATCCTTTCGGTAACTCATGGTGGGTAACATCTATAAAATAAAACTATAATTTTATGAAGACAAAGAACATGTTCGTGTGTATTACTTTGACACTCATGTCATTCGTTTTATTATCCGGATGTAAAAATAATCCTAAAACTCCCGGCTCAGAAAAAAGTGTCACTTCCAGAGAGGAACTAATTAAGAGGGGTAGTTATCTGGTCTCATCAATTGGTTGCAGCGACTGTCATTCGCCAAAGAAAATCGGTCCAAATGGTCCTGAGGTGATTGATACTCTTATATTTTCAGGGTATCCAGCCACTGCGAAACTTCCGGAATTCGACAAAAATATATTGAAAAAGGGTTGGTCGCTGATCAATTTCGATTTTACAGCAAATGTTGGAGACTGGGGTGTATCTTTCGGAGCGAATATTACATCCGACCCTACAGGAATCGGCAACTGGCCTGAAGAGAATTTTATCCGAGCAATGAAAAAGGGAAAATATAAAGGAATAGAAGGAGCAAGGACTCTTTTACCTCCTATGCCATGGGAGGATTTTTCAAACCTCACTGATGATGATGTAAAGGCTATCTATGCATTCCTGATAACTACAAAACCGGTGCACAATATAGTTCCCGCAGCAATTGCACCCTGAAAACGTTAAGGTTTAATATATTTTGGAACGAAAATAGGGTCTGAAAACATTGAAGCTGTATTAATCAATGCGAGGTGGGAATAGGCCTGTGGAAAATTTCCAAGTAGGCGTTTTGTTGAAAAATCAATATCTTCGCTGTACAGTCCAAGATGATTCCCGCATGCTAACAGGTTTTCAAAAATGCTTTTGGCTTCATCGCGCAATCCAATTCTGAACAGAGCCTGAATCAGCCAGAAAGTGCAAATAGTAAAAGAAGATACCGGCCTGCCAAAATCATCAGGATTTATATAACGGTAGACCAAACCGTTATAGAAAAGTGAATTTTTTATCGCCAGCACAGTTTTTTGGTATTTTATATCGCTGGAAGCTATAAATCCATATTCTGCCATAAGCAACAGGGATGCATCAAGTTCAGAATTGCTATATGTCTGTGTGAAAGTCTGAAGTTCGTCGTTCCAACCGTTTTTCAATACATCATTTTTGATATCGTCTGCAATACTTCTCCATAATTCGGCATACCGCGTCTGATTCAATAATTGAGCTATTTTTGCGGCTCTGTCCATTGACACCCAGCTCATTACTTTGGAGAAAACAAAATGCTTCTCCTCATTCCGGAATTCCCAGATACTCTTGTCGGGTTTTTCCCACTGCACCGAAACAGATAATGAAATATTACGCACTATTTCCCAAATATCCTCAATTTCGTCCAATGTGCCAGGGAAAAATGCATAATACTGATAGATGACATTTAGGAGATAGCCAAACACATCATTCTGTTTCTGGTAAAAAGCTGCGTTCCCGATCCTCACTGGTTTAGAGTTTTCATAACCTGCCAGGTGGGGAAGATCAATCTCAGTCAGATCGCGCTCTCCTCTAATGCCATACATAACCTGAAAAGAATCATTCTTTGATTTCAGTATTCCTTTAAGATAAGAAAGAAAACGCGATGCGGAATTGTAATGTCCCATGCTGAGAAGTGTATCGATAGACATCGAAGCATCGCGCAGCCAGCAAAAACGATAATCCCAGTTCCTCACATGTCCTATTGTTTCCGGTATGCTCGTTGTAAGAGCGGCCAATACGGCTCCTGTTGCCTGATACGACATTATTTTCAGGACAAGCAAACTCCTGTACGATCTCCTCGGACTATATTTTTCATATCTTCTTGAACGGTTGGTCCAGTTTAACCAGTATACTTTTGTACGCTGGAATTCAACATAAACCCTTTTTATATCAATTTCAATAAGCTTCTGATTATATGAGAGCATAAGAAACTGGTGGAAGTTAATTGTAATTTCATTTGAATTCAGGATATCTTCACTTTTAAGGCTCGAATAGAGATATATACAGTCGGTAGGTTTATCCTTTGAGTAAGTTTTTATATAGTTTTCTTCAGCTACGTTCGATACTTCCTCCCTTGCATAATTGAAAGCCGGTTTGTATACCACTCTGAAAGTCGGTGTACCTTCGATGTGCTTAATGTATCTGTAAATTTCAGCCGGGGCAAAATAATCTTTCTGTGTTAACTTATACCTGGGCATAAAATCAATTACTTCAAAAGTGCCTTTAACTGACCGGTATTCTGTGCAGAGAACATTGGTACCGTAAATGTATTTTTGAGAAATTTTGTATTCCTCACTGACCTCGACACTAAAAAATCCTCCAATTTCATTATCAATCAGTTTTGCGAAATATTGAGGGAGAATCAAAGTCAGGCAGACAACACCAGTCAATACTTCCTTTATCGGAAATAAGCGCTGCACTGCGGCAATTGCCGATTACTCCATAATTCAGATTATTCATGACAAATCTTTATCGATGCCATATGCTTTTGGAGGTTTCACAATACGAGGTATCCATTCAAAACAATTATATAAAAGATTTGTTTATCTCTCTGAATCTTTGTCAATGTGAAAGCCCTCCCTCGCAAGTCTTCCTAAATGTTTTTTCCATGGATAACAATATTGTAGGTGTCATAAAAGAAAAATATTTAAATGCAAAAAACAGACTTGTTTTGCTCGATTATGATGGAACACTTGTTAATTATGCAACAATTCCCCAGGCGGCAAGTCTTCCACCTCATATTTTTGACATTTTGTATAATCTTAATGATGTCCAGAGAACTAAAACTTTCATAATCACCGGACGGGCACATGAAGACATTGACGAAATGTTGAAAAATATACCAATTGATATTATTGCCGAACATGGGGCAATGATTAAAGAAGATGGATTATGGAGAAATCAATTGATTGACAATTTCTCATGGAAAGAACCAATAATCCGCATTTTAGACAGATTCTCAAAGAAATGTCCAGGTTCCTACATCGAAGAAAAGACCTTCTCTGTTTCATGGCATTACAGAAGCTCCGATGAGAATCTTGCCTTGGAAAGTTCAAGAGAATTAATAAAACTTTTAAAAAGTGTATCACAATCGTACAATATCAGAATCCTCGACGGAAAAAAGATTGTGGAGATACTTACAAACGATTCCGGAAAAGGGAGCGCCGTACAAAGACTGGTTGAGCAAAAAAAATATGATTTTGTCTTATCAATCGGAGATGATGCAACGGATGAAGAAATGTTTGAATATCTGCTTCACTACACATATGCATTTACCATAAAAGTAGGCGAGGGATCTACCTACGCAAAATTTAAGTTTAACAGCATTAATGAAGTAATTACGCTCTTAAAACTACTGGTGGTATGAGATTATCGCTTTCATCCATACTTTCAATTGTGCTGGCTGTCATTCTGGTTGCTTTTGGATTTGCGTTTTATCAGAGCTCAATGGAAAAGAATAAGCTGATAGGAGAGCTAAAAACCCGAACATCAATGGTATCCAATGCAATCGTTCAAAATAATAGATTTTTATTCAAACACCCCAAGCAACCAAGTGTTGAACGTTTTGCAGATAGTATAATAAGGCAATATAATCTTCTTGGATTAGCTCTTTACCTTGACAGAGACACAGTACTGAGCAATAATTCAGCACAAGGGTTAATCAGGAATTCAAAAAACTTTATCGTCAGATCACTAAAATCTGATACGGCATCAGGGATTTTCTTCAAGTACAACGGGAATAAAGTATATCAATATGTAATACCAATAAAATTACCTGACAGGCAACAAAATGCTGTAATTTTTTATGCTGATGCCGGGTATATTAAGAAAATCACAGGTTCAATTTTATTTGGAAGCTTCATAGGATGGTTTATTCAGGCATTTCTTGTATCACTTGGTACTTTGATATTGCTACGGTGGGGTATCTTCAGACAGATAAAGAAAATTGTTGACTGGGCAAAAGCCATGCGTACAGGAAAAGTAGGACTGTCGCCCGAACCTCATCTTGATATACTCGATCCTTTGCACAAAGAGATCGAATACATGGCAAAAATTATGAATGAGGCCAAAGCAACAGCCGAAGAAGAGGCGAGACTGAGATCAAGCGCCGAGGCCATCTGGACGCCTGAACGATTGAAGGTGGAGATCGAAAACATTTTGAGAAAGAAAAAAATGATAGTGGTTTCAAACCGTGAGCCATACATGCATATACACAACGGAAAGGATATTCAGTGCATCATACCTGCCAGCGGTCTTATAACCGCCATGGAACCAATTTTAAAAGCCAGCAACGGATTATGGATCGCTTCGGGAACCGGGGATGCAGACAAGGAAACCGCCGATAAAAACGGTAGAATAGAGGTTCCACCAGAAGATCCCAAATATACTTTAAGAAGATTATGGCTGACAAAAGAAGAAGAAGATCATTATTACTATGGATTCGCAAATGAAGGCTTATGGCCACTTTGCCATATTGCTCACACACGTCCTATATTCAGAAATGATGACTGGATCTATTACAAAAAGGTGAATGAGGACTTTGCAAATGCTGTTCTTGAGGAATCAAAAAATGAAGAAGAACCATTCATCTTAATCCAGGATTTCCATTTTGCTTTGGTTCCGGAATTGATAAAAATGAAAAAGCCAAAAGCCAAAGTTGCGATATTCTGGCACATTCCATGGCCAAACCCTGAATCATTCGGTATCTGTCCATGGCAGCGTGAGATACTCCAGGGAATGCTTGGGGCGGATCTTATCGGATTCCATACTCAGTATCATTGCAACCATTTTCTTGAAACGGTAAATAATGCGATAGAAGCAAGAGTATTATGGGAGAATTTTTCGGTGAAGAAAGCAGGCAGGACAACATTTGTAAAACCATTTCCAATCAGCATTGCATTCACATTAAAAGATTATGATGTTGACATTCAAAAAGTTAAGGCTTCCAAGTTACTCGGAAATTATGGTCTGACTGCAAATTGTATTGGCATAGGAGTCGACAGGATTGATTATACAAAAGGCATCAACGAGAAATTTCTGGCCATAGAGAGGTTCCTGGAAAAGAATCCGTCATTTGTTGGCAAATTCACATTTGTTCAGATAGGTGCACCAAGCAGGACCAAGATTAAAACCTATTCTGATACGGTAAGTCAAGTGGAGAAAGAAGCGGAACGGATTAATCTACGGTTCAGGACGAAAAACTGGAAAGCAATACTGCTTTTGAAAAGACATCATAGTCATGAAGAAATACTTCCTTTTTATACTTCAGCTGATTTTTGCATGGTCACTTCGCTTCACGATGGGATGAATCTGGTAGCGAAGGAATTTGTCGCCACCCGCCATGAGAACGATGGTTCTCTTATCCTCAGCCGTTTTGCCGGAGCCTCGCAAGAGTTGCAGGGAGCAATAATCATAAACCCTTATGACATAGAAAAATCAGCAGATGCAATTAAACTGGCACTTGAGATGACAAAAGAGGAACAGACTCAAAGAATGAGACAGATGCGCCTTGAAATTGTGAGGAATAATATTTACTTCTGGGCTGCAACTCTGCTAAGAACAATGGAGAATATAAACGGGTAATGGGAGAAAGGGAGAATGGGAGAAAGGGAGAATGGGAGAAACAGAAATCAACTCCGTGTTACTCCGTGGTAAAAAAAATTATTTTTTAAGAGCCCTATACAAAACTACCGCGGGATGTAATGCAATTCTCCCCGTACCATCCTTAATGTGATGCCTGCAGCTGGTTCCCGGTGCAGATATAATGGTATCATTGCCGGATTTTCTGACTTCGGGAAACAGAACCAGTTCTCCAACCTGGTTGGACAACTCAAAATGTTCTTTTTCATATCCGAAAGAACCTGCCATACCACAGCAACCTGATGGAATTTCCTTAACAGAATAATTAACAGGGATGGAAAGCATCTCAAGAGTGCTTGCAGTTGAAGCAACAGCTTTCTGCTGGCAATGGCCATGCAAAAGGATATCGACTTTTTCTTCAACAAATAAACTCCTGTCAATTTTGCCAGCCTTGTATTCTTTGGTTATGAATTCATCTATCATGTAACTATTTGAGGCAATTACTTTTGCTGCTGCCTTAAGTTCATCGCCCGCCAACTCCGGATATTCGTCTCTGAAACCAAGAATAGCAGATGGTTCAATACCTAACAGAGGCAGGTCGGGACTTATATCTGATAATAATTCAATGTTCTTTTTAATAATTTTCTGCGCAGTTCTTACGAGCCCTTTTGACAGGAATGTCCTTGTGCTTACTTTGTGGCGTTTTGTGACCACTTTGTAGTTCAGGGCAGTAAGTAACCTTATCGTATCAATACCTGCCTCAGTGTCGTTAAAATCGCTGAATTCGTCAATAAACAAACACACCGACGAGGTTGGATTTGCAGGATTGAGTTTTCCCAGGTTTTTCTTTGCCCACCTCCTGAGAGTAATTTTATAAAGAGAAGGGATAGAACGCGCTGAAGCGAAGCCTGTTATTCTTTTAACAATCCCTGAAGTAAAATTATTTTTTACAAAAAAGTTAAAAACTGCCGGAGCGTAGGAGCCGAGTTTATTTATAACGGATATATATGCAATAAGTCTGGTTCTCAGTGGAATACCGTGTTTGTCATACCAGTGTTGCAGATATTCTGATTTGAGCTTTGCTATATCAACACTTGAAGGACATTCCGCTTTACAACCTTTGCAACCCAGACACAAATCGAGTATATCGTAAATCTCTTTGTGGTCCCAGGGATCGTCCTTATTGAGATATTCACGTATCACATTCGCCCTTGCACGTGTGTTCTTATACTCATCCATTGTTGCCATAAAACTAGGACACATTGTTCCGCCTATTATTGCTGATTTCCTGCAATCGGCTGTGCCATTACATCTTTCAGCGGCTCGTATTATCCCATCGCTGGATGAAAAATCATAGATTGTTTTAATGTCACGGGTAGGTTTGCCTGGAATGTATCTCAGACATGTATCCATTGGAGGAGTGTCCGTAATTTTTCCCGGATTTAAAATACTATTTGGATCCCAGCATTCCTTTACCTGTTTCAGCAGGTCGTAATTGTGTTGACCTATAATCAGGGGAATAAATTCACCACGCAGTCTCCCGTCGCCATGTTCACCGCTTAGCGATCCTCTGAATTTCTTTACAAGATTGGCTGTATCAAGACCTATTGACCTGAAAAGCTTTACATCTCCGGTATCTTTAAGATTAAGAATAGGTCTGATATGAAGTTCACCCGAACCTATATGTGCATGATATACAGAGCTTTTGCCATATTTTGCAAGAATTATTTCTATTTCATCCATATAATCGGGCAGACGATCAACGCTTATTGCAGTGTCCTCAATTAATGTGACAGGTTTTGGGTCCCCTTTCATATTAGCCAGAATTCCCAGTCCAGCTTTTCGGAGATCCCACACCTTCGAAATATCCTTTCCTCTTACGATAGGATATGAATATCCATAACCAGCGATTTTCAATGCCTCAATCATTTCTGAGGCTGTTGAGTCAATGTCCTGGGGATTGTCTCTGACAAACTCAACGATAAGAATCGCCCCTGGTTTTCCTTCAAGGAAGAACCTGTTGTTCCTCTGGCTGGCGTTATCTTCAGTCAGTTCGAGGATCTTGTAATCCATCATTTCAACTGCTGAAGGCTTAAATTTCAAAGCAATAAGATTAGCTTTATATGCCTCATTTCTTTTGTTTAGATGAACACATACAAGTGCTTTATTTGCAGGTGGTAATGGAACCAGATTTAACTTGACTTCGGTAGTAACAGCCAGGGTTCCTTCGGAGCCGGTAAGTAATTTGCTGAAGTTAAATTCTGACCCTGATTTATCATCAAATATTTCCGAATCAAGAAGAAGGTCTATTGCATATCCAGTATTTCTTCTGTGAACATTTGGGTCGGGAAATCCTTCCGTTATCTTTTCCTGGTTTATCTTATTCTCAAGTATGTTTTTAATATTCCTGTATATCGAACCTTCAAGATTCTCAAGTTTGCATTTTTTATTGAACTCATCCCTGGTGACAGGACCAAAAACTGCTTCGCTTCCATCGCTCAGCAGGGTCGTTATCTCAATAGTATGGTCTCTTGTCGATCCGTAAATAACAGAATGTGAACCACATGCATTATTTCCAACCATGCCTCCGATATTACAGCGATTTGAGGTAGATGTTTCAGGCCCGAAAAACAAGCCGGATTTTTTTAATTCGAGATTCAGCTCATCGAGTACAACACCAGGTTCAACCCGTGCCCACTTCTCCTCTTTGTTCACTTCAAGTATTCTGTTCATATATCTTGAGATATCAACTATAATTCCTGAACTGACGACCTGACCTGCCAGAGAAGTGCCTCCTGCTCTGATAGTTACATGAGTGTTGTTTTCTGAAGCAAATTGCAGGATTTTTTTGATGTCAGAAGATGCTTTTGGCCAGGCCACTGCGGCCGGCTCCTCCTTGTATACAGAAGCATCGGTTGAATAAATAGTAGTTGTGACTTTGTCGTACTTAATATCGCCTTCAAGGTTCCGACTAAGTTCATCAAGTTTAGAATAAAATGTGTTCATCCGGTAAAGTCTGTTATGAATCTGCTAAATTAGGAAAATGATTGAATTTTTCTAAAAGGCCATTTTACTGATTTTAATCATGCCATTCAAAATTGGTTAATAGAACTTTTTTTTCGTACATTTATAAAAAAATTTCGAACTTTTTAATATACTGATACACAATGGAATTATTAGATCGCATCAAGCAAAATGCCAGAAAACACAATATGCGGATTGTGCTTCCGGAAGGGTATGAAGAAAGAACAATTAAAGCAGCCGATATTGCTATTCAGGAAGAATTGGCACGGATAATACTCATAGGAGATCCGGCGGAAATAAATTCACATTCTGCAAAACTTGGATTAAAAAACATTTCAAAAGCAACAATCATCAATCCCAAATCTCACGAGAAGAAAGATCATTATATCGATATGATGGTTGAAATCAGAAAGAGTAAAGGAATGACCAGGGAAGAAGCTGCGAAACTTATAGAAGACCCGCTTTACCTTGGCGTTCTGATGATTAAGAACGGCGATGCCGATGGTGAAGTTTCAGGAGCTGATCATGCCACCGGCGATGTTTTGCGTCCGGCTTTTCATTATGTTAAAACAGCCCCGGGGATTTCAGTAGTTTCCGGAGCGTTTATTATGATCCTGCCAGAAAAGAATTTTGGTGAAGATGGTGTGATAATATTTGCTGATGGCGCTGTCCATCCCAATCCGAACGAAAAAGAGCTTGCTGAGATTGCTGTTGCCTCTGCACATACGGCAAGAGCTATTGCCGGTTTTGAACCAAGGATAGCGATGCTAAGCTTTTCCACAAAAGGAAGCGCTAAAAATGAGATGGTAGACAAAGTGATTAATGCAACAAGAATAGCAAAAGAGATGGCGCCTGATCTTAAGATTGACGGAGAAATGCAGGCAGATGCAGCTCTTATTGAGGCTATTGGCAGAAGCAAAGCTCCCGGAAGTCAGATTGCCGGTAAAGCAAATGTTCTGATTTTTCCCGATCTGAACTCAGGAAATATTGCTTACAAACTCGTTCAGCGACTTGCGCATGCCGAAGCGATCGGACCGATCCTCCAGGGGATGGCAGCCCCGATAAATGATTTGTCGAGGGGCTGTTCCGTAAGTGATATTGTAAGTATGATTGCAATTACTTCAAATCAGGCAGCCGGTTTAAAAAAATAAGGTTTAATCTCACATTATACAATTAGTCTAAAATGGCAGAAAATATTGAACGGTTGGAGGATTATGGATTATCAAAGGATAATAAGCCAAAAACCTTGTTCTCGAGGGTCGGGATCATCGGCGCAGGTTCTGTAGGTCAGAATATAGCCAGGATGGTTAGTTCCAAAGGTTTGGATGTAGTGTTGCTTGACCTGACACAGGAAAAGATAGATCAGGCTTTTACCGATATGGCAAAGGAACTTGATCGGATGATCGAAAGATGGGGTATGACAAATTCTGAAAAACTCGGAATCCTGTCTCGAATAAAAGGAACTACCGATTATTCAAGCTTTAATGGATGCGATATCGTAATTGAGGCTATAAAATCTTCAAGCAGGGATAAGACTCATGATGAGAGGTCTGAAATATTGAAGAAGATTGAAATGAATGTCGACAGAAATACGATAATTGCCACAAATTCGTCGACACACGTAATCACAGAACTTACTGCAGATCTTACATATAAGGACCGTTGCCTGAGCTTTCACTTTCTCACACCTGAGGCAGATGCCAGGGTTGTGGAAATTGTGAAAGGATTGTATACATCACAGGAGGCATATGATAATTCGATGAAATTTGCCAATCTGATCGGGAAAAAAGTCGTCCCGGCAAAAGAATCACCAGGTATAATCAGTACGCGACTGATAGTTCCTTTTATTAATGAAGCCTGCGAAATTCTCATGGAGGGAGTAGGATCAATGGAAGATATCGACCTCACAATGAAAGTCGGTTTCGGGCTTCCGCTTGGACCTTTTGAAATGGCTGATAAGATCGGACTTGATAAAATTCTGAGATGGTGTGAAAATCTTTATGATGAATTCGGTGACCTGAAGTATAAATCGTCGCCTCTTTTAAAGAAGCTTGTAAGGGCTAATCAGTGGGGAAGGCGTACAGGCAGGGGTTTCTATGAATATAATAAGGATGGAATGAAAATCAACAAAAACGCCTCTGTAGAAGAGTATTAGCCATTCTCAAAATTACTTTACAAATAAACTTTTCGATAATGAAAATATTAGTTCTTAATTGCGGTAGCTCATCTATTAAATATCAGCTCTTCGACATGGTTTCCGGTGCTGTTCTGGCGAAAGGGATTGTTGAAAAAATCGGGTTAAAAGGATCATTTTTGAAAAATGAAAGATTTGATGGCGATAAAGTTAAACTTGAGGGAGAAATCCTCGATCATCAGACTGGTATTGAGTACTTGCTTGGTATGATGATCAGCAAAAAAAGAGGTGTCATAAAAAGTCTTAATGAAATAAATGCTGTCGGTCATCGCCTTGTACATGGAGGTGAACGATTCCAGGGGAGCTGCTACCTTGATGATGAAACGATTAAGGGAGTAGAAGATTGCTCTGATCTGGCTCCGCTTCATAATCCGGCAAATTTAAAAGGAATTTATGCAATGAAGACGGTATTGCCTGATGTGCCCCAGGTTGGTGTATTTGACACCTCCTTTCACCAGACAATGCCTGATTACTCATTTATGTACGCTCTTCCTTATTCTCTTTACAAAAAATACGGAATAAGACGCTACGGTTTCCACGGTACGAGTCACAGCTATGTTTCGAAAAGGGCATGTGAAGTACTGAACAAAGAGTATGATTCATTGAAGATTATAACATGTCATCTTGGAAACGGTGCTTCTATTACTGCAATAAAAGATGGCAAATCTTTGGACACTTCGATGGGATTGACACCGGTTGAAGGTTTGATTATGGGAACCAGATCGGGCGATGTTGATGCGGGTGCGCTCACACTGATTATGGAAAAAGAAGAGATAGATTATGCTTCTTTAAATACCTTGCTTAACAAACATAGTGGTGTCTTGGGCATTTCCGGAATATCTTCGGATATGAGAGAAGTAGAATCTGCAGCTGAAGAAGGCGATGAAAGAGCTGTTCTGGCTCTTAAAATGTACGAATATCGTGTTAAAAAATATATCGGATCATACGCAGCTGCAATGGGTGGCCTGGATCTGCTGATTTTTACGGGAGGTATTGGAGAGAACGCATCTGAAACCAGGGAAAACATATGCAAAGATCTGGAGTATATGGGACTGGAATTTGATAAATCAATAAATGCAGGTGTCCGCAGCAAAGAACTCATTATCAGCAAAGCAAATTCACGTGTAACTGTAATGGTCATTCCGACAAACGAGGAATTTGTGATCGCATCCGAAACAAAGGAAATTGTAGATAAACGTAATGTCTGAATCACAATAAAGAATTGAAGCAATGGTTTTAAAAAACATGAATGACCTAAGGCGACTCCTCGAAGGAGGTATCGGGAAAAAGCTCGCCCTGGCCGCCGCCGATGATCAGCATTCATTGGGAGCAGTCATAAAAGCCTGGAAAGAAGGTATTATTGATCCCGTCCTTGTAGGTGACGAAGCTGGAATTCATAAAATTTGTGATTCGAATAATTATGATATTACCGGCATCAGAATTGTTAATGAACCTGATACTGAGAAGTCTGTTGAAATCGCGGTTAGGATGGTCCATAACCATGAGGCCAGTATACTCATGAAGGGAAAGATCGGATCGGCCACCTTGCTCAGATGCGTTCTCAATAAGGAATGGGGGCTCAGAACAGGAAATCTACTTTCACATTTTGCCTTGTTTGAAGTCGAAACATATCAGAAAGTCATAGCTGTCACAGATGTTGCAATGAATATTGCCCCATCGCTTCAGGATAAAATAGCAATAGTAAATAATTCAGTTGCATGTCTGAATAAGCTTGGTTATAAAATGCCCAAAGTTGCTGTGCTTGGCGCTGTTGAAATGGTCAATGAGAATATGCAGGCTACTCTCGATGCTGCCTTACTTTCGAAAATGAATCAGCGCGACCAGATAAAGAACTGTATTATTGACGGACCTCTTGCTTTTGACAATGCTGTCAGCCTCGAGAGTGCTCAACTTAAAGGAATAAAAAGTGAAGTGGCCGGGGATACCGATTTGCTGTTAATGCCTGATATTGAGGTGGGTAACGTCTTGTATAAATCTCTGGTTTTCTTTGCCAAGGCAAAAGTTGCATCTATAATTCTTGGCGCGATGGTGCCAATCGTACTGACCTCAAGGTCAGATTCAGAACAGGCGAAATTCGACAGCATTCTTTTAGCCGCAGCTGCCAGCAGATAGTTTAGCTCTATGATCCGCACCCTGAAACAGATGGAAGAAGTGGTACTTACACTTAAGAAGAAGTACCGGGTAGCTGTTGCATGGGCTCAGGATATGAACAGCATTGGTGCGCTCAATAAAGCGGTTAATAACGGCTTAATAGAAGCCATTCTTATCGGTAATCCTTCGGAAATCAGAAAAGCATGTAAGCATCTATCGGTAGATGAAAACAATTTTACAATTGTTGAATCGGAAGATGAGATTCTTGCATCATCTGAAGCAGTCAGAATGGTAAAAAAAGGAGAGGCCGATATAGCTATGAAAGGTCTGGTCGGAACCGATAAATTTCTCAAAGCTGTAATGGATAAGGATAAAGGACTAATGATACCGGGTGCTGTACTGAGCTATGTTTGCGCTTTGGAATTGCCTGAGTATGAAAAGCTTTTATTCATTACTGACCCGGCGGTAATACCTTTTCCTGATCTTAGCCAGAAAGTAGCAATGGCCCGTTATGCAACAGGTATGGTCAGTAAATTTGGTATTGACAGACCAAAAATTGCCCTTATCGGTGCTTCTGAAAAGCCCAGCCACCATTTTCATTACACTTCTGATTATCTGGAAATGTGCAAGATGGCTGAGCTAGGCGAAATGGGAAATTGCATAATGGACGGCCCGCTGGACATATTTCTCGCCTGCGATAAAAAAAGTGTTGAGATCAAGGGCGTCAAAACTCCTGTGAATGGAGAAGCTGATATTTTGCTCTTCCCGTCTTTGGAGTCAGGTAATCCATTTTATAAGGGATTGATGCTCTTTGCCAAAGGAGAATTAGCCGGCTTGATAATGGGGACCGAGAAACCGGTTGTTGTTATGTCGAGGAGCGAGAGCGAAACATCAAAATATTTTTGCATCGTACTTTCATGTTTGATGGTTAATTGAAATATCTGAACAGAAGGAAACGACCCGAGTTATGAAAAAACGATTAATCCTGGCAATAAATCCTGGTTCAACTTCAACAAAATTTTCATTGTTTGAGGAGGATGAATTGGTTTTTGAGAAAACTCTCAGGCATTCTGCTGAGGACTTGAAAGAATTTAAAAGCATTACCGATCAGTTTCATTTCAGGAAAGACATGATAATGAATGAATTGGCAGAGAGGAAGATTGATCAGGAAAAAATTTCGGCAGTAGTTGGCAGGGGCGGTCTTATAAAACCAATTGAGTCAGGCATCTATAGAGTTAATCAGAGAATGAAGAATGATCTGACTACCGGTTATTTGGGTCAGCATGCAAGCAATTTAGGCGGATTGATAGCAGAAGATATCGCATCGTCGCTTTGTTGTGCCGAAGCATTTATTGTTGATCCCGTTGTAGTAGATGAGCTGCAGCCTGTTGCAAGGATATCGGGAAATCCTGAGATAGAGAGAAAATCTATTTTTCACGCTTTGAATCAGAAGGCAGTATCACGTCTTTATGCAGCTTCAATAAACAGAAAATATGAAGATTTGAATCTTATTGTGGCTCATATGGGCGGGGGAATAAGTGTGGGGGCACATAAAAAAGGGAAAGTGATTGATGTTAATAATGCGTTGAACGGTGATGGGCCATTTTCGCCCGAACGATCAGGAGGATTACCCTCGGGCCAGCTGGCTGATCTATGTTTCAGCGGACGTTTTACTCACGACCAGATTAAATTAATGCTTACCGGCAAAGGAGGGATGGTTGCATATCTTGGGACGAATAATTTTGTTGAAGTTTGCAAAAACGCAGAAAATGGAGATGAAAAAGCCCTAATGATAAGAGAGGCTGCCTCATACCAGATCGGTAAGGAAATAGGAGCGATGGCTGCTGTTCTGGATGGTGAAGTTGATGCTATAATCCTCACAGGCGGCATGGCGTTCCAGGAAGCAAATATTAAGAGTATCAAAGCAATGGTCAGCTTTATCGCTGATGTGGTTGTCTATCCGGGCGAAGACGAGCTTAAAGCACTGGCTTATAATGGATTACTGGCTTTGGATGGGAAGATTGAGATAAAGACTTACGAATAATTTTGCACTATAAATCCCAAGCTAAGCGAAGTCTTCAGACTTCGCTATAAGCTTTACAACTAAAGTCCGGATCGAAGTCATTTTTTGGGGTTCCCCGTTAACCACGGGCTGAAGCCCGTGGTTAACGGGATATGCCATAAGACAGAGAGTAAGATTACCTGTAAAATCCAGTGTCTGTGGGGTAAGATCATCCTGTAACCACAGTCAAAAGCCTGGGATATTTGATCATCCTGCAACCTTCAGCCCGTGGTGGAGCGATGCCCAAAAAACCGGGCTTTAGCCCGGAATGAGATACCATCCTAAATCACCTACGGATTGCCGATAGCCACCGGCAATATCTTCCCGTTAAAAAACTTATGTCCTTTTAGCGCAAATCCGGATATAAATTCAGCCATATCTTTTGCTTCTACAGGGGCTTTATAACCCGGAAATGCTTCATCAAGCATTTCAGTCTGCACTGAGCCTAAAGCCAGACAATTTACACTTATCCTGTATTCTGTGAACTCATTGGCCAAACACTCTGTAAGACATGCCAGGGCTGCTTTGGAGGCGCTGTAATACGACAGTCCCCTGTATTTTACACTTCCCTGGAAGCCACCCATGCTTGATATGTTTACAATGTGTGAATCAACAGCCATAAATGGTTTCAAAGCTTTAATTAACGCAGCCGGTCCGAAGAAATTTGTTTCCATTATAATTCTGCCTTCTGCCGGAGATATATTGAGAAAATCCTTGTTAATGAGGGTTCCTGCTATATTAATAAGTACTTCTGTTTTTGTAAAGCGGGAAGAGACATATTCAATGAACTTTTCACTTTGACTTTCAAACTTGGACATATCAAGAGTGAAAGATCTGACATTATTAAACTTCCCGAAAGATCAGCTAATGATTTTTCGCTCCTTCCTGTGACAATAATTTGATTATTAGCATCATGCGCAAGAAATGTTACAACTTCCTTACCAATACCTCGGGTACCCCCGTTTACAATTATGTTCATGATAATATTTATATTTTTTAGATATTAATACTTGATACTGTGGTAAAAGATCTGTTTTACTCCAAAGGTACACAAAGGAATAACCGAAGGTACATAAAGGGCTTTTTCAATAAAATAATTAAGAAAATTATCGCCGAATTGTATTATATAAGATCAATTGAACAAGAGTTTTATTGTCATGTTATTAACTAATAATCTTATATTTGCGATAATTCAGAGTTAAACAGGAACATTTACTTTTAATCTGAAATTATTTAACAGGGATTAAAATAATTTTATTATGATGAACAAAAAAATAGCAATTCTGGGTTGCGGAAATATCGGGGTTTCAATGTTGCAGGGATTATTAAAACAGGAATCTGTTGCTGCAAATAACATAATTGCAACACGTCGGAATATTGATGAGCTTGAATATCTTAGACAATCAGGAGTGTTACTGACCATCGATAATATTGATGCTGTGAGAAATTCCGAATTGATAATAATCGCTGTAAAACCTTATAACCTTACCAGTGTCCTTGAAGAACTAAAAGATCATCTCGACCCCGATCGTCATCTGCTCATTTCGGTAACAACAGGGATAACGATAAGCAGGATTAAGGAAGTCATTGGAACAAAAATCCCGGTCTTCAGGGCAATGCCTAATATTTCTGCAAAAGTTGGTAAATCAGTCACATGCATTTGTGGAGATGGAGCTAAAAATGAGCAACTTATACTGGTAAAAAATCTTTTTGATATGGTGGGAACAACAATGATAATTGATGAAGATCTGATGGAATCTGCAACTATATTGGGCGCTTGTGGAATTGCGTATGTTCTGAGATTTATACGGGCAATGATACAGGGAGGCATTCAGATAGGATTTGATGCATCCACTGCGAGCGCAATTGTAAACCAGACAGTTAAAGGGGCTGCTGAGCTTCTGATTGAAGGTCACCAGCATCCTGAATACGAAATCGATAAAGTCACCACGCCAAAGGGATGTACTATCGTCGGTTTAAACGAAATGGAACATAATGGCTTCAGCTCCTCATTGATCAAGGGTTTGGTCGCCTCATTTGACAAGATCGGCAAGTGATCAATCCGGTATTATAAATCCGGTCCCCAGATAGAATTTAGACAGCTTAAAAAAGATTGGCAGTATAATATATTAATGGAAGCAATTTTTACGTTTATTTGTATCCTCCATCATAAAATATTAATTCAAATGGCTCTTAAAAATAAAATGCCTTCATATACATCTTCCCGGACAACAATTCTCGTCGTACTTCTTCTTGCTTTTTCATACCCGGCTTTCACGCAAGATAAAAAGGAGGATCAGTTTCCCTATGATCAGAAATCAGAGAGCGACGCGCCGGCTTTTAAAGAGAGATTATTCTATGGAGGAAATCTAGGCCTTATGTTCGGATCGATAACTGATATTCAGATCTCACCTGTTGTAGGATACTGGTTGTTGCCCCGTCTGGCTGTTGCAGTTGGTCCGACTTACAGATACTTTAAATCATCAGACTATTATAACCTGGTTAATGAAACCTCAATTTATGGAGGCAAAACATATGCTCAGTTTGTAGTTATTCAGGATATGAGTTCATTTATACCAATGGGGTCTCATACCGGTATTTTTCTACATATTGAGGATGAATTGCTTAGCCTCAAGGCAAATTTCTGGAAAGCTCCGCAGAACCCCCGTGGACGATTCTATGTAAACACTGTTCTATTCGGTGGAGGTATCAGTCAGCAAATAGGAAGAAGATCCTCAATGGATTTCATGGTTCTATGGCCTTTAAATGAGTCAGATTATAATATTTACAATAAACCCGAAATAAGGGTAAGTTTCATCTTTTGACTATTCCCGCAGCTACTATTAATCTGGTGATTGTAAATAATAGGAAATTTACTGCTCCTTGTTTGCGGAGTGGCAAAATAAGCTATCTTTGAACCCTTAAAATTGAAACTTTTATGAAAATCGAAAATAATAAACTCGTCTCATTAATTTATGAACTAAGGGAGAATAACGATGAAGGAAGAGTAATAGAAAAACTCGATGATGCCCGTCCATTGAAATTTATTTACGGTAAAGGGATGCTGCTTCCGGTCTTTGAGTCAAATATTAGTCTTTTAAAAGCCGGAGACCCGTTCAGTTTCAGACTCACATCCGAGCTGGCTTATGGAGATAAAAGGGAAGATATGATCATCAACGTACCTCTTGACGTTTTTAAGACAGATGGAAAAATTAATGAAGATATCTGCAAGGTGGGAAATGAGGTGCCGATGTCGGATTCTGAAGGAAATCCTTTGACAGGTATCATAAATGAGATTACGGAAACGTATGTGAGAATGGATTTCAATCATCCAATGGCCGGAA
Organism: uncultured Bacteroidales bacterium; assembly: GCA_963734885.1. Taxonomy (GTDB): domain Bacteria; phylum Bacteroidota; class Bacteroidia; order Bacteroidales; family VadinHA17; genus LD21. Next base: position 1,220,528 of record CAVTIJ010000004.1, on the reverse strand, counting down.
CCGATTTGTTTTTTTCGGGAAAAATCATCGAAGTGCGCGAACCAACCGAACAAGAGCAAGCCGGAGTTTCACATTCCTGTTCAGGATGCGGGGATAATGCCCAGTCTGACTGCTCAGGATGCGGTACTAATGAGCATTCCGGTTGCTCAGGAAGTTGCGGTTGACCCAGATTCTTTTGAAATCTGCATATAAATAACCTGTTTCTGTAATGCAAAAAGTATGGAAATTTTTCCCTTATCTGCTATTTAGTGTTATAAGCATTACACTTTTTCTACTGGTTGCAAAAGCCAATAACATACTTGGGGTCTCTTCAGTTATCTTGCTTATATTCAGGCTTATAACTGTTATTCTGCTTTTTGTATATGCTTTCCGCAAGAAATCCCTGACAACATGGATCCTTGTGGCTATGGTTGCCGGTGCAGAATTTGGATACGATATTCCTGAGGTAGCAAAGAAGCTGCAGGTTTTCAGTGATATCTTCCTCAGGATGATCAAAACAATTATTGCCCCGCTTCTTTTTTCAACTCTTGTAGTTGGAATTGCCGGTCACGCAAATATTAAGCAGATAGGGCGAATGGGATGGAAATCACTTCTCTATTTTGAGATAGTTTCTACTCTTGCATTATTTATTGGATTACTTGCAATAAACATAGGTAAAGCCGGTGTTGGTGTTGTATTGCCTCCCAATCCTGATGTACCTCCGATATCAGCAATAAAAGCTCAGTCATTCAGCGATTTCATCCTTCATATATTTCCTGAAAATATCGCAAAGGCAATTTTCGAAGGCCAGATCCTTCAGATTGTCATCTTCAGTATTATTTTTGGAATTGCCGTCGCAATTGTGAAAGAAAAGTACCGAACCCCTATGGTCAGGTTCAGCGAGAGTCTTTCTGAAGTAATGTTTAAGTTTACGAATATTGTGATGTACTATGCCCCGGTTGCCGTATTTGCTGCAATTGCTTATACAATAGGACACATGGGACTTGATATTCTTTATAACCTTTTCAAATTACTTGCGACGCTTTATGTAGCGCTTTATCGTCTTTTTGACTTTTGTACTTCTTCCTGTTGCATTGATTTTCAAAATTCCTGTCAGACAATTTATTAAAGCTGTCTCCGAACCTGCTACTATTGCATTTGCAACTTCAAATTCTGAATCGGCTTTACCGTCAGCAATGGAATCGATGGAGAAATTCGGGATCCCCAGGAAGATTGTAGCTTTTGTGATTCCAACAGGCTATAGTTTTAATCTCGATGGCACTACTTTGTATCTTTCATTGGCATCAATATTTGTTGCGCAGGCGGCCGGTATCGACCTTCCAATCGAAAAACAAATCATTATCTGCTTTACGCTGATGCTTACCAGCAAAGGGGTAGCCGGGGTATCCAGAGCATCATTAGTGATCCTGCTGGGCACAGTTGTTAGTTTTGGATTGCCGGTTGAACCCGTGTTTATAATTCTCGGTATTGACGTGCTTATGGATATGGCCCGCACTTCAGTAAATGTTATTGGCAATTGCCTGGCAACAGCCGTTATCGCTCGCTCTGAGAATGAATTTGATGAGCAGGCGGCCAAAAATTTCAGACCCGAATAGAATTCCATCAATCGTTTAACCCCTACTAAGTAAAAGAATTTACAGGCTAATATTCTACAATACTTTATGCCCCTGCCTTTTACCAATGTCTCGCTTAGGATAGATCACAATGATCTGGACCTAAAGATACTTTTCTCATCCGAAGTATCTTTCTTATCGTCCGCCGTAGGCGATTAACTATTGTAGAATAATTCGTGGATCATAATAATCATTCCTCGTAGAGGGAACAATAAGGCATATCCTCATTTGGAAGCTAAATATCAAAATAAATTAACCTCCCCACAATTGAATATTTGCTCTGAAAGTGTAGGGCAGGTCAAATTAATCGATTTTAAGATTTTCGATTGAAAGTCTGAACGACTAAATAAACTCCGTCAATATTAGTTTGACTCAAATTCTGCAGAATTGAATATTCGTTTTCGACGGACAACCATTTCGAAAATATTTGAAAATTCTTCTCTGTCAATTGAAAGTTACAAATAAACTCAGCGTTACATTTGTAATCTCATCAAAACAAACTGTTATATGACAACTGTAACAAATTAACTGACTAAATTAAATTACAAATCTAAATTATATACATGCTTATCATACTTCAATTATAGAATACTATAAATCAATAGAATAATAGGTATTATCTGTATCATTTGCCCTTGACTTGTACTCAATTGAATCGACAGAACCAGATAATATTTTAGAAAAACTCTATATAATACACATAACCAGATAGATATAAATCTAAACTTAAGTGTAACTTGAGATATAGCTATGATTTAATTGCCAATTAATCAATGATTTATGAATACGTATATTCTCGTATTGGAACCCTGTTAATAATTACATTACACATGTAATTTAATATAATTACTAATGTAATTGTAATAATATTTACATTTGTAATATGCAATTTTCCTAGTTATGAAAGAGCGGTTACTTGAATTTCTTAAACAAGAAAATAAATCCTCAGCTCAATTTGCTGACGATATTGGCGTCCAGGCGTCGGGTATCTCCCATATATTATCAGGAAGAAACAATCCAAGTCTTGATTTTGTATTGAAAATGCTCGACAAGTACAAGTTCCTGTCCACTGATTGGCTTCTGTTCGGAAAGGGATCCATGTATAAAGAACCAAGAATGCAAAGCTTGTTTGATGAATTTCCTCCTGTTCCTGAAAATAAGGATGAGAATGTCGTGGATAAGGACAGTTATAAGAATATTTCTGTAAAAAACGAAATTGGATTCCAGAATGTCACAAGAACAGAAGTGAAGAGTGAAAATCAAAATTCGCTGAAAATCCAGAATGAAAAAATTATAAAAATTGTCTGGTTTTTCGCAGATAATTCATTTGTTGAATATTATCCTCGGTCATAAAAAAATTACATTCCAATAAATTTTCTGGATTTAGTCTTTAAAATTATCTTTGTCGTAAACGCATATTCGATGGCAAAGCGTATAGAAGATCTGAAAGTAATTGAAAATAAGCGTCTTAATAACGATTTCTTTATTCTGAAATTATCCGGAGAAAGTAAGATTCCGGATTTCAAGCCGGGTCAGTTCGTACAGGTCAGGGTGGATGACAGCTCTGAAACGTTTCTCAGACGACCCATTTCAATTCATGATGTCGATTATGGCACGAATACCTTTAAGCTGCTTATTCAAATTGCAGGAAAAGGAACAGAAAAGCTTTCAAAACTGGTTAAAGGAGATACTTTAAATCTTATCTATCCGCTTGGTAATTCATTTACGCTCCCGTATGCTAACGAAAAAGTTCTCCTGGTGGGTGGAGGTTGCGGTATTGCTCCATTGTTGTTTCTGAGCAAATACCTGGTAACCAATGGTATCAAGCCTGATATTCTCCTGGGATTCAGAAACAGTGAACGGATAATCGAATTTGAAGAATATCTTAAAGTAGGAAAAGTTTTTGTGACCACTGAAGACGGATCGATGGGAGAAAAGGGGTATGTGAGCACTCATTCTATTTTTTCTACGAATAAATATGACAGAATCTATTGTTGTGGTCCTGATAAAATGATGAAAGCAATGGCCGATTACAGCAAAAGTAGAAATATTATATGTGAGGTGTCTCTTGAAAACCTTATGGCATGCGGGATTGGCGTTTGTTTATGCTGTATAGTTGATACTATAAAAGGGAATCTCTGTACTTGTACTGAAGGACCAATTTTCAATGTAAATGATTTAAAATGGTGAATCTTGGTTTCAATATTGGTGATCTGCATTTCAGTAATCCTGTACTGACAGCATCCGGGACCTTTGGAAACGGATCGGAATTTGATGATTTTCTCGATGTTTCAAGGTTGGGTGGGATCATTCTTAAAGGAACAACACTTGAACCCCGGGCAGGTAATCAATATCCCAGGATGGCTGAAACGCCTTCAGGAATGTTGAATGCAGTCGGTTTACAGAATAAAGGCATTGATTATTTTGAAGAATTCATTTATCCAACTGTCAGAAAATATAAAACAAATGTAATAGTCAATGTTAATGGCAGTTACATTGAAGATTATATTGCCCTTGCCGAGAGAATTAATAAACTGGAGAACATAAAAGCTATCGAACTGAATATTTCCTGTCCGAATGTAAAAATGGGAGGAATGGCTTTTGGAACTAATCTTGGCTCAGCACGCGATGTTACAAAGGAAGTAAGGAAAGTATACTCTAAAAAGCTTATTGTCAAGTTGTCTCCGAATGTTACAAACATTGCTGAATTTGCGAAGGTGGTTGAAGAAGAGGGCGCCGATGCGGTTTCATTGATAAACACACTACTGGGTATGGCGGTTGATATTGAAAAAATGAGTCCTGCACTTTCAACTATAACAGGAGGCCTGTCTGGTCCTGCCATTAAACCAGTCGCTCTCAGGATGGTCTGGCAGGTGGCAAATGCAGTAAAAATACCTGTTATTGGCATGGGGGGTATAATGTCATCATCCGATGCTCTGGAATTTATTCTTGCGGGAGCAACTGCCATCCAGGTTGGCACGGCTTCATTTATTGACCCGACTGTTTCGATAAAAATACTCGATGGAATCGAGAAATATCTTATTAAAAAGGGATTTTCCGACATTAAAGAAATAGTCGGTTATTTGAACAGATCAATCTAACAATATTAATTTAGTTCAAACATTTTTTCGTTTTTTATCATCTTCTTTCATTTTTCCTTTAAATTTGTAACAATTAAAAACCTATTGTTTCATTCCATTAATTAATTACTCCTAAAAATGTCAGAAAACTTACAAATTGATAATCTTGATAAGAAAATATTGGATATAATTACCAAGAATGCCAGAATTCCTTACCTTGAAGTAGCCAGAGAATGTGGCGTATCAGGGGCAGCAATTCACCAACGTGTCCAGCGACTAATACGCATTGGAGTAATAAGAGGTTCGGAATTCAAAGTTGATCCTGTTATGGTAGGATTTAAAACCTGTGCGTACATTGGAATTTTTCTTGATCATCCCGGCCATTTCAGAGAGGTAGTTGAAAAATTCAGAGACATTCCTGAAATTATAGAGTGCCACTATACTACAGGAAACTATTCTTTATTCATTAAGGTATATACACGTGATAATGAACACCTGAGAATGATTCTTACAGATACAATCCAGAACATTCAGGGTATAGTCAGGACTGAAACTTTAATATCTCTTGAGGAATCAATTAACAGGCAGATTCCCGTTCTTTCGAGATAATTATCAGTTAAATATAATTGGATGATTCTATAAACAAAAATTTGTTCTGAAAAAATAGGACAATATGTGGGAAAAAATTGTTCTATTCTTTTGGTTTAAATTATTTTTATGATACATTTGCACTCGCAAAAATAGAGGATTCAGTAGCTCAGCTGGTAGAGCACATCCCTTTTAAGGATGGGGTCCTGGGTTCGAGCCCCAGCTGGATCACATAAAGCCTTCAGACATGAGGGCTTTTCTTATATCTAACAGTCTGATATACATCCAAGTATGTATGCATTACTCTCTTCTCTGGCAGGTTTTATAATCTGTTTTACAGATGGTTATAAAGCCTGACAGTTTTTCAAAAAAAAATTTTGGAACAAGAAAGGTTAAATATTGTTTAGGAATTAAGCATTTACCAGATACAATTTACAATGGCGAGTATACTTCCTGATTATGAATACGATGTTTTTATTAGTTATCGTCAGAATGATAACAAGCACGATGGCTGGGTAACTGGATTTGTTAAAGACCTAAAAGGAGAACTTGAATCTGCCTCTAAAGAAAGTATCTCAATATATTTTGATGAAAACCCTAATGACAGATTATTGGAAACATATGACGTTAACAAAAGTCTGGATACTAAACTTAAGAGTTTAATTTTTATCCCAATCATTTCACGAACATATTGTGATCCCAATAGTTACGCATGGAAGAACGAATTCAAGCCTTTCTTGAAGTTGTGTACTGAAGATCGGTTCGGCATAGATGTTAAACTGAGAAACGGCAATGTTGCAAGCAGGATTCTCCCTATCCGTATACATGATCTGGATCCGGAAGATGTCAAATTATATGAGGAAATGACCGGAAAGATAATGCGTCCTGTGGATTTCGTCTTCAAAACATTATCCGGTGTAAACAGGCCTCTCCGTTCAAACGAGGACCATCCAAATGATAACCTTAACAAAACTTACTATCGCGACCAGATCAATAAGTTAGCAAATGCTATTAATGATATCTTACGAAGTCTGGATCGCCGGCAAATGGATTCCTCACCTGAAAAACAAGTAGGTGTCAGTGATGAAGAAACCAGGGAATCAATGCATGTACAGTCAGAAAAACCAGGCAATAAATCCAAAAGGATAGCCGGATTAATATTAGGAGTTGCAGGCATCATTTCATTTGTAATGATTTTTAAATTACTAGTTCATGGTGAACGGGTCGGAATCCCATCTCGACTTGAAAAATCAATTGCCATACTTCCGTTCAGGAATGATAGTCCCAATGATACAAACACTTACTTCATAAATGGTCTGATGGAGGACGTATTAAATCACCTTCAGATGATCAAAGACCTACGGGTGATATCACGTACCTCCGTGGAGCAGTACAGAAATGGGACCAAGTCTATTCCTCAGATCGCAAAGGAACAGAATGTGAACTATATAGTAGAGGGAAGCGGACAAAAATATGGAAACTCGTTCACAGTGAATGTGCAACTTGTGAGAGCTGTTAAGGAAGACCAGCTGTGGGCCAGATCATATGAACAGAAAATCAGAGCCACTTCTGATATTATTGACGTCCAGAATAAAATTGCTCAATCCATTGTCTCAGAACTAAAGGCTACTATAACACCGGAGGAAAAGAAACTTATTGAAAAGGTTCATACTGCGAACCTGAATGCATACTATTTTTATGATAGAGGGAGGGAGGAGTTGCAGAAGTTTTTCGTGGATAATGATAACAATATTGCTCTTAACCGGTCGGGGAAGCTCCTAAAAAGGGCTCTCGAATTTGATTCAACATTCGCGGATGCTTATGCTGCTCAGGCTGAAGTATTTTTAAATAAAAATTACTGGAATGATTTGTTTTCAAAAAATTATCTCGATTCGGTGCTGATCCTCTCAAATCGTGCTCTGTCATACGATGATCATCTGCCAGAAGCATATTTCGTACAAGGAGCGTATTATAATGCAAAAGGCATGAAAAATAAGGCACTTGAAGCATATAATAAAACAATAGAACTTAATCCTAATTTCTGGAAAGCATATTACGGCAAAGCATCATTGTATGAATTCGATGATCAGATAAAATATCTCGACAATCTGCAAAAAGCTGCACAACTTAATCAGAGCGGTTTGATTTCACCTACAATTCTGAGAAACATTGGGGGAAAACTTGAAGTGTCCGGCTTCAAAGAGAAGGCGTTGTATTATTATAAGAAAGCATTTGAGTTGGATGGCGATTCAGCTTTCTATTTGAGTTGCCTTGGAGGTGCTGAAAGTGATTTCGGGAATTTCCAAAAATCAGTGGACTATTTTAAAAGAGCATATTTGAACAGGGCAAACTATACACAGGTTATTGAAAGGTTAGGCGAAGATTATCAACGTCTTGGGCAGTATAAAGAATCCCTGAAGTATTTCAGTGAATATGCAGATTTCAACCCTATGGTGGCATACACTTATTGGAAAAATGGAATGAAGAAAGAAGCCGACAGATATCTTAATAAGTCCATGGATTTTTGCCTGAATATTCTGAAAACTAACCGGTCCTACGTTCAGATATCCTGGGCATATTATGGTCTGGCATGTATATATGCTTTCAAAGGAGACAAAGCGAACGCTTTAAAAAATCTTAAGCTTTTTTCTCAAAATAAAAGTTGTGAATTGTGGATGTTAACTCACCTAAAAACTGATCCTTTACTCAGCAGTATTAGAAATGAGCCACAATATACCCAGATTCTAATGGATGTGGAAACAAGTTATCAATCTGTTCATGACAGAGTTGCTGAGTGGTTGGGAAAGCAGGAAAATCCGTAAAGCGTCTCAATTGTTCCCAAAATTCAATATGTTGAATATCCATTGAACCTTAGACTAAACTCTTGTTTTAAGTTTCTCCGACATTCAAAGAATCATTAATCTTAACAAATAAAAGAAAATGAAAAAGATATATTTTCTAGCCATTCTGGCTGGGATGTTTTCTATTTATTCCCAATGTAAAAAGTCCGTTTCAGTTCCGTCATTGACTACCATAGCTGTAACAAATATTACATTCACTACAGCCACCAGCGGAGGAGACATAACTTCAGATGGCAACCTGCCACCCTTACAACGTCAGCGGTTACAGCGATTACGGCAACTACTGCAACATCGGATGGAAGCATTTCTGACGATGGAGGTTCTCCGGTAACAACAAGAGGTGTCTGTACAGGATTAAATGCAAATCCTACAATAATCGATACGCATACTACGGACGGAGCCGACAAAGGTACCTTTTCAAGTAATTTTACAGGATTGACTGCTACAACTCTTTATCATGTACGTGCTTACGCAACAAATGGTGCCGGAACTGCATATGGTAATGATGTTTCGTTCACTACTGCAGCTGGTTCTTCCGCTTCAACTGATGTCAGTATTGTTGGAATGGCCTTTAGTCCGGCAACAGTCACTGTTTCAGAAAACAGTACTGTAAAATGGACAAATACTGATGGAGTAACTCACACGGTGACCAGCGATGCCGCATTGTTTGACAGCGGCACAATGCCCCTGGAGGCACATACAGCAAAACTTTTACAACTGCCGGTACTTATAGCTACCATTGCGCTATACATACTCATATGATATGAACAATAGTCGTGCAATAGTATTTTAATGACTAATTAATTTCGTATTCTCTTTTAAATCAATTATTTTAGCATAGAGATAGTTTCAAGCTTAAATACTTGATGAAGGAGCTTTTCAGAGACAAGGTTGTGATTGTAACAGGTGCCTCCTCGGGAATTGGAGAAGCAATCGCCAGAGAGTTTGCAACTAAAGGGAGTATCGTCGTTCTGGCAGCCCGCTCTGAATCCCGACTTTTTGAAATAGCAAATGAATTAAACAACTCAGGAGGAAAAGCTCTGGCAATACGTACAGATGTCAGCATCGAGTCTGAATGCAGACAATTAATTGAGAGAACAATTGAAAAATTTGGCAAGATTGACATTCTCGTAAATAATGCGGGGATATCAATGAGAGCTGCCTTTCCGGATGTTGAACTTAAGGTTCTCCACCGTCTGATGGATGTGAATTTCTGGGGTACAGTACATTGCACAAAATATGCGTTACCTTATCTTTTGCAGACCAGAGGTTCTCTGATCGGTGTTTCCTCAGTCGCCGGATTTCATGGTCTACCGGGACGTACAGGCTATTCTGCCTCCAAATTTGCCATACATGGATTCCTGGAAACAATACGGATCGAAAACCTCAGAAAAGGATTGCATGTTATGATTATCGCCCCGGGGTTTACCGCGACCGAGATCAGGAAACATGCCCTCACTGCAAACGGGGAGGAGCAAGGCGAATCTCCAAGGAATGAAAAGAAACTTACCTCTCCTGAATACGTAGCACGGTGGGTTCTGAAAGGTATCAGGAAAAAGAAACGTAATAAGCTACTCACACTTGAAGGCAAGCTGACAGCATTATTCCAAAGAATTTTACCCACCCTGGTCGACTGGGCCTATTATCATGAAATGGCAAAAGAACCGAAATCTCCCTTGAAATAAGGTTACGGTTGAGTAATTCTTAACCTCAACCTCACCCTCTGCATCTTCCTTTAAACTGAAATATCAAATAAATTTTTGAGGGTTCTTGTAATGAATATCTTCCTCCTTCGTCGTGTATTTAAAGAATTAATTAATTTAAATATTCACGCTATGAAAAAACTATTTGTAATTACCATTTTAATGATCACAGGAACTTTTGTTTATGGACAAAAATCAATAGATGATCTGTTTGAAAAATATGCCGGTAGAGATGGATTTACCACAGTAACGGTTAATGGTGGCCTGCTTAAGCTGGCTCATATTTTTGGAGATAATGATGACGAATCCTCTATTCCATCTCATGTAACGGAAATCCGTATACTCACGCAGGAGGATAAAAATTTGAATGTCGATAATTTTTATAAGAGTGTCATAAATGATATCGACCTGAAAAAATATGACGAGTTCATGAGAGTAAAAAGTTCTGATCAGGATCTGAGGATGCTTGTCCGTTCTGAAGGGAACGTGTTCAGAGAATTTCTTCTGATTGCAGGCGGGGAGGATAATGCACTCATTCAGATAAAAGGAAATCTGACATATGAAGACGCTAAAAAGATTTCTGAGGATGCCAAGAAGGACCATAGAACGAAAGGAGTCGAGATATATAAATAATTAATAATGTCCCTATCTTTATGAGCTTCATCCAATGATTCTGGTATGACAAGGACGGATTTTAATGATCTGGTACGGCAAAAAAGCAGGATTCTTTATGGAATTGCCTTCCGCATCCTCAGGAGTCAGGAGGAAGCGGAAGATGCCGTTCAGGAAGTGTTCATTAAACTCTGGAATCAGGGAGACAAAGTAGATTCTTATAATAATGTTGATGCTGTAACGGTAACCATGCTTAAAAATTTCTGTATTGACCAGATCAGAAAAAAAAAGCATTTCGTTCATGAGGAAACGGAGAATCAGAATATTCAAAACTTCGATAGTGAATCGCCGCATCAACTTTTGGAAAACAGTGAAACGCAAAGTATATTAATTCATATTATTGATCAATTGCCTGATTTATATAAAGATGCAATAAGATTAAGAGAGATAGAAGGGCTATCATATGAGGAGATTGCAGAAAAAACACAACAGAACATTAACACATTGCGCGTGACTATTTCCAGGGCCCGAAAATTAATCAGAGATGAATTTAATAAATATCAGTATGAACGAAGAGGAATTAAACAGATTGATAGAAAAGTACTATAGCGGTGAAAGTACTGAGGAAGAGGAAGATAAGCTAAGGGAGTATTTCAGGAGACCTGATATTCCGGAAGGTTTTGAAACCGAGAAACTGATTTTCAGTTATTATACCGAATCTGTGGACTATGCTGAACCTTCTGTCAATTTTGAAGAAATGATTATAGCCGGAATTGATTCTTCTGACGTGAAATACCGTGTAAATATCAGGAGGCAGATTCTTCCAATATTGAGCGCTGCTGCAGGCTTGCTTATACTGGCAGGATCTTATTTTTTCTTTGTGCATAATTCACAACCATCCGATACTTTTAAAGACCCAAGGATCGCATACGCTGAAACCATTAGAATCCTTCGGGATGTCTCTGAAAAAATGAACAAAGGAAATAGGGTTCTGGAACCAGTGGGTAAAATAAATGAAATGACAAAGAAGAGCTTTGAAAAGATTAACAAATCCACTCAATATGTTAAAAATAACATGAAGAATCTCGGTCTGATTCAGAAGGCGTTAAAAAATACAGAGAGTTCCTATAATAACAAGAAATAAAACAAGCAATATGAAAAAGATTATTCTTTCCATAACATTAATCTGGCTGACTGTGCTGATTAAAGGACAGGGAAATGCAGTAGATGACATGTTTAACAAATATTCCGAAAAGCCGGGGTTCACGGTCGTATCGATCTCAAGTAAAATGCTCGGACTATTTGCTAACAATGAATCTGACAAGAAAGATGCCGATGATGTAATAAGTCATCTCAAATCGATAAAAATACTCTCGGTTGAAGATTCTCTACTGAATAAAAATCTGAATTTTTATACTGAACTCAGCAAGAAACTCGATTTGTCAGTTTATGAAGAATTAATGGTCGTCAAAGAAGGTCCGGATATTACAAAATTCCTTATTAAGCAGAGCGGAAATACAATATCAGAATTGCTGGTCATAATCGGGGGACCGTCAGGGAATTCATTGATTTCTATAAAGGGCAATCTGAATCTTAAAGAGATTTCTGATCTCTCTAAAAGTCTTGATATGCAGGAACTTAAAAGTCTGGATAAGATAGAGAAGAAAAATCACGAGGAATAATCAGGCCGGATTTTGAAATTGTAAAAGCAACCTTGCCTCATATTTTACTGTCATTTCATAAGTTGAAGATATACAGCCTGTATTTTACTTTGATTTTTTTTTATATTTGTATAAATTCGAATTATGAATTAATCTAAACCCTATGAGCAATAAATCTATGAAACGGTCAGGACTCCTGATGATCCTTTTGTTTTTTATTTCACTGGTATCCTATTCACAGTTTAAAGATGTTAATTTCCTGAGAAGTGCACCTGCTGATGGAGCGAAATACATCCAGGCTTATCTTTCTCCCTGGGCAAGCGCATTTGGATCAGGTCTGAACGGAGGGTGGTATAATACTGCAAAACCACATAAATTCGGAGGATTTGACATTACAACTAATATTAGCGTTGGAATGGTTCCAACTTCCGCAGAAACGTTTGATGTGACAAAACTCGGACTCTCATCTGCTTTGACAGTCACAGGCACAGGAATTGCTTCAACTGCAGCAGGTCCAAAGACTTCAACCACGACGATGAGTTTTAATGACCCATCCGGAGTTTCTCTTGCATCTTTTAGTACACCAAAGGGGAGTGCATTGAAATACATCCCAGTTCCAATGGCTCAGGTAGGACTTGGTTTACCGCTTGGAACGGAGCTGAAATTCAGATTTATTCCTAAAATCTCTATTGGAGATGGTAATATTTCATTGTGGGGTATTGGTCTTGTCCATAGCTTGGTACAATACCTTCCGGGAAATAAATTGCTGCCATTTGATGTATCCCTATTTGGTGGGTATACGAATTTGAAGAGCAATATTCCCCTTAGTCTGCAGCCCGATGCTGCTGTTGCACAAAACTATACTTCTCCGTACAGCAATGTTTTTGCTAAACAGAATCTGAGTTTTAATGAATCAGCTCTGAATATAAGTCTTATAGCTTCTCTTAACCTTCCGGTTGTTACATTATATGGCGGACTCGGATATTGCAAGACACAAACCGAAATAAAAGTTCAGGGCAACTTCCCGACTCCGGTGTTAGTTGCAACTCCAACTCCACATGTCGAATATAATAATAGCGGAGTGAAGAAAGGATCGGATTTCCCTGATATTGATATAAAAAACTTCTCAGGTCTGCGGGCTAATATTGGTTTGAGGATAAAATTAGCTGTAATAACTATTCACGCTGATTATACAAAAGCACAGTACAACGTTTACTCGGCCGGTTTGGGAGTTTCCTTCAGATAGAATAAAAAAAATAGATGGAATCCCCGGACCAACAAAAGGTTCCGGGGATTTTTTTTAGTATTAAGAACTATTTTTGCTTTTAGTAGTTATCTTGGTTATTAAATGAGGCATAATTTGATGAAAGTTGATTCACAAAAAATAAATAATGGTTACAAGGCTTTACTTGAAGCTTCAAGAAACATTGTGGCTAAAGAGGACTTTCATTTAATCAGAAGAGCACTGGATTTGGCGATAGAGGCCTGTGGTGACAAAATAATTCTTACCGGAGAACCTGAAATTCTTCATGCTTTATCTGTAGCCAGAATTATTGCCGGGGAAATGGGTCTCGGACTGACTTCAATAATAACGGCATTGTTACATGATTCCTACAACAACCTTAATATTACCCCGAAAGAACTTGAAAATGAATTCGGGAAAAAGGCTCTTGAAATATTAAATGGTTTTTCACGTATAACGAGCATTGATTCAATGCAGGCGTCGTACCAGGCTGAGAATTTCCGGAAACTGCTTTTAAGTCTGGCCGATGATGTGCGTGTCATTCTTATAAAGCTTATCGAAAGGCTTGAGTACATGCGAAATCTCGATAATGCTCCCGAAAAAGACAGAATACCATTAGCTTCGGAAACATATTTTCTTTATGCACCTCTTGCCCACAGACTAGGCTTTTATAATATTAAATCCGAGCTCGAAGATCTTTCTGTAAAATATCTTGAACCTGACCAATATACGTATGTTGATTGCAGGTTGAAACAGACAACGGCTTCGAGGAATAAACTGATTCGGGACTTTTCAGCTCCTCTTAAAGAAAAACTTGAGAATCTTGGTTTTAAGTTTACGATAAAAAGCCGAACAAAATCAATTCACTCCATAATGCTTAAAATGAAAAAGCAGGGAGTGGATTTCGATGAAGTTTATGATCTGTTTGCCGTCAGGATAATTATTGACAGCAGCGAAGAGACTGAAAAATCAGACTGCTGGCGAGCTTATTCTGTAGTCACAGATTTATATCAGCCAAATCCCAGCAGACTTCGCGATTGGATATCGGTGCCTAAATCAAATGGATATGAATCGCTTCATACTACAGTAGTTGGCCCGAGAGGGAAGTGGGTTGAAGTTCAGATCCGTTCAGGCAGGATGGATGAAATTGCAGAGAAAGGATTGGCAGCTCATTTTAAATATAAAGGTATCAAAGGTGAAGGTGGTCTTGACTCATGGTTAACTAAAATGCGGGAGATACTGGAATCATCTGAGAAAGAAGATAATGCATTTCTCGATCAGGTCAGATCAGGATTATATACCGATGAAGTATTTGTATTTACACCAAAAGGCGATCTGCGTCAATTGCCGGCAGGCGCCACAGTACTCGACTTCGCTTTTGATATTCATACAGATGTGGGATCTTCATGTGTGGGCGGAAAAGTGAATGGGAAAAATGTGACAATAAGATATGTGCTTCAAAACGGAGATCATGTTTCGATACTAAGATCAAAAAACCAGAAACCAAAGCAGGACTGGCTGTCATTTGTCGTTACAAACAAGGCAAAAACAAAGATCAGACAAGTGCTGAATGAGGAGAAAACCAAAGCAGCGGCTGATGGGAAGGAAATCCTTATGCGCAGGTTAAAAAACTGGAAATTAGTTTATGGTGACCTGCTCATTCAGAAACTGCTCAATCATTACAATCTGAAAAGTGCCCAGGATTTGTATTTTCTTATTGCTACTGAGAAACTTGAGCTTCTTCAGATCAAGGAGGTTCTGATGAAGGAAGCTGTGGCAGAAGAAAGTCCGTCCGTGCCTGTCCACCCTGAAAAAGAGACTAATGAGCAGTTTGATTCAACTATCTCTGACTACCTGATTATTGAAGACAGGGTAGAAGGTCTTGATTACAAGCTGTCAAAATGTTGCAATCCGGTGTTCGGTGACAGTGTTTTTGGTTTTGTGACTATCTCAGAAGGGATAAAAATTCATCGTACAAGTTGTCCCAATGCTCATAATATGATGGCCCGATATCCTTACCGGGTCATAGCTGCCCGCTGGTCAAAATCGCGTAATATTCCTTCTTTTATAGCTTCAATAAAGATAACAGGAATTGAGGATATTGGCATGGTCAATAAAATTGCTGATGTTATTGCAGGCAACAATGGTGTGATAAGAAGTTTTAACTACAATATGACTGATGGATTATTTGAAGGGATACTTAATATAATGGTTCCTAATAGTGATATTCTTCATCAGATTATGAGAAAGATACAGGGTATAAAAGGAATATTGAAAGTTACCAGGTATGATAGCGCAGGGAACTAAACACACACCGCTGGCACCGATTTGCAATCGGTGCTTTAATGGATAGCACGGATTACAAATCCGCGCTAGCGTTGCAGGGAATCAGTATCTCACATCCGGTTTTATCGGCAGTTTTGCCATTTTCTCCACCTCAAGTGACGGAAATCCGAATTCCTCAACAATCTTGCCAAGGATCAGATATGTTCCGCTGCCTTTAAACGGCCATTTATTCAACGATTGGGCAAAATGAGTGGTATCGAAGAAATTACCTTCGGAATCAATGAAACACCCGAAATTCATCCAGTCATTTTTGACGGTCTTAATATATTTGACGGTTACAAGATGCCCGACCATTCTGATCTTCCTGCCTGTATATTCACCCATCTGACGAGCTGAGACTTCACCCCGGAAAGAAGTTTCGAGCATATCAAACCAGCTCATTGTAACGGGGAAACCGAACAGTTCGATTTCATCATATACATCTTCGATCTTACCCTGGGCAAGATCAGGCAGAGTGAAATTTCTGACCGGAGGGGAGAAAAGCGGTCGGATGCAATCCTGTTTCGTTTTATTGATCATCATATGTGCTTCCCATAACAAAACCGCTTTACTCTTTCCCGTAAACCTGAAAGCTCCTGCCTTAATTAGCAGAATTATTGACTCCAATCCCGGATTAACGCGTGTTACAAAATCATTCAGGTCAGAGAACGGGCCCTCAGCATTACGGATCTCTTCAATTGACTGGGCTAATTTATATTCAAGACTCATAATATGAATAAAGCCTATGTAAATATCTGAACCGTAGATTGTGGTTTTATATGTGCTTTTATTCACACAGGGCAGCTGAATTGTGGCGCCGCATCGTCGTGCTTCATGCACATAAACCCATGTCCGGTAAAACCCGCCGAAATTATTTATTACTGCTACCATGAATTCAAGTGGATAATGTGCTTTTAGGTAAAGACTCTGAAAACTTTCGACGGCGTACGAAGCAGAATGGGCTTTTGAGAAGGAATATCCTGCAAATGACTCAATCTGTCTCCATACTTCTTTGGTCACCTCATCGCTGTAGCCCTTTTCACGGCAGTTTGAAAAAAATCTTTCGATAATACGCTGCATCTCCTGTTTTGACCTGTATTTACCACTCATAGCCCGGCGCAGCGTGTCTGCATCAGAAAGATCGAGTCCTGCGAAGTGATGACAGACTTTCAGAACATCCTCCTGGTAAACCATAACTCCGAAAGTTTCGGCAAGCTGTTCCTTCATCACAGGATGTATATACTCAAATTTATCGGGATTATGGAACCTGTATATGAACTCTTTCATCATCCCCGAACGTGCGACACCAGGTCTGATCACTGAACTTGCAGCTACGAGAGTAGTATAGTTATCGCATTTAAGTTTTTTCAGAAGACCGCGCATGGCAGGACTTTCGATATAGAAGCATCCTTTTGTTTCTCCTATTCTCAGGTATTCTTTAACCTTTTCATCTGTCTTAAACTTCTGTATCGCATGGACATCAACATCGATGTGCCGGTTGCGTAATATTATTTCGGCGCTCTCCTTGATATGCCCGATTCCCCGCTGACTGAGAATATCGAGTTTTTCGAAGCCGATCTCTTCCGCGGTGTACATATCCCACTGAGTAGTAGGGAACCCTTTCGGCGGCATATCAAGCGCTGTATAACAGGTAATTGGTTCTTCTGAAATGAGAATTCCCCCGGCATGAATACTTCGCATATTCGGGAAGTCAGCAATTTTCAATCCTGTGGAGAAAATAAGATTTGTTATTTCATTCCGGCTGGTTTCTGCAGAAGGGTTATCGATGAGCAAATCGATCTCTTCTTTTGGCAGTCCATGTACCTTTCCCAGTTCACGTACGATCGATTTACCCCTGAAGGTGCTCATTGTCCCGAGCAGTGCAGTATGCCCATAACCATATCTCTTGAAAATATAATCTATCACTTCATCGCGTTCTTTCCAGGAGTAATCAATATCGAAATCAGGAGGACTGCTTCGTTTCGGGTTTATGAACCTCTCGAAGTAAAGGTTTAGATCGATAGGATCAACATTGGTGATTTTCAGGCAATAAGCAACTACTGAATTTGCTCCGCTTCCACGTCCGACATGATAAAATCCGCGTGCCATTGAATAGCTTATTATATCCCAGGTTATCAGAAAATATGCTGAGAAACCAAGCTTGTCGATTATCTCAAGTTCATGTTTTACTCTTTTTTTTGCTTCGGCGTTTTTGGCTCCGTATCTGTAGAGCATGCCATCCCAGGCCAGTTTTTCAAGAAGAAGTTTGTCATCATATCTGCTGGCTGAGTAGATCTTTTTGTTTTTAAGATTATCACGGTCGAACGCAAGAGTACAATCGTCAAGGATTTTTTTTGTATTTCTAATAAGCCAGGGATATTCTTTTGAGATTTTTTCATTTTCATTGGAAGTCTTGAAGAATTCATCGTCCCTGGCGCATTGTGCCTGGGTCAGGTGGCTGAGCAGGATATTGTTATCCACCGCCCTGAGACTTCTGTGAATAAGAATATCATCCGTTTTCGCAAAGGTAACCGGCTGAAGTAAAACCATAGAACTCCTGTTTACAGATGAAGACATGGTCAGCAAGCTGTTCAGCTCGTGTGGTTTTATACCTATGCGTTCATTATCAAAGAGTTTTCGGGATGGAATCTTTTTAAGTGAATAAATTATATATGACTCTGAGAATTGAGGTGCCGGGAAGGGTAGAGGTAACTTATTGAAATTCAAGTCGGAGAGAAATTGATTTAATTCCTGGAGGCCTTTGTTATTACGTGCAATTCCAATGTACTGAAAATCATTTCCGTCCCGGAATTCTATTCCCGCAACGGGTCTGAGATTTTTTTTGACACATTCTCCGGCAAATTCGGGAATTCCTGTTGAGTTATTTATATCAGACAGGACAATAGTGTCCGCTCCTGCATCAAGTGCCTTCTGCACAAGGAGTTCAACGGACATTGTTCCGTAGCGCAAGCTGTAATATGTATGACAATTCAGATACAATACGGTATCACGGTATTTCGGTATTTCGGTTCTACATTGCTGGCGCGGATTTGTAATCCGTGCCTTTGTTCCAGCTGATTGTAATCCATTCTTCATTTTTTGCCACCAAGGTGCAAAGGCACAAAGGTTCACCAAGTTGGTTTTGTACGATGGCGCCGATTTGTAATCGGTGCCAAAGAAAAACAAACTCGGATAGGCACGGATTGCAAATCCGCGCCAGCAGATCTCTTGGTCTTTCTCTGTGTCCTGTGCTTCTCCGTGTCACTCTGTGTAAGTTCTTCCTTTAAGCCGTTGCACCGTTACGCCTTTATGCCGTTTCTAATGCCAATACCCTCCCCTCAGTCTTTCCTCCATCATATTTTGCTCTTTCAGGGCGTTTTCGAGCTGTTTCAGGACCTTTTCCTCTCTTTCGGTTACCGTCATTACTCCGGAGGCTCTCCTGACCGCATTTCGCCCGAAACGCTTCCTGATCCTGTCCATTGCCAGATAAAGGCTGACCTTTTCAGGAGTGTCGTCAAACATATCAAGCTGCTGAACTCCTCTCACCATATGACTGAACCTTACGCCAATGAGCCTGATGAGCATACGGCGCTGATAGAGCCTGGCAAAGAGTTCTTTGGTGATATCGGCCAGGACATGGTCAAATGATGTGTATGGAATCCGTTTCTGCAGTGTATGTGTATCGAAATTTGAATACCTGATTTTGACAGTAACACACGAAGTAAGCTTCTCCTGGTTTCTCAGTTCGAATGCAATCTTCTCCACCATGCTGACAATCAGCTGATTCAGTCTGACAAGATCGGTGGTGTCCTTTTCGAAAGTATGTTCGGTACTAATCGATTTCTGTTCCGAATAGCTGATGACGGGAGTGGAGTCAATCCCATTGGCTTTTTTCCACATTTCAATACCGCCTTTCCCCATCAGCTTTTCAAGCATTTCAATCGGAATGTTCCGCAGGGTATAAATTGTGGCAATACCCATCGAGCGTAGCACCTGGTAAGTCTTTTGACCTATCATAGGTATTTTTCGAATTGAAAGCGGATCGAGGAATGGATGCACAATATCTTTCTGTACCTCGATTTCACCGTTCGGCTTTGCTTCTCCGGTTGCTATTTTTGATACGGTCTTGTTGATTGACAGTCCGATTGAAATTGGCAAACCGGTCTCTTTCATTATGTACTGCCGCAATTCGTGTGACCATTTATAGCATCCATAGAACCGGTCCATGCCGGTGAGGTCAATATAGTGCTCATCCACCGATGCTTTCTCGTAAAGCGGTGCTCTTTCCGCAATTATGCCTGTCACTATATTTGAATAGTTGCTGTAAAGTTCCATATCGCCTCTGATTATAATGGCATCGGGACACATAGTTCTTGCCATCTTCATTGGCATGGCTGAACTCACGCCATATTTCCGTGCCTCGTAGCTGCAGCTCGCAACAACTCCACGGTCCGACATACCGCCTATTATGACCGGTTTCCCGTTAAGGCGGTTGTTCTTAAGCCTTTCAACAGATACAAAGAACGTATCAAGGTCAAGATGCAGAACAGATCGGTCTATATTGCCGGATAGGATCATGATGTAATTTTTAATAGTTGCTTCTGATACCACGGGCTGAAGCCCGCGGTTATCTGATATCATCACCTCAGGGTGCCATCGGATGTCACCATCTGGTGCCCGGGTGGCTGGTCTGCCCGGCCTCATCCCACGGGCTGAAGCCCACGGTTATCGGATGTCTCACCACCGGATGCTCAGAGCTCCATAATGTCTTTTACTTCTTAAAATATATTTCACATTTCTTGCATATATAACAATTTAGTTTTACTTTTGATTAGAAATTAATCAATTTTATGATTACAATATAATCAATTTCATTATGTATTTTGCATCGAACATAAAATTTTTAAGAAAAAGGAGAGGCAGGACACAGGATGATGTCGCTGTCGCTCTTAACCTCAAACGTTCAACGCTTAGCGGCTATGAGAACGGTGTTGCCCAGCCCGGAATAGAAATACTGATATCTTTTTCCGGATATTTTAACGTTGCAATTGATACCATCCTGAAAATGGATATTTCAAAATTATCTGAAAGCCAGCTTGGTGAACTCGAAAGAGGATATGACGCTTATATAAAAGGAAGTAATCTCAGGGTATTGACAACGACTGTCAATTCCGCAAACAGGGAAAATATCGAACTGGTGCATGAGAAAGCCAAAGCAGGTTATGCTACAGGATATGCAGATCCGGAATATATCGGTGAGCTTCCAGTATTCACTTTGCCCTTCCTTTCGGATAAAAAGAAGTACCGAACTTTTCAGCTGAAAGGCGATTCAATGCTCCCGATACCTGATGGCTCGTGGGTCACCGGGGAATATCTCCAGGACTGGATGCAGATCATAAGCGGGAAGGCTTATATCGTGTTCACACTCGACGAGGGAATAGTTTTTAAAGTCGTTGAAAATAATCTCACAAAAGACGGAAAGCTTGTCCTGTATTCACTTAATCCGGTTTATGAACCCTATGAGGTACATGTGAATGAAGTTAAGGAAATATGGAAGTTTGTTAATTATATAAGCAGTGAGTTGCCCGATCCTATACTTCCTGAAAAACAACTAATCCAGGCAGTTGCAGGGATGAAACACGATCTGGAAAGGATAAAGGCCAAACTGGGAAAAGATATTTCGGATATACGGGAAGAGATTTAGTGATTGCTTCGTCACTTCATTCCTCGCTATGACGGTAAAGTTTATAATGTTTCTGGCACTACTGAACAAAAGTTTATGGCAATCACCGAGCGCTGCGACGAAGCAATCGTCAGGAGTTTATGCAATCTTATTTTATTGACTTCCACATTCCATCCTCAAATTCAATTGGTATAGTACGGATTTTCTCCAGTTCCTCCAGCTTAAACATTACATGAGGTAATTCCAGCAAGTGGCTTATATTCTTGAGTTTATTTGGTGTGGCAGAACTCATTATTATAAAAATCCCCGGTTCGACAAAGTTTCGTAATGCAGGCGACTCGCAAACGATTGGAGTGCCCTCCGGTATCAGGTCTTTTATTTTATTGAAAACAGGCAACAACCTGTCATCAAATACTTTGGCAAAATAAACGTGGTTCGCGCCGGCACTCAGCATTCGTGAAGTATCTTTATTTGATTCATTGTTGGTTTCCTCATATATTGCGTATCCGCCGGGTTCTTCTTCAATAGTATTCAGTCCTTCCGTAGTTTCGTGAAAATGAGGACTTATTTTGATTGCAGTAATTCCCAGGTGTTTAAACTGCGCAATTATCCTGCACGCCATTGTCGTTTTGCCTGACTTGGTACCGGTGCCTGCGATCAATAATAGATTTGGAATAATCATGAATCATGAATAAAGAAGTGGCTTTTGAAAACGTTGAAATCCATTTTACCACAAAGGTCACAAAGGTTTTACACAAAGGTCACAAAGGTACAATTAATGAGTTTTAACTTTGTGCCCTTTGTGCCTTCTTTGTGTTCTTAGTAGTTAAACTTAAGCCAGAGGAAAAAGGAGCACTATTCTTTTGTCAGCGCAATGATCATGTCGACAATCTTCTTGTTGTCAGCTTCAGGAATATGCCCTTCATAGATCGCTCTGCATATTCTGTTTTTATCAAGGATGACAACAGTATAGTTATCTTTTGGCATACCCCATGACTGCTGAAGAGTTGCTTTATAGTCAAAGAGGATAGTTGTATCATATTTTTTTGCCTTGTTGCCGGCTATCATTCTTATCAAACCATTTGGTTTCCAGGTGGACTTGCAATCAACAATACCAAATCCCTTGAAAAGATCCTTGCTCAGGGTCTTGTCGACATCAGTTGCTTTTTTCACTGCATCATTAAATGCATCATTAAGATCCGATTCATCAGGATCTACATAATTTATCTGGAGTACTTTTCCAGGCCAGGAATTCATCGTAAATTCTTTTTTGTCAGCATCAGTGAATGTCCAGTCCGGGGCTTTCATTCCTACAGCCAGTTTGACATTCTGCTGTCCGAATATTCCTGTTAAAGCAAATAAACTTAGAACAAGGGCAATGATCGATTTTTTCATAAATAGACTTTTAAATTTAATGACCAATATATGAATTTTTTATCATTAATTAATTTTGGCAGTTTATATCATTTATCCGCGCAGTAATATTACTTTTGCGGTCTAAATAATTTGTATGCAATTAATAAGAAATATAGCGATCATTGCGCATGTGGATCACGGTAAAACGACTCTGGTTGACCGCATTATACAGGAATGTAAGGTGCTGGATGAAAGAAAGGATGCCGGTGATCTTATCCTCGACAGTAATGATCTTGAGCGGGAAAGAGGGATAACCATCCTCTCAAAAAACGTTTCTGCAAATTATAAGGGGGTTAAAATAAATATTATTGATACGCCTGGTCACGCTGATTTTGGAGGAGAGGTTGAAAGAGTTCTTAAGATGGCTGACGGGGTTTTGCTGCTTGTCGATGCTCTCGAGGGGCCAATGCCTCAGACAAGATTTGTACTGGGAAAGGCTATAGCACTCGGTCTAAAGCCGATAGTTGTTGTTAATAAAGTTGATAAGGAAAACTGCCGACCCGATGAAGTCCAACAGGATGTTTATGAATTGATGTTTAACCTCGATGCTACCGATGACCAGCTTGAATTTGCCACCGTTTATGGCTCTTCAAAATTTGGATGGATGAGCGGCGACTGGAGAAAGCCCACTACTGACATAAAATTCCTCCTTGATACTATACTAAAAGAGATTCCTGAACCTGTCTATGTAGAAGGAACAGCACAGATGCAGGTCGCTTCACTAGATTTTTCAAGCTATGTCGGCAGAATTGCCATAGGCCGTGTATTCAGGGGAGACATAACCGTCGGATTAGATTATACATTGTGTAAGAGAGATGGCAAAGTAAAGAAAGTAAGAGTCAAGGAACTATATGTTTTTGAAGGACTTGGAAGAATTAAAACAAATAGCGTCAGATGCGGGGATCTATGCGCAGTAATCGGACTGGAGGATTTCGAAATTGGTGATACTCTGGCTGATTTGCTGGCCCCTGAAGCATTAAAGAGAATTGAAGTGGATGAGCCTACAATGAGTATGGTCTTCACAATTAATAATTCTCCATTGTATGGAAAAGAAGGTAAGTTTGTCACCTCAAGGCATTTAAGGACCAGGCTAATGAGAGAGACTGAAAAGAATCTTGCGCTGAAGGTTGAAGACACTAAATCTGAGGATACTTTTAATGTTTTTGGAAGAGGGATACTCCATCTTTCGATTCTCATTGAGACCATGCGTCGGGAGGGTTATGAATTCCAGGTCGGGAAGCCAAAAGTTATTATGAAAGATATAAATGGGGTTAAATCAGAACCCTATGAAACTCTGACAATTGATGTTCCTCCTGAGTATTCCGGCAAAGCTATAGAACTTGTTACTCAAAGGAAAGGCGAAATGATAATCATAGAACCTAAAGGTGATCTGACGCATCTCGAATTCGACATTCCATCGAGAGGCCTTATCGGATTGAGGAATAACATGTTAACCGCCACTGCTGGCGAAGCTGTGATGCATCACCGCTTCAGGGCATATGATAAATATAAAGGAGATGAACTCATCCCAAGACCAAACGGTTCTCTTATTTCACTCGACATGGGAATGGCTACAGGTCATGCAATAGATCGTTTGCAGGACAGGGGCAGATTCTATATCGATCCGGGAGAACAGGTATACAGGGGCCAGGTTATCGGGGAAAGTACCCGCCTTGGTGATATCGAGGTTAATATTGTTAAAGGAAAGAAACTGACAAATATGCGCGCTTCTGGCTCAGACGACAGTCTCAAGATAGCGCCTAAACTGAAGTTCTCTCTTGAAGAAGCAATGGAGCAAATAAAAGATGATGAATATCTCGAAATTACTCCCTTAAGCTTGAGAATGAGAAAGATACCCGGATATAAATTTGCCTGATATGTTCAATTTATTAAGGAATTTTATTTTTATACTGGTCTTTGCGATTTCTGCAGGAACAGTTTCGTATGGCCAGAATATTAATTATTCCGAATTTGGGATCGAGACAAAGGATAGCCATATTCCACAGGGATTAAAAGTTGGTGATAAGGCGCCTGATTTTACCGGTTATGATCAGACAGGAAAACAGGTTGAATTGAAAAAACTTTTGGTGAACGGACCCATAATACTTTTCTTCTACAGAGGAAATTGGTGTCCGATATGTAACAGGTATTTAAGTAATTATCAGGATTCACTTAAAGTAATAACTGATCAGGGTTTTAACGTAGTGGCAATTACTCCCGAATCGATCGAGAATGTTGAGAACACCGTCAAATTGCATAATCTGACCTACACTGTTATCTACGATTGTCAGGAAAAAATTATGAAAGATTACGATCTTATGTTCAATGTGACAAAAGCGTATCAGGATAAAGTCAAATCAAATCATTCGGTTAATATAGCAGAATATAATGGGAGGGATGTAGCTCATTTACCTGTTCCTGCTACATATATTATTAATAAGGATGGAATTATAGTCGCTGTCCAATTTGATCCTGACTATAAAAACAGGGCGTCAGTAAAGTGGATGCTGAAAAATCTCGGGCTGGCGCTTTGATAGGACAAATCCATCACCAATCGCCTATAATACATAGTACGTTTTAATATTCATTCAGATAATCGTTCAGTGGTTTCATAGCTTTAAAAACACTGATAACGTGTTCAAAAAGATCATTGCTTAGAACCATTTTGTCAGGCACCTCATTGACAACCAGGTAACTCTTAAGTTTCAGCAACTCAATCTGGGGATGATCTTTCGGGTAACCTTTTGGCATGGTTTTTAACTTTTCGCCAGATAATTCGCCGAAATATTTAATGAAGTTCTTATTCTTAATGATTTTATGAAGCTCATCAGGTCTCTCATCAATCTTTTCGCGTATCGCAGCTAACCATGGAGCCGGAGGCATATATGCACCGCCGGCAAGTATACTTTGTCCGGGTTCAATATGAAAATAATAACCTGCAAGCCTGTCCCCGTTCTTCTTTCCGCCTCTGACGATAAAAGCTCCAAAATGCGACTTGTATGGTGATTTATCACTTGAAAAACGGATATCACGGTTAAATCTGTAAACGCAGCTCTTTGCTTCCAGTCCTTTGAGTATCGGATCAAATTTTATAATTCCATTGATTACCTCCTGGACAAATGAATCAAAGTTATCTTTGGCGCTTTGATACAGAGGACGGTTTGCAATAAACCAATCGCGGTTGTTATTGCATTTTATGGCTGTAAGAAAATCGAGTGTTGATTTTTTAATTGATTCCATATATTGTTGTTTTGTTTAACCGGGATTGAAGATACAACAACTGGCTAATATTGTTGTTTGTAACTTAATTATTCAAATATACTAAAGAAAGTTTTATGGTTGAAGTACCAAAAAAGAAGATTACACTTAAAGGTTTGAAAAACTCATTCAGACTCTATAGTTTCATCAAACCATTTCGTGTTGAATATATTTGGGGTTTGTTTTTCCTGATGGGATCAAGTCTGGCAAGCCTTGCTTTCCCCAAACTATTGGGGGAACTCGTTAATTCTGGCAATAAGGGAAATCTGGCCGATGATTTGAACAGGATTGCCTTGCTTCTGGTGGCGACACTTGTAATCCAGGCAGTTTTTTCATATTTCAGGGTAGTTTTATTTGTAAATGTAACCGAAAAAACTCTCGCTTATTTAAGGCAAACAACATATAATCATTTAATTAAGCTGCCAATAAAGTTTTTTGAAAAACACAGGGTGGGAGAGCTTAACAGCAGGATTTCATCAGATATTTCTCTGTTGCAGGAAACCCTTACTTCAACCCTGGCAGAATTCATCAGGCAGATTATCATTATCACCGGTGGAATAACTTTACTTGCAATAACATCCTGGAAATTAACGCTTTTCATGCTGGCAATTATTCCGGGTGTTATGCTGCTGGCTGTATTTTTTGGCAGGTTTATCAGGAAGTTTTCAAAACAAGTACAGAAAGAAGTGGCAAAATCCAATACGATTGTGGAAGAGACACTTCAGGGGATCCAGATCGTTAAAACCTATACAAATGAATTTTTTGAAATTGCCAGGTATTTGTCAAAAACAGGTGAGATCGCTAAAATCGGAATGAAGAGCGGAAAATACCGTGGTGCATTTTCAGCATTTATGATTCTCGGATTATTTGGCGCTATGGTAGCGGTAATATGGAAAGGATCAACATTGATGTCAACCGGTGCGATTGATGCAGGCCAGCTCTTTTCGTTCGTGATTTACTCAGGTTTTATTGGCGGTACAATCGGAGGACTAGCTAATGTATTTACAGAGATACAGAAGTTTATAGGCGCAACTGAAGAGCTGTTTGATATATTCAATGAAGAGGAAGAAGAACTGTTTGAAATTAAGCAGGTGCCTGAAAAAGAGATACTTAAAGGACGTATTACTTTCCGGGATTTAAGTTTCAGATATCCATCAAGACCAGATGAAGAGGTATTGAGCAATATAAATCTGATAATTCCGGAAGACAGAATGATTGCCATTGTTGGATCAAGCGGTGCAGGTAAATCAACAATAGCATCGCTGATATTAAGACTGCATGAGCCAACCTCAGGAGATATTATGTTTGATAATACCAGAAGCAGCGAATTTTCATTATCATCGCTGCGAAGCCAGATTGCCCTTGTGCCACAGGATGTATTTCTATTTGGAGGATCAATCCGGGAGAATATTTCTTATGGCCGTCCCGGAGCATCTGATATTGAGATACTTGATGCGGCCCAAAAGGCAAATGCAATGGAGTTCATTGACAGATTTCCTGAAAAACTGGATACAATTGTCGGTGAACGCGGTACACAGCTTTCAGGAGGTCAGCGGCAGAGGATTGCTATTGCACGGGCAGTTCTTAAAAATCCGCGAATTCTCATTCTTGATGAAGCAACTTCATCACTTGATTCAGAATCAGAACGTTCGGTTCAGGATGCTCTTGAAAAGTTAATGGTTGGCCGCACCTCAATTGTTATTGCGCATCGGTTGTCGACTATCCGCAAAGCAGACCAGATACTCGTAATCGATAATGGAAAGATTGTTGAGAAAGGAACGCATGAAGAGCTGATATCGCTGGAGAACGGGATTTACAGAAACCTTAGCCAGCTGCAGTTTGCAGGATAAGTTTGGAGATTTAGATGCTTTAAAAGCAATAGATGCATTAAGCCTTTACAACCTTTAATGCATTATTTATTGTGAATGTCAAAGGCTATAATAGTGTTTCCGTGGCGCTGATACAATACACCATCGTGTATGACCGGGTGTGAGAAATGCTGCAGAGTACCTTCTTTAATTCTGAAAGAACTGACCTTCTCAATCTTACCCTGATTATAGCTAAGAAGCATCATATCACCTTTCTGTGTATAGTAATAAAGCATATTATCAGCGCTTATTATGGCGCCGCTTCCAATCCTCACTGAATCAGTCAGTACGCCGGTAGCAGCATTTATAGCACGCACGTCCGGTTTAACAGTTCCGCATCCATAAATGTAATCGCCGATCTTTACCACACCACCCATGAAACTGTCAAAATGCTTGTTCCGCCAGATTTGAGTTATCGTGGAACCATCATCAGAAAGCTTTAGTTTTACGCTGCAATTGCCGTCACCTGCAGTATAATAAATAAAACCTTTTTCGTATAAGACTGTATTACTATGCGTATCACCATTCCCTGGTGTTCTCTTTTCAGGTTCATAGTTATCCTGTTCCTGCGACCATAATAAGACGCCAGTCTTTGTATCAAATCCCATTAAATGATATGCAGAAAATGTAACAAGTATCTTTCTCGATGGCAATTCAATTAGTTTTGGTGAGTTATAAGCCGAACGCTCACCGAAACCTTTATTCGACCAGATCAGCTTTCCCGTAAAGCGATTTAATGCCACGACATTATACTCTTTGCCTCCGGTTGTCCAGAATATTTTTTCGCCATCAACCACAGGGGACTCAGAATGCCCATGCAGTGGCAGGGCCCCGTTAAAATCCGCAGCAAGTTCCTTCTTCCAGATTATCTTTCCATCTGCCCTGTTCACACAGAAAAGATTGCCCAAACCGGTACCAACATAAAGCAGATCATCTACAATAGTTGGTGCTGACCGTGAACCTGGAAATGTTTTCATCCATTCTTTTCCAAGAGAAGTCTGCCATAGTTTCTCACCCTTAAGATTAAAACTGAAGAGGATTTCGATCGAATCAATTTCTCCGGTTATATAAAAATTTTCTTTTGCAAATACAGGTGAGACGTATCCATTGCCGATATTACTGATAGCCCAAAGCTCTTTTGGTCCTTCGGCAGGCCACGATTTGAGAAGATTTGATTCTTTATAAATACCTGTACGGTCTGTTCCGCGCCATTCAAAGATTGTTGTACTTCCGGAAAAAGATGACAGTAATATTAACAGGGATGACAGTATTGTATTCTTCATTTGGATATATAGATTAATTCAAATTAAGTTTCCAAAGATAATTGCATGAATCAATTATCCGTCATTCGATCATGAAAACTTAACAAAATACCGTTTTGAATTTACCTCTTGCAACAATAATGGTTCTCTTTCGTCGGTTTATGCTGGTTTAATTGTTACGGTAGGTCTTTTTTGGTCAAAAAAGCAATATATTTATATGATTATTGTAATTTTCTAATCGTGTTTATACAAGTTTGTGGAGTAATGAAAAAGTGTATATTCGGATGGTACTTGGTTTTTATCCTGATAATAAGTTTATTCTCATGTAAATCAGGTATTATGGCTGATAACCGGAATGAAAAAATAAGGCCATTGAAAGACACAATAGGTTTTGCGCAATATTCATGGCAAATGGACAGTCTGATGGCAAGAATGTACCCCGGAGGATTCATTGAACATGCTGTGTCACCCTGGAAACTGGTTATTTGCCCACATGACGATTACACTTACGTAGGAACTCTTTATCCTGAACTTCTTCAAAATGTAAAGGCATCCACACTGTTTCTGATAGGCGTTGCTCATAAAGCTGCGCAGCTTCATATTCAGGATTCTCTGGTTTTTGATTCCTATACCTCATGGGAAGGACCCTGGAAGAATGTTCGAGTATCGCCGGTCCGTGAGGAGATCTTCAGAATTCTTGATAAAAAGTATGGAATAATAAATGATAGTCTGCAAAAGGTAGAGCATTCCCTTGAAGCAATGATCCCGTATCTGCAGTATTTCAATAAAAACATAACAATAATCCCGATACTTGTACCATCAATGAGTCCCGACAGGATGCAGGAATGCGGAAAAGTTCTTGCGGAGGCAATAAGAGCTGTTGCGAAGAACCACAAGTGGGAGTGGGGAACCGATTTTGCAATTATTTCGACCACCGACGCTGTACATTATGGGAATGAAGACTGGGGAGGCGCTGATATGGCCTTTTTTGGTTGTGATGAGAAGGGTAACATTAAAGCAAGGGATCAAGAGTCAGGTATAATTGACAGATGTCTTAAAGGAGATATTAATCCGGAGAAAATCAGGCTCTTCAGCAATTTCACTCTGGACCCTGGCAATTTCAGAGCGTACAAATGGACCTGGTGTGGAAGATACAGTGTTCCTGTAGCATTATACACTGCATATTACCTTAGCGACAGAAAGCCATTATCAGGCAAGTTAGTCGGGTATTCAACAAGCATTACTTCTTCCCATATTCCGGTTGACGATCTTCGGATGGGAAGAACTGCTATAGCAACGGTATGTCATTGGGTTGGATATGCTGCATTGGGATATAATTAAACCTGAGATTATGCTTAAATCGAAGTGCAATTGGTTAATTAAATGTTTTGGATTCTTTATTTCTACCCTTTTTTTATGGGGATGTAAGGTCTCAAATGATCCGAAGCTTCAATCAGACATTAATGTGGTTGGATCGAAGTTTGTCCCCGATAACAGGATCGGAATTTTTGACGTCACGATTAAATCAACCCGAAAAAGTTTAATTGTCAAAGGCGAAACGACAAATGAGGAAGCAAAAAATGCTGTAATTAAAACTTTAGGTGATCGTGGTAAAATCATATCAGACAGTTTAATAGTCCTTCCTGACACCACAAGATCAAGATATCTGGGACTGGTAACTTTAAGTGTAATTAACCTCAGGAAAGAACCCGATCATGCTGCTGAACTGGTTTCCCAGGCCAGGCTTGGAACACCTGTCATTATCTTAAAAGATCACAATTCGTGGCTGTTGATTCAAACCCCTGATAATTACATTTCATGGACCGAGAAATCTTCAGTTGTACCAATGGACAGGCATGAAATGGCTTTATGGAAGAACGCTCAGAAGGTAATTTATCTTGAAAATACCGGATGGTTACATGATACAACCGATGCAAGTTCCGGTGTTACAAGCGATCTTGTGGCAGGTTGCATTCTTGAAAAAACCGGAGAGGTTGATGGATATATGAAGGTATCTCTGCCTGATGGTCGCTCAGGTTTCGTCGAAAAGCCGAAGGTGGAGGAGTTAAATGAATGGAAAAATACTGTAAAATGTACTGAGGAGAACGTTTGCAAGGTTGCCAGAACCTTCATGGGGCTGCCATATTTATGGGGCGGTTCTTCGACAAAAGGTGTTGATTGCAGCGGATTTGTCCAGTCTGTCTATTTCCTGAACGGAATCATTGTGCAGAGAGATGCTTCTTTGCAAGCTTTGCATGGAACAGTTGTGGATATATCAGGCGGGTTCAACAATTTAAGGAGTGGTGATCTTCTTTTCTTCGGATCTAAAGAAAATGGGAAGAATCACGTGACACATGTTGCTATATATTTAGGTAATAATGAGTATATTAACTCGTCAGGCAGAGTAATGATAAACAGTCTCGATTCAACAAAAGTGAATTATGTAAGTTATAGGTTGAGCTCATTATTGTCCGCCAGGCGGATAATTGGCAGTGAAGATGATCCGGGAATCGTTCCGGTGCGTAAACATCCATGGTATTGAATTAATAACAACATAGAGATGAGTTCAAGGAGAAAATTTTTGGCTGATTGCGGAATACTTGCAGGTGGAGCAGGATTTTCCTATTTGAACATTGACCGGAGTAACTGGACCAATGCTGACAAAAAAAACGGCAAAGCTTCCGTCTTGACTTTACGATTTAAGCCATACGAGCTTCATATGAAGCATGTTTTTACCGTGGCAGAAGGATCAAGAAGCACAACACCGGTCATGTTAACCGAGATTGAATTTGACAATATTATTGGTTATGGTGAAGCTTCCATGCCACCGTACCTTGGAGAGAATTATGAAACGGCGGGAACTTTTCTGAGTAAGGTTGATCTGACAAAGTTTGAATCCCCATTCCTTATGGAGGACATTCTTACATACGTCGATAATATAGCTATTGGGAACTATGCCGCAAAAGCTTCAATTGATATTGCTTTGCACGATCTTACAGGAAAAATCATGAAACAACCCTGGTATAAGATCTGGGGCTTAGATCCTTCACACACACCAAATACTTCCTTTACGATTGGTATTGACAAACCAGAAGTCGTTAAGGTAAAGGTCAGAGAAGCAATGCCTTACAGGATATTAAAAGTGAAACTTGGCAAAGGGAATGATAAAGAAATGATCGAAGCTGTGAGAAGCGAAACGGATAAACCCATTTGTGTTGATGTCAACCAGGGCTGGACAGATAAAAAGATGGCTCTTGATATGGTTCACTGGTTAAAAGAAAAGGGCGTTGTATTTGTGGAACAACCAATGTCCAAGACATCTTTTGATGATACTGCATGGTTAACACAGAATAGTCCCTTGCCAATTATGGCAGATGAAGCTTTTCAAACGATAAAGGATTTCACAAAAGTTCATGGGGTTTACAGCGGGGTAAATATTAAACTCATGAAATGTGGTGGATTACGTTCGGCCTATGCGATGATAAAAATGGCTCGGGCCCTCGATATGAAGGTGATGATAGGATGTATGACTGAAACCTCATGTGCTGTTACTGCAGCGGCTCAATTATCGCCCCTGGTGGATTGGGCCGATCTGGATGGGAATCTTCTTATTGATAATGATATTTATGAAGGATTGACAATTATCGATGGCAAGATAATGCTACCTGAACGGCCGGGGATAGGGATTAGACTAAGAGACTAAGAGACTAAGAGACTAAGAGACTTAGAGATTTAGAGACTGAGAAACTAAGAGACTGAGAGACTGAGGGATAGATGGAGTATTATTCCTCTCCCTGGAGGGGTTAGGGGTGGTTTTTTAAGGAGCAAGATGGGAGGAGTAACCTTTGTGACCCTTTGTGTAACCTTAGTGTCCCTTTGTGGTTAAAGGATTTTTTTCAATTCTTAATAATTTAATTTCTCACAAAAAGTTAATTTAATGACAATCACAAAAAGAATACTTTACGGGGTTTTGATAATTAGCGGGGTTATCATTATTGGTTTTTGTATCTATTTAAACAGCTTATTGCCGATAATAACCGGTTATGCTGCAAAAAATCTCTGTTCTGCAGTATTTGTAGCTTCACGAAATCCAAAGGATGTAGAAGCTGTTGACTTGAATTTTTCTTTTATAAAATTCACTAAAAACAGTGTTAACTATGACGATAAGAGCGTGACCAGCAGATTTCTATGGGGAAAATCAAAAGCAATATACAGGTCAGGTTTCGGTGTAACACTGCTCAGAAATATTTCAGAGGAAAAACTCCGTAATATTAAATATCCTCTGGGCGCTGATCCTGGTTATTCTCAGGATACCATTAAATGGCCACTTGGTGATATTTTGCCTGTAAAGAATACCGGAATCGACACTATGAAGCTCAATGAAATTTCAAAAAAACTGATTTCTGAAAATGCATATAATGGAGACGCTTTTGCATTTTTAGTACTTCATAAAGGAATTCCTGTTGTTGAAGCTTATAAACCTCAATTCAATTGGAAGACCAGATTTCTAAGCTGGTCAATGGCAAAGAGTTTCATCAACGCGATGGTTGGAATACTGGTAAAGCAGGGTAAGCTGGATATTCAAAAGCCTGCAGGTGTGGAAGAATGGAATAAAGATGAGAGGAGTAAAATCACATTAAATAACCTTTTACAGATGCAAAGCGGCCTGAAATGGAATGAAGACTATGGAAACAGGTCGGACGTAACACTAATGCTTCACTTTGAAAGTGATATGGGCCAGTATGCTTATGATAAGCCTGTTGCAGTTTCACCAGGATCGTCATGGTATTATTCATCAGGAACTACAAATATAGTTAGTTATCTGATTCGCAAGCAGTTCAGTACCGATTCGGCTTATTATGTATTTGCTAATAATCAGCTTTTCAATAAGATAGGTATGCCTGATGCTGTATTTGAGGTTGATCCTTCAGGCACAAGGGTCGGATCTTCATATTTATATGCAACAGCCCGTGATTACGCCAGATTCGGATTATTATTCGAAAATGACGGAGTTTTTAATGGAGAACGCATTCTTCCTGATGGATGGGTAAAATACAGTACATCTGAAGCAACTGCAAGCAAGGGTTTGTATGGAGCATTCTTCTGGTTGAACCGTAGTAAAGCTTTATCGTCAGCGCCTGAAGATATGTTTGCTTGCGATGGTCATGATGGTCAGCATATTTACATTTTGCCAACGCAGCAGCTGGTTGTGGTTGTTCTTGGATTCTCGCCAACGTCAAAAGGAGGAATGAATACGAATAAGCTTTTGGAGGATATCCTGGAAACGGTTAATTGAAGTCTGAAGACTTCGCCGAGCCATAGCTATATGGTAATAGCATTATCGAGAATTTCCTTTAACATAAAATCGGCCGATATAGGTCTGTGATGCTATATCTGATTTTATGTTAATCAGCAGAGCTGAACGAAAATTCTCTAATAAAAGCCTATAATTAATATTATGTAAAATAGAATAATATTTATAAAGTTAATTATTCAGATGTTTGCTATTACAAACAAAAAAAGGGATGCTTGAAGCATCCCCTATTTTATTGCCATATCAGCTTGTTACTATTTATTCTTAACAGCGTCGAGTTGAGCTTTGATAGCATCGTATTTCGGACCGTACGAAGGATCTTTTGATTTTAGCCTGTAGTACAGCTCCATCAGGTTCTGCATTGCATACTGATCATCCGGTTTAAGTTCATGAGCTTTTTCCATATACGGAACTGCTTTTGCAAAAACAGCGTTTGCTTCATCGATAGCATCACCATATTTCTTTACATCCATTATGTCATTAGCTTTCTTGAACATATCGGCAGCTTTATTATAATATGCAGCTCCAAGTCCATATTGAGTATCAAAAAGATCTCCCTTTAATTCAATTGATTTGGTGAGTTCCGGAATAGCTTCATCATATTTATTCTCATTCAAAAATATGATACCTGCAGCAAAATAGAGACTGTAATTGTTCGGATCTGCTTCTTTTGCTTTTGCAATATATTTCTGAGCTTCTGCGTTTTTATTGCCTTTTATGTAAAGATCAATAAGCTGAAGAGTAACATTTTTGTCATTTGGGAATTTTTCTTCCAAACCGGTAAGCATCGATTCAGCTTTTGTTGTATCACCGGCGCTAACGTATGCTTCAGACATCTGGAAATATGGAGTAACTCCCATATATTTCATGTCGACGCATTTTTGGAAGTACTTGATTGCATCCTGATATTTTGCACAGTTTACAGCTGCAAGTCCTGCATTATAATACATTCCGGTATCAACAGCTCCAACATACATGTCACTTTCAGTAATTTTGATCTGGGTTTCGAATGATTCCAGAGCTCCGGCGTAGTCTTTTGCCTGGAATCTGGTACTTCCCTGGTTGTATAAACTGACAGCAAGATTGTTAAAGATTGAACTTGTCAGTATTTTTTTCTTTACTGTACCTTTTGGGTCAAGTTCCAATGCCTTCTGATAATCGGCATAGGCTTCTGCAAGTGGATCTGCAAAATACGCACTGACTTTGGGGTCCTTTGAGTCAAAGCTTGCCTGAGCCAACCGGCCTTTTGCAAAATAAGTGTTAAACCAGTTAGCTGTACTCTCGTTTGCCAAAGCCTGATCAATGGCTTCTTTAGCTTTATCGAGAATACCCTGATCAATGTAACTAAGAGCACTGGTAACTTTGCCCTTCTGAGCTACCGCTCCTAATGAGATACTTACAGCTGCTATCAGCAATAAAAACTTTTTCATGTTTATAATTTTAATTTATTTTTTTTAAAAATTTCCCAAATTTATAATTTTCTTATTAAACATCAAATTCTTTGCCATTTTCCTCAGTAATAATATTATTTTCTCCCGATCCGTTTATTTCTCCGTTCTCCTCTATCGGTACTTCTTCATCATTTACCAATACACATGCCACCGAAGCTATAATATCATTTTCGCGCAGATTTATTAATCTTACGCCTTGTGTTGCCCGTCCCATTACTCTTAAGGCTGCTACCGGGCTCCGCAAAATATTACCATACTGCGTGATAATCATAAGATCATGTTTATCTGTCACATCCTTAAGTGCAATCAATGTACCTGTTTTATCGGTAACATTGATAGTTTTTACACCTTTTCCTCCCCTGTTTGTGATCCTGTAACCATCTATGTCTGATCTTTTTCCGTATCCTTTCTCTGATACAACAAGAATATCCTTTTCTTTGTTCTCAACAGTTATCATTCCGACAACAATATCATCCTTTTCACTTGCCAATCTTATACCTCTAACTCCGGAAGCTGTCCGGCCCATTGGTCTTACCGAAGCTTCGGGGAAGCGAATTGCCCGTCCTGATTTAACGGCCAGCATAATATGATGTTGTCCGTTTGTCATTCTTGCCTCAAGCAGCTCATCTCCTTCCCGTACTGTTATGGCATTTACCCCATTAATCCTTGGCCTGGAGTATGCTTCGAGTGAAGTTTTCTTTATTATGCCTTTAGTTGTACACAGAACGATAAAATTATTGTTTATATACTCCTCATCATTCAGATTCTTAACGTTAATAAATGCCATCACATTATCATCAGGCTCAATATTTATAAGGTTCTGCATCGCTCTGCCCTTGGATGTTCGCGAACCTTCCGGTATAGCATAGACCTTTAACCAGAAGCATTTCCCTTTCCTTGTAAAGAAAAGCATCGTATTATGCATTGTGGCAATGTAGAGGTGCTCAATAAAATCCTCATCCCTTGTAGTGCCGCCTTTTGCACCCGTACCGCCCCTGTTTTGTCTTCTGAATTCTGTCAGTGGTGTCCTCTTTATATATCCCATGTGAGATATTGTAATTACCATTTCATCATCGGAATAGAAGTCCTCAGGGTTGAATTCTTCAGCATTTGGAATAATAACGGTACGTCTTTTATCTCCATATTTTTCCTTTACCTCGAGAAGCTCGTCCTTTATAATCTGCATCTGCAAATTAACATCAGCGAGGACACTTTTCAGGTAATCAATAAGTTCCATTACTTCTTTATATTCTGCCCTCAATTTTTCCTGCTCAAGTCCGGTAAGTTGGCGCAGACGCATTTCAACTATTGCCCGAGCCTGTATCTCGGAAAGACTGAATCGTTCCATGAGTCTTTCCCTGGCCATATCCGGTGTCTGCGATCCTCTGATTATTGCAATAACTTCATCAATATTATCACTTGCGATAATCAGACCCTCAAGGATGTGTGCGCGTTTTTCTGCCTGTTCCAGATCAAACTTTGTCCTTCTGATAATCACTTCGTGGCGATGATCAACAAAATAATGAATCAGATCCTTTGTATTAAGCGTTTTTGGGCGACCTTTTACAAGGGCAATATTATTTACGCTGAAAGATGTCTGAAGTCCAGAGAACTTGTACAAATTATTCAAAACGACGTTAGCGGTGGCATCTTTCTTGAGTATGATCACTATTCTCATTCCCGTCCTGTCCGATTCATCGTTGATATATGAGATTCCGTCAAGCTTTTTCTCGTTAATCAGATCAGCAATTTTTCTGATCATTTCCGCCTTGTTCACCATGTAAGGAATTTCACTGACAATAATCGATTCCCTTCCGGAATGCGTAATCTCAATTTCAGTTTTACCTCTTACGACGATCCTGCCCCGTCCGGTTTCAAGTGCATCTTTAATTCCCTGTTCTCCATAAATAATTCCACCAGTAGGAAAATCAGGCCCTTTTATAAAATGCATGATTTCTTCCGATGTGATATCCTTATTGTCAATATATGCAATTGTGGCGTCGATAACTTCCGAAAGGTTATGGGGGGGCATGTTTGTCGCCATTCCGACGGCGATACCTGATGCTCCGTTAACAAGAAGGTTTGGAATCCTTGTCGGCAATACCGAAGGTTCGGTGAGCGAGTCATCAAAATTTGGTTGAAAATCAACTGTATTCTTATCAATGTCAGCAAGTGTCTCTTCAGCTATTTTCTTGAGCCTTGCCTCAGTATATCGCATTGCGGCAGGACTGTCACCATCAACAGAACCAAAGTTTCCCTGCCCGTCTACCAGCGGATATCTTAATGACCATTCCTGTGCCATCCTGACCATCGCTTCATAAACTGAAGAATCACCATGGGGATGAAATTTTCCAAGCACCTCTCCTACAATTCTTGCCGACTTCTTATAAGGTTTGTTTGATAACACTCCCAACTCTGACATACCAAATAATACCCTCCGATGAACCGGTTTCAACCCGTCGCGCACATCCGGTAAAGCTCTTGACACAATAACTGACATTGAATAGTCAATATAAGCCGACTTCATCTCTTCCTCTATATTGACTTGTATGATCCTCTCTCTCTCTGACATAACAGATTATTAATTAAGTATTTACAAATAAACCTCAAAGCCAGGTTTAAGTTTTACGAAAGTAATTAAAATTTGGCTATTTCAGACTTTCCGGCACGTTGAATTTTTAACAATCGTTGTTCATAAATGGGCATGAAAATTGCCATACAGATATTATGCATAATTTAACTTTGAAATATTAGTTAATTAGTACTTTTGTCAAGAAGTTATGACAGAATGTCTGCATATATTTAATAATTTTGTAATTAGATAAAATAAAATATGGATTCACAATTTTCACAGAGGGTTAAAGATATTCTGGGTTATTCCAAGGAAGAGGCTATAAGATTGGGTAACAGTCATATAAGTCCTGAACATCTTTTCCTTGGAATCCTCAGGGATGGAGAAAGTGTGGCAATAGAGATCCTGATGAATCAGGGAATAGACCTTAAGGTTCTTAAAGGATCTCTTGAAAAAAGTATAAAGGTTGAAAGCCCTGTTCCGGTGGCAGATCATGAAGTTATTCCTCTTTTGCGCAGCACTGAAAGAATACTAAAACTTGTTTATCTCGAAGCAAAAGCGCTTAAAAGTCCAACTATCGATACAGAACACTTACTTCTTGCCATACTTAAAGATGAAAATGCACTGGTGACACGATTTTTGTCAGAACTGGATGTTGATTACCAGTCTGTCAGAAAAATGGTAGAGACTGAATCACCCAGTGCTAAAGCCGATTATCCAAGGGATGAGGATGATGAAGGTCAGAGTTTTGGAGGTCCCGGCAAAGGACAGGGATCATCTCCCTCTTCTTCAAAATCATCTTCTGATACCCCGGTTCTGGATAATTTCGGAATTGACCTTACAAAGGCAGCCGAAGAAGGACGTCTCGATCCGGTTGTCGGCAGGGAAAGAGAAATTGAACGTCTTGCCCAGATCTTGTCAAGGCGGAAAAAGAATAATCCTGTACTTATCGGAGAACCCGGAGTAGGAAAATCTGCTATTGCAGAAGGTCTTGCTTTAAGAATTATTAAAAAGAATGTATCACGGGTATTATTCAATAAAAGAGTAGTTGCTCTTGATCTGGCTTCAATTGTCGCCGGTACCAAATACCGTGGCCAGTTTGAGGAAAGAATGAAAGCTATACTAAATGAGCTTTCAAAGAATGATAATATTATTCTTTTCATTGATGAGATTCACACTATAGTTGGTGCAGGCGGAGCCACAGGTTCCCTTGATGCTGCAAACATGCTCAAACCTGCACTTGCCCGTGGTGAGATCCAATGCATCGGAGCAACCACACTGGATGAATACCGTCAGCATATTGAAAAAGATGGCGCACTCGAGAGAAGATTCCAGAAAGTTATTGTTGAACCTACATCAATTGAGGAAACAATTCATATTCTTCATAATATCAAAGAAAGATATGAAGAGCATCATAATGTTATGTATACCGATGATGCCATTGATGCTTGCGTTAAGCTGACAAACCGCTATATTTCAGACCGTCATCTTCCTGATAAGGCAATTGATGCGCTGGATGAATCTGGTTCAAGGGTTCATATATCAAATATTGTAGTTCCTGAAAAGATACTGCTTCTCGAAAAACAGCTCGAGGAAACAAAAAAAGAAAAAATGATGGCAGTGAAGAATCAGAACTTCGAGAAAGCTGCCAGTTTCCGCGATCGGGAGAAAGATCTTCTCGATATGATTGATCAGGAGAAGAAGAAATGGGAAAAGGAACTTTCGGTGAACCGTGAAACAGTTGATGCTGAAAAAGTTGCTGAAGTTGTTGCAATGATGACAGGCGTTCCGGTTCAGAGAATTGCGCAGACTGAAGGAACCCGGTTACTCAGCATGGCTGATGAACTTAAAGGTAGTGTTATCGGTCAGGATGAAGCTATTTCAAAGGTAGTTAAATCAATACAGCGTAACAGAGCCGGTCTCAAAGATCCGAACAAACCAATTGGAACATTTATATTCCTTGGCCCTACCGGTGTGGGAAAAAC
This sequence comes from uncultured Bacteroidales bacterium, assembly GCA_963734885.1. Classification (GTDB taxonomy): domain Bacteria; phylum Bacteroidota; class Bacteroidia; order Bacteroidales; family VadinHA17; genus LD21. Next base: position 1,180,033 of record CAVTIJ010000004.1, on the reverse strand, counting down.
ACAATTAGCCAAGGTATTGGCCAAGTTCCTGTTCGATACTACTGACAATCTGGTAAGAATCGATATGAGCGAATACATGGAGAAGTTCTCAGTGTCGCGTCTTGTCGGAGCACCTCCGGGATATGTTGGTTACGAAGAAGGCGGTCAGCTCACTGAAAAAGTGCGCAGAAAGCCTTATTCTGTTGTTCTGCTTGATGAAATAGAAAAAGCACATCCCGATGTTTTTCACATTATGCTCCAGGTTCTTGATGAAGGACAATTAACCGATAGTCTGGGAAGACGAGTTGATTTCAGAAACACAATTGTCATTCTGACATCTAATATTGGAACCCGACAGATTAATGAGTTCGGTCATGGCGTCGGATTTGATACAACTGCAAAACAAGCGTCACGGGATGAACAGACCAAAAGCATCCTTCAGAAAGCTTTGCAGAAAACATTTGCTCCTGAATTCCTTAACAGGATTGATGATGTGATAATGTTCAATTCCCTCGGAAAAGAACAGATCAACAAAATCATTGATCTCGAGCTCAAGGGCTTGTACGACAGGGTCAAATCACTTGGTTACCAGCTCAAGATTGCAACTGCAGCCCGTGATTTTATTGCCGAAAGAGGATTTGATGCCAACTTTGGCGCCCGACCATTAAAACGTGCAATACAAAAGTATCTTGAAGATCCGATGGCTGAGGTTCTTATTAAAGCAAATCTAAAGGAGGGCGATACAATTTCCGTTGGATTCAACAGCGCTAAATCTGAAATTAAGATAAAAATTCAGAAGAAGACAATTGAGCTTCCTGAAATAACGGATTCTCAAAATTAATAATACAAACTTTTTTTAGAAAGGCTGTCAGATTTTGACAGCCTTTTGTTTTATAATGCATCCTAAAAGAAATCCATTAACCACAAAGGTCACAAATGTTTACCACAAAGGACACAAAGGTTTGTATTATAGTAGGGACTCAGAATTCTGCGTCCTTACTTTGTGCCTTCTTTGTGTTTCTTAGTGGTTTAAAAGGATTTTATTATAAGTTCACCGTATAAATCGAATTCGGTTGTTCTTTTAATGAGTACATTATAGAAATTGCCAGCTTGAATATCAAAGCGCGACTCAATAAGCACTTCCTGGTCAACCTCCGGGCTGTCGAATTCAGTTCTTCCGACAAAAAATTCACCTTCAGCCCGGTCAATTATCACTTTCATTATTTTTCCAACAAATTTTTCGTTCAGCTCTGAGGAGATATTTTGCTGTACTTCCATTAGTTCAGCAACACGCTGTTCTTTAATATCTTCAGGAATATCATCTTCATATTTGAGATACGAATATGTATCTTCTTCATGCGAATATGAAAAGACTCCTAACCTGTCAAACCTGAATTGAGAAACAAAATTTCTCAATTCGAGAAAATCTTTCTCAGTTTCACCGGGATGACCTGCAATCAAAGTAGTCCTGATGACAGCTTCTGGTATTTCATTTCGAAGAGTGTTGAGAATTGCTTCAGTTTCCATCCTGTTATGAGCCCTTTTCATCTTATCCAGCATATTGTCTGTAATATGCTGGATTGGAATATCAATGTATCTGCAAATCCTGGGATTATTCTTTATCAGAGGTATTAGTTCCATGGGAAAATTTGCCGGATAAAGATAATGGAGGCGGATCCATTGGAAGGATTCGATTTTAAGCAACTCAGTAATCAGTTCGGGTAAGGCTTGTTTTTTATACAAATCAAGTCCGTAGTAACTCAGATCCTGGGCGATAAGAATAATTTCCTTCACTCCATTCTTTGCCAGTATTGAGGCTTCTTCCACTAAATCTTCTATCGATCGTGAAATGTATTTTCCTCGAATTGACGGTATTGCGCAAAAAGAGCATGTCCGGTCGCATCCCTCAGATATCTTCAGGTATGCATAATGACCCGGACCTGTGTTTGTCCTGTCGGTGAACAGGTCTTTCCTGAATTTCACACCAAGCTCATCAAGTACATCCTGCATATTGTTGACACCAAAATACTTTTTTACTTCGGGGATTTCATGTTTAAGAGCGTCAGCATAACGTTCTGAAAGACAGCCCATCACATAAAGATTGTCAATTTGTCCTGATTTCTGAGCTTTTACATATCTGAGAATTGTATCAATACTCTCTTCCTTAGCGTCGTTTATGAACCCGCAGGTATTAACAATAACCGTTTCTGCTTTTGAGATTTCCGAATTGTAGAAAACTTCGAAACCTCCGACGTTTAGTTGTTTTATCAACTTTTCAGAGTCAACAACATTTTTTGAACACCCTAATGTGACGATATTTATTTTTTTGGATTTCATAGTAAAAATGCCAATCATTTTTCACTTTGTGAATCTTTGTGTCAACTTTGTGTCTTTTGTGGTAAAAAAATCCATTAACCACAAAGGATCACTAAGTAAAAAACAAAGGAACACAAAGGGTAAGAAATATGCTATTTATCGCTGAACAACGAATCGACAAAATCAAACCTGTTGAATACGAGCAGATCTTCAAGCTTTTCGCCGATTCCGATATATTTAACGGGAATTTTAAACTGATCTGAAATGCCGATCACCACTCCTCCTTTGGCTGTACCATCGAGTTTTGTAATAGCCATTGCCGTAACATTTGTTGCAGCAGTGAACTGTTTGGCCTGTTCGAATGCATTCTGACCCGTTGAACCATCGAGCACCAGTAGGACCTCATGAGGAGCATCCGGGATGACCTTTTCCATAACCCTTTTTATCTTTGATAGTTCCGTCATAAGATTGATTTTATTATGCAGTCTGCCGGCAGTATCAATGATAACTACTTCGGCTTTGGATGATACTGCAGATCTGAGAGTATCATAAGCTACTGAAGCCGGATCAGATCCCATTTGCTGCTTGATAACCGGCACACCTGCCCTGTCGGCCCATATCTGAAGCTGATCGATGGCTGCTGCCCTGAAGGTGTCTGCTGCACCGATCAGAACAGATTTACCTGCTGATTTGAACTGATGAGCGAGTTTAGCTATCGTTGTTGTTTTTCCTGCACCGTTCACCCCCACTACCATAATTACGTACGGATCTGAGCTTAACTTACCGGAGAAGTCAGATTCTGTATCGTTTTGATTTTTACCCAGAAGCGCAACAATTTCTTCTTTCAGGATAATATTGAGTTCGCTTGTGTTCAGATATTTGTCACGTGCCACCCTGGCTTCGATTCGTTTTATTATGTTCAGGGTGGTATCAACTCCGACATCAGATGACACCAGGACTTCCTCGAGGTTATCGAGCACTTCCTCATCTACCCTAGATTTACCTGCTACAGCCCTTGACAGTTTATGGAAAACACTTTCTTTTGTTTTCTCAAGTCCCTTATCGAGGCTCTCCTTTTTCTCTTTTCCCAGAAATCCCAGAAAGGCCATAGAATTAAAATTTAATTGAGCAATAATTATAAAAAAAGCTTCCTTCCGCTAAGAAGAAAGCCATGAATATCTTTAAAATAAATGCGGTTACTTCTTTGTAAAGAAATCTTTAATGTGATCATTATGAATGATCTCTTCTTTAAACTGATAAGCACCCGATTTGTCGGATTTGGTCATTTTAATGCATTTTGTAAATGCTTTACCTGCTCCCGTCTTTAGTGATGCAACAACTTTCTTTGCCATGATTAAAATTATTTACTTAATTTCTCTGTGTAGTGTATGTTTTTTCAAAACAGGATTATATTTCATCCTTTCAAGACGATCAGGAGTGTTTTTCCTGTTTTTTGTAGTGATATATCTTGATGTTCCGGGTTTTCCACTTTCCTTATGCTCAGTACATTCCAGGATTACCTGTTGCCTGTTGCCTTTAGCCTTCTTTGCCATTTTCTATCCAGTATTAATAATTCAAAATGTAACCTTTTTCTTTTGCTTCTTTGAGCACTACGTTCAGTCCTTTCTTACTGATAAGACGGATACCTGAAGCAGATATTTTAAGCGAAATCCATCTTTCTTCTTCCGGAAGATAATATTTTTTAACAAAAAGATTAGGATAGAATTTTCTTTTGGTCCTTCTCTTTGAGTGCGAAACGTTGTTTCCGACCATCGCTTTTTTCCCTGTAACCTGACAAATTCTAGACATTGATGTTTGTTTTACTTCTTAACTAACGTTTGTACTTTTAAAACGAAGCGCAAAATACGTGATTTTTATCTTATTAAACAAATATTTGGTCTACTTTTTTGTGTGACCATCCTTCTCAAAGGGTTACTTATTGATTATCTGCTTTCTAAGCTGGTTTAATGCAGCCAGTGAAAATCGAGTTATATTGATATTTCTGTCATTTCCGAAAACGCGTTTTTCACAAACCACCTCTTTATCCGAAGCGACAGCAATCCAGATAGTACCAACAGGTTTTAAATCCGATCCACCATCAGGTCCGGCAATCCCTGATGTTGCTACCGAATAATCAGTTTCAAATAGTTTTCTGGCGCCTTCAGCCATCTCTCTTACAGTCTGTTCGCTCACTGCTCCAAATTTGTCGAGTGTTGATGATTGTACACCCAGCAACTGCATCTTTACGGAATTAGCGTAGGCAATCACTGATCCTTTATAATAATCGGAACTTCCTGCTACCCCGGTTATTAAATGTGCGATCTCTCCCCCGGTACAACTTTCAGCTGTGGATACAGTTTGTTGTCTCAACTTTAATAATTTTCCTATTACCATTTCGAGAGATTCTTCATTTTCGGCATATATAAGCTCCGGGATAGTTTTATAGAGGATATCTACCTGTTCATTTAAAATTGCTGATAAAGCATCTTTGTCGGGGCCTGTTCCGGTGAGTCGCAGCTTTATTATTCCGGATGCCGGAAGGTATGCGAGCTTAATATTTGCCGGCAATCCTGCTTCAAAATCGGCAAGAGTGTCAGCAAGTCTTGATTCGAATGACCCATAAGTCATTATATTTCTATGTAATATGACTTGAGATGTAAAGCGATCCTTCAGTTCAGGCATTACCTTCTTTTCCATCAGATATTTCATTTCGTGAGGCACACCCGGCATAGAAATATAGATTGTATTGTTTCTTTCAAACCACATCCCTGGCGCGGTGCCTGATTCATTTTTTATAACCCTGCATGATTCCGGGACTTCAGCCTGACGCCTGTTTCTGTCATTCATCGGAAAATTGCGTTGTCGCATCATCCGTTCATTCATGTCCAGAACATCCTCATTCATAACGAGATGAGTGTTAAAGAATTCACATAATGTTGGTTTTGTTATATCATCGCTTGTAGGTCCGAGGCCCCCTGTAATCAGAACAACGTCACTTTTGCCTGTAGCTTCTTTTAATGCATACAGAATATCTTCCCTTCTGTCGTGCACTGAAGTCATGCGGTATACGTCAAATCCGTACTTGCTAAGCTCAGCACCCATCCAGGCGGAGTTGGTATCAACTGTTTGTCCGATCAGCAGTTCATCCCCGATTGTTATTATTGAAGCTTTCATTCCTTTAAAAATAAAATGCAAATCTATTGAAATTCTTGTATTAGCAGATGATTTGTTATTCTCCTTTGTGTTACTTTGTGCATACTTTGTGTGGTGAATGGATTTTTTTTAACCACAAAGGAACTCTAAGGTACACAAAGGGTCACAAAGGAGAGATTCAAAAAATTAAGAGATGAACAGAAATGAACAAATATTTAAAACTGAGGAATTTGTAAAGGAGAATATGAAAGGATATGACAGCGGGCATGACTGGTGGCATATTGTCAGGGTAAGGAATTTAGCAAAATTTATTAATGATATGGAGCTTCTTGCGGATCCATTCACTGTTGAGATTACCTCTCTCCTCCACGACACGGCCGATTCAAAATTTGCCGGTGACAGCGAAAAAGGATATTTTTTGATCAGTGATTTCATGGACAGGAATGGTTTGTCAGACATAAGAGATCAGGTTATGAATGTCATAAAAAACATTTCTTTCAGTAACAAGAATGCCATTGAGGTGAATGATCCTTTGCTTTATGTTGTTCAGGATGCTGACAGGCTGGATGCTATCGGAGCTATCGGAATAGCCAGGGCGTTTAATTACGGCGGATTCAGAAACAATAAAATTTATGATCCTGACGTAATCAAACAGAATGGATCAGTTGGTGGTACATCTTCCACGATAAGCCATTTCTACGAAAAGCTTTTGCTTTTGAAATACAGGATGAACACACTGACAGGAAAAAAGCTGGCAGCTGAACGTCATGAATTTCTGGAACTTTTTCTTAGAGAGTTCTATAAAGAATGGGAATTTAACAAAATGTAATGTTATTCAAATTGTATATTCTTGTCTGCAAATGCTGAACTAAGAAGCAGGTATGCGTCGCTCTTCACGTTATCAGCATTATTTATTGTAGTCCAAAAGTGCACAGTTAGTGTACAATTTTCAGGTGTCACCCTTGTGTAAAGAATTACAGGTTTTTTTTGCGAGTTAACACCAATTATGTTTTTGATGGTGTCGTTAATCACTTCGTTAATAATATTGGAATCCAGCTCCTTACCGGTAAGGATAAACCATATTTTGACCCTTTTATTATCATTGCTGAACGTCCAGTTAACAATATTCTGCGACAAGATATTCCCGTTAGGGATTATTACGTCGGCACCGTCAGAAGTAGTCAGTTTGCTGGCTCTCAAACCTATTTCTTTTACCTTACCAGCCTGTCCGCTGATTTCAATTTCATCTCCTATTTTCAAAGAGCCGTCAAAAATCAGTATAATACCCGAGACGAAGTTGTTGACAATATTTTGAAGGCCCATACCGATACCTATACCTAATGCGCCGAGCAGAATTGTTAATTTGTCTATTGGTAATCCTGATGCCGCAATAGCAAGGATGTATCCACCCACTAGTACAAGTAACCTGGTTATGAGTAAACGTGAGTGTTGTTTTTTGGAGACAGGCGTCATATTCTCGTTTTCAATTCCTGTTTCTCCGAATAGAAAGCTTATCAGTTGTTGTATGATATGAGTGAACCATATAATTATGAAAAAATACAATACACTGACCAGTTCAAATGAAATATTGCCAATTGATCTCGGGGCTGTCAGAAAATTTATTGCACCGATCTTAAGATTATGGTAGATGTTTAGATTTGAAGCAAGCATTATAAACCATAAAACTATTGTAATAATGATCAAAGGACTCTTAATTTTATTTACCACAATGGAGCGGTCAAAAGGGGCATTGAATCCCTTTGATATTCTGCTGCTTTGCAGCTGGAGCAAAATAATTTCGATAATTGTATCAATAAATATTGTCAGTACGACTGCCTGGGTAACTGCAAAAATTGCTGATAAGCCCAATATACCTGAAAGAGAGAATCTACCGAACAGGTTGCAAATAATACCTGATCCTGAAAGTATCAATCCTGTAACAGAAGCATATCTTATTAATTTATAATAAGGAATGTTCTTGTTCAGATTTCTATTGAAAATGACTATGAAGAAGACAATACTTAACTGAATGAGTAAAAGCCACAGTCTTGAAAAAAACGTCGGATCTATGAACAGATAAGTAAGAGTATCTGCAACGAAGAGCGCTACCAAAGTCATCCATGAAAAATAAAAAAGCCTGTTTTCATTCCTGTAAAAGATGACTGATGAAAGTGCAAGTAACAGTAAATATTCAATGGCCATGTAAGATGTGGGAGCATAAGCATCAAAGAATGGCATCAGACACATTAACAAAACAAGTACTGACAGAACAGGCAACTTGTTCAAAAACCGAAAATGCAAAAAAACAGCAGGTCCATCAAGCTTCCTGACCGCTTTCAACAGCTTACGCTTAATATAAAGCCAAGTTAAAAGCAATATGCCGAGAATAAAGACAAATGCCCTCTGCTTTGATGTCTCATTTAAATAAAACCCGATGCTGTTCTTTTCACTTGAAAGCTTAGTTACTCCTGCAACTGAAGAATTAACATTTTTAACAACACTCTTAGGTTTTTGCCATAAATAACTTACTTCAGCTCCAAAAAGCTGCTGGTCTGCCTTGTCCAGTCGGTTCTCAATTATATTCAGCATATTTGAAAGACTGACAGCATTATCTGATATTTTGATTTTCAGCGTATTAAGTGTATCGATATTAGCTTTTGTGATGCTATCGGTCCTGGCCCATTTTCTTTCTAAACGGACCAGCTTTTTTGCAAAGGTTTTATGGAGACTGCCATCGGAATACAAAACACGAAAAACCGAATCGGATAATGCTGATTTAAGTGATATTTTCGCTGAATAAACACGATGAAATATTTTCGCGACATGGGTTTCGTACATGTCGTTTTCATCGTTTAGATGCGATGCAAAATTTTGATACAGGTAAAGGCTCCTGAGATTGAATGTCGAGCTTCTTCCCCTTATATTTTTGCGTATTGTGACGATGTCGCTGGTTATTCCTGCAATCCTCCGTCCCATACCCACTACTTCAAACTTTAAATTTGAACTGTCACTTATCGAATTAAGGTTATCGTTTACACGATCAATACTCATCATGTAGTCGCTTGTCGTGAGAGTGTCCTTTACCAGATTCAGTTTTTGTGGTGTAGATGATAAGTCAGTTCTGGTTTCTGAATTTATTTTGATATTAGTAGTATCTGGAATTATCTTAGGTTTTTGGGGTCTGTGATTTTCTGATGATGTTTGTGTTAGTCCAGACTGAGCCACCACGCTATAACTCAAAAAGAGCAAAGCGCAGTAAAATAACATTCTTTTCATAAGAGGCATATAATATGTACAAATCTACAAAACTACTTCGATTCAACACTACCGGAAGGTTGAGCTTTCAAAGCGCTTCTTAACCGATGCAATTGCTGCAAGTGTGTATAAATAATAAAAGCCGTTTTCACGGCCTTTTATTTGAGCGGGAAAAGGGATTCGAACCCTCGACCCTAACCTTGGGAAGGTTATGCTCTACCCCTGAGCTACTCCCGCAATTCATTTTACATTTACAATCAGTTTGAGGCATAATTTCAGGCAATACCTCAAGCCGCAATATTTTAAAACCTGACAAAAATAATCAATAGATTCATTTCAGCAAATAAATTAATTAAGCGGAATTAATTTCTAACTGACTAAAAAAGGCTGATTTCTCAGCCTCTTATTAATAAATTTCTTCAGAATATGAATCAGTTATCCTTTAAACACCGTACTGATAATCCGTAGGATTTATTGAAAACGCCTCTGTATACAGCAGCAGGAATGTAACCGATACAACGAAAGTAAGCAGAAGTTGATGCCGATTCAGTTGAGCTCCACCATATTCCATGATATGTAACGAAATTCATAACTCCGGTACTGTAACGCCCCCCACCAGGAAAACCGGTAAATCCGCTGCTGTTGTTGCTGGCCTGATCATTTCCAACATTGCCCGGTGTAGGATCCTGAGTATAACCAGATGTTGCTGCAAGAGATTTAGCAATATAGATCCGGTTGCCACCATACCCATAGCCATTATTTGAAAGATAATCTGTTAAAGTGGTCCAATCAGCATCGGTCGGGATATGCCATCCGTCGGGACATACATTCCGACTATCAGTTATAGCATAGAATGTATATAATCTGCCATAATCAGTAATTGGATGTGCCCATTGAAATTGGGGTGCAGCCAAAGTCGTTATGTCCTGTGTGGCCGGCGAAGTTGTACCTATCAGATCACCATTACGGTACCTGGTAGACTTAAGATTTTCCTTCATCCATAGCTGGGTGCCGATTGTTACTGTATTATATAGGTTTCCATCAGCATCGGTCAATTTTGTCGCAAATGTCAGGTCATTTCCATAAGTTGTCCCTAATTCATTTCTCGCTTTCACCCTGTAATGGTAAAGAGTAGATGATTTTAATCCTTGAATATCAGCATTTACCAGGGATTCACTACCTCCTGTAACAGGATTTTGTGATGCCCTTAAACTATCTCCGTAATCGGTAGTTGTCCCAAAATCAAAAGTAACAACTGTCGGTAAGAAGTTTGGATTTACGCTTGCATTCAGTGTAGCAGAAGTTGCCGCGATATTTGTTGCTCCCAAATCTTTTGGTAAAGGTGGTTGTCCTAATGTAGTGAATGATAACTCAGAGCCATACCCGGTTCCGGCATTGTTTGATGCATAGGCGCGTACAAAATAATTTGTAACGCCATCCAGATTGGTCATAATGCTTGAAAAGCTGGCTGTTCCTGTCCCATCGGTAGTTTTACTATCCGCTATGGTTGGGTTGTTTTTTTTACTCCAGCAAATACCCCGGCTTATAATTGAGGAACTGCCATCACTTAATATTTCCCCTCCTGATGTTGCTGTCGTTCCGGTAATATCAGAAATAGTGGTTGTACTTAAGACGGGCAATTCATCTTCTTTCTTGCGGCATGAAAGGAAAATTGAAATTGCTAAAAGGATTATTATTGAAAAATAATTTTTATTCAGATAATACATACTCACTTTTTAGAGCGTCCAATGTAGCGAAACACAAAACAATGAATAATGTTTAACAACATCACAAGGAAAGATTTAACTATATTTAACTTTTGCGCATAGTTCGATATATTGTGAACCACAGCAAAATTTTTGAATGTTAATCCTGAACTTCTTTTTTGTGAATTTTCCAAATATTTAACTCAATTGTGAGGATTAACTAATTATTTAGAAACTTTAATGAAGCAAGTGGCTGTCTTGTATTTTTATTGTTAATTTTGGCACATTCATCTCAAATTACTTTATAGGGAAAGGATTTGAAATTTTTAATAAAACAGAAAATCGTTATGAAAAAAATGTTGCTCTTTCTTACTGTCGTGTTCTTATTTGATATTGCAGTCATAAGTGCTCAAAGCCTGAAAGATGCTGACGGTAATGTTTATGCTTCATCTACAATAGGAAAACAGGTCTGGATGAGTGAAAATTTAAAGACCTCAAAACTAAATGACGGTACTCCTATACCAATTGTTACAAAGAATTCAGAGTGGATATCGCTCAAGACTCCGGGATATTGCTGGTTTGAGAATGATGCTGAGAATAAGGAGGTTTATGGAGCATTATATAATTGGTACGCCGTCGATACTAAAAAATTGTGTCCTACTGGCTGGCACGTTCCGTCCGCCTCTGAGTGGAAAATTCTGATTGCCTTTCTGGGTGATGTAAGCAAAGCGGGTGATAAACTTAAAGAATCAGGATCAGATCATTGGAAAAATTCTGCAACAATAGTAACTAATGAATTTGATTTCACTGCACTACCTGCCGGGTTCAGATTCTATTCAGGAGCATTTCCCAATCCTGATAGTTTTGCAGTGTTCTGGTCGTCTACTGCTTTTGATGATAGTCAGGCATTAAACTGGGGATTATTCTTTATGAGCAGCAGAATCTATAATTCGTCTGATGTTAAAAGGGCCGGATTTTCTGTGCGCTGTATTAAGAATGACTGAAAATTGATATAATAATATCGACCACTAAAAGAACAATTTTTTTATTAAACAAAAGATCACCATCCTGGGTGGTGATCTAAGTAATTGAAATAATTTCTTTCCGAGCCTCCAATGGGACTCGAACCCACGACCTGCTCATTACGAATGAGCTGCTCTACCAACTGAGCTAAGGAGGCAAAAAGTTTGGCAAATATAATTAAAAAGGCTTTAAATGCTATAAATGCTTTAAAGCTATATATCCTTAAAAAGAATACTTATTATTTCCCTTTACGGCCTTTAAAGCTTCTAATGCCTTTAAAGCTTCCTCAATATTCCAGTTTTTCCAGTCTCTGCAGCAATGGCGGATGTGAATAATGAAAAAACACATAAGCAGGATGTGGCATCATATTCGAAAGATTTTTCACTGAAATCTTTTTCAAACCTTCTGCAAGTAAGTCGGGTTTGAAGTTATCAACAACAAATCTGTCGGCCGCAAACTCATTCTTCCTTGAAATATAATTCGTCAGTAATCCTATAACAAGTGACAAAGGACTATATAGTATTCCGAAAACTATTAATCCTAAATGAAAGCTGGCAATATTGGCGCCCAGCGCGGTTGAAAATGAAGGGTTATTTACAACAAGTGAAAGCAGGAACAGCATTATACCCGTCGTTATAACCGAAAAAAGCAGATTCATCAAAACATGTTTCTTCTTATAATGTCCTATTTCGTGTGCTAACACAGCAACTATTTCTTCTTCAGTAAGTTGCTTCTGCAATGTATCATATAATACTATTCTTTTCTTTGGACCAAACCCTGAAAAATATGCGTTGGCTTTTGTGCTCCTTTTGGATCCGTCAATTATATAAATATTTCTTAGTTTGAATCCTGTCTTTTGTGAGAAAGCTTCAATGGATGTTCTTAACGAGCCTTCAGGTAAAGGTATCTGCTTATTAAACAATGGGACTATAAGCTCAGAATAAAAAAGATTTATAAAAACAGAAAAAACAGTGATCAGTCCCCATGCATACCACCAGAAATTTTTGCCGGTTTTATAGTAAAACCAGGTTATGAGTCCTAGAACAGGGACACCGACCAGCAGAGCAATGAACCATGACTTTATATGGTCAGTAATAAATGTTCTGACTGTCATGGTATTAAATCCGTATTTCCTCTCAATTTTGAAAGTATCATAAATACTGAAAGGAATATTTATCAGATCGGATGCAAATCCTATCAGACCAAAAAATACAAGAGAAATCAAAACAGGATGGCTAGTGATGGAACGGGCTATATTATCAACAAAAGCGAATCCACCGGCTATAATCATTGCCAGAACAATAACGAGATTAAAAGAAGATGACCAGAGTGACAGTTTTTCGTTGTCTTTATGATAAAGCTGGCTTTTCCTGTATTCTTCAGCATCGCAGATTCCCTGTAATTTTTCAGGAAGTGCATCTGACCACATCAGTGAATTCAGATGATCGAGATATCGTTCAACAAAAAATCCCGTCACCGGAATTATAAGAATGATGAAAAAAATAATGTTATGCATTTGATTAGCAGTCTAAAAAAAGAAGCAGGGCGCCCTTTTAAAATAAGTGTGGAATAAATATGTCTCGCTGCATTTCCTCGTGCTAGAAAGGATAGGCACCCTGCGGTTTCGTAAAGATAATAAATATTTTTAAGTTAACATACCTCCGCACACATGAATTGTTTGTCCGGTTACATATGATGATAAATCCGAGGCAAGGTACAAGGCTGTATTTGCCACATCCTCAGGGGTTCCGCCACGTTTCAGAGGAATTTTTTCCGCCCAATCTTTTTTCACATCTTCAGGCAATTTTTCCGTCATTTCAGTAAGAATAAAACCCGGTGCAATAGCGTTACATCTGATGTTTCTTGAACCAACTTCTTTGGCAATACTCTTTGTAAAGCCGATGATTCCGGCCTTTGAGGCCGAGTAATTGCTTTGTCCGGCATTACCCGAAACACCGACAACTGAACTCATATTTACTATTGAGCCGCTTTTCTGTTTGATCATTGTCATCAGAACAGCCTTCGTAAGATTGAAAACTGATTTCAGATTTACTGCAATAACAGAATCCCATTGATCTTCAGTCATCCTCATCAATAAAGTATCACGGGTAATCCCTGCATTGTTAATAAGTACATCAATTCTCTGGAAGTCCTTGACGACTTCATTTATAACATTTTGAGAATCTTCAAATTTTGCTGCATTTGAAACATATCCTTTTGCCTTTACGCCAAGGGCCTGAATTTCTTTAATAGTTTCTTTAAATTCCTCATCATCAACGATATTGGTAATTGCAATATCAGAGCCTTCTTGTGCAAATCTTAAAGCTATAGCTTTGCCGATTCCTCTTGATGCACCGGTAATAAGAGATGTTTTTCCTTCAAGTAATTTCATTTCGGTATGGTTAAAATTCGTGCAAATATATAAAATAAACCTCTGGATGCTGTATAGGCATTAAAGGGTTTATATAAAGTAAATAATGAAGAAATCTTAACCACAAAGGTCACAAAGGAAGAAACTCAAAGGGCACTAAGACTGATCAGTGGAATATTACCTTTGTGCTCTTTGCGCCTTCTATATGTACTTTGTGGTTAAAATTATTTTTTAAGACCAATTACGTTTTTCACAGTTATTCCAATATCGGCCGGGGATTGAACGACATGGATACCGCATTGCTTCATTATTTCCATTTTTGCTGAAGCAGTATCATTCTTGCCACCAATTATAGCTCCGGCGTGACCCATGCGTCTGCCTTTAGGTGCAGTTTGCCCGGCAATAAAGCCAACAACAGGTTTGGTCCCATGATCTTTTATCCATTCTGCGGCTTCATTTTCCATGTTGCCACCAATCTCGCCTATGATAACAATTGCTTCCGTTTGTGGATCATCCATCATCAGTTTAACTGCATCAAGTGTTGTAGTTCCGATTATAGGATCTCCCCCGATACCAATCCCTGTTGATTGTCCAAATCCCTGTTTTGTAACCTGGTCAACAGCTTCATAAGCAAGTGTTCCTGACCGAGATATGATCCCGATAGTACCTTTTTTGTGAATAAATCCCGGCATTATACCCACTTTTGATTCACCGGGAGTGATAATTCCGGGGCAGTTTGGTCCGATAAGCCTGCAGGGAAATGATTTGAGATATTCCTTAACCATTACCATATCGGATACCGGAATTCCTTCGGTTATAGTGACAATGAGCTTAATTCCGGCATTCGCAGCTTCCATAATTGCATCGGCTCCTACCGACGGCGGAACAAAAATTATGGAGACATCAGCATGCGTTGCGGCTACGGCATCTTTTACGGTATTAAATACCGGGAGATTAAGATGCATCTGGCCGCCTTTTCCAGGAGTGACACCCCCTACTACTTTTGTACCATATTCAATCATCTGGGTGGCATGGAAAGTGCCTTCACTGCCGGTGAATCCCTGGACGATAACTTTCGAATTTTTATCTAGAAGAATACTCATGCTCCGGTTTTTTAATTTGATTCAATTAGCATCCAAAATTATCAATAAATTTCGATATAAAATCCATTAACCACAAAGGACACAAAGGAAGCACAAAGTTCACAAAGGTAGAAATTCACATAGTGCTTTAAAAGATCCCATGGTTTCCGCAGTCATTAGAGGAGCATGCGACGAAGCAATCTTTTTTCATACCTTTGCACCCATCAATTCCGAAACATGATAACCAGATCAGAAGAAACTATATGTGCGCCTGCAACTGCTTCCGGCGGAGCTATTGCGGTGATAAGAGTGAGCGGAAAGGAGAGCATAAATATATGTGAGAAAATCTTTTACCCGACTGATGAAAACCTGAAACTGACTGATCAAAAGGGATATACCGTAATCTTTGGTGAGATTCGTTCAAAAGAGAATGTGATAGACGAAGTACTCCTGACAATTTTCAGATCACCCCGCTCCTATACCGGTGAAGATTCTGTCGAGATATCCTGCCACGCTTCCCCATTCATTATCAGCAAAATTCTGGAATTGCTCATAAATTCCGGAGCAATTGCAGCAAACCCGGGAGAGTTTACGCAGAGAGCATTCTTCAATGGCAAAATGGATCTCTCACAGGCTGAAGCCGTTGCAGACATAATTGCATCAAAGACGAGCGCCACGCACAGAATAGCTTTAAACCAGATGCGTGGAGGTTTTTCCTCGGAAATAGGAAATTTACGAAAAGAGTTGCTGAATTTTGCATCACTTATCGAACTTGAACTGGATTTTGGAGAAGAGGATGTCGAATTCGCTGACCGCAATAAACTAAAAAAAATTATTACAAGGGTTAAAGACCTTTCGGATAAACTGGCAAATACTTTTTTATTAGGCAATGCTCTTAAGAATGGTGTCCCCGTTGCCATTATCGGCAAACCCAACTCAGGCAAGTCTACCTTATTAAATGCCCTGCTTATGGAGGAAAGGGCCATAGTATCGGAAATTCCGGGCACTACACGCGATACTATTGAAGATACTCTGGTTATTAATGGCATCGAATACAGGTTCATTGATACAGCAGGACTAAGAGAGACTGATGATCCCATTGAAAAAATGGGCATAAAAAAAACTTATGAAAAGGTACTCCAGGCTTCTGTGATTCTTCTGATAGATGAAATAGCCGATTCCGCAGACTCCATAAATAAAAGAGCCCAAACGATCAGAGATAGGATCAACGGAACTGAAAAACGATTAGTAATTCTCGTAAATAAAGTCGATACGGTATCAGCAGATGTTCTTCAAAAAATCGGAAGAAAGATATCCCTAAGCGGGAATGATAAATTACTTTTCATTTCTGCAAAAGAGAAAACAGGTCTTGATGAACTACGTACACTGTTGCATGAAACAATAACAAAAAATTATCCGGATTCAGATGATGTTATCATTACGAATATAAGGCATTACGAAGCGCTTCTGCATGTATCAGAAAGTCTGACCAGAGTAATAACCGGTCTTGAAAACAATATTCCTGAGGATCTTATTGCAATTGACATTCGTCAAAGCATCCATTACCTTGGAGAGATATCGGGGGAAATAACTACTGATGAGATACTTGGAAACATTTTCAGGAATTTCTGTATCGGAAAGTAAGGTCAGGTCCTTATCATTTTTTTTGCGGTATCTACGATATTTTTTACCGTAATGCCATAATGTTCATATATATCTTTATATGGAGCGCTGGAACCGAATTTTGATATACCGATTACTTTTCCATGATCCCCTACCCATTCAAGCCATCCTTGTGGTGAAGCAGCTTCCACTGCAAGCCTTGCTCTTATGCCAGCTGGCAGTACTTTATCGCGATATGCCGGATCCTGCATTCTGAATAATTCCCAGCTTGGCATACTTACTGCCCGGGCATCAATTGATTCATTTTTAAGTTTATTCTGAGCTTCAAGAATAAGTTGGACTTCGGAGCCTGTTGCGATTAAAATTAAATCTGGTTTATTTCCTTGTTCTTTAGACAATATGTAAGCACCTTTCAGTACTCCATCAGCGGATGCAACTGTGCTGCGATCAAAAACAGGCAACTTCTGTCTCGATAAAATCAGCATTGTAGGGCCTTTTTTATTTTGAATCGCCACCCGCCATGCAAATGCAGCTTCATTAGCATCGGCAGGACGGATCAGACACATACCGGGCATTGCTCTGAATGAAGCAAGATGTTCTACAGGCTGATGCGTGGTTCCATCTTCTCCTAATCCTATTGAATCATGAGTCATAACGTAAATCACAGGTAGCTCCATAATACAAGCCAGTCTGATTGCAGGACGGGCATAATCGGTAAAAATGAAAAATGTCGCAGCATAGGGCCGGATGCCTCCATGTACGCTCATCCCGGAACTGGCGGCACACATCACATGTTCTCTTATCCCCCAGTCCATATTCCGGTTTCCATACTTTCCTTTTTCGAAATACTCCGATGATTTGATCAAAGTTTTAGTGGAAGGTTCCAGATCAGCGCTTCCTCCCATAAGCCAGGGCAAATGTGCTGCCACAGCGTTCAGAACTCCTGATGATACCTCCCTGGTTGCTTTTGGCCCGTCGGAGGGTTTGTATACCGGTATTTCTTTATCCCAGCCTTCCGGCAGATCCTGAATCAGGAATTCATTCAATTTTTTTGCCAGATCGGGATGCGCATTTTGATATTCGTCTAATTTATCATTCCAGTCTTCCTCCAGAGTTTTCCCGTTTTCAATTGCAATACTCATATGCGATTTCACCTCATCCGGAACCCAAAACAATTTATCTTCCGGCCAACCGTAGATTTTTTTTGTCAGTTTTACTTCATCAGCACCTAATGGTGAACCATGAGCTTCTGATGTGTCCTGTTTATTAGGTGAACCATAGCCGATATGAGTCTTCAGAATGATAAGAGATGGTTTATCCGGGACACTTTTCGCTTTTGTGAATGCTTCGGATATTAACTGTACATCATTTCCTTTGTCACCGAGATTCTGCACATGCCAGTGATAAGCTTCAAAACGTTTGGCTACATTATCTGAATATGTAAGTGATGTTTTTCCCTCAATTGTGATGTGGTTATCATCATACAAGACTATGAGCTTTCCCAATCCGAAATGTCCTGCTACGGATGCTGCTTCATTGGAAGCGCCTTCCATGAAGTCACCATCACTGCAAAACACATAAGTATAATGGTCAATTATATTATATTCTGAAGTATTAAATACTACTGCCAAATGTGCTTCGGCAATTGCCATTCCCACTGCATTCATGAATCCCTGACCCAAGGGTCCGGTTGTAGTTTCTATGCCAGGTGTCAGACCATACTCGGGATGTCCGGGTGTGATACTCCCCCACTGCCTGAAGTTTTTGATATCGTCAAGTGATATTTTATATCCCACCAAATGCAAAATAGCATATTGTAACATTGAAGCATGGCCATTTGAAAGCACGAAACGGTCGCGATTGAACCACTTAGGGTTCGCCGGATTGTAATGCATGTGCTTCATCCATAATGTATATGCGGCTGGAGCCAAAGCCATGGGTGTCCCTGGGTGTCCTGAATTTGCTTTCTCTACTGCATCAATAGCGAGGCAGCGTATGGTGTCAATACATTTTTCTTCGATATTCATTTTCATTTGAGTTTTAACCGTTTAACAATTACTCTGCTAATATGTTTGTTTGATTATGCACTTCGAAATGACTCAGACACTTTGACACTTAAACTTCCCGGGGATGACCTGAAACTTCCCCAACTGTTTATTGTTGTTATTATATATAAACTTCAAATACAGATGAATGAGATACAAAGATTAAAAGGACAATCTGCTTTGATAACCGGCGCCAATTCAGGAATAGGTAAGGCTATTGCCACTGAAATGGCAAAAGAAGGAGCCCGGGTGGTCATTAATTATGTGACTGATGAAGAGGCAGTTCAGACAATGTTAGAGGACATAAAATCATTTGGAGGAACTGCCATTGGTCTTAAAGCTGATGTAAGCCGGGAGGACCAGGTAACGTCAATGTTCGCCCAAATGATCAAGACATTTGGAACTATAGATATCCTGGTGAATAATGCAGGAATACAAAAAGACTCGGCTTTTATCGACATGAGCCTAAAGGCATGGCAACTCGTATTGGATGTTAACCTTACCGGTCAGTTTTTATGTGCACGTGAAGCAGCCAGGGAGTTTCTTCGACGCGGACCTGTACCCGAACGTTCTGCTGCATTGGGAAAGATCATTTGCATGAGTTCTGTGCATCAGACAATCCCCTGGGCGGGTCATGTCAATTATGCCACTTCAAAGGGTGGTGTAAATATGCTAATGAGTTCAATGGCACAGGAATTAGGAGAGCATAAAATCAGGGTAAACAGCATTGCACCCGGGGCTATAAAGACACCAATCAATAAGTCAGCATGGGACACCCCTGAAGCCGAAGCAAAGCTGCTGGAATTGATTCCATATAATCGTGTAGGCGAGCCGATTGACATTGCAAGAGCTGTCGTATGGCTTGCTTCAGATGACAGCGATTATGTGCATGGTTCGACTTTGTTTATTGATGGTGGGATGACTTTATATCCGGGCTTTTCAACTAATGGTTAAGCATAATGAATATTGAAGAGCAACGGCTGATAAAACAAAAGGAAAATAAGCTTCCGACTGCAAAATGGGGGCCATATCTTAGTGAACGTCAGTGGAGTACCGTACGCGAGGACTATAGCAAAGATGGAAATGCATGGGACTATTTTCCACATGATCATGCACGATCGAGAGCGTACCGGTGGGGAGAAGACGGACTTGCAGGTATTTCCGATTCCCAATGTCAGCTTTGTTTTGCCCCTGCTTTCTGGAACGGAAAAGATCCGATCCTGAAAGAAAGACTATTCGGGCTTACCAACAGTGAAGGCAATCATGGGGAAGATGTTAAAGAGCTTTATTATTATCTCGATAACACCCCTACACATTCTTACATGAGATATTTGTATAAATATCCACAGTCGGCTTTTCCATACAATCAACTTTTGGGAGAAAACAGGAAACGATCGATTTGGGAAGATGAATATGAATTGCTTGATACCGGAATATTTGATCAGGGAAAATATTTTGATATTACAATTACCTATGCGAAAATTGATCCTGAAGATATTTGCATACTGATTGAAGTGAAAAACATGAGCTTGGAACAGTCTTTTATAACTGTTTTACCGACTCTCTGGTATCGCAAACAATGGTCGCCCGATCTAATCAAAGGAAAGCCTGAAATCAGGCTTGATACCAACGGGAAAATGACATTTGTCTGCGCAACC
This sequence comes from uncultured Bacteroidales bacterium, assembly GCA_963734885.1. Taxonomy (GTDB): domain Bacteria; phylum Bacteroidota; class Bacteroidia; order Bacteroidales; family VadinHA17; genus LD21. Next base: position 1,159,822 of record CAVTIJ010000004.1, on the reverse strand, counting down.
CATCCATTTATTGGTGAATATTACTTTTATTTTGAAAAGTCAGAGCAACTATTATTTACTGAAAATGAGACTAATTATGAAAAGATCTTCAATATAGCCAACGATGCGCCGTTCGTAAAAGATGCTTTTCATGCCGCGGTAATTAATAAGGATTTTACTCTGTTCAAAGACAAGAATACAGGTACTAAGTTTTCCCCGCTTTATAATCTGAATATTGAGCCCGGGGATACTGCCAGGTTACGACTTCGCTTAAGCAGGAAGAAAGATTTGCCAAATCCGCTTGGAGATGAGTATGATAAAGCTTTTATCAATTCAAAAAACGAAGCAGATGATTTTTATAATAATATCATTTCTGCTGACTTGTCACAGGAACAGTTCCTTATTGCCAGACAGGCTTATGCAGGTATGCTTTGGAATAAACAATTTTATTATTATGATATACGACAATGGCTTCAGGGCGATAAAGGACAACCTCCTCCGCCCGATGAGCGATTGACAGGCAGAAACTGTACCTGGAAACATTTGAATAACAGGGATATTATTTCTGTACCAGATAAATGGGAGTTTCCATGGTATGCCTCATGGGATCTGGCATTTCATATGATAGTTTTTGCCAAAGCAGATCCTGAATTTGCCAAACAACAGCTTATTCTTATAAACAGGGAATGGTACACACACCCTAACGGCCAGATTCCGGCATATGAGTGGAATTTTAGTGACGTAAATCCTCCGGTGCAGGCTTGGGCAGCCATGCGCGTTTACGAAACTGATAAGAAAAGAACAGGCGTTGGTGATGTCGATTTTCTGAAACGAATTTTTCAAAAGTTAACAATAAACTTTACCTGGTGGGCCAACCGGAAAGATGCAGAAGAGAACAATGTTTTTGAAGGTGGCTTTCTTGGTCTTGATAATATTGGAGTTATTGACCGCGATACCATCGTAAATAAAGGGTACATTCTGGAACAGGCCGATGGGACGGCCTGGATGGGAATGTTCGCAACGTTCATGCTTGAGATGGCTCTTGAAATAGCACAAAATGATTCCACTTTTCAGGATGTAGCCATAAAGTACTTTGAACAGTATTCTTTGATTGCCGAAGCCCTTAATACAAATGGTCTGTGGGATGAAGAACAAAACTTTTTTTATGATGTTCTTAAATATCCTGATGGTAACAGAACCCCTCTTAAAGTGCGTTCCATCGTTGGACTTACCTCGCTGGTTGCTGCCCTTTATCTTTCTGGCGATACATTGAATAAGCTCGAACAATTTAAACATGGAATTAATTGGTATAGAAAGTATTGCAAAGAACGAGACCTCTATATGGCTGTTATTCAAAAAGATGAAAATGAAGACACTGATAAGCTCATTTCACTTATCCCATTAGAGAAACTGCAAAAACTTCTGTATGCCGCACTGGATGAAGATGAATTCTTATCACCATTTGGAATCAGGTCAGTTTCAAAAAAACATATAAAAAGCTACGATATAAACATTGATAATCAGATGTTTTCTTTACAATATACACCAGGAGAATCAACCAGTCGAATCTTCGGCAGCAATTCCAACTGGCGCGGACCCATATGGTTTCCAATGAATTATCTCATAATACATTCATTAAAAGAGTATTATAAGTACTTCGGCGATGAATTAAAGGTTGAATTCCCCAGCAGATCAGGAAATTTCATGAATCTGAAAGAAGTCTCGTTAAATCTCAGTTTGCGTTTGCAAAAGATATTTATAAGGGATCAAAACTCGTTAAGACCTGTTTTTGGACGGTATAATTATTTTTATCAACAGCCTGAAAACAAGGACCTCTTTCTTTTTCATGAGTATTTCCATGGTGAAACAGGTATGGGTCTCGGGGCATCTCATCAAACTGGATGGAGCGGACTTATTGCAGCATTAATCGAGGAAATGACAGAAGAGACTAAACCGGATAAATAATGACTTCTGTCGGTAGGGCATGTTTTTTTACAATATATCTCCTTTTAATTAGAATGGATTATTCTATCTTTGTAAGGTAAACTAATAAGTTTAACTACTAAGATATGGATACAACAGAATTGGCTACATCATTAAGGTCTGTGATTTCAGCCCTCCATAAAGGATTACGAAAGCAAATGGGATCAGCAGCTCAATACTCAATGACTGAGCTGCATACAGTAGGACTTCTAAACCGGAATGCTTTTTTATTGCCGTCTGAGCTTGCTACTTTGACAAGGATTAAAACACAATCGATGTCTCAGATTCTAAAAAAGATGGAAGAAAGAGGCGTTATATTGAGAACTCCATCCACTGACGACAAAAGAAAAGTATTTATTTCACTAACTCCATCAGGAAAGAAAATGGTAGATAGAACAAGGTATGAGCGAGATGAATGGCTTAAAGAAACTATTGATTGTACACTTACAGGCAGTGAAAAGATATTGCTCGCCAATGCGTTGCCTGTATTAAAAAAACTAGCTAATATCAATTAAATAAAATTGTATGGAATGGTATAATTATTTTATCGGATTCCTTTCAGGTGGATTCCTCGCTAACTTTGCTCCTCATTTCGTAAATGGCATTTCAGGCAACAAATTCCCAACACCATTTGCCAGGCCTCATGGTATAGGGTTGTCCTCTCCGACCTTAAATGTCGTTTGGGCAATAATCAATTTACTCTTAAGTTTTTTATTTTATAAGCTTAGCAGGATCACAATCGGGAATCATCTCTCTTTAATCGTATTTTTTTCAGGATTCGTAACTCTAAGCATTTTTTCGAGTAAGCAATTTTCAAAAAAAGACAAATTTTGAGTTGGATAACCTGTTAATTTTGTGACAAAAAAAAGAACATCAAGGATATTCAGGGCTTTCAGAAACCGTAATTACAGGTTATTTTTTAGTGGCCAGTCTGTCTCGCAGATCGGGACCTGGATGCAGGGTACAGGTGTATCATGGGTCGTTTATACCATGACGCATTCTGAGTTTATGCTGGGGCTAACCATATTTGCAACATTATTTCCAAGGTTTCTGTTTTCTTTATTGGGAGGAATAGTCGCAGATTGGTACAGTCGTTACAAAATACTGCTGATCACCCAAATAGCGTCGATGATACAAGCTGTCATTCTGGCAATAATTACACTTTCTAATCATTATGCAGTTTGGGAACTACTAACCCTCAGCGCTATTCTGGGAGTTATAAATGCATTTGATTCTCCTGCACGGCAGCCCATGGTGCATGAAATGGTAAATGATCCTGAAGATCTTCCTAATGCACTTGCCCTTAACTCATCGATGGTGAATTTTGCAAGAATAGCAGGACCAGCCCTGGCTGGTATTGTGCTGCAAAAGTTTGGCGCCGGAATTTGTTTTCTTTTAAATGCCCTGAGTTTTATAGCAGTTATAATTTCTCTTTTATTGATGAAATTGCCCATGCATGATAATCCTGCACCGATAAAAAAGAAAATTTCTTCTGAGTTGTCTGAAGGATTCGCTTATCTGAAACAAACACCAGAAATTAGTATGGTAATTGTCATGGTAAGCTTAATTAGCCTTTTTGTTTTACCTTATGATACCCTTTTACCAGTGTTTGCCAAAGTGATTTTCAAAGGAGATTCAGCAACATACGGGTATATAAGAAGCTTCAGTGGTTTAGGCGCACTCGCTGGCGGGTTTTTCCTGGCAGCAGTTAAGCCCGGAATCGACAATAAAAAGTTGTTAATGGCAAGCACAATCATATTAGGAGTCGGGATTATGGTTTTTTCGCATATAAGCTATTTTCCAGTTGCAATGTTATTTGCCGCAATATTCGGGTTTGGAGGAATGGCTCAGACGACAATTTGCCTCACTATAGTACAGGTTCGTACAGAAGCTAGAATGAGGGGCCGTGTTATGAGTTATTTATTGATGGCAATGACCGGAATGTTACCAATAGGTAGTCTTCTTACAGGTGCCATATCCCAAAAGATTGGCGCTCCTGACACTTTGCTTTTCCAGGGAATACTTGCTCTGTTAATTGCAGTGGTCTTCGCAAATTTTCTGAAAAGAGACAATTTGAGAAAAAACAGAGAAATCGGAAGTGTTTAGAATTCGCACTAACAAAAACTTTAACTTTGTCGCTGAAAACTGAATTTTAATGGAACTGAAATTTTGCAGTCTGAGCAGCGGTAGCAGCGGAAATTGTTATTATGTTGGTAATGAATTCTTTGGCATATTAATAGATGCCGGTATTTCAGCTACCTCAATCCGTAAGTTTCTCAGGGACATTAATATATCCATGCAGACAATCATGGGTGTTTTCATAACGCACAATCACACCGATCACATAAAAGGGCTGGAAGTGCTGACAAGAAAAACACATCTGCCAGCCTTTACTACACATGGAGTATGGGAAAGTATTCCTAAACATAAAATTTCAAGAGATTGTATTCGGGAAATTCCATTGCAGCAAAAGTTTCATCTTGCCGGATTTGAGATAGAAGCATTTCCTATTTTTCATGATGCTCCGGAAACTATCGGATTCCAAATTTGTACTGACAGTAAGAAAATAACAATTGTTACCGATCTTGGGCATATTTGCCCGACCTCAGCCCAATATATCAGAGAGGCTAATCTGCTCGTTATTGAGTCAAATTATGATGAAGATATGTTACGGAATGGTTCTTATCCTTATTATCTGAAGAAAAGGATACAGTCGGACACCGGGCACCTTGGAAATCTTCAGACAGCTACTTTTCTGGCTGATATGGATAATGACAATCTTAGTCATATATGTCTTGCCCATCTGAGTAAAAACAACAATACCCCGGAAAAAGCACGCCAAACTCTGTTGGACACATTAGCAGCGAAAGGGATTATTCCAAACAGCCACCCGCAGATATCAATATTGAAGCGCAATTTGCCAACTGAAATGATAACACTTATTCAATAGAGACAGCCTTTGAATGAGTACTGAAAATGATGCGATTATTCCTTTTTCAATTTTTTCTCAAGCTTATTTATTTTATCCAGCCGGCGGACGAATCTTTCATCACTTTTGAAATTTGCATTAAGGAATATCCTGACCAGTTCCAACGATAAGGAAAATCCAGTTACACGGCCGCCCAGACACATTATATTCATGTCATCATCTTCCACTCCCTGATGGGCAGAAAAGGAATCGGTAATTAAAGCGGCACGAACTCCGGGGATCTTATTTGCCACTACGCAGGCTCCTACTCCACTGCCGCAAATAGCCAATCCCCGGGTAACATCCTGATTTGTTACAGCCCAAGCCAGAGGGATTACAACATCAGGATAGTCATCAGCGGGGATCAGCTCATCAGAGCCAAAATCGATTATTTCATAACCTTCTGCCCTTAGGGCATTAGAAAGTTTCACTTTTAATTCAAAACCGCCGTGATCAGCTGCTATACCTATAATCATATTTAAATAGAAGCCCTGCTGCCGGATCTGTTTTGTGATCCTTCAGGCTTATACACTAAAACGTCACGAAGAGAATAAAGTTTATCGAAATCTGTTTTTAACAGGGCATATTGAGCTCTGATCAGAGTCAGCTGCCTTGTGCTCAGGTATAAAATATCATTCATTAAAACATTTTTATATGTTTCAATGGCTTTTTCTTCTCCAAATTCACACGACTTTATTATTGCCTTGCGGTCCTTTCCTGAAAGCGCCGCCTTTACGTCCATCCAGGCGCGAAAAAACTTGCCGCTAGTTTTTGTCCCTTCAACAGGTTTACCGCCCAGATCATTGATTTCGTTAACCAATTCCTGTCTGCACCTTAGACTGGTTTTAGCAAGTTCAGCAAATAAGCTTTTAAGATCATTTTCGTCAGTTTCTCTCGAAGCTGTCTCATAACCATCAAGCCTGTCGTTATTTATTTCAAGAAGTTTATTTAATACCTCAATTGTTTTATCATTTTTCATTTCATATAATTTTTAATGATTAGAATCAATGTCCAATATATCCCCGTATTTAATATTTGCGGGATTAAATCCTCCTGTTTAAAGTGCGGTTGCCGGCAATAAGTGTTACAACAACCAGAACAAGGAAAATAAAGAATATTACTTTAGCTATTGATGCTGCACCTGCAGCTATTCCGGTAAAACCGAAAAGAGCTGCAATTATAGCGATCACCAGAAAAACTACTGTCCATCTTAACATAACTTTTATTTTTAGATTATTACTACTACTATTGATTCAAAAGATTTTTCTTTTATTTTGATGTAAAGTTATTCTGACATATACGTGGGATCTTTACAGGATAATTACAAAATGTTATATCATTTTTATCAGCTTTGATTAAGTCAGCTAACCGGGAAAATTTTCAGCAACCTTTTGCTTTATAGATTGTATGACCAGACGCCGCCGGTCAGGGTCGCCATTAATGAGAGCTTTCATGTAATTTACTGCCTGTTCAAAGCTTATGTGCGGGGGCAGAGGAGGTACATCAGAATCAACTACTGCTTCAAGAACAGCCGGTCTGTCTGCATGAATAACTTCTTCCCAGGCACTTGAGATCTTTTCAGGATCTTCAACCTTCATCCCTTTCAAACCCAGGGATTCTGCATATTGTGCGTATGGAAAATCAGGCAATATCTGTGAATCAGAAAACTTTACATCACCTTGCAATACTCTTTGTTCCCATGTGACCATATTCAGATCCCGGTTATTCAGTACCAGAATTACAAGGTTTGGGTTTTTCCATTCTCTCCAGTATTTGCTGATAGTTATCAAACCATTGTTGCCATTCATCTGCATAGCCCCATCGCCGACCATTGCGATTACCAGCCGGTCGGGATAAGCAAACTTCGCGCCAATTGCATAAGGTACTCCGGGGCCCATTGTGGCAAGGTTGCCGGAAAGTGAAGCCATCATTCCTTCCTCCAGTTTAAGATCGCGTGCAAACCAGTTCGCTACTGAACCTGAATCAGCGGTAAGAATAACATCTGCGGGAAGCTTTGGAGAAAGCTCCCAGAACACTCTTTGCGGATTGATGGGATTTGCGTTTTTCATTGACCTTTCTTTCATCACCTTCCACCAGTTTTTTATTCCTTTTTCAATCGATTCTCTCCACGTCAGGTCCTCTTTTGGAATTAAATGAGGTATTAAGGCGCTCAATGTTGCTTTGCTGTCGCCTTTCAGATTTAATTCCATTGGATAACGGACACTCAACATCCTGCCGTCGATATCGATCTGTACTCCCCTGGCTTGTCCCTCCTCAGGCAGGAATTCGGGATATGGGAAACTCGTTCCTACCATCAGAAGTGTGTCGCATTCCATCATAAGATCATAACTTGGCTTAGTACCCAGTAATCCGATTGAACCTGTGACGTATGGCAGAGAATCGGACAAAACAGTTCTTCCAAGAAGAGCTTTAGCAACTCCGGCGCCCAGAAGTTCGGCTACCTGTTTGAGTTCATCCCGAGCATGCAAAGCTCCGGCACCGGCCAGTATTGCTACTTTTTTTCCTGCATTAAGAATTTCAGCTGCTTTTATGATTTCCGTCTCAAGAGGCTGAACAACTGATTCAGGGAAGCCTACTCCGGTATGAATCGTTGAATGTTTGTGTTCCTGTTTCTCAACTGCAGCTTCAGTCTGTATATCGTTTGGAATAATTATACATGCAACCGTGCGCTGATCTTTTGCGATCCTGATTGCCCGGTCAATCAAATGACGCACCTGCTTAGGATTAGATACCATTTGAACATACTCACTGGCAACATCTTTGAACAGATTCTGCAGATCAACTTCCTGCTGATAAGATCCGCCGAGGGCTGTGCTTGCCTGCTGTCCTACGATAGCAAGCACCGGTTGATGATCCATTTTTGCATCATACAGACCATTAAGCAAGTGTATAGCTCCGGGTCCGGAGGTCGCCAGACATACTCCGATTTCACCGGTGAATTTAGCATGAGCACACGCCATAAAGGCAGCCATCTCTTCATGCCGCACCTGAATAAATCTTACTTTATCCTGAGCTTTTTCGAGAGCGCCCATTATTCCGTTGATTCCATCACCAGGGTATCCGAATATTCTTTTAATCCCCCATTCAGATAATCTGTCTATAAGAAAATCGCTTACATTTTTTGACATAATAGTTTAATTTAAGTTTTAACACTTTGAAAATCACGAACATTGTGTCAATCTATCTGACTTTATTCTTTTTTCCCATCCTGGCTATTAAAAAGATAATGACAACAAGGGCCACAACAAGGAAGACACCAACGCCGACACCGGTCTTGAATACTCCACCAATGAAATTACATCCGGCAAGAGTTATGAATAAACTGGCTAATAATGCAGCATATATTTTATGGGTATTCATTTGCATAGATTTTTATAGTTTGAAATCACTTTAAAATAAGGTGAGCAGATTTAAAGTCATACTCACCTTATCTAAAATAAATCATATTGTAACACATTGAATAAGAGCTAGTAAACATCAGAAGCTTCATATTGACGCCAATCGTGTCCAAGGATAGATGCATCTTCCTGACTCCTGGGATTTACACCCATTACAATATCTCCTTCCTTAATTCTTTGCTCATATCTCTCGGCTCTGTCTTTGGGAATACCTGCACCAACCAAAGCGCCAACTATTCCTCCTGTAATACCACCTGCCCCGGCACCTGCAAGACCAGCAGCAATAGGACCAGCAATGACCAAACCAAGGCCTGGAATAACCAGACTTGTTCCGATTGCAGCTACAATTCCTGCAGCCGCTCCGACAACTCCACCGATTGCGGATCCTGTGCCTGCACCTTCCGCCGCTTTACTTCCAAAGTCGCTTTCATCATTCTTTTCGAAGTATTTAGCCCGGGTGGCATCAGACATAATAATGTTGATCTCTTCATCGGTATAACCTCTCTCTTTTAACCTGTTATAGGCACGTTCAGCAGATTTGCGATCCCTGAATGATCCTGTCAGGTAATTAGCTTTTGTTTCCATATAATTTGATTTTATCTATTTTAATTATTAAGGTTTATAAGTATGAGTTCACTTTGCAAAATTGATATGATTCAGAAGCCAGAATGTTATATAATTCATTGAAAAGATTTCATGATTACCATAGGCTTTAAATGGGAATTTTATAATGTTTTGAAAAAAACGTATAATCGACTGTATTGGAATATCCTTAAGTTTGTCATTTTCTATGTACCATATAATGAATCAAATGGATGGTAAAAAGGATTAGCAAACTCAAACTGTTTGAAATTTCTAAAAAGGCTTATAAGGAATGGATTGCAAAGGATCCGGTAAAGGAAAGTGCAGTAATTGCATATTATTCCATTTTTTCACTCCCCGGTTTATTTGTTGTAATTGTGGTGATAGCCGGATTCTTCTTTGGACGCGATGCGGTTAATAATCAACTTGCAAACCAAATTTCCGCTTCTCTCGGAAAAGAAACGGCCAGTCAAATTCAGAATATAATAGCTCAACAGACGGGAACAAGTAAACCATGGTGGGCAGCTATTGTAGGGATTGCAACGCTTATTTTGGGAGCTACAGGCGTTTTCGTTCAGTTTCAAAAATCATTAAATTTGATTTGGGAAGTTAAAGCAGATCAGACAAAATCAGGGTTATGGGCAATCATAAAAGTGCGTTTGTTTTCTTTTGGACTAATTCTTTCAATTGCCTTTCTACTTATCGTCTCTCTTTTAATTTCAACACTATTGTCAGCATTTGGTGACTGGTTGGCAAATCAATTTTCTCCTTCATTGGTTGTCATTTTGCAAATAATTAATTTTTTCATCTCACTTGCTATTTTAACGGTGCTTTTTGCCTTAATGCTAAAAATATTCCCAGATGTAAAGGTGAAATGGAAGGATGTCTGGATCGGATCATTTGTTACCGCGATATTATTTGACATCGGGAAATTCGGACTGAGTCTCTATTTTGGGAAAGCCCATCCCGCTTCAGCATATGGGGCAGCGGGTTCAATAATATTAATTCTTATTTGGGTCTCCTATTCATCAATGATTGTTTTATATGGAGCAGAATTTACACGTCAATATTCCAATACACATACCGGAAAGGTGCAAGCTTCAGAAATTGCGAGGCACGAGAAAAAGCATAAATAATAATAGGATTAAGAATTTAATCACAAAGGTCTTAAAGCGATAACACAGTACATACTCAACCACATCTATAAAAATGGCATGGAACAACTTTATCGACTTGCATTTGTTGTGTCATTCCATGCCAGGGTTGGAGGTGAAAAAAATTGATGTTTGACAGGATTGCATTATTATTTCAAGCCATCCCTGATGCTCTTAGCAGAATCCAGATGAACCTGCAAAATTGGAAGAGTATTTATGACAAAAGTTTTCAAATCAGGATTCCTTCCATCCTCAGCTTCTTTTTTATACTTTTCTATGTCTTTTTCATGTTCATCAACCATTTGATTCATATATGCTTTATCAAAATCAGATCCAGTTTTCATTTTAAGATCATTTTCAGTGTTTCTGTTTCTGTTCATTTCTGCAATAGTATCAGGGTAAATTAAGTTTTTATTGGAAGCAGTCAAAGAAATGAGTGCATTATTGGCTTTTGAATGGTCTCTGACCATCATTGCTCCAAAATTTTTCACCCTCTGATTCCGGGCATTCATTTGAGCATACTTTCCCAGATCTATTTCCATTATGCCCCCGCTTGATGCTTCTTTATAGAAATCCGCATCCTCATCTTTTACAGTATTTGTGAGAACCATTGTCCCCTTGTCCATTGTATGTTCCCTATCCTGTCCTGATCTGCTATGACAAGAGAATAAGATCAAGGCAATAATAATTACCAAGAGATTCATCGTCTTCATATTGAATATTGATATTTTAATTCATTATAAAAATATGAAACCTTATATTTTGAACTCTATTTCAGTGCATTCAAAATGCTTTTCGCTGAATCCTGGTGAGTTTGTAAAATTGGAAGACATTTTGATGCAAAGGCTCTCAGATCAGGATCATTACCATTATCAGCCTGCTTTTGGAATTCGTTAATATCTTTCTGATGATCGTCAACCATCATCTTCATGTATGCTATATCAAAATCTTTTCCCGTCTTCTTTTGAAGATCACTGACCATACGATCATTTTTATTTTCACCGGCGGCAGGAAGAGTAATGCTTTTGTTTTTAGCTATTGAGTTTAACTCTTCATTTGCTTTTGAATGATCTCTGACCATCATTGCTCCGAAGTCTTTTACCCTGGTATTAAGAGCATTTTGTTCAGCATATTTTCCAAGTTCGACTTCCATCATTCCTCCAATGGAAGCATCCTTGACAAAATCATTATCCTTTCCGCTCTCATTGCTTTTTATGGCCATACCACTCTCATTCATAGTATTTTCGCTTTTCTTGCTTGTCCTGTTCTGATTACACGACATAATAAAAACAGAAACAGCGGCCAAAAAAAATATTTTTAGTGTTTTCATATTTATCCTTCTTTAATTAATAAATAATTTTCCTTTATTTTATTTTGTAAAATTCGCAGATTGTTGTGGGGATTCATTATATAATTTGACGATTATGTTACATAATTTATCCGCATAGCCGCAATGTGAATGGCGCTAAAAAATTATTCCAATTAAGACAGATATGATTTTAATTTAATCGATTTCCACAAGCATTTTTCCACTGTTTCTGCCACTGAAAAGTCCGAGAAATGCATCGGGCAGCTTGTCGAATCCATGAATTATTGTTTCAGTGTACTTAAGTTTTCCTTCATTAAGCCACTTGTTCAGATTTGTCAGAGCTTCTTCAAATCGTTCAGGAAAACTACGAACTATGAATCCCTGAAGTGTCACACTTTTTGTTAGTATCCACGACATTACAAGATTTCCTGCAGGAAGTTTTGTATTGTTATATTGTGATATTTGTCCGCAAAGTGCAATTCTGGCACGAAAAGCAAGATTTGCCACTACTCCTTCGGTAATAGTACCTCCAACATTATCGAAGTAGGCATTTACCCCTTCAGGACATATTTTAGCCAAATCCTTTCTGATAGATTTTGATGTATTGTAATTGATGGTTTCGTCAAATCCAAATTCTTTTAACAATGTGCATTTTTCATCGGTACCTGCAATTCCTATTACTTTGGCACCCATTATCTTTGCAATCTGCCCAGCAACTAGTCCTACTGCTCCTGCAGCACCTGAGATAACAACTGTCTCTCCTTTTGCAGCTTTACAAATATCAACCATTCCAATGTATGCGGTTAATCCGGGCATCCCAAGAATACCAAGATAGTAGTATGGAGGAACATTTTTTGTGTCAATTTTTTTAAGTTTTTCGACAGCTTCGACAGAGAATTCTGACCAAGGCAATGTTCCGATTACAATATCACCCGATTTAATTTTTTCACTTTTGCTATCGATCACTTTTGCAACAATATTGCCTTTAATTGGCTGGTCCACCTGAAAGGCTTCAATATATGATTTTGTGTCATTCATTCTTCCCCGCAAATACGGATCAACAGAGACGTACCAAGGTTTAAGCAGAACTTCTCCGGGTTTGAGATTCTCGAGCCTGATTTTTTCAATCCTGAAATTATCAGGTGTTGGCATGCCATAAGGTCTTGATGCTAAAACAAATTGAGTAGTTTCCATTTGCAGGTTATTAAATTGTTAAGCTAAAACAAAAATCCTTAAATGTAAGTTCAATGTGTCTAAAACAAAACCAGTTTGAATTTTAAATGTACCTTTATTTATATTTTCCGGTTCAAAAACTTTTTAAATAAAGTTTTGTTTAACAATTCAGTACAAAAATTAATACTAATAAATATGAAAAATAATTTTTACTTGAAAAGTATTCTGGTCAGTATTATAGTGATGGGATTTTCATTATCCGGAAAGTCCGCGAAACCGGCTCCCAGTATAAAAGAACAAAACTTATCTTATACAAGCGATGGAGTTACTTATAAAGTTTATGTTGCCTATGATGACAATATAAGAGGGAAACGGCCCGGTATACTGGTACTTCCTGAGTGGTGGGGCCTTAATGATTACCCGAAAATGAGAGCAAGAAAGCTGGCAGAATTAGGTTATATTGCAATGGCTGTGGATGTTTTCGGTAATGGAAAAGTTGCTGCAAATCCTACAGAAGCTCAGCAATTGACTACCCCTTTTTATAAAGATCCCAATTTTGCTAAAGCAAGATTGGACCAGGGTCTCAGGATATTAAAAGCTCTGCCTCAGACTGATCCTTCTAATGTTGCTGCAATCGGATATTGCTTCGGCGGTGCCCTTGTATTGAATTATGCCAAGCTGGGAGCTGATCTGAAAGGAGTTGTAAGCTTCCATGGAGGAGTAAGCGGTGGTGCACCTGTTGACAAGAATCTTTTAAAAGCAAAAATACTTATTTGTCAGGGGGGCAGTGATAAATTTGTTCCAATAAACGAAGTGGAGGCTTTTAAGCATAAATTAGATTCTATCGGAGCTGATAATACTTTAAAAGTGTACCCAAATGCAACTCACGCATTTACAAATCCTGATGCTACCGCTATCGGAAAAAAATTCAATATGCCAATTGAATATAATGCTGAAGCCGATAAGAATTCATGGGATGATATGAAAACATTTTTCGGAAGAGTATTCAATAAATAAAAATCCATTAACAAGAAGAAATCCATTAACCACAAAGGGCACAAAGGTTTACAAAAAGGTCACAAAGATTAGAAATATAAGGTTTTAACTTTGTGCCCTTTGTGCCTTCTTTGTGTACTTTGTGGTTACCCAACATTTATTTAAATACTGTTGTCCATACAAAAAAAGGTATGGACTTTTTTTTTGCCAACATCATAAAATAAATTCACATTTAGATGTAACCATTTGTAACTTTACAAGTAATCATATCAGAGACAAAAATCAGACTGTGGCAGAGATAGAGGACGAAATAGTAATGCAGCACGTGAAGGATGGTAATCTGTCTGAAATGTCGGTGCTTTTTGAAAGATACAATGTCAGGCTTTATAATTATTTCCTGAAACTGACAAGGAATAAGCTGATAAGCCAGGATTTAACACAAAATTTATTTTACAGAATGATCAGGTATAAAAATACATATAAGAACGATTACAGTGTAAAAGCCTGGATGTATCAGATGGCAAGAAACCTTCATATAGATTATTGTAAAGAAGAAAAAAGATCAGGGGAACTTTTTAAGAATTCCGACTCCTACCCTGTTGATGTAAGTGATGAAAATGAAGGCTTCCCTGAAGATGATTATGAAAGACTGGAACGGTCTATTGCCAAACTAAATAATGACCAACGGGAGCTGATTATACTCAGCAGGTACCAGGGATTGAAATATGAAGAGATCTCCCAGATTGTAAATCAGTCAGTACCAGCAATAAAAGTGGCTATGCACAGGGCGATACGGCAACTGAGAGGGATCTATTTTAAACAGATTTAATTAGATTATTATGAAATGTGAAGAAGTTGAAATACGCATGACAGATTATCTTGATAATAATCTCGATGAAGAAACACGCAGAGAGATTGAAAAACATCTGGAAACTTGTGAGAGCTGTCTTGATGAAGTTAATGAAGCCCAGAAAGTTCTGAACATGATTTCAAAAGAAGAAATGGTGCTTCCGGATGAAACTCTTCGTATAAATTTTTATCATATGCTTCACAATGAAATCAAAAAGAATGAAGCCGAAAAGAAATTGTCATTCAGCAAGCCATCAGTTCCATGGTATAACTTTGTAAGATACAGAGTTGCTGCAGGAATTGCTCTTCTCATATGCGGAACATTCATTGGATTGTCCTATCGCACAGGGCTTATCAATTCCAGCGCTTCGAATGAACTTAAACAACTTCATTCTGAAATTACCGATCTTAAAAAAGCAACAATGTTCACAATGCTTAAAGACGAATCTTCAAGCGACAGAATTCAGGCAGTAAATTACGCCTCTGATCTTGGCTAAAGCTGATGAAAATGTAATAGATGTACTTGTTAAAACGCTTAATAATGATAAAAATGTAAATGTACGTTTGGCAGCAGCATATGCTCTCTCTAAGTTTGCGTATGAGCGTTCAGTATCTGATTCGCTTGTCAAATCGCTGACCCGGCAGACGGATCCGATCCTTCAGGTTGCTCTTATTAATATACTTGCTGAGAGAAAGGAAAAAAGTGCATTGAGGCCAATACAGGAAATAATATCTAATAAAAGTACACTAAAAGAGGTAAGAGATGTTGCAGAGAACAGCCTGCATGTTCTTATCTGATAAAAAGAAAATTGAATTCAGTTAAAATATATCCTGGCAGATTCCGGGTTTGCCGTGATCAAAATGTTTATTACTTAATTTAAAAATGTTATGAAAACAATGAAAACAAGTATTATAGCCCTATTTATTCTCTTCACTGCAGGCAGTTTATCTGCCCAGGAATATAAAGTCACGGTTGCTAATCCGAAAGACGGAAGAGTCGTTTTAAAAGACTTCAGCGGTTCCCTGCCTATTGAAGGATACAGCGGAAGTGATATAATTATTACTGCCACTGCAGGGAACTTTACTCCGCCCGAAAAAGCCAAGGGACTGAAACCAATATTCCCGGCAGGATCGGACAATACAGGTATTGGACTGGATGTCCAGAAAACCGACAATCTTATTACGATTACCTGCCTCATTCCATTTACACAGGAGAGCGAATATACGATCAAAGTTCCTGAAAACATGGCTATCGAATTGTCCAGCGGATGCGAGAGAAATAATGACGTTACTGTCAAAAATATGAAGAATGAAATTGACATAAAAACCTGTCACGACATTAAGCTCGATAATGTTACTGGTCCTCTTGTTCTTTCAACAATCAGCGGCAATATTGATATAACTTTCAGCACAGTTAATAATGCCAAGGCATCATCTGTCCATTCTGTAAGCGGTGATGTCGATGTTACTCTTCCTTAAAAACTGCAACTGATCTCGAAATGAATGTCGTTTCCGGCGCTATATATTCTGATTTTGACTTTTCAGAATCACAGAAGAATCTTAAAAAAGTAGGCGGAAATGAAACTAATTATTCGCTTAACGGAGGAGGATTTAAGTTCTCAATAGGAAGCGTAAGCGGGAATATCTACCTCAGGAAGGGTCAGTAAGATTTTTTCTATAACCACGGCTTTAAAGCCGTGGTTATAGAAGCCATTCCGCAATTCCCTCGAAGTTCTCCAAATTCTAAAATATAATCACATGAAGACAATTACAATATTAGTTGTATTGTGGCTATGCCTTTGCCCTGTGCAGGCCCAGAAAATCATCGAGAAGACTATCGCTTTTCAGGAAAAGGGGCATTATCACTTAAAATTCAGATTGCTGATTCTATTAAAATTCAGACATGGAACAAGAATGAAGTCTACGTGAAAGCATCCGTAAATATCAATGACAATAAAGATAACGATGCTTATCTGACATCTTTTGATGATAGCGGTAATACGGTAGTTGTAGATGCCAAATTCAAGGATAATTATTTCAAAGGAAGAAATAATTGCTGCAATCAGTCAATAATTTTCTGGCAGGTATTTATGCCTGAAAAAACAAGGTTTTCAGTTGAGACTATCAACGCAGACGTTACAATTACCGGGCAGACCAGGGAGATGAAGGTAAAATCCATCAGTGGCTATATCGATCTGGCAGTTCCAGCAAATAAACAGGCTGATCTTGATTTTTCTACAATTTCCGGAAGAATGTATTCAAATCATGACCTTGCTCCTGAAAGGATGCACAGTGGGATTCCATTGAAGATTTCCGAGAAGCTCAATAGTGGCGGAGATCCGATAAAACTGGAAACCATAAGTGGTGATATCTTCTTCAGAAAAACAGGGGCTAACTAAGATTTCTGAAAAAATGAAAAAGTTCAATATTCAGATTGCTTTACGCAATATATTGCATCACAGGCTGATCTCCTTCATAACAATTTTCGGATTGTCAATCGGTCTTGCAGGTAGCATGTTCATCTTTTTATGGGTTTCTGATGAGCTTAATTTTGATCATTTCAATAAAATGGGTGATCGCTTATACCGTGTTGAAGAAGATCAGCCTTATTCCAAAGGACTTTTCCATGTTAATGTTACACCCTGGCCTTCCGGTCCGGTGTGGAAAGAAAAGATTCCCGAGATAGAGAACAGTTGCAGAATAACTAATGCAGGGAGTCTTCTCTTTCGGTATAATGATAAAACCTTTTACGAAAATAAAGTGGTCTCAGTAGATTCAACTTTTTTCCGGATGTTCACGGTACCGCTGCTTACCGGCGATTCACGTATGGTATTGAAAGACCCTCGGTCAATGGTGATCAGCAGTGAAATGGCCCGTAAATATTTTGGAAATGAAGATCCGATTGGAAAGAGCATCGAAGTAAATAATATTGAAGTGTTTCAGGTTGCGGGCATCATGAAGAAGATTCCTGCAAACAGTACAATTGAAGCTGACTTCCTTATCCCATTCGAATATATGAAGAAGTCGACCTGGTATTCTGATAGCTGGTCAAATAATTCGATTTCGACATATGTTTTATTAAGTAAAGGGGCAGCGCCCGACCAGGTTGTTCCTAAAATTAACAAAGTAGTAAAAGAACATAACCCCGATGGCACAACCAGGTTCATTCTTTTTCCTTTCCTGAAGATACATTTACATGCTTACTGGGGATTCGGGCATCCTCCCGGAGCGATCATCAATATATGGATATTTTCGTCCATTGCCCTTCTGGTGCTGATAATTGCCTGTATTAATTTCATGAATCTGAGCACTGCACGGTCAGCTGCCAGAGCAAAAGAAACAGGCCTTCGCAAATTGAATGGTGCTTATAAGAAAGACCTGATATTCCAATTTTTTGGGGAAAGTCTGTTATATGCCCTGACTTCTATGGTTCTTGCCTATGCAATTGTGGCGGCATTTTTGGGACCGTTCAACTTACTGACCGGAAAAACATTCAGTGAAAGGGAACTCATAACGCCTGTATTTGTAATGAGTGCATTACTGATCACGGTTATAACTTCGATTATTGCCGGCAGTTACCCTGCATTCGTTTTATCATCTTTTAAACCAATTAATGTTTTGAGATCAGGAATGACTGGCGGGACAAGGGGAGTATATTTCAGGAAAGTTACTGTTGTGGCACAATTTATTATCAGTATAATCCTCATCCTTTTTACGATAATTACCTACCGTCAGCTGAGATTTATGCAGAGCAAGTCTCTTGGCTATGATAAGGAAAATATGTTGTATGTTCAGATGAAAGGGAAAATGAGTGATAATTATTCTGTCATTAAACAGGAATTCACAGGAAATCCGTCAGTTATTTCCGTGTCGGCATGCTCAAATCCTCCGCAAAACATTGGAAGCAATGCTGATAACATCTGGTGGGAAGGGAAATCACCTGATGAGCATTCACTTGTGAGTATGGCCGGAGTAGATTTTGATTATATAGAAGCTATGGGTATTAAAATGAAGTCAGGCAGATCATTTTCAAAGGCCTACTCGATGGATATTCCACACGATACCTCCGGAACATTTATGATCAATGAACAGCTTGAAAAATTAATGGGGACTGATGATGCAGTTGGGAAACAGCTTAAATTCGGAACAACACGTGGTCAGATCGTTGGTGTGATGAAAGATTTCAATTATGCATCCCTGCAATCAAAAATTGAACCCCTGGCATTATGGATATGGCCTGATAAGTACCTGAATTTTATATATTTCAGGGTCAAACCTGGCAATATACATGAAACTATTTCAGGACTTGAAAAAACATGGCAAAAAATCATGCCTCTATATCCTTTTGACTATCAATTTCTTGACCAGGAAATAGACAAGATGTACAGGGTCGAGGAACGGACCAGTTCTTTATTAAAGTACTTCTCAATTCTGGCGATTCTTATAGCATGTATTGGGTTATTTGGTCTGGCAACTTATACTGTTGAAAAGAGGACCCGCGAATTAGGCCTCAGAAAAGTACTTGGTGCAACAGGGAGTTCAATATTCGGACTTATCTCAGGTGAATTCATCCGGTTGCTTCTCATAGCTTCGGTTATTTCTATCCCGCTTTCATTATTTATGCTGCACAAATACCTCTCGAATTTTGCCTTTCATATTCAGGTTACGGTATGGACATTTATTTTGGCGCTTCTAATTGCTATAATAGTTTCCTCACTGGCAATCAGTTATCAGCTTCTGAATGCAATCAGGAATAATCCAGCCAAAAGCCTTAAGTACGAATAGAGGCGTAAGGCATGAGGCGTTAGGCATAAGGTATTTATGATTAGAAAGGTGAAAAATTCAATGTCTTATTATAAGACAAAAATGCAACTAATGACAAAACAGGACGTCATTTATAAAATAATGTGTAACCACTGTCAGGTTGCGGCGTTATCAGAGTTGAAACCGATTCTATTTAGCTCATTTTAAAAAAACCAATTATGAAATTTAATCTCCTAAAAAAAATCATATTCTCACTGATATTAATATCGCTGTTGACGAATGGCTATTCGCAGAAAGCTGATTCTGCAA
This sequence comes from uncultured Bacteroidales bacterium, assembly GCA_963734885.1. Classification (GTDB taxonomy): domain Bacteria; phylum Bacteroidota; class Bacteroidia; order Bacteroidales; family VadinHA17; genus LD21. The sequence continues at coordinate 1,140,337 of CAVTIJ010000004.1, read as the reverse complement.
TCGTAAAAAGAACATATAAGACCGCATTCACAAAGACAGCACCGGTAATTGATGGTCTGGGCAATGATGAATGCTGGAACCTTGTTGATTGGACAAGCGATTTCATTCAATCGCAGCCTGTCGAAAATAAACCTCCTTCACAGCAGACAGCCTTTAAGATTCTTTATGATAACGATAACATCTATATGTTTGTACGCTGTTATGATACTGAACCTGATAAGATTAGTAAAATCATGTCGCGAAGAGATAATTTCAGTGGTGATATGGTATTTGTGGAATTAGATAGTCATTTTGATAAGAGGACTGATTACCTCTTCGCAGCTTCCGCATCTGGAGCTAAAAGCGATGCGGCCATGTCGGAGGATGGACAGAATGAGGATGACAACTGGAATCCGATCTGGTACATGAAAACATCTTCGACGATAAAGGATGGTGTGCTGAGATGAAAATTCCCTTAAGTCAGCTTAGGTTTGACAAGAACAATGAGCAAATATGGGGTCTTCAGGTTACAAGGAATATATTCAGGCTTCAGGAACGCTCTCAATGGCAATTTATCCCAAAAGGATCTCCCGGAGTTATTCATTTATTTGGTGAACTGCATGGTATAACTAACGTCAAACCGAAACGCCAGATAGAATTAATGCCTTATACAGTAGCAAGAACTGAAAGATTTCAAAAAATTGCCGGAGATCCCTTTAATACCGGAAAATTATCAAAGCTCTCTGCAGGCCTTGACGGGAAAATTGGTCTGTCAAATAATTTTACCCTTGACTTTACAATTAACCCCGACTTTGGACAGGTAGAAGCTGACCCTTCTGAGGTAAACCTTACCGCTTTTGAATCTTATTTTTCAGAAAAACGTCCTTTCTTTATTGAAGGTCAGAATATTTACCAGTTCCAGCCCGATCAGACTATTGTGATTCATAATATGTATGCCGATAACCTGTTTTACTCAAGAAGAATTGGAAGGTATCCCCAATATTATCCATCAATCAGCAACACTGACACTGTTCACGTGAAGATGCCTGAAGCTACAACCATTCTCGGTGCTTTGAAAATCTCCGGAAAAACAAAAAAAGGATTGTCAGTAGGAATTCTTGAAAGTCTCACTTCAAGGGAAGATGCTTTGATTGATAGTCTTGGATACAGGCGAAAGGTTACTGTTGAACCTTTCACGAATTATTTCCTCGGAAGGGTACAACAGGATTTCAATAAAGGACAAACAATTCTTGGGGCCATGATTACGTCAGTAAACAGAAATATAAAATCAACAAATCTCGATTTTCTTCACACAGCAGCATATACAGCGGGATTGGACTTTCAGCATAACTGGAAAGACAGGACCTGGTACTTAAACGGAAATGCAGAGTTCAGTAACGTCAAAGGTTCGACTCAATCAATATTAGAGACACAAACATCATCTGCAAGGTATTATCAGAGGCCGGACGCAAAATATCTTTCTGTTGACTCGACACTTACATCGCTTCCCGGTTATGGAGGTACTGTGAAATTCGGAAAAACCAGTAAAAAAAGATTCCAGTTTGAAACTTGCGTAATTGTGCGCTCCCCGGGTCTTGAATTCAACGATATCGGATATATGAGATATTCAGATGTAATATACCAGGGCAACTGGATGGGTTACTATCTCAGAAACCCATTCTGGATATTCAATAATTTGTATCTTAATACAAATCTATGGGAGTACTTCAACTTTGGCGGCCAGCTTTTATCAATAAATCATAATACAAATTTTAATGCCCAGTTCAAAAATAAGTGGCAGATCAACGGGCAGTTCAACAGACAAAGCGAGAATACTTCTACTACTCTGTTACGAGGTGGTCCGTCGTTCATATTACCTGGTAATCAGAGTTTTAATTTAAACATTAGTTCCGACAGGTCTAAAAAACTCAATTTTTTCATTGGTAACTATCATGGTTCAGGTGACGCAAACAGTATGAGCGGCCACGAATATTATGGTGAGATCAATTACCGGCCATCAAACTCGATCTCAATTTCCGTCGATCCTGATTATGGTATTCAGAACACTGAAATGCAGTATGTAACTACTGTAACCAGTGCCGGACAACCTGTATATTTATTTGGCAAACTGAATCAAAAGACATTAAGCTTTACATTCAGAATAAACTATACGATTAATCCGGAATTAAGTATTGAATACTATGGTCAGCCTTTCATTTCAGCAGGAAAGTACTCAGCATTCAAAAAAGTCACAGTACCAGATGCAGGTAAATTCAGAGAAAGATTTACTGAATTTACCCCGGCTGAACTGACATATACAGACGGTACATATAATGTAAGTGATGGTGGAAATTATTCTTTTGGAAATCCCGATTTCAATTTCAGACAGTTCCGATCAAATCTTGTAGTAAGATGGGAATATCTTCCGGGATCAACTTTATATCTTGTTTGGTCCCAGGGCAGGACGAGTACGGATTCAAATGGCATGTTTTCTTATGGGAATGATATGAAAGATCTCTTCAGGATAATGGGACATAATGTATTCCTGATTAAACTGTCATACTGGTTTAATCTGTAAAAGACATAAAGGCACCCCCTCCCGCGGGATCCCCCTAAAGGGGGAATAATTCTCTGCCATTCGTCAGCACATCTGCAAGACTGCAAGACTGCATGACTGCAAGACATAGCGTAGCATACCTTATCCATGATGAAAAGGCCCCCGGTTTTGTTTATGAGATTGGGGGCTTTATTTTTAAAACGTTGAAATCCATTAACCACAAAGGGAACAGAGGGAAACACAAAGATCACAAAGTGAATTTCCAGGGAAAATGGGGATTTACAGAGACGCTCTAGCTGAGCGTCTCTTTTACTTTGTGTCCTTTGTGCCTACTTTGTGTCCTTTGTGGTTATTTTTTTCTATTTTGGATTTCTACTTGTCAGATACCCAATCAATGAATACACCGCTCCTATTATAAGCAACATGAAAACGAAATTCATCAGAGTATCGCTTACTGAATGTGATCTGCCATCAATATCAAGGAAGCTATAGACAGCGAAGATAATTCCGAAACCAAATATTATCCAGCCAATAAAGTTGGCGGGGATAAAAAATATTCCTATTCTTTTAAACCAGGGAAAGTTCATCTTAATGTGTTTTAGAGTGAGTACATTATTAATACTACAACAGCAAATGCAATAACCATTATGTTCAGCCAGACAGTCTGCAGGAAAGTTGTTGACTTTGGAGATCCTGACAAATAGTAGATTTTCCTGATACTGAAAGCATTAAGTATAATGAGAACAACAGGTGATACCAGGAAGAAAACAATCGATACAAATTTGTTTTGCAGTTCCATCTCCTTCATATTTGAGACCAATGTTGTTCCTGGCATATAAACACTCTTCATTATTAGCATCAGAACAATAAATGCAGGTACGCTTAGCCACCAAAGGCTTACGACAGATTTGTCTTTTGCATTGACAATAGCATCAGCCAGCATGTCCTCATGTCTTAAATGAGGGATTTCGGGTTTTGTCATTTCTGTTAATTTCATTTCAAAATTGTCTTTTTCCATACCAATAATGTTAAAAGTTAAAATTGGTTGCACTTTTGGCGAAGTTTTTCAATTATGGATGAGGTTTTGCTTAAATCAAATTCGTAGATAGCTGGCGCGGATTTATAATCCGTGCCCCTTCTTCTGCTCGGTTTTAATCTATGCCATTGCTTCTGCTCGGCTGTAATCTGTGCCAGGTATTGGCACCGATTACAAATCGGCTCCAGCGAAGCAAATCTTATCATTGGTTGCATTTTATTCGAAGTTTTTCCAGTCCTCTTGATAACAATGATTTTAATGTGCCTTCTTTTATATTAAGAATATCAACAATTTCTTTATTATCCTTTCCTTCAAAATATTTGAGAGCTATCACTTCCTGGTATTTTAGAGGAAGTGTTTTCAATTCTTTAAGTACCGAGTTATACTGTTCATGTTTTTGAAATTCTGTTTCCAATTCTTTTCTGTCATCAGTCAGATAATTATTAAACAGGTCTTTATCTTCAGTAATTATTCTTTCGAAGATTGAAGTGTGTCTTTGTTTAAAGCGGTAATACAGATTTACTTCATTAGTTGCTATCCGGTATAACCAAACTTTCACAGAGATTCCGCCATACCTGAAATTACGGATATTGTGGAATGCCTTAAGAAATGTTTCAGCAGCAATATCGGCCGCATCATCAAAATTGCCGGTACGACGAACTATGTACCCAAAAATTGGCTGATAGTACAGTCTGAACAGCTCTGAGAAAACCTCTGGTTTCTTTCTGATTCTGTCTAAAAGTTCTGTTTCATCCATTTTGAATCAAATTCTGGAACCAATAATTCAAGGTCGCCAGCTTTCTCCTTTTTGAATCCAAATCTGATATCAATAATTCAAAAAGGTAGTTTTAGTTGCAGTTTTATTTATTATTGTAACAAATTATCTGTCGGCGTGGATTTGTAATCATTCGGAATCCGACCCTATTCTACTGCTGACAGTCAGCTTTGGCACCGATTGCAAATCGGCGCCATCATCATACCATAGCTGATTCCTTCTGGTTGCTGTCATTTATAGTTGTAACAGATTATCTTAAATTCTGTTCCCGTTGTTTCTTTGTTCCTGAAGCTAAAGGAGAATCCGTGATTTGTGAGTATTTCCTGAACAAGCGTTAAACCGATCCCCTGCCCTCCCGGTTTTGTAGAAAAGAATGGTGTAAATAATTTCTCTGACACTTCTTTTGATAACCCGGATCCATCATCCTCGAATATTACAGCAACAGGATTTTTTTGCGTTGTAATTTTCAAATGCCCGTCTACCCCGACTGCTTCTTTTGCATTCTTAATAATATTTAAAAAAACCTGCTCCATTTGGCTCCTGTCGGCATTTATAAATGGGATGGTACTATTCAGATTCACCTCGACAGAAATATTCTTTTCTTTTAGTTCGGCATTGTATGACTCAATGACCAAAGAAAGCGATTCATTAAGATCCATTTTCCCCATTTCAGGGGCTGGTAGCTTTACTACGTTTGAAAAATTTTGCATAAACCTGTTCATCTGATAGTTGCGTTGAATAGCAACGCCAAGCATCCTGATTAATTCATTCTGTTCGGATTTTACAAATGTTTCCGGATTTGACTGGATACTGTTCATAATTGAGTTTACTGAACCGACTGTATTATTCACTTCATGTGCCATCATTCTGATCAGTTTGCCGTAAGCCTCTTTCTCAGCTCGTTTAATTTCTTCGGTGAATTCTTCAATTATATAAAATGGATGTTTGAATCCATGATCCATGAAAAACAATTTGCGGCACAAATATTTTTGTCCGTCAGCGAGAACAACAAGTTGTTTTTCATCAAAAGCTATCTTCCCTAATTCAACAGAAAGATTGCTGTTTAGTTCTTTAAGATCCTTCCCTTTAAAGCTAACCTCTTTGATGCCAAGTGACCCGAGAGCGGCCTTATTTATTTCCATGATCCTGTCATCCAGATCCATCACTATTATTCCGAGCGGCGATGATTCAATAAGCAGATCGAGAAAATGATTCTTCTCTCTTACCGACAACCTCTCCTCCCGCAGGCGGTTAATCATCGAATTATATACTTCGATAATATTATCTACATTACTGTTACCTGTTTTAACAAGTGTAATGTTGAAATCTCCCTCTTTAAGCAGATTAAGGCTTCTTCCGATACTATTGATGGGCTTGAGTGACCTCATAATCATCCAAATGGTAATTCCATATAATACAGGTATTACAAATTCGGATGCGATAAGGAGGAGTGGGTTATTTTTATGGAAAGAAAATATTGCCAGCGCGAGGAACAAAGAGAATACAACTGTCAGCCAGATCACTGTCCATCTTTTACTCATTCTTTTCTGTTTGTATTCCGTGTTTTTCCATTTTCCGGTATAAGGTGGCTCTGCCGATGCCCAGCTTTTCTGCTGTTCTTGAAAGATTACCCCGACATTCTTCAATTGTGCTAATGATCATCTGTTTTTCCATTTCATCAAGTGTGCCACTGGTCAGGCTGAGAGTGCTGTTGGTCAGGCTGAGCGGAGCCGAAGCCTGACCTGCTGTCATAAAATCTTCAGGTATTATCTGATCGCCTTTGGTAAGCAACAGCGTTCTCTCAATTATGTTTTTCAGCTCCCTTACATTTCCGGGCCAGGCTTGTTCGCATAGCCACTCATTGGCTGGCTTAGATAATAACTTTGCAGGTAATGAATAAGTCTCTACTGCATTATTTATAAAATACTCTGCCAGGATAGGTATGTCGCTAATCCTTTGACGCAACGGTGGCACTTCGATTTGGATAAGATTAATACGGTACAGCAGGTCTTCCCTGAATGATCCCTTCTTAACCTGCGAGTAAAGATTATGATTTGTGGCAGACAGGATTCTCACATCGACAGTAATGCTATTAGTATCACCCAGTCGTTCAAAGGTCTGATCCTGAAGTACCCTCAAAAGTTTAACCTGCGAAGTAAAATTAAGATCACCGATTTCGTCAAGGAAAATAGTGCCCTTATTTGCTTTTTCAAACCGGCCGGTATGGTCGCTTTTGGCATCAGTAAAAGCTCCCTTCCTGTAACCGAACATTTCAGATTCAAACAAGCTTGCAGGAATTCCACCCAGGTTAACTTTAACGAACGGGTTTTTCTTCCTTGTACTGAATTGATGAATTGCAGAAGCAATCAGTTCTTTTCCTGTCCCGCTTTCACCGGTTATTAAAACCGGAGCATGAGTTGTTGCAACTCTTTTAATAATGTCAAGAATCTCAATCAGTTTTGGATCATTCCCGATAATAGAATCAAATTCAGCCGGTCGTTCAGTTTTAGCTAAGCTGGTTTGTAACTTATCCGCGGAACCTATATTATTTGACAAACTGATAGATGTTTCAATTATCTTAAGTAGTTGTACATTATTCCAGGGTTTGGTTACAAAATCCGATGCACCCAGTTTTATTCCTTTAACAGCAAGTTCGACTGAACCCCAGGCCGTAATAAGTATTACAGGAAGAACAGGTTTAAGTTTTTTTATTCTTTTAAGAAGTTCAATTCCTTCGTCACCGTTTATGGATAACGAGAAATTCATGTCAAGCAAGACCAGGTCGAAGTCAGATTCTTCAGTATATCTGGTAATGTCTTCAGGTTTTGAAGCAAAGAAAGGTTTATACCCGGCTTTTTTCAATAGGAATCCCAGTGAGCTTCGAACAGCATCATCGTCATCACAGACCAATATGCGGTGTGATTTTATCATCGGTGACGAAAGTACTAACTTATTCTGTTTTCAGGGCAATTGCAGGCCGTATTTTTGATGCTATAGTTGCTGGTATCCATGTGCTTAAAAACACCAGTATGATCATTGATATAGCACTTATTATTATTGAATTTAACAATACTCCTTGTTCAGGTGGACCGTCCCGGCTGACAAGGACAGGAATCTGCAGGACTATTAAAAGAACCAACAATAATCCTGCTCCTGCGATGACCAGGTTTTCACATATCAGCAGACGTTTTATACCTTTGCCTGTCGATCCGAGTGCACGTTTAATCCCGATCTCGTGGATCCTAAGGTTCGTGTTGTACCATAATATACCGATGGTTCCCAGAAAAATGTTTACGAGAACAAAAAGTGCAATTATAACTGTAAGGTAATTCCTCTGATAGTTTTCATTATTCTGCTGTAGACGCATGTTATCCAGAGAATTCAGGCTACCAATAGCCCAACTTTCAGAATTAAGTGTTGAATAAACCTGGCTTTCAGCAATTGCCAGCATATCGCTGGTTTTATTTTCTTTTGTACGTATAAGGAAAGAAGTTTGCCAGTTTGAACCTGCCTTAACTGAATCCTTCAAAATAAACGCAACAGGGTATGGTTTTTCAATATCACTTCTCTTGAACCTTTCAACTACGCCAATAATTTCAAAATTTATTTTGTCAGACCCGACTTTTTCATAAACTCTTTCACCTACAGCGTTGCCTTTGAAATATTTTTCATTGGCTTCCGTAGAAATGATTATGGGACGAACAGCTTTTCCGCGATCTGTTTCATCGAACCATCTCCCTTTAAGGAGAGCTATCTTCATTACCTCAGCATAATCAATATCAACTTCACGGTTGGCAAAACCAATCTCAACGCTATCGTGATTGAACCCTGTTGTGCTTATGTTATAATTGTACGGTACCGCATTGGTGCTGATACTTACTGACTCAACAAAAGTGTTTGAGGCAAATACCCTTTTAAGATTCTGAAAAGCGACCTCGGAAATTTTTTCAGATTCTGGGTTCTTTTTAGTTATATCAACAAGAATGACGTTATGGGTGTCGTAACAGTTCTTAATGTGGATTATCGAAAGCATGTTTACCAAGTAAAGAGTCAGGTTAACCAAAACAAAGGATATCATAAACAGTTCTATGAAAACAAGGATATTCCGACGTTTGTTATTCCACAAAGATTTAAAAAACAATCGAATCATAATTCACCTCCCTTCAGATAAACGGCTGGTTTCATTCTTGATAATCTGACGGCCGGAAGAAAACCTGAGAGAAGTCCAAAAATCAGACAAGCTATCAGTGCACCTGCAAATACAATGAAATTAAACGAAAAAGACAATGGAACATTATTCATAAAATCTATACTTAGTGTAAGACTATTTCCCAGCAGAGCCACTGCTATATATGAGAGAATGATACCAATCAATCCGCCAGCAAGTGTCATCAGGATATTTTCAAATAAAAATTGTCCTCGCAAAACTTTGCTGGCAGCGCCAAATGACTTTCTTACTGCAATTTCCTCCCCGCGTTCATGAATACGGGCAAAGTTCAGGGCCATCAGATTTATAGCAGGAAGAAGAATGAAGGCAAGAGCCATCAGCAGATATTTAAATACGCTGGTTCCCATAGAGTAATCTTCGGGATCTCCAAATCCCACCATCATTTTTTCAATCTGTGTAAATGGTCCTGAAAGAAAAATTGCCCGTGATGTATCAGCTGCATCGATACGAGAAACAATGTCCTGAACTTCATTTCTTATGAGTTTAAACTCTCTCGAGGAACTTTTAAATGCAACCTTATAACCACCGATGTAATCATCAAAATCGTCACCTTTAATAATAGTATAAGGCAAATAAAGATCACCAATTGCATTCTGATCGGTTTTTGGGGGATCCTCAACCACGCCTGTAACAACCAGATTCATAGATGTATATTTGATGGTCTTTCCAAGAACATTTTCCTCATTACCAAAAAGCAGTTCTTTCAGCGACTTTGTGATAACAGCCAGATTGGCGCCATTTGTAACCTCTTGTGCATTATATGGTCTTCCCTGAATAAACTTATAATCAAAGATCTTCCAATATTCAGCATCGGTATGGTTCTGTAGCTTCTTCTGATAGTTGCCATTAAAAATAAATTCCCATGGATTAGGGCCGGAGTACATTGAAATAATATCTGCACTCTTCGCTTTTTTGAGATGCTCTTCACTGAGCCTTTTGCTTACAGATGCAACACTATAACCCTCACTCTTTTTACCCTTGTGTGTTTCCTTAGTCTTCACCCTCTGGCAGAAGACAATCTCATTGAGATCTTTTTCAGGTCCCGATCCGCTGGTAATTTTTGATATTGTCATGCTGAAAATCATGACAAACATTATAGTCAGGCTAATGCCGAATAAGCTCAGAAATGTGAAAAGCTTACTCTGCGAAGCGACTTTCAGAAATATTTTGAAATAGTTTTTTAACATGGAAAATTCGTTTATCGTTTATTGTTTATCGTTTTCAAACTGAAATTGCTAAGCGAAGTTTTCAAACTTCGCTTTGTTATTCGACGAAGTCTGAAGACTTCGCCGAGCACAAGGGAGTTCCTTTTTTAGCACAAATTCTCCTTTGTGACTCTTAGTGTTCCCTCTGTGCCCCTTTGTGGTTAATGGATTTGTTTCCTCAACCTTAACCTTAGCCCTAAACCTCAGCCGACCAGTCGTCCATCAAAAAGCCTCACAATCCTGTGAGTAGATTTTGCCAGCATTTCATCATGGGTCACCATTACGATGGTTGTCCCCTTTTTGTTGAGATCAGCCAGGATATCCACAACTTCATGGCCAATCTTACTGTCGAGATTACCAGTAGGTTCATCAGCCAGAATTATCTTCGGATCTCCCGCTACTGCCCTTGCAATTGCTGCACGCTGGCATTGGCCACCAGAAAGCTGTCCGGGATAATGTGACATTCTGTTTGTGAGTCCCACTTTCTCGAGAGCCTCCATTACTCTTTTTTTGCGCTCCCCTGAAGGTGTTTTCCTATAAATAAGAGGAAGTTCAACATTATCATAGATATTAAGTTCTTTTATAAGATGGAAACTTTGGAATATAAAGCCAACGAGCTGATTTCTCATTCTGGCAGTCTTTTTATCCTCATAGGTGAGGATATCCTGTTTATCAAGGGCAATTTTACCATTATCAGGTTCATCAAGCAAACCGATAATATTCAGCAATGTGCTCTTCCCGCAACCTGATGGACCCATGACGGACACAAATTCGCCTTCTCTGACTTCCAAGTTAATATTGTCAAGAGCAAGAGTCTCTATCTCTTTGGTTCTGTAGACTTTACTGATGTTTTCCAGTTTTATCATAGTGTTTTTTAATAATATGATTAGTGTTTATATTTTTCAAATCAAATCCTTTAACCGCAAAGTTCGCAAAGGCAATATTCCTGAATTTTCACTTTGCGTCCTTTGCGACTTCTTGGTGTGCTTTGCGGTTAAATAGAATTACTTTTTCACTCTAATTTCTTCTCTTGTATATTTCTCTCCAATATCGGAGAGTATCACCTTCTCCCCTTCTTTTAATCCTTCAAGAACTTCTACATAATCAAAATTTGAATCACCAAGCAAAATCTTTGTCCTGTAAGCTTTACTCCCTCTCACAACATACATTTCTTTATATCCGCGGTCTTTATAATAGGGTCCGTTCGGGAGCCGGAGGACTTTGTCTTTTTTTGAAATGATAACCCTGATTTCGAGCTGTTGAGCCGGACGAAGGTTTGAGATATCGCCTTTATCGATACGGATAATGCATTCCATCATCCCCTGGGTGATTGCAGGCATAATGTTCTCAATTGTTCCTTTCAGGTCTTTATCCTGGTTTCTAATGTCAACCTCCTGACCTGAAACAACTCTTCCTGCCCAGGCATTGCTGATAGTGCCTTTTAGCTTGTAGGATGAAAAATCCGCTACCCGTGCTATCTGCTGTCCTTCTGACACTGAAGCGCCGGGTTGATCAATTACCCAGCTCAGATCACCATGAAATGGGGCTTTAACATAAGCTTGATCAACCAGATCCTTTGCTTTGATTATCTTATTCTTCTGAATGTTGATCCCAGTTTCAAGCTCCCGGATTCCGTTATTCCTCGAATTTACCTGGTTATTAAAATTATATTGCGCCTGGCTGTTCTCGAGTTGCTCAATATCCCAGGCAGTTTTGGCTTTTTTTACATTCGAAGCAGGACTGCCTCCCATTTTATTGAGTGTGACCTCCCCTTCATACTCCAATCTTGCATTTTCAACTTTTATTTCTTTAATCTTTTTGCTGAATTCAAAATCCTCCCTTAGTTGCTGTAATTCAATCTTAAGTTTATCGATACGAATATTCTCAAGATCAAGTTCATTTGTAAGCATATTCAGATCATTTTCAGCCAGTTTGTTATTCAGTATCAGTAAAGTATCTTTCGGGAAAACTTTGTCGCCCGGCTTTTTGGTAATTTTCATAATGTTGCTGCGGAATGGCGCTGTAATGATCTCTTCATAAGCAGGTATAACATTTCCGGAACCCTGAACTGTGATCTGGATATCCCCTTTGTCAGTAATGCCAGTGGCAACCTGAGAAAGACTTACACCAGGAATAAATGCACTTTTAAGAAAAAGGATAATTAAGAGCGGAACCACTATTATTGTTGAAATAATGCCAATCTGTCTGATTAGTAATTTTCTCTTATGTTCTTTTGAAACCGGACGATCCATAAATTAGGGCATATTTTTTATTGCTAAATATGATACAAGACTTGTGCCACGAATATAAAACTCATGTTATCAGATGATTAATATAAATGTATTAGAGGATTGTGTTTCAGAATGAGACAGTTGCGGACACATCATCTTGAAATCCTTTAACCACAAAGGTCACAAAGGTTTACACAAAGGACACAAAGGTCTATATTATAGTAGGGACGCAGAATTCTGCGTCACTACTTTGTGCCCTTTGTGCCTTCTTTGTGTGCTTTGTGGTTAAATAATTCTTTTTCAATAGCCTATTAGGAAAGCCATCTAAAGCAGAAACGGAATGCCAAGTCGTTTATAATTATTTTCAGCAAGTGGATTATACCTAATGTATTCAATAGGTATTTTTTTGTCTATTGCATGAATGTATTTTTCAATTGAAGTTTTATTTTCCTCAGTATCAGTTATCCCTGGTATTAAAGGGATTCGTACAATTATTGATTTACCTGATTTTGAAATATATTCAAAGTTATTCTTTATGATTTCATTTGATTTTCCGGTATACTTAATGTGTTTACTCTTATCAAAAATCTTCATATCAACAATGAAGAGATCGACGAACTCAGATATACGTTCAATCGTTTCTTTATCACAAAACAAGCAACTTTCTATAGCAGTATGAATGTTTTTCTCTTTACACGCTTTCAGAATCCCTGTTGAAAATTCAGTCTGATAGAGTGGCTCTCCACCGGTTAAGGTAATGCCACCTACCGATTTCCTGTAATACAAAAAGTCTTTTTCAATCTCAGATATTATATCCGTTACATTGATTTTATAGCCGGTAAACTGAATAGCCCCTGTGGGACAAACATTTACGCAGTCGCCAGATAAAGAGCAGAGTGCGTGGTTAATACTGATATTCGCTTCTGATCCTTTATTTAATTTTAATGCTGAAGCCGGACAAGTTTTAACGCATTCACCGCAGCCTATACAAAGACTTTGATCGTGCCAGATTGCAATATCTGAACTGATTCCTTCCGGACTGTGACACCAGATACAATTAAGCGGACAGCCTTTCAGAAATACCGAAGTACGTATCCCCGGTCCGTCATGAATTGAGAACCGCTTTATTTTGAATATCGTTCCTGTGATATCAGTTTTCACCCTGCGTAGTTCTTTTAATTATCTCATCCTGAAGATCTTCTGTGAGCTCAGTAAAATAAGCTGTGTACCCGGCAACTCTTATGGTCAGTCCCCTGTACGATTCAGGATCAGCTTTTGCTCTAATTAATTCATCCGCAGTCACAACATTGAACTGTACATGGTTTATAGGAAGATCAACGAATGATTTTAAAAGTGAAGTAAATCTCTCCCTGTCGGCAGAATCATTAAATAAAGATGGCAGAAATTTCATATTAAGGAGCGAACCGTTTGTTGCCAGCCCGGAATGAAGTCTGCTAACAGAATTAAAGACAGCTGTCGGTCCCAGTTTATCGCGGCCGTACATTGGTGACATGCCACCATCAGCAAGCGGCGTTCCGGATAATCTTCCGTCAGGGGTTGCTCCCACATTCTGTCCCATTGGCACATGCGCAGAAACTGTATATAGTCCCATATGAAATCCACCACCTCTGTAATTCCAATAATGGCGAAGTCTCCCTGCGAAATATGCTATCCAATCTGCTCCAAGTTCGTCTACCCAGAGGATATCATTCCCGTATTTAGGTACCCTGTTGATACAATATTGCCGTAGTTGTTCATTACCTTCAAAATTTGTGCGCAATGCTCTAAGAAATTCTCCTTTATTAACTTTCTTTTCTTCAAAAACAAGTTTTTTAATCACTGCTAAACTATCAGCAATATTTGCCGCCTGAATAGCCTGGATACCGGACAAGTTATATTTAGCTCCTCCTGCTGTAACATCTTTTCCGTTATCAAGACAATTATCAACTACACTCGAAAGGAAAGGTGATAGCAAGTGTTGCTGATGACATTTTTCAACGGCATCACAGGCGCCGACCATTTTATCTATAAAAAAATCTATCTGCTTCCGATAGGCACTTTCGAAATCCTTATATTCACTATAATCAGTTAGAGAACCAGTTTTAAGTCCTGTCTGCTTACCCGTTATCATGCATTTACCATCATTGAGAGTCAGTTCCAGCACTTTCACGAGATTAAACATGGCGGCATCGCTCCAGCCAAGGTAGTTTCCCTGTGTGCTTAATTCAACGCAACCGACAAGTGCATAGTCAATACAATCGGTATCATCTATGCCGATTGTTTTTAAAGCCGGAATAATGCTCTCATCATTTACAATCTGAGGCATGCCATTTCCCAGACCAATAATTCTGCTGCATTCCGAAATAAATTCATCAGGTGAGTTTTTATGCAGACGTGCTGTAAGATTAGGTTGGGGCAGTCTGATATGATCCTGAGTTTTAAGAATAAGATATGACAGCTCATTTGAAGCATCTGCTCCAACTTTAGTTTGTCCGCCAATTGTAACATTAAATCCTATAGGAAATCCCGCGAAATATTTTGCGCTGTGTGCATTGCGCATATAAACGATCTGATTGAATTTAATGAATAATGCCTCAAGCAATTCAATGGCTTTGTCATTATCAATTCTGCCGGCTTTAATATCAGCTTTATAGATATGGATAAAGATACTGATCCAACCTTCCGGGAGAGAATGATGATGCATTCGATTCCATTTGCAGGATTACAAACAGAAACCAGACAGACTGAAGTGCTTCCCTGAAGGATTCAGGAGGATTTTCAGTCAGTTTATTGCAGATATATCCGACCTCTTCAAGATTTGATCTCAGTAATTCATCCTCTTGCTTTTCAGCCTGATCATATGCTAAAATGCTGTATCTGTTAATAAAACTTGTTGCAGCTTTAAGTGTAACACAAACACTTTTATAAAATAATTTATGATCTTCTTCGGCATCTGCGAGCTTCTCTTCAACAATTTTATATAAACCTGTTGGGCCGAATCTGAGCCAGTCACTGACTTTTGGACAGATATGTCCCTGTGCATGATCTTTCTGATTAATTTTTACAACTTTTTCAATTGCAGAAATTTCAGGTCCATGCAGTTTGTAAATATCATCTTCGAGTGTTTTACCACGCCAGTAAGGTTCGATTACTTCTTTGAAACAAACAGCATCTTCGTTTCTTACATTGAATGGATCTTGTGGTCTCTGTGGCAGTGTGCCAATTTCTTTTACCAGCCAGTTAATGCCGGCCTCGGGAAACACCACTCCTGCCCTTATGTCAGGAGTGCGATTTCCGACAATAAGTTCTTCAGGGTCAATTGCGATTGGCATTTCGAAAAGAGAGGCAGCCAGGGCCTTCGCACGTTTAAGAATTACCGGAAGAGATTCATTCTCCTTGTATATGCGTGTGATTATTTTAGCCTGCTCAATTGAAAGATATCGTTCCGAATTCAGAGTCTTATTCTTTAGTGAAAGAATCCTTGAAGTGGGTTTAAGATTTTGAATTTCCGGTATCATTCATTGAATTCTGATAAGTCAAAAATAGAAAAAAGAAATCCATTAACCACAAAGGACACAAAGGAAATACACAAAGTAACACAAAGGTTAAAAAAATATTGGGAGAATATTTTGTAAGGCCATGCCATGGCTTGACCCTACAGGGTACTTATACACTGAGAATCCATACAAAGTTTTGGTATTTATCCGAATTTACCCCCCTTTAGGGGGGGCAGGGGGGCTCTCACTTACTTATATGAATCCACATGCACATTCTTCACCGACCGTCCTGACGGATCATTCAGGTTTTTGAATGAGGCATCCCAGGCAATAGCTTCCGGGGTGCTGCAAGCCACTGACGGTACGGAGGGTACACATAATGCAGCGGAATCTGAAGGGAAATGCTCGGTAAATATACATCTGTAGAAATATTCCTCCTTCGACATAGGAGGATTTATAGGGAACCGGTATTTTGCATTTGCAAGCTGATCGTCTGTCACTTCATGTGAAGTAAGTTCTTTAAGGGAGTCGATCCAGTTGTAACCGACTCCATCTGAAAACTGTTCTTTTTGTCGCCATGCCACGCTGGCAGGAAGATAATCTTCGAAGGCTTTTCTGAGAACCCATTTTTCAATACGTTCCTTGTTTATCATCTTGTCTTTTGGATTCAGGCGCATTGCCACATCCATAAACTCTTTATCGAGGAACGGAACACGGCCTTCAACACCCCATGCAGCCAGGGATTTGTTTGCACGAAGACAGTCATATAAATGCAGTTTGTTAAGTTTTCTGACTGTTTCTTCATGCAATGCTTCAGGCGACGGGGCTTTATGGAAATAAAGATATCCGCCGAAGATTTCATCAGCTCCTTCCCCTGAAAGTACCATCTTCACTCCCATTGATTTGATCACTCTTGCCAGAAGGTACATTGGAGTTGAGGCTCTTATCGTTGTAACATCATATGTTTCAATGTGATAAATAACGTCTCTTAATGCATCCAGACCTTCCTGAACAGTAAAGTTGATTTCATGATGAATGGTGCCGATATGTTGAGCCACTTTCCGGGCTGCGGCAAGGTCAGGAGAACCTTCCAGTCCGACTGCAAAAGAATGTAATTGCGGCCACCATGCCTCACTCTTATCCTGCGACTCAATTCTTTTCGGCGCAAATTTTTTCGCAATGGCAGAAACAACTGATGAATCAAGTCCGCCTGACAGAAGAACACCATACGGGACATCAGACATCAGCTGACGGTGGACAGATGCTTCAAGAGCTTCTCTGAGATCTTCGATGCTTGTTTCATTATTTTTAACTGCCGAATAATCCATCCAGTCGCGTTTGTACCATTTTGTCATTACTCCTTCCTTGCTGTAGAGATAATGACCTGGCAGAAATTCCTGGATCTTGTTGCAGACCCCTTCAAGAGCTTTAAGTTCAGAAGCAACATAGAAATTCCCGAAGGAATCCCACCCTATATATAAAGGTATTATTCCTATATGATCACGGGCAATGAAATAACAATCTTTCACCCTGTCATAAAGAGCGAAAGCAAATATTCCGTTCAACTCTTCAATAAAAGCAGGACCTTTATCCTGGTAAAGCGGAAGGATAACTTCACAGTCAGAATGTGTCTGGAATTCATAAGTTTTTTCATAACGTTTTCTGATTTCCTGGTGGTTATATATCTCACCGTTCACTGTTAGAATCAGATTGCAGTCTTTGCTGTATAATGGCTGCTTTCCAGATTGCGGATCGACAATTGACAGACGTTCATGAGCGAGAATTGCTTTTTCACAGTAAAATATCCCTGACCAGTCGGGACCACGATGCCTGACCTTTTTTGACATTTTAAGAACTGTCGACCTTAATTCCAAATGGTTGACTTTCAGATCAAATACTCCAATTATTCCGCACATATATTATTTTATCAATTTGAGTTTTCTTAACATTACAAAGCTAATAATATTTTCTATTATGCAAATCATATTGTAATTTATTATGTTAAAATATAGTCAATATATAAGATATATTATATTAAATGTAAATATTATATATCTAATGGCTATATTTTATAAATATTATTAATATGACAAAGGTCATGTCATTAAGATATTTTACTCCACAGGATACCTTACTTACTCATTTGGACTTAACCCTGCTCTTGTATCGGACAACAGTAATTCTGGTACTTAATTCCGTAATTCATATACAACCTTAACATTTTTTCATCTCAACTTTGTACCGCAGATTAATGTTTAGCTTATCTGGGTTATATAATAATTAAATAATATGCAGAAAGTAGTTTTAAATAATGGAGTTGAGATGCCTGTTCTCGGCTTTGGGGTATTTCAGGTACCAGATCTAAAGGAGTGTGAAAAATCGGTGCTTGCTGCTATAGAAGCCGGATACAGATTACTTGACACAGCAGCATCATATATGAACGAAACAGCTGTGGGTGATGCAATTAAAAAAAGTAGCGTGCCAAGAAAAGATTTATTTATTACCACTAAACTGTGGATTCAGGATACCGGGTACGAAAAAACAAAAAAAGCTTTTGAAAAATCATTGAACAAGCTACAGACAGATTATCTGGATCTTTATCTGATTCATCAACCCTTTGCTGACGTTCATGGTTCGTGGAGAGCAATGGAGGAGCTATATAAAGCCGGAAAGGTTAAAGCGATCGGTGTAAGTAACTTTCAACCAGACCGAGTAATGGATATTATTGCCTTTAATGAAATTGTTCCTGCAGTAAACCAGGTTGAAACCCATCCGTTCAACCAGCAGATTGAAACTCAGAAATTTTTAATGGAAAATAAAGTCCAGATTGAATCATGGGGACCATTTGCCGAAGGAAGGAACAATCTTTTTCATAATGAATTACTGCTCTCAATTGCAGCAAAATACAAAAAAAGTATCGCTCAGGTAGTTCTTCGATGGCTGACAACAAGAGGTGTTGTTGCCATTCCGAAATCAGTTAAAAAAGAAAGAATAAAGGAAAACTTTAACATTTTCGATTTTGAACTTAGCCGGGAAGACATGGAGGCAATAGCAACCCTCGATATGAAAACTAGCAGTTTTTTTGACCACAGGGATCCGGAAATAATTAAGTGGATGGGAAGCAGAAAACTCGACTTATAATACGAACAGATAATTATGAAAACAGTTTATTTGGGATTAATATTGGCTGCATTAACAATCTCAGGTATTAGTAAAAGCTGCACACGGACTATTCCAAAAAGCAATAGGTCATTCCAGCGGTGGCAGGGATGGTGTACTGACTGGCAGGCCAATCAGTAAAGATAATTCAGATCCATACTATCCTGTTTCGGCAGAAACTACCGATATTTCTTATGCGTGCGACAACCTGGGCACAAGAGGATTCGGGCCGCCTCCACCCCCTCCTACACCAGAGGACAAAGAAGTCGCCAGGATAATGCATGCCTATTGGGTAAATTTCGCCAGGACGGGCAATCCTAATGGCGATGGATTACCTGTATGGCCTGTGTATAGTTCGAAAAAGAACGAGATACTTGATGTACAACCAGATGGCAAACCCGTCGGTAAACCTGATCCAAGGAAAGCGAGACTGGATGTAATTGAGAAAGCTGTGAAAGATGTGAAAAAGGGGGATAAGCTACAGCCTAATGGGATATAGATAGAAATAAATAGAAATAAATAGAAATAGATTGAAATAGATAGAAATAGATAGAAATGCTCATTCGAAATAATCGTCTATTGTATGTGAATGTTGCCAAATAACCTGAATTTATTACCTGGAAAAATTATTATGTTAATAAACGCAAAATACGATCCTGTTATTAAAATTTTATTACTCCTGCTTCTTTTAACTTTACCTCTGATTTTGTCAGCTCAAAAGATTGACAGTACAATTTCGAAAATAAACAATTTTACAGGTGTCGTCACCTTTCAAACAAAAGGTATCTCAACGATTCCAAATCTGACATTAGGAAAACCTGCAGCAGTATTTGATATGAAAATGGGCAGAAAACTGACTTTCGAACCTCAGTTTCGCTTTGCACTCGACGGAAAACCATGGGCCATGGTTTTCTGGTGGAGATATTACTCATCGATCGGTAGTAAGTTCAGAACTATCTTTAGTACGAATTATTCACTTTCATACAAGACTATTACTAATAAAACATATGAGCCACCGCAGGAAAATATCAGGACCACAAGATACCTGGTAGGCTCGGTAGAACCGATTTATCAGATCAACAAATACTTTGATCTGGGTTTTTGCCTTTTCTACAACTATGGCGTGGAAAAATTTATTACGAGAAACACTTATATGTTTTCAATCAGGCCGGCTATTTCAAATATTCCGGTAACAAAGAATATTGTTGCCAGAATTAATCCGGAGATCTACTACCTCAAACTTGATAAAAATGATGGCATATATTTTAATGCCAGATTTTTAGTCACCAAGAAAAACTGTCCGATTTCCTTATCAGGCCTGATAAACAAACCACTGAATTCCAATATCGTGGCCGAGTATGATTTACTTTGGAATTTGGGGATAAGCTACACTTTTAATAAAAAATATATTGAATCGCTATAATTTGAATAATTTATACAACAAGTTTCACGGAGTAAACATGGAGTTTCAAACCATGTTACTCCGTGGTTAATGGATTTTTTTTAATTTCTGATATTTAAATAAGTATGTTGAAAAAGAATATTATTTTACTACTTGCAGTATTTATTACTGCTTCAAGTCTTTCTGCACAAAGAACTGGAAAACAAAAACTTATTCTGATCCAGGAACAGGGCAGTTTTGCCGTTGGAGGTACAGTAACAAGAAATACAGGGACATTTGATCCTTACAAACAATCTCCTGAAGGACAAACTTTGCATGGCGATCATGCGTATGTCTTTTATCAGATTCCGGTTGAAGCACGCAAATACCCGCTGGTAATGTGGCATGGTATAGGCCAGTTTTCAAAGACATGGGAAACAACACCCGACGGGAGAGAAGGTTATCAAAACATTTTCCTGCGCAGAGGTTTCGGAGTTTATCTTCTTGACCAGCCAAGAAGAGGTGATGCGGGTCGAAGTACCGTAGCTGCAAACATTACATCAAATCCGGATGAACAGCAATGGTTTAACACTTTTCGTGTTGGTATCTGGCCAAACTATTTTGACGGAGTTCAATTTGCCCGCGATTCAGCCACGCTGAACCAGTATTTCCGCCAGATGGTCCCCAATATCGGTCCCATAGATATGAACGTGAATACTGATGCTGTTTCTGCGCTGTTTAATAAAATAGGTCCGGCAATCCTTGTTACCCATTCTCATTCCGGAGGAATGGGTTGGGCAACCGCTATCAAAAATCAAAATATAAAAGCAATAGTCTCTTATGAACCCGGAAGCGGATTCGTGTTTCCCGAAGGAGAAGTGCCCGAACCTATTGTAATGGCCGGTGGTTCATTGTCAGCTTTCAAAGTGCCTTTATCAGATTTCATGAAGCTTACCAAAATCCCGATAATTATATATTATGGCGATAATATACCTGATAAACCAAATCCCGGACAGGATGGTTGGAGAGCCCGTCTTGAAATGGCAAGGTTATGGAGAGATTGTGTAAACAAGCATGGTGGTGATGTGACAGTTATTCATTTGCCTGAAATTGGGATTAAAGGCAATACACATTTTCCATTTTCCGATTTAAACAATATTGAAATAGCCGACTTGATGTCGGAATGGTTAAAGAAAAAAGGATTGGATTAACAATATATTTCAAATTATTAAACTTTAAATTGATGTTATTATGAAAAAATCAATTTTTGGACTTTTATTAATAGTCATAAGTGTACAAATGTCCTTTGGACAGATGAGAGAGTACCCGCCTTTAAATCCGACGAACAGGACTTTTACAGCTGCAGAACAGGAAATTATTAATCTTTCTAAAGATAAATGGCAATGGATGGCAGACAAGAAGGCAGACACTCTTAAAAATTTCTTTCACGAGAAAGCTATGTTTGTTCACCTGGGAGGAAGCTGGGGTAAAGATCAGGAAGTTAATATCATTAAGAGCGGTTTTATCTGGTACAAGAAAGCGGATATCCATGATTTAACTGTTAACATTATTGACAATACAGCAATACTTCTAAACAGAATAACATTGGCAGCCGTTGTGGGCGGTCGTGAGGTCAATAATGATTTCGTGGTTACGGAGGTTTATATAAAACAAAACGGCGCCTGGAAACTGGCGGATTTGTCCTTCTCACATCTGAACGCACCTCCGGCACCTGGCACAACTCCAAACCCTGATTCACACTAGAGCGGGCAGTAAAAAACTGTCGAAATTTTTGAATCAACTTTGAATCCCGAAGAGTTTATAAGTCAAACAAACAGTTTATTCTTTCAAAAACAGTATAGAAGACATAACAAACTGGTTTGAGTACCGTTACTGATAACTCCGGATATCGAAACTCCGGAGCAAATCTATGTCAGTAAAAGCAATGCAACTGAATTTAAAGCCTGGATCGCATATGATGTTTAATCGTGAATATCCTCTTTTTTTCTGCATTGCGAATATCATAACAATTTAGATTTTAATTCGGTTATTTTTGCCAATTAGTTTTTCTTCTTAACTAAAGAGTGTACTATGAAAACAAAAACTATATCAATTATTCTCCTTACATTTTTCGCCGTTTCTGTTAAAGCTCAGAAAATAAGTGAATGGCGACCTGAAAACCGTACCGGGGTATCGGCAGAGAAAGGACTAATGAAGACGTGGCCTGCTGGAGGACCTGACCTGCTCTGGTCAACAGACAAACTGGCAAAAGGATTTTCATCCCCTTCATTTGGAGTAAGTAATATCTATATAACTGGATTAATTGGTGATGAAGATGTCCTATTCAATTTGGATCTGAGTGGAAACATTTTGTGGCAAACTGTAATTGGCCGCGCATGGAATCAGTCGTATCCTGACAGCCGGGCAACTCCCACGGTTGAGGGTAATCGCGTATATACCTGCAGCGGATTCGGAGACCTGGCTTGTGTTGATGGAAGCACAGGAAAAATTGTCTGGTCATATAAAGGCAGCGATCTAAACAAAGGAACTTATGGTAACTGGGGAATCGCAGAAGCACTGCTTATTGACGGAAATAAAGTTTATTTTTCACCAGGTGGTCCGGAGACAATGACAATCGCCCTTGATAAAGCAAAAGGAACAGTCATATGGAAATCTGTTTCGCTTAACGACAAACCAGGATATGTTTCACCTATCCTTGTCACATACGCCGGTAAAAAGATGATTATTAATGTCTCAATGCACTTTACTTTCGCTGTTGATGCTTCAAATGGTGAAATCTTATGGAAAGTTGCTAATAAAGAGTCAACCGATCCGAATATGAGTAGCTGGGACCCTATCAAGTGTACTACTCCTTTATATAATAATGGTATGGTATACGTAACCGGGGGATATGACTTCGGAGGGATGATGGTCAAAATTGCTGATGATGGTAAAAGCGCTAAGACAATCTGGACTGATGACTTACTTGATAACCATCATGGCGGTGTAGTAGCTTTAAATGGTTATATCTATGGTTCAAACTGGCTGAACAACAGCAACGGAGACTGGTGTTGCATTGAATGGAAAACCGGGAAAAAAATGTGGCAGGAACATTGGAACTGCAAAGGATCAATTATTGCTGCAGATGGCATGCTCTATATCTATGATGAGAAACAGGGTAATATCGGTCTCTTAAATGTTAATGCTGAAAAATTTGATCTGGTCAGCAGTTTTAAGGTTTCTCAGGGAAACGCTGGACCTTTCTGGGCACATCCGGTAATTCATAACGGAATTCTTTATATCAGGCATACCAATGCATTGATGGCCTACAATATAAAAGCAAGATAAGTGTAAGCAGGATTATCAAATCAGGATTGAACTACTGAATTTTTTTAGATGAAATATTTATTAAAAGAACTCCGCCGGCATTCCTCGAGAACAATCGCGAGTATCAGCGGATATATTATTTCAACAGTTTTTATCCTGCTCGCGCTATCGGTTACCCTGACAAATGAGAAGAGCTCATTTGGAATACTTAAGGGAACCGGTACTCATTTCATTGTGTATGTTCCTACAAATACATCGTGCTGCGTCAATTGCGACAATGAAGACTCAAAAGGCGCTCTTGTCGCAGAAGGAGTAAATACAATTATGCTCACAAGTGATTTAATTGACTCTATTAAAAAAATAAAGGGTGTGAGAGATGCTGCCCCCTACCTTCTCTACAAATTACACGTTCCGAAATATAGTACTGATATTTCCCTGGGCGGAATTGACATGAACAGCATTGCAACTACTAATAATGTCTGTGCAAAAACCAATCTTGTCGCAGGTAAATTTCTTTCTGATAAACCTGATGAACTCGTAGCTGAAGAATCATTTGCAATAGCCCACAACCTTGCAGTTGGAGATACCTTAAAGGCTTATGGTGGTAAATTTCTGCTTGCAGGCATTATTAATTCAGGGATTAAACCGGGTAAAGCTGATGTATATGCACCTATTGTTAATGTCAGAAGAATACTCAAGGAAGATCTGAAATGTATGTCACCTGGGTTTGATATGAATATTATCCTTGTTGAAGTTACTGATTCCAGAATTCAAAGCCAGGTTATAAGTCAGCTTAAGGAGAGAATGAAATACTTCTCCATATCCAGTTATAATTGCTATCAGCCAGCCAGCCAGGCGATGTCAATAATTGAAAAAGCCTCCACATTGCTTACAATACTGGTATTTATCTTTTTATTGATTTTTTCCGCTAAAACACAATTAACCTCGCTAATGGAAAGGTCGAGGGAAATTGGAATTCTGAAATCGCTTGGCTGGTCAAACACAAGGCTAAGCAATCAGATCATATTATTATCTCTGATTCAGGCGTTTATAGGGGTTGTTGCAGGAATTTTATTCGGATTCATAATTATTATTCTGCTTAACAGCAATCAAATCACATTTTTCAATTTGATGGAATTTAATTTCAGGATCAGGGTTATTCCGGTCTTGATAGCTATCTCATTGGCTGGCGGTTTGATTGCCGGCATTCTCCCGATAATAAAGCTGAATCGTACAAAGGCTGGTGATATGATCAACAATTATATGTAAAAGTCATTCCTGTAAAAAATGAACGATTATAAAATAGAATGCATTTCATTGAACAAGGAATACTCTGGTAAAAACCACAGGGTAAATGCCCTGCAGGATATAAACCTTTATATCAATAAAAACGAAACCGTGTTGATGAGAGGCCGCTCAGGCGCAGGAAAATCTACACTCCTGAATCTTATGTGCGGATTGATAAAACCGACCAGTGGTAAAGTAATAATTGACAATAAATGTATCAATGAACTGCCTGAGGATGAACTCAGCAATCTCTTATCTGAAAGGATTGGGATCATCTTCCAGAGTTTTAATCTTCTTCCAACATATACAGTCTTTGAAAATATTGAGATTGCAATAGTCCCGAAAGGATTAAATGACAGTGTAGTTAAAGAGAGCATTATGTCATATCTGGAGCAGTTCAATCTAAAAGACAAGGCACATTTATTGCCGTCAGAATTAAGTGTTGGTCAGCAGCAAAAAGTGGCAATAATCAGGACATTAATTAAACAACCATCAATAATTTTTGCAGATGAGCCAACTGGGTCAGTTGATACTGAAACAGCAGATGAGATTTTAAATCAACTTATGAATTTCAGAAAAGAGAAAGCAGGAACACTCATCATAGCAACGCATGGAACTATCCCTGATGGATTTGCGGATAGAGTGTATCTGATTGAAAATGGTCAAATTAAAGAGTGAGGAGTGAGGTGAAGAAGAACTTACTTCGCTGGCGACGATTTGCAATCGGTGCCAAAAAGTATGAAAAATGGCACGGATTACAAATCCGCGCCAGCAGAGAGCCACTGAGAAGAAAGTGATGGGAATGAGGAGTTACGAATTAAATTTTAATTTTATTTTATGAGATATATTTTATCAATTTTCATTTTCTCAATGTGTATTTTTTCAGCAAACGCTCAGGATCAAAAAAGCAATTTGCATGGTAAGATTACGGATAATAATCAAAATCCTCTTCCCGGGGCAAGTATAATTATAGTTGGCACAAGGTTCGGTGCGAGCGCCAACGAAGCCGGAGAGTATTTGTTTGAAAAACTGCCGGAAGGAAAATTGAAAGTCCAGGTTTCATTTATCGGATATAAAACCTTAACAACAGATTTTGATATCCAATCCGGACAGAATTCTCTGAATCTGAGTCTGGAAAGCGACAATATCAAACTTAACAGTGTTACAGTGACATCTCAGAAAAGAGATCAGCAGATATTAGATGTTCCTATTACAATGAGCGTTATCGATGCAGGCTTTATTAAGGACAACAATATCACTGAACTCGATAAACTTTCAGAATATGTCCCTGGGTTGCAGATCAGAATGCAGGGGACTGACCGTCCAAGCTTTGTTATTCGCGGAATTAACAGCGACGAAGTAAGTCCGGCTGATCCTCCAAGAATTTCAGTTTTTTATAATGATGTCCCTATAAGCCGGCAGAACGGAGCTGCAATGGCAATTTTTGATATGCAACAGGTGGATGTACTGAAAGGTCCGCAGGGAACACTTTTTGGCAGAGGATCTGAGATTGGTGCAATAAATTATATCAGTCAAAAACCTTCAAATAATTTTAATGGATTTCTTACAGCGGGAATTGGAAATTTTAATCAAAAAGAGATTGACGGAGCAATAAATATCCCGATCATTAAAGACAAATTATTGATTCGCGCTGCCGGAATTTATGATTACCAGAACGGTTATATTAAAAATACTTTTGGTGGATACTTAAGCGGGAGAAATACGTTGGCTGGCAGATTTTCGGCTACATATTTGCCAACTACTAAGGATAAGATCGACTTCGTTCTCAACTACCAAAAAGACAAAAATCCGGGTCTTGGCTATATGAGCATGACTTATCCGAACACGGAAGGCAGTAACAATCCTTATAATTACGTTGCTTCACTTGAACAAGGCAAAAACCTGGCAAATAACAGGGACATTTTCGATGCAACTTTAACAATGAAACATTTTTTTAATGAGAATAATTATCTGACATCAATCAGCTCATTCCGCAAAATTTCTACCTATACGCGCTGGGATGGAGACGGAACTGCTGCTCCTGCCATTGATATGAGCGAAACTGACGGAGCCAGACAGTTTTATCAGGAAATGCGGTATAATTATTCTTTAACAAATAACCTTACCGGAAGTATCGGTGCCAGCTACTTTGGTGAAAAAGCAAGCCAGACATATTGGTTCTCACCCAATGAACAGGACATGTTTAATCTGTTTTTCAATACAGGCTACTTAGTAACTCCCGATGGACAGCCATATCCAATTACTAGCCTTCCACCCGACCCTCAATTAGGTCCTTTAGGAGGCGCTGCATTAGTAACAGACCATCAGGAAGAAGACAATAATTACGCAACCAATCAAACACTCCAGGGTTTTGCTGATATCAATTACCGGCTTACCAGTAGATTAAGTATTACTGGGAGGCGTGAGGGTAATTAATGACTGGATAAAATTGACAAATAATGCCCAAATGACCGGAGGCAGCCCTTCAACACTTGGATTCCTTTCAGGAAATTACCCAAACTTATTTTTCAAACCCGGCGCCGATCAGGAAATTGACACAAAAACATTTGTGTTAACATACCGGGCAGGTTTAAAATATGCCTTGACAGAAAATTCTACTCTTTTTGCCAGCTATGGAACCGGGAATCGTCCAAAAGTTCCTCAATTTACATCAGCAGGCGAAAAACAAACTCTTAATGCGGAAACGGTAAACAGCTATGATCTGGGATTCAAGACCGTCTTTCGAAAGCGAATCTGGTTCGACATCGGCGCTTTCTATTATGGTTATAAGAATTTCCAATCTTATGCATGGATAGCGAATGCAAGTACGGGTCAATTTAATTATATTATGATTGATGGAGGGAAAGCCTCTGCATATGGTGTTGAAGCGAGTATAAAATATTTACTTCTGAGGGGATTGCAATTTTTTGGTAATTATGCCTACATTCACGACCGTTTTGCTGCAAACAACAATAATGGTGATAAGCAACAATATGCCAATAATACATTCAGCCTTTCACCAGATCATAGTTTCGCGGTCGGGTTGAATGCACGGGTCGGCATTGCAAAAAATTTATTTTTATTTGCGATCCCTTCCTACTCTTATAAAACAAGAATCTTTTTTGACGATGCCAACACAATGAAACAGAATGGATACGGACTTTTGAATTTCAGAGGAGGAATTGAATACAAGAATGTTTCGCTTGCATTTTGGGTAAGTAACTTCCTGAAAGAAAAATACATTATCAGTGAAGGTAATACAGGAAGTTTATTTGGAGATCCTACACAAATACCAGGTTCTCCTCAAATGTTCGGTACAAAAATAAGCTGGAAATTTTAAACGAAATCAGATAAAAAGAATTTTATAATTCTAATTTTGACTTCAGGCGAGAATAATAGAACAATCAGAATTCAAAACATTTCAAATTTTGGTATTATGAAGTATTTTTCTTTGACAATTTTCGCGATTTTCTTATCGGCACAGTTTATTTGTGGTCAAAAAGCGAATGAATGGAGACCTGAGAACAGAACCGGGGTGTCTGCTGAAAAAGGGTTACTCAAATCATGGCCTGAAGCAGGGCCTGCTCTGGTATGGATGAATCAGGAATTACCAGCTGGTTTTTCTTCCGTTACTTTTGGAAAAAACTATATTTATTTAACCGGGGCAAAAAATGACAATGATTTCCTTGTTGCCATTGATACTTTGGGAAAGATAAAATGGCAGACCCCTTATGGTCGTTCGTGGAAAGAATCTTATCCTGACAGCAGATGTGCTGCGACAATTGAAGGTAATAAAGCTTATGTAACAAGCGGTGCCGGTGATATGGCATGCATTGATGCCACTAATGGCACAATAATCTGGTCCTTAAAGGCAAGCGAGGTGTATAAAGGGACTTTCGGTCCATGGGGTATTGCTGAATCTCTCATAATAGATGAAGAAAAGCTTTATTACACTCCAGGCGGCCCTGAAACAATGACCATTGCTTTAAATAAGAACACCGGTAAGCTGATCTGGAAAACAGAAAGTCTTAACGACCGACCTGGTTATGTTTCTCCTGTACTTATTAACTATTCCGGGAAGAAATTACTTATTAACGTTTCAGCAAATTATATTTTCGCGGTTGATCCAACAGCCGGTAAAATTGTCTGGAAGATAAAGCATACTGATATCAAAGCGGAAAAGTCATTTGCAGTTTGGGATGATGCTCCGGCAATCAAATGCGTAACTCCTTTGTATCATGATGGCAGGATTTATGTTACAGGTGGTTATGATCATGTAGGAATAATGCTTGAACTGACTGATGGTGGCAATAATGCAAAGGTGGCATGGACAGACGAATTGCTTGACGTTCACCATGGTGGTGTGGTATTAGTAAATGGTTATATTTATGGGTCAAACTGGTTAAGTAATGCTGATGGTAACTGGTGCTGCATTGACTGGAAAACCGGTCAGAAAAAATATGAAGAGCATTGGAAATGCAAAGGCTCAATTATTTCTGCAGAAGGAATGCTTTACATATATGATGAAAGATCGGGGAATGTCGGGCTGGTTATGGCAAATCCTGAAAAATTTGATCTGGTAAGCAGTTTCAGGATTGCTAAAGGCTCAGGACCATATTGGGCGCATCCTGTGATTCATAACAAAAAACTTTACATACGACACGGGAATGTTTTATTTGCTTACAATATAAAAAGAGCTTAGAAAAGAATGCAGGTTTCATTAATTGATTGTATTTTGAAAAGTGTCAAATAAACCTTTCCCGCAGATCAAGAAGATTGGCGCTGATTTTTATTCTGCGAAAATCTGCGAAATCAGCGGGAACATGATCATAATGCATATATCTTAATTACAACATGTTATCCGGGAAAAGATATAATATATTTTTAGGTTTGATCGTTCTGATATTCGGAGCATTGTTTCTATGGTGGATTTTGCGGGATCAACCTTTGCCCGTAGCTGAAAGAATTCCCGGAATGGACGACCGTCCAAAGCAGAAACCGCGGTCAGACACAGTGAAAATCGGAGAATTCTTTGATACTCTTTCAAATATAGACGCGATTGAACCTGGGGACTGGCCCCGCTTCAGGGGAACTGATTTTGATAACATAAATAAAGATGCAACTCCTCTTTCTGAAAAATGGGATACAGCAGGACCTGCGATAGTCTGGAGAACAACTCTTGGCGAGGGATATGCCGGACCTGCCATTCATAACGGAAGAGTTTATCTTCTTGATTATAATGAGAGAAAGAAGGCCGATGCTCTGAGATGTTTTTCATTATCTTCAGGAAAAGAGCTGTGGCGACGCTGGTACTATGTTGATTTGAAAAGAAATCACGGCTATTCAAGAACAATTCCGGCGGTGACTGACAAATATGTAGTGACCATTGGGCCGCGATCGCATGTAATGTGCGTTGATCCGGTCACCGGAAAAATGTTCTGGTCGATTGATCTTGAGAAAGAATTTGGCATTCCCGGGACTGAAAAAGGGAAAATTACACCGGATTTTTATACAGGACAATGTCCGTTGATAGATAATGATGTGGCGGTGATAGCTCCTGGCGGAAAAGCATTGATGATCGGAGTCGATTGTGCTTCGGGTAAAATAATCTGGCAGACTCCGAATACTGATTCCCTGAGAATGTCACACAATTCAATAATGCCGATGACAATTCTTGGGAAAAGAATGTATGTATATAATGCAGTTGGCGGAGTATGCGGAGTTTCAGCAGAAAAACCTGATTTGGGCAAACTGATGTGGATTACCACCGACTGGAGCCCGGCTACTACTGCTGCTTCACCAATTCTGATTTCCAATAACGAAATTGCAGTATTTGGAAGCTATGGCGCTGGTGGCGCCAGGATCGTTATAACTCTGAACGGATCAGTATTTTCAGCATCGGTTAAGGACCAGCATAAGGCAACCGATGGGCTCGCAAGCGACCAGCAGACACCTGTTATCATAAAGGACTATATCTGGGATGTAATGCCTGAAAATGCCGGTGCGCTTAAGAAACAACTGGTGTGCTATAAAAAATCAGATCTGCTGAAAGAAGTGTGGTCAAGCGGCAAAGAAAACCGGTTTGGACGAGGACTTGGACCTTATATTGTAAGTGGTGATAAACTGTATCTTCTTGATGACGATGGAAACCTTTACTTTTACAAAATTCAGGATGACAAAGCTACTCTTATTTCCAATCACAGAATATTAAAGGCAGTTGAAGCCTGGGGACCTATGGCTATCGCAGGTAAATATCTCATTATGAGGGATGCACGAAATTTACTTTGTTTAAACATTGGGAAATGATCTGAAAATGAATAAGAAAACATTAACGGTTTTATCAGTCCTGGTAATTGTACTCTTTATAGCTTACATAATTTATGATGTAATTAAGCCAGCAGAAGAAATTAACAATGTTAATTCACCAACTATTCCTGAAATGGCTGATGCGTGGAAGATCTCAAGTGAATTGGCTATAACTGAAGGTGCTCTTAAGACTGTCTCTGTTTCTCCTTCCGGAACTGTTTATGTCGGTGGAGATTCATTTTTATCCTCTTACGATAATAACCTGAAACTTAAGTGGAATATAAAAACACCTGTTCCTCTTACAGCTCTTTCAAGTTATGGTGATACTATTTTTGCTTCCACAATCGATCAGATTCTGATTATTGACAAGGACGGCAAAATATTAAATGAATGGGGACCGTTTGAAGACAGCTGCATTATAACATCCATTACTTCCAATTTCAAATATGTGGCTATCGCCGACGCAGGAAATAAAATGGTTTTCATTCTTGATAAAGGTGGAGAGGTAAAGAAAATGATCGGACAGAACGACAAACAATTTGTTATTCCGAGTCCGTATTTTGATATTGCTCTGGATAAGGAAAACGATCTCTTTACTGCAAATACCGGTCATCATCGAATTGAAACGAGAACTATTGACGGAGTGGTAAAAACATCGTTTGGCGAACCGGGGTCAGCGCCGGAAAGATTTTGCGGGTGTTGTTCTCCTCCTCATTTTGCACTTATTCCGGAGGGCTTCGTGACTTCTGAGAAAGGAATCAACAGGATTAAGATACTTAACAAAAAAGGTGAATTTGTTGAGTTTGTGAATTCGAAGAATAGTTTCGTGAAATCAGTACCATTGGATGTTGCTTCAGCTGATGGAATTACTATTTATGCGGCAAACCCGGCTGATTCAAAATTGTATGTATTTAACAGGAAATAATTTGAGATAAAAAACCAACTTATAATGAATGAATTGATTTTGCTAAATTGATATCTTAACCACAAAGAACACAGAGGGAAGAAACACAAAGATCACAAAGAAAATCAGTATTTAAACCTTTGTGAACTTTTGTGCAAGGAATTCACAAAGGATCACAAAGGACAAGGGAAAAAATGGATGCTAAGAAAAGGAGATTGCTTCGCTTCGCTCGCAATGACCGAGTAATTAGGCTTTTATTATTGAAAACAGATAAACGATGACCAGAAATGAACTAATTAAGAGACTTGGCAGATATGTACTGCTTCTTCTGATTGCAATAATTGCTATTTCACTCGGTAAGAAAGTTGCAGGAGCTAATGTCTGTTCAACTTGTGCCGGGAAAGGTATTTGCATCGGAAAGACAGATTGCAACAAGTATAAATAGAAAATCAGGTGAAAGCGGATAAGAATAAATATCAAACAAGGAGGGATTTTGTGAAAGCTGCCGGGAAACTGGTTGTAGTCGCTCCGTTAGTCATTATACCTGCTTTTCTTTTCAAAAAAACTTCAGTTAAAGGGTATGTATGGCAGATAGATCCTCTTAAATGCACACAATGTGGTCAATGCAAAACAAATTGTGTCCTCACTCCTTCTGCATCAAAATGTGTGCATGCATACCGGATGTGCGGTTACTGCGACCTGTGCGGAGGTTATCTTCGTCAGGGTGTTAAAACTATAAGTACAGGAGCTGAGAATCAGATGTGTCCTACCGGAGCTATAACCAGAAAGTTTGTGGAGGAACCATATTTTGAATACACGATCAACGAAAAGTTGTGTGATGGTTGTGCAAAATGTGTTAAAGGGTGTGGTGATTTTGGAAACGGATCGCTCTACATGCAAATCGATCACGACATATGTGTGAACTGCAACGATTGTTCAATTGCACGTACTTGCCCGTCAAATGCAATAAGCAGGATTCCGGCGGGTGTGGCTTATATACCGAAAGATAAGGAAAAACGATGAAAGATTGCTTCGCTGCGCTCGCAATGATCGCATAAGGGATTAAATAAGATAGAAGATTGTTTCGCTGCGCTCGCAATGACCGTATCAAGGAATTTAACGATAAACGACAAACGACAAACGATACACTCCAACAAACGATTTTCATGAAGAAAGCCTTACCATATATATTATTTGTGCTGTTGTTATTCTGGCATATGGTTCTGTTTGCCCAGGACAGATTTCCACGTCCCGAATTTGAATCGGGTCATGTTTATCCTACAAATCAGATGACAGCACCCAGGGCGCAGGTATGGGAGTATATTGATGTTATTGTTCTGATTGCAGCATTAGCCGTAACTACCTGGCTGGCTTTGAAGAAACGTTCCAGACAGGGTTTGATCTGGATGTCTGTATTTTCACTTGCATATTTTGGTTTTTACCGGGAGGGTTGTATATGTTCAGTTGGCTCGGTTCAGAATGTATCACTTTCGTTATTCAATACCGGATATTCAATTCCTCTTACAGCCCTTCTGTTTTTTATTATCCCGCTTCTCTTTGCCTTGGCCTATGGGCGTGTTTTTTGCGCCGGGGTATGTCCGTTAGGTGCGATTCAGGAACTAACAGGATTCAAACCGCTTAAACTTCCAAAGTCAGTTGAAGTTATGCTTGCATTTGTTCCTTTTATTTATCTGGGAATTGCCATTCTTTTCGCATCAACAAACAGCCAGTTTCTGATTTGCCGTTATGATCCTTTCGTTGGCATTTTCCGGCTGGATGCTCCATATACCATGATAATATTCGGTGCATTATTGCTTCTGGCTGGAATATTCGTGAACAGACCATACTGCAGATTCCTGTGTCCGTATGGTGTACTGCTCAATATCTTTTCAAGATTTGCAGGAAAACATCTTACCATTACGCCTGCTGAATGTACTAATTGCAGGCTTTGTGAAAATGCATGTCCTTATGATGCTATAATTCCGTCTGATATTGATCAAAAACCTGAAGATCCTCAGAAATCCAGAAAAAGATTTGTTCTTTATTTTTTGATGGTGCCGGTTTTTGCAATCGTCGGAGCGGTTGTTGCTATATAACCTTGCTCCTGCCCTTTCGGGTGCTAATAACACCGTAAGACTGGCCAGGGAAATAAGAGCTGAAAAGAAAACAGGAATCGAAAGTACGTTGAAAAGTGTGGTTGCGTTTAAAGAAGCAGGAAAAACAGAATCTCAGTTATTCACTGAAGAAGAGTCGATAATAGGCCGTTTCAAAAAAGGTTCTCCCTGGGCCGGAGCATTTTTGGGGATATCCTTCGCAATAGGCATGATATCTTTAACAATCCGAAGCAAAAGAAATGAATATAAACCGCACCAGGGCAAATGCTACAGCTGCGGGAGATGTTTTAAATATTGTCCAATTAAAGTAAAGGTTTAAGATGAAGATTAATTTTACTGAAAAAGATATCAGTATTCTCAGGATTGTCAGTCAGATCTCCGGTGGATTTTCATTGATCGTTGCTCTGACAATGATCTTAAGCTTTGCCCAATTAAAGATAATGAAACCTCTTGACAGTCCTATCTTGCTGTCAATAAAAGAGCAATATGACAAAGATCCTTCAAATGGTACAAAAGCTGAGCAGATAAGGGCGATGGATCTTATGGCACGAAAGGCATACTTCAGTTCCAGATGGCAGGTGGAGACAGGATCATATCTACTGATTGCTGGTATCGTAATCTTTATTCTGAGTCAGAGGATCATTTCTGAAAATGAAAAGCTAAATCCGGTTATTTCTGAATCAAAACAAATCTCATCGATAAATCGCGCCAGAAACAGAAAATACCTGATTTCGACTGTCGGTGTAATTTTTATATTGGCAATTGCTTCATCTTTGCTAATGCGAGCCTACCTCCCTGATACATTGGGCAATTCTCCACGAACGGGTAAAAGCGAAGGAAGCAGAGAAGATAAGGCTTTGAAACCTGATAAAACAAACTGGCCATTTTTCCGTGGACAGGATAGTCGTGGTATTGCAGGTGGTTCTGGTTATCCGACTGAATGGAACGGCGAATCGGGAAAGAATATCGAATGGAAACTTGAAGTACCGGGGAGAGGCAAGAGTTCTCCTGTCATCTGGGGTGATAAGATTTTTATTACAGGTGTGAAAGATAATGTTTGTGAAATATATTGCATCGATAAGAATAACGGGAAAATTTTGTGGACTGGCTCTGCTTCCAATGTTCCGGGTGAACCAGCTGTAGCACCAAAGACTGATGCTGATGCTGGCCTTGCGGTATCAACAGCAGCTTCAAATGGTAAAGTTGTGTGTGCTGTTTTTGCAAATGGGAACCTGGCCTGCTTTGATCTGGATGGAAAACTGTTGTGGGCCAAAAATATTGGCGTCCCTGAAAGTTCTTACGGATATTCATCTTCCCTGTTGATCTATAAAGACTTCCTGCTTGTTCAGTTCGACAGTAATACTAAAGTTTCGCTTAAAGGGTTTAACCTTGAATCAGGTAATGAGGCATGGGAAACAATTCGCAAGGGACGTGCAGCATGGTCTTCCCCTGTACTTGGATATTTTAACGGAAAAACTCAGGTAATCATAAATGGTAATCCATTTGTCAGTGGTTATGATCCTGTAACCGGGGCAGAACTCTGGGAAATAGAATGTTTGAGCGGAGATGTTGCGCCATCAGCTGCGGTAAACAGTACAATGGCATATGCAGTTACTGACTATGCAAAACTTGCGGCTATAAAACCCGGGACAGGTGCAGCAATCGTTTGGGAAGATAATACATTCACACCGGATGTGTCTAGTCCTGTTGCTACAGATAAGTTCTTATTCGTATCTACAGGAAATGGAGACGTTGCCTGCTACAATGCATTGAAAGGTGATACTGTTTGGACTCATTATTTCAAGGATCCATTTTATGCTTCACCAATAATAGCAGATGAAATGGTCTATTTGCTTGACAGAGCCGGTACAATGCATATTGTCAAAGCAGAAGACAAATTTACTCACGTTGGCGATTCTCCTCTTGGTGAAAGTGCCGATTGCTCACCGGCTTTTTCAGATAAGAAAATATATATCAGGGGAAAGAAAAACCTCTATTGCATTGCTAAAAATTGAAAACAGAAAGATCAGAAATATTGTCAAGCTCCTGTGAATGCGAAAAGAATCCGCAGGTCGATATTACCAAAGTGATAGATGAAGTTCTTGCTGTAACCGGCCGTGAACCTGAAAAAGTTATATTGATACTCCAGGAGGTTCAGAAAAGGCTTAACTGGCTGCCTTCAGAGGCGCTGAAGTATATCTGTAAGGTGACCGATATTACACAGGGACAGATATCGGGAGTTTCTACATTCTATTCACAATTCAGACATCTTCCTGTCGGTGAGCATACAATCAAAATATGCGCAGGAACTGCGTGTCATGTAAAAGGCAGTCCGTTGATATCCGATGCATTTAAAAGAGTTCTGAAAATTGATGATTCAAAGAATGCTTCTCCTGATAATCTTTTTTCAATTGAGGAAGTAGCCTGTTTAGGTTGCTGCACGCTTGCTCCTGTTGTACAGATCGACGGAAAGACTTATGGTCATGTCAAAACAACACAGGTCGACGAAATAATCTATGATTTCCTGCATCAGGGGAAAATGAGTACCATTATCCAGGAGCATGACGGCGATAAAGAGGTTGATGCTGAGATCAGGGTTGGAATTGGTTCATGCTGTGTTGCAGGAGGCAGCAAGGAAATCCTTTCAGAAATATTTGAAATTAAACAAAGATATAATCTCAATATCAGATTAAAACAGGTTGGATGTGTCGGAGTATGTAATCAAACTCCTTTAATGGAGATAGTTACAAAAGATGACGTCCATTCGAGGTATACAAAAGTATCTAAGACCAGGGTTGAAGAAATTCTTCTTAAGCATGTCAAACCGGGTAAGTTCAACAAAAGACTCAGGTATAAAATAAATGACCTCGTTGATACTTTTCTGTCAGAAGACAAGCTAACAGGGCAGGTGAATTTACCTGTTGAACAAAGAGAGAAATACCTTGAAAATTTTCTGAGTCACCAGGTTCATCTTGCTACAAAAAACAATGGCATGCTCTCTCCTGAATCATATGACGAATATTGTTTATCTGGAGGATATGAAGCGCTGAAAAAATGTCTCAGGGAGTCCGATCGTGAATCGGTAATTAAAATTATATCAGAGAGTGGACTTCGAGGTCGCGGAGGTGCAGGTTTTCCGACAGGCAAAAAATGGGATATTTCAGCAAATTCGAATGGCGACACAAAATATGTAGTCTGTAATGGTGACGAAGGTGATCCGGGAGCGTTCATGGACAGAATGCTTCTTGAGTCGTTTCCCTACCGTGTTATTGAAGGGATGATAATTGCGGGGTATGCAACGGGTGCAAGTGAAGGAATATTTTATATCAGAGCTGAGTATCCATTGGCTGTCACCCGGGTAAGGATAGCGCTGAAAGCTTGTTACGAGAATGGGATTCTTGGCAAGAATATCCTTGGAACTTCATTTTCCTTTGGCATTGATATTTTTGAAGGTGCCGGTGCATTTGTGTGTGGCGAGGAGACAGCGTTGATCGCTTCTCTTGAGGGAAAGCGGGGAACACCACATATACGGCCGCCATACCCTGCCGTAAAAGGATATAAGAATAAACCCACACTGGTTAATAATGTTGAGACACTTTCCCTTGTTCCATGGATAATAATTAATGGTGCTGTTCCTTTTGAATCAATAGGCACTGAAAAAAGTAAGGGTACAAAAGTATTTGCACTTGCAGGAAAAATTTCAAAAGGCGGTTTGATTGAAGTACCAATGGGTACAACAATCCGCCAGATAGTTGAGAATATAGGAGACGGTGTTGCCGATGGGAATGCGTTTAAGGCCATTCAGATCGGTGGCCCATCTGGTGGTTGTATTCCTGCAAGTCATGCTGATATTGCAATTGACTATGAAGAACTTACACGAATGGGTGCCATGATGGGCTCTGGTGGCATGGTTGTTCTTGACAATACAGACTGCATGGTCGATATGGCAAAATACTTCCTCACTTTCACCCATAAACAGTCTTGTGGAAAATGTACATTTTGCAGAATCGGTACAAAACAAATGCTCAATATTGTTACTGCATTATCTGAGGGTAAAGCTACTCTGCAAGACATTGATGAGCTTGAAAGATTATGCAAATTTGTTAAGGATGGCAGCCTATGCGGCCTGGGAAAAACATCTCCAAATCCGGTACTAACAGGTTTGAAGTATTTTAGGGAAGAATATGAAGAACATACAAAAGGGATTTGCAGGGCAAATAAATGCCAGGCTCTTATCAAATATCATATTAATGATGATTGTACCGGTTGCACAAAATGTTCGCAGGATTGTCCTGTTAAAGCAATTCCATTTAATCCTTATCAAAAACACGAAATAGACCAGACAATATGCACAAAATGCGATAATTGCAGAATTGTATGTCCTGAAAAAGCTATAGAAATAGTAAATATTAATGCTTAGAATTAAATTAGACAATATTGATCTTGAAGCCGCTGAAGGTTCAACCATCATTGATGTGGCCAGAGATGCAGGAATTCATATACCCTCTCTGTGTTTTTCAGACAGATTGCCACACTACTCTTCATGTATGGTTTGCATGGTGAAGGATAAAAGAACAGGCAACTTTTTACCGTCATGTTCTGCGCTGGTCCAGGATGGGATGAACATTGATTCGTCATCAGAGGATGTACTTTCGATAAGAAAAAAGTCGATTGAGCTTCTTTTGTCGGAGCACAGAGCTGAATGCGAAGCACAATGCAAGGTTGTATGCCCGGAAGGATATGATATTCCTCTGATGAACAGGCATTTAAGTTCTAATAATTTGGATGACGCCATCAGCCTTTCCAAAGACCAAACTACACATTCCGTATTAAAATGTTTTGATTGCAAAGGATATTGTGAGAATGCCTGCAGAAGAAAAAAAGTTGATACTCCTGTTTCAATCCGTAATATGCAAATCTTTGTTTACGGCCAGATCAGCCAGGAACAGAATAGCAGGGACGTTGCATGCAACGTTCCTGCTAATAGAGATCTTGAGCACGAAGATAATGGTTTAACAAAACAAAAATCAAAACGTTTTTCATCACGTATTGGAGCAATTGAGCAGAGTGAACTTAAAGAATGGGTGAAAGAATGCAAAAATGAACTTTCCCGTTTCAGGGAGGTATCGAGCTATGAATCTGCATCCCAGGAGGCAGAGAGTTGCATGCATTGCGATTGCCGTGCAGCAGTGTATTGCAAACTGCGACTTCTGGCTGATGAACTGGGTGTAAAAGATCCAAAAGGAAAACTGGTTAATTCTCCTATTCAGAAGAAGATAAATGTCAACACAGGACTTATTTTTGAGAACGCTAAATGCATTAAATGCGGACTCTGTGTGAGACTCTGTGAGGAATTAAAGGAAGAACCGGCACTTTGTTTTATAAACCGCGGCTTTATAAGTATTATCTCTGAGCCTCTTACTGAGGATTTTAATAATATACTGAAAACCAGGAGTAAAGAGGTTGTTGATATATGCCCTACCGGGGCGTTATGTTTACGATACTCAAAATAAATGAAGAAAATGCAATTGCCACCAAGACACAAAGACACTAAGAATCACAAAGATAATTTCACTATTGGCTTTTTCTTGGTGAACCTTTGTGCCTTTGTGCCTTTGTTATTTTCGACCCCCTTCCCAACCTTCCCCCAAGGGGGAAAGAGCAAAACCAATATTTCCCACTTGGGGGAAATAAGAAAGGGGGTAACTAAATATAATGAGCTAAGCTTTTCTTTGAAATTTATTCTCACCGTAGTATTGTTTTTTCTCTTATTTACCTCTGCCTCCGCTCAATCATCAACTGGCTGGCCTCTTTTTCGTGGTAAATCTGATCTGGCCGGGAAAATTGAATCGGACCTACCCACTTCACCCAAACTTCTGTGGAGCACAGCGACTCACAATTCAACGAAATCCTCTCCTGTAATCAGCGATGGCACTATTTATTTTGGAAATGATAAGGGTTCCCTGATAGCAGTAAGCAGCACAGGAGCAATTAAATGGGATTACAAAGCTGAGAGCTCAATTGACGCTGCTCCAATGATTTTTCATGATAAGGTTATTTTCGGTACGAGTGACGGAATACTGATGGCTGTAAATAAAACATCAGGTAAATTAATCTGGAAGTATACGACAGAAAATCAGATTGCAGGTTCAGCTAATGTCTGGACATCCGGAAATAAAGCCGGAATAGTTATTGGCAGTTATGATTATTACCTGCACTGTGTCGACCCTGAGACCGGCAAACCAATGTGGAAAGTAGAGACGGAGAACTACATTAATGGTACTCCGGCAATACTGAATGGCAAAATCGTATTCGGCGGATGCGATGGGATGCTCAGAATTGTTGATCCGCTCACCGGGAAACAAAAGGACACGAGTCGACATAGGTGTTTATATTGCCTCCTCCCCTTCTCTTTCGGATGATCTGGCTTACTTCGGAGATTATGATGGCACAAAATATTGTGTAAATACCAGCACAAAAAAGATTGTATGGAAGATCCCTGGGAATGAGGAATCTGCATCAATACTGGCTATTCCTGCAATCGGAGATAATTCTATTGTTATAGGAACAGAAGATAAATACCTGTATTGTTACGATGCCTCAGATGGTAAACTGAAATGGAAATTCAGGACAAACGGTAAAATAACAGGCTCAGCTGTATTGACATCGTCAAAAGTTCTTTTTACAGGAATGGATGGCTATGTATATATTCTGGGACTGGCTGATGGAAAAAAGCTCTGGAGTTTCAATGCAGGAACACCAGTAAGCAGCTCTCCGGCAGTGATCGACGGTAAGTTTTATATTCTTACTGAAGATGGGAGATTAATGGCATTTGGGAATTAATAAATTGTCATGCAGTCGTGCAGTCTTGCTGTCATAACACTATGGAGTTGTGACGGGACCGCAAGACAGCAAGACCGCCAAGACCTCAAGACACAATAATTTTATGAAAATAGTTTATTTAATAACTGGTTCAGGAGGTTCATTTTATTGCGGGAATTGTTACCGCGATATGATTTACCTCAGAGCTATCCGCAAATTACCCGGAATTAAGGCGTCCGCTATACCGTTATATCTGCCGCCCGACGATGCAACCGAGTCAGGGATGGACAAGAACGTTTTTTTCGGCGCTGTATCAATGTATCTTAGAGAGAAAGTACCTTTCTTGAA
Organism: uncultured Bacteroidales bacterium; assembly: GCA_963734885.1. GTDB lineage: Bacteria > Bacteroidota > Bacteroidia > Bacteroidales > VadinHA17 > LD21. The sequence continues at coordinate 1,099,181 of CAVTIJ010000004.1, read as the reverse complement.
GAACATGCCAGTTTTTTTTGACAAGATATTTGATTCAGGCCCAATGCTTAAGATGGCCGCAAAAAGAGCCGGCACCACACGTACTGAAGGACTTGAAGAGATGACCCTTAATATGATAAAGGGCGAAAATGCGTTTCCGGAAAAAGAGCTGAACAGACTGATTGCTTACCTCTGTAAAGATGGCAAACCGGATATTATTCATCTTTCAAATGCACTTGTAATAGGTCTTGCCCGACTGATCAAAAGCAAAATTGATGTAAAAATAGTATGCTCACTCCTTAACGAAGATGATTGGATTGATGAGATGACTGAGCCATACCAGACAGGTGCATGGGACCTCATTGCACGGGAGGCTAATCACGTTGATGCCTTTCTTACACCCAGCAATTATTATAAAGAATTGTTTATCTCGAAAACTGGTATTTCCGGGGAGAATTTTAATGTTATTCCGCTCGGATTCGACCCTGATTTAATAATTGAAAAAGAAGATAATTATCCAGCAATAGGATATTTTTGCAGGATAAGCTCCCAGAATGGAATTGACAAACTTGTGGACGCATTCATAGAATTAAAATCAACGAACAGCCTGCCCGGCCTTACCCTTCATATCTCCGGAGGATATACAAGTGATGACAAACCGTTTATTGCTGAGCAGATAAAGAAAATTAAAAGCAAGGGATTAACTAGTTATGTACGGATCTATCCTGAGTTTCACGGAAACAGCAAACAGCAGTTTTTCAATAATATAGATGTTATGTGCGTTCCTGTAAGAAAACATGATGGATATGGTCTGTACTTACTCGAAGCCAACGCTGCCGGCGTGGCTGTGATTCAACCTGCAACCGGGGCATTTCCTGAAATAGTCGAGCGGACAGGAGGCGGTATAATATATGCGCCAGACACTGTCACCGAGCTGACATCTGGTCTGTTGAATATCCTGAATAATCGCGAATTGTGTCTGGAGCTTGGGAAAAAAGGCCAGGAAAAAGTATTGAGAGAGCTTTCTCTGGCAAAAATGTCAGAAGGATTATCAAAGGTTTATAATTCATTAATAATGTAAAAATTAAAAGGGTTGAATTTTTCTAAATTCTTCCTCCACAGAAATTGCAACTGAACAATTTTTAATGATTAATATTTATATTAGTAATGATGTTGTCAATAAAAAATATATCAAAGTCGTTTGCGCAAAGAGGTACTGTTCTTGATGATCTATGTCTTGAAGTGGAAAAAGGCGAGACTATGGCAATCATGGGTCCGTCTGGTTCAGGAAAAACGACATTAATGAATATTATTGGTTTACTGGATAAACCCGACAGTGGTAATATAGTATTTAAAGGAGGATCAATAGCAAATTTTTCTGAGTCTGAATCAGCTACATACAGGAACCAGAATATAGGATTCGTCTTCCAGGATCACCTCCTTCTTCCATACATGACCATTCATCAGAACATTTTTTTACCTCTTCTTGCATCCAAACATTCAAAAATACAACTCTCCGACAAAAGGCTTTATATTAATGAGTTAATGGTCAGAACCGGCATTTTTGAACTTAAAAACAAATATCCTTCACAGATATCAGGCGGGGAAGCTCAGCGGGTTGCACTTGTAAGAGCCCTTGTCAATAAACCTTCCATCCTTCTTGCCGATGAACCCACCGGGTCATTAGATGCGAAAAATGCAGAGTCTATGGGAGAACTTCTGCTGGAAATGAATCAGGAATACGCTATTACACTAATTCTGGCGACACATTCAAAAGATATCGCAAATAAAATGTCGAGGAAGTTGCATCTGTTTGAAGGGAAATTAATTTCTGAAACGGATTAGCGATGCAGGGAATATTCAGCACGATTTTTCAATCAATAAAATTCTACAGGAAACCGGTTTTATATCAGATTTTAATCATTGTATTATTATCAGCAGTAATAACCGGATCTCTGTTGACCGGAGTATCTGTAAAAAATAGTCTTAAGCGTTCAGCTTCAGAACATCTTGGAAATACCGATATCCTGGTAAGCTCGGGAAAGAGGTATTTTAACTCTGACCTGGTACAAAGGATGAAGCAAAAATCAAAAATACAAAGTACCGGAATAATAGAATTGACAGGCAATTGCCTGAATCTGAATTCACAGAAAAGCGCAATCAATGTGCATATTTTTGGCGTAACCAGGAATTTTTTTTTATTCCAGGGAGATTCTGTCAATCTGAAGCCCGGAGAGATAGCAATAAATACAAAACTGGCTGAATATCTCGGAGTGAAAAAAGATGACGAGATTGCTATCAGGTATCAGCCAATAGATGAAATTCCTGCTGATGCCCCTTTTGCGCCGACAAAGGAATTAGAGTCAGTGGTAATGAAAATTGGCCTTATTCTAGGACCCGAAACAGGCGGCAATTTTTCACTTTCAATTAGTCAGATAACACCGCTCAATCTCTTCATGGACGTGAAAGATCTTGAAGAGAATGGTCAGAAAATAAACAGAATGCTGGTCAGCAAAGGGAATGTAAATTCAGTATATAGTTCATTAAAGAGTAATTTAAAACCGGAAGACATCGGTCTGAAACTACGCTCAGTAAAAAAAACAAAGCAGCTTGAGCTCATATCTGACAGGGTATTTATCGATGGAACAATTGTTGATGAGATATCAAAGTTATTACCGTCATCGGGTTGCGTTTTAACATATCTGGGTAATCAGTTTATTTCCAGGGGAAGATCGACACCATATTCATTTGTATCAGGGTTATCATCATCTTTATATCCTGATATTGCTGAAGGCAACGACATTATTATAAACAGATGGATGGCAAATGACCTTGGAGTGAAAGAAGGCGAAGCTATTCAAATGTATTGGTTTTCACCCGATTCGCTGAACAAGCTTATCGAAAAAAATTCCCGGTTTGTAATAAAAAAGATTGTAGAGATAAAAAGTATCTGGGCTGATTCATTACTGATGCCTGATTTCCCGGGGATTTCCGGGAAAGAATCGTGCACTGACTGGGATGCAGGAGTTCCAATCAAGACTAAAGAAATCCGTAAAAAGGATGAAGATTACTGGAAAAAATACCGGGGCACGCCGAAAGCATTCATCAATTATGATAAAGCAAAAGAACTTTGGGGAAATAATTTCGGTCCTGCCACATCTGTGCGTTTCCCGGCGCAGGTGACATCTCACGAAATTGAATCAAGGCTCAATGGATCGCTTGATCCGGGTAAAGTTGGGTTTACTGTGTCAAACCTGCGAGATCAATCATTAAAAGCAGCCGAGAGCAGTGTGGATTTTGGCTCTCTCTTTCTTAGTCTGGGATTTTTTCTCATTCTTGCATCCCTCCTGCTGCTTTCATTTGCATCATCGTTGTATTTTGATTCGAAAAGGAGACATATTACAACATTATATGCTCTTGGTTTCAAAAATAGCTGGATCTCAAGGTTATTGTTTTTCGAATCAGCTCTTATAAGTGTGACTGGTTGCCTGATCGGAGCTTTTACAGGCTATTTTGCCGATCTTCTTATCATAAAAGCGCTGAACACTGTTTGGAATGGCGCTGTTCAAACGAACACCCTTCAGGCTTATTTTGATCTTTATCCGATTGCAATTGGATTTGTTATGACCCTACCTACCATAATGATCCTTATGTTCTTCAAAATAAGACGCTTTCTAAAAGCTCTTCACAGAAAAGAAAAAGACTACAATCTTCGTCAGGGGAACGGCAATCTGATACTCACATTCATTTCATCGTATATAACAATTTCATTATTAGTACTCTCACTGCTTCTGAAAGAGGAAAAACTGTTCTTTTCCTTTGCTGCAGGGACATCATTGTTATTGACATCTGTTCTTTTGTGGAGACAATATTACATTGGATTACATAGAAGACTTCAACAAAAAAATGAAAGCAGGAGGCAGTTCTCGCGTTTATATTATTCATTTAATTCCTCAGGTGCCGTAACTTCAATTCTGTTCATTGCTGCCGGATTATTTACAGTTTTTATCACTGAAGTGAACAGGATGAATTTCAATGAAAAGTCAGGCAATCGTTCCGGTGGTACCGGAGGATATATACTTTGGTGTGAAAATACAATTGCCGTAAAGCAGGATCTTAATTTTACTTCTTCCAGAAAATCACTTGGTCTTGACGAACCGGCACTTTCAAGGGTAAAATTTATACAGATGAAGCGGTCACAGGGGAATGATGCAAGTTGTCTGAACCTGAATCATATTACGGCACCACCGGTTCTTGGGATCGATCCATCTGATTTCATAAGATACAATGCTTTTGCATTTTCAGGATTTCTAAAAGCTGAGCATGTCAAAAACGAATGGCAATATCTTAATATTCCTGCTAATAACAATATTATATACGGTATTGCCGATCAGACTGTTCTGGACTGGGGGCTGAAACTTAAAATCGGAGACACTCTGGTTTTAAGGGCTGAGAATGGAATGCCTCTTAAGATCATTATTGCTGCAGGGTTGAAATCCTCAGTATTCCAGGGTAACGTCTTAATCGGAACCGGGAATTTCTCAAAGTACTTTCCTTCAGTTTCCGGAAGCTCAGTTATGCTGGTCGAAGGAAAACCCGCATTGACAGATATGATCAGGAACACTTTAAATGAAAGACTTGAAAATTATGGGTTGAATATTGAAAAAACCAGCGATCGGCTTGCTTCTTTCTACAGTGTCTCAAATACTTACCTCTCTGTATTTGCAGTTTTCGGAGCTCTTGGAATGATTATTGGCATTTTAGGACTCGGATTCATCCTCTTAAGAAACTTTAATCAAAGGAAAAAGGAATTTGCATTAATGCTGGCTGTTGGTTTTAAGACATCAAGTATAAGGCGAATGATACTTTCTGAACAGCTTCTGATACTGTTCGCAGGTGTTACCACGGGGGTAATTTCAGCTATTGTAGCGACATCCGGTTCTTTAACAAATCAGTTAAAAATACCATGGATGTTCATTTTAATTGTGGTTGTTTTATTGATCCTGATCGGATACGTTGTATTAACTATATCAGTCAGGTCGGTCACACGAAAATCGCTGATAGGAAGTCTGAAGAAAGAATAGGATCTCCCCATCTTGCCTCTCCCTAAATCCCTCCCCGAGGGGGGAGGGACTTAAGTACCTCATACAGTTTAGAAACTTGAGTTTTTGAATTGTTATTTCAACCGCAAAGCATGCAAAGCAGGCGCAAAGTCCGAAAAGTCAACACATTGAATATATTTTCTTTGCGACCTTTGCGTAGAATCTTTGCGATCTCTGCGGTTAATAATTCAAATTTTTTAGTACCTCTAAGGAGGCCCCCAAGATGATGAACTTACTTCTTCCCTACCCCGATAAGATATTTATGAGTTCGGAAAATTATCATCCCATCTGTTAAAGCCGGGGAGCTCATACAAATATCATTCATTGGAATCTCAGCGAGAAGTTTGAAAGTATCTCCATCTTCCAGTATAAAAACTGTACCTTCTTCGTCTACGATATATATTTTACCATCGGAGGCAACAGGAGAAGCAATAAAACTTCTGGCTTTTCCAAGCTTGGCATTATATATCTCTTGTCCGGTGAGCGGATTCAGACAAACTACAACTCCGTTCCAGTTTACGTTATACAGATGGTTTCTGTAGAGCAACAATGTATGCATATAAGAGCCCCCTCTTGGAAGACTCCATTTAACATATTCATTCGTGGTTTCGTTTTCCTTTAAAGTAATGTCTCCTTCTGCATTTGTTTTAACTGCAATAATCGGAGAATATTTTCCGTGTGCGCTGTTAAAATATATCAAATCGTTACCGACAACAGGTGTAGGAATTTGTATATCACCTCCGCCCGACATTTTCCAGACCTCTTTACCTGTCTCAAGATCATATCCGCCTCGGTTTTTGTATCCATTTAGGGCAATGTACGTCTTTCCGGCATTAGTGTAAATATTCGGAGTACACCATCCCGGGTATTCATCACGCTGTGTTTTCCATATTTCTTTACCGGATTTCAAATCGTAAGCAGCTACAAATGAGTTTTCAAGGACGTCGCATTGTATTATGAGCTTACCGTCATAAATAACAGGTGAACTCGCAAATTCCCATTCTGCTGATTTCATTACAAACCACACAGACTTAAGTAATCCAAAGTTCTTTTCCCACACCAGATTCCCATTCATATCGTAACAGAAAAGGCCCTCAGACCCAAAAAATGCTACTACATATTTACCATCGGTGGCAACAGATGTATTAGCGTGAGTGGATTTTGGATGCCGTTTCATTTTAGGTATTCCTTTAAATGAAGTCCTTGCCCATATTGTTTTTCCTGTATTCTTATCTATGCAAAATACCTTCCATTCATGGACTGAAGAATCACTAACAGGTGTTACATCACCGTAAAGGCCCGGTTTAAATCCGGCCTTATCTGCTTCACTGACAGCAGTTGTAATAAATATTTTATTATCCCATACAACAGGACTGGAAAGTCCGAGTCCCGGAATTTCAGTTTTCCACCGGACATTGGTCATGGTGTTGAGATTAAAAGAATCTGGGAGGTTGGTGTTATCGAGGACTCCAGAAGAAAGTCTCCCGCGATACGATGGCCACTGCCTTTCTGGATTTACCTGCCCCTGAAGCTTGTTCACTGAAAAAAGAAAAAATAGGAGTAAAATGCAGAATGAAATGCGGTTTTTCATAATTGAAATTTTATATGGTGTTTAATTTTTCCCTACTGCAATCAGATATTTCTGAGTCCTGAAAAATATCATTCCGTCTGTTATTGAAGGTGCAGTAAGACATATATCATTTAATGGAATCTCCGCTAATTTAACAAATGTATCGCCATCACCTATTATATATACGGTTCCACGTTCGTCAACAATATATATTTTACCGTCAGAGGCAACAGGCGAAGCAATAAAACTTTGCGTATTGCCCAACTTGGCATTGTACAAAACCTTTCCGCTTGCAGCATCGTAACAATTTATAGTACCATTCCAGTTCACATTATAAAGGCGCTCATGATAAAGAAGTAATGTATGTATATATGATCCTCCGCGGGGAATGCTCCACTTGATAAAATCATTCACTTCACCCGGAGTTTTTGGCGTAATATTACCGGTTGCAGTCGCTTTAATTGCATAGATCGGAGAAGAAGAACCATGTGCGCTGTTAAAATAAACAAGTTCTTTTCCAATTACCGGGGTGGGAATCGGGACATCACCGCCACCTGACATCTTCCATATTTCTTTCCCGGTTTCAAGATCATATCCTCCGCGATGCTTATAGCCATTTACAGCAATTATGGTCTTTCCTCCATTTGTATAAACGTTAGGAGTGCACCATCCGGGGTATTCATCACGTTTGGTTTTCCATAATTCTTTTCCCGATTTAAGATCAAATGCTGCAAGAAAAGAATTTTCAAGAACATCGCACTGGATGATCAATACTCCTTTATATATTATAGGCGAACTTGCAAATTCCCATTCCGCCGCATTGTAATCGAAAGCCACCGATTTAAGAATGCCAAAGTTCTTTTGCCAGACGAGTTTTCCTGAATAATCATAACAATAAAGACCCTCAGACCCAAAGAATGCCACTGCATACTTTCCATCAGTAGCAACAGAAGCATTTGCATGAGTTGATTTTGGATGACGTTTAATCTTTGGTATCCCCGTAAACGCTGTTCTTTCCCAGAGAGTTCTTCCCGAATTTTTATCAATACAGAAAATTTTCCAGTCATGGACAGAACTATCAGGCACAGGCATGCCATCTCCATAAATTCCTGTCTTAATGCCCTGATCATCGGATTTGCTTACAGAAGTTGTAATAAATAATTTATCGCCCCAAATCACAGGACTGGAAAGACCAAGTCCGGGTATTTCAGTTTTCCATTTTATATTAGTATTCTTTTGAATGTCAAAAGATGCTGGCAGATTTGCATTATCCAGGACACCTGATGACAAATATCCCCTGTAACATGGCCATTGCCGTTCAGGTATAATTTGACCGCTTAATAAATAAGATGAAGCAAACAGCACAAAAAACAAAAACTTGTATCGCATAAGGTAAGAAATTGACATTTCAGGTTATATAATTTACAAACTAAGGAAGCAAAAATAAGAAATCTGGCATTATAATAAAGGTTGTTGGAAAAGTCTTTTATAACCACAAAGCACATTTAGAAGGCAATGGCCCACAATCAGAATTTAATATTGTAGTTTACAGAGATGATGTTAATATCTGACAGATGTGGCTGAAAATCGCGTTGAAATATATATTCAATTTCTGCAGATTGCTTCTTTGTTATTTTAAGATCTAATCCTGCTGAATACCAGATTTTGCCAATAGTTCCGGAATTCACCGAAAACATCGGACAGAATGATTCAATATAAACATATGGATTTACAGGAAATGTTTTAGTATGATAGACTGCCTTCATCTTTATTCTGCCGGTATATGACGGATATTTATCTACATCGTGCTGAATATAGTTTTTAATCAGAGTCTGGTACCTTAACCGGCATGATAAGGTGAAATCGCCCACAGGGAGCGCACCTTTCAAGTCAAAAAAATATTTATGGCGCAGGTAATAAGAATTGTTATTTTCAAGGCTTTTGGTCAGCCTGTAGGATCCTGCAACGGAAAAATCTTTGCTTAAAGAATAAGTAGCTCCAGCTTCAACAAATGCTTCATCGATTCTAGATGCATTTTCAAATGTTCTTATATCAGCTGACAGATCAATTTCAATTTTTTTTGATATTTTATGTTCGCCTGAAATACCGTACCAGATTCCAAAATCCTTATTTTGTGAATATACGAGCAATGGCAATAACAGGAAGAATAAGAAAAAAAATAGCTTTCTAATCGTCATCGTCATCATTATCGATTTCATGGTTAGACCCAACCTGGGATATTGTGTCCATCAGGTTTCCGCTAACATAATAAAATATTTTAAGCGAGCAGGTATCTTTAAGAAAATCAATTTTCCCAACCTCTACCCTGTTTATTTTCTTTATGCCGGTCCGCTTTTCAAGGTCATCGATAAGCTGCAGATTGTCTTCGGGTTTGATGAGATCGATTTTATCATAAATGATGGTTTTTGACAATTCATGTTTCAACAGCCAGATCTTTTCAAGACAGAATGTTAAAAAGATAATTATAAAATTTGTGAACAGTACCTCTGCCACGCTTGTCTTTGTGTCAGCAAGAGAATTTATGATCGAAACGCCTATAATAAGAAAGAGATATGTCATCTCCTTTATAGGAATCGAACTAGTTCTGTACCTGATTATTCCAAAGATAGCAAACAGGCCAAGGGCAAATCCAATCTGAAGTTTTACACTTGCCAGAAGGTAGCAGAGCAGAAATATCAGTGTAGAAATAAGAATATATGTGAATAAATAATCTTTCCTCTTTGTGGTTGAATAATACAACCATCTTACAAGAATCAAAATGACTGTCATATTCAGGGTAAATCGCAGCAACAGTTCCAGAAAACCCGGAACATCTAAAAATTCTATACCACTTATGTCAACTTTGTCGACGTCAAGCAGATTTAAAATATTCATTTTCAATTTTATTTATTAAAAGTAAATTCTGTTTCAGGGTGTTTTTTCGCAGTGTTTCATAGACCAATGAGCTTCCAACGCAATACTTGCTGAAACCGGTTGGCGAAATTCCAAATTCCTTCATAATTGCGCCAAATGGAGAGAACCTGCAATGACGGTCCTTTTTTATTTCAGCAATAGATAAAAATGGCAGCTCTGTACTTTTCCCTTCAGTATTTGAAAAGACTATATTATAATCGAGTGTAATACGTTCTTTGCATTTTATGCCAACAAGTGTAATTCTGTTGAATCCATTAATAAGGACTGGCTTTAAATCCAGAGATGGATAATGCAATAATTTATTGATGAATATATGGGCGTTTTCATCAGGGTAATCCTTTAGAATATTTTCAATCCTCCACTTTATTATTCTATCCTTATTTGTCTTCTTTTTAATTTCCAGAAAAGATGTGCCGGTGGATTCGTAAAGTCTGTATCTTATTTTGTGTCTGTCAAGCTTTCCTCTCACCTGTTGCATGTAGAATATGAGATCCGGGGTATCAAGGTAAGTGGTATGATATGGAAAACTCCTGATCATATCAATATCCAGGATTTTATAATCAGATGATAAAAGAGCAAGAAGTAAAGGTAATTTCAAAGAAGAAAAAACATATTTCGTTTCAACTCTGTCCATAAGCATTACCTGATCCATCTCATGTAATGCAATTGGGCCGAATGAACCCGTTAATATATTTATCTCTGATCTGTACATTTCTTAATAGGTTGTATATACATAAGTCTTTTTTGACTTCAGCTTCTTATTTGGATCATAAACATTCTTTTCAATACGGAGTCCATTTGCATATTTATACTCGGAGGTCTCTTTAATCTTCCCTGCAGCATCAAATTCTTCTTCTTTTATTTTATTATTATCAGCATCATACTCATACTTGAAGTGTTTATCGACTTTCCCAAGCTTATATGTGATAGATTCCACAATATTCCCGCGTGAATCGTAATAAGTTTCTGACTCTTTATACTGTTTTTTTACAAGCATGTCATATTTTTCTTCGTAGGTCACAACACTTTTTACTTTATCAGGGGTACCGGGTTTCTGGCATTTTGCTGATGTAGCGCAAGCTAAAAAAATGATAATGAGAAGAAATGGTTTAAATGTTTTCATTTGAATAATTATTTGTGGAGTCTTCTTTGATCGTTAATTTTTTCGGTTAGTTGTTTTCAAAAATACATTTACTTGGACTGACATGGAAATAATTCAGATTAATAATTTTTAGCCTCCAATTAAAAGACCTTTTTGGCAGGTTATCACCCTATAATGTGAAGATTTAGAAAATATCATTCCCCGCAAAACTAAATCTGACTTTTTGAACATGATAGTCAAATGGATTGTTATATTTGCATCTTTTTTATGCAAATGAATCTTGCGAAACCGGGAATTGATAAAAGCAGAAAGCTGAAAATAATCATTGAAGCATCTCAAAAACGTTTTGGTGTATTTGGTGTTGAGAAGACTTCTATGCGTGAAATTGCTGATGATTTAAAATTGTCGAAGGCTTCTTTATATTATTATTTCCCCGACAAAGAATCGCTTTATAAGGCGGTAGTTGAGAAAGAACAAAACGAATTTATTGCAAAGATATCCGAAAGGATAATGAATTTCAATGAACCGGAACAACTGCTTTTGGAGTATGTAAATGCAAGGCTGTCATATTTCCGTTCGCTTTTGAATCTTAGCAGATTACGTCTTGAAACTTATTCAGGCCTGAAGCCAGAATTTATTGAAACAATTAAAGCATTCCGGGATAAAGAAAAAGATATAATAAAAATGATTTTCGACAAAGGCACAAGGAGCGGGAAATTCTTTATCGATGAGCCCGATCAGCTGGCTTCCCTGTTTCTCGATATGCTTAAAGGATTAAGAATCATGCTAATAAATGAAAAGGAAACACTTTTTCTGGAACAGGATGAATATGAAATCCTTCTTGAAAAGACAATTTCATTTACTAATGTTTTTATAAAGGCACTAAAATATAAATCATCTAATCACCGATAGTTATCAAAATAATTAAACTCAGAACATTTTTATGAAAGAAGAACCGAACAATAAAAGACTAAAGGTCTACATCCCTCTTGCAATTGTTGTTTTAATAATTCTTGCAGGCGCCTTTTACTGGTACAAAGATTATTCAATGTATATAACTACTGATGATGCACATGTCGATGCAGATAATGTCAGTGTGGGATCAAAAATTATGGGACGGATATCCGATCTATACGCAAATGAAGGAGATATGGTAAAAAAGGGAATGCTTCTAGCTGACCTGGATAGTACTGATCTCCTGGCTCAGAGAAACCAGACCCTTGCCATGAAGGCTCAGTCGCAGGCAAATTTTAACCAGTCGGAAATAAAATACAGTTCTGACCAGAAGAGTCTGAAAGTTCTTGAAATCAATCTTGACAGGGCAAATGACGATTTTACAAGGGCAAAAAATCAATTTGAAGGCGGTGTTATTACCCAGGAACAACTTGATCATGCGAAGAAAACTTATGAAGCTGCTTCTGCTCAGCTTGATGCAGCTAAATCACAACTATTGGTTTCTAAATCGATGATTGCAACTGCTTCAGCCTCAGTGGAGACTGCCAGCGCCCAGATAAAAGTACTCGACGCACAATTGAAGAATACAAAACTCTATGCTCCTGCCGACGGAGTTGTCGCAAGAAAATGGTTAATGCCTGGTGATGTTGTTCAGCCCAGCCAGGCAGTTTTTACAATTACAATAAGCAAAAATCTTTGGATAGTAGCTTTTCTGGAAGAAACAAAAATCGGAGAAGTTCATGTAGGTCAGGATGTCAAATTTACAATTGATGCATTTCCCGGCGTGAAATTTTCAGGAAAAGTGTTCCTTGTAGGTTCAAGTACAGCTTCGGTTTTTTCTTTGATCCCTGCAAATAATGCAGCTGGCAATTTTACAAAAGTCACCCAACGCATACCAATCAGGATATCAATAGATAAAACCGATAATAATAAAGACATTTCTTCTTTCAATATTCTTTCAGGGATGTCGAGTGTTATAAAGATTATTAAATAGATGGAAAAAAGAAGAACCCCATCACATCGGATAAGATATTTTGTACGAAACAGCAATTCTGCTTTTCATCCAAAACATTTGTCGTACAAATGGTTCCTGCTTGGCAATATCATGCTTGGAACCTTTATGGCTGTTCTGGATGCAACTATTGTGAATGTCGGGTTACCTAAAATAATGGCCTCATTTGGAGTCGGCCTCGATAAAATAGAATGGGTCGTTACAGCTTATATGCTTGCCATGGCAGTAGCTTTGCCTACTTCAGGATGGCTGGCCGACAAGTTTGGTTATAAACGATTATATTTTCTTGGGTTGTTTCTATTTACATTAGGATCTATGCTATGCGGGCGATCATCAGATGAAAATATGTTGATTATTTCGCGTGTAATTCAGGGTCTCGGTGCCGGTACAATTCAACCTCTCGGAATGGCTATTATTACTCGGGAATTTCCACCGCATCAACGAGGAATTGCGCTCGGGTTCTGGGGTATCTCAGCTGCGGCTTCAGTCTCCTTCGGCCCGCTTATTGGCGGATTCCTTATTGACCGTTTTAGCTGGCCTTTGATTTTCGATGTGAATATACCAATAGGTATTCTGGCGATGATGTTCACAATAATTATACAAAGCGAGTACAAAAATAAAAAAGCCAGAAGCTTTGATCTCATCGGTTTTATATCAGTGACAGTTTTTCTTCCATTAACTCTTTATATACTGTCACAGGGGAATGCTGCCACCAATTCAGCCGGCTGGCATGCACCATTTATTCTTGGATATGGAGCGATAGCGTTATTTGCCCTGGCGGTCTTTATAACCGCAGAACTCACCGTGAAGGAGCCTCTCCTGGACCTCAGGTTACTGATGAACCACAATTTTGGTATAGCCAATATTATATTGCTTATTTTCAGTCTGGGAATGTTCGGGAGTACATTTCTACTCCCCATTTATCTGCAGAATTCTCTTGGTTATACAGCTCTTCAGGCGGGTTCGGTTTTTCTTCCTGTAGGAATCATTCAGGGTTTTGTTGCGCCTATTTCAGGCAGGATCTCCGATAAATTCAACCCAAAAATACCTCTTATAATCGGCGTGCTGATTTTTGCCTTTAGCTTTTATCTCAATTCAAAATTGTCATGGCTCACCGAATTGAATTTTATAATGATATCATTATATCTCAGGGGTTTTGCAATGGGTTTGATGTTCACTGCATTAACAACGGTATCTCTTTCAGAAATACCGCGCGAGAAAATGGCGCAGGCATCAGCAATTACAAATTCGATAAGGCAGCTTGGCGGCAGTTTAGGCGTTGCGGTTCTTGCAACACTATTAACTACCAGAGTAAACTTCCACTCCCAGATTTTTGGAGCCGCCGTGAAACCAGAATCAGAAGTGTATCATCAGACTGTAAACAGAATGAAAAGCCATCTTCAATACGAGGCGGGCAGCTCCCCATCGAGCACAACAAGACAGGGACAAGGCATCTTACTTTCCAATTTAAGTAAGCAGGCTTATATCCAGGGTATTGATGATGATTTCCTGCTTGCCGGTCTAATGACGCTTATAGGGGGAATACCTATATTATTTCTCCATTCAAAAAAATTAAAAAATAAAAATCTTCCTGCAAATGAATAATCAAATAAAAAAGAAATCATTTTTTTCAGTTTTAATAATCCTTTTTTTGGGCAGTTCTCTGCACTGTCAGACAAACGAGACATTAAAGTCTCAAAGTGATTCATTATCGCTCAAAAGTGTCATTCAACAAGTTATTTCAACTTATCCCTCGGTAAAGGCTGCTGAAGAAGCCTTAAAGAACGCTGATGCCAGAATAGGGCTGGCAAAGACCGGTTATAATCCGGTATTTGATATTACCGCTAGTTACGCTAACCTTGGACCAGTAACTAAACTTACACTTCCAACTTTTGGAACATTCCAGTTATATCCGGGTAATAACTACTCAGCTTCGGTTAATTACCAGCAATTATTGTATGATTTCGGCAGGACTCACCAAAATGTCGAGCTTGAGAATGAAAATAAGATAATTGGTGAACAGACTCTTGAGCAGGTAAAACAAAAAATGTCCCTTTATGCAGTTAGCAATTTTTATTCCCTTCTCTATTTACAGGCAGCAATAAAAATTAAAGATGAACAATTAGCTACCCTGAATGAGCATCTTCAATATGTTGAGAAACAAAAGGCCACTGGTTCCGCCACTGAATATCAAATCCTTACAACACAAGTGAAAATTTCAACTGTTGAAAGCCAGAAGGTTGATCTTGTCGCGGCATTGACAACCCAGCAGGCAGTATTGAACTCATTGCTTGGAAATGGACAAAACAATACCCCGGTTGTACAAAATGAAGTAAAAATTGAACCTCCTGTAATACCCTCAGATTCAGTATTGTCATATGCATTTCACAACAGGGATGAGATCCTGATTAATGAAAAGAAAACTTCGCTTGCCGAATTACGATTTGGAATGGCAAAGTTGCAGAATAAACCCTACCTGAGTCTCCAGGCATCAGGAGGAGCAAAAAACGGATATATCCCGTATCTTGACCGACTAACCCCAAATTATGTTGTTGGAATAGGACTTAAAGTTCCCCTTTTCGATGGCATGAAAAATAAATTCGTTCTTTCACAGGCACAATCAGCTATATCTTCAATTAACTATGAATCTGATTATACAAAACGGAATATCTCAAACGAAGTTTATGAATCAGAAGCCTTGATGAACGCAGCAAGTAAAAAAGTAAACCAGTCAGAGCTGCAGCTTCAACAGGCAAAGAAAGCCTATTCACTTGCCGAGACCAGTTTTAAATCAGGAATCATAACAAATCTCGATTTACTTGATGCTAATACATCTGTTTCAGAGAGCAGTCTGATGCTGCTGAAGGCTAAAATTGATTATGCAACCAGTATCTACAAACTGAAGGCAGCGCTCGGTCAGAGGATCTATTAATCAAAGAACTGTCCTCTGTGACAGTTCTTGATTTTTAATTTCCGTTAGATCTGTTAAATGTGGGACTTGCCCATTTAAAATCACCTGTTCCATTTGGAATCCTGGAATATGTTAAATCAAGTGTTTGTGCCGGGAATTTCACCTTATCGATAACGACATTTTGAGGGTTTGTAAGTATCGCTTCCTCCCCTTCTGACGATAACTTAAAGTTAGCGTGCAACCCGGTTTCCAGAGTATCATTGTCAGCCCAGATAATTAGATATCCTGAAGGTCCGATAATTGATTGTTTCGGAAACTTCCATTTGGTTATATCTTTTTTTGTATCACTCAGGAAATACCCGGAGAGATCAACTGTTTTGGAAGTCAGGTTGAATAATTCAATCCAGTCATCATATTCTCCATCCTGATCAGCAACTGTACCAGAATTAACTGGCATCACTTCATTTATAACTACTGTTGGATCGGGATTCTCATATGTCTTTTTACATGCGATTGAGAGAATGCAAATAAGAAAGAATATCCGAACTATATTTTTTATCATGAGTATTTTCATAAGGAATTATTGACAGCACCGGGTAAGTCCCAGATTCAGTGATGATTTTAATCCGGATACCACCAAAGCTGCACCAAGAGCAGATCCGTTGGCAATTTCTGAAGTGTAAACTGACTTCGAAGGATAAGCCCTCGAGATCAGATTGAGGAAAAGATCATTCTTTGAAAAGCCACCGGTAATATAAATGTTTTCAGTATCATCATCAGCCGGTATGATAAGATTGATTGATTCTATAATTAAATCACCTAATTCATTCATCAACTGATGATATGCCTCCTCGTATGTTTTGAACTCATACATATCGATGTACTCTTTCAGATCACGTGCATAAGGACCGGTCTGAAAGAAAACCTTTTTCCCTTCGAATTTTGACTTTAAAAAGGTAGACAACTCAAGATCGGCTTTGATTTTTTTATAATAATCATCAGTTTTTCTGAAATGATCATTTATTGTCTTTAACCCAGTTTCGTGCAAATGTCCAAGGAATAACCGTGATGATTTTACAGGTTGCCTGGTAATGCTCATGTAACAAAGACAATCTTTATCAAGCTGGTCAGAGGTGAGTTTTTCAGTATTAAATGGATTCATATTTATGCACCATGTTCCCGTGGATATAAGAAGGAATTTCCCATTGCCGCCCGTAAAATAAGGCGCCAGTGAAGACGAGCTATCGTGGATTCCTACTCCTACCTGAATTTTTTTCTCTCCGATTGTGATTTCATTAGTAGTTTCAACAGGAACAGGATCGGGCAGATTAAGACCATAAAGTTTAACCCATGGATGATAATTCATATTATCAAAATCCCATAATGCTGTATGACAGCCGATTGATGTATGCTCGGAGTAAATTTTGTTAGTGACCAGGTATGATATGTATTGAGGAAAATGAAGAATATGCTTTATTTTTGAGAATACTTCAGGTTTTTTCGCTTTAAGCCATAACGGTTGCAAACCGGAATTAAGCATACCGAGAGCCGGTGAAGCGGTTCTCCGGCAAAATTCATCACGACCTCCGTGCCGCTTGTAAAGAGACTCGGAAATTTTTTCATCAAATGGTTTGAGATAATTATAAACAGGTGTGAGTCTGTTTCCATTCTCATCGAGATAGGCCAGTGTCGCTCCGTATGTAGTAAAATTAACTGCTTTCAGATCATATTTGTCAGAATGGATTAATTCTGTCAAAGATTCTTTCACCCATTTCTCTATATGGTCAATATCATCACATTCAAAGCCATCGTCATCAGTTGTTTCAGCAAATTTCTCTTCGATCTCAGAAATCATCTTGAATTCTTCATTAAAAAGAATGATTTTCTTATTCGTTTTGCCAATATCATATATAGCAATTACTGTCTCTTTCATTTATACTTCAAATTCTTTTAAAAAGATAATTTACCCCCTTCCCAACCTTCCCCCAAGGGGGAAGGAGTGGACAACCATTTCCCCCTTGGGGGAAATAAAAAAGGGGGTAAATGGCTGAAATAGAAGAAATACTGTGTGTCATTAATGTTTGATATGCAAGATTTTGAATAAAAACAAAGATTAGTACCAAATAACACAAATAGAGATTATCTCTTTAATAGTACCTCTTTTTCGTATTTTAAAATATCATCTATATAATCATGTCCGGCCGGGACATTGTTTTTCAGACAATAATAATCATAAACGGCTCCGAAGGGCATAGTTTTTAACAATTCAAGTAGCGCCAGTCTTTCAAAGTTCTTTCCTTTTTCCTCATATTCAACAAGAGTATTAAAAGGTTCAAGAAGAGCGTACATAAATGCCAGCTGGGCCGATCTTACTCCAATAACATAAGCGCCAACTCGATTGAGGCTTGCATCAAAAAAATCGAGACCAATATTGACTTTTTTCAAAGCTTTTGACCTCACAATTTCCTGTGTTATAAGAAGCAGTTCATCGTTAAAGGTCAATACATGGTCACTATCCCATCTCACACCTCGCGTTAAATGTAAAAGTATTTCATCAATAAAATGAAGTATTGAAGAAATCTTATCACCAACCTGTTCTGTCGGATGAAAATGGCCATTATCCAGAGTAATCAGAATATTGTTTTTGATTGCATAGCCCAGATAAAAGTCGTGTGACCCTACGACCATAGCTTCAGATCCTATGCCAAACAGCTTACTTTCAACTGAGTCCTTGAGATATTCCTTCGGATATTTGACTGCGAAGATCTCATCTAAAGATTTCTTCAGTTGTTTTCGCAGCATGTTTCTATCTACAGGAATGTCTTTCATACCATCGGGTATCCAGATATTATGAACAGATGCAGTTCCAAGCTGTTTTCCCATTTCTGCGGCAATTGCCCGGCATCTTTTTGTATGCTCAACCCAGAAACTTCTGATTTTTTCATTTTTGCTGGAAAGGGTAAATCCATCATCCGCCAGAGGATGTGAAAAACATGTACAGTTGAAATCCAGACCGATACCTTTATTCTTTGCCCAGTCAATCCAGCCCTGGAAATGTTTTGGTTCTATTTTATCGCGATCAACTAATTTTCCGCCGAATTCTCCATAAATGGCATGAAGGCTTAATCTCTGTTTCCCGGGAAGAAGCGACATCACCTTATCAAGATCGGCTCGCATCTGCTCAATTGTTTTTGCCTTGCCCGGAAAATTGCCTGTGGCCTGAATTCCACCTCCGCCCAACAACTGAACCGGGTTTTTCAAAACCACCGACATCATCCGTCTGCCAGCAATGCAAACTGATTTTTATATTATCCAGTTCAGTGAGTACTTTGTCGGTGTCAATTCCAAACTCAGCATATTGCGCCTTTGCGAGCTGATAAGATTTTTCAATAAATTCCTTTTTCATATTGATTATTGCTTAAGATGATATCTTAATTTTTTTGCCTTTTTAACCACAAAGGTCACAAAGGTAATTCATAAAGGTCACAGAGGAAACATTAAAGAATTTAGCTTTGTGTACTTTGTGCCTTCTTTGTGTTCTTTGTGGTTAAGTTACTCCATATAAAAAACCTGCTCCAATGGTATCGTAACCGGAGAACTGTCATCATTTACTTCCATAATATCGGCCATATGCTTCCACCATCTCTTCACAGTTTCAGTATTTCCAAGGTCCTGTGAAGAATTTTCTCCCGATTGTTCCTGATATGCAAAAAGAGTATTGGTTTCTTCATCAAGAAATATCGAATAATTCCCGATGCCTTCATTTTTTAATAATTGAACAAGTTCAGGCCATATTTCATTATGCCGCTTTTTATATTCTTCACGGAAACCCGGAAGCATTTTCATTTTAAAACCGAATCGTTTTGTCTCCATAATCGTTAACCTAGTTTAACAACAAACGTTGAAAGTATAAGAATAAAAATTCCGAAGGATAAAACGATAATGGTTTTTCTTTTGGCTCCCTTCCATTCATTTAGAAATATCCCCCATATATTGCTTATTGCAATATTCAAAGCCATGAGTATGCTCCATCCGAAAACAGCCATTCCCTGGGGAAGTTTGCTTGAACCCATTCCAAAAAAATGAAATTGAAGAAACCACAGGAATCCGGCCATAAAAGTAAAAACCAGGTTATTCATGAGAATAGAACCAGAGACCGTATAATAATCTTTGTATGTTTTATTTTTGATATTCAGATATCCGCAATAGATGAGATTTGTAACAAATCCACCAAGGAGAATAAAAATCAGTGATGGGTTTTTCTGAAACAATGGATTAGTTCCATGGGAAAGAGCTACAGCTTCAATAGGCTTGGCAGATTCGAATCCAAAATTGAAACATGCACTCATTATTCCTGCAAAAATTGCTATCAATATTCCCTTTTTAAGGGCAAATTCTTTTACTGCAGCTCTCTTTTCTTCCTCAGTCATCTCCCTGCTTTTGAGTGATCCTGCAAAACCGATCACAGCTATTCCGGCTACTGTAATCGAAACGCCGACCATTGTTAATATACCAGCAGTTGATAAAAACAGGTTTTCTCCGGCAATAAGAGGCGGGATGAGCGTTCCGAATGCAGCACAGAGTCCAAGCGCAATACTTTGGCCAAGAGCCACACCGAGGTATCTTATACTTAATCCAAATGTCAATCCGCCAAAACCCCATAAAGCCCCAAAAAACATTGCCCATAATTTTGCTGACATAGGAGCCTCATGAATTATTGGCATGAGCTGTCCCTTCGGAACAAAAATAAATGCAAATAAAACGGGCGCAATCAACCAGGCAGCGACACCCTGACTTAGCCAGTAAGATTCCCATGCCCATATTTTTACTTTTTTAAATGGCACATAGAAGCTTGCAGCTCCGATGCTGCCCAGAGCGATCAGCAAGATACCTGATATTGGATTCATTAAATTTGTATTAATTACTGTGAACTGCAATTTATAAACTTTACAGTCATGAAAAAGCCTTTCGAGATATTTTTTTATTCAGACATTTTTTTATATCCTTGATACTTAATATCTAATATTTTTAAATAATGAAATCACTTAAACTTACTCTCATTTTCCTTTCATTTTTCTATGCGACTTTTGCACAGGATCTTTCTTTTAAAGATCTGACAGTTGAACATAAGATAAACCCTGTAGGCATCGATAACAGACAACCGAGGTTTTCGTGGAAAATAAAAGGAACAGGTAATAACATAATGCAGACTGCCTATTTATTAAGGGTAGCCTCAGATGAGAAGTTTTCTTCCATTGTCTGGCAATCAGCAAAGGTTGAAACCAGTGAATCAATTCTTCAGGGATACAAAGGCCCGGAGCTAAAATCAGGTCAGCGATATTTCTGGCAGGTAAAAATCTGGGATAATAAGGGAAACCAGTCAAAGTGGAGCCAGGCGGCTTACTGGGAAATGGGACTGCTCTCTCCTTCTGAATGGAAAGCAAAATGGATTGAACTGGAAAGCGATACTTTACGATATTCACCGGCTACTCTTTTCAGAAAAGAATTTCAGCTGACAAGGTCAATTGCTTCAGCCCGCATTTACGTTACATCCCATGGTTTCTATGAAATTGAAATAAACGGGAAAAAAGTAGGTGATCAGGTGCTTACACCGGGCTGGACATCATATAGCAAACGGCTTCAATACCAGGTATTTGATGTTACAAAAATGCTGGCAAAGGGAAATAACGCAATTGGAGCAATGCTAGGCGACGGATGGTACAGGGGAACACTTGCATGGGGCAATAACTGGGCAGTTTATGGTAAAAAACTTGGTATTCTGCTTCAGATGAAAATTACATATTCTGATGGTTCTGTGGCAACGGTAATCAGCGACGAAACATGGAAAGCTTCAAAAGACGGACCCATTAGGATGGATGACATTTACAACGGTGAAACCTATGATGCGACAATAAACATTACCGGTTGGAGCAATGCCGGCTTTATCGACAAGAATTGGAAAAGTGTGAACATTGGAAACTACATTCTTAATAATCTTATTGCTTCTGAAGGTTCTCCTGTCAGGAAAATCCAGGAGATTAAGCCAGTGAAAATATTCAGGACACCAAAAGGCGATCTTATAGTTGATATGGGCCAGAACATGGTTGGCTGGTTAAGATTGAAAGTATCAGGTAAAAAAGGAACGGTTGTGACGTTGCGTCATGCTGAAGTACTAGATAAAAAAGGAGAGTTCTATACTGAAAACCTGCGCGCAGCTAAATGCCAGCTGACATATACGCTATCGGGAGAAGGAGTGGAAACATACGAACCACGATTCACTTTTATGGGGTTCAGGTTTGTCGAGGTAAAAGGGTTCCCCGGCGATCTTACAACTGATAATCTCACAGGAGTAGTTGTCCATTCTGATATGCCGGTTACCGGCACCTACGAATGTTCAAATCCCCTTATAAATCAGTTACAACATAATATTCAATGGGGTCAGAAAGGAAATTTTGTAGATGTCCCGACTGACTGTCCCCAAAGGGATGAACGCCTTGGATGGACAGGCGATGCGCAAGCCTTCTGCCGTACTGCAGCCTTTAATATGAATGTCTCATCCTTTTTCACAAAGTGGTTAAAAGATGTGGCTGCAGATCAGAAACCAGGTGGAGAAGTGCCCGATGTTATCCCTGACATATTAAATAAACAGGGTTCATTTACAGCTCAGCCTTCAGCTGGCTGGGGTGACGTTGCAGTAATTGCACCATGGACAATGTATCTTGTATACGGCGACAAAAATTTCCTTGAAAACCAGTATCAAAGCATGAAGGCCTGGGTTGAATATATCCGCAAGAAGGCCGGTGACAGTTTTATCTGGAAAGGCGGAAGTAAATATGGTGACTGGCTTTTCTATCACCCGCCTGTAAATAATCATACCGAAGCGGACGGATACACCGAACATGATTTTATTGCTACTGCTTTTTTTGCATATTCCTCAAGTCTTCTAGCTGATGCTGCAAAGGCATTGGGTAAAACAGAAGATGAAAAAACATATACTGATCTTTATAATAAAATCAAAAATGTTTTCATCTACGAATATGTGACTAACGCCGGAAGAGTTGGAACAAATTCACAAACATCTTATGTCCTGGCGCTTAAATTCAATCTTTTGCCCGATAATCTTCGAAGCAAGGCTGCTGAGTTTCTTAACGATGATATCAAAAACCGTGATAATCATCTTTCCACAGGGTTCCTGGGAACACCTTATTTATGTCATGTATTATCCTCGAACGGTTATACTGAGACGGCCTATGATCTTTTGCTTCAGGAATCTTATCCATCATGGCTATATCCGGTCAAGATGGGAGCCACAACTATATGGGAACGCTGGGACGGAGAAAAAACCGATAGCACTTTTGAGGATGCCGGGATGAACTCATTCAACCATTACGCATATGGCGCAATTGGTGACTGGATGTACAGGGTATCAGCAGGAATCGAAACAGCAGGAGCCGGATATAAACATATAATCATTCAACCGCACCCGACCGGCAAACTGACATACTCAAAAGCAACTTTTGAGAGTTCATATGGAACAATTGCATCGGGATGGGAAAGAAAAGACGGCAAAGTTATCGTGAAGGTAAAAATACCTGCAAATACCACTGCAACTATTATTCTGCCTGCATCAGATCAGAATAAAGTGACAGAAACCGGTAAACCATTAACGCAAAATGCCTATATCTCAGATATTAAATTTTCTGATAATCTGATCACAATGCAAGCCGGTTCAGGAGACTATAATTTTGAAATCTTGGAATAAGAAAAATCCATTAACCGCAAGGGTCGCAAAGAAATTACGCAAAGATCGCAAAGGACTAATTTAACATATTCAACTTTGCGCACTTTGCGCATTCTTTGCGTACTCTGCGGTTAAATAGATTTATTTGATTCTTTTCTGCACCTTCTTCCAGGAATCGGTTATAAGAAAACTTTCATCCATATAGCCGATCATTTTATTGAATTTGACCATCGGAACAGAAAATGACATAATTCCATCCTGAACACAAGGTCTTGCCGAAACATCAAATAATCCGATCACTGCCCTTGGACGCTCCGCATCTTTTTCCAAATACGGGAAATAGACAATAGAACCACAACCGGCAGCAAAAGGAGCTATTGAACTATCCGGTTCTGATTGATCAAAGTTAGCCAGAGTAAAAAGTCCCGAAAGAACATCAGCGCCAGCAAAGAAAATTGCAACATCAGGATTGTCATTCTCTTCAAGCTTATCCCACCGTTTAAATACTATATATTTTCCCGGGATATTCATTTTCTTTTGCTTCCTCAAGAGATCAAGTACCAATTGGGGACTTTGAATATACCTCTCCCCTTCCATCCTGTTTTCAATTCCGCAGGAAAGAAAATACTCAAAATTCGGACGGATCGTTTCAGCAAATCCCATATAACGCTTTGCTCCTCCGCATTTAATTGAATCATAATTAAATGCAAGTGAATGCCCTGATCTGACTTTCTGAAGTTCACATATAATACAGCTCCGTTTATCCGAAGGTTTGAAAACAGGTGTATCTCCGGGGTCGTCTGTATAAAAAAATGTTATCGGAAGATCAGCATTATTGAAGTACTTCTTCAATTGTCTGACAAAATGATCTTTGATTTCAAGATTCATAGCATATATTTTTAAAACTAAATTTTAACCACAAAGCACACAAAGAAGGCTCAAAGTACACAAAGTTGAAGCCAAAAATGGATTTTCTCCCTGGTGTTCCTTAATGTTGACCTTAGTGTTCCTTTGTGGTTTGGATTTATTTTTACCACAAAGGGCCACTAAGGACAAACTAAGGGTCCAAAGGTTTTAAATGATATAGTTCGAGAATCCCGAACATTTTTAACAATTAATTCTAATTTTACCGCCTTTAAAGATAATCACTACTTCCTGAAATTACTATGGATTTCTTCAATCATCATCTTGGCGAATTTGCAGCATTACTTACAGTCTTCTTCTGGACAATCTCTTCTCTTGCATTCGAATCCGCGAGTAACAAGATAGGTTCCGTAGCTGTAAATATCCTAAGACTTTTTATGGGATTTATTTTCCTCAGCATATTTACTCTTATCCGCAGAGGTCTTTTCCTACCAGTCGATGCAACTGTTGAGAATTGGATGTGGTTATCTCTATCAGGGCTTATTGGATTTGTATTTGGCGATCTCTTCCTTTTTAAATCCTATACAGTAATTGGCTCAAGGTTCTCAATGCTTATCATGACACTTGTCCCACCTATAACAGCATTCTTTAGTTTTTTGATTCTTGGTGAAAGACTGACACTCTTTCATCTTCTGGGAATGACACTTACTTTTACAGGAATAGCAATGGCAATTTTCAACAGTCCGGGCAAAGGTGAAAAGATATCATTAAAACTTGCTCCAAAAGGGATTTTATATGCATTCGGAGGAGCCGTTGGTCAGGCATTGGGACTTGTCCTGAGTAAATTCGGAATGAAAAACTATGATCCCTTCGCTGCAACACAAATAAGAATAATAGCTGGTATTATTGGATACACAATCCTGGTAACTTTTATGACCAGGTGGATAAGTGTGATGAAGGCAACAAAAAATAAATCCGGTATGGTTCTCACAACTGTAGGCGCTTTTTTCGGACCTTTTCTCGGAGTATCATTTTCACTAATCGCCATCAAATATACTGAGGCGGGTATTGCATCAACAATAATGGCTCTCGTGCCCGTATTCATAATTATTCCGGCAATATTTCTATTCAAACAGAAGGTTACAATTCCGGAAATGTTGGGAGCAATTGTGAGTGTTGCAGGTGTAGCACTTTTCTTTGTATAACAAAACCTGTTGTAATGAATCCTGATGATCTGAAAAACCGAAATCTTGAAAAAGAATTTAACTTTTCAACTTCCAGAAGCAGTGGTCCCGGAGGTCAGAACGTAAATAAAGTAAGCACCAAGGTTGAATTGAGATTCAATCTTAATTTTACCCTGTTTTTCACGGAAGAAGAAAAAGAAATTATTTTCAGAAAATTAAAGAACAAAATCACAAAAGATGGTGAATTAGTGCTAGTTTCTCAGTCAGAAAGATCGCAACTTATGAATAAGATCGTTGTGACCGAAAAATTCTACGATCTTGTGTCAAAAGCTCTGACACTTCAAAAGAAACGGCGTTCAACCAGACCAACCTTATCATCTAAAATTAAACGGCTCGAAGGGAAACGCGTCAGGGGGAATATCAAGAGAATGAGAAGAGATTCAGGTGATTCAGAATAAAACTTATTTTTAACCCCAAACAACACAAAGAAACCTTTGTGTCCTTTGTGAAAAACCTTTGTGAACTTTGTGGTTAATGGATTTCAACTTGTTTAGTTATGGCAAGGCCTTACTATACCTCTTTCAACTTCCACTTACCTCTTCTGAATACGAGCCATGCGATTAAAGTCATCAGCGACTCCGCAACAACGATTGCAATAAAAACTCCTTCTTCCTTCAATCCCACTTTAAGTGCGAGAAGCCAGGCAAGCGGAATCTCTACAAACCAGAAAGCAAAAATATTTATTTTCAAAGGAGTGGATGTGTCGCCAGCTCCGTTAAACGAATTAACAAGAACCATTCCCAATCCATAAGAAATAAAGCCTAAACTTATTATGCGAAGACCAAGAACCCCCGATTTTATCACATTTTCATTACTGATAAAAATCCGTATAAAAGTTCCGGGAAAAGCAACAAGGACAGTCCCAATTACACTCAACAGGATCATATTTATCCAGCCTGTGACCCAGACAGCTTTTTCAGCACGATCGGGTTTTTTAGCGCCAAGGTTTTGACCAACAAGAGTCGAAGCTGCATTACTGATACCCCACGATGGCAATATTGTAAAACCAACAATTCTGATTGCAATAGTATATCCTGCAACAACTTCACTTCCAAAAGAGGATATGATCCTGACTAGCGCGATCCAGCTCGTTGTTCCAATAAGGTTTTGTCCGATGCTGCCAATTGAAAGTCTAAGCAATCTGCCCATAATCTTTAAGTTAACCGATAAATGACTTCTTGAAAGATGGATCCTTTTTTTGCCATAAAAAAGCAGGTAAAACTGCACAATAACTGCAGTTCCTCTTCCAATATTCGTAGCAACTGCAGCTCCCATAACCCCAAGTTTAGGAAATGGTCCAAGACCAAATATCAGGCATGGGTCAAGAATAATATTTATAATATTTCCGATCCAAAGAACTTTCATTGCAACTGCCGCATCACCTGCACTTCTGAAAACGGCATTAATAATAAAGAGCATCATGATAACTATATTGCCACCAAGCATGATTCTGGTGTACCCCGACATATTATCGACAATATTTTTCGAGGCTCCCATTGTTTCCAGAAGGTTCCTGGAAAAAAACGCTCCCGGCAAACCGATTAGAACAGAAACGATTATCCCTGTCAGGATAGCCTGGAATGCTGTTATTGATGCTGCGTCGGGTTTCTTTTCACCTATCCTTCTCGATACCATTGATGTTGTAGCTGCACCCAGGCCAATAGCAATTGCATATATTATGGTGATAACAGATTCAGTAATACCTACTGTAGCCACTGCATCGGCACCCAGTTTGGATACAAAATAAATATCGACAATCACAAAAACAGATTCCATTATCATTTCCAGTACAGCCGGGATAGAGAGCAGCAAAATTGCGCGGCTCAGCTTCCCTTCAGTATAATCCTGTTCAGTACCTGAAACAGAATCGCCAACATCCCTGAAAAAAGATTTTAATCTGTTTTTATAATATTTCGAATTCATTGTTGAACTGCTAAAATCAGCATGAGTAATTTGTCTTTCCCGTACTTAATAAAAATCAGGAGAGAATGAACATTAAAATAGTGAAACTGTTTTTGATATTAAAAAAGTCAATTATCTTCACATATAAGAGATAAATCAATAGCATGTTTACTGAAAATCGCAGTCGTTTAAATTTGAATTATCCGAATAAGACTTTCATTACTAAACCTGTTGAATTTTTTGAAAATGATTTGTAAAAATAATCACAAAAAAGTAGCAAAGATATTTTTAGTTTATATTTGTCTTTCGTCTTGCATAATATACTAGTATTCAAAATGTTACCTTGAATGAAATTTAATCATAAAAAATTGATTGTTAATAAAATCCCAATAGTGTTAATATTTCTGATTACTGAATGATACATTGTATTTATAGATTATATATTTTCGTGACTAATTATATTATTTAAACAGTATTAATTTAAAACAACAAACTTAAAAGAAAAGGTGAAACATTTCATCATCCGTTATGAACGCTAACAATAATGAGGCTACGACGCTCCACGGAGAGAGTCGCCTCGTGGGTTGCTCTTCTGATGAAGAGCCTGGCGCGAAAACCACGATTTTTTCGCAAAACGAAATCCCAATTCCGTTAGTTAGCAACAGAAGTTCGGACTTTCTGAGCCGCTTCTACCCCCTAACGACTATCGATTCCTGGAATGATTGGAAATGGCAACTTCGAAATGCACTCACCAGCATCGAAGATCTAAAGAAAATCATGAAATTATCCGAAAAGGAGATTCTGGCTATTAATAATCTAAAAGGTCGCTTACCTCTCAGGATCACTCCCTACTTTGCTTCACTGATTTACAACAGCAAGACTTCTAATCCGTTGCGTCGCAACGTAGTACCTGTTGTTGAGGAATTACTTGAAACAAGCAGCGAACAATCTGATCCGCTCCATGAAAAATCTTTCTCACCAGTTAAAGGAATTGTTCACAGATACCCCGACAGGGTTCTGTTTACAGTTACACAGGTATGCTCAAATTACTGCAGATATTGCACGCGCTCACATTCTGTCGGAAGACTGGATAAGCTAGGACGACAGGATTTTGAAAAAGCATTTAATTATATCGCCACGCATAAAGAAGTACGTGATGTTCTCATAAGCGGTGGAGATCCACTGACATTAAATGATGAGACTCTCGATTATATTCTTTCGAACATTAGGCGAATTGAACACGTTGAAATAATTCGTATTGGAACCAGGGTTCCGGTGGTTCTGCCTCAGAGAATTACAGAGAATCTGATAAATATTCTGAGAAAATATCATCCTCTTTTCATTAGCCTTCACTTTTCGCATCCCGATGAAATAACAGAAGAATGCGCAAAAGCTTGTATCAAACTGGCCGACGGAGGTTTTCCTCTTGGAAGCCAGACAGTTCTTTTAAAAGGTATCAATGATAATGTACCTACAATGAAACTGCTGATGCATAAATTGCTAAAGATAAGAGTAAGACCCTATTATTTATATCAATGCGATTTGATCCCGGGATCGGGTCATTTCAGAACTACTGTCAGAAAAGGTCTGGAAATTATAAAAGGATTAAGAGGCTTTACCAGTGGTTATGCTGTACCAACGTTTGTAGTTGATGCTCCGGGTGGTGGTGGAAAAATTCCATTGCTTCCTGAATATGTAGTGGAACATACTGATGAACGCATAGTATTGCGTAATTACAAAGGGGTATTATGTGAATACCCTGAAAAATAGAACTAAAATGAAAGTTGGTCTGACTTATGATCTTCGGTCATGGTACACTGACCGTGGCTATTCTATGGATGAAACTGCTGAATTTGACAAGCAGGAAACCATCGATGCGCTCGAAAAATCACTGAAATTGATGGGTCATGAAACTGAACCGATAGGAAACACATTTCAGTTGATTGAAGCTCTGGCCTCAGGAAAAAAATGGGATTTAGTCTTCAATATTGCCGAAGGATTGTACGGAGATGGCAGGGAATCAGTTGTCCCTGCCATACTCGATCAATATAAAATACCTTACGTGTTCAGTGGACCTGTAATAATGGGTTTGTCGCTTAATAAGCATCTAGCCAAACTTGTTGTTGCAGCCGCAGGAGTTCCTGTCAGTCCGGGCAAACTTATAACCAAACTTCAGGACCTGCGTGATTGCAATCTGAGTTATCCGCTATTCGTTAAACCTGTATCAGAGGGAACTGGTAAGGGAATTACTGAAAAAAGCCTGGTGAAATCGCCAACCGAATTGAATAAAATGGTTGATTGGATCTTAACGGAATTTCATCAACCGGCTCTTGTTGAAGAATATTTACCCGGAAGAGAATTTACCGTAGGGATTGTTGGATACGGTCAGGAAGCTGTTGCCATTGGTGGAATGGAAGTAATTTGTGCCAACAATCTTCCTTATTCGGTGGAGGTAAAGGAAAATTATCAGAATTACTGTACTTACAAGCCCCTCGGTGATGATATAGTAGCTGAATGCAAAACTGTCGCACTTGGAGCCTGGAAGGCATTGGATGCAGTTGACGCCGGCAGAGTCGATCTGAAAGCCGACCGGAACGGGAAAATATGTTTTATTGAAGCAAATCCTCTTGCGGGATTAAATCCAATTCATTCAGATCTTCCGATATTATCGAGGATGTCAGGCATTGAATACCAGACCCTTATGGAGATGATAATGAAAGCAGCCATGAAGCGATACAATCTTTAATAATCCATAATTTTTAAATCAGGCACAGAGTGGAGGGAATAATGAGGAGGTGTTGTATTATATATAATGAACCAGGGAAGGATGCTCTTGCTGATGAACTGGATGTTCTTGATCAGGTAGCCCATATTGAAAAACATCTTAAAGATCTTGGTATATCGGTCTACAGAAAAGGCATAACAGAAAGGTTTATGTCGGAGATTGCTCAACTGGCTGCAGAAAAACCCGATTTTGTTTTTAATCTTGTTGAATCGATTAATAATAAAGGTGAGCTGATATACTTTGTACCTGCCCTTTTAAATATGCATTCAATTCCATACTCGGGTAATTCTCTGGAATCAATTTTCCTCACCACCAATAAAACGATCTGCAGCAAAATGATGAAGAATGCCGGGATTAATAATCCTTCATCATATCTCCCTTCACAATCAGACCAGCTTGTTCCTGGCAGAAAATACATCGTAAAACCTATTTGGGAAGATGGTTCTCTGGGGATTACAAGCGATTCGGTATTTGAATGGAATAAGGTTTCAGAAGCAAAAATCAAAGGGCTTGACGATTCACACTGGTTCATTGAAGATTTTATCGACGGAAGGGAATTTAATATAAGCGTTCTGGCTGGCAAGAACGGACCTGAGGTATTGCCGCCTGCTGAAATAGTTTTTGTCAACTACTCTGACGACAGGCCAAGAATCATCGATTTTAATGCAAAGTGGGAAATGGATAGTTTTGAATATGTAAATACTGTTCGTGAATTCCCGGGAAACAGACTTAATGACAAACTTATCGCAAACCTTCAGAAAGCTGCGTCCTCATGCTGGCATTTGTTTGGTCTGAAAGGTTACGCACGAGTTGATGTCAGGACTGATAGTTCTGATAATGTATTTGTGATTGAAATCAACGGAAATCCATGTATTTCACCCGATGGAGGATTTGTGGCTGCCACAAAGGAAGCCGGATATATCTTTACTGAGGTTTTAGAGAAGATCATTAATGATCTGAATTAAAAGTTTTTCAATTACGATTATATTTTTCCTGAATTAAAATGAAAGGTTTATACACAGTTTTACTTCTGGTAATGTCAAATACATTTATGACAATTGCCTGGTATGGTCATCTTAAGTTACGGACAATGAGCAGGTTTGAGAGCCTGAGTTTGTTTGCCGTAATAGTAATTAGCTGGGGAATAGCATTTTTTGAATATTCTCTGCAGGTACCTGCTAACAGGATCGGATTCAAAGAGAATGGCGGACCTTTTTCTCTTATTGAATTAAAAGTAATTCAGGAAGTTATATCAATTATGGTTTTTACCGGATTTACGCTGCTTGTTTTTAAGCATGAGCAATTTCGCCTGAATCACCTGATTGCTTTTATGTTCCTGATTCTGGCTGTTTATTTCGCCTTCAAAAAATAGCTTATTTGATAAGATTCGCATTATAATATTGCGGTTGTCCGGTCACTTCCTCCCCGAGCCACTCCGGTTTATCATATCTTTCATCATCCGATTCGAGTTCTATTTCTGCAATAACAAGGCCATCATTCTTGTCGTGAAATACATCAACCTCAATTTTATGTTTTCCTGATGGAATAATATATCTGGTTTTGATAACTCTTCCAGGTACACTTACTTTCATCATTTCTTCTGCATCCCTTAAAGGAATCTGAAATTCCCATTCATTTCTGGAAATTGAATTTTTTGGTGCTCTCGTTTTAATCGTGAGATACGCCTTGTCATCAGCGATCCTTATCCTCACAGTTTTTTCAGGGTCTAATATTAAATACGCCTGTGTTATCTTGATTTCTTTGACGGCCAGATGTCTGAATTCACCTGTAACAAGAAATTTGCGTTCGGTTTCGGTTGCCATTTTTTATTTCAAAGTTAGACTATTAAATAAATCAGCCGATAACTGGTTTATTAATATTGCCCGTAGGGCATAAACTATTGTAGAATAATGGCAGTTGATATTTTTTTACCTCGTAGGGGTTAAAGAATTTTGGTTATATTCTATGTAAATGTTTATCCTCTACGAGGAAAAATATTCAATTAGAATCTTTTTTAAACAATAGTTAATCGCCTACGGCAAAATAAGCCAATCTCCTGCTCTCAAAAGAATAATTAAATTAGTACCATAAAATAAATTATCTATGGATGTCAAAATTGAACCAACCTGGAAAACAAAACTTCAAGCCGAATTTGAAAAAGAGTACTTTCTGAAACTTACAGAATTTGTAAGGGAGGAATACTGCAAAGGTGAAGTTTATCCTCCGGGCAGCCTGATTTTCAATGCGTTCAATCTTTGTCCGTTTGATAACGTCAAAGCAGTCATAATTGGCCAGGATCCATATCATGGCCCGGGTCAGGCACACGGATTATGTTTTTCTGTGCGCGAAGGAGTCGGCTTTCCTCCAAGTCTGATCAACATTTTTAAAGAGATCGGATCGGACACCGGTATTCAAAGACCGGTAAGCGGAAATCTTGAACGATGGGCAGAGCAGGGTGTACTGCTTCTGAATGCAACTCTGACTGTTCGGGCACATCAGGCCGGGTCGCATCAGAAAAAAGGATGGGAAGAATTCACTGACAATGCGATCAAAATACTAAACGAAGAAAAACAGAACCTCGTTTTTTTCCTCTGGGGGGCATATGCACAAAAAAAAGGTGAAACAATCGACAGATCACGGCATCTAGTTTTGGAATCGGTTCACCCCTCTCCCCTCTCTGCATCCCGGGGCTTCTTTGGGAATAATCATTTCAGTAAATGCAATGCGTATCTGAAAGAACATGGGATTAAACCAATAAACTGGGAATAAAAAAATCATTTGGATTTCGACTTCTTCAACAACTCCAGCCGCGAGGTGTATAAATTGTTGTTATAAATTCTCAAATTCCTTTTAACGCCTTTGATATAGTTGTATATAACTCATCGTATTCTTCGAAGCCTACAGATAATCTGATCATTCCCGGTTCAGGGTATTTAGTTCCCCATACAGCTTCAACAGGCATCAGTATTGTGTGTGCATCTCCAAGCGTTGGAATAAGCTTAATTTTTTCAGAAACCAAACTAATAAACTTATCTCTTCTGCTTCTTTTACTTTCTTTATCCTTCCCGTCAAAATCGAATGTTATCATACCTCCATAACCTTTGCCACCAAATATCCTTTTTGCAATATTATGTGTTGGGTGATCTTTTAATCCCGGGAACCATACATGGTTTACAACAGATGTATCATTAAGGTAATCAGCAAGTTTTGCTGCATTGTCACATTGTCTTGAAAACCTCAATTCAAAAGTTAGTACCTGAGTCTGCAACCTGTAAGCATCATCAGGAGACATCATATGACCAATAAATTTTCTGTATTCGATTGCTGATTGCATCATCTTAACGTCATTCCCGCAAACGACACCCGCTGAGAGGTTTCCATGACCTGAAAAGTACTTTGTTACGCTGTGAATGGCAAGGTCCGCTCCTTCACTAAGTGGTTTATACAAGTATGGAGTTGCGAATGTATTATCAATTATAATTTTTGTGCCGGATTTCTTTGCAATCCGGACGATGTTACCAACATCAGCAACTATTAGCATTGGATTTGAGATGGCTTCGATATAAAGTAGTTCTGGTTTCAATTCTGCCAGTACTTTTTCTAATTTAGCAAGATCATAATCATTGTTATCCGGGATAAAATATTGAATATCAAGACCTCTCCTATTCTTAAGAACAGATTCTATAAAAGAAATTGTGCCCCCATAAATTTCTGTAAAGAAAAGCCAGGGCCTGACATTTCGACCAGTCTGGAATATTGAAAGAGCTGTATCTATGGCAGACATACCCGACTGAGTTAAAAGAGCCCATTCGCATCCTTCAAGTTTCATAATCTCCTCTTCGGCCGAAACTACTGTCGGATTACGATAAC
The DNA here is from genome assembly GCA_963734885.1 of uncultured Bacteroidales bacterium. Classification (GTDB taxonomy): domain Bacteria; phylum Bacteroidota; class Bacteroidia; order Bacteroidales; family VadinHA17; genus LD21. Next base: position 1,065,211 of record CAVTIJ010000004.1, on the reverse strand, counting down.
GGGAATAAATATACTTGTCGGGTTCCCGTTGATGGTCCGTCTCTTTTCTGAAAGTTTCAGCAGTCGTTTCAGCATCATACAGCTCAAAGCCTGCGTCCCTGTAGATAGGGGTTCGGGCACTGTTAACTTCTTTTCTTTTCATCGCTGTTGTAATTAAGTTGTTCACGAATCAATATATTTATATTCAGAGGGTTATAATCATAATAAAATAAAATCCGGTCTAAAAGTTCACCAACCATAAAAATTATGATAATAGCAAAATCGTTTTGAAAGTGATATAGGATCAGGCTCATTACTGCCATGAACAAAAACGCAATTCTGAAGAATCTTAAATGGAAAATGTTGACTGAAGACGTCCTTGCAAACCCGTAGATTGAAGAAATTAGTTTGATTATTCCTATAAAAATAAATGGAAGAATAACTCCTGAAAAAAAAGAAGCCATCAGAAGAGCGCTGATAAAGGTCTGACCGCTATGAAAGACAACTGACTTTCTTTTATCAGAAAAAATGTAGACACTGTCTATCATTAACAGGAAAACGAGTCCGGCAACAGAAGAAATTATCAAAAGAACCGGAATGCGTAAAAATGTTGTACTAATCGAGAGGGTAGAATAAACTATAAACGAAATAATCTCTCTGCTCAATGGCGAGGATTTGAAATTTGATACGGATCTCCATGATCTGATTTTCCGTCCAAGATGGAACAATGAAGATAATACGGCTAGTATCAGGACAGCAGAAAAAATAATTTTGTCGGGATATTCACCTTTTATGAAAGATGAAATCAAAGAAGCTACAGAAAAAACTGACAGAAAACTAAAAATTATCAGGCTTACCTCCGATGTTATAGATTTCTTATCCGGATCAGCCCTTAGATCAATCGGATCAAATGCGTCAGAAGGGATAATTTTCAATGGACCTTCATCCTTTTTTCCTGTGAATTCTATTGCAGGATTGAGATTTTTATCGGGGAACCATGAGTAGCTTGAGCCAACATCCGATTCAGCAAGAATCCCATAACTCAATGCACCGGTGGGGCATGCTGATGAACAAGCAGGCAGACCGCCACTGATAAGTTCTGAATAACAAAGATTACACTTGATAACAGTCTTACTTCTTTCATCGAATTTTGGAGCGTCATAAGGGCAATTCCACATGCAATACTTGCAACCTATGCATTTCTTCTCGTTTACGATAATTGCATCGGTGATTAGATCACGACTTAAAGCAGATGTCGGGCACCCTTCCAAACATGTTGCTGATTCACAATGATTACATGCCAGCGACAGATTTATAACCGGGAAAGAAGGCTCTGCATCTGCATTATAAGTAAAAATAGTCCGAGGATGCACATTCCAGCCGTTTTCAATGACACATGCAGCATTGCAGGCATTGCAATTAACACATTTGTTATGGTTAAAAATAAATCCGTTACGCATGATCAGACCACTTTTTCAATTTCAACTTTATTGTCGTGAAAAGCTGCTCCAAATCCAATATCAGTTTCATTTCCTTCAATAAGGTGATTTATCCCTCCACCTTCGATAACCCAAATGCCATTTGGAAAAACAACCACTCCTGAAGGAATTCTGTTAGATATTTCAGCAATACTGACTATCTCACCGTTTTTATTGTATACTCTTATTTTCTGCCCTGTTGATATATTCCTGTTCTTAGCATCTGAGGGTGATATACGCACGACAGGTCCTGTGACTGTTTCTTTAATTATCTTCAGATTACCAAATTGTGAATGAATACGACTTCCTGTGTTAGGTGTTAAAAGAATTAAGGGAAATTCCTCTGGTTCCTGAGAATGGGAAAATCCAACATAATCAGGCAGAGGAGAAATATTCCACTTTGATCCGGCTTCATCAGAATAGACTTCAATTTTTCCTGAAGGAGTTTCAAATTTCATGTCATCATATGCTATTTGCTGAAGGCCGGGAGCCAGAATCGGTGCTTGTTTTAGCTGATCGAGGGAAACATCTGAAAAACCTGAAATACGTTTTTCAAGCCACTCTTCCAGATTCTCGTTTCCTGGTTCAGGAATAAGATCACTTGCTATATTTAAATTCAGTTTTTTAGCCAGGTGATAATATATTTCGCTTTCAGGTGATACTTCTCCCGGGGCTTGAATTATACCGGGTTTAAATTGTACATATGGTGACCAGTATGATCCTATTATATCGGATTGTTCAAAGATGTCTTTTGCAGGAAGAATGATATCCGCCAGGGATGCAGTGTCAGTCATGAATTGTTCTACAACGACTTTAAATGATAATGCAGAAAAAGCTTTTTTGACATTATTCGTATCAGGAGATTGGAGAACAGGGTTGCCCCTCTCGATCCATATTGCTTTGAGCTCCGGATTCTGCGCGCTTAACATATCTTCTCCTAGCCGGGCCATTGAAATTGTCCTGCGGAATGGCAGATCTTTTTCAGTGTCAGGGTAATATGACAATGGCTCTTTCAGATCATCAAATATGTAGCTCTGGAGGTTCGCATAATTAAATCCGCTTCCTGGTTTGCCAATATTTCCCGTTAATATGGAAATCAGAAGAATTGATCTGACTGTCTGTCCTCCATTATGATGTCGCTGTAAACCATAACCGGGAAGAATTGTCACAGGTCCGTTTTTAGCGATCATCATTGCAAGTTCGATGATGTTTTCAGCTGGAATTCCTGTAATCAATTCCGCTTCAGCAGGAGAAATGTGAAGTGATTTTTTTAATTCCAGGAATCCCTTTACATATCTGGAAATGAATTCATTATCAATATTATCGCTATCTATCAGTATCCGGGCAATTGCAAGCGCTAATGCTCCGTCAGTCCCTGGCTTTGGACTGAACAGAATATCCGCCTTATCAGCTGTTAGCGTTCTGACAGGGTCAATCACAATTATTGTAGCACCATTTTCTTTGGCTTTTGCAATAAATGCAATTTCCTGAATATTAGTTTCTGCCGGATTTTTACCCCATATTATTATTGTCTTTGCATTTTCAAGATCCCATGGAACATTGTGCTTTACTGATCCAAAAGTTAACCGGACTGCTTCAAGTCCTGCAGGCCAGCAAAGATTTCCGTATGTCAGGGTTGTTCCTCCAAAGGCTTTCCAGAAAGAAGTTCCGATGTCGTTTGTAAGTCCCGACATTCCGCTGCCTTTGTACCATAAAACACTTTGTGGGCCCCATTTCTCTTTGATAAGTCCAAGCTTTCCAGCAATAATGTCATAGGCTTCATCAGTGTTGATAATGTCAAATTTTCCTGAAGCATTTCTGATCAAAGGATGAATTATTCTATCAGAAGAGTGTGTTCTTTCAATGTAAGAAAGACCCTTTATACAGGGGCCTTCGGGAGTTGCCAGGTTGCCGGAATATGGAAGAATTTTCAGTATACGATTATTTTCGACCTGCACTTTGAATGAACAGGTGCTGTAGCAGTTTCTGGGACAAGCTGTAAGAAATTCCTCCATTAATCTTCAGGATATCGGCAAATGTATAAATATAAGGGGTGAAAAGATAAAAGATAGATGATAAAAGTAAAGAAATCCATTAACCACAAAGGAACGCTAAGGTGTCACAAAGGCATATGCCCCCAGCTACTCAAAGAAGCTGAGGCGGATTTTATTTTATGACAAGAGGTTCGTCAAGAACTACATTGCTAATTGTAAGTTCCTTGTTTGGCATACTCGATATATAGACTTCAAAAGTAATCCGGTCCTGTCCGATGTAAGTGAGGTAAGTGTAATTTACAGGCCCGGTTGAGAAAGTTGTGAGAGTTCCACCAATATTAATTTTTACGCTGATCTCTGCCTTTGGATAAGCCTTGGTAAAACGAAGATATTCTGTTACGCCGCCACTTGCTGCAGTGCCAAGAGTATCAATATCTTCTGGTTTTTCTGAAGTACCTACGACAACCTCCTGAAAAGTCTGATCAGATAAATTTCTGATCCTGACATCTGTGGGCCCTTCGGGTGTAAATTCTTTCTTTTTACAAGCCAGCGCTGCCAGCAAAATAAATGAGACAACAATTAGTTTTTTCATGATCAGGGGGTTAACCATTAATAATCTGACCTGAAATATACTAAATTAGTTGCAAAGAAGTTAAATTTTTATGAGACAATTTGCAGGAACCCAACCCATGTTGCCGTCTGAAAGTCTTATCTCAAGCCAGTCTCCTACGCCATCTGCAATAGTGACCTTTGTACCTTCATGAAGGACAAAAAGATCATTACCGCTTTTATCAGGGGAACTTTTCCCATTTGCCAGGGGACTAGTTATTATTGCTTTGTGACTGTTATAGACTAGAGATTTATTTCTGATCGTGAAAGATAATGAACTCATAGACATGAATACAAATAATAGTGCAAACCAGAATCCGAATACTTTATTTCTGTGCCGTGGCGAATAAATATATAGCGACAGAAATGCCAGAAACAATATGAAGGTCGTAATACTTATTATGGCCCATGTATTTGTTGACAAAACGAGGGAAATGAAGTTATACCATTTCACAAAAAATAATTGCGGGATTTCCTGGAACCGGTCAACTATGAGGGTCCTGGCAACCTGAAGATTATAATTTATATTTTCATCTGCAGGACTTAAAAGATATGCCCTTTCGTAGAAGAGAATTGCCGAAGGAATATTGTTAAGCTTAAAGTAAGCATTCCCAATATTATAATCAAGATTTGCCGAACGATAACCTGTTCTGTAAATGTCATTCCAGACCTGGAGGGCTTCACTGTAGCTCCCAGCCGTATAATATGTTACTCCCTGGTAGAACTTGTCATTATTTGTATCCTGGGCTTCACAAATCCTGGTGGATACCATGAATACTAAGAAAATCAATATATTCCGAATGTTTGTGTTCATTTATTAGCCTATTAAGTTTTCCACCGACTTAATAAATCTGGTCGCATCATCGTATACTGACGTTGCTTCAGCGTTAGATGAAGATGGAGCAAATCGTGCAAATTCACAGGTATCGAGGATTTTAAATAGCTCTTTAATATCATCTTCTTCAATTCCGAATTCCCGAAGCGAAGTTTCAGCATTGGTTCTTGTAAGATCAGACACGGGAATACTCAGTTTATCACTCAAATATCCCCATATCGCCTTAAGTATCTCATCATAAAACTGGTCAATTTCTTCATTTTTCAGACAAGCAGATGCGCTATGCAGCCTTTTTATCGCAACTTTTCCGGCTTTCCTGTTTTTGACTAGTGATATATCAGAATTACGTTTTATATGCTCTCTTCGTAAAAACAAAATGAGAATAAATGCAAGGAAAGAAAATGCATAAGCGCTATAAAAAGCTTGTTTCGAGAAAATTATATTGCCGGCTTTTTCAAGTTTCCCCAGATCAGATTTTATAAACCTGATATCTTTCCCAAGATATTTTACATCCTCTTTCGACACGCCTCCATAAACTGTTGTCCCCGTATTCTGGCCATCTACTTTGTGAGCGTTTATGTGAAATTCATTAGTAGTCAATTTCTCGTACTTGCCGGTGGCAATATTAAAGTATGTGTAAGTGATCGGTGGAATAGTGAAATCGCCATAATGACGAGGAATCAATAAGTACTCAAAAGTTTTCTGCCCTGTTGTCCCGTTTATTCCGTTTTTGAGTTCATCCGTAACTTTTGGATCATATACTTCAATATCGGGCGACAATTTGAGATTCGGTGCGGAAGCTATTTTCAGGTTCCCGTTGCCTGAAAGAATAACTTTGAAATTAACTGCATCATTAACATTGACAGATTCTTTGTTCAAAGTTGCTTTAAGATCCATTTTCCCGACAACGCCGGAGAAATCAGCAGGCTTTATACCGGGGAGCGGTTTTACTTTTATAGTTACGGGTTTGCTGATTATTTCTTTAGGGATTGTCTGGTACGATGAGAAAAAGTCACCAAAGAATGGATCTGATTGTCCCCTAACCTTTTTTTGTATCAGGACTGATATCTGAACCGGATCAATCGTTATGTCTCCGGTGATCTGGGGATATAGAAGAAATTGCTGAACAATTCCGGTTCCATAGATTGTCCCGTTTACGTTTTCCTGATGAAGCGACGTTAAAGGCGGCGTTTCAATATCTGATCTGAGGAGGTTATTAAATGAGGGATATTTGATTTCATTTATTCCGCTAATATTAACGCGTGAATAAAGCTTAACTGTAGCTACAATGGGTTCCCCCATGTAAATTTCCTTCCTGTTAACTGAAAGATTGACAAAAATGTCTTTTCCTGCAGATTCCACTTCAGTATTATCCGATACTGTATTATGCCCCTGATTTCCATAAGAGCCCTGCTTTGCAGCTGTGCTTCCAACTACCTCAATGCGAATAGAATCTGATGAATAGGTTTTGCCTTTCAAAATAAATGTCGCCGGAGCAAGAACAAATTTTCCTTCTTTCACAGCCTGTAAATAGTAAACATAAGAGTAAGAGGTTTCATTTGACATCTTACCGTTTATTATCTGAGTACTTGAGCTGTAGGAAGTCTCCGGTCCCATTAATTTATAAAATCCACTGAAGGAAGGAGCCGTAAACTCACCTCCGCCTGAGTTCACTGTCCACATAATTGTGAATTGTTCCCCGGCATTTACAACAGCAGGATATTCTGATTTCACAAAGACATCCTGACCCTTTGTTGAAAATGAAATCAGTAGAAGTAAATAATATATTAATGACCTTTTCATTTTAATTATTTCAGATTACCAGTTTTTCTCGGTTCTTACCTTGGCTTTGGCAGCTTTTTCAAGTTTTACTTTTTCCTGAACATTTTTCTCATCATTGGCCAGAGAATTCAAAAGTCTCTGAGCATCTTCTTTCGAGATTTCCGGTTTCTGCTGCTGTTGTTGCGGTTGATTCTGGTTTTTGCTCTGATCATTTTGCTGATTATTCTGCTTATCTTTATTTTTATCGTTCTGATTTTTCTGATTCTGATCCTTATTTTTATCGTTATTCTTATTTTCCTGTTTATCCTTACCCTGTTTATTATCTTTCTGTTGTTCCTGTTGTTTTTTCAATTGATCTGCTGCATATGCCAGATTATATTTAGCTTCAGGGTTCCGCGGATTGAGCTTGAGGGAATTTTTGTATGCATCAATGCTTTCCTGATATTTTTTGGCTTCAAGCAAAGAATTTCCGAGATTATAGTAACTGTCGGATTTCTTTACCTTATTATCAGTCTCATTTGCACTCTCAGTAAATTGTTTGCCGGCATCTTCGAATTTTTTTTGTTTATAAAGGGCATCACCGACATTAAAGACAGCATCGGGTGATTGTTTATTGACGTCTATAGCTTTTCTATAAGAAATCTCTGACTCAGAGTACTTATCTTTATCATATTCCCTGTTGCCTTTTCTGATATACTTTTTATCTGTCTGTGAATAAGCCGATAAAGATGCAATCAAAAATAGGCAAAACACAGCACTTTTAAGCATTGGACTTTTTTTTATTATATGAGCCTGATAGTACATATTTAATAAAACAATAGATTAAATTTTAAATTTAAATAACCTGATGTTTGCCAAACGCCTGTTTTTTCTTTCCATAATAATAAAATCAACAAGCAAGATTATCAGCATAAGCGCTGCAAATACCTGATATTGATCATTATACTCGGTATACTGTGTACTTTGAAGATCCTGCTTCTTCATTTTTTTAATATCAGAAAAGATTTCATCGAGACCTATGTTTGAATTACTTGCCCTGACATAATTACCATTTGTAGCCAACGCAATTTTTTTAAGGATGTCTTCATCAAGTTTTGTAATTACGGTGTTGCCTTTGTCATCCTTAAGAAAATCCTTTCTGCCGTTTCGTATTATTGGAATGGGCACGCCTTCAGTAGAACCAATACCCAATGTATGGATCACAATTCCGGCTTTAGCAGCTTCTTCAGCTTCTTTTACCGGATCATCCTCATGATTTTCTCCATCTGTAATAATTATCAAAGCTTTGCTTTTCCCATCGCCGGGGGTAAAAGATCTCATTCCCAGACTGATTGCGGATCCGATTGCCGTGCCCTGTTTAGGAACGATATCCGGTGTGATTGCCGACAGAAACATTTTTGCTGAAATATAATCTGTCGTAACCGGGATTTGTATATATGCGTCGCCTGCAAACACTATTAATCCGATTTTGTCATTGTCAAGATTATCAACTAATCTCGAAATGGCCTGTTTTGCCCTTGTCAGTCTGTTTGGTTGAATATCTTCCGCTAACATGGAATTACTCACATCAAGCGCAATTATTACTTCCACACCTTGTTTTTTAACATCTTCAATTTTCGAACCAAACTGAGGTCTCGCTAACATGATTATGCCCGCAGAGACTGCAATCAATTGAAGAATAAACTTGAATGCAGGCCTGAATCTTGATCTTTCCGGAATAAGCCCATTTACCAGGTTAGTTTCGCCAACTTTGCGCAGTGCTTTGTTTCTTCTGACTCTGTTTAATATATATATAACTACCAGTACCGGTAGCAGAAGCAACAGGTATAAGAAATCAGCGTTTGCAAATCTGAACAATTGCATTTTTCTATATTCTTTTAAATAAGGTTTTTAAATACAGTATTCCTGGCTAATATCTCAAACAGCAACATGCAAAATGCAATCAGCGCAGGGACAAGATATTTTTCTTCCTTCTTAGTGAACTGTTTTACATCTATTTTAGATTTTTCAAGCTTGTCAATTTCCTTGTAAATCTGAATCAGACTATTATTATCTGTTGCCCTGAAATATTTTCCTCCTGTTGTCTGGGCAATCTGCTGGAGTATTCCTTCATCAATTTCAACTGCCATATCCTGATACTGAAGACCATATGGTGTTTGAACAGGATATGGGGCAACACCTTGTGTACCCACACCTATTGTATATACTCTGATACCAAATGTTTTTGCAATTTCAGCAGCAGTAGCAGGAGCTATTTCACCCCTGTTATTTACTCCATCGGTAAGAAGAATTATAACTTTGCTTTTAGCCTGTGAATCTTTTATCCTGTTAACAGCTGTGGCAAGCCCCATCCCTATTGCTGTTCCATCTTCAATCATTCCGCTCTGAATTTCACGAAGCAGATTGATCAGAACAGCATGATCGGTTGTAAGCGGGCACTGAGTGAATGATTCACCGCTGAATACAACAAGGCCGATCCTGTCGTATGGTCTGCCGGAAATAAATTCAGTTGCAATATTTTTGGCAGCTTCAAGTCTGTCGGGTTTGAAATCGCGGGCTAACATACTGCCCGAAATATCCTGTGCTAACACGATATCAATTCCCTCAGTAGACACATTCTGGAATTTGTCGGATTTCTGAGGACGTGCCAGAGCTATAATCAAAAGACCTATCGCAATAGCCCGTACAGCAAAAAGGATGTGTCTCAGATAATGTCTGAATGTGGTACCAGTCTGACTAAAAGATTGCAGCCCCGGCATTCTCATTGAAGCTGTTACTTTCTGCTGTTTAAGCACATAAAAGGCGATCATAACCGGAATTATGATCAACAGATATAGAAATAAAGGCTGTGCAAATTTTATTCCATTCATGGGTTGCCCTCCTTTCTTTGAGGTTCTTCAACCAATTGAGGAACACTTTCTTTTTCCTTTGTCAATTCCACAAAGTTCCATGAACTCAGATAATGCGCTACATTTTCAGAAGGTTCAGGTTTATATTTAGCAAATTTCACGAGGTCAGCGCCTGTAAGCACAGACTTCAACTCATCAAATGACCCGTTTTTCTTAAACCCAGTTTTTAAAAGTGCATCAAGAGTCTCACTTGTTGTCAGTTCAAGTGAAAACACCCTGTACCTGTTTTCAAGATATTGACGTAATATTTCTGTCAGTCTTGTATAATATTTTTTGACTTCACCTTTCTGCCAGAACTCTTCATTTTTAAGAATCTCCAATTCTCTGAATGCAATAACATGGGCCGGGTCAGGTGGTATATATGGCTCAAAACCCGGAGCAGCTTTCTTTAATTTTCTGATATAGATTACTGCTGCCCAAATTATAATGCCTGCAATAATTAATATCAGCAACCATGGCAAAACCTCTCCCATTGTCAACGGAGCTTTATATGGACTTACTATATCAAATATTTTAGCAGTTGAATCAGGAGGAGCAATTTTTACCCTCATTACCCGGAGTGAAGAATAATCAGAATAGAATCTCTTAAGTCCTTCAGCGCTCTTTGTCTCTGCATATATAGGCTTTACTCTATAATGTCCTGAATCAAAGGATGTTACAAGGTATTTTTGAATTATTCTTATCCTTCCGTTTTGCGTAACTGAACTGTCAATGTGAGGACCCGATAATATCTCAATATTCTTACAGAGAGTATCCTTTAAGACAGGCAGTGTAAGGTTAAGATTGGATGGTTTTTCATAAGTGACCGTAAACTTTATCTGATCACCGATATAAATTCTTGCAGAGTCAAAAGCTGAAGTAATATTCACATTCTGGCTATAAGCAGAAGCGATTATATGCAAAAGGAATATCGAAAAAAACAACTTCTTCATAGTACTCACCTTTTCTCAAACAACATAATCAGCGGTTTAACATAATCAAGATCGGTTCTTAATTCTGCTGAATCCACTCCGCATCTTTTGAAAATATTTTTGATAGTCTCGATATGATTGACCCACCATTTTTCGTATACCCGCCGTGTTGCTGACGACGATGTGTCAATCCATTTTTCCTCTCCTGTTTCTGCGTCTGATATCTTGATCAACCCGATGTCAGGTATACTCTGTTCAAATGGGTCATATACTTTTAAAGCAACAATATCATGCTTATTGGATGCAATCCGAAGCGCTTCTTCAAAGCCGGGAACAATAAAATCAGATATAATAAAAGTTGTACATCTCTTCTTTATTGCATTTGTGAGGAATCGCAAAGGTTCATCCAGATTAGTTTTCCTGCTTGTCGGAGTAAAGTCAAGCAGTTCCCTTATTATTCTGAGAATATGCTTTCTGCCCTTAAGTGGCGGAATGAATTTTTCAACTTTATCCGAAAAAAAGATCACACCGATCTTGTCATTATTATAGATTGCAGAGAATGAAAGAACAGCCGCCACTTCAGTCATTATATCCTTTTTATAACTGACTTTTGTACCAAAATCACCCGATCCGCTGACATCAATCAGCAGCATAACGGTCAATTCCCGTTCCTCTTCAAATATTTTTACATATGGATGATTGAAACGCGCAGTAACATTCCAGTCTATACTTCTGATGTCATCTCCATACTGGTATTCACGTACTTCACTGAATGCAATACCGCGTCCTTTAAAAGCACTGTGATATTCGCCTGCAAAAATATGCCTGCTCAATCCTCTTGTTTTTATTTCAATCCGGCGGACCTTTTTTAACAATTCAGTCGCTTCCACTTTTCAATTTATTTTTTTTGTTCAATAGTTACAATAAATGACCATTTTTCGTCTGCAACCTGTATTATAAATTCCTTCCCGTCTTTTTTTTCTGTCCATTCATTCTCTCCGCTCTTTACATACAATGTATTGAATTCCTTGATTTTTTGGGGTTTGAGTCCCTTGTCGCAAATTATTTTCATATTCTTGCAAACAGAATCAGGATCAAGAAAGAAAAGCAATGTTTGATTATCCTGATTATCTGAATATTTAAGATAACTGAACTTATCATTTACGACATTATTATAATTCATTTCAACACAATTTACCTTCATATATTCCCGTATTTCCTTCTGATTAAAACCAATAAGGTTCTGACCCTGAATATGAATGCATATAAAAAGCAATAATGCAGAAATTGAGGTAATTTTCATGCGGCGCTAGGGAACTTCAACAACATTAAGAATTTCGGATATAATATGATCCTGATTAATATTCTCAGCTTCAGCTTCATATGTTAGACCAATTCTGTGCCGCATTACGTCGTGACATATTGTTCTGATATCTTCAGGAATGACATAACCTCTTCTCTTAATGAATGCGAATGCTTTTGCCGCAAGCGACAGATTTATTGATGCTCTTGGAGATGCGCCATATGAAATCATGTTTTTAAATGCAGGGAGGCCATACCTTTCCGGATTACGACTGGCAAAAACTATATTAAGAATATAATTTTCAATTTTCTCATCCATATAAACTTCGCGTACAACGTTCCTTGCCCTGATAATATCTTCAGTTTTTAAAACTGTATTTGCCTTTGGAAATTCTTTAGCCAGGTTTTCCCTGATTATCATTTTTTCTTCCTCAATTGCAGGATAATCAATGAGAACTTTCATCATGAACCTGTCAATCTGCGCTTCCGGCAATGGATAGGTTCCTTCCTGTTCTATCGGATTCTGTGTAGCAAGTACCAGAAACGGTTCATCAAGCTTAAATGTATTCTCACCGATCGTTATCTGTCTTTCCTGCATTGCTTCAAGCAAGGCGCTCTGAACTTTAGCCGGCGATCTGTTAATTTCGTCCGCAAGAATAAAATTTGCAAAAACCGGACCTTTCTTGACGATAAATTCTTCTTTTTTCTGACTGTAAATCATTGTACCAATGAGGTCCGCAGGCAACAAGTCGGGGGTAAACTGAATCCGGCTGAATTTTGCGTCGATAATTGAGGCCAGTGATTTAATTGCGAGAGTCTTTGCCAGTCCGGGAACTCCCTCAAGCAGGATATGACCATTGGCAAGAAGCCCGATCATAAGACTGTCGGTAAGATGTTTTTGCCCGATGATGACTTTGTTCATCTCCATCCGGACAATGTCGACGAAGGAACTCTCCTTTTCAATTTTTTCATTTAAAACTCTGATATCGGCTGTCTGCTCCATAGCTTAAAAATTTTTCGTAGCAAATATAATAAATTGAGTACCATTAAACCATACCTAATTTCTGCCTGAAATTCGGGTTTACAAAAGAAAGCCAAGATTTTTTAAGTTCTTGTTAAGGAGTGTTAAAAATTCGTTAAAATCTTAACATTTGATACCTATGGGCATGATTCTTTTGATTATGACGTTGAAAAAGTCAAAAGTAAAGATCTCAAAGAATTTACGCAGAGGTCGCAAAGACACTGAACAATAAAGTTTTAACTTTGCGTACTTTGCGCTCGCTTTGAGTCCTTTAAAAGGACATCTTCAACAAAACTTTGAAGGTTATGTTTTTTTTATTCTCCGACCGAAAGCGGATTCCATTCGAAATTTGATCTGACCGAACTCCTAATAATTATAATAATATCGAGAAGAAGGAATGCGATGTTGAATTCCTGAGGAAGGACAAAATTAATAACAAGAAATATTGCCGATATGTAAAACGACATTCTAAACCAGATTTCACCAGGTTTATTTAATATAAGCATTAATAAACAGACTATAATGAAAGGATTCAACCATAGTATATTCAGATTCCACTTCATTTGCTCGTGATCGGTAAAAAAATTAAAGAATATCATCAGAACTGAAAGGATTGAAAAAACAGAAAAAATAATAATATCGATAGCTCTGATTATTTTACTGTTTTTTATAATGGCTGCAAGAATCAGTATAAGGATGATTAAGAGAGTAAAAACAAAAGGCGGCGAAACCAGAAATTTTTGTCTGACTGAAGGAGTGTTAAAATCAAGCAATATCTCCGGATTCTGAAGTAACGGAATCCTTTTATCATCCCTTTGTATGACTGTCTTTGATAATCCATCCTTCATATCAATTGGAAGAAACATCTGATCCCTGAAATGAGCTTTTTTATCACTCGTTGAGCCCATGATCAGATCCACACCAAATTTCAACCAGGGATACGGATCCTGATATTTTGCCACCATTTGTCTGAATGTAGGAACCTTGCCACTTTCAGCTGGCGGATAATTAAGTTTATCCCCAATTGATTTTTCAAGAAGATCTCTTATTCTTGTAGAACAATCATCATAAAAAAAGTCATACCTGTACTTTATGTTTTCAGGGCGAAGATTTTCATTGACGAGGTCTGTCAGCTTACGTAACTCTTTTGAATTAAGATTGATGCGCTGGGAATAAACATATCGCTGCTCAAAGAAATAACTTTGAAGAAAACTCTTTGTTGTTTCAGTATCAAGCATATAATCGAGCCGCCCTTTGGCAAATTTCCAGGCAAAATTCTTTGTGTTATAATCAAAAACCCCCCAGTTGTAAATTACATCCGATTTTTTTTCAGGTATTGCAATTCGTAATGCACTGTGACCATAAATCGAATATGTTTCAGTACCCGGTCCGCATGTAATTAAATAAGCAATAGTGTCATTTGATTGCTGCGACAAAGCCCTGGGGAATGATACAAAAGAGATAATAAGACAAATAAGTAAGATCCGTTTCATTGGAGAACGTTATTATAACACTTTGTGATCCTTTGTGATACCTTAGCGTCCCTTTGTGGTTTGGATTTATTTTACCACAAAGGTACACAAAGGAACTATTCTATTAGTTTCACCTTTTTGTAAACGTAAGAGATTTTTCTCAGAAATAAAAGAGACACAGCTAATCTGATCCAAGCGCCTTTTTTGTTAGCTTTACGAACTTTTACAAGAATTATGTCAATTAATATTATAATGAGATGAAAAGATTAGCGATTTTAGTCATGAGTTTTTTATCATTCACATTGTCGAATGGCCAGACGGCGCCCTTCCCTCTTACCGACCTTCATATTCACTGCAAGGGAGGTTTTACTATTGAAGATGCCGTAAAAAAATCCAAAGCTGAAAATATAAAGTACGGTTTGGTAACAAATGTCGGAATCGGCTTCCCGGTTCATAGCGACAGTCAGATTGACTCGGTAATAAATTCTCTGAAGAATTATCCCCAGTTCCTCATTGGCATGCAGGCCGAAGGAAGAGAATGGCTTAACAACTTTTCAAAGGAATCGATAAACAAATTCGATTATGTATTTACCGATGCCATGACCTTTACGGATGCTAAAGGAAGAAGGAACAGGATTTGGATACCCACTGAAACATGGATCGACAATGAGGAAGATTTTATGAACTATCTAGTTAATACTATAGTCAAAATCCTCAGCACTGAGCCGATAAACATGTATGTGAATCCTACTTATTTGCCGGCTCAAATGGCCGACAGATATGACTCTTTCTGGACAGACGAAAGAATGGACAGGGTTATAAAAGCTGCAAAGGACCATAATATAGCTATTGAAATAAATAACAGGTTCAAAATCCCATCTGAGAAGTTTATTATGAGGGCAAAAAAGGCCGGTGTTAAATTCACGGTTGGCACCAATAATATGGATTCTAATTTCGCAGGAGCTGAGTACGCAATAGAAATGATAAATAAGTGTCACCTGACTCCTGCTGATTTTTATCAGCCTGTCAATAAAAGGCAGAATGGGAAACTTTAATCTATCACAGGTATTAATATTTTTGCCAGGAATTATTCTTGGATTGACCGTGCATGAATATTGTCATGCACGTGTTGCTTACATGTGCGGCGATTCCACTGCAAAGGATGAGGGAAGAATAACTCTTAACCCATTGAAACACATTGACCCTCTTGGTTTTATTATGCTGATTTTCGCTGGCTTCGGATGGGCTAAACCTGTTCATTTCAATGAAGAAAATCTGAAGAACCCTAAAATGGATGTTATAAAAATCGCATTGGCAGGGCCCTTATCAAATGCCATTATTGCAATGGTTCTTTCGGTAATCTTTGTACTTTTTCCCACTGCGCTTTCAGGACAGATAATATCTGAAGTTTTTCGTTCAGCAATTTTCATAAACTGGGCGCTGTTTGTTTTCAACCTTATTCCGTTGCCTCCTCTTGATGGGTCGCATCTCCTGTTGTCGCGATTCAAAAAGTATCCAAATCTCTACAACGGTTTGTATAAATATGGATCATTTCTTTTATTCGGGTTGATCGTTATCAGCTTCGTAACAAAAATCAATGTCTTCCCTATTTTACCGGTTATACAATTTTTTGGCAATGGTTTTTTATCGCTGATCGGATATTGATAAATCTTCAAGCTTTAAACTTTCCCCTTAAACTTAAACATAAAAAGAAAAGTTCGGTTAGTGTATTTGTAGCAAATATTAAAACATATGACAAAAAATATTGGCTGGATAGGACTTGGACGAATGGGAATCCCTATGTCGTTAAGACTGCTGAAAGCAGGTTATCCGGTAACTGTATTCAATCGTACAACCGGTAAAGATGAGATTCTTGTTTCCGCTGGCGCTGTCTCTGTCAACTCGCCTGCAGAAGTGATAAGCAATGCTGACATAATTATTCTTATGGTATCTGACGACCATGCAGTAAGAGATATCTTCATTGGAAAACAGGGGTTATTAAGTGCAGGAAGCGCAGGGAAGATTGTTGTTAATATGAGCACTATATCACCCGGGATAAGCATGAAGATGGCAGCCCAATGCAAGGAGAGATTGATGCACTACATAGATGCACCCGTTTCCGGGAGTGTGAAACAGGCTGAGAGCGGAGAGTTGGTGATAATGGCAGGTGGCGAGGAAGAGATCTTTAATAAAGTTAAGCCAATATTAGATTATCTCGGAAAATTATCAATCAGAGTTGGTGATACCGGAGCAGGAAATGTTGCCAAGCTTGCAGTTAATACTTTGCTTGGAATTATTAGCCAGGGCCTTTCAGAAAGCGTGATCTTTGCCCACAACAATGGCATTGAGACACAGGATTTTCTGAATATTATTAACAATGGTGCTATGAGCAGCGCCTATTTAAAAATAAAGGGAGATGCAATACTACAAAACCGTTTCGAGGCTGCTTTTGCGTTAAAACATATTGTCAAAGATCTGCGTCTTGCCCATGAAAGTGGATTAAGTACGCCTTTGGGTGAAACAGCTTATAAAACATTTAAGGAAGCTGAGCCGGAATTTGGTGAGGAAGATATCATTTCAATAATCAAGGAAATAGAAATGAAGTTCTAACGGCTAGATTCTTGTCTCCGATTTATAAAATTAACCTGAGTCTAGTAAAAATACAGTTGCATAAACTGAAAAAAAATGTATTTTTGCAGCCGAAATTGGTTCCGTAGCTCAGTTGGATAGAGCAACAGCCTTCTAAGCTGTGGGTCGAGCGTTCGAGTCGCTCCGGAATCACATCAATTTAGAGTCAGAAAAACCTGACTCTTTTTTTGTACAGTCCATACGCGTATATGCTACCTTTACGCCTTTAAATTGCTTTCATAAAATTCACCAGCCCCTTCTTTTCAATTATCTGTTGCAGCTTATCCGGCAGAGGCTCAAATGAAAATACTTCTGATCCTGACAATTATCTCACCTTTATTGAAATTTATGCTGACCTGATCACCTGCTTTATAAGCTTCAACTGCTTCTTTATGAACAATAAGCAATAAACCCTGATTGATGGATGAACGATAAAATATCCTGTTTACTGATTTGACAATTATAGCCTTTATGCCCATGTACGATAACCCGACAGATGGATGTTCCCTTGAACTGCCACAACCAAAATTATCTCCCGCTATTATTATGTCGCCTTCCTTCGCATTTTTTACAAATGCTTTGTCGAAGTCTTCAAAAAGCAGTGGCATTATTGAAGCAGGATCAGAGCTTAATACATTATAGGTATGTTTCCCGGCAAACATCTGATCAGTATTCAGATTATCGACATCAGAGTAATTCCAGACCGAATTTATTCTGCGATTTTCACCTGGCTTAATCTCATAAGTTTTGCTTTGCTGTACTTTATAAGGGAATTTTTCTTTCCCCGGTCTTATCCTTGGATCTGTTATAAACCCATTTATTGCTGAATTCGCAACTGTAGCCGGAGATGCCAGAAAAATATTTGATTCTTTATTTCCCATCCTTCCTGAAAAATTCCTGTTTGCAGTTGAAATCACTGTATGTCCGTTTGCAGGGATCCCCTGCCCTGTTCCCAGACAGGCACCGCAGGAAGGGGTAAGAACATTTGCACCCGATTTAAGGAATATTGTAATTAAACCCTCTTCAATTGCCTGCATAAATATTATTCTTGATGCAGGGATAACATTTAGTTGAAATCCGTCTTTAATAGTTTTACCTTTCAGGATGTCTGCCGCAATTCTTAAATCTTCTATCCTTCCGTTTGTGCATGTTCCGATAAGACCCTCATTAACAATAACTTCGTTGACGTCAGATAAGGCTTTGATGTTATCAACATTATGCGGAGCGGCAACAACCGGGAATACGTCATCCAGATCAATATCAATTTCGCTGAAATATTTTGCACCGTCCTCAGCCCAAATTCCAGCTGTTTTTTTGCCATAAAAATTATCGAGAACTTCATCGGCCGGAAATACGGCATTTTTGGCTCCCATCTCTGAAGCAAGATTGGCAATTGTCATTCTGTCGGATATTCCCAATGTTTTTACACCATCGCCATGATATTCAATTGACATATAATTTGCTCCATCCGATCCTATCATTCCGATTATCCATAGTGCAAGATCCTTTGCATAAACATTCTCCTTAAGCTTTCCGGATAAAGTAATTTTTATAGATTCAGGAACGCGGAACCAGGTCTCACCTCTCTTCCATATCCCGGCTGATTCGGTACGATCAATGCCTGCTGCGAACGAATTAAAAGCTCCAGCAGTTGAAGTATGACTGTCACTTCCAACGATCAGCATTCCCGGTTTGGCATGGTTTGACATTAACTGGTGGCAAATACCTTTGCCTGAATCATAAAATTTCCTGATCCCCTGCGCTGCAACAATATTGCGTATATCCTGGTACTGCGTTGCAAGTTTTGCATCAGCCGGAGGCGCATTATGATCAAGAACCACAAGCATTTGCTGAGGATCAGCAACTTTATCTCCCCCCATCTTTTGAAAGGTCTTATAGATACTTGATGTATTATCGTGGGTCAGAATAATATCGGGCCGCGCAAATACTATCGAGCCTGCCGGAGCTTTAAATATTTTTTCTGCAAATGTCTGAGACTTCATAGAAAATGGTATTATGGTACTACGGTGTTATGGTGTTACGGTGTTACGGTGTTATTGTATTAAGGTACCACGGTAATTGCTATACAGATAACGCATTAAGTAGAAATTTATTTGAACAATTAAGCACCAAGTAAGCCTCCTTTCAGATAGACTTCGTACTGAACATCTGAAAATGGTTCAGCCTTTAAAACAACTTTAGTACGATCGTTCTCAATTTGTCCTGTTAATAAATTGACCTTTATATTATCTCTGTCCCTAATTTCAAGCCGGGAAAGATCCTTACAGGTGAGTATCGGGAATGCTGCATTAATGGCATTTCTTTCGTATATAGCTCCAAATGATTCTGCTATAATGAGTTGAATGCCCAGAGACGCGAAACAGTCAACTGCCTGTTGCCGTGAACTGCCGCATCCGAAATTTTTTCCGGTCATGATAATATCCCCGGGTTTAGCTTTTTTTGAAAAATCTTCAAATCCTTTCAGATTATCAAAAGTATACTGTCCCATTTCTTCAGGATCAGTAATTGCAAGATACCTGTTATGAAAGATCATGTCTGTGTCAATGTTATCTCTCGGGATAAACCAGATTTTCCCTTC
Source organism: uncultured Bacteroidales bacterium (assembly GCA_963734885.1). Taxonomy (GTDB): domain Bacteria; phylum Bacteroidota; class Bacteroidia; order Bacteroidales; family VadinHA17; genus LD21. The sequence continues at coordinate 1,045,692 of CAVTIJ010000004.1, read as the reverse complement.
AATTTCGGATCTCTTTTCGACCAGGGATCTCGTTATGATTTTTTTCTCTGATATTTTTTGACTGTCTCTTCTTGAAAAAAGCATTGGTATGTCAGGAATCTGATCAGGAGTGGTAATATACCCAGCTATTGCGGATGCTGCTGCTACTGCAGGAGATGCAAGGTAAACGCTCCCCTTTCCCTGTTTACCGGGAAAATTTCTGTTTCCAGTACTTATCGTAATTTCACCAGGGCCGTTTTGTCCTACCTGACCGGCAGCACAGCCTGCGCAGCCCGGGTTCGAAACAAGAGCTCCGGCTTCCTTGAAAATAGTGATCAGACCTTCTTCAAGACAATGGGTCCAAATCTCATCGGTCGCAGGAACTATTTTCAGAACTATTCCGGGAGCAATCTTACGGTTTCTGAGGATAGATGCTATACTATTCATGTCCTTCATTCTTCCGTTAGTACAACTTCCAATAAATACCGAATCGATTTTTGTTCCTGCAACTTCTGAAAGATTTACAGTATTGTGTGGTTCCCCGGGAAGAGAGACCATTGGGTAAAAAGTGGCGACATCAATTGTGAATTCTTTCTCGTAAATGGCATCAGGATCAGCAAAAACTGCAACAAATGTGTTTTTCGACTTGTCTGAACAGTAGTCAATTACCTTTTCTGAGGGTGGAAAAAGGATAATTATTGCACCCATTTCAGTTGCCATGGAAGAGATTGTAATCCTGTCGTCAATATCTAGATCATCAACACAGGAGCCATACATCTCAATAGAATATCCAAGAAGTGAATTTGCTCCAAAAATTTTTAAAAGGTTCAAAATTATGTCCTTTGAACTTACATTTTCAGGAATTTTTCCTTCAAGATTAATTTTAACGGATGGTGGTATCTTAAACCACACCTTCCCATCATGCCAAGCAGCTGCTATGTCCATATCTCCCATTCCCTGACCGAAAGCTCCGATTGCACCTAGAATGTTTGCATGGGAATCGGTAGAAACGGCTGTCGAACCGGGTGTAATATATCCTTTCTCTATAAGGATATGAGTACCTATTCCGGCATCAATATCGTATACCTGAATTCCATGATCACGTGCAAAAAGACGGCATATATGCTGATTAACAGCGTATTTCTGGTCGGAACCGGTCGGGTTGCAGTCAAATGTAAAAAAGGTTTTATCAGGATCATTTATCGCCAGACCGTAATCATTGAGGTTTTTGACGACGTTCGCTCCTCCAAAGTCACGGGCAACCCTTGTATCTATTTCAATATCGACGATTTCACCAGGGTGAACAACCTCGTATTTTGAATGAGATGCAAGTATCTTCTCAAGCAATGTCATAGACATAATGATTTAAGATTTAGGATGTAAAATTAAAACAAGTAATGGATTCTACCTGAACTGAGCTCTGAAATCTCGTGGAGATTTTCCTTCAGATTGACGGAATTGTTTATTGAAGTTTGAAATGCTTGCAAATCCGCATTCCATTGCAATATCATGTACAGAATATTCAGTTTCCCTCAGTAAATAGCATGCTTTATTTGTTCTTACCCGTCTGAGATATTCAATAAACCCTGCACCACAGTTCTTTTTGAAATATTTGCTGAATGCAAAAGGACTCATCTTTGCTACTTTTGCGATTTTTGCAAGAGGAATGTCTTTAAAGTAGTTTTCTCTTATATAGGTATATACGTCAGACATTCTCTTATTTCCCCTCTCATCGAATGCAAGTTTATAATTCTCAGAACACAGGGAAGCACGTTTTTCTGAGGAACAGAGGATCTTAATAACATTGAAAAAATCTATCATTTTATCAATGCCTTTATTTTCAACCATCTGTTTCAGAAACTTTTCAGCTGACCTTGAATCTTCATCCGAAAAAACGATTCCTCTGTCAGCATCCATAAGCAGCTGTTTCAGACAATGAAATTCATGTTGCGATAACAAAGCTTCCCCGATAGAGTCAATTTTAAAATTAACTACAATGCCATGATTTTCGGGAAGGGAATTGTTTTGCTTATAGTAGTTCCAGCAATGCGGAATATTACCTGCAATCAGGACCATATCATATATATCAAACAGTTCAACACTGTCACCCACTATTCTGGTTCCGTTGCTTTTAATATTTAAAACAAGCTCATACTCAGGATGGAAATGCCATAATCCGCCGGTGTCATTGATGTAAGCAGCCCGAAATCCGCCGCCGTCATCATATAATATTTTCTCTAGTTCAGCAACCATGGGCAATCACACGATATTGTGGAATACTATAAATTTAGACAAAATTTTAACATTTATTTATATTCAATAACATATTTTTTTTAGTTTATTTTGAATTAATCAAAAAATTTATCTAAATTTGTTCCAAGCTCATGCTATTGGTATTAAGAGGAGATGAGCAAGGGTAAGGAGTGAAAATCAACAGGATTGTATTGCAGACATTGACTTTCACATCAGGGACCTGAGGTATAGCGCCAGCTAACCATGGTTCCATCCTTTTATCAGACAGTAGACACGGGAATTATCTCATTAATAAAGCCCGCTCCTGGTTTTCACAATTACCCTTTCTCCTCTTTTTTTCTTTTTAACCCACAGCTTTCTTCAGGATCCATCTATAAACCTTAAGGATCTTTTTAGCGCTTTATTATGTCATACAGTGTTAATAAAATATAAGCGGCACTCATAAATTAATAGACTATATTTGTTTCTGTTCAAAATGGGGAAAAACAGGCTTTTTCAATAGCTGATTAGAGTAATGAAGACCTATATCAGAAGAAGGGATAAAAATACTCATCTCGTTGTATTGTATGGTGGCTGGGGGACAGATGAAAATGTCTTCACTCCTCTATGCAATGATGATTTTGATTTTATTCTTTTCTATAATTATTCAGCTGATGAAGCTCTTGTCCTTCCCGAAATCAAAACATACGAAAAAATAACTCTTATAGGCTGGTCGTTGGGTGTATGGGCCGCCGAGTACCTTTCACCAAAGACGGGTATTAAACCTGATGTTACAATTGCAGTAAATGGTAGTCCTGTTCCTGCTGATGATTTGTATGGGATACCGCTTAATGTTTTTGAAGGCACTTTGAACAACATTACTGAAGAAAATATTGAAAAGTTTTATTTAAGGATGTTCGGTGATAAAAAATCATACGAATCAAATATCGACAGAATTCCTCACAGATCTCTTAAATCATTGCATGATGAGCTTCGCTGGTTATACAACAGAATTATGGAGCAAAAGGAATCCCGATTCAGATGGGATTATGCAATAACAAGCGAAAAAGACCGTGTTTTCCCTTCAAAGAATCTTGAAGGATATTGGGAAAAAGAGAAAAATACAAAAACCATTGTTCTTCAGCTACCGCACTATCTGTTCAATGAATGGAAATCATACACCGACTTTATTGACTTTGTAGAATCATATTAGGTCAAATTTTTTAAAGATCTTTTATCAGGATATTAGAATCTGATTTGGCAATCATTTTCTCAAATTTCTCAAGCATTGAAATTATTTTTTCATAATCTTTATTCCTGACTACCATTATCTGCTCTATACCCTGTTTGTCAAGACGTGAAAAAACATAACTTACAGTAAGTCTGTTAATATCGAGAGCCGGCTGGTACAGCCTCTCTATCTGGCCGTTTTCACGTATCACTGACACCAGATTGGCGCTGCTTAGATCCTGTAGTATATCACGCGCCAGGCGCACAGGAATTTTGAGATTTGCAGCTATATATTCAGCGCTTATTGGCCTTTCTCCAAGTGAAAAATTACGTATAATCATATGCATAATCATCAGGATAAGAGCGCGTTTCTGAAAGTTGCTTATGTTTAAAGCTTCCGATTCCATCTCATATCGCGAGATATTCTGATTTGCAAATGATATTTCCGCCCCAAGCAGGACGACACTCCAGCTACTCTGCAACCAGATAATAAATAACGGAACTGCTGCAAAGCTTCCATAAATGTATGACAGCTTTGTTATACCGAACTGCAGATCGAGATACAGAAATTGAATACCCTGAAGTATTGTACCTGCTATAACTCCCGCAATTGCTGCCGGAATAACCTTAACTTTTGCATTCGGCATTATAATAAATAACACGGTTAGTGTAACCCAGGTAAGAAAATAAGGAGCAAACTTGACCAGGAAGCTAATAACGGGCTTAAAAAAATCAACTACAGGTGCAGTTGCGATATCTGCGGGAAGCTGAGCAATATTGTAGCCGGTAAGGCCACTCGATACTATAATGAACACAGGCGCGATAAGCATTATGGTGAGATAATCAGTAAATTTCCTGTACCATGGTCGCGACATCCTTATCTGCCAAATATGATTAAATGAACTTTCTATATGATTGAGCAATGACATAACTGACCAGAAAAGGATGATCACTCCTACTCCGGCCATATAACCTCCGCTTGTTTTCTCCAGTGCACTGGAGGCATTCTGTAAAAGCCACTTCAATACCTCCTGTTCCGACTGGAATTTATCTATAATAAGTTGTGTAAGTTTCTGATCAAGGCCAAATCCCTTTGCTATAGCAAATGCAATGGCGGCTACAGGTATAACTGATAAAAGAGAATAAAATGTCAGGGCCGAGGCCCGGAGTTGAGCCTTATCATTGTTAAAACCACGTACAGCAAGAATGAATATCCTTAATTGCTTGAAAACAAATGATTTCCCTCGTGACAGATCTGATAGCGAGGTATGCCAGATTGTATCATTCAGCTTTTTTATCCGGTCAAGCGTCCAGGAAACTGGATTTACCATAGCATTACATTTGGGTTAATATCAATAAGTTATTTTAATGAACAAGATCAAATATACAAAATACCTGATGCTAAAAATTGAGGCAAAGTAAAAAAAATTACTATTTTCACTAAAAATAAAGATTAATGAAAGTCAATATACTCGAATTTGTTGAAGGAGCCCGTAAAGCAAGCGGAATTGCCGTGATAATTGATGTATTCAGGGCATTTTCAGTAGCCTGTTATGCCTCTGATGCCGGCGCATCCAGGATAATTGCTACAGCAGAGGTTTCCGAAGCGTTTCTTTTAAAGGAGAAATATAAGAATTCGGTGCTGGTTGGTGAAAGAGATGAGAAAAAAATTGAAGGGTTTGACTTTGGAAACAGCCCGACAGAAATAATTAAGTCAGATCTGTCGGGTAAGACCATTATCCATACCACTACAGCAGGGACTCAGGGACTTATTAATGCCATAAATGCCGATTTAATTCTTACAGGAAGCTTTGTAAATGCCGATGCAATTGTAAAATATATTAAATCGTTAGAACCAACGGAGGTATCATTGGTGGCGATGGGATACCGCGCTACAATTTCTGCTGAAGAGGACCTCTTGTGTGCAAGGATGATTGAAGCCAAACTAAAGAATATAACCAACAATTTTGAAAATGAAATCGCTGATCTTCAGAACAGCTCCGGAAGCCGCTTTTTTAATCCTTTAAATATTGATTTCTCTCCTCCTACCGACTTTTTTTTATGTACAATGGTCAGCAAGTTTGATTTTGTACTAAAAGCAACAAAACGATTCGACAACAATATGGATCTTATGAGAGTTGACCTGTAATCACCTCAATATCAGGAAAGTTGTTTTTAAGAACAGGTTCTGCGAATAATACCGTTCGACTAATCCCGAACACCATTCGTATCAACAACAGTGACTTCGTTAAAATATCGGAAGGATATTCCGTCTCCTGTGAATTTCGCGGTATGTGCTGAACATACTCATCTTATAGATACCAAACAGAAAAAGAGAGATTTTGCTGGAATCGAGCCTGATTTCCATTCGGTCCCTGTACTTAATAAATATTGCCGCAAGAATCCTGGTGACTCCAAAGTACTTTAGCTTATTATATATTTTAAGCAGAAGCACCGTCTCAGAGAAGGCTCTTTTATCCGTTACTTTATCATAAAGCTTGCTCAGATTTTCAATTCCCAGTCGGGTCTTTTTGAGATACTCGCTATTCGATTCGAGTCCTTCATGCATGAGTCCATTATCAATATGCAAAATACCTATTCCTGCCTTTTTCAGTTGATAGCCAAGTAATGTATCTTCATGACCATATTGTTTCAGCTCCTCATTAAAGCGTATTTTAGAAAATACGGATCTCTCGATCATAACATTGAATGTTGAAAATCCTGCATGAGGATGCTTGTTTCGTTCAGCCGCACTCTTCTGTTCGCGCCATTTGCCATATTTCCATCTCAGCAATTTATCCGGATCACCCGGAGGACTGTCGTGATAGAGTATTCCTCCGCATATAACCCGTGATGAATTCAAATATGGCAGCCATTTCAGGATATATGCTTCAGCTGTTCCCTGCATCATAACGTCGGCATCTATAAAAAGAAGGAAGTCACCCTGAGCTTCAAGGGCAAGTTTATTTCTGATTGCTGCTCTTCCGATATTCTTACCCGATGATATGACCCTTACATTGGTGGTTTCAAGCGAATGATATTTTTCGCTGTACTCTGGCGTAGAACCATCATCTCCGATGAGAATTTCATGGAACTCAGGGACTTTGTTCATAGCATCTTTCATGCTGTGAACAAGAGCAATAATATCATAATCAAGAACGGGAATCAGCAGGGAAATCTTCATTTTAATATACGCTTATTGTATCAAATGTACAATATATTTTCTTAATATTTGTCCGCCATTCTTTGGCAAAGAAATTGCATATACTAATTTTGCAGAAGTCTTATGAAATTGTATTTATAATGAGAAAGTATATTTTTCTTTTTTATATCCTATTACAGACAGGAGTATCATATGGACAATTGCCGAATGGATATGAAATTGACTTAACCATCAACGATCTTCCCGATTCAACAGTTTATCTTGCATACCATCTGGGTGATAAACAATATATTAAGGATACTATACAGCTCAACAGCGCCGGCCATGCAATTGTCCACGGAAGGGAAGCTCTTCCTCAGGGAATTTATATGATAGTGCTTCCGGGAAGGAAATATTTTGAAATGCTGATGTCGGCAAACCAGCGATTTGCAGTCAGCTGTACTTATAAGGATTTTTTTAATACATTAAAGTTTAAGGGGTCTGATGAAAACTCCGCCTTCCTCGATTACCAGAAAAACTGGGTAAAAATGCAGCAACGTTCTTCTGCCATCTCTAAAAGAGTTCAGAACAACAGGCAAAACGCCGACTCTCTGAAAATTCTTGAACCAATACAGAAGAGTCAGGAAGAAAGCATGAAAACATATCTTAAGAGCGTTATTAAAGAAAATAATGGAAATCTTCTTTCTGTTCTTGTCAAGGCATTACTGCCTGTTGAAGTTCCGGAGTTTTCTACTATAGGATACACAAACCCCGATTCCGTGCGCTGGATAAGAAATTATCTGTACAATAAGAATCATTTTTTTGATAATATTGACTTTACAGATGAAAGGTTACTTCGCACACCTATATTATATGCACGGCTTGATGCATTTTTTACAAACGTACTGATTCAGGCTCCTGACTCTATTAATAAGGAGATCGACAAACTAATTCAGAAGTGCAGTGGTGATTATAAAATTTTCCAATTTGTTGCAGTCTATCTTTTTAATCATTTCAGGGAAAGTGAAATAATGGGGCAGGACGCTGTAATGGTCAAACTTGCAGATGACATTTACCTTTCAGGAAAGGCTGACTGGGTGACAAAGGAATTTAAAAACGACTTGCGCAAACAGATTGACCTCATCAGGCCCAATCTGATAGGGAAAAAAGCGGAAAACATGGTAATGGATTCCTATGCCGGCATTTTCGTTTCATTGTATGATGTAAATAAGGATTTCACCATACTGTATTTCTGGGAACCGGATTGCGGACATTGCAAGGAAGCAACACCAAAACTTAAGGCTTATTATGACAAGCCAAAGGATTATAGTGTTGAAGTGTTTGCAGTCTGCACGACATCAGAAAAGGCTAAATGGACAAAATATATAGAAGATAATAAGATTACATGGATAAACGGCTGGGATCCTACAAGAAGCTCCCATTTTGATTATTACTATAATGTGCAGTCTACCCCTACAATATATATTCTTGATAAAGACAAGAAAATTATTGCTAAAAAACTTGGCGTAGAGGAGATTGGGCCGTTTATTGACAATTACAGGAAGTATTTCAAAAAGGGATGATCAGAGTCTTTTCAATCTTGTAATAAGCTCATATAAGGAACTAAATTCTTCACTGCCTGTTTTTGAGACTATCCGCCAGGTCAAATTATCACCATCCGGAGTTCTAATGTACGGTGATGTCTCCTGAGAAGAAACTATGAAGCCTGCTCTTTGCAGAGCTTTTTCTGTCCAGCGCCTCTTATCGCTTCCTCCTTCTATATAAATATTCCCTTTAATCTCGCTTCTGAAAGAAAAAGTTCCTTCATCTGAATTAAACATAACGGTTGCAGGATCGAAGAGATGTTCGAAGGCTCCTGTCATCATCAGGTCCTCGGGGGCTCCTGTCACCAACTTGTCATCGAGTATCAGCCAGATTTTATCAGCCTGACTTATAGCCATCTGCAGGTCGTGAGTAGAGAAAATAATTGTTTTATCATTTTCATTTGATAACATATTCATGAGATGGAAGATCTCATACTTGCTTCCAACATCGAGAAATGCAGTAGGTTCGTCCATTACCATTATGCCGGCATCCTGCGCTAATATTCTGGCTATCATCGCTTTTTGCCTCTCACCGTCAGAAAGTTCCGCTACAAATCTCTCCCTAAACGAGCTCATTGAGGTCTTATTCAACGCATCAACAATTGCTTCATGATCTTTAGCTTCTATTTTCCCGATCCAGTTTGTATGTGGAAATCGTCCAAGAGCAACCAGATCATAAACCCTCATATTACTGACCTTTACTATTTCGGTAGAGATATAACCCACCTTACGGGCAAGTTCCATTAATGAATATTCTGCAATATTTTTCCCGCTGTACAGAATTTCTCCGCCTAGCGGTTTCTGCAGACCGGTTAGCGTCCTTAAAAGTGTACTCTTACCTATTCCGTTCCTGCCGATCAAAGCAATAAGTTCTCCTTTTTCAGCACTGGCATTAATCGGTGGTAGCAATACATGCGCTTTCCTTCCGGAAACATAGCCAATTTTCAGTGACTCAACAGATAATATGTTTTGCGACAATTTTCCCATCAGAATGAACCGGAATATTTTCTGTGCCGAAGGATCACCCATATGACAACAGGAATACCAATTAATGACGTAACCGCATTTACAGGCAGGATGCTCTCTGATCCGGGCAACTGTGAAATAATATCACTGATCAGCATTATGGTGCCTCCCATAAGAATTGTCCCCGGTATTAAAACCTTATGATCCGATGTCCGGAAAAGTATCCTGACAATATGCGGTACTGCTATCCCAATGAATCCAATCGGCCCGCAAAATGCAGTTACACTGCCAGCCAGTATGCTGGTGCAGACAAAAATGAGTGTCCGTGCAAATTTCACATTTAGTCCGATGCTTGTTGCATAATTCTCACCAAGGAGTAACGCATTCAACAACTTAGATGAAAACAGACTGAGAATTACTCCCGCTGAAATCGAAATTAACAAAACATTTAACTGGTTTGATGTGAGATTTCCCAGACTTCCCATTGTCCATATTACATAGGCTTTTAGCATAGTCTCATTACTGAAATACTGCATTATTGTCACGATAGCTGAAATCCCGCTTGAAAGCATAATGCCGAGAATAAGGACGGTCATTATGTCTTTTACCTTCGATGAAATAGCCATCATCAATAACATAACCACGCCTGCACCGACCCATGAAGCGACAACAAGAATCCAGTTGCCCAACCCGTGAAGATTCTCTATTGTCATATTGGAAGAAAAACCAAGAATGACAAAGGCCACGCCAAGACTTGCGCCTGAGCTTATACCAAGGACATAAGGACCTGCCATCGGATTCCTGAAAACTGTTTGCATCTGTAACCCGCTTAATGATAATGCAATACCAACTAGCAGGGCGGTAACAGCCTTAGGCACCCGGAATTTCAGTATGATCGTCTCAAAATTGCTTCCTGTATGCCTGAAAATTGCATCAATCACCTCGGAGGCTTTTATACTCACGGAACCCAGAAACACGTCAAGAACAAGAAAAATGATCAGAAGGATGCCAAGCGCCAAAAACAGGAATTTAATCTTTCTTCCTGAATTGCTTTCAGTTAATAAATGTTTTTTAATTTCAGCTTTCAAATCTCCACGCTTAATAAATTTTCCTGTAGTAAACTAACTCCTTATCCTGGAATAAATCAGGGTGCAATATTGTTGCGATATCCTTTAGCAGCAAATGGGGGTAAAGTATGCCGCTCTCCCAAAAATCATTTCCCCCTTTTGGTGTAACACGTTTATTATTGTTGAACAGATTATCGTTTTTATAACATGGAAGATTTTCAAGCCGCTGATCAATTGCTGAGATCTCCTTCCGGGAAGTAACTGTGCTGATATTCAACCAATAATCAGCCTTAAGACCTCTTAGAAAAACATTTTCAATTCCATATGGCATCGATACCTCCGATCTGGTGTCGCTCCATAAATATTTTCCTCCTGCATCGGTAATCAGCTTACTGATATAGGAATTTCCCGGTGAAATATACCAGGTATCCTTAAATGGAAGCCCCAGCAAAACAGTTGGCTCATCCCTGACTCGTTCCTGTACAAATGATTTCAACCTGTTGTATTTATCAACTTCAGATTTATAAAGGCTGTCCGCCAATTGTTCTTTGCAATACAGTGCGCCAAAAAGTTTCAACCATTCAGCCCTGCCTAAAGGATTTGTTTCCAGGTAATCAGCATTTATTAAAACTTTAATCCCAAGTTCTTTTAGTTTGCTAACATAACCTGACGATTCACTCCCTATTCCATAAATCATAATCAAATCAGGTGACAGCTTGAGAATTAATTCCTTGTTTAGGCTTGCTTCATAACCAACATCAGCTACTGATCCATTTGCAACATTTTTAGCCAGAGTGGATGAATAAACAAAATCAGCACCCGAAACGCCGACAATTGATTTTTCTTCACCCAACTCTTCAATCATTGCTATATGAGTTGTTGACATGCAGATTATCTTTTGAAGCGGGACGAAAATTACCCCGGCTGAATCTAAGTCATGAGGCAATTCTGATCCTCTTTTCACTAAATAATAGGTCTGGCTGACATTTGATGCCCCTTGCCAGGGATTAATAATTTTAACTTCACACCAACCGTTTTTGTATTCAATCCTGAATCTCTGGGCATTGACAATTTCACCTTTATTTTTTTGATCAGCAGATCCGATTGTTTTGGTACTTTGTCTGCATCCTGATTCGATAATTAAATCCAGGGTTATTAATAGGAAAACCAATATTTTGACTCTGCAAATCATTAATGACATTTATTCAATTTATCCTCAGTTTAAAACACATTGATCCTGGAATAATACCTGCTTTTTCCTGTGAAATTAATGTTCCGTCACTTTTGAATATATTGACATATCCCCGCTGGGTATAATCGACTGCATCTGTAACAATGATATCGCCGTTACCCGGATTTATTGCCAACTTATAAAATGATGCACCCGGATCTGCAATCAGAGCTGTAGGAGGTAATTTTCCCTGACCAATGTCCATGACTTTTATACCATTTTCAAGATAGTACAATGTCTCCCCAAATGCATCTATCTTTAGACAGGTTGGTGAAGCCTGCTTATTCGGAAAAACGAATTCCGAAATCAATTTATCAGTTGAAGTATTTATCTGATCGAGTTTTGCAAAGTTTTCTCTTGCCCAGCCTCCGTTGCATAAAACCCAAAGATCCCTGTTTTTGTCGAGGACCATGCTTTCAGGTTCATTCCCGACTAAAATTGAGTCTGATACTCTGTCGGTCAAAGTATTAATAACCATAACCTCTTTCCCTCCTGCCCAATTTGAAACAAATACCTTATTATCAAGTACAACAATTGCTTCAGATGTTCTTCTGATGTTGATATAGCCTGATATTGTGTTATTGCCAAGATTAATAATCGTGAGAGAATCAGAGTATAGACTTGTAACGTAGGCTTTGCTGCTGTTTATGACTGCCATATTTCGTGGGGAGTTTAGTCCTGTTATACTACCCAAAGATTTGAGGGAATTTGGGTCGATCATCTCGATTTTTCCGGAATTATTCACTACAATATAACCTTTGTCCTCATAAATGATCATCGAATAAGGTACATCACCAAGCGATCTTCCATTTGCAGCATAAAAAAGGTCATTATATATTTTTAATGAATCGTACGAATAGAAAGAGAGAGAGCCATTTCCTCCTCTGAAATTACCTTCGTTAAGGATAAATACCCCTCCGCTAAGTTTATAATTGGAAGGCGGAAAATCTTTTGGTCCCTTTTTACATGAGATGAGGACAATTAAAATGAGCAGAATAATTTTTATACGACTTTTCATATTTAGTTTATTTTATGAGTTGGAATAAAACTTTTATAAAGTACGAACGCCCTGGCAATGGATATTGCGCAATTGACTGATAGTTAATATCAAAAACATTTTCTATGCCAAAATTAATATCGATTGTAGTACTATGAACGGGCAATTTAATCCCGGCAATGATATTATTCAGAATATACGCCGGTAAATAATCTGAACCACTCTGATCAGTTGAATTATCAGTTGTCAGATAGCGGACGCCGGTATAATTTGCGTCAAAAGAGCCGTAAAGATTCCCATATACTAATCTGAGCACACTATTTATCTGGTTTTTAGGAGTATAGATTAATTGTTTGCCTGTGGAAAGATTAGTTGCCTTTGTAAAAGAATATCCTGTGTTTAGTTGTGTACTGAACTTATTAATTGAATAGATCACCAAAACGCTTGATTCAAAACCTGATGTGTTGACTTTACTGATATTATCAACTTTAAGAGCAGTGCCTTCAGTATGCCATAGGATCATATCCTTAATAGAATTGTGAAATCCGGTAAGTTCAGATTTTACACTCAATCGGGACGAAATTTTATGATTCATCTCCCATGTAAGTTCAGAAGTGTAAGAGTACTCATTTTTAAGATCCTGGTTGCCAACAAATGGCCAGAACAGGTCATTCATAGTTGGTATTCGTGAATTCCTTGAGAAATTTGCTTTCAGAAAATAATCTTTGTGGTTCATAATTCTGACCTGCAATCCGGTTGAAAAATCTGGCAAAAGGAATGCTTTCTTATTTAATATTTCACGTAAAAGCAATGTGAACCCTAATCTGTCAATGCATGCTCTTTCCAGAAAAGATGTCAGTGTGGCCATATTGCGCTGCTGAAAGTGACTGTAATTATTTGAAATAACAGTACTTAATTCATTTTCTGCAGTGATTTTAATTTTTGCATACTCTCCTATATGACTTTCACTTCCGGTTTTCACAATATATGTTTCTGAAAGATTTCTTGAATCGATCTTTGCTACCTGACTTGTATAATTCAACCTGTCGGATAGATATGCTCCTGTAATAAAATAATTGGTCTTCTCCCGGGTAAAATTGTCATCGATCATGACTCTGAAAGATTCATCATATTGTTTTTCAATTAAGTCCTGTGACAAAATTGATGGAGGCAGATGTCTGTCTGATGACTGATACCATATTCTCGCTGACGCTGTGTTATCGCCTTTTTTGAAATACAATTCCTGAGTGATACCTTTTTGACTCACCTGGCTACTATTTCTCGCCTGTAAAACCGATTCAGAGTTCAGATATTTAAAATCATTTTCGGATGTCCGGAAAAATGCCCTGGTGACGGATTGAAAATGCGTGTTTCCAATCTTTATTTTTCCAAACCCGGAATATTCGCCATAGCTGCCGATTCCTGTATTAACTGCAGTGGCGATCTCTTTCTTCCACATTGGTTTGTTTTCAAGATTGATCGCCCCTCCTATTCCACCATTATTTAGCACCATCGATGCTCCGCCATATAATATCTGCACATCGTCAATAAGGCCGACAGGCAATAATGAAAGGTCAGTCTGACCCAGCATCGGACTATTAATTTTTATTCCGTTCCATTCAATCAGTGTCTGGCTGGCGCTAGTCCCTCTGAATGAAGGAGTAGCTGTTCCACCCATCCCATAGCTCTTCATGAAGATCGCCGATGTACTGGAAAGCATATCAAAAAGTGTACTATTATTGAATTGAGCCATAACTGCAGTATCTATAATAGTTTTTTTGAATCCTGAAGTGTTTGAAATCGGTTTATTCCGGCTGATAACTACCTCTTTGATCTTAATTGTATCATCTCCAATAATATGTTGTCCATGCAGAGGTATTGTAATAAGTAATACGATAAAACATATTACTATATTTCTCAGACTGGTCACATTATTTCTCCGGCAGGTCACTTTTAAACGGTTTATCAATTACATATTAAACCCGTATGTTCAACATTCAGCGCTGAAAGGAATTTAAGTGGGAATCAGTTTTTGATCCGGCGCTTTTCTTCCCGAAAGCATTGAACATTAGATTTATCTGGCAGGTCTTCTGACTTATCCCGGTCCTCTGAAGCCTTCCCATCCCGATTCACCGGAACAGTGGCAGGTATTTCAGAAAACCATCATCCCGCATAAGGCGGGATCGGGTTTCACAGCAGCGGGTACTGTTGCGGATTCAAACCGCATTCCCTTTTCATTGCAGCAATATAAAATTCACTGCAACACCAAAACAAAACAAATATAAGAGATTTTTTTGACCTGACATGTTGTGATTTTCGTCAGATATCAACAGTTGTTAACAAATAGCCACACTTCCATTAATTAACTACCTTTCAATCAAGGGATCTTGTTTTAACCCATGGAGATTCCTCGCTCCGCTCGGAATGACATTTATTTGGGTGTTGCATAGGAGGAAAGAAGGAGCATTGACTCGCTCGCGCGATTCAATGCTCCTTCTTTCCTCCATCAAACAATGAAATGTCGTGTCATTCCGAGCGGAGCGAGGAATCTCCTATCGTGTAACCGCATCTGATATAGGAGGTTCATTGATTATCTGATATATTTCAGAATCTGTTCTCCGATACCTATTCTGTATCCTGATGAAACAAAAAAGATATTGCCATCTTTATCCGCTACAATAACAAATGGCAGGTTCAGATCGACAGGTTGATTGAATTTCAGATTATTCTTTAATACTTCCAATTGATCATCTATTCCAAAACTCGAATTTGAAGGCAATCCTTTAATATTTTTCATATTAAAAGAATCAGATTGCTGAAGGAAAATGAAATTTCCACCCCAGGCATCAAATTCTTCTTTGAGGTTTGGAAGATCATTAAAAACATGTTTTGTAGGCTCTTTCTCAGGGTCAGTCCATATAACTACAATACCATTATGCTTTGTACACGACTGAGAAATATCAGAATTTCCGGCAATCTTATAAATCTTTTCCAGTTCAATTTTCCCGATTGGTTTCTTCTCTGACTTATCTTTCCTGATTACTACATTGATTGTTTTATGTTCATTTTCAGAAAGATCAAAGAAGGAAATATTTGATAAAATCCTGCTATCGCTTAATCTGTTGCCGGTAACAAGCATATAGTGCCCCGGTGGGAGCGCAAGTTCATCTTTAAAATCAGTAATTTTTTTATTATAGTCGTATTCCAGTGTATTATAACGCCCGCCATCAAAACGTGCAAGAGTGAATTGAATGTAATATTCAGGAACAGGGTTTGTTTCAGAGGAATGCAGCTTTATAAAACCCTTGTTCAGATCAGGTTGTTTCTGATTGGAGAAATAAACATCATTCCATTGATTATTAGAATAATACTGAGGAATTCTTCTTCCGGGCTCCAGTCTTGAAGCAACACCCAGACTTCTGCAGATTGCTACAAAATAAATTGCCCGCGAAGCGTTATCAGATACTTTAAGCTCATTTACGCCTACAGGTGTTAAAGGTGTTCCGTAATAGTTGCTTTCTTTGTCGATTCTTATATTTTCATCGACATATTTCACAACTAAAGCCGGATCATTCTTGCCATTTTGTTGAAGTTGTTTGGGCAGTTTTGTCAGAAAATAATGTCTCCATGGTATCAGCATTTCATTAGCTACCCTTGGATTGAGAATATCTTCTTTGAACAGAGCATCAGAGACATTATGATTTAACCTGCAATTAAGGAGATGATCACTGAGTGTATTCTTTTTAACATCCCTGAGATCTTTATCCGGCAGAATATCAAGCAAAGAAACTGCATCAGGAAGCATTGAATCGGGCGTTTCTCTCAGGAATCCCATTATCTCCTTATAATTTCCCATGCTTCTGCTGAAAGCATTAATAATAATAGAAGTGTCTGATTTCAAAGATTGTAGCAAACTTCCTCACTTCAGTCTGTCTTATCCAGGAATCGATATATTTCTGACGGATATTATTCTCATTTTTAATCCTCTCAGCATTCTGATCAATTATTGCCTGTGATGGACCGGGAAGAGGTGATCTTACTATCGGAACTTCAAGATCCAGATCCAAACTACCACTTGCCACGGGCCTACTGTTTAGTTTTAATACTAAAGTATCTGTTTCAGCGACTGATATCTTCTTAAAATCAAAATTTTCATCTTTATGAGCCCAAACAATGAGATCACCTAAACCGGTCTCAAATTGACTTATGCCTGATTCGTTTGTTGGAACAACTGCGAGCGGATAGAACTCGGCATAATTATAGAGCTGGAACTCAACATCTGCATTTTTTACGAGAGCGCCAGACGCGTCGAGCACCTTAACAAAGATCTTCTTTGTGACTGCATACTTTTCGAGGTTATTTACATCCGTGTAAAATGCATTCCTGTTAATGTAGTTTTCGTCTCCCGTGAATGCGCCAAACGACTTTGTGTGAACCAGCATTGCTCTTCTGGCAGGTTCGGTGAACCAACCTCTGTCAAGAACGGGCTCGGGTTCACAGGCGCCCATATAGTACCATTTTCCGTTATCCCATATTTCTACCCAAGCATGATTATCATCGCTATGAGCCCATCGCGGCGTGTATACCTGCCGGGCAGGTATTCCAACTGTCCGAAGGGCTGCCACCGTAAATGTTGACTCTTCCCCGCATCTGCCTCGCGCAGAAAGGATTGTACTCAAAGGGCCTGAAGTTCTGTCATCGGAAGGTTGATAACTTACCTTTTCATGACACCAATGATTAATTTCCAGTGCTGCATCCCTGATATCCTTTCCTTTTATTCTTTCAGTGAGTTCAGTGTAATACTTAATTCTGAAAGAGTCAAGATTTTCATTGTTAACTCTTACGGGTAAAACATAATGAAGAAAAATTTCTTCAGGAATCTCTTTCCCCCATTTTGCTTCAATGCGGGTTTTTAGCGAGATATCAACATTGGCAAGAAAAAAGTCACCATTATAATCTGCCTGATCGCTTAAAGGCATAAATGCATACAGGAACTTGAGGGCTTCTGATTGGTTTGTTGTAAGATTTTTCCTGAAAACTGAATAAAGTGCAGAATCCCTACCTGCTGAAACTTGTTTCCGCTGGTTAAATACATTCCCGGTTATTGTTCTGTAACTACTGTTATTTATAAGATGATCGGATGAACACGACAAAAACAGCGTCATGACTGGTACAAATAAAACTGAAACAGTTCTCATAGTAGAAGGATATAACAACAGAGACAGATCTTAAAACTGCCTAGCAACAAAATTATCATTTTTGTTTTGTGCAGCACTCATAAAGTACCAGTAATATCTAAATAGTGCCGCAGGAAGATCTGATAATGAGTTCCGGAGACATGTTTACCTGACGTTTAAATTTTCCTTTACCCGAGTTTTTCACTTCTGACCAGATCATATTTGCCACCTTGGTGGAGATACCTGAGAGCGGTTTCCGAAGACAAGTAACCGGTGAGAACATGAGGTCGAATCCTGTACCTTCTTCCATTGACACAACAGCGATATCCTGGGGAACCCTCACCTTCATTTTCCTGAGCACAGTCATCAACGGATAAACGATGCTGGCATTCATGATGATCATAATATCGGCCCGGTAAGGAGGTCGGAGATATTTTTCAAATTGCTGTGGATCAATTTCGTTACCGGCATTTACTTTATCCAATTCTACAATAATTGGTTTATTAATTCCCGGTCGTTGCTCGATTGCCTTCATAACATCTCCGATTGCTGTAGAATCAGATTGAGAATATTTATGATCGGTGACTATAATTACGTTTTTATATCCAAGTCTGTCGAGATGATTTACTACAAGCTGTGCTCCGGCAACTGTATCTGTACTAACAGTGTTCAGCCTGAGAGTTTTCGAAGGTTTTTCCAGAAGTACAAAAGGATAATCGGTTGTTCTTAATGAGCGGATAGTGCTTTCATCAGCGGCATCACCAAGCAGAATTAAACCGCTGTAGAATTTTTTGAAAGCTCCGATGAGCCTGTCATAACGCTGGTCATCGGGATCCCTGGTTACTATTGAGAATCCAACGCCAATACTGGCAAACGCCTTCTGAAGATAAGGCGTAATTTGAATAACAAACGGATCATTTATAGAGGGTACAATCATAGCAAGTACACCCGGTTTTTCTTCAGTTGGTGAAATTTCATTCTTTTCCTGAAAATTTTCATAATAACCCATTTGTCTTGCCAGCATAAGTACCTTCTCCTGGGTATCCTTCCGGATTCCCTGCTGATCAGCTTTATTATTTAACACAAGTGATACCAAGGTACCAGAAACGCCAAGCCGGTTGGCTAAATCTTTGTTTTTAAATTTTTTCCCCATTTCCCCTTAGATTGGAAGAAATAAATTTAGCACTTTTTTTGAATCTCAATATATAATTTACATTTTTTAACTTTTAATAGTTATCAACGTATCAGGGGCCATCCAGTAATGTCATCCCAGATTTTTATACTTTTTATAAAATTAACTACAAAGGGGGCCGAGCGTTAAGAAATAGACCGACGGGTTATTTAGCCTAAATTTTAATGTTTTAGCTTTGTGCCCTTTGTGTCTCCTTTGTGTTCTTTGAGGTTTAAAAAAAGGCCGCCAGATCAGGCAGCCTTATATTTTATAAATTTTAAATGTGATTATCTTTTGGGAGGGTTGATGCCTCTTTGCTTTGCGGCAGCTTCGAGACGCTGCTGCCACTTCGATTTGGGAAGCGGCTTCTTCTTATTCTGTTCCAGTGTCGCAAGAACGGCATTTGAATCAATAAATCTCTTCGAGATTATATTCTGGACATAAGTAAGCATGTTGGCCAGAAAATAGTAATATGTAAGACCTGCGGAGAAATTGTTTAGAATAAGCATGAACATGATCGGCATCATATACATCATCATTTTCATTCCCGGTTGATCCGATCCCGGTGAAGAACCCGTCATCTTCATTGTCAGCAGAGTTGATGCTGTCATTAACAAGGTAAAAAGACTGACGTGATTCCCATACATAGGAATCGTGAAAGGAAGTTGAAGAATTGAATCGTATGTTGACAAATCAGTCGCCCATAGGAAATGTTCCTGACGCAATTCTATTGAAACAGGAAAGAACCTGAACATGGCAAAAAGAATTGGCATCTGAAGAAGCATCGGTAAACAGCCTCCCATAGGATTAACGCCTGCCCGTTTATACAAATCCATTGTGGCTTGCTGTTTCTTCATTGCGTCTTCTTTCTTGGGAAATTTCTTCCCAAGCTCTTCAACCATAGGTTTGAGCACCTGCATTTTTGCCTGCGATTGATAGGACTTGAATGTCAGCGGAAAGAGAACAATTTTGATAATCAGTGTCAGAATAAGGATTATGAGCCCATAATTACCAATAAAATTATTAAGCCAGTTAAAGATTGGAATGATAACAAACCGGTTGATCCAACCAATAATATTAAGACCAAGGAAAACAACCCTGTCAAGCTGCATCCCTTCCTTTTTGAGAATAGGAATTGAGTTCGGTCCATAGAATAATCTCATATTCATCGAATTGGAGGTTCCTGCTCCATATGGAACGCCAACTTCGGCGGTGTAATATCTGAGATACTTTTGTGATGTTAATGTTTTAGTTGAACTAAGGGATGCATTCAGAAAGTAATCGTTGGTTATAATTATGGATGAAAAGAACTGGTCCTGAAATGAAATCCAGCTGAGTTTTGTCGTGATATCAGTCTTCATATTTTCTTTTGACTGACGTTTTCCGAGTTCGCTGACATCATCCTGATAATATTTATAATTTATCAGACAGTATGTTTCTTCGTTTTGTCTTCCCTTCTCATGCTGAGGTATCAACATCTTCCAGTCCAAAGTAACGCTGTTCTGATTAGATGCAAGTATATCCTGCCATTGATTTGAAAGTAACATTAAAATCAACTACGTACTTATCAGGAGCCAGTGTATAAGTGTATTCAATATACTTATCCTCGCCTGCTGACAGTCTAAGTACGACGCTCTCAGGCCTTGAAGTGACAGAATATACTTTTTGCTCAGTTATTGGCTTGAAATACAGGTTATTAGTCTGTACAGCTTTATTATCGGAGGTGAAAAAATTGAGACCAAAAACTGTCGAGTCACCTGAAAACAGAATAAGTGGTTTAGCATCAAAAGTCTTGTAGTTTTTCAATCTTGCCGAGTATACCCTTCCGCCCTTAAGTGATATTTTTAATTCAATAAGATTGTTTTCAAGAGTGATAAAGTCGTTTTCACCAATAGCACTCTGAGCAAAAACGCCATACTGAGTGATATCGTTTTTCACAGCAGGAGATGGTACTGCACCAGGCATATTTGAATTATTCCGGGTCAGGTTTGATGTATCTGATTTCTGAACTTCTGCCGGATTTCCTGTATTTCCAAGTTTGAGATTGATCTCACTTATCTTTGAGAGAACATCAGGTTGATTGGGTTTTATTCTGAGGGCATTAATATATTCTGCCCGTGCATTTTCAAGATCTCCTTTGGCATAATCAGCTGTGGCTACTGCTACAGCCTGATCAAATGCTTTTGTTGTCCGGTTGCTGTTGTAAATACCAAATCCTATGAAAATTACGAAAATCAGAATTATGCCCGTTATTGTATTTCTATCCATTCTTTATTGCGAGTTAATATTAATTGTTTTTAAATCCGGGATTTTTTTGTCGATACAAATATACGTAAAGACGTGAAGAATCTTGTATATCCTATCCGATACAGGCTTTTACAAAACTTACGAATAACGGGTGCGGATTGATTACAGTACTGCTGTATTCAGGATGAAACTGAACCCCGATAAACCATTTATGATCTGGTATTTCTATAATCTCAACCAGACCTGATTCAGGGTTGATCCCGACAGGTGTCATTCCGTTGTTCCTGATTTCATCGTAGAATTTATTATTGAATTCATACCGGTGCCTGTGTCTTTCAACAATTTCTTCTTTATGATAAGCTTCGAAAGTTTTTGAATTTTTATCAATAACGCATCTGTATCCGCCAAGCCGCATTGTACCGCCTTTATCTATTATACTTTTTTGCTCCTCCATCAGGTCAATAACCGGATATTTCGTTTTATGATTAATTTCGGTTGAGTGCGCTCCATCCAGATGCAGAATATCACGGGCAAACTCAATTACTGCGCACTGCATGCCCAAACAAATACCGAAAAACGGAATGTTGTTCTCACGCGCATACCTTGCAGTATATATCTTTCCTTCGATACCCCTTGAACCGAATCCGGGAGCAACAAGAATGCCATTCAGATCACCTAGCTTATCTTTTACATTTTTCTCGGTAATCTCTTCTGAATGAATATATTCAATATTGATCTCACATTCATTCATTGCACCACTGTGAATAAATGATTCGGCTATTGATTTGTAAGCATCAGGCAATTCAACATATTTTCCAACGATCCCAACTTTAATAGAGTGTTTCGGATTCTTAAGTTTCTTCAGAAATTCTCTCCATTCAACAAGCGGAGGTTCAGCATTTACAGGAAGCGCCATCTTCTTCATAATTATTCGGTCGAGTCCCTGTTCGAGCATTTTTATCGGCACTTCATAGATTGTAGAAACATCCACCGATTCAATAACTGCGTTTTCTTCGACGTTACAGAATAATGCTACTTTCCTTTTAATATCTTCATTGAGATGTCTTTCCGTTCTCAAAACCAGAACATCGGGTTGGATTCCTGTTTCAAGAAGCTCCTTAACAGAGTGCTGGGTTGGCTTGGTCTTTGATTCCCCGGTCGATGACAAATAAGGTACGAGTGTCAGATGAATCACCAGACAATTCTGAGAACCAAGTTCCCATTTAAGCTGACGCACAGATTCAATGTATGGAAGAGATTCAATGTCGCCTACCGTTCCTCCTATTTCAGTTATTACAATGTCAAATTTATCACCTGATCCGACGAGTTTGATCCTCCTCTTTATTTCATCAGTGATATGTGGGATAACCTGGACAGTTTTTCCCAGGTAATCTCCTTTACGCTCCTTATTAATTACTGACTGGTAAATTCTTCCGGTTGTAACATTATTTGCCTGACTGGTCGGGACATTTAGGAATCTTTCGTAGTGTCCGAGGTCAAGATCTGTTTCGGCACCGTCAAGAGTGACATAACATTCGCCATGTTCATAGGGATTC
The DNA here is from genome assembly GCA_963734885.1 of uncultured Bacteroidales bacterium. Lineage (GTDB taxonomy): Bacteria > Bacteroidota > Bacteroidia > Bacteroidales > VadinHA17 > LD21. The sequence continues at coordinate 1,023,093 of CAVTIJ010000004.1, read as the reverse complement.
AGGGTCCCGGGATCAACGTTTATGTACGGATCGAGTTTCTGGATAGTAACAGAATAACCCCTTGCCTGTAAAAGTTTCGCAAGAGAAGCTGAAATAATACCTTTTCCCAGCGAAGAAGTAACTCCGCCTGTTACAAATACATATTTAACGTCTGCCAAAGTGATCTGGTTTATATATTACCTGGAATTAATTTCATTAATCATCAAGGCCTGACTGGTCAATCATTTTGACCTTTTCTTCAAGCGTTTTAATAAGCTTCTTTGCACTCTCGATCTTATCTTCAACTTCTCTGATCATCGTATCGGCGTTAGTTGATTTTGCAAAAAAGCCGATGTTGTTCTCCCACAGCACAATGTCGCTTTCGAGTTGTTTTATCTTTGTAAAAAACTTGTCTCTTTCATTCCTGACTTTACGTGAGGCTTTTGGATTCGCCTTCAGATTATCGAGTTTCGTCTTGTACTTGAGGATGCTCTTATCTTCATCTCCAATTTTCAGCTTGTCGAATTCTTTGTTTATTGCAAGCCGGTATTTATTCGTTACTTCATCTTTAAGATTAAACGGCACAAAGCCTATTTCAGTCCATTTCCTCTGCAAATCCTTAAGTCTTTCAAATGCAGCCTGAACATCCGAACCAGGTTCAAATTTTTCAAGCTCATCAATGATTGCAAGTTTTGCCTTGAGATTGTCTTCATATGATGTATCAAGTGCAGCAAAAAATTCTGTTTTTCTGTTGAAAAAATGATCACATGCTTTTCTGAATCGCTTCCATAATCTCTCAGACTGTTTTCTTGGAACAGGACCAATTTCTTTCCACTCTTTCTGGAGCTTTATAAGAGCATCCGAGGTTGCTTTCCATTCTGTACTTTCCTGATGAGCTTCCGCCTGCACACAAAGTTCAGTCTTTAACTGAAGATTATTGAGCTGAGTCTCTTTGTTATCCGCATAAAAACCTCTTTTCTTTTCAAAGAAGGCATCGCATGCGTCTCTGAATCTCTGATAGACTCTGTTATTCTGCTTCTTGGGTGCAAATCCAATTGTGCGCCACATCTTCTGCAACTCCACTACCTTATCAGCCTTTTCATCAAATTCCTTAAAGTTTTTGATTTCCTGTAAGTTAATGGCATCGACTTCCTCGCACAAGGCTATTTTCGCCTCAAGGTTTTTCTTTTGTTCGTCTTTTTGTTTTTCGAAATACTCGTGATGTCTTTTATTGATCTGCGACGTGGCTTCTTTAAAACGTTCCCATATTTCATTTTTTGATTCCTGTGGAACAGGTCCTATCTCACGCCATTGATTATGAAAGTCCTGCAGGAACCTGAAGGCATTAACAGGATTAGGCTCGAGCAATAGTTCTTCCGCTTTCTCACATAACAGGATTTTTGCTTCAAGATTCTTCTTGAGATCAAGATCCCTCAGCTCTTTATTGATTTTAATATAATCGTAAAATATTTCAACATAATGATGGTAATTCTCCCACAGATCTTTCAATGACGACTGTGGCACAACACCAACAGCATGCCATTCGTTCTGAAGCGACCTGAACTCGTGAAAAGTTTTATTTATTGATTCTTCCCTGTTGACGAGTTCTTTTATTTTATCAATTATATCGTACTTCTTCTTTAGATTCTCGTATTTTTCAGCTTCCTGAATTTTATTATAATCAGTTTTTTTCTCTTTATATTTCTCAAGCAGGTGTTTTACCCTTGCATCCTCAGGATCTACCCATTGCCTGTAATCTTCAATTTTGCCGCCCTCCTCAAGAAACTTATTCTTTCTCTCTTCCGATTCGCTTTTTAGTTTTTTATAAAAGAGAATTTTTATCCGTTCAACATCATCTCTGATTTCGACAGCAGGCCTGTTCTCTATCAATAGCCCCAATGTCTCAACAAGCTCGTGTTTGGTGAATCCTGAATAGTCAACCTGCGGAAGTTCAATATCCTCCAATAGATCTGATTCATGGTGATCATTTTCTTCAGGAAGCTCCTCTTCAATTTTCTTATTCTCTTCATTTTCAGTAACTTTCTCTGTGCTCTCATCGGCTATTCCCGAATCTTCCGCAGGATCAGTTTCTTGCGCGTTTTCCGCTTTATTGGCATCCTCAGTTCCATTGGTGTTTTTGTTCACCACGGATTGTTCTTCACGAACAGAGTCATCCGGATTTTTCTTGGTCATAATCAATCCTTTTATAGTTCAGCTCTTTATCAGAAATTAACACCATGGCAAACCATGGGATTTTCAGACTACGAAAATATTGAAATATTTAATAATACTCAAAGTTTTGACATAAATAAATGTGAGAATCAGAGATTAAGCGAATACTGAACAGATGAAAAAAAATAAATGTCAACCCTCGTCAGTTGATTATTGATAAACTATTTGAAGTAAATGGCAAGGAATTTTAGACGGATAAATCCTATATTTGAATAATAATAAGTACAATTTTCAGTAAGATAAACCGGATCATAAAAAAATTATCATGGATAAAAAGGATATTATAATTTTTGCGGCTGTATTTATTGCTTTGGCTATAAGGCTGTATATGAAATATATAAAAAAAGACCAAAGTAAATTCGGAAGTAAAAACAAACAGTCAGCTTCTTCCTTTCCATCGTCAACAAAAGATGACGATTATGAGCCCTATTCGAAAAAATAAGCAGATTTATTTCCTGTTTTTGGTCATCATGTAACGGAAAGGATTTACAATTTTTTGCAAAAGCCTGATGTCTTTGGTAATTATCTCAGCTGTTCCCTGCATATTCTGATTAAAATCAAGTTTATTCCCATATAATGTTGTCAGGCCATTAGGCAATTCTATTTCAATTATATATGCGTCTCCTGAAGGAACCAGCGATTTTGATCTGACAATGCCCCTAACCATTCCGTATTCCAGGTATGGATAACCGCTTAACTTAATATTTACCTGCTGTCCCTCCTTAACCTTTCCTGATCTCAGCATCTTAAGATCTATACGTCCGAGAAAACTGCCTGTATTCAGCGGAACAATGCTCATAACAGGTTCATCTTTCACTACCGATTGATTAGCGCTCCAGAATCTTGTAAATGAAACAGTTCCATCAACCGGAGAAATCAGCAGGTAAGTATTTTCCCAAAGATGAATCTGAGCACGCAGGTTTAAAAATGACTCGCGAAGCACGGAAACAAGCTTTTCATAATCATCAACTTTTGTAATGCGATAATCCTGAAGCAGTTGTCGCTTCTCTGCAAGCTCTATCGTTTTAGCAGAGTAGTCAAGCTTTACCTGCTGAAGATCAATATTTTCTTTTAAGAGAGCCTGATGGGACCTTTCGAGGTCACTCTCAGGAATAACTTTACCAATAAAGAGCGAGGAATCCCTTTTAAATCTTTTTTCTTCAATTTTCTGATTTTCAGAGTAGAGCCTTTCCTTAACTTTTAAACGATTTATATATTCCTGAATTCCAATGATCTCATCGCTGAGTGAAACAATTTTGCTGCCATAAAAATCATTTGCAACATAATTATTCAAATCTGACAGATTTTTCAAAAAAGTGCCGTAGTAAACCTGAAGCTCTCCAAGCTCAGAGAATAATGGCAACGATCTGTAAAGGATCAATTCTGGTTTACTGATTGTGTCAACAACCTGGCGCAAGAGCTCCACCTCTTTCACCGATGCAGTGGTTTCCATTACTGCAACTACCTGACCAGCTTTCACATTTTCCTTCTCTTTTACAATAAATGAATTTATGTGTCCGGTTATTTTTGTAACGAGTGTTACAGGAGGATTTGTGGTAGTGATCTCAACCGGAGCCGGAATTGTATCGGGATATTTTATAATCCATGCAAAGAAAATGAACAGAGCAAACACCAGAAACATTATGGCAGTTCCCCATCTGAGAATCCTTCGCGGTGGTTTTCCCATAATTTCCCTTACAGGTTCAGAATATAATATTTCGGGCTTCTGATTCTTCATTTCCGCCACTAGCTTCCCAGTTCAAGCTGATTTTTTACAAGGTTAAAATATGCGCCTTTCTTCCCGATCAGGACATCATGAGTACCCGTCTCAATAATTCTTCCATTGTCAAGTACGACGATCTTATCAGAATTGCGTACTGTACTTAGCCGATGTGCAACAACAATAACCGTTTTACCGACAAAAAATTCTGAAAGGTTTTCAACAATAACTTTTTCATTGTTGGCATCAAGCGAGTTTGTTGCTTCGTCAAAAATAATTATATCCGGATTTTTATAAATGACCCGTGATATAAGCAAACGCTGTTTCTGGCCTTCACTCAGACCGTGCCCGTTAGCTCCAATCTTTGTGTTATATCCCAATGGCAAAGATTCAATAAATCCTTTAATATTAGCAATTTCAACAGCACTTATAAGCCGTTCTTCATTTATTTCCTCTGCTCCCGGTGCGATATTCGATGCTATGGTGTCGGGAAACAGGAATCCATCCTGCATAACAGCACCGACCTTTTCGCGCCATATTTTCAGGCTGAGATTAGTCAGCCGAAGATCGCCAATAAGAATTTCACCTTCAACCGGTTGATAGAATCCAAGCAACATCTTCAGCAATGTAGTTTTACCGCTCCCACTGGTGCCTACAATTGCAGTCACTTTATTTTCCTCAATAAACAGATCAATATCCTTCAGAGCAAACGGTGATCTGGGTCCCTCATACTGATATGAAAGATTATTAAAATAGATGTCTTTTTTTTCAGGCAGCTTGCGGATCTTCACTTCCGGATTCGGTTCTTCGTCATCCAGATTATGCACTTCAGATAAACGATCGAGGCTCATTTTTGCGTCCTGAGACATTCTGAAAAAGCCAATTATCTGGCTTACAGGGACATTAAGCTGACCAATTATAAATTGTACTGCCAGCATACCTCCAAGAGTCATATCTCCTTTTAAGACTGAGGTGGCCGCTATTATGGTAATAAGTACGTTTGTTATTTCATTGATAAAAGTGGCGCCGGCAGACTGATATTGAATTATGCTTAGCGCTTTAACCTTCAAACCAAACAGAGATGCCTGAAGTTTCTCCCAGTCCCACCGCATGCTCAATTCGCTCTGCGTAAGCTTGATCTCCTGCATCCCGTTGACAATATTGATCAGCTTGTTTCCTGAAACAGACATCTGCTTAAAGCGCTGATGATCGAGTTGTGCTCTTGATTTCATGAACAGAGAAACCCATACAATATATAATATTGACCCTGTAAGAAATAGCAGAAGTATTTTCAGACTAAAAACTGCCAGAACAATTCCGAATACAACAAGATTGAAAAATGAGAACAAAATATTCAGACTTGCCGATGTTAAAAACTCTTCAATCCGGTTATTATCTTCTATCCTCTGAAGAATATCGCCTGTCAGCTTGGTGTCAAAAAAGGCAACGGGCAGCGACATCAGCTTTTGAAGAAATCCTGAAATAACTGCAACGTTTACCCTTGTACCAATGTGCAGAAGAAGCCAACCCCTGATAAACTCAACGGACATTCTTCCAAACACCAGCGCCAGCTGTGCAAAAAGGATAAGGTAAATGAAACCTAAATCATTATTATTTAATCCAATGTCTACAATAGATTGGGTAAGGAACGGGATTACAAGTTGAATACAGCTTCCAAGAAGCAACCCGATAATCAGTTGATAAAGATATTTTTTATAAAACCGGAAATATTTGAAAAGAAATTTAAATCCACTTGACTTTTCCTTCTCATTTTCGTTTTTGAAAAGTGCGGGTGTTGGTTCAATTATCAAAACCAGACCGGCCGGTTTATTATCAATTGTGGTTGATGCCCAGTTTCTTATAAATTCATCCTTACTAAATTTTATAAGACCAACACCAGGGTCGGCAGCCCATATTTTATCATTTTTAATTTTGTAAACAACGATAAAATGTTTCTGCCTCCAGTGCACTATGCAGGGAAGCGGAACATTCTCATTCATCATTTCAAAAGGGATCTTGATGCCTAATGTCCTGAATCCTAAAGAATCAGCAGCCTCCGAAAGTCCAAGGAATGAGACACCTTCGCGTGTTATGTAACATTTCTTTCTTAGTGATTCAAGAGAGAAACTCATTTTGTAAAACTCTGCTATCATTTTAAGACAGGCAGGGCCGCAATCCATTGCATCAGGCTGTTTTACAAAAGGGAAAGACATTTGAAATATCAGGAAAAGTGATTTTTAACCAAAGTAAAGATATTTATATTTTGGTTAGATAACCCTTGATGCGAATAAAATCAGGAGGATGTGAGCGCATTAAAAGAAGTTTTGGGGTTTGGAAATATTATATTTGCGTTTTGATTTCTTCTAACCGCACGGGGTTGTTTAAAAGGGTAACTGATATCAGCATAATAGAGGGTGTACGCAATCAGGATGATTATATCCTGAATTGGATATATGATAATTACTTACAATCCGTAAAAAAACATGTACTAAATAATAGCGGTTCTGATGATGATGTTTCGGATGTTTTTCAGGACACTATAATAGTGCTTTACAATCAGATTATTTCAGACAATCTTAATCTCACAACTGATCTGAAAGGCTATTTTTTTGGAATCGCGCGGAATGTTTGGAGTGCTCAGCTAAGAAAAAAACAAAGAACTGTTGAGCTGGAGATTGATCTTCCGGATGACGCCGAGGAACAGACCGATCCTGTACTTGAGAGAATCGTCGCCCGGGTATTCGTCAAGCTGAAGCCTGATCAGCAAATGATTCTGAATCTTTTTTCCGAAGGACTCTCTTTCGAGGAGATAGCATCGAAGATGGATCTTAAAAATGAGGTCTATGCAAGAAGGAAGAAATACCTGAGCAAGGAATCACTGATTGAACTTATGAAAGAAGATCCTGAATATCAGGAATATTTCCGTTTCCAAAAATAAAATACTGCTGACAGAATCAGGATTAAGAAAACCGAAATAATAGGAATCTTCAATATGTTTTTTCGATACAATGGTGAATTATTTCCATAAACCACAAGTGATGACCAGAAATAAGGATGAGATCTCAGGTTATCGGCATTTTTCAAAAATGAAATTCGGGCTTTTTTTAAGGCAACGCTTTTGGTATATCCTTTTATAAGGTTTTCATAAAACATTTTAACAATGTCAGTGCCCGACCTGTCTTCTATTTCCCACATCGACATTACAACCGATTGACTGCCGGAATAGATGAACCCTCTGGCCAGACTAAGTATCCCTTCTCCTGAATTTAACAAGCCCGTCCCGGTATTACAGGAACTTAAAACGACCATTTTAGCTTTGAGCGGAACACCGTAAATCTCATAAGTTTTCAGGTAGCCATCATCGATAGAGTCATGCGTGTGACTGAATATCAATGTTGAGCGCATAGGATCCTTATCGTTCAATAGCGTATGCATAGCCAAATGTATTATGTCATATTTCCCCGATTCTGCTTTGAAGACAGATTCTCTGGCGGCACTGTTCTCGTAGAGTTTTCCTCCGGTAATATTCGAAACATAAGCTGCTTCCTGACGGGCAAATGGAAGATCATTCAATGTTCCGCTCCCCGCCTGCCTTGACATTAATGCTGATTGTATGTCAATAGGTTCAGGATAGTCGGGAGCAAAAGCAATCAGTTTATTTTCAGATCCTGATTCCTTTTTTTCAGATTCAGACATAAATGTTGCAGAATAAGTATAAGAAATATCATAATCATTCATAAGGTAATGAATGTCTTTGTATTTGAAGTTGCCATCCGGCAAAACGGACGTAGAAAGTGTCTCAAACGGCAGGTATGAAAGATAATTATCGGGAGAGATTACAACTTTATGTGATATAAGATAAGATTTTACAGGAGCAACCAGTATTTTATATAAAATAAATCCTGTAGTTTGAAAATCAGAGAAATTCTTCGCTTCATCGTCCGAAGATGGCATCGATAATAATCTCCTGAAAAGCTGCACTTTATTAATAAAGGTAGAATCAATAGATTGAGATAGAAGTTTTTGATGTTTCCGGTTCACGACAAAAGTATAAAGCGTGTTCCCGGAAATGACATAATTAATATAATTCACATCCTTTCCTATTATTGAAGGAATATCTTTTAGTCCGAGGATATGCGTATTATATTTAATTGCATAATAGTCAGGATATTCTTTTTCAAAAACAAGAACAAGAGAATCACGCTTTCTTGTACAATTGAGAAGATTTTCTTTCCATTGCGCGATTAAAGCCAGGTTCGGTCTTGGGATGAAAGACTCCTCGGATATATGTGCATTAATAAGGCTGATTTCTCTTTGAAGATCTCTTTCGAAGTTTCCAGTCTCAACAGGTATATGAAACTGGGAAGCTTTTAACTCTCGTGTACTCGTCAACAAACCGGCTACCTTGCATCTCTCAGAATACTCAAATGCCTTTTCAAGATAGTGATTATCAGAAGTCTTATTGTATAAAAGATTAAAATCATGTATTGCATTAAGATATGCATCTCTGTAACGGTCGCCTAATATTAACCTGCTCTCTTCTTCACTGATATTTATTCTCACTTTATCGAGCATCAAAACAATTAATTCTGAGGTTTTAGCTGCTGCTTCCAGAGTTTTCTGATCTGATGTTTTATTATAAATATCTGTCAACAGATCGTATTTAACTTTAAGAATTTTCAGGGAAGTAACATCCGGTTTCATGTCTTCCCCAGATGGATTAGTATAATTATCAGATACCTTACCCGGGAATAGTAATGTCTGAATTACACCAAGAGCTTTCTCATACTCTCCTTTTTCTCTTAATGCTAAAGAATAACCGATGAAAACACGGTTTTTCAGAAAAGCGTTCTGATCATGCTGTGAAAGATAAGTTATGCAATCCAAATAGCAGGAAATTGATTTATTAATGTCAATTTTAAACTCACGCAGATAATTTGCATAGTTCAACAAAACTTCATAGTAAACTTCAGGAATAAACTTATAGCTAATCTTTGAACGTTCAAGCAAATTTCTCAGCAATTCTTCTCCCTGATTTACTTTTCCGTATTTTGAAAGAAATACGCTATAGCTATTAATCAGGTTGTAAGCTTCAGAAGAATTCATTTTAACAGCCAGTTTCGCACCTTTCTCATAATATTGCTCTGATTCCTTTGTCATCCCAAGTGCATCACAGTTAATAGCCATACTGTTCATGAGATTTAAATAGATATCGTTTTGTGCCAATCGTGAATTCCTGAAAATTGACTCTGTCTTATCAAAATATATTTTTGCTTTGGAGAAATCAGCAAGTCTGTAGTAACATACCCCTAAATTATAGTAGAGCGAAGCTACAATTGAAGGAGCTGAATTTATATTAGCTGTTTGCAATGGTTAATGCTTTGTTTGAATTATCAATTGCCTTTTCATATTCCTTCTGATCTACATAGGCGCTTACCAGAGACAAATATAAACCCAACAGGTTGGGATCCATTTTATCAAAAACTTTCTTTCCTACTTCAAGAGAATTCTCCGCATAGCTTCCAAATTTATCCAGATCTCCTTTTGTAGAATAAGCCACACTAATATTATATAGTATTCTGGAATATCTGATATCGACTTCTTTGTTCTTCTCCTTGATTGATTTGCTTAAAATTAAGTAGCGTATTGCTTCGTCAATGTTCTTCGATTTTAAGTAATAAATACCTAAATAATAATAAGAATCTGATAATGTTTTGTCGTTAATATTTTCAGCCTTAAGCTTTTGAATCAGCTTCATTGCAAGATTCTTACTGCTTGCCAGATCGTCAATTGTAAGAAAATCCAAGAGATTTTTATTCAGTTTTTCGACCTCACCGGAAATATTATGAGTTGAGGAATATACCGGAAATGTAATCTCAGAATTCAGCATCCTATAAGTACCTGTGGATGAATTACCCAGCAGGATGCCACAGTTACCACATATGGCTGTATAGGACAGACTGATAACAACAAATTTAAAAATTTGCTCTCGAAATTCCATAAAACAATTTAACGGATCAAAATCACCCCAACATTTGATCAAAGATAATAAAAGCTAATTAAAATCATCATTACGGAAACTTTTTATGCCTTGTAATCATCTGATTATGTGCATATATAAAAAATATTTAAAAATAACTGGTTTTTTCTTGTCACAAAACAGCATGCTCCGACATGTAGTAGTATAGATTGATAATTACGAACTGTTTAACAAGAAAAAATATGGAAACCCTGAATTCAAAACTGACTGACCTGAGCGTATTTGCACTGACAAATGAAGAAATGATAAATATACGTGGCGGAGAAGGTGATGTTGTTGTTAAACCAATAATTCCTCCTGTCATCATCTGATTTATTCTCCTGATAATAGTTTTAAGGCGATAATATATCGCCAGTCTCAGATATTAAATTGAGATGTCGTAAGTTTAGGAATTTTATAATAAATATTTAAAAGCTTGATCAACTGATTCAAATATTCTGGAATTTTGTTCAATTCCATTATATTAATAGTTAATGAAAATTATCAACTACAATAAACACCATATCTATGAAAACAAATGATTTTTCATATTTCATTGAAAGGTATAATACCGGTGAAATGAGTGAAACCGAAAAACAATGGTTCGAGAAGGAAATCGACGGGAACGAAGAACTCAGAAATGAAGTTAATCTCAGGAAACGCACGGATGAAATACTTAAAAACCAGAATATTCTCTCGCTGCGCAATAAATTATCGCTAATTGAAAGTCAAAGAAAAGAAGTGAGCAGACAAGCAAAAAGTCCGAGTAAAATCCGCTATATCAGGTATGCTGCCGTGATAACCGCCCTTGTAATTATTGGCAGTATTGCCCTTTTCAATGGAAGCAGTCTCAATAGTGAGACAATAATGAAGCAATACTATAAGGTTTATGAGCCACCGACCGCTCAGAGGTCAGCAGTGCATGTGCCCAATCCGGAATTCAATCTCGCTCTCGAATTTTATAACACCCACGATTATGAGAAGGCTGCAGTATTGTTCAGTAAGGTTCTTGAAAGCAAGCCAAATGACATGGAGCTTGTCTTATTAGAGGGAGTTTCAAATTTCGAGTTAAAGAAATATCCTGAGGCAAAACAATCTTTCGGCAAAGTAATTGACGACAAGAACAACCTTTACATAGATCAGGCAGAATGGTATCTGGCGTTATGCTATGTTAATACTAATGAAACAGAGAAAGCTAAACAACTCTTCAAAATAATTGTGAAGGAAGGCGGAATCTATAAAGACAATGCAAGAAAAATTATCAAGGGCCTCAGATAACACTTTCAAAATAAATTTAAATATTCAGACTGTCACATTAGCGGAATAATATGGATTCATCAAAGAACAATATGTTAAATTGTCCTGTAGTCATGACCGGGATGTCCCACGAGATGAGAACTCACATGAATGCCATAGTTGCGTTTTCATTTCTTATGAAAGACACTGGATATAATCCTGATGATCGCGAGGAATTCAGTAAACAAATACTGACATCATGCGATCAGCTGATCAGTCTTTTCGACAGTTTCCTCGATTCTGCAATTATTGATACAGGCAGTTCTAAGGCTGATTTTAAAGTACACAAACTCGATAATTTCCTCGATGACATTCTTTCAGAATTAAGGGAAGAACTTAATAAAGAGGATGGCCGGGAAGTTGAGCTTGTTACTGAAATACAAAACCCTAATGCAATTGAAGTTGTTGTTGATAAATGTAAAGTTTACAGGGCCATCCGGAGTCTGTTTCAAAACTCAGTTAAAAACACAAAGTCAGGTTATATTAAAATTGGTTATTTCTTCAGAGATGATAATTTGAACTTCTATATTCTCGATTCAGGACAGGGTTTTTTCAAATGCAGAGATTTTATAAACACTGACAATTTGAATGAATCACTCAATCTTCATAATGACACCTATACTGCCATCAATATTACTCTTGCCAAAAAAATTATCCAAATGCTTGGCGGAACAATAAATGTTGAATGCAACGGGTTGACAGGTACCGGTATCTATTTTTCAGTGCCGGTAAGGTTGAAGGTAAGCTCCGATATCAATATCAATAAATATGTAAATACCATGATCGCTATCTGATAAAGCAAATGTTATTTTTCAATGTCTCAATCAATTCTTGAGTAAAATGGCTGTTTTGCCAATAAACAGCCATTTTTATTTTTTCATATCGATTATCTTGGCTTCGGTTCGTCTGTTTAGTTTCCTACCTTCTACTGTAACATTATTGCCCAGTTTTGAGGTATTTCCGTATCCTTTATACTGCAGTCTGTCTGAAGCTATGCCCATTTTTATGAGGTAATTTACAACAGATAATGCTCTCTTTTCAGAAAGAACCAAATTGTATTTGTCAGTTCCTGTCGAATCGGTATAACCACCAATTTCCATAACAAGGTTTTTGTTATCCGATAAAAGAGTAGCCAGATTATCCAGTTCAATCTGTGATTCTTTTTTCAACTGCCAGGAATCAATTTCAAAGAAAACATTTGAAAGTACCATCTTCTCTCCTACTTTAGTCGGATTCAGAACTATTCTCTTAATAAAGGGCTCTGAAGCAGTGTGGATTCCCTCAAGCGTGAAATTATCAGAATAAAAAAGATATCCCGGCTTACTGACATTAACTCCATAATTATATCCCGAAGGAAGACAAACCAGGAAATTACCCAGTTCATCTGTCGTATTCTTCATTATGATCTTCCGGGTTGACAGATTGACGAGCTCATAATCTGCCTGTAAAAGTTTACCGGTCTCTTTATCATATACCTTACCTTTCATATAAGAGACAGGATCGGGACGCACCGCTTCATAGAGATCGAACGAGTAAATATCTTTGCCTTGCGAGATTTCTTTTGTTGAAGAGTAATATGCTTTTTGCCCTCCCGATTCAATGATAAGTCCCATTTCATCATTGAAAGTATTAATCGGATAGCCAAGGTTTACAGGATTTGTCCAGGTACTGTCATTTATTCGTTTTGTCATGTAGAGATCAAAACCGCCCATTCCTTCCCTGCCGTCGGAGGCAAAGTACAATGTCTTGCCATCGAAATGTATGAATGGAGACATTTCATCACCCTCGGTATTAATGTTGCTCCCCAGGTTTCTCGGCTCTCCCCATTTGTTATCATCGCCCAACTTACTCATCCACAGATCCTTGCCTCCAAATCCACCAGGTCTGTTACTTGAAAAAAACAGAGTTTTGCCATCGGCGCTTATTGAAGGTTGTGATTCCCAGTGTTTTGAATTAATGGGGGGACCGACATTTACAGGTTGTGTCCATTTGCCATTTTTAAATGAGGAAAAGTATATATCGCACGATCCCATTCCTCCTGCTCTGTTACATCCTGTAAAATACATATAGCTACCGTCAGAAGAAAGTGTCTGAGCTCCTTCATTTTCCATTGAATTCAAGGGAGCTCCTGCATTATATGCCAGCTGCCATACATTGTTGACCAGATGGCTCACGTAAAAATCTTCCTGAACAACATCATGGAAACCGGGGTTATTTTTTAGATTAATTTGCCTGGTAAACATGAGAGTCTGTCCGTCGGCAGTGATAGAAGGCCAGTATTCATCATCGATTGTATTTATTCCCGGGCCTACACTTACAGGATTGAACAGGACAGGATTTTTCATAGCCTCCAGCGCAAATTCACAGTTTTTTATCCGCTTTTCAGCAATTCCCTTATTTTTTGACGACATCCCGATTTGAGCCTGATAAACATTAAAATGCGTAAGAGCGTGAGACATAATCTCCCGACATCATTTCAGCATTTGCAAGATTAAAAAAGACAGGCCTGAAAAATAAGGAATCAATCTTAACGGCAGACTTATAATTGGATGAGGCTTCACTAAACCTGCTTTGTTTCTCCATAAGTTCTCCAAGCATTATATATGCTTCGTAAAATTTGTTATCAATAGAGATAGCTTTCTTAAAATAACTCTCAGCATCAGCCAGATTCAGATAATCATAGGCTGAAATTCCATCATTGTAACTTTTGAGAGCTTTTTCTGAAGAAGTATGTAAACCCTGGGAAAATAAAGATCCGGTTGAAAAACTGAAAAGTATTGATAGAAATATGATGTAAAAACTTCTCATATATCAGGGTATATGCATATACTTATGAACCTGAAGGGAGATCCTCCAGGCAGAATTTTTTTTGATGTAATTAACTATCTCCGGAATAATGGCATCAAATCTGCTCCATTCAGGCTGAAGAAATAACCTGCAATTGACATTTACCTTATTGACAAATTTTTCAGCCCACTCAAAGTCATTTTTATCCTGTATGATCACTTTTAGCTCATCAGCTACTTTGCAGATTTCATCTACAGGTGGCATGTTTCTTTTTGGTGAGAGACATATCCAATCCCATTTGCCGCTTAACGGATAAGCACCTGAAGTTTCAAGAAAAATATTAATATTATGTGCTTTCAGTCCTTCACAAAGATTATCAAGGTTCCACATCAATGGTTCACCACCTGTTATCACAACTGAATCCGCCCCTGATGCGATAACCCTGTCTATTATGGAATTTGTTTCAACAACGGGATGAATATCAGGGTTCCATGAGAATCGCGAATCGCACCAGTTACATCCAATATCGCACCCTCCCAGTCTTATAAAATAGGCTGCCTTCCCTGTATGATATCCTTCACCCTGCAACGTGAAAAACTCTTCAACTACCGGAAGTTTATCGACATCTGTTAATACTGGCTTCTTTTCCACTTGAAATAAAATTGCATTCCTATTTTTTAGTTCCAAATAATAAGGTGTATTCAGGGGCAACAGCAGTCTTTACCCAACTTTCAGGTATTATTTTCCAATTATTCATTGGAACCGGAGCAATCATCTTTTTAGCTTCAATATATTTAAGGATATAATATCTTAAATCACGATCGGTGGAGGTAATAAGTCTTTTCCTGAGTTCATCTTTTGGTATTCCGGCACCTTCAGTAAAATGTCCGCCTCCGCCGTTTCCACGATATGAATTAACAGCTACCTTGTACATTTTGTTCTTTTCAAAAGGTTTTCCGTTAGTAAAACCCTTAATAATTATCCTCGATCCTGCCGGCTTGCTTACATCAACAGTATAATCAATGCCTGCTGCGGAATCAAAATTATATGACTGATTTTTAAACCATGCTTTATCATTTGTCAGAACCGGTTTCCCGTCTTTCCCGGTTCTCAATTTAAGCAATAAATCATCGGGGCCTTTCATTGTGTTCAGCCATCCGTCATATGAATATTCAAGGTATTTTGTAATCTCTTCACCAGATAGCGACATTGTATAGAGCATATTTTCGAACCGGTAAAGTTTAAACATATCGCCCACCGTTATTGGTCCCTTGTCAATCTTAACATCAAAGGATAGCGGCGCTGCAAATGAGATATCAGCTCCTGTTATATCAAGCTGGATCCCATGTATCATATCTATAAATGCTGACGAACCGAAATAAGCATCCCTCGAGGTGATTGTAGCAGAAGAAGTTCCAATTACCCTGTTCACATAATCATCGATTACCTTATATTGAGGAGAAAACCGAGAGAGGAACTCTGAATCGGGCTTAAAATCTGCAACATTAATAATCGTTCCGGTCATTTTCATATGACCTTTCCCCTTATATTTTCTGGAGAAAGAGATATTTGCCTGGGCTAATTTTTCTGACCTGCTTCCGCCATTCAGTATCAGTACCGTGTCCCCCGCTGAATTGACAAATTTTTCATTTGCAACTTTATGATCATGTCCGTTGAAAATAATATCAAAACCCGGAACATTATAAGCCACAGCTGCAGATCCGTTCTCATTGAGGTTCGAAGTGTGCTCAATTTTAGCTTCGTTTTTATCCCAGCCTGAATGAAAAAGGCCTACAACAAGGTCAGGTTTTTCATTAAGGATGACAGGCATCCATTGTTTTGCTGTTTCAACCATATCGCGGAATTCAATACCTGAGTAAAGTTCCTGTGGGAGCCAGTTCGGAATTGCGGGGGTAACCATTCCAAAGACAGCAATTTTAATGCCCTTCTTTTTAATAATTGTATAAGGTTTGAAATATGGTTTCCCTGTTTTTATATCAACTGCATTTGCTGCAAGCAGCGGGAAATCATATTGCTTCACTAATCTGTCATAAACAGAATGACCGGTTTCAACATCATGATTGCCCACTGTACCGGCATCGTAAGCCATATAGTTCATTACCTGAGACAAAAAATGAGGTGTGACGGTATCTATAAAATTATAATAATAAACTTCCGGTTGTCCCTGCAGGTTATCACCATTGTCGAGCAGAACCATTGCGTCGTTTCCTTTTCTCACCTGTTTGATATAGGTGAAAGATGATGCCATTGAGACGTTTAACTTTTCTTTTTCGATAAAATCATAAGGAAGGATGACTCCGTGCACATCGGTACTCTCGATTATTGTAAGACTCTTTTTGTTGGTTACGGAGCACGATGCAAGGACAAGTACCAAAACAAAATTTAGAAACTGGACGCTTAATGATTTGATTTTCATATTATTTGTTGTTGCAATTATAATTAATTCAAATATAACGAACCTGGTCGAAAGGTGATTTTTTAAAGGCTCAAACTTATAAAAGAATAATCATTTTTGATTAATTTACCTGATGTTATTGATCATTTAATTCTCTTAAGCATATATTTGCCAAAAAAACATCAAATGGTAATTACAGGTCTGGAATCGATATTAAATAAGTTCCCTGCTGAACTTAAAGGTAAAAACATCGGAATCTTATGTCATGCGTCCAGCATTTCAAGTGATTACTCACATATTTCTGAACTTTTTCATAAACGAACTGATTGTAAATTAGTTGCATTATTCGGCCCGCAGCATGGCATACATGGCCAGACTCAGGATAACATGATTGAATGGCAAAGTCAGAAGCATCCGATTTATGACATCCCCCTTTACAGCCTTTATGGAAGCCAGCGCAAACCAACCCCTGAAATGTTGAAAGGAATGGATATTCTTCTGATTGACCTTCAGGATGTCGGCGCGAGGTTGTACACATATATCTGGACCGTCAAATTATGTATTGAGGCATGTGCCGAAGCTGGAGTTACTGTCTGGGTGCTCGATAGACCAAATCCTGTTTCATTGCTGCCATTCGACGGACCAGTTTTGAAGAAGGAGTATTTTACTTTCGTAGGCGGCGCTTCAATCCCGTTATGCCACAGGATGACAATTGGCGAAATGGCACTGTGGATAAAGGAAAATTACTATCCGCATGCCAATCTAAAAGTTGAATGGATGAAAAACTGGAAAAGGCATTCCTTATTTTCTGACACAGGACTTCCGTGGGTTTTGCCATCTCCAAATATTCCAACACTTCAGACTGCGATTGTTTACCCCGGGACAGTTCTTATCGAAGCGCTCAATTTATCAGAAGGCAGAGGAACAACCATTCCTTTCGAACTTTTTGGCGCTCCGTTTATTAATTCTGCAAAACTTAAGAAGAATCTTGATGAAAGACATATTCCGGGATGTGTTTTCAGACCGCATGATTTCATACCCACATTTCACAAGTTTGCGGGAGAACTCTGTTATGGGATGCAGATACATATAACTGATATTAATTATTACAGACCTGTTTCCACTGCTCTTGAAATATTTGACGCAATTATTGAAACCAGCAAACAGGACCCTTTAAAGTTCAAAATACCACCCTATGAATATGAATATAAGTTGATGCCATTTGATATATTATCAGGTGATTCTGTAATGAGGGACACTCTGATTGCGCGAAAGAATATTCAAACTGAAAAAGCAAGATGGGAATCTGAGATTGAAGAATTCAGAAAGGAATTTAAGGAAATTGCCCATTATACTGAATAACCTCTACGTTTCGTGGTATTGAAAAAGTCCTATTTAACCGCAAAGTACGCAAAGTAGGCGCAAAGTACGCAAAGTCAAAACACAACAATATAAGTTCTTTGCGACCTTTGCGGTTAATGGGTTTCAGTCAGCTTATAAATTTGAAACAGTCTATTTCAGATAACTTTGGGTTGTCTTAGCAAGTTTCAGATTCGTATTCAGTTTTTCAATAAGGTTTTTTGTAAGAATGGGTTTAATAATATAATCATTGAATCCTGAATTGAGGATTTTCTCTTTATCGCCCAGGAGACCATAGGCAGTTTGTGCAATAATAATGATATTTTCCCTGAACTCTCTGATCTTTTTCATGGCAGCATATCCATCCATTATCGGAATCTGGATATCCATCAATATAACATCTATATCCGGATTGTTAAAATGCCACATCAACAGCTTCCTGCCCATCACCTGCATTCAGGATAATAGCATTTGTTTTTTCGAGGATCTTATTCAGATAAAGTTTACTTGAATAGTCATCTTCAACTATCAATATCTTCTTTCCGGACAGCAGATCATTTTCCATAATTAGTGGTTGTATTTATTCAAAAAGTCCATCATCCCTGAGCAAAAGCAAAACTGCAGAATGGGGAACAATAACATATTTTTCTTTATAGAATTCGATTTCGATTGCACTGTTCTGAAGATAAACAGCCTGATCCCCTTCTTTCGGCTGAAGCGGTACATATTTAGGTTCATCTGAGCTGTTTTTCCAGGGTTCATCATTGTCATTAACTGAAGGTATCGGATAACCAGGACCTACTTTTACTACATACCCTATCTGAACTTTCTCATTTTCATTTACCCCTGGTGGAAGCAATAAACCGCTTTTTGTTTTAGCCTGAGGTATCTTTGGTTTAATGAGAATTCTGTCACCGATAACTATCAGTTTTCGCAGGTCCTTCTCATCTAATAATACACTCATACGCTATATCTAGTACTGCAAAAATATCATTTTTTTGTTCTGTTTCCCGCTGATCTCGCAGATTTTCGCAGATATTAAGGCTTACAAGCCCAATTAAAGTGTAGCCTCACTCTTGCAAATCGGATAAATCACAGTAATATTTATTTTTTTGATAATAGTATTTACTTTTTTTTATTACCCAAGTAAGCAAACCTTCCTTTGGGGAATATGCTACCCTTTATACACAGCTTCTACGATCCTTTATTATACTGCATATGAGAAACTCACCTCCTTCCCCAAAACCGTCAACCTAAGCTTTGGGGATGAATGAGAAACTGCATAACAAAGTCCCCTCCTTCTACATCTACAGGATTTCTGAGAAAGAGAAGGGGATCCTTCATTTCACTGGTACTCCGCAAGCTGCGTACCAGCGAAATTCAGGATGGCAATGTAATTTGGGGTTTGTAGGGGAAGGAAGCGGCGCCTTTTGAATCAAATTCTTTAGAACAAAAGGCGCCGCTTCCTTCCCCATTATTATCTCAGAGCAACCTGTCATCCTGAATCTTTCGCAAAATACATATATGGAGTAAATGACAATTTTTATCTTGCGGAAGACGAAGGATCTCCCAGGGACTACCTGAATTTTAATAAATGCGATGTAAGACAAGCCTCCAAAAAAAGGGGAAATGTATCTGATTTAATTTCAATACTTTAAACTTTATTCAACTCCTTAGGTTGACGGCTATGGGGAAGCGGGTGAGTTATGTAAGGCCAAAACGAAGAGAGCTCGGCCAAGCCAAATTCCCGATAAAAAAGATGTGAATAAAGGGTTGGGGAAAATGAAAGGGGGTTCTTAAAAAGAAGACAGTCATTCTTTCCCAGAATTCAGAAATAACATTCTTCTAACGCCATGTCTTGAATTATTACATTTATTTATAATAAAAATATTAATTTTCAGCGATGAATTCTGACACATATAAAACAATTACCGGAACCTCGTCAGGAATATATAAGGAGAAAGGAAGCAGATTTGTTTCTGCGGCAATGCCAATATATGATCAGGAGCAAATAAAAACCATCATTGATAAAATAAGAAAAGAACATCATGATGCAAAACATCATTGTTTCGCATATATGCTGGGATATGACAGACAAATCTGGAGGGTGAATGATGATGGCGAACCATCAGGAACCGGCGGCAGACCTATACTCGGACAGATTAATTCGTTGGGATTAACAAATATAATAATTGTTGTAAGCAGATATTTCGGAGGAACTTTGCTCGGAGTAAGCGGATTGATCAATGCATACAGAACCGCTGCAGCATTGGCGCTTGAGAATTCAAAGGTAGTTGAGAAAACAATAAATGAATACTATGAGATAACTTTTCCGTTTTCTTCCTTAAATGATGTGATGAAAATCCTTAAAGAAGAAAACCTCGGACAGTCTCAGCAGGTATTCGATATTGAGTGCAGACTGAATCTGAATTTCAGAGTTTCAATGAAGGAAAAAGTACTCAACCGGCTTTCCAGGGTAGAAAGTTTGAATCTAAGGTTTCTTGAAACTAAATAATGTCACTCGTTAAAAGTTTTGAATTAATTATTAACATTTAATCGATGTTGAGATAATTCTTGCCTAAATTTGATACTGGATAAACAATGTGCATTTAGCATGCCATATACATGAAAAACAGAAGTTTAGTATCAATTGATGATTTTTCAACAGAAGAGATCCTTAGGATACTTGATCTGACTGAAGAATTCGAAAAAGAGCCTACCCAAAAGTTACTTGAAGGAAAAGTAATCGCGACATTATTTTTTGAACCTTCCACCCGGACAAGACTTAGTTTTGAAAGCGCAATAAGCAGATTAGGCGGCAAAATAGTTGGATTTTCAGATGCATCAAATTCCAGTGTTTCAAAAGGTGAAACATTAAACGACACTATACTCACTGTTAACAATTATTGCGATCTTATTGTAATGAGGCATCCCATTGAGGGAAGTGCAAGATATGCAAGTGAAATCGCTTCAGTACCTGTTATCAATGCAGGTGACGGAGCCAACCAGCATCCCACGCAAACGTTGCTCGATCTGTATTCTATCCGAAAAACCCAGGGAACCCTCGATAATCTTAATATATTTATGGTTGGAGACCTTAAATATGGCAGAACCGTTCATTCGCTGATGATGGCAATGTCGAGATGGAATACCACATTCAATTTCATTTCTCCTGAGGAGCTCCGGATGCCGGACGAGTTCAAATTATATCTTGATAACCTTGGCCTTAAATATTATGAGCATAATGATTTTACCGAAATAATTTCGAAAGCTGATATAATTTATATGACCCGCGTTCAAAAAGAGAGATTTTCTGATCCGATTGAATACGAGAAGGTTAAAAATGTCTATGTTCTAAGAAATTCTATGCTGAAAAACACAAAACCAAATATGAAAATTTTGCATCCGCTTCCAAGGGTAAATGAAATACACCAGGATGTTGATGCTAATCCAAAGGCCTATTATTTTGAACAGGCATTAAACGGGGTTTATACACGTCAGGCAATAGTTTGTTCTCTTTTAGGAATTAAATAAAGAATTAAACAGCGATGAAGGAACCGAAACAATTGAGTGTAAGTGCAATACAGAATGGAACTGTTATTGATCATGTTCCTGCAAAGAACCTTTTTAAAGTAATCCAGATCCTTGGTCTCGATCGTATCGATAACCAGATTACTTTCGGGACAAACCTTGAGAGCAAAAAACTTGGAAGAAAAGCAATTATCAAGATATCGGGTGTTTTTTTCGAAGATGAAGATATAAACAGGATTGCTCTTGTGGCTCCTGATGCAAAATTGAATATTATCAGGGATTATGAGGTTGTAGAGAAAAAAGTTGTTGAAGTTCCGGATACATATTGTAGGGATTGCCAAATGCATGAATCCAAAGTGCATAACCAATTTTGAAGCAGTTAAAACAAGGTTCAGGGTTGTTTCAAAAAAGAATGTATCGCTGAAATGTTATTATTGCGAGAAAATCACAGACCAGGAGAATTTGGAAATAATATAAGAGAAGTTAAGGTTTTTGACCCGCTGCCCCATAAAACTAATCTTTATACATATCTTTTTAACCGTAGAGATCCCTCACTCATCCACCTTAATTCCCATAGCTTACAATAAGTTTGGAAGGTGGATTCGTTCGGGATGACAGGTTTTTGGGGTCTATTGGGGGAAGGAAGCAGCGGCGATTCATTACTCATCCGCCAGTCGGCGGACCAATTTTCGAGTGAATCGTCGCTGCTTCCTTCCCCCTTTCTCCCTTAAATTCATTGTCATCCCGAGCGAATCCACCTGTCTCATTTACAATAACTTAAGGATATATGGTGGATAAGCGAGGGATCTCCCAGAATTATACTGAATTCCTGTTGTTTAGATTTTCCGATTTCCTGCAAAGTGGCAGGGGGTTATCTCAATCTATCATACGATTTTACAAGCTTATCATCTCTCCTAATCCCGCGGTATGCCAGAATCGTAAAAATCAACATCAACACAGGTAAAATCATCTTAAATCCGGGGACTAACTGTACTTCGAATTTCCCGATTACACTCAATGAAATATGAAAATAAGCTACAAGCAGTGTTGCTGTCAGTATGATCAGCACTAAAGTCAACCGTAACTGAATTTTTCTGTTTTTATACAGGAAAATAGTTATAAGAGAAATTACCGGAATAGAAAGAATCAAAATACCGAATGGTAAAAGCTTTTCAATCACTTCAATTCCTTGTCCGCCAGTAGATTTAATAACTTCAATAAAAGTTACTTTTATTTCTGTCCCTGTTTTGCTGACGAAGTTAAGGACACTCCCGTTCACTAAAAATCCTGAAAGCGCTGCAATCAGAAATAAATATAACGACTGAATTCTCTGAATCATCTTTTAGAAATTTAAGACAACAAATTTAATTCCTTTTAATCAAAATAGGAATATCATAAACAAGAAGGGTGTCTTTTATGAATATTTAACATTATTTTAGATTTGATGCCTGTATTGAAATTTTTAATTTACATACATTTGTGCGATTGTTTGAATCAAAATGACACAATATATAATATTGCTCATTAAATCAATGTTTTAAACCAATACAAACATTACTTCAGAAACGCTTTAACTATCTCACTATTTATAAAAATGAATAAGAAACTACGTCTGATCATAACCTCTCTTCTGGTAATTTTCATTATTGGAATTGTACTCTATCCAAAATACAAGCCCTTGCTGGCAAAAAAAATTAAAGGCAATGGGATTTCAGGAGCACCCCTGAGGCAGACTCAGCAGAAATTAAATGCGATTGGCTATGTTATAGTGCCAACACATTTAAGCGAACAGATCAATTCAAATGGTACTTTAAAACCAGATGAAGAAGTTGATCTCGCTTTCGAAACACAAGGTAAGATTGTTGGGATTAATTTCACAGAAGGAACCCGCGTAAAAAAAGGTGACCTGTTGGCAAAAATTAATGATTTGCCTCTTCAGGCCCAGCTTGAAAAGCTTGTGGCCCAGTTAAAAATGGCCGAAGCTAAAGAATTCCGTCAAAGGAGTTTGCTGGATAAGGATGCTATAAGTCAGGAAAGTTACGACCAGGTTCAAACTGACGTCCAAAGTCTGAAAGCCGATATAAATCTTGTAAAATCGCGCATTCTTGAAACAGAATTGAGAGCTCCTTTTGATGGAAACATCGGGCTTAGATACCTTAGTGAAGGATCATACACTACATCATCGACAAAAATTGCAAAGCTCATCAAAATAACACCTCTGAAAATAGAATTCTCAATACCCGAAAAGTATGCTTCTGAAATTAGAATCGGATATCCTATCACTTTTGTGATTGATGGAAGCACCCAGATATTCAAAGCTTCGGTATATGCAGTCGATCCAAAAATTGATGTCGATACCAGAACAATCACTCTGCGTGCATATTATCCGAATAAAGATGAGGAGCTAAAAGCAGGAAGATATGCCGGTATAACACTACAGCTTTCACAGATTGACAATGCGATTGCAATTCCTACGGAAGCTTTGATCCCTCAGATGGATGGGGAGCAGGTTTTTGTTTATAAAGGAGGAAAAGCCAAATCAGTAAAGGTAAATACGGGTCTAAGAACAGCATCCCAGATTCAGATAGTGGACGGGCTGAAATTCGGAGATACATTGATCACTTCGGGGATTATGCAGTTAAGACAAAATCTTCCGGTAGCGCTCGACACAGTCATTTTAAATAAATAACCGGGAATATTAATATGAGTTTATCATCAGTAAGTATTAACAGGCCCGTTTTAGCAACAGTATTTGCTATTGTCATTTTGCTCTTCGGAGTAGTGGGCCTCACGTTTTTGGGTATCAGAGAATTTCCAAGTGTTGACCCTCCAATTATTTCAGTCAGCACGTCGTATCCCGGCGCAAATTCAGATGTCATTGAAACACAGATAACTGAACCTCTCGAACAATCAATAAACGGTATCCAGGGGATCCGTTCGCTTACAAGCGTGAGCCGCCAGGGACAAAGTGATATAACTGTGGAATTTGAACTTTCAGTTGATATGGAAACTGCCGCAAATGATACCCGCGACAAAGTATCACAGGCTCTCAGGATGCTTCCAAGAGATTGTGACCCGCCTGTAGTTGCTAAGGCAGATGCTGACGCAAACCCTATCCTTCAGCTCACAGTTCAGAGTGATAAAAGGTCTCTTCTTGAACTTTCAGAAATAGCTGAACTTACATTAAAGGAACAATTACAGACCATTTCGGGAGTCAGCGCAGTTGGTATCTGGGGGCAGAAACGATATGCGATGAGATTATATCTCGATCCTGTCAAACTTGCCGGTTACCAGTTAACACCTCTCGACGTAAGAAATGCGGTAACAAGGGAGAATGTTGAACTTCCATCAGGAAGCATTGAAGGTAATACAACTCAGCTGACTATCAGAACTCTGGGACTGATGTCCACCCCTAAAGAGTTCAATGATCTGATAATAAAGCAGACAGGAGATCAGATTGTACGCTTTCAGGATATAGGCAGGGCAGAACTGGGACCTGAAGATATACGAGGGATACTTAAACAGGACGGAGTGCCGATGGTAAGTGATGTTATTATTCCACAACCTGGTTCAAATCAGATAGATATTGTAGATGAAGTATACAAGAGGCTGGAATATATAAAGAAAGATTTACCTGAGGATGTAACAGTTAAAGTTGCATTCGACAATACGCAGTTTATAAGGAATTCAATTAAAGAAGTAAAGGATACAATTTATATAGCATTTGCTCTCGTAGTTATAATTATCTATTTCTTTTTAAGAAGCTGGAGAGCTACTCTGATTCCCATTCTTGTAATACCGGTATCACTTATAGGTGCGTTCTTTATTATGTACCTGGCGGGCTACTCAATTAATGTGCTCACTTTGCTGGCAATAGTCCTCGCGATCGGAATTGTGGTTGATGATGCCATTGTAGTAATGGAGAATATCTATGTAAAAGTGGAAAATGGGTTGCCCCCTATGCAGGCCGGACTTGAAGGTTCCAAAGAAATATATTTTGCCATTATTGCTACCACTATCACATTGATCGCTGTTTTCTTCCCGATAGTATTCCTCCAGGGAATAACAGGAAGGCTCTTTCGCGAATTTGCAATTGTTATGGCCGGAGCAGTAGGTATATCAGCGTTTCTTGCACTTTCATTAACACCGATGGTCTCAACAAAGATGCTGCGTCATGAAACAAAACACAGCTGGTTTTACAGGAAAACAGACAGGTTTTTTAACAATCTGAACGACTGGTATAAAGGAGCGCTTGCGACATTCCTTAATCACAGGAATGTAACGTTCGCTATATTGATTGCAGCTTTTGGTTTGATTATCTTTCTCTGGAAAAATATCCCGGCCGAAATGGCGCCACTTGAAGACAGATCCCAGATTTCTGTGAATACTATTGCTCAGGAAGGATCAACCTATGAGTTCAATCTTGATTATATTGATGACATCTCCAAAACGATCACAGATCTGGTGCCTGAAAAAGATGGTATCATGTCTATGGTAAGAGGCGGTGGAGGTTTTGTAAGAGTAACTTTGGTAAATCCAAAAGACCGTGAACGGACACAACAACAAATTGCTGATGTACTTGGAGTCGCTTTACGGACAAAGACCAAGGCCAGATCTATGGTTATGCAGCAGTCTACTTTTGGCGGAAGGCGTGCCGGATTGCCTATTCAGTATGTGCTTCAGGCTACTTCTATCGATAAACTGAGAAAAGTACTTCCGGCATACATGGCAAAAGTAATGGAAGATCCAATGTTTCAGATGGCTGATGTTAACCTTAAATTCACCAAACCTGAGCTGAGAATACATATTGACAGGGAAAAAGCAAGTAACCTTGGAGTTTCAACTACAAATATCGGTCAGACATTGCAGCTTGCCCTCAGCGGCCAGCGCTTTGGATACTTCTTTATGAATGGCAAGCAGTATCAGATACTTGGTGATCTTGCCAGAGGGGACCGTAACAAGCCTTTGGATCTTAAATCATTATATGTAAGAAACAATTACGGGAATATGATTCAGTTCGATAATCTGGTGACTCTCACAGAAGAAACTGCTCCTCCACAACTTAACAGGTATAACAGGTTCGTTTCGGCCACGATTTCGGCCGGTCTTGCAAAAGGCAAAACGATAAGTCAGGGACTCGATGAGATGGATAAGATCTCGAAAGAGGTACTTGATGATACTTTCAGAACTGCACTCGCAGGTGACTCAAAAGATTTTAAGGAGAGTTCATCAAGTCTTATGTTTGCTTTTATGCTGGCAATTGTACTCATATTCCTTGTTCTTGCCGCCCAGTTTGAAAGTTTTAAAGACCCGTTTATTGTGATGATGACAGTACCGCTCGCTCTTACGGGAGCCCTCCTTTTCATGTGGTATTTCAATGTTACAATGAATATATTCAGCCAGATAGGTATTATCATGCTCATCGGACTCGTTACAAAGAACGGTATCCTGATAGTTGAATTTGCCAATCAGAGGAAACAAAGCGGAATGTCTAAAATGGATGCAATCAAATATGCAGCTGCATCGCGATTCAGGCCGATTCTGATGACTTCTCTTGCCACTATCCTTGGAATTATGCCACTTGCCCTTGGATTAGGAGAAGGTGCGCAGAGCCGGGTGTCGATGGGGATTGCAGTTGTCGGGGGTATGGTCTTTTCAACCTTCCTGACGCTCTTTGTTGTCCCGGCTATTTATTCTTTTATATCAAGCGAAACAAAAAAAATTGAAAATGAAGTTCCCCTTTCTTAGTTTGTTTTTTCTAATATTTCTGTCAGTTGCGACGGTCCATGGGCAAAAAGCTTACGGGCTTAAAGATTGTATTTCAATAGGGTTGGAAAGAAATTTTTCTATACTGATTGCAAAAAACGATGAAACAATTTCTAAAAACAATTATACCCTTGGAAATGCAGGTTTTTTGCCCAAAATAGATCTGATTGGAAATCATTCCGGCTCATTGAACAATTCAACTCTGAATAATACAGATGGCACTAAAAATGTTTCAAATGGTGTTTTTAACACAACCTCCTATGGAACGGCTGAATTAGGAATGACAATATTCAGTGGTTTTAAAGCAGTTACCAGTTATAAAAAACTTGGGGAGCTTAACCAGATTGGAAAACTTAATACTCAGCTTACCGTCGAAAACTTTATTTCTGATATCGTATCAGGTTACTATAATTACGTATTGCAGGTGCAGCAGATGAATAATCTGAAATATGCATTAACTCTTTCAAGGGAAAGGCTAAGAATTGATGAAGATCGTTATCTGCTTGGCTCCGGTTCAAAGCTGGAAGTTCTGCAATCACGCGTTTATGTTAATTCCGACAGTTCCAACCTTTCAAGACAGAATGAAGTAGTCAGATCAGCTCAGATCAGGCTCAATCAAATGATGGCTATTGAGAATTTAAGCAATGGATTCTCATCTGTAGACACCACAATAGATGTAAATCCCGGACTGATTTATGACAAGGTTTTTGAGGCAACAATGGCAAACAACACAAATCTGCAGATTGCTGCCAAAAATAAAACCATCTCAGATTACGACTATAAACTGGTGAAATCCAGATCATATCCATATTTGAATTTTAACGGAGGATACGGGTATACATTCAACACATTTGAA
Source organism: uncultured Bacteroidales bacterium (assembly GCA_963734885.1). GTDB lineage: Bacteria > Bacteroidota > Bacteroidia > Bacteroidales > VadinHA17 > LD21. Next base: position 995,132 of record CAVTIJ010000004.1, on the reverse strand, counting down.
CAGAGCAACAGCAAAAGTCAGGTCATAAACGGAGTGAACTACGGTCTGACCCTTGGCGTAAATCTGTTTGATGGCAATAATCAGAGAAGGAATATACATAATTCAGTTATTGACAAAGAGAGCAAGGATTTAAGATACCGTGAAGTTGAACAGGGTGTAAAAGCTGATCTGCTGACCATTTACAGTGATTATAATAATAATCTCAGGCTTATTTCTCTTGAAGAACAGAATTTTCAGACAGCAACTGAGAACCTTGATATTGCCCTTGAGCGATATAAGCTTGGGAAACCTTTCAGGAATTGACCTTCGCGAAGTTCAGAAAAGTCTTCTGGATGCAAGGGAAAGGCTGATCTCAGCCCATTATCCAGACAAAGCTGGATGAAGTATCCCTGCAGCTCATCTCGGGGAAAATAATGGAATACTATAAATAGCGGCATGAGGGGTGCGGCTTGCGGCGTGCGGTATAAATGTTGATTCCGGGCCGGGATTGATTGTCAGGAAAAACTAAATTCTTCATTTTTTTGTCGAGTTTTCATAGATATTGGCATTTTTTTTATATTCAGATTATATTAAATTTGGCCTAAAATTTCCCAATGCAAAAGAAAACCGAACTCATTACAAATAAAGATGGAAGTATATTTCACCTTAATCTCCTTCCGGGCGATATTTCGGAAAAGATAATAATTGTTGGCGATCCGGGCAGAGTTGATATGCTTGCCTCTTTAATGACCGATATAAGAGTAAGAAAAGAAAACAGGGAATTTCGCACAGTAACCGGATCATTTGAAAACAGTGAAATAACGGTTATATCCTCAGGAATTGGACCTGATAACATTGATATCGTGATCAACGAACTTGATGCCCTGGCAAATATTGATTTAACTACCGGTATTTGCAAGGAAGAGCCTGTCTCTCTGACATTTGTCAGGACTTGGCACTTCAGGCGGATTAAGGGAAGATGTCCCTGCCGGATCATGTGTACTTACTGAAACGGCAATAGGTTTTGATGGCCTGTTGCATTTCTATGAAGGATATGACTGGATTCTTGATACCGGATTAGCTGATTATCTTGTAGAATACCTTGAATGGCCTGATACCCTCTCCTATCCATATGCAGTAAATGCCGATAAAGAGCTCATGGAATTATTTCAACACGAGAATTTTAAAAAAGGCATTACCATTTCCGCACCGGGATTCTATGCTCCTCAGGGCAGAAGGCTCCGCCTTGACACATTTGATAATGAGATAAACAGCAAGCTCGCAGAGTTTTCTTACATGGGACGGACGATCAGCAATTATGAAATGGAAAGTTCAGCCATCTATGGGTTATCAGGATTGCTGGGGCATAAAGCCTTGACAATTTGCCTTGTCATTGGAAACAGAGTAACCGGTGAGTTTGTCCAGGATTATAAACCTCTTATGAAAGACCTTGCATTGAAAGTGTTTCAGATTCTGTAAATCGGCGGAATGGCTTTTTGTTTCATTTTAATTTGAATATATTTGTAAAACCTAACTGTTCAAAAAATAGAATATGTCTGATAATACGACTAATAATAAAAACGTCAGGGATGACGAGATAGATTTGCTTGACCTTTTCAGAAGGATGGGCAGAGACATTAACCCAATGTTCAATGCTTTAGGCACGGCGTTTCTGATTTCTGTTGTTTTTATTGTAAGAAGATTGGTTACCTCTTGTTATTGAGTATTGTGGCTGGTTTTGGGATTTCCTATATTTTAAAAAATACATGCTACTTCTTCTTATTCTTCTGATATTGTATTCAGGAATAATCTTGCTCAGTTGGACAAAAAAAAGTAAGGATATTTCAGGAACAACTTCTGAATTAATTTCCAAAATAAATAAACTTCATGCATCTTGTTGAGACAACAAGATCATTAGCAAAGCATTATCGTTAAACCTGAGAATGTAAATAATGTATCTGATATCAGCGCATTCTGGATTATTGATCGTAATAAAGACGGAATTCCTGATAATGTAGATTATTTAGGCACTCATAATATTTATGATACAGTTAATATCAGAATGCCAGATATCTTTGATGTCAGAGTAAATTTTGATTCCACATCTCGACTTAGTTAGTAGTTCGTGATGGTATTATTAAATTTATTGAAAGTGATTCACTAAATCAACAAAGAAATCATTTACGCTTACTCAAAACCATGATATGCTTAAGAGTGAAAACTGACATCAAGGAACTCGACAGTTTGCAGAAAATAAAATATTTTGAAGAAACCAAAAATATTAAACCCGTGAAGGAAGGTCAGATTGTCTTTATGCAGGATCAGAAAACACAATTGCTTTATCCTGATATTCAGTCATTGTATGCAAGGAAGCAACTCCTTGAAACTGAAAGTATTTTGTATCCAGGTGTGGTTACTTTATTGGGAGATTTCTCTTCCCCGGCTCTACAAAATATTGGAATGCGATATTATAGCAGGCTCGTACTACCTGTTTTCTTTGCAGCGACATTGTTCGTATTAATTATTATGGCAAACAGGAAAAAGCTTCTCGAGGTATTCAAAAAGTATTAAATAAATAAGGGAGCTAATGGCTCCCTAATTATTTTTCACTTTTACTTTGTCAAGCCAAAGATCTAGGTTTTCTCTGACAGCTCACTCCTGATATGTATCAGAAGGAATGAGAATAGAGCAAAAAATGAGACCCCAGCCAATCGGTTCAGCATTGTCTCGAACATAAATGATAAAAATACTATTAACAGAAACATTAAATATAGAAGGTTCTTTTCGCTAATTGCAATGTAAAACATCATACCGAAAAGTGACAAAAACAGAATTAGCCCAATTAATCCATTTTCAAGAATAACCTCCATATACTGATTATGGGCGTTCGTATTTGCTTCTGCCAGCCTGATATTACCTTTCTTTAAATATTCTTTGTTCAGTTCATCCTGTATATCCCCGGTTCCTACGCCAAAAATTAAATTCTGCTTTAATATATTATTGACGGAATTCCAGATTATTAACCTGTCATCTTTTAGATTAACTAGATTAACCTCACCAACCTCCTTCCCAGACCTCCATTTGTGATAGTTATTTACCCGAGGGTTAGTGAGAGATATAGTTAAAAAAACTAATAAAACACCGACAACCCCAAAGCCAAGATATTTATTTTGGTCACGCTTCTTATATTTTTGAAAAAGGTAAATTGGAATCATAATAATAGCTGCTAAAAGCAAAGCTCTTGATGAAAGAAAATAGATAGAAACCAATAATATAAAGCTTACTAATATCCAAAAAAATCGATTACCTCTGGTAATAGAAGAATCAAAAATTGCTTCAAGTGCAATGAAAACTGAAAAAAGAGTAAACATTGAGAGGTAAGAAGTGTGTTGAAAAATAGCAAATTCCAGTCCGTAAAAATAGTTCAACCACGCATATGTTGGGAGATGAGGATCAAAGGTGAAAGTCCCATCCTGAAAATTAAGAGATCTGTAAAAGGCATATCCATAACAGATTACTAAATACAAAAAAGTGCTGAATGCAAATAATCTTAAGAGAGTTACAGTTCTTTGTCGAATCATTTCCCATGGCGAGACTAATAAAATTGGGAAAATCAAAAGGGAAATATGCAATTCAATATTTCTCCATCCTCCCCTGGGATTGCTTGAATAAAGTATCCCAATTATTTGCCAAAAGAAAAACAGAAAAAATAATACAAAAAGTATTTTGCTGTGACGTTTAATATTCAGAACTTCCGATCTCCTCTTCCTTAATTCGAATATATATATGATGCACCATAAAATTAAAAATGGAGGAAGAAACCAATGATATATTGGCATTATAATCATTATAAGAAAAGCTAAAACATACGTACCTGCTCCGTTTGTGCTCTTCAATGTTGTGAGTATCCTAGTAAAATATCGTGTCATAATATTATCAAATGATCAATAGTCGCCATTCCAATGCTGGGGATGTAATATTATTATTACTTTTCTGCCTGGTTTTATAGTGTCCAAATTAACCATACTCATATTCCACCTTTTACCATTAACAAAAAAACTATCAGAAAAAGTATAGTCTTCGCTAAGCATCCCGCCTTCATAAATAAGATTATATGACGGCAGACTATCTTTTTCAATTTTTATCGTCTTATACCCTTTGGTTATATATTCATCTGCTGTAGTTGAGTATTCAGTCCAGAAATCTGAATTTGAATAATGGTAAATATAAGAATATGGAGAGCCATGATATGTAGTTCCGATAATGTTAATGCCATTTTCCCTGAGAAAAGTAAGTTCCTCTTTAAGATACTCTCGCGAAGGTATTTCATACATTAATTGAAGAGTTACCAGGTCATTGTGAAGGCCAACTTCCTGACCAAAAGTATCTTGAATTGCTTTAAGGTAATAGATTATATTATCATTTCTCTTAAAAACAGTTCCAACTTTCTGTCCATAATACTTAGCTGTATGTAAAACGAAAAAACTGGTAGTTATGCCAAATTTATGATCTCTGTAAGCAGTTTTTACAGCTGCATTAATATTATCATCCATATCATGTCGTAGACAGAGAACAACTTTATCAGTGGATGTAGTGTTTTTGAAATCTTTTTCGGGAACAATAAGAAAATGATCAGAAGTGGTTATATACCTGAGAAAATCTTCATACGTAACGTAATTGAAAATAGGATTCTTCATACCTACTCCATTATCAATTGTGATACCGTTCGTAATATTAATAGTCCTGTCTGAATCAGGATATATAACAGGATCTTGTTTTTTACAGCTAAAAAAACAAAAAGACATACTATTAGTACAGCTAATATTTTCCACGAAAACAAAAAATGTCTCATCATCGTAACCCCTCAATGATTAATCTGTATCGGCCGGCAATTTCCCTGGTTGAGTATTTTTTCTCAAACGCTTGCCTGCTATTTTGCCCATTTGCTTTCTGAGATTTTCATCAGATTTCAATAATCCAACAGATTTAATGAATTCATCAAGATCACCGGGTTTTATAACAAAACCACATTTTTCTTCGCGCACAATAAATGCTATCTCAGAATTCTCAGGCACTATCGCAATAACTGGTATTCCTGCTGCCATAATACCATAAATTTTGCTAGGAACCGCCATTCCTTCCAAATTATCCCGCAGGGTTACTAATCCTACATGGCAGGCGGTTAAAATTGTTTTAAATCTTTCATTTGGCTGAAAAGGTAATATTATTACATTCTTCAAATCCTCAGTTTCAATAATATTCAGTAATTCCATCTTCCGCATACCACCTCCCACAAACATGAAAAACTACATCTTTTAAATTCTCCCTGACGGCTTTACCCATTGTTTCCATCTCATTCCATAACCCCATATTCCCTGAATACTGGATAACGAACTTCTCTTCCAGGTTATTATCAATAATGAATTCATTCGAGCTATATTCAGATGGATATAACAATTTATCATCCTGCCAGAGAGGAACATACTCAGTCTTTCTCAAACCTGCCAAATAAACTTTCTTTAACCATTCCAGCATATCTCTGCCGATAACAATAATTTTTTCACTTTTTTTCAGGGATAGAATAAATAGATATTGCCACAGTCTGATAAAAATATTTCTTTTGATACTTTACCCAAGACGAACCAACCCCTCCGGAAAAATGTCCAGAAGTATATAAATGAACTTTCTCTTTTTTAGAGAACAGATAAAGGAAAACACAATCCCTAACGAGGGCGGCGTTGTATGTGTAAATACAACAGATTTTTGCTTAGAAAAAATTAACTTAAGAACAACACTTATCGTAAATGAAAAATAATTTGTTAGTCTACCAATTAAGTTGATCTTTGGAAAATTAGTTGATGGGAGAAAAAATATCTTAATGCCATTCAGAATAAGGGTTTTTGGTTGTTTCTATAATACCGTATAGCTTGGCTGACTGCACCAAACTTCCACCTCAATCCCATCTTCAACGAGGACAGAACACAAATTAGTAAACAGGTTTGCGGTGGAAACTTCGTCAGGGTAAAATACCTGCGTTATTAATAGGATTTTGTCCGCCATTGGAATTAAGAATTCATATCCGACGAAAGGTAGTCACGTCAGAATAATTTTTTATCTGAAACTATTCAGTACCTCAATTACTCTGGTAACGTCATTGGTAGAATGACAGGTAGATATTGGCAAGCTTAAAGTTGTATTATGAATTTCCTCCGACAATGGGAATTTCATTGCAGATAAAAAAGACAAGCTGGTTGTTTATGTGGGGGAATCGGGTAATGAATATCAGTTTTGATCCCAAGTTTTAATAAATACTCCTTTATTTCATCTCTTCGCTTGTGTCTGATATTAAAGATATGATAAACGTCAAAAAAATCATTATTCTGTACAGGTAAAACAAAATCGTGTTTTAGATTATTTAAATATAATTTGGCTAGCTCTTGTTTATGCTTTATAATTTCATCCAGATATTTTAATTTGATACTTAGAAATGCGGCTTGAACCTCATCAAGGCGAGAATTTATTCCGGCATAGATATTATGATATTTTTTATCAGACCCGTAGTTACGTAACATCCGTATTTTTTTATCAAAGACTGATACATTGGTAGATACAGCTCCGCCATCACCTAAACAACCTAAGTTTTTGGTCGGGTAAAAACTGAAAGCAGCCATATCGCCGAAGCTTCCAGTCTTCTTGCCTCTTATAAGTTGCACCATGTGCCTGGGCGCAATCTTCAATAAGAAAAAGATTATATTTTTTGCAGATAGCCATTATAGGATCAATATCGCAGGATTTCCCATATAAATGGACCACAATTATAGCCTTGGTATTTTTGGTAATAGAATCTTCAATCAGGGAAGGATCTATGTTGTATGTTTTTAAGTCCGGTTCCACGAGTACCGGTTTATACCCATTTTGTATTATCGAAAGAATTGTTGCAATGTAAGTGTTTGAAGGAACAATTATCTCAGACCCTTTGGGAAGATCCAACACCTTGATTGCAAGTATCAGGGCATCTAATCCTGATGCAACTCCTGCACAATAGTCCACCTTAAGATAATTTGCGAAATCTTTTTCGAATTTTGCTACTTTTTCACCTAATATAAACCAGCCTGATTTAAGAACATCGCTAAAAGCTTCCTTCATTTGTTCTTTAAATGGTTCATTTACCTTTGAAAGGTTTTCATATTCAATCATCATAACTTTTAAAGATATAATCTTTTTCATCGAAGTTCTCAGAAGCCAGTACCATCAAAATTGCATTTTTTGAGAAATGATACATTTTATGCCAGTCTTTTGGTTCCAGAATCAAGCATTTGGAAGGACTGTTGAGATAATAATTTTCCTCATTCCTGCCATCATTACTATAGATTTTGCATCTTCCTTTTATACAAATGGCAGCTTGTGTTGTTTTATGGTGACGGTGACCTCCTCTTACAGAATCGTCTACACCATAAATATAGAAAACCCTTTTAATTTGAAAAGGTAAAACATTTTCAATAACGGTAAGGTGACCTCTTATATCAATGAATGTTTTTAGATCTATCAGATGTGCCATTTTTTGAAAAAATGAGAAAATTTTGTGGTAATTAAGAATGGGAAGTTAGAGAAAGCGTCTCAATTTTAACCAGATTTAATTTAGTAATTTTTTTTAAAACATGCTTTAAACGACCTTTTAATCCCGAAATTATTGTAGTGTAATAAATTTGTTTGTAATCGCCATACGTGTTCTCCATATCTCGCTCAATGTTTAAAATTGTTTTTATATAAGGTATATACAAATATTTAAACGAGTCACCAGGGATCGCATTCCATCCTAAATCAACATAGCCATTGTCCATAAATCTGACATAATGGAAATGGTAATAAATCAGATCAAAGCATTTTCCTGTCTTAATTTCAACACCTTTTAAAGAATCGCCATCTTTCCTTATTTTATATCGGCTTACATTCCATGGTGCCACACCCCCTCCAATATTTTCAGATATTTTTACATTATTATACATCTCTGGCCATTCATCAAGGTATTTTTGATCACCAAACTTCCCGTCCTCAAATTTTGCATAACACCAATCGATACACTGATTCTTCCATCTTGTAAGAACTGTCCTGCTTTCAGGACTATTCTTAAAAGTAATAAACTGAACACAGAAACGTCCGGCCCTCTTCTCGTCACATAGTTTCCCAAACCATGAAAATCTATGTTCAGAAATCAGTACTGTTTTTTCATCATCCAATTCTTCAAGTAATACGGAGGGTGAATGATAAAAAAACAAATCTGAATCAATATAAGTACAATATTGAACACTAAAATTATTAAGAACAAATTCAATTATTGATGAGGTACACGTCCAGCAATATTCTGCTTTTGTCCTGGTTGGTTTGATATTCAAAAGCTCTTGATTCTCAAATTCTTTAAGAGAAATAATTGTTGTATTTTCTAAATTCAAAGTATTAAGAATCGTTAATGCTATATTATCAAAAGCAAAAATATAAAGGTGAAAATCACTAGCGTTTCTCTTCAAAGATTCGTACATGGCAATGCCACGGCTTAAGTAGAAAGAGTCAAATAAAGTACAAAAATTATCCATTATGAGGTTGCTGAGGAATTTTATTTAAGTTCAATCAGGAAGTTTTTCCATCATGCATTATCTTTCAACTCAAAGAGAAACCCTCTTAATTCGGATCGGACATTAACTTGAATATGTGAATCGAATTCAAAAACTAATTTATATTCCGGTTCCATAAAGTTCATAAACTTACTTTTATTGAAAAACCAGCTTGGGTAACTTGCTTTATATATTGCCGGATTTACTTTTTGTATAGTAATTCTGTCTTTTCCTTCTATCAGTGGTGTCTTATCAAAAAGCATATATTTAATTCTTTTTCTCTTTATAATTTCAAGCAATTCGTATGGCTTTTCCAGATATGGTATTACACTGGATAATAGAATAATATGGATATAATTCTCATTCAAACAATCTTCAATGTTGCTATAGAATTTTAGTTTCTCGTCCGCAAATGATTCCAATCCAACTTTTACAAAATTGGGTTGCTCAACAATGCACCACATTAAATCAGCAAATGAGTCAAGAAAGAAATTATGTTGATAATAGCAGCTGCCAAGGGATCCACCAAAATCAAGAACATTTAGTTTTCCGTTATTTCTGGATCCTACCCACAATAAACTTGACAGGATTGGGAAATTATACTGCATCTCATTAAAGATTACCGAATCTTTTTCATATTGTGCTGTTCCCATTTTAACCTTTAAAGCCGACTCTTTAACTTTATCAACAATTAATTGAGAATCATAACCTGAGCACTTTTTTAAAGCAACATTCCAATTTGAATAATTGCCACGCCACCCATAAAAAAGACCTATTATAAACCTCAGGAGTATAGGTGGCATAATATCTTTAATTGTCTTTTTTAACATTCAGTGTAGGTTAAGAAATAATTTATAATCCTCAATTCTATCTTTTGCAATCTTATCCCAACTATACTTTTCTTGTATTTTTTTTGTGCCATAATATGAAAAAGATAATCTCATTTGTTTGTCTTTCATTTTAACTATTGTTTTAACAAGATCATCTACATCATTTTCAATATAAGTTAATCCATTACCTTCTACTCGTTCTATGGCTTTAACCCTGTTACTTATTATAATTGGTAATCCGCATGCTGTCGCGTCAATCATACTTGTTGATTCCTGCTTTGGCCAAATGCCAATATCAGCAATCCGGTAGAAATCGGGTAATTGATGGTATGGAACGAGTTTGTGGATAGTGCATCCTTTCATTTTTTTGATTTCATCTGACTGTGGACCACTACCCAAAAAAATTGCTTTAAAAGGTTCATTTAATCCAAGAAGTTTATCCATAGCCTTTGCCAGACATAATGGATCTTTGCCTTCCGTAAAACGTCCTGTGTAAATGCATACTATATCTTCATCACTAAAACCCAATTCACTTCTCCGTAATGATCTGGAATAAGACAAACCAGAGGGGTAAAAGATATCAGTATCAACTCCTAAACAGGCTAATTTTACCTTGCTTTTTGGAATCCCATAGTATTTTATCGCGATTTCAAGAGCATCTATGGTGGCAGGATAACTACGGAGGTTACAAGGCTAACCAGTTTCCCGGGAATTGTTCGTGTAAAAAAGAATATTACTCTATGATGTATAGTGGAGGTTCCTTCTTTATAAAGAGGGAACACTGAAGCCACCATATGATTGGCAGTAAAAAACTTATACTTTAAAAAAAGTTTGTAAAAAGCTCCCTGAAGTGTCAAAAAAGAAAAAGCGTCAAAAGACTGTACAACATCCGGATTAATTTCCTTAAGCTTTGCGTTAAGTTTTCTCAGGAAAATTTTATTATTGATTATACCAAAAGGCAGTCTGTGTAAAGTATACCCATCAATTCTATAAATGCCATCGGGCTGAATCTTGTCCCCTAAAAATGATTTATATATTGTATCGTAGTTTGGTTCATTGTAGTAAACCTGAGCTCTAGAACTTATAACATGCACATTATGACCCAGTTTTGCCAGAGCCTTTGGTAAACAATTTTCAATATAGCCCATTCTGTCAGAAAACCACACAGAAAGAATTACAATTTTCATTACATTTTTTTTATACTATTCATAATCGACACATTATTTGAAGATTAGAAGACTGAATCTAAAAATCAAGGAGATATCAAATTTCCCCATCTATTTTGATTGAATCAAGTTCAACGATTTGATTCTTGACTCATAGTTTATGAGAATCGAAATCATGAATGCTGTAATAACCAGATAGCATAATACTTCTATTAGGACATAGACTTTAATGAATCCAAGAAATGGGAGATTTTTAAATAGAACAAGTGAAAGTATAGAAATGAAATAAAAAAATTGCCATATGCTTAACAATTTTATCTTATTCATCGAGATAAAAATACTGCTAAATGAAGAGACTATAAAATTTAATGCATATGACCAAACCAATATTCTGGATATTCTACCGGAAAAACCCATTTATTTCCCCAAAAAAGATTTTAAATATACCTTATCCATAAAATTCTATCACACAGATCTCGCTATACAAATGCAGTACCACAATTATGAAAATTGGAATCAGCTCCTTCAGAAATCTTCGTATTTCTTTATCTCTCAGATACACGTTGTAACATGACATTTGAAATTGAAGTAGCAACAAGCGCTAATGGGATTGAAAGTAATAGCTTTGACAAATCAAAAAAGCCGGCATTTTCAGACGAAAAAAATTTATTAATAAGAATTGCAGGCAGTAGAAAACTGCAGGCACTCATTATACTTGGAATTACATTGAACTTTGGATATTCGGAATATTTAACCAGCACTTTTTTCATCATTGCCGGGCTGTATAATCTTAAGCTAAGTCCTGCTTTCATTCCCTGGAAAATACCTGAAATCACATTTGCCAGTTTGCCAATGAGATCTCCATAGATTAGCCCATGAGAAATTTTTGCAAACTTACAACCCATCTGTGACGCTCCTTCGAAACCTTTCTGTACAAATTTATTGACTGAAATGGGTAAAAATCTTTTCTTCCTGATAAGCCAAAAATTTATACTCTGATAAGTACTAAAAAAAAAAGCCCTAGAGGTACAAAATACAAGTAATCTCCATATTTATCAGAAAGATTTAAAAATTTAATAATATTTGATTTCCAGATAATTATAATAAGCATCAGAATAAAATTAAAAAATTTTAAAATATGCCAGGAAAAAAACATTTGCAGCTTCATTATCCTTTCTTGGCAATATTATTGCAAGTTCATATTTCAATGAAGAAATAATAATGAGTATTCCTATTAGACTACCATAAACAGAATATGAACCGAAGACTTCGGGAGAAAAGAACGTCTAAATACTGGCTGAAGAAGAATTGGAATAACCTGTGCAACAGCAGTACCAGAAATAAGAATTGAAGTGTTCTGAAGTAATTCCGATTTCCTTAAAGTTGAAATTTCGATTCCATTATTCAGCAACTAAAAATTACTTTTTATTTTGTTAAAAGGAACCTTGCGATCTATCAAAATAAGTAATTCCATACAGGAAAAGTAAATTGAAAAAGAATAGAGGGAATTAACAAAAATTCATATTTTCTTGATATTAATACCAGAGCTGCAATTAACAAAATTAATTCCAATTGAAATAAGTATTGTACTTTCTGATGTGTCAGTCCCGATTGAACTGCTCTCTGATATACATGTTTCCTGTGTGCAACGCTAGTTTCTCTTTGTTTCTCCATCTTCGGAATAATGTCAAAGTTGCGTCAAACCAGAAAAGTGACGATAGCATTATCCAATTAATAATTGATAATTCAGATTTATTATGATAATAAATTCCCAAGACAATAAGAATGAATCCGAGTTGAGTGCTGCCAATATCACCCATAAAAATCTTTGCTTTTGGCCAGTTCCAATAAAGGAAACCAAGTATACAAGCTATAAATATCATATTTATGAAACTTCCTGTAAATATAAACATTAAAGCTGCTATTGTTATTGCTTCAAGCGATGCATAACCATCTATCCCATCCAGAAAATTATAAAGGTTTATAAACCAGACGATTCCAATAATAACCAACTGGAAAAAGGATAATAAGTGACTTATTTCAATAGTTGATATAAAAACAGGATTAATCCCTTTTAAAAAAAAAAATGCATTAAGAGCAGTTAAAATCTGAACAGACAAGCCTGATGTAAGGTTTCAGACTAATGAGATCATCAATAAGACTTATTATTGCAAGTAATATTCCGCTTAACAATGCAAAATAAAGGCTACTCTCAATGTACTTAAAATAAAATAATATTGAAATTCCTATATACCATGTTATTACTATTGCAAGCCACCACCTCTTGGGAACAGGATTAATATGAGAGCTTCTTTCGTTTGGGATATCAAGAATCTTATGATTGAGAGCTTACGCCTGATAAAGTAAGTCAGAATCAGAGACATAAAGAATAATACCACCAGATAATATTAAAATTTCTCAATTTAAACGATTGTATTAAAAGTACTATAACTTGTCTGATCATGAATAATTTCGATTTCATTCTTGATCCTGCTTTATAAGCCATGACCATCTTTTCAATACCTTCATCAGTGGAAAACGGGGGTTTGAAATCAAGCTTGTTTAGTGTTTTTTTATTATCCAGCTCAAATGAACCATAAAGACGGTCAAAAATATTTGGAATAAGGTATATTCCTAATTTTATTAAAAAGTGACGGCATTCTGAACAAAAAGATTTTCTTGTTAAGATACTTTGAAATATAATTAACAAGGTCCGTTGTTGAAAGTGGTTTTTCATCCATTGCAATAAAAATACCAGATGCTTTTTTTTCAATGATCCTGTCGATAAAAGCAACCAGATTCCCGGCAGATGTAAAACTCCTTTTGTTATTTACTTTGGCTAAAGGCAAAATCGGAAATTTGTTTAACAATCTCAGAATGTTTAACATATTTGCCTTCACACCTGCACCATATACCAAGGGAGTCCGTACAATAGAGACAATAAAATTGCTTTCTTCTAATTGTTTCAAAGCGATTTCAGCTTCATATTTACTTTTACCATATGAATCTTCGGGAACACATTTTGAATCTTCATTCCATGGTCCTGAATTTGGAATAAATGCACCATATACTTTAACTGAACTCAAAAATATAAATTGTTTCACTCCGGCTTTTTTAGCATGTTCTGCTACATTTACACATAAATCTCTGTTAATCTTGTAATACTGATCTTCATGAATTGTTTTTGATTGATGGACTATTGCAACCAAATGGATAATAACATCATATTTACTGAAATCAATATCTTCCGGTTTATTATCGAATAACGATATTTCCTCCACATCTTTGTTAACTGAATTTTCGATATAATTTTTACCTACAAAACTATCTGCACCGGTAATTAATATTTTTGTCATCTATCAATTTATTGTATAACAGTTGTATTTTTTAATATTTGTGTGATGAAAAAAGGAAGAATTACAAAGAATCCCATTACAGGAGGATCAAATGGACTTCCTGCACTGAAAAATGAAAAAAAGAAAGTGATTAAAAAAAATATAGAAACCAACTGATATTTTTATAATATTTGATATAATAATAAAATACCTTAAACATAAAAATAAATAAATAATTAAGCCTAATAATCCTGAATATAATAAAACAGATAAAAAAGGATTATGAGGATAGTCACTTAATTTTTTATCTTTAAAAAATAATACCCGAACCAGTTTGAGAAAATTGAATCCTCCTCCAAAAATTTTTTGTTTCCAATTATATTCTTTTGTATAATATCTGATATGCAAATTCCCACCGAATGTACGACCAGCTTATAAAATTCGTTCGTCTGTATCTACATTTAATATGTTCTTATATCCATGATAAGTAGTATCTTCTGAAATAAATTGTGATGCCCATTTCCTTATGGGATCCTTGTCTCTCTCCTGAAAGCAAAATAAGAATGGCAACATCCCTTTCAGGTTTAAAATGCTTTCTTCATAATAATCTTATTGTCCGACTAGTAAGATAATCAGCTCCATAAATACTTGTTTTTTTGTAAAAGCTATTCCCTTCATAAATAGGGTTCCCCCTTATAAGATTCCTTCATAATAGAGAAGACTATCACTCTTTAATTAATATTTCAACCTGCGGAAATGCAAAAACTACATATCCTTTTAGTGAGTAAAAATCAGGTGAACCTAATTTGGAAAAAAACAGCAATACACTGGCATTTCCTTTCGTGCAAGCAACTTTAAAAGAAAGTTTTTGCCATTTACCTTTAGACTGTAAATTATATAAAGCTCCTGGGTTTCCCATTGCACCAAGTGAACATATTTCAACCATCGATAAATCACATTCATTGGAAACATAACAATAAACCGATGCGCTAAGTATTTTATTTTCATCCACATCGAGGTATGATACTATGGATGAGGAATATGCAGTTCTGTTAATAGTGTCAGGATTTGTATTTTGATCCAGATAATACCCTTTTGCATCAGATGGTACAATTCCAACATTGTCGCCGGTTAACGGGAAAATAGTTTTATGGATGCGCGAGCCCCATCCGCTATCAGGATCTCTAGGATCAAAGAGAGGTGTCCAAATCAAATCATAGATTTCATAGTATGACGTTTTTCTATCTATGACTGAAAGGTATCTAAAAATCGTAGTAGCAATTTCCTGTTTCGTCATAACAAGATTCTTAGTTCCAATAAATTCTAGGGTTTTGTTTTTAGTAGCATAAGTTGTTTTCGATATAAAAATTATACAAAAAATTATTATACAAATAACAGAAGCGAGAAAATAACGAGACGATATTCCTAATTGTTTAATAAACCTTGTTCTTTTAGATAAAGTAAAAAATTGTGCAATTATCATCAAAAATAATAATCCGGAAAATGCTATGATCCCCCTCCTTGAACCTGCAAAAAATATGCTTAATGAATATATTACGAGTAATGTGTTATAAACTAATTTCATCTTTGTTGAATTACTCTTAACTAAAAGATATATGACACTAATCATACCGAAAAAAATAGGCAGAATAGCGAAATTATAATCTATTATCTCCACAGAAAAGACATCCTTGGGTAAAAAGATAGTTAATAAGTCAACTAATCTGAATAAAGCTATCCCTGCAGCAAAAACAATTATCAGGTTGATCAAACTTTGGATAAAATGATCCAGCTCAATCTTAGTTTTGATAACAATATTAAAAATGAATAAAAAAGTTATGAGTATAATCGTGTTAATTACATCTTTAAATACCGAAAGATAAATTTTGTTAGATGAGAGGAAAGAGATTACTAATAAAACTACAAGTGAAAAAAGTAAATAATAGTTAGAAAAAAAATCAACCAGACCTGAGATTAATCGTCGTCGATAGTTAATAATTACATAAACGAATAATAGTATGTAAATAAATAGAAAGGGAAATTTTAGGAATGGAATGGCTGTCCTGAATATGTACAGGAGAAGTGCCATACTTATTACATAATTCAGAATTACTTTTTTTATGTCTCTACCGAATGTGTAATTCATCAAATTTTTCTTATTTAAAAATATCAACGACAAATCAAAAATAACAGAAGAGTGCAACCTTGACTTCCCATTATCATAACTTGGTGCTAATAAACAGATTCATAGTCTTTAACTATTTTACTCCAGCTGTATAATTCGCATATTTCTATAGAAGGAATAAAATCTGACAAATCATTAGAGTTATTTAATAGCACTTGGACCTCTGAAAAGGAGGACATAAAAAAAAGCCTTATCGTGCAAAGTAAATCTATTCTGCGGGATATCTATTGAAATAACAGGTCTTTGGGCAATTATCATTTCTACCAAGGAAGGCGCTGTTCCACAGAGAGTATGTGTATGAATATATGCCTTGCATTTTCTTCGTATTAAATCTAACTCAGGTTTGATATATAATCCATTGATTAAAACGATATTCGGAATCCTATTATATTTGTTAAAGACTTTGTTTCCATACACTGAATTTGAAAAGTTCGAAATAAGAACAAGTGTATGTTTAGATTTAAGAAAGCTTTCACATAATTCGTCAAGGAGATTGTCTTCGAGTGAACGACTTATCGAGAGTAGGTAATCCCTTTTAATAAAAGGATATTTCTCTTCAAAGTCGCAATTTATATTCAAACTACTGTCAATTTCACCGCCATAAGGAAATATTTTAACCTTCAGCATGCCTGCGTCGTGGGTATAAATTTGTTGTAATATGGATTATCAAAAATAATATAGTCAGAATATATAAAGCTTATATTGAAACATAATTTTAAGTATTGTTTTGAGAAGAAACCGAATTTTGGTCTCTCCCATTCAATCCCGCCCACGTTTGAAACAATTTTTGGTTTCTTAAATAAGGATAAACAGGAACTAATGGAATGCCTTGAACGCCGAGCAGTAGAAGAGTATCTACTTTCCAAAAACAAAGAAGAATTGACCAGAAATCGTAAAATAATCCCTGAAAGCCCGATGCTTTTAGCCTTAACCGTTTTACTGTAACACCAGGTGGGCATGTAATGTTTTTTTGTGATTCTGCAGAATTAAAAATCAGATATTCAATGTCTTTCGATTTCTTTTCAGCAAGATTATTTACCAGCTGATCCCATCCTCCATACTTCGCGTACAGCCCATGGGATCCTATTATTGCAATTTTTTTCACAATTACTTTAAATAATCTTTATAATATGTATCAATATACTCTTTCAACGCCGAGTTTCCAGTCGCGCATAATGTTCAGGTTCCTAATCCTCAGTTTCCTGTTATCGAGTCTTTCACATGGAGGGCGTTCAGCAAAATATTCTTTTTTAAAATAATCTGAACTCACACTGTAGTTATTTTGACTTTTTCTTCAAGATGAAGAATTTTTAACAGTTCTTCAGCAACTTCCAATCGGCTTGTTTGTCCACCACAAACCATATTATATAAACCCCAGATATTCTTTTTCAATTAATAACTTTACATTTTTTGCAAAATCCTGAGTATATGTTGGTGTACCATCTTTATCATCAACAATAAAGAGTTCTTTTTTATTCTCTTTAAGTTGTCTCATTAATTTCTGAATAAACTTCTTATCTTTTTTTGGTCCTGCACCCATCATCCAGCCTGCTCTGCAAACCAGATAACGCTTTGAATTTTCAACAACAAAACGCTCCCCCATATATTTGGCACGTGCATATACTCCTAAAGGATTTGGACTATCCCAATCATCATAAAGTTCTTTTTTACCATCAAAAATACCTGCAGTACTTATATACAACAATGGAATATTAAGCTCATTTGATATATAAACTGCATTTTCAACCGAAAGAGTATTTGTAATGTATGTCTCATCAGGATTCAATTCACAAAACTCCAGATCGGTATATGCACCTAAATGGAAAAGATAATCAGGCTTGAAATCAAATACATCTTTTTTATACTTTTCGAAATCTCTGAAATCAAGATAAGTAAGCCATTTTTCATTAACGTCTTTAT
This sequence comes from uncultured Bacteroidales bacterium, assembly GCA_963734885.1. Classification (GTDB taxonomy): domain Bacteria; phylum Bacteroidota; class Bacteroidia; order Bacteroidales; family VadinHA17; genus LD21. Next base: position 977,108 of record CAVTIJ010000004.1, on the reverse strand, counting down.
CAGTACATTTTAAGTTAATAATCTTTGTTAAACTGGTTATAAAAAGCTTCACCAAGCATACCACCACAACCGGCAATGTAAATTTTTTTCATATTCAATTCTAATTAATTCTTGTTTTAATCAATTTTGCAGGCACGCCTCCGATAAATAGAGTCTGCTGGAACATTTTTGTTCACAACACTACCAGCCGCAATAATACTATTTTTCCCAATTGTCACACCATCCAATATGATTGAGCCGCTCCCAATCCATACACCGTCCTCAATTGATACTCCTTTTCGTGTTTCACCCTGTTCATTTATAAATGTCTATTAACTTGAAATTATGATTTTCCGAAAAGACAGAAACATTCGGACCAAAGATCACATTATTGCCAATTTTGACGAATCCATCGTACCTGTATAAAACAATTCTGTGAAATGCCAACATTAGTTCCAATTTCCAAATCATCACCAAGATTTCTTATTACACCTGTGCATTCGATAATGAGTTGCGACGAATAGTAAAATTGTTCCCTACTTTGATACCTCGTTTTGATAACGCATTTATCTCAACATTATCATCCTATATCAGTTGTTCCACTTAAAAATATATATCTCTTATGTTTTATCTTACAACGTCGACCCATAAAGAGAACCCATTAGAACAGCCCAAAAAGTATTTTATCCTTAGCCCTCTCAAAAAGGCAAAGAATTTTCCTGAAATTATAATTAATAAATCAGAGCTTGACAAAGATGGATCAAGTACGTAATTGTTTCTACCTAATTTGCGAATAATCAATGTAGCCAATGTTTAATCATAGCTTAAGTACTTTAGAATAAATGGCTATCAAATTTGAATAATGAGATTTTGGGGAAAAATTTCTTCTGCAAAATTTCCTGGCATTTAGAGAGAATTTTGAATATTCCTTATCCCCAATCGATTTCTGCTTGTTCCAAAATTCTTGTAAATCAGTCTATACTTCTCGATTTAAAAAGAAACCCTGTTTTATTGTTTTCAACTATCTCAGGTATTCCTCCGATATCTGCCCCAATAACGGGTCTTCCGTGAGCATATGATTCAATTACTGTCATTGGATTGTTCTCATACCATTCGGATGGAACGACTATATATGAAGCGCCTGATATTACCTGTTTTAATTCATCTCCTGACTTATGACCTAGAAACTCAATATTCTTATAATCCAACAAGAGTTTTCCACTTCATTTTGTAAAGGACCAGTTCCAGCTATCTTTAGTTTTAATTTTGTCTTCTTTACTGCTTCAAGTAATGTAAGTAATGCCTTTTTCTTTAGATAACCTGCCGAAGAATAGCATATAATCTTTATTTCTATTTACATACCATAATTCAGGAATGAAGGTAAAGTTATATAGCAATGATGATTTATCCTGAAATCTACTGTTATATTCAATATGCTTTTGCTGCGAAAACTTACTTACAAAAATAAAATGATCTATATAATCCAAAGGATTAATCGAAATACTTCCTTGTATATGCCTCGATGCTTAAGATTGAACTATAAAAAGAATGTTGTCTTCAAGGCATTTGTAAATTGAACATTGCAGATAAAACTTATTTTTACATTTTTCGCAGATTCTGTTTTTATTATCCCAGAAATGCATTTGCCGGACACAATAGCCTATAGTCATGAATAGTCTGAACTATAGGAATCTGCATATTCTTTAATACTTTTAATATAGATGATGTTAAACCTCCATAATATAGGTGAAGATGCGCAATATCAGGTTTGTTTTCTTTAATCAAGAGACTCAAGGTTCCGATATGCTGCCTTATTATAGATATATTCTTAACGCCACTTAATTTACCACTCAATTTTTTTCGATTATCATTTATTTCAATAAAGTACCTTGATTCATCACTTTTATCATTAGCACGATTTATTGAACTGAAGTTTAAGAACCATTTGTCCATTATCTTCAAGCAATTTACTGGTGTTGAGATATACCCTGTCAGCTCCTCCCTTGATAAAATGATAAATTACTGATTTGAAGAATCCTCATAAGCAGTGATATTATTATTATCCATCTTGGATATCCAAATTTCCTCCGCCATGACAGCAATAACCCATAATTTTCTTAGCTTAATCCTCTTTTTAAGCAATTCCTTGTTGTTCTGTTTATATTATAGATGATAATAACATAAACCTGCTATCCGGAATGAAGGTATTACAAAAGATGGAATTTCAGGAGTATACAATGTAAATCCTTCGTTCGACATAATCAGTAATTATGAATTATATAAAATCCCAATCCTCTTATAATAGGTTCCCTGCAAAATTTATTAAATAGTTGCCGAGAATAAAGGGAATAACCACAACGAATAGAAATAATGTGCACCTATAAAGCCCAATTCTCGCTAAAATATGAGGCCAATAGGTATCCAGCAAAGCTGTGGCGGCCGATTGCAACTGCTGCAGGTGAGTTAAATCCGATCTTTGAAACGCCATAATCATATATATATTTTCTATAGCCTCAGTAATACTCGCCAAACTACCAAAAGTGCCCATACCGCTTACCTAATGGAAATGGTCAGTCGCAATTTTATAACTGGCAATATACATACCCGTCCTTACATGCTTTGTCGCTCCGACTCTTGATAATACTCTCATATTTTCTTAAATATCTTTAGTAATTGCATCTCCGACCAATGAATAACTAAGAGTTAATGAAAAAAATCCCATAGACAAACAATTTACGCCGAATCTGGCAGGAACTTGAAAAAAACTAAAAGATAACCATACAGTACATTACTAAATATCGATTTTTTCAAAATCGTAAATAATATCTAAAACTTAAAAATATGAAAAATAAAGATATTTTTTTCTCCAGTAATAATGTACAGTGAAAGACATATAATAACCCCTATGTTCATAGAAGAGCCAAATGCTCCTAACTCCTGAATAATCCTGGAGGAACACTCCTTAATGTGTTGCCAGTGAACAACGCATGTAAATCGGACCAATAGACATTAAAATAAAAAATACCAGCAAATATTTAAGAATCTTAATGACTAAGATAATTTAGTTATTGTATTTGACCCCAAAGAAATATTAAGGCAAAGAGAAATGTAAAACCACTACCCAGAATATATTTCTTAGTCGCAAACAGGCACAAAAAAAAATGCAATTATCAAATACGAAAAAATCAAAATAACACCAAGCGTATAGTATTGATTTAGTCTTAAACGTCGACCAAATATAATCCAGTTTAAGAAAAAAACTAATAAAATAACAATATGTCTGAATCCCATAGGGAATGAAAGTATTCCTTCCTTTTGAATCCATTCTGAAAGGAAGACGACTATGATACCTAACATTATGCTAAGGCAATCCATGATATTTTAAATAATTTTGGATTATCTATTTTCAATCCTTTTTTGCATAATGTTCTTTTACATAAGTTTAACAAATTTATTTCTAAGCCTTTATGGCTCGGCATATGTCTTTAAAAATTCACAGGTCATCTTTTCAATTGAGAAGTTTTCAAAAATTTTATTCTGTTTTTTGATCCAATTATCTTCTCATATCTTCATTGTCTATCAGGAGATCAATAGCTTTGGAAATCTCCACACATTGTCATTTTCAAGCAATATTCCGTTAATTCCATTATCAATTAACTCATAATTACCTCCTTTATTACTAGCAATTACAGGTTTCCCAATGCCATATATTCAATGATTGCATTGGATACTCCTTCCCCATATGGAGAAAGCAAAATTCCAATATCGCAGACGGAAACTAATCTTCAATATTTTTTATTCTCCCTGTTAGTTTTACATTTCCAATTTCTTCTATTGTCTTTCTTTTATGTGTTCAAAATTTTCCCCTTCTCCAACTGCAATAAATGTAATATCATCTTCTTATATTCTGATAATACTTCGCTACATCAATAAACAAGTCAAAATCCTTGAATTTTGAGAATGAACCTACCATAACTATCGCATGATTAGTTGTAATACTTTGTTCATTCCTAATATCTCCCATACTTTTTTTAACATCAAATCTATCTAATGATGTTCCGTTATAGATTACTCTGATTTCTTCACCTTTAATCTTGTAACTTTTTAATCCTGAAATTGAATTGGAAGTAATAATCCGTGCAAAATGAAAATTTAGTTTGTGTGTAAAAAATGCAAAAGGTTCTTTAATATTAACTCCAAATGAATCCATAATCTGACTATTTATTATTGGAATTTTAAGAAGTAGTGAAGAAGGTATTGAATAAAATGCTGGCATGTTCCCCATACATGAATTATATCAGGTTTGTACTGTGAGCAAATCTGTGTGAACTTTCATAAAAAGGCGAGGATCTTTATTAATTCTCTTCCTTTCCAAGATTATTAATTCACAATTTGCAGGCAATTGATCGGCGTTATGAATTTCATTTATCAATATAACCACTTTAGAACTAAAATCAGGATTTTTTGATCAATTCAGCAATTAGTTCAACTAACAGCTTTTCTTTCCCCGCATCTCAGACTTTCTATAAAAAATAAAACTTTCATTTTGATAAGTGGGAAATACTAAATTTAAATATTACTTATTTTTCGTCTTAGAATATTGCAAATTATAATAAACTTAAAACACTGATATTTTCGGAAAAAGTTTTTCTAGACCAGGCTTTTTTAAAACAAGCAATTGCATTGGTATAATCCTTTATTGTATAATACAATAGTCCATTTGTAAAATTCAAATTGGAAAGAGCCTGCGCCCTGTCTGTATCATTAAGCTTGTTCTGAAATTTATTGAAGATAAATTCCATTCGTTTAATTGTTTTTTTTGACGCTGCAGAAGAATTATTACCCATCCAATATCCTCCTAGAGATTGAGGTATGAAACAAAATTTATTGTCCAGAAGTGATATCTTCAACCAGCAATCATAATCCTCAACAAATATTAGGTCGCGGTCTTCCGAAAAGCAATCCACTTTGAGCAGCAATTCTTTTTTTACTATGACACTAGAATTATTTAATGCATTGCCTCTGATCATTAAATCAATAAAGACATCAGCTTTTAATGACCAACTGCCAAGTGTCCTGTTTGATTTAGGTTGTCTCGCAGAATAAACATCAAGGTCGTGATATATCAAACTATAATTATCCAGGTAGCTTATACAGATTTCAAGTTTTTTCGGATACCACCAATCATCAGAATCCAAAAAACATATCCAATCAGCGGAAGAATTTCTTATGCCAATATTTCTTGAAGCACTAATTACGCCGTTGTTCCTGAAATTAATCAGTCTGATCCTGGGATCCTGATATGAATTAACCAACTCAATTGTATTGTCCTCAGAATAGTTATTTATAACAATAGCTTCCCAATTTGGATAGGTTTGTGAAATAATCGAATCAATACATCTGCAAATTAAATGAGCATGATTATAAGTTGGTATAATAATAGAAAATAAAGGCTTACTATTAAAATCAGTCATTTAGCTTTAATAATTTTAATATACTTTCGATCAGTGATGATAGTAAAAATTTCTATCGATCATCTCAATTGATTTTGTCATAGTTTTTCTCTAAATAACTAAACAAATCATTTATTCCAGATTGAAGATCAAACATCGGAGCAAAACCCATTGACTTAATCTTACTATTATTAATTTGATATCTCTCGGTTTTTGAAACAACTTCATCGTTCATAATCATTTTATTAAGTGCTATAATGGGTAAATTCTGTTTATAGCGATCCTGATATACATTTTTGACTATTAAAGCAATCTCCAGTATTGTTAGAGTAACACCGGAACTGATATGGAAAATGTTATTTTCAATATTTTTAGAACCATTTTCTATAATTTTCTGAATTGCCTGACAAACATCATTACCATGAATGAAATCGCGTTGAGGAGATCCATCTGATAACAATTTAATTTGTTTGTTTAAGTAAGCAGATTTACACAAATCATTTATAACGAGCCACCAACAATTATTTTCAGAGAATACAGGATCTCCGTAACTGTTAGATAATCTTACAGTTAATACATTAGTTTGTGTTTTTCTGTTGTAATGATCACAAATTTGCTCACATAAAAAATGAGTGAGACCATATGTATTAACTGTATTAACCGGATAATCTTCATTTATGATTGAATTTGTCAATATCCCATATACCTGAATTGTTGAAAAGTATATGAACTTCTTTAATCCCATTTTAGTACTGGCCTCCAGAAGGCGCCATGTTGGTAAGACATTTATTCCATTGACGAAAGCCGGATCCTTTTCAGATTCAAAATGATCAAGTGAAATCAAATGTATAATCACATCCGGATTAAATCCCATGATTTTTTCAATTGTTTCAGACTGTCTAATATCTCCAAACATTACTTGATACATCTTGCTTTTCCACTCTTCATCTGCAGGAATGGAAGGAAAACAAACCGGGATTGTTTGTATTCCATTATCTGCCAGATATTGCGATAGCCTGGCACCAATATACCCATTACCACCAGTAATAACTACTTTCATACTTTGATCAGGTTATCTGTCTTTAACTGTCCAATCGTATTTAATAATCTCATTTTTGTGCGGGTCCATTCTAACAATTTCTTCAGTATCATGGGGAATATCTGTAAAATTTATGACAAATGCTTCTTCAGTACCTATGCATTTGAATCCGTTCCAGATGTAAGGTGGAACAGTGACCATTACATATTGATTTTCTCCAATAATTATTTCCTGTATTTGTTGATAAGTTGCTGAGTCAGATCGGTCATCATAGAGAACGAATTTTATATTGCCTTTAATGACAATGTAATTCAGGGTCATTTTTTTGTGCAAATGCCAGCCTTTTATGACTCCAGGGTATACTGTAGAACAATAAACTTCGCCAAATGCATTAAATTGAATATCGCTGGATTTCATTATATGCATTATTTTTCCCCGGTCATCCGGAATAACCTTACGAGGGGTAATTTCTACGCCTTGAATCATAATTTACTATCCTCCATGAATTGATTTACATTATCTAGTGATAATGACTTAATATCCTTGCCCAACAGATACATCTTATACCAAAAGATCGTATTTGTGATTGTCTTATTAAAATTCCAGGTTGGAAACCATCCTAATTGATGATTTGCTTTATCGCAATTGAGATGCAATATCCTTGCCTCATGTTTTAATTCATCTGAGTGACCAAATCGCACTGATCCGGTACCTAATATTTCCAGAACATTATCGGTAAGTTCCTTAACTGTCCTAATTGATTCTATAGTTGGGCCAAAGTTCCAATGAGCCAGAAAACTGTGTTGGATTTTCGTATAATTTTTGAGCTAATAGCATATATCCGGAAAGAGGTTCTAAAACGTGTTGCCAGGGTCTTGTTGCCTGTGGATTGCGGATTTCTATTTCTTTTTTATCTATGATTGATTGTATGCAGTCCGGAATAATCCGGTCAGTTGACCAATCGCCTCCTCCTATCACGTTACCTGCTCTAACACTGGCAACTCCAATATTCAAATTATGTTTGAAATAAGAATCAATATAGGATGAAAATACTATTTCTGCAGCTGCTTTTGATGCACTATATGGATCATGACCTCCTAATTCATCATTTTCCCGATATCCCCCAAATCCATTCCTTATTTTTGTAACATTTATCACTAGTTACATAAATTAATGATTTAACAGAGTTTGTTTTACATATAACTTCAAGAATATTGACTGAGCCAGCCACATTTGTATCAAAGGTCAGTTTGGGTTCATCGTATGATAATCGGACCAGCGCCTGAGCTGCCAAATGAAAAACAATTTCGGGTTGGATTTTCTGAAAGGTTTTATTCAATTTTTCAAAATCTAATATATTACCATCTAAATGTGTAATTTCATTGGAAAGATTTAATAGATTGAAATGGTCCTTTTCCTTTTCAGCAGGAAGTGCGTACCCAAAAACTTGAGCCCCAAGCATCTTTAACCATAATGCAAGCCAGGATCCTTTGAATCCGGTATCTCCAGTAATAAGGACTCGTTTATTCTTATAAAAATCATTCATTACCATTTTTTCCATGGGGCACTATTTTTTCCATATAAACTATTCAGCAATATAAATTCTCTGTATGTATCCATAGGTTGCCAGAATCCATCATGATTGTACTGCATGAGTTGTTTATCAGCTATCAAACCTTTCATCGGTTCTTGTTCAAATACCAGATCATCTCTATTATCCAGATAATCAAACAAATGCTTATCGCAGACAAAAAAACCGCCATTTATACGACCTTCGGTCGCCTGCGGTTTCTCATTAAATTCTAAAATGGTTCCATCGTCTGAACATGTTATCTCACCAAAACGGCCAGCTGGTCTTACTCCGGTCAGGGACAAAATTTTACCGTGCCGATTATGAAATTCAATGAGTTGATTAATATCGATGTCACTTAATCCATCACCATACGTAAGCATAAATGTCTGATCATTTTCAACAAATTTTTTTATTTTTCTGACTCGCCCTCCGGTCATTGTTTTTTCTCCTGTTTCTGCAAAAGTTATTTTCCAATCTTGTTCCTCAATTTTATTATGAAAGAAGATTGAATCTTTTTGACCTAGAATAATTGAAAAATCATTAGTATTTATTTCATAATTAAGGAAAAAATCCTTGATGACCTTCCCTTGATGCCCAAGACACAAAATAAACTCATTATGACCATATAAGGAATAGTATTTCATAATATGCCATAAAATAGGATAATTCCCTATTGGTATCATTGGTTTGGGAATATTGTCAGCTACATCCCTGATTCGTGTGCCTTGCCCTCCGCAAAGAATAACAACTTTCATGATCAAAAAGGTTTAATAGGTGAATAATTGAATCCTAAAATAATAAATCATTATGTCTAAAAGTAACATCGTAGCAGAACCATTATAAATCTCAAATATCTTTTATCAGATGCTCCAGTGTTTGTTTTATGTCAATTTTGTTTTCCCACCCGGTGGTGTTCTTTAATTTAGCGTTTGACCCGTATGAGTCCAATATTTCATTTTTTCTCAGGAAATGGCTATCAACCCTGATCGAAATCTTTTTCCCGGAGGTTTCTATTAAAAAGTTAAGAATTTCCCTGATAGAAAATGAAGAACCGCTACAAATATTGAACACCTCAGCTTTTCCGCTCTCAAGAATACTAAAGAATGCAGAAACGACATCTCTGATATCTATAAAATCACGTCTTGTATCAATATTCCCGGTAACTAATTCATCTCCATCATTTAGGATATGCATTTTATTGATGAAAGATGCGATTGACAGAGAAGTAGGTTGATACTTTCCTATTGTATTAAACACTCTGCCGATACCTATTTTAAGATTATAAATATCCCGGTAGAATAGAGCAATCTCTGTTTGGTGCTTCTTTGAAAGACCATATATATTTACCGGGTTAAGTATGGAGGTTTCAAGAATGGGCAAATCCTTACTCTCTCCATACTCAGCAGCAGAGCCGACTAATAGAGTGTAAATATTGGTTAAGCTGTTTTGTCGAAGTGCTTCCAGTATATTTCGTGTAATTTGAGTATTAGACTTATAAATTAAATCAATATCCGGAATACCATAAGACCCAGTTAAATTTATGATGAAATCAGGCTTCGTACTTAATATCAGAGAACACAGATTGTCATATTGAAGAAGGTCATATTCGTGAAAAAAACTTCCTGAAACATTCATGTTTTCTGATTCTTTAACGTCAGAAAAATGAAATTGGTACTTATCAGTGAGTCTATTAAAATTTATAAATTCCCGGAAATTCTTACCAAGGAATCCATTACTCCCAAGAACTAATATAGTTTTTTTAATCATAGACTGAAGAAAAGTTAAGAGGGAAATCAAAATGTTCCATTTCAATTATTTCATATTCTGGTGGCCTAAAAAATCAAATCATTTGGTTCAATAATATAGGCAGTGGCATCGTAACTTTCGGCTATAACTTGATATCCATTAGAGTTTAATTTATCACAGACCTCAATAAATTTTTCCGAAGACATCAACTGATTTCTAATTCCATGTTCAAATCGAATTATTTTTGGTTTGATATTTTTAAAATCTATTGACATTAAAATATCATAATCATAGCCTTCAGTATCTAACAATAACAGATCCAGATTATCAATTGCATTCGATTTGATAAATAAAGAGAACGAAACGCAACTTACTTTTACTTGCTCCATATAGTCTGCATTAGGAACGATCTCTGTCTTTTTCCAGTGATTTGGATCAAACGAGGCAATTCCCCTAGCAAATGCCGGGATTTCCGCAGCACGATCTGCTCTAACTCTATTTAAAATCATTTCTGATTCTGAAGTATGAATTGCCAAATTAAAAGGTTTGACAGCTGGAATATTTTTATAGTTCTCAACTAATTTTTCAAAGATATCAGGTAACGGTTCAAGGACATAACCGGATACAACATCTTTATTGGACATTAAAAATTGATATATTGGATCATTCATAACTCCGTCATTAGCCCCAATCTGCATAAACGTCAAGGTTTTGTGAACTATCAGATGGCGATATAAAAAACTCTCAAAATCAAAAATTGAATAAGGCCCAATTATTGAAACTTTTAATCCAAATTTGTGCAACAAAGGTTGAATATATTTCCCCATAAGTGTTTATTTTATAATTTTTTCTATCATTAAAATCTCATTTTGCAATTTTACTAATATAGTGATGAACATGAAATAAATTAATGTCTTTAATAATCTAAGTAACAAATTTAAAGATTCTAATATGCGTAAGATTTCATATCCAATCTCCTGCCATTGTGAATTAGGATCAATGAAATTAATACTAAATTAATTCAATAGATGTTTGTAATCTTGGGCCATCCTTTGAGCAGTAAATCTTTGTTCAAATATCTTTCTCCCGTTCCGTCCCATTTCTGAAGCCAAAGAAGAATCCCCAGAGGATTGTCTTGATAGCAACTGCAAATTCGTCGGGATTATCTTTTGAACAAACATATCCCGCCTTGCTGTCAAAGAGGACTTCTGGCATCCCTCCTACATTGGTTGTAATTACTGGAGTTCCAAACGCCATTGCCTCTATTATAGTCAAACCAAATGATTCATAAGATTGCGATGGCACAACCACAACGCTAGCATTTGAAATTAATTTAGCTGTATTGGTTGTAAAATCATTAAGCGATACGTTGTTTTCAAGAGACAAACGTCTAACTTCATCTGCAACAAGTTGTTTCTCAAATTGTTTCCCATAACCGTAAATCTCAAGACGAACATTTGGAAAATCCTTAACGACAGTTTTTAATGCCTGCAAAAGATAGGCATGCCCTTTTCTTGATTCATAGGTAGCAAGCATAAGACAATATTGATTGGTGGAATATTTTTTCTCTAGTTCATCATTCATAACTTTTATAGGTAATATTGGATCTTCAATCCCATTATAAATGAACGATAACTTTTTACAGCCCAAAAATGCTTTCCTACAATTGAGTGTACTTAAACAATCATAAGATACACTAACAATTTGTTTAGAAGACCTTATGATTGCCTGATCGATTAGAAATTCTGGAAAGCTAAAATACCAGGGAGCTTTTGTTGACGAATTGTGAAAATTAAATGTTGCATATGGCTTTTTACCTGAAAGACGCCATGCAATCGCCGCACATCGACAAATCAGACTGGCTGGATAGCCACCATTAACCACCATCAACCGATCAAACTCACTGTTTCGGAAAAAAAAAGCCAGGTTTATTAAATACCAGGGTAAAAGCACAAAGTATTGAACAACTTGAAAGATAATATTAAGAAATACATTAAAAGGAAATGATTGGTTAATTTTTATTGATCTTTGCCCATAAGCAATTTTGCTAGTAAATAAATAGTTGTATTTTTTTATTTTTATTGAACGATAAGTTTTTTCCTTAATGGTTTCAAGACCAGGATGATTACTGTTACAAACAAGAGTCAAATTATCTTTTGACTCAGGCCATGCATTAAAAAGATTTATTATAAAAGTATCCAAACCACCCTTGTAGAAATTTTCTGTAAAAAAACATATATTCATCTTTCAAGTGATTTTATAATATCCGGTAAAACATTTTTTATTTGCTCTCTTGTCCACAATGACATTTTCATAGGAGGATGAGGATCGATACAATCATCAATTTCCCAGAGGGGCTCTTTTGGAAAATTGAATGGGGGTCGAGTAAGATCAAGAGACCTCCAATCACCTGTATTAATGTCCTTATTTAAATGTGTTCCATCAGTTACACAATTTGTAGTTAATATATATTTGATGTTTGATTCTGAAAACTTTTCAAGTGTAAGAAGAATATCACGATTTGAAAAATGGTAAAGTACAGCTCGACAAATCCAAATATCTGCGTCGGGGAAGGTGTCGGAGGTAATGTCAAACTTTATAAATCGAATATTATCACCTATAAAAGTTATTCTATTGTTCTTAACTATTTCATTTACTATATCTCCTCCCAAATATGAGAATTCAGCATTTTTCAGCACATGTTGCATCCAGTTCATATCACCACAGGGTGCATCAAAAACTGTTTTTATTTTGAGCTCACGAAACAAAATAGGCATTTTTTCTCTCAAATTTTGTGTATGTATCAACGTTGCTCCAATTCCTGACAAACTCTCTTTATCACCCCAATAATTATATCGAAAAATACTAGTAAAAATTGCCTTTTTTGTAGCAACCTTGAATACTAGTTTTTAGTGATATATTAGAATAAACTCAAACTTTATCCTAGACAATAGTTCCTTAATATATTTAGGTTGTCTTAACTTCTTAAATTGTTTTATAGATAGTTTCATAAAATAATTATTATTTATATTTTTTTGATATTTAAATATTATTGAAGTACTTAATCTCAATGAGCTCAGCATTAGTTAGACCATTCCGATCAGAAGTTAGGAATTGATCTTCAAAATTCAAATACTCATTTTCATACATACTTGGCAACGATTCCGGGATTGTATCTATTCTATTGATATTATATACTGGTTGCTTTAGTATTTCAGAAGTACTATTTATAAAGTGAATAAGGGCGAGGTCATTTTTAGATTCATCAGAGTATATAAAAAAAATTGGTTTTCTATAAATCACCGCAAAGGAGATAGCGCTACTTTTGCTCTGTAATTACGAGCTTGGATTCCTGTATTAGCTTCCTTGTTTGGCCATAAAGAACCTCCCGACCTCCAAAAAAATCAGAAGGTGATGAAAAGGCACTTTTGTAGTGACCCGCAATTATAACTTTTGCCTGAAAAACTGCTTCAATACGGTCAAAGAATAAACTAAGTGATGGATACCAAATATCAATGGTTTTGTGGACTTTGGTGCCTGTCAATGCATAGTCACTATTAAATAGAGGTCCTGGTTCATCTAAAAATACAATTGTAGGTATATCAGGATTATCAATGGTTTGTTTTTTGTAGAGAATAAGTATTTATCGTAATCAAAACTATGTCCCTTAATAATCTTTATATTTTTACTTGGATTTTTCATTAATTCTTGTGCCATATAATGTCTGCCAGCAATGAGTTTGTGTGTAATAAGATAACTCATAGGTGATGTGACCCTTGCCCAAAAATAAACATCTATAAGTACGATAATCTTTTTTATTGATAAAAGACCTAGAATTCTTTTTAATAGTACTGTAGACTAGCTTTTATTTCTTTTCAAATTTGGCAAACCTGTATTGACTATGTTTAAAACTTTTACCTGAGCATCTTTAAAATTTAAATAGAATATTAGATTTATAATAAAGGCTTTTAATGAATTAAGTGGCACCATATTATTTATGCAAGTGTTATTTCTAGTCGACTGTTTTTTAATATCTCGTACTACAAATATTAGCTGGCGTAACGTTTTTTTATTTTTTTAATTTTCGTAAGTGTTTGGTTAGCTGCAATGCTATTCGAAAATTTTTTATTAAATATTATTGATATATCTAGAATTAATACATCAGTTTCATCACTAAATTCATCTAAGCCCATAATAGTGTAAAGAGTGTCTACGAATTTATATGGATAGATTATTATATATCTATTTTTCATTTCTATTTAAAATGTTAACTTTTAAAATTCTTTTGCTGATATATTCTATCCCTTCATTAAAGTGTTTGCTGATTAAAATTCAACTTACTATTTCTTAAAAAATATGTTTTACATTTTAATATAAAACTGTTCATAAATTTTTTAAACACCTTAGAGCAAAAATAATAAATAGCAACGGATACAATTATTGTTACTGCGCAAGAAATAAAATAGAAAAGTAAATTCAATTTACTTTTTTCAGAAGGAAGATCAGAAATAAACAAATGTGAAACCAAAATCAGAAAGAAATAGAAGGTAAAGCAGGAGTTATCGTTTTATAAGTAAAATTAAAAACATTTAATTTGAATAGTTTTGAAATAAGGATATAATAGACGACAGCATCTATTGCAAAAGCCAGGAATTTAAAATAGGCAAAAGACCGAAGTCCCAAAAGTTTGAAAGTAAATATTATTCCCAGCCAATATATGAATGGTTGAATCGCGCTGGTAATATTAAGCATCTTCAGCTTCTCATATGCCATTATTACGACTCCAGCAGGGTGAGAAAGAAAGCTGAAGATGTAGCTAAGAACCAATATTTTTGCAATGGACACAGATGTAAGATAACCAGCGCCGACCCAATCCAGAATAAAGATATTCGCTGTCATAGAAATGAGTAAAACAGGAAAAACAGTAAATGGAATACCAATTTTAACGATTCGGATAAAGAAATCTTTTAATCCGTCATGATCCTTTAAGTCCTATAAAGTAATTAAACCTAGCTATGAAAGGAGAATAAAATATTCCAAAAAGTGTTCTGAAATATGAAAGAATAGTTAGACCAATTGCAAAAATTGCAACCTGAGTAGCCCCAAGTATCCGGCCAATGACCAGAAGATCTATTTCATAATAAATAATCCAGCAAAAAGTAATAAATAATGAAGAGTAAGCAAGTGCTTTTGTTTTGTTATAAATCTCAGATGAAAATTTAAATGAAAGGAACAACTTTCTCACATCATAATTAAAATATCTTTTTACAAAGTAAAATCCAACTACAACTGACATAATATTGCAGAGCTGCGAAAAAAGGAAGTATCCTGCAATTTGATATTTTCCATTACCAAAGAAATACAAAGCAGAGACAATTTTAAGAAGATTGAAAAATATTAATATCCTTTGAAATTTATAATCTTCCATCCGAACTGAAAATATAATCAGTATTACCCTTTGAAGAATTACAAAAGGAGAATAAAGGGCCAGAATTAAGAGCAAGTTATGTGCTATTCTAATATCCTCAGAAGTAGATAGACTCCTTACCAGAATTTGAGGATTAAAGGAAATAACTAGTAGTGTAATACTATATATTGCAATAAATATGGTTAATATAAATCCTGCAAAACCTATAACTTTGATTTCATTTTCCCGATCCCCTTTTGCGAAGTATTCACAGGCATATTTTAATCCAGCACTTAAAAATCCCAGAGTCTGAATAAGCAAAAAAGATTGAAGTCGCTATAATTATAGAATAAATTCCAAATATTGCTTTATTTGATGAAATGTAAGGCGTAACGATAAACATTGATCCAAAATTCAGAATCAATGAAACTATTTGCCAAAAGTAAATTCTAATGAATTTTCCCACTTAATAATTATAAACAAAATTCAAATAATTCCAACCAACAGCTACATTGTGAAATGGATCAAACTTACACTTTTTTTAATGGAAAAATACAGAATGGGAAAGTTTATAAAAGTATGCTTAAGTGTGTACTTACTATGAAACAGTAATAGCCTTGATTATCTTTGCTGGATTTCCGGCAGCTACCATTTCTCTTGGAACTGAGTGGGTAACAATTGAACCAGCACCAACTACTGAATTCTCACCTATTTCAACGCCAGCAAGTATTATTGAATTGGCTCCAATCCAGCACCCTTTTCTCAGAGTTACAGGTTCAGGTTCAGTGTGATTAGAATTAATAATGGAACTTCCATTAAGTTCGAACTTGTGATTATTTACGTAAATTTGAATTCCAGGTCCGAGTAAAACGTCATCTTCAATAATGATACTCATATCTTTGCTCCTTCTGTCACCAAACAACATTGTTGCTGGCCTGATAACTACATTTTCTCCAATTGAAATTTTTGAACAATCAATTGCATAAGCTCCAGGTCTAAAATCAGCGGATTTCGCAAAGTGCCCGAATTTTTTTTCACAAAGTTTCTTCATTTGCTTCTTAAAATACAATTTCCAATGTGTGAAAGGTATGTCTGGCCCTATTCTGTCAGAATTGCGATCAAACTTAATTTTACTAAAAAGACTATTCATTTTTAAAAATATTAGAAGTCAATAGGTGCAAATTGTGCTAAATGTATTCCATTTTTGATCATTTCGATTCTTGAGGCAGGCAATGAGTTACCAATAAAGTTGAATAAGTTTGCAGTTGCAACTGCATCAATAGCATCAAATTTTGCCACTTCGATAAGATGTTTGGAATTGCCTGCCCCTCCTGCCAAAATAACTGGGACTTTTATTAAATCAAGATATGGTTCTAAAACTTCCAGATCATAACCCTGACCAGTTCCATCCTTTCTGATAGAATTTAAATACAATTCACCAATTCCAAGTTTTTGAATGTAAACTAAATATTCTTCGAAAGTATAATTGATTCTTTTTGTTCCATTATGAATGTAGATAATGATATTAGTATTTTCAATTAAGAAATCAACAGAGGCAATAATTGCCTGTGATCCAAATTCTTGTATAAGTCGTTTTACTAACTCCGGATTTTCTGAAAGAATACTATTCACAACTATTTTATCTGCTCCTGACATGAAAAGTGCTTTTGCATAATTGAGATTAGTAATTCCGCCTCCTACAGCACTGGGACAAAAACATTATTAATAATTTTTGTGATTTATCGCGAAATTCTTTTATATTTCGTTCTTTTCTATTAACATTAAGTATTATTAGTTCATCAATTGAGAATGCTATATTTTTGAAATTGTAATGATTCTCTATCCATTCTAATTCCCCACTCTTTGAAGGCGAAAATTCCTGCTGAGCATAAAATTGCCTTCATTATATAGCAATGTAAAAATTAATCGCTTTTTTCGCATAATTTTATATTGAGAGAAAATTCTTTAATAGTAATAATCCATTTGTTTGACTTTTTTCTGGGTGGAATTGTGTGCCAAAAACATTTTCCTTTTCAAATGCTGCTACAAACTCTTCACCATGAGTACAAGTTGCAATACCAATTAATTTTTGAGTAATCATTCTATAACTATGAACAAAATAGAAATCCGTATGATATCATTTATGTTTTTGAATAGTAATGAGGTCTCTGGAGGTTTCTTACCTCGTTATATCCAATATGAGGAATTTTAATATTGATGGAGTTATTGAATTTTTGAACTACGCCTTCGAATAGTCCTAATCCCTGTGTATAACCATCTTCCGTTCCACTAATCCCTAGTAATTGCATACCTAGGCAAATACCAAGTATGAGTTTTCCTTATAACATCAGCAATCGTATCTTCTAATCCTTTAGATATTATGTTTTGCATCGCTTTCTTATATGAACCTACACCTGGTAATATAATTTTATCTGCATTAACAATTTTATCCGGATTGTTAGAATATTCACCCCCACACCAAGATACCTTAATGAACTTTTTACAGAACAAATATTTCCCATACCATATTCTTATTATCCTACAATTAATATATTGTTAATTTTATTCATTTCGAATTCTTTTCCGACTTCAAATTTAGGCTCCCATCTACCATTTGTTTTTTTAAATAATCTCGGGTTTGCCCATTTGTCCAACACCTCATCAAATTCTTTCTGTGACATTTTATAGTAATTTAAATAAATATCTATTAACTGTTCAGGATATTGATTATCATATACTTTACTAAATTGATTGCCTGATCTCTTTCCATTGCCCCCCTTCTAATTTCTATACCTGCATCTTGAGTAGCACGACCAAATCCAAATTTTAAGTACATTAAATAAGCATGTAGTGAATATAATGCCTGGTCATTTTGGGCGAAATTTGTAAATGTACCAGTATTAGTGTCTTCTTTTTCCTGCAATCCACAATATTCTTTTGCAATTAGATAATTTTGATATAATCCCAATTTTCATAATAACCAATGGGTAAAGAAAAATTCTCTTTCGCTACCTGATTCTCTTTTGGAAATCTAAAAAAGTATAAATCATTCTCATTAATTAATTTGTCAGCCACTGCTTTTTCAAGAACTCTTTCATAGCCTCCTTCTAAATATACTCTTTTCATATATGCTATGTCATACATTGCCCTATTTTTGTTTTCCATTGAACCTCCGTATTCAATTTCCCCATCTTCTCCATAAAATATTAGCGGTACATTAAAATTAAAAGCAGTCGTATAACAGCAGTATGAATAGCAATAAGCCATCCGTAGTATGGAAATCCCTTCTCAATAAAACCATATTTATTTAATATTTGCATTGCTCTGGGATCAGGTGTTATATGGATGTGACTATACCCCGAGTTAATAAAATTGTATAAATTCTTATCCCCAAGGTCCAATGATAAAGCTGGTCTGACTGTAATTGCTAATGGATTCATCCAAACTTATGTTTTAAGTTGTACGAAACAAAAGATCCGTCCTTCCCACCGCTACAAGGAACGACACAGTCAAATCCACCATTTTTGGATCTAAACTTATCCAGAGTTTTTTTTCAATTCTTTAATTCTGGCATCCCAAATTTACAGTCTTTTTTTCTTCAGTCCAAACACAAGCATTGCATCTTTCCCGAGTGATCAAAATTCAATTCGCGGCCTGGTTGACATATTCAAACAGGTTTTACACCAAAATACTTTTTTACTCATTTAAAATCTATTAATTATATACAAGTCCAACCTCCGTCAACGATCAAATTATGCCCGGTAATATATCTTGCTTCCTCAGATAGAAGGAAAGAAACGGATGGAGCAATATCCTCAGGTGTTCCCATCCTTCCTATTGGAACTTTCTTTACATATTTTTCAATAAATGAAGGATGTTGTTTGTCTAAAATACCGCCGGGAGAGACACAATTTATTCTAATTCCTTTTTTACCATAGTACGATGCCAAATATCGGGTAAAATTAATGATTCCACCTTTGATTGCAGAATACGCTGCAGGGGATGTACCTCCATAATCTTCATATAACGTAAAATCATTACCAACCACACCATAGATAGATGCAATATTGACAATAGATCCATAACCTTGCGATGCCATTATCTTAAGAATTTTTTGACAACATACAAAATATCCGTTAAGTTGCATATCAATATTAGCGCGCCATGAAGCCGGATCAATTTCTTCGAATTTAGTTCCCCAGTCTTTTGTTCTTGGATATGCATTGTTAACAAAACCGTCAATCCTGCCGAACATATTCATGATGTGATTAATTCCTGCAATAATTGACTGATCATCAGTAATATCCATTTGAACAGTTCCATCTTTGAGATTTGTCTCTACTATTATGTCAGCATTAATTGCAAATCCCCCTTTGCTAATAATATCTGAAACAATTTCTTTGCCGATTAAACCTGAACCCCCTGTAACAATTATAATTTTATCAGTTAGTATCATTTTTCAAGACAAATTTTTAGTACATTAAATGCATCTGAAATTGTATTAAAAGTAGTTGAATTTTTATTTACACAATTGGTGAAGTATTGCATTTGCTCTTTGTAGGTGCCTAATATTTGTTGCTCCGACGAAAATAATAATTTCTCATTGCAAGTTATTGAATTAGTCAGCAAATCAATAATCCAGGTTTCATCATTAAAAATAAGTTCTAAAGAGCGTTTTGAATCACGTCTGTAATAGTTTAATACGACATTGGCACAAAACCCACTATAGTCTAACAAATAATTTGCATAATCAATTGATGCTATTGACAGCGATGATTGAGATCTGAAATTTCTTCTTACCGCATTTGGAGTCCCAAATATCCAATAGAGATAATCAAGTTCATGAATCAAATCAAGATGAACGCCGCCTCCAGATTTTGTATCAACAGAGTATATTTTGCTAAAATCCAGATTTGGCCTCCAATCAGGGAGGTACGATCCGCAATACACATTGACCTCATTAAGCTTCTTATTTTTGATCAGGACAATATTTTCCTTGATGAATTTTATGCAATCGAGAAAACGTAAATTGCACGCAACATATGTTATTATCTTTTTCTCTTTAACTTTTGTAACTAATTCCTCAATATCCAAAGATAAATATACAGGCTTTTCAATAAACAAGGGAAATCCAAATTTCACAAGCTTTTCAATTGATCTTTTATGTTCAAAAGTAGGATTTGATATGATTGCAAAATCAAATGAATCAGAAGAAATTTCATTAAAATCGAAAATGTTTCTTATATTCGGAATACTAATAGCATCCTTCTTTGAACGCAATGCAAATACCTCTGTATCAGGAAATATAGATCTAATGGCATTAATATGTTTTTTCCCAACTGAGCCTAATCCAATGATTAAAATTCTCATAGAGTAAAATCCAGTTTATTACCTTCAATCAGATAGGATATGATTTCAAAGTCGATAGGGTGATCCAAGTCAAAACATATATGAGGAACCACATAAATAGTAGATCGGTCAGTAATAGCACTTTGATAATTCATATCAAAAAACACTCTTCTATAGAAATAAAATGAAGCATTCAGGTCATACACTTTAGGCGCAGATTGTCTGGATAGAACCAAATCTCCAGGAAGCCTTACCAGAGAATAAAAACCATTTTGTTTTTGTTCAACCATATTAAAATATGGACTTCTATTTGCGGGATTTACAGAAAAAAGATTGATTGCAGCTTCATTTTTCCGAATTATTTCAAATCCTTCGATTAAATCTTTAAGATTTCTTAATGGAGATGTAACATCCAGATCCAAAATATAATCATATTTGCATTGTGACTTTATTTCCTGCCATAATAAAACATCTTTTATAGTCTCAATGCAAATATGATTATATTTTGGATCTGGATGTTACATCTCCATTAAGAAATCTTAAAGATTTAATCGAAGGATTTGAGATAATTCGGAAAAATGAAGCTGCAATCAATCTTTTTTCTGTAAATCCCGCAAATAGAAGTCCATATTTTAATATGGTTGAACAAAAACAAAATGGTTTTTATTCTCTGGTAAGGCTTCCTGGAGATTTGGTTCTATCCAGACAATTGCGGCCTAAAGTGTATGACCTGAATGCTTCATTTTATTTCTATAGAAGAGTGTTTTTTGATATGAATTATCAAAGTGCTATTATTGACCAATCTCTGTTATATGGTATCATATATGTTTTGACTTCGATAGCCCTATCGACTTTGAAATCATATCATATCTGATTGAAGGTAATAAACTGGATTTTACTCTATGAGAATTTTAATCATTGGATTAGGCTGGTTGGGAAAATCCAATTTATTATCTTCAATCAAAAATGATATGATCTCAAAGTCGATAAGTGATCCAAATCAAAACAGATGTGAGGAACCACATAAATAGTAGATTGATCAGTAATAGCACTTTGATAATTCATATCAAAAAACACTCTTCTATAGAAATAAAATGAAGCATTCAGGTCATACACTTTAGGCGCAGATTGTCTCGATAGAACCAAATCTTCAGGAAGCTTTACCAGAGAAAAAAAACCATTTTGTTTTTGTTCAACCATATTAAAATATGGACTTCTGCTTGCTGGATTTACAGAAAAAAGATTGATTGCAGCTTCATTTTTCCGAATTATTTCAAATGCTTCGATTAAATCTTTAAGATTTCTTAATGGAGATGTAACATCCAAATCCAAAATATAATCATATTTGCATTGTTACTTTATTTCCTGCCATAATAAAACATCTTTTATAGTCTCAATTTTTCCTACTCTATCTCCGGCAAGATGAGCAGGTCTTTTGTATTCTGTTTTTAGGCCAAATATTTCTGCCGTCTGAGCTATTTCTTCCGAATCAGTTGAAAGGACGATATCAACTCCATTATTTGAGTCTCGAAATTGTTGTGCAACTTTAATTGTATAATAAATTAACGGCTTACCATTTAAATTTCGTATATTTTTTCCTGGTATGCCCTTGGATCCACCTCTGGCACAAATTGTAATAAGTATTTTCATTTCTATAAGTGACGAATAATTTCTTTTGCCTTGTTATAATCATCATGCTTGCCAATATCAATCCAATAACCAGTAATTGGGCTATGAATTAATTTGCCCTTATTTGCAATTATCCGATCCATTAAATCAGTGGTATTAAAAAAAGTATTTTTTGGGATAAGATCGATTCGTTCTTTTTTGATGAGATAAATACCTGCATTGGCATAATATGTATTCTTAGGTTTTTCTTGAAAACTAATAATTCGGTTTTCATTTAATTCCATTATAGCATACGGAATGTCAACTGAATATGGAATTGAAGCAACAGCAATATCAGCATTTTCGTTGACAAAATTGAGATAAAAATCTTCGAAATTGATGCTGGTAAACAGATCTGAGTTTAAAATCAATACCGTATCATGTTCAATATTCTTTATTAAAGACAAACATCCTATAGTTCCTAAAGGAGCATCTTCATTAATGTAATCTATTGAAATTCCCTTCGAGGATCCATCCTTAAAATAATTGATGATTTGATCAGAAAGATAACGCACTGAAATGGTAATTTTTTCAACGCCGAAAGAAATCAGACGATCAATGTTGTGTTCGATTATTGGTTTATTTCCCAATAATAGCATGGGTTTGGGTGTATTATCTGTTAAAGGACGTAAACGTTCTCCTCTGCCTCCAGCCATAATTACTGCATGCACAGGGAGAACAGAACAAAGACGTATTAAATCATAAACTTTTTCAATCTGTCCGGCCTCATTAAGTTTTGGAAGGACTTTTATTCCTTCCTTTTTCAATCTTTGTATTTCGGAGACATCTATTTTTTTGCATATAAAACTGAAATTCAGATAGCAGAACAAATATATAGGATTATCAAGAGTTAATCCTTTTATTAAACCACGTCTGATATCACCATCAGTCACAGTCCCCAAAAGTCTTTCGTTTTCATCAATTACAAAAAGTGTTTGATTAGATTTTTCAGAATCTATTTTTTTGAGAGCTTCCAGACAAGTTGCCTGTTTGCTGATTATATAATTTGTGAAATTTTTCATTGAAGTGACTTTAGGATAGCGCTGATATTATCTGCTACATTTTCTTTATAGTAGATATTTGAACCAAGGTACTCCGGATTCTTTTCTATGTTACTTACCATTTGTAGAATAAGTTCCTTTTCAAAAGGAATATTCATAATGTTTTTACTTTGTTGTCTTCCATTCTGTCTGTCGCCAAGATTAATTACCCACTTGTGAAAAGAGGCAGCCTCAATAATACCGCTTGAGGTGTTGCCCATCAGAAATGAACAATATTTCATGGCAGTGAAGTAGTACTGTGATCCAAGATTCTCAATACAAATAATTCTATTACCTGATTCTTCCGCAAGCTGAGAAAAGCGAGAACGTATAACAGATCCATATGTGTCAGCGTTTGGCAGAGTGATTATAACCTGATATTTTCTTAGTTCATAAAGCGCATTTGCTATTTCAATAACATAATTTGTATTTTTTTCAGGGTAAGTTGTTTCAGGATGAACAGTAACCAAAATTGTCGGAGTATTCAAATTTACATCAAATCGTTCTAGAAATTCATCTTTGCTAAATATTGGATTAGAATATAAGTTATCAAGACTAAGAGATCCTACATTGAATATATTATCCTCATATTCAATGAGCGTCGAAACCCGTTTCTTGTGCTCCTCACAAGAAACAAAATGAAACTTACTGGCTAATGTTATTGCATGTCTGAAAATATTGTCTATAGCTCCCGAAGTTTTTTCGCCACCATGAATATGAGCGAAAGGTATATTGAAAGGGATTCCAGCATAAACAGCAGCAAACATCTCGTATCGATCACCCAGGCAAAAAATCAGATCAAAATCTTTTTTATGATCTCGCCAGAAGTCTGCAAATTTTAACGAAGTAAGCGCCATAGCAGTGGATATCGCATTTGGAGAATCCCCAGAAAGCATTGATTCTATCTGTAAATGTAATCTCAAACCCGTCATTAATAATTTGATCTGATGTATAGCCATGAAATGGAGAAAAATGAGTTCCAAATGCAATGATACTTATCTCGAATAATTGTCATTTTTCAAATTCCTCAAAAGAGGCAAATATATTCCATAATCAGCTCTGGAACTTGTTAAAAAAGCAATTCTATTCATAAGAATAAATTAGATTTGTATCATCTCGTCTATATCAAAATCTTTAATGGCTTTTTTACCTATGATTTCATCCCATAGCATTGGACTTAATCCTTTTCCAGGCCGTTTCACTGTTAGGTTTTGTTTCAGTTAATATATCTCCATTTTTTATTGGAATTGAAGCCACTATGCTTTTTCGTCCGATTTCTATATTTTTCTTTTCCGAATCTGATGGTATCTTTATTTCACTCCCTAACGCTAGTTCGATTTTTCGAATTGCTTTGACCATCGCTTTCAGTTCTTCAGGGTCCAAAGATGCTATACTGGTCAGGACCTTCCATCTTTTTGTCAAGTGTAAAATGTTTTTCAATAACTGTTGCCCCTAACGCTACTGCTGCAATTGGTACTTCTATTCCCAAAGTATGATCGGAATATCCAACCTTAACACCAAACTCTTTTCCAATAGTTAACATCGCTTTCAGATTTACATCTTTCATTGGTGTAGGGTATTCAGTATTGCAATGTAAAACTGTTATATTTTCTTTATTAAATCCTGTATCAAAAATACTTTTAATGCATCTCCTATCTCATCGAGTGTACTCATCCCTGTTGAGAGAATAAGAGTTCCGAATGATCCGTGCCATTTTTCGAAGGAATGGCAGGTTAGTGATCTCTCCCGAAGGAATCTTACCAATATTGATTCCCAAATTCTTTAGCAGATCTATACTATCAAGATCAAATGGAGTAGATAAAAATCGAATCTTTTTTTATGCAATACTTTAGCAGGTCAAGGTGGTCCTTTTCAGATAACTCTAATTTTGAAAGCATCGAGAACTGAGAATCACTATTACCGGTATTACTTACTTGATAACCTGCCTTTTGAGCATCTCGGGTCACTAGATTCTTTGCTTTAAATGTCTGAAATTTAACAATATCAACTCCGGCTTCAGAAGCAATGTCAATCAGTTGTTTTGCAATATCCAGATTACCATTATGGTTAACTCCTGCTTCAGCTATAATAAGAGTCCTCATTATTTAATAGATTTTTTTGAAGGATTACCAATATAAATTCCTGATTCCCTGGGTGTTTTCAGAATACATGCGCCGGCTGCCACAATAATCCCTTCAGGTAATGATACATTATTGGCAATAACAGAGTTACTTCCTAAAAATGAATTATTCCCCACTATTACTTGTCCATTTACGACGGCATGAGTTGAAATATGACAAAAATTACCAATAAATGATTCATGTTCTATCAGAGCACCCGTATTTATTATGCAATTAGAACCTATTACAGCATTTGCATTTATCAAAGAGTTATGCATAATTATTGTTCCTTCTTCTACTGTTGCAGAAGGACTTACATAAGCTCTTGGACTGATAAAAACCGGCAATTTTCCTCCGTTTTCTTTTATTATGTTGTACATCGCTACTCGTTTTTGCGATGATTTTATCTGACCAAGTGTTATAAGGAAACTCATATCTTTAGCAGCCAAATCCGGAATATCAGCATCAGTTCCAATTATACTTATCCCTGAAACTGAAGTTCCGACTTTTTCGGGAATGTCTAAAATTCCTGCTATATCGTACTTATTCGTCGATCGAATAACATCTATACATGATATACAATGTCCTCCACCTCCAACAAGAATAACAGTCTCCAATTTCATATACAAACGCTGCTGGGAATATTAACTACTCTTGATTCAAACCAATTTGAATTTGCCAATGAATCTTTTTGATGTTTTTCGAACATAGGCAGTTTGCTCATAAGCCTCCAGACTGGTCTTGTCATCACTTTCTGGGAATTAGATTCCTTAAGAAATAAATCGCGCTGGTCTACTGTTTCAAAGATAATCACGTTTAACCAATAATTGGAAACAGAGTGTTCTGGTTCAGCAAAAAAAGTTATATTATTTACCGAACTAAAAAAGCTTTCGTAGGTTTCAGCCAGTTTTCTCTTCTTTTGAATATACAAATCAAGGTTTTCCAGTTGGGCAACTCCCAGAGCGGCATTAATATTAGGCATCCTATAGTTATAGCCGATTTCATCATGAACAAATTCCCATGAGTGAGATACTTTAGCCTGGGTGGTTATATGTTTAGCTTCGCAGGCAAGTTTTCATCATTAAATAATAGCATTCCGCCACCGCCAGTAGTAATTGTTTTGTTCCCATTAAAACTTAGTACTCCAATTTTCCCAAAAGTTCCGGTATGCTTCCCCTTAAAATAGCTGCCAATGCTTTCCGCAGCATCTTCAATAAGTTCTATTTTAAATTTTTCACAGATTAATGAGATTTCGTCAATCCGCATGGATGTCCGAAATGTATGCATTGGCACACAAGCTTTAATTCTTTTCCCGGTTGTTTTGTTATAACAACCACCAGCTTTCATGTACGTCTCAACATTCAGAAAGGTTTCAAGTGCTTTGGACTCATCCCCATTGTGTCCCTGTCGACATCTATGAAATATTGGAGAAGCACCGCAGTATGAAATTGCATTTGTGGTAGCGATGAAGCTAAGTGCCTGAGTAATTACTTCATCAGTCTGCTTCACTCCAACGAGTTTTAAAGCTATATGTAAGGCATTTGTACCGTTTACACAAACTACGGCTTTCTTGGACCCGGTATAATCTGCCATTTTAGTCTCAAAAAGATCAACAAACCTTCCTACGCTGGAAACATAACTGGAATCAATACATTCTTCCAGATACTTTTTCTCATTTCCTATAAAAAGTGGAGCATGGAGTGGAATCGGTCTCTCCGGTTCAGAGTAAATTGCCCTGATTTTATCAATAATATGTTGGAATTCAGCCATTTTCAAATGTTATAAATACCGGCTTTATATTTAGCCAGATTTTCCGGTTTGGACAACCATTCACAAGTAATTTCCAATCCTTTCCTGATGGAATATTCAGGTTTAAAATCAGTTATTTTTTTTATTAAACTGTTATCGCCCCATAATCTAAATACTTCTGATTTTTCAGGTCTTATTCTTTGAAGATCATTGAAAACGTATGCATCAGATTGCATAATATTTTTGATCAAATTGAAGGTATCGATCATAGAAATTTCATTATCCGAGCAAATGTTAATTTCCTTCCCAATAGTTAAGGATGATTCAGCAATTGAGATGAATCCGTTACATGTATCTTTAACAAAATTAAAATCCCGTGTAGGTGTTAGATCACCAAGTTTAATTTCTTTAATACCATTGGCAATTTGAATAATTATTGTCGGGATAATTGCCCGGGCAGATTGTCTGGGTCCATAGGTGTTAAAGGGTCGCGCTATTGTTACAGGAAGCTCGAATGTATTATAAAAGCTCATCGCCATAGCATCAGCTGCAATTTTTGTCGCTGAATACGGAGACTGAGGTTGCTTTGGGTGTTTTTCGTCTATAGGAACATAAATGGCAGTCCCATATACTTCTGATGTTGAGGTGTGGATAATACGAATATTCCCATTTTCTTTGGCTGCCTGGCATATGTTTAAAGTTCCTCTTATATTTGTGTCAACATAGCTGTCAGGTGCAACATAAGAAAATGGTATTGCAATTAACGCAGCTAAATGAAATATCAAATCAACATCCTTCGTTATCGTCTTACAAAAATGCGGGTCACGAATATCTCCGCTGACTACTTCAAGTCGATTATTAGGAGTAATATCCTCAAGCCATCCCCAATAGTTAAAAGAGTTATATTGTGATAAGGCTTTGACACTATATCCCTTATCAAGCAATGCTTCAACAAGATGCGAACCAATAAAGCCATCAGAACCTGTGACTAAAATTTTAGAGAATTGCATGTAATAAAATTATAAATTATTTTTATTTATGTGCATTGTTTATACCAATACACATATAATCAAATCCATTTACTTTCATCCCATTTTTTATGGAAAATAAGAAAACATGTACCTTAAAAGACCAGCATACCTGTTTCTAATTGAAATGGATTTCTCAACGCTGAGAGTTAATTTTTTCAACTAAAATTTTAAAAGTATTTTGCGCGGAAATAGTATCTGATAAAATTAATTTATCAGCACATACAGCGTAAAAAATTGTATGACACTCTTTTAACCTTTCTGTTTCATTGCCCTCAAGATATCGGAACCCATGATCACCCTGCAATACTATAATTGGCTTTCTTTTTGAAGTAAGAATAATATGATCTAACTGTTTTCAGTGTAAGTGAACTTATATACATCAACTGTTGAAGATATTTTTGCTTGTCGGTTAATGAATCAGAAGCATTAAATGAGTAACCGTTTTTATCAAAAACAAATGGTTTATGAGGAGTCATAAGATGAGCATACACAAAAAATGGTCCAACTTCTTTTTTATCGGGAATGTCTCTTAAAATTTTGAAAATTTTAAGATTTGTTTGAGTGTAAAGAGATGACGGTTTGAAAAAATGATACAATTTAATGAAATTCGTAAACCAGATAGTTCGTCCAAGAAAGTGATTATAAGTAAATGCATTATAGTATTTTTTACTTCCAAAAGCATCAAACAAGGTATAGTTATAACACTTATATTTATTATTCTCAAGCCACTCGTATAACCGATTATAACGAATTAATTTTAACAAGTTTCGCTCATTATAGTGCAGCGTTGAATCTAAATTCAAAGACGAAGAATTTAAATAATTTGCAAGGCAATAAGGTGTATAAGCATATTCTGACTTGCAAGTTGGATTTATAGTGAACCCCAGATTTTTAAGTGAATCTTCGAAAGGTGAATTATCGTAATTCCAGTATTTTTTTAAGCTCTCTGAACTGGTATATGAATCCAGGATAATGTAATATATATCTGGTTTTTGTTCAGGTAACAGTGCTGAATTAACCTGATATGGTTCATTATCTGCAATCTTAATTTGTGGCAATGGAACCGTAAAAATGCGGGTTATTTCGAGAAGTATCAATGTAATAATCAAAAGATTCAGATACAAATTAAGATTCGTAAGAATTCTTTTTGTTTTAAAGACTAAAATAATAAACGTAGACAAGATTAATAGAAGAACCGGAATAATGATAACATCGGGATGGTGAGAAGTTATCGAAGTTATGATATTCATTAATTCATGCAGACTGGCAATTCTTAGAAATATATCCTGATAGAATAAGTTGACTATAATAAATATGACTCCAATTAATGCAGCTTTAATTCTATTTGCAATAAACTTACGGAATATGAAATCAACAAGTATAGAGAATGTAAGAACAATAAAGATTAAAGAAAGATTTTCCCCTACTGAATAAAATACAGCATTTTTCCTTAGTTCATTGACCAGAAACAGTATACCGGTGAACACCGGATAAAGTGTAAGCTTTTCGCTTAAAATGATTTTACCTTTGGCGACTATCTCCTTCATTTCTTTTTCATAAGGTAAAACGTTCTGTGATTGCAGTCTGATGGTACTATTTGCAAAATATTATAATGCATTGAGAAGATCTTTTCAAATCTATCTTGTGTGTAATCAGGAAAAATATCTTCACGGTTCAGTAATAAAAGCTTTACCTTCTCATCATCTTTCGGCACAAATTCTATAATTAAATATTCCGATAGCCTCGCAAAATTAGCTGCAATTGAGTCAAGAGGATTATTGCCGGTTATGGCCAAGTGATGAATGATGGCAAGAGCCATCACCAGATCAGGTCTCTTACGTTGATAAAACGAAGATCGTTCAATGCCTCCCCAGCCTAGTGAAGGGCTGGGATTTGTAAGATCCATTAAAAGCGGCAGAATATTTGTTTCATGGATTTTTTTGATATTCATGTAGTTCTTGTCTACGCAAGCCGGATCCACATCAAAAGAAACGACATTTTTGCCTTTTTTCGCAGCAATACGGGAATAAACTCCGTCATTGGATCCTAAATCCCAAATACATTGCGGATTTATATCATCAAGAAATTTTGAAATTACTTTATTTTTAAATTCAAGGTATTCCTTTTTGTGCACATTTTCGTCAGTATATTCAGCCCATTCTGTGCCATTCGGTTTCCAAACCTGGTTTTCCACAGATGTAATTAAACCCTCTACTAAAGCTTTCATTGCTCCAATCGAGAATTTCCTGTTCTTATCTGAAACACGAATAACGTCGTCATCATGTCTTTTTTGCGATCTCGAGTGTAAAAAGATATGAAGAAACAGCCCTAAATTAAACCGGCTTTGAAAAGGCAGCATTTTTGCAGCCATATCTAATGGGATTCCGTCAATATCGATTATAAACATTCTATTCAACCGGGCATCAATCCTTGCCATCAAAGCAAGTGGAGCAAGAAAATGCTGACAGAACTGACGGTAAGCTATCCAAGGCTTATTGACAGGATATATCTCAAATGAGAGTGTGTCAATAAAGACAGGTTTCCCTTCCTGGAACTGAACATTAAAAGCGCTCGCATCTTTAAGGCTCATACCATATTCGATAGCAAGTTTTTGAATTTTCAAAGTTAAAATAGCGGCATCTTTCAACATGCTGAAAGACCATTCATAAGGATATGAGATGAACTCGATGCATTCAGGTTTCAGAACCTTATACAATCCATTAACCCCAAAAGGTGCAGGATCGAGCTCAACAAATGCCACAATCAGTCCTTCGCTAACCAGCTTTTTGTATAATCCAGAATTCAAAAAATATTCGAACGTTATCTTTATAAGAAAAATTTACAGCCCGATAAATATCGCCTTCGAATTCAAACATATAATCCATCGGGGTCACGAAAAGAACTCTCAATTCTCTTCATTATCATTGCCGGTTTTCTTCTTAAAAACAATTTGAAATATGATATTTTATTCTTTGTTTCAATTGTTTCATAAAAAGGATGACTCCTAATACGCCCGCAATCAGGAACTGAATCAATAAACTGCCAGTGCCAGGATCCAGATAAAGAAGTACACAGGTAATTTTATTCATATCAATAAATATTAATTATAATTCAATAAAATACAGTTTGTTTTTAGTTATTTCAAGTTAAACAGAACCTACAGAACTATGTCTATAGGGTAACTTTAAGATCAGGCATTATTAAAAAAGGAAAATTATTAGAAAATGTGACCAGAGTAGTCCCATTCATAAAGGAATAAACCTTTATTCTGAATATTTTTTATATATCATTTTTATTCCATTTTCCAGACTGACTTTTTCTTTCCATCCCAAGTCTGTTGATTTTAGAGACATCAAGCAATTTACGATATGTACCATCAGGTTTTGAGCTATCCCACTTTAACTGACCTTTAAAACCAACAATATCCTTTAATCATTAAGGCAAGATCTTTAATTGTAAGATCTTTTCCTGTTCCAATATTGATATGAGTATTTTTAATTGATGAGGAGAAGACCGTTTATGGATTTCAGATCGGTAAAATCAACATCAGTCATGACAAATACACAGGCTTCAGCAAGGTCATCGACGTATAAGAATTCACGATAAGGATTGCCTGAACCCCATAAACTTATTGTTACCGGTGCTGGGTGCGGGGTGCGGGGTGCGGTGTGGTGCTGGTGCTGGGTGTTGATGAAAGATGAATTCCATACTTTGTAAGTTTTTCCAGAATTTCATTTTCCTTTGCAGATCCATTTATTCCTTCAACTGGATATTTGTTAAAATCCTTGCGGATTGCATCCCAATCATTATTTTCAAGACATTTTCCAAGATGCATTTTTCTGATCAGTGCAGGCAGAACATGTGATGTTTCGAGATTATAATTGTCATTTGGTCCGTAAAGGTTTGTTGGCATTACAGAAACAAAATTTGTTCCGTATTGAATGTTGTACGATTCGCACATTTTTATGCCCGCGATTTTGGCAACTGCATATGGTTCATTTGTATATTCCAGTTCTCCTGTCAACAGATATTCTTCTTT
Source organism: uncultured Bacteroidales bacterium (assembly GCA_963734885.1). Classification (GTDB taxonomy): domain Bacteria; phylum Bacteroidota; class Bacteroidia; order Bacteroidales; family VadinHA17; genus LD21. The sequence goes on along the minus strand of CAVTIJ010000004.1, from coordinate 944,915 downwards.
TATAGGCTGTGGACAATTTCCAGGATAAATACACGAACTGCCAAGGAATAACAATTTTTTAACTCCATGTTTATAACTTTGATGAATGATATTATTCTGAATCATCAGGTTCTCATAAATAAACTGAGCCCTGTATGTATTATTCGACAAAATGCCTCCAACTTTTGCGGCAGCAAGAAAAACATATTCCGGTTTTTCTTTTTCGAAGAACTCTCCCACAATACTCTGATTAGTAAGATCAAAAGGAGGATAAGGAGAATAAACCTGATTTGTATATCCTTTTTCGGTCAGATTCCTGGCAATTGCGCTTCCAACCATTCCTTTATGGCCTGCTATATATATTTTTGAATTCTTTTCCATTTAAATATTAATTAAATACTTTAACCACAAAGGACGCAAAGATTGCGCACAAAGAGCACAAAGTCTAAATCCGCCAATCGCCTGTAATCCATAATACATTCTTATTATTCAATTCGTTTTTTTGCTTTTTCAAAATCAGAATTGACCATTATTCTTAACCAGTTCTTTAAAAGTAGTTTTAGGCTTCCATCCAAGTTTTTCAAAAGCTTTTGCCGGATTACCCAATAAGAAGATCTACTTCAGTCGGTCTGAAATAACGCTGATCTATACCAACAACTTCCTTTCCTGAAGATTTCAATTTACCAGTCTCATTTATGCCTTTTCCCTTCCAGATTATTTCTTCACCTAAAACTTTAAAAGTTTCTTCAACAAATTCACGTATTGTATGTGTTTCATTTGTTGCAAGAACAAAATCATCTGGCTTGATCTGCCTGAAGAATTCTCCACATGCCTTCTACATACTCAGGTGCATAACCCCAGTCTCTTTTTGAATCGAGATTTCCAAGAAGCAATTTATCCTGTTGTCCAAGAATTATTTTAGAAGCTGCAACAGTAATCTTCCTTGTAACAAATGTTTTTCCTCTTCTTTCACTTTCATGATTAAATAAGATTCCATTACATGCAAAAACATTATAAGCTTCCCTGTAATTGACGACAATCCAGTAAGCATATAATTTTGCTGCTGCATATGGACTTCGTGGATAAAATGGTGTTTTTTCTGTCTGGGGAATCTCCTGTACTTTCCCATAAAGTTCAGACGTTGAGGCCTGATAAAATCGTGTCTTTAAACCTGTTTCTTTAATTGCATCAAGAAACCGGAGAGTTCCTACGCCATCAACTTCGGCAGTATATTCCGGGACTTCAAAAGATACCTGTACATGAGATTGTGCACCCAGATTGTATATTTCAGTGGGTTTAATCTTTTCAACTAATCTGTTTAAGTTACTTGAATCAGTTAGATCACCATAATGAAGAAAAAAGCTTTTATTAATAAATGCAGGATTATTATAAATATGATCTATTCTGAATGTGTTAAACGAACTTGATCGTCTGATTATACCATGAACTTCATATCCTTTATCTAACAATAATTCTGTAAGGTATGAACCATCCTGTCCGGTAATTCCTGAAATCAAATGCTATCTTTTTCATCCTGGTCAAATATTCAATAATACTTTAATAAATCTTTATTTTCGTAGGTCTGAGATTCTATTTTCATTAAACAGAATTGGGAGTTTTCTTTAAGGAACAAAGTAATATCAAGTTTTGTTGAAGTTAAAACAATAATTTTCAGAAACTTTTGATTGAAATTTCTTCTTGTAACTAAACAAGCAATGCTTCAAGCACTTTTAATTACCCATTATTTTTTTACTTGAACTAATTAGAGGAAAGTCAGGTAATTTATGAACTAATGTTATAGACTTAACTGAATATACTGTTTTATTAAGCACTTCAAATTTGCTTTTATAGCCCGGAACGATTTTCTGCATCTCCTCAATTATTGTAGTTTCTGTCATTTCATTGAGAGAATTAAGGATCTGGCTGATCTTCCCGTTTACTACCTCATAATCATAATCTGCAATCTGAGCAATACTGATCTTCGGGTGATGTGTTGGGATCATTGGTTCATTGGCTGCAAAAAGCTCTTCATATAACTTTTCTCCCGGACGTAATCCGATATATTTTATTTTTATGTCCTTATGTGGTTCCAGACCTGATAGCCGGATCAGGTTTAATGCAACATCCAGCACTTTTACAGGTTCACCCATATCAAACACATAAATCTCACCTCCGTTTCCCATAAATCCGGCTTCCAGTACCAACTGGCATGCCTCAGGGATTGTCATGAAAAAACGGGTTATATCAGGATGTGTTAATGTAATAGGTCCCCCATCAGCAATCTGCTTATTGAAAAGAGGTATAACTGATCCGTTTGATCCAAGTACATTTCCAAACCGTGTTGTGATAAACTGGGTGAAATTCTCCTTGCGTCTTGATTGTGCATGAACAAGCAGTTCACACAATTTCTTTGTCGCGCCCATTACATTTGTTGGATTGACTGCTTTATCAGAAGAAATCATTACAAATTTTTCAGCCTTATATTTAATTGCCAGGTCGGAGATGATTTTTGTACCACCGACATTTACTCTGAAAGCTTCATGAGGATGGAGTTCCATCATCGGAACATGTTTATATGCAGCAGCATGAAAGACAATTTCAGGTTTAAACTTCCTGAATATTTTCTCCATATATTGCTGGTTAGTCACATCTCCGATAACTACCCTGAAATTACATTCAGCTAATTTGTTTTTTAGTTCTTCTCCAAGATAAAAAGCAGGTGTCTCTGCCTGATCAACAAGAATAAGCTGTTTTGAATGAAAACGCGTAAGCTGTCTGGCAATTTCCGAACCGATTGAACCGGCCGCTCCTGTAACAAGAATAGTTTTGCCTATCAGTCCCTTTTGAATTTTTTCAAGATCGAGTTTGATTGGGTCCCTTCCAAGAAGATCCTCCAATTTAACTTTTTTAAGGTTTTTTACTTCCAGCTGGCCATTCATCCAGGTATCGAACGATGGCGTATCCAGAATTTCACAACCAAACCCAATCATGGATTGAATAATGTCTTTCTTTTTTGCCGGGATCATTTTGGTAATGGCAATGATGAAGACCTTTATATCCTGCTCTTCAATAAATTCCTTTTTAAGAACTTGCTGTGAAAATACGGGGTATCCATCAACTTTTTTACCCTGAAGTTTTTTATCATCATCAATAAACCCTATTAACCTGTATTGATTTTTAGGATCGCCTTCTAATAATCTTTTTACCAGAATTCCCATTTCGCCTGATCCGTAGATTAATACATTTTTGCGTTCATGTGAAGAGGAAGAGGCAAATTCATAAAATATTTTTACAAAAACTCTGAAGAAGAAAAGTAAAATAGTAACCGCCCCTGAATGAATAAGAAGAATTGAAATGGGAATATTAAATAATCTGACTCCAACTCATTGCTTCGGCTCATAAGTGTGACAAGAGACAATACAGCAAATGCGCATGAATTCGCAATAACTATTTTATAGGTATCTCTGATTGTTGTATGCCTTATCATTCCGGCATAGGACTTGAAAATCAGAATAAATATTGCATAAACAACTAATACCAATACCGCTTGCTCAAGAGCTATAGAAGTCTCAAAAGAACTAACCTCAAAATTGTATCTGAGGATATATGCAATATAGAAATGAAAAATAGACTGTCCCGGAATCAATAAGAAAAACTAACCATCGGGGCAATGAATGATTTTTAAAAATCTCAACAATCTTCCCTTTTAATATGTTTATCATACAGTTAAGTAGTTCTGCGAATGTAAGTAAAATTTAGTTAATCAGGAAATTTAAACGGAAATGAATGACCAAAAGTGGCTAAATGCTTCCGAAATCAACAAATTAATATACCAATTTAACAGAATCTTTAAAGAAGTGTTTTCCGAAGAATTCAGGATTTTTTGTAAAGCTATCGCATCGTCAGTCACATGACTGAATTCTGTATACTCCTGACTATATGATTTTTGGACAAGCTTTTGTAACAAATGTTACAAATTTGCCCAGTACCATTTTACAGCCTCTTTTAAACCTTGCCCGACATTAAATGCCGGCGAATAATGTAAGAGTTTTTTAGCCTTTTCGATAGACGCCAGAGAATGTGGAATATCCCCCATCCTGGGAGGTCCGTAAACAGGTTCAATCTTCAATATCTCCTTATCAAATCCTGGAAGCAAGCTCCCTGATCGTAAAGAATAACTGATTAAGTGTTGTACGCTCACCATGAGCAACATTGTAAACCTGGTTTATTGCGGCTTTATCCTGAACTACCGAGGCAAGATGATTTGCCTGAATTACATTATCTATATAAGTAAAATCACGCGAAACAGATCCATCCCCATTAATCAGAGGAACTTCATGTTTCATAAGTGATTTCATAAATTTAGGAATAACAGCGGCATAAGCTCCATCCGGATCCTGACGCCTTCCGAAAACATTGAAATACCTCAAGCCAATAACATCAATACCATAAGTTGATGAAAAATTGTTCGCAAACAATTCATCTACATATTTCGTGATAGCATAGGGTGACAACGGGGAACCGATTTTGTCTTCAACTTTCGGTAAATCAGGATGATCACCATATGTGGATGAACTTGCTGCATATATAAACCTTTTAACACCTGATTCTTTTGATGCAAAAAGCATTTTGACAAACCCGCCGATGTTTACATCTGTTGATGTCATCGGATCCGTTATTGAACGCGGCACCGATCCCAATGCAGCCTGATGAAACACAAAATCAATATTCTTAACAGCCGTAACACAATCGTCATAATTACGGATATCGCCTTCGATAAGCTTGAACTTAGGATTATTTATAAAAGCTTTAAGATTTTCTCTTTTACCGGTGGAAAAATTGTCAAGACAGACAACTGAATTACCTGAAAGCAAAAAGGATTCGACAAGATTTGAGCCGATAAAACCTGCTCCTCCTGTTACCAACACTCTCCTATCCCTTAAGTTTCGTTCCATCAGCGATCAAAAAAAACAATATTAGTAATTTTTAAAGAAATTCATGTTATAAACATTACTCTTTTTCAAACATCAAAAGTATTTCACTCAATATAAATTCAGCCGTTTTCCCATTTCCGTAAAAAGCAGGATATTCAAATGCGGTATTTGAATCCATAAAATTCATAAACTCCTTTCTTATCAGTTCAGGATCAGAACCGACGAGTTTTGCAGCGCCATTATTCACCAGTTCGATCCACTCGGTTTCGTGCCTCAGAACCATACAAGGTTTTTTGACAAAATGTGATTCCTTTTGAACACCTCCTGAATCAGTTACTATCATCCGGCAATTTTTTTCAAGCAGGATCATTTCAAGAAAAGAGACAGGAGGTATGATTTTTATATGCTTACAGCTTTTGAGTTCTGTATATAATTTTTTAAGCCTGGTTTTCAAGGAAATAATGGTCCTGGGATGAAATGGCATAACAAGCATTATATCCTTCTCTTCTGCCAGCGTTTTCAGTGTAATAAGTATTTTGCTAAGAACCTAATATCATCGGTATTGCTTTCCCTGTGAATAGTGACAAGCACATAATTATTTCGCACCAGAGACAAATCGTCCAGAAAATTACCTTTCTTCTTTTCGGCAAGTCCGGCGAAAAACAAAGTATTGTCATACATTATATCTCCTGTAAGATAAATTTTTGGGTTGCTTATTGTATATGGAGGACTATTCTCAGGTTTGAATCCTTCACCCATCAGGTTCTTAAATGCAGCATTTGTAGGAGCAAAAAGAAGGGTTGAGGAATGATCACTCATTATTCTGTTTAATTCCTCCGGCATTGATTTGTTAAAAGACCTTAATCCGGCTTCAATATGAATAACAGGAAAATGCAATTTTGATGCGGCTATTGCTCCGGCAAGTGTTGAATTTGTATCACCATAAAGTAAAACACAATCAGGCTTCTCTTTTAAAAGAATTTCTTCAATACCTGTAATCATCAGAGATGTCTGACGACCATGACCAGCAGATCCTACGCCGAGATTATAATGAGGCTTATGGATCTCAAGTTCATCGAAAAAGACGTCCGACATCTCCTTATCATAGTGTTGTCCTGTATGAACAATTATTTCAGTAATACTACCTGCAAAATGCTTCCGGATAGCCCTGCTGATGGCGGAAGCCTTTATTATTTGAGGCCGTGCACCTACAATATTAATTAGTTTGATGTTAGGCATTGAAGGGTGAAATTTTATCAGGGCGCTAAGATATACAAATTATCGATTTATCAAACTGATGTAAAACAGAAAAGCATCTTAATTAAGATGCCTTTCTGAATTAGACTTAATATTATTTAGCGTAATTCACCGCTCGCGTTTCCCGTATTACAGTAATTTTTATTTGCCCGGGATAAGTCATTTCGTTCTGAATTTTTCTGGCTATTTCGAAGGACAATCCTTCAGCTTCCTTATCGGAAACTTTTTCAGCCCCGACTATAACCCTCAATTCCCTCCCGGCCTGAATAGCATACGTTTTCATTACACCAGGGTAATTAAGAGCCAGTGATTCAAGTTCCTTCAGCCTTTTTATATACGATTCCACAACTTCACGGCGTGCACCCGGACGAGCTCCTGAAATCGCGTCACAAACCTGAACTATCGGTGCAATGAGAGTCGTCATTTCAGTCTCATCGTGATGAGCGCCGATTGCATTGCAAATTTCCGGTTTCTCTTTATATTTTTCTGCCATTTTCATTCCAAGGATTGCATGCGGCAATTCCGGTTCGTCATCGGGCACCTTCCCAATATCATGGAGCAATCCTGCCCTTTTAGCCGCCTTTGCATTTAGTCCCAGTTCTGCAGCCATTATTGAGCAGAGATTGGCAACTTCACGTGAGTGCATAAGAAGATTCTGTCCATACGACGACCTGTATTTCATCTTTCCGATTAACCTTATCAGTTCAGGATGTAACCCGTGGATCCCAAGGTCAATTGTTGTTCTCTTACCAACTTCAAGTATTTCTTCTTCAACCTGTTTCCTGGTTTTCTCAACCATTTCTTCAATTCTGGCAGGATGTATCCTTCCGTCAGTCACTAGTTGATGAAGAGCAAGCCGTGCAACTTCTCGCCTGATCGGATCAAATGCAGAAAGGACAATTGCCTCAGGGGTATCATCAACAATGATTTCAACGCCTGTAGCAGCCTCAAGAGCACGGATATTCCGTCCTTCGCGACCAATTATCCGGCCTTTCATCTCATCTGATTCAATATGGAAAACCGTGACCGCATTCTCGATGGCATTTTCTGCTGCAACCCGCTGAATAGTCTGAACAACTATTCTTTTGGCTTCTTTATTGGCAGTCATTTTTGCTTCATCGAGTATTTCATTTACAAATGACATAGCCCCTGTTTTGGCTTCCTCCTTTAAGGATTCGATCAGATGATTTTTTGCTTCCTCGGCAGAAAATCCTGATATGGATTCAAGCTGCTCGACCTGCTGTTTGTGAAGCCGTGCAAGTTCTTCTGATTTTTTGTCGATTAATTCAAGCTGTGATGTAAGATTTTCCCGGATCGCATCAGCCTCGTTCTTTTTTCTTTGAGTTTCTTCGAGTTTCTGAGATAAGGTTAGTTCTTTTTGTTTTATTCGTCCTTCCGCCTGGCTTATTCTGCTGTTTTTCTCGTTTATAACTTTTTCGTGCTCGGTTTTAAGTTGAAGAAACCTTTCTTTCGCCTGAAGTATTTTTTCCTTTCTTATTACCTCGGCTTCAGCTTCAGCTTCGGTAATTATCTTCTTGCTTTTGCTTTTCAAGGCTATCTGCCACACGAAGTACGAAGCGCCAAAACCTATCAGAAGGGCTGAAAAACATAGAATAACTGAAAGCCCTGTTGTTAATGTTCCTATAATCAAAGTCATCATCAATTGTATTAGTTATATATTGCTAAATAAAAAAAACCCGCAAAGTTCCTCCAGATTTTATAAAACCCCATGTCTGAATGGCTGGAGCTACTAATCCAGTTTGAACTTCCACTGTCCCGCGTCACGCGGGATCCCGACGAATCGGGATGAGGCCTGTCCTACCTGAACTAAGAGTTGCTCCAAAGTTTTAACTGTTGAGTTTCAAAAATGAATGAAGAAACAATGCGGGCAATTTTTTGTATATTTTAAAGAACGCTGTTACTCTTTTGTTTCAAGAACTGCATCAATCTTTTGAATCAGTTCTTTCAAGGTGTCGGGAAGATAATCCTTCTCAAGTTTCTCTTCTTCTTCTGTAAGTTTAATGACATACTGAAGAGAGGCCATGGCCAAAAAATCCTGTACATCCTTATCGGTGTACCTCTGTTTGTACTGCAGCACTTTCTCGTTAATCATCCTGGCTGCTTTCCTGATCTTCTCTTCATTCTCCCGTTCTACCTTCAATGGATAATACCGGTCCGCCACATTAACCCTGATTGAAAGCTTGTCATCCATTGCAATATCTTATCTGTTTAAAAGAGCAACACACCTGTCAATTTCCCGCACCAATTCAGTTATTTTCTTCTTTGCTTCATTAGCGTTTTCACCCTCACCCAACAATGCTCCTGATAATTTGATCCGTTGGTATTTTGTTTCTAATTCTTTAACTCTTTCTTCACGATCCTGAAGCATTTCCTTTAAACTATTATTCCCGTTCTTCAATTCCTCTACTTCTCGCTTCAGATTATTATACCGATCCAACAATTCATCAAGTTTTCTGTTTAAAATTATCAATTCCTCATAACCGGGACCGGACATAATAAAATCTTTAGGACAAAATTAACATTGTTAATGATATTTTCAAAAAATTGACAGAAATAGTTTGCCTTAATGTACCAGAAGTTTAGCTTTGAACGTTTATATTTCTAAAAAAATTACTAAAAATGATTCTGATACGTTTTTTTTTATTTAGTATATTGTTCCTCAGTAATTTGAATGATATTCCCAGAGATAAATCATTATTCATTTCACCTGTCGATATTCCATTGTTCCTGTCAGCAAATTTCGGAGAATTGAGAATAGATCACTTTCACTCAGGACTTGATATTAAAACTCAGGGTGTGACAGGCAAGGAAGTTGTAGCTGCTGCCAATGGATATATATCAAGAATAAGCATTACTCCCGGCGGATTCGGAAATGCACTATATATTACACATCCTTCAGGATATACAACAGTATATGGTCATCTTGAAAAATTTACAGACAAAATTGAAGAATATGTTAAGACCAGGCAATATGAGAAGAAATCTTTCCAGATAACTGTTTTTCCGACAAGAGAGGATTTCCCTGTAAAACAGGGTGAAATTATCGCATATTCAGGTAATTCAGGCAGCTCGGGAGGACCACATCTGCACTTTGAAATCAGGAAGACTGACTCTGAAAAACCAATAAATCCTCTGCTTTTTGATCTTGGCATAACTGACAACATTAAGCCTGTAATTGAAAAACTTGTGATTTATCCTGCAAGCAAAAATTCTTTGATAGAAAATGAACATTCAATGAAGAAATTTAATGTTTCAGGTAATCACGGGGTGTATTCTGTGACACCTGAAGCTGAAATTTCGGTGAGTGGTCTTGCCGGATTCGGTATAAAGACGTATGATCTCTTAAATGACAGTAACAATAAATGTGCAGTTCATTCAATAGAGCTATCAATTGATTCCTTAACTATTTTCAGGTATGTGATGGACGGATTTTCATTTACTGAATCGAGGTTTGTGAACAGTCACATCGACTATGAAACTTTCATGAGGGAGAATACATACATTGAAAGAGCTTTTGTTCTGCCAAACGATAAGCTTGGCACATATAAAGACGTGATTAACAGAGGTCTTTTTAATTTTAAGGACAATAAGATCCATCACGGAAAAATTACTGTGACAGACGCTAACAACAACAAATCGGTTTTAAAATTTAAAATTAAAGGAAGTGCACCAAAAACAGCCCAAATGGAGGTTCCGGATAAAGGAGTTACTATAATGCCATATAACCGGACTAACAGGTTTTCAGCAGAAAATATCTCGGTAAATATTCCCGAGGGAGCGCTTTATGATACTCTTTATTTTACATATAAAGTCGAAAAAGGCACATCAGGGATGCTCTCTGATTTACATTACGTTGCCAACAGATTTACTCCTGTTCAAAAACCCTTCACAGTTTCAATTAAACCAACGATAAAGCCCTCAGGAATGGAGTCAAAAATGCTGATTGTCAGACTTGCAGATGACAAAACGGAAACTGCGGCTAACAGTTACTGGTCAGATGGTTTTCTTTCAGCAGATGTATTGGCTCTGGGAAAATATTTCATTGGTATCGATACAATAAAACCGGTTATATCCGCAACAGGCATGACAAATGGCGTAAATCTCAGCAACAGGAAAGAAATAAGGATCAGAATCACAGATGAGCTTTCGGGTATAAAATCATATAATGCAACAATCGACGGGAATTGGGCTTTGTTCGAATATGATCAGAAAAATGAAATGCTGATCTATAAATTTGATGATACAAGGATAAAAAAAGGAACAAAGCACAACCTTGTACTGGAAGTGGCTGATAATAAGGAGAATGTTAGCACTTATAAGAGCGAATTTACATGGTAATATTGACACCTCTCTCCCGCATCTTTTTACATGATTTCTGAAAAAGAGAAGGGGATCCTTCATTTCAATGGTACTCCGCAAGCTACATACCAGCGAAATTCAGGATGACAATGTAATTTGGGGCTTCCTTCCCCATTATTATCCCATAATAACCTGTCATCCTGAATCTTCCGCAATAACATATATTGAGTAAATGACAATTTTTATCTTGCGGAAGATGAAGGATCGCCAAGGGACTACATGAATTTTAATAAATGTGATGTAAGATTAGACTTCAAAAGCAGGAGGATTGTATCAGGCTTACCTTCAATACTTACATTTTATTTTGCAATAATCATTCTCCCATATTTTTCCGTATTCAACTCCTCATGTTGACGCATTGCCCCAAGGGGAGAGAAAAATCTCACTCTTTATTAGATTTATTGTTACATCCAGAATTTTCTCCCAATGTAATGGGGAGTGCCCAGCTGGGGAGTATCAGGTGAATAAAGGAATCATATACTTATCATTTATCCGAAAAAAATGATTACCTTTGACCCCGGTTATGTAAACATTACGTTATCATAGGTAAGTTCTGGTCAATTCTAATTTGAAACAATTGCCACAAAGAAACTCCGACATTCAGAGCATTTCAGGCTAACAGAAGTCACTTCACTTACTTTAAAACAGATAAACGGAAGCATTCAAGAGTGTTTCTTCAAAAAACACTTTACATCATATATTATAAAATTAAAAAGAATAAGATCTATACCATGCAAGAGAAAAAACAACAGGTTTTTAAAACACCCGATATTACAAGAATGCAGGAAGTAGTAATAAATGAAAGAACAAAAATATATATAGCTCTTGGCGCCGATGCCGAAGAAGCAAGAAGTCGTTACTGGGCTCGTCAGGATGCAAAAGGCAAAGTCCTTCTGACTCCTAAAAAGGCCGCATCATAAGAGTAATAAGAGGTTTCCTTTTATAAACAGATTAATATATTTTCGCCGGATAAATTTTCCGGCTTATCATATTATTGATACTTTCTACAACGAAAGGTTTGTCTTCCCTGTAGGTAACACCGAACCATCTTTCGTTGCTCATAAGATTTTTAATAGTGATTTGTCCGTTTTTGATAAATTTATCAACTGAGGTTGGTATGTCAAGTTCTGACTTTGGATCCATTCCGCTTTTTGCCAGGAACAGTTTAAACTCCTCACCAAGGAATTTAAAGCATGATGGTTTAAAACCCCAAAGGTTCATCGAAACAACTTCCTCCCCGGTAAACTTCTGAAATGTTCCGTCAGGAAGAGGGGCCCTGGCGCCATCATGAGTCTTCTCAATCTGACGTGTCTCCACCATGTTCTTGAGGAGTCCGTCAGGTCCAACACCACAAATACCCCTATTGACATGACCATGGTCAGATAAGGTGTTTCCCAATTTATATCCAACTATGCAATAACAATTTGGATCTTTATCACTCACCAGGAAGTCGTGAAGGATCTTAAAAGATTCAACACCATAATAATCATCGGCATTTATTACACCGAACGGTTCCTTTATGTTCTTTTCTGTAACGAGTATGGCATGACTTGTACCCCATGGTTTTTGCCTGTCGGGGGAGACCTTAACACCAGCAGGCAGATTTGTAATCTCCTGGAAAACGTAATCAACATCAATTTTCCCTTTTAATCTTTTTACAAATCTCTCTTTTACCTGCTCCTCTATATCACGTCTGATCACAAAAACAATTTTACCAAAGCCTGCGCGGATCGCATCATAAATTGAGTAGTCAATAATCGTTTCACCGGAAGGTCCTACTTCATCGAGTTGTTTATTGCCGCCATAACGGGTTCCCATTCCGGCAGCCAGAACTAATAGAGTTGGTTTCATAATGTTAGAGTTTTTTGTATTACAATTATAAGGAAAAAATAACAATTTTATCTAATCATCTGATCTATAAATTGAAATTTAGGTGATTTGTTCATTGTAGAGGCAAATTCATTTTTCTAATTGTTTAACCTCTACGAGGTAAGAATGTTTGGGACCTGATTTCTTGTTCTACAAAACTATATGCCCTACGGGCAATAAGAATGCATCAATCTTCCAATTGAACAAATGTTGAATTCCTACTGACCGATGGGGAGTTTTCAGCCTACATGCAAATATTTCAAAACTATATGCCCTACGGGCAATAAAAATGCATCTATCTTCCAATTGAACAAATGTTGAATTCCTACTGACCGATGGGGAAAATATTTTAAATGGTCCCCATGTCTCTTGATTTTCGCCGTAGGTGATAAACTATTGTAGCAATAAAGCGGATTCAATTTTTTTATTCCTCGTAGAGGATTAACAATTATAATTTATCTGTAAAATATTTCCCGCTGATCACGCAGATTTTCGCAGATTAATACAATTTTGATCTGAGTCAATCCGAAATCTTTGGGAAGAAAAATATTATTATATTTAAAAATGAATTTCAAACTTGAAATATGCGTCGACAGCATCGAATCTGCTTTAAATGCTCAGGAAGCCGGAGCACACAGGGTCGAACTATGCAGTAATCTCAGCGAGGGCGGTACTACTCCCGGTTTAGGGACTATCAGCTCCGCAAGAAACAATCTTACAATCGGATTACATGTACTGATCAGACCCAGAGGCGGGGACTTCCTGTATACCGATGTAGAATATGATATCATGAGAAGAGATATTGATGTCTGTGGTGAGATCGGAGTTAATGGAATTGTTATTGGAATCCTGGAAAGATCGGGACAGATTGATATAGAGCGAACGGCTAAACTCATTGAATCAGCCAGACCAATGTCAGTTACATTTCACAGGGCTTTCGATTTATGCATTGATCCCAAAAAAGGTCTCGAAGATATTATCGATGCCGGGGCAGACAGATTACTTACCTCGGGTCAGAAGGACAAGGCTGAAGAAGGGTTGGAATTAATTAATCAACTCACAAGTAAAGCCCGCGAAAGGATAATAATTATGCCGGGTTCAGGTATTACAGAATCAAATATTAATCGCATTGCCAGGGAAACCGGAGCAAAAGAGTTCCATCTGACAGGTCGTAAGGTTATTGATAGTGAAATGTTATTCAGGAGACAGAATATCTCAATGGGAGGTTTGAAAGGAGCTTCTGAATATTCAAGAAAAGTTGCAGATACAGTTTTGATAAAAGCAATCATCGAAAAACTGAAAATGATCTGAAATATTCTTTGATAATTTGATTGGCTTGTTACCTTTGAAGTCTGAAGTCGGAAGTCCGAAGTCGGAAGTGGAAAGTCAAACTTCGGACTTCAGACTTCTAACTTCAAACTTTTCACTAATTATAATTAAATATGTTTTTATGAAAAAACTATCCCTGTTAGTATTTCTACTAATATCAGTCTGGTTACCAGAGCAAAGTGCTAATGCCTGTACCAACTTTATCATTACAAAAGGAGCCACAAAAGATGGATCAGTAATGATAACCTATGCTGCAGATTCGCATGTTTTATATGGAGAACTTTATTACTGGCCTGCAAAGAACTGGCCTGCAGGAACGATGGTCGATATCTACGAATGGGACACCGGCAAATATCTTGGCAAAATTCCACAGAAATCTCATACCTATTCAGTTGTAGGGAACATGAATCAACATCAGGTATCAATAGGCGAAACAACATTCGGAGGACGGGCAGGGCTGGAGGATACCACAGCAATAATTGATTATGGATCAATGATCTACATGACACTTCAGAGAGCAAAAAACGCCAGGGAAGCAATTGCCACATTTTCTCAACTTGTATCAGACTATGGATATAGAAGTGAAGGCGAATCCTTTTCAATTGCTGACGCTAATGAAGCCTGGATACTGGAACTAATTGCAAAAGGTCCGGGAAATAAAGGAGCAGTATGGGTTGCAAGGCGCATTCCCGACGGGTATATCTGCGGACATGCCAACCACCCGAGAATTACCACCTTTCCATTGGCCGATGGAGTTAAATCTATAACGTCTAAGCAGTTAGATAAAATTAATGATCCTGAGATTGAAACAGTATATTCTTATGATGTAATTGATGTTGCACGTCAACATGGATGGTTTACAGGTGAAGATAAAGATTTCAGCTTCTGCGATGCATATGCTCCTCTTGATTTCGGCGGAGCAAGATTCTGCGAAGCCAGAGTATGGTCTGGATTTAATATGGTCAACAGCCAGATGGGACAATATACTGACTATGCCATGGGCGAAAACCTGAAGAACAGAATGCCATTATGGATAAAACCCGACAATAAGCTGGAGGTTAAGGATGTAGCCAGGATGATGCGCAACTATTATCAGGGAACACCAATGGATATGACAAAAGATGTTGGTGCAGGTCCTTATGGAAACACTGTGAGATGGAGACCTATGGAATGGAAAGTCGATGGAGTAACATATATAAATGAAAGAGCAATTTCAACCCAGCAAACAGGATTTTCCTTTATTGCGCAGAGCCGTTCATGGCTTCCTGATCCGGTTGGAGGAATAAACTGGTTCGGAGTTGATGATACAAATTATACTGTTTATTCACCTATGTATTGTGGAATAACAAAGGTTCCTGAAACTTTTGCTGTTGGTAATGGCGACATGATGACATTCAGCGATAATTCAGCATTCTGGGTATTCAACCAGGTAGCAAATTTTGCTTACACTGCGACAAGACTAATGAGCCCCGATATTCATAAAAAGCAGGCAGAGCTTGAAGAAGGCTTTACCAGGGACATTGTCAATGTTGATAAGACAGCTGAAGCTCTTTATAAAAATAGTCCGGCCGAAGCTGCTAAATATCTGACAGATTATTCTGTTAAAACCGGAAACAATACAGTTAAACAATGGAAAGAACTCTACAGATACCTTTTTACCAAATTTGTCGATGGTAATGTCAAAGAAGCACAACCGGTGCCAAAAGGATACAAATATGTTGTGCCAAAGCTTAGTCAACCAGGATATGGAGATGATTGGAATCGCATGGTTGTCAAAGCTACCGGAGATAAATTTAAGGAGAAGTAAGGACTCTGGGTACCAGGTGCTGGGTGCTGGCTGGGGGATTAGCAGCCCTGATGCAAGAAACCAGCAATAAGCACCAAGCACCCAGCAACTATTATGTATTAAAAACTTTTTCTCTTAGTTGATGGTTTATAAAATTTTATTCGTAAGTTTGCGACCGGATTTTTGAAACCAAATAGAGCATACAAAATACTTTGTGAGATGAATTTAATGAATGTTATTGAGAAGGAATTTGCGGTAAAGAATGAATTTCCGAAATTCGCAGCTGGTGATACTGTTACCGTGCACTATAAAATCAGGGAAGGTAATAAAGAGAGAATCCAGCAGTTCCGTGGAGTGGTAATTCAGAGAAGCGGGGAAAAACATACCGAAACTTTTACAGTAAGGAAAATGTCAGGAAACATTGGCGTTGAAAGAATATTTCCGGTTGCATCACCTTTTATTGATAAGATAGAGGTAAATAAGCATGGTAAAGTGCGCAGGGCAAGAATCTTTTACCTTCGTGATCTCACCGGTAAAAAAGCACGTATACGCGAAAAGAAATTCTAAGAAATACTTTTAACTCTTATAAGAAAGGTTGTTCATTTTGAGCAGCCTTTTTTTTATTTGTGATATTTTAACCACAAAGGTCACAAAAGCAGAGAACCCACTGCCAATGCATGGCTATCCTCCAAAGGCATAGGCGTACTTATGCTTCGGTATTATGAGAAACTGCTTTAAAAAGTTTCCCCCCGCCAAAAGGGGGTCAGGGTCTCCTTTTGAACTAATCTTACATCACATTTATTAAAATTCAGCTAATCCCTGGAAGATCCTTCATCTTCCGCAAGATAAAATTGTCATTTACTCCATATATATTATTGCGGAAGATTCAGGATGACAGGTTATTATGAGATCAAATGGGGAAGGAAGCGGCGCCTTTTGTGCGAATATTTCTTTATTTAGAAAATCAAAGTTAAAACATTACAAAAAATCTCTTACAACCTTTGCCAATTGATTCAAAAGGCGCCGCTTCCTTCCCCAATAATTCCAAATTGCATTGTCATCCTGAATTTCGCCGGTACGTAGCTTGCGGAGTACCAGCGAAATGAAGGATCCCCTTCTCTTATTCAGCAATTCTGTAAAAAGATGTGATGCAAGATTAGCCTTTTGAAGGAGGGGAAATTTGTCACCCTTAAATTCAGTACTTTACCGGCCAAATTCAATTTCCTTTGCGACCTTTGCGGTTAGTGGATTTCAATTTTTAGTCTAGTTTTTATTAATCAGATCCGCTTTCTTTGCTTTGGCATCATCGACAAGTTTGGTTGCCTGAACATCCGCTTCCTGTACTACCTGAGTTGCTTTTTTATCGGCATTTTTTCTGATTCCCTCTGCACTTTTCTGGGCAGCCATCTTCTGAAGAGCCCCTTTTGAAGCATTATCGTCAATTAGTTTCTGAGCCTGGGAATCCCCTTCTTTTCTAATGTTTTCAGCAGTTCTTGCTGCTTCGTCTCTTAATTGCTGCGCTTTATTTTCAGCTTCTTTGACAAGTTTGTCACCTTCTGCCCCGGCTTCAGCCCTGGCTTTTACTTTTGCCTGATCAACAGTATTATCAATTGTCTGTTTTACCTGTTCCTTAACAGCTTCCTTCGTTCCTCCCGTACTTTCACCACTTGTACTGCCCATATATGGAGAAAGAACAGGCTTACTAAATGTTCCGGTTACCTTGATATTAATCTTGAGTATGTCAGGTATCTTAACCTTAATACCTAAAGCAGCAGCCTGGGAAGAAAGATTATCCATTAAAGAATTAACAGATCCTCCGATATCTGCTCTCGGGAATTCAGTCTTAACCAGGTAGTTAATTGTCTGATCGAGTCCCTGGTCACCACTTATATTCATTTTTAAATTACCCGTCTTAATATCAAATGGACTGACATATACCCTTCCGTCAGCTATTCTGAAGCTTATATCGATGTTTTTAAATGAATTGCCATATTTATCACCAAGTTTGAGTGTCTCCTTCAACTGATCGAAAGTTTTGGAATCTACAAGGGTGATCTCATCAGATTTAATATTTCCCTTACCATTAATTGAATTAATAACAGGCATCATGTCGCGGCCAAGTAAACTTGTGTATTCCAGTTTTGCATTTATCTTGCCATCAAGACCTTTGGCTGCCGGTGCAAATTTCTGCACTGTGTTAAAAGTATTAAATGCATCTTTTATTCCGATATTCTGCATTTCGAAGTCAGCTTTCATTTCTGGTTTAAGAGTATCGCGGGTATCATAGTCAGCATTCATTGAAATCTTACCCCCAAGTATATTCATCCCTGTCTCGCGGAAAGATAAAATTCCGTCTTTGGTAAAAATATGTCCTTTTACCTTTTCTGCTTTTATATTATCATACGATAATTTCTCAATGAGTGCAGTAAAATCAAAATCAATGTTTTTGGGAACAGGAATAATCGCCAGACCAGCAGTATCCTTAACTGAAGAAGTTGCAACTGACGTGGAAT
Source organism: uncultured Bacteroidales bacterium (assembly GCA_963734885.1). Classification (GTDB taxonomy): domain Bacteria; phylum Bacteroidota; class Bacteroidia; order Bacteroidales; family VadinHA17; genus LD21. Next base: position 926,868 of record CAVTIJ010000004.1, on the reverse strand, counting down.
CCGACATTGAATTCATTATGCTTGTAACGTCAGTGAGATTTGAATGAACTTCCAGTTTGGCCTTCAATGTCTTGTTCTTCAGAACATAGGGTATGTAGTTTTCCAGATTTCCGGTAATAGAAAAATCACTATTACCTTCAACTAACAAATGAGCATTTTCGATCCTCGTATATGATGGCGTAAATGTAAAAGCCGCATCTTTAATTTCCACCCTGGGATAGCCTTTAAATGAATAGATCATATTTTTAATCCCAAGAGATCCTTTGGCGTCGAATTGATCATATTGTTCCTTCGCTATCATTGATAACCTTCCAGACAGAGAGAGTGCCATTTCGATTACGCCCGACAGCGACATTCCATTCATGGGTACTGCTTTTGATAAAGCATTCAGATCCAGCTTTCCATTCATTGTACCTTTGATGTCCGGATCGCTTATTGGAGTTTTCAGGGAAAAGGTCATATCAAACGGACTGCCGGCGAGTTCAAAATGAAATTTTTGCAAATTAACCGCCGACCTGTCGAGAACTTTTCCATCAACGAAAACATTTGCATTAACATTGATGTTGCTGATTTTTTCAGGTAATGCCGGATAACTTATCTCTCCATTATTTATGAGGAAGTCAATACTTATATCAGGAAGCGATTTATAAGCTTCGCTGTAGATTCCTTTTGCTTTTCCTGATAAAGAAAAATCTCCTGAAGTTTTCAAATCTTCATAACCACGCATGTAAACTGAAGGAATCAGTGACATAAGTGTTTTGAAAGATGTTTTATCAGTTCCAAAATGCAGATCAGTCTTAATATTTTTTCCAGGCATCTCTACCATCCCTGACAATGATATCCTGAGATCATTTATTGAAAAATAATTGTCTCTCAAAGTAAACTTCATGCTGTCAAGTTTGGCCAGCATATTAATCTTCGAATCAATTTTGGCATTATTAAGGTATTTTACCCCACCCATTGTTACGGTTGTTGATTCTGTATTCAGACTTAATTTCAGGAGAGTCTCGGTCAGGGTCATACTACCGGCGAGTCTGAAATTCAAATTTTCTACACGCGCAAACATCGACGCGCTCGAATCGGAATAGACAATCGAGCTGTTTTTTATTTCAAATTTCCTAAGCATAACTTTCAAAGAACTACCTGATGATGAATTTACAGGAGTTGACTGAACAGGTGCTGGTGCAGGATTTACTGAAGGGGCAGTTTGTACCGGTTGTACAGCTGAAACAGATGGTTTTGTTATTGCCCAGTTTGCTGTTCCATTCTTCAGTACTAACGCATTAACCTTAGCATGATCAACAATAATTGACTTCACTTCATATCCTGATTTTGAAAATATGCTCATAAGGTTGAAGGCCAGATCAAAAGATTTAAAAGAAGCAAGAGTATCTCCTTCAAATTTTCCCAAACCTTTAACTGACAAATTTTCCAGTGAGAATGTCAGATTCGGAAAATCTTTAAAAAACCCAATTTTGTAATCATCAAATTTTACAGTTGCATTTACCGACTGGTTGATCACCTGCACAACTTTGGTTTTAATCTGTTCTTTGAAAATTATCGGAATAGTAAACAGAAGAATCAGAGTTAACAGAATAATTCCAAAGAATACCTTTACAATTATGCCAGCTGTTTTTTTCATATTACTATATTTTGATTGTCGATAAAATATGTGCTGTTCTCAAAAAGAAATCATTTCCCCATCACAGAGCTGAAAAAAGCTTCCATCTCAGCAGCATAATAAACACCGTATTTTGCAAAAGTTGCCTTTGTTATCTCATCAGGTTTCCAGTCAAAAAATGCATGATTTGCACCACCTACCTGAACATATTCAACTCTCTGTCCTGCTTTCACCAAAGCGTCAACATATGTTTTGACAGCTTCGTCCTTAATCAGAGGGTCATTTGTACCACGCAAAAAATATTGAGGGACTGCTCTCTCGCTCACGTTTGGAATATTGCTTAAAGGAGCAATGCCTTCTTTCCAGCTGTCATCTGCAGAAGGGTCATCAGAATAATGATTCAGAAGATTTCCTCCAAAAACTCCATAACTGGGAGCTGCAGCCTTGATAGATGACATCATCTCGGTTCTAAGCTGTGCGACGGTCTTATTTTTTGGCAAATATGAAGGCATAAATTCAAAAACTCCTTTGATTTTTCCGAAACCTTCCGTACCGATTTTATTTGTCATTGTTGCTGCAAGAGCGGATAAATGTCCACCTGCGCTATCACCGGTAAGTCCTATCCTTGAGGGATCGCCACCATACTCTGCCGCATGTTCCATGATATGGGCAATAGCTCCAAATACATCATCAACTATATCGATCATTGAATTATTTGTTGCATCACCATCGAGTTTTCCTGCCCAGCGATAATCAATACTGAATACAACAAACTTCCCATCCTTTGTCAGTTCCCTGGCAAGTCCGCGCATAATGTCTTCGGTATTCGTAGTCCAGCCGCCACCGTGGATGATAATGATACAAGGAAGGTTTTTAGCGCCTTTTGGAGAATACACATCATATTTTAATGGCTTTACCCCGGGTTTTGCATAAACAATATCCTGTGTAACATTGATATTGGCAACTGCCGATTTATCAATGAAAGAAGCTCCTATATGTTTTTCCTGATCAATTTTAATTTTAAAAACAGGTAACATCGATTCAAAATACATTTGTCCCCATCTGCCTCTCGCAGAATAATATACTGCATCAAGAACATAACCCGAAGCAGGTTCTGCAGTAACAGTAACTATAGTTCCGGCCGGGTACTTCCCATCAGCCGGAAGAACAGGATCCAGCTTGAATGTGCCGTTAACAGGTTTATCAATAATGACATTGAAAGACTGGGCAATTAAACTGCCTGATCCTGACAAGAGCGCAATGGAAGCGCAGACTAATAATTTAAATACAAGTTTTTTCATGTTGCAGTGATTGAAATAAGTTCAAATCTAGCATAAATTTCTGACTTTCAAGGAAAGATTGCTTCGTCGCTTCGCGACTCGCAATGACGCTACCGTTGATAAGTTGCATCACAATCCTTTTCCCGATCTGATGACACAGAACGTCATTCCGAGCGAAGCGAAGCAATCCCTTTACATTTGTAAGGAACTTTCTGTAAGATTAGTTGCTTGATTTTTCCAAATATTGCTATATTTGCGTCCGCATAAAGGCCTGTAGCTTAATTGTCCCGATCTATCGGGATGGCTACGGATCAGAAGCATAGAAAAGGACCTGTAGCTTAATTGGATAGAGCATCTGGCTACGGACCAGAAGGTTGGGGGTTCGAGTCCCTCCAGGTTCACATTCTCAGAAACGCAATTAGACTAATTATCAGTTGATTGCGTTTTTTTATTTATTGCGGGATATGTCAATTTACCATTTGCAATCACGCTCGGTGAAGTATAGTAATGCTCCGTGGCTTTTCCTTTATTCATTATATGAAATACCATCCAACCATTAAGCTTGAGATAATCTGAAACCAGCGACCTGTGACAACTCCACCATAATGCTTCGGCACACATATATGCCGTTTTCTCTTTATATGCATAACTTTCAAGCTCTTCTATAGCTTTCCTAAAAGCATCTGTCTCCATATAATCCGCATATCCTCTGAAAGCAGCAAGGCGCCACCCCTCGTTTGTTGAATCCGGTCGTACTTTTCTTCTTCCTCCAAGTTCCTTAAAATGAATATATTTAATATTGTTTTCAGACAACGAAACCTTTAGAGCTTCCATATTGAAATGCGGGTAACGTCTTGAACCCGGCAAACTTCTTATATCTGCTATCAGTTCAATCTCAAATGATTTCAGCAAAACTATAAAATCATTAATAGAACGTGTGGAATGACCAATAGTCCATATGATTTTTTTACGGTTCATTTGTTCTCATAACAGTGGGCTAATTTCAGACTAATAATCAAACAGAATAAACCTTTAAATGTTTGTGTAATTTCAATGACCTAAATGCAGAAGCAGGTGATAATCACGTATCAAAAGAGTGACGTCGCAGGTAAAAAAAACTTATTACTCACTAGGAAATTTGCATGTAAGATTGTTTTTATAACGAACAAATAGCCAGAAATGAAACAAATAAAATTTAAATTATCAGGGATTCCCGGGTTAATTTTAATTACTCTTTTTATATTGAAAAATCCCTTCGTAGCATGCACAAATGCAAATTCATCATTTTATAATCAGGTTTTAAACGACTATGATACAAACAGTTACTTCATAGCAGTTGATATCAGATCACCTTATTATAAAGGACGTACTATAATTGAAAACAATAACCTGTACCAGTATCTTCACAAAGCAAAAGGATTTGATAAGGAAAAATATGTATTATATATGAAAAGAACATTAAGGCACCACAGAGCTTTAAAGATTGAAGATAAGGATATACTCGACTGGAAATTCATTAAAGTGTCTGATGTGCAAAGTGTTATACTGAACGCCAACCAGGGCAGGGATAGTTTTGTCGCAAATTACTTCAATGGAACAGTCCTTAATGATGCCATCACTGAAAAAGAACAGAATGCAATTATAGATCAGCTTTTTTACTGGCAGATACCGGCCAGGATTGATAAGCTTACCGGAAATTTAATTATCGGCTAAATCAGTCCAACATTTTTCTTAAATCATTGTTAAAACATTCTTAAACAATAGTTAATCTATTGTTAATGAGGAATATTTGGCATTTCTTTTGTGTCATACTTAAAAAATAAAAATAGTTTGACCATGCAAGACAAGACATTAAGAAATACAGGAATAATAATAATTATTGTACTGTTATATAACGATGACATTTGCGTTCATATCGAATTCAAAGAATAAACGCAATTATAATGCAGAGAAGCGGCAGAATGAATCAATTTCGTCGCAGAAGCTACAGGTTTCACAGGATCTGGATAAAGCCAAAAATGAGCTGGCTGCCCTGACGACTAAAAATGAGTCGGACAACAAAGAACTGGCAAAAGCTGATACGAAACTTTCAGAAACAGAAAAGCGTATTGCTCATTTGACAAAAGAAAACAGTTCACTTGTTACTGACAGGAATGAACTTGAACAATTGAAGAAATCAAAAAGTGATCTCGACCGGGCATATGCTGATCTTCAACTAAAAGAGGAAACGGCGTCATCCAGGATTAAGGATCTTGAGAATTCGGAAATATTACTTGAAGCCCAGAAGAAAGAGCTTTCAGAGAATCTGGAAAATGCTGAGAAATACAGAACAAGTAATATTGAATTGTTCGGATCGCGAGGAAATAAAAAAGACAAAATTACTTTCCTGGCAAGACGCACAAAGAAGTTGAATATAATCTTTGATGTTCCGCAAAATCTTAGCGAGCCAATAGGTATCAGTATAAAAACCCCTGACGGGAAGACAATAACTCCGGAAGATAAAACATTAACATCAACAATAAAACCGGATCCAAATTACCTTACTGCCAGTTTGTCAACTATACCTGCATCTGCTGCCGGCAAACTTTTTTCATCACAAAAGGTGACTATGGCTTACACGCCAAAAGAAAAGCTTAAAGCCGGAGAATATACAATACAAATATTAAGTAATGGCAAAAATATAGGAAACTGCAGGTTAATCCTCAGATAACCATTGACTTTAATTGGAAAATTAAAAAAAAATTAAATAATTTCTATTATGAAAACAAAAATTATCTTAACGGCATTTCTGGTATCAGTATTTAGTGTTGCAAGTACACTATTTGTATACTCACGAATCAATAACAATTCGAAGCAACCAATCAGCAATCAAAATTTTAATAATGAAAGAACATCGGCTTTTCTGACTTCAATGAAGTCCTCTGAGGAACCTGATAAGTCTTCAGGTGGACCTGTCGATCTCACTTATGCTGCTCAACAAACAGTTCAGTCAGTAGTTCATGTGAGGGTAAGATCAACCGTCACTCAGGATGAATCTGACAATCCGTTCTTTCAGTTTTTCAATGGTGACATGCAGCAACGTCCCAGAAAAGTTACAGGTTTCGGATCGGGTGTAATAATATCTCCTGATGGATACATAGTAACTAATAACCATGTAATTGATGGAGCAGATTCTGTTCAGGTTACTCTTAATGACAACAAATCATACCAGGCTAAAATAGTGGGCAGAGATCCCGACACAGACATTGCATTAATCAAAATTCCTGCAGATAACCTGCCGGCAGTAAAATTCGGCAATTCCGATGACCTGAAGCTTGGTGAATGGGTACTTGCCGTAGGCAATCCCTTTAACCTTACTTCAACAGTTACAGCAGGAATCGTCAGTGCAAAAGGAAGGAACATCGATATAGACGGTGGCTATAAACTTGAATCATTTATTCAGACAGATGCTGCCCTGAATATGGGGAACAGCGGAGGTGCACTTGTTAATACTAATGGAGAACTCGTTGGTATTACATCTGCAATAATTTCTCCAACCGGGACATATGCAGGTAATTCATTCGCAATTCCAAGCAATATTGTCAAAAAAACCGTAACTGATTTAAGGGAATTCGGAAGGGCACAAAGACCATTTTTAGGAATATCTATCAGGGAGGTTACATCTGATCTTGCTCAGAAGGAAAAACTTAATAATGTCAGCGGTGTATATATAGCATCTGTTAATCCTGGTGGTGCAGCAGATGCAGCCGGACTCAGGGAAAAAGATGTAATTGTAAAAATCGATAATAAAAATATTGAATCTCCTTCTGATCTTCAGGAAACTGTAGCTGAACATCATCCCGGTGATAAAATTAAAATAACCTATATCAGGAACGGTAAAGACGAAACAACATCGGCTGAACTTAAAAATGTCAATGGCAACACTGAGGTTGTAAGGGAAAGTACCGGCGAAATTGGTTTTCGGAGCTAAACTTACTCCTACTCACATCACGGGAAAAAGAAAAATATCAGATTGATTCCGGAACTAAAGTTACAAGCATAGGTGAAGGCAAACTCAAAGATCTCGGAATTAAAGAAGGAACAATTATCTCGACAATAAACGGGAAAAAGGTAAATAATGCTTCTGATGTAAGAGAAGCTACCTCGGATGGCGAAATGCTGTCTTCACTTGATGGCATTCAGCCAAACGGGACATATTTTAGTTATCAATTCAGAAAATAGGACACAGATAGCTTTTTCATGGCGTGATTAGACTGGGGCACCATCAGTCTTCATAAAGAGCATATCTTTATTGAAGATGAGTGGTGCTCTCTTTTTTTACACTGAAATTTATTTCAACAACTTTTCCGACTTTTAGTTATGGCTGCAAGTATGTGCACCCCCATCGTGATGATGCGCTTCATGCTGATGGCAACTGCTTCCGCTGTCCTCAACTAATCCTGCCAGATAAAGCTTTACGACTTCTGTAGCATCGCCCGCACAACCTCTGATAACTTCTATACCGCTATTATTCAGTACGTTAATAGCTCCGCCACCGATACCACCTGCAAGCATTACGGAAACTCCATCGGAGGCAAGGACAGATGCTATATCTGATTTACAACCACATCCTTCTGGTGATTGAACGGCCTTTATTTCAACTATTTCATTTTTATCTGATATCGTAAATACACCATACGAATCACAATGACCAAAATGGCCATCGATTTGATTTTCTTTTGTTACAGGAACTGCAATTTTCATATTTTTATATAATTGATTAATATTTCTTATAAAGATGATTGTTTGTTTTATCAGAAGACATAATTCTGCCGTATATGCTATATTTCAGAATATCAGTTTTATACTTAATTAAATTTCATCAGTTCATTTTCTCCGTAGAGCTTGCAGTCTTTACATTTTGTGTGATTTCCCAACCCTTCTATCAACTTATAACATTTTCTGCACCGGTACCATTCTTTATCCATTTCATAATTTCCGCCTTCAATCTCTATTGCTTTTCCTTCAATAAATGCTTTTGCAATCTGTTCTAAAGCACTATTATAAATTCGTGTAAAAGTGGGACGCGATACATTCATCTGAACAGCCGCCTGATCCTGGGGAAGTTTATCATAATTTACTAATCTTATGCTTTCGTACTCTTCAAGTTTTATAACGACCGGTTCAATTTTACATATTGGCATACCGTAAGGCTTAAATCCCTTCATAGCTGGCGGACTAGATATTTTTCTGCACTTATGTGGACGAGCCATTGATTGGTTTAGAAGATATTTACAGTAAAGATAATGAACCTGCGTTCATAAACCAAAAGAAATTAAAAAGATCAATTAACAGACGGAAAGGATGATGATTTTTTCAATGATGTTTTCATAATTCCATTCCTTATTGTAAACAGCTTAAATTCGCCTGGTTTGTTTCTGAGCTCGTCTTCAATCCATTTTATGTGTTTTCTAAGCTGCAAAACAACATCATCGGGTGTTTCGCGAAATACAATAACGGGAATAAAATTGCGGTTGACCATTTGAACGTTCTGGCCGAATTTGATCGATACAAGTACCTTAATATCTTTACTTTTCAAAAAATCGACAATTGCAGCCCCTTTCCTGACAGACCCATTCTGATCTTCATCCAGTTTTTTGAAATGGTTGACTTCTTCCTTAAGAAAAATGAACTCATTATTAGCCCATTCATAAATCAGAAATTTATCAGCCTTTCCAAAGTTCTGAGTTTCAAAACCATTTTGTTGATTAACTGCAAAAGCAAACCTTATTGATTTACTATTCATTGTTTTGTGATTTTAAACCAATCTTGTTAAAAACCTCAAGAGTATTATGATTCAGTTTCCTGTCTTTCACAAGCAAAGGAGTTACCGGCGCTTTTGACCGGGCATTAAAAATCATGTCATGTCCAAGACATAACCCCATCATTATATTAAGGTCAGTTCCTTTATCTTCGAGATACTTTGCCTGTCCGGCAGGATTGCATGAGATACCTTTGTAACCGGGTATTACATCGTTAAATGGCATCCTTCCGTACTTACAATGTACCTTTTCTACCTTGAAACCGGAACAGGTCAGAATTTCCTCCAGCTGATCTGCTTGTTTTATAAAGGTTACGCAATTGGCTATCCCTATTATACTCATTTTCGATTCTTTAGCGAAAGCAATTATCTCATTTACTCTGTCTAATTTAGGGTTCAACGAATCTTCGGCCAGTTTTAATGTTAGTTTATCTGCATCACTGTACAGAGTACTGAAATCATTGCTCTCCATAATACTTACCCTTCAATTACTTTTATTTCGGATGTTAACTCAATTGCTTTTTTATAAACAGCGCTTACACCACAATATCTTTCTTCAGAAAGGTTTACAGCTTTCTGAAGCTTATCCATTGGTAATTCTTTTCCGGTGAATTCATAGATCACATGCATTTTATAAAAATGCTTTGGAAATTCCTCAGTGAGATCTCCTTCAACTATCACATTGAATTTTTTAACTTCCACATGCATTTTTTTCAGGATGGAAATCACATCCATACCAGTACAACCTCCTAAAGCAGAAAGCATGAGTGGCTTTGGACGAGGTCCTCTGTTCTCGCCACCTACTTCCGGAGCAGCATCAATTATTATCTTATGGCCATTAATATCTGATTCAAAAGCCATGTTATTGAGCCAAGTAGTTATGACTATTTCCTTCTTCACCATAATTTAGAAATAATATTAAAGTACAAAGTTAGGGTAAGGTAAATCTTGAATATGATGATATCTGATGGCGGATACCAATGTTTTTATTGAAATGCATCAACTTTTTTTATGTTTTGGTTCAGGATTGAACCCCAAATCAGAGTAATTTAATTATGAAAAAAATCCCTAATGCCGTAAGGATAAGTCCATACCATCTTTCGAGCCGGCTTGATTCGGTTCTGATAGCCGTCCTGGCGCCAAGAAAGGAGAAAGGGACCGACCCCAGGGCCAGTATACCTGTAATCAGCCAGTTAATATGTCCCAGGTAAGCATGAACAATAGTCCCCGGTATTGCAAGAAACATTGAAACAAAAAGTGAACAGGCAAATGCTTTCTTTAACGGCAGATGAAGAATTCTGCTATAGCTCGGTGCAAGCAAAAATCCGCCTGAGTTGGCGAGAAGGCCTGAAATAAGACCGACAAAAAGTGAGACCAATACTAACCGGAGTCTCCAAAATTTGTGATGTGGACTCTCAGGTAAGTGTGAGAATGAATCGCTTTTTTTTTCTCTTGGTGCAATAAGAAATCCTAATCCAAAAGTAAGGACTAGCAGACCGGTCAGTATCAATAAAGGAACTGCTCCTGTATAGCTTGTAAAATATGCACCGAGTATGGTTGATGGAACGCCAACAAGTAAACTCCATTTTACAATTTGCCAGTCGAGCAGATCAGACTTCCAGTACTCTACTGAGGCAATAAATGTACCGGGAATCGTTGCTGGTAATGGAGAGGTCACAGAAATAAAGCCGGGTATTCCAATGAGACTCAGCATTGGTGTTGCAATTGCGCTTCCACCTTTGCCAAAAAGGCCCCCAAGAAATCCAACAATAATACCGATAATCAGTACGCCGAGATATTGTAAAATCATATGTTTTGTGAGCTTATCCTTTCCTGCTTATTTCCTGCAATATATCGTGTTTAATGATCCTGATGTCCTTCTCCTGCAATTTTATTAATCCATCTTTCTCAAACAGTTTAAGAAGCTTAACAGTGCTTTCAGTTGATATACCGGCAAAATCTGCAAGGTCTTTCCTTGAAAGAAGCTGGAATATATCCTCTTTCTCTTCTTTTATATTATCAATATATAATAATGTTTCTGCCAGCCGTCCGTTCATCTGCTTATACACAAGGCTTCGAACAGTTCCCATCATATTTGTATTTTGTTCGCAATACCTTTTAATAATCTGGAATCCGAATTTCCCATTCTCCTTTGCCACTTTTGCAATTGCTTCTTTTTCAACCAGAAACACCTGGCAATCGGCTATTGCAACAGATGAATAAGTAAAGGTGTTTCCTGAAAAAACCGATGAAAGGCCGATAAAATCACCAGGCTTAATTATCCTGAGGTTATAGCTCCTTGAACCGTCACCTTCGAGGTATTGTTTTGCATAACCGCTTATCATAAATAAAACATAAGAGGCAAATGCACCCTGTTTTGTAAGATTATCTTCTTTGCGGAAAAGCACCTGTGTCTTACTTGCCCTGACCACTTCGGCCTCTTCTGGTATAAGCATCTGGAAACATGGCGCCTGGATGTCACAAACAAAATCACGATCGGTTTCAAGTATGGTTTTCATTCTTTCTAAATCTTTTGTAAAATGCAAAGTTAACTTAAATCAACAAAAAAGTTGTTGTGATTCAACAGGTAAGTTGTTGAGCAAAGCTCTCAATTGCCTTATTGATGAGGTATTGAGTGGTATCTTTGTATCGAAAATATAAATATTAAAAATCATGTTGTACACAAATTTAAAACACCTCGAATCAGCAGCTGATCATAAGAAAGCAATCAGCGAAAATGAAAATGTAATGGTAATCTGCGGCCGCATGGGTCCAATGTGTATTCCCGTTTACGGCATTGCTGAAGAACTTGAAGATGAATACAAACATGTAAAGTTCTTTGATATGGAGTTTGACAACCCTGAGTCATCTGTAATCAGGACCTTACCTGAAGTTCGTGGTTTTATGGGTATCCCTTTTACAATTTATTACAGGAACGGAAAGGTGGTAAAAGCTACTTCAAGTATTCAGACAAAAGATCAGGTAAAAACAATATTGAACAAAGAGTTTTCTGCATCTGTAACGGCTTAATCGTATGGAACCAAATAACCATTATGATGCAATAATCTTAGGTGCAGGACCTGCATTTATTTCATCGGATATATTCCCAATACCGGATTTTTAAAAGGTAAAGTCGAGTTGAATACCTGGGGCGAAATTATTGTTAAGAATGATATGTCGACAACTATAGAAGGAGTATATGCTGCCGGCGACAGTACGGCAAAACGGTTCAGGCAGGTAACTACAGCAGTTGGAGACGAACCGTTGCAGCACTTGCTGCATCAAATTATTTAAATGAATTGAAACTAAAACAAAAACAATCAATAACAGTCTGATATGCAACATACGCTGATCATAATTGGTATCATCATAAGTGTATTTGTCACACTTTATCTTCTGGCACGCGCCAGGATGAAAAATATTCCTCTTGTCGCCGATAACGACAAGATTCTGACATTAACTGATAAAAATTTTCAACACCAGACAAAAAACAAACTGGTTCTGGTTGATTTCTGGGCAAGCTGGTGCGCACCATGCAGATTGATGGCGCCGGTATTGAACGATGTTGCTGACGAACTAAAAGGCAATTCACATGTCGGGAAAGTAAATATTGAACAATTCCAGTCGCTGGCACAAAAATTCCAGGTACGAAGCGTACCCACCTTAATACTTTTCAAAAACGGGAAAGAGATAAATCGTTTTATAGGCATAAAATCAAAAGATTTTCTTATAAAACAAATTGACGCTGTCTAGTGTTAAGCCAGTCCTGATAGCAGCTTAACATATAAAATATGAAGTTATGAAAGGAAATTTCGAAACAATCATAAATGATTCCCGACCGGTAATCGTCGATTTTCATGCATTGTGGTGCAGTCCCTGTAAAATGCAATCTCCTATATTAAAAGAGGTTGCAGCAGAACTTGGAGATAAGGTGAGGGTCATAAAGATTGACGTTGATGATAATAATCAGATAGCCAGTCGTTATAATGTGCAAAGCGTTCCTACGATCATTATTTTCAAGAATGGGAAACTTGTTTGGAGACAGTCAGGCGTAATAAGCAGAAGCCAGTTAAAGAGTATTTTAAGTCAGAATGTCACTATTATATAGTTGTATTGGAAAAATAAAATATCTTTACTTCATACCTTTTATATTAATAATACAATCTAAATGAACGCTACAGTTTTACTCCTCGGTTTCCTGTTTGGTGCAATCCTGCAATATGCAAAGCTGAACAGGTACAATGTAATAAGCGGAATGGCGACACTTGAAAACTTTGCTGTTGCCAAAGCCATTGCAGTTGCTATCGGTACGGGAGTTGTTATCATAGCTATCGAAATAGGATTTGGCTTTGCGACATACCATATAAAGCCATTTTTGCTGGGAGGTATTGCAATAGGCGGGATTATATTTGGCACCGGAATGGCAATCCTAGGATATTGCCCCGGAACACTTCCCGTTTCCCTTGGCGAAGGTTCCGTTGATGCACTAACAGGCATCATGGGAGGTTTGGCAGGCGGTGTTATATATACCATTCTGGCGCCCTCAGTTCAAAGTATCTTAGGTCCAGATCTTGGCAGTATTTCTTTATTTACACTTATTGGTCAGCACCACTTCATTTTCTACCTGATTGATATAATGCTTGGTGCATTTTTCATCTGGACGGCATTCTGGTTAAATAAAAAAGAAAAAGCAACCGACCTTAAATGGTTATATGCAGGAATCGGATTGGCTGTTCTGAATGCAGTTGTGTTCCTGGAGGTTCTTACCAATAGGATAATAGGAGCTTCAACTGCATATCCATATGTAGCTGATTTAGTTACGGGTAATACAAACAACGACTATTTTTCAAAAGTCAAAGGGCCCGGCCAATGGGAAGTATTCTTTTTAACCGGTGCATTTATATCGGGAGTAGTAATTTCACTATTCAGAAAAGAATTTAAAATCACCTTAATCCATAGCAACTGGGAAAAATACAAGGGCACGTCAGTATCGAAACGAATAATCTGGTCATTTATAGGCGGATTTATACTGATAATTGGCGCAAGGATGGCTGGCGGCTGCACCAGCGGACATATCCTCTCAGGAGGAATGCAACTTGCTTTAAGCAGTCTGGTGTTTGCTGCTTTCGTTTTTGGAGGATTGCTTTTGACAGGAAAATATTTTTACACCTATAAAGCGAAATCCTGATTTATCAAAGAGAGAATGGATGACATTAGTAATAATACTATCTGAAAAATAAAATCAAAGGAATGCGAAAAATATTATTTCTTATTGCGATCCTGCTTATTAGTCAGAGCATTTCAGCTCAACCAATCCAGGTTAAGCTAAATCACACAATTATAATTGATACAGACTGTGCTATTGATGATATGCGTGCAATAAGCTTGTTGCTCAGCCGTCCTGAAATAACAATAAAAGCAATATTATTATCAGACGGATCTTTACCTCCGGCTGAAGGCAAAGAGAAAGTGCTCTCCTTATTAAATGAATTTGGCTTTCACAATATCCGGGTCGCAGAGGGAAACCTTGTTGAAGGAATTAATCCGCCATGGCGTGAATTTAACCGTCAAATAAGCTGGGGCAAAGAACCGGATGAAAAAGCGCCATCACTAAATGCGGTTGATTGCCTTACAGAAAATTTAACAAGTGCAAAAGAAAAAGTGATACTTGTATGTCTGGGTCCGTTGACAAATGTCGCCCAAATGATAAAAAAAGACCCGGGTCTTCTTCGGGGAATTGAACGTATAATATGGTATAATGAATCAGTATTGCCCCGGAAGGGATTCAATTATGAAAGTGATAAGGAGAGTTCGGACCTTGTTTTTAAATCCAATATAAGAATTGATGTCATAGGAAATCTGAATAAGGATAAAATATTGTTTGATTCATCCCTGTGCGATGTTTGCAATCATTCAAATACACGCCTTGCCACTGTTATTAGAAATGTTTTCGCCCAGCCATTGGTTCTTGAAAAACTGAGGCAAAATCATTTTAAGCTGTGCGATGACCTTGTGGCTTTATATATAACCAATCCGGAATTATTCGACATTAATATTATACCTGATGAATTAAATGTCAGGTATAATACAGATTATAACGTCCAGGGAGTAAAGGAAGCTATGACCGACATGATAAACGGTAATTATTTCGCAGAGAGGAATATAGTATTTAACAGGTTTCCTGTTCAGCGCGAAATGTTCAGGTACGATGTTCGTCAGATCATTGATTCTGCAATTGCACGTTATGGAACTGATGAATGGAAAGCAAATGTAATGACTGATGAATTTCACGGGCATCTTGGAGTATTCTCAATAGTTGGCGCCAAAATGGGAATAAAGGCCAGGGAATTATTCGGCGTCGGACCCGACATGCTCGAAGTAATTACGTATGCAGGAACTAAGCCACCTTACAGTTGTCTGAATGACGGCATACAGGTAAGTACAGGTGCAACCCTTGGTATGGGGTTAATCCATCTGGCTAATGATAATAAAACAAAACCGTCAGCTATTTTTACTTATAAAAATCGTTCAGTAAGGATCAGTCTGAAAAAGGAATACCTCGAACAGGTAGATGCAGACATAAAAGAAGGAATTATGAAATTTGGATTAATGGATGATGGTTATTGGAAGCTGATACGCCGTAATGCATTAAAGTACTGGGTTAGTTGGGATCGGAATAAAATATTTGACATTGAAGAAATTAATCAAAAGAACAAGCTCAATTAAAACAAACAAAAGGACTTGCCTGAAACCCTTATAGAATGTTAAAAATTCTGATTCTGCCGATCTTTTTGATTTTCCATCCTGTGCATGTAACGCTTATAACCATTAACCAGGTTCAGGGTGCTGATTCCATGAAAGTTTTCTTCAGGATGTATTATGATGACTTTTTAAGGGATTATGCAATATACGATAAGGACTGCAAACTTGATAAAATGACCGCAGATGAGTCTTTCCCGGCAGATCTGGCAAATAAATATTTTAACGATAAAGTTCATATTTATATAAATAATAAGCTTCGCACCGGGAGGGTAATGACAGTTACCATTCGGGACAATGAGCTTTTCCTGAACCTGCAATACGGATCAGATAAAAATCCGACAAAGATTAAAATCAGAAATCAGATCCTGACCGGATTATACAATGATCAGACAAATATGATCTTTCTCAATATAAATAAGAATAAGGGAGCAATGAACCTGACACCTGAACACGATAAGGAGGCCTGGTCATTTGATTAGTAATGTTTCCTCAGTATGTTCTGTGGTCAGCTTGATCCCTTCCTCAAAATTATTAGCCCTAAGTATCATTAAATTTTCCTGGTCACTGTACCATCCTGTGAGAATCAAGTTCCTGATTGTAATACTTTTTGGTTTTTTATCCGACCTGTAAATGAGATTCAGGCTGATTTCATTACCAGTTATACTGGCGCTTAACAGCTTCCCAATTAACAGTCTCTTATTTACATAAATGAAAACCTTTGAATTAAAGTATTGATTGATAAGATCATCGGGGAAAGGTTGCTTTTCAAACAGTCTGTACAAATTCCTGTCATCATCGATGGTCTGCATATCATGAAGGAAATCCTTAAAATTCATCCGGCAGGAAACTTTTAAAGAATCTGTCCCTTGCACATAATCTATTGAAGTCATCGTGACATGACCAGGCTGAATGATCAACCATAATGAGAATGCGAAGGCTTTCAACATTTTTTTACAGTTTTTGAAATTGTTCTGAAGTTTAAAAATTTTAATTTTTCAATTAAAAAGCATTGAACAAATTATAATTCTGACTTGTCTTAAGTTAAGTATTAATCACAGTAACCCGACTATTATGGAACCAAAGATAATTGGATACTGGGACAAAAAGAAAGAAAAACTTAAACTTAGATATCCGGGAATTACCGACGAAGATGTTACTTATCCTGAAGGCAAGGAGAAGGAAATGATGGAACTTCTTGGCTACAAGCTGGGAAAATCAAAACAGGAACTTGTATCGCTTATCGTTGAACTTTGACCTTATCGACCGGGATTAATTTTTTGTTGTCCTGGGGAGTACCAGTTGGATATAATTGTTTATTTTTAATGATAGAAGTTTAATCAGCGCAAATTCGAATTTTGATTTGTCCAATGTGACTTGTACGGCTTAATTGAATGGAGAATATATTGAACACTTTTCATCGTTTTTTTTCTGAAATGGCGAGATCGGCTTCTCCCAATGAAGATTATATCAACAGATTATTCCTGTGGTTTCTTATTCTGGCCTTAGTAATAATGGCTATTGTAGTCACCGGAGTTCTTATTGGCACAATCAGGTACCGTTCGAGACATCTTCCGCAGGAACCGGAGCAAATTACAGGCATTAAATGGCTCGAAATCACCTGGACGGTTATCCCGTTCCTGATTCTTTTATTCTTTTTCTATTTCACCGTAAAATTCATGAAGGATATTGAGAAGCCTATGATTAAGGGCCAGCAAGCCGACATTACAATAACAGCAAAACAATGGTGGTGGGAAATGCAATATTCGAAATACAATATCACAACTGCAAATGAATTGCATATCCCTGTAAGACAAAATCTTTTGATGAGAATTGAATCAGCTGATGTTATACATGACTGGTGGGTACCTGAACTTGGAAGAAAGATTGATGCAATACCAGGAACTTCAAATTATTCATGGATAGAAGCTTCAGATACGGGAGAATATAAAGGAGCCTGCAGCGAATATTGTGGCACGCAGCATGCCGGAATGCGTATACTGGTAATCTCAGAGTCTAAAGACGATTTTGACAGGTGGGTTCAGGAACAACAAAAAATACCACCTCCTCCAACGGATAGTATTGGACAAAGAGGTATGAAGTTATTCACTGAAAGAACATGTGCCAGCTGTCATACTATCGCAGGAACAGAGGCGAAATCACATATAGGACCCGATCTGACTCATCTTGCCTCGCGAAAGACACTTGTAAGCGGGGTTCTCCCAAATACTTCGAAAAACCTTTTTTTATGGCTTCAAAATCCCCAAAAAATTAAGGAAGGTTCTCATATGCCAAATTTTATACTGTCTGCCAGTGAACTTGAGGCGCTGGTAAAATACCTGGAGGAATTAAAATGAAGTTAAGTATCCATATACCTGAACCAACAAAGCCAATCCCTGATATAAGAACCGGTGAAGGAGTATTGCAGTGGCTCTCAACTGTCGATCACAAGCTTATAGGCATTATGTACCTGTGTACCGCGTTACTTTTCTTTGTGCTCGGATTCGGCGAAGCATTGATGATGCGTATTCAGCTTATGCGTCCCGTGAACAATTTTCTATCACCGGAGGCATATAATCAGATATTTACAACGCATGGAACAACGATGATTTTTCTGGTGCTTACACCTATGTTGCTGGGTTTTGCCACTTACAGTTTACCATTAATGATTGGCGCAAATGATATGGCATTTCCTCGGCTTAATGCATTTAGTTACTGGATCTTCTTACTTGGCGGGCTAATCCTTTATGCAAGTTTTTTTGCGGGTGGAATGCCAAATGTCGGCTGGTTCAGTTATGCGCCTTTAAGTGAAAGGTTCTTCAGTTCAACAAAGGGAGTAGATTACTGGGTCATTAGTCTGCTTTTGATGGGTATAGGTTCTGTTGGGGCAGCTTTGAATTTTGTTGTAACAACACTCACAATGAGGACTAAAGGCATCCAGATGAACCAGCTTCCTCTTTTTGTATGGATGGTTTTCGTGAATTCATTTTTAATTCTTGCTGCTTTTCCAGTGCTCAACGCTGCTCTGTTCATGATACTAATCGACAGGCAGTTTGATGCACATTTTTTTGTGAGCGCTACGGGCGGATCACCGGTAATGTGGCAGCATCTCTTCTGGGGCTTTGGTCATCCTGAAGTTTATATACTTGCGCTCCCGGCTTTCGGAATGGTTTCAGAAGTGATACCTGTTTTCTCACGCAAACCAATATTCGGATATGAATTCATAGCTGCCTCATCGGTTGCTATAATGCTATTGTCGTTCGGAGTATGGGCCCACCATATGTTTGCAGTTGGGCTTGGTACCACTTTTAATGCCTTTTTCGCGGCTTCAAGCATGTTAATTGCCGTTCCGACCGGAGTTAAGATCTTCAACTGGATAGCAACAATGTGGGGTGGCTCGGTCCAGCTGAAAACAGCAATGCTTTTTGCTGTAGCACTCATTGTGAATTTCACAATCGGGGGACTTAGCGGAGTAGGTTTCTCACTTGTTCCGGTCGACTGGAGACTGACTGATACATATTTTGTTGTTGCTCATATTCATTATGTGCTTATTGGTGGTTCTCTTACGGGAGGTTTTGCGGCGGCTTATTACTGGTTCCCGAAAATTACCGGTAAAATGTTATCGGAAAAAATAGGGAAATGGCATTTCTGGCTATTTTTCATTGGATTCAACTGTACATTTTTTGTGTTTCATTTTCTGGGTCTGCTGGGCATGCCACGGCGTGTTTATACTTACCCTGACCTCCCCTACCTTGGCTCGCTGAACCTCTTCTCCACATTGAGCGCTTTCGTATTCGGCATTTCATTTGTACTTTTTTTCTGGAATATATTTTATAGTCTTCGCAACGGTAAGCCAGCTGGAAATAATCCCTGGAACGCATGGACTCTGGAATGGTTAACAACATCTCCTCCTCAGGCAAAAAATTTTGAAAAAGTTCCGTTGGTTAAAAGCCGTCGGCCGCTTTGGGATATGATGCATCCTGAAGATCCTGACTGGAAACGGGAAAACAAAAACAAAATCAAAAATACGGGTGATGAATAAAAACAGAATACTTATGTTCTTTTTTGTGGGATCAGAATCTTTCTTTTTCCTGGCACTGATCATTTCCTATATTTATTTCACACATACAAATGGAGTTCTCTCTGATTCATCACATTATCTTGATATCAAAAGAACAGGAATTTTCACCATTGCACTTCTGGCAAGCAGCATAACAATTTTTCTTGCCGACAGAAGCCTGGAAAGGTTGAACAGGAAAGCCATGAATTTATGGCTGATCTTCACAATTGTGCTCGGCATGTTGTTTCTGTTTGGTCAGGGCACGGAATATTTAAAACTGTACAAACTCAATTTCACGATAAGTAAAAATGTTTTCGGTTCGGCTTTTTTTACATTAACAGGATTTCATGGATTACATGTTTTTATAGGATTGCTGGTGCTGTCAATTGTTTTGATAATGATACTTACCCGAAAGTTTTCATCAATTGAAAGTACGGCTCTAAAATCTGTGTCTGTTTACTGGCATTTTGTAGATGCCGTATGGATTGTTGTTTTTGGAGTGGTTTATATTGGAGCAATGATATGAATACAACAACATTTCTTCTGAAATACTGGCACGTGAATTATCCGGCGCTCCTGATGATCATTGGAATTACTGTTTTTCATTTCACAACCAATGGTAACCGGTTGACGCACAAGAGCCCTCGCATTTTTTTAGCGCTGATCTTTTTTATTCTTGTCACCATTTCCCCTTTGGATTATCTTAGTAATTCATATCTATTCAGTGCACATATGGTGCAGCATATTGTACTTCTTTTAATAATCCCTCCGTTGCTTCTGACAGGAACAGATGAGAATTTTCTTGAAAATGTATTTCGCAGAAGATTTCTCAGGATGGACAGGCAACTTTCTCTTTTATCCGCTTATTGCATGGATTTTAGGTGTGGGATCAATGTATGTAATGCATATGCCTGGTATGAGTATGTCAAATCTTTCAGGAAACATTCAGATCATCATTCTGCCTTTGATAGGGTTAGTCTTTATTTGGCCTGTTTTCACCCCTGTTAATTTTGGAAAACTTGAACCCCTGCAAAGTGCGCTTTATCTTTTTCTGGCATGTGTTGGATGCACTGTCCTGGGAATACTTATTGCATTTTCG
This sequence comes from uncultured Bacteroidales bacterium, assembly GCA_963734885.1. Taxonomy (GTDB): domain Bacteria; phylum Bacteroidota; class Bacteroidia; order Bacteroidales; family VadinHA17; genus LD21. The sequence goes on along the minus strand of CAVTIJ010000004.1, from coordinate 906,249 downwards.
CCCGATAAGATGTTTGCATCAGGGATGCAATCAACCAATACTGATCTGATTAACATGATCCACTCTGACTGGGGAATATCTGACAGTACGGATCAGATGCTGGGAGGATTGATTATGTGGGTTCCTGCGTGTATAATCTATCTTACGAATATTATGATAGTTCTTTTCAGGTGGTTTATGAAAGAAACGGCGTAAGACTGAACCGTTGAACCATAAAAAGCTTTAGATGAAAGATTTAATAAATTAAGAAATGGATGAACCTGTTATCAAAGTAGATGAGATCGAATACCCGCTACAGATATCTGACCCTGAGATAATTCCGGAGTCTACATATTGGCCTGTAGTTCTGGCATTTGGCACGACACTCCTATTGTGGGGATTTCTGACTTCACTTATTCTTTCAGGAGTTGGAGTATTGTTTATGGGGGTTTCACTGGCAGGATGGATCGTGGAAATAAACAGAGAAAAATAAGCAAATGGATAGTAACCGTCGCTCATTCATTATTAAAATGCTTGAAATTTCAGGAGGAATAGTAACCCTGCTGATTTCCATACCTATAATTGGAGTTCTTATTGAACCTATGCTAAAGAAAAAGCCTGAGACATGGAGATCTGTTGGAAGTGTAAATAGCTTTAATATCGGGGAGACTGTGCTTGTGGACTTTGAGAATTCCGCATCTCTGCCGTGGACCGGAACCGTTTCTAAAACAGCCAGCTGGCTCAGACGCGTTTCTGAGAATCAGTTTATTGCCTTCTCAGTCCATTGCACTCACCTTGGTTGTCCTATTCACTGGTTGCCTGATGCTGAAATTTTTCTCTGTCCTTGCCATGGCGGAGTATTTAACAAAGATGGAACTTATGCAGCCGGGCCGCCTCCTAAAAACCTTTCACAATACCCGGTCCGTATTGAAAAGAATGAAGTTCAGATACTGGCGAGTCCTATTCCAATAACAACCTTATAATGCTTTACGATTGAAAACATTGAGAAAAATATGGAAATGGTTTGACGACCGTACAGGAACAACCGAAGCCATAAATCCGCTGGCAGATCATCTTGTACCTCCTGATGCCAACTGGCTGTATGTATTTGGAAGCGCAACTCTCTTTTGTTTTATACTACAGGTCGTTACGGGCCTCGCCCTTGCCTTTATGTATCAACCATCGACCGGAGCCGCCTATGAATCGTTGAAATACATAACCTACCAGGCTCATTTCGGACATTTTCTTAGAGGTATCCATTATTTCGGAGCATCTGCAATGATTCTGCTTGTTGGAATTCATATGATCAGGGTTTACCTGATGGCAGCTTTTAAATATCCGCGGGAAATGAGCTGGATAAGCGGCTCGATATTGTTGGTTCTTACAGTAACAATGGGATTTACCGGTCAATTGCTCAGATGGGATAGTAATGGAGTCTGGTCGGCAATTGTCGGAGCTGAACAGGCCGGACGTGTACCATTTATTGGCAAAGCAATCGCCAGGATATTCCTTGGTGGCGAAACTATTACCGGGTTAACAGTCAGCAGGTTTTTTTCCATACACGTTTTTTTGATTCCAGCGATGCTTTTCGCTTTGGTCGGTCTCCATTTATATCTTGTGGTTAGAAATGGCATATCAGAACCTCCTAAGACCGGCAAAAAAGTTGATCCGGCAAATTACAGAAAATGGTACCAGGAGATGCTCAGAGATAAAGGAGTTCCCTTTTGGCCCAATGCAGGCTGGAGAGATCTCGCATTCGGTGTTCTTGTAATTACAGTAATTGTGTTTCTGGCATTTTTTGTTGGCCCGCCCGAAATAGGGAAACCTCCGGATCCTGCTGATATCTATGCAAATCCCCGCCCCGATTGGTATTTTATGTGGATATTTGCATTGTTTGCATTGATGCCCCGGGAAATTGAATCTGTAGCTATTGCTTTCAGCCCGGTTATTCTGGGAATAGTTTTGATCCTGCTACCCCTGATTAATAATAAAGGAGAAAGAAGTCCGGTCAGACGACCATGGACAATTGGTATTGTTGTAATAATTGTTACAATGGTTGCATCTTTCTGGTATATAGGACAAAAATCCCCCTGGTCGCCAGCATTTCAAACTAAGCCTCTTTCGCAGGAAGTGATCGGAAATGTCAGTACAGATGCAAAGAATGGCGGAGATTTATTTTACAAAAAGGCATGCATATACTGCCATGTAGTTTCAGGATACGGCGGAAAAAGAGGTCCTGATCTTACAAGCGTAGGAAGCCGGCTCACAAACGAACAAATTACTATTAAGATAGTAAATGGCGGGGGCAATATGCCTTCATTCGGAGCTTCCCTGACAGGAAAAGAGCTTAACGATCTGACTGCATTTCTGTTAACGAGAAAGAAATAGTCGGGTTTATTTGTCTTATGCCTATTTGACTCTCTCCCTTTTCTTTTCTAAGGTTTTCCTTGTTAAGGTCTCCGTTAATTTGTCAAAAGCTTCTATAAACTTTTCGACCCCTTCCTTCTCAAGTTGTTTTGTCACACCATCAATATCAATTCCAAGCTCGGTTAATTCAGACATCACCCAGCATGCTCTTTTTACGTGTTCTTCAAGACTCGCACCGGGTTTCCCGTGACGCCGGTAAGCATTCAGAGTTTCCGGTGGCATTGTATTGATCGTATCTTTGCCAATTATCGCTTCAATATATTTTATATCGCTGTATTCCTTGTTTTTAGTGCCGGTGCTTGCCCATAGAAGTCTTTGTTTTCTGGCGCCGTTAAGTTCCAGAGCAGCAAACTGCCGGGCTTCAAATATTTCCTTATATATCGTGTAGGCGATCTTTGCGCTTGAGATTGCTACCTGTCCTTTTATACTTGTCGCAAAATGGGCCTGTTCTCCGACTGAATTGGCAAAATCTTCTTCCATGGGATCAATCAGAGTATCAATGCGGCTTAAAAAGAAACTTGCCACCGATATGATATTATTTACCGGCTTTCCCTGTTCTATTCGCGATTTGATCCCGGCAACATATGCTTCAGCCACCTGCCTGTACCTTGGTAATCCAAACAGTAAAGTAATATTCACATTGATTCCATCTGTTGTTAATTGCTGAATTGCCGGCAGACCGGCTTCGGTAGCTGGAACTTTGATAAAAATATTGGGACGATTGACAGTGTTCCACAAACGACGGGCTTCCGCAATAGTTCCTGAAGTATCATAAGCCAGATAAGGATTTACCTCAAGACTGACATACCCGTCCCGTCCATCAGATTTTTCGTACAATGGCCTGAATTCGTCAGCTGCATTTCGGATATCACTTATTATAAGAGTTTCATATATCTCCTTAACGTCTTTCTTTTTCAGAACCAAATTCCGGATATCTTTATCGTAGAGATTGCTTTCTGCAATTGCTTTTTCAAACAATGATGGGTTTGACGTTATGCCATGGATACCATCATTTTCTATCAGGCGACTAAGTTCTCCGTTTTCAATCATATCTTTCCGGATGTAATCGAGCCAGACTGACTGGCCGAGAGCTTCCAATTTTTTTAATGGATTGTTATTCATGATTATGCCCTCCAGTTTTGTTTGTAATCGTTATGAATTACCAACAAAACAGAGAGGGTAATGTTTTGATAAAAGAACCCTCTGCCGCTTCGCGGCGCTCCTAGTAAAGGGATTAGCGTAAACTTAAAGAGTTGAATTAGAAATACAAGGAGAGAGTTTAATAAATAGATGTAATATATTGAATGTAAGCTCAGTACATTCCCACTCCTTTTGAATCTAATCTTTCATCACATCTCATTTCATTGGGTGTATGAGTAATCATTTTTGTAAAACCTTTTTAGCCACAAATGTGGCTAAATTTGAATAACCCCCGGTGCAACCGGGGGTTAGGTAACTCTGTAATATTTAGCCCCGAAGGGGCGATATAAATTGGGTTTAATTAAAGCATTTTGTATCTTAGTACCTCTCGCTAGTAAAAACTAAATAGTTTTATCATGTCAGGTTATCGTCAACATCTTTATCATCTTGTTTTTAGGACTAAAAACAGTGTCCCACTATAAAACAAGATCATGTAAATGAACTCTATGCCTACATTGCAGAGATTGTCAAAAATAAAAACAGTCACCTGTATCGTATAAATGGTGTTGCGAATCACCTTCATATACTAACCGATATGAATCCTTCAATAGCTCCGATAGATTTTATGAGGGAGGTTAAAGCCTCATCCTCATTTTGGATGAAAAAAAGTCAATTATTTCCTCAGTTTACTGGTTGGAAGAAGGATATGGTTCTTTCACTGCTCTTATAAGGATATAAATAGCCTTATGAATATATTAAGAATCAGTAAGAACATCATAAAAAAGTGACATTTGAGGAAGAATATCGTCAAATACTTAAGGAATCTGGGATAACACCGGATGAAAGATATTTTCCTTAATTATGTCCAGCTTCTTCAGAGCTGTAGAACTGTGTTGTGTTCAACCCTCCGGTCACCCATAGAAGTACTGCAAATTCGAGCAGAAGAATAATTACAATTCCTCTTCTCCACCAGCGTGACAAATTCTGATTTTCTGAAAAGCCTGTTAAATTTTGCATGACAAAAAGTTACGGTTAATTAACTATCTGTCAATAAAGTTACAAAATTTATTAATTTCAATAATCACATTAATTGCGCTGTTTTGAGTTTTTTTAAATTTTCAGTCCCAGTGAAGCCAGTTCCCTGGATGTTGAAAGAAAATTTTTATGCTGAATGCTGTTAATGCCCATATCCCTGGCAATATGGACAAACAGCTCACGGTCCTCAATATATGCTACCTCATGAGCCGAAACCTGTGACACATCGAGGGCTATTCGAAAAATATCAATATCTGGTTTACGTATATGAATGAAACATGATGAAATGAAAAAATCCACGAATTGATTCAAGTCCGAATTTTTTTATCCTGTACTCATTCAGCTCCCTGCCTTCGTTATTCACTACCGCGATTTTCAATCTGTGCCGCTCCTTCAGCATTTTTATCCAATTGATCATGTCATCGTAGGGAAATGACTGCGAATACATGAAATCTCTGAACTGATCAATTGTAAACTGACGCTTTTCATAGAAAACCAGGTTCTGAGATACTCATTGAGTGTAAGTTTACCCTCCTCATAAATTGAATAGGAAAGATGATGACGTTCTTCAATATCGTTATGGTCGAGATTAAAATAATCAGAAGCAGCTTTCCTTGCCTCACGGCCCCATCCATTGGTAAGAAGCACACCTCCAATATCAAGAAATAATGTGGTGATACCGGATTTTCCGTTCATGTCTTTTTTGGTTTGATCTCTTCCACTAATTCTGTAGGAGAAGGCCATTGATGACCAGTATTAAAGAAACCGTCAGGAGAATCCGGGCCCCAGGTTCCTGCTGTATAGTTCGGAAAATCCGCAGCTTTATTTGCAGACCAGAAATCAATAACAGGCATTATGATCTTCCAGGCTGCATTGACCTGATCAGAACGCATAAAGAGAGTTGCATCGTTGTTCATTACATCCCATAATAACGTTTCATAAGCTTCAGGCACAGGTACCGAAAAACTCTCCTGGTAATTGAATCTCATTGTCACCGGTTTGAGCAATAATTTGATACCCGGCTTTTTTGCCTGGAAACGGAGAACAATCCCTTCATCAGGCTGAATTGAAATGACAAGGCACGAAGGCTGCCAATCGGGGATTGCTGACAAGGGAAATGATTTATGAGGAACAGCCCTGAAATGAATAGTTACTTCTGAAACCTGCCTGGGCATTCGTTTTCCTGTTCGCAGATAGAAAGGTACATCCTGCCAGCGCCAATTATCGACAAAAAGTTTCAATGCAGCATAAGTCTCAGTATTTGAGTGAGATGATATTTTATCTTCCTCACGATATCCACAAACCTTTTTGGAACCACTTCTGCCCTTTTCCATATTGGCCACGGATTGCATATTTATTTACGCTGTCATGAGGAATATGCCTGACTGCATGAAGCACATCAACTTTTTTATTCCTGATCTCATCTGCATCAAAAGATACCATTGGTTCCATGGCAATAAGGCAAAGCAATTGTAAAAGATGATTCTGGATCATATCGCGTAATGCTCCGGCATTATCATAGTATCCTCCCCTGTGCTCTACACCCAGATCTTCAGCTACAGTGATTGTAATATAATCAACATAACGCCTGTTCCATACAGGTTCAAACATTGGATTTGCGAAACGGAAAGCAAGAATATTCTGAACAGTTTCTTTTCCCAGATAATGATCTATTCTGAAGATCTGTGATTCCCTGAAACAATCAGTGAATATTTTGTTCAGTGCTTCTGCTGACTCAAAATCAGAACCTATAGGCTTTTCTACTACAATCCTGGCCGATTCATGATCCTCGGATAAACCGGCATCTTTAAGCTGCTTTGGTATTATTCCGAACATGATGAAGGTGTTGCCATATAAAATATATGCTGTGCCTGAGTATGCCATTCTTTTTCAAGTTTCTCGCATTGATCTTTCAGCAGATTATAAATCTCCTGCTTCTTAAAATCGCCCTGCAAATATGAAATATGACCGGCAAAAGCATTCCATATCTTAGCTGTCACTTTATCCTGTCCTGAGAAAGTATCAATTCCTTCGCGAAAATGCTTTCGTAAATCTTCAATTTTAAGATCGATACGATCGAGAATTATTATTGAAAATTTTTCAGGCATGTTCTTTTGCAAGATGTAAATTGAAAAGCGAAGGCATAAGCTTTCTCCAGGTCAGGTCACCTGAACCTCCGAAAATGGCAAATACAGTCGGTTTTATTTTATCAGCAGTTTTCATTCGAATTTTTTTAGCCACTCGGTGTGGTAAGTTCCTTTTGCATCATTCCGCTCATAAGTATGACCGCCAAAATAATCGCGTTGTGCCTGAATAAGATTAGCCGGAAGCCATGAACTCCGGAAAGCATCGAGATAAGTGAGCGCCGACATCAGACCAGGCACCGGGATCCCCATCGAACTTGCTAGAGACACAATCTGACGCAGACTTTCCTGGTTATTTTAATTTTTTCAGAGAGCTTTTGATCGAACATCAAGTTCCTGGATTGTGTTTATTTCGGAAATGCTTCCATAGATATCCTAAGTAAGGCAGCACGAATTATGCAGCCTCCTCGCCAGATACTGCTTATTGTTTTGAGATCGAGCTGATATTTGTATTTCTCAGATGCTGCAGCTAACAGAGAAAACCCCTGAGTATAAGTCAATATCATCGATACATATAAAGATTTTTTCAGCTGGATCAGAATTTTATCAGGATCTTCAGTCAGAGGAAATGTCTTAGTATGATAAATCTTGTCTGCTACCTTGCGTTCTTCTTCAAATACCGACAGATTTCTCATTGACACTGCTATGTCGATAGTCGGAATTGGGACCTGCAGCTCCATTGCACTTTGAGATGTCCACATTCCTGTACCTTTCTGCCTTGAAACATCCAGAATTTCATCAATTAACCGTTTGCCGGTTTTCTCGTCAAGCCTGGCAAAGATTTTACCAGTTATCTCAATGAGAAAACTATTCAGTTCACTTTTATCCCACTCATTATAAACTTCCTGAAGTTTATCATCAGAGAAACCCATCACTATTTTCATAAATGCATAGGTCTCTGAAATTAGCTGCATAATTCCATATTCTATTCCATTGTGGACCATTTTAACGAAATGTCCGGCAGAACCCGGGCCCATATATGCAACGCAGGGTTCACCTTTTATTTTTGCAGATGCAGCTTCAAGCACCGGTTTCACCCTTTCGAAGGCTTCTTTTGTTCCTCCGGGCATAATACTTGCCCCCTTCCTTGCTCCTTCCTCTCCGCCTGAAATTCCAACCCCCATAAAAAGTATCCCTTTTTCATTTAATCTTTTCAGTCCTCAGATCAGTATCTTTAAAATAAGAATTGCCCAGATCGATAATGAGATCTTTTTTGTCTAAGATGTGGTGGATAACGACTCTATTACAGAATCAACAGGTGCACCTGCTGGTACCAGCAGGATTATTGAACGAGGCTTTTCAAGAGAATCAATAAATTCACTTAGCTTGGATGTATAAAATATTTTTTTATTGTCTGATCCTTTCTGAGATTGTCAACTTTATCATGTATCATTATCATATCCTGCAACAGAGAAGCCATGATCTGCAATATTGAGCATAAGATTGTGCCCCATGACTCCCAGTCCTATTATTCCAATATTATATTGGAATTCATCTTTTCAATATTTATTAAGAGTTCTTTATCATATTATGTAACTTCCATACGGATTGAAGAATCTTTATTAAGGATCGCAATGCTTACATGATCCTTTGTTTTAATAAATTCCAGGTCAAGATGATTTTTCTTAAATTTCAAATTTCTTATAACCAGGGAGTCAATGAAATCGGGTAATGTTGGTTTATGAAACCTGATTACATTTTCATAAGCATCTATTTCAATGCCTAAAAAAGCCTGAATTATTGTGAAACATGAAGCAACTGACCATGTTTGTGGTGAACATGCAACCGGGTAATCTGTAGGTGGTTCTCCCGGCCGGCGTTTAAAACCACAGAATAATTCCGGAAGTCGTTGTGCTTCAATGAACAGACTGGCATCAAATAAAGCTCTTACGATTTTATTTACTTCAACTTTCAATCCGTATTTTGCCAGTCCCTGCGCTATTATTGCGTTATCATGTGGCCAGACGGAGCCATTATGATACGACATAGGATTAAATCTGACTTCTCCCGAGGCAAGTGTACGGATACCCCAGCCGGTGAACATTTTATCTGAAAAAAGATTCAGCGGCACTTTCAAAGCCTGTTCCTCAGTTGCAATACCCGAATAGAGACAATGACCTGCATTGGAAGCAAGAACATCACAAGGCTTTTTAACTGGCATCAAGCGCAAGATAGAATGAAGATTTCTCATTTGACCAGAAACGCTTCAGAAAATTTTTTTCTAAGTCTTTCTGCACGATCAGTCAATATCACGCGCCATTTCATTATAACCCATTACTCTTGCCAGCAATGAAGCTTTTTGCCATGCATCATAAACATAACCCTGAACCTCGCATAAAGCAATCGGAGCTTCTGCTATCCTTCCATCTGCATAAGAAACTGCATCATATGAATCTTTCCAGCCCTGATTGAAAAGTCCCGAGTTTTCTTTTCTGACATATTCAACAAACATATCTCCGTCAATATCTCCGTATTTTTCAATCCATGTAAGAGCCAATTCTATATTTGGCCATATCTCCTTTATTGTATCAAAGTCACCTGTCCTTTTAAAGTATGATCCGGCGAGCACAATAAATAAGGGCGTTGAATCAATTGAACCATAATATTGCCTGAATGGTATCTCGTCCAATTCTGCCATCTCTCCTTTCCTTGACTCATGTAAAATTTTACCCGGTTCAGCATCTCTGAATGTATTTACTTCCTTCGCCTGGGTTACCGAAAGAAATTTCAAAACACCCTTGGCAACTTCAGGACTGATCCACAAGCACTCTAATGCAGTGATTATTCCATCGCGCCCAAACGGAGTATTGTACCATGGGAATACCGGCATATGGATAAGGTCCTAACGGTGTATCTGTCACCATGGTAATCAGATCTGATTTTGACCTGTGTATCCAATGATTAAACTGAGTATTTGAGGTATATACATCACATGATGTCTTGTCGATGTAATCTAACCTGCGTTTATATTTTTTGATTGCCAGAGGAAGACCAAGCAATTCTCTTGTCTTTTTCTCCGCTTATCAAAAATGCTATTGTCAGGGCAATCAGATAACTTTGATTTGGATTTAGCTTTATATCGTAAGAAGCGAAACCTCCTTTTAGTTTGTCTGGTTGAGGACACATCAGTATATGTGTTGTCCGCTCTTTATTATCCAGTCCTTTATACGTGAGTTTGATTTTATAATCTTCAGACTCAACAGGAAATTTTTCGCCTTTTTTTGCCCTTTTTGTGCCTCTGACCTCGAAATATGTCGTCAAAATCAGCATCGAAAGGAAAGATCCAGTTTAAAGTCAATCTTTTCCTGCCCGTAATTATAAACTCTCATTTGTTCATAATAGACTCCTTCCCACAGGATCTTCTTCCGCATGAGGTGAATCAGTCCTTTTGATAACAGCACTTTATCCTCATCTACAATATCCGGATTGGTGAGGTCAACTGAAATCATTTCATTTCCTTCTTTAACATCGGAGCTCAGATAAAGGGGTTTCTGTCCTTCAATTCTCAACTGAAAGTCAGATAAAAATCTCGTGCCTTCATAAAAAAGACCCTGGACACTTTTTTTAAAAGGAAGAATGTCGCCGTATTTATTGAGAATTGCAAAAGCATCTCCGTTTTTCAGCTTGAATGTCTTTTCTTCCTGAAGTGAAGTTGTCGCTAAAACTGAAAATTGATCGATCAGTTGCTCTTCCATGATTATCATGCGCTTAACGAATCCCTGATTGAGACTCTCTTGTCATCAATTTCATTTATCATTGATTCGTATATCATGAGATAATCGTCAACCATTCGTTGAACTGAAAATCTCTTCTCAAATAAATCCCTGCATTTCTTTCTGTCAAGGCTTGATAACCTTGAAACGGCCGCTACAGCTTCGCTTCAACGAACTGACTCCAAATCCGGTAATGCCTTCGTCAATGACTTCAGGAACGCTTCCACAGTTGTATGCCATAACAGGAGTGCCGCATGCCATTGCTTCAATCATTGCCAGTCCGAAGGGTTCGGGCCAGTCAATAGGATAAATAAATCCTAAAGCATTACCCAACAGTTCCTCTTTCTCCTTTTCCGCCACTTCGCCTATAAAATCAACTAAAGGATGATCTAGAAGTTTCTTTATTTTTGATTCAAAGTAGTCGTTATCCACTTTGTCAACTTTAGCTGCAATTCGTATCTGAATACCTGCTTTTTTTGCTATTTCGATCGCCCTGTCGACTCTCTTTTCGGGAGAAACACGACCTACAAAAACCAAATAATCGCCTCCTTTTTTGTTGAAATGATACAGATCGAGAGGTAAACCATGATAAACAGTACCCATCCAGTTTAAATAAGGAAAAGGTTTCCTTTGAGAATTTGAAATTGAAACAAGAGGAATGTCCTTGTACTCTCTGAACAGCGGATCCAGTTCAGGAATATCGAGCCTGCCATGGAGAGTGGTTAAATATGTATTTCTGCTCCTCCTCATTATCGGAAAATACAGATAGTCGATATGGGAATGAATTATATCAAAGTTTTTCGCTTCCTTTTCTACCATTTCCATAAGAGTAAAATGGTGAACAAAAGGATCAATACAATCAGCATCTAACCGCAATGCATTCTTACATACAGACACCAGTTTTGCCTTTGTTACTGAATCGCCACTTGCGAATAGAGTCACCTCATGACCCCGGGCAATAAGTTCTTCAGTAAGATTATGGACAACTCTTTCCGTTCCACCATATAGTTTAGGCGGAACACTTTCATATAAAGGTGATACCTGTGCTATCTTCATAAACCTGTTCTATTAAAATTTATATCAGGTAGTATGACAATTATTCATACAAAAGGTTTAGAACAAAGTTTTTAAAATTACTGTGATATAGCCATTTGTGAAGGGAATAGTGGATCTGATTATATCAAATACGATCTGATCAGGTCAAAACAATAAGTAAATTATGTTGTTAACTAAATCTAAAGGATAGGAATGATCATAACCGAAGAACAGATAAAAGAATCAACAGCCTTTTTCAAGGAAGCGCTTGAGATATTCGCTGAAAGTAAGATCAACTACCTGATTGGTGGTGCTTTTGCTGTATTTCAGTATTCGGGGATATACAGGAATACCAAAGATCTTGACGTGTTTTGCAGGTACAGCGATTTTCCAAAAATTCTCAAACTTTTTAAAAACAAGGGATTCAGGGTTGAACTGGCAGATGCCAGATGGCTGGCCAAAATATTTAAAGGTGAATATTTCATTGATGTCATTTTCGATACGACAAATAATATATGCAAGGTTGATGATTCGTGGTTCAAGTATGCTACAAAAGGGAACTTTGAAGGTATAGAGGTTATGTTTATAGCTCCTGAGGAACTAATCTGGCTTAAAAGCTATGTGCAGAACAGGGAGCGATTTGATGGTGCAGATATCAATCATGTGTTTCTGAAGATTGGAAAAATGATCGATTGGAAAAGGCTCCTTGACCGATTGGACCAACACTGGCATATTCTTTTGGCACAAATACTTCTTTTTCAATTTGTTTATCCTGCCGATTATCCTGAAATAATACCAAAATGGCTTTTCGATGAGCTCATCAGGCGTGCCATTGAGCAATATGAGCTCCCGGAAACTTCATATAAGGTTTGCCGCGGACCATTAATCGATCAGACACAATATGCAATAGACATAAAACAATGGAACTATAAAGCGCTCACAATAACAACAATTTAGGCGGATGGCAGATGACGTAAAACTCCGTATTGCCGCAGTAGCAGACCTGCACGTGCGGGAATCCGAAAAAGGGAAATGGGTTGAATATTTCAAAGAAGTATCGAGAAAAGCTGATGTGCTTCTGATATGCGGCGACCTTACTGATACTGGTGATGAAAATGAAGCCAGGGTTCTTAATGAAGATATTAAGAACTGTACTATCCCGATCCTTGCAGTTTTGGGGAATCACGACTTTGAAAAAGGAAGGCAAAAGGTTATCCGTCAGATGCTGCAGAACGAAAAAGTACGAATACTCGACGGTGAGGCGACTGTAATAAATAATATTGGTTTTGCCGGTGTAAAGGGCTTTGGCGGCGGCTTTGATGCCAATATGCTTTCAAAATTCGGTGAAGATGCCATTAAAATATTTGTAAAGGAAGCAGTTGATGAAGCCCTGAATCTTGACAGGGCGCTATCGAGGTTAGATGAGGAAAATGAAAACATTAAAAAAGTTGCGCTTCTTCACTATTCACCTGTTTCAGCTACGGTAAAAGGCGAACCTGAAACAGTGTGGCCGTTTCTGGGCTCCTCGCGTCTGGCTGAACCATTGACAAGAAGAAAAGTGGCAGTTGCGTTCCATGGTCATGCACATAAAGGCTCATTCGAGGGTGAAGCTCCGGGAGGTGTTAAAATATATAACGTAGCAAGATCGATATTAACCAGAGCAGGTTTTCAGTTTCCGTTTTTCTTATACGAGATCTGAATACCTCAAACTAGATGTTTTTTCCGGCTAAACGAGTCATTCCATAGTAAGCGCTCCCAAGCAGAGAAGCTTTTGATCCGAGATGCGCTCTTTCAATTTTCACCTGTGAACGGCAATTTTCCAGTGAATTAGCAAAGGCGCTTTCTTTAATCATCTGTAAATAAATGTCTTTTGCTTCAGACATCCCTCCTCCCAAAACAATTATTTCAGGCGCAAAGATTGTAATAAGGTTAGCCAATCCTATTCCTACCAATGCTGCATTCTCCTTTACCAGCTTAACAGCTAACGGATCATTGTTATAGCTCAATTCAAATATTTCGCGACAAGTTACATTTTTTGCCTCTCCTTTCTCTTCACGGTATCTTCTCATGATGGCTGAAGCAGAAGCAAATTGTTCATAGGAACCTCTGATTCCCTTATCACTTGTTTCCTTCTCAAAATTAATAATCATCTGACCTACTTCCCCGCCGGCATTGTTCATCCCCCTGTAAAGCTTCCCGTTTATTATGATTCCACCACCGATACCGGTACGAAGAGCAACAAAAACTATATTGTTGTAGCCTTTCGCAGCGCCAAACCTGTGTTCGGCAATCGTCATCATATTGGCATCATTCCCTACATATGCCGGTAAGCCTGTTTCCTGGTTTATTATCTTCGCAAGCGGAACATTAACCCAGTCTTTAATACCCTGATCAGGTCCTAACACGATACCTGAAGCATGGTCGATGAATCCTTTGGCAGCCGTTCCGATGCATATCGGATTAATTCCGTCAGTGGCCACTGATTGTCTTATATCTCTTATTGCTTCGAGGATACTGGAGATTAGATAATCCCTTGTCTGAACAGAATTCAGCGGATACAATTTTGCCGAAATGACCTCACCATGTATTCTTACAATGGCAATTCTGATCGCATTCCGTCCGATATCGATCCCTATCGCGGCTGCATGATTAAGCATCGTTTTGTCAACATTGATGTTTTACAAAAATAGCAGAAATATTTTCTTTACTTAAATGCATCTTTTATTATATTCATGCGTCTGATCACCGGATGTGAAAATGCAAATCGGAGAGCGGAAAAAATTCTGACCGGAATTGCAGAGAAATAATTATTGATAACTTTGGGCTAGCATAATTTACTGTATGATAGAAAAAGTAAGGGAAATATTTAAAAGAGAGGCAGCCGCCATTGAAAATATACCTGTTTCTGAAAACTTTGAGGCAGCTGTTGAGATTATTTTTAAACATGTTCATGAAATGAACGGGAAACTGGTGACAAGCGGAATGGGTAAAGCCGGCCAGATTGCCCACAATATTGCAACCACTTTCAGCTCAACAGGAACGCCTTCGATTTTTCTTCATCCCAGCGAAGCACAGCATGGTGATCTGGGTATTCTGCAGGAAAACGATGTTCTTCTGGCAATATCCAATTCCGGAAAAACACGGGAGATCATCGAACTTATCGATCTGAAAAACAACCTTTATCCTCAAATACCGGTAATTGTAATAACAAGCAACCAGGACAGTCCGTTGGCTCTTAAAGCAGATTGTTTTATACTGACAGGAGCGCCGGAAGAAGTCTGTATACTTGGATTAACACCCACTACATCCACGACGATGATGACCGTCATTGGTGATGCACTCGTTGTTTTGCTGATGACCAAAATAAACTTTAATGCCGATGATTATGCAAAAAGGCATCATGGAGGCTACCTGGGAATAAAATCAAGAGAAATATCGGGTAAGAATAATAAGTAAAATTTGCATTAGTTTCCCCTCTTATTGAAGCCAATCTTCCAAAAAAAACCGAGCAGAAACTAGTCTTAATCTTTACTTACGAACTAAATACTGCGAGCTCGACGAAGTTATTCATTCTGAATCGTTTCCATAGTATTTTCGAGAGATTCCTGAAACTTGTTGGCATTTTCTATCCATTTCAGGATCTTTTCGCTGGCCAACGGATATTCAGGAGACCGCATTGAGACAGTTCTGTATGCATATTCTTTCAATTCAGCCACATTCTCGAGTACTCTTTTAAAATATACCCTGAAAAATGAATCAGTAATAAAAAAATATCTTTTTCTGTCAGATGGAAATGTCTTGTAATCAATTAGTTTGTTTTGCAAAAGAAAATTCAAGGAATTGCTTACCGAGCTTTTGCTGGCTT
Organism: uncultured Bacteroidales bacterium; assembly: GCA_963734885.1. Lineage (GTDB taxonomy): Bacteria > Bacteroidota > Bacteroidia > Bacteroidales > VadinHA17 > LD21. Next base: position 890,911 of record CAVTIJ010000004.1, on the reverse strand, counting down.
TAAAATATCTCACCAGTTCATCAAAGGTTTTTTCAGGGGGATCGCTGACAGTAAAATATGAAATTATCCTGCCCTGCATTGGCGTCAGGCCAAATTTTTCAAAAACTTTGCCGGTTTCTTCAATTGTCTCCCGCATTTTCTTTTCCTGAACTAACATGATTCCTCAACGATTAAGGTTGCAACGGTATAATGGCGTAATGGCTCAAAGGCGTAAAAGGTGACTTAATCCACTAGCCTTTATCTTACAAATTTAATTTATTTCCTGGTTAGTTCTATCGCTTTTGAACTAAAAAAACAAATATATTTTTTCTTGCATCCATCACATAAAAAGATTAGTTTTGAAAGCTTCAGTACATACTTTATTAAAATTAAACCCATAATCATGACTTCCAGTAACCCTACCAGCGCTATCAGCAGAAAAGATTATATCTTTTCAGTTTCAATTATCGGACTGTTCTTCTTCATTTTCGGATTTGTAACCTGGCTAAACGGAATTCTCATTCCATTTCTTAAAACAGCGTGCGAGCTGAATAATTTTCAGGCATATTTTGTCACATCTGCATTTTATATATCCTATCTGGTAATGGCATTACCTTCTTCAGCACTGCTAAAAAAGACCGGTTTCAAAAATGGAATGACAGTTGGTTTATGGATTATGGCTGTGGGCGCACTGATATTTATCCCGGCAGCAATGACCCGGACTTTCGGCCTTTTTCTTCTTGGTTTATTCGTTGAAGGAACCGGTTTGGCGCTGCTGCAAACTGCTTCTAATCCTTATATCACAATAATCGGACCGCCGGAGAGTGCTGCAAAGAGGATAAGTATTATGGGCATAGCCAATAAATTTGCCGGAGTTCTTGCTCCTATTATTCTTGCCAGCATTATCTTAAAAGACGCAAATATTCTTGAACAAAAACTTGCTCAGGCTGCTGACGCTGCTTCCAAAGCTGTATTGCTTGACGAGCTGGCTGCCAGGGTTATCTTTCCATATATTGTGATGTCTGTCATTCTTGTCTTATTGGGATTATTACTCCGGTTTGCCCATCTACCCGAAATTGACACAGATGCTGAAGATGCTGCAAGCACCGAATCAAACCTTAATAAAACAAGCGTATGGCAGTTCCCTCATCTTATTATCGGTGTAATAACATTTTTCTTTTATGTGGGAGTTGAAGTTATTGCAGGTGATACCATAATAAGATACGGTCAATCACTTGGAATAGCTATGAGTTCAGCAAAATACTTCACATCGCTCACACTTATGAGCATGATTGTGGGTTATCTTTTAGGGATAATATTTATACCAAAGTATATTAAACAAGTTACCGCTTTGAAAATTTGCGCGATTCTCGGAGTTATTTTTGCTCTTGCGGCAATCATAAGCCCGGCTCATCTGACTTTCACCGTTCCATTTATTGATATAGTCACCTTTTCACCATTAAAACTTGTTTTGCCTTTGACAGTTCTTTTTGTAGCTTTAATGGGTCTGGCAAATTCCCTGATGTGGCCGGCATTATGGCCAATGACAATAAATGGTCTGGGACGGTTTACAAAAACTGCTTCAGCAATGATCATCATGGCTATTGCAGGGGGCGCTATATTGCCTCTTTTATACGGGAAACTTGCTGACATTTTTTCAACACAATCTGCATACTGGATCTGCGTTCCTGCATATCTTATTATAATGTATTACGCTTTTATAGGACACAAAGCGGGGAAATAATATGGCGAATGATCTGAAGGAAATATTTGAGTACTTCGAAGCTGATGGTACTTTCCTAAAAGGAGAACCCTACGGCAGCGGACATATTCATGATACCTTCAGAATAGAGACTGCTGAGGCGGAAAAAGATGATTATATAATCCAGAGACTTAACAACAGAATATTTAAGAATATCCCTGAACTTCAGCACAATATTGAGCGGGTAACAATTCATCTCCGAAAAAAGCTCAGCGCCATACCTGGTTCAGATATTAAAAGAGAATGCCTTCAGCTGATTCCTTCAAAAGAAGGGAAAACCTGGATTGTTGATAATGATGGTAACTTCTGGAGGATGTATATTTTCATTTCTAACCATCATTCCTTCAATGTTGTTGACAGTCCTGATAAAGCTTTCGAAGGGGGAAAAGCAATCGGCCGTTTTCAGGCAATGCTTTCAGACATGCCCGGAGGACCATTGTATGAAACAATTCCGGCATTCCACAATATCGAAAAACGACTTGAGGCTTTTTTAACAAAAGTAAAGGAAAATCCTGTCAGCCGCGTTGACTCTGTTAAGGAAGAAATCGATCAGATCCTCAGAAGGACTGATGAAATGAAAATAATTCTAAGGTTAGGAAAAGAAGGCAAAATACCAGTACGAATCACGCATAATGACACTAAATTCAATAATATCCTGCTCGATGAGGATAATAAAGCTTTGTGTGTGATTGATCTCGACACCGTTATGCCGGGGTATGTTCACTATGACTTCGGCGATGCTATCAGAACGGCTGCAAATACTGCTTCTGAAGATGAAGATGATCTTACAAAGGTTAAAATGGATATAAATCTCTTCAAAGCATATTCAGAAGGTTATCTTTCCGAAACTATTGAAACATTGAATGACACTGAAATAGAATACCTTGCCTTCGCTCCGCGTCTGATTACGTACACCATTGCTGTTCGTTTTCTGACCGATTATATTGATGGTGATAATTACTTTAAAATTCACAATAAGCTGCATAATCTTCAGCGAACCAGGGCTCAGCTCAGACTTGTTATGAGCATGGAGGAGCAGTATGGAGAGATGCAGAGAATTATAAGGAGGCTGACGAGGGCGTGAGGTGCGAGGTGTGAGGTGTGAGGTGTGAGGTGAGAGGAAGAACAGTGAACAAAGAACAGTAAACAGTGAACAGTTTTTAAGACAATTGATTTTTTAAAACTCCGTGAAACTCGATAAAAATTCTGTGTAACTCCGTGGTAAATTAAGCTACAAACAATAAAACTGTAATGGACTGGACAAAAGAAGAGACAGCATTTCTGAAAACGTTAAATGATGCTGATAAAATTCAGGCTTTTCTCGATACTGTAGATTATAATCCAAATTATGAATGCAAATCACCGCGCCGGGTGATAAAGAAAAGATCTGCTCACTGTTTTGAAGGCGCATTATTTGCAGCAGCAGCTCTGCAGTTCAATGGATACAAACCTTTGCTTGTTGACATGAAATCTCAAAACGATGACGATCATGTCCTGGCTGTTTTTAAAGAAGGAGGTTTCTGGGGTTCAATCGGTAAGTCAAATTTTACAACGCTAAGATACAGGGAGCCGGTTTATCGGAATCTTCGTGAGCTCATCATGTCATATTTTGATTTCTATTTTAATATGAACGGCTATAAATCGTTGCGATCTTATTCAATCCCGCTCGACCTGACAATATATAATAGCCGCAAATGGCAAACGACTGACGATGACCTTGAATATATCGGAGATAAACTTGAAAACATACGTCATTATCCGGTCCTATCCGAAAAAATGATCAAAAAGCTAAAACCTGCCAGCGATGTTGTTGTAAAGGCAGGATTGTTGGGATCAAATGCTGAAGGGCTGTTTAAGCCGGAATAGGTGCTGGGTGCTGGGTATTTCTGGGTGCTGGGTATTGGGTGCTGGGTGCTGGGTGATCAATAAAACCAACAGTCGAAATTTCCAAGTATCTATATTATTGGTTATCTATTACTTACAAAATTAAGCATTAATGCGGTCGAAGGATTTTTGCAATTAACGCGAGATTGTCTATTTTTGATACCTTAAATTATTCAAGGAATGGAGTTATCTGGTAAGTATTATAAAGCCTTTATTGAGCGTCAGTCGGCTATTGAAAAGCAATACAGTCCCAAACAAGCTGAAAAGCAACATTCAAAAGGCAAGCTTACCGCCCATGAACGTATTAACCTCCTCTTTGACAAAAATACATTTGAAGAGATCGATGCATTTGTAACGCCGGCTGATCAGCCTGTTGAATTCGGGAAAGTTGAAAGATCATATGGTGACGGAGTAATTGTGGGACATGGAAAAGTTAACGGAAGATTGATATTCGCTTATGCCCAGGATTTCACAATAATGGGAGGATCGCTTGGGATCGTTCATGCAAAGAAGATCGCCAAGATCCAGGAAATGGCCCTGAAAATGGGTTCTCCCATAATTGCCCTTATAGATTCCGGTGGTGCAAGGATTCAGGAAGGTGTGGCCAGCCTGAGCGGATATGCAGGTATCTTTCAGAATATTATTCATTCCTCTGGTATAATACCTCAAATCTCTGTCATAATGGGACCGGCAGCTGGTGGAGCTGTCTATTCTCCGGCGCTTACCGATTTTGTCTTTATGGTAAATCATACCAGTTACATGTTCGTTACCGGACCCAATGTTGTAAAAGAGGTGCTAAATGAAGATGTAACCTCAGAAGGTCTTGGCGGAGCTGAAGTTCATGCTCGAAAAAGCGGTGTGGCACATATGATCTATGACGATGAGGAAAATACTATCCTTGCTCTTAAAAAATTTCTCTCATATCTCCCATCAAATAATGTTGAAAACCCTCCCATTGTTAGCGATGATGGCACTATAGGTGAAATAAATGAAAAGCTCCGTGACATTATCCCCGAAGACCCCAACAAAGCGTATGATGTTAAAGACATAATATCCCAGATTGTTGACAGAAACAGTTTTTTTGAAACATCAGAGCTCTTCGGCGCAAGCCTCGTAACAGGATTTGCCAGGCTTACCGGTAAAACAATCGGTATTGTGGCCAATCAGCCTAAAGTTCTTGCGGGAGTGCTGGATATTGATTCGTCAACCAAGGGTGCAAGGTTTATAAGATTTTGCGATGCTTTTAATATTCCGATACTGACTTTTGAAGATGTTCCTGGATTTCTTCCCGGTGTTGATCAGGAACATGCAGGAATTATTAGACACGGGGCAAAATTACTCTTTGCTTACAGTGAAGCTACTGTACCAAAGATCACAATCATCCTCCGCAAAGCTTATGGCGGGGCATTTATTGTTATGAACAGCAAGAATCTTGGTGGTGATTTCAGCTACGCCTGGCCTTCTGCAGAAATTGCAGTAATGGGTCCCGACGGAGCAGTCGCTATTCTCTACAGGAAAGAGCTTGCAGAATCAAAAAATCCTGTTGAACTTAAAAAAGAGCTTGTAAAAAAATACCGCGATAAGATAGCAAATCCATTTATCGCAGATGAAAGCGGATACATCGATGAGGTAATTGATCCTGCGGTGACTCGTAAGAAAATCATATCAGCGCTCAATGCCCTGAACAATAAATGGGTAAAAGTGCCTGCAAGGAAACATGGGAATATGCCCTTATAAGGGTAAAATTGATACTCAAAATTTAAAATAAATTTGATGAAGATAAAGAGAATTCTAATTGCGAACCGGGGCGAGATTGCTGTAAGGATTATGAAGACAGCGAGGTTGATGAAAATTGAGACCGTAGCAATAAAAACCGCTGTCGAACCTAACGCAATGTATCTCTCATCAGCAGATGTTATATTTGATAATACTGAGGATGCTTCAGAAATTCCTATATTTCTTAATATTGAGAAATTGATTGAGATAGCTGGAAAAACGAATGCCAATGCTATTCACCCTGGCTATGGATTCCTTGCAGAAAACGCCTATTTTGCGCAGAAATGTCTCGACAATAAGATAATATATATCGGTCCCTCTCCTGAAGCAATCTATAAAATGGGGAATAAGACTATTGCCCGGAAAATTGCTCTTACAAGCGGGATTCCTATGGCAATGGGAAGTGAAGGAAACATAGCCAATGAGGAGGAAGCAGTTGTAATAGCAGAAAAAATTGGTTATCCGGTTATCATTAAAGCAGCTTCAGGTGGAGGCGGGCGCGGCATGCGGATCGTGCGGAAATCTGAAGAGATGGAGAAGATGTTTATCATTGCCAGCAAGGAAGCTGAAATAGCATTCCACGATCCTTCAGTTTTTGTCGAAAAATACATAGAAAATCCAAAACATATTGAATTTCAGATACTTGGAGACACAAAGGGTAATATAGTACACCTTGGAGAACGCGAATGTTCAATTCAACGTAAGCATCAGAAGCTACTCGAAGAGGCCCCGTCAGGAGCGCTTGATGAGAAACTTCGGAAAAAAATGGGAGAAATTGCCGTCGAAATTGCACGGGCAGTGAATTATCATTCGGCAGGTACGGTGGAATTCCTTCTCGACTCTGACAAGAATTTCTATTTCATGGAAATGAATACTAGGATTCAGGTTGAACATCCGGTAACGGAGATCATCACAGGATTGGATTTGATTGAGCAGCAGATAAGGATTGCCAATGGTGAAGAACTTGCATTCAAACAAAAAGACATTAGATTAAATGGCTGGGCAATTGAATGCAGGATAAATGCAGAGGATGTTCAGGCTGGTTTCGCTCCTGATCCGGGGAAAATTGAAAATCTCCATATGCCTGTTGACCAGAATGTTAGGGTTGATACCGGTGTCATGGCGGGATCGTCAATTGTTGCAAGCTATGATTCAATGATCGCAAAACTGATTGTAAAAGGCAAAGACAGGAAAGATGCAATAAAAAACTGCAAAATGGCGCTCGATAAAGTATGGATAAAGGGAACCAAAACGACCCTGCCCTTCTTTCGTATGCTGGTGCGGCATCAGAAATTCCAGGACGGAACCTTTACAACTGCATTTATTGAAAAAGATCTTGAAAAATACTACCTGAACAGTGAGTATGAAGAGATGCTTGCAGCATGGCTCGCAACAAAGCTTTTTATTGAAGAAAACCTTAATGACGATAGCATAAATGTAAATTTCGAACACGGTAAGGTAATGAGTCCATGGCTTTTAAACAAACGAATAAATCAATTTTAATCAGGCTGCTACTATGGTGAACGATAAACTTCACATAAATAAATTATACGCGTTATCTTCCGAAAAGAGAAAGTACAGCTTTTCGCTTCCCTTAAAACATACCATCCGTATTGGCAAAAGGGATTATGATGTAAAGCTTAAATCTGATGAAAAATACGGCACGTATATACTCTGGAAAAACAGGAAATATCCGGTGGAGATTATTCGTTCAAGTCAGAATAAATATGAAATCCTTTTTAATGACATCAGCTATACTTTCACGGTAGAGACACCTTTCTCTTTAAAAAGGATGAAAGTGATTGACTCGAAACGTGGAAAAATAGAACAAGAAACAATAAAAGCGCCCATGCCCGGCAAAATAATAGATGTTCTGGTAAGAGAAGGCACAGCAGTTCTGAGAGGAGAACCACTTATCATCCTTGAAGCTATGAAAATGCAGAATGAATTAATCTCTCCTGTGAACGGTACTGTTGTCAAAGTGCTGGCCAAACCAAATTCCAATGTGATGAAGGATGACATACTTCTGGAGATAAAGCTCTAGACTTATGCGGTCTTGCGGTCATGCTGTCGTGCAGTCTTGCAGTCTATTTCCATCTATTTCTCTTTTCTCCTATTTCCATACATATACTTTGGCAAATTGAACTATGCCATTTGTATATTTTGTTACAATTATTATAGTCCCCCTCTGTAACTTTATTATTGAAAGACAAAAAACGCATGGCTAAAGTGTAATATTTGTTCTTTGAATTTTTATGTCAATTGTAAACTCAAAACGCCCGTTTGTAAATTAAAATCCGGTTTTTTCGAGTAACGGAACTAATTTTGCCTCTGTTAAACCGGTCAGATTATAGTGAAAATTTATTTTGGTTTCATTCCAATTACTTTTATTTCGTGTATTTTTACTTTTCATTAATGATATGAAGCCCAATATACTAACAGTTATCTTTATCTTCCTGTGTATTGAAATGACACACGGAACAAGTGCATCTGCAAGTGTCATTACGGGCAATGCCAGCCAGGATAAAGATTCATCAAGATTATTCTATTTCATCAACAATGCCCGAGTATATGGCAGTAAGCCCGGAGGACTGCAGTTTATGAAATCATATATCGATTCGGCAGAAACTATCTGCAGAAAAGAAAATATGGAATTGCCTGCTCTTCTGCATCTGGCCCGTGCAGAATATTTGTTTATGAGCGAGGATTTTAACAATTCATCACAGGAAGCATCGATTGGGCTGAAGCTTTCAAAGAATACAAAAGACTATGAAGTACAGGTAAAAACTTTAATTTTCATGGGTAAGTATAGTCTTAGGATCGGTTTCTTCAACGAAAGCATCGAAAACTTTAGTGAGGCGATCTCAATTGCTGGTAAGAATAAACTAAAAAGGTATACAGGAAAAGCTTATGATGGCATGGCAGATGTATATAATACAATTGATGATACAAAAAATTACAAGAGAACATTGCAATTGCTTATTAATAATGGCCTCAGAGAAAAGGATACCTTAGCATTGGAAGATGGTTTATACAGGTTGGGCTCCCTATATACTGAGAAGGAAAGGAATTTCAACAGAGCCGATTCGATGTTAAGCCGATGTTTTGATCTTTCGCTGATAAGAAAAGACACATCTTTTTCAGCTTTGACATCAGCTAATATGGGTTGGAACTTCTATCTGGAAAAGAAATACGACCTTGCCATAAAATCATATACCAGATCGCTTAAATTCAGTGTCCCTTCAAGAAACTACAGTACAGCAGCTAATGCATTCGGGAATCTTGGTACGATTAATCGCGACCTGGGCAATGTGCAAAAAGCGCTCGATTACTACAATAAATCTATTGCACAGGTAATGTTATCGAACGATAAAAAACAGATTTCATTTAACCTTAGTTGGGTTTACAAGGATATGAGCGACATGTATATTCAAAAGAAGGATACCGGAAATGCTTTTAAAACTTATATCCTGTACAATAAGTATAGCGAAGAATTTTTGTCTGTGTCTAACAGGCTTGGACTTGCTGAAGCAAAGATCCGTTATGATGCTGACACACATAATAAAGAGATGCAGTTACTCTCATTAAAGTTAAGCAACCAGAAAGTTCTGATTTATAGTTACACAGCGTTATTCATATTATCAATTGCAATCGGGATACTGCTTTTCAGCCGGTCAAAAATAAATGCAAAACGTAAGATCAGTGAAATGAACAGGAAAATTGCCGAAATCACTCAGGCTAATCTCCGCCAGCAGATGAACCCGCATTTCATTTTCAATACCCTTAACTCAATCCAGTATTATATGTACCAGCATGACAAGCTGGCAACAAATAATTATCTGACCAAGTTTTCGAGCCTTATGCGAAAAGTTCTTGAAAATTCTCAGCATACCTCAATTTCACTCAGAGATGAACTTGAAGCATTAAAACTATATCTTGAACTGGAGATGATAAGGTTCAAGGATAAATTTGACTATGAAATAAAGGTGGATGAAGAGATAGACACTCTCCTTTATAAAGTACCTACAATGCTGATACAACCGTATGTTGAGAATTCTATCAGCCATGGACTTATGCCAATCCAGGGTAAGGGTCTTGTTAAAATTAATCTCAAGCTTGAAAATGAATATATTTCGTGTACAATAGAAGACAATGGTATCGGACGGGAAGCATCACAGGAGAAGAAAAAGAACGGACAAAACAATCATAATTCGCTTGGCACACAAATAGTTTCATCGCGGCTTGATTTGGTTAATGCACTCTATGGGACAAGTCTGAAAACTATTTATACCGACCTTAAGAATATTAATGGAGAACCTGAAGGCACACTTGTGGAGATTCAAATACCTATACTGACATGAAGCGGAAGCTAATAACGGCTGTTATTGATGACGAACCCGATGCCGTGGATTTTATCTCCTCTATAGCGACGGAGTATTGTCCCGATCTGGATATTTGCGGAAAAGCAAATAACGTTAAAGAAGGAATTAATCTTATAAACGAAATTAAACCCGATCTCATTTTTCTTGATGTTGAAATGCCCAATGGAACGGGATTTGAACTTCTGAAACATTTCCCGGAAAAAAACTTTGATGTTATTTTTATAACAGCTTTCAATCATTATGCAATTCAGGCCATCAAATTCAGCGCTGTGGATTATATACTTAAACCAATTAACATTAACGAATTTATTGAATCAGTTAACCGGGTTGTATATAAACGTTCAACAAGCACATCTCCGGGAAATGATAATTATGAAATCCTTTTGGAAAATCTCCGCACCACCCGTCCTACCCGACTGGTTATTCCCACATCTGACGGAAGGGAATATCTGAATCCAAAGGAAATAATCAGGATTGAAGCGGACAGGAGTTATTCATGGTTTTATATTGTTGACAGGCATAAAATACTTGTCTCAAGGCATCTTAAGGAATTTCAGGATCTGCTGAATGACCGGAATTTTTTCAGGCCACATAATTCACATCTGATCAACCTCGATTTCGTAAAGAAATTTATTCGTCATGATGGAGGTTATATAGAAATGACAGATGGATCCCAGATACCGATTTCAAGGAACAGGAAAGATCTTTTTCTTGCACATATGGCGAGATACACTGGGTAGATAGCCCTCCCTCTTTTTAACCGCAAAGTACGCAAAGTTGGTGCAAAGTACGCAAAGTCAAAATATTATAATTCAATCCTTTGCGACCTTTGCGTAAATTCTTTGCGACCTTTGCGGTTAATTGATTTAACAGGGGGTCTGCAAGAGCGTTAGTTCTTTACCGGAATATGATTCAATGTTTCTACAAGAAAATCCCAGAATTTCTTAACCGATGCAATTTCGACCTTCTCGTCAGGGGAATGCGGATAGCGGATCGTCGGACCAAAAGAAATCATATCCAAGTTCTTGTATACACCACCAATCAATCCACATTCCAAACCGGCATGAATGGCTTTTATAGCAGGAACTTTTCCGTACATATCATTGTATACTTTGCTCATCGTCTTCAGAATGGGTGAATTCACATTTGGTTTCCATCCGGGATATGCTCCTTCAAGTTTAACATCAGCATTTATTAGATGAAATGCAGCTGCTATCTTCCACGCAGTGGCTTCCTTAGCTGAATCAACCGAGCTCCGGCAAAGGTTATAAGCCTCAAATTTCCCGTTCATGCATTTTACGATTGCAATATTATTTGATGTCTCCACCAGGCCTTTCATTGCCTGACTCATTCTTACCACTCCGTTGGGACAAACGAATACTGCCCGGATTATTCTGTATTGATCACCTGCATTCATAACCTTGGCAGGTACTGTAACTTTCTCACATGTAAATGACAGATCAGGTTCAGTCTCAGCAAACTCAGATCTGTACATCTTTTCATAACCCTGAACAAATTTCTCAAAATCCTTGGCTTTGATCTCGGGTACCAGAAGGATTGAATATGATTCACGCGGTATTGCGTTCCGAAGATTCCCGCCTTCAGCTTCGGAAAGTCTGATCCCAAAATCAGATTCTGCCTGCATCAAAAACCGGAACATTATTTTATTGGAATTTGCACGTCCTAATGCAATATCAACTCCCGAGTGACCCCCTTTTAATCCTTTTGCAATAACTTTATAAGCAACCATTCCGCCGGGAGATTTTTCTTCTGCATAATTTTTAATAGCGGAAACATCAATGCCACCGGCACAACCAACATAAAGCTCGCCTTCGTCCTCAGAGTCGAGATTCATGAGTATATCACCTTTAAGGAGTCCCTTTTCGAGTCCGAATACCCCTGTCATTCCTGTTTCTTCGTCTATTGTAAAAAGAGCCTCTACGGGACCGTGTTTAATCTCTTTTGAAGCAAGAACAGCCATTGTTGATGCCACACCGATACCATTATCTGCTCCAAGAGTTGTTCCATTCGCCCTTACCCATTCACCATCAACAATTGTTTCAATAGGATCTTTTTTAAAATCATGTTTTTTATCGCTGTTCTTTTGAGGCACCATATCGAGATGTGTCTGAAAAATCACACCTTTTCTGTTTTCCATTCCCTTTGTTGCAGGTTTCCGAATGATTACATTCCCTACTTTATCAACAATAGTCTCAAGATTATTCTTTTTACCAAACTCCTTCATGTACTCTATCATTCCCTGTTCACTTTTTGAAGGACGGGGTATCTGGGTAATCTCATGGAAATAATTCCATAATTGCTTAGGCTCGAGATCGCGGATGTGGCTCATATAAATCAGTTTTAATTTCAGTTAATATTTATAAAAATAAGATAAATGCAACATAAAAACAATGATTAAATAACGATGAACATTGAAACTTCAAAATGTAACAAAAACTTAACAACATGGTTCATTTGAATTCTGTAACAATTTCGTTACATTGCCAGAGCCTGATCAAAATTATTTTTAAAATGTAACAACAAATATATTAGCTACTTAACATTTTTTTTCATTGATAATTTCTAAGATATTACAAAAAAGTTAATAAATTCTACACAATGACCTTCCTTTATATTGTTGTTGCGCTGGTTATAATCTTTGACTTTATCAATGGGTTTCACGATTCTGCCAATTCGATTGCAACAGTTGTTTCTACTAAAGTTCTTTCGCCATTGGCGGCAGTTTTGATGGCTGCTTTCTTTAATTTTGTAGCTTTCCTGGTGTTTAAATTAAAGGTGGCCACAACAATGGGTAATGTTGTCCAATCCTGATGTAATAAATCTTACTGTTATTGCTGCTGCGCTGGTTGCCGCAATTACCTGGAATCTTGTCACATGGTGGCTGGGACTTCCTTCAAGTTCCTCTCATACACTGGTTGGAGGATTAGTTGGGGCAGCTGTCGCCAGTTCGGGTTGGGGTTCTGTAATGATGCCTGCGGTTATAAAAATTGTCATTTTTATTGTTATAGCGCCAGTTTTGGGGATGGTTATGTCTTTCTTCATTTCAGCTATTGTAATTTATCTGGCAAGAAATCATTCCCCATCCGGGATAGATAAGCACTTTCGACGGCTTCAACTATTATCAGCCGCATCTTTTAGTCTTGGTCATGGAGGAAATGATGCTCAAAAATCGATGGGTATAATATGGGTTGCACTGATTATTACAGGACTTGCGACAAAAAATGATCCGATTCCGTTGTGGGTTGTACTTTCATGCCAGGCTGCAATTGCTTTTGGTACCTTATTGGGGGGATGGCGAATTGTAAAAACAATGGGACAAAAAATTACCAAGCTAAAACCTTTTGAGGGATTTTGCGCCGAATCATGCTGGTGCAATTACTCTTTTTGGAGCAACACATTTCGGAATCCCCGTCAGTACAACTCATGTTATTACCGGAGCTATCATGGGTGCCGGTGCAAGAAAAGGTGTGTCAGCTGTGAAGTGGGGAGTATCTCTAAGAATTTTCTGGGCCTGGATACTAACAATTCCTGTTTCTGCTATGGTTGGCGCTCTGATGTTCCATTTTCTTAATCTGATACTTTAACATCCTAGTTAAATAAATAAAAATTGATCATCATGAATATAGACAGCATTTTTAAAATTTTTTGTTCCCAAAGATCATTCCTTCTTTCCACTGTTTGAAAGTGATGCTCAGAATCTTGTTAAAGCAGCAGAACTTCTGAAAGAACTTTTCAACAGTTCAGATATTGAAGTACATGAAAGACTTTTCAAACAAATAAAAGATGTTGAGCATTTAGGCGATGAGATCACAAATAAAACCTATGAACAACTAAACAAATCATTTATAACTCCTTTTGACAGGGAGGATATCCACGAACTTACAGCACATATTGATGATGTTGTGGATTCAATAAACGGGATTGCACGGCGTATATGCCTGTATCGTCCAAAAAAGATGATGCCAATTTATAAGGAAATGGCAAATCTGGTTTATGAAGGAGCAAAGGAAGTTGCCACTGCGATCCACTGTCTGAAAGATCCGGTAGCAAATAAAGAAAAGATCAGCCGTGCCTGTGGAATTGTAACTGCTATCGAACACAAAGCAGATGAACTTTATTTTACAGGTGTGCAGGAACTATTTGAGAAAGAAGAAGATCCAAAGGAACTGATCAAAAATAACAAAATCCTTGAGATACTCGAACGCTGCGTTGATGAAGAAGAGGATGTGACCGATACCCTGAAGGCGATTCTGATTAAGATGGCATAATCTGGGTGCTGGGTACTCGGTGTTCGGTACTCGGTACTTGGTGCTCGGTACCCGGTGCCCGTTAAGAATCCAGTACTATGTACCCAGCAACAAGCACCCAGCAACGAGCACCTAGCAACCACAGTAAATCTCTGTCATTGATCTTGTTAACAGACCTTGGCCATCCTTCTAATTATTTCTTAACAAAATCTTAACTTAGTTTTAATACATAGTTGAGATGTAGCCGTTATCTTTGATCCCTTCAAAGAGTTATAAATTTTATTTAAAAGCTTCAAAATCATTACTGATTAATAAAAATGGTCGTGGGTTTTTGTGGCGGACAAGGGAATGATTAATGAAAATCTGGTTTAAGAAGTTTAACGTATGGGTTTCTGATATAGCAGCAACAAAATGGGGTTCATTAGTATTGTTTTTATTCGCATTTGCTGACGCCTCGTTCTTACCATTGCCAGTTACATCAATTTTTCTGATTCTAATTTTGCTGAACACAAAAAAGGTGGTCCGGCAAATTGTTTATGTTGTATCAGGTACTGTACTGGGTGCAGTTGCAGGATATTTCATCGGACATTTTGCATGGATCAAACCCGACGGAGAATTTACCGCTATGGCTCAGTTCCTTTTGACACCATATTCCGGGATTTTCGCATGAAGTTTATGATAAAGTCCATAATTTATATGCCAAATGGGACTATTGGATATTAGGAGTTGCGACAGTTACACCCTTGCCTTATGGAATGTTTTCGTCCGCAGCAGGTGCCTTCGGTATAAACCTTGTAGTCTTTATTGTATCCACTTTAGTTTGTCAGGGTGTCAAATTCACGATTATCGGGATTTTCTCGTCCAAACTTGTTCCGGGCCTCAAATCATTAGCCGATTTCAATTGGAAACCTGTGGCGATTATTTCATCAGCATTCTTAGTGCTGGTAATAGTAGTAGTCAGGATTATCTGATTAATAACTACAAAGCACATAAGATCATCGCAACTTCCTGTCTATATATTTGTTTATGTATTGAATACAGCAATATCAAAATTCAATACAGATGGGCGAAAATGTTCAAAATGCTACCCACAATCATTCAGATTCAGGCGGAAATCCGTTCATTGAGATCTCAATGGTAGTGGTATTTGTTTCGATTATTATTTTGTCGTGCCTGGTATTATTGGGGTTTCTGAGGTAATGTATCGTGTCTTTTTCTGATAAAATGGACTATCAGAACTATAATAATCCCTAATCCAAGCAGACAAAGCATAAAAGTTTTAAAGCTTCCTGAGTTCTGTGTAAATTGTTTCCAGAACGGGCCAATCAAATGACCTGTAATTACCCAGAAGCAGGCCCATGTAATCCCTGAAAAAACAATAATCGGTAAAAATATCTTTGGTTTGATGTGAATTAACCCCGAGATGACTGAAGTATATCCCCGTGTGAAAGGGGTTATCCGGAATATAAAGATGTTAACATTCCCCCTCTTTGTTATTTTGGAAGAAAGTCGCGTGATAAGTTTTGATGACAATGGAATCCATTTAGGTTTCTTTTCCATTATGTACCCACCGGTTTTATAGAATAAAAAATACAGGATGTTTGCTGCGATGAAGTCAGCAGACATGGCCGTAAGTATTACAAAAGGCAGAAAGAGAAGTTTGGTGAATGATAAATATCCTGAGAATATCAGCAAAAGTTCGTTGGGAAAAAGATTCGGGAATCCGACTTCCTGCAGAAAAACCAGAACAAATATTGCCAGATATCCATACCTGGTTACATAAAATACTACATCTTCAGGCATAATAAATATTTATTTGTCGAAAATATAATTAAAATTTTAAAGTAAAAACTGTCTAACGGATGTGCATCAATCGACTCCGAGGACCGAGTATCTTGTATTACTTTTCTTTAGCTGCCAGTTGGCCAACAAATAACGGTAAGTGCTTATCAGTTTATTTCTTATTAAATCTTTGTCAAATTGTTGAAGCAACACTTCGGATATTTTTAGTCCGTTATTATAGAATTGTTTATCAGTAATCATTCTTTTTGTCAGGGCGATAAATTCTTCTTTATTTTTAGCCTTCAGGTAAGGATTTTCATAAAGGGTTTTATATTCTTTAATATCCCTGAAGATAACCGGCATGCCGGAAGCCGCTGCTTCGAGAGGCGCAAGAGGACAATTCTCCTGATACGACGGAAACAACATCAGATCAGAAGCCGCATAAATATCAGGCATATCTTCAAGCTCAACCTGACCTGCATTAATAAAGTTTTTCCCGGTGCTTTCCAGTCTATTATCAATTCTTCTAATTCCTTCGGAAAACTTGCCAAACGGCCTGCCACCTGCCCACAAAAATTTAACTTCGGGTAAAGCATCCGCTATATCCAGGAAGTCGTCAATTCCCTTTCTTCCTGTTAACTGTCCAACACCCAGAACAACAAATTCATTTTCAGTCAGTCCGTACTTTTTTCTGGCCCTGCTTCTTCTGACTTCAGTCCTTTTCCAGGCGTCGGTGTTGATGGGATTGTAAATCCGTACTATTTTCGTTTTAGAACCTGTATCCCTGATAGCTTTTTCGACCATTGGAGATATGGCAATACAAACATCTGCATATGAATAGACAATTCTGAGCCCTAATTTGATAAATGGCATAAAAAGTTGCCAGGCCGGCAACGAACCTTTTATAGAGTCAGGTATTACATGCGCTGTAAATACCCGTTTCCCTTTATATTTCCTTCCTTTCCACAAATAATAAAGGCCATAGGTATGGCCATGAAAAACGTCTCCGGTTCCTTCATCATTTACAACAACCTCGACATCATTTTTTTCCCTGAGTAATTCTACATGTTCAATGAAAGCTGTATGAACACCTGTGGCTTTCATTATAAAAGGAGTTTCGGAAACTATATGAATTCTCATATCGCAAAAAATAAGATGAAAAAGGGATACCTCTAAACCTCATGCTACCATTTGCAACTAACAACAAAATATTCAATTTGTTTTTATACCGGATCGCTACCCGGTAATGAACCCATATAAAAGGTTAATTATTAATGTACTGGAGTCAATCTATAATTAAATTTTTACACATCATATTTCACAGGATTACAATGCAAGCACAAAAAATATGATAATTTTTTGTGCTTGTTTACAACTTATTTATCAAAGATAAACAAAAAATAGTTTTGATAAATTATTTTTTGATATTAGGTAATTCCAATCCATATCCTTTCTTTTTATCTTCCGCCTTCAGAAGAAATGCAAACAACAGCGAAAGTATACTTAAGGAGGTAAACATCACCAGGTCAAAGAAATAATTATATCTGAGGTTAAGCCTGGTTTTTTCGATTATGGGATAGATGGCCTCTGATGTTTTTACTTCGATTTCCCTGTAAAATTTAGCTTTATCACCGGAGGGATTAATTCCGGTCAACGCTGCAGCAGTACTGGCAGAGATACTGGTTTTAAGGCTTTCCTGATCTGCAGATGATATCTTTGACGCCTCATATGTAGTGCTTTGTACGAGCGAGTCGATAGTCCGGCTGCTGGCCTTCTCGGCAAGCTGTGTTATTTCCTTGACTGAGAGCCCAAATGACTGATCAGAAAGTACCTGTTTGTATGCGCTGGTAACAGCCTCTTTTACTGCGACTTTATTAGGTGTCACATCGGGATTGGTTGCATTGAGAATTATTCCAAGCAAAAGTGGTATGATCCACAATCCTATATTTTGAATCCAGAAAATTACCGCATATGCTGTTCCCAATTGTTTTTCAGGAATAATTTTTGGTACAGAAGGCCACATCGCCGCAGGAACCAGAGAAAATCCGATTCCAAGAACAATCACAACAGCAGCCGCGAGCCACCATGCGTTCAGGAATGGAATGGTGAGCATCCCATGCACAAAAATCAATATTAAGGAACCAATTATCATGATAGTTGCGCCTTTCCCTTTTTTGTCATATACTGTACCAAATAAAGGAGTAAGGAAGATCGTTCCAAAAGGAAGCAGCGCCGGAATTGACCCAGCAAGATTTGGGTTGACATGATATTTGTTAATCATCAGGTCGGTGGCGTAAAACAAAAACGGGAATACAGCTGAGTAGAACAAAACGCAGAGAATAGCGATATACCAGAATCCTCTGTTTTTTATGATGAACAGAATGTCCTTAAGTTCAAAAGCATCTTCGGCTTTTCCGTTTGCGCTCTGTGCTATTGAAGCATCCAGCTTCTTATCCATGAATGTGTAAATAACAAATGAAGACAAGGCTATTAGCATGAATACGAATGCCAGCAACACCGGAGATGAATAAGAATAAGATTTTGCAAGAGGAAGAGCAATCCCAAGTGCAAGGGCTGTTCCCAAACGTGCTATCGACATCTGCATGCCCATTGCGAGTGCCATTTCACGGCCTTTGAACCATTTTACCACAGCTTTCGAAA
Source organism: uncultured Bacteroidales bacterium (assembly GCA_963734885.1). Classification (GTDB taxonomy): domain Bacteria; phylum Bacteroidota; class Bacteroidia; order Bacteroidales; family VadinHA17; genus LD21. The sequence goes on along the minus strand of CAVTIJ010000004.1, from coordinate 872,417 downwards.
CGGTGATACCTCCGGCTTCCGTTCCGACGCCGAAGATTCCGAAGCCGATAGCAGAAATAATTACCTGCGTTTTTATTCCAAAAATCATAGCCCCCTCAGGAAATACATGCATCAAAGCCCAGTAATTTATCCCTGTACCGACTGCCATCATGGAGGTTGCAAGCAATCCGGTAAACCTTACTCCCATTTTGTCGAGTATGATCCCACTGAAGATCAACATGAACAAAAACACATTGAACCAGGTATAGGATGAAGTATAAATACCGAAATCGGAGCTGTTCCAGCCTAAGACACTCTCGAGCATTGGCTTTACAGGAGATAGTGCGTAATTAAAAAAGTAAGCGCCAAACATTGCAAATGATACGAATATCAGCGCGGTCCATCTGGCTTTTTTAGAATCACGTAAAGTATTGATTATTTGTTCCATGATTTTTGATATAAAATTTAGGTTTTTATCAGGTAAATGTAATTAATATATTTTTTAAATAAATTAATCGGCTGAAAACTATGATTTAATATTTGGAAGTTCGAGTCCATATCCTTTCTTCCTGTCTTCCGCTTTAAGGAGGAAGGCAAAAATAAGCGCCAGTAGACCAAAGCCGGTGAATATCAACATCGGGATGGTATAGTTGTAATTTGGGATACTGACACCATCGACCAGCCTTGTGCCCGAGATACAATATTTATCGAGTACCCATCCGATCAGAGCCGGAACTCCCATCAATCCCCAGTTCTGGACCCAGAATATCAGTGCATATGCTGAGCCAAGCTGTCGTTCGGGGATAATTTTGGGAACCGATGGCCACATAGCCGAAGGAACCAGTGAAAATCCAATGCCAAGCAAAATGATCAGAAAGATGGCTACGGATTTGAAGTTCAGGAATGGAATTGAAAATACAGCATGAACAACTATAATGATTACAGCTCCAATGATCATAAGCGTGGCTCCTTTTCCTTTCCTGTCATAGATACTACCGAATAATGGAGTAAGGAGAATAGTGCCAAATGGCAACAAAGAAGGAATGGTACCTGCTACCAGTGGATTCACTCCGAATTTGTTAACCATCAGGTCGGAAGCATATTTTAAAAACGGGAAAACGGCAGAATAAAATAATACGCAAAGAATCGCTATGTACCACCATCCCTTATTTTTTATAATGAACTTTAAATCAGCAAGTTTAAATGATTCTTCTTCAACAGCGCCGGAGATTGCAGCTTCAGCAGCTACCGACTTATCAAGTTTTTTATCCTGTATTGAATAAAGAAAAAAGGATACCATACCAATACACATTAATATCAGACCAAGAAACACAGGTTTTGCTACCCCTCCCATCCAAACAGCTACCGGATAAGAAACAAACAATGCGAGCGCCGTACCAAGCCGTGCTGTAGCAAGTTGCAGACCCATGGCAAGAGCCATTTCTTTACCCTTGAACCATTTTACTATTACTTTCGATACTACTATTCCTGCAACCTCAGCTCCTACACCAAAAATAGCATATCCCAAAGCGGCAATCACAACCTGAGCTTTCATTCCAATTATCTGCATTCCATCCAGAGAATGAGTTGAAATGGCCCAATATTTAATTGCTGTTCCGACAACCATGATTATTGTAGCCATATTGCCGGTAAACCTTACTCCTTTTTTATCAAGAATGATCCCTCCGAATATGAGCATCAGAAGGAACACATTGAACCAGCCATAGGCGCTTGTAAAAAATCCGTATTCAGTACTGTTCCATAGAATCTCCTTCTCTATCATTGGTTTCAAAGGCGCCATCACATCAGTAATATAATACGCACAAAGCATTGTAAATGAGACTATGGCCAACGCCGTCCACCTTGCTGTTTTTGAATCGCGAAGAGTATTTGTAATGGTTTCCATTAACAGTTTATTTGTTTTATCTGATCAGTTTCACTCAATTAATTAAACGCGGTGAATGTAATTAATATATTTCTTAAACATTGAAAAAAACTGTTTCAAAACCATTTTATACTACAATTGTTAAGTTCATGGTAATATGTGAAACTTCTATTAGTGAATTATTAAATTTTTCAGTTTATTTGTAGTTATCAACTTTAAAAAAATTCCCGCAGATCACGCCGATTGGAGCAGATCCATCTTCTGCGAAAATCTGCGAAATCAGCGGGCACCAAAAAAAGATTTATCATGAAAAAATGTTTTACAATAATAGTATTTGCCCTGATTTGTGCTCTGAGCTATTCTCAACAAAACGTAAAGTGGTATACAATTCAGGAAGCTGAAAAACTTAACAAAGCAGAGCAGCGTCCGATTTTTATTGATGCATATACAGATTGGTGCGGATGGTGCAAAAAAATGGATAAGGATACATTCACTGATCCGGTGATTTCGGATATTCTGAATAACAAATTTTACCCGGTGAAATTAAATGCCGAAGCAAAAGAGGACATTACTGTTTTCGGACATACTTTTGTTAATGACGGCAAATCAGGAGCTGCACATCAACTCGCAGTTGAACTTCTGCGCGGACAACTGTCATATCCAACCGTTGTGTTTCTGATTCCGCAGAGTGATGGCAAACTACAATCGCAACCTGTCCCTGGTTACAGACCAGCAAAAGATATGGAAGCGCTTCTCTCCTACTTCTCTGATAAAGCGTATGCAACTAAATCGTTTGATGATTTTCAGAAGAGTTTCCAGGGTAAGATTAAATAAACTCAACCTTCTCCTCTACGCAGTAAATAACCTTGGAGATTCCCCGCTGGCGCTCGGAATGACAAGGGTATTTTATGAAAATGAGGAGGTGGAAGAAACGGCGATTCGTAAAGGATTCTAAGTTTTCTATTCACTCTTAAACGAATCGCGTTTCTTCCACCTCTAATTCCTATCACATGACTGTCATCCCGAGCGCCAGCGAGGGATCTCCTTATCTTTTTAATGCCCTTAATAAAGTATTTTCAAGAGAATTATTTCCCGATGATATAGTTAGCCGGAAGCTGAACAACATCCCCGAACTGGTAAATCAGTCTTCTCGAATCGAATAGCTTTTCCGGGCCCAGGTTCACCGTAATATCCACAACATCAGGAACTCTATAATATAATTTATCGAACTTCTTCTCATCTGATTTACTCTGATCCTTATTAATTACGGTCAGACCCTTTGTTTTTGATTCAGGTTTGAACTCCATTGTAACCGGTTTGCCACCGTTACCCGTAACCGGACCGGTAAGATCAGAGAATTGGAATAAGGAAGCGGGCTTTCCGACCATCGTCTTCTGAGGTATAATCTCAAAAGAGAAAGTAAATGAGTCTTTTAGTGTCTTACCTGTAAATAACTCGGTATATGCCTTTTCAAGACGGTTGATCTCATTGATTGCAGCTTCGTTCTGTGGAAAAACAGTCGCCTCTCCTGTAAGAATAAGATGCTTTCCATCACGAAGTTCCATAAGTCTTTTAGCTGCTTTTTCAGCAAGCTGATCAAGTGGTAATCTTCTTTTTCTTTTCAACAATATAAGGTATCCTGACAAATGAAGAATCTACATTCATTCTTTTGTATGCAGTATCGCGCTGAAGCTGGAAATATTCATCAGATCCAAGATCGAAATAATTAGATCCGCAAATCGCCTGAGCCGGTCGTATTCCCGTCCTTCTTTTCAGATTGTAATACATGCCGGATTAAGATCCAGGATCAGCCCTTCCTTCTTAAGAGCAAGAACATTTGTCTGAAAAAGCGTTGTGCTTGAAATTACATAAAATTCAGAAGGATCAACTTCCTCATGCGATTTCAAAGTGATATGTTCAATGGACCATGATTCACTTTCATTCTTAATTACATTCGTAAGACCAAGAAGATCTCCGGCATACTGGGCATATGGACCAGGTTTCTCAATTGTTCTCTGATATCTAGCCACAACAGTAAATACTGTCCGGGGAAGACCGTAAACTATTGTTCCGTCCCTTAATGCATTGGGATTGGAAAGTGGAAGTACTACTGCTTTGGAATCAGAAAGCTGATTAGCCGGATAACATGATGTAACAAGAAGAGTCAATAGAAGTATGACTGATTTTACCTGGAAATTTCATAAATATATTTTTTTAGTTCTGTTAATACTTAAGGTTCTTTGATCCTGTTAAACGCCATTGAGAGACAATTAATTATATCTGATGCAATAATTGATTCATAACCCGATTCTTCAGCTGCTATATCGCCGGCGAGTCCATGAAGATAAACTCCCACGATAGCAGCATTTTCCGGAGTATAACCCTGCGCAAGCAAAGATAACAATATTCCTGTTAGCGAATCACCACTGCCGGCTGTGGCCATACCCGGATTGCCGGTGCTGTTAAAATGCACTTTGCCATCGGGAGTGGTAATAGAAGTATTATGCTCCCTTTAAGTACCACAATACATTTATGAATTTTTGAAAACTCAATCTGTCTTGTTCAAACGGATTGTAACTATTTTCAGTTTTGCCAGCCAATCTCTCAAATTCCTTTGGATGAGGTGTCAGAATTGACCCTTCTGGAATTTTTTCGAGCCATTCCTTTTTCAATGAAAGAATATTCAGATCCATCAGCATCTATCACCATGGGCTTCTCCTGATGAGGATAAAAGTTCTATGACAGTGCTTTTGTGATTCCGGATCCGTTCCAATTCCGGGACCGATCCCGATTGCAGTAATTGAACCGGTTGTCTTCATTTCAGAAAGGTGGAATTCATTTACTGTCAACCTGTACCATAGCTTCCGGAATGGAAATCTGAATAATCTGTAATCCGCCTGATGGCACATGGCATGTCAATAATCCTATTCCGGTTCGCAAGGCTGCTTTGGCTCCTAGATACCGCTGCCCCCATTTTACCTGATGAACCTGCTACTAAGTAATCCATGGCCAAAAACTCCTTTATGATCAAATTTATGTCTCTTTTTGATCAACCCTGCAATATTCGATTTTTCAGTAAAAATATATGGTGAGGATATGTTCCGTATAGCTTTGATTGCTAAGTCCGATAGGAAGGATCTGCCATTCACCAAGATGAATTGCATTCTCGGGAAACATAAATGAAAGTTTCGGAAACTGAAAACTCAGAGTATAGTCAGCATTAATAACCAATTCCCTGTCGTTTTTTGTATTGTCTTCACCAAATAATCCTGAAGGGATATCAATTGATATTACTTGTTGATCCGGTCCGGTTGATTAGTTTAATTATCTCTGCTGCCAATCCTTCAGCACTTCGCGTTAATCCCGATCCGAAAATTGCATCAACGATAATATCATCGGATGAAATAACTGGAAACTGGTCTGCGTTGGTAATGAAATTAACTTTCACTCCGGTTTCAGTTTTCAAACGAGAAAGATTTGTCTTCCAGTCACCGGATGTCTTTTCTGTGAAATTTACGTAGAAGACTTCTGTATCATATCTGTTTGAATTTAGCATCCGCGCCAGAGCCAGACCATCACCACCGTTATTGCCTGGCCCGGCAAAAATAAAAATACGTTTTGATCTTTCGAATTGAGAGATATACCATTTGGCTATCTGGCCTGCAGCTCTTTCCATAAGATCAATAGAAGCAATCAGGTTCTTCTTTTATTGTATATTCATCAATCTGTCTTATCTGATCACTTCTGAAAATCTTCATCAGTTACCATATTTAAATTGCAAAATTACATTCTTTGATCATTAATTAAAAACAATGTCAATAATTTAGAACAAGTAAGGTGTTGATAAAGCAAATTTTTTACTTTGAAAAAGATTGATATATTTGTTTAGGGTCGCACGACTCACGGATACACGGCACACGGCATCATGTAAAACGAGCATATTATTACACGAACATTTTTTTTGTTCCGTGAATCTTGCGTCGTTAGCCGTGCGTCCTTTATTGAAAGAACAAATTTTAATTAGATTGAAATATACTATATAACGTAAGTTACATGCTGAAGAATCATCCCAAAGGATTACTGGTAGCTTTCTTTTCAAACATGGGGGAAAGGTTTGGATTTTATACAATGATGGCAATACTTGTATTGTTCCTGCAGGCTAAATTTGGGTTATCTGAAGGAAAAGCCGCTGAAATCTATAGCTGGTTCTATTTCAGCATATATGCACTTGCGCTTCTTGGCGGTATACTTGCTGATGCCACGAAACGTTACAAAACAGTCATTTTGTTCGGAATTGCAATAATGTTTGCCGGCTATATCATTATGACTATACCCGGCATGACTCTGACAATCACTATTATAGGACTTTTCACTATTGCATTCGGTAACGGTCTGTTTAAAGGAAATCTTCAGGCAGTTGTAGGCCAGATGTACGATGATCCGAAATATGCAAAATTGCGTGATTCAGCTTTTATGATATTCTACATGGGAATAAATGTAGGGGCATTTTTTGCACCTTTTGCCGCAACAGGAATGAGAAACTGGTGGCTGAAAACAAATGGATTTGCTCATGATGGAAGCCTTCCGTCGCTTTGTCACCAGTTCATTAAATGGCACCTTAAAGGATACTTCAGTCTTCCAGCAATTGGCTGACAAGGCGAACCTGAGCGGACATGTTACCGATCTTTCAGCTTTTGCCCATAATTATCTGGAGGTATTTTCAAGAGGCTACAACTATGCCTTTGGAATTGCAGCTTTAGCAATGATCATTTCACTACTGGTTTATATCTTTTTTAATAAATTATTGCCAAATAAAGAAAAGAAAGTCGTTGAAGTATCTGAAAAAGTTGAATTCAAACCTTTGGTTCTCATCATGGCGATAGCAGCAATGGTAGCTACTGCATTTGGATTGCATTTCATTCCCCAGGTAGGATGGAAAGATGGTTTTGCGTTCGGACTGTTTGCAGCATTCATAGTCTGGCTACTGCTCACTGCGAGAAAAGAAGAAATGTCGAGATTAATTGCTTTAATCCTGGTATTTATAGTCGTTGTCTTCTTCTGGATGTCATTTCATCAGAATGGTCTTTCACTTACATTTTTTGCACGCGATTATACTGTTAAAGAGGTGACGCCATTTACCAGCCTTTTCTTTAATTTATGGTCAATTCTTGCGGTAATAGGTTCTGTTGCCGGTCTAGTGATACTTCTTAACAAGAATATAAAAGGCACGGCAAAAGATCGCAGGCGGAGTGTTGTTCGTTGCTGCTTTTATATTTGCTTATTTCAGACTTACAAGAGCAAGTGTAATGAATGCAATATCACCGGAGATATTTCAGTCATTCAACCCTTTATTCATCGTAGCACTGACATTTCCGGTAATGGGATTATTCTCGTGGCTTAATAAAAAAGGATTAGAGCCATCAACACCAAAGAAAATTGGTTTCGGGATGATCATAGCAGCAGTTGGATTTCATGGTAGTGCTGGTATCTTCTCTTAATCTTTCATCACCTCATATTCTGGCAGGGGCACCTGTTCCGGATGCAGAAAGGGTTTCACCATACTGGCTGATGAATAGCTACCTGATTCTGACAATAGCTGAGCTTTTTCTCAGTCCGATGGGGTTGTCGTTCGTGTCAAAGGTAGCTCCATCGCGTTTCCAGGGACTCATGCAGGGAGGCTGGCTGCTGGCAACTGCAGTGGGCAACAAATTACTTTTTGTTGGTGGATTGCTCTGGAACTCTGTGGAACTATGGCAACTATGGCTTGTATTTATTGTCTGTTGCCTGACTTCAGCTGTTTTCATATTTTCAATTCTGAAGAAGCTGGAGAAAGAAGGGAAAGGATAGTCAGGGAGAAATCCAAACCACAAAGGTCACAAAGGTTAACACAAAGGTTCACAAAGGTTTATAACCGATGCCTGGTTTTCAACCTTTGTGTTCCTTTGTGCATTCCTTTGTGTTCCCTTGTGGTTAAAGGATTTTAGTTTTTTGAGGGTTTAGAATATCTTAAGTTTAATCTAATACAAATCAAGAATCCATTAACTTCTTCCCTGTTTTTACTGAATCTTTTTCATAAAATACTCCAAAAGGGTTAATGGATATAAAAAAAGGCTTACAATCTTAGATTTTTTGTTATTTTTGTATTATTAATATGCATCTGTGGGATGCTTTTTCATTTTTAATAATACCTGGTAATGAAGGTCCTGAAATTTGGTGGCACATCCATTGGCACCCCTGAACGAATAAAGGGAGTAAAGAAAATAATTGAATCTCAAAGCATTCCTTGTCTTATAGTTGTTTCTGCATTCCAGGGTATTACTGATGATCTTAAACAATCTAAGCGAACTTGCATCAAACAGGGAAGATGAATATGAGAATCTTCTTGAAAAGATTATTGGAAAGCATATTGAATATCTCCAGGCAATTGATTTCCGGTAATAAACTTGATATAGTTATTAAGGACATAAAAAACATTGCATCTGAACTTAAGGAGACAATAAACGGAATCTACCTTCTCCGTGAACTCAGCAAACATTCACTCGACCAGACGCTTGCAGCAGGGGAATTACTTTCGTCACTGATCATAAGCAATTCATTGATGAGAGTCAGTTGATTGATTCCAGAGAATTTATAAAAACTGACAGCAATTTCGGATTTGCCAATGTAGATTTTGATAAAACGTACAGCAAGATTGCCAATTCACTGAAAGGCTTAAAAAAAAGAATAATCGTTCCGGGATTTATAGCAAGCAATTCAAGAGGTGAAACAACAACGCTGGGAAGAGGCGGATCAGATTATTCAGCATCTATTTTTGCAGCTGCTCTTGATGCCGAAGTACTTGAAATATGGACAGATGTCGATGGTTTTATGACTGCAGATCCAAAAAAAGTAGAAAGAGCATATGCAATTGAAAATCTTACATATTCTGAAGCAATTGAATTGTCTCATTTTGGCGCAAAGGTAATTTACACCCCCACCCTGCGTCCGGTTTATAAAAAGAATATTCCTATTCTGGTTCTGAATTCTTTTAATCCTGGTTCAAAGGGAACAATTATAAGCAGTAAACCTAATGATGATAATAAAAGCCCTATTAAAGGGATATCTTCAATTGATCATATCGATCTTATAAGTCTGCAGGGAACCGGGATGGTCGGGGTTTCCGGCACATCCATGAGACTTTTTGGCGCACTGGCCCGGAAAAATATCAATATCATTCTGATAACTCAGGCTTCTTCAGAATATTCAATAACATTTGCCGTAATTCCATCCGATTCGCTGACAGCATCCGATGCAATAAAGGAAGAATTTAAGTTTGAGATCGAAAATAATAACGAACTTAAAATACTTGTTGAGAAGAATCTTTCGATCATAGCAATTGTTGGTGAAAGAATGAGAAATACTCCGGGTATTTCAGCAACTCTTTTCAAAGCACTGGGAAGGAACGGAATAAATGTTATTGCAACTGCCCAGGGTTCTTCTGAATTAAATATTTCTGTTGTAATAAAGAATGAAAGTCTTAAAAAAGCATTGAATGTTATTCATGATGGTTTTTTCCTTTCGCGTTTTAAAGAGATGTATCTTTTCGTTGCAGGTACAGGTCTGGTTGGAACCAGCCTGATGAAGCAACTCCTGAAACAATATTCAACCCTTGTAAGCGAACATAATCTGAAAATAAACCTTATTGGAGTAACCAATACAAGAAAGATGCTTATTGATAAAAAAGGCATTTCACTTGAAAACTACAGGGAAGAACTTAAAATTTCTGAGGAAAAAGGTGATATCTCGGCATTCATTCAGCATATGTCAAAGCTTAACCTGAGAAACTCTGTTTTTATCGATTGTACCGCCAATAAAGAAGTCGCATCACAGTATGAAGAGATTCTTTCAAAATATGTATCAATTGTTACAGCAAATAAAATAGCATGTTCCTCGGAACAAAGCTATTACGACAAACTTAAAACACATTGCAAATGAACGCGGCGTCAGATTTATGTATGAAACAACAGTTGGTGCCGGATTGCCGATTATCAAAACAATCAATGATCTTGTACTCAGCGGAGATAAAATATTAAAGATTGAAGCTGTTCTTTCAGGAACTATGAATTTCATATTCAATGAACTCAGTCCGGAATTGCCTTTGAGTCTTGCTATTAAAAAAGCAAGGGAAAAAGGATATTCCGAACCCGATCCGCGTATAGATCTCAATGGAACTGATGTTGTGAGGAAAATAATGATCCTTTCACGTGAAGCAGGTTATGTTATTGAAAGAGAAGATGTTGTTGTGAAGAACTTTCTTCCTGATGAATGTTTTAGTGGCGATCTGAACAACTTCTTTGATAAAGTAAAAGAATTTGATGCTGATTTCGAGAGAAGAAGGCAGGAACTGAAAAGCAAAAACCTGAAATGGCGCTTCTTTGCAACTATGGAACTTGGGAAAGCGAAAGTCGAGCTTCTTACAGTTGGTCCGGAACATCCTTCTTTCAATCTTGAAGGAAGCAATAATATTATTCTTCTGACTACCGACAGATATAATGAACTCCCGATGGTTATTAAAGGATATGGAGCGGGAGCTGAAGTAACGGCAGCAGGGGTATTCTCGGATCTGATGAGAGTGGTAAATGTTTAAGACCTAAAGGGGGCGTAAAGGCGTAAGGCATAAAGGCGTAAAGGAACTTAAAGAACTGACATTGAGGTCACAGAGAGAGCACCCAGCACCAAGCAACTAGCACCTAGCAACCAGCAACAAGCAACAAATATATAGATTTGAAAACAAGACCTATTAAATATTACTCTACCAACCTGAAAGCGCCCGAGGGTCAGCTTCGGGGAGGCTCTTCTGCAGGGTCTGGCTCCTGACGGAGGATTGTATCTTCCTTCATCAATTCCGGCACTAACTGCAACTGAGATGCAAAGCTTTCCAGGCATGGAGTATCATGAAATTGCCTTTACGGTTCTGAACAAGTTTTTGGCTGATGAAATTGATGCCGATATCTTATCCGGCATATGCACAGATGCCTATAATTTCCCGGTTCCTCTTGAAAAAGTCTATGACAGGAAATATATAATGAGGCTGGATCAGGGGCCGACCGCTTCTTTTAAGGATTTTGCCGCACAGGATGATGAGCAGGCTAATGCAATATTATTTATCTGTTAATAACCATCGACTTACAATTCTGACCGCAACATCAGGTGATACCGGAAGTGCAGTTGCCAATGCGTTCAATGGACTGAAAAATATCAATGCCCTCATTATATTTCCTGCAGCTGAAGTGACGTCAATGCAGAGAAAGCAAATGACCACTCTGCAGGACAATATCAGCGTTATTGCAATTGATGGAAAATTTGATGACTGCCAGCGACTTGTAAAAAGAGCTTTTCAGGATCCTGCACTTTCGGATATCCCGCTTAGTTCTGCAAACTCAATAAACATCGGCAGATTACTGCCGCAATCTATCTATTATTTTTACGCATATTCAAAACTGGCTTCGCTCGATGATGAAGCGTTTTTTAGTGTTCCTTCAGGGAATTTCGGAAATTTGATGGGTGGACTTCTGGCAAAGAAAATGGGTCTCCCTGTAAATAAATTTATTATCAGTACAAATGCAAACAACGAAGTCCCTGAATTTCTGAAAAGCGGGACCTATGAACTTATAAATCCTTCAATTAATTGCATTTCGAGCGCAATGAATGTCGGACATCCAAGCAATCTGGCAAGAGTTGTGGCCTTGTATGGAGGGATTATGAATGAATCAGGCGAAATAATTCATATGCCGGATATGGACAGGATGAGGAATGACCTTTACGCTGTCAGTATAACAGATGAAGAGACCAGGGAAACTATAAAAGAAGTATACAGAAAATATAAAGTATTACTTGAACCTCATGGCGCAGTGGCCTGGAAAGGAACCAGGGATTATTCAGAATCTGTCAATTCAGAGGGGAAAGCTCTTTACATATCGCTTGAAACGGCTCATCCGGCTAAATTCGGGGATGAATTAAAAGCTATTTTGGGGATAAATTCACCTCTTCCTCCGTCGCTCGCTGATCTGGATGAGAAAAAGGAGAAGTATTTTTCCATTGAAAACCGTTATGAATTAGTAAAAGATTTTATACTTATGCATTATAAATAATAAACCATGTACATTGTTTGTTCTGACCTCGAAGGTGTCTTTGTTCCTGAAATATGGGTCAATGTTTCTGTCCATACCGGAATTGATGAGCTTAAGCTTACTACACGCGATATAAGTGATTATAATGTTCTTATGAAGAGAAGATTGGAATTGCTCAGGAAATATGGACTGACTCTCCGCGATGTTCAGAATGTTATTTCGTTGCTTAAACCTCTTCCCGGAGCATTTGAGTTTGTTGACTGGCTCCGTTCCAAAACACAGCTTATTGTTGTTTCCGACACATTTACCGAGTTTGCTGAACCATTGATCAGAGAACTCGGGAGACCGACTTTGTTTTGTCATCATCTTACTACTGATGAACTGGGTAATATAACTGATTATAATTTAAGACAGAAGGACGGTAAAAAACATGTTGTTGAATCTCTTCAAAATCTTAATTATAAGGTAATAGCAATAGGAGATTCTTATAACGATCTTTCAATGTTAAGAAAAGCCGATTACGGGATCTTGTATAATCCTCCGCAGAATGTGTCTGATGAAAATAGTGATCTTCAAGTGGTTAAAACCTATGCAACACTGAAGAGAATAATTAGTGGATTATTAAGTGGTGAAGAATAGACCCTGGTACGAAGGAGATCTCCCCTCTTTTACGATAGCCAACCCTTTATACACATCTTCAAGGAGATAGTTACTAAGGACAAATGTAAGCCTGTCAAGATATGTAGTTATTATTGGCCCCGTTAAGTGCTAAAAATCATACTATCTACATTTAATAGGTATGAAGAGTAATTTTATAATCCAATAATTTCCTATTTTTACCTCTGATCTACCTAATTAACTTTCTGGATTATGAAACTTCCGCCCTCCTCAAAGAACTGGCTGACAATAATCGGTTCCATTGTTGCTGTAATCAATCTGGGACTGATTATTGTATTATTTATTATTTCGACCATATTCAATAAGGAGAATACAAATCTTGGATTATTTATTTATATAATTCTCCCGGGATTTCTGATTCTCGGCCTGCTTGCAATTCCGGTCGGGATGATACGGGAAAGAAGAAGGATTAAAAGCGCCGGGAGCGCTGATCAGCAAAAATACCCGAGGATTGATCTCAATGATCCACGGCACATGAATGCCTTTGTTATTTTTACCGTTTCCACAATACTCATTCTTTTTCTTTCAACTCTGGGAAGTTTTAAAGCATTCCATATAACAGAATCAGTTGAATTCTGCGGAAAATTATGTCACAAGGTAATGGAACCCGAGTATACAGCATATCAGAAGTCGCCCCATGCGAATGTTGCATGCGTGGAATGTCATGTTGGCGCTGGAGCATCATGGTATGTCAAATCAAAGATTTCGGGTTTGCACCAGGTTTATGCCGTGATGACAAAATCCTACCCTACTCCGATCGAAACACCTCTTCATGATCTTCGTCCTGCCAGGGAAACATGTGAAAAATGCCACTGGCCGCAAAAATTTTATGCAAGAACCCTATGGACAAATAAATATTTTCTTGCCGATTCACTGAATACCGAATGGGATATTATGCTTCAGATGAAAACCGGACCTGAATACAGCGGGCTTGGACTGAGAGAGGGAATTCACTGGCACATCAATCCTGCAGTTAGTATTGAATATGTATCAGAAAATGATAAACGTGAGAATATCACCTATGTAAAGTATACTAACAAGACCACGGGTAAAGTAAAGATTTTCAGGAATGACAGTAATCCAATCTCCGACAGTCTTTTGTTGGTATCAAATCCAAGAACAATGGATTGCATCGATTGCCACAACCGCCCATCGCATAACTATAACTCACCTCCGGTATATTTTGATAAGGCAATGCTGACCGGCGCTATTTCAAAAGATATTCCCTTCTTCAAGAAAGTTACAATGGGAATTTTGAAGGATACGTACAGCGATAAGGATACTGCCTTTATGAAAATAAGAGACGGTATTACTGATTTTTACAAAACAGGTTATGGCGATTATTATACTAAAAACAAGAATGTTATAGATAGTTCAATAGTGGCTGTCGAGAAAGGATTCAGCGAAAACACTTTCCCGAAGATGAAAGTCACTTATGATCGCTACCCTGAACATATAGGACATCTCGAGTCGGACGGGTGTTTCAGATGTCATAATGATGCTTTTAAAGCTGCCGATGGAAGTAAGATTTCCCGTGATTGTAATCTATGTCATAATATTGTCGGTCAGGGAACAAAAGGATCTATGGAATATACCAATGTAAGAGACAATCTTGAATTCAAACATCCGGTTAATATTGGTAATGCATGGAAGGAAGCAAACTGTTCTGAATGTCATAAATTCCTATATTAAGGGTTAAGGTTGAGTCTAAGTTTCAGATGAATTCGAACCTCAACCTTAACCTTAACCTTAACCTCTGCCATGATATCTGACACATTAAAAAACCGTCTTTATCCATCTTTTCTGGCAATTCTCAGAATTGCTATTGGCTGGCATTTTTTATACGAAGGTCTGGTAAAACTGATGAATCCCGCCTGGACCGCAAGACCATTCCTTGAAGGTTCACGCTGGATATTCGGTGATCTTTTCCGGTGGATGATTTCAGGAAATACCGGAATGTGGATCATTGATACTCTGAATGCGTATGGTCTGACAATAATAGGTATCGCTCTTATTCTTGGGCTTTTTACAAGGATCGCATTATTAAGTGGCGCAGCGCTATTATTGACATATTATCTAGCCTATCCACCTTTTGGCGGTTTCAGTTACGGAGCCCCTTCTGAAGGAAGCTACCTCTTTATAAATAAGAATCTTATTGAACTTTTTGCAATGATATTATTATCCTTTACCGAGTCAGGGAAAATTTTCGGCCTCGACAGGTTAAGGAAAAAGAAAGAAAAATCACAAAGGAAAGAACCGGAACATAAGGAAGAAGCGGTTACACGTAATTCACGAAGGGAATTGATCAAAGCTTTTATGGGAATGCCGGTGTTCGCATTGTTTGCAGGTGCATTTTTTAAAAACCTTACTGAAGCTGGTCCTGATGCAGTTTCCGGGGCAACCATTAAAGTCGATTTTAAGCAAATAAAGGATCTCAAAGGAAATCTGCCCTCCGGTAAATTTGGCGATCTCACAGTAAGCAGGATGATACTGGGTTGTAATCTTATTGGAGGCTGGTCGCATGCAAGAGACCTTATTTATTCAGATAGTCTGTTCAAAGCTTATAATAATGAGCGAAAAATAATCGAGACATTTTACCTTGCCGAACAGGCAGGCATAAACACAGTCTTCATGGTTACCCAATATTACCCGACATTTAATAAGTATAAGAACATTTATAATAGTAATATGCAATCCATTTGCCAGGCAATGTTACCTGACAAAGATTTCTTCTCTGATATCAATAATGCAATTGACAGTAAACCAAGTGCAATATACATTCAGGGGGGCGAAGGAGACAGATATGCAAAAGCCGGTAAATTTGATATGCTTAAAAAGGCAATTGAATATATCAAACAGCACGGATACCAGGCTGGAATCGGCGCACACTCACTTGAAACAATAAAATCGTGTGAACGGGAAGGAATCAATGCTGATTTCTATGTAAAAACTTTCCATCACGATAAATACTGGTCGGCACACCCCATTGAAAACCGCGAGGAATATAGTGTTATCGGTCCTGGTTCTGCTGATCATAACCGGTTCCATGAGAATATGTGGGACTTATTTCCACTGCAGACAGTAGAATACATGAAAACTGTAAACAAACCATGGTTTGCATTTAAAGTTCTTGCTGCTGGAGCAATTCAACCTAAGGACGGATTCCGCCATGCATTTGAAAACGGAGCTGATTTCATAGTAGTTGGGATGTTCGATTTCCAGGTAGTGGATGATGTTAATACAGCAATAGAAGTTCTCGGAAGTCTGGGTCCCAGAGAAAGAAAATGGTTTTCGTAGTCTGCGGAAGGATTAACAAAGGCTTTTGACGCAATACATTTTATCCCTTTGTGTACCTTTTGTTTTCCTTTGTGTCCCTTTGTGGTTAAAGGATTTTTATTAATCTTTTCGAATATTTCCGCAAATTATTTCAATTTTCTGATCCGTACTTCGATTCCTGAATCCTTTAATAAATTAACAATTTCACTGGTATTGGTATCACCAAAATGATAAGGATAAAGAATTTTGGGTTTGAAGGCGAGAGCAGCGTCGGCAACCATGGCAGGGGTCATTGTATATGGAAGGTTCATTGGGAGAAAAGCGACATCAATATTTCTGAGTGCTTTCATTTCAGGAATATTTTCAGTATCACCTGCAATATAGAATCTCTTGCCTCCTATTGTCAGAATGTAACCTATCCCCTCTCCTTTCGGATGGTATGGATGACCTGGTGAGCTTTCATGAACTATATTGTAAGCAGGTACTGCTTCAATGATGATATTATTGATTTCCTGCCTGTCACCAGCCTTCATGACCATTCCCCAGGGGACCTTTTCAGTAGATTTTTCGTTACAGAACAAAAGAGTCTGAGGTTTTCTGAGTGTATCAATTAATGCCGGATCGAGATGATCGCCGTGTTGATGTGTAACCAGGATGAGATCAGCCTTTGGGACGAAATCAAAATTACCGGAACTTCTTGCCGGATCGATGTAGATCACATATCCGTTCACTTTGAACATAAGTGATCCATGACCAATAAAATGCATTTCGACAGGTCCCACAGAAGTGGAAATCTTATCATATTCGGGAACTTCCTGCGAGATTGCCGGCATTACAATTAATGCAAAAATTAAAGTGAGAAGAACATTTTTTTGTCTTTCTGAAAAATACTTATTCATATCCCTTAATTTTAAATTCTACTTTTTACAAAGGTTTGAAAAATTTCAGAAATAAGAAAGTTTATTCTGTTTTAAGATCAGGGGTAATAAAGGGGAAGGGATGGCAATTTTGCTCCGCAAAATTGCCATCCCTTCCCCTACCTGACCATAACAACCTGTCATCCCGAATGAAGCGAAGCGTAATGAGGGATCTCCTATCGTTTTCACAATACCTGAAAAAACGTGTGCTTTCTGTAAACTTGATATTATCAGATTAAAATGTTTCATCAAGAATTCAGGCTATACGAAAGGGGATTACCTTCGGTGAGCTCGTTCCGCTTGGGCGGAACTCGGTTCCTCACTTCGTTACTAATGACAACTTTCTGCAAACTTCTCATTATCTGATCAAAACGCTTCATCACCAATTCAGGCTAAACGACAGGAGATCCCTCACTTCGTTCGGGATGACAAATTCCTGTGGGTTATAAAGGGGAAGGGATGGCAATTTTGCTCCGCAAAATTGCCATCCCTTCCCCTACCTGACCATAACAACCTGTCATCCCGAATGAAGCGAAGCGTAATGAGGGATCTCCTATCGTTTTCACAATACCTGAAAAAACGTGTGCTTTCTGTAAATTTCTCATTCTCAGATTAAAATGTTTCCTTAAGGAATTCAGGCTAAACGAAAGGGGATTACCTTCGGTGAGCTCGTTCCGCTTGGGCGGAACTCGGTTCCTCGCTTCGTTACTAATGACAACTTTCTGCAAGCTTCTCATTATCTGATCAAAACGCTTCATCACCAATTCAGGCTAAACGACAGGAGATCCCTCACTTCGTTACTTATGACAACTTCTGCAAGCTTCTCATTATCTGATCAAAACGCTTTATCACCAATTCAGGCTAAACGACAGGAGATCCCTCACTTCGTTACTTATGACAACTTTCTGCAAACTTCTCATTATCTGATCAAAACGCTTCATCACCAATTCAGGCTAAACGACAGGAGATCCCTCACTTCGTTCGGGATGACAAATTCCTGTGGGTTATAAAGGGGAAGGGATGGCAATTTTGCTCCGCAAAATTGCCATCCCTTCCCCTACCTGACCATAACAACCTGTCATCCCGAATGAAGCGAAGCGTAATGAGGGATCTCCTATCGTTTTCACAATACCTGAAAAAATGTGTGCTTTCTGTAAATTTCTCATTCTCAGATTAAAACGTTTCCTTAAGGAATTCAGGTTAAACGAAAGGGGATTCCTCGCTGACGCTCGGATTGACATGCGTTTTGTAGAAAGATAATTTATCAACCCGCATTCATATATCTTGTTTTTTTAATACCTTGCCGGTAGAATTTAGGTCAATAGTGTTAAAGAATTAATCTTGATGCGTTTAGGGAAAGATAAACATGCTATTTTATTAGCAGTTTTCCTGGTTTTTGGAGCATCGGTCAGAGGGCAAACAGAAAGAAGTTATAAATTCCATCTGAAAGATACTCTGCAAAAAAACGATGTTATCATCGGTGAGAATTCTATTATCATAAATTACTCAATATCAAACCTTGACGTTATCGGCCTTAAAAATGATGACGGATCATTCTTCAGATTATCAATTCCCGGCCATAGCCGGAGTTCTGAAGTTGGGAAACCGGAAACACCGATATTCAGCCGTTTAATTTCGGTCCCTGAAGGATCAAGCTTCAGAATTAATATTTCAAACATAAAATCTTCAAGGATAAGACCCTCCGATAAAAAAATTGAAGGTCACCTTTTCCCAGCGCAGGAGACTGAAACGAAAGCGATTCAGCGAACAAAACCTGTTTTCAGGCTCGATAAGAGAACTTATGCATCCAAAGATTTTCTGACAAGTGACACCGTAAGTATTGAACCATTAGGCATTTCCCGTAATAACAGGCTTGCAAACCTGTACATTTCCCCTGTAAGGTACAACCCCCATTCAAATCAGTTGGAAGTCATTACATCTATGAGAATTGAAATTACATTTACCGGTTCATTGTCTACTTCAAAAGGAACATCACCTACCGAAAGGGCTTTATTCAATGAAACTCTTGACAAAGGAGTCCTTAATTTTAATCCTGATGAAGTTATTCCGGGTTATACCGACCAGGCAGTAAAAATGGTAATTATCACCGATACATCATTTAAAAAACTTCTTGTGCCTTTCATTAAATGGAAGACCCAGAAAGGGTTCAGAGTAAAAGTTCTTTATAAAGGTACGCGGTACGCCGGAAATGACTTTTCACAGTTAAAAGAAACACTGACAAGGATTTACAAAGCGGGTACTGCTGCAGATCCTCCTCCTGAATATTTGCTTATTATCGGCGATGTAAACAAGATCCCATACTTCGGATCGGAAGGTACCGGAAATATCACAGATATGTATTATGGAGAATTCGACGGAAATGGCGATTATATGCCTGAGATGTTTATTGGGAGATTGCCTGTAGCGGATACGATACAGCTTAAAAGTACTCTGAAAAAAATTATTCAGTATGAAAAGTTTGAGTTCGATGGTCTGAATAAATTTTTTTCCCGTGCGATAGCCAGCGCCGGTTATGACGCCGGATACGCAAATTACATGAACGGACAGTTAAAGTATGCTTTTACAAACTATCTTACTCCGGCCAACGGTATTAATGGGTTTCGCTTCAATTATCCTGAGTCGCTGACATCAAAAGATTCAATCATAGAAATTATTAATAAGGGCGTTTCTTTCATAAATTATACTGGTCACGGTGATGAATCTGGATGGTTGCATGTTAATATAAAATCATCTGATATACAATCATTTGATAACAAGGACATGTATCCCTTCATTATCAGTAATGCTTGCAGGACGGCCCAGTTTAACATTGCAACGGGGTTTGGATCAGAAATGCTGACCACTGCGGAAAAAGGAGCAGTGGGATTTATCGGCTGCTCAAACGATTCCTACTGGGATGAAGATTATATATGGGCGGTCGGACCAGGTGTAATTTCAGATAATCCCAGCTATAATGGAACGGGATTTGGAGCTTATGACCGGCTGTTTCATACTCATGGTGAATCTCCTTCAGCCTGGTACTTTACAATGGGTCAGATCAATTATGCAGGAAATCTTGCAGTAAGTGCAAGTACTTCGTCAAGAAAAAAATATTACTGGGAAACATATAATCTTATTGGCGATCCGAGTGTCATTCCAATCCTTGGAAACCCCGGCTCATTCAATGTGTCGTTGCCCGATACCCTCCCTAACGGCATCAAATCAATGACAATTGATGCCGATCCTTTCGCCTATGTTGCAGTTTCCCATTTTGATACTCTTTGGGATGCTTCATATGCTTCATCATCAGGAACTGTTAATCTTAAAATGCCCGGATTATCAAATGATTCCTGTCTTGTTGTGATAACAGGTCAGAACAAACGTCCGGTCATTAAGAGAATTTTCTTTTCAAATATTCACAAAGAGTATGTAAATCTTACAAGCTACAGCATTAACGATACAGGAGGAAACAATAACAACCGTGCTGACTTTGGCGAGTCAGTTTTCCTGCAACTTTCACTTAATAATCTGGGCTTAACGGATGCTCATAATCTTTATGCTAAAATATCATGCGCTTCAGATTTGGTGACTATTACGAACGACTCTGTATTTGTAGGGACACTTCTGTCGAGGTCGGAAGCTGTAATTACAAATAAGCTGGCAATGACCTTTTCAGATAAGGTAACTGATTTAAGTACAATTACTTTTAAGCTACTGATAAAGGACCTGTCAGGTGAAAAACGATATACAATCGATATCTGTATTCATGCTCCTGATTTACATATTATCAGCTGTACCCTTGACGATAAAACAGAAGGGAACGGTAATAACATACCTGACCCTGGTGAAACATTCAATCTAATTTTTAAGGTCAGAAATAACGGAAGCAGCAATGCAGACGGGCAGTTCAGTATACCAAAAACAATCGGTGATATTTCGGTTGCTGAACCTATTGTTAAGTCTGGTACTTTGAAATTCGGTCAGACAACTGATATACCCATCCGGGTAAAACTTGCGGAAACAGCTCCGATCGGCAGTCTGATCACTCTGACATCCGAACTCAATTGTAATTCCTACATGGCAAGCAAAGATTTTTCCTTTAAGGTTGGGAAGATCCGAGAGAGTTTTGAAGCATCATCCTTCAATATATTTCCCTGGATAAACATCAGTTATAAACCATGGGTCGTTACAGCAGTAGACTCATACGACGGTAGTTATTCAGCAAAATCGGGGGCAATAAGCAACAATGAATCTACTTCACTTCTTTTAAGAGCCAGCTACAGCCTGAACGATTCACTGAAATTTATTTATAAGGTTTCATCGGAGCCTGATTGTGATTTCTTTTCTTTTATGTTAAATGGGAAAGAAGTCTTAAAGAAATCGGGTGAAATACCATGGACAAAGACGTCTGTTGCTGTACCGGCAGGATTAAACACATTCGAATGGATCTACAAAAAAGACAATTCTGTCAATGAAGGATCTGATTGTGCATGGATTGATATGATCGATTTCGCCCAGGCAGGCGCAGTTAATTATATCCAAAAAGATCTTCAGGTTGCCAGGATAATAACACCCATACACAAAGACAGATTCGGACAGGGAACTATTTCCGTTAAAATCCGCAATGTCGGAAAAGACACCTTGAATGGATTTAATCTGGCATACAAAATAAATAATCAAGCTTTCCCTGTTGAAGAATTTTTTAAATACAAAGTTGTTCCTTTAAGCGATTCGGTCCAGGTATCTTTTAACACAAAAGCTGATCTGTCGAGATTGGGTAGATATAATCTGGTAACCTATGGATTTAATAATAACGACAATTACCTTTTGAACGATACCTTAAGGATCAGCCTTGAAAACACGGAAATAAACGACTCGCTCATTATTTATCCGAATCCATATACTGACAGATTCACTATATATATTAATTCTCATAAACCTGACAAAGTTCAGATATCCATTACCAATATTGAAGGGAAAAAACTATACAGCTTAATTAAAGATGTAACAGCAGGTAAAAATTCAATAATGATAAGTGATTTCAAATCATCTCCTTCTCTTTACTATCTGAATGTCAAAAGCTCGACTACAAATCAAACGATCCGGATCATAAACCTTGGAAATTAAAAATTCAATTAATTTTAACTTATACAAATTCAATTAAATATGTCAACAACACCAACAAGAGTAACTGCATTTGAATTATTCAAAAAATATAATAAATCCGAAAGTTTGACAAGGCATGCACTTTCTGTCGAAAGTGTTATGAGGTATATGGCAAAAAAATATGGCGAGGATGAGGAAAAATGGGGTATTGTAGGGTTAATACATGATCTTGATTATGAGATGTATCCCGATCAACACTGCAAAATGACCGAAAAGATATTAAGGGAAAATGAATGGCCTGAAGAATATATCAGGGCGGTGCTTAGTCATGGCTGGGGTCTGGCAACAGATGTAAAGCCGGTTTCATTGATGGAAAGGACAATCTATGCGGTCGATGAACTGACAGGCCTGGTAGCTACCAGCGCACTGGTCCGGCCATCAAAAAGCGTTAATGATATGGAAGCGCGTTCTGTAAAAAAGAAGTGGAATGACAAAAAATTTGCTGCCGGTGTCGACCGCTCAGTAATTGAAAAAGGAGCTGAAATGCTTGGAATGAATCTCGACGATCTTATAACAGACTGCATAATGGGAATGAGGACTGTGGCGAAGGAGATCGGGTTGGGAGGAGCTTAGTGACTAATATAGGAGATCCCTCAATTCCACGGCGCTTCATTCGGGATGACAGGTTGTTATGGGTCAGGAAGAGGAAAGGAAGGTGATTTTGCACAGCAAAATCACCTTCCTTTCCTCTTATATGACCCCCACTAATTTGTCATCCCGAACGAAGTGAGGGATCTCCTTTCGTTTAGCCTGAATTGGTGATGAAGCGTTTTGATCAGATAATGAGATATGAGTTACAGAAATAGAATGTGTCGTTAGTAGAATATAATTAATAATATTTGCACACCAGGTATCGTGACAACTATTGGAGATCCCTCATTCCGCTGCGCTTCATTCGGGATGACAGGTTGTTATGGGTCAGGAAGAGGAAAGGAAGGTGATTTTGCACAGCAAAATCACCTTCCTTTCCTCTTATATATGACCCCCACGAATTTGTCATCCCGAACGAAGTGAGGGATCTCCATTCGTTTAGCCTGAATTGGTGATGAAGCGTTTTGATCAGATAATGAGAAGTTTACAGCAAGTTGTCATAATTAACGAAGTGAGGGATCTCCTTTCGTTTAGCCTGAATTGGTGATGAAGCGTTTTGATCAGATAATGAGAAGTTTACAGAAAGTTGTCATTAGTAGCGAGTAGACTATACCTAAGAAAAAACGTTTTGATCTGACAATGTATGAGTTACAGAAAAATGTCGTTAGTAGAATATATTAAAAATATTTGCACACCAGGTATCGTGACAACTATAGGAGATCCCTCATTCCGCTGCGCTTCATTCGGGATGACAGGTTGTTATGGGTCAGGAAGAGGAAAGGAAGGTGATTTTGCACAGCAAAATCACCTTCCTTTCCTCTTATATGACCCCCACGAATTTGTCATCCCGAACGAAGTGAGGGATCTCCTGTCGTTTAGCCTGAATTGGTGATGAAGCGTTTTGATCAGATAATGAGAAGTTTACAGCAAGTTGTCATAATTAACGAAGTGAGGGATCTCCTTTCGTTTAGCCTGAATTGGTGATGAAGCGTTTTGATCAGATAATGAGAAGTTTACAGAAAGTTGTCATTAGTAGCGAGTAGACTATACCTAAGAAAAAACGTTTTGATCTGACAATGTATGAGTTACAGAAAAATGTCGTTAGTAGAATATATTAAAAATATTTGCACACCAGGTATCGTGACAACTATTGGAGATCCCTCATTCCGCTGCGCTTCATTCGGGATGACAGGTTGTTATGGGTCAGGAAGAGGAAAGGAAGGTGATTTTGCACAGCAAAATCACCTTCCTTTCCTCTTATATGACCCCCACGAATTTGTCATCCCGAACGAAGTGAGGGATCTCCTGTCGTTTAGCCTGAATTGGTGATGAAGCGTTTTGATCAGATAATGAGAAGTTTACAGCAAGTTGTCATTATTAACGAAGTGAGGGATCTCCTGTTACGTTTAGCCTAATTGGTGAATAAGACGTTTTGATCTGACAATGTATGAGTTACAGAAAAATGTCGTTAGTAGAATATATTAAAAATATTTGCACACCAGGTATCGTGACAACTATTGGAGATCCCTCATTCCGCTGCGCTTCATTCGGGATGACAGGTTGTTATGGGTCAGGAAGAGGAAAGGAAGGTGATTTTGCTGTGCAAAATCACCTTCCTTTCCTCTTATATGACCCCCACGAATTTGTCATCCCGAACGAAGTGAGGGATCTCCTGTCGTTTAGCCTGAATTCCTTATGGAAACGTTTTGATCAGATAATGAGAAATTTACAGCAAGTTGTCATTAATTAACGAAGTGAAGGATCTCCATTCGTTTAGCCTGAATTGGTGATGAAGCGTTTTGATCAGACAATGTATGAGTTACAGAAAAATGTCGTTAGTAGAATATATTAAAAATATTTGCACACCAGGTATCGTGACAACTACAGGAGATCCCTCATTCCGCTGCGCTTCATTCGGGATGACAGGTTGTTATGGGTCAGGAAGAGGAAAGGAAGGTGATTTTGCACAGCAAAATCACCTTCCTTTCCTCTTATATGACCCCCACTAATTTGTCATCCCGAACGAAGTGAGGGATCTCCTTGTCGTTTAGCCTGAATTCCTTAAGGAAACGTTTTAATCTGAGAATGAGAAATTTACAGAAGTTGTCATTAGTAACAAAGTGAGGGATCTCCTGTCGTTTAGCTGAAACCTATCTCGATTTTATATTTCTACAAAATCTTAAGCTTTATATTTCTGAACCATACATCATCGCCATGATCCTGTAGTCCAATATAACCCTCTTTTGCCGGGTCCATTATCCATTTATAATCTTTGAATTTGGAATTGGCAATCATTTTATGCCAATCCTCTGTCCAGAGATGATATTCAACAACATTTGCGCCATTCTGGGAGTAGACTACAGTACCTTTGTAGCACAGGATATGAACATGATTCCACTGTCCGGCAGGTTTAGTGTTCTGTGGTTTGGCAGGGATAAGGTCATAAAGTGAACCGGCCATCCGATCTCCGTCAACACCAAGTTTGGCATCGGGATGCCTTTCATTATCCAGGATCTGCATTTCAGGAGCAGATTTCCAGATTGGTTCACCGGGTATTTCCTGAGCAAGGATAAAAATACCGCTGTTCCCCCCTTCCGAAATCTTCCATTCGAGATCGAGTTCGAAATTGCTTAACTTCTTATCATAGATGAGATCACCGCCATTGCCGGCTTCCCCTGTTCCGGAACCGATGCAGTGAAGTGTACCATCGACGACATTCCATCCTTCTTTAGGAAATGCAGGTTTGTCGTAACCACGCCAACCGGTAGTAGTTTTACCATCAAAGATGGAGACAAAACCAGCATCAAGCTTCTTAGAGTCGCCGGTTTTTTCTTTTTGTGCAGAGCCATCTGATGTTGATAGTCCCATAACGATAATGCACGCTAAAATAATGTTTACTAGCTTCATAATACTATTATTTAAAAAAATTAGAGTCACAGGTAAAACAGTTTACCCGTGACTCTGTTCAATTAATCTGGTACAATTTTACAATAATTATACTGGCATTTCAGGCAAAGTGAATCCCGGCCTGTAAGTATGTTTGATCATTTCAGCAGCAAATTGTTTAGCTGGCATAGGAGGTGTCCATTTTCTGTCAAATTTCGGATCACCATTGGTGATTGTGAAGTTGTCAGAAATGCAGATTTTTACATTATCAGCATCGGTGATATTTGTAAATTCCATGTTTTGACCGTTCCAATCAAGTTCTTTGTTAAGTCCCTGAAGTCTGACAGCCAGAACACCCATAACAACCATTTCATTGAAAGGACCTGCTTCTGAAAAGTCAGATTTGGTCATAACCCTGCTTGCAGCCGGTTCTTTACATGCACGTACCCAATCCATTTCATGACCGCCGTCCATTGCTTTTTCAATTCTTCTTTCTGTTTTCGGAACAACTGGTTTGCGTCCTGATAACAGCCAGGGTCTTACACCATAGCAACCACATACGAGAGTGTCTTTTGAACCATGGAAGATAACACCGCCACCTGAATCATTCATGTCTTTTCCTGCGGGCCAGCCAGCTGGTTTTGGTGGCTCAAGTCCGCCGTCATACCAGGTAACTACTACCTCAGGATATTTTATTTTTGCACCTTTTGGAGCAACTCTTTCAGGGAATGTAAGAGTAACCATCTGTGCATTGGGTGCACAATCGGTTAACAAAAGTGTTGAACTTCCCTGAGCTTTTATCGGATAGCCTAATTTTAGACCTTTAAAAATCGGATGCATAATATGACAAGCCATATCACCAAGTGCGCCGGTTCCAAAGTCCCACCAGCCTCTCCAGTTCCATGGAGTGTAAACGCTGTTGTAAGGACGCATTTTTGTCGGTCCGATAAACAAGTCCCAGTTCAGAGTATCAGGAACCCATTCACCTTTCGGAACATTAAGTCCCTGTGGCCAGATTGGACGGTCAGTAAAAGCTTCTACTTTTCTTACTTCACCTATCTCACCTGCCTGGATCCATTCCATCGTCTGGCTAACGCCTTCGTCTGATGAACCCTGGTTGCCCATCTGAGTAGCAACTTTATATTTTGCAGCTAATTTGGTCAATAACCTTGATTCATATACTGAGTGAGTCAATGGTTTCTGGCAATATACATGTTTGCCCAACTGCATTCCATTCGCCGCTACAAGGGCATGTGAATGGTCGGCTGTTGCAACAATAACTGCATCAATTGATTTAGCCATCTCGTCATACATCTTTCGCCAATCCCAATAAGCTTTTGCATTAGGATTTGCAGCAAATACTCTTTTTGCATAACCCCAGTCTACATCGCAAAGAGCGACTATATTTTCAGTCGGGGCAACATGCATCAGGTTTGTATTACCCATACCACCAATACCAACGACAGCTATATTAAGCTTATCGCTGGGAGCCTTATGGCCTAAGCCACTGACAACTTTACTCGGAAGTATAGTCAGACCTGCAGCAACAGCACCTGTGGTTCCCAGGAACCGCCGGCGTGTAATGTGTTTTGAATTTTCTTTCATCTCAGGTAAATTAAAATTTATAATTGAAGCATAAAATTAATTAATTATTATTAAGTCAGGTACAGAAGTACCATATTTAAGAACATATAGTTCAGAGAAATAAATAGAAATAAAGAAATAAATAGAAATAAATGGGACCTAACCTATTACAATGTATTACAATGTATTTCAATGTATTTCAATGTATTTCAATGTATTTCAATGTATTTCATTGTATTTCAATGTATTTCAATGTATTTCAATGTATTTTAATGTATCAAGACATTTTGTAATTACCCTGATCCTACAATTCTCTTATCCAAATGTTCCTGAATGCAACAGGATTTCCATGATCCTGCAATTCAAGACTGCCAGGTCCGTGTCTTTTTATAAAATATTCAGGAATGCCGATATATTCTGTTGGTCCTCTTAAGACAACATTATTCTGGATAAGCACGCCGTTCTGAAGAACAGTAACTCTGGGAGGAACTGCATAGGATGTAGAGTCGCTACCAAAAATCGGAGCAGTATAAATAACATCATAAGTTTGCCATTCGCCCGGCTTTTTGCAGACATTTACAAGAGGAGCATATTGTTTGTACATAGCTCCGGCCTGTCCGTTGCGATAGGTACGGTTATTATAGCTGTCAAGAACCTGCACTTCATAAAGTTCCGATAAAAATACTCCGCTGTTGCCCCTGCCCTGGCTTTCACCTGTTACTTCAGAAGGTGTTTTCCACTCGATATGCAGCTGCATATTTCCGAATTTACGCTTACTTTTAATATAACCTGCTCCCCGAACGCTCACCAGAGCGCCGTCCTTAACAATCCATTTTGTAGGATTTCCCTGCATATCTGTCCATTCAGCATTTACATCAGATCCGTTAAACAGAATAATTGCATCCGAAGGAGCATCTGAGTTGGTGGTGCCGGGTTGTATTATTGGCACTTCGGGTTCCCATATTTCAGTCATTCCGGGGGTCATCTTCTCAGGCTCAGGATATTTCGTAACGGCTGGTTTTGTAGCCGGTTGTGTTTGTCCTGTGGCATAAACACAAGCAAGTAACAATGAAGAGAAAATAAATAATTTTTTCATGATTTTTATTTTGAATTAGATTAAAAATGTGTCCCTATCCCTGAACATTTAACAAAAAATGTTAATTATTTTACACAAATATAATGTGGGATTTTTTAAAAACCTAATGATAAACATTGCTGGTTGTAAGTCATCATTTTCATAATAGTATGCACTCCGCAACGATGGATTTTGATTTATAAATCTTTCATTCAACTGTCGAGAGATTCAATTTATCTGGCAAGAGATTCAATTTATCTGGCAAGAGATTCAATTTATCTGGCAAGAGATTCAATTTATCTGGCAAGAGATTCAATTTATCTGACAAGAGATTCAATTTATCTGACAAGAGATTCAATTTATCTGACAAGAGATTCAATTTATCTGACAAGAGATTCAATTTATCTGACAAGAGATTCAATTTATCTGACAAGAGATTCAATTTATCTGACAAGAGATTCAATTTATCTGACAAGAGATTCAATTTATCTGGCAAGAGATTCAATTTATCTGGCAAAAGAGATTCAATTTATCTGGCAAAAGATTCAATTTACCAATTAGCCATAATTTACTTTTACGGCGAAATAGGTTTTATATTCGGTAAAAATCAGCTACTTTTAACTTATATAAGCAACATATAAAATAAAAATGCATAAAGGGAAAATAACTATAAAAGATATTGCCACTGAATTAGGGATTTCTCCCTCTACTGTATCAAAGGCTCTGAAGGGGCATCGCGACATAAGCGCGTCAACGAAACAATCTGTAAAAGAACTTGCAGACAGGTGGAATTATAAACCCGACCAGATAGCTTTAAGTTTAAAAAGTGGTCTTACAAAAACTATAGGAGTGATAGTTCCCGAAATAGTCCATTATTTCTTTTCATCAGTAATCGGAGGTATTGAAGATCTTGCTTATGATTCAGGATATCACGTAATGTTCTGCCAGTCAAGCGAACTATATGTAAGGGAAGTCAAATCGGTAGAGACTCTGCTCTCGAGCCGCGTTGACGGGATACTTGTTTCATTATCGAAGGTAACTGAAAACTTTGATCATTTCAGAAAAATTCAGGAAAATGATATTCCACTTGTCTTTTTTGACAGGATCTGTGACGAAATAAACACTGACAGAGTAATTGTCGATGACGAGGCAGGAGGTTATGAGGCCGTTTCTCATCTTATTAAAATAGGTTGCCACAATATATTCCATCTTTCGGGGCCACAAAATCTTCTGATTGGTAAAAACCGTAAAGACGGGTATGTCAGGGCATTAAGGGAAAATAATATTCCTGTTGATGAAAATAAAATAATAAGATGCGATTCGATGGAAGATGCAACCTTAATTGTTCCCCGGTTATTATGCCTTCCTGAGAGACCCGATGGCATTTTCGCTGTAAATGACCTTACAGCAGCATCAGCAATGAAAATTATAAATGACGCAGGTTTAAAAATTCCTGGCGACATTGCGGTAGTAGGTTTCACAAGCGGATTATTTTCAGATATAACAAATCCCACTCTCACTTCAGTTGAACAGAATGGGTATTTAATCGGCAGGGAGGCTGTGAGACTTCTGATAGAGAGAATCGAGAAAAAAAATGATCTTCCGTTTCAAACAAAGATCATTAAAACGAGGCTTATCATTAAAGGTTCCACAACCAGAAACTAGCCGGGTTCTCTATTTATTTTTCAATCAGGAAGGGCTTATTCAAGGGGTAAAAGTTGATATTTTACATTTTCAACTCATTGCTTTTATTTTTTTTCATATGAAAAGCATGATTTTATCAACAGTACAATCAACATTTCAGAATTATTCAGGCTTTCATTCAGAAAACGTTTGAAACAAAGTCAATAAATCAAATCTATAAAAATATTTTGTAATATAGTGTTTTCACTATCACATAGTTGTAATGAATTATTTTTCATCATTCGAACAATTAATTCCTTTTTAATGTTTTTTTAATAAATATTTAATATCTATATTTGTACTACAGCAAAATTTCCTGTGAAATTGAACGACGATTGATGACCTCTAGATTCGGAATTAATTTTATTTTTTGTTTAAAGGCTTATTCATTTTAAGATCTGTCATTTTTAAAATGACGGAGTTTTATTATTAATATGTAGTAAAGTAATAATTGTAACACTAAAAATTAGCTAACCTAAAAAAATCAACTATGGCAAATTTGCGAAATTTTGTTTTTTTATGGAGGAGAGGCATATTATCGCTTCTTCTTTTTGGCTTTGCAATCAGTTTCGCCTGCGCGCAGGGGAAAACTATTAAAGGCAAAGTGACATCTGAGGCCGAAGGACCCTTACCAGGGGTGAATATCGTGGTCCAGGGAACTACTGTCGGTACAATGACCGATGCTGGTGGAAATTACACAATCAACGTTCCTGGCCCGCAGGCAGTACTGGTCTTTTCGTATATCAGTTACACAACTCAAAATGTAACAGTCGGCACACAGACAACAATTGATGTGGTTCTGGCGCCTGCACTCAGTACATTGAATGAAGTTGTTGTAACAGGTTATGGTACACAGAAAAAGAGGGAGGTAACAAGTTCCATTACCAGCGTGAAATCTGATGAGTTCAACAAAGGTAGTGTCAACAACCCGGTCGAGTTGATTCAGGGAAAAGTTTCAGGGTTATCTATCAGTAAAGCAGGAGGCGACCCAAACGGTGGATTTGATATCCGTTTAAGAGGAATGAGCACTATTGGAGCTAACCTGGGACCTCTGGTTATTATTGATGGTGTCATTGGCGGAGATCTCAATAACGTCGATCCTAATGATATTGAATCAATAAACGTATTGAAAGATGGTTCTGCAGCTGCTATTTATGGAACAAGAGGTTCCAGCGGTGTTATTCTTGTACAGACCAAAAAAGGCAGGAAGGGCACAGCTGTGGTAGACTATAATGTTTATGTTACTGCTGAAATGGTTGCAAAGAATACCGATGTAATGAATGCTACTCAATGGAGAGCTTTGAGGAATGAATTCAACGCAACTCAGACCACTCCTGTAGGTACTGACTTTGGATTTAATACTGATTGGTTTAAAAAAATTGAACAAACCGGAATTTCACAGGTTCACAACGTATCTATGTCAGGTGGAACTGATAAGACAAGTTACCGCGCTTCCATTAACTACCGTGACATTCAGGGTGTGATGATAACAACAGGTAACACTCAGCTTAACGGCAGGATCAATATAACACAAAAAGCTCTGAACGATAAACTAACCCTTGATCTGAATCTTGGGGCTACAGAGAAAACCTCGCAGATTGGTTTTAATCAGGCATTCCGTTATGCAAGCATCTATAATCCTACAGCTCCTGTAATGAGCAGCGATGCATCAATCAATGCTGATTTTGCAACTCCGAAATACGCTGGTTATTTTCAACAGGTATTGTTCGATTATTATAACCCTGTTTCAATTCTGAAATTAAATACAAATACGATTCAGAACAGGGTTCTTAACCTTAACCTGAGAGCAACATATGAGATCGTCAAAGGGCTTAACATTGATGCGTTTTATTCAATACAAAACAGTGGTGATGTAAACGGTATTTATTATTCTAAGGCAGATTATCAGACTGGAATGAACAGAAACGGGTTAGCTTCAAGGGAGACACATGCTTATGCAAACAAGCTTTTCGAATCTACTGTTCATTATACCGGTGATGTAACTTCTGCTTTGAATATCCAGGCAGTCGGCGGTTATTCTTATGAGGATTTCGTCAATGAAGGTTACTACGCACAGGGTGGAGACTTTCTTACAGATGATTTCACATATAATAATCTTAGCGCCGCTCTGGATTTTAAAAACGGGAAAGGCACAATTACCAGCTTTAAAAATGAGAATAAATTGATTGCATTTTTTGGACGAGTAAACGTAAACATCAACAGTTTATGGTTTGTTACCGCAAGTGCAAGATATGAAGGTTCTTCGAGATTTGGAGCAAACAATAAGTGGGGTTTGTTCCCGGCTGTTGGTGGTGGCGCCGATTTATCCAAGTTTATTAATGTCAGCGCTATTGACAACCTTAAATTGCGTGTAAACTATGGTGTTACCGGTAACCAGCCTAATGACAGCTATTTGTCATTGCTTCGTCTGGGACCGGTACTTAACGGCACCACTCCGGTAAACTTTTTCTATAATGGAGCTTTCGTCCCTGCATATGGACCTGTCAGCAATCCAAATGCTGATCTGAAATGGGAAACAAAAGGTGAGTTTGATGCCGGAGTTGATTTTTCTCTTTTTAATTCAAAAATCTCGGGTTCATTTGACTTCTATACAAGAACAACAAAAAACCTTCTGTTCCAGTACCAGGTACCTGTTCCTCCAAACCTCTATAATCAGGCATGGCTGAACCTCGGTAAAATAAAAAGTAGCGGATTGGAGCTTTCTCTTAATTACAATGTTGTTAAGAAAGCCGATTTCTCTTATACAATCGCACTTTCTCCTTCCTATATTCTTGAGAACACTCTTGTTTCCCTTTCCGGAACATTTAACGGCGCTGAGCTTACTTACGGAAGACAGGAACTTGGTGACATGGGTTCGCCAGGTCAGAACGGAACTCCAATAGCTGTTGTTCAGGAAGGCAAGCCTCTGGGACAGATACTGTCTTATGTTTATGAGGGAATTGACGCATCAGGTAAATTCATTTTTAAAGATGTAAACGGTGATGGTTCGATCAGCGCTGCTGACCGTACAGTAACAGGTAATGGACTACCTAAATTCCTGGTAGGATTTGGCAATACGCTTAATTATAAAAACTGGGACCTGAACGTTTTCTTCCGTGGTGTTTTCGGACATGATCTTGTCAATTCATTCCGTGCATTCTATGAAGTGCCTGCATATATCTCTTCATACAACCTGCCTAAGACAACAACAAATCTGAGAAATGCGAACGGAGATCTTCTGGCCGCTACTTCAGGTACCTTGTCAAGCAAGTATGTTGAAAAAGGAGATTTTGTTTCTCTCGATAATGTGGCTTTAGGGTATAATTTCACATTGCCAAAAACTTCTGTATTCAGTAAGATCAGGCTCTATGTTGCCGGTAATAACCTATTCTATATTACCAAATATACAGGTGTTGATCCAAACCCAAGATACACCGATAGTGATCCTTCATTGGGAACTTACAATAGCCCTCTTGTTACTGGGATTGACCGGAGAGACACATGGTTCAGGACCAGATCCATTACTTTTGGTGCGAACTTTGTTTTTTAATCCAGAAAATGAATAAGATATGAAATCAAAAGAAAGAATTAAAATGAAAAAAACACGATATCTGATAAGGATTGGGATGTTCCTCTTTGGAGCGGCTGTTTTAAGCCAGTCTTGTACAAAACTGGATGAAAAGCTGTACAGCCAGGTAACTCCGGCAAACTTCTTCAAAACTGATGCAGAGTTTATCGCTGCACTCGGTTCAGCTTATACCACATTAGGTGGCTATGCTACAGGTGATATTAACGAGGTACAGGAAATGACTACTGATGAGGTTGTTGTTCCTACCAGAGGTTCGGACTGGGATGACGGCGGTACACAGAGAAGACTTCATTTGCATTCATGGGGCTTTGATGATGGATTTATGAATAATCCATGGGATTTTTGCTTTACCGGCGTTAGTACTGCCAACAGGCTTATTTACCAGTTCCAGACTTTGTCAACTGGCGGACAGGTAGACGCTACTGTTGCTGCTGCTTATGTTGCAGAACTTACAACACTTCGCAGTTTCTTTTACTGGCAACTGGTTGACCTGTACGGAAACGTACCTTATGACAATGACTTTGCAAAAGCTCTGGCTGCACCACCTCAGGTTCCAAGGGCAACCGTTTTTGCCAATGTTGTTAACGATCTGGAAACCAATGTTCCCCTTCTGACTAAAGATGTTAACGGAACAACCTATGGTCGTATGAATTATTGGGCAGGAAAATTCCTGCTGGCTAAATTGTACCTGAATGCAGGCGTTTATTCAGGGACTACACAGTGGGACAAAGTAATTGCAGAATGTGATGAGATTATCAACTCAGGTATATATACCCTCGAACCTAATTATTTTGCCAACTTCAATGTGAATAATTCCGGATCAAAAGAATTCATCTTTGCAATACCTTATGATAAGATATTCTTTACCGGGTTCAATATGAATGCTGCAACATTGCATTATGGAAATCAATTTACATATAACCTTACATTCCAACCATGGAATGGTTACTGTTCACTTGAAAAATTCTATAATTCTTATGATGCCACTGACCTTCGAAGAGGCGATCCGGGTACTCTGACAGGCCCTGCTAAAAATCGTGGTAATTTCATTGTAGGTCCTCAATATCTTGCTGATGGAAAAAACAGAGTAATAGACGATGGCGCCGATGGCGCTGATCCCGATGGAAAACCTGTTAATTTTGGCAATTATGGTGATCTTATCAATGGACAACCAGCTCCGCAGATCAATGAACTTGGTCCTCAGGCATGGCGTCAGTCAGGTATAAGAATAGGTAAATGGGAATTTGAACTAGGTGGAACATCTGACATGAGCAATGACTATTCAGTTTTCCGTTATGCTGATGTATTGTTGATGAAAGCAGAAGCTCTGTTTCGTAAGAATGGTTCTACCGATGCTGGTGCATTAGCTCTCGTTAACCAGGTCAGATCACGTGCAGGGTTGAATGGTTTAACAACTCTCGATGGCGCACTTAGCTTTGATCTGGCAGGTGGAGTTGTTACGGGTGGCGAATTATTCAATGAAAGAGGCCGTGAGATGTTCGCAGAGCATTCAAGACGTCAGGATTTGATCCGCTTCGGATTATGGAGCTCAGTTAATAAATGGGTTCTTCCACATCACAATACCACTGATGTTGTAACAGCCAGAACTGATGCTTTTCTTACCCTTTATCCAATTCCAAAACCAAAATTGGCAGCTAACCCAAATCTTGTTCAGAACCCGGGTTACTAGTAATAAAATTTAAATAAATTCTATAAGAGAGCGGGCAATTATTATATTTGCCTGCTCTCTTTGTTTTGAGATAATTTTACTTTTTCATTATCTTCAATCTTAGCCAGATAAATGGTTGATTACAACTTATTTTGTTACCCCCTTCCCGGCCTTCCCCCAAGGGGGAAGGTGATGAGCAAATCATTTCCCCCTTGGGGGAAACAGGAAAGGGGGTTAAATAGGTATGGAATGTTGCACTGGAAGCTTTATTCAAGGTTCAGAGAATTAATATTTTGCTTACCATTGGTTATTACCATTCTCCTTCCTTCATGTAATTCGAGAAATTCTGATCTCGTTAACAAGCCTCTATTCACCCTGCTTGATGCAAAGCATACCCATATAGATTATGTAAATAAACTGGAATCTACCGAGGAATTCAATACATATACCTACAGAAACTTTTATAATGGTGCAGGTGTAGGAATCGGTGACTTTAACAATGATGGATTGCCTGATATTTATTTTTGCGGCAACCAGGCCGGAAATAAACTATATATTAATAAGGGAAATTTTGTTTTTGAAGACATCACAGAAAAGGCAGGTGTTGCATGCGCAGGTTCGTGGTCAACAGGTGTCAGCATTGTTGATATAAATGGCGATGGCTGGCCCGATATTTATGTTTGTAAATCAGGCAAACCCGGAGGACCGCATCGCAAAAATGAATTGTTTATAAATAACGGCGATCTTACATTCACGGAGAAAGCTGCTGAATACGGTCTTGATGAATTGGGATTATCAAACCATGCAGCATTTTTTGATTATGATCATGACGGTGATCTGGATTGTTATCTTTTGAATAACTCATTCCAGTCTGTAACCGAATTCGATATCAAACCCGGGGAGCGTAATATACGCGATTCGCTTGGCAGCAATAAATTATACAGGAATGACAATGGCCATTTTGTTGACGTCAGCAGGGAAGCTGGCATATATGGAAGCAAAATTGGCTTTGGACTGGGCGTCAGTGTCGGAGATGTAAACCGGGACGGATGGCCTGATATCTATGTTTCAAATGATTTTTTCGAACGCGACTACCTGTATATCAACAACAAGAACGGTACATTTACTGAATCTCTTGAAGACCAGATGCGAGAGACCAGCCTTGGTGCAATGGGTTCAGATATGGCTGATATCAACAATGATGCATATCCTGAAATATTTGTCACAGAAATGACACCCGAAGGAAATGCCAGGCGAAAAACTAAAGCAATGTTTGAAAGCTGGGAACGTTATCAGAATAAAGTAAACAACGGCTTTGACCACCAGTTTGCACGGAATACTCTTCAATTGAATAATCAGGATGGTTCATTCAGTGAAATTGGGAGATATAGTGGAGTCAGCACAACGGACTGGAGCTGGGGTGCACTGATAATGGATCTCGATAATGATGGATGGAAAGATATTTTTGTGGCTAATGGTATTTATAAAGATCTGCTCGATCGCGATTATCTCAATTTCTATTCAGATCCTTCAGTGGTAAGGTCGTTGATAAAGACACAGAAGAAAGCTATCTTAACCATGATCGACATGATGCCTTCCGTGAAAGTACCAAATTACGCATTTCATAATAACAAGGATTTAACCTTTACCAATTTATCATCGGAATGGGGACTAAACGCACCATCGTTTTCTAACGGCGCCGTGTATGCAGATCTTGACAACGACGGGGATCTCGATCTGATTGTAAATAATGTAAATATGCCACCTTTTATTTACAGAAATGAGACAAGTGGGAAACCCGGTACTAATTTTCTGAATATTTCATTAAAGGGCTCCGGTAAAAACACAGGCGCTATTGGAGCCGAAGTGACTCTCTACTCAGGCAATAAGTTACAATACCAGGAGCTTATGCCGATGCGCGGCTTCGAGTCATCTGTAGACCCCAGGTTGAGTTTTGGACTTGGCTCCGCTCCTGTCGTCGATTCAATAGTGGTTTATTGGCCCGATGATAAATGCTCAGTTTTACATAATATAGCTGCAAATCAGTTTTTAAAACTGGATGAGAAAGATGCTGTCAAAAGGAATTTGAATACACCAGGTAAAAAAATTTCACTTGTTTTTCAGAAAAATGAATCCATCCCGGGCCTTGACTTTAAGCATAAAGAAAATGAGTTCAATGATTTTGAACGCGATAAATTATTGTTTCAGATGTTGTCAAATGAGGGTCCTCATATTGCAGTAGGCGATGTGAACGGAGACAAGCTTGATGATATATTTATCTGTGGCGCGAAAGACTCTCCGGGCGCTCTTTATATCCAGGGTAAGGATGGTCATTTCAGAAAGACAAATGAAGTTTTGTTTGAGGCCGATAAAATATCAGAAGATACCGATTGTGCATTTTTTGATGCTGACGGTGATGGTGATCTCGATTTATATGTCGCAAGCGGAGGAAATGAATTTCCATCAAGTTCTTCAGCTCTTGCGGATCGTTTATATTTAAACGACGGAAAGGGACATTTTATTAAATCTCCGCAAATTCTTCCGGCAGGAAAATATGAAA
Source organism: uncultured Bacteroidales bacterium (assembly GCA_963734885.1). Classification (GTDB taxonomy): domain Bacteria; phylum Bacteroidota; class Bacteroidia; order Bacteroidales; family VadinHA17; genus LD21. The sequence continues at coordinate 834,770 of CAVTIJ010000004.1, read as the reverse complement.
GCACTTCCTGTGTCCGTCCGGCTGATTTTAATAAAGATGGCAAAATCGACTTGTTTGTTGGTATCCGATTACGTCCTTTTGAATACGGCTTACCGGCAAATGGCTACCTGCTTCAAAATGACGGACATGGTAATTTTACTGATGTAACAGCCAAAGTTGCACCAGGTCTGACAGGTATTGGAATGATCACCGATATGGCATGGGCCGATGTTGACGGTGATGGCGATCTCGATATGGTAATAGTAGGCGATTGGATGCCCGTTAAGATATTCATCAATGATAACGGAATCTTTACAGATAAATCCGCAAGTTATGGACTGGTGAATTCCAACGGCTGGTGGCATAAAATAATTGCGAAAGATTTAAACGGCGATGGTAAAGTTGACTTTATACTCGGTAATCAGGGGCTGAATTCTTTTTTCAAAGCATCTGAAAAGAAACCGGTTACCATGTATGTCAATGATTTTGATCTCAATGGCAGTGTTGAACAGATAATCTGCGCTTACAACGGTGATAAATCGTATCCTGTTCCACTGATGGATGACCTTGTAAAACAAATTCCTTCTTTGTCGGAAAAATTTAAGAAATTCGATGATTATAAAGATGCAACTATTGAGAGCATGTTTCCGGCTGAAGTATTGGAAAGGTCAGTTAAATTAAAAGCATGCACAATGCAGAGCTGTGTTATGATGAATACGGGTAACGGATCATTCAATCTTATTCCGCTTCCCGCGGAAGCCCAGTTTACACCCATATATGCAATTATTGCTGACGATTTTGATCATGACGGGAAATGTGATATTTTAGTCGGCGGAAACCAATACAGGGCAAAGCCTGAGACCGGCATCAACGACGCGGGCTATGGTCTTTTTCTGAAAGGGAATACAGATGGAACTTTGAAGCCTGTTTCTTCATTGGAATCAGGCATCTTTACGAAGGGAGAAATACGCGATCTGAAGAACCTGAACATAAATGGAAAACGATACATTGTAGTTGCAAGAAATAATGATAATTTACAGTTTTATAAATATTGACTATTAACTATGAAAACTATAACAAAAGGTCTATTGCTGCTTCTGATCTCCTTATTTATTATTTCAGGTTGTTCACCAAGAGCTAAATATGAACGCAGATTGAAGCAGGAACTTGCAAGCGGTGTAAGATACGATTCATTGTTTCTTGGATTGTACTTTGGTATGCCTGAAAAGGATTTCTATAAACATTGCTGGCAGCTTAACCAGAAAGGAATGATAATGCAGGGCGAGACCAACACAACTGCTGAGTTTCAATTAAAAGACGAACTTAAATATCCTGCAGTAATGGATTTTTATCCGAAATTTAATCAGGGTAAGATTTCAGAGATGCCTGTTTCGTTCAAATATAAAGGATGGGCCCCGTGGAATAAAACCCTGTCTTCTGATAAGCTGATGATTCAGGTTCAAAAATGGTATGAGAAAGTATATGGGCATGGATTTATACAAGTAAAGCATCCTTTGCATGGCGTAGCATATGTGAAGGTAGACGGAAACCGTCGAATTACCATATTTAAAGAAAATGACCTGCGTGTGTGGGCTGTCTTTACTGATATGACAATAAAAAAAGGCTGGAGCGATACAGTTTCGCAACAGGAGGCGGTTCAGAATGATACTACAAAAAGCTCAAATAAATAGCGGGCAAAAATTCGATTTATTCTACCTCTTGTTTTTTATAAAAAGAGGACTTTCAAAATATTTATGATGGTAGCTGAAAAAATTTATTATAACCACAGAGCACACAAAGATGGCACAAAGGGCACAAAGGGAAAATCGCATATTAGAATGCTTTGTGCTCTTTTTGTAAAACCTTTGAGACCTTTGTGGTTAGTGGATTTTGACTTTTCATATAGCCTTGTCTATAGGTTAAAATTGACATTCTTATTAATGGTTATTCTAAGTTATTCATGTGTCAAAAAGGAAGGCGATCATTTGTTCACTCTTATGCCTGCCTCGGTTACCCATGCTGATTTTGTTAACCAACTCGATTATGAGAAGCAGCTCAAAAGCAAATTCAATGTTTATACTTTTCGTAATTTTTACAATGGTGGCGGAGTTGCCCTCGGAGATATCAATAATGATGGTTTGATTGATATATTCATGACATCGAATATGGGGACCAATAAATTATATCTGAATAAGGGAAATTTTGTATTTGAAGACATTTCTAAAAAGGCGGGTATTGAAGGTTCAGGATGGTCAACAGGAGTCAGTTTCGCTGATGTAAATGGAGACGGACTTTTAGATATTTATGTGTGCAAATCGGGTTATATCTACGGTACTCAGAGCCGGAATGAACTGTATATCAATAATGGTGATCTTACTTTTACCGAAAAGGCAAAAGAATACGGACTGGATGAACAGGGTAATTCCACCCAGGGAGTATTTTTTGATTATGACAAGGATGGTGACCTTGATTTATTTCTGCTGAAAAATTTCCCGAAAGCCATTGGCGATTTTAATCTTAAAGAGAATCAGCGTCTGGTTCGCGACTCTGTAGGAGGTGATAAACTATTCAGAAACGATGGCGGGAAATTTACTGATGTCAGCGAATCCGCAGGTATATTTGGAAGCACTATCGGATTTGGTCTGGGTGTTTCTGTAGGAGACATTAATCAGGATGGTTGGATGGATATTTACGTATCGAATGATTTTTTTGAACGTGATTATGTCTATCTCAATAATCATGATGGAACATTTAAGGAATCGCTGGTTAGTATGATGAGGTCTATATCTGCAGCTTCAATGGGAGGCGATATGGCTGATATTAATAATGACCATTATCCCGACGTTTTCACAACTGATATGCTTCCAGAGCATAATGACCGCTTAAAGACAAAAACAACATTTGATGACTGGAAGAATTATAAAATGGGAGTTGATTTTGGCTACCACAGCCAGTTTACACGTAATATGCTACAGGTAAGCAATGCTGACGGTACCTTTAGTGAAATCGGGAGAATGGCAGGAGTATATGCAACTGACTGGTCATGGGGCGCACTAATAGCTGATCTGGATAATGATGGTCTAAAGGATCTTTTTGTGGCTAACGGTATATATAAGGATCTGACAGATCAGGATTATATAAGGTATTTCTCAAACCGCGACGTGGTAATGTCCATTGTATCAGGGAACAATGTAGATTATAAAAAGCTAATTGATGCAATTCCATCAGTTAAACTCCCGAATTATGCGTTTAAAAATATGGGAAACTATAAGTTTCAGAACGTTGCTTCACAATGGGGACTCGGGGAACCTGGTTTTTCAAATGGAGCAGCTTACGGTGACCTGGATAACGACGGAGATCTCGACCTGGTGATAAATAATGTGAATGAACCAATGTCAATTTACCGGAATGAAACAAATCGCATGCTGCCTGATAACCATTATCTGAAAGTGATACTAAAAGGAAACCCCGGGAATACTGAGGCTATCGGATCTAAAATCACAGTTAAAAACAAAGGTAAGTATGTATACCTTGAGCAGATGCCAATGCGAGGATATCTGTCAACAGTGGATCCCCGCCCAAATCTTGGACTTGGTCCATTGACCAGTGTGGATTCACTCATTGTTGAGTGGCCTGATGACAGAACGACAATTATGACCAATGTAAAAACAAACCAGATTCTTACTCTGTATCAGAAAGATGCCATAAAAATGACATATCATGTTGTCGATCCTGTAGGCTCAAAACACGAATACTTTGAAAATATAAGCAAGGAAAACCGGATAAATTACGTCCACAAAGAAAGTGACTTTAACGATTTTGAGCAGCAACCCTTATTATATCAGATGATGTCTACCGAAGGTCCTCATATGTGCAAAGGGGATGTAAATGGTGACGGGTTGGAGGACATATATATATGCGGTGCAAAAGGACAACCCGGTGCATTGATGATACAACAAAAAGACGGGACTTTTAAATCTGTTCAAAAATCAGTATTTGAAGAAGATAAAATCTCTGATGAAATTGATTGTACAATGTTTGATGCAGATGGAGATGGCGATCCCGATCTTTATGTGGCATGTGGCGGAAACGAATTTCCCGAGAGTTCATCGGCCTTGAGTGACAGGTTATATCTGAATGACGGGAAGGGAAATTTTGTTAAGTCATCACAGATCCTTCCTGCCGGTAAGTATGAGAGCACCTCATGTGTAAGACCTGCTGACTATGACAAAGATGGCAAAATGGAACTATTTGTGGGGATCAGGCTTAAACCATTTGCATATGGAGTCCCGGTAAGCAGCTATATATTAAAGAGCGATGGGAAAGGAAAATTAAAGGACATTACTGCCCAGGTCGCTCCCGGGTTGTTAAATATTGGTATGGTACGCGACATGGTTTGGGCGGATGTTGACGGAGATGGCGATCTGGACATGATCATAGCAGGTGACTGGATGCCATTGAAAGTATTTATTAACGATAATGGCAAGTTCACCGAAAAGAAAGATGCATTCGGTACAGACAAAACTGAAGGCTGGTGGAACTGTCTTGCTGTTGGTGATTTTAATGGCGATGGAGCTATTGATTTTATTGCAGGAAATCATGGCCTCAACTCAAGGTTCAAGGCTTCCCCTGAAAAACCCGTGACAATGTACGTCAGCGATTTTGATCTGAATGGAACAGTTGAACAGATAATATGCACTTATGACGGCGATAAATCTTATCCACTTGCTCTCAGACATGATCTGATAAATCAGATTCCTTATCTGGAAAAAAAATATCCTACATATGAATCATTTAAAGATCAGCAAATTACAGACATTTTCACTCCTGAACAATTGAAAAATTCTATCCATCTCGATGCTAATCTACTTGAGACATCTGTTTTCATTAATGATGGTAAAGGACATTTCACCAGGAGACAATTACCGGTCGAAACACAGTTTTCCCCTGTTTATGCTGCTATAACCGGAGATTACAACAATGACGGTAAAATGGATATTCTGCTTGGAGGTAATCTATACAATGTAAAACCGGAACTAGGTCGATATGATGCCAGTTACGGAGTATTTTTGGCAGGCGATGGACATGGTAATTTCAGGTCAATCCCGACCAAAATATCAGGACTGCATCTTAATGGAGAGGTCAGGGATTTTAAACAGGTTAAAACTTCAGCAGGTAAAATTTTGGTGGTTGCAAGCTGCTCGGATTCATTGCAGGTTTTTAAAGTTTTGAGCCACTAAGGCTTGTTTATGAAAAAATCTTATTATGTCATCTTTCTTGCCCTTCTGGTATTTTCATGTAAACCAGAGGGGAAAAAAGGAGAGCAGATGTTCACTTTGCTGCCCCCCTCCTCCACTAATGTTAATTTTAAAAACCAGCTAATTGAGACTGAGCAGTCGAACATCATTGAGTACTTATATTTCAATAATGGCGCAGGAGTTGCTGCAGGCGACATAAATAATGACGGACTGGTTGATTTGTATTTCACTTCAAACCAACATTCTAATAAATTATATCTTAACAAGGGCAATTTTAAATTCGAGGATATTACCGAAAAGGCAGGAGTGGCAGGAACAGGAGACTGGAAAACCGGAGTCACTATGGCAGACGTAAATGGAGATGGATTGCTGGATATCTATGTTTGCCAGGTCGGCGATTATAAAAATTTTCATGGAAAAAACCAGTTATTCATTAACCAGGGAAATCTGACTTTCAAGGAGGAAGCTCATGATTACGGACTTGATTTTCAAGGCTTTTCAACCCAAGCTGCATTTTTCGATTACGATATGGACGGAGATCTTGATATGTACCTTCAAAACCATTCAGTACATTCGAACCGCAGTTATGGTAATGCCTCTCTACGTTTTGATCACGATTCACTTTCAGGCGGCAGGTTATTCCGGAATGATATAGTAAACGGAAGACATGTTTTTCATGATGTGACCCGGGAGGCCGGTATTTACAACAGCCAGATCGGATACGGGCTGGGGGTTAATATATGTGACATTAACAACGATGGCTTTCCGGATATTTATGTATCAAATGATTTCCATGAAAATGATTATTTGTACATAAATAACGGGAATGGCACATTCTCAGAAAAACTGACAGATTTTATTGGTCATACAAGCAGATCATCAATGGGTAATGATGTCGGAGATATTAATAATGACGGCCTTCTCGATATTATCGTTCTTGATATGCTGCCTGATAATGAAAAAATAAAGAAACAATCAGGCGGTGAAGACGATTACGAGCTTGCTGAAATGAAATTGAAAGATGGTTATAATCCACAGTTTGTCAGAAATACCCTCCAACTCAATCTCGGAGGAGGTATGTTCAGTGAGATTGGCCTGTTTGCCGGTGTAGCATCAACAGACTGGAGCTGGTCCCCTTTGCTTTGTGACGTCGATAACGATGGATGGAAAGATCTGTTTATCACAAACGGAATATACCGCAGGGCGAATGATCTTGATTACGTAAAATTCCTGACGGGGGGGAACGAGCTCTATCCTTCGCGTGATTTGACCAAATACACTGATAAGCAGCTATATGAAAGGATGCCGCTCTACCCGAATTATAACTACATTTTTAAAAATAATGGAGATCTGACATTTACTGACATGGATAAATCATGGGGATTTAATACACGTTCATTTTCCAACGGATCCACCTATGCTGATCTTGACAATGATGGCAGTCTAGACCTGATTACCAATAATATCGATTCCCCTGCTCAGATCTATCGAAATAACGGAAGAACTCTGACCGGCAACCATTTTTTGTCTGTTGTACTCAAGGGAAAAGGTATGAACACACGCGGCATAGGATCGAGGGTAACAATATACTGCGAAGGTCATGAACAGGTTGAAGAGCAATTTCCGACAAGAGGTTTTTTATCAGCCACTTCCGATGTGCTGCATTTTGGAGTCGGCAAAGCAGTATTAATCGATTCTTTACTGGTCAGGTGGCCTGATCTTTCCGAACAAATTATTAAGAATATTCACGCAGACACCACTGTTACATTAGATATTGCAAATTCCGGCAAACCCGTACATAAAAATCTTCAGGACGACGCGAGCACAAAGTTGTTCTCCCCGGTCCATATCCCAGGACTCGAATTCAGGCATATAGAAGACAATTGGGTTGATTTCTACAGGGAACAATTGATTCCTCACAGTCTCTCTGCAGAGGGACCTGCACTTGCTGTAGGAGATGTTAACGGAGATGGATTGCAGGATCTGTTTATCGGAGGCGCCAAAGGGCAAGCGTCAAAGATTTTAGTTCAACAAAAAGACGGATCTTTCAAAGCTTTGGATATTCCTGCGCTTGACCGCGAGCGTTTTGCTGATGATGTTGATGCAGCTTTTTTTGATGCCGACGGTGACGGAGATCTTGATCTTTATATAGTCAGAGGTGGTAACGAGCTCGCTGTCGGGAATCCGTTACTCAGCGATCTATTGTTAATTAATGATGGAAAAGGAGGATTTTCCAAAGGTACACTGCCTTTCATGTCTCATAACGGATCGTGTGTAAGACCCTGCGATTTTGACGGTGATGGTGATATCGATCTCTTTGTAGGATCCAGATCCGTCCCGGGAGCTTATGGATTGTCACCCGATCAGTTCCTTCTTGAGAATGACGGACATGGCCATTTTTCAATAGTATCACAAGATAAAATTAATGCCTTCAGGAATATTGGCATGGTGACAGATGCTGCATGGATGGATTGGGATAAAGATGGTCAGCCTGATCTGATACTAACAGGCGAATGGATGAATGTATCTATTTTCCGGAATGATAAAGGACATTTTACTGATGTAACAAAAACTGCTGGTCTGGGTGAAACTTCCGGGTGGTGGAACTGCATCAGGGTTGCTGATATCGATGGCGACGGGAACACGGATTTAGTATGTGGTAATCTCGGACTGAATTCCTTTCTGAAAGGTACAGTAAAAGAACCTGTTGAAATGTATCTGAATGATTTTGATAATAATGGTACTCTTGATCAGATTATATGTACTTATCAGGATGGGATAAGCTATCCTTTCGCTTCGCTTGATGAATTATCAGCCCAGATTGCAGGGCTTGATAAAAAATATCCAAAATATTCTGATTTTGGAGGAAAAACGGTTACAGACATTTTCGGCAAAAGTGCAATTGAGAAATCAATTCTTAAAAAAGCAGTACTTTTTGAAAGCTGTCTGTTTCATAACAAAGGCGATGGCACTTTTGAAATTAGGAATCTTCCTGAAGAAGCACAGTTTTCCCCTGTGCGGAATATTTTTGTTCAAGATATAAACAAAGATGGCAAACAAGATTTGATATTAGCCGGGAACGATTATGCCGTCAGACCTTCATATGGCCGTTACGATGCCAGTTACGGATGGTGTTTACTTGGCGATTCACAAAATGGATTCCATACTCTGATGCCAGTTAAAAGCGGACTAAAAATCAACGGCGATGCAAGGAAAATTATACCGATTGTTATTGCAGGAAAGCAATATCTTATAGCTGCAGTGAATAATGGAGAATTGCAGATTTTTCAATTCTTGAAATAATTTCAAACTATACAAAAGTCGAAATCCATTAACCACAAAGGTCACAAAGGTATTACACAAAGGTCACAAAGATTTGAGATATAAGGTTTTAACTTTGTGCCATTTGTGCCTTCTTTGTGTGCTTTGTGGTTAAAAGAAGCTTTTTCAATAACCCTTCCTTCTCGCTACTCGAGAATTCTACTGATCATTATCATAGACTCATTGGAGAAAATTATGTATTTTTATTTTCACTTAACTACCTGAGGATGACGAATACTAATGTTTTTTGGAAGGTTGGTATATTAGTCACTTTCTTTATAATCTTTTCAAAACACGAACAACTTCTGATAACCTTATGTACAAGTCTGCTACACTGGATGAATCAATAGATATTGGTTACGGTTATCTTAAGAAAAGGGAAGTTTCTACATCAATTGCAAATATAAAATCGGATGAGTTCAACAAAGGGAATATCAACAACCCCTGGCAATTGATTCAGGGGAAGATTCCGGGATTAGATATAACTGAACCCGGCGGAGACCCCAATGGTTCGTACTATTTACGGCTGAGAGGTTTAAATACTTGGCCGAGGACAAGATCGTTTACTGTTGGAGCTAATTTTATAATGAAATAAGAAATAGATGGAAATAAGAAATAAATTACCTGGTTTAAACCAACGGCAATTTATTCAATTCCTCCTTAAGAAATTCGACAAGGTGATCCACATCCGGACTTATTCCTGTTTTTACATATGATCCTGAAACAGCGTTTGCAACGAGCAAAGATTGCGCGAGGCTGAGCTTATGGAATAATGCATAACAAAATCCTGCATTGAAATTATCACCTCCACCGGTCAGAATTTTAGGTTCCGTGCAAAAAAATGTATCAGATTTCTCGTAATCAATCCCATTATAAGCCAGAGCATCTTTTGTTCTATGGATAATCAGAGTATCTGTATTTGTCACCCTGTAAAGCTTTTTTATAAATTCCTCATCTGAATTATGATCTTCTATGTCAAGAGCTCTGGCTAACAGGGCAGCCTCATTCTGATTGAGGCTCAGAGTGACCTTGAAATAATTTCTGAATCTGCCAAGAAGGTTCACTGCCAGCTGAATGTCTTGTCGTGATTTCCGTGAACAATCAGAAAAGTCGGAGAAGAAGTATGGCAGATGGCCCTTTAGGTTGACATGAGGCAATACGTCATTAAGAAATCCATCCCATATCTGTGAGGAATTCTCTATTTCGCTCCAGTTGAGAAACGAAACCAACTGCTTGCCTTCCACCATTTTCTTTATTCCTTCAATACCAATAATATCTTTGATATCCTGCCAGGCAAGATTATTATATGGCCCAGGATCAAACATAATGACTTTGGAATTCTCAAATTCAAGGGCTGTTGCAGAAATAGTATCACCAATTGTATGAAGAGAACAATTTTCTGACATTGTCCTGAATATTGGCAAAATCTCAGGCGAGCCGAAAGTTCCTACACATTCTGTTTTAACGCCAAGATTTCCCAGGGCGTTTCCTGTAATGACCATATTGCCCCCGGGCTTTGAAAGCTTCGTTTGGAGCTCAATCCCGGCACTCTTATTATTCAGTTTGGTGAGAAATTCTCCAAACTGGCTGCTATCAGAAAAATACTCTGACACTTCATTTTTATCTTTTCCTTTTACAATTCTTACAATTATGTCGATGCAGGCATCAAATCCTAGAAAGGCAGCAGGCTCAACCACATTGGACCGGTTCAGTTGATCAATAATGTTGGCAATTTCACCACTGATTTGTTTGTTCACTTTCTGCAATTTTATATCAAACCGGCTGCTTCTTTATCGAGTAAAAGATAGGAATTTAAATGCGATTTTATTGCTGAAGCCGGAAAAGCGGGCGACACTTCACTTTCAATTAATCGTTTTACAACTTCTGCTTTTCTGGTTCCATTCAATTGTAAGATAGCCATTTTAGCCTCCAATATATATCTGATTCCAAGAGAAATACCATTGGAAAGATTTACTTTTTTTGTAAAATACTTTTGTCCTACTACTTTTGTGGTTTCATCAAGAAACACAATGTGAGAATACAGGTCGAATGAAGTTCCCGGCTCGTTTAATGCGAGATGTCCATTCATCCCGGCACCCAGTAAGATCATATCAATCGGACCATTTTCCTTTATGAAATTATCTGTCTTAAAACACTCCTTCATCAGATCTGATGCTTCTCCATCAAAAAAACACAAGTTATCTTTTGAATAATCGATATGATCGAAGAGGTTTTTCTTAAGGAAAGAAAAACAGTTTTCGCTCTTCATTTCCCCAATGTTGGCCCACTCATCCAAACCGACAATTTTGCATTTTTTGAAGGATATTTTACCACTTTTATTCAACTCAATCAGATGTTTAAAAGTTCCGACTGATGTCTCGCCGGCAGGGAAACAGAGCAGTGCATCCGGTTTCTTCCGGATTACTTCAGCTATTATCTCTGCAGTTTTTAGAGATAATTCTTCGTAGTCTTTGTAGATGATTTGTTTCATTGTTATGATTAGTTTACATTTTGGGCTAAAGCCCGCATCTTGTCTCGTGTATCTACCACGGGCTGAAGCCCGTGGTTAGGTTGAAGCCCGCTGTAGGTTATAATTAACCATTGTTTGAAGCCCGCTGTAGGTTATAATTAACCATTGGCTGATTGGCTGAAACCCGTGGTTAGATCATAATTAACCATTGTTTGAAGCTCGCTGTAGGTTATAATTAACCATTGTTTGAAGCCCGCTGTAGGTTATAATTAACCATTGGCTGAAGCCCGCTGTAGGTTATAATTAACCATTGGCTGATTGGCTGAAGCCCGTGGTTAGATCATAATTAACCATTGCCTTAAGCCCCGTTGGTTAGGTGCCATTAGTTGAGGCCAGTGGTTAGGTTATAATTAACCACGGGCTTAAGCCCGTGGTTAATGGCTACAACGACCTATGGACTTTAGTCCATAATGCGCTACTTACAGTTTAAGCTCTCCCCAGCCTTTGCGGTATTCTCTCTTTACAAACTGATTGGCTGCTTCGAAATTTGTAATACGCATGTTAGGCCCATCCCATTTATAATTGATATACCTGCCCGGGAAATTATATCCCTCCATCTTTCCGTAAACCGGGTCTGTTTTGCTAATTTTTTCGCGGATATTGAAACTCCTTAGCAGCAAATTACCCATTAGCACAGTTTCAGTTAAAGGACCGGCATATCCGACAAATGGAGAATCGACTTCTGCATTTCCGTAACCGGCAATACAAGCATCGATCCATTGCCACCAATGACCATCCATGTCGCCTTCGACCCGTGGATATTTTTTTGGTACTGAAACCTCTTGATTCTTCGACAGAGGCAAAAGTATAGGATTACGACCGCCCCAGCCACATGCAGCTTTTCCTTTTGTTCCTATGAACAACGTCCCGCCTTCATAATCGTTGAGTCCCAGAGGATAATCGCATAATATTTCGTTCATGTTAACGCTGGGATCAATCTCAAGAGGACGCTCAGGTGTAATTCCACCATCCATCCAGTAAAGATCAAGCTTTTTCCCATTATCAAGGGTATATGTAAAACGAACTGAACTTGAAACCGGCCCGCTGTCGGGATACAATCCTTCTGTAAATATGCCATTATAAACGGTACTTGCACTGCAGGATACATCAGTCGGGTACCCTAGTTTAAGCAATTTAAATGGCGGACCCATAATATGGCAACCCATATCACCAAGAGCACCGGTTCCAAAACGCCACCAGCCTCTCCAATTAAAAGGAACCAGGTTATCAATATAATTAGTATCCTGAGCCGTACCCAGCCAGAGATCCCAATTCAGTTCCTTTGGTACCGGAGGTTTTGTGTTGGGCCATGGAATTCCCTGTGGCCATACCGGCCTGTCAGTCCAGCAAAAAACTTTTTCTATCTGTCCCAACAGATCTGCTTCAATCCATTCCCTCAGAGTTCTCATGCCATCGCATGAGGCACCCTGATCACCCATCTGTGTCACAACCTTATATTTCTCTGCAGCCTGAGTAAGGATTCGGGCTTCATAAATATCATGAGTCAGAGGTTTTTGCAGGTAGAGATGTTTTTTAAGCTGCATTGCGCCCAAACCGACAATTGCATGGTTATGGTCGGGGATCGCTACTGTAACAGCGTCAAAGTTTTTATTTTCCTTGTCGAACATCTCCCGCCAGTCGTGATAGAATTTAGCTTTGGGAAACTGTTTGATCCTTGGAGCAGCCATTCTGTCGTCAACATCGCAAAGAAAAGCTATGTCAGCATTCTTCTTAGGTGCAATAGCATAATGTCGTATATCGTCTGCAGCTTCTCCACCACAGCCAACGGCTGCAATAAGCAGTTTATCACTCGGAGCTTTATGACCAAGTCCACTTACCGTGAAATTTGGAAGTATCGTCAGAGCGGCAGCTCCTGAAGCGGCAGTTTTTACAAAATTTCGTCTCGAAAGATTTTTTGATCCTCCGGATTTTAGAATTCTTGTTTTCATTTTTTTTATTAATCAAAATGTTCAAAAGTAGCCCTATTTCTTTTCATCAGCTTTAGTAATAGGCCTTACTGCCACTTCTTTGAAGAATACAACATCTGAATCACTGTGATTCTGAAGGCCCATATATCCTGTTTCAGGACGTGGACCCCTGTTAGGTTCGAAATCGAATTTTTTGGCAGGTACCGGATCTCCCTCTTTGAAGTCGCAAACCTTCGTTCCATTAAGAACAACAAATGTCCTTTTCCCGTCCAGATAAATTTCCATGGTATTCCATTCAGGACCAGGTTTTCCTGTTTTAGCCAAAGGTTTTGTCAGTGAATATAGCATCCCTGTGTAATGATATTCATCTTCACCTGAGAGCTCGGGTTTATTATCAATCTGAACTTCGTAACCGGTATTAACGGGCATCATGTTATCTTCAGTTGGCACCGAAGGGATCCTGATGAATACTCCTGAGTTGCTGTTTTCATCGCGCATTCTGAAAACAACACGAATGACACAATTGCCAAATTTTTCGCCTGTCCAGTATAATAAACCCATACCTCCTTTTGACTTAATAAAGCCATCTTCAACATAATGAGAACCAGGTCCGGCTTGTTTCCAGCCTGTAAGATCCTTACCATTAAATAATTGTCTCCATTGACCCTGACCTGAGACTGAGGAGGCCAAAAGTAAAAATAAGCAAAACGAAATGCCCAGCATTAAATTCTTTTTCATGATTTTGATTTTTAATTAATTAGTAACTTTTTTATTTATTGTTGCGTTCTGAACCAATGGTTTTGCCCAGAAGCTTAAACTCAGAATGTATGCTAAAGGCAGATATAAGATCATCATACCTGCCTGTAAACCAATAACATCTTTTAATTTCCCGATAAGCAGTGAAAATATTGCCCCACCGGCAATTGCCGTACATAATATCCCGGCAAATGAACCGTGAAACCTGGTCACACTGTTCAGCGCGAGAGAAAAAATTATTCCGTACATAACTGACAGACAAAATCCAAGAGCCGGAAAACCAAACAGCGCCATTTTTGCACTTCCAAAAAGGGTAAATGTCAATACGACAAATGAAGCAGCCACAAAAATGCGCAACACGACTTTGCTATCAATAATTTTCAAAAGTACCAGTCCAAGGATACAGCCTACGGTCATCATGCCCCAGAACAGACCAACTGTTGCGGCCCCCTCAGTTTCAGGATTATATCCATGATATGTTCTCAGGAATTCAGAAATCCAGTTTGAAATACCCTGTTCCAGACCAACATATGCAAATATTCCCAGGAAAAACAGTATTACAGTTTTCTGCTTAAAAAGTTCAACATGAGTATCCCATGCCCCTACTATTTCATCTTCCTTTCGTATAACCTTCGGAAATCGTACGGAAAAAATTATAACCACCATCAGGAAACTAATAAAAGCAAAGACCCAATAAATTGATACCCAGGCCAATTTGTAAGGAGTAATTCTCGCCATGAAATCAATAAAGAATCCGTGATCAACACCATGATTGTTAAGATTTGTTACAAGATATGAATACACAAATGGACTCAGAAAAGAACCAATTCCAAAAACAAGTTGTACAATTGTGTTGTTAAAGGCAAAGTGTTCTTCTCCCCCGGTAACGCGAAGCAGAGGCCAGAGGGCAACCTGCAGCAGGGCCATGCCACAACCGATCAGGAATAATGAACACAGGAAAACCGGAAAAACGGGGCGAAGAGTGAATAGAAGAGCCCCGGCAAAAGCAAGTATCCATGCGAAAGCGAGACTTTTCTTCTCGTCATATTTTTGAACAATCATTCCTGATGGAATTGACATTAAAGCATAGGCAATAAAAAATGAGAACGGAAGAAGACCGGTCATCGTGCCATTCAGCGAAAAACTATCACTTACGTTTGGATTTATTGCGCCAAGAATGTTCGTAAGGAATGATATCGCAAAAAAGATGAAGAATATAAGAGATACCAGGTAATAATTGCGTTTCATAAATTATTATTATGATTTTATTTAATTGCGTCCACTACCACAACATTGACTCCAATTCCCCTTATTTCCTCAAGTATGTCGGAGGGAATTCCTTTATCAGTAATTAATGTATCAACATCCGTCAGGGGCGCTATTGCAGTAATCCCTTTACTGAGAAATTTCGATGAATCAATAAGGACAAAAACTTTTTTTGAATTCTTTATATTAATTCTGGCCAATGATGCCTCTTCAATATTAGTAGTCATCATACCGCGCTGAATATCTATTCCGTCTGCACTGAGAAAGTACTTATCGCAAAAAAAACCCCTCAATGATTCAGCTGCCTGTTCGCCAACCAATGCAAGGGAATTTCTTCGCAAAATACCTCCAGGCATTATCACTCTAATGTTTGGATGCTCAGCCAACCTGAAAGTAATATCCACGGAATTGGTAATCACTGTTATATCAATTTTTTTTGGCAGATGTTTTGCCATTTCCATTAGAGTCGTTCCTGTATCGAGCAATATAGTTTCACCATTTAATACCATTTTGGCTGCAGCTTCACCAATAGCTTCCTTCAATTTGATGTTTTGACGACGACGGTCATAAATTGATAAGTCAACATTGATCAAACTATGCTTCATTGCTCCACCCCGTGACCGGATAAGGATATTCTTCTTTTCGAGATATTTAAGATCCTTGCGAATTGTAACTTCACTTACGCTGAACTGGCGGCTGAGCTCAAAAACATTTACCTGATCATCTTTTTCAAGTTGTTTGAGAATTACTGTCCTACGATCAACACAGGAGTTCATATGGTAAAATTAGTGTTTCGTTTTATTTCATAACAAATTTAAAGAAATATTATATGAAATGTAATGAAACAGAAAATTAAATCTTATAACACGAATAAAATAGCTGATTCATTTCCCCTCCTTCAAAAGCTAATCTTACATCACATCTTTATTTAAGTCAATTGCAGGATTAGAGAAGGAGATCCCTCGCTTTTACTCGGGATGACAGATATGTGGTTGATTATGAGGATCTCCTTCCTATTGCAGGAATATGACACAATAAATGTGATAAGAGGTTAGCCTTCAAAGTTTACAGAAAGCACACATTTTTTCAGGTATTGTGAAAACGATAGGAGATCCCTCATTACGCTTCGCTTCATTCGGGATGACAGTTTGTTATGGTCAGGTAGGGGAAGGGATGGCAATTTTGCGGAGCAAAATTGCCATCCCTTCCCCTTTATAACCCACAGGAATTTGTCATCCCGAACGAAGTGAGGGATCTCTCCCCTTTATAACCCACAGGAATTTGTCATCCCGAACGAAGTGAGGGATCTCCTGTCGTTTAGCTTGAATTGGTGATGAAGCGTTTTGATCAGATAATGAGAAGTTTGCAGAAAGTTGTCATAAGTAACGAAGTGAAGGATCTCCTTTCGTTTAGATGAAACCTATGAAACGCGTTTTGATCTGAGAATGAGAAATTTACAGAAGTTGTCATTAGTAACGAAGTGAGGAACACCTTTCGTATAGCCTGAATACTTGATGAAACATTTTATCTGATAATATCAAGTTTACAGAAAGCACACATTTTTTCAGGTATTGTGAAAACGATAGGAGATCCCTCATTACGCTTCGCTTCATTCGGGATGACAGGTTGTTATGGTCAGGTAGGGGAAGGGATGGCAATTTTGCGGAGCAAAATTGCCATCCCTTCCCCTTTATAACCCACAGGAATTTGTCATCCCGAACGAAGTGAGGGATCTTCCCCTTTATAACCCACAGGAATTTGTCATCCCGAACGAAGTGAGGGATCTCCTGTCGTTTAGCCTGAATTGGTGATGAAGCGTTTTGATCAGATAATGAGAAGTTTGCAGAAAGTTGTCATAAGTAACGAAATGAAGGATCTCCTTTCGTTTAGATGAAACCTATGAAACGCGTTTTGATCTGAGAATGAGAAATTTACAGAAGTTGTCATTAGTAACGAAGTGAGGAACCACTAAACTCTCTCAGTTTTTTCAATATTTAATCCCTTAGGTTAACGGCTTTACCTTTATTAGTGCATGGATTTTTTAATTCTTCAAAAAAGAAATAAATTGCCGGAAAATAATAAATGGAAAAGAAACATTTCTTTCTCAGCTCGGTTGAAAACAGCAAACTGGTAAAAATAATTCAGATTGTTTTTGGAATTCTTTGCTTCATTGTTGCCGTTTACTGGTTAAACTTTAATTTAAAATCACTAAAAACCGACAGTACTCTCTGGATTACCATAGTATTTCTGCTGGGGTTCGGATTTTATCAGATTTGGTCGGGATTGGGTAAGGCTACGCGATTCATAGAAATAGACTCCGAAAAAATTCAACTAAAAAAAACTGTGTTATTCCCATATGTAACGATATTTAAAGATGATATTGACAGGATCGAGGTCTTTCCGTTTAATCTGAAATTATTTCTGAAAACAAATAAGACTATAAATCTTAGCTTAAGCAGCTCTTTTTATGAAACTAATGCCGCAATAAAAGATGCAATAATTGATTTTGCAGAATTGAATTCGATTAGTTTTGAAATAAAGGAAGAAAAAATATAAAAATGATTTAACCTCAAGGTCGCAGTCTGACTTTGTGTACTTTGAGCTACTTTGCATGCTTTGCGGTTAAGATGGATTTTCATTCAAAGAGCACATAATCTTTCCCAGGTTAATTTATTCACGGGTATTCCCTTTTCCATATTTTCTTTTCTGAGTTGAAGCACGTTTTCACCAGGGTAACGTACCTTATTTTCCGGATCTATCGGGTTTGAACTATGCAGATCGTGAATTATATTATCTATTGTTCTGTTAATCGAAGGAAAGTTGTTCAGCATTTTAGGATTAATAGAGATAAAAACCTGTGAAACATCATGTTCCGTATCACAGCCTTCAATTTGATGAGTAGATAAACCACCCGAAAGAATAGCAGCAAGAATATCGAGTAATATTGACAATGCCGATCCTTTCCAGTATCCGACAGGCAGAACCCTCCACGATTCGAGAATCTCTTCCGGATCATTTGATAACAGTCCCTCCTCATTGAATCCTCCGGGAAACGGAAGTTTACGACCCTCTTTCTTGTATGTGTCAAGCTTGCCATATGAATATTGCGACATTGCGAAATCCAAGACAATTGCATCTTCACCATAAGGTACAGCAATTACCAGGGGATTATTTCCTATCCTCGGGTCTGTGGCGCCCCACGCCGGCATGTTCTGGCAGGTGTTTGTCCAGCAAATAAGTAGAAATCCCTTTTTTGCAGCCTGCCATCCGTAGGTTCCTGCACGCATCCAATGATTTGTATTTGAAAGGGTGGCTATTCCAATACCATTCTTTTCGGCCAGATCCATTGCTCTCTCAGTTGCAAAAGCAGCATTAAGAGGTCCGGGCGCAAGGTTTCCATTCCACTGCTCTATTGACCCGGCTTTATTCGTAAGTGTGGGTACTGCCTCCGGCTTCACAAAACCCTGAATGATATTCTTGACAAACCGAGGGAATCTGTTTATTCCGTGTGAATTGATTCCATCGAGAGTGTTCATTGTAAAAATTTCGGCACATTTTTCAGCGCTGTTCTCCTGGAATCCATATTTTAAAAGAACTCTCAAAAATTCAGATTTCAGTATCTCATAGGATATCCTGATATTTTGTTCCATCGGCTGTTTTGAAGATAAATTTCTGATATTAATTTAATAAAACGTTCAAACTGAACATCTCTACTAAAACAAATTTACCGAAATTTGTTCTTGAAAATAAAGATTCAAATTGAACATTTTCGAAAAAGAGGCATTATTCAGATATTTATAAAAACTTAGAAGTGAATAATAAAGTTGACCTGCTTGTTGATGACTTAAAGCAAGAGCTGGGACTCTTACTCAGTATAAGTTTTGGCTTGTTCTTATTTGTGCTTTTTTTTCAGCCTTTTACCTTCGATGGATTCGACTTTAACAATAGCCTGTTGTTTGTAGCCGGACTTGGGACAATTGTATTTATTATAATGGTAGTGATCAGAATTGTCATTCCATGGATATTCAGGAAAGATGGACAGGAGACTAAAGTTCTTGTATTGCCGTCATATTTCAATGCTTTTATTATACTGGTTTTAGCTACTCTTGCCTTTGAGTTTTATTTGCGTTATGTAGGGATGGTTCATATTACATTTTTTATCACAATCAAAGTGATATTGATATGTCTCGCGATCGTAATTATTCTTGGCTTTTACGACCTGCTTGATGAACTCAAACAACAAAATGAATTGCTCCTGATCGAAAAGAGAAGCATTCAGAAACAAATTGGCAGATATGAAGAGGAGCTTCTTAACAAATCAATAGAATTTATCTCTGAAAACAATTCCGAGAACTTTAGTTTGCTCATTTCTGAAATTGCTGTGATTAAATCGGCCGATAATTATGTCGAAATCATATATAAGGAAGGTAATAATTTTAAAAAAAAACTTATCAGGAACACCCTTAGGAATATTGAACTTCAGATTAAACCATATTCCAATTTTATCCGTTGTCACAGGATATGCATTGTCAACTTGCATTTTATCGAAAAGCTCATTCGAACCAACAATAATCACTGGATTATTTTAAAAGGATATGAAGAACAAATTCCGGTATCACGACAATATCTTCTCAGACTAAAAGAAGCCCTTTAAATTCAAGGGATGAATGTCATTCGCCACTCCCCGGTTCTATTTACCACACTTTTATTTAATTAATCCCTCACCCTGGTTGATTAACCACTCTTTTTTGCATGCGGTAGTTTATCGAAATACCTTTGACATGAAGTATTCAGGCAGAATTAATTAAAGACAAAAAAGAAAGAATTTTATATGCAAACAAATATTAGTACAATTCAGGAAACGGACAGATCATGGGAGAAGATTGTCATGAAATATAATCACCCAAGTCTGTTAAGAAGTATATGGCAAATCTGCAATTCAGTAATACCTTATATTTTCATGTGGTATGTGATGTATCGTAGTCTTCAGTATTCGTATTGGATCACACTACTACTTTCACTTTTAGCCACTGGATTTCTAATCAGGATTTTTATCATATTCCACGATTGCGGACACAGATCCTTTTTCGTATCAAAGAGAGCAAACAATATTGTAGGAATGATAATGGGAATAATCGCATTAACGCCTTTTCATAAGTGGCATCATCAACATTGGATTCATCATTCAACATCCGGAAATCTCGATAAAAGAGGAATTGGGGATGTATGGACAATGACTGTAGATGAATATCTGAAATCATCAAAATGGGATAGATTCCTTTACCGGTCATTTCGCAATCCATTTATAATGTTTATCCTGGGACCAATTCTTGTGGTTTTGTATCAGAACAGGACTACAAAGAAGGACATGACTAAACAGGAGAAATGGAACGTATATCTTACAAATCTTGCTATTCTGGGTATCGCGGTTGCAATTAGTATGGTAATTGGTTTCAGGGCGTATCTTCTTATACAATTGCCAATAGTTCTTATAGGCCACAGCATAGGAATCTGGTTGTTTTATATTCAGCATCAGTTCGATGATGTTGAATGGGAAAGACAGAACAAGTGGGATTACAAAGTTTCAGCTATAACAGGAAGTTCATTTCTGAAATTACCAGCTGTGTTCCAGTGGTTTACTGGCAATATAGGATATCATCATGTTCATCATCTCAGCTCAAGAATTCCGAACTATTACCTTGAAAAATGTCATAACGAAAATGAAATTTTCAGGGAAGTCAAACCTATAAAGCTTTTCTCAACTTTCAGGGCGTTATTCCTTGGATTATGGGATGAAAACAAGCACCGTATGATCAGTTTCAGAAGGCTGTCACACCAATTAAACCGGAAAATGACCAGGGAGTTATCAGCAAGGTAGTTAAATCGAAATCCATTAACCACAAAGGTACACGAAGGAATGCACAAAGGAACACAAAGGAGAAAATCAGAGTATCAGTTAGATGCCTTTATGAACCTTTGTGTACCGGTAAAAAAAATCATTTTACCAGATCCCGGCTATTAGTAATATGCACCCCAAGTTTCGCAAGTTCACATTTTATGTCATCAAACTTATCGGGATATAAAGGACAACTTGCATCCTCGATAAGTGTAGCCCTGAATCCTTCAAGAATTGAATCAAGAATGGAATAGTAGACACATATATCTGCTGCTAAACCGCAAAAGAACAGGTCAATTGCTCCTTTATCTTTCAAACATCCGGCCAAACCGGTGCTTAGCTGATGATTGTTGTCGTAAAATCCGCTGTAGCTGTCAATTTCCGGATCCATTCCTTTACGGAAAACAGCCGCTATTTTATCCGTTTGCAGATCACTATGAAATTCAGCTCCATCAGTTCCCTGAACGCAATGATCGGGCCATAAAGTCTGATGAATTCCATGTAAAATCATTTTGTCAAATGGTTTTTTATCAGCATGATTCGACGCAAAACTCTTATGGTTATTTGGATGCCAATCCTGCGTAGCCAGAATTGTATTAAAATAACTCTGAATTTTGTTAATTACAGGAACTATAGAGTCGCCATTGGGCACTGCAAGCGACCCTCCAGGAATAAAATCCTTCTGAACATCAATGATAATAAGTGCATTCATCTGAATTACTTTTTATGTTCATTAATAAGTCTGTCCCTTTCTGACTGCAGTTTTGTACTGATACCAACTTTATAAATATGCGGGTTATCAAATCGTTTATATTCATCAGGAAGCTTTTCCAATTGCCTGCGACTGAAACCGGCTATTTCAGTAAGAGACTCATTCTGATTAATTCTTTGCCCGTTTTCCATGACTTTCAATAAAAGTGGTTCTTTGGAAAATCGTGCCAAAGACAATGATTTCAGTGGATACATCGGATGGTGCATCATGTCCGGATCTGTCTCATCAGCTATTGTAACGGCATCGGCTCCAAAAAATCTGTCATCACTTTCTGATATTCTGAAGACCTGCTTCTGATACGGCAAAGTAATCTTGCTGACATTTTCCGAAAGTTTGATACGTGGTTTGCCATTCGCGTAAGCCAGTTTATAAACTCCGTCAAGAGCAGCATCAGGATGACCGGTAACAAGATTCGTTCCGACACCAAATGCATCAATTGGCGCCATTTGATCCACAAGACTTTTAATTATATATTCATCAAGCTGATTTGAAACAGCAATTTTCACATAACCAAGATTCTCTTTATCCAATCGTTTTCTGGTCTCCTTAGCCAGATATGCAAGATCACCACTGTCGAGCCTGACACCCTGCAAGCGATGACCATTTTCTTCCAGCTTTTTTGCCACTTTAATAGCATTAGGCAATCCGCTTTTCAAAGTTTCATAAGTGTCGAGTACCAGGATGCATTCATTTGGGTTTACTTCAGCGAAATGCTCAAATGCAGACAATTCATCATCATAGCTTTGGATGAAAGAGTGCGCCATTGTGCCAGAAACAGGTATATTAAAATCCCTGCCTGCCCGTACATTGCTAGTACTATCAAATCCTCCTATGAAGGCGGCCCTGCTTGCATAATATCCACCAGGTCCCTGAGCCCTCCTTAGGCCAAAATCCGTGAGATTTCTGTTCCCGGCAGCCCTTCTCATCCTGCTTGCCTTTGTTGCCACCAGAGTTTGAAAATTAAGAATATTCAGCAAGACAGTTTCAATGATCTGAGCTTCTATGATTTTGGCTTCAACCTGAAGAACTGGCCGCACAGGGAATATCAAATCACCTTCACGGGAACTGTAAATATTACCTGCAAATCTGAAATCCTTTAGAAACTTCAGAAATTCAGGATGATAGCCCACTTCCTTCAAATACTCAATATCCTGTTTATCAAATCTGAAGATTTCAAGAGTTTTAATCAGATCATCCAGTCCTGCAAAGATTGCATAGCCTCCGTTGAAAGGCAATTTCCTGAAGAAATAATCAAAAATAGCTCGTGTATCTTTCTGTCCTTTAAGAAAATACACCTGCGCCATGGATAATTGATATTTATCAGTGTATGTAGCGGTATAGTTAATCATCACTTCAGGTTTTAGTTTAAGCTTTCAGTATTCATTTTGGGAATTCAAAATTAAAATAATTCATCTTTATTTCTTTAAAGACCTCAAATTCTTTGCATTGATCATCTGCCTGCTGTTCCTGAACATTAAAAGCGGTAAATTGTTAAAAAATATGAACTTACTTCTGCATTTTTATGTAAGGCAACAAACATTTACCGGGAAATGTTTTTAACTAACAGGATGAACGATGAGCTATGTTTTGAGCAGTCAGACAGATTTGAATCCGCCAGAAAATCACTTTATTTTATGCAATATACTATTTCGAATATCATTTTTACCGGTAAAATACTGTAAGTCAATTCTTATTGTTTTTATCCTTTTACAGAGTTTCACACTACATAGTCAGATCCTTAACGACTCAAGTTCAGTTACCCTGATAAAAAGGGGAATCGATTACGTTTACAATTTCAAGTTTGATAAGGCTGACAGAGTAACCCAGGAACTGAAAAAATTATACCCGGGTCATCCGATAAATTACCTGTTCAGGGGAATGATAACCTATTGGCAGAATTATCCATTATTAACTACATCTGAAGAAAGGGGATCATTCGAGAATGATATGCGTAAATGCATTGAATTGTGTGATAAAAACAAAAATGCCTCGAATGAAGCAGAAAATCTTCTCGTTAATCTCTGTGCGAGAGGATTTCTTTTATTATACTATACCGATAATGATCTTAGTTTTGAAGTATTTCCTATTGCCTCAAGCACTTATCAATGTATAAGACGAGCATTTGAATTTACAGAAGAGTATCTTGATCTCTACTTTTTCACCGGAATTTACAATTATTACAGGGAGGCATATCCCGAAGCACATCCGGTGTATAAAACGCTCGCCTTTCTTTTTCCTAAAGGAAGTAAGATCAAGGGATTAAATGACTTAAAACTAGTGGCAAAAAACTCAATTCTGCTTAAGGCCGAGGCTTATACTTTTCTAAATGATATTTATCTCTATTTTGAAAACAACTTTCAGACAGCGGCCTCCTACAGTAAAAATCTCCACACCATTTATCCCGAAAATCCTCAATATCTTGGATCATATATTAAAGGTCTTTTACTAATAAAAAGATATGATGAAGCTGAAAAGGAAATAAATTCATCAACAGCTATGAATAATGCTTTCTTTCGTGCCCAGGCCATTGTTTTCAAAGGCATTATCCAGGAGAAAAAATATCATAATTATTCAGCTGCAGAAGAGTTATACAGTGAAGGGATCAGACGAATGTCAGTCTTCAGAAATTTGGGTTATGAATATGAAGCTTATGCCTATTTCGGACTAAGCAGAATAAGCGAAAAAAAGGGAGACATTGCAGATCAAAAAAACTATCGCAAATTAGCTTTAAAACTCGCTGATATCAAAAATATCGACTTTTCGGATTAACAGGCTCATGTGATTTATGAATGATTTTCAGGATGATAGTCCTTCTCCATTTGAGCAAGCTTCTCTTTCCCGTAGGCAAATCGTGTGATCACCACAAATAGTACCGGCACCATGAATATGCCAATAAATGTTGCCGCAATCATACCACCGAATACAGTCCAACCTATTGTCTGACGTGCTACTGCACCAGCCCCGGTTGCGAAGATCAAGGGGGATACTCCAAGGATGAAAGCCATTGAAGTCATCAATATCGGACGTAATCTCAGTCTGATAGCTTCAAATGTTGCATCAATTAAAGGCATACCCCTGTCGACCCTTGTTTTTGCAAATTCAACTATCAGAATTGAGTTCTTTGCAGCAAGGCCAATGAGTGTAACAAGACCTATCTGAGCGTAAACATTGTCACTGAGTTTTGGAACAAATGTCAGTGCCAATATAGCTCCGAATGCACCCAGGGGAACTGCCAGTAATACAGAAAATGGAACTGACCAGCTTTCATACAGGGCCGTAAGGAACAGAAATACAAACAGGATTGATATAAAGAAAATAACAATTGATTTGGATCCGGCATCGATTTCCTCTTTGCTTAAACCAGAGAATTCATATCCATATCCTTCAGGAAGCACTTTTGAAGCTGTTTCAATCAGCGCCTGAATTGCCTGACCGCTGCTGTATCCTCGCGCTGCATCACCATTAAATTCGGTTGAGCGGTATAAATTATAATGATTTATCACTGGAGCGCTTTCTGTAACTTTATGACTCACAAATGTTTTGAGCGGCAACATGTTCCCCTGGCTGTTTTTCACATAATATCTGTCTATATCCGAAATATTCTCCCTGTAAGCTGTATCAGCCTGTGCCACGACCCTGAAATTTCTGCCATAAATAGTGAAATCATTAATATAGAAACTGCCCAGATAGGTTTGAAGAGTATTAAATATCTCAGAAAGAGGCACGCCCATTTTCTTGCATTCTTCCCTGTCAACTAGTAGAGTATACCTCGGTGTGCTTGCTGTAAAAAACGTAAATGCACTACTTATCTCAGGACGTTTGTTTGCTTCAACCATAAAATTTCGCACAACTTTTTCAAACCCTTTCAGATCGTCGGTACTCTCCCTCTGTTCCAGAATAAAACTAAACCCTCCGGTATTCCCGAGTCCAGGGATTGCAGGCGGTGCAATAACAATCACCCTTGCCTGCTTTATAGCTGAAAATCGCTTGTTCATCTCTGCAATTATTCCGTCAAGCTGTTCCTGTTTTGATTTACGCTCGTCCCAGGGTTTCAGCTGGCAAAAAACAGTTCCGCTGTTCGACTTTGTAGAAAAAGTCACGACATTCAGACCTGCAATTGCAGCAAAATGACCTACTCCATCTATTTGTTTCAGAATACCCATAACATTATTCAGTACATCAACTGTTCGCGCAGTAGATACAGCCTCAGGAAGTTCGAAAGTGATATAAAGCCGACCATTATCCTCTGATGGTATAAAGCTTGTAGGTTTATTTTTAAACAGCACTACAGTGCCTAAAATAACCAGAAGAAGCAGAATTATTACAAAACGCGAATATTTTATGACCTTTTTAACACTCTCGGAGTAAGTATCTAC
This sequence comes from uncultured Bacteroidales bacterium, assembly GCA_963734885.1. Classification (GTDB taxonomy): domain Bacteria; phylum Bacteroidota; class Bacteroidia; order Bacteroidales; family VadinHA17; genus LD21. The sequence continues at coordinate 808,688 of CAVTIJ010000004.1, read as the reverse complement.
TCCCTTCTTAAAAATCCTGTTGAAATGATTAAAGAACCAGTTCAGTGCTCCTGTTCTCTTAAACGATTTCTGTGGAATAAGCAGCAGAGAGCTTAGTGCGGGCGTCAACGAAAGGGCAACAAATGCAGATAATAATACCGAAACTGCTATAGTTATCGCAAATTGCTGATATAGCTTACCAACAATCCCCGGGAAGAACCCTACTGGGATAAAAACAGATGCCAATATAAGGGCAATGGCGACTACCGGCGCTGAGATATCTGCCATTGCTTTAACGGCGGCTTCTTTTGCCGACAGATTTTGATCATCGATGTAGTGCTGAATGGCTTCAACAACAATTATCGCATCGTCCACAACAATTCCTATCGCAAGAACTAAGGCAAAGAGCGTAAGGGTATTGATTGTAAATCCTAATGGAATAAACAGGACAAATGTACCAATAATCGATACCGGAATTGCCAGAACAGGTATCAATGTAGCTCTCCAGCTTTGGAGGAAAATAAATACAACTAATATCACAAGGCTTAGGGCAAGAAGAAGTGTTTTGGCTACCTCCTGAATTGAAACTTTTACTACGGACACTGTTTCAAATGGTACACTGTAATCGATATCGGAAGGAAATGTTTTCTTCAGTTTAGCCAGTTCATCATAAACGCCTTGCGCTGTTTCCATAGCATTGCTGCCGGGCAATTGAAAAACTAGCAGGAATGATGATAGTACTCCATCAACATATGAACTGCCTGAATAGGAAAACTTACCCAGTTCAATCCTTGCAACATCTTTTAGGTACACTATCGATCCGTCAGAAGGATTGGCTTTTATAATAATATTGCCAAATTCTTCCTCAGAAACCAGTTTTCCCTGGACAAAGCATGTATATTCAAAAGCCTGATCTTTAGTCTGTGGTGTTGCTCCTATGGTACCGGCTGCAACCTGAACATTCTGTTCCTGCACAGCCTGTATTACATCAGCAGGCGTTAGCTGTAAAGCGGCAAGTTTATCAGGGTTCAGCCATAATCTCATTCCAAACGGGTCAGCACGGGTAAAGATATCCCCGACGCCTTTAACACGAAGAAGCGCTTCTCTTATATAAATGTTGGTGTAGTTATCTACAAATTTTATTCCATGTGATTGTTTTGGTGAAAATATGCCAACAACCATAAGTATGTTCGGAGAACGTTTTCTTACGGTGACTCCAAGGTTCTTTACCTCGGCAGGGACAGAAGGCAAAGCTGCATTTACTCTGTTTTCAACATCAAGAGCAGCAATATCTATATCAGTACCGGTCTTGAAAGTGACATTCATGCTCATTGAACCGGTACTTGTGCTAATCGACTGCAGATAGATCATATCGGGAACACCGTTCACCTGCGATTCGATCGGAGTGGCAACAGTCTGTTCAATTACGCTTGCATCGGCTCCTGTATAATTTGCTGAAACCTGGACCACTGGTGGCGTAATATCCGGGTATTGACTTACAGGAAGGTTTACAATAGAAATCAATCCGAGAATTACAATAATAAGCGAGATAACTATTGCAGTATTTGGACGTCTGATAAATATATCGGCAATCATAGAAGTAGATTTTACTTACTTTTCCCTTGTTTCTGGTTATCAGGAGAACTCTTGTCGCTGCCTTTTTTATTTCCTTTACTCTGGTTCGAGTCAGTCTGACTTCCTTTACCCTGCGGGTTATTAGGCTGACCGGTATTAGCCTGACCTGCATTTCTGGCGCTTGAAGCATCAGATTCAGCTACGACAGATCCCTGATGTATTTTCTGAATTCCATCGACGACAATTTTATCGCCTGGATTCAATCCGGATTTTACGATCACAAACTCGCCATGTGTAGGTCCAATCGAAATCCTCCTTTGTTTTACAGTATCACCGTTGTTAATTTGATACACGAAATACTCTCCCATTTGCTCAACCATTGCCCTGAATGGTATCTCTATCTGGTTTCCTGAGTTGTCATTCAGAACTTTTACGATACAGTTCACTCCAGGGCGTAAGATCCTGTCAGGATTCGGAAATAATGTTCTGATCTTTATTGTCCCGGTTTGTGGATCAACAGCTCTGTCAATGATGCTCAACTTCCCGCTATACTTATAATCGGAGTTGTCAGGAAGGACAAGTTTAAAAGTTGTATCCTGCTGACCTGATTTTGCATTCTGAAGTTTTACCAGATAGGGCAAGGAATTTTCGTCCACAATAAAATCAACAGCTATCGGATCATCCGAAGAAATAGTGTTAAGAAGCGTTTGTCCTGCTGTGACGAAAGCTCCCGGCTTCACCTGCGAGAACCCTATAGTTCCTGTGAAAGGAGAAGTGATGAGAGAATAATTAAAATCGGTTTCAGCATTAACAAGATTAGCTTTGGATGACTTAACAGCTTCCTGTGTATTTTGAAGAGTAGTCAGCGCATCATCAAGTACCTGTTTTGCAATGGCATTCTGTTCATCAAGTTTCTTATACCTGTCTGCATCACGCTGAGCCTTCTGAAGGTTCGCATTTGCTATTTCCAAAGCAGCCTTTGCTGCTTCGTATGCTGCCTGGTATTTCCGTCTGTCAATTTCATAAAGTTTCGAACCTTTATTTACCTTGCTGCCTTCCTTGAAATATATTCCGGTTATATAGCCACTCACTTCACTTCGCAATTGTACTTCATCTGTAGAGGTAGCAGTTCCCGGATATGTATCATAATAGATTGTATTTGTGGCTTTAACATTATATGAGACTACCGGTACCGGCGGTGTCGCTTGTTGCCCCTTGTTTTGTTTTTTGCACGAAATTAAAGCTGTTAAAGTGATCAAAACAATAAAGGCTGTTGTTAATTTTAGTTTATTCATGCCTGTGATTGATAAGTTAATGTGGAACAGATATTTGGCCCAGAGCCTGTTGAACATCAATTTTACTATTCATTAATGATATGAGAGAACTGAGATTATTCAATTGTGAGGTCAGCAGGTCCGTTTCTGAAATGATAACATCAAGGTAAGTCTTGATGCCCTGTTTATATTGGAGCATAACGGTGTTATAAACATCCTGCGCAATTCCAATATTCTGGTTAGTAATAAAGTATGCCGCAAGATTACTTTTATATTCAGAAATAGCCTGAATGTAGCCTGTATTAATTGCGCTCTTCAGATTGATAGTGTCGAGCTGCAGACGTTGATAGGAAAATTTTGATTTTTTTATTTCCTGCCATTTTTTTGTCCCTGAAAAAATCGGGAAGGACAAGGAGAGACCGATGGTAGAATTCGGGAATGACCTGTCGTAGAGGGCGGAGAAATTATCATTTTGAAAAACAAAGTTATAATTGGCGAATCCCGAAAGTGAAGGCAAAAAACTCTGCTTATAGTAATTAAGAGTGATTTTTTGTAGTTTTATATTTGTTTCCAGTAACTGATATTCAATCCGATCACTATATTTTATGCCCTGAACAGTATCAATAAGGATATCTTTTTTCATTTCATTGAAATTATACTTCAATGAAATGGGTTTATCATCAGGGTATCCAATAAGCTGCTTCAGATAAGTTTTCTTGCCAATAATTGAATTGGTAATGCTTATTTTCTGTGATTTTGCGCTATTAAGAGCAATTGTAGCCCTGCTATAGTCTATTTTGTCACTTGTGCCGTTTACATAAAGCGATTTAGCATTTTGCAGACTAGTTGTCAGCCTGTCTATATCTTCATTAATGATGCTCAGCATCTGTTCTGAAAGAAGGATATCATAGAAAGCTTTGTTAATATTTACAACGAGCTGGATCAGACCTTCCTGGGTAGTTTGACTGATTTGCTTTCTATAATATCGCGCAGTTTTAGAAGCAAATAGCAAATCGTTTGTGAAAATATTCTGGCTTGCACTAAAAAGAACATTTGAATTATTTTTCAAACCAATGGTAACATCTACTTTCGGACCAGTGGGGTCTGTAAGGTTTGGAAAAACGGAAACAGGCTGCTTAATATAGTAACTATACCCAGCATTGGCGCTTATCTGAGGGAGCCAATCGGACAATGAGATTTTTATATTCTGATTTGCAATGGCTTCATCGAGTTTTAATTGTCTTACCAGAGGCTGATATTTCATCGCATAGCTGATGCACTCATCAATACTTGCACTGTCAGAAAAAACATTGTCCTGTTTCTGCGCAAGCAGAGTAAAAGGATTTAAAAAGATCAATACCAGAAACCCGATGTAACGGTCATGATTATTATAAAACTTCAATTTCATTAAACAATTTTTTTTATAGCGGGTATCAAATTCAAAATTTTCAATTAAGAATAACCCATTCAAAATCATACATATAATGTCATAACCAGTCAGAAACATAAATGGTTAGAATTTGAACGGATAATTTTATTGGTTGATTATTGTGTTTTTCGTGCAAGCATTGTTCTCATTATGATAAACGTTTTAGTAAGAACAATTGTGTGTAATTTCTTGTTCAATTCCACCTTCATTTGATCACCCTGTATTTATTAATTAGTGTTCCCTGATCATTAATGATTTCAGAGTTCAGCAAGACTAAACTAATGTCAAATTTTTCTTCAGTTACAAAATTGCCACCAATTCCGAATATTTTTGGCTCGAGGGTGAGCCAGATTTCATCAATCAATTTTGCCTTCAGAAAAAGAGTAGCTACGTGTGGGCCGCCAACAACAAGTATTGTTACTTCACCTTGCTTTCCTAATCTCTCCAACAAATGCTCCGGCTGTTCATCTGTAAATTCCAGCTGATTTTTGACTTCTTTGCTTTTATATTTTTCCGGGTGACGCGTCAGTACCAGATACAAATGATTCCTGACAGGTTTTACAGGATCAGGATCATATGTCCCCGCTCCCATTATTATTGTCCGGGTTTCACTCCAAATTGTGTCAAAATAATCCTGATCATCCCTTGATGACCAGGATCTTATGTCAGGATTACCCCATTTTGTTATTTTACCGTCAAGTGTTGTGACAAAAATTAAAATCGTTTTCATTCATAATGAGTAATTACATAGCCTCCATTATTATTGAATCTCCTTTAATACCCATATTTGAAAAAAAACCAAGAATTGAATCCATCATTGGAGGTGGACCACATAAATAGAACTTCTTATATTTTGGCTGGATATTAGCCCTGAGAAATTCTTCCGTAATGTATCCATAAGAATAACCTTCCGATTTTTCATCAGAAAGAATGCTTAAAAATGCCCCTCCCAAAAGACATGACAGCTCGCTTTCAAGAATTATATCTTTTTTTGTTTTATTGGCAAAAATCAGCATATTGCCGGTCATCAGATTTTTGGTCTGGAGATCTCTGAATATTGAAATAAATGGAGTAATCCCTGCACCTCCGGCTATAAAAACTCCTTCACCCTTATAGTCAATCTCACCCCATACGTCTCTGATGATAAGTTCATCGCCTGGTTTAAGCATGCTGAGCTTATTTGTAATGCCATTGCGTTCCTTATAGATCTTAATTGTAAACTCGAGGTAATCAGCAGAATTCAGACAAGTAAAAGTGAAAGGTCTTTTTTCATTTTTCAACTCCGGGGTGTTAATTGAAACATCCGTTGCCTGACCCGGAATGAAAGAGTAACCATCGGGCTTTTCAAACTGAAATCGTATTACGTCATGAGTCACCTTTGAAGTATTTAAAATCTTAACGATGTGTTCTTCCATATCAGATGCTTTAAGTTTTGGAATTATTAAACTTACCGGATACTGTAAATTACTGTCAGAGTTTGTCAATTTTTGCTGCGAGGATGAAATCGTTTTCAGATAACCCATTTATCGAATGTGTCCACAATTCAGCAACGATCCTGCCAAAATAAACATGGAGGACAGGATGGTGTCCCTCTTCTTCAGCAAGATTTGCTACTTTGTTTACGAAATCAATTGTGTGCCTGTAGCTGACAAAATAAAATTCCCTGGTTATTTTATTGCTATCAATTACTTTCCAGTCTTTTGAGACACGTTCAATATACTCTGAAATTTCTTTCTCATTCAAAGGCGGTATTCCACCCTCACAGGGGATGCATTTCTTCTCGCTTAGTTCCATCATATTAAGATTAACGTATTAGTTTCTAAACATATCAGAAACAAAATAGTTAACCAGTGATGAATTGAAAATTTTATTGGTAGAATTGACCACCCGGACTTAAAGAGTGGTTGCTCTGTCAGAAGAAATATCTAAATATGTTTTGCAAATTTTTTCAGATTGAAAGATTTGATTCCCTTCTCTCGCTTTCAATTGTAAATGCTTCTGTAAGCTTAATGAAAAAATAATCGCTGTTTTCCAGTAAAAGCTCATATGCTTTCCTTAGAATATCAAGTTCTGATGATTCCAGTTTTTTGTCACGGGATTCAGACAGATTATTTTCTCTCTCTTGATTAGAATTCATTGAATCATCCATGTTTGTAAATTTAGGGTTCACTGTAAGATCATGACATAAAATTACAGAGTAAAAGGATGTATCAGCTTAAATACTGATTAATTGTAAATTAAGATAATATTAAAAAGTCGAACGTGCTGAATCTCAGAATCTTTTTCTTATCTGCAGGTAAATCCTGTTGTACTTGTCGTGTTTTTCAAAGGTTCCCTCATAGTTAATAGCAAATGACAATTTTCTGGTGAATTGCCAGTAGAAATTGATATCCCCGATGTTCTGGAGTATTTTTTGCGTGCTTTCGGATAGTGAATAATCCTCGTAACGGTAACCTAAACTGGCTTGCAGTTTACCCATTAAAAAATCTTTCGAAATATCCGCGCCAAGAACTTTTCCATTCAGATATGCAGATTCCAGGTATGTACCGGTAAGGGTAACTGATACTTTTAAACCGGGAACCTGGACATAAGTTAAATATCCGTAGAGGTTTTTTGAAGGTCGCGGATCGGACTTCAAAAAATGATAACCTGATTCCAGACCAAGCGTCAGATTTTGAGTTATACGATAATTAGCCTGTAATCTTAAACTCTGGCGCTTTTCATTTTGATATACGCTGTCAAGCAACGACTTATAGGTCTCATAGAATAATACATTTTTCCTCTGATCGTACGACGCAGTCAGGTTGAGGTTTTTCGATATCCTATAACGCAAAGACAGATAAAAACTTGAAAGGTCGAAAGTATTCTGAGGAGTAAAAAGCCTGACCTTATAAAGATCTATCTCAAATGTGCTGAAGAAATATAGATTCTTTAAAAGTGAATTTGAATGCTGAAAATACAGGAATCTCCTGTCAGTTTTCATGTTATTCATCTGTTCCATAAATGCAAGCGAAGTCTCACTAAATGAATCTTCCTTCTTTGTATCAAATGCCAGATAACCTCCGTACTGCAAAAGCTTGCTATTAAATCCATAATCATTATAATCGGGCCTTGTTCCTCCTAATATTCCAAGGGAGAACTTATTGAATGTTTTTTCAAATTGCAGACCATCGATAGCACCTATACTGGATATCCGGTAATTAATTGTACGTCCCAAGGTAATTTTGGACGTTTTATCGGGCTCATATCTCACAGCCAGGGAGTATACTTTCAAAGCATTAAATATGTCACTTTTGACCGCAGACCAGTCTCCTAATTTATGTCTGAAAGAAATGTAATTCTCGATCGAAAATTTTGAATTTCCAATGTTCCGTGCGTCAAGATTATAGTTATACCTGAGCTGGGTGGTATTTTTTGCGGCCGTATTCGAAAGATTCAAATAAGAATAAGCTGAAATGCTGCCATTTATCTTTTGTTTATTTTCAAGAGGTCTGGACAACTTCTTAGTAGTATCCTGGATAACAGTCTGTTTTTCAATTTCCTTAACACTCTTTTCCTTTGCCTTTTCAGTCTTTACCTGCTTAGATTTTATAATCGCCTGCAAATCCTGCGACACAGCTATATTATTTTCATTCAGCCTGGTACAAACACAGGATGTGGAAGAAAGATTATTAACCAGCAGTACCGGTTTTCGTTTTCCATTTAAAAAAATGAAAAGTGTATCTCCCGCTGATATGCCATCGGTAGACTTAAATCTGACATAGACATTCTGAGGTGTGATAAATGAGACTTTGCCCGTAGCATTCTGATCAACGCTCTGAGAATTCAGTTCAAAACTGACAGTCAATAGGAAAAATATATATGTTAAATATCTCATTATACTGTTTAATCGGATGTTCCTCTTGGATGACAGCTATAGCATTGCGCATTTGTATAGCCTTTACCCGTATGCGCATTAGTATGGCAGTGAATGCAATCAAAAAGGTTATAATTCGTTGGCGTAGTGTGGCAATCGGTGCAAAGTGTCCACTGACCCAAATGTCTTCCGGAATAGATCGGGAAAAATTGCGTGTCATGAGCAGTGTATGTAGCAGGTGCCCATCCGGGATTAGTCGTATGGCATTGCGTACATGCAGTTGAAAAGCCCAATGTTTTGTGATTAGGATTCGTGGTATTGTTATAATCTGTCTGGTGACACGAATAGCAGTCGGTTGAGGTGGATGTGTAGTTCCCTTTGTGACAATCGTTGCAGGTAGGTGTTGCATGTCCAAGAGTCAGAGGAAATGTTGTATGATTAAAAGTGGCCGGCGCCCATCCCGGATTAGTAGTATGGCATGTTTGACAGGTAGTCGGGATCCCTGCAGTCTGATGATTCGGATTTGTAGTTGAAAGATAATTCTGCTGATGACACGAATAGCAGTCTGTAGAAGTAGATGTGTAGTTTCCTTTATGGCAATCGTTACATGAAGCAGTCGAATGGCCAAGAGTCAGTGGGAAAGTGCCATGATTAAAAGTGGCAGGTGTCCAACCAGGGTTGGTGGTATGGCATGTCTGACATGTAGTAGGAATCCCCGCAGTCTGATGATTTGGATTCGTCGTTGAAAGATAATTCTGCTGATGACACGAATAACAATCTGCAGAAGTAGATGTGTAGTTTCCCTTGTGACAATCGTTGCACAAAGCTGAAGAATGCCCAAGCGTCAAAGGAAAAGTGCCGTGATTAAAAGTTGCAGGTGTCCACCCGGGGTTAGTGGTATGACATGTCTGACATGTAGTTGGAATACCGGCAGTTGTATGATTGGGATTTGTAGTTGCCAGATAATTTTGCTGATGACAAGAGTTGCAATCTGAAGATGTGGAAGTGTAATTCCCCTTATGACAATCGTTACATGTGGCAGTCGAATGGCCAAGAGTCAGAGGAAAAGCGCCATGATTAAAAGTAGCCGGCTGCCACCCCGGGTTTGTAGTGTGGCACGTTTGACAAGTAGTGGGGATGCCGGCGGTTGTATGGTTCGGATTTGTTGTTGACTGATAATTCTGCTGATGGCAGGAATAGCAGTCAGTAGGCGTTGTTGTATAATTCCCTCCTTTATGGCAATCGGTGCAATTTATATTTGCATGACCGAGAGTAAGCGGGAAAGCACTATGATCGAAATTTGCAGGTTGCCAGCCCGGGCTCAGAGTGTGGCAATTCTGACACAATGTTGAAAAACCTGATAATACATGATCGGGATTTTTTGCGGCAATATAATTCTGCTGGTGGCACGAATAACAGTCTGTCGGTGTGCTGGCATAGTTCTTATCCTTATGACAGTCAGTGCATTTTACTGTAGAATGTCCCTGAGTCAAAGGAAAAATGCTATGATCGAAAGTCGCGTTCTCCCATTGGAAAGCATTCATCGAATGACACTGCTGACAATCCTGCGAAATACCCGATTGCATATGGTTCGGGTTAGTAGTTGCCATATAGTTAGCCCTGTGGCAATCGATGCAATTCACTCCGGGTACATCGAAGCGTAAAAGGCTTTCAGATACATGACATTGTGCACAATCGGCAGTCCGATGAGCTCCCATAAGAGGAAACCGACTGGTGCGGTGAATATCATTGATATTATTGACGAGCCATGAAAACTGATTATGACATCTTGAGCAATCGGGCCCAACTGTTGATTGATGAATGTCCTTATGGCAATCGATGCAGGCTGTTCTTGCTTCAGAAAATACCAGTGATTTATGGCACTGTTTGCAGTCAATTGAAGCGTGCTGACCAAAAAGTGGCATTTTTGTGGTATTGTGATCGAATGAGTATACCGACCTGTCAAGTTCCCAACCCTTTGCGCTATGGCATGTCTTACAACTGATCTTAAACTTAGGTCCATGAGGAGATTGCGTCACCTGTTTAAGAAAAAACAGTGATAATAAAACAATTACGAATGACAAGACTCGCATGTGAATACCTTTAGTTTATATTTAACGTAAAAATTGGATCCTTCTTGCTGTGGCTTGTGACATTTTATACAGGGAACATTTACATGTTTCCCGTCAAGTTTGAAATTTGTGTTATTGTGATTGAATTTTGAGGCTTTCCAGTTATCGGTATCATGACATTCTGTGCAATCGGTGGTCCCGTTTTTTTCAAATTGGTTAAAATGTTTATCCTCATGACATGCCGAACAATTTGTGGAAAGCCCTGAGAATACCTGTTGTACTTTTCCTTCATGCCCATTTGAAAGATGACAATTCCTGCAACTTTGGTTCAAGTGTGCCCCTGTAAGTTTGAAGGCAGTCAGTGAGTGATCGAAACTTATATCGTTCCAGTTACTTGTGGTATGACAATTTTTACAATCCTCACCCGGATAATATTTTTCATCAATCAGGTTTTTATGTATGTCGGTATGGCAATCTTTACAATCGATCCCGATCTTTCTGAAGCTCCAGACTTTTTGTTTGTAGTGGCAATCAGTACATGCTGTGGCCAAATGGGCACCCTGAAGAGGAAACGCCCCCTGATTATGTTGTTCCAGCGTGTATGAAAAAAGATTAAAACCTTTTGTAGTATGACATTTGGAACAATCCGGGGATATCCCATTCACTGCAAACTGACCTTTGTGATAATCGATATGGCAATCAGTACAGCGTCCAAATTTCAGAGGATCGGTAAATTTAGTTTTATGGCATGCTTTACAGTTCACAGTCAGATGCTTATCCTCCAGCTTGTAATTAGTTTTATTATGATCAAAACCATTTACGCTTCCGGCAACTGCAAAGGATGTTTCGTTGTGACACTGGCTGCAGTTTTGTCCAAACCTGTTCTGATGAGGATCCTTATGGCAGTCTGAGCAATTGAACTGACTTACACGGAAATCCTGAAATTTCTTTCCTGAAACCGTTTTCATTTTATGGCAACTTATGCATTCAATACTTGAATGCTTTCCAATTAATCTGAACTTAGTATTATTATGATTAAAAGCTGTTGCAGGTTTAAATGCATCAGGATTATGACAGCTAAGGCAATCTGAAGAAAGCGTCTTCTGATGATAATCGTCATGGCAGGCGAGACATGTTGTGGACAGACCGAGGTATGTATATTTCTTACCCTTTATTTTAGAGTTTGTAATAAATTTTGAAGTATGGCAATCATTACATGCTCTTTTACTATGAGGGACAGACAAGGAATATCCTGTAAGATTATGATCAAATTTTGTATCGTCAAACCTTATCATCTGAAATTTTTTCCCATGATGATCGCTGTGGCAGATAATACAACTTTTACCTTTAACATCTGATGAAGAATGATAGCCTTTCTGAGAAGTTATTCTTTCATTGATTTCAGTGTGACAAACAAGACATTTTTCATCTGAAACTTTATTTCCCAGGACGTGACATTGAGTACAATTTGAAATACCCTCAAGATGGGAATGCGGATCAGCCAGATCTCCCGGGGAAATCTGGGCCGACAGATAATTACATCCTATCATAAATAAGAAAAATGCAACTATTATTTTAAAATTAAATCCCACCGTAATTAATATAAAGTAATGTCTAATGCTTTAGTACAGTTTCACCGAATTTTTTAGAAACTTTTATTCCGATCTTTTCCAGGAACTGAGTTGGAAGTTCTCCTCCGGCAAAAATATAAACAAGGTCATTTTTTAATTTTATATCCTGACCATCCTTTTCATTAAATATTGTAACTGTTTCATCCTCTATTGATCTGACATTTGTTTTTAGAAGAACTTCTAACTTATTATTCGCAAGAGCATTTGTCAGTGCCAGGCTGTTTGCCGGTTTTAATCGGCTGAAGGCCTCATTCCTGTAAGAAAGGCTTACTCTGTTATTATCAGCAAGCAACAGAGCTGATTCTATTGCAGAGTCTCCGCCTCCCACAACCAGAATGTCTTTATTTATTATTAATTCAGGTTCCAGAAGACGATAAGCTACCTTTTCCTTCATTTCACCCGGGACATTCAACTTGCGCGGGGTGCCACGACGTCCGATTGCCAGTAGTACACTTTCACATGTGTACACCTCCTCTTTCAAAGTTGTTACCCTGAATATGCCATTATCTGATACAATAGTTTCGACCTTCGAATTTTCAAGAACTGAGATATTATTTTTCTTAAGTGCATTTTGCCACAACTCTAGTAACTCAGATTTGCTTGTCTCGAATAGTTTAATTTTTCCATAAAGAGGTAAATCCATCGGAGAGGTCATAATAATTTTTTTACGGGGAAACGTAAATACTGTTCCGCCCAGAGTTTCCTGTTCAAGAAGCAGAAAACGCAAACCATGTTTTTTTGCAGTAAGGCATGCTGAAATGCCAGCCGGACCTGCTCCGATAATAATAAGGTCATAAGATACCTCATGATTCTTTTTAAGTGACTTAGCTATATTTTCAGTAGCTTTTTTGCCCTGCTCGACTGCGTTTCTGATCAACCCCATCCCTCCAAGTTCACCGGCTATATAAACTCCGGGCACATTAGTTTGAAAATGCGGATCTATTTCAGGGAGATCGACGCCTCTCTTCTCTGTTCCAATCCTCAGACTTATTGCTCCGGTAGGGCAAGCCTCGAAACAGGCGCCATGTCCGATGCATTGTGAAGCATTTATAAGTGTCGCCTTTCCGTTAATAATGCCAAGGATATCTTTTTCAGGACAGGCTGAAATACAAGCGCCTGTCTGGATACATTTAGTCACATCAACATAAGGATGCAGTGAAACAGGTTCATTCAGCCCGTCCTCCCTCGCTTTTTTCACCTTTTCTTCTGTTTTTCGTGATGCTTTGCTTTTCTTATTCCAGTAAAGAAGAACAATCACAACACAAAGAATAATTGTGACAGAGTAAATTGCTAAACTCTCAAGTTCCGGTTTTAAAATTAAAAGATCCATCTGTATCCGAATGCTATAGTTACACCGATGTGAATTACCATTATTATCATCATTACCAATGCAAATGGGGAATGGATTACATGCCAGTATTTAAATAAATTCTGCATTGTGTCGAGTCGTTCAATTTTCCGGTTAAGCTTCATGCCATCCTTAATAAGAGTTAAGATTTGTCTGATTTCTCTTCTTTCCAGTTTATTGTTATGAAGCGTAATTTTAACCTCATGGATTGTCCTGCGATCGCCAGCATTTTTCTTCATATATCTCATCAGAAAATTACTATGATATAATTCAACTTTCCTTTTAATTGAATTAGTAATCAGGTCATAACTAGGTTCATCCAGATTATAGTTGCTTTTTAATATCCCGGCTATGTCTTTCTTGGTCTCCCTGATATCGTTCAGACTCAGTTCCTGTCCTTCTATAGTCCGGGGGATCTGGAGGTAAATAAATCTTCCAATTATCCCGCTGAGAAAAACCGCGACCATGCTCCAGAAACTGATAGCAACCAAACCGCCAAACTTGAATGCAGTGTGAAAAAGTATCAGAATCGGTCCAAGCGTACAGAGGAAAATATGAAATTCAAGCCAGTGTTTCAGAACACCAAGTCGTGAAAAAACACGATAGCGTTTTCTGACCATATATATAACCACACCTGTTACCATCAGAAAAGAACCCACAATTCCAAAACCATGTCCTAATATGCCGCTTGGTTTCAGTTGGTTGTTATCAGGACGATAAAAGCGCTCTTCAAGGCTTGTCCTGTAATACGATGTGCCTTTATAAATTAAAGAAAATAATGCGACGATTACTATTGATACTAATATAGCTATGAATATTCTGTGAGCAGTTTTAGACATGTAAAAAGGTTAGCGTGTTAATACTAAATCAGACATCATTAAATAATAAACGTAATGTTGCTTAATTTGTTATTATATTAGACTTACTATCGAAGAATCATAGGCCATATTAATCAGATAATCCATGATTAAATCATGGATTATCCGAAATATACAAATATTTTTTCAAATTTTCTCAGGTAATTCTTTTGGAGGAGGAGGTACAAAATCCCTTTTTGGTTTTGTCAATTCGAAAAGGTTGATCCCAATAGAAAGCTCATGGTTATTATAGAATCTCGAAGCCACTTTAGATGCAAAGTTGAAGTTATAACCAATCTTTACCAGCTTGTTAATATTTCCTCCTATTCCTATTCCCCATATGCCGGCATCCCTGTATAAAATACTCGCCCATACTTTCTTCACGTATTCCATCTTTGCAGCAACATCGAATTGAGACTGAATATATTTCCCGCCTCTTAAAACAACCAAAGGAGTAATGTCCCAGTTTCCCGATATTGTGTAGGAATAGCTTGCATGCAACTGGTAATTTGCGAGTGGTTTGTAACGAGTCTGAATTTCAGAGTATTTCGCTGTTCCGAAATTTATGTTTGAGAACAGAAAACCAGCATCAAGTCCTTTTCCTGTATACACAATCGAAACATCGCTCATAAATTTAAGTTTTGAGTTCAGGTTGCTGCTCACCAGGGAAGGATCGAGTGAATAAGTTGGATCATTATAATATTCATAAAGGTTTAATTTGTTGCTGTAAAAGCCGGCAGACAATCCAAACAGTATGAAATTATCCTCTTTCACTTTTGCTTTGTAAGAATATGTTCCCAGGAAGATTGTCTGTTTGAATATTCCTGCCTGATCATAGATAAATTTCACACCATAACCGGCATTCCTCATAAAGCTATCGTTATAGCTGATTCTGAAGGTCTTAGGACCGCCCTGAACTCCCGACCAATCGCTTCTGTATCCAAGGAAAAGAAATCTCTTATTGTAATTTCCTGCATAGGATGGCGCCAAAGAATATTTGTCCAAAAAGTAATTTTCGGAAATTGGCATTTGCTGGGCATATATTGTTACTCCGGTGAGTAAGCATGTGATTAGAATAAATAGTCTTTTCATTTCGCTTAATAGTTTATCTTACAATATTAACTGTACCAGTAATGATTCCTGAACTCTCGGTTTTTATGACGAAGTAATAAGGTCCTTCAGGAAGTGGTGTCCCGTTTGATGTACCATCCCACAGGTTGTCATAGTCTTTGTTTGAATAGACCTCCATACCCCATCTGTTATAAACTTTTACATCACATTTTCCATAGGTGGCCAGGTCAGGTATTTCCCACCTGTCATTTATCCCGTCATTGTTTGGAGTGAATAGATGCATTATATCCCTGTGGGTTGTTGAAATTTCGACTTCAGTGAAGGCTTCTGCGGAATAATAGTTCTGATCTCCATCAATAAAAGCGCGGATCTGAGCTTTTCCGGCTGATACACCACACAGCTTGTTGCCATTAACAGAAGCGACATCCGGATAGATACTTTCAAATTGAACTGGTAATCCCGAGGTAGAGGTTGCAATTATGTTATATACCTCTTTTACATACAATTTTGAAGGTACATCCGTTATCGTTATTGTCTGTGGGATCTTTTCAATTGACAGTATTCCAGACTGATATATCAAATTATAACAATCATCAGTCCCTCCTGAAATTGTAATCGGATAATCCCCGGCAGGCGAACTCTGATCTGCACTCGTTTGTATTGTTGGAAGATGCTCAATGGAATCCTGAGTATCACCAGTAACAAATCCTGCAATCGTATAAGTCAGTGTCGGATTAGGATCCAGATAGTTTTTACTCTGATTTGCAGCAATAAATGTCAGATCTGCTTTATTAATCTTCAGATTACCATTTACCAGCGTCAGCAAATAATTCTGAGCTGAACCGCCTGAAAGGCTTAAAGGATAATTACCTGGTACACTTCCGGTTAGAGCAGTTGTTGAAATTACGGGCAGTGCAATGCTTAAAACATTATCACCATTTACAAATCCTGAACATGACATTGTAAGATCCGGATTTGGTGAACCGTACGTTTTAATCACATTATCTGCTGTAATGGTCAATGCTGCCGGACTAACTACTATTGAGAATGTAGCCGAGTAGACAGTTGAACAAGAGTTCTGAACGACAACGCGATATTGCCAGGTTCCCACTGAATTAGGTGTTTCACTATAAGTGCCGGAAGTGTTATTAATATCAATCCAGACACCTGAGTCAAGTCTCTTTTGCCAATTCAGAATAGTCCCGGAGTAACCTGAAAGTGTTAAGGTGCCGGTTGAACTGCCATAGACAATACTACTTGTACCCGAGATGGTTCCTCCCATTGCAACGCTGTTAATCGTTGCCACTACAGGTGTTCTGGAAGAAGTTGTACATCCGTTAAAGGTAGCGTCAACATAATAAGTTGTGGAAGCAGATATCACCGGGGTAACAAATGAAGTACCTGACCCTAGTGAAGCTCCGCCAGTTGGGTCTGCATACCAGTCAATTGTTCCCTCTGAAGCTGTTGCTCCCAGGGTAACACTACCTGATCCACAGAATGACCCTGGGGTCGTACCTGTTATTGTAGGTATCGCATTCACTGTTGCCACTACTGCTGTTCTGGTTGCTGTGGTGCAGGTACCTGATGTGGCATCTACATAGTATGTCGTTGTCAATGACAGTGACGGTGTGGTAAAGGATAACCTGTCCCAAGAGGTGTGCCTCCTGTTGATGCTGCATACCAGCTTATCGTTCCTGCTGATGCTGCTGCTCCAAGAGTGACAGTTCCGCTTCCGCATACCGAGCCAGGTGTTGTCCCTGTGATGGTCGGGATAGCATTCACTGTTGCCACTACTGCTGTTCTGGTTGCTGTGGTGCATGTACCTGATGTGGCATCTACATAGTATGTCGTTGTCAATGTCAGTGAAGGTGTGGTAAAGGATGGTCCTGTTGCCAGTGGTGTGCCTCCTGTTGATGCTGCATACCAGCTTATCGTTCCTGCTGATGCTGTTGCTCCAAGAGTGACAGTTCCGCTTCCGCATACTGAGCCAGGGGTGGTCCCTGTGATGGTCGGGATAGCATTCACTGTTGCCACTACTGCTGTTCTGGTTGCTGTGGTGCATGTACCTGATGTGGCATCTACATAGTATGTCGTTGTCAATGACAGTGAAGGTGTGGTAAAGGATGGTCCTGTTGCCAGTGGTGTGCCTCCTGTTGATGCTGCATACCAGCTTATCGTTCCTGCTGATGCTGCTGCTCCAAGAGTGACAGTTCCGCTTCCGCATACCGAGCCAGGTGTGGTCCCTGTGATGGTCGGGATAGCATTCACTGTTGCCACTACTGCTGTTCTGGTTGCTGTGGTGCATGTACCTGATGTGGCATCTACATAGTATGTCGTTGTCGATGACAGTGAAGGTGTGGTAAAGGATGGTCCTGTTGCCAGTGGTGTGCCTCCTGTTGATGCTGCATACCAGCTTATCGTTCCTGCTGATGCTGCTGCGCCAAGAGTGACAGTTCCGCTTCCGCATACCGAGCCAGGTGTTGTCCCTGTGATGGTCGGGATAGCATTCACTGTTGCCACTACTGCTGTTCTGGTTGCTGTGGTGCATGTACCTGATGTGGCATCTACATAGTATGTCGTTGTCAATGACAGTGAAGGTGTGGTAAAGGATGGTCCTGTTGCCAGAGGTGTGCCTCCTGTTGATGCTGCATACCAGCTTATCGTTCCTGCTGATGCTGTTGCTCCAAGAGTGACAGTTCCGCTTCCGCATACTGAGCCAGGTGTCGTCCCTGTGATGGTCGGGATAGCATTAACTGTTGCCACTACTGCTGTTCTGGTTGCTGTGGTGCATGTACCTGATGTGGCATCTACATAGTATGTCGTTGTCAATGACAGTGAAGGTGTGGTAAAGGATGGTCCTGTTGCCAGTGGTGTGCCTCCTGTCGATGCTGCATACCAGCTTATCGTTCCTGCTGATGCTGCTGCGCCAAGAGTGACAGTTCCGCTTCCGCATACTGAGCCAGGTGTGGTCCCTGTGATGGTCGGGATAGCATTCACTGTTGCCACTACTGCTGTTCTGGTTGCTGTGGTGCATGTACCTGATGTGGCATCTACATAGTATGTCGTTGTCAATGACAGTGTCGGTGTGGTAAAGGATGGTCCTGTTGCCAGTGGTGTGCCTCCTGTTGATGCTGCATACCAGCTTATCGTTCCTGCTGATGCTGCTGCTCCAAGAGTGACAGTTCCGCTTCCGCATACTGAGCCAGGTGTGGTCCCTGTGATGGTCGGGATCGCATTCACTGTTGCCACTACTGCCGTTCTGGTTGCTGTGGTGCATGTACCTGATGTGGCATCTACATAGTATGTCGTTGTCAATGACAGTGAAGGTGTGGTAAAGGATGGTCCTGTTGCCAGTGGTGTGCCTCCTGTTGATGCTGCATACCAGCTTATCGTTCCTGCTGATGCTGCTGCTCCAAGAGTGACAGTTCCGCTTCCGCATACTGAGCCAGGTGTGGTCCCTGTGATGGTCGGGATAGCATTCACTGTTGCCACTACTGCTGTTCTGGTTGCTGTGGTGCATGTACCTGATGTGGCATCTACATAGTATGTCGTTGTCAATGACAGTGAAGGTGTGGTAAAGGATGGTCCTGTTGCCAGTGGTGTGCCTCCTGTTGATGCTGCATACCAGCTTATCGTTCCTGCTGATGCTGCTGCTCCAAGAGTGACAGTTCCGCTTCCGCATACCGAGCCAGGTGTGGTCCCTGTGATGGTCGGAATAGCATTCACTGTTACAGGATAATTTGTAAGTGCTGAAGTACAACCTGCCGATGGAGTGTAGTTAACAGATACCATCTCTGCTCCAGCTGTATTCCAGGTTATCGTTACAGTATTACTTGTTGTGGTTCCTCCTGCTGTTACGCTGCCGCCAGCTGATACAGTCCAGATATAGTTTGTATGACCTGCTTCTGTTGTATATACAACTCCTGTTGTCCCGGCACATACTGAGTTAAGACCAGATATTGTTGGGGTTACAATAGTCCCTACTGTTGCCACTACTGCTGTTCTGGTTGCTGTGGTGCATGTACCTGATGTGGCATCTACATAGTATGTCGTTGTCGATGACAGTGTCGGTGTGGTAAAGGATGGTCCTGTTGCCAGTGGTGTGCCTCCTGTTGATGCTGCATACCAGCTTATCGTTCCTGCTGATGCTGTTGCTCCAAGAGTGACTGTTCCGCTTCCGCATACTGAGCCAGGGGTGGTCCCTGTGATGGTCGGGATAGCATTAACTGTTGCCACTACTGCTGTTCTGGTTGCTGTGGTGCATGTACCTGATGTGGCATCTACATAGTATGTCGTTGTCGATGACAGTGAAGGTGTGGTAAAGGATGGTCCTGTTGCCAGTGGTGTGCCTCCTGTTGATGCTGCATACCAGCTTATCGTTCCTGCTGATGCTGCTGCTCCAAGAGTGACAGTTCCGCTTCCGCATACCGAGCCAGGTGTGGTCCCTGTGATGGTCGGGATAGCATTAACTGTTGCCACTACTGCTGTTCTGGTTGCTGTCGTGCATGTACCTGATGTGGCATCTACATAGTATGTCGTTGTCAATGACAGTGAAGGTGTGGTAAAGGATGGTCCTGTTGCCAGTGGTGTGCCTCCTGTCGATGCTGCATACCAGCTTATCGTTCCTGCCGATGCTGCTGCGCCAAGAGTGACTGTTCCGCTTCCGCATACCGAGCCAGGTGTGGTCCCTGTGATGGTCGGGATAGCATTAACTGTTGCCACTACTGCGTTCTGGTTGCTGTGGTGCATGTACCTGATGTGGCATCTACATAGTATGTCGTTGTCAATGACAGTGTCGGTGTGGTAAAGGATGGTCCTGTTGCCAGTGGTGTGCCTCCTGTTGATGCTGCATACCAGCTTATCGTTCCTGCCGATGCTGCTGCTCCAAGAGTGACTGTTCCGCTTCCGCATACTGAGCCAGGTGTGGTCCCTGTGATGGTCGGTACTGTATTAACTGTTGCCACTACTGCCGTTCTGCTTGCTGTGGTGCATGTACCTGATGTGGCATCTACATAGTATGTCGTTGTCAATGACAGTGAAGGCGTGGTAAAGGATGTTCCTGTTGCCAGTGGTGTGCCGCCTGTCGATGCTGCATACCAGCTTATCGTTCCTGCCGATGCTGCTGCTCCAAGAGTGACAGTTCCGCTTCCGCATACTGAGCCAGGTGTTGTCCCTGTGATGGTCGGAATAGCATTCACTGTTACAGGATAATTTGTAAGTGCTGAAGTACAACCTGCCGATGGAGTGTAGTTAACAGATACCATCTCTGCTCCAGCTGTATTCCAGGTTATCGTTACAGTATTACTTGTTGTGGTTCCTCCTGCTGTTACGCTGCCGCCAGCTGATACAGTCCAGATATAGTTTGTATGACCTGCTTCTGTTGTATATACAACTCCTGTTGTCCCGGCACATACTGAGTTAAGACCAGATATTGTTGGGGTTACAATAGTCCCTACTGTTGCCACTACTGCTGTTCTGGTTGCTGTGGTGCATGTACCTGATGTGGCATCTACATAGTATGTCGTTGTCGATGACAGTGAAGGTGTGGTAAAGGATGGTCCTGTTGCCAGTGGTGTGCCTCCTGTTGATGCTGCATACCAGCTTATCGTTCCTGCTGATGCTGTTGCTCCAAGAGTGACAGTTCCGCTTCCGCATACTGAGCCAGGTGTGGTCCCTGTGATGGTCGGGATAGCATTAACTGTTGCCACTACTGCTGTTCTGGTTGCTGTGGTGCATGTACCTGATGTGGCATCTACATAGTATGTCGTTGTCGATGACAGTGAAGGTGTGGTAAAGGATGGTCCTGTTGCCAGTGGTGTGCCTCCTGTCGATGCTGCATACCAGCTTATCGTTCCTGCTGATGCTGCTGCGCCAAGAGTGACTGTTCCGCTTCCGCATACTGAGCCAGGTGTGGTCCCTGTGATGGTCGGTATCGCATTCACTGTTGCCACTACTGCCGTTCTGCTTGCTGTCGTGCATGTACCTGATGTGGCATCTACATAGTATGTCGTTGTCAATGACAGTGAAGGTGTGGTAAAGGATGGTCCTGTTGCCAGAGGTGTGCCGCCTGTCGATGCTGCATACCAGCTTATCGTTCCTGCCGATGCTGCTGCTCCAAGAGTGACAGTTCCGCTTCCGCATACCGAGCCAGGTGTGGTCCCTGTGATGGTCGGGATAGCATTCACTGTTACAGGATAATTTGTAAGTGCTGAAGTACAACCTGCCGATGGAGTGTAGTTAACAGATACCATCTCTGCTCCAGCTGTATTCCAGGTTATCGTTACAGTATTACTTGTTGTGGTTCCTCCTGCTGTTACGCTGCCGCCAGCTGATACAGTCCAGATATAGTTTGTATGACCTGCTTCTGTTGTATATACAACTCCTGCTGTCCCGGCACATACTGAGTTAAGACCAGATATTGTTGGGGTTACAATAGTCCCTACTGTTGCCACTACTGCTGTTCTGGTTGCTGTGGTGCATGTACCTGATGTGGCATCTACATAGTATGTCGTTGTCGATGACAGTGTAGGTGTGGTAAAGGATGGTCCTGTTGCCAGTGGTGTGCCTCCTGTTGATGCTGCATACCAGCTTATCGTTCCTGCTGATGCTGTTGCTCCAAGAGTGACTGTTCCGCTTCCGCATACCGAGCCAGGTGTGGTCCCCGTGATGGTCGGTATCGCATTAACTGTTGCCACTACCGCTGTTCTGGTTGCTGTGGTGCATGTACCTGATGTGGCATCTACATAGTATGTCGTTGTCAATGACAGTGAAGGTGTGGTAAAGGATGGTCCTGTTGCCAGTGGTGTGCCTCCTGTTGATGCTGCATACCAGCTTATCGTTCCTGCTGATGCTGCTGCGCCAAGAGTGACAGTTCCGCTTCCGCATACTGAGCCAGGTGTGGTCCCTGTGATGGTCGGGATAGCATTAACTGTTGCCACTACTGCTGTTCTGCTTGCTGTGGTGCATGTACCTGATGTGGCATCTACATAGTATGTCGTTGTCGATGACAGTGAAGGTGTGGTAAAGGATGGTCCTGTTGCCAGTGGTGTGCCGCCTGTCGATGCTGCATACCAGCTTATCGTTCCTGCTGATGCTGCTGCGCCAAGAGTGACTGTTCCGCTTCCGCATACTGAGCCAGGTGTGGTCCCTGTGATGGTCGGGATAGCATTCACTGTTACAGGATAATTTGTAAGTGCTGAAGTACAACCTGCCGATGGAGTGTAGTTAACAGATACCATCTCTGCTCCAGCTGTATTCCAGGTTATCGTTACAGTATTACTTGTTGTGGTTCCTCCTGCTGTTACGCTGCCGCCAGCTGATACAGTCCAGATATAGTTTGTATGACCTGCTTCTGTTGTATATACAACTCCTGCTGTCCCGGCACATACTGAGTTAAGACCAGATATTGTTGGGGTTACAATAGTCCCTACTGTTGCCACTACTGCTGTTCTGCTTGCTGTGGTGCATGTACCTGATGTGGCATCTACATAGTATGTCGTTGTCAATGACAGTGAAGGTGTGGTAAAGGATGGTCCTGTTGCCAGTGGTGTGCCTCCTGTTGATGCTGCATACCAGCTTATCGTTCCTGCCGATGCTGCTGCTCCAAGAGTGACTGTTCCGCTTCCGCATACTGAGCCAGGTGTGGTCCCTGTGATGGTCGGTACTAGCATTCACTGTTGCCACTACTGCCGTTCTGCTTGCTGTGGTGCATGTACCTGATGTGGCATCTACATAGTATGTCGTTGTCAATGACAGTGAAGGTGTGGTAAAGGATGTTCCTGTTGCCAGTGGTGTGCCGCCTGTCGATGCTGCATACCAGCTTATCGTTCCTGCCGATGCTGCTGCTCCAAGAGTGACAGTTCCGCTTCCGCATACTGAGCCAGGGGTTGTCCCTGTGATGGTCGGAATAGCATTCACTGTTACAGGATAATTTGTAAGTGCTGAAGTACAACCTGCCGATGGAGTGTAGTTAACAGATACCATCTCTGCTCCAGCTGTATTCCAGGTTATCGTTACAGTATTACTTGTTGTGGTTCCTCCTGCTGTTACGCTGCCTCCAGCTGATACAGTCCAGATATAGTTTGTATGACCTGCTTCTGTTGTATATACAACTCCTGTTGTCCCGGCACATACTGAGTTAAGACCAGATATTGTTGGGGTTACAATAGTCCCTACTGTTGCCACTACTGCTGTTCTGGTTGCTGTGGTGCATGTACCTGATGTGGCATCTACATAGTATGTCGTTGTCGATGACAGTGTCGGTGTGGTAAAGGATGGTCCTGTTGCCAGTGGTGTGCCTCCTGTTGATGCTGCATACCAGCTTATCGTTCCTGCTGATGCTGTTGCTCCAAGAGTGACTGTTCCGCTTCCGCATACTGAGCCAGGGGTGGTCCCTGTGATGGTCGGGATAGCATTAACTGTTGCCACTACTGCTGTTCTGGTTGCTGTGGTGCATGTACCTGATGTGGCATCTACATAGTATGTCGTTGTCAATGACAGTGAAGGTGTGGTAAAGGATGGTCCTGTTGCCAGTGGTGTGCCTCCTGTTGATGCTGCATACCAGCTTATCGTTCCTGCTGATGCTGCTGCTCCAAGAGTGACAGTTCCGCTTCCGCATACTGAGCCAGGTGTGGTCCCTGTGATGGTCGGTATCGTATTAACTGTTGCCACTACTGCTGTTCTGCTTGCTGTGGTGCATGTACCTGATGTGGCATCTACATAGTATGTCGTTGTCAATGACAGTGAAGGTGTGGTAAAGGATGGTCCTGTTGCCAGAGGTGTGCCTCCTGTTGATGCTGCATACCAGCTTATCGTTCCTGCTGATGCTGCTGCGCCAAGAGTGACTGTTCCGCTTCCGCATACCGAGCCAGGTGTGGTCCCTGTGATGGTCGGTATAGCATTAACTGTTGCCACTACCGCTGTTCTGCTTGCTGTGGTGCATGTACCTGATGTGGCATCTACATAGTATGTCGTTGTCAATGACAGTGAAGGTGTGGTAAAGGATGGTCCTGTTGCCAGTGGTGTGCCTCCTGTTGATGCTGCATACCAGCTTATCGTTCCTGCTGATGCTGCTGCGCCAAGAGTGACTGTTCCGCTTCCGCATACCGAGCCAGGTGTGGTCCCTGTGATGGTCGGGATAGCATTCACTGTTGCCACTACCGCTGTTCTGGTTGCTGTGGTGCATGTACCTGATGTGGCATCTACATAGTATGTCGTTGTCAATGACAGTGACGGTGTGGTAAAGGATGGTCCTGTTGCCAGTGGTGTGCCTCCTGTTGATGCTGCATACCAGCTTATCGTTCCTGCCGATGCTGCTGCTCCAAGAGTGACTGTTCCGCTTCCGCATACCGAGCCAGGTGTGGTCCCTGTGATGGTCGGTATCGCATTCACTGTTGCCACTACCGCTGTTCTGCTTGCTGTCGTGCATGTACCTGATGTGGCATCTACATAGTATGTCGTTGTCAATGACAGTGTCGGTGTGGTAAAGGATGGTCCTGTTGCCAGTGGTGTGCCTCCTGTTGATGCTGCATACCAGCTTATCGTTCCTGCTGATGCTGCTGCGCCAAGAGTGACTGTTCCGCTTCCGCATACCGAGCCAGGTGTGGTCCCTGTGATGGTCGGTATCGCATTAACTGTTGCCACTACTGCTGTTCTGGTTGCTGTGGTGCATGTACCTGATGTGGCATCTACATAGTATGTCGTTGTCAATGTCAGTGAAGGTGTGGTAAAGGATGGTCCTGTTGCCAGTGGTGTGCCTCCTGTCGATGCTGCATACCAGCTTATCGTTCCTGCTGATGCTGTTGCTCCAAGAGTGACTGTTCCGCTTCCGCATACTGAGCCAGGGGTGGTCCCTGTGATGGTCGGGATAGCATTCACTGTTGCCACTACTGCTGTTCTGGTTGCTGTGGTGCATGTACCTGATGTGGCATCTACATAGTATGTCGTTGTCGATGACAGTGACGGTGTGGTAAAGGATGGTCCTGTTGCCAGTGGTGTGCCTCCTGTTGATGCTGCATACCAGCTTATCGTTCCTGCTGATGCTGCTGCTCCAAGAGTGACAGTTCCGCTTCCGCATACCGAGCCAGGTGTGGTCCCTGTGATGGTCGGGATAGCATTCACTGTTGCCACTACTGCTGTTCTGCTTGCTGTGGTGCATGTACCTGATGTGGCATCTACATAGTATGTCGTTGTCGATGACAGTGAAGGTGTGGTAAAGGATGGTCCTGTTGCCAGTGGTGTGCCTCCTGTTGATGCTGCATACCAGCTTATCGTTCCTGCTGATGCTGCTGCGCCAAGAGTGACTGTTCCGCTTCCGCATACCGAGCCAGGTGTGGTCCCTGTGATGGTCGGTATCGCATTAACTGTTGCCACTACTGCTGTTCTGGTTGCTGTGGTGCATGTACCTGATGTGGCATCTACATAGTATGTCGTTGTCGATGACAGTGAAGGTGTGGTAAAGGATGGTCCTGTTGCCAGAGGTGTGCCTCCTGTCGATGCTGCATACCAGCTTATCGTTCCTGCTGATGCTGCTGCGCCAAGAGTGACTGTTCCGCTTCCGCATACTGAGCCAGGTGTGGTCCCTGTGATGGTCGGGATAGCATTCACTGTTGCCACTACTGCCGTTCTGCTTGCGTCGTGCATGTACCTGATGTGGCATCTACATAGTATGTCGTTGTCGATGACAGTGTCGGTGTGGTAAAGGATGGTCCTGTTGCCAGTGGTGTGCCTCCTGTTGATGCTGCATACCAGCTTATCGTTCCTGCTGATGCTGCTGCTCCAAGAGTGACAGTTCCGCTTCCGCATACCGAACCAGGTGTCGTACCTGTGATGGTCGGGATAGCATTCACTGTTACAGAATAAACTGTTGGATTTACCGGTGTACAGGTAAGGTCGGTGTACGAAACACTGATACTCTGAGCCCCTGAGGAATTCCATGTTACTGTGGCTGTATTACTTGTAGATGTTCCTCCAGATGTTATTGTGTTGCCGGACGAAACTGACCAAACATAATTAGTCTTGCCGGATTCAGTAGTATATACGACACCCGTTGCTCCGGCACAAACTGAATTTGAACCGGTTATTGTTGGAACTATAGTTGTCTGAGTAATAATTGCACTACCAAGCATTGCAGTTGTCCCGTAAGTATTAGTTCCACTTAATGTGTACGTTCCGGCAAGCTGATTTCCAAATGAAATTGCAGTCCCTGTCCCTGCAACTGTAGGAACCTGAGCAACCAGGTTTTTAAATAAGGTATATGTAACACCAGATTCAGAACCTGAAAGCCCAACTGGCAAACCTGCTCCTCCATTGCAATAAGCCCCACTGCCTGTAACAGAAAATGCAGTTGGTGGTACACCAGCATTCAGAACCGGGTTACCATTTACAATTGCATTTACACCAGAAGTGACAGTTAGTAAAGTATTGACGGTTGATATGTATTCTGAGACTGAAGTAGCATATAATGGTGAAGTTGAAGAGGAAGAGGTAAATGTAATATCCGGGGTAGTATTAGCAGTAAAGTTTACAGTACTTGTTATAGTGAAATGTGTTATAAGAGTACCCGGGGCAACTGTCGACAAGATAGTGCCTGCTCCACTCCCAGGAGGCACCCTACCGGCTTGCCGGATAAGTGTTTGGTTTGGATATCCCGTCAAAATGCTTATGACATTATTTGGAGATTGTATAAATTGTTGACTTGCATTAAGACCTGATCCGGTATTATTTATTGTAGCTGTAATTGTACCTCCTGTATAAATATTTGAATTTATCAGAAATCCCAACTGAATGGTGGCTAGTTCAAATGGTTGCGTTGAATTGGTATTCACCATATATACATCATAATCCAATATATTAGGTGCAGACTGGACAACATTCTGCACTGATAACGTAAAATTCTGACCAGACGATATTGTTGGTGATAGTACAAATGTTAAAAGTGCTAAAATCCTGATTGATTGAGTGATTAACCTTTTCATAATCATTCTTATATTTTTTGTCATTAACTTTACCAATTCAACTTAAACCATGAAATTCTGAAACCTCAGATTATGGATGACTTGTCCCAATAAAATTGAGATTGTTATTATCAATAATTATAAAATCACGTGTATCAATTACTCCGTCACCGTTCACATCTGTTGAGAGGTAACCTGACGCAAAATTGAATGAGTCGTTATCAACACCGATAAAGTCACGTGTATCAACAACTCCATCCTGATTTACATCTCCACCATATATCATATAGCTACCATCCGACGATAAGGCCAGATTATTTCCATATACATTTGAAGGAAGACCAAAAGATTGGTTTACTGTGCTTGCAGCAAAAGAGACTGCTGACGAAGTTGTTGTCTCAAGACTATTCCTATGTTTTATTGTAATATAATAGGACGCATTATTCGCTATAGGAACATTTAGACTTGCTGACCCTAATGTAGACAGTGGAACATCCAGTGCGCTATATACGACTGTGGCGTATGAAGTTGCATTATGCAATTCAATATTGATATGATCGGCAATTCCGGCTGGCCAGTGAGGACCTACAGCATCCCGGCACTGTTTCATTGTAGCGCCATTGTTGTATAGTCCCTGGAGCAATACCGATGAAAGATTCAGGGTTATGAATCCTGGTCCACCGGTAAATGTTCCGAATGCAGTCAGACCGTTAGCGGATAGTTGATGTAAAGAAGTGTTTGACAGGTCGAATGATGAAAAAGGGGACGGAAAAACTCTGAGATTGTAAATACTGCTTTCCGTACCTACTACATCAACCGCATTATAATTAAAGAATGCATTGCAAGTAAAGCCTGTGATCCCTGTTTGTGTAACATTCCAGTACCTGTTAAGATACGAACCGGTTATTGAAGGATCACTGAATTTTGCATTAACTACATTCAAACCTGCCACTGCACCAGGAGCGAATGTCCCGGCAGTAAAATTAAGTGTGACCGGACTGTATTTCGGAGTTCCTGTATTGTCGCCAACAGGGAAGCTGAAGGAACCTAAAGCAGAAAATTCCTTCAGAACTTGCCCTGTCCCGGAAGCGATAATCATACTTGTGACAGACGGCGTACCTGCTACTGTTGAAGCAGGTCCGAACGTAAAATTATTGTTCCCGATGTCTGCTAATCCGCTTGTAAAGGTCACAACTCCGTTTGCATGCGAATTTTTTGTAAGTACTAAACCGGCAGCATTGTTAATGGTAAGGTTACCAAAAGAACAAGTCGCAGTCGTAAGACCACCGACAGTCTGAGCTGTCGTGCCTATAAATGCTACTTCGCTGCCTGTTCCGACAGTACTGAAAACATCAGATGCTGAAACATTATTAGTAAGATTGCCGCTTAGTTTTAGAATACCATTAAGGTCTATGGAGCCATTGGTCGAATTAGTCTCGTTACGCAAATTACCTCCTGTACGCCATCAATATATAGTGTAACTCCTGTGCCAATTACAATCTTCCCTCCATTATTGTAAGACTCCCTGTGAGAATATTTTAACTGATAAAAATTAATGTGGTATCGGGATCATGAGATATTTTTTCATTTACTTATTTTTATTTTCAGATTAGCATGGTTGCCTCAATGATAATTCTACATTATCCCATTTTAAAATGATCTTATTGGCCAAACACTATTCTGATTGTCTTAAGTACCATGTGTTGTACCATGGTTCGTACCGTCCAAGTACCATGCATGTGTTTGAGTCGACTTCTGATGAGCTCCAGAATGGGAGCCACCCCGATTGTGCTGAAAGAATTGCATCGAGTGTTCCAGTAGATCAGCCGCTCGGTTTGTCCACAATAAGTTCAATTCATCACTTGATGGTAAATACCAGTCGGGAAACCATACGCTTTGTGTAATCTCCGAGCCGCAAATGTCGCTACATGTGCTTCACTTATACACCCATTTGTGGTAATATCAGCTCATAGATTGCAGTAGTATTCGTCATTCCGGTTCCAAATCTATTCCTGAGCACCAGCAAAGTAGCAGTACAACCCCAGTCAGCTACCTGACCAGTACTATATGCAATCCTATTAACCCATGATTCCAGTTATGTCCACATCAATACATATCCGCCCTGGTAATTTAAATTTACATTTTGGCCCAGAGGTGGCTGCTAATGGCTGCGAAACTTATATCTGCACCATATGCTGTGCCAACTGGCTTTGTAGCGATATGTTCTGTACATAATATTTTGTTAATACTCAACCCGTTAAACGTCTGTTAAAGGGCATAAGATGTCAACACCACTACCAGGAGTATACATAAATCATCTGTTACATTCCTGCATTGGTTATTGCTGTTGCACCCGGTCGAAGTGCCCCAGACTAAGCCGACTGCAGTCACGGGTGATGCCTCCTTCACTTACAACTGTGTCATTTCCCTCGGTTATTGCACCTATGAGACTTCCTATTGGATCAGTGGTTACAGTCGGAAGATCTATGGGAGTAAAAGAAACTTCGTTACCATAAGCTGTTCCGGCGCTTGTTGTTGCATAAGCCCGAAGGTAGTAAGTAGTTCCTGCTGTAAGACCAGTAACGCTGCTGACAAATGCGAGCGGCAGCGGGCCTGTCGAGGCGAAGTCATTTGTAATACCTACATTCGTGGTGGTGGTCGGTGCTGTTGCAGTATTCCAGCAAACTCCATAAGCTGTTAAGAGAGATCCTCCGTCAGCCGTAATGTTCCCCCCGGAAGTCGCAGTAGTTGCTGTAAGAGCCGTTATTGGATCAGTAGTTAGTGTAGGTATAACAGGTGCTGTGGGTGTGAAACTGAGTTCATTGCCATATGAAGTTCCAATGCTATTTGTAGCATAAGCCCTTACATAATATGTTATTCCACCTGTCAGCCCTGTAATGGTACTGACGAAGGTGCCGGTTCCTGTACCATCAACTGTTTTTGAGTTAGCAGTTGTAGGACCTGATGTTGTGCTCCAGCAAACACCACGTGCCGTTACTGCAGCTCCGCCATCACTGCCAACAGTTCCTCCGGAGGTCGCACCAGTGGATGAAATATTTACGATTGTCGCAGTAGATATTGTTGGCGCAGAAATTCCGGTGAAGGTACGCATTGCCCTGATAGCATGTGTGAATGAATCTCCATTTCTCAATGAGCCGCTTGCATAAGCTTGCGAGCCGGTATAGAAGAAACTGGATGCGTATGTATAGTTAGTTCCATATTCACTTGATGTGAAATAACTTGTATAACCACCTGAAAAACCAAAGAGGGTATAACTTGATGCTACTATTTGAAATTCAGCGTTTGATGGAAGGAACCAGTCGGTATAACCACCACCATTGTATGCCCTGGCAACTCCGGCAGCGGTATTGGTCCCGCATGATGCTATAATCAGATCGGTATTGGTTTTCCCTGTTCCAAGAGCTGTTCCAACAGCAAGATGAGTACCGCTGCAACCCCAAACAAATGATGTTGCAGGAGCTGTTGGGAAAATATCCGTACTTACAAGATAACCTCCGCCAGTTGCATCAACAGAAGCACAATAACCCCATCCAAGATTCTGACCAATAGTATATGGTGCAGGAGCCCAGGTGGTGAAGCTTACATCAGTAGGTCCGTAGGAGGTTCCGATACTGTTTGTAGCATAGGCTCTTACGTAGTAGAATGTGCTGCCTGTTAATCCCGTAATACTGCTTGAAAATGTAGCTGTTCCGGTTCCATTCGTTGTGAAGTTGCCTGTTCCCAATACAGGTGAAGCAGTTGTTGCCCAGCATACGCCTTTTGCAGTTATAGCCGAACCGCCATCAGAAGTAATTGTACCGCCGCTTGACGCCGCCCTGTCAGAAATATTCGTTATTGCTGATGTGGAAGCCACGACAGGTGCTGTTGGCCCAGTAGTTGTAAAACTCAGTTCGTTTCCAAAAATGGTAACCCATGGACCAGTTCCTGTTAAAAAAAGACTAAGATAGGAACGTATATAATAAGTGGTATTGGCTGTAAGTCCGGTTAGTGTTGTTACCCATGGGGCGATCGGAACTGCCGGATTAACTGATCCGTTAGCTGTATTTGTCGCAACAAATGTCGGGGAGGCTGCACCCGGAGTTGTAGCATAGGCGACACCATAATTCTGATAGTTCGAATAGCCGCCACCATTCCAGCTCATACTTGCTCCTGAGACAGCGGATGCTCCAGTAATACCTGAGGCTGCAACTGTAACTAATGTAGGCGGTACCGTAAGTGTTCTGAAAGAAATCTGAGCTCCGTAAGCAGTACCTACACTGTTTGTTGCATAAGATCTTACATAATAAGTTGTATAGCCTGTTAACCCGGTAAGATTACTTGCAAAGGATCCAAGTCCTGGTGTCAGATCCACAACCTTGGTATTAGCTATTGTTGGGTTAGCCGTCGTAGCAAAGCATATTCCTCTTTCTGTTATCGGAGAACCACCATCATTGGTCACGTTGCCTCCACTTGTTGCCGTAGTACCTGTGATTAAAGTTGCAGCAGTCGTTGCTGCAAGGGTGGGCAGAACCGGCAGAGTAGTGAAAATTATCTCATTACCGTAATTAACTGATGAGTTGTTTATTGCAAATGCCCTTACATAATAAGTCGTAACAGGAAGAAGAGCTGTCATATTGCTCACAAAAACACCTGTTCCTCCTGCTGCATCAGTTATTTTGGAGTTTGCAATAGTAGGCCCTGTGGCTGTATTATAACATATTCCCCTTGTCAGGATTGTGTTTCCTCCATCGCTTGTAATGTTTGCACCGCTTGTTGCTGAGGTTCCTGTGATTAAAGTAGGAGCAGCGGTAACTATTGCAGGCGTCACTGGGATTAACGATCCCCATGCGGGAAGATTTGAACTGGAAATCTGAAGATACTGACCAGGCAAACCTGCAGGTATGATTACCCAGTTGGTCCCGTCCCAGTAAAGCATATTTCCAATCGCACCGCCGGATGGAAAACCGCTTATCCATTTGGTTCCGTTATTGTAATAGAATCCGGGAACTACATCACCCGCTGTTGCTGTATTATATACGATCATCCCGGCAACGTGGGCAGGCAACGGGGCAAAGTTTGCTGTGCCGGTAAGAGCCACTCTCGGTATAAGAAGACCCTTATTTGGAAAATCCACATCTAAGCCTGCCGATGCATTTGGAGGATTCCCTGAGGCATTTATAGCAACATTTTGAGAAATACCCTGTAATGTTGAAAGCAAAGTAAATACCAGACAAAAGAAGCCTTTATTAATACTTTTTGACAAAATTTGAGTAGAGTTTTTCATAGTAATCGATGTATCTTTGTGACAGATAAAATTCGAGTAATCATAAGTTTAAAACAGGTTGAATTTTTATGGAGTTGTAAAAACCACAAGGTTTCCATAAGATGTTCCGGCATTGTTTGTTGCGTAAGCACGCATATAATAAACTGTCGCGGTAGCCAAACCGGTAATGCTGCTTGTGAATGTTCCTGTGCCCGAACCATCAACAGTTTTATTGTTAAGTACGGTAGGATTTGGAGTTGTCGCCCAGCAAACACCACGGGCCAGGATTGCATTTCCTCCATCAGATGAAATATTGCCGCCAGTTGAAGCCGATATGGATGTTAAACCGGAAATCATTGTAGTGGACAATGTAGCATAACCGCCACCTGTCCAGACCGGAATGCCTGAACTATTCAATTGCAACAATTGACCCGGCTGGCCAGCAGAAACAGCGACCCAGGTTGTTCCATCCCAGTACATCATATCTCCGGCACTGACAGCTTTTGGAAGTGCTGAAATCCATTTTGTACCATTATTAATATAAAATCCCGGGGTTACATCGGCTGTGCCTGATGTATTATAAACTATTATCCCTGCAACATGAGCAGTAAGAGGTGCAAAACTACTTGTTGAGGTTAGCGCAATCCGCGGAATCAAAAGACCAAGCGTGGGGAAATTAATATCAAGACCCGCAGAGTTATCCGGTGGTACTGAACCCGTTGCGCTTATCCCGGCATTCTGAGAGAAAACCAGGGATGAAATATTCAAAAGAATGAATAAAAGAAAAGATTTGAAGTAAAATTGTTGACGGGGGTAGAGGTGCTTCATACTCATTTATTTTCTTAATTGATAATAAAATATTGTGCGACCAACCACTGAGGTTTCAGTCACATTATCAGATTGTTACACCAACAGAACAAAATGACTGTTTCAAATTCAAATCAGGTTCAGACAAACATGCAGATAGGAAAAATACAGACCTTTTTCTCCCATCCCGCGATCCTGGTGATCCAAAAAACATAGCTTGATTCTGTTAGTTAGTAGGTAAACTTTAATTGTTAAGCTGATTAAGGCTTCAATGTGTTAAGCAAAATTAAAGCTCAGTTTTCTGATGAAAATTAAGTCAGGATTAATTGAGGATTAAGAATAAATTAAGAAGCGTAAAATGGCTAATTTAGAATGTTTCTAAATTAGTTGTCGAAGGAAAGTGAATTGTGAAATGACATTTCTGAATGGAAAGAAATGGATGGAAACGGATGGAAATAAATGATGGAAATAAATGGGAATGATTGAAATGAATGGAAATAAATGGGAAAAATATTTCTGTTTATTTCATACTTCTTATTTATTTCTTCAGGATAGGATAAAATAAGAACACCAATGATTTATGATGTGGAAGGAGTTATTCGTGGTCTTCTTCACTCAGTATATATCCAAAGCCTTTTTTTGTCTTTATCAGCTTTTGTGTCATGATCTTTATCGATCTTATTTCTGAGCGAGTTAATATGAACATCGATAACATTTGTTCCGGAATTAAAGGAGTATCCCCATATTTTCTCAGCAATATGTATCCGGCTAAGCACCTTGTTTTTATTACTCATGAATAATTCAAGGATTTTATATTCTGTCGCAGTGAGCGGTATTTCCTTATTATTGCGGCTTACTCTCTTACTTACAGAATCTATTTCGAGATCAAGGACTTTAATAACCGGTGTAATATTATCATTTTTGTTCCTTCTTGCCAGAGCTTTTATCCTGGCGAGAAGTTCCTGAAAACTAAAAGGCTTAGTAAGATAATCATCCGCACCGCAGTCAAATCCGGTAATTTTATCTTCAACTGTATCAAGTGAAGTCAGCATTATAACAGGAGTAAAATTACTGCAATTCCTTATTTTCTTACATAATTCAAAACCTGATATACCGGGAATAACAACATCGAGGATCATCACGTCGTACTTCTTTGAAAAAGCAAGCTTCTCCCCCATCATGCTGTCAAAAGCATTATCAACTATATAGCCATTGCTCTCTAACCCAATCTTTACGAAAGCAGTTATTTTAGGATCATCTTCTACTAGCAGGACTCTCATTCAGGTAATTTTTTCATTGTCTTTCGTCAGCTCACCAGACGTAAAGAGGAACCAAATTAACAATTATTTGAATTAAAATTACAAAATAAACGATCAATTTTAAAAATCTGCAAATAATCATGTTCTGAATTCTTGTACAAATTTGAGCATTTAATCATAATACAATAAACAATTTCACACATATTTATTAAATATTTATAATTTTGATTACTCTTTAGTCAGATTCATAAATGTCAGTAATATTTTAATGATATTTCCACTAATGAATCCCAAACAAAATTCTATTCTTGCTAAATCACTCATCCTGTTTAACGGATTTGATGAAATCACCGGTGGAGGTTTCCCCACCGGCAGACCAACTCTCATTTGTGGCAATGCCGGTTGCCGGAAAACACTTCTGGCCATGGAATTTCTTGTCAGAGGAGTTACAATTTATAATGAACCAGGTGTGTTTGTTGCATTTGAAGAAACTGAAGATGAGCTTACTACAAATGTACGTTCGCTTGGGTTCGATCTCGACCACCTTGGAAAATAAACTAAAAAATCCTGTTTATCTCGAAAGGAGTGAGATCCAGGAAACCGGAGAATATGACCTGGAAGGATTATTCATACGACTCAATTATGCTATTGATTCAATAGGTGCCAAACGTGTCGTGATTGATACAATTGAATCCTTATTTGCATGGACTGCCGAATCATGCTATTCTCAGGGCTGAAATCAGGAGACTTTTCCGATGGTTAAAGGAAAAAAAGGTAACCGCTGTGATCACCGGGGAACGGGGTGTAGGTGCAATAACACGCGAAGGACTTGAGGAATATGTTTCTGATTGTGTTATCATTCTCGACCATCGGGTAACCGAGCAAACATCAACCCGCAGATTGCGTATACTTAAATATCGTGGAACAAATACATGGAACAAATGAATATCCTTTTCTCATCGAGGAAAACTGTTTCTCTGTACTTCCTATAACATCCCTGGGTTTAACACATCAGGTATCATCAGAGAGAATATCCACAGGGGTCGGGGAACTTGATGCTATGCTCGGCAAGAAAGGATATTTCAGGGGCAGCAGCATACTTGTTTCAGGTACAGCGGGAACCGGTAAATCAAGTCTGTCTGCGCATTTTATTCATTCCTGCTGCCGTCGCCACGAAAAAGTGTTGTGTTTTTCCCTGGAAGAATCCCCTGCCCAGATCATCCGTAATATGAAATCAATTGGTATTGACCTTGAAAAATGTGTTAAAAAAGGCTCTCTTAAGTTTTATGCAATGCGTCCTACTTTTACCGGTCTTGAAATGCATCTTGCCATTATGCTTAAACTGGTAAGAGAATTCAAACCCTATGCAGTAATAATTGATCCACTGAACAGTTTTGTTTCAACAGATAATGTCATGTAAGCCAAAAGTCTTGCAATGAGACTGATAGATCATCTGAAGCTTCATCAGATCACAGGATTCTTCACTTCTCTTACATCAGGCGGAGCAACACTCGAGCACACTGATGTCTTCATCTCTTCACTGATTGATACATGGTTACTACTGCGTGATATTGAGATCGGAGGTGAACGCAACAGGGGAATTTATATATTGAAATCACGGGGAATGGCACATTCAAACCAAATCCGTGAGTTTCTCCTGACTGACCATGGTATTGTGCTGCGTGATGTCTATGTCGGAATGGAAGGTGTATTGACAGGTTCGGCATGAGTTGCACAGGAAGCACGGGATCTTTCAGAAGAACTTCTTCAGGATCAGATTATTGAACAACATAAATTAACTCTTGAAAGGAAACGTACAGAATTCTCTGAAGCACACATCTTTTCTTTAAAAAAAGAATTTGAAGCAGAGGAAGCTGAATCCCTTAAGCTTATAACTATTGAAGAAAATCGAATCAGAAGCAATGCAAAAAGTCATAAGGAAATGTTATTGAGCAGGAAGGCAGAAAATGGCATCAAATCGAAGAAATAATATTTTACCTAATTTCTTATCATGAATACAAATCAAGGCCTTACGAAGAATGCGATAAAGGATGATCCTGATAAATGGATATTACGCCTGTACGTTGCCGGTCAGACTCCAAAAAGTATTACCGCTTTTGATAATCTTAAAGAAGATATGTGAGGACCGTGTTAAAAAATAAATATTCAATAGAAGTGATAGATCTGCTTGTTAATCCGCAACTTGGCAGAGAACATCAGATACTTGCCATACCGACACTGGTCAGAAAATTACCGGTACCCGTCAGGAAGATCATTGGTGATTTGTCAGATACTGAAAAGGTATTAGTTGGTCTCTGAATCTTAAACATTTAAGATAATCATCTATTAAATTGTTTGCCATGACAAAGAGAAAGTCCGTAAAGTCTAAACCTGAAGAATTTGATGTATCGGTTCGTAGATTCAAAAATGAAACATATATTTTAAGGCTTTACGTAACCGGAATAACACCCCAGTCAGTTAATGCTATCAATAATCTGAAGGAGATCTGTGAAGAAAATCTTAAAGGAAGGTATAATCTGGAAATAATTGACCTGTATAAAAATCCTTCACTGGCAGCAGGAGAACAGATAATTGCAGCGCCAACACTGATAAAAAAACTCCCTTTGCCTCTGCGGAGAATAATTGGAGATATGTCAAATGCTGAAAGAGTTCTCGTTGGTCTTGACTTGAAAAAAAATTAAAGCTGCTGGTTTTAAAACACAGACAGAATAAGAGGCATGAAATTTGAAGTACCCAATGGGGATATGCAGCATCAATGGACAGTACGAAAGCAAGACTGCAAGACTGCAAGTCTGCATGACAGCAAGGACAATTTTAAAATATAACAACATAACGATATAATATGGCAAATCAGAAATTGACCAGGGATCAGCTTCTGGTTGAAAATGAAGATTTACGGTCTCGCCTGGCCGAAGCGGAAGACGCCCTGAATGCAATCCGGAATGGAGAAGTTGATGCAATTGTTGTTTCAGGAAATTCAGGCGATCAGATTTTTTCACTTACATCATCTGAGACTCCTTACAGGATTATCCTGGAAGAAATGGATGAAGGGGCCCTCAGTTTAAGTGCTGATGGAACAATACTATATTGCAATAAACGCTTTGCATCGCTTATTTCCAGGCCTGTACAAAAAATCATTGGCTCCAATTTCCGCGACTTTGTTCTTGATAATGAAAAAACAAAATTTGATAAAATATTTAAGAAAGGTCTTAAAGGCAATGCAAATGACCTGGTTTCATTTTCGATGGACGGCTTGCAATCTTCGGTTCATCTAAAATTATCGCTCAGAGAATTGCCATCAGGAGATGTTTGCATAGTCGCATCTGATGTTACCCTGATGAGACAGCAACAGGAAAAACTTGAAATCCTTATTCAAAAAAGGACCAGCGAATTACAAAAAGCCAATGAGAAACTACAAAGAGATTTAAGTGAAATAAACGAATTAAAAATTGCACTTCGTGAAAGCGAAAATAAATATACTTCTGTCTACAATTCCATGTCAGAGGGACTTGCCATCCATGAACTCATTTATGATGATTCGGGAAAAGTCATTGATTATCTGATTACTGATGTTAATCCCGCTTATGAACAAATTATCGGAATTAAAAAGAAAAAGCAGGTGGGCAGAAAGCAACTGATGTATATAAAGTAAGTCCTGCTCCATATTTGGACATTTACTCCAAAGTAGCATTAACAGGTAATGCTCAAACATTTGAAACCTACTTTCCTCCGATGGACAAACATTTCCATGTTTCGGTTTTCTCACCCGGAAAAGGAAAGTTTGCAACTGTTTTCCAGGATATTTCTGATACGTAAACGAACCGAAGAAAAACTCCAATCACACTCAAAGATTCTACCTGATGCTGTCCAAGTATGTACTCCGGGCTTTTATTAGTGACTGATGATGGTAAAATAGAATTTCTGAATCAGGCATTTTGTAATTTTTACAATCTGAAAGAAACGCCTGAAACGCTTATCAGGAATTTCCTTCTGCCGAACTACTGAAAAAAATTAAGCCTGCATTTAAAGATCCGGAATCAGCTGAAAAGAGGATTTATGAAATACTTTCCAGGAGGAAAGCCAGTAAGAAATGAAGAATTTCGAAATGCGATCAGGACAAACCGTCCTGCGCAATTTTATACCGTTGTCTGTCAACGGAATTGCCAGCGGACGGTTTGGGTGCATGTTGACATCACCAGATAAAAGCAGCAGAAAAGGCATCTGCGTGAAAGTGAAGAACGTTTCCAGCTGCATTTAAAAACAGTCCGATGCTATTACAATTACCCGTCATGATGATGGTAAAATAATTGAAGGCAACGAATCAGTATATACACTCTTAGGCTATAATGATGAAGAAGTTGTTGGGAAAACAACCCTGGAACTTGGAATTTGGGCAGATCCTGCCGAGCGTCAAAAACTTATTCAGGGACTCGCTTCCAAAGGATTTATACAAAATGAAGATTTTGTTTTAAGGAAGAAAAACGGAACACCTGTTCCTGTTAACCTTTCAGCTTCATTGATCACAATTAATAATGAACAATGTTTTATCGCTTCATTCATCGATTTAACCGAACGGAAAAAAGCAGAAGAAGCTCTGAAAAATAGCGAGCGCCGGTATTCCGCTCTCTTTGCCAACAAAATCAATGGGATGGCACACTGCAGAACTATCATTGATGAGCGGGGTGTCCCCATCGACTATATTATCCTTCAGATCAATGAAGCTTACGAACGGATCATAGGCATCAGGAAAGCGGATATAGAAGGCCGCAAAGCAACAGAAGTGTTTCCTGACATTAAAAAATATGCGCTCGACTATATCGGGATGTATGGTAAAGATCGCCCTCGAAGGTGGCGAGATTAAGTTTGAGGAGCCTTTCGAAGCGACAGGACAAACCCTTTCAATCTATGCCTATAGCCCATTACCCGGTGAATTCATTGCAATCTTCACCGATGTTACCGATCGTAAACGGGCTGAGGATAAGCTGGCACTCAAACGAAGAGCGAGAATACAATTTCTATACCGTCATTT
Organism: uncultured Bacteroidales bacterium; assembly: GCA_963734885.1. Classification (GTDB taxonomy): domain Bacteria; phylum Bacteroidota; class Bacteroidia; order Bacteroidales; family VadinHA17; genus LD21. The sequence continues at coordinate 769,263 of CAVTIJ010000004.1, read as the reverse complement.
CATTCAGCGCCTGTAGCAATGTCTCTATGACCTCTATACCTGACGGGGATGTAATCCTGATGTAAAAGATTTCAGGCCTGGCTGTGAATCCGGTGGTGAAAAGATTGACAGGGTGCAAGCGAAGAAATATCGTCGGAAAAAATTCCATCTGAGATGGGTCCCTGATTCCTGATGCTGAGATCCAGAACAAAAATTTTAAGTGATTTTCAGGAGAACAGGATTACGTAAATAATGTTCCCGGAATAACCGCTGTACAATGCCGATGGGCAAACGCTTGATTTGCTTGTAAATGTACATCCGGTTGAAATTGCTCGGATCTAAATTCATTGCTATCGCACAAACAGTGCATATAACGGCTCTTAAAAATGCCGAGAGGCTCATTAGCGTCTCAGTGAGGAACGGCTCAGGGTTACACTTACTAGTATTGGTGATGCAGTTATAACTATCGATATTAATAGCAATGTAAATTTCCTTAATCCCGTCGCCATAAACCTTACCGGATGGAAACTGGAAGAGGCTGAAGGCCAATCTGTTCAGAAAATCTTCAGGATAGTCAATGAAATAACCCAATTGCCTGCCGAAGACATATTTCAGCAAGTAATGCTTAAAATGAAAGCAGTTGCATTATTCAAATCATACATGCCTTGTTTCAAAAGATGGACGCCAGATCCCTATTGAAGACAGTGCTGCTCCAATAAAAGATCAAACCGGAAAGGTAATCGGCGTCGTTCTGGTTTTTCACGATGTAACGGAAAAACGTCGTGCTCAGGAAGCATTGAGGGAAAGTGAAGAGAAATTTCGTAACCTGGTGAAAAATGCACCTACTGCAATTTACGAAATAGATTTCACGACCAGGAAATTTACCACTGTAAATGATTCGATGTGTCAGCTATCGGGTTATTCGAAAGATGAACTTCTGTCAATGGACTCTGTAGAGCTTCTTGATGAAGAAAGCAAAAATATTTTCCTTTCAAGAATAAGTAAAGGCATGAAAGGTGAAAAGCTTCAGGAAAATATCGAATACAGAGTTAAGGCTAAGGATGGGCACATGATTGACGCTGTACTGAATATGAAGCTAAATTATAATGAAACCGGAATTCCGGTAGGAGCTTTGGTTGTAGGACATGATATTACAGAGCGGAAACATGCTGCTGAAGAGATACGAAAGGCCGGTATGGCGCTAAAGGCCAGTGAACAAAAGCTAAAATACCATCTTGAAAATTCCCCTCTTGCAGTAGTTGAATGGGATAAAGAATTTAATATCATACAATGGTCCAAAGAAGCAGAAAGAATATTCGGACGAAGTAAGGAGGAGACAATTGGAGTCAGAATTGATCTTTTGAATATAATTTACCACGAGGATATTCCTATTGTTGAAAAAACTATTTCAAGGTTAACAAGCGGGAAAGAGAATAAAATTGTCTCTCAGAACCGTAACACTACAAAGAATGGTGAAGTCCTTGAATGTATCTGGTATAATTCAGTTCTGGTAGATGAAAATGGTATGATGAGTTCGGTGATGTCTCTTGTGGAAGATGTTACCCTGCTCAGACAAACCGAGAAAGAGCTGATTGCAAGCAGGGAGAGTTACAAGGAGCTTGTGACCAATGCCAGATCAATGATCTTAAAATTTGATAATGATGGCATATTTACGTATGCTAACGAATTTGCGCTTGACTTCTTTGGATATAGAGAAGAAGAAATGATAGGAAAATCTGTAATGATTGTTGTTCCTGAAAAAGAGAGCACTGGACGTGATTTGAATCAAATGGTTGAAAATATTATTGAAGATCCTGATAATTACTCTATCAACGTTAATGAAAATATCAAGAAAAACGGCGAGAAAGTATGGGTGGAATGGCATAATAAAACACTTTTTGATCAATCAGCCAAAAAAACCGGTCATATTGCAATTGGGATAGACGTCACAAAACGAACAAAAGCCGAGGAGGCTTTAATGGAGAGTGAAAGGAAATTGAAATCAGTTCTCAATGCAGCAAACGAATCGATTTATATGTTTGACAGGGAAGGGATAATTGTCATGTCAAATGCCACCGGTATCAGAAGGTTGAAAAGAAAAGAGGAGAATGAGGTCATCGGTCATAAGTTTTCGGAGTTTATGACGCCGGAAATTGCTGATTTCAGAATGGGGAAGATAAATGTAGTTTTTAATACCGGAACTTTCCTGCAATACGAAGATGAGCGTAATTCCAGGTTTTTTCACCATAGCTTTTATCCTGTTTTAAAAGATGACAAAGTACTTTTTGTAGTGACTTATAGCACCGATGTTTCGGAATTCAGAAATGCTGAAACCAAACTGAAACAAAGTGAAGACAGATTCAGAACTATCGCAGAATCTCTTACAGTTATGATATCTATAACAAGTATGAATGACCAGACGGTATCCTTTGTAAATGAGCCGTTTGAGAACTCGTTTGGATTCAAAAAGGGGGATTTAATCGGAAAAAGACTTCCTGATTACTATTATTATCCAGACGATTACAAATTCCTGATAGATATATTAAGGATCAAAGGCCGGGTTGATAATATGGAAGTAAGGGTTAAAAAGACAGATGGTACAGCGTTCTGGATAGTGACCTCTATACGGAAAATAAATTTTCTGAATGAACCTGCCTATCTTACAACCTCAACTGATATTACTGAAACTAAAAAAGCCCAGGAGGAACTTATACGGGTGAATCGTACACTCGATGCACAAAGCAAGAGCAGCCAGGCGATGATGCGTTCAAAAAATGAACAGGAATATCTGAATGAAATATGTAAAATCATAATCGAGGACTGCGGTCATGCAATGGTGTGGGTTGGATATGCACAGAATGATCAAGCCAAAAGTGTAAGACCAGTTGCCCACTTTGGATTTGATAAAGGGTACATCGACAAGATGAATATTACCTGGGATGACAGTGAAAGAGGAAACGGTCCGACCGGTACTGCGATCAAGACAGGCAAGCCTTCCATATGCAGAAATATGCTTACGGACCCGTGTTTCGGACCATGGAAAGAAGCAGCTGCTAAAAGAGGTTATGCATCTTCGGTAGTGCTTCCTTTAAAATCTGAAGGAAAAGCTTTCGGCGCAATTTCGATCTACTCGAAAGAACCGGATCCTTTTTCTGAATCCGAAATTGATCTTTTGACCGAACTGGCTGACGACCTGGCGTATGGAGTTCTTTTTATCAGGTTAAGCGAATATGAAAAAGAAGCAACCAGAGCTATCAGGGAAAATGAGATCAGGCTGAAGGAACTTATAGCTACGAAAGACAAGTTTTTCAATATTATTGCCCATGACCTTAAAAATCCATTTACCAGCCTCCTTGGGGCATCCGAATTACTGTTTGATAATATCAATCAGATGACAAGTGAAAATATTAAAAAGCTTGCCTTGATATTAAATGATTCGGCTAAAAGTGGTTATGCTATACTTCAAAACCTTCTTGACTGGTCAAGATCACAAACCGGTCAGCTGAAATTCAACCCGGAAAAAGTAAATCTTAAAGCCATTATAAATGAGAACATTGAGAATCTGCAGTTACAGGTGAACAATAAAGAGATCAATCTGAAATCAGATCTGACCGAAGATCTTATTATAACTGCTGATAAAAACATGATCAATACAGTACTTCGGAATCTGCTAAGTAATGCAGTGAAGTATACTTTTAAAAACGGCAATATCAAGGTTTTGGTCAGTCAGTATCCGGGAGAAATAAAACTTACGGTAAAAGATACAGGTATAGGCATATCAAAGGAGAAAGTCGATTCACTTTTCAAATTGGGAAATTCACTATCGGTCCCCGGGACAGCCAAAGAGCAGGGAACTGGTCTGGGTTTAAAGCTGTGCAGGGAATTTACTGAAAAAATGGGCGGAAGAATATGGGTTGAAAGTAAAGTCGGGAAAGGAACCGAATTTATTTTTACAATACCGGAAAATAAAGGCGTAAAGAAGTAAAGGGGGGCAAAGACGTAAAGGCCCTTTTGCACACCTGTCGTTATGACTAAGATAGGAGATCCCTCATTCCTCCGCCTATCGGCGGATTCATTCGTTTAGATGAAACCTATGAAACGCATTTTGATCTGAGAATGAGAAATTTTACAGAAAGTTGTCACTAGCATAACACTAAGACAATTATTTATCTAATCTCTATGCTTCCGGATGTGCTTCCGGTAACTAAAAAAACTTTATTTCACATAGTAATGTTACATAATATTGGAACTGATATTTGAAAACAGAATCATATGCTTTCTCTTACAAAAAAAACCGGCGACAAACTTGAGTGTCTGCTTTGCCCTCACCACTGCAAACTGGCAAAGGAGAAAACCGGCATCTGCGGAGTGCGAAGAAACACCGGTGATAAGATTGAACTGACTACCTATAATGTTCTGTCGGCTTATTCCGTTGATCCGATTGAAAAAAAACCTTTATATCATTTTTTCCCGGGAAGCAATATTCTGTCAATAGGATCATATGGATGTAACATGAGATGCGATTTCTGCCAGAATTATAATATCTCTCAGCATATTCCTGAAAGCATTGTGCCCGGAGCGACTATTAAAACAATTATTAAAGATGCTCTCAGCACAGAGAATAATATTGGTATCGCATTTACTTATAATGAGCCGACAATCTGGTTTGAGTATATCCGGGATGTAGCCAAAATGGCAAATAAGGAGGGATTATTTACCGTGCTTGTAAGTAACGGTTATGTGAATAGTGAGCCTCTTGATGAAATAATTAAGTTCATCGATGCATTTAATATTGATCTGAAAGCGTTCAACAATACCTTTTACAGGAATCTCGCCGGAGCAGAACTGGAGCCTGTAAAATCAAGCTTAATTCAAATTGCAGGATCAGGGAAACATCTTGAAGTAACGACCCTCATCATTCCAGGACAGAATGATGACGAAGAAGAAATGGCAATGCAGACGGAATGGATGGCAAATGAACTGGGCCCTGATACTCCGTTTCATCTCAGCAGGTACTTTCCAACTTATAAGCGGGACACACATCCTACAGCTGAAGATTCACTGCAAAGATTGTTTGATATTGCATCAAAGAATCTGAACTATGTATATATGGGAAATACCAGTTCACACAACGGACAGAACACTTCATGCCCGGTATGCGGAACAATTGTAACTACCCGGTCGGGATATAAAACGCGTGTTGTTAACCTTGATGATGAAGGAAAATGCAATAATTGCGGGACTCCTATCTACAAGAACTTTATTTCTTCTTCGCCGAAATTGCGCTGAGTCTTTCAAAGAAATTATCAACCCCGGTAAGAAGATCTTTCTGAACTGATTTGTAATAAGCCTTAACGATTTTCGGATTGTCTTTCCCATCAGGATTATTTACGCGTGGCAATCAGATCATTTCTGAATTCTACAGCTTCGGAGATCAAAGCTGATAATTCATCAGTTTTATTGTCGGGATGAATATTCGAATATACAAAACAGTCGGAAATCACTTCATAAACAAGGTAATCTATATCCTTTTTAAGTTCTCTGATACTTGCCATATTACACGCATTTGAATTAATGAGGGTACAAAGATAATAAATTATTTCTCAGTTTGATACAGGAACGGTCGCGACCGTTCCCTGAATATATATAAAAAAATTGTTCCCGGATACCGGAAGATCGTACCCGGGTACCGGAAGATTGTTCCCGGGTACCGGAAGATTGTTCCCGGGTACCGGAAGATTGTTCCCGGGTACCGAAAGATTGTTCCCGGGTACCGGAAGATTGTTCCCGGGTACCGGAAGATTGTTCCCGGGTACCGGAAGATTGTTCCCGGGTACCGGAAGATTGTTCCCGGGTACCGGAAGATTGTTCCCGGGTACCGGAAGATTGTTCCCGGGTACCGGAAGATTGTTCCCGGGTACCGGAAGATTGTTCCCGGCTACCGGAAGATTGTTCCCGGGTACCGGAAGATTGTTCCCGGGTACCGGAAGATTGTTCCCGGGTACCGGAAGATTGTTCCCGGGTACCGCAAGATTGTTCCCGGCTACCGTTTATGCCTCCGGAGATCCTTCGCTCCGCTCAGGATGACAACGCATTTTGGATGATGAGTAAGGGGAATGGAAGGCGATTTTGCTCCGCAAAATCGCCTTCCATTCCCCTTTTATGACCCACAACGAATTGTCATCCTGAGCGGAGCGAAGGACACGGGGCTTGAATAATGATCTACAAGTAAAATTGCAAAATTTCCAGGAAATAGATTCAACTAATACTTTCCATTGCCTTTTTCAGATAGATATTCCTTAGCTTTTCAATTAAAGGAAACTTAACATTGAATCGTTCATTTCCGATAATTGAAAACGGCAGAACCATAGGCGAGGTACCGGTCATGAATACTGCATCATATTCATTTATTGCTGCCGCGCTCACGCAGCCAAACTCAACTCTGATGTCATTTTCTCCGCAGATTTCAAGAATGTGTTTTCTGGTGATTCCATTCAAAACCATTCTATCGGGTGCAGTCATAAGTGAATCATTTTTCAGGAAAAAAATATTAGATCTGCTGCCTTCAGTGATAAGATTATCCTCATTAACAAGTACAGCTTCGTAAGCGCTTTCAGCGATTAATTTATTACATATGGATGATCTGAGTTTGTGATCAATAACTTTTGATTCAGGGTCTCTTCGTTCTGCGAAAAAAAATATTCCTTTCACTCCTTTTTGATATTGAATCTGAGTCGGATAAGTAGTCTCAATAAAATAGACAAGATAATTTGTGACAGATTTATTATAATTGAATACTATTTTCAGGTTTGAATCGCGTTTCTTTTCAAGCTTCGTAAGTTGTATTATTGCTTTTCGTAATAAAGCCGGATCAGCAAGGAGTTCTCTTTTTCCGAGTTTTACGCTTGTATTAAGCCGGTCCATATGATCCTGAAAAAATATGGGGCTGCCATTTACAAGTCTTAAAACTTCATAGACGGAATCGCCACCATAGACAAGTGACTTATCGAATATTTCAGCCGGCTGGAGTTCTCCGTTAAGTATAAATTTTTTACCTGCACATTCTGTCATGGTTAATTAATTATTGCATTACAAAAATACAAAGTAACAAATAAATTGCACCTGATTCTCTTATATTTGTCAGTGAGAGTTGAAGGAGGTTCCGGTATATGTATGCGATTGTCGATATTGAAACTACGGGAGGTAGTTCACAGTTTGAAAAAATCACTGAAATTGCTATATATCAGCACGATGGAAAGGAGATTACCGGTGAATTCATATCACTCATAAATCCCGAAATAAATATCCCCTATTTTATTACAAATCTTACGGGTATTACGAATGAAATGGTTGAAGATGCCCCTCGTTTTTATGAGATAGCCAAAAAAATAATTGAGATGACGGAAGGCCGCACTTTTGTCGCACATAATGCACGATTTGACTACTCTTTTATAAGGCAGGAATATAAATCTCTCGGCTTCAATTTTAAACGCAGTGTTCTCGATACAGTTACGTTAAGCCGGAAACTTCTTCCGGGACATGCATCATACAGTCTGGGAAATATCTGTCGAGATCTTAACATAAATATAAACGGCCGTCACAGGGCCGGTGGGGATGCTCTTGCTACAGTCAGGCTTCTTGAGATCCTGATTGCAAAAGATATTGAATTAAATGAAATAGGAACATCTCTGCTGAAAAATGCAAGAGCTTCAAAGTTAAATCCTAAACTCGATCTTGCTAAAATAGAATCAATTCCGGAAGAACCCGGGGTATACTATTTCTATAATGAAAAAGGAGATCTCATATATATCGGAAAAAGCCGTAATCTGCAACAAAGAATCAGCACGCATCTTTCGAACAATACAACAAACCGTGCGATGGAAATGCGCGACATAATAGCCGATATTGACTGGGAAATCACTGGAAGTGAGCTTATTGCTCTTCTCAAGGAATCGTATGAGATTAAACGCAATAAACCGGTTTATAACAGGGCACAGCGAAGGACATCCTTTCAATGGGGTATTTTCAGTAGTTATGATAACAATGGTTACCTCAATTATCGTTATGGTACAGTAAATGACGATGAAATGCCTGTATCGGTTTTTGCTTCAAAAGATAAGGCAAAATCAAAGCTGAATTTTTTCATTGGTACTTTCGGACTCTGCCAGAAACTGACAGGTCTTTATGATACTGACGGACCCTGTTTCCACTATCATGTTGGCTTATGCAAAGGAGCATGTATTTGTAAGGAATCGCCGGAAGAATACAATTTAAGGGCAATAAAAGCGATGGAGGAGTTCAGCTTCACAAGACGTAACTTTTTCATTATAGATAAAGGACGCGACCATGAGGAACGATGCGCTGTTAAGATCATTAACGGGAAATATACGGGATGGGGATACTTTAACATAAATGATATGGGGTTTGGCCTTTCAGCAGTTCATGAATGCATAACACCCTCAACCGATAACCGCGATATTCAGGTTATTCTGAAATCATATCTCAAGAGCAATAAGGTGGAGAAGATTATTGAATTCTGAGTACAGGGAGGGTGTTGGCGCGGATTAAGGTTAGAGGCTGGCGCGGATTAGGTTAGAGGCTGGCGCGGATTAAGGTTAGAGGCTGGCGCGGATTTGCAATCCGTGCCCATTTTCTTTGCTGGCAATCCGTGATATATTCTTGGTATATATTGCCGCGGATTAAGGTTGAAGGTTGGCGCGGATTTGCAATCCGTGCCCCCACAAAATATTTACAAATTCACTTATAGTTTATAGTAATAGTATGGCACGGATTACAAATCCGCGCCAGCGTCGCGATCAGCATCTCTTTTATTATTATTCTTGGCACGGATTACAAATCCGCGCCAGCGAGGGGTTTTGTAGGGTCATGCCATGGCATGACTCTACTGGTATCAATCATTAATTGTAGGACCAAGCCATGGCGTGGCCTTCAAAGAGAGTAGAAAAGGCACGGATTGCAAATCCGCGCCAGCAGAGGGAGAAGAAAAGGCACGCATTGCAAATCCGCGCCAGCAGATATATATTGCCGCGGATTAAGGTTAGAGGCTGGCGCGGATTTGCAATCCGTGCCTCTAAAAGCTTATACTAATAAGTTTGCCATTGTATCGTTTCTTTTACAATTTCCAAAGGATTACTCAAATCTGCATAATTCCTGGCAGAACTGAAAAAGTAATCTTCAGGTCTCTCTACAATTAGTTCTTTAACAGGGTTATTGTGTATATAGTCAAGTTTTTCCTTAAAAAACCTATTGGAATTGACTTCTTCGGGATGGTTTCCTTCCTGCCAAAATCTATAACTTGAGTTGCCCGAGTCTGCTGGCGCGGATTTGCAATCCGTGCCCTCTTTCCTGAAATACTCTAACATCCAGTCTCTCCTGCTTTCTGATTCACTCATTATCTCTTTAATTATTGCTTTTGAAGTAAACTTTTTAAAATCACGTAATATTTCTGACAAAGAAAAATTACTTTCTGACCGTGCAATCAGATGAAGATGACTTGGCATTAAGCAATATCCAAAAATCGTAAGGCCTTTCTCTTTCTGACAGTGTTGAAGAGAATTTAATAATTATGAGTTTGTGATTCTTTCTTGTAAATACATCAATCCACCCAACAACGGTCAGGGTAAGAAAATATGCCTTTTTCTGATCCCAAATTTTATTTTTTTCCGACATAGCACGAGATATATACAAATGCAATTTATAAAATTTTTATAATATTATTTTGGCACGGATTGCAAATCCGCGCCAGGGGCGGTTTTTGGCACGGATTACAAATCAGCGCCAGCGGTTAGGCAGGGGCCTATTCATGAAACCTGTACCCTATCCCCGATTCAGTAATAAGCAGTGTCGGTTTAGACGGATCGTCTTCAATTTTCTTGCGAAGCTGGGCAACAAAGACGCGCAGGATTTGAGTCTGGCCAACATATCCGAAACCCCAAATTTCTTTTAAAATATTCTGATGCGTAAGCACCCTTCCTGAATTTTTCGCAAGAAGTGCAAGCAGAGAAAATTCCGTTGAGGTTAATTTCAATATACAGTCATTCTTTCTTGCTATGTGATTTGCCAGATCTATTGTGAAATTTCCAAATGTGAGTACTGGATTTACATCTGTGCCTGCAGCAGGTCTTAATGCAACCCGTATTCTTGCCAGCAATTCACCGGTCCTGAATGGTTTGGTAAGAAAATCATTTGCCCCGTTATCAAGAGCGCTGATAATGTCGTCTTCCGAATTTTTCACTGAAAGGATAAGGATTGGTTTCTGGTACCACTCCCGTATCTTTTTCAGTATTTCAAAACCATCAGCATCAGGCAAACCCAGATCAAGAATAATTAAAGAAGGATGCTGTGTGGCAGCAGCTATCAGACCATCCTTCCCGGTGCCGGCTTCAAGAATTTTAAATCCGTTCGACGATAGCGTTATCTCAAGCAACCTCCGGATTTGAACCTCATCATCAATAACTAATATTGTATCAGGTAAATTCATCGTTATGACTTTATTTCTGCTGGTATCTCTGTTGGAATCTTAATAGTAAATTTAGCCCCTCCGTTTTGCCTGTTTTCAACACTTATTGTTCCCTTGTGAGCTTCTGTGAATCCCTTAGCAATTGAAAGTCCTAATCCTGTTCCTCCTGCTTTGGATCCTTCAACCCTGTAGAATTTATTGAATATCAGTGAAATTTCTTTAGGACCAAAACCAGGTCCCCGGTCCATAACCTGTATCGTCAGCAATCCATTATCGTAGAATGCTTTGACTCTGATGGTTGTTGAAGGATATGAGTACTGTGTCGCATTATGGATAAGATTATAAAGCACCTGTTCCATCAATCCAAAGTCGATTTTCACAAAAGGCATGTCTTCGGGGATAACAACCTGAAGAGAAAATGCTCTTAATTCCTCCTGCAAACTTTCGGAGACTTTGTTGATTATATCGTGTATATCGCACCAATCAAGTCGTGGACTGATCCTGCCGCTTTCGAGACGCGACATATTAAGAAGGTTTTCAATCAGACGGTTTAATCTTTTGGAGGCGCTGAAGATTTCTGTGGAAAGCGCTTTTATTATTTCAGGAGAATGCTGTGTTGTGATAAGCGAGTCGGAAGCGCCCATTATTGTTGCCACCGGGATCCTTAGCTCGTGTGAGATGGAGTTAAAAAGTGTCTTGTAAAGTTTGTCCGATTCATTTAATAAAAAAGCCTGCTTAGCCATATTCCGAAGATATTCCCGTTCAAATTTCCCTGATATCTGTGATATGAAAGCTTCCCAGAATTGTTCTTCGCCCTGTGTGAATTCTTTTTCAGGTTGAATGGATATGACACCCAGATTCATCTGATTTCCCTTCAGAGGGTAAAAAGTATACTTGCTTGACGGTAAGGTATCGGTATATTTTCCAGCTTTGGAAGAGTGCTGGAAAGTCCACTCTGCAACACTTGTATCATTCTTCGACAAGTTAAAATTGGTGTTATTATAAACTGTATAATCAAGACGGTCGGCATCATTTCTGAGTATGATCCGGCTGTTGAGATTGAAGTACTTTTTGATGTCATTTTTTGCGATAGTAATAACTTCTTCAATTCCTGTGGCAGTTGAGAGTTCTCTAGTCAATTGATAAAGAGCATTTGTCCGTTCTTCGCGTATCCTGATTTTTACTTCCTGTCTTTTGATCCTTGAAGTGAGTACACCGCTAAGTAATGCTATTATGAAAAACATTATAAGCATAAGCATATCAACAGGCTTATCAACATGGAACGTAAAAGGTGGCGGTATAAAGAAGAAATCCCACATCAGGGCGCTTAAAGTTGCAGACAAAAGAACTGGTCCGGTACCAAAAAAGAAGGCCAGAATTGAGACAACAAACAGCAGTGCAAATGATACTACCTGATAACCAATGATCCCCTTAATTGCGAAGCAAACAACCGCAGCCATTACAACAATCAAAGATGCGAAAAGATATTGCCGGGCATCGGAAGTAAAAGATGGTAATGATACTTTTTCCCGATATCTGTCCTTAGTTTGAATATCGGAACCTAGAATATAAACATCTATATTTCCGCTATACCGGATAAGCCTGTTAACAAAATTTCCCAGACGCAAAAGGGTCAGAAGGTTTCTTACACGAGGTTTACCAATAATAATATGAGTAATATTCTCTTTCTGAGCAAAGCTGACAATTGCCTTCACCATGTCATTGTTTGTTACAAAGCGGAATTTTACTCCAAGTTGGCGGGCAAGATTTATATTTTTATTCAGTTGGATGCTTTCCTCAGTAGTAAGCTTATGAGTAGTTTCAACATATACTGCCTGCAGATCAGCGCCCATTGTATATGACAGATTCTTTGCCCACCTGAGCAACTTGGCGGATTGCTGGGTATGACTAACACCTACCAATAAATGCAATCCCGATTTCCATGGACCTTTTATGCGCTTCAGCTGCATGTATTCGTGCAACTGTTTATCAACACGGTCGGCAACAATTCGAAGCGCCATTTCACGCAGAGCAGTGATATTTCCTTTTCTGAAGAAACTCTCCCTGGCCTCTTTTGATCTTTCGGGTGTATACACTTTCCCTTCTGACAGTCGTTGCAACAGTTCATCGGGTGTCAGATCTATCACCTCAATATCGTCCGCGTTCTCGAATATTTCATCAGGAATGGTTTCCCGCACTATAACACCAGTAATTTGGGCAACAGTGTCAGAACGACTTTCCAGATGCTGAACATTTACTGTTGTATAGACGTTAATTCCATTATCAAGAATTTCCAGAACATCCTGGTACCTCTTTGCATGTCTGCTTCCCGGAGCATTCGTATGTGCCAGCTCATCAACAAGAACAAGCTGAGGTTTCCGTGCAATTATTGCATCGAGATCCATCTCTTCAACCGAGGTGGACTTGTAATGTATGTTAATTCGTGGAATTACTTCAAAGCCTTTAACCAGGTCTGCTGTCTCCTTCCTTTTATGAGTTTCAACATAACCGACTATTATATCGCAGCCCTTCACTTTCTCGGCCTGCGCGGTCTGAAGCATAGTATAGGTCTTCCCTACTCCGGCACACATACCGAAGAATATTTTCAATTTACCCTTTTTGCTTTTTTCTTCATTTAATTTTAATGAAGCTAAAAGTTCATCGGGGTCGGGACGATCGTCATCTATGTCCATAGAGTATTATTTACCTTCAAACTTTGTCACTAATGCTGAAGCCTGCTCTTCAATAGTTTTTATCTTGAAGAGCATCTGTTTCAATTCATCAATATCTTTAGCACTTAGATCTTTTGTATGATCATCAATCAAAGTTACAGACATTTTTTTTTGGTTTTGCTTTAATTTTGCAGCCATTTCGTTTAAAAGCAACGAAATTTCATGAAATTCATCCTTCCCGTCGAAAAAGAGACGCTGATCATAATTACTTGAGACAATCTCTTTTATGCCGTTATATAACTGAAAGAACCGCTGATTAAAATATGAAGCAAAACTGAAAGTAAAACTCATACCGATGAGAAAACACAGAGTGGCAAGAACAGTCATCTGTGTCAGGGCGCTCTTTGCAGTTGCCTTTGCATCATCAGTTTTTGCTTCGAGCGCTTTTCCGTTCATCTGCGACAAAAGCAGCAATTGCTGATGGAGATCCCCGGCCTTATTTTGCAACAGCAGTAATGTATCCTGTTTTTGTGATCTTATATAGCTATATAACAGATCTCTGAATGCATTATAGTCTGATTCTATCCCGGAAACAAGCTTATCTTCACCAGGTTCAGTAATATTATTTTTCTCTTTTTTTAGAGAATTGTTTATCAGATCAATCTGTTTGGTTATTATTGATGTTTCTGAATTCTTTTTCATTAATGAACTGGTAATGATTTCCCGGTTTATATTGGTAATCCCTTCCGACATTTCCCTTGCATAAACAACAGATAAATAGTTTTCCTTGAGGATCAGACTGGTTTTATCCGACAGTTTGTTCATATAGTAACCGGAAAAAACCGAGAGAATTAAAATTATTACGAACAGGAATATCATTCCTAATGTAAAACGTGTACGGATTGAGGTTCTCATTTGATATGTTATTTTAAATTATCCACAGCAATATTCAACTTCAAAACATTTATGCGCTCCTCTCCAAGTATTCCAAATTGAGGAGGTTCGGTCATGTCTGCTATCATTTTTATAAGTTCTTCTTTTTGTTTTTCATTGAAGTTCCGGGCTGCTGCAATTCTGTTAACCTGCAATAATGCAGCTCCGGATGATATATGAGGATCAAGGCCGCTACCTGAAGCAAAAACCATTTCTTTTGGAATATCAGATATACCAACAGAATTCATCTTCGAAAACAAATTACGCCTTGAAGTGACCTGCTTCAGCAGAGTATCGCTGGTTGGTCCATAATTGGAACCTCCTGAAGGGATCGGGTTATAACCAACTGACGAAGGTCTCGACCAGAAATAGATTGTGCTGTCGAACTTTTGTCCTATCAGTTCTGAACCAATAACCTTTCCATCCTTCAAAATCATGCTTCCATTAGCCTTTGAATGAAAACTTAATTGTGCCAGACCCGTCATAGCCAACGGATAAACAATTCCTGTAAGCACAGTCATTGCCAGCAAAAACTTAAGAGCTATAATTAGTTGTGTTTTCATGTTTTTAAATCATATGAATTGAAACAAGAAGCATATCGATTAGTTTAATTCCTGCGAACGGTACTATAATTCCTCCCATACCATAAATAAGAATATTCAGAGCCAGAACACGATTCGCGGAGATAGGCCTGTATTTCACTCCCTTCAGGGCTAGTGGAATAAGGGCTACAATTATTAAAGCGTTGAATATTACTGCACTTAAGATTGCGCTCTCAGGTGAATTAAGTTTCATCACGTTAAGGATGTTTAATGGAGAGACACCTTTACCAGTAACATATAACAAAGTTGCAATTGCGGGTATAATTGCGAAATATTTGGCAACATCATTGGCAATACTGAATGTAGTCAAAGCGCCCCGTGTCATGAGTAGCTGTTTTCCGGTTTCAACAACTTCTATCAGTTTAGTCGGATTACTATCCAGATCAACCATATTACCGGCTTCGCGGGCAGCCTGAGTGCCCGTGTTCATCGCTAAACCGACATCAGCCTGGGCCAGAGCGGGTGCGTCATTAGTTCCATCACCTATCATCCCTACAAGATGGCCGTTGGATTGTTCTTCCCTGATACGATAAAGCTTATCCTCAGGTTTTGCTTCAGAAAGAAAATCATCAACACCTGCCTCAGCTGCAATTGCAGCTGCGGTCTGAGGATTATCGCCTGTGATCATAACTGTCCTGATACCCATTTTGCGAAGCTGTGCGAAACGTTGTTTTATTCCACCCTTCACAATATCTTTTAGGTGTATTACCCCAAGTACCTGATTGTTTTGTGCAACTACCAGTGGAGTTGCTCCCTGACGTGAGAGTTCAGATACTACTTCATCGACATTTTTAGGGAAAAATCCATTATTGTTTTCAATGAATTTCCGGATTGCACTTGATGAACCTTTCCTTATACTGCGTAAATTACCATCAGGATTTTTCAGGTCTATTCCACTCATACTTGTTTGAGCGGAAAATGGAATAAAAATTGTATCCAGAGTTTGCATTTCCCTTCCCCTTATATTAAATTGTTCCTTAGCTAAAACAACAATTGAACGGCCTTCAGGAGTTTCGTCGGCAAGTGAAGATAACTGTGCAGCATCAGCCAGATTTTCGACACTGATTCCTTCAGCAGGGATAAATTCCGTGGCCATGCGATTTCCCAGTGTAATAGTTCCTGTTTTATCAAGAAGCAGTACATCTGTGTCACCGGCAGCTTCAATAGCTCTTCCACTTGTAGCAATAACATTTTTACGCAAAAGCCTGTCCATACCGCTTATTCCTATTGCGCTTAGCAGTCCTCCGATAGTTGTAGGAATAAGACAGACAAGAAGTGAAATCAAAACTGGCAGGGAAAGGTTATGATCGGCAGAAATATGCGACGCCCTCAGACTATATCCAAAATACGCAGGCAAAGCGATAACAACCAACAGGAAAATAATCGTTAATCCTGACAAAAGGATGATCAGTGCGATTTCGTTTGGTGTTTTTTGGCGTTTTGCACCTTCAACCATCGCAATAATGCGATCCAGGAATGTAAATCCCGGCTCAGAAGTTACCCTGATTATTATTCTGTCACTTATTACTTTTGTCCCCCCGGTCACAGCGCTTCTGTCACCTCCGCTCTCACGGATTACAGGAGCAGATTCACCGGTAATAGCCGATTCATCCACGCTTGCTATCCCTTCAACTACGTCCCCATCTGCAGGAATGATGTCGCCTGCGTTACAAACTACAATATCACCTCTCCTTAAGTCAGTGGCAAGTACAAGTTCTTCACTATCATGAACCATTTTACGCGCCTTTGTCAAAGTACGATTCTTACGCAGACTATCTGCCTGGGCTTTGCCTCTTCCTTCCGCAACTGCTTCGGCGAAATTGGCAAATAACACAGTAAACCAGAGCCATATCGTAATCTGAAAGTTAAAGTTTGAAAAATGACTGTTGAAAATATCCCCCAGTACAACTATTGTTGTCATAAGAGCTCCAATTCCAACAATAAAGATTACAGGGTTCTTTACCAGAACAGCAGGATTCAATTTAATAAATGAATCTTTGAGTGCCTGAAGTGCAATTTCCCTGGTAATCAAACGATTTATATTTTGTTTTTCCATATAACTTGTTCTTAAGAATTAAAAAGCAACACCTGCATGCATCAATAAATGTTCAACTATAGGTCCCAAAGCCAGAGGAGGGAAAAATGTAAGGCCACCAACAATAAGAATAATTCCAATCAACAACATAACAAACAGCCAGTTGTCCGTTCTGAAAGTGCCTGATGAAACAGGCGTTATTTTCTTTGTCCCCATACTGCCTGCTATTGCCATCACCGGCACGATTATCCCGTACCTGCCGATAAGCATCCCAAATCCCATCATCAGGTTATAAAAAACCGTATTGGTATTCAGACCAGCGAATGCGCTGCCGTTATTACCAGCAGCAGAGCTAAACGCATAAAGGATCTCTGAAAGTCCGTGCGGACCTGCATTATTCAGACTTGATAATCCTGCAGGGATAGAACAAGCTATCGCGGAGAATAATTTTATTACAATACTTGGCGCTAAAATCGCCAGAATTGCCATTTTCATTTCAAAAGCTTCAACTTTTTTACCAAGATATTCTGGTGTTCTCCCTACCATAAGTCCGGCAATAAAAACTGTGAGAAGAATAAAAATGATAATGCCGTACAGCCCCGATCCTACTCCGCCAAATACAATTTCTCCGAGCATAAGGTTAAACATAGCCACCAGTCCCGACATTGGGGATAAACTATCGTGCATGGCATTGACCGATCCGTTTGAAGTTACAGTGGTGGTAACTGACCACAATACACTGTTCATTACTCCAAAGCGAGTCTCCTTACCTTCCATGTTCCCTGCGACATTCAGTACATTATTATAGCTGAATTCCGACCACAGGGAGATTGCAAGACCAATTGCAAACAGGACAAACATTGTAATAAATATCGCCCTGGCCTGTCTTTTGGACTTCATATAGTGACCGAACGTAAAAACAAGGCCGGCTGAAATGATAATTATTGAAAACAGTTCCAGAAAATTTGAAAAAGGAGTAGGATTTTCAAACGGATGAGCGCTGTTTGCATTGAAAAAACCACCACCGTTCGTTCCAAGTTGCTTAATCGCTATCTGTGATGCGGCAGGTCCGAGAGGAATTACCTGCTCTGTTCCCTGTAAGGTAGTTGCTTTTACATAATGAGAGAAGGTTTGCACGGCTCCTTGTCCAACCAGTAGAATTGTAAGAATAATTGAAAGTGGTAACAATACATAAAGCACTGATCTGGTCATATCTACCCAAAAATTTCCCAGAGCATCTGTAGTTTTTCTCGTCAGCCCGCGAATAAGAGCA
Organism: uncultured Bacteroidales bacterium; assembly: GCA_963734885.1. Lineage (GTDB taxonomy): Bacteria > Bacteroidota > Bacteroidia > Bacteroidales > VadinHA17 > LD21. The sequence continues at coordinate 751,289 of CAVTIJ010000004.1, read as the reverse complement.
AGAACTACCGCAATTCCGGTTGCAGCGCTGACAAAATTCTGAACAGTCAACCCAATCATCTGGACGAAGTAACTAAGTGTGTTTTCGCCACTGTATGACTGCCAGTTTGTATTTGTTGTGAAACTCATTGCAGTATTGAATGCAAGGTGCCACGAGACATTTGGTAACTTTTCGGTGTTCAGTGGCAGCCAGGACTGCAGTATCTGTATAAGGAATAAAAGTATAAAGCCAAACAGGTTGAAAAGAAGGAGACCAATTGTGTATGTCTTCCAGTTCATCTCTTCATCGCTTTTGACTCCTGATACCTTGTAAACCGACTTTTCGAGCCATCCAAAAACCGGTAGCATAATGTGTTTTTCTCCCATAAATACCCTGGCCATGTACTTACCCAGAACTGGTGACAGCACAATCAGGAGTACCATGAAAATAATAATTTGAATCGCATCATTCATATTTCTTAAGAATTAATGTATTGAGATGTGAGTCGGAAGACGGGAGTCGGAAGTGCTTCGGACTTCCGGCTTCGGACTTCCGGCTTCTAAAATTTTTCAGGATGTAATAAAGTATAGATTAAATAACCAAGAATCAGAAGCGCAATAATACCTCCAATCAGGTAGCTTACCGGACCATTTGAGGCAACCGGTTCATGGATTGGTACTACAACAAGTGACAATAACGATTTTAAGGCTTTTGTATTCATATTGATTACTTTTTGAATTTTTTCAGAATGTTATTCCAAATACCAGGTGCACAAAGTCGTTCCTGGAATAGCTGGCTGACGGATTTACGATGAGTGAGGCTTTTATCGGTAAAGAGTAAGTGTCGGTGATCTTCAGTGATTTTGTAAAGGTTGCACCAACATTCACGACCGAAAATGTTTTCTTATGGGCACCTGCATCAAAAGCAGTCTCTCCGTAATTATTGTAATAACCAGCCCAGGGCGTAAATCCAAAAAATAAACTGGTGGCACCCTTTGCATAGCCAAGTTCCACGTATGTTGAAAATGCTTGTTTTGTTGAATCGTCAGGTTTTTTGTCGAAACCGTAAAACATTGTATTCCACATTACGCTTACAGGAAATGCATCTGTTCCTGTGAAACCAATAGTTCCCTCAACACGGTGACCCGTCTTGTTGTTTTTGTAATTGAAGTAATTGGACTGTAGAAAATTAAAGTTATAATCGGTCAGGCCAAATTTCAAATGACCGGGTGTTAGTGCAACATACGGGTCGAATTCTTTGTAAGCTCCGACAAAATCTGTTGATCCCCAGATACCAATTTCAAATTTCTTTGAAGAATAAGAGAGCGTTGGCTGAAAATTTGGTGTCAGATTGCCTGTTGCGATTGATCCGCGCCAAACATATGAACTTACAAGGTCAGCCGTGACTTTTAAAGAAGATGATCCTTCAGATTGAGCTTTAACAGGATTGTTTGCAAGGCTGATCATTACGATGAAGATGCCTGTTCCAATAATCCTTCCAAACGGGATTTTGAGTAGTTGAGACAAATTTGTTGTGTTCATCTTAACGGTTGTTTGATGATACAAAATTGCACCGTATTTTATATGGATTTCATAAAAAGTAAATGAATGAGCATTAAGATTTTATAAAGAGGAAAGGATTAAATAAAATCCATTAACTTACAAAGAGCACAAAGGTTTTCACAAAGGACACAAAGGTTTGTAGCTATTTAACTTTGTGTGCTTTGCGCCTTCTTTGTGTACTTTGTGGTTAAATAAGCCTATGATTCGATTTTTATCGGGAAAATAACGATTGGAATACCGAATTTGAAGAATCTTTTCTGGATTGAAAAGATTGTATGATTATGCAAGCAATTTGGAGAGGTAAAATGTTTTGGAGAAAACGAGCTGCCCTCCGAAAAAAGCAGCGCCTGACAGCCTTGGCCGTAATCTCTTCACAATACGGTAAATCTCATTCACAGGGTCTGTTCCAATGGTCCACAGACTCTTCCCATAGAGGCCAAATTGATTAGCAACATTTACGTACTTTTCGCCATCCTCTTTTACCTGCCTTGTAAAATGATCTAATTCAACTGATCCTTTGTAAACTTTAGAATTTATAATACCTACTCTGACAAAAACAAAATTATGGTAAACTCCTTTAAAATTTTCAAGAATTCTGAGAAAAGTATATAATCCGGTTCCCCCAAACCCACTGACCAGGATAATTGCTGTTTTTCCTTCCTTATCAAATGGAATTTTTTTAATATTCCTGTCCTGACAGGGACGCTGACCAATCAGCTTTTCGATTTCCTTATAAGCACTAAATCTGAGTTTTTGAAGCTTTAAAGCAGTTTTGAAGTAATGACGTTTAATATTGATAGCAAGAAAGATCAGTAAACCTGTTATAACCAAAGTAATCCAGCCTCCCTGTCCAAATTTAATAATGATCACTGACACCAATATAAAAGAGGAAAGAATGAGTCCGATTCCATTGATGGCTAACTTTCTTTTCCACAGCAATTCCTTTCCTCTCATCTGCCACCAGTGTTTTACCATTCCGGTTTGCGAAATAGTAAAAGTGATGAACACATTGATACTGTATAATACAACAAGAAGCGCGACAGATCCTTTGGATATAACCATCAGGATAATTGATGCGGTTCCCATGAGCAAGACCCCATTCATGGTGACCAATCTATCGCTCAGAGATGCAAATCGTTTCGGAAACCAATGATCAATCGCCATATTTGCCATAATTCTTGGTCCATCGATAAAACCGGTTTGGGCTGCGACAAAAAGTAAAGCAGCTTCCGATATGAGTGCTATAAGAATAAAACTTCCCGACCAGAATGGTCCCCATTTGGCAGAAAGATTTGTAAACAGTACTGCGTTTAAAGTTTTATGGGTGTCGAGTTGGACATTAAAAAGCATGTAACACAACATTAAACCCAGAACCATAAATGAAAGAGAGCCAGCCATTAAAACCATTGTTTTTCGTGCTGTTTTAACTTTAGGTTCCCTTAAAATTGGCATCCCGTTGCTTACCGCTTCGATCCCCGTATAAGTTCCGGCTCCCATACTATAAGCTCTAAGTATTATTAAAAAAGTAGCGAAGGTACCGACTTGTGAAACTGTCGAATGTATTTCATTTGAAGTACGAGTGACAACGGTCGTAAAATCATAGGATTTCACAATCAAACCATACAGAATGGCAATCACATGAGTTGCAATGAAAACTATGAATATTGGAGCAAGTGATAGTACTGATTCCTTTACCCCCCTTAAATTTAAAAGAATCAGGAAACACACACCAAAAATGGCAAAAGGGAGTTTGTAAACCTGTAATCCGGCCGGGAAATAACTGAATATTGCATCAGAACCGCTGGAAACAGAAATAGTAATGGTAAGGACATAATCAATTATAAGAGCGGAACCGGATATCATTCCGGTTGTCGGAGACAAAAGTTTACTCCCCACCAGATATCCTCCACCTCCATGGGGAAACAGGTGAATTATCTGATTATAGCTTGAACTTATAATCAGAATTGTCAAAACTGAACCAATAGCCACAAAAATAGCGAGACTGGTATGACCCTGCAAATTCCTGAATGCTTCTTCAGGGCCATAACATGATGAAGAAATACCATCGGATCCAAGACCAATCCACGCAAAAAATGCTACAAGGGTCAGTTTATGGAATAATCCTTTATCCTGGATTATTTTAGCCTTCCCAATGAAAGTATTTTTAATTTTTTGGTTAAAAGTAAATCCTTCAGTTGATTCTTCTTTATTATCCCTCTTCATATTTATCAGTTGCTCCTATTGCCGGCTGAAAGCTTTACATTCTAACGATCCTGTGCATATTATATAAGACGCGCGAAAGTAGTTTCTTGTTTATAAGTAAAGTATAAAGAATCCCAAGTATCATATAAAGATTTTATATGGAGACAGGGAAAAGGGGAGTTTGTTCAACACACTCCCTGCAGCTTCGCGGCTTAGAGCAGAGGGCACAAACGAGCTTACAGAAATGAATAATTCTTTCCGTAGTTCAACATCTGTCCAAGATAATCATCCACATACTCAACCTTCACATCAATAATTTCACCGGTTTTATCCATTTCCGGGACCAGGTTAGGATTTACAAATCCCGTATAAGGAGCAAGATTCAGCTTTTTATATCGCTCAAGAATCTCAGCATGCAATTGCGGATCAACTTTCACGCCATAATTTTCTATAAGATCCTTCCCTGCCTGGAAATCTCCTTCTGATTTTATTCTCTGGATTTCTCTCAGCAACTCTCCGAAAAGTTTTCTGAGCCTGGTATAATCGTTGACCTTAACGTAGCTTTTCTCTACGCGTTTGAAATATTCCACAACATTCTCTGTTTTACCTTTCTCATATACCCAGTGGCAAATTGCAGATCTGTTACGCATATGCGCTTCTTCTAAATTTTTACCAGGATTTATCCTTACAACCTGCGTCAACAATCCGTTCCGCAAATATGCGTCATAAGAAGCTTTTGCAGCATCTTCTTCAGGAAGCAGACCAAGCTCCAGAATTTTCTTATCACCTATATAATAAAGAGCAAAAAGATCCGCCCTGGCTTCTTCAAGAGTTGAAGCATAATTCTTGAGAGCATTTGGATCGGTTCCCGGTGCCAACTTGCCACTTGCATGTCCGACACATTCGTGAAGATCAGTATGCAATGCATCAGAAAGAGCTCCGAATTTTTTAATTCTCTCAACTTCCTTTATATCAGCTGCAAACTCTTCAAGAAATCCATCTCCCTGCGATGTAATGTCATGAGCCATGGTGATATTCCCCAATGTAACAGATTTCGAACCAACCTCTTTTCTTATCCAGTCCGCATTGGGCAAATTAATACCCAATGGAGATGCCGGATAACAAGCTCCGCCAAGCATAGCTATGTTAATGACCCTTGCCGCCACTCCTTTGACCTGTTCTTTCTTATATTTTTGCTGAACCGGTGAGTTGTCTTCAAACCATTGAGCATTCGCCGTAATAATTTTGGTTCTTTTGGTAGCTTCAGTATCAACATAATCAACAATTGCCTCCCACGTGGCCTTCATGCCAAGAGGGTCGCTGTATGTTTCTATGAAACCATTTATATAGTCAACATCTCCATCAGTGTCTTTTGCCCAAAGCACATTGAACTCATCCCAGATTTTAAGGTCACCCGTTTTATAGAAATCAATCAAAAGTCTGATACCCGCTTTCTGTTTTTCAGAACAGGCAACGTCAATTGACTTTTCAAGCCAGAAAATTATCTGATCAATAGGTTTACCATATAACCCGTTGGACTTATAAACTTCCTCTGCCAACGAACCATTTTTCTTTACAACTTTTGAATTAAGTCCGAGGGATATCGGTCGTGGATCATCGGAAATAATTCTTGCCGAATAGAAATCTTCGACCTCCTGCTGATTTACTCCATCATACAAATTAATAGCAGAACCTTCAATAATGTCGACATCAGCTTTCAGTTCGACTTTTCTGGCAAAGAGTTTCTCGTTGAATATCACAAGAGTCAACTCAGATATAAGTTCATCGACACTTTGGTTGTGAGAGAGAGGAAGCAACTTTTTATCTATAGTCCTGATCAGGCTCTCAAAATAACCTTCTGAAAATCCGGGTTTCAGTTTGTCACTTGAATAATGGTGATGGATCCCATTTGCAAAAAAAACTCTTTTTGCGTAGATCAGAAATGTTTTGAACTCATTTGAATTCCTGTCTCCGTTATAATTTTCGAGAATTGCTTCAATGGTTTTCCTGATAGGGATATTTAACTTAAAATTCTGATCCCAGTAAATATCGCGTCCCGACAAGGCAGCCTGACTCAGGAAATATACAAATTTCTTTTGTTGAAGGGTTAGTGATTCAAACTGGGGAAGTCTGTATCTCAGGACTCTCATATCATCAAACTGGTCGACAAAATAAATAAAATCGTTGTTGTTCATTACCAAATGTTTAAAAGATTAACAAAGATCAGAAAGATTTTATTATTTTTTTGGAAAACTTTTTGGTGTAAAACTCCCCCCAATTCTCCGTTGAACTCACCTAGTTCCCCATAGCTGTCAACTCAAGCTTTGAATCAAATTTTCTGGATAAAGAAAGATTAGCACAAAAGGCGTCGCTTCCTTCCCATTAATATCCCATAATACCCTCTTATCCTGAATATTTCACAATAATATATATGGAGTAATTTATAATTTTTCTCTTGCGGAAGATGAAGAATCTCCTGGGGATTACCTCAGTATTAAATGTCCTGGTTGAGAGAACGGTAAAAATTCTATCTGATCTGAATTCTCGGAGAATAACGTGCGGTGGCAAACCGGAAATGGCGCGAACTACAGAGAACATCACTTTACACAAATTTGAATATAATGAGAATCTGGCTCTGGTAATATTGAAAATCTTACTTAGATTTCTGTACATTCGTTGTAAAGAAGAAACAACTTAAATTTCATTTACAGCTATGTCGGAAATCATTACTGCAATCAGGAAGGACCTTTTGTTGAATGCCAGTGAAAAAGCAAAGTTATCCGCTGAACGCTATTTTAACGGAGGAGTTAAGTTATACGGCGTTATAACTCCTGATGTAGAAAAGATAAGTAAAGCTTATTTTAAAGAGATTGCTGATAAAACGAAGCAAAATATATTTTCATTATGTGATGAGCTTTGGGAATCAGGTTATTTAGAAGAATCAATTACAGCCTGTCATTGGGCATATAATATTCATAAACAATATATTCCCGGAGATTTTAACGTTTTTGACAAATGGGTGCGAAATTATATTACAAACTGGGCTTCATGTGACACTCTGTGCAACCATTCAGTTGGTACATTTATAGAAATGCATCCTGAATATATTGACAGGTTGAAAGAGTGGGCAAAATCAGAAAACCGATGGGTAAAACGGGCCTCCGCTGTTTCTCTTATAGTACCTGCAAAAAAAGGATTATTTCTGAATGACATTTTTGATATTGCTGATATCCTCCTAACGGATAAAGACGATATGGTTCAAAAAGGCTACGGATGGATGCTGAAAGTGGCTAGTCAGGCTCATGAAAATGAGGTTTTTGATTTTGTGCTGAAAAGGAAAGGAGAAATGCCAAGGACTTCACTCAGGTATTCCATTGAGAAAATGCGACCAGAATTAAAAGCACAGATAATGTTAAAATAGTAATTACGGTTTTTCTACCTTTGTCGCAGAAATAAATTATTGCTTAATGAGAAGTACAATTTTTATTATCGTGGCGATATTACTTCCTTCTGTAGCATTTTCACAGGATAGAATCACAGGCCACGATTTTGCTACCAGATCTGAAGTGATCGCTCGCAACGGAATGGCAGCAACCAGCCATCCGCTTGCAACTCAGGTGGCTCTCGATATCCTGAAAAAAGGAGGAAATGCAATTGATGCAGCAATCGCTGCAGATGCGGTTCTTGGAGTAGTTGAGCCAACAGGAGCAGGTGTGGGAGGCGACTTGTTTGCAATAATATGGAGCGCTGATAAAGGAAAATTATATGGTTTGAATGGCAGCGGGAGATCTCCCCGCTCTCTTAAGCTTGAATACTTTAAGGAGAACGGATATGAATTTATCCCGTCCTTCGGGCCGCTTCCGGTTTCAGTTCCGGGATGTGTCGATGGGTGGTATGAAATGCATGATATGTTTGGGCATCTGCCTATGAATGAGGTACTTCAACCGGCTATAACTTATGCAAGAGAAGGGTTTCCTGTTACAGAAGTAATTGCATTCGCTCTAAAACAGGCAGAGACCTTGAAAGAGTATCCGAATATAAAAGAGGTTTTTATGCCTTCAGGGCAACCTCCTGTAAAAGGTGAAATTTTCAAAAACCCGCTCCTTGCGAATACCCTTGAAAAAATTGTTAAAGGAGGCAGGTATGAATTTTATAAGGGATCTATTGCAAAAGACATCGCTGCTTTCATGAAAAAACAGGGGGGATTTCTGTCATATGATGATATGTACAGGCACCACTCAGAGTGGGTTCAACCTGTCAGTACATCATACCGTGGTTATGACGTTTGGGAACTTCCTCCAAATGGACAGGGAATTGCAGCACTCCAGATGCTGAATATTCTTGAAGGCTATGATATCGCCGCAATGGGCTTTGGCTCAGCAGATTATATCCATGTGTGGACAGAAGCGAAGAAACTTGCTTTCGAAGACAGGGCAAAATACTATGCCGATCCATTCTTTAATAAAATACCGGTTGCCGAACTTATATCTAAAAAATATGCTGCTGAAAGACGAAAGCTTATTGATATGAATAAGGCTGCAAAAATTTATGATCCGGGGATGGTCGAGGGTCCGAATACCGTTTATCTGACTGTCGCTGATAAGGCAGGAAATATGGTATCCCTGATTCAGAGCAATTACAGGGGTCTGGGCTCAGGCATGTGTCCAACAGGTCTGGGATTTATTCTTCAGGACAGAGGTGAAATGTTCAGTCTCGAAGAAGGTCATATGAACGTTTACGCGCCCGGTAAAAGACCATTTCATACGATTATTCCATCGTTTATAACGAAAAATGGCAAGCCGTGGATCAGTTTTGGAGTCATGGGAGGCGATATGCAGCCACAGGGACAAGTTCAGATTGTTATCAACCTTATTGATTTTAAAATGAATCTGCAGGAAGCCGGCGACGCACCAAGGATGCATCATATTGGTTCATCTGAACCAACGGGGCAACAAATGACAAACGGAGGAATCCTTCTTCTTGAAAGTGGTTTCCGCACTGAAGTCATACAGAATCTGATGGCCAGAGGTCATACAATCCAATGGGATCTGGGAGGCTATGGCGGCTACCAGGCTATTATGTGGGATGATAAGAATAAAGTATGGTTCGGAGCTTCGGAATCAAGAAAAGACGGGCAAGCCGCAGGGTATTAAACCTTAAATTGCCGTTGGATTAATCCAACGGCAATTTAAGGTTTTATTCCCAATAGATCCATTACCCCATTAATAAACGTCAGCGGATGTACCGGATTTCCCGGAATATATAAATCAATATGATTTTGCTCTATGAACTTACGGTCAATGGCGGGACTGTCTTCAAAAATACCCCCGCTGATTGCATCTGTACCCGCCAGAATAATTATTTTCGGCGAAGGAGTTGCCTTATATGTTATCTCAAGCGGTTCAGCCATGTTCTTCGAAATTGGTCCCGTAATTACAATACCGTCGGCATGACGAGGAGAAGCGACAAATTCAATACCGTATCTTCCCATATCAAAATTCACATTCCCGCAAGCGTTAAGTTCAAATTCAGTGCTGTTATCACCTCCAGCGGAAACCTGCCGGAGTTTGAGTGAACCGTGGAAAAGCTTACGAACTTCTTTTCTGATCTGATCAGGATTCAGGATAATTCCTGAAGTCACACCTTCTGAAATAATAAGCCTGCTCCTCTCATTAGTCGATAATTTGTAATCGGTGGTAAAATGAATTTTTTTTGGAAAAAGCCTTGAACACTCACCACAAAAGGTGCATTTACCCAGATCAATAGAAACAGGATTTATAGAAATAGCATTGGTGGGACAAACTTCAGCAAGCGCTTTTTCGTCAACCTTTTCCGAACTGATTTCCGGCCTGCCCCTGAATATTCCAGGGACTTTTGCTTTTGTAAGATCGGGGATATATTGTTTCCCCTGGTGATATAGTATTTGAAGTGTTTTTAGCATACTGTTCTTTATTGATTTTAAAGATCATGTCCGCAATACGACAGATCAAAACTTTTATTTATAACAGGAAAATCAGAAATTTCATTATTTCTTACCGACAGAGCCAGGGCAAGCCAGTTGTGAAATGAGGGATCTTTAATTTTGTAAATGATTAGTTCCCCGTTTTTGTCAGTTACAGCAGCATGACAAATTTCACCCCGCCAGCCTTCAGTGAGAGAAACAGAAAAGGTATCGGGCATGAGAGAAACAGGTTGAGGCAGAGGTTGAGATTGAGACTCATCAGGGATGTTTTTTAACCACTGCCTGATATATGAAATTGATTGTAAGACTTCCTGCTTTCTGATCTGCACCTTCGAGTACACGTCTCCGTGATGCTTTAGAATGGGTTCATGATTAATTCCGGGATATCTGCCATATGGATGTGAAATTCTGATATCCCGGTTAAGAGCATTCATCCTTGCAGACATTCCTACAGTACCAATTTCCAATAATTGTTCATATTTCAGTGTGCCAGTTCTCTCAAACCGGGATAGTGAGCTTGGCAGCTTAGAAAGTTCACCATTCATTTCAATAAAATCAGGCTCAAAAGCATCCAGAATTTTTATCAGCCTTTCTGCCAGATAACTATTAAACGGAAAAGGGTTATACCCTGCTCTTATCAAGCCTTTGGCCAGACGATTGCCACACCATTCCTGGAAAAAATTAATTATAGGTGTTCTGAGACGGCCAAATACTGAACTTCCCAATTGATAGGCAACATCGGTACAAATTGCACTCAAATCTCCCGTATGAACTGCTACACGTTCTATTTCCTGGGCCAATGTCCTGCTAAAGAGAACATCATTTGTTACTGATATACAGCTCATGCTCTCTAATAAATAGGCGAACGCGGTTGTATGACCGATCACGCTGTCTCCGGCAATGGATTCGGCCAATGTTGTCCGTTGAATAAGTTTTCCCTTTTTAAGAAATAATTGCTCAACGCCTCTATGCTGATACCCTAATTGTATTTCGAGGTGCAAAATCTGCTCCCCGTTACAGATAAACCTGAAATGTCCGGGTTCTATAATGCCCGCATGTACCGGCCCTACACCTACTTCATGCAATTCTTCACTTTCAATGCTGAAAAAAGGATAATTGCCTATAGTCTTTGACTTATCAGGTCTGTCTTCTGCGTAACGCACCGGTTTCAGCCATGGGTGATCATTATAGCCGATTCCGAAATTCTCATGAATCTCGCGTTCAAATCTTTCAAAGGCCAGGTTTTTTGCGGAAAAAGAATTCAGAACGGAATTAATGTCTGCTCTTGAAGATGAAACCATTATATTATGTTGATCATCATCGGCAATACAACATATCAGACGAATCAGACCGTCAATTTTATACCCGAAATACAAAACGCAGTGCCTTTCCGGATGATTATCGAGTAAGGAGATATTGACGTTAAAAAACTCATTATACTCCATATCCGGTATTGACTTTACCGGAATATTCTCCTGATTTTTTATTGTTATATAATCCATATTAATTTGGTAATATTTTAACTGCATCCTGAATTAACTGAACAAAGATTGCAGGAGGATTAAGACCCAGCCATATAGCTGAAAACAGTAATGTATATTGAGTTAAAGATTCCCATGGGTTTATTTTTGGAATTTTGCTCTCGTCAATTCCGGCAACAGGAAGAAAAAGAATTTTCAATATATTTTTTCCGAAAGCATATATGACAATCGTTAACAGGAGCAAGACGAATATCAGCAAGATTATAAAATTCCCGTCAAAAAGTGATTTGAATATTAAAAACTCGCTTACAAATAAACCCGAAGGTGGCATGGCAGTGGCGCTTAAAAATCCTATAAGCAGAACTATTGCACCAGTCGGATTATATTTAAAATAATTACCCACATGCTGAATGCTTTTACTCTGAAAAGTCCGGTATAACTGGTTGTATTGAAAAAATATACTTGACTTTACTAATGTGTGAAGCACGATGTGAAGAATAGCAGCATAATATCCAATACCGCCTGCGGCAATTCCCAGCATCACAATTCCCATATGTTCAATCCCTGAATACGCAAGCATCCTTTTAATATTCTCAACCTTTGTCATATAAACAGTTGCAACAAAAATTGAAATTGACGCTGCAATAAAAATTATAAGGTTTGCCCAGTGAAACAGAGAGGTGTGTGAAATAACTGCATATATCCTGAATATTCCGACAAATCCAAGATTCATCAATACGCTGGCGAGCAAAGCGCCTGCAGGAGCCGGAGCCTTGTCCTTGGCATCAATACCTGCAGTGTACATAGGAACTAAACCCAGTTTAGCCGTAAACCCTGTAAAAATAAAAAGAAATGCCAGTTTAAGCCAGAAAGGATTTAGCTGATCCTTATTTGCCAGCAGGTTAGCAAAAGACAAGTCGGTAGATCCCGCATGCTGGAGTGAAAGGCTGAGAAAAAGAATCCCAATAAATACAAACGTTATACTAATTGCACAAATAAAAACATATTTCCACGTTCCTTCAAGTGCGAGCTTGTTCCTGTGGTGATATATAAGCATTGAAGCGGACAAAGTAGTCAGCTCGGTAAAAATCCAGATAACTGCAATGTGATTAGCCAGGTAAGCAGCGCTTATTGAAGTTAAAAGGATGATAATCGCTGCGAAATATATTGCTCGTGACTGTGGGGTTTCATCATGGCGTTTAATATACAGGTAGCTGTGAATAAGAGCCGGAATTGTTACAACGCTCAAGGTAACAAGCAGAAGTAATCCAAGTGAGTCGAATGAAAAGTACGACAGAAAAGTATTTTTATAGTGAAAACAGGCAAAACCAGAAAAACCTGTCTGGAGGAGACCAAAAAGAATAACCATAACATAGTTAAGAACAGTATTCCGGTTTATGAAAACCAGACCGGCAAGTACAAAGGCGCATATCAAATAGATCAAAGTCATTCTTTCAGTGTTTAATAATCTTTTAAGTTGGTAAGCTGATCAACATTCACATCTTTGAATACATCGCCGATTTTGTTCAGGAAGATTCCCAGTATAAGCACACTGGCAAATACATCAAGCATAATTCCAAGGTTGACCAGGTTTGGCATTTCGTTACCTACAGCCAGGGATAACACAAAAACTCCATTCTCAATCATCAGATAACCCATTACATGTGTAATGATTTTTTTCCTTGAAGCAATAAAATATAGCCCGGTAAAAAGTGTTGAGAGCGATACAATAAAGAATATTTTATCGAGGTGCGTATCCTTAATTGAATTAGCAAGGAGGACTGTAATAACAACGATCATGGTTATTATTATAAGGGAAATAAAGTGCGGTAAATATGGTTCGCTTTCACGTGTGATTTTATTTCTCTTTATCAGGTAACCAAGGAACAGCGGAACAGCTACAGCTTTAAAAACAATTGTCTCAAGCAGAATAAGAATAAGGTTCCATGTCTGGATTTCATGCAATTGAAGAAACGTCACTCCAAAGAGTATGCACCCCTGGAGAGCAAGAACCCTTACATATGTAATGATCCTGTTAGCGATTGACACATATAAAAGGCTGATAATGAATATGATCAATAAAACGTTTGTCATTTTAAAAAATATATTTTAAACAAATTTATTCAACACTAACAGTACTCCAAGGAAAATCAGAAAACTGACTGATGAAAGAGTTAAAATAAACTGTGGGTTATGATTCATCCTGAACCGGGCCATAAAAGATTCAATTAATCCTATTACAACTGCAAATAATATCTGAATCATCAGGAACATTGGAATAGTCAATGCCAACGACAGTCCGCCAATAAAAAAATCAGCTATCAATGCACCGTACATTGCAAACTTCAAATACCCGGCTGATAGTATTAAACCAAGATCAAAGCCACTATTATCCAGCACCATAACTTCATGTACCATTGTTAATTCAAGGTGGGTTTTGGGATCATCAACTGGCATCCTGCTATTTTCTATCATTGCAATCATGATCAATACAAAAGCAGCCAACCCGCCTAAGGTGTATGTAATGGAGGATCCGAGATGAAGCGATGAAAATATATTATGGAAAGAAGTATTTCCGGTAAATAATGCAAACGAACCGATCAGAAGAAAGAAAGCAGGCTCAGCGAACATCGAGTAAAGAGCTTCCCTGCTTGCCCCCATCCCTTCAAAACTACTACCGGTGTCCATTGCTGAGATTATATTAAAAAACTTGCCAAGGGCCAGAACGTATGCAAAAAAAATAAAATCGCCATCAAAGCTTACAATTCCTTTATATGAACCAAAAGGAATCACCAGACAAGCCATAAGTACCGTTGAAAAATATATTACCGGTGATATTCTGAAAATAACACTTGTGGTATTCACTATAAATTGTGCCTTTCCGGAATAGCCTTATCACATCTTTAACAGGCTGCATTAAACCCGGACCTATTCTCCCTGATGTAAGACTTTTCGTTTTCAGGATTATGCCCGTGAAAAAAACGCTTGTGAAAAGAATTAACAGAATACTTAGCATGCTATAAATTATTTAAAAAATGAAGAATCATAATTATCTTTTCTATTATTAGAGGAAGACAGATTACGGTTGCGATAAAAATAATACCATATAGTATATACATCTGTAGGCGGCCGTTCTGAAGGAACCTGAACTGATCGGTTATCTTATTTATCAGTTTTAAAGGAGCATCAATAAAAATCCTTTCAATCTTATCATAAGGATCAGTTTCATAATGTTTTTTCGAAGGAAAAACTTCACTGATCTCAACTTCATTTTTCTCAATATCCAAAAGAGGTTTTGCAAGTTTTGTATAACTGCGAACATACGATCCTGCAGTATATTGAACTTTGCCCGATGAATTTCCATAACCGCAACCCCATGTTGGACCGCTTTCGATAATTCTTTTTCTGTTCATATATTTTTTCAGTCCTGAAATAGCGATCACGAACAATATAAGACCAAAAAATAACCAGCTTATAGTTTGAAGCGAATCAATTGCTCCAACCTTTATAAGACCCTGGTCAAAAACAACATTTTGTGTAAAAAGAGTGACGGGGCGTTGTAATGCATTAACGAAAAATGATGGAAACAGACCGATAATTATCATCAACGACACAGTGAGATACATGGGAAATAACTGCCAGAAACCTGTTTCAGTGATTTCATGGTGATGTTCATGTCGGGAATTCCCCAGAAAAACTATGCTGAACGCCTTGGTAAAACACAGTAATGCCAAACCGCCAATTAAAACTAAACCTCCAACCGTAAATATCATTGCTATCAGGGAAATCAGATTTGAGCTGTAGAGCCAATTGTACAATCCTCCGTAAATCATAAATTCTGAAATAAAGCCATTTAAAGGAGGAAGCCCGCATATTGCAATAGCCGCAACAAGAAATAAAACGGCTGTTTGCGGCATCTTTTTTATAAGTCCGCCCAAACGTTCCACATTTAAAGTGTGAGTTGCCTGGTAAACGTTACCCGCGCTGTAAAAAAGCAATGATTTGAACAATGAATGATTCAAAGTATGAAGCAAAGCTCCTGAAAAACCAAGTATCGCCATCCATTTATTTGATGCTCCTAATCCTATACAACCAAGTCCTATTCCTATTCCAATTATTCCGATATTCTCCACACTATGGTAGGCAAGTAATTTTTTCAGGTTATGCTGAATAGTTGCAAGCATTACACCATATATCCCTGTCATTACAGATACAAACAGAATAATAAAGCCAATAGTAGTATAGTCAACTTTAATTAAAAGTAACATTCTCAGAACGCCGTAAATTCCAATCTTAATCATGATACCTGACATTATACCCGATACATGAGTTGGTGCAGCAGGATGTGCATAAGGAAGCCAGGTGTGAAATGGGACAAATCCCGATTTTATGGCAAAACCAATGAAGAAACAGAGGAAAAGGGCTGTTCCTGCAAGAATTGACTGATGTTTTGAAAAATCAACAATTGCATCAAAACCAAAGTTTCCTGTCTTGAAAGCAACGAAAATAAATCCAAGCATTATAAATACAATACTGATGTGTGACTGAATCAGGTAATTAAGTCCGGCCTTGATAGTTTCAGGTTTTTCGTGTTCGAATATTACAAGTGTAAAAGCAGAAAGAGCCATTAATTCCCACAGCAGCAAAAAGATAAATCCATTTTGAACAGTACAGATTCCCAATAATGCGAAATCAACTAAAACAAATGCAATACAATGAAGGGTAATTTCATTCTTCATCATACTATACTTTTTCATGTAATTGAATCCGTACAAAGCTCCTGTTATCATTGTAAAATTAATTGTCAGAATGAACCATGCCGACAAAGAATCTACCACAATAGCGACTTTTCCGAATATTATGGGGCCGGATAATACAATTTCATAATTGTTGCCGAGAAGAGCTTTGATTGAAATAAAACTGCTGATTGATGCAAGTATAATTACAGTAGAAACCGCGACTATTCCTTTGATTTTTGTTTTGACCCTTAAAATCAGAGCTACACTTAATATTAATATGATAAATAAAATATTGATCAATGCCACAGATTTAAGATTGTACCTATGAAGATAGCAAGAATAAACACGATACCATATATCACATAAGCCTGGATCCTTCCATTCTGGATAAACTGAAATAGATTAATAAATCGCGTTATCAATTCCATCAGTGGATCAATTACTTTGACTTCAAAGATATCGGCATAATGCGATCTGTACTTGCGGGATTCAGGAAATATTTCAGAGCCTGGAATCTCGTCATATTTCTTCTTCTCTATCATTATAAAATTAAAAAGTTTCCCGAATGATTTGGAAAAAGACTTGCCAGTATATTGCATACGAACATTTGGTTCAATATACCCGCAACCCCATGTTGAAGAATATTTTGCCTCATGTTGCCGGGTAAAAAACCATCTGACAGAGAATATTATACCGATAATAACGATGAGTAAAACCGATGACAGGCTGATACTTTTCAAAATCGAAACGTAACCCATTATGTTCGGATCATTAATAGCAACGCTATGGAAATTATTAGTGCTTATTATTGAAGAAAGCATATTAAAAAAATAACCCGGGAAGAATGCTATCGATAATATAGCTGCTACGATAATATATTGAGGCAATAACATTAAAAATGAAACTTCAACAGGCTCGTGATCAAGTTTCTGACGCGGCAAACCTAAGAATATTGTCCCGAATGTTTTAGTAAAGGTAAGCATCGAAATTCCTCCGATTATACTCAGCCCTGCAAAGGAGATCACCATCAAAGTGATCTGTGAAATGCCGGCTGAATTTATACCTGTAAGAATACCGCAATAAATTAAAAATTCTGAAATAAAACCATTCAGGGGAGGTATCCCTCCTATCGCCACAGCGCCTATCAGAAATAAAAATGATGTTTCAGGCATCTTTTTTATGAGTCCCCCCAGTTTATCCATATCACGTGTATGAGTCTGTCTGTAAACTGAACCGGCTGAGAAGAAAAGAAGCGATTTAAATAAAGAATGGTTCAGCACATGAAGCAAGGCGCCTCCAAATCCTAAAAAACTTAATAACGGCTGTTTCGTCCCGATTCCAATAAGACCCAGCCCGATCCCTATTCCAATTATTCCAATATTTTCTATGGTACAATATGCCAGCATTTTTTTGAAATCCCTATGGACCGAGGCATTCATTATTCCAAACAGGCCAGTCAGTAATGAAATAGTTATCACAATTTCGCCTAGGATAGTATAATCAGCCTGCAGACAGGTTATTATCCTGAACATACCATAAATTCCCATTTTTACAATTACCCCTGACATCACACCGGAAATATGTGACGGAGCAGCAGGATGAGCTTGTGGCAACCAGGTATGAAGACCGATGAAACCGGCTTTTAGTCCAAATCCCACAAAGAAAATAATGAATAGTAAGATATTGACATTTGCACCAAAAAATAAAGTAATTCCTTTAAAGTCGAAAGTGCCGGTCTTGAAATAAACCCAGATAAAAGCGACAGTTAAAAAAACCACACTTAGATGCATCTGAACCAGGTAGTTAATTCCTGCTTTAAGAACTTTGGGATTGGTATAATCGAATAGTACGAGGAATAGTGAAGATAATGACATTACTTCCCAGGCCATAATGAACAATATACTGTGCTGGATTACGCACACAGCAATCATTGATGATTGAAAAACGATATATAAAATCCAATGAAGACTGATCACAGAAGGATGGACAGTATTGGATTTTATATATCCTGCTCCATATAACACTCCTGTAACTGAAGTAAAATTGACAATTATAATAAACCACGCAGACAAACCATCTATTCTAATGGGTATCTCGCCAAAAAGCAACCCTCCATTAATCAGTAACTCAACACCAGTAGGCGTAAACCCCTGAAATGCAATATAAGTTGTGATCAGAGTAACAAAGGAAACAATGATTATACTGAGTATTGGTTTAGTTTTTACAGGAACAAACGGAAGTGCTATTATTCCTGAAATAAAAACAAGAATGTATATTCTGAAAAGAAAACCAATTAATCCATTGCCCTCAAAATCCATCGTTCTTTAATTAGTCGTCAGCCATTTTAAAATTTGGTGCGAATTTAACAGAATAAGTTAAATTTGTAAATTTTCTCCCTGTATATATTTAGAACTGTCATAAATGAGTTTCAGTATCTGGATACTATTAATTACCTTTTTATTAATCCTGATTGTCAGTTTTTCTAAGGAAGCATGGTCAGGCAATATTACTCTGGCTGCAGTAATTCTGAACTCGGGAATCAGTTCATGGATAGCAGTCAATGCTGTCATCGGACACCCATATCTTGAAATTATTAATTGCGGATCTGTTTTCGGAGAGATACCTGTGAGGGTGGATGCTCTTTCCGGCTGGTTCTTATTGATGATGAATTTCACAGTGCTTACCGGCATACTTTACGGAAGACGTTACATGAAGGCTTATGAAAACAAATCGGGAATGATCCGCCTCCATTTTTCATCTTATATTATTAATCACACCAGCATGATAGGAATATTTATCGTGCAGAACAGTCTGGCGTTTCTTTACACATGGGAAATAATGGCTCTGTCATCATTCATTATGATAATATTTGATTACAAGAGGCCTGAAACTTTAAAAGCGGGGATAAACTTTCTAATTCAATCACATATCTGCATTCTGCTTCTTACAGTTGGATTGATATGGGTGAGCTCACATACAGGTTCATACGATTTTAACTCAATAAGTTCATATAGTGCTTCTGTAAGTCCGGCATTCAGTCTTATTCTTTACTTATGTTTCTTAATTGGTTTTGCCATAAAAGCAGGTTTTGTACCCTTTCATACATGGTTGCCATATGCTCATCCGGTCGCACCATCTCATGTTTCCGGAGTAATGTCAGGTGTGATGATTAAACTGGGAATTTTCGGTATTTTACGGATGCTGTTCCTTGTGAACCAGAACTTTCTGACAATTGGATATATAATTTTAGGGCTGTCAATTATATCTGGTTTATATGGAGTTGTATTAGCTATAGTTCAGCACGATTTAAAAAAATTGCTTGCTTATCACAGCATCGAAAATATCGGCATAATCGGAATTGGAATCGGCATTGGAGCAATTGGAATCGGAATTAAAAATCCGTTTCTCGCTTTTACAGGTTTTGCCGGAGCATTATTGCATACTTTAAATCATTCATTATTTAAGTCACTGTTATTCTATGGTGCAGGAATAATCTATCAGACAATTCATACCTTAAATATTGACAGTATGGGTGGTTTGATAAAAAAGATGCCTCAGACGGCTTTTTTATTCCTGATTGCGGCAATGGCAATTTGCGGACTTCCTCCCTTCAATGGTTTTATTTCGGAGTTCCTGATATACATTGGCCTGTTTGAAGGTGTCCATTCAGGATCACTCTCGGTTACAACTGTTTTTATTCTGTCAATTACCGGACTGGCTCTGATCGGCGGACTGGCCTTGTTGTGTTTCACCAAGGTTTTTGGAATTATTTTTCTTGGTCAGGAAAGAAGTCATTTTGATCATGAAATATCTGAACCAGAAACTGCAAAGTTATTTCCTGGTTATCTGATTGTCTTTTTTATCCTGTTTATCGGACTATTCCCGCAAGTATTTATCAGGCTTTTAATAAAACCTGTGAGTGTATTTACCTCGGGGCTGACTGATGTTTTTTCTCCGTCATTGATCATAAACAATATGCAAACCATAAGTCTGGTCGTTTGGGTATTTTTGCTGGCTATTGTCTCAATCGGGATTTTAAAAAGAGTTGTTCTCCGCAATAAAAAAACCGTTACAACACCCACCTGGGGTTGCGGATATGTATCGCCCGACGCTAAGATGCAATATACAGCGAGTTCATATGTGCGATCTTACAGAAAACTTATCGGACCATTCCTGATGATGAACAAAAAAGAAGGAGACATAAAAGGAGTATTTTCAAGTCCTATTCACTCGCATACGGACCCATACGATAAAGTTGAAGCAATTTTTATTGATTTTCCTTTGAAAATTATGAATAAAATGATGGCCCGCGTCAGGTTTATCCAAAACGGAAACATGCGTCATTATATATTATATGGCATTGTTTTCATTTCTGTTATTATCATTTTCTCGCTCCTGGGCGGCGTTTTTTCTTATTTATTTAACCTCATAAAACATTTGTAAGTTGAACGGATTAGTTTTAATTCTGATCATTTTCACAAGTTTCTTTTTCTCCGGAATTGTCATAAGGACAAAAAGTATTTTTTCAGGAAGAAAAGGTCCGGGTATTTTTCAGCCAATGAAAGATATATGGAGGTTATTAAGGAAGGACAATGTTTATAGTCAAACCAGCAGTTTTATATTCAGGATAGCTCCCGACATATATTTTGCTTCTGTATTGGTGGCAATCATGCTTATCCCGTTTGGTGATCAGAAAGGTATATTTTCCTTCAATTGTGACTTTGTGTTTTTCGCATATGTACTGGCTGCCGGAAAATTTTTCAGTATCATAAGCGCTTTGGACACCGGAAGCAGTTTTGAAGGCATGGGTGCCAGCCGTGAAGCTTTATTTTCGTTTCTCGCCGAACCCGCTTTCTTCATATTGATAGGTTCACTGGCGCTGCTTACGGGTTATACTTCATTTGCTGACATATTCAGCAGTATTCATTTTGGATCATACATCTCATATGCTATCGGGACTTTAGCGTCATTCGTTCTGGTTTTAATAGCAATGGTTGAAAACAGCCGGATGCCTATTGATGATCCTAAAACCCACCTTGAACTTACAATGATACATGAGGTTATGATCCTTGACAACAGCGGATTCGATCTGGGTCTGATACTGCATGCAGCTAATTTAAAATTTGCAATGTATGGAGCTATTATTGCCAATCTGTTTCTGACTCCCGGGAAAGAATTGTATTATTCCATTCCGATTTTTATTGGAGTACAGGTTCTTTTTGCCATTGTGGCAGGAACTTTGGAATCTTTTATTGCACGGTTCAGGATGAACCATAATCCGCAGTTTATTTTCACTATTTCTTCCATCTCGCTACTCATATTTTTTGCAGTTCTCCTGATACTTGGCAAATACTTTTAAAATTTTTAAGAATAAGATATGGTCAATATTCTGCTTATCGCATTTATCATCAGCATTATTTACATTGGCATTGCAAACAGGTTATCGACTTATATTAATATCCTTGCAGTGCAGGGCATTATTCTTTTTGGAGTATCCTTTATTGAACTTATCCAAATCAATACGATCAACCTCATCTTTATCCTGTTTGAGACAATTGTATTTAAAACAATTGCTATTCCGGTATTTCTCAATTATGTTATCAAGAAAAACCATATCGTAAGAGAAGCCCAGCCATTTCTTCCCGATTTTCTTTCAATAGTGATCATTACCGGTATAGTACTGGGTTCGTTCATTTTGTCAAATGTAATTACCGGAGTATCTGTAAGTAAGATTTTTTTCCTGGCCTCCGTTTCTGCTCTGTTGTCGGGATTGTTTATCATAATTACGCGCAAGAAGGTGGTAACACATATCATGGGATATCTGATAATGGAAAATGGGGTATTCATTTTATCACTTTCAGCCGGTCATAAAATGCCAATGCTCGTCAACACAGGTATCACCCTGGATATTTTTGTCAGTGTGCTTGTACTCGGAGTTTTTGTAAACCGGATAGGAAACACCTTTGAAGAAATGAGTGTTGATAATTTAACTAATTTGAAAGATTAATCTAAATGTTTGGTTTCTATCTCATTATAGCCTTCTCAATAGGAATTCTCACTTTTTTGAATCGAAACAAGAGTGTTCGGATCGTTTTGCTTGTTCTTTTTTTAATTGTGCAGACGGCTATAACAATTTATGCTTATAGCCATTTAGATGAAGAAAACACCAGATTTTTTAAATTCGACCCTTTAGGAGTTATTTTTTTGTGTGTGCTTACTATTTTGAGTTTTACAACGGTTTACCATAGTTACATATATCTACGTCACAGGAATGATAGCAGCCGTTCTCAAAGCATCTATTTTACTTCTCTGATAATCCTGATAATGGTTATGACCTGTGCTTATCTCGCTTCGCACCTGGGAGTGTTATGGGTTTTTATAGAACTGACCACACTCAGTGTTGCAGTTTTAATTTATCATGAACGGACTCCACTGGCGCTTGAAGCAACCTGGAAATATGTATTTATCTGTTCCGTTGGAATTACAATCACGTTTATTGGTATAATACTTTTGAGTATTGCACTGGGAGAAACAGAGACTGTCAATTTCTCTTTCAAAGCTATTCCTGCTCAGCTCTCGCTTATAAATCCATCGTGGCTTAAAACAATTTTCCTTTTCATTGTTATAGGGTTTTGCACTAAAATGGGACTCTTCCCCATGCATACCGCTGCTATTGATGCTCACACGGTTGCTCCTCCCCCGATCAGCGCCTTTATATCAACAACATTAATGAATGTAGGGTTCGTAGCTATATTCCGGACATACACGATGTTTGCTCATACAACTATCCTTCACTGGATGAATATGGTTTTGTTTCTGTGCGGAATAATTTCAGTTATAGTGTCAGCTGCATATCTCCTGAATGTAAATCATCTGAAGCGGATGAGTGCCTATTCCAGCATTGAACATATGGGCCTTGCTGCAATAGGTATCGCATCGGGAGGAATAGGATATTTTGCTGCAATTTTTCATATGGTACTTCACGCATTTGTCAAAGCGAGCGTATTTTACCAGATTGAACAGTTCCACCGCAATTTCCGGACGTATTTAATAAATGAGACAGGAAATTATTTTAACAGAAATCTACCCGGAGCAATGGTCTTTCTTTTGATTCTGATTTCAATAACTGCAATGCCTCCGTCAGGAATATTCGTAACTGAATTCTGGATTTTTAAAGCATTATTCACATCTTCTCACTTTTTTATACTTATAATAGTCCTGTTTTTCCTTTCAATAGCAATTTACAGTCTCGCTAAAAACTTTTTGCATATACTCTTTAATCAGAACCAAGGGTTACTCCCTGCTATTGAAAAGCCAAAACCCTCAGAAACATTGACGCAATTTTTTCTTCTGGCATTGGTATTTTATCTCGGGGTTAACCCTCCTGCAGCAATGATTAACCTGCTGAATGAAGCTGTAATAAATTTGCCAAAATGAGTTGAAATATTTCTTTTTAACCGCAAAGTTCACAAAGTAGGCGCAAAGGACGCAAAGTTAGTATTAGACCATATCTCTTTGCGGTTAATGGATTTCGTCGATTTCAAAACCGAAGCCGGGGGTCGGCAGGGCGTTTCAGAGAATATACAAAATGATGATCTACATAAACTGATTCGATCAAACCGAAATAGATTAAATCAGCCAGAATATTTTCAGCAGCTTTCCTGGGCAGAAATGCAGTCCTGCAGAATTTTGACACTGAGATTGATTGATTAAGCTCAAGATATTGCAAAAGTTTTTTGACCTTTTCACTATATTCTATCAGTATCCCGTTATCGTGAGTCTTATTACGCCAGACTTTTAAATGAACAACCGTCGCCAAAATATTCTCATCCTTAACTCGTATATAAGCCAGCCATTTATCGGGCTCAGTCTGAGCAAAATATGGATAGTCTGGCCCTTTTGGTATAGTGATCTCGAGAACTGTCTTTCCTTCGACCGTCCATCTTTTTGATTCGAATAATACCTGCGGCCGGCAATACATTCCTGCAGCCGCCTGAACCATAAAAAATTCTTCATCCGACCGCACGCCGGCAATTTTGCCGTTATCTTTTACACCAATGAGCAAAGTGCCTCCGTCAGTATTTGAAAAAGCAACAAGGGTTTTTGCAATTTTCCGTGAATCGGATATTTCGAACTTGAAATCCAATTGCTGATTTTCACCAGACTGTATCAATCTCCCGATATAAGAGTTTTGCTCCTTTGGAAGAACACTTGTTGTTATCTGACTGATATTTTGACATCTAAATTATACTGAATTAACCTATTGCAATAAGAAAATTCAAAATCAACGCAATATTAGTAAATCCTGAAATACAATTTAACCCGGCCTTTGAATTACTGATATTATAATTCATATTAACCTGCTTACCATTGCAATTCTCTTTAATTTGTAGTAATTATGCTCATGTGAAATAAACTCATATATGAAATCACCATTCAAATTTCTTGATTCTTATACAAAAGAAGATCGCGAAATATTCTTCGGTCGCGAAAAGGAAATTGAAGAATTATACCGGCGCCTTTTTGAAAGCAGAGTTTTACTCGTCTATGGAGAATCAGGCACAGGAAAATCGTCTCTGGTAAATTGCGGATTACTGAACAAACTCAATTATGGTGAACATCTTCCTGTTTACATCAGAAGATATGACAACATAGTCGAGAGCCTTTCAGAAGCTATCCAGATTTTATTAAAGGATTCTTCTCCTCGTCAGATGCTGACTGCCCTGATGTTTAAAAAAGCATTGAGTGAGATATCGGATTACGAACAAAAGAAGCTGATTTTCATATTTGACCAGTTTGAAGAGTTATTCATTTTTGGGTCGAAGGAAGAAAGACATAGGCCTGATGCAGGTATTGAAAGTCATTAGTGAATCAGACATCGATTGCAGGTTTATATTTATTCTCAGGGAAGAATATTTTGTGAACATCGCTGAGTTTGAAAAACAGCTTCCGAATTTCCTTTCAAACAGGCTGCGTATTGAAAGAATGGACCGTTCAAATGCTATTACAGCAATAAAAGGAACATGCAGCGTTAATGAGATTCAAGTTGAAAATGGGTTTGCAGAGGCTCTGCTGTTAAAACTAAATCCAGAAATCCCTGGTATAGAACTGACATATCTTCAGATCTTTCTTGATAAAATATTCAACCTCGCTATCCAGGGTAGAAATGACAGAAGTGTTGAACCTGTCATTTTTACGAAAGAACTAATTGAAAAAACAGGAAATGTTTCAGACCTGCTGGGTAGTTTTCTAGATGACCGGATCGCGTTAATGACTAAACCGGATACGGCCATGACAATTTTAAAATCATTCGTTTCCTACAAGGGCACCAAAAGACAACTTAATCTGGCTGAGGTTAAGGACTATGCAAACACTCTTGGTGAAAATGTCAAAGAGAAGGATGTTCTGGAAATAATAAGATCACTCGTTCTTTTAAGGATTCTCTGTGAAATAAATGAAAATGGCTATTATGAACTACGTCACGATGCTCTTGCTGCCAGGATCTTTGAAAAAATATCTGCTTCAGAAATAGAAATTCTGGAAGTCAGACAATTTATTGAAAGCGCCCATTATTTCTGGAAAAAGCACTCGGTTTTGCTCTCGGAGGATGATCTTAAGTATATAAGCCCGTTTGAAAAAAGATTATCACTTTCGGAGGATCTGGCAGGCTTTATTGAGATGAGCAAGGTCAAATTTAATTCCTACAGAACACGAAAAAGAAATGTCATTGTTTCGGTTGGTGTTATAATTATTCTTCTGCTCAGCGGATTTTCGATCTGGGCATTGAAAGAACGAAACAGGGCTGAAATCCTGAAGATAAAAGCATTAGCCGGAAAATACAATCTTCAGGCATCAAACATCGCCATCCTGGATCCTACAAAAGGATTAAGGCTTGCCGAGTATGCATATTCTCTCGATTCGGAAAATTTGAATATCCGGAGCAACATTAAAAGAATATATTCCGACAATATTTTTTATAACCTGATATCCAGCCAGGAAGATGCGATTGCAAAAGAGGAGGATGCAATATATTCGGTGAAGTTTACTCCTGATGGCAAATACATCCTGACAGGATCGGGCGATGCAACTGCACGACTCTGGGATCTTAACGGCAAATTGATAAGGATCTTTATCGGGCATTGCGGCCTTATAAACTCTGTAGCTATAACTCATGACGGGAAAAAGATACTAACCGGATCTACTGACCGATCTGCCAGACTTTGGGATATTGATGGGAAAGCGCTCTTGGATTTTAACGGACACAAAATGTCAGTCAATTCTGTGGCCTTTTCGCCGGATGATAAAGAGATTCTCACCGGATCGCAGGACAAAACCGCCCGATTGTGGGATCTTGAAGGGAATGTAATCCAGGAATTCAAAGGACATACCTCAGAAGTCAGATCCGTAGCCTTTTCACCTGATGGAAAGTATATTCTTACTGGTTCAAGTGATTCAACAGCCAGATTATGGAATTTATCAGGAAAACAGTTGATGGTCTTAAGGAAAAATACCGATCAGGTCAATTCGGTTTCATTTTCACCTGATGGTCAGTTTATTCTTACCGGATCAAACGATAAAACGGCAAAATTATGGGATTACAACGGAAAATTAATCAGGGTTTTCAGTGGATTTCCGGGAGCAATTAATGAAGCAATATTTTCTCCCGACAGCAAGAAGATTCTTATTGGAGCCAATGCAGGCTATGTGGTTTTATACGATCTTAATGGAAATGAAATTAAAGAAATTAAAGGGCACACCATAAGAGTAATCGCAGTTGCATTTTCTCCTGATGGAAAGAAAGTGGCTACAGGATCAGGTGATTGTACCGTAAAACTCTGGGATCTTGATGAAAACCTCAATAAGGTGTATACGGGGCATCTATCAAAAATTACATCGGTAAATTTTGACGAAAACGACAAAATTCTTCTTAGTTCATCCACTGACGGGACAGCACGACTATGGGATTACAACGGCAATGTCCTTACAATTTTCAAAAATAAAAGAGGTATCAATGATGCAGTCTTCTCACCCGACCATAAGAAAATACTAACAGGTTCTGACGATTGCACAGCAAAACTTTGGGACAGACAAGGGAATGTGATAAG
The DNA here is from genome assembly GCA_963734885.1 of uncultured Bacteroidales bacterium. GTDB lineage: Bacteria > Bacteroidota > Bacteroidia > Bacteroidales > VadinHA17 > LD21. Next base: position 724,259 of record CAVTIJ010000004.1, on the reverse strand, counting down.
AGTCTTTTCAGGGCATAAAGCCGCTGTAACTAGTGTAGCCTTTTCGCCTGATGGTCAGAAGATCCTCAGCGGATCAGATGATGCTACTGCACGGCTTTGGGATCTTGACGGCAAAGAGCTTTTGATTATTAAAGGACATTCATCAGGACTGAAATCTGTTGCTTTTTCACCAGATGGAAAAAACATACTTACCGGATCAAAAGATTATTCTGCCTGTTTGTGGGATACAAACGGCAAGTTGATAACAGCTCTAAAAGGACAGTCAAGTACTATCAATTCTGTGGCATTTTCCCCTGACGGGCAGAGTTTTCTGACCGGATCTTACGGATCAGATCCGACGGCCAGAATGTGGAACCTGAAAGGTAAATTATTAAAAGTTTTTAAGGGACATACTACTTCGATACTTTCGGTCGCTATTTCACCGGATGGCAAGAAGATTCTGACCGGTTCTGCCGACCAGACTGCAATACTCTGGGATGTCACCGGGAACATTGAGCAGGTCTTTTCAGGATATAACTCGTCTGTTTCAAGCGTGGCATTTTCTGCCGATGGAAAGAGCGTTCTTCTGGGTATGGACAACGGAAGTGTAAGATTATACCCGATAAAAATTCCTTACCAGAATTTTTATAAAATAAGTAAATATGAAAATCTGACTTCATTTGACAAACTTCAATATGATATTGTTGCATTTGATTCTGTAAATAACTCCAAAAACAGGAACGATCTTTTGCAAGCTGCTGAATATTATATAAATGAAGCCTTGCAGAGTGATATGAGCGAAAAAAGCAATTATTTAAATAATGCAATTTTGTTATACCACAGATTGTTAAAGGACAATCCTGAAGAAAAAGATTATGTGTACCGCCTTCTAAGAACTTCTGTTTACGCTTATAAAGCAAATCCAATTTCCGCTACAAAGGAAGAAATTGAAATAATAAACAAGAAAATAGTGGCGCTTAAATCAATTGATGATCTGACACTTGCAGGATATACTTATTGCCTGATTTGTTTAAAGAATGATTCGACTATGAGCAGGCTTAAAATCCCCGATTGCTTTTTCGACATTTGCAACAAATTAATGGAAAAACCTGATCTTCCCAAAGCTGAAATGAAAGACATCAGCAGATGGTGTTCATTTGTTTCCATTGATCTGATTATAAAAAGAGAATTTGCAGAGGCACTTCATGCTGCTCAAATCGCACAACTTTCAGACTCTGCCAATACTGAGGTCCGGATTGTTCTCCCAATAGCATATATACTTAATAATCAATACAATAAAGCATTAGAAATTATTAATAGCTGCAAGGATAAAAAAATCACTGGTTATAAGTACGAATCATACAGCGCCGCCTACAGAGCCTCTATCGAATTAATGTCTGACAGAGCAATAATACATCCCGATTTTGTAAAGGTGAAAGAGCTGTTGAAGAACTAAGCGGCAAACGGGTTGCAGTATGAGGAAAACCGCGTACCGCACACCGCGTACCGCATTCCCTTATATATTACGCCTTTGGTTCCGGATGGTCCAGAACCTTGGTGTTTCCTCCTGTTTCGAGGTTTATTCCGTGAGGTTTATTTGTTTTCCACGAACCACCGGTGAAATCCGGAACATCTATCGACTGAGATCTGTTTGCAACTGACCATTCACTTAATGGAGCCACTGAACTCCATACAGCGCCATCATAAACAGGCTGATCAATTGGAAGGCCGTTTCTCAGACAATCTATTAAACGCCAATCCATGATAAAATCCATTCCCCCATGTCCACCAACTTTTTTAGCCATCTCCCCTACTTTCTTTACTATTTCGGGTGAATATTTTTCATAAAGCTCCTTCATTTTGGCATCATCAGCCCATTCCTCACCAAGAGCGATATGTTCGATCGGATATTTACGCACCATTCCCTTTGTGCCCTGCAACAGGTGAATTCTTGAATATGGATGATCGGACGATACGTCATGCTGGACCATAATCGTTTTTCCAAGTGTCGTTTTTATTATTGTAGTGTTCATGTTTCCTCTGAATTTTGAATCCTTCCACGGAGCATAGAACTGATCCTGCGATGAGAGTTCTTTTTCTTTCGGTCCCATAGTGAAATCAAATGTTGATACGGATGAAAGATGCTCCATCTTATCTCCATGATTAATGTTCAAAGCCTGGCAAACAGGCCCCAGGCCGTGAGTCGGGTAGAGATTGCCATTACGGGTTGCATTTTCTTTTAATCTCCACATATCGGTATATGCACCGTCAGCTTGTTTGTCATCCTCCGGTTTCTTAAAATTATAACCCATAAGATTATGGATATATGCGCCTTCACCATGAATGATCTCGCCAAACATTCCCTGACGTGCCATATTAAGAGTAAGCAATTCAAAGAAATCATAACAGCAGTTTTCGAGCATCATACAATGTTTCCTTGTTCTTTCAGAAGTTTCGACCAGCTGCCAGGCTTCATCGATCGTTCTCGCAATCGGTACTTCACATGCAACATGTTTTCCATGCTCCATTGCATAAAGGGAAACCGGAGTGTGCATTATCCATGGAGTGCATGTATAGATAAGATCAAGATCAGGCAATTCTATCAGCTTCTTCCAGATGTTCTCATCTCCTGTAAATTCCTGAGCTGCCGGCCTCCCAATTCCGGTGAGATATTTATTTGATTCTTTAACGCAAACTTCTCTCTTATCACCAAGGGCCTTGATTTCGATTCCATCGATGTATGATAATCTTTGAACAGCATCACTACCTCTGTCGCCGAGTCCGATTATGCCTATCCTTACGACAGGGATCGCAGGAGCAGCATAACCTGCCATATTGAATTTCTGCGAGTGAGTTTTTTTAACTGCCTCGATTATCCCTTTGAGATTTGACTCAGCCTTATCAGGTTCTGCGGGTTTGCATTTGGAAATTAATCCACCAGCCATTGCACCAGCCCCTGCGAGGGTTGCTGTTTTCAGGAAATTGCGACGATTTGTTGCCATGATATGATTATTTTCAGATTAGGATCTATAAAATGAATTATCCGCAAATTAATATTTTATTCAGTATTAAACTATATATCTTTTCCCCTTTGTGTCCTATTGCGTTGAACTTTGTGATGATTAAAAACCCGGTTTCATATTCATTTCTGATTGTTTTACAATTCTGACGATCCTGCCTTTTCGTGTTTCCTCTCTTTTTGCATCATTTAGCCAGAATATGTACAATTTGCGACTTGATGGAGGAAAATTTATAAAATTTTTATATGCAGCTTCATTATTTTTCAAAGCGATCATTAGATCATCCGGAATAACCAGATTCTCCTCTTTCTTTGTATTATAAATCCTTTCTGGGTTTTTCATCCCCTTTTCATATGCCAGCAGTCCTGCAGGTTTCATGAGACCTTCCTTCATTAGCTTTTTTACTCTGCTCATATTTAATTCCGACCACCTGCTTCCCGGACGTCGGGGTGTAAACCACTGTATATAGTAATCATCATTTACTCTTTTTATCTTGCCGTCTATCCACCCATGGCAGAGTGCCTCTTCAACAGCATCATCATATGAAACCCGTGGTTTCCCGGAGTTTTTCTTGTAGTATATAAGCCAGATCCCATCCATTTTCGAATGATTCTCTTCCAGCCATTTATGCCATTCTTCACGATCTTTTGGGTAGAATTCCATAACTTAATTTTATTGGGACTGCAAAGCCTAAATTTAATAAAATCTACAAATACCAAAATAAGGTAATAAGGTTTGAAGACGTACTGTATCATTTTCTACTTAGGTTAGGGAAGAAAATTAACTCCGTGCAACTCTGTTGTTAAAATAAATTATTTTTACAAAAAATATCCAGATGACAATTCAGGAAAATGTCTCGCTAAAAAAATACAACTCGTTCGGACTTGATTATACTGCTGACAAACTAATACATATAAAAACTGAAACCGAAGCCATTGATTTATTCAACGGAAAAGTCAAATGGGAAAAACCTCTTCTCATATTAGGAGGTGGCAGCAACATTCTTTTTACAGGCGATTTCAAGGGCACTATAATCTATCCTGAAATTGATGGAATAAAAATGGAAGAAAAAAATGACGATACCGTTCTTGTTTCTGCAGGCGCTGGATTAAACTGGGATAAATTTGTTTCGTGGACAGTAAGTAAAGGTTACGGAGGATTGGAAAATCTCTCATTAATTCCGGGGAATACCGGGGCGACACCAATACAGAATATTGGAGCTTACGGAGTTGAGGTAAAGGATCTGATTGAAAGCGTCAGATCCGTTAATACGGACGATGGCACTGTCAGAATTTTCGACAGGAAAGAATGCGAATTTGCATACAGGAACAGCATCTTTAAAAATAAAGAGAAAGGGAAGTACCTGGTTACCAGGGTATATTACAGGTTGAGTCTTAATCCGGTACTTAATCTTAATTATGGATCGCTGGTGGAAGAGGTCAATAAACTTGGAAAACCCAGTCTTAAAAACGTCAGGGAGAGTGTTATTAATATAAGAAGAAGCAAACTACCCGACCCGGAAATAACCGGAAATGCAGGAAGCTTTTTCAAGAATCCTGTTGTATCAGATTCTTTTGCCAATGATCTGAAAATAAAATTCCCCGGAATGCCTTTCTATGATGACAAAGATGGTTATAAAAAGCTTGCTGCAGGATGGCTTATCGACAAATGCGGGTGGCGGGGGAAAAGAAAAGGAAATGCTGGAGTTCACGAAAAACAGGCGTTGGTACTGATAAACTGTGGAAACGCGAGTGGAAAGGAGATCTACAATCTTTCATGCGATATCAGGGGATCGGTTCAGGATAAATTCGGGGTCGATCTTGAAAGGGAGGTCGAAATCGTTGGCGCTATCTGAAAATCTTCCGTTTATCCAGCTCCTTTTGATATAACAGGGCGTACTTATTGTGTTCCGATAATGTACGCGAAAAGTTATGATAACCTGAAAAATCAGGCTTCGCTGCAAAATAAAGAAAATCGTGATTTTCTGCATTCAGCACTGCTTCAATGCCTTCAATACTGGCACATCCGATCGGACCTGGAGGAAAACCGGAATGCCTGTAAGTATTATAAGGAGAATCAACCAGCAGATATTTTTTCAGTACACGTGTAATTGTAAAATCATTAAGAGCAAATTTGATTGTCGGGCATGACTGAAGAGGAATCCCGCGTTTCAGCCGGTTGAGGTAGACACCCGCTATTCTTGGTTTTTCATCACGTTTAACTACCTCATCATCGATTATTGATGCCAGAATTGACACTTCAACAGGGTTCAGACCTTCTGCCTTTGCTTTCGAGAGCCTGGAATCATTCCAGAATAGTTTATATTCCTTCAGCATTCGTGTATACAACCCTTTTGCATTGGTGTTCCAATAAAATTCATATGTATTTGGAAGAAATATTGAAATGACGTTTTCTTTTTTAAAACCATCGGCAGAATAATTCGATTCGTCAGAAAAAAATCTGACAATCTGCGTTGAATCTGCTTCAAGCTGTTTTCCAAATTTCCCGGCTATATCATTCAATGTCCTTACATTGCTAAAAGTTATATTAACAGGTGATTGTCTCCCTGATCTGAGAAGATTTATCAGTCCATTGTAACTCATGCTTTTCCCAATCATATAACGACCAGGCCTGATCGCAGCGGGATAATTTTTCTTTCTGGCTATCCAGTTGAAAACTTTTATGTCATTGATTAAAAATTTTGATTTTAGAGAATCCAGAACCTGATCATATGATGCACCTGTGGGGATGAGAACCGACTGAATGGTTTTTTCCGATGTTACGTTTAAACCAAATAGTGCAGAATAAGCGATAATGAACAGAACAATCAATACAATTGAGGCGCCCGATAATATAAAAAGTATTTTTTTATTTTTCATATTCTATCAAAGTCAACGCAAATTTAGGGATATTGTTGCAACCAACCAAACGTGATGAACGACATACGACAATCGGCATTCCGACACAAGGAAAGCACAAATTCACAAAATTTTTCCCGTGTGCCTTGAACCGTTAGTCGTTTGCCACTATGTAGTGTGTCTTATTTTTAATAATTTTGTAAGGGTTAAAGAATTAATTAAATATCTGATGAAAATGTCTACATCTATGCTGCTGATTCTTATAGTTATAGGACTGATTACCGGTACTATGGCCGGGATGCTTGGAATTGGGGGCGCTGTAATAATGATACCAGCCCTTGTTTATATACTGGGAATCAGTCAGCAGACTGCACAGGGAACAAGTCTTGCAGTAATGCTACCCCCTATCGGAGTTATTGCTGCATATAATTACTATAAAGCCGGACATGTAAATTTCAAATTTGCATTGATACTGGCAGTATTTTTTATAGTCGGATCCTACTTTGGATCTAAGCTTGCATTAAACATCCCTCAGAATGTCCTCAAAAAGATATTCGGGGTATTACTTCTCCTTGTTGCTGCAAAGATGCTCTTATCAAAATAGTCAGATTATCAAAACATTATCCCGACACTAAACAGGAATGCATTTGGTCTGTCATCCAGGTTATATTTTGATCCTGCAAGGCTTTGGATCTGATTCTGATATTTCCTGAGACTACCTTCATACCTTACATCGAAAGTAAACTTGAAAAGATCTAACCCAACACCTGCCTGATATCCGAATGTCATTCTGTTAAAATTGTTTTTATAGTCGGGATTATTTATAAGATCTTTTGGCGAATTGATAAGAAGTGAACCGGAAGGACCTGCATTTAAGCGAAGAGGACCAAGTTTAAAACCTACCATAACCGGAATATCGAGTTTATTAAAGTTCTGTTTGGCTACATATGATACAGGAGAAGTCTGATTTGTAACATTTGTTACAGTATATTCATTCGTTCTTGTTGAAAACAACAGTTCGGGTTGTACATAAACCCCAAAAAGAGTCAGACGCACAAATGCACCTCCGTGGAAACCATATTTTGCTGACTTTAGTCCATTTACAGTATAAGTTGATGACCCAGAGGTAATCGTGGCAACAGAAGGCATGGAAAGGGATGTAGTGCTCACACCAGCCTTAAGACCGAACTTAATCTGTGAAAATGCCGGTATCGTCACTGCTGCGATAATAATAAATGCGAATAATTTCTTCATGGTTCTCGACTTTTAGTTTATGTTAGGCTTTTAATAATTTCAATTATAACGAATTTTTGCGCAAAAAGTTTGCTTTGGGAATTTACATTTATGTCTGATTCAGGTTAAAATCAAATTATCAATTGCGAAAGACATTTTTCAAATAAAGAATTTTATAATAAATAATTACCTTAGTAGGATCAACTTTGGGGAATTATTAAGCACTAAAATATCAAAATTTATGAAACCAATTATTTCTATAATTCAGATCGTGTTGCTTTTAGCATTAATGCCAAAACTTCAGGCACAGGAAAAACTGAATCCAAAATTGCATATAATAATCATTGGTGCACATCCTGATGATGCAGAAGAAGCTGGCGGCGTAGCTTATATGTGGGCAAAAGCCGGAAATGATGTCCTGATGGTATCCCTTACAAATGGTGATGCCGGCCATCAGTCAATACCGGCAGAAAAACTTGCACAAATACGACGCGAAGAGGCAAGAAAAGCCGGTGAAGTTATAGGTGTGCGGTACATTACTCTTGATAACCATGACGGACAGCTGATGCCAACATACGAAAACAGATTGCAGGTCATAAAATTAATCAGAGAACAAAAAGCAGATATCGTTATCTTCCCGCGTCCGTATGATTATCATCCCGACCACAGGTATACCGGTGTTCTGGTGTTGGATGCTGCTTACATGGTAACTGTCCCGACGATACTTCCATCTGTTCCATTTCTTAAAAAGAATCCTATGTTCCTGTTTACAAGTGACAGGTTCCTTCATCCTGAAGCTTTCAAAGCTGATGTTGCTATCGATATTGATGACGTAATTGAAAAGAAAATGGATATGTATCATCAGCATAAATCCCAGATGTACGAATGGCTGCCATTCAACCAGGGAATTCTTGATCAGGTTCCAAAGTCAGACTCGGATCGCAGAAAATGGCTGGGTGAAACCAGAAAAGGAGAAAATGATGCAACCCCATACAGAGATAAACTTATTGAAATTTACGGGCCTGAAAAAGGATCTAAAATTAAATATTGTGAAGCTTTTGAAGATTCAGGTTACGGCGCAAAGCTGACTAAAGAGAATTTAACATACTATTTCCCTTTCCTGAAAAAGTAATAATTTCCAAACTGGCATCATATGGCATGATATTTGAATTAAATAAAGCAAAATATCTGCCATGAAAAAGTTATTATTTATACTCGCTTTTCCGATTGTTCTGTCATCATGCATGACCAGCAAAGAAGGTGGAACTTCAAAGGCCGAGCTTCGCAAGGAAAAAAATCTTACTTCACAGCTGCTCGTCAAGAGCGCTGTAGATTCGAGGAAATATATTATTAAGTTAAACCGTCTCTATTTCAGCCTTGGCGGGATGATCGATCTTGTCCCCAGGGCAAATTACATAATCATTGACGGTGACAAAGCAATAATCAGTACCGCTTATCTTGGAAGACAATGGGATATCAGAGGAATTGCAGGCATTGATATCCGCGGGAGAGCGCAGGATTATGAAGTAACTTCAAAGCTTTCGAACGGATCGTACCAGATAAAACTAAAGGTCTCAAACGGAAATTCAACAGCTTTTGATGTCTATCTGTCTATCAGTAAGAACGGCTACTGCAGCGCTTCTGTTAATAGTCTGAAAATTGAGAATGTCAGATATGCCGGTTATCTGGTTCCAATTCCTGAAGATCCCAATGCGCTTTTGCAGGAAGGGAAGATGATTTGATTGCGGATTGCGGATTGGAGTCCGCAATCGACAATCCGGAATCCGAAATTCTTATAGTCCGAAATTCTTATTGATAATCAATATACTGGCTGTTCTGTCTAAGCTCGAGGAAATCTTCCCCTGTTTCACAGTACCCATACTCAAAACAAAAATGGAAAGTATTCCCATTGGATGTTTCTATCACATGGGTGAAAAAGCTGAAATTGTATCCAAGGGCAAACAGAGCATCTTTATGAACTTTTATTTTGCCATCCGAATAAAGATCTGATAGTATCCTTCTGTTCTTTCTTAGCAGGCCATGAACATTTCTGACAAAATTATTTGAGTCGCGGTTAAGCCTGTTATTATAATTATTCCTGCACTGATCAGAACAGAACTTTTTATCGGTACGGCCCCTTAAGATATCGCCGCAATCGAGACATTTCTTTTCCACAGCACTAATGTTTCCATAAAGATATGAAAAATACAAATTATAATCTATTGATATAGACCATAAACCATTTTTGAAATATGTAAGACCAGGAATCCCTTTGGGTCAAAAGGAAAAATTGAACTTTAAGGGCGATTAATTAATATTCAGATTAAGTATCGAATTCAGATAATCTTCCGCCTCCTGATGAGTTTTAGTTCTTTTTAGTACATGCAAAACATTATGGCTGTAGAGACGGAGTTCCTTTTCAAAGTTTTCAAGCTTTCTCCACCTCTCTTTCAGTATATAAACTTCCTTTCTCTCGAATAAAAAATAAAGTCTCGTGCAGACAACTAAAATAAAATATAATGAATTGGAATGATGCTCTGGCTTCGGGAATATTGCAAAAACCCGTCCGTTTGTTGCACCATAATATGTTACAGGCGGATAATCTTCATCCCCTGTTACACTGACTGGTCCAGCTAATTGAGTAATTAAAACAATTTCTGCATTTCCCATGCCAACAAAACATTAGAAGTTTTTCTTAGTTCATCTCAAAAAATGACAATTAGTAACAAGTTATAAACAGTGGTTCTCTTTTTTCTTAATAACCATTATAAAGTTGTTAAAGATTAATACAGTAAAAAATGCTGATTCGAGGTCGGTCTACATTAATCGAACGCAGAGTGTAACTATCAGGAAACTAAAACCACATACATTGGATTGTGTACGCTGTTCAGACCACGAAAGTCATGATCCATTTCATATAGCCGGATATATATCCTCTTCAGGCAGTACAATACGGGCTAAAAGCTCCATACTCAAAAAGGCACATATATAGAATCCATTGAAGACTTTGTTTTTGTTTTTGTCGACACCAAGTTTATCGTCGACTATTTTCATTTGCGGGTTCTTATTCTTGGTAACAACTAAATCACCGATCCGGAATTTTGCTTTCATAGATAATAAAGTTTAGATTATACAGGCTTCCGGAAGTATAACAAATCGGGTAATATTAAGTTAACGGTTTACTAATAATTCTTATTGAAAATTAACTTGTCAGAATAATTAAAAACAAACTTCAGTAATTCACTTTTTATATATTTCTTTTTATCCATCAGATTTTAACCATTAACTACCTGATAATGTCCATGTAAGCCATTTCTAAACGGGTACAAACGATTATAATTATTTTCGAAGCATATATAAACGATTACTAACCGGATCAGGTTGGGAGCATGACTTAAGTTTGCTAAGAATTTTATTCTATGTTAAACTAAAAACTTAAAGTCATGAGTTCATTAACAAACAGAGTCACACTCATTGGAAATCTTGGTCAGGATCCGGAAACTAAGACAATTGAAACCGGGAAAAAAGTAGCACATTTTACTCTTGCTACAAAAGACGGGTTTAAAAATTCTGAAGGTCAGAGAATTACTGAAACAACATGGCACAATATCGTTGCCTGGAATGGACTTGCTGATGTTGCAGACAGGTTTTTGAAAAAAGGCAAGGAAGTGGCTGTTGAAGGAAGAATTGTATATCGGAACTATGAAGACAAAAAGGGAGCGACAAAGTACATTACTGAGATTGTGCTAAGTGATCTTGTCCTCCTGAGAAACGGTGAAAAAGCAGGCAAGGGTCAACCTGCAAAAGATGAGGAGTAGATTCCAGGAAAATGTCTCGCTGCATTTCCATGTGAAAAGGAGGCTGTCCGCTCAAAAGTAGGGACGTTAAATGCAACGTCCCTACGAATGTCAGACAGCCTCTTACTTATTACTTAAATTATTTTTTAACCTCAGGTATCAATGCTTTTGGGGTCCAGTTAGTGAAGAAACGCACCACCTTTTCTTTGCTGTACCCCTTTCCTTCTTCAAGAAGTCCGCTGTCCTGTATATGAATGACTTTACCCTTCCCATCGACTATAATGAAGACCGGGAATCCGAATCTTGACGGATTTCCAAGAAATTCATTTGAAGCCAGGTTCTTGTTAGCCGGATCATAATTTAGTTTGACAGGAACATAATTCTCAGAAATAATCTTCATTATTGAAGTATCTGATTTGCAGAATGCATCGAATCTGATGCACCATGGGCACCAGTTTCCGCCATATTGTATAAGTACATGTTTATTCAGTTTACCTGCTTCCGCAACTGCATCTTTTATCTGTTTCATACCATCAAGAGACGGATCATATATTTTTTTTGTTTCCTGTGCCATTACAGCAGTTGAAAATAAAATGAAAACAGAAATTACCAGTAATCTGAATTTTTTCATATCAATCATATTGAAATTTTTAAGCATCCGCAAAGTACGCAAAGTTAAAATATTATGTCAGTAACTTACGTTTTTCAATTTCAGCAACTGTTGCAAGAACAATCGACTGATCAGAAGGAGTTTTTTCAAGCATTTCAAAAAGAGTATAGCATAGTTCGCTATATGAAAGAACTATCTTTTTCTCAGCAAGGATCATATCGATATATCTTATAGCCCTGTCAATTAATTTATTATTACTGGCTCTGAGATATGTCATAACATTCCCTTCATATCTTCCGAGTCTTCCCATAATAAGAGTAGAATGGGTATTCATTATCATTTTAAGGACCAGGTGTTTAAAAAGAGGGCTTTCAAACGGTATAAAGAATGACTGATTCTCATCATCCATTGCAAAGTTAATTCCGTTATCGCTATCAAGTATTTTAAAAATATGTTGTCTGATAGATTTTTTCTGTTTCTCTCTTCTGGGAAGAACATTTGCACTGAAATCAAAACCAAGTAATCTTTCCATCGAAGCGATACCGTTAATATCGGGCCATTCCAGAGTTCTTGGCGCTCTCCATAATAGTTTTTTCCAAGCCTCAACACTCGATTTACTCTGTGGCATGTAAAGATAACATAATGAAAGTTTGTCATCTTTCTCTTTAACATTCTCAAACGGGAAAAGGCTGAAGGTGGGCGATCTTTCTGTTGTATCAGTAATTACGGTGATCCCGAGATGATTATCTGTTTCATACAAAAGGTAATCACCGTGAATATAGTAATCTGACTCCCTGAGTATAAATTTTTCGATGAAGCTGATATCAGTTGACCACCAAAACTTTACAAAGTTGTTAATTTCATTTCTGATTGATTCATCATCAGAACTGCTATAAAAAAGTGCAGCGCCGGCCACTGCCAGCAAAATTGTTGAAGATTGCATTCTGGTGCTTCCCGTAACAGCCATCGGTCCGACGGTGAGATTGACCTTTTCTATATCCTTGTTCAGGATAACCTTTTTCGATCTTTCCGCAACTTCACTTAAAATATCATCAGGATTGCAGTACAGGAAAAATGGTTTTCTTTTTGAAATTTCAGCTGCTTTTTCAGTTGCGCCTATCACAAAAGGAGTCTCTCCTCCTTCAGTTGTAGCAACCAGCAGATCACCGTCTTTAAATCCGGACTGCATTAACTGCCTTGCTCCATAGGCAGGATAATCTTCAAAATTCTCAATTGAACGGATCAACGCAACATCACCACCCGACATGAAACTGAAAACCCTGTTTTCAAGATCTTTGCCACGATTTACCTGTCGCCACAGAGTTTCGATTGTCAGCGACAATCTTCCGGTAGCCCCGCATCCGACGAAATAGACATCATTACCGGCATCCAGAGTATCCCTTATCTTATCTCTCAGATAGAGAATCTGTGGCATTTTCTCAGAGAATACCTTTAAAACAGTGTTGTCGAGTTCTTTCAGTTTCTGGATAGCCTCAACTGTATCATTTACAGCAAGGTGCGAGAGGTCACGAGTATACGGATGAGATGCTTCCGTTATCAGTTTACCAAGTTTGTACTGAGATGATACTGAAAGAAATTTTTCTGCTTTTGCAGCGGAATCGTCCATAGTTAATTTTATATCCGGGTTAATTTTGTCCAAACTCAAGCAGATCGACATTAGTCCTGTAATCTTCGAGCAGATGCTGGGCGAAATAATACCACATTATTCTGTCAAAATATGGCGTATCGTCTCCGTATGCGTGTCGCTCCCCCGGCAGCATTAAGAAATCAAACCTTTTATTTGCCTTTATAAGTGCATCTACCACTCTCAGAGTATTCCCCGGGTGTACGTTATTATCGATATCTCCCGTCACAAGCAATAAATAGCCTTTCAGGTTTTTGGCAATATCCTGGTTCTTTTCTACTTCCCCTTTGAAAGTTATCGCGCTCCCTTTCTTCATATGGAGATTATCCATTGCTTCTGCTTTTTCGGTTTTAACAGTTTCAATTTCAGTGACCCCATTATGAGTTTCACCCCACCATTGGTTATAAATGTTATTATCATGATTTCCTGAAGAAGAAACAGCCACCTTATAGAAATCGGGATATGAAAGTATTGCCGCTGTAGACATAAATCCTCCTCCTGAATGACCATATATTCCAACCCTGTTTATATCAATAAATTTGTATCTGTCAGCCAATTGTTCAATGCCATATTTATCGTCAGCAAGCGGATAATCCCTCAAATCACTATATCCAAAAGTATGATAATAATTATTTCTCATCGGGCTACCGCCTCTGTGTCCGAAATTTACGACAATAAATCCAAGTTGGGCAAGAGCCACATTTTTACCTCCGGAAACAGTGAAGGAGTACTGAACCGATTCGGTCTGGGGTCCGGGATATACATAAGATATAACCGGGTATTTCTTCGTAGAGTCAAAATTGAAAGGTTTATACATTACCCCATAAAGGTCAGTAACGCCATCTTTTGCTTTTACAACTATAGTCTGAGGCATCTTCCAGCCACATTTAAATAACTGCGACAGATCGGCTTTTTCAAGATCCAGAACAATATTTCCATTATTATCACGCACAACTGATTCAGGAATCTGGTCTACCGTTGAATAGGTATCTACAAAGAATTTAGCAGATTTTGACATGCTAAAGGAATGGTTAGCATGCTCTTTTGTGAGCAGCGTTATTTCTCCCCTGTCAATTGAAGCCTTATATTTCATACTGTAATATGGATGAACCCCCGGTTCTCTCCCGAATGCTTCGAAATATACAACTCTTCCCAGTGTGTCAATCTGTTCAATTCTTCCGGTAACAAAATAACCATTAGTGATCTGATTCCTTAGCCTGCCCTTGCCATCATACAGATAGAGCTGCCCCCAACCTGATCTTTCTGACCACCATATCAGATCATTACCTTCATTCAGGACAGACAGCCTGGAATACTCATTATTGAAATAAGGGCTGCTTTCTTCGCTGAAAAGGACTGTCAGCTCTCCGGTTTCCGTATTGACGAGACAAACATCCAGATTTTTTAATAATCTGTCTTTGCGGATAAATATCAGTTTATCAGCTTTTTTCTGGGAAGTCCATTCCACGTTTATCGTCTGGTCCTTCCATTTGCTGATATCAACGTCGGTACGCTTCTTTGAAGCAACATCAAAAATAATCAGTTCAGGCTGCGGAACAAATTCATCCCCGGGCATTGAATACTTATAAGTTTCCAGTTTCGGACGAGGTTGCGCCAGAACATTAATAACATAAAGATCCTTTACCTTTCTTTCATCAGATCTTTCAACATAGAATTTTTTAGAATTCTTAAACCACACCATACTTGCTTTAATTTTTTTATTTCTGCAGGTATCTTCTTCATTTTGGGCATAACTGTGATAGCACTCTCCATCCGACGTCAATTGAATCTCGGTGCTGTCGACATCTTTGGCTTTCATAATGAACAGATTGTAGTTTTTACAGTACGCTATCATGGTACTGTCGGGAGAATAGGTCGCCCATGAGTGCTTTATTTTGTCCTTAGGTGCCCTGCCAAGAGATTTCAGATTCTGCGTGTTGATATCAAACAGGAAACTCAGGGAATCTATTTTAAAGGTAAACCTTGATGTGCTCTTATTCAGAAACTTAATATCATTGATTGGCAGGTCAAGTTCATTATAAGGATGTGTGGTGAGCTTGCGTAGTTCAGCTGCCATATATTTACTGTCAAACATCAATTTCTTCGTCTTCGCAGAGGCATTCACATAATAAAAGTTCTTCCCCGCTGATGTTTTATAAGAATACCAGAAAATATCCGAACCTTCAATCCAGTTGGCATTTACACTCAGATCTCCGTACTTAGGCACTAGATTTTCAGCACGATATTTCTCAGCAGCTTTAAAATCAGCTTTTTGCCCGTTTGCAATGAGCGAAAAAGTAATAATTACGAAAACATACCAAAGACGTTTCAGCATAAATCAATTAAAATTTTAGGATGTGTAATAATAAAACATAATTTTTATAAGGGGAAAAAATTGATTAGTTACTTCTGTCGCAATAACTAATTTAGAATTTGTCTTGACAACGAGACAGAGTCTTATTGTCAGGTTTAGTATTTAACGTAAGAAATTATTATTTATTACATCGTAGTATATATTTTAAAATTTTACATTTGTCGGACCTAAACCTGTGAATAATTACAATGAAAAGATACCTGCCTTTACTGATCTCTTTTACTGTTTTTTGTCAGATTGTTGATTCACAGACAGTGACCAGTTCAGGCAAACCTATTGTTGAAATTTTTACAAATTTCCATTATAATGTCAACGATTCCTCAAAAACAACAGGGTTTGGACTGGACAGGGTTTATCTGGGTTACAATTATACTCCGGCCGGAAATTTTTCTGCAACCGCTATAATAAATTTAGGAAACCCTGAAGATCTGGCACCCGGATCTGTACCAAAACGTTATGCCTATTTCAGGGAGGCCTCTGTTAAGTACTCCAGGGACAGGCTGACTGTGAATTTTGGAATGGTGAATACTCGCTACGAAGATTATCAGCAGGGATTCTGGGGAAAGAGGTACCTCGGACCCGAATTTCAGTCTACATATGGTTAT
The DNA here is from genome assembly GCA_963734885.1 of uncultured Bacteroidales bacterium. Classification (GTDB taxonomy): domain Bacteria; phylum Bacteroidota; class Bacteroidia; order Bacteroidales; family VadinHA17; genus LD21. Next base: position 708,138 of record CAVTIJ010000004.1, on the reverse strand, counting down.
TGTTCCGTGGCTGATCTGGGAGTTGTTGTTGATTATCAGATCAGTGATCTTATTAAGGTCGATTTATCCTTGCTTAACGGCGAAGGTTATACAAATGTCCAGGTTGATAATAGTCTCAGAACTGCAGTCGGTTTAATAATAAAAACACCTTTCAATGCTGTCTTCAAGATCTATAGTGATATAATGAAACCACAAGGCATATGGCAATCAACATACCTTGCATTTGCCGGATATAAAAATGAGAAATTTAGTTTTGGGGCAGAGGCAACTTACCGATCCAACCTCGACCTGGTCGCCGGGCATAATGTCTGGGGAATATCGGGTACGGGATCAATCTTTCTAAACGATAAGTCAGAGATCTTTGGAAGATATGACTATACAGCATCAGTTGTTATGCCGGGGAACGATATACAATGGGACCATGCAAAAGATGCAACCTATTTTGTCGGAGGATTCCAGCATATGTTCAGTGATAATCTTAAGATGTCACTTAATTACCGGATGACAAATCCATATGAAACAGGAAAGCAAACGACTCATGCAATTTATCTGAATGCAGCTTTCCGATTTTAGATTTATTATATCTGTGTTTACAAATTCAAAATCCATTAACCGCAGAGGTCGCAAAGAAATTTCGCAAAGTACGCAAAGAGTTAATTGCATTATTTGACTTTGCTAACTTCGCGCCAACTTTGAGTGCTTTGCGGTTAAAATGATTTTAAAACCTCGCCTTCAAGGAGGATTCTTTTCCGGCATTAAGTGCTTTAAGGTTTGCTTCAACAACCTGGGCTCCTTTTTTCTCAAAGAGTTTTTTCACAGCGTCCTCCAGACTTGAGAATGGTAAATCGATATGCGGAGAAGCTGCACCAAGTATGACCATATTACCTGATCGCGCAGATCCTGACGTTTTTGCGATGTTGTCTGCATCAATAATTATATGATTTTTAGTTTTTCTAATCTCATTCAGTATTTCCTCCAGAGATGGATAATCAGGAATATTAATAAACGCATTTGAATTTGTGACAAGCCACCCTTTTTCAGAAAGCCAGGGAAGATATCTCAGGGATTCCATAGGTTCCACTGAAATTATAAGATCAGCCTTTCCATAAGGTATCAGGTCAGACAATACCGGTTTATCTGAAATACGCAGATGCGACTGAACATCACCCCCGCGCTGGCTCATCCCATGTACTTCCGACTGTTTCAGACAGAGATCATTTGAGATTGCAGCTAATCCTATTGCTGATGCAATGGACAGGATTCCCTGTCCTCCTACTCCCGATAAAATAATATCGCACTTCATATTAATTATGTTTATCTATGCAAAAATGGACATTACGCCAATGTCCCCGCAAAATTATACTTCGGATTTTTTTCTTCTTGTTGCAGTCTGAATACATTCACGCGAAGCGATTATCACAGAGACTCCTTTATATTCAAATTCGTCTTTCATAATCCTGACATTTTCGTCATGATTTTTGCGCAATGGTATTATAACCCTGAGATGTTCCCTGCTTACACCGATGCCTTCGCAGATTTTTTCCAGTCTGCCTGTTGCCTGCGATTTTTGACCACCGGTCATGCCTGTTGTTGAATTATCAGATATAATGATGGTTACCGGTGAATTTTTCACGACAGCATCAAGCAATCCGGTCATACCTGAATGAGTAAAGGTCGAATCGCCGATCACTGCTACTGATGGGAATAAACCTGCATCTGACGCTCCGATTGCCATTGTAACTGAGGCGCCCATATCAACACATGAATTTATTGAATTGTATGGAGGAAGCGCTGCCAGTGTATAACAGCCAATATCGGAGAAAACATGTCCCGGACCACTTGGTTTTATAGCTTCATTAAGAGCATTGAACATATCACCATGTCCGCACCCATTACAGAATGAAGGTGGTCTCATACGAACAAGTGAAGGAATATCTTTCCCATAACTCACCGGCAAACCGATTGCCTTGGCAACAATTACAGGATTTAACTCGCCATCACGCGGAACAGTTCCGTCAAGTCTTCCGTATATCTTCATTCCTTCATCAAGAATGCCTCTCAAGGCCTCCTCAATGACAGGCGCTCCTTCTTCAAGGATCAGAATCTCTTTGCATCTTCCCGTGATGTCTTTAATCAGATCTTTCGGGAATGGGTATGCTGAGATCTTAAGCAAAGGAAAATCATACGGAAGGTCCCTGGTATTTTCAAGCAGATAATTGGTTGCGATCCCACAGGCAATAATGCCAAGTTCCCGGTTTTTCCCGTCTTTAAACCAATTGTACTTTGATATTCGGTTTTCGTACCTTAGTGATTCATATGTTGATAACAGTAATTTATATTTTTTTCGTGCTATCGCCGGAAGAAGTACAAATTGAAGCGGATCTGACGGAATGGAAAGCGGCTTTTGCGGTAAAATTCCCTTCGTACTGACACTGGCTCTGGAATGGGCAAGACGCGTAGTAATTCTGAAGAGCACAGGAACTTTATATTTTTCCGATACTTCAAACGCATCAAATATCATGTCATATGCCTCCTGCTGATTTGAAGGCTCAAAACACGGCACGAAGGCAAATTTCCCATAGAATCTTGAATCCTGTTCATTCTGAGATGAATGCATCGATGGATCATCAGCTGAAACCACAATAAGGCCTCCGCTGACACCTGTAATTGCAGAATTAATAAAACCATCCGCTGCCACATTCAGGCCAACGTGCTTCATAGCTACCATTGCTCTCTTACCGGCGTATGACATACCCAGAGCTGCTTCAGTTGCAGTTTTCTCGTTTGACGACCATTCCCTGTGAACCTTTTGTTCTGCAGCCTGACGAGAGGATTGTATGTATTCCATAATCTCGGTTGAAGGCGTACCCGGATATGCATACATTCCGCTTAATCCGGCATCCAGGGCGGCCTGTGCAATCGCTTCATCACCAAGCAATAAAAGTTTTTCCATATAAATTACGTAACTTTTAAAATGGTTTATGGGTCAGCTGATAGATCAACAATATAAATAAGGAATTATTACCTGGCAAACCCGGATGCAAATATTGGAATATTTTCCAGAAATAAGTATGAGTTTTATTATCACCTGAATAATTTAGGAAAATGGATAATTATATTGTCTACAGGGTTTTGCTAAACTATTCATATAAGAACAGCGTTTGTCTGTGTAAGTTTGACTAGTTAAAATATAGTTAAATGTTTATACCAATACACTCAATTATGTTTATTTTGCATCGCTAATTATTATACGGATCAATTGAACAGATTTTTATATACAGCTCTTCTTTTCTTTCTTTCGGTTTTGGGAAGTCTGGGCCAAACCATTGAAGATGTTAAATATGTGCAGGTAAATGGTATGGTTACTGATGAGTTTTACCGACCTGTTGCGGGGGTAGCTGTTGTATCAAAAAAACTCAAGAAGGGGACACTGAGTGAGAGATCTGGAATCTATTCTATCACAAGTACTCCGGGCGATACTATTTTCTTCAGAGCCCTTGGATTCAAAAGATATCACACAATAATACCAGTTGATTACACTGAAAAACATTGTGAAGTTGACATAGTACTGGCAATAGATACTATCCCCATTAAAGAGGTGAATATTATGCCCTGGAAGAATTACAGCGATTTTATTAAAGACATAACAAAACCAAGGCCGGTTGATCCGATAATTGAAAATATGAATGATAATATTGCGTCAATTTACGTTGCAATTGCAAATCAAAACAATACTGTTGGAGTAGTATCTCCCGAAGCGGGTTACAGGTATGCTATGGAACAGACATTCAATGCAATGGCTACACGCGGGCAATATCCAATCAACAACCTTCTTAATCCCTTTGCCTGGTCAAAATTTATAAAGGGAATAAAGAACGGCTTGTTCAAAAATCAGAAGTTCACAAAACCTGAGAATGCAAAGGTGAGAAAGAAGATAAAGAAAGCTAAGAAGGACAATTAGATACCTGCTCCTATTATAACCCCTCTCACGAGCCGCCATAGTCAGAAATCCATTAACCACAAAGGGGCACAAAGGAGTCACAAATGGTCACAAAGGCTTATACACCCTTAGCTTATTACTTATCGGTGATATTCTGTGACTAAGAGATTTTAAATTTCTTCGATCAAAAAGCCCGATTATCAAGCGAGTTTTTAAAGACAAATTCACTGATTGATTTTCTGGGCCTTCTGTTTTCATCCCTTTTCAGGATTTCCGGAGGCAGTGAGGAACCATCCCCGAGATAACCAATTGCAATCATCGCTATCGGTTCAATATCTTCACCCAGTTTAAAATACTCTCTCACCTTTTCAACTGAATATCCTCCCATCTGGTGCACATATACATCAAGCGCCGTTGCTTGTAATAATAGATTAGTTACAGCCATCCCGGTATCATGAAATGCAAACCTGTTATGTTTACCGCTAAAGGTGAACTTAGTACGGGCCATACTTATTGCCAGAGCATAGGCATGACTGGCCCATATTTTATTCCCTTCCACAAGGAAACCGACATAATCATTGAATACTTTTTCATCCTGAGTAGCATAAACGAACATCCATGGTTGTTCATTATTACATGAGGGGGCAAGGCTGGCTGCTTCAAACATTGCCTTTATTTTAAATTCTTCCACAGGAGCAGAAGAAAATGCGTATGGACTCCATCGTTCCTGGATTATTTCAAGGATTAATTCTCTTTTCATTATATTACTATATAGAAATGGATTAAGTCAGTTCGACAGTGTTGCACCAATTAACGCAAAACTGTAAAACAATGAATTTATGAGCACAAAGTTAATAAATTCTCTTTGGATCAGGTTTTTTAGCCTTTAACAACATCTTGGAGAAAATCAGGGTGTACACAGTTTTTGCAAAGGCAAGATTATAGTCTGCAATCGTGTATATTAAGTACTAATAAATTTCAGCATCGATAATAATTTATAATTTCGCATGGTATGAGAAAGATTGATGGTAAACTGACTGGTATTTTGGGGACAATTATAATACATCTGATTGCAGGGATAATTTTCGTATCGCTGCAGTTGAGGTCCCTGGAAAAGAAAATGGCAACAAACTATGAAGTTGAGCTTGCCCCAGAACAGATGATTGCCCCAAAAGCAGAAAAACCAGCTGAAAAAACTCCGACGTCTGTTGAAAATGTACTCAAGGGCGATGAAGAAATGCTGAACATCGCAAGGAATCTTGCAAGTAAACCCACCGAAAAGATAAACCCTAAAGATTACATCGATAAAGTGAAGGAAGAACTGATAAAGAGCGGAAAACTCGGTACTGATAATTTTATTGATGAACAAAAGAACTCTAAACAGAGTGAAGGCACCGAAAATATTACTTCTCAGAAAGACACAATGGCGAAGGATGTGAAAACTAAACCGGGACAAGCGGAGGAAATGGCAGCTAATTATAAAGGTCCCACCAGAATATATTATGACTTAATAGGCAGGAACCATCTTTATCTCCCCATTCCAATATATAAATGCCAGGGATCAGGGAAAGTGGTTCTTTCAATTGAAGTAGATCAGAACGGTAATGTGCAGAAAGCACAGATTGCCGAAAGGGAAAGCACGGCTTCTGATCCCTGTCTGATTGAAACAGCCATAAATACGGCATTAGCTTCGAGGTTTAATCCTGATGCAAATTCACCAAAGATAGAGATCGGGACAATTACGTACCAGTTTGTGGCGCAATAAACGACCCCACATTCCTACGAAATTTTGTTCCTATATTAAAAATATTTGCACACCAGGTATCGCGACAACTATAGGAGATCCCTCATTCCGCTGCGCTTCATTCGGGATGACAGGTTGTTATGTGACCTCAATGAATTTGTCATCCCGAACGAAGTGAGGGATCTCCTATCGTTTAACCTGAATTTTGATGAAGCGTTTTGATCTGAGAATGAGAAATTTACAGAAGTTGTCATTAGTAACGAAGTGAGTGATCCCCGTTGGTATAGACTATACCTAAGAAAAACGTTTTGATCTGTAAATGTATGAGTTACAGAAAAATGTCGTTAGTAGAATATATTAAAAATATTTGCACACCAGGTATCGTGACAACTATAGGAGATCCCTCATTCCGCTGCGCTTCATTCGGGATGACAGGTTGTTATGGGTCAATTAGGGGAAGGGATGGCAATTTTGCACAGCAAAATTGCCATCCCTTCCCCTATGTGACCTCAATGAATTTGTCATCCCGAACGAAGTGAGGGATCTCCTATCGTTTAACCTGAATTTTGATGAAGCGTTTTGATCTGAGAATGAGAAATTTACAGAAGTTGTCATTAGTAACGAAGTGAGGGATCTCCGTTGGTATTGACTATACCTAAGAAAAACGTTTTGATCTGTAAATTTATGAGTTACAGAAAAATGTCGTTAGTAGAATATATTAAAAATATTTGCACACCAGGTATCGTGACAACTATAGGAGATCCCTCATTCCGCTGCGCTTCATTCGGGATGACAGGTTGTTATGGGTCAATTAGGGGAAGGGATGGCAATTTTGCTGTGCAAAATTGCCATCCCTTCCCCTATTGACCTCAATGAATTTGTCATCCCGAACGAAGTGAGGGATCTCCTATCGTTTAACCTGAGATTTTTGATGAAGCGTTCTTGATCTGAGAATGATGAAATTTACAGAAAGTTGTCATTAGTAACGAAGTGAGGGATCTCCTATCGTTTAACCTGAATTTTTGATGAAGCGTTTTGATCTGAGAATGAGAAATTTACAGAAGTTGTCATTAGTAACGAAGTGAGGGATCTCCGTTGGTATTGATTATACCTAAGAAAAACGTTTTGATCTGTAAATGTATGAGTTACAGAAAAATGTCGTTAGTAGAATATATTAAAAATATTTGCACACCAGGTATCGTGACAACTATAGGAGATCCCTCATTCCGCTGCGCTTCATTCGGGATGACAGGTTGTTATGGGTCAATTAGGGGAAGGGAGCCAAAATTCAGAAAAGCAGATTCTCCGTTGGATAAGCATACGGTTTTATCACCTCCGGTGTATTCAGATCAATGGATTTTGAGTTGATAAGTTTGCTGATAGTATGAGCCCCGAGTATTTCAGATGGACATGGGGTTAAGAGATTCAGAGCATCAGCATGAGAAAGGGAAAGATCGGTCCATTTCACTTCAGATTTTTTATCAAGGATAACGGGCATACGCTTTTCTGAATTGTGTATCATTGCCAGAAGATCATTTGCTTCAGTTGTAATAATTGAGAAAGTGCTGAAAACCTCACCAGTTGTACTCTCAACCCAGTTATCGTAAATTCCGGCCAGCGAAAATATCTCATTTTCAGCATTATAAATATACCAGGGAATTTTATTCTTCCCTACATGCTGCCATTCGAAAAAACCTTTGACCGGAATTACACATCTTTTTGAGGAGAAAGCAGTGGAAAATGATGGTTTCGTATCGAGGCTCTCCGCTCTGGCATTAAAGGTCTTGTATCTTATGATATTTGCCTGATCGATGTTTGGAGTGGATGCAGGAATAAGACCCCATTGCAGCAACTTTATCCGTGATGTTTCGCCTGAACAGATTGCCGGCATAGAGGGAAGCGCGAACGCATGATAATAATAACTTGGTCTGTAGCTATCAGGATCAATTAATGTGGCACCATAACGGTTTTCCAATTCTTCCCTGATCAGATTCACATTTACTGTGAAACACATTATTATTTAGTTGAAAGTTCTGTTAAAGTCGTTTTCAGAGGAACAGGAACTGAGTAATCAAAAAGATCGGTATCAGGCCAGGGATCTATTTTTGAAATTGCCTTATTCATCATATTGCTTATATATGAATATATTTCCGGACCATTCCAGGCGCTTGAATTAAAAAGGACTACCCATGATAAGCCATCTGATTGCCTTTTCATCATACCTGCACTCCCCGGGAAAGATCCTGTTCTCCACCAGGTTCCATTCATAACTGTTGCCTTCCATCCTACAGGAGCAAAGCCATTATTATTATCAGTCATGAAACTTATGCTTTGGCGACTTAAAATATCTGGTCGCGAGCTAAATCCGTCAACTGCCAGCAACAGCCGCATAAGATCGGGAGCAGTTGCAACCCATGCACCGGCTCCTCCAAGCGATCTGATATCGTTTCCTCCATAACTTGGAGTAACCATCTCCCCTGTTCCATAAATTGATGGTTTCAAAGCAACATCAGAAGGTTCATAATAAGTGACTTCAAAAGGAGACTTTTCTGAAGGAAGATTCCCTGCAATTTTCATGTCATAAATACCAAGAGGCTCAAATATTTCTTTACGGCAAAAATCCTCATATGGCATATTCGACACTTTTTCGATTATCAGGCCTAGTATGCTGTAACCAAGATTTGAATAAGCCCGTGCTGTTCCCGGGGTATAATTAAGTCTTTTACCAAGAACAAATTTCACTATGGTTTTGGTGTCGACGGGTGGTTTAACTCCCATCTTTTCAGCAATTACCAAAGGCATAAACATCTGATCCCCATACCTCTGCGTCCAACCCGCTTCATGACTGAGCAACTCTGCCACAGTAATATTATAGACTCTTTTGTCTTTTGGTTCGCTATAAAAAGGGTCATTAAGAATACCTCTGGGTCCAAATACAGTGTCATTTATAGACAATCGTCCTTCTTCCTGTAGTTTCATAATGGCTGTAGCAGTGACAAGTTTTGAGATACTCGCGATTCTGAACTGGCTGTAAGGCTGGGTTTCAGTTTTTAAAGCTGTATCAGCATAACCAAATCCCTGGGCAAAAACCAGTTTTCCGTCTTTGGCGATAGCTATTGAGGCGCCGGCGATAGACCATCTCCTGAGAAATGAATTTACGATTTTCTCTATTCCGGCAAATTCGCTTCCCGAGGAAATTTTATTTGTCAGCCTGACATTGCTGGGTACCAGTTTGTCAACGGGAACAACAGTATTCTCTCCTGCTCCCGGACCGCGGTTAAAACTTACCAGTAAAAATAGAAGGGTAACAAATAATATCTTGCTTATGCGGCCCACATTCTTTTCACTTTTCACATGACAAAAATAAAAACTATTTTTCTCCACGAAACAGGATTTTAATAAAAATTGCTAATTTGGTTAATGTTTTTTGACAAACCCTTTATTATTGTAGACTATATAACTGAAATTATCCTTATAAATTATACGCTGCATTATTTTGACATATCGATTTAAATACAATTAAGTATTTTCCCGCTTTATAAGACAATTAATTTTCTCTAAATATTTACCTTAAAAGATTCAAAAAATTAACTTTGTAATCTATGGTGTCTACCAGGCTACAAGATATAAAGATTCTTTTCACTATTGTTTTGATTTTACTATCTGTGAATATGTTCGCCCAAAGGGCGGCGAATGATACAATTGCATACGACACAACCGATTATATTCCTGCAATTTATGATGGAGCTCTTGATTATAACCTTATGATTGCGGCGTCGAAAGGTTACACCGGCGAAATCAACAGGCTCATTATAAAAGGCGCCGATGTACTGGCCGAAACTCAACAGGGCGTAACACCTTTAATATTCGCTGTTTCAAATAATCGTACTGAAGCGGCAAAATTACTGCTTGATTACGGATCTGATCCCAACAAAAAGACCATTGTTGGAGATATGCCATTATTTATCGCGGTAAAGAATCAAAACGCTGAAATTACTGAAGCTCTGATAAGAGCCGGAGCAGATATAGACAGCACCGACAGGTACAAAGCCACACCTCTCCACTATGCATCAGTATATGATTACTTTCAGATAGCCGATATGTTGCTCTATTATGATGCTTCCGTTGACAAAAGAACCAACGATGGCACTACTCCTCTTCTTGGTTCAGTATGGGCCGGTAATGCTGATATAGCGGATCTCCTCATGCAAAATGGTGCGGATATTGAAGCAAAAGATAATGAAGGTTATACTCCTTTTCTAATGGCTGCTATTAATGGAGACACCCTGATTATGGATATGTTGATGAAAAAAGGCGCCAATATCTATGCAATAAATAATCTGAAACAGAATGCTCTGTCACTTACAATTATTTCTGACAAGACCGATGCAACAAAATTTCTCCTGAAAAACGGGAATAAATGGGTCACTCAGGATAGCAGAGCTCTGAATCCTTATCTTGTGGCATCAAAATACCAAAGAAAAGACGTTCTTCCGATCCTTCAGGAAAATAATATACCCGGTAAAGTAAAATATGCAATTGACCAGGTGGATGTAATGGTCTCTACCAGGTTTTTTTTGCATGATATTTACTCCGGAGTGAGTTTCTCCTTCCGAGAACCTTTTCTAAATGCAGGTTTCTTAATGGGTGTTGACACCAAATTGTGGTATACCAGAGTGCTTGTCAAACAATCGGAACATCAGCTGTATCAATACTTCGATAAGGGGTCTGTAGCCTATGCAGGAATTTTTAAAAATTATGCTCTCACTAACAATCCTTTCAGAGGAAATTTTGAGCTGTCGACGTCGCTTTCAGCAGGATATCGCTTTGGTGATCAGCTTAAAGGAACACTTTTTACGCCGGCGAATAAGTTCATGATAATACCGTCCGTAGCAGTTGCATGGACACTTAACGATCTGGCGGTTTCGCTGGGGGTCAATTACATGAATACAGGTTTTTACCACACCGGCCCGATATGGTTCAGACTCGGGGTTTCATACAATTTATATTTTGACAAAGTCAGGCCAAAAAGAAAGATTCTGAAATGGTATTAATCGGGTATTATGAGAAAAATTAAACTATTATTGCTTGTAACCATAGTATTCTTCTCATGCGAAGATCAGGGATTTATTGTAAAATGTCCCGACTGTCTGGCGGACGAGCCGGTAAATACTGATCTCGAAATTAAACTTGACTTTGATGCCGGAAACCCTGTACTGGTAAAAGTATTTGAAGGAAATCTGGAAGACAGCGTATTATATAATTCGGTTAATGTATTAGCTTCTTCCACAACAATTTCTGTAACAATGAATAAAAAATACACAGTTACCGCAACTTACCATATTGGGGATAATTATTATACAACTGTTGATTCCGCAACGCCCCGGGTAAGATATGAAAAAGACCTTTGTGACAAACCGTGTTATTTTATCTACGACAAAACTATTGACCTCAGGTTGAAATATACAAAGTAAGTCGAAAGTGGAAAATCGAAAGTAGAAAGTTGAAAGTGGAAAGTCGAAAAAGAAAGTCGAAAGTGACTTTATAGACTTTAAGACTTTACAGACTTTACAGACTTTACAGACTTAATGATTTTTTCATATATTTGACGCATTCCGATATACTTAAATTATGAAAAAGAGTTTATTAATAATATTTCTTATTCCCCTGATCTTTTCATGTAAAAATAGTGACATCAAGGAAAAATCTTTAAAGGAAAAGGCGCTTGAAGCTGCCATCACATATACCAGGAGTAAATTTACTACAGCTAAAGAAACCATTGATCCAATGGGCGTAATCACTGTGCAGGACAGCGCTTCTAATTTGCTTCTCACCCAGGCTTACCGGATTAAATATGTAATTGATCCTTCAAAAATTAAATTTGGTCAGATAGATGAAGATTCGACCACCGATGCGATAGTATACATGTCGGATATGACAGGGCAGGATACTGAATCGCCCGAACTTCTGATACTTATCAACAGGGACGGGAAATTCGAACTTAGCAGGTCAATTGAATCAAGCATGAGGATTATCGGAATCAAGAACAGGATCATCACCGCAGAGGTTTATACACGGTCAATTAATTCACCATTGCGTGACTGTCATGTATGCAAGGAGGTTGTAAACTACAGGTTTAAATCGGGGGATCTTGTCAGGGAGGAATAAATAAAAGAAAGACTGCATTAACTATGGCAGCTTTGCCATTTCTATCTAAAAAATGCTGTAATAGTCATATCTATCAACCTACGATCGTAATAAGGGCCCCCTTCTTGTCTCCATTCTACTTTCTTAATTTTAAAGACGTTATTGTCACTAACATCAGGTATGGTGAATGAATTATTGAAAGATATATACTTAAGACACATCATGGAATCAATTGCTGATTCACGCTCATATTCTGTTTGAATATTGAAAATCTCACTGCAATTTAAAAAAGAAAATGAAAACTCAAGTTTGTGTATAGAGAAATCGAGAATAGTAAAATAATTAAGGTCGAGTACTTTATCATCTCTTTCGATTTGAATGTTGTGTTCTGCTACTATACATGAAAAGGCTCATTTCTTCAGGATTTTCTATATTAGAACTCCAGTAATTCCGTATTAATGTACTTTGTATGTTAGCGTTCTGTAAAGAGGAATTCCTGTTGTTGTAATACCTTCAACAGTTATTTTTATTGTGGAAGATTTATCGGAATTATAAAAATTTATAACAAGATCTTTTTTGTTTTCAGCTTTTATCTCTGGTGCCCAGAAAAGAGTCGTCCTAAGATCAGGTTTATAATCTTTCTGCAAAGTTGTATGGTGTGTCGGTGAATAGAAAACACGTGGTTCATAATACCCATCAATGCTTCGGCTTGCAGAGTGATAAATTACGGATGCTGATGGATCAACGCCCACTCGTGTGATGAAGTTAATTGCGCCATCAGGTGGTTTAGTAATATTTACCGAACCGTAACTTCCAAACATGGCATATTCGTCCTGATGGGTTAAAACATCTATTCTTTCAACCGATCTTATTGGAATTGACATAATAATTTCCGGATCTACTATTGTACCGTCGAGAAGTAACATGGGATTTGTAAAAAAAGTCACAGCTTTACCAAAGCCTCTGGGAATAGTGCGTGGAATTTTTGATCTTACTAAATTCCTGAGATTGTTGTAATGCTGCATCTCAGGTGTAACTATTAACTCAATGTCCGGATTTATGTAAAAACTCCGGCTACTAATTATATGATTAGTCTGAGCATCATCCCGTTTTGCCATAATATCCACTTCTCCAATATTTATGGTATCTGACAATCTGTATTTTCTTTTTATAGAATTGCTAATCTCGGAATACATGATGAACTTATGAATAGTCTCGGTTTCTAATTGCCAATAGTTGTCGGGTTGTTGATCATTATGTTTCGATTCATCCATCTTTGATGAATGTAACCTGACTTTAGTGTAATTAACCTTTGCAGGTGAGTATTTGAGAGTATCCAGTACTAACAAACCCTTAAGATTATCTTTATCATCTGAAATACTTGCAACAATTTTTGCTCTGCCTTTGAAATCTATCCCATTAATATAAAATCTGCCTGAGGAGTCTGTTGTAACAGTTCTGACTAATGGATTTCCAGTCTGAAATAATCCAATTGTCACGTTGGAATTTATTAATGAAACATCTGCAAGTTTTTTTCTCGCCCTTCCAGATATTGTAAATCCATTTTCAGGTTCATATTTGATGTTTTTATACTTCCATTGAAAATCACGCCATCCCTGGGTAAGAAGTAACCGATCCAAATCCTGCAACCTTTCCGGATTTGACTGATCAAAGTAACATGACGGATCTTCTACAAAGCCTTTTACATCTGATTCTAGCAAAAACCATGAAGAAATATTCGATGGGAATTGCGAAGAATTATCTGTAAAAATATTATCAGTTGCTGATAATGACAAAAAGGCTTCTTCAGATAAGCCAGAACTGTCGGAAAAGGAAATATTCACAGAGACTGAATCTCGCTGTTTAAATTCTACTTTGTTTGATTTGAGGTTCAGCTTAACATCGTCATTATTTTGAATATAGACAAGTCTCTCACAAAGAGGAATGCTATCTGGTCCTCTCAGGGTCAGCATTACAATTCCATCCGGGAGGTCATCAGTCGGAAGATTGAAAAAACTATTCAGAGATTTCATCCTTAAACTATAGGACATTAGCGGAATTTTGCGTGCAGAAATGCTGAGCGATAAATCGTGATCAAGAAAGCTGGGCAACGTCTGATCATTTGTCCTAAAAGCAATCGAAAGTTGGTGTTTCTGATTTTTTGAAATATTCAAGACAACACCAGTTGAAAATGTTTTAGGTAGGTCAGTTTTTATTTCGCCACCGCGGCTATTTTTGACTAATGCAAAATAAGATATTCCAGGAGAAGGACAAAGTGAAAAACTTCCCATTCCTTTATGAATACTCTTAAAAGAAGTAATTATTTGTCCTGTTGATGAATAGATATCACCTGTTACATCACATCCCATCCCATTTTCATCTACAGCTTTAAATGCAATAATAGAAGTTATATTATCAACTAAAGAACCACCTTCAGGGTAGAAACTTAATTCCAATTTAATATTATTAGTTTTATTATCTAAAAAAGCACTTGTGGAATCAGATGGATTAATTATTATGATGCTCTTACTGAAGAACAAATCTTCACCAAAATTACGCATATAATTAGTGTAAGCTCTTAACTGGTATTCACCTGAGTTTAATTTTTCAGATAAATGAAAATCTCCATTTGTAAGGCCGTTTGCAATTTTTAAAATATGACTATCAATAATATCTGAAGATGGTGAAATTAGTTCCACATGCAGGTTCCTGCTAAAGTCGGAAAGAAATCTTTCAGACGCATTAATAAGATAAGCTTTGAACCAGATATCATCTCCAGAATAATAAACTTTACGGTCAGTATGCAAGTAAACTTTTTCAATAAATTTAAGCGAGTCATTTTTAAGGGGTAATGACTCTCCAAAACTTATAATACATATCAGTTCATAGAGAATGAAAAAAAATAATCTGAGATATCTCATATTTTCATTCAGGTCAGGTTAATAAACCCTTTATTCTCAAATTTATAGCAATTATCGTACCAGAATTTTTTACTTTCTGAAAGCCACCAGTTTACGTTGAGCTATTTAAATAATATGATTTTACTTGTCTAATCAAGGGACATCGGATGTCCAAAATACAGACAAAAAAGAAATTATAAATCCGTAAGAAATTACCGGGACTGTCCCAAACAAAGGAAAGCAAGCAAAATCTGAAAAAGTCGGACAGATAAGCTCCAGTCCGAATAGGACAAGGTTTATTTTTTAATATGTTCAAAAACAGTTGCTTTAGCTCTGTTGAAGCCAGTTACAACAAGCGATGTATCACCTTTGAAATATAGCATTGACTGAACCATTCCCTGTAAAAGCAATCCGCTTTGAGTAGGTGTAAGAACATCGAATACAGGTTGGCCTTTTACCTGGTTTTTCCCTTTATTCAGTAACACTATCCCTTTGCTTGCATCCATATTCCCGAATGGCACATCATAGGTGTAGTCGTTTCCGGCAAGTATTACATCGGGGTAACCATCACCGTTTATATCCTGTACAATTATTTTCGTAACCGGAGAGTTTTGGACTACTGAAGGCAGTTCCTCCCAGCGGAATTTTCCTTTTTCGTTCCATAAAATATAACTTGACGTAGTATTTATTGTAAGGCTGAATTCAAGTTCCGCGAAAGTTTTAGGTGACATCATTTCTTTAAATGATGCTTTACTAAATGAGGTATAATTTAAAAACAGTGTTTTAAAGTAAACTGACTGAGCTTGAAGTTCATCCAGGTAATCCAGTGGGTATTCAGTCATTTTGCCGTCTTTATCCGGCCAGTAACCAGTAATAATAGGATCGATTGTTCCATCCTTATCCAGATCGATCGCATACAGCTTCATAGGATATTTTTCGCTTGCTGTGAACATGCTGTTATTGCCCAGATTACCTACAATATAATCTTCATAACCATCTTTATTAAAATCACCGGCAGCAATTGATGTCCACAAACCATGCATACTTTCAAGAGACGGTATATTTTGAGGTACAAGTTTTTTCCCATTCATGTTTTTAAAAAGCACCAGGGAGTTCCAATCACGCGCTACAAGCAGATCCTGCCATCCGTCATTATCATAATCGGTCCATACTGCATCTGTTACCATTCCCAAATTCAGCCGGAATTCCGGATCAGCCTTTAAATTACCTTTATCGTTTACTACTACCCAGGAATGGTTGGCATACGGGAACATGTTCATCTTTACACGCGAACCCACAAACAGATCAGTGTATCCATCGTGATTGAAGTCGCACGGTCTCACTACTGAGGCAGGAAATGGTGGAATGGGCATTTCTTTTTTAACAAAAGTACCGTTATGGTTTTCATAAACATAATGCTTGTAAACATCCTCTGTCCGGTTGTCATAACCTCCTGAAACTGCCACTACATCGTTCTTGCCGTCATTATTAATATCCAAAACTGCAATGTCTCCTTCCGATACGTCCTTCTGGGTTGTAAGACCTTCAATATCAGCCTCTTCGAATTTATTGCCTTTTCTCAGATAAACTTTTGTAGGTGAAATATTTGTTGATCCTATTATGATATCATCTTTACCATCTCCGTTCAGATCTCCCTTTGCCATAACAGGACCAATCTGAGAAAATTTATGAGGAATTATTTTCTGGACAAGTCCAAAATCGATGAAATCTGCCTGCTCATGTTTAAAATTCAGGACATCATCGTTTTTATTAAATAAAAGATCTTCTTTAATATTGGTCACTTCTTTTGAAGGCTTTGAATCCTTCTCATTAATCAGAAGTGTCTGATCTGAAGGGATGTTTTTTAATATTGAAACATATCCTGTTGCAGGCCATGTGATTTTCAGGGTATCTATTATGGTGTTTACTCCCAGCCCAAAATGAATTACCGGATCAACGCTTGAAGCATAACCCCTTGTCAGAAAGTTCTCGGTATATTGATACTTGCCTTTACTCCATAGTTCCACCTTTGCACCAATACCCATTGTATTACCTTTGCTCCCAGTCAGCTTAATTCTTATATAATTTGCTTTTTTACCATCATTTTCCATAGTATAATTCCTGTAAATGAAAGCTTTATCATTGAGATTATTTACAACATAATCGAGATCGCCATCATTATCGAGGTCAACAAATGCTGCTCCATAAGAATATGAAGGGACCTGTGGAAGCCAATCGGTTTTCTTTTTGAAGCTACCGTCTCCAGTATTCTGAAATGCAAGGTTTGGAATTTTAACTGCAGGAGCCGCTTCAATCAGTATTTGTTCCGAAGCATAGGTCGCCGCAGTAATGCTGAAGCGTGTCCAATCCTTATCAGTTTCATCAACGGGAAAACCATTTGAAATTATCAGATCTTTATTACCATCGTTGTCGTAATCGGCAAATAAAGGCGACCAGCTCCAGTCAGTCGCAGATATTCCCAGCTTCTGTCCCACTTCGCTAAACGGTACCATATCACCATTCAGGAAACCATTATGCATATGAAGCATGTTTCGCACGTACTGATGCTCATAGCCGAATTTCTCATCATTCAGATAAAGCTGATAACTGAAACCATTAATTGTCTGCTTCCTTTTCGTATAAGATTCCGGGAGCATATCAAGAGTATAAATATCAGGATTGCCATCATTGTTTATATCCGCAATATCATCACCCATAGACGACCTTGACTGATATGAAAGGTATTTTGCAATTTCATTTTTAAAGGTGCCATCCTTTTGATTTATATACAGCAAATCATTCGACATAAAGTCGTTCGATACGTAAATATCGGGGTATCCGTCTTTATTAATATCACTGATTGCCAGACCAAGACCAAATCCTTCAATTGTTATTCCTGCTTTTTTAGTCACATCTGTAAATGTGCCATCTCCGTTATTGTGATATAGCTTATCATTATTTGCCGAGGTTCCGTCAGTTATTTTTGTACGGTAATTAGTATTCATCCTTGAACTAACGGTATTATTTAAAACATACAGGTCGAGAAATCCATCCCTGTCGTAGTCGAAAAATGTTGCGTTAACTGAATAGCTGGTATCAGCAATTCCATACTTTTCAGCCTGTTCGGTGAAAGTAGGTTCCTTGCCTCCATTTGCCCCGCTGTTCACCCACAATTCGTTTCTGCGTTTGTCAGGATCTCTTTTGGCTGTTGCTGTAAGGTAAATGTCGGGGTACCCGTCATTATTAATATCAACAATTGTTACGCCGCTGTACCATTTATCATTTGTAAGGCCGGAAAAATTAGCAGTGATATCTTTAAATTTAAAATTACCCAGGTTCAGATATATCCTCGGGGAAACCTGGTTTCCCGCAAATATAAGATCCTGCAACCCGTCATTATTCAAATCAGCGACACCCACGCCGGCGCCGTTATAGATATATTCGAACTTCATCACATTAAAGCTGTCTGATTCTGTAATAGTGTTACTGAAATTAATACCTGTCTGCTTAGATGTTAATAACCTGTATTTTGTAGGATGTGAACAGGAAATCAGGAATATTGAACAAACGAGTAAAAAATATCTTCCCATATCAGATTTAATAAGTTGTTTCCAATATAATAACTACTGAATAGCCCGGATTAGTGCGTGCGTAAATGTATAAAAAAAGTGGACTACAAAAGAATGTAGTCCACTTTAGAATTAAGTTAAATGATAAAATATTATCTGTTCTGAACCAGGTTACCGTTACTAATGTCAATCTGACGTTGTGGTATCGGGTAGTTCATGTCTTCTGGTCCGAATGTTGCACTTCCGTACAGGTTGTTACCCCAGTTCTGAGTTTTCTCAAAAGCTAAAGCTCTGTTGATCTCTGCGGTAGCAGTTGCAACTCCCCATCTCTGGAGGTCAAAATACCTGTGACCTTCAAGACCTAACTCGAGTTTTCTTTCCATTTGAAGAATTGCTCTGGCGTTATCCTGTGATCCTAAAGTAGTGTACTGGTTAATAACATAGTTTGCTGCAGGTGTTACACCGTCAGCTTCAGTAACAAAACCATCAGGATTTTGTGCTCTTGCTCTTACTAAGTTGATGTTTGCAAGCGCTCCACCAAGATCATTAGTTTCAATCTGGCATTCAGCAAGAAGTAAAAGAACGTCAGCATAACGGATGAAACGATAACCGTTTGCGGTAATACCTGATGTCCAGTAACCAACTTCTGTATACTGACCGGTCTGTGATTTCTTATAAACTTCTTTCTTAGCATTATATGGTGCTGAATAGGTTACGTCACGAATCCAGTCTGCACCGGTGTGAATACCCCAATCCCAGAAAGGAATACCTTTTCTTCCGACTGTCCAGTCCAAACGTGGATCCAGTTCGCCAGCATCTTCTGCCCATGTTGCAATCTGTGTCCATGCAGATGGTGATGTTGCCGGAGGATTGCCAACGTTCTCAGTTCCGGTAGCGCCAACTAACGATTTATAATAAGTATCGTGATGCTGATCAGCTGCGGTAATAGAAACAATAACGTCTTTCAGATATTTTGTTGTAGCATTCCACGGGTTGGTTGCAGGAATACCTTCGTCATTAACAACAGGTATTGTATTTTCTGCAGCGCCCAGGAGTGGTAACCCACCAACTGTTCTGAATGAATTTACGAGATCCTGTGAAGGAATAAAGAATCCGCAGCAACCGCCAGGAGAACCACCACTTTTATAAGGGAAGTTCAGCTGTTCGCCATAGCCACCATTCCATGCACCTGAACCGTCATTTACAGAGTATTGTACTGTATAAACTGATTCCAGACCATTACGGTTTTCAATTGCAAATAATTCAGCATAAGTTGGAGCAAGTCCTATTGGTTTGCCATTTGGTTTTACACCATTTGCAACAACGTCAAGTAGCTGTGTTTTTGCTGTGGCCCAATCATGTTTAATCTGCATAAGTGCCTTTGCATATACAACTTCCGCAACAGTTTTGTTCCATTTTCCGATTGCGCCCATATTCTGAGGTAATGTTGTACCTATCTGGAGGTCTGCTAAGATCTGAGGAGTAACATCAGCGGAGTTGGTAACCTTGGCAGGATCAGTTGTTTCATCCATGTAAGGAATTTTCGTCCACATTCTCCATGCATCAAAATGATACCAGCCGCGAAGTACTTTTGCCTGAGCAATGTACAAATCAGCAGCAGCCTGATCAATCTTACCTGCAGCCAATGCTTTATTGGTAAGGGTTATCAGTGTATTGCACCTTGAAATGGCTTCATAAATTAATCTCCATTTAACATTCAGGTATGCGTCAGTTGCAGTTTCAGTATACTGCTGAATCGGGTTAATATCAGGTTGGTCACCTGAATCACTACCTTTACTGGCTTCAACTCCGCGGATTGAGCCCCACAGCCAGTTGGTACCGGATGATTCCCATGAACCAATTTGACTGTCCGCTCCGTCCAGCATAGAATAAATGCCCACCAGAGTGGCATCCAGCCCTTTAGTTGTAAGAAGTAAGGTTTGGTCCAAACTCCCTGCCGGTGAGACAGTTAGAAAGTCGCTCTTGCAGGAACCCCAGGTTCCAAGTGTCGCAACGATTAATATTAATATAATATATTTCTTTTTCATATACTTACCTTATTAACAATTAAAAATTTACATTGATTCCAAAGATCCACTGTTTTACAAGAGGATAGTTTCCAGTGTCAGAACCAAATGCACGGTCATCACCACCAAGTTCCGGATCAAGTCCTGAATATTTGGTAATTGTGAAAAGATTGACAGCCTGTACATAAACTCTAAGACCTTTAATATTCACTTTGCTCAAAACGGTTTCAGGAATAGTGTAACCAAGCTGCATAGTCTTCATCCTTAAATATGACCCATCCTCAATAAAATAGCTGGTCATCTGAGTATTTGTTGAGAAGTTGGATACGTTAGTTGCCATTGGAACATTTGTATTTGTTCTTTCCGGAGTCCAACTGTCATATAACAATTTTTTACTCTTCTGTCCCTGGAATGAAGGCCAGAAATCAATCCACCATGCGTTCCAGTTATTAATTTTGTTACCTTCTGAACCATAGAGGAATGCAGTCAGGTCAAAATTCTTGTAAGTGAAAGCAAGGTTAAAACCGTAGGTGAATTTTGGAATCGGGCTACCGATGAATGTTCTGTCATCAGGTGTAATCTGACCGTCACCATTAGTATCCTGATATTTAAAGAGACCAGGAGCAGCTCCGTCCTGAGTTGGTGAAGAAGCAACTTCAGCAGCTGACTGGAACAGACCGATAACTTTGTATCCGAAGAATTCAGATATTGAGTGACCAACCTGGTTTCTGTTAGCAGCACCGATCCTTGTTGTACCACCACCCTGATCGAAGAATGGAATACCAGGAGCAATCGCGTCAATATTGTTTTTAACAGTAGTTAAAACAATACTTCCGTCAAATCCGAAGTCTCCGAATTTCTGTTTGTAACCAAGTTCTGCGTCAACCCCTGTGTTAGTCATAGATGCTATGTTAACATAAGGAACACTTGCCAGACCAGCGGTACCAGGTAATTCAACCGGGAACAAAAGGTCTTTGGTTTTCTTGTCATAGTAGTCAAACTTAAGTGTAATAGCACTCTTCAATAATGAAGCTTCAAAACCTATATCCATTGTCTGGTTGGTTTCCCATTTAGCATTGGGGTTACCGATACGGGTTGGGGAGAAGCCCTGAACTGATGAGGTAAATGCACCATTGATATCATAGAATGATGAACCTGCGCTACCACCATATGAGTAGAACTGGTTTTGTGGAGAAACAGCAAGCTGGTTACCCATCTGTCCCCATGAACCTCTGATTTTAAGGTCATTAATGAAAGAAACGCCCTGGAAGAAAGGTTCATCACTAACGCGCCATCCTAAAGAAAATGATGGGAATACTCCATAACGTTTGGAAGCACCAAACCTTGAAGAACCATCACGACGTACTGTAGCACTTAACAAATACCTGTCCATGAATGAATAATCCAATCTTGCAAATTCAGAAAGCAAGGTTGTAGCACTATTGTCCTGATTGATATCATCGCCAAATCGTGAGTCTGTACTGATCGTGGTTGATCCGTTACTTAATGTACGGTAGTTTGGATCATCGGTAAAGTAGTTACCGCGAACACCTCTCATAATACGTCCAATTCCGTATTTAACAGCTTCATAACCACCAACGGCAAGTATTTTGTGCTGACCGAAAGTTTTGTCTAAGGTTAATGTGTTTGTCCATACCCAGTCATTAGACCATTGTGCGTTTTCTGTGAAACTATTTGAAGAGTTATTCTCTGATCTTTCGTAGGTCTGGTATGAATAGCTATTCCAGAAATGGTTATAGAAGGTACCTCCGATTGTAGATCTGAAGTTAAGACCCTGGAGTATTTTAACATCTAAAAATCCACTACCTATCATACGTGTGTTAGCATCCTGATCGTCTTTTGCTCTTGTTCTGGAAGCAACTTCGTTTTCAGCCTGGCCAAGACCAGCAGCAATACCTGTTCCACCCCAGTCACCCGGAATAAATGCATGTGACAAACCATTAGGAACTGCAGTAGTCATAACGACCGGAATAATTGGCTGGCTCCTGTAAGCTGCCTGTTGAATCGGGCTGCTCTCATCAAGGTTTCCAACGCCATTCCTGTTTTGATATGCTAAAGTTACGTTTTCACCAATTTTAACATGATCGTTAAGGAATGTGAATTCAGAGTTGAATCTGCCAGTGTACTTATTAGCAAATGAGTAAAGCACAACACCTTCCTGCTGAAGAACGCCAATACCTGCAAAAAATTTTGCATTATCGGTACCACCTGAAAGAGAAAGGTCATGATTCTGTGTGTGTGCAGTACGCGTAATTGCTTTATACCAATTGGTATTTGCAGCCCAAGCCGGCATAGTTGGGGTTGCATTTCCTATAGGACCGTAAACTGCATCAACTGCAGGTGAACCGTCTTTATTAAGTGTAGGTGTATTGTCATTCCTGTAAACAAGCCAGCGAAGGTTAGCATATTCCTGTGCATCAAGAAGGTTTGTCGGGCCTTTTCCAGGATCGAGAACACCATAATATGCACTGTATGTAACTTTTGCTCCTTTTGAACCTTTCTTAGTTGTGATAATGATAACCCCGTTGGATGCTCTGGAACCATAAATAGAAGCAGCGCCGGCATCTTTAAGAACTGACATTGATTCAACGTCGTTCGGGTTCAGTGAGTTAATGTCCTGTGTTGGAACACCATCAACAACATAAAGTGGGTCGTTGTTCTCAAATGAACTCCATCCCCTGATTCTTACCTTGGCGCTTTCTCCGGGACGTGCGTCCTCAATAACTGTTACCCCAGCGGAACGTCCCTGTAGTGAACTACTGACGTTACCTGTTGGAACAGCTGTAAGTTTGGCGGGTTCAACAACACCGACAGCACCGGTAAGGTCTTTTCTCCTCTGTGAGGTGTAACCAGTCACTACAACTTCCTGCAGTGCTTTTACATCAGAAATAAGAACCATATCAATTACTGTCTGGGTGCCAACAGTTACCTGTTTGGTCTGATACCCGATTGATGAAAATAAAAGTACCGATGTTGGAGAAGGCACTTTAATTGTATAAGCACCATTCAGGTCAGTCATCGCTCCGATAACCGTCCCCTGAACCGTAACGTTTACACCAGGTAGAGGTCCCTCGCCTTCAGCGGTGACCTTCCCGGTAATGGTTTTTTCCTGAGCAAAAATAATGCTCGAAGAAAGCACCATGCTGAGAAAAAACAGCGCAATGCGCCGTACATTGGTAGAAATTTGCATAGTCAGTCGTTTTTTAAACATGTTAGTTAAAAGGGTTTATAATATAAAACAAGCATTTACATTTTATCTACGATCGATGATAGGTTCACGGATAGCGAAGGTATAAATAAAAATAACAAATGCAATATCTATTCATTAATTTTTATTACTCAGCCACGAAAAGTTATCACGCTGCGAAGTCAAAAGATTGTCTTTAAATATCATACATTGTCACTTAAATATGTTAAAATATATGTAATTTAGACTCAAACTAAATAAGTTTTATTGAAATTCTGTTACTATATAATATATGGTATATCCAACGATTGAAATATTACTCTTCAACATTTGCGATTTTGTTTAGCGCTCTAAATATTATTACATAACCGGGTTCTTTTTCCCTATATTTCCACTCAAAATGCTTTGGTACCTTTCTTTTTCCGCAAAAAGAAAGGTACATGATAATGTAATTTGACTAATAATCCGATGTCATCTAACCCGGATGAGCAAAAAAATTGTTTAAAAACTCGGATGACAAGTTTTTATGCATCAGGATGGGGGAAAGGAAGGTGATTTTGCTGCGCAAAATCACCTTCCTTTCCCCCTTTTATGATCCCCAATGAATTTGTCATCCCGAACGAAGTGAGGGATCTCCTTTCATTTAAATGAAACCTATGAAACGCGTTTTGATCTGAGAATGAGAAATGTACAGAAGCTGTCATTAGTAACGAAGTGAGGGATCTCCTTTGGTATAGACTATACCTAAGAAAAACGTTTTGATCTGTAAATGTATGAGTTACAGAAAAATGTCGATAGTAGAATATATTAAAAATATTTGAACACCAGGTATCGTGACAACTATTGGAGATCCCTCATTCCGCTTCGCTTCATTCGGGATGACAGGTTGTTATGGGTCAGGAAGAGGAAAGGAAGGTGATTTTGCACAGCAAAATTACCTTCCTTTCCTCTTATATGACCCCCACGAATTTGTCATCCCGAACGAAGTGAGGGATCTCCTTTCATTTAAATGAAACCTATGAAACGCGTTTTGATCTGAGAATGAGAAATGTACAGAAGCTGTCATTAGTAACGAAGTGAGGGATCTCCTTTCATTTAGATGAAACTATGAAGAAGCGTTTTGATCTGAGACATTAAGAAAAACGTTTTGATCTGTAAATGTATGAGTTACAGAAAAATGTCGTTAGTAGAATATATTAAAAATATTTGAACACCAGGTATCGTGACAACTATTGGAGATCCCTCATTCCGCTTCGCTTCATTCGGGATGACAGGTTGTTATGGGTCAGGAAGAGGAAAGGAAGGTGATTTTGCACAGCAAAATTACCTTCCTTTCCTCTTATATGACCCCCACGAATTTGTCATCCCGAACGAAGTGAGGGATCTCCTTTCATTTAGATGAAACCTATGAAACGCGTTTTGATCTGAGAATGAGAAATGTACAGAAGCTGTCATTAGTAACGAAGTGAGGGATCTCCTTTGGTATAGACTATACCTAAGAAAAACGTTTTGATCTGTAAATGTATGAGTTACAGAAAAATGTCGTTAGTAGAATATATTAAAAATATTTGAACACCAGGTATCGTGACAACTATTGGAGATCCCTCATTCCGCTTCGCTTCATTCGGGATGACAGGTTGTTATGGGTCAGGAAGAGGAAAGGAAGGTGATTTTGCACAGCAAAATTACCTTCCTTTCCTCTTATATGACCCCCACGAATTTGTCATCCCGAACGAAGTGAGGGATCTCCTTTCATTTAGATGAAACCTATGAAACGCGTTTTAATCTGAGAATGAGAAATATACAGAAGCTGTCATTAGTAACGAAGTGAGGGATCTCCTTTCATTTAGATGAAACCTATGAAACGCGTTTTGATCTGTAAATGATGAAATTACAGAAAATGTCATTAGTAACGAATATATTAAAAATATCCTTTAACACCTAGGTATCGTGACAACCTATTGGAAATCCCTCATTCCGCTTCGCTTCATTCGGGATGACAGGTTGTTATGGGTCAGGAAGAGGAAAGGAAGGTGATTTTGCACAGCAAAATTACCTTCCTTTCGCTCTTATATGACCCCCACGATTTGTCATCCCGAACGAAGTGAGGGATCTCCTTTCATTTAGACAGAATTCTTGATGAAACGTTTTGATCTGTATATGCGATATTTAACTTGTACCAGCTTATAACCAAAGATAAACATCTAATAAAAACGTATATTTGCCGGTAAATTTGTGTCAGATAAGTAAGACAGGACATAGAATTCCCTGCCATCTGCCAGTTTGTTGCATAATAATAAGGTATTGATGAGGATATTAATTGTTGAAGATGAGCCAAAAGTCGCATCGTTCCTGAAAAAAGGACTCGAAGAGAACAATTATGAGACGGAAATAGCTTATGATGGTTTGTCAGCTGAGAAACTTGCTTATCAGTACAAGTTTGATCTGTATATCCTCGACATTATAATCCCTGGAATCAGCGGCCTGGAATTGTGCAAAAAGCTTAAGAAATTCAATTCAGGTATTCCTGTTCTGATGCTGACAGCCCTTGGAACTACAGATGATAAAATAATAGGATTCGATGCAGGCGCAAACGATTACCTGGTGAAGCCTTTTGAATTCAGGGAACTTCTTGCCAGGGTGAAGGTTTTATTGAGAAGAACCGACCAGCAACCCGAAATTACGAACATACTCACAACCGACGACCTTGAACTCGACCTTGAAAAGAAAGTAGCCCGGAGAGGAAGCAATTACATTGAACTGACTGCAAAGGAGTTTTCACTTCTTGAATATTTTATGAGGAATAGCGGAAGGGTCCTTTCCAGAATTGATATCGCCGAAAAAGTATGGGACATTAAATTTGATTTCGGAACAAATGTTGTCGACGTTTACGTAAATTTTCTCCGGAAGAAAATTGATAAAGGATATGATAAGAAGCTGATCCACACAAGGGTCGGATTTGGTTACGTGTTTGGAGGTTTTTAGAATGAAGATCAGAACCAGGTTAACTTTGCAGTTTCTCCTTCTTGGAGGAATTATTATGATAATTGCTTCCGTGGCGATTTATATTTCCTCCGCGCGCTTCCGGATGGAAGATTTCTACAGCCGGCTAAGGGATAAAGCAGTCAACACAGCAAATCTTTTGTTTAACACCGATCGTATTGATGCAAACAGAATTCTGAGAATTGAAAACGAATCCCCTGATTTCCTTCAGAATAAAAAAATAATAATAATCAACTTCAAAAATGATGTAATCTACAGTTCAGATGACAAGTCAGATATAAAAATAAGATATGATGTTCTTGAACGTGTCAGGATGGGCTACACAATTGCATATAAGCAAGAACAGTATAACGTTCTGGCAATTATCTATTATACCAACTATGACCGTTTTGTCATTCTGGCCGCTGCTACCGACGTGGTTGGTGCATTGCACCTCGAGAAACTGAAAATTGTATTGCTGATTGTCTGCTTTGTGAGTCTTGTATTATTCTTTATAGCCGGATGGTTTTATTCCGGAAGGGCCCTGAGTCCTATATCGGAGGTTGTAAAAAAAGTTGAGGATATCTCAATTACCAGTCTGAATTTAAGAGTGTTTGAGGGTAACGGCAAAGATGAGATTGGAAAACTCGCCAAAACATTCAATAATATGTTGGAGCGCCTCGAAACCTCGTTCAGCATGCAGAAAAATTTTATTGCAAATGCATCACATGAATTAAGAACTCCTCTCACCTCAATTAATGGTCAACTTGAAGTACTTGGCATGAAAGAACGTTCTGGTGATGAGTATAAGGCTGCTCTGGAATCGGTACTCGATGACATAAAATCGCTTATCGATCTGTCTAACAGATTATTATTGATTGCCAGGACCAGTGCAGAAGGACCAGTCAATTTCAACAAAAAAATCAGGATTGACGAAATACTCTGGCAGACACAGGAAGAGATCTCGAGGTTCAACAGAGATTATCGGATTAATATTTCAATAGATGATTCACTTACCGATTGCGACCAGATGATTGTTGTCGGAGATGAGTATCTTTTGAAAGTTGCAGTCTCTAATATTATAGATAACGCCTGTAAATATTCTGAAAACCATACAGTTAATATCAGATTTCGTCACATAGAAAAATTTATTGAAGTGATCTTTGAAGACCATGGTATTGGTATTTCCAGGGAAGATCTGCAGAAAGTCTTTGAACCATTTTACAGAGGCACAAATACAATTGCACTCCCCGGAACAGGAATAGGACTTCCCCTTGTCAGTCAGATAATTAAGAACCATAGCGGAACTGTAAAAATCACTTCAGAAATAGGGAAAGGAACAATAGTAACCATTCTTTTGCCTACGGTGTAATCTACCTTATCGGCTCCCCTGCCCTATTGCTTACACATCATTTTAACCGGAGAGATCCCTCACTCATCCACCCTAAACCCATAGTTTACGAAAGTTCCAAGGGTGGATGAGTTCGGGATGACAGGTTTTTGGAATGTATTTGGGGAAGGAAGCTGGTACTGAGCATGCGAAGTACCAGCGAAATGAAGGATCTCCTTATCGTTCCACCAATTTGATGCAGATCAAAGTGAATCAATAAAAGATGTGTATGAAGTGTAGTCGTGTAGTCCTTCAAAACGAGGGGAAATTTTTCCATTCGCAGCGGCAAGGGGCCATCTATTAAGGCTTCCGGATGCTATCATTGCGTAAGGTTGAGCAATAAAAAGGGGCAATTCTAAACTTTAATTTTTTTTTAATCTTGTTTTAATCGGCGTTTAATAGCTATGCCTTACCATTGTACAGGTCCGAATTCTTATTATTTGCATAGTCAGAATTCGTTTTTTAAAACATGGTTTATTTTGTTCAGGTAAAACTGACAGTTAAACAGGTAGTAAGGTTAACAATTAGAAGGGTTAGAGTTCATTTAAAGGGAAATTGCGACAATCAGCTTCACTCTATTAGGTTCACAACTTATTTGAAGCGCTTGTCCGATATTTTTCAAATGGTGAATTGGTGGAAATTATTATATTTACGGCCCTAAAATTTGTTTTACCGGGTTTTTGATTTAACTGAAAGTAGTATACTCAATTATAACCTAACCATGTTTATAAAAAATACATTATCAGGCAAAAGTAGTGAATTGCGATACTTCTGTTTGTTCTTAATTTTCCTCCTGACAATTACTGCCTGCCAATCCGGCAACAGGTCTTCTAAAAAAATTACTTTAACCTCTCCTCCTGCCAATAATGATTATTTTCAGGAAATCGGGAAAGAGATAGGTTTAGACTTTGTCCACTCAATTGGAGACAAAGACAAAGAACTCACAAATATTGTAGAATCAAGCGGCGCCGGAGCCGCATTCCTCGATTATGATCAGGATGGCTTCATCGATTTGTATGTGTGCAGCGGAACCTGGGTCAAAGGTCTGAGCAGTGGTGACAAACCGGAAATAATGCCTGAAAATCATCTTTATCATAATCGTGGCGACGGCACATTTGAAGATGTGACAAAGAAAGCCGGTGTTGGCGGTCCATGGTACAGTATGGGTGTTACGGTCGGCGATTTCAATAATGATGGTTATCCCGATATGTATGTGAGCAATTACGGAACAAATGTGCTTTATAAAAATAATGGGAACGGGACATTTACTGATGTTACCAAACGTGCAGGTGTAGGCGGAAAAGAAACTGATTTCAGCACCGGAGCAGTATGGCTCGATTATGATAATGACGGTTTCCTTGATCTCTATGTTGGCAAATACCTGAATTTTGATCCTAACTATAAATATTATTACGCACCTGACGGTTTCCCCGGTCCTCTTGCCTATGATGCCCAGCCTGATGTGCTATATCACAACAATGGCGATGGGACATTTACGGATGTGACTAAGGAAATGGGCATTAAAGATCTCGATGGAAGAGCCATGGGCGTTGGAGCCGCAGATTATGATGATGATGGTTTCGTTGATATATATGTTGCGAACGATCATTCAATGAATTATCTCTGGCATAATAATGCAGGAAAGAGCTTTACAGATATGGGCACACCTTCAGGTACTGCTTTCGGCCAGTCGGGAGAATCTGCCGTAAGCATGTCGGTGGATTTCGCAGATTATACCGGGTCAGGTCGTATGGATATGTTTATATCTGATGATAAGTACTGCAGACTTTATGAAAACCTTGGAAACGGAATTTTTGCTGAGAAATCATATCCCTCAGGAATTGCAATGCCGGCTGGACAGTATGTCGGCTGGTCCTCTTCATTTATAGATTATAATAATGATGGCCTTATTGACATATATAAAGCAAATGGCGCTTTGAAACACCTTTACGGCCAGGAGGATCAGTTATTTGAAAATATGGGAGACGGGAAATTTAAAGATGTCTCAACCGAAAGCGGAAGCTATTTCCTTAAAGAACTTGTCGGACGAGGTGCATGTTTTGGTGATTATGACAATGACGGTGATATTGATGCCTACATAGTGAATCTGAATGATCGCGGATCTTTTCTTAGAAATAACAAGGGGAACCAGAATAACTGGATTTCGCTGAAACTTGTGGGAACCACCTCAAACAGAGACGGAATAGGTGCAAGAATAAAAATTTCCTGCGGAGGTAAAGTTCAGACATCACAGAAAAAAAGCACTACCGGTTATCTATCCCAAAATGATCCAAGAATACATTTTGGTCTTTCAAAAAATGCGATGATCGAACAGATTGAAATAAAATGGCCCTCAGGCAAAGTACAGGTCCTCAATAATATCAAAGCCAATCAGATACTAACTGTCAAAGAACCCTAAAACATCATTGAATGAACAGATTAAGAGCGACCATATCTTTTGGCTTTATTATGGCCATTGTCATTGCCGGCCTTTTTATTACATCATGCAGCAGAAATTCAAACGGAAGCATAATAATTATTACTCGTGCTTCAGCTACGAATTCTAATTCAGGTCGTTCTTCTGCAGCTTCACGGAAATTCAACTTCCGTTCCGAAATTGTAGAAGTTGAGCAGGGAAAATCTGAAGCATCTCAAAAAGTGCTTACATCCTCTTTATATTCAGCAAGGTCCCCTGAAATTTCAAATGATGGTCAGCTAATGATTTTTGCCGGACAGAAAAAAGAGGGCGATGTATGGCAAATATGGGAAACCGACCTTAGCAACCTCAAGACCAGACAACTAACAAATCTAAAAGGCGATTGCACTGATCCGGCCTATCTTCCTCTCGGAAGGTTCATTTTTACATGCCATTCATGCCGACTCATCGAAACATGATGAATCCATATTTACATGCAATACAGATGGCACTGACCAGAAGAGAATAACTTACGATCCGTATATACATACTGCCTCCAATGTTCTCAATGATGGACGTATCCTTACAATTGGAATACCACGATACTCTGAAACAGGCAAGCAGAAATTTATGGTAATGCGGCCCGACGGAACCAAGTCTGAACTTTTTTATATGAGCGCCGAAGGCACAGAATTAATCAGCCCGGGATTTGAAACAAATAATGGCAGAATAATTTTCATTGAATCAGATAAAAGTAAGCCAGGCAAAGCAGACATAATCTCGGTCAGCTATAGTCGTCCGATGCACTCAAAGCTCAATTTAACTTCTGACATTGAAGGTGACTTCCGGGCTGCATTTCCTCAACCCGATGGAAAACTTCTGGTCTCCTACCGTAAAACTGCTTCTGACAGGTATGCACTCTATGAATTTGATACTGAAAATAAATCTCTTGGAAACCCGGTTTATAGCAGCAATGAGTTCGATGTACTTGAAGTTGTTAATGCAGTGAGCCATGACAGGGCAAGAAGGCTGCCAAGTGAAGTGAATGCTGTGGTAACTACCGGACTCATTATGTGTCAGGATGTGAACACAGACGAAAACCCGATAAATAATTCAGGCAATATGCTCCATAAGATTTCAAAGGTTGAGGTTATGGGAACCGATTCATCACTTGGTGTTTTTAAGCCTTCATCCGACGGATCATTTTACCTTAAGATCATCGCCGACAAACCTTTCCGGATCCGTACGCTTGATGAACAGGGAAAAGTAGTACGTCAATGCGACTGGATCTGGCTTCGTCCAAATGAACGCAGGGGATGTGTAGGATGTCATGAAGATCAGGATATTGTTCCTGACAACCGGATTCCTTTCGCCGTAAAAAAAGCGCCAATTGGCATACCTATCCATGTAAATAAAATTAAAGATAAAATGATTGACACTGAATAGTTATGAAGAGATCAACTATAGTTATCCGCTTAACCGGAATCATTCTTGTTTTAACACTTCTTATATATTTTCCGGGACGAAAATGGGCCAGGGCGCATGTAAACGAAAAAACAGCTACTACTGATCATCCTCTTCTATGTACCAATTGTCATCTTTATATTCAAAAGACAGGATTTATTTCAAAACTTGTAAATGCCAGGTACCTGTCACCAATAAATGTCACGGTTTCAGCTGACGGTAAACGGTTATTTGCTGTTGCCCAGGAAAGCAATGAACTGCTGATTGTTGATGCCGCGGGTAATAAGGTAATTACTAAGATTGGTGTTGGTAACCAGCCGCATACAGTCATACTAAGCAAAGACGGGCAGAAAGCCTATGTGAGTAATCAATGGTCAGACAATGTTTCTGTGATTGACCTTCCGTCAGGAAGTGTAACCGATACCCTTAAAACAGGGAGCGGTCCCGCAGGCCTGGCATTGAGCGCGGATGGAAAAGTACTATATGCTGTTAACTCATTTTCATCGGATGTGTCAGTTATTGATCTCAGCTCAAAAGAAGAAATAAACAGAATCACAGCGGGGAATAATCCGACAGGCATAAAGCTATCCCCCAACGGTAAGTTCCTTTTTGTTACAAGCAGGCGTGCGGTAATTGTACCATATGGCGAACCGCTTGTAAGTGAGCTTACTGTAATAAATGACAGCTCGAGAAGAATTTCTGAATATAAGAATATTGAATCGGCATATCTGATGGAAAATATTGCCTTCACCCCTAACGGAGACCTGGGATTCGTTACTCTCATAAGACCTAAAAATTATGTGCCGTCCATACAGGTTGAACAGGGATGGATGATGACACACGGATTTGGTGTAATCGAGCCCGGCAAAGATGGAAAAGTAACAGAGTTGCTGATTGATGAGCCTGATTCCTACTATTCTGATCCATTTGGGATTGCAATTACTCCTGATGGGAAAAAAGCGTTTATTTCCAGCTCCGGAGCAGATTATATTTCAGTAGTAGCAATTGATTCAGTGAGAACACTTTTAGCAAACAGTTCTCCTGAAATCAGGAAATTATATTCAAATAACCTGGGGCTCAGCAGTCGTTATATTATTAAACGTATTCATACCGGGGCTAACCCTAAAGGAATTGCTCTTTCACCCGATGGCAAACTGCTGTATGTGGCAGAGATGCTCGACGACAAAATTGGAGTTATAAATACGGAAACACTTGAAAAAGTATCTTCAATTGACCTTGGAGGTCCGTCAAGAATAACTGTTGCCAGACAAGGTAGACGGCTCTTTAATAATTCTTCGCATACTTTTCAGAATCAATATTGCTGTTACACCTGCCATCCCGATATGCATGAAGACGGTCTTGTATATAATATGTCGGGGAAAGATATGGGCCGCAACGTAACCAATACAATGACCCTGAGGGATATAAGTGAGACTGCTCCATTTAAATGGTCGGGAACCAATCCAACCGTTTATAAACAGGATGGTATGCGATTTTCAACATTCCTTACCAGAACGGAATCTTTCAGCTATAAAGACCTGGATGCACTTACGGCATATATCCTTACAGGAATAAAAAATCCGCCTAATCTTCAGTATAATCCTAACGGAGAACTTTCGGAAGCACAGCTTGAGGGAAAGAAAATCTTTGAACGTACAAAGGATGGTCTCGGTAATGAAATACCCGAAGCTAACCGGTGCATCACCTGTCACACTCCACCCTATTATACCAACCAAAAGATGTCATATGTTCAGACCCTGGCAAAAACCGATGATTCAATACAGTTTGATAATCCGCACCTTAATGATATATATGCTTCTGCACCTTATTTGCATGATGGCAGGGCTGCCACACTGGAGGAAATCTGGACAAAATACGGAAAGAATGATAAACATGGCGTAATAAATGATCTTACAAAAATTCAACTCAATGATCTTGTTGAATATCTGAAATCACTCAGGTCACCCCAGTACGAATATGAGGATCTGAAAAAGAATCATGCTAAAAACTAATCTATAAAAGTTAAATCCATGAAAAAAAGATTACTTAAAAATATCATTCTGAGCGCAATGGCATTGATCCTTTCCGGCTTCTGCTCCCTGAACGGACAGCCTTCTGTTAAAGCGGGCGCAAATGAAGACCCGGACAAGATGCCGGTATATGGTCATTGGCGCAACTTCACCACAAAGGATGGGCTACCTTCCGATCATGTTTACTGCGTACGTATTGATGGTAACAGGGTACTGGCCGGAACTCACGATGGATTGGCAGTTTATGAGAACGGAAAGTGGAAGACCTATACCACAAAAGACGGATTGGCTCATAACGGAGTAGTATCGATTGACGTCAGTGAAGTAACAGGGGATGTTTGGATTGGCACACTTGGCGGCCTTAGCAGGTGGTCGGGAGGCAAATTCGAAAATTTCACTCAGCTGAATAGCGGTATGCCGAATGACCTGGTTTACTGTGTTATTTGTGATGGTAAAGATGTATGGGTAGCTACCGGAGGAGGTGCAGGCCATTATGATACAAATTCAAGGAAATGGGAGATATTTACAGAAAAAAATGCCCCGATGCATGAGCCCTGGACTTATGGAGTATCTGCAGGCGACGGCAAGATATTTATAGCTGCCTGGGGTGGAGGTGTTATAGAATATACAAAGAAGACCAAACAATTCAAGGATTATACTGACCCTGACGGAGAAATGGAGATAGATCTTCTTCCCGATGATGGTCCGGTTCATGATATAACTACAGCAACAACCTGGGGCGCAGGATATCTTTGGGTATCAACTTACTTTGGATTAAGCAGTTATGACGGTACCCACTGGAAAGGCTACTTTAAAGAGCATTGCGGTCTGGCAAGCAACTTTATCAACTTTGTAAGAGCTGAAGGCCCGGTAGTATTCATTTGCAGCGATAACGGATTGAGCAGCACCAACGGAAAAAGCTGGGTTACATATAAGAAAAATGATAATGACAGTAACGGAAAGGCTATCATCTCTAATTTCAGCCGCGACGATGACAAAAGAACGGACAAAACTACAACCGAAATCCCAATGAGTCCTTCTATAGCTCACAATTTTATCATTGGTGTCGATGCTGATAAAGATGTTCTTTGGGTTGCTACAGAAAAGGGCATCAGCCGGGGAGAATTATTGAAATAGAAAAAGAAATAAATAGAAATAAAAGAAATAAATAGAAATATTGGGACTAATGGGCGAAAAACAACTATTGATAGATCTGTCGAAACTGACTGACGGAGAACGCACAGAGATGAAAAAACTTGGGATTTTATCGCAGGATGACAAATTTATGGAAGCGGTATATCCTTCAATTCATAGCGAGCGTCCTCCGATAGAAAAGCATGTGGTACATGCTCCTCAGGTTATAAACGAAGCATATGATTACCAGAAACCTTCATCTTTTTCACGGGCATTAAGACTTGATTTTGGTGGTCACAAAGTTTTGCTGATCTCAGGTACAGCCAGTGTTAATGAAGAAGGGCAGGCTGAACATATCGGCGATTTTAAAGCCCAGCTTTGGAGAACGTATGTAAATATTACCAACCTGCTGGCCGCAGAAGGGATGACCTGGCATGATGTTGTAAGAACAACTAATTACCTCAGGGATATTGAAAGAGATTATGCTGAATTCAATAAGATCCGTACATCTTTCTACAATTGGCTGAAACTCAATCCCCTCCCCGCAAGTACAGGAATACAGGCAAGACTCTGCTGGGAAACTCTGCTTGTGGAAATTGAAGTCTATGCAATCTGCAAATCAAATTAATTCACATCATGAAAACCAGACATTTTTTAGTAACCGCTTTTTTGATCTGTCTCTTTCTGCCTGCATCATTACTAAATGCACAGGAACAGAAACAAAATTATGGTAAAGCTCCCGATGAGCTCTTCCCTTATCAGAAATATGCGAAAGCTTATAAATATCATTTTCTTGAACCAATCCAGTTCTATGGAGCGGGACGTGAATTGCATGCGCCTGCTGATCTTAAAGAGGTAAGAATTGGATTTCTTGGTCCTCTCAGCGGTTCGGTAATGGTGCCACAGGGAAAACAGATGCTTCAGGGCGCCACGCTGGCTATGGAAGAAGCAAACAAAAACGGTGGTTACAAGGGAATCCCATTCGTTTTAATGCCTCATAATGATGCTGGTTTGTGGGGAGCCGCTGCTAATGAAGTCGTTAAGATGGACGATGAAAAGGATTGGATCTTTATGGGTTCAATTGATGATATAGTATCCCATGTTGCTTTACGTGCTGCATTAAAACTTGAAATCTTCATGGTGTGCGTCGGCGATCCTGACCCGACTTTTACTGAGACAAATATTCCGTGGCTGAATCGTGTTATCCCCGACGACAGGCAAAGCGGATATCAATTGGTTACAAGAATCTACAAGAAGGACGGACATGAACGGGTTGCAGTGATACGAGCCAATAACAGGTATGGCAGAGTGGGAATAAAAATATTCTCTGAAAATGCGACACGCGTTGGTCATCCAATGATCATAGAAGAAAGATTCAATGACGGAGAAACAGATTTTAAGACCCAACTGGAAAGGATAACTGTAACTAACCCTGATGCGATCCTCGTCTGGGGAAATGCAAAAGAATCGGGTCTTATTTTGAAACAACTAAGAGAAATTGGTCTTAAACAACCGGTATATTTTTCCGACAGGGTTGTTAATCCTGAGTTCCTCTCTATTGCCGGACCATTGGCTGAAGGAATAGTCACAACCTGCCAGTATAATCCGACAGCAGACAATCCCAAACTTAAAGCGTTCCAGGCTAATTATTTTAAGAGATTCGGACAGGAACCAGACGTATTTGCAGCTCATGCATACGATGGGATGAATATTATTGTCGCAGCTATACGGAAAGCGGGATTAAACAGGGTTCTCATCCGCGATCTCCTTACCGACAGAAAGACTTTTCAGAATTATGATGGAGTTACAGGAAAAATAACATTGGATGGAAGTTGGAACAACGTCAGGGATATTTTCATTGCCGAAGTTCACAATGGTAAATTTGTTTTTGATCCTGCACCCCCACTGGAACAGAAATACAAACAAGGCAGCACTACCGGAGGCTATTAATTATTAAAGCAAAAAAATTATGGAAACAAATCCATGCGATAAACCTATAAATGGCAGGTCGCCCATACAGTCTCAAGTTAGTCGTTATACAAAGCCTGACGACACAGTAGTTAATATTAATGGAATTCAGATCGGTGGAGATTCTGATATTGTGATCATTGCTGGTCCATGTGCTATTGAAAGCAAGGAACAACTTTTTTCAACTGCGAGATCAGTTAAGGCAGGAGGTGCTGCAATTTTGAGAGGAGGCGCTTTCAAACCCCGCTCCTCCCCTTATAATTTCCAGGGAATGGGGGAAGATGGTTTAAAGTTACTGAGTGCAATAAGTAAGGAAACCAGGATGCCCGTGGTAACTGAAGTTATGGATACCCGTCAGGTTGAGCTTGTGGCTTCATATGCAGATATGCTACAGATCGGCTCGCGCAATATGCAAAACTACCCGCTTCTCAAAGAGGCCGGCATGTCTAAAAAACCAGTACTTGCTTAAGCGCGGAATGATGGCAACTGTTGAGGAATTTCTTATGGCAGCCGAATATATTCTGAGTCAGGGTAATGAGCAGGTAGTCTTATGTGAGCGTGGCATACGAACCTTCGAAACCTCAACAAGGAATACGCTCGATCTTAGCGCCGTTCCGATGCTGAAGAAACTCACTCATCTTCCGGTAATAGTAGATCCGAGTCATGGAACAGGTCTCAGATGGATGGTTCCGGCGATGGCCAGGGCGGCAATTGCTGTTGGCGCAGACGGTCTTATTATGGAAGTTCATTATAAACCCGAAGAAGCCCTGTGCGATGGGTTCCAGTCACTGGATATCGATGAATTCTACGGATTAATGTCAGTTCTGAATAAAATTGCTCTTGCCATTGGAAAAAATATTTCAGTGCCAAAGCATACCACCATCTGAAAAATTTTGCCAGAACGAATAAGTTAAAATAATTCATTAATTATAAATAAGTTACCACCTTCCTAACCTTCCCCCAAGGGGGAAGGAAAACCAACATTTCCCCCTTGGGGGAAAATGAAAGGGGGTAAATGGAATAAAATTAATTTCCGGGAAATCACCTAAATCCAGATTTTAGCCATTGAAGGAATTCATTTCCATATTATTTCTCTTATCTGTTAGTCTTATCGGTTCTGATGTTACGGCTATTCAGAATACAACACTCCCTGATACTGTAAAAATTGGCTTCCTGATACCCGATAAAAACTCAAATTCAGCCCTCTATGGAGCTGAACTGGCTGTTAATAAAGCAAATAAGGAAGGCGGCTTCAAAGGCAAACCATTTAAGCTTATCGTGAGAACAATGGATGGCCCATGGGGCACGGGCTCCAAACAGGCAGTCAATCTGATTTTCGATGAAAATGTTTGGGCGATTGTTGGTTCACACGATGGACGGAATGCCCATCTGGTAGAACAGGTTACAGCTAAGGCAAGGATAGTCTTTTTATCTGTTTGGTCAAGCGACCCGACTCTTTCACAGGCATTTGTGCCCTGGTTTTTCAGTACTGTCCCAAATGATCTTCAGCAGGCAGATGCTTTTATCGAAGAAATCTATAAAAAAAGACAGATTTCTAAAACAGCGATCATATCTGACAATAGTTATGATTCAAATTTAGCAGTTGAAAGCCTGCTAAAAAGAATAACGTCAGCCGGGATGGCAACTCCGCTTCTTGTTAAATATGAAAATCCTGTCAATGATCTTAATACGATTATTGACAGGATAGATAAGGGAAAACCTGGCGCAATAATCCTTTTTGGACTACCGGAGACATCATCCCGGTTAATACATGCCTTAAACCGGAAAAATTATCCTCATGTAGTATTCGGAGCGCTATCGCTACTTGATGAAAATTATATTTCGCGTCAGGAATTGGAGTACTACGAAAATGCAGAATTTATTTCATCAGGGAACAGCCCAGAATCAACGCTCTTCAGGAAGGATTATGAAAACCGATTTGGAAAATCACCAGGTATGGTGGCAGCATATTCTTACGATGGATTGAATTGCCTTATAAAAGCAATAAGGAACTCGGGTCTCGATCGTATTGAAATACAGAAATCATTAACAAAAATACGACTGGAAGGAGCTACCGGAATGATTCAATTTGATGATAAAGGGAAACGGATTGGAACTCCTGTTTTTATGGAGATGAAAAATGGAATTCTGGTTTTGCCTGAAAAAAATTAAATGCTATTAATTTCGTAATTTTGATAAACAAACTTGCTATTATTCCTTCGTGACCCTTCGTGAGACCTTAGTGTTCCTTTGTGGTAAAAAAAACTTTTAAACACAAAGGATCACAAAGGAATCACAAAGTAACACAAAGGTAAATACGACTAAAAAATCAATAATGAAGAAATATCACCTTTTGCTTTTATTATTCTTTTTCAGCTTCATCCTTTTCAGCTGTAAGGAAACTCCAAAGGATACAAAGCAAAGATCAGTCGATCTGATGACAACCCAAACACTTGGTCTTGCTTATCTTGAAGAATTTAAGCTCGACGAGGCCGAAAAACAGTTTCAGAAGTTCATCAAGCTTGCACCCGATGAAAAACTTGGATATGCTAACCTGGGACTGACCTACTTAAGGATGGGCAAATACCCTGAAGCAAAAAAACAACTTGCAACTGCAATCAAAATTGACCCGAAAGATCCTGATATCAGATTATTGCTGGCTACAGTTTATCAAACAAATGATGAACGCGAAAAAGCGATTAATGAACTCAAAGATGCTCTCAAATTTGCGCCTGACCATATTAAAACATTGTACGATCTTACCGAAATGTATTCAAATTCGACTGATCCTGAATCCAGGGAACAAAGAAAGAACTATCTTCTTCAGCTGGTTCAGAAAGCGCCGGGAAATCTGGTTCCACAGCTCAGTCTTACAGATATTTACATACGCGACGGTGAAACCGATAAAGCTATAGAGCAGTTGGAGAATATCAGGAAGCAATTTCCGGAATTTCCAAAAGAAGCAGTCGGATATTATGACAAGACTCTTGCTCTGCTTAAAAAGAAAGATAAGGATAACGCAATAATTCAATTTACAATATTTCATAATTATCTAAAAGTCACTTCCCCTTATCAGGCCGGAATTATGGATCTGAAAGGACCCGGCGGTTCCTTAATAGGAT
Organism: uncultured Bacteroidales bacterium; assembly: GCA_963734885.1. GTDB lineage: Bacteria > Bacteroidota > Bacteroidia > Bacteroidales > VadinHA17 > LD21. The sequence goes on along the minus strand of CAVTIJ010000004.1, from coordinate 668,097 downwards.
TTCCACTAATTACATATGACCAGCAACCTGTAACATCAACAGGTGAAAACAAATCAATTCTTGATGAGATTAAATTCACTGATGCTACTGAATCAGCGGGACTTGGAATAGTAGTAAAGAACAGCTCAAGAAGCAAGTATCCTACACATGTTGAAGCTGCTGATTATGACAGCGATGGCGATGTAGACCTTTATGTCGGAAGCTATGACGAAGCAACATCGACTTACAAACATTATCTTTTTAATAATGAAATGAGTCGTTTTAAGGATGTCTCTCAGGAAGCGGGGATAACACATTCGGGAAATGAATCATCAGCAACTTTTGCCGATTTTGATAATGACGGCTTCCTCGATCTTTATGTGGTCAGGGATGGTGGTGATATATTATACAGAAATGCCGGGAAAGGGGTGTTCGAAAATGTCACCGAAAAAGCACAGATAGGAAGTAAAACAGGTGGCAACGGATCGCTCTTTTTCGACATGGACCATGACGGAGATCTGGATATGTATGAGGTGCGTTCCAACTCAAACCTGATGTTCAGGAATAACGGTGATGGAACGTTCCAGGAACAGGCTGAAAAAATGGGCATCACTGAAAAAGGCGCTAACAGCCGCAATGTGGTATTTGGCGATTTTGATGATGATGGTGATGTTGACTTTTTTGTTTCAAACCTGAATGCAAGCAATGCGCTTTTCTCGAATCAACGGGGTGGACTTTTCAAGAATATAACTAAGGAAAGCGGTCTGGAAAGTACAGGAGGATCTGAATCAGCAGCTGTGGGGGATTACAATAATGATGGATTTGCCGATCTCTTTGTCTGCTCTGTAAATGAAGGGAATAGCCAGTTATACCGGAATAAAGGCAATGGAAGCTTTGAACCAGTCAAAAACTTCAAAGAGATGTTTTCGTCTGCACAGAAAGTTAAGGTATACGATGCAAAGTTCTTTGATTTCGACAATGACGGGTATCAGGATTTGATTCTTGCAGGTGAATCGGTGGAAAACGGCGGAAGAGGTCTTCTTCTGTACCATAATGATGGCAAAGGAGGATTTGAAGATGTGTCAAGGCTCCTGCCTGACGAGCCTAAATCGGGCAGGCAAATAACTCTCTTTGATTACAATTCTGATGGTGATATTGATGCTGTAATTGCCGGTCTGAATGGTGGCGTTACTCTTCTGCGCAACGATGGTGGCAGTAATAATCATTATGTAACAATGAAACTTGTCGGACTTCGGGCCGGAAGCGCCAAAAACAACCATTTCGGTATAGGTGCAAAAGTTGAAGTCAGATCCGGAGATCTTTATCAATCGATGATAGTGACTGATCCAAATGTTCACTTCGGTCTGGGAAACAGATCAAAGGCAGATGTTATAAGAATCACATGGACAAACGGGGTGCCTCAGAATATATTTGCACCCGGAACTGATCAGGCTTTGATTGAAGCTCAGACTCTGAAAGGATCATGTCCGTTTCTGTTTGCCTGGGATGGCAGTCAATATACTTTTGTTAAAGACGTTATGTGGAGAAGCGCTCTTGGTATGCCTTTAGGTATTATGGGAGGAAATACTGCCTATGCATTTCCTGATGCTTCCGACGATTACATTAAAATTCCCGGCGAATCTCTGAAACCTGATAAAGGTCTTTATTCTATCCGGTTGACTTCAGAATTATGGGAAACAATGTATTACGACGAAGTACAACTCGTAGCGCTCGATCATCCTGATAATGTGGACGTATTCGTTCCTGAACAATTCTCCCCTCCTCCGTTTCCGGGCGATAAACAATACCAGGTTTCTGAAAAAAGTATTCCGGTATCAGCAACAGACTCAGAGGGAAATGATGTTCTATCCCTGATTTCTGCAAAAGATAACAATTATCTCTCCGATTTTAATCCCGGTAAGTACCAGGGAGTCACAGAAATGCACGATTTGATTCTTGATCCTGGTAAAATTGGTGAAAACAATAAACTATTCCTGTTTCTCGAAGGTTGGATATTCCCGACCGATGCAAGTATTAATGTTGCTATTTCACAGTCAGCCAGCACAATAGTGACGAGACCAATTCTTCAGGTCATTAATAAAAAAGGTGAATGGGTGACCGCAATTGAAAATCTCGGATTCCCGATGGGTAAAGATAAAACTGTAATTGCAGATCTTTCGGGCAAATTCCTCTCATCCGACCACCGGGTTCGGATCAGAACTAACATGGAGATTTACTGGGACTATATCTTTTTCTCTGATAAGGTCTCTATAACTCCCACTGTTACAACCACTATGAATCCGGTTTCCGCTGATCTGCATTACAGGGGATTTTCTGATACATTCAGAAAAGGCAGCCGGTACGGACCTCACTGGTTTGATTACTCAAAAGTTGACACCAATACCAAATGGCGTGATCTGTCAGGAAACTATACACGTTATGGTGACGTACTACCTCTTCTTACAAGATCTGATAATAAATATGTAATTGCAAACGCAGGTGATGAAGCGTCAATTAAATTTGATTCAAATGTGTTGCCTGAATTAAAAAAAGGATGGAAAAGGGATTTTCTGATCCATACTGTCGGATGGGTAAAGGACGGAGATATGAATACTGCATTTGGAAATACTGTGCTTCCTCTGCCATTCCATGGAATGAAAAGTTATCCTCCTTCGGCAACTGATATTTATCCGCAGGATGCTGAACATCAGCAATATCTGAAGGAATACAATACAAGAGTTGTGACAAATGATAATTTCAGAAATGTTCTTAAAAAGTGAAGAAATCCGTTAACCGCAAAGGACGCCCCCTGCCGCTGCGCGGCTGTTCTTTAAAAGTATTTTCATGAGGTCACAAAACATAAAGCCCCCCTTGGGGGGGGTTGGGGGGTGCGACCTTTGCGGTTAAATTTTATTAATTGAAAGTTATAATATGACACATAAATTGCCGAGACTCCTGTTTTACCTTTTTCTGGTTTTTGTTCCATTAATATCATCAGCACAGAAAAAGAATGTCATATTTACTGACGTTACTAAAAAAGCGGGTATTCATTTCAATTTGAACTACGGGGATAAATCGTACAAGAATATAATTGAGAGCAGCGGATCGGGAATAACAATCTTCGATTATAATAACGATGGTTTCATGGATCTTTACCTTATGAACGGAACCTATCTTGAAGGCATATCTGATCCGGATGGGATCATCTACAAAAATGCTCACAACGAATTATACAAGAATAACGGAAACGGAACTTTTACCGAAGTTTCAAAAATTGCCGGTGTCGGTGGTCACCAGTGGAGCATGGCAGCCGGACCGGTAGATCTCGATAATGATGGTTATAAGGATCTTTACGTTTTGAACTATGGGCCGAATGTTTTCTATCATAACAATGGCAATGGTACTTTCAAAGACATCACTTCTAAGTTGGGTCTTGCCGGACCAGACACTTTGAATGGTTTTACAAAATGGAGTATCGGAGTTTCTTTCTGGGATTATAATCTGGATGGCCGGTTAGATGCTATGGTAGGTAATTTCATGGCTTTTGATCCAAAATATGTTTCACCTTCTGCTCCTGGTATGATGCCAAGTCCCGCAGAATACAAGGGTCAGGCTTCAATGCTTTATGAACAGCAACCCGATGGAAAGTTTATTGATGTCACGAGGAAAAACAACTTATATTTTCCGAATTCAAAATGCATGGGACTGACTGTATTCGATTACGATAACGATGGTGACATCGACATCTTTCAGGCAAATGACCACCAGCTGAATTTCCTGTTCAGAAATGACAACGGAACTTACAAAGAAGTCGGTGTAAAAAGCGGAGTCGCTGCAAACAGCCATGGTATAGGAACCGGTTCTATGCATGGATCGATCGGGGATATTGATGGTGACGGTTTGATTGATATACTTGTTTCGGATCTCGACTACGGAGCCCTTTATAAAAATATTGGAAACGGAATATTTGTGGATATCACTGAGGAAAGTGGTGTAGCAGCAGCAATGGAAGGTAAAGGCAGCTGGGGAGCACAGTTATTTGATTATGACAATGATGGGGATCTCGATATTGTAGCAGCAAACGGAACAGCAGAAGAATTGATCTCCCAGTATCCGCTTCTTCTAGAAAATGACGGAAAAGGACATTTCAAGAATGTCGGGATGGAACATGGCAGTTATTTTAAAACAAAACGATCAGGCAGAAGTCTTGCAGTATGGGATTTTGACAATGATGGCAATGTCGATGTAATTATTTCTCATCTTGATAAAAATGGAACGCCAGTATTGCTCAGAAACAGTGGAAACGGTAATCATTGGCTCGGGCTGACTCTTGAAGGAAAAGGTGGTTCATCTGTTAGCGCCAGAGTGACAGTAACTGCAGGAGGTAAAAAACAGGTACTGATCAACCAGTTTGCAACAAGCTATCTGGCAAATAATGATCCAAGGCTGCATATTGGATTGGGACAATCAAAACAAATCGACTCGCTGGAAATTAACTGGATGGATGGAAAAAAGGAAGTATACAAGAATATCGATTCTGACCGTTATATAACAATTACAGAGGATAAAGGAATCATAACGAAATGAGGATATATTTATATTGCATTTTTTTTACCACAAAGCACACAAAGCAGGCACAAAGGGCACAAAGTTAAGAACTTATAATTCTAGCCTTTGTGATCTTTGTGTAAAATCTTTGTGACCTTTGTGGTTAATGGATTTCAAAATTAAATAATTAAAAATCAATTATATGAACAGTCAATACGTAAATAATGTAACGGATCTGACAAATCCTGAAAAGAATGTGATCTACAATATGACACACGAAGAAGCCGTGAATTTAGTCAGATCAGGCAATGTTGAAGCTGTCCGTGCTATTGATGGCCAGTTTTCGCTTGTTTCAATTGAAGGAAAAACTATAAGAATGGCAAGGTCAATCGGTCGGCCAATACGTTATTTTATTGCAAAACGACCGGCAGGACCTGAACTGGTAATTGCCGAACGTATTGATGTAATTTATAATTATCTGAAAAAGGAAGGTCTCGATCATCAGTTTCATCCTTCGTACACCAGGATGGCGCCTGCCCACTATATTACCAAAATTGAACTTTTAGGCTGCCCCGATCCTAATCCGGTTTACACCAGGTTCTTTGCTCCAGTACGAAATAAATATACAGGTGCAGATCCCTCAAAAATCGGCGAAACGTACATTGGAACAGTGTACAATGAAATTAAAAAATGGCTTCAATTCCGTGCTAAAACAGGGCCAATTGGAGTAACTTTTTCTGCCGGTATTGACAGCGGTTCAGTATTCCTTCTTACTTATCATGCCCTCAGGGAACTTGGGGAAAGCCCGTCAAGATTAAAAGCATTTACATTGTCAATCGATGGTGATGGAGCTGACTTGCTCCAGGCAAGAAAATTTCTTGAAAGTCTTAACCTGAGTATGTTCCTGGAACCTGTCGAAGTAAGTTTTTCATCTTTGAACTGGAAGAGAGCAGTAAGAGTCGTTGAAGATTATAAAGCTCTCGATATTCAATCAGCCACGATGAGTTTGTCACTACTTGAAGGTATAAGGAAAAAATATCCCGACTGGAAATATTTAATCGATGGTGATGGCGGTGATGAAAACCTTAAAGATTATCCGATTGAAGAAAATCCGGAATTGACAATCCGAAGCGTTTTGAATAATTTAATGCTCTATCATGAAGGATGGGGTGTCGAATCAATAAAACATTCGCTGACGTATTCAGGTGGCCTGAGCAGAGGCTACATGCGTTCCTATGCCACTTCCGATCTCTCAGGCTTCGAAGGATTCAGCCCATACACTTTACCTAATGTAATCGAAATATCAGAAGGTATCCCTTATATTGACATGACAAACTGGGATCATGAAAAGCTCTACGAACTTAAAGGAAAAATTGTTTCAGCGGGAGTTAAGGCAGTCACAGGAATGGACATGCCGGTCTTTCAGAAACGACGTTTCCAGCACGGAGCAGCATCTGATCGCGACTTTGCGAAACACTTCCCGTTAAAGGAAATTGATTACAGGAAGGAGTTTCTATCGAGCTATGAATGAAAGCCCTGACTATCCGATAGATGACAGGACGATAATATCTCTCAGGGGTAACAAGAATAATGTTGACCCTGAGATGCCTTATGGCTGGCTGGTAGAAAAAGAACGCACCCGCTCTGGAAAGATCGAAGAAACCGGAATTATTTTTCTGACAAACAGGGAGTGCCCTTTTCATTGCCTTATGTGCGATTTATGGAAAAACACCACAGATTGCACAGTGGCAATCGGTAGCATTCCCCATCAGATAGAATGGGCGTTGGCACAAATGGCCGGTGTCAAACATCTTAAGTTATATAACAGCGGAAGTTTTTTTGATAAAAGAGCAATCCCGGAAGAAGATTATCCAAAGATAGCTTCATTATTAAAAGATTATGAAACTGTAATAATTGAGAGTCATCCCAGACTTATAAATGAGAAGTGTCTTGAATTCAGGGATATGCTGCAACCTGAATTGCAGGTTTCGATGGGATTGGAGACTGTTCATCCAGATATTCTGAAGAAACTTAATAAACAAATGTCAGTAGATGATTTTGGCAATGCTGTCAGTTTTCTTTCGGAGAATAGTATTGCGTCCAGAGCATTCATTTTACTCAGGCCTCCGGGATTGGACGAATCAGAAGGGATTCATTGGGCTGAAAAGTCTATCGAATATGCTTTTAATGCTGGGGTAGAATGTTGTACAATAATTCCGGTCAGAGGTGGTAATGGAGTAATGGAGTTACTTATGCAAAAAGGAGAATTCAATCCTCCTGATATTCGTTCACTTGAGCTGGTTTTGGAATATGGAATTGAATTGAACCGGGGGCGGGTCTTCGCTGATACGTGGGATCTCCAGCAATTCTCAAAATGTCATATTTGTTTAGAAAAAAGGATAGCCCGTGTGACAGAAATGAATCTTAACCAGGAGATAGTATCTCCAGTAAACTGTTCATGTATTATTTGTTGAAAAAGGTTAAGAATTATTGAAATCCCTTAACCACAAAGGTCACGAAGGAAAACACAAAGGTCACAAAGGTCTAATGATCAGGTTTTAACTTTGCGCCCTTTGTGCCTTCTTTGCGTTCTTTGTAGTCAAAAAGAAATCCAAGCACCCAGCACCCAGCAACACTAAATATTGATTACCGGTCTGGTCGTGTAAGAGATTTCTTCATCTTTATAGTACACCTTCTCGAGAAACAATCCGCTTGGAGGAGCTGTCAGTTTAGCCGGGACATCTGTTTTTATTTTGAAAAATTTAGCGACTTCATCGGGAGATAGTTTTCCTCTCCCAACTTCAACTAATACACCAGTCATGCGTCTGACCTGTTTCCAAAGAAAATGAGAGCCAACAACATGAAAAGTAAGCATATCACCGAAATCATTTACTTTGGCATGTAAAATCTCAACTTTTGTTGATGACTGTTCCCCTTCTTCATCGGTGAAGTACCTGTAGTCTTTTAACCCGGGAAAATGTTTTGCAGCCTCGTTCATCAGATTAACGTCAAGAGGATCTTTTATCCACCATACGAATTTTTTTCCAAATGCAGTGCGTCTCCGGCTGATCTGATAAATGTAACTCCTGGCGTTGGCATCATGACGGGCATGAAATTTAGGATGAGCTTCCTCAACGTTAACAATGGATATATCAGGAGGGAGCCTGTCGTTTATGCCATATTTTATTTTTAAAGGCAAAAGATCGGTATCTACTTCCAGATGCGCAACCTGGGCTAAAGCGTGCACGCCACTGTCTGTTCTCCCTGCACCTGTTATTTCGAGCTTGTCTGTACCAAACAGTTCTCTGCAAGAATCGAGTATTGCTCCCTGTATTGTCTTTCCGCCTTTCTGCATCTGCCAGCCTGAGTAACGGGTACCTTCGTACTCTATAGTCAATTTGAATTTGCTCATTTTTCCATGATTAGGATGCAAATGTACTTAAAATTGTCTTGCGGTCCCTGCGGTCTTGCGGTCATTCAGTCTTACTTTCGACTTCCGACTTCCAACTTCCGACTTCCGTCTTCTCATGAACATTATTAACCTCTTTCTGTTGATGTCATACTTTCATTTAGTATTTTTGTACCCGAGGAAATTATTATTAACCTGAAGTGGCAGATAATGAAAAATAAATATATGAATCCTTATTTGGCAGGTACTATGCTGGGGATAGTACTTTTACTGGCAATGTTCCTTGCAGGACGCGGACTGGGCGCAAGCGGTGGACTAAAATATTGTGTGGTTTCTATAGTTGGCGCAGTTGATCGTTCTCATGCAGATAAATCAATATATTATAGTAAGTATTTTGAAGATGGGAAAAAACCTTTGAAAAACTGGCTTTCAATTGAAATATTCGGTGTAATAGCCGGTGGCTTCCTCTCAGGCGCAGTATCAAAAAGATTGAAATTCAAGATTGAAAAATCACCGAATATTTCGAATATCAGGCGACTGATCTTTGCGTTCCTTGGTGGTGTCTTTTTTGTGTATGGAGCCCAGCTTGCACGCGGATGTACAAGCGGTGCAGCACTCTCGGGAATGGCTGTACTTTCGGTTGCCGGTTTTGTTACAATGATTGCAATATTCGGCTCTGCATACATGTTTGCATGGTTCTTCAGGAAGAACTGGATTTAGGGAAGGCACAGGGCTCAGGGCTCAGGGCGCAGGGCAAATCAAAATGCAACAAACGATAAAGCGATAAACGATAAACGAAAAGAAATGGGACCAATATCATCACTAATATCAATGCCTGAATGGCTCGATCTGCTGATCGCTCTTCTGATTGGTGTGGGATTTGGATTTGCCCTGGAACAGGCTGGATTCTCCTCAAGCAGAAAACTTGCCGGTATGTTCTATGGTTATGATACCACAGTTATAAAAGTATTTTTCACAGCAGCAATTGTTGCACTTGTTGGCTCACAGCTATTAAGCTATTTTGGATTGCTTAATCTCAATATGGTTTTTGTTAATGAGTATTATGTATGGGCATCAATCATAGGCGGAATAATAATGGGCGCCGGTTTTATTATGGGAGGGTTTTGTCCGGGGACCGGTTTATGCGCGCTTTCAATCGGCAAGATCGATGCAATGATCTTTTTTCTTGGGGGGCTTACCGGAGCGTTTCTTTTTGCTGAAACATATCCGTCGATTCAGAAACTGGCAAATGGATCTTATAAGGGACCCGTTAAAATAAATGAAGTATTTGGTATGTCGCCAGGAGTATTTACATTTCTGATGATAGCTGCTGCGGTTGCAATGTTCTGGATTGCTGAATTGGCTGAAAAGAAATTCGCAAGACCTGATATTTCAAATGAGATTTAGAAAGATTTAAGATGAATACAAGACAGAAATTTTCAGCAGGACTCTTAATTATAGGTTTTATTCTTGCCTTATTGCCACTTTCAGGAAGCAGATCTTTTACAGTGAAGCCCCGGAAATTACTTGGAGAAGTTCTTGACAGCAGTACATGGTTTACTGTAGATCAGGTAGCAAGATTTGTTGTAAATGAAGACAGTTCCGTCCAGATTATTGACCTGAGAGCTCCTGACGAATTCAGGAATGTTAATATCCCTGGTTCGGTTAATCTTCCCTATAGTAAGTTTATTAATATTGATCCTGCTACCGTGCTCAATAATGGCAAGGCCAGAATAATATTTTATTCAAACGGCGATTATGATTCAAACTTTGCTCTTGCAATTGCCAGAGGACTGAATCTTAAAAATACTTACGTTATGAAAGGCGGTTTGAATGAATGGTTTAATACTGTGATGAACAGCAAATTTACCGGGGAAAAGATCTCTGCAAGGGAAAACGCTCTGTTTGAGACCAGAACGAGGGCAAAAAAGATGTTTTCAGAAATGAATAGTATGCCAGATAGCCTCAAAATGAAATATATTGAGTCAGCGCATTTAGCCGCAAAAAAGCTTGATGGAGGTTGTGAATAATCTGCAATCCAAAAATACGAAATCCTCAATCCGAAATGAAGTTATCCGAATTAATTCAAAGGTACAGGGAAGTGATTATCATCGCATTGATTTTGTTAGTGCTTATTGTTGTCAGGTCAGCAGGGAAAAATCATTTCAAAAATGATCTTTCGAAATGGGCGCAACCATCAACAAAACAGTCGGATATCATAATAACTGAAAAGCTCGGATTAACAGATGGGAAAAATCTCCTGATAAATCTGGATAAGGATACGAGCAGGTTGAAAAGGAACAACACAGAATTATGGAATATATCTCCGGACTCACTTCTTTCAGGAAAATATCTTAATACAATAATGAAACACGAAGGGCCGGTGCTACTGTTTTCTTCAAATCCCGGTGTGTCAGCAAGAGTGTGGATGCTGCTGAGTCAGATGGGGAGGAAAAAATTGTATATCCTTTCTGATAAGGAGGATAATGAGGTTCTGAAATATCATTTGCCGTCGGCTGAAGCCAACGGCAAATGAAGCAGAGTTTCAATTTAGAGTTTCAATTCCTGTCGACTTTAGTCTGATGATCTTCTTTGTTCTTAGAATTCAATTTTTATTTATCCAATAGGAACTTCTCGCCTTTAATATTACGCATAACCTCAGATATATTCTGTGTGCCGCCTAATGAAATTAAAGCATGGAGATGTTCATAATAACCATTGATATGGTCTATATAGATATTCTTAGCTCTTGAGTTATCAAGAATGTGGTAAATGACTTTATCCCGGATATCATCTTTGAGAAACTGGGTCCTATTGTATGTACACCACACACAATGGACTAAAATTTTTATATAAGACATATCTTTAGAAATGCTGCGATTAACAACCTAAAGATAAATAATTTACAATTAAAATAAAAAAATCTTAATGGGCTAAAGCCATTAAGAAACAACCATTCCATTTGCCGTCGGCTGAAGCCAACGGCAAATGAATGCTTAAGCCAACAGAAAATGAAATTGTGAGGCTAACAAAATGAAATTGTGAGGCAAACAGGAGCTGAAAGTTTTAAAGCAGTGTCAAACTTGAAAGTCCTAAAAAAGTGCAAATGTAGCTACAACTTCAATTTATAGGGAAAGACTTTTCCTGCTGACGGTTAGTTTCAGGGGGAGAGAAAATCAATTGCCGTTGGCTTCAGCCAACGGCAATTGAAAAAAACATAAAATTTTTATTTTACAGTTTCAAAATCATTAACCTCAGCTGTAGTAAAAGGAAGCCATGATAAAGCAGTTCTTTGTTTGACCATTTTATCATACATAAATCCATTATTACCATATTTCAGTGTATGGGCATCATAACCGAAAAATCTGAGGTAGGCTGTTGCAAAAGCTGAGTTATGCCCAGTAGCGCAATATACAACAACTGGCTTATCTGTCAGGGATTGAACCCATTTCCTCAGGATATCCAAGGGTGCCCTCAGGTTTGTATCTTACAGCTCCTGGTAAATGTCCGTCTTCATATTTGTCTTTCCGGTCCAGGTTAATAACATAATATTTCTGTGGATCGCTGAATACATCACCTGCCGTTATAAGGATATTATCCGCTCCTTCTTTAAATAACTCATGGAATCTTGCTGATCCGATTTCGGAGCCGGTCTGAAGCCCGGTTTTGAGATCAGGCAATGCAAGCGCTGTTGGCCTCTCATTTACTTTATTTTCAAGATTTGATTCGTATTTTCCTGAAACACCCTTCAGCCATGACTCCTGAGCAAAACTCTTATTCCATGCGCTCATTCCCCATCTCATGGAATAGACATTTCCATATCCCATCAATCTCAGAAGACATGTGGTGTAAGCTGATATCTGACCATCATCACTTACCATGATTATCTTGTCGTACTGAAACGGTTTGATGCCTGTTTCAAAGTAAGTAGGGATATCTTCGAATTTTTTATTAACCGCCCCTTTTATATGTCCTTCGGCAAATTGATTCTTAGGCCGCAGATCGACAATAAGAATATTTTTGCCCAGGCTTTCCTTCACAATTGATGCTTTGATCAGCGATGGATATTCTTTGCTGTTAACATAATCACCATTCTCTTTAAGATCTTTTAGCAAGAGCGCGGTTTCATTGCCGACAGTAACCGGTTTTGGTTTAGCTACTTCGCTTACGACATTTGTACTGCTTGAAGGTTTTTTCTCCTTACAGCTGGTAAATATGAAGATACAAACAAGACTCAAAAAGAGTAATGAACTAAATATTCTTTTCATAAAAATGCTATTTCAGAGATGCTAATTTTACAGGATTATTATCCTTATCGTATGTGAGAGTCTCAGTACGGTTGCCAAGCTCATCATATTTATAAGCGGTAATTGCGACACCGTTATCAGCGCTGTTTATCACATTCCCGTCTTTGTCCATGTTCTTTACCTCGGTAACAGCACCGTGACTATCATAAGTGTATCGAGTAAACGGGATAAGCTTTCCTCCGACAGGCTCATTATCCTGATCATATACTTTGACCTCAGTTAAATACCCATTCTCATCATATTTGCTGACACGTTTTGACCATCCCCAGTATAGATTTGACATCTGGCCTGTGACATTAAAAACAGACTATGTTAGCAGATCGCCGGTTTCATTTGGAGAGAATACAAAATAAGAAACTCCAATATCACCACAGTTCTCAGCAGTACAATTATAAAGAGTATCGGCTTTGAAATTTGCCATTCTCACCGGATATCCTTTGTCATTATAGGTAAAACGCAATTCATAAAATGGACAGAACTGGTTCATTACAGTTTCTTCTCCTTTAAGATTATAACGCAGTTCTCTGACCATACCGTCAGGTAGTTTATTCCAGACCCATGAATGAATTTTGTTTCTGTTTTCTACCATCGATCCGTCTTTACCCATATTCATCAATCCGACACGATTTCCATCAGGATCAAGGGTATATTCCAAAGCGAATACTCCTCCGGATTCCATTGGCTGATTATTTTTATCAAAGAAATGTTTGATCTGCTTTCCGTCAGAATATTCATACGTAATCTTAGCTGCACCCTGCATGGAAGAATAATCAAGAAGTACATTATTCCTGACAAATTCAACTGATACAAGCTTTCCGGAATTATCATAAGTAAATTTGTAGGCATTTATCGATTTTGCCTGATCAGCAGTAATTGGATGAATTCCCTTTTCAATATCATAAGGCGTCTCGGTGTATAACAGATTTCTATAATATTCAACACCGGTATGCATGTTTTTAGCTGTCTTTCCTGAACAGGAATTCAGAACCATTCCCACGACAACTGCCACTATAAGTGGAAAAATAAGTTTGTTTAATTTCATGTGCTTAACTGTTTTGGTTTAAAATAATTAACAAAAATACCGATTATTTATACAGGTTAGCGTATTTAACAAATGAAACATAGTATTTGTTTAGATATAAGGCATGATTGCTCGTATCACTTTCAATATGCTGTGTACCCTGCCCCATTTCAATTTAGTACCTTTATATAATAAACAAGTCTCACCTATAAACATACCTATGAGATACGTAAAACGTATTATTCAGATTATTGCCGGAGTAGTTCTTCTTCTTATTCTTTTACTCATTGCAGTCATCCTGGTAAACAGTCCTGGAAAACCAACTCCGTTTCTTGATAATAATGGGAAAAAAGTATCTTCAAGTATTGCAGCGACTGAAACAGTAAACATAAATGGTCTGAACCAGAGAATTATAATAAGGGGACGCGATACCACCAAACCTGTTTTGCTTTATCTGCACGGTGGACCAGGTGACCCGGAGTTTCCTTTTGTACATTATTTTAATCCCGGTATAGAAAATATTTTTGTAGTCTGTTACTGGGATCAGAGAGGTGCCGGCTTGTCGTACTCAAAAAATATTCCACCCGAAACAATGACTCTTTCTCAATTTGTTGATGATGCAGGCAAAGTTTCCGAATATCTGATCAACAAATTCCACAGCGAATAAAATCTTTCTTCTGGGACATTCATGGGGTACAATGCTTGGTTCATTCACAATTAATAAATATCCCGGTTATTATTATGCTTTTATTTCAGTCGGGCAGGTTGGTGATCAGGAAAGATCTGAGAAGATTTCATATGATTTTGTTCTCTCAAGATCGAGAGAACTGAAAGACCGGAAAGCGATAAGAGCACTTGAAGACATTGGACCACCCCCATATTCAGATCCTCAGGAGGCGCTGAAAAAAATGATTGTGGAAAGAAAATATGTTATAAGGTACGGTGGCGCAGTAAAAAAAGGTAATTTTTATCCGGAGGCCATTAAACCATTGATTTTCTGCCATGAATATAGCCTTGCAGACAAAATCAATTATCTGAAAGGAATGAAGTTCACAAAAAAATATCTATGGGATACTATCATGAAAACAAATCTTTTCAAAACACTGCCATCTCAGAAGATACCAATTTATATTTTACAAGGGACTTCTGATTATGAAACAACTTATATTATTTCGAAATCATATTTTGACAGCCTGAAGGCTCCGCTGAAAAAGTTTTATACCTTTGAAAATTCGGCTCACTCTCCTATTTTCGAGGAACCTGATAAGTTTAACAGCATTTTAAATGAAATCCTTGCCGAACAAACAGAAGCAAAGTAATATTATCTAAATTTACGGACATTAAAATTTCAATTCAATGGACCAGTTCAATTATCACCCTTTGTACCGAAAACATAATATTGACAGTGCGTTAAGCTCGTTGTGGGATTTTTATAAAAAGAAATTCGTGTCACTCTTCATTATTTCACTGGTCATTTCGCTTGTAACTCAATATGCTTCATCAATGGTAAACATGAAGGAACTTTCAACAATCACTGATCCAGTGTTGCTTCTCGAAAAGCTTAAAGAGTTTATTGGACCTCTGCTTATTGTTTCTCTTATCAGTCTTTTATCTTCAACTATTCTCCAATATTATATTCTTTATAACCCGATAGATAGTGAGAATACAATCCTTAAATCTGTTGTCAGATCTCTTAAATATTTCATCCCATATCTCATTATCATGGTACTACTGGCATTTGCAGGTACCATAGCTATCATTCTTGGAATATTCGCACTGATTATCGGAGCTTTTTTTGCGATGCTTTATGTGGTTACTACTCTATCTTTTCATTTTGCCGGTTATGATGGTTGAAGGAATAGAAATATCGGGAACTACCATCTCTCGCACTATATCTCTGGTTCATAAGAACTTCTGGCCGAACATAGGCTGGGTTTCAATTTTTATTATAATCATGCTGGTTATTTCTGTGGTACTGTCAGGATTAATACTGCTTCCATTTACCGGAAGTTTTATTAAAACTATTGCACATCCTGAAGATGCTTCAGCACTGGTAGATGTCACAAGTAAACCAATGTTCATAATCCTATCGGCTATTGTAAGTGCGCTTACAGTGCCTGTTATGCCAATATTTGCAAGTATTCTATACTTTAACGGAAAGGCCGGGGAAGAACAGGTTCAGATGCCAGCACCTTATAATCCGGAAGACAACAAGGTTCGTGTTGAAGATCTTTATGCAAAGCCTTATTCAGATGATCATCCGGAAAACCCGGACAAAAAGGATTGAGTCCTCAACTCATAATCGTCAACATGAGGAGCGAGAGATTTTTGATAAGTAATTGCAAAGTGTTGAAAATGTGTCAGTAGTCCCGATACCCCTCCTTCAAAAGGCTAATCTTACATCACATTTATTAAAATTCAGGTAATCCCTTGGGAGATCCTTCATCTTCCGCAAGATAAAAATTGTCATTTACTCTATATATTTTATTGCAGAAGATTCAGGATGACAGATTATTATGAGATAAAATGGTGAAGGAAGCGGCGCCTTTTGTTCTAATATTTCTTTAGAAAATTTGATTCAAAAGGTCGACGCTTCCTTCCCCGATAAACCCCAAATTGCATTGTCATCCTGAATTGCACTGGTACGTAGCTTGCGGAGTACCAGTGAAATGAAGGATCCCCTTCTCTTTTTCTGCAATCCTGTAAAAAGATGTGATGCAAGATTAGTTCAAAAAGAGAGACTGCTCCGCTTTGGCGGAGGGAAACTTTTCTCCTCAATATCGCTCATCCACAAAGCTTAAATTTATGGGCTAATACTCTAATTTTAAATTAAATCATAATTGCGGCATCCACCAACGGCAGGGGGTCTAAATATCATTTTCACCCTTGACATACCCGAAATTGGCGAGTATTCCTCCGTCTACATATAGGATATGACCATTTACGAAATTGCTTGCCTTTGAAGCAAGGAACAAAGCTGCATTTGCAACATCTTCAGGCTCTCCCCATCTGCCGGCAGGTGTCCGCGTCATAACCAGATCATTGAAGGGATTCCCCTTTTCGCGTAATGGTGATGTAAGTGAAGTTGCAATATAACCCGGACCAATCCCATTAATCTGAATATTGTATTTAGCCCATTCGCAGGTCATGTTTTGGGTTAACAGTTTCAGCCCTCCTTTAGCTGCCGCATAAGCTGAGACAGTATTGCGCCCGTATACACTCATCATTGAACACATGTTGATGATCTTACCGCTTCTTTTTTCTATCATTTTGGGAACTACCCTCTTTGAAATAATCACTGGAGCCAGAAGATTTACATCAAGAATCTGTCTGTAATCGGTTAAAGGCATGTCGAGTATCGGGGTCCTTTTTATAATGCCGGCATTATTAACGAGAATATCGACATTTCCAATTGATTTTTCAATCAGCGAAATTCCTTTGTCCACTTCATCTTCATCAGCGACATTGAATTTGAATGTTGAAACGCTAAGCCCTTCTTTTTTGAAACTTTCCTGGCAGTCTTCAAGCTTTTTATCATTATGGCCATTAACACATACTTTTGCACCAGCTTTTGCAAGTAATAGACCTATTGCCAGACCTATTCCCTGTGTGCCACCTGTAACCAGTGCGACTTTTCCGGTTAAATCAAATAAATCATTCATAATATTTGTTTTTTTCTCTGTGTAACTTTGTGCTCCTCTGTGCAGCTCTGTGTAAGTTCTTGACTACTATAGTTACACAGAGAGCCACAGAGGAGACACAGAGGAATTAATTACTTTAAAGTATCAGGCTGACGGATATCCATATCACCATAATCCAGATTCTCCCCTGCCATGCCCCATATAAATGTATAATTTGATGTTCCTGCTGCACTGTGAATACTCCATGACGGTGACAAAACAGCCTGATCGTTCTTCATCCAGATATGCCTCGTTTCATCAGGGTCGCCCATAAAATGACAAATTGATTGCTTTTCGGGCACCTCAAAATAGAAATAGGCTTCCATACGCCGGTTGTGAGTGTGGACCGGCATTGTATTCCATACACTTCCGGTTTTCAACTCTGTCATTCCCATCTGCAACTGACATGTCTGAATTACAGGATTAACAAGAAGTTTATTTATGGTTCTGTGATTGGATGTTTCCATGCTTCCAAGTTCAACAACCTCAGCCTCCGTCTTTGTAACTTTACGTGAAGGATATTCATGATGAGCAGTAGCTGAATTTATGTAAAGCTTTGCCGGTTTTGCGGGATTGACAGAGTTGAATTTTACATTCTTTGTTCCCTTGCCAAGGTATAATGCTTCCTTGAAACCTAATTTGTATTCTTTGCCATCAGCCTCAATCAAAGCTTCACCACCGGTATTAATGATCCCCATTTCCCTGCGATCGAGAAAATTTTCAGATTTAAGTTCGTCAACACTCTCAAGAATCAACTTCTTTTTGACCGGCATGGCGCCTCCGACGATGTATCTGTCGTATAAAGAATATACCAGTGATATATCATCAGGTATAAAAATATTTTCAATAAGAAATTCTTTTCTTAGTCTTGAAGTGTCCCAGGTTTTAACATCTTCGGGATGAGCGGCATATCTAAGTTCGATTTTCATAATTATTTCTTAAACAAGGCGTTCAACACATCCTGATTTATTTTGCACTTTTCGAATCTCACGTTATCAGCGAGCTCCATAAATGTTGCTTTTGCCTCATCAACAGATGGTTTAGGTCCTTTTCCCGCCCAGTAATCTATTACTTTCTGATATCCCGCCGGTTTTGTAATAGTCATCAAACTGCTTTCTGAGCCTATTTTCTTGATTGTCCACCATGACCACCCGATGTTGTTTGTTTCAAACAAATTCACAGCTGCCTTAAACCATTCGTTATTATTCTCTCCCGATTCTCCCATCCAGATGGGAACATTGTATTCTTCCCTTAAGTCGAGATATTTCTGGATAGTCTCAACTGTGGTCGGATTCCAGTATTTGTGAAAGCTGTATGCCATGTTTTTATCCCATGGCGGAGTGAGTCCGGCGTAATCATTGGCAAACTGGTTACCTTCAATAAAAATAATGTGATTCTTATCAATGCTCCTGATCCCTTCAGTTATCTCCAAAAAGAGTTTCTTCAGAAGTTCATTCGCATCAAGTTTATAATTGGTTTCGTTTATAAGATCGTAACCTCCAATCCATTCTTCGTTCTTATATTTTTCAGCAAGTTTCTTCCAGAGTTCAACAGTCTTTTTTTGATTTGCTTCGCTTTGCCAAAGCCTGGGCTTTAAAGTATCGATGTCAGCTATCGGCCTGTCGTTTCCCTGACCTCCGGGTGTTGCATGAAGATCAAGGATCAGGTAAATCTTGTTCTTTCTTGCACCATGAAAGCAGATTATCTGTCAGTTTAAAACCTGTTTCTATCCATGTATTCTGACCTTTTACCGGCTCATTCTCAACAGGAAGCGTGAAAAGGTTATAATGCATAGGAAGCCTGACTGAATTAAATCCCCATTTTTTAAGTGCATCAATATCTTTTTCAGTGATCATATTGCTAAGAAATCGTGTGTAAAATTCATCACAATTTTTCTTGCCAATTAAACTGCTGATTTTTGCCTTTATCTCCGTTTGGGTACCTGCGACATCAGAGAGTTGAAACATATAAGGTTCCTGAAGCATCCATCCTCCCAGACCAATACCACGTAGCAAAACATTTTCACCTTTTCCATTTACGATCTTTTTCCCATCGGCTTTCAGAAATACTTGTCCGTGTGCAATCGTAATTAAGATAAAAAATGCAATAACAGACATTATTTGTTTTTTCATCGTCGTATAATATTAAATCATGATTTTTTTCTTTTTTTAACCGCAAAGTACGCAAAGTAGGCGCAAAGTTCTCAAAGTCACTCTTCTGTCAGATCTCTTTGCGACCTTTGGTTTTCAACCTTTGCGACCTTTGCGGTTAATGGATTTCCCTTTTCCTTTTTGTCTTTTTACTTTTGTCATTTATATTTCTTTCAGAATTCCTTTATCAATCAGTTTTGTAATTTCAGTCCCTGCCATCAGAAATCCCCCAACACCATATACCTCAGTCATTTCTCTCGTCACTTTCTTTGGATCGGATCCAATCGGCTGAATATATCCTACTTTCCCGTCGGGCCATACTGATGTAACCATTGATTTCCATCCCTTTACAATAGCAGGAAGATAAATTTTCTTGTCCAGGTAACCATTATTCACACCCCAGGCCATCCCATAAACAAAGAACGCAGTTGCGCTCATCTCAGGACTGGGATAACTTGACGGATCGAGAAGGCTTGCATGCCAGAATCCGTCAGCAGACTGCAACGAAAGCAGCTTAGCTGCCATTTCCTTATAGATTTTTACGAAATAGTCCTTATGCTTATAATTTGGAGGAAGTTCTCTTATTATTATCGGCAAACCTGCAAATACCCATCCATTCCCTCTTCCCCAGAATACCTTTGCCCCATTTGCTTCCTTTTTTGTGAAATAATTGGAATCCCTGAAATAGAGATCTTCATCTTTATCAAAAAGGTAATCGGTTGTTGCTTTATATTCTTTAAACATGAAGTCGAGATATTTCTTCTGACCGGTCACATTTGCCATTTTCGCCCACACTGTTGGTCCCATGAAGAGGGCATCACACCACGACCAACGCGAAGTTGCCCAATAAGTATCAGTATCAACAAATTTCAGATCACCAGTGGCCGGATTTGCAAGGATGCTGTCAAAATACAATTCCATTGGTTTGATCATCCGCTCATCCTTATACTTGCGATAAAGTTCAATATACGTCTGTCCAATGCAGTAATCATCTGCAATATACTTCCCTAAAGGGTTATCTCTTTTCGCATGCGACCATCCGGTCTTCTCACAAAAGCTTTTAAGCCACTCAAAATAAGAATTATCTCCTGCTATTTTTGCCCATTCCACCATACCTGCAAAAAGCGCTCCATTGGTCCAGTCTGCAAGTTCATGGGTTAGAGGAGTTCTCACCTGCCAGTCCGCAACGGCTTTCAGAACGGCTGTCACATCAGGTTTATCTAAATCAGATTTAAATGCAGTTGTGCTGCTTACCTGAGAAAAGACTAAAGTACATCCTGCTAACAGAATAAAAGTGATTAAGGTTTTTTTGATTTTCATTGATTCATGATTATGATTAAGTCGCATTCCAAATATTAAATGACAATCAGCTATTCTTCAGCCTTGTACCCCCTTTCTTATCCCGCAAAGCGGGATGATGGTTTCACTCCTTCCCCCTTGGGGGAAGGTTGGGAAGGGGGTAATCAAATTAATGAGCAAATTAAATCCATGACTGATAATCTGAAAAATTAAATAAGTTTTCTTCATGAGCGTCAACAGTGTTCTTCCATTTAATAATCACTTAATATTCTTGATAAATTGATTTGTAATTTATAATTTCGTGATCGTTAACGAAGTATTTTCCAAATTTAGAAATTTTTATAACTCCTTTCAAGGATATGAAGCCATTTATTCATGAGAATTTTCTTCTGAATAATCGAAAAGCAGAAAAATTGTTTCATGATTATGCTGAACATCAACCAATTATTGATTTTCATTGCCACCTTTCCCCTCAAATGATAGCCGATGATTTTCAATTTGAAAATCTGACTCAGGCCTGGCTCCGGGGCGATCATTATAAATGGCGTGCAATGAGAATAAATGGCATTGATGAAAAATACTGTACCGGAGAAGCTTCTGATAAAGCTAAATTTGAAAAATGGGCTGAAACAGTCCCTTCAACAACCGGCAATCCTCTTTATCACTGGACACATCTTGAACTTGCAAGGTATTTTGGCATTAACCAACTACTTTCATCTGATAACAGCTCATGATGTCTATGAAGATTCATCAGCACAACTCAGTACAAAAGAGTTCAGCATAAGATCGCTAATCAGGAAAATGAACGTGGAAGTAATATGCACAACGGATGATCCCAACTGATAACCTTGAATTTCATGAGAAACTTAAGGATAATTTCGACATAAAAATACTTCCAACATTTCGTCCCGATAATATTACTAAAACCGAAGATCCGGCGGCTATTTTATCTTATATAAGGAAACTTGAACAAATATCGGGATCTGAAATACGGAAATTCGATTCTCTCATTGAGATAATTGACGGCAGACATAATTTTTTTCATGAAATGGGCTGCAGACTTTCTGATCATGGACTTGATCGATTCTATTTCTCGCAATTTACAAAGGCTGAAGTTGAATCCATTTTCAGTAAATTGCTCGGAGGTGAAAAAATTTCTCTTGAAGAAACTGAAAAATATAAAACTGCGGTTCTTCTTGAAATATGCAGGCTTAATCATAAAAGAAAATGGACCCAGCAATTTCATGTTAGGCGCTTTGAGAAATAATAATTCAAGGATGTTCCGTCATGATGGGTACGGATACAGGATGGGATTCTATTGGATTAGTGCAGGATCCAAAAAAAATATCGGATTTTCTTAATGCACTCGACGATGACGACAAACTTGCAAAAACTATTCTGTACAATTTGAATCCCGCCGATAATGAAATGATGATAACAATGGCGGGCAATTTTAATGATGGGTCGTCTGCCGGTAAAGTTCAGTATGGTCCGGCCTGGTGGTTCCTCGATCAGAAAAATGGAATGGAAAAACATTTCAGGGATGTCGCGTCCTTTGGATTGCTGAGAAGATTTATCGGAATGGTTACAGATTCAAGAAGCTTCCTCTCCTATCCTCGTCATGAATATTTCAGACGTGTTTTGTGCAATTATATTGGTGAAGAGGTTGAAAAAGGAGTAATACCCGACGATGAGGAGTTGCTAAAATCTTTAATTGAAGGTGTTTCATACAGGAATGCAAAAGAGTATTTTGGATTTTGATAAAGAAAAATCCAAACCACAAAGGAACACAAAGGAAGAACACTAAGGTACACAAAGGGAAGAATGGAAAATGTTAGATATTAACTCATAACTTCAAATATAAAGATATATCTGAGGGTAAATGATAATTTAAAGACAGCACAAATTTAAGTCCCTCCCCCCTGGGGGAGGGATTTAGGGAGAGGTATTTATAAAGGAAGTAAGATTATAGATAAAACTGATGTACAATCTGAAGTTAAAGGACAAAGTAGCTGTTATTACCGGCGGAGCGGGGATCATATGCTCAACCATGGCAAAAGGCCTGGCAGCACAAGGTGTGAAAACTGTTATTCTTGATCATAATAAGAACAGAGCTTACGAAACTGCCAACATGATTGAAAATGAATTCAAAACGGCTTCAATAGGAGTAGTTGCTGATGTGCTCGACAAAGGATCTCTCGTGGAGGCAAGGAAAGAAATTCATTCAAAATTCGGAACAATTGATATCCTGATTAATGGAGCAGGCGGTAACTCCCCTGCAGCAACAACAATTGCCGAAAAAATGGAAGGCAGCGAAAATGAAAAACCTGAGGATACCTTCTTCGGACTAAAAATTGAAGGTTTCGACAGGGTTTTTGATCTCAACTTTAAAGGAACAGTGATTCCCACTATGGTATTTGGGCCAGACCTGGTAAGTAAAAAGTCCGGAGTAATCATCAACATTTCTTCAATGAATTCTTACAGGCCACTGACAAAAATAGCAGCCTATTCCGCTGCCAAAGCAGCTGTTAATAATTTCACACAATGGCTGGCGGTTCATTTTGCAAAAACCGGAGTTCGGGTAAATGCCATTGCTCCCGGATTTCTTCTTACGGATCAGAACAGATTTCTTCTGATCGATGAAAAAACAGGCGCCCTTACGCAGCGTGGGAAAAAAATTATTGACGGCACGCCAATGGAAAGATATTGTTTGCCGGAGGAATTAAATGGAACACTTATCTACCTTGTATCGGATATGTCGAAATTTGTTACAGGGGTGGTAATTCCGGTGGATGGTGGATTCAGTGCGTATTCGGGTGTTTAGATATGGGTCCGAGGTGCGAGGTGCGGGTGCAGGTGCAGGTGCGAGGTGCAATACAAACGATTAACGATTAACGATTAACGACAAACGAACATGAACAGTAACGTAATTGTTGCCCAATCCGGGGGGCCATCACCGGTAATAAATAATTCCCTGCGGGCTATTATTGAAACATGCAGAATGTTTCCCGACAAATTCGGGAAGGTTTATGGAGGCTGGCACGGGATAGAAGGGGTTTTGAAAGAGGAGCTTCTTGACCTTTCATCACAAAATGATGAAGAAATAGCTTTGTTGAGAAACACCCCGGCTGCCGGAAGTATCGGGACCTGCCGTTATAAGCTTAAAGATAAGCAGCAGAAGGATTTCAAGAGAATAGCAGATGTTTTTAAAGCTCATAACATCGGGTACTTTTTCTATATCGGTGGTAATGATTCACAACATACTGCTTTTAAGGTGAGTGAAACAGCAAGGGAGAACGGGCTTGATCTGATTGCAGTTGGTGTACCAAAGACAATTGATAATGATCTGGGTGACAATGAATTCAAGCTTATCGATCATACACCCGGGTATGGCAGCGTTGCCAGATACTGGTCGCATATCATTCAGAATGCCAATGAAGAAAACATGGGATCTTCACCTGCCGATCCCGTACTTGTGATACAGGCAATGGGAAGAAAAATTGGATATATACCTGCGGCAGCACGGCTTGCTGATCCACAAAGGAATATGCCTTTGCAGATATATCTCGCTGAGTCGAAACTGACCCTTGATGTTGTTGCAGATAATGTCAATGAACAACTTAAAAGAGATGGACGATGCATTGTAGTTGTCAGCGAAGGATTTGATGCAGGCAATATTGGTGAAGTAAAAGATTCCTTTGGTCATACTTCATTTGGTTCCAGTCAGAATTCGGTTTACCAGATCGTGGTTAACTATCTTAACAGTAAAGGATTAAAAGCCAAAGGAGCCGCTCGTGGTCAGGTTATGGGAACTGATCAGCGCGATACAACAGCCTATGCTTCCGTAGTTGACCTCGATGAAGCCTACAAAGTAGGCCAAAAAGCAGTTGAAATTGCTCTGAATGATGGAAATGGATGGATGGCAACAATTCTCAGAAATCCCGGATTTATTTATAATGTCACATATGATAAGGTTCCATTGGAAAAAGTCGCTCTTTCGGAAAGGACTTTTCCGGAAAAATGGATTTCAAAAAATGGCTATGACGTAACAGATGAGTTCCTTACATATGTCAGGCCATTGATTGGAGATGACTGGCCATCTGTACCGGTCATAAACGGAAGACAACGATTTGCAAGGTTGAAAATGAAATTTGCCGACAAAAAATTACCCGTATATAAGCTCGAAGCATCAGATAACTAAGATATAAGATGGACCCAATTGAACAACTACACGCCCTTAAACCTAATAAGAATTTTTTATCGGAATTGATTCCGACGGCTGTGCTTTTGATACCATGGAGATTAAGCAGAAAGAATGTTTCTGTCCGAATTTCATTAAATATTATGGGCTTCAGCCGATATCGAAATATGCAAGAGAAACCTGGGAATTCGTGAATTTATATTCCACCACCAGAGGCTCTAATCGTTTTATAGCAGTGAATGAAACTCTTAAACTCCTTGAAGCTCGTCCGGAGGTAAAAAGAAGAAATGCTAAAATACCTTCTTCGTCAGCACTTATTGAATGGACTGCGAGGGAGACAAAGCTTGGAAATCCTGCATTAAAAAAATATGCTTCTGAAATATCTGATCCTTTCATCAATCTTACTCTCGAATGGTCATTAAAGGTGAATGAAGACATCAGCAAGATGGTATTCGGGATAACACCTTTTCCTTTCGTGAGAGAATGTCTGGAAAAAATAAAACCTTCTGCCGATATTATGGTTGTATCACAAACACCTTTTGAGGCTTTGAAACGCGAGTGGGAAGAAAATAAGATCGATCATTTCCTCAGAATGATTGCCGGTCAGGAACATGGGACAAAAGCTGAACACCTTAAATATGCAGCAAAAGGCAAATATCCCGATGACAAGATCCTTATGATCGGAGATGCAATGGGTGATCTGAAGGCTGCCAGATCAAACGGAGTCCTGTTTTTTCCTGTAAATCCCGGGAAAGAGGAAGAATCGTGGGAAAAGCTTTACAATGAAGGTCTTGACAGGTTTTTTGCAGGAAAATACAAAGGCAATTATGAAGACAAACTAATAGAAGAATTTAAAACATATCTCCCTGAACATCCTAAATGGAAATGAAGGAAAACATTAACCACGGAGTTCACGGATAACACGGTTTAAAACAATCCGTGTTCTCCGTGGTTAAAAAAGGTACTTAATAAACAACCCGCAACCAGCAACAATGATCTATTTCAAATCAGGCTCGGAAAACACTGTTCTCGACTCAAAAGATCTTGAGGCAGGAATTGTTTCTGCCTTGAACAAAATTGGCGTCAGAAAGAAGGTGCTTGTTGTCCCTCCCGACTGCACCAGATTTCATTCCAGGGCAGGCGAACTCACATCTTTTATCTATAAATATTATAAAGACAGTCTGAAAGATATTCTTCCGGCTCTCGGGACTCATTCCCCACTGACCGCTCCTCAGATAAGCGAAATGTTTAAAGGCGTTTCCGAATCATTATTCCGTGTACACGACTGGCGAAAAGATGTCGTAACTATTGGAACAGTACCTTCAGAGTTCATATCTGAGATAACAAACGGCGCCTTGAACTATTCCTGGCCTGTACAGATCAATAATCTGGTTTACAATGGAGGACATGATCTTATCCTCTCCGTGGGTCAGGTTGTACCTCATGAAGTAATTGGAATGGCTAATTATAATAAAAATATACTCATTGGTACTGGTGGTCCTGAAAGCATTAATAAAAGCCATTTTCTCGGAGCAGTCTATGGAATGGAGCGAATTATGGGCAAGGCAGATAACCCGGTAAGGTCCCTGCTGAATTATGCTGCTGAAAAATTCATCCGCCATTTACCGATCATTTATATACACACTGTAATAGGACGTGATGAAAATGGCAAACTTGTGGTACGAGGTCTTTTTATCGGCGACGATTCAGAAGTTTTTTCACTCGCTGCAGAGCTTTCAATAAAAGTAAATTTCAATGTTCTTGAAAAACCATTGAAAAAAGTTGTTGTATATCTCGATCCGGTCGAGTATAAAAGCACCTGGCTTGGAAATAAAGCAATCTACAGGACCAGGATGGCAATGGCAGATAATGGTGAACTAATAATTCTCGCTCCCGGATTAATGGAATTTGGGGAGGATAAAGAAATCGACAGGCTTATAAGAAAATATGGCTATCGGGGAACGCCTTTGACGCTTAGAGCACTGAATGGAAATGACGAGCTCAACAGAAACTTAAGTGCAGCGGCTCATCTGATTCACGGAAGTTCTGAAGGACGGTTTGGAATAACTTATTGTCCCGGACTACTGACAAAGAATGAAATAGAGTCAGTAAATTTTAAATATGGTGACCTTCGGGAAATGGCTAAAAGATATGACAATAAAAATCTCAAAGATGGTTTTAATAATCTGAATGACGACGAGGAAATTTTTTACATTTCCAATCCCGCATTAGGACTGTGGGCATACAGGGAAAGACTTGTCTGAAAAAAACAATATTAAAAATATGATAAATTGGGGAATGATCGGCTGTGGCAGTGTAACTGAAGTGAAAAGCGGTCCGGCCTTTAACAAAGTAAAAGATTCCAGACTGTTAGCAGTTATGCGGCGTGATACTGCAATGGCTGAAGATTATGCACAACGTCATAATGTTCCGAAGGTTTATAAGAATGCTTCAGAACTTATTAACGATAAGGATATCAATGCCGTATATATTGCAACGCCTCCTTCGAGTCATGCAGAATATGCACTGGAAGTTATAAATGCCCGTAAACCGGTTTATATTGAAAAACCTATGGCATCAGACTATGCTGAATGCGTTAAAATTAACAAAGCAGCTGCCAAAAACAAGGTTCCGGTTTTTGTAGCATATTACAGAAGAACTCTTCCGGGATTTCTTTTTGTAAAGAACCTGGTTGATACAGGTGCAATTGGCAATGTACGTTTTGTAATCCTCCAATTATTCAAGTATCCTTCACCCGATGAAAAAAAAGGAAACCTGCCATGGCGGGTCGATCCAAAAATAGCCGGTGCCGGACATTTTTATGATCTGGCTTCACATCAGCTTGATTATCTTGATCTTCTCTTCGGTCCTATTCAGAAAGTAAAATCAATTGCAATTAACCAGGCCGGTCTATACAAAGCTGAAGATTATGTTTCTGCTGAATTCCTGTTTTGCAATAATATTGCCGGAACGGGTATGTGGAGTTTCGCTTCATCTCCTGATAGCAGCAGAGATACAATTGAGATAATTGGAGAAAAGGGATCAATAAAATTTACAACGTTCAGCTTTGAACCAATTATTGTAACAAATGAAGAAGGCCGGAAAGAATTTATTAATGAACGACCAGAAAATGTCCAGTATTATCTTATCGAAAAGATAGTACAGTCGCTTAACGGGCTGGGCGCATCACCGAGTACGGGAGTAACGGCAGCACGGACGAGCAAGGTTATGGAGGAGATTGTGGGGGAATACTATGGGAAGAGATAGGAACCGGGCGTGCTGGGTGCTGGGTGCTAGGTGTTTGGTAACCGGAGAATAATTTTGAAACAAAAGTAAGGGCTTTACCCAGCAACCAGCAACCAACACCTTTTCGGATAATAATAAAACTTTAAATGCAAAAGATCTAATATTTAAACTTTTTTACAATGGATACACTATCTGACATCGGGTTAATCGGCCTCGCAGTTATGGGCGAGAATCTTGTCCTCAATATGGAGAGCAGGGGATTCACAGTATCTGTATT
Organism: uncultured Bacteroidales bacterium; assembly: GCA_963734885.1. Classification (GTDB taxonomy): domain Bacteria; phylum Bacteroidota; class Bacteroidia; order Bacteroidales; family VadinHA17; genus LD21. The sequence continues at coordinate 639,980 of CAVTIJ010000004.1, read as the reverse complement.
TAACAGATCTACTCAGAAGGTTGATGATTTTATCTCAGGCAGAGCCAAAGAGAAAAAGATTATTGGCACGCATTCAGTACATGAACTTGTCCAGTCGCTGAAATGCCCCAGAAAAGTAATGCTGATGATCAAAGCGGGAAATGCTGTTGACGAGATGATCAACAATCTCATACCGCTCCTATCGCCCGGTGATATTATTATTGATGGTGGCAATACGCATTTCCCGATACGAATCGGAGAACAGCTTTTGTCGAAAGCAAAGGTCTTCTTTACATCGGTACCGGTGTTTCAGGCGGTGAAGAAGGAGCCCTACTTGGTCCATCAATTATGCCTGGCGGATCGAAAAAAGCATGGGAGTTTGTAAAACCAATATTCCAGGCGATAGCTGCAAAAGTCGATGACGGGACACCTTGTTGTGACTGGGTTGGTGAGAATGGTGCGGGACATTTTGTAAAGATGGTTCACAACGGTATCGAATATGGAGATATGCAGCTAATAACGGAAGCTTATCAGATGATGAGAGTACTTCTTAATCTTAAAGCTGATGACATGCATCTCATATTCAAGAAATGGAATGAAGGAGTACTTGACAGTTATCTTATAGAAATAACCCGTGATATACTTGCGCATAAAGACATCCGACGGGAACCTCTTGTAGATAAAATTCTTGATACTGCAGGACAAAAAGGAACGGGTAAATGGACAGTTGTTTCATCTCTTGAGATGGGCATCCCTCTTACTTTAATAGGCGAAGCTGTATTCTCAAGATGTCTCTCCGCTCTGAAAGAAGAAAGAGTGGCAGCATCAAAAATACTTCATGGACCTACTCCCGGCTTCAAGGGAGATAAAGAAAAATTCATTGAAGATATAAAACAGGCTCTTTATGCATCAAAAATTATTTCCTATGCACAGGGTTATTCTCTAATGAAAGCTGCAGCCACAGAATACAAATGGAAACTTAATTACGGGGGCATAGCCCTGATGTGGCGTGGAGGTTGTATTATCCGATCCGCTTTCCTGAGTAAAATTAAGGATGCATATGATAACAATCCGGAAATGACAAATCTTCTTCTTGATCCTTTCTTTAAAGGGGAACTGGATAAAGCTCAGGAACGGATGGAGAAATGTTGTTTCAGCTGCAGCATTAAATGGTATACCATTGCCTGCAATTTCATCAGCTCTTGCATATTTTGATGGCTATCGTTGCGAAAAACTTCCGGCTAACCTCCTGCAAGCCCAACGTGATTATTTTGGAGCTCATACATATGAGATGATTGATAAACCCAGAGGAGAATTCTTCCATACCAACTGGACAGGAAGAGGAGGAACAACTTCTTCTACCTCATACAACATTTGAAATACACCGGCTAACCAACCTTAAAATGCCTGAAATAAAAAAGATTACTAATTACAGATGGACTGTTTGTGCTTTGATTTTTTTCGCAACGACTCTGAACTATCTCGACAGGCAGGTTATTGGCATACTTAAGCCAATGCTTGAAAGCGATTTGCATATCGGGGAAGCCGACTATGGAAACATTGTAACTGTCTTCCAGCTGTTCTATGGCTTCTCGATGCTGATTGCGGGTCGGCTGATCGACAAATTCGGGACAAAGATAGGTTACGGATTATCTGTATTACTATGGAGCATTGCAGCGATGGGACATTCTCTCGCAAAAGGAGTCGTGGGATTCGGATTCTGGAGAGCTTTATTAGGTATCGGTGAATCCGGAAATTTTCCTGCAGCTATAAAAACAATCGCCGAATGGTTTCCAAAAAAAGAAAGAGCTTTTGCAACAGGTATATTTAATTCAGGTGCAAACGTTGGTGCTATAATTGCTCCGGTTGCCGTACCTGCAATAGTAATAACCTGGGGATGGCAGGCAGCGTTTATTATAACAGGTGCAATCGGATTTATCTGGATCATTCTCTGGTTTTTATTCTATGAATTACCTGAAAAGAAACGAAAAATATCTGCCGGCGAACTGGAATTGATACACTCAGATGATGTTGATGAAAAGGATAACAGCAAGGAACACGTTCCGTGGATTAAATTATTGAAATACCGCCAGACATGGATTTTCTTTATAGGAAAAGCAATGACTGACCCCATCTGGTGGTTTTACCTGTTCTGGATCCCGGGCTGGTTGTCAACGGTAAGAGGAACTGGTCTCGATCTTAAATCCTTTGGTCTTCCACTTGTTGTTATTTACTCTTCCACCACAATCGGAAGTGTAGGCGGCGGTTGGCTATCTTCTTTTATGATACAAAAAGGGATTTCTCCATTCAATGCGAGAAAGTACACTATGTTAATATTTGCCCTGCTTGTTATTCCTGTTTTCTTTGCTCAATCATCCGGAGTCAGTACATGGGGCGCTGTAGCATTAATCAGTCTGGCCGCTTCGTCGCACCAGGCATGGTCAGCTAATATTTTTACAACTGTGTCAGATGCATTTCCCAGGAGAGTGGTCAGTTCGGTAACCAGTATTGGAGGTATGGCCGGAGCCATCGGTGGAGCTTTCGTTTCAGTATTTGCCGGTCACCTGCTTGACTTCTTTAAAAAAGCAGGTCATGTTGAAACCGGATATACAGTTATGTTTGCAATTGCGTCAAGCGCATATATCCTGGCCTGGGTCATAATGAATTTGTTTGCTCCAAAAGTAAAAAAGGTGATAATTGATTAGTATAAAATGTCTTCCGAAAAAACCAGGATAAAAGATATTGCACGGATTGCCGGAGTATCCATCGGCACAGTGGACAGAGTAATACATAACCGGGGTGAAGTTGCTGAGAAAACAAAACAAAATGTTCTGAATATTCTGAAAGAGACAAATTACTCACCGAATGTGATGGCGCAGGCTCTGAAGACAAAAAAAAGAATTCGCCTCGTATCCCTTCTTCCTGCTGCTTCAAAAGACAACTCTTTTTGGAAAAAACACAATATTGGAATAAAGAGGGCTCTGGATGAACTTGAACCGTTCCCGGTCAGTCTGACACAGATAACATTCGATATCCAAAGTGAAGAAGACTTCCAGGAGAAAACAAAAATAATCACAGACCTTAATCCGGATGGTGTTTTATTTGCACCGATTTTTATGTCACAATCTGTCTCATTTTGCTCCCGGCTTGGAAAAATTGGAATACCGTTTGTTTTTATCGATGGCTATCTGGAAAACACTGATTTTCTGGGATATGTCGGTGAGGATATTTTTCAAAGCGGCAGGGTTGCCGCCCAGTTGATTGATATGATCACTCCGGAAAACAGCGACATACTCATTGTTACAATTGCACGAAATATCCGTAACGTGCATCATTTAGGCAAACGCAGAGAAGGGTTCCTGAGTTATTTCAAAAATCAGGGAAGGAATGTTGGCAGGAAGATCCTTTTAAACATTCCTGATCCTTCAACTCAGACTGTTACATTATGTATCGATCGCGCGCTGAAGGATGATGCGGATATCCGATCCATTTTTATAACCGGCTCCCGATCTTATCTCATTGCAAATTATCTTCAAAAGAAAGGTATAAAATCAATGGAACTTGTAGGTTATGACCTTCTTGAAACAAATGTAAAATCTTTAAAAACAGGATTAACGAGATTTTTGATTGGTCAAAGACCTGACGAACAAGCATATAAAGGAGTTAAGAAGTTATTCGAATATTTATCGCTTCATAAGATCCCTGATAAATTCGAGTACCTTCCGGTTGATATTGTTACATCTGAGAATGTTGATTATTTCATATGAAAGTATAATATAAAGTATTTCTTTATTTATGACCTCCTTCCCATCCTTCTCCCAAGGGGGAAGGAGCAAAGCAATCATTTCCCCCTTGGGGGAAATAAAAAAGGGGGTAAAAAATCAAAAAAAGATTGATCTCTGATTCTGCTAAATGAAACTACTAGGCAAATATTCAATGGGTTTAGGTGACCGTTTCGGTCACCAGGGAAGCGCCCAGTTAAAAGCAATCATCGCTGCCTCTCAAAAAGGGGTCGATATAACACCTGTCTGGAATAAATCGAATCGTGAACATAATATTATTGGTACCCAACCCTCTGATGTAAGAATTGAAGCAGATAGTGTTACAAAAAATGCCGGTTTTGATAAGCCATATTATGTAGACGCAGATCATATTACTCAAGATTCAGTGGATCGTTTTATTGCTGCCTCTGATTTTTTTACAATTGATGTCGCCAATTACATCGGAATCAGAGCTGATGAAAAAGAAATAATTGAATTTTTATCCGCAGCAGAAAAGTATGAAAGCAAACTAAAAATACCCGGAACAAAACTTTCCTTCAACACATCACGATCTCAAATGAAGCAGATAGCAGAAAAGTATCTCTTTTCTACTATTAAGGCATCTGAAGTCTACAAAAAAATTGAAAAGCTAAAGGGAAACGGGAATTTTATAACTGAAATATCCATGGATGAGGTTTCTCAACCTCAAACACCAGAGGAGCTCTTTTTTATCCTTATGATGCTTGCCAAGGAAAACATCCCGCTTCAGACAATTGCACCGAAATTTTCCGGAAGATTTAATAAAGGAGTTGATTATGCCGGGGATCCTCTGTTATTTGCAAAAGAGTTCGAGACTGACCTGATGATATTAGATTTTTCAATAAAAGAATTCGGACTCCCTGCAGATCTTAAAATAAGTGTACATTCCGGATCAGATAAGTTTTCAATATATCCATATATCGGATCAATAATAAAAAAGCTCGATAAAGGCGTTCACATAAAAACAGCAGGAACAACATGGCTTGAAGAAATTATCGGACTGGCCCAATCAGGTGGTAATGCACTGGATTTTGTCAAAGAACTATATTTAAAATCACTTGAAGATATTGAAGAATTGTGTGCACCATACGCCGATGTTATCGATATTAATGTGTCTGCTTTACCTTCCCGAAAGGAGGTTCTGAATTGGGAAAGTAATGATTTTACAAGTGCTCTGAGGCATAATACCGGCAACCCTTCTTATAATCCGGATATGAGACAACTGATTCATGTTGCTTATAAGATCGCAGCTTTACAAATATCTGATTATTATAAACTATTGGAAGCCAATGAACCGGTTATTTCTGATTGTGTCTTTGAGAATCTCTTTGATCGCCATATCTGCAAACTCTTCGGAATAAAATAGGTCAAAAAAAGGTACGAAATCCGTACCTTTTTATAAAACCAAAGCAGTCTGACTACTAATGCCTGTTTTCTGCTAAAGTACTGCAGAAGATAAAGTATCTAAAATAGAATAGACCGACTCCTCAATTTTGTCGATAGAAAGATATTTTTTAATTCTATTCCGGAGTTTTCATTCCTAAAACTGGTTTTGCTTCCGTCTGTTGAAGATCAAAAATCATAATCTCATTCATACCTTCACGCATCCATGGAGCCGGACAGTAAAGTCGTTTTTGCGGACCAATGTTCCAGTAGCGGCCCAGGTTATGACCATTGATCCACACGATACCCTTTGTATAATTTGAGAGATCAATGTATGTGTCGCATCCCGTTGTGCCCTGTGCACTGGTGAGAAAAAAATCACCCCTGAAAAATACTCCGGGTTTTTTTATCGATCTCCCTGAAGATCTGAGGTCCCAGATATACTTTTTATCCATAGGCATTTGGTATACCTGCCAGTTCAGCAATGCTTTTCCATCGATAGTTACACTGTCGGTAATTCCTTTTCTGTCTTCAAAATTCTTCCCGTAATTTATCCTGCCCATTGCTTCAACCAGTATTTCAATTGAAGGAGCTTCTACATTACTTGCAGGGATATCAATTGAATTAATGCCTTCCCTCCTGTCAAGATTCCCTATATAACTGCCATTAAGAAAAACAGTTGCGTAATCATGAATATCCGTTACTATTAACTTTCCGCTTTTTGGACCGGTAAGAACGGTTTTATATAAAATGAAGCCGTGATCCTGTCCGTAAGATTCAAAAGTCAGTGGTTTAACAGAATTTACAGGTTGAGGAAGATTATCCCAGACAGCAGTAAAAGGCTGCATTTCAATTGCAGTCAATTCAGTGGTTGGCACAGCGGCTGGAATAGGAAAAAGAGTCTTCCCTTTTGGAAGATATGAACCAATGAGTCTTCTTAACGACATAAATTTTGGCGTAGCCTCTCCCTGTTCATTTACAGGAGCATCATAATCATAACTTGTTATATCCGGCTCATAACCTTTTCCGCCCGAATTTGCACCGGCAGTATAGGCAAAATTCGTCCCGCCATGGATCACATAAAAATTGAAGGATTTCTTGTTATCCATCAGAAACTTAACCTCTTTCAGTATCGATACAGTGTCAACTCTTGCCCATTTCTCCCCCCAGTGTGTGAGCCATCCCGGGTAAGTCTCGCTGCTAAAAACGGGAACCCCCGGGTTTATTTTCTCAGCAAGATCAAAATCAGCTTGTGAAGCTCCGGAATCTAATCCCACAGCACTTCCCGGCAATGTTCCGGCTTGCAGCATGTCAGTTGCAGGACCATCAGCTGTAAAGGTTGGAATGTTAATCCCTAAAGAGGACCAGATATCTTTCAGTTTTTGAATGTAGTTCTTATCATTACCAAAACTTCCATACTCATTTTCAATCTGCAACATCACAATTGGGCCACCCTTTGTTACCAGAAATGGTTTAATTACTTCTGCCAGTTTAGTCATATAATTCCCGGCAGCCTGCATGTATCGTGGATCTAACGACCTTAATTTAATATCCGGAATCTTCAGTAAATAAGATGGTATGCCTCCAAGATCCCACTCTGCACATACATATGGACCTGGTCTGATTATTAACCACATTCCTTCTTCCTGTGCAATTTTAAAAAACTCTGCAAGATTATGGTTATCAGAGGTGAAATCGAAAACACCTGGTTCCGTTTCATGATAATTCCAGAAAATGTAAGCTGCTATTGTATTACAGCCCATCGCTTTAGCCATCTGTATCCGCTGGCGCCAGTAAGCCTCAGGAATTCTTGCAGGATGCAATTCACCACTTATTATCTGGAAAGGCTGTCCATCAAGAAGAAAATCCTTTGGACCTAATTTGAAAGTGTGTTTCCCTTTCTGGGCCTGTAACGGAGCTGAAACAAACAGCATTAACACCAACACAATTCTGACAATTCTTTGCATTTTAATAATTTTTACCACGGAGGTCAAGGAGAACACGGAATTTCAAATCCGTGTTTTCTCCTGCCCTCCGTGCTTTCCGTGGTTAATTTTTCAATAATTCCAAACCTTTCAAATCGCTTGAAAACTATGTAATTTCCTGTAAAACCCCTCTGATCTTGTCATAAGCTCAGTATGAGTTCCGGTTTCAACAATTCTTCCTTCATCAAGTACGACTATCATATCAGCATGCTGAATAGTCGAAAGACGGTGTGCGATGACGATTGATGTCCTGTTTTTCATCAGTTTAAGTATTGCATCCTGGACAAGTCTCTCAGATTCTGTATCAAGAGCTGAAGTAGCTTCATCAAGGATCAATATTGGCGGGTTAGCCATTATTGCCCTGGCAATGCTGATCCTCTGTCTTTGTCCACCGCTAAGCTTATTCCCCGACTCTCCGACAAGATTCTCGTATCCCAGCTCTGTTTCCATAATGAACTCATGCGCATTGGCGATACGTGCAGCATTCTCGACCTTATCCATTTCGGCAACCTTTACGCCGAAAGCAATATTCTCTTTAAACGAAGTATTAAACAAAATCGGATGCTGGCTTACAATGCCCATTTGATATCTCAGATCTTTAATTTTCAGATCACGGATATCAATTCCGTCGATTAGTATACTGCCCTTATTGCAATCCATGAACCGTGGAAGAAGGTCAGCAAGTGTTGATTTCCCTGCGCCAGATTTTCCCACAATTGCTACAGTCTGGCCTTTCTTTATCTTAAGATTGATATCGCGTAATACAGGCTCATTGTTGTAGGCATACCAGACACCTTTGAATTCAATGGAATCATTAAAGCCATTATTGGTAAAGCATCTGTTTTCTCTGTTACCGTTTCTTCAGCATCAAGAACCTGATCGATCCTGTCAATTGAAGCCATTCCTTTCTGAATTGCGAAATATGCCGTAGTAATATTTTTTGCAGGTTGTATAATCTGCGAAAACACAGTAAGATAAAGTATCAGTTCTGGCGGGAGTCATTTTCCCTGTCCCATGAATTGCGAGATTACCCCCCGCATACATAATTATCATAATCACGATGGTTGAAAGAAATTCACTAATGGGGAGTAGCCAGATAAGCTTTTCTTGTTACTCTCTTAAAAACTTTTGAATAACGCTCATTTGAGTCTGCAAACTGTGCCTTCATTTTATCTTCAGCATTAAAACCTTTAACAATCGCAGACCCGTCAGAGTCTCCTCCACAACTGTCAGAAGCGCCCCAGATTTTGCTGCCCGACAAGTGAAGATGATCTTAATGTGCGGCTTGCACGACCAATCAGCCAGCCGCTGACAGGTAATAAAGCAAGTGCAAAAAGTGTCAATTCATAGCTTGATATGAAGAGATAAATCACAAAAACAAGTATTAAGATTGGATCCCTGAACATCATTGTGAGTGATGCAATTACTGATAACTCTATTTCCTGAACATCGTTGGATACTCTAGTCATTACATCTCCTTTCCTTGCATCTGTAAAAAAAGAAAATGGCAACCGCAGTATCTTATCATAAAGTTTTCTCCTGAAATCTCGAACAGTACTCGACTCTTATAAATGCAATGCAATTATTGGCCAGAAAAATAAATGTATTTTTGAAGAGGCTTGCAACTAAAACTATGAGAACAACCATAACAATGCTCCTGCTTGTCCATTTTTACTCAATGAAAGCTGCAGAAATGTAATTTTTGTGAAATTTGACAATATACGCTGCACTTAACTGAAAATTTCCTGGATCCGGAAGAGCCACAATACTTTTGAAGTCGAACAAAACATTTAAAAACGGCTTAATAAGAGTATAAGTGATCAATGTAAAAACTGCAGCAAAAACATTATAAATAATACTTTTAACTGCCGACCATTTATATGGAGCAATATATTTTAGAAGCAACCGGATGTTATTCATCTATAATAATTTGATTAAAAACCTGTGTAATTGAATGGAGTAATTGCCTTCAGTTCTGCTTTCACGTTTTCGTTCAGATCCAGGTTTTCTATGAATTTTGTAATTGATTCGTAAGTAATTTTCTGATTTGTGCGCGTTAGATCGAGAAGAGCCTCATATGGATTCGGATATCCCTCTCTTCGCAAAATGGTTTGGATTGCTTCTGATACAACAGCCCAGTTATTATCAAGATCATATTTCAATTTATCAACATTCACTATCAGTTTATTAAGGCCTTTCAAAAGAGAATTAAATGCAATTATTGAATGTCCGATTGGAACCCCGATATTTCTCAGTACAGTAGAATCGGTCAGATCGCGTTGAAGCCTTGAAATTGGTAATTTCATTGAAAAATGTTCGAAAATAGCATTGGCATATCCCAGATTTCCTTCCCCATTTTCGAAATCAATAGGGTTAACTTTATGTGGCATCGTTGAAGATCCTATTTCACCTTTTTTGATCTTCTGTCTGAAATAGTCCATTGAGATATACGTCCACATGTCGCGGGCCATATCAATTAGTATAATGTTTATCCTGCGCATGTTGTCAAATAATGCCGCAAGATTATCATAGTGTTCGATCTGTGTTGTTGGCTGGGATCTTTGCAACCCAAGTTCTTCATTTACAAAGTTATTAGCAAACGAGATCCAGTCGATTTCCGGGTAAGCCACTTTATGCGCATTAAAATTTCCTGTTGCACCCCCAAATTTTGCTGAAAATGGAATCTGACCGAAATACTTGGTCTGTCCGTCTATCCTTGCAATAAAAACTTCAATCTCTTTCCCAAGCCTGGTTGGTGAAGCAGGTTGACCATGAGTTCGAGCCAGCATTGGAATATCCTTCCAGTCTTCAGCGAAGTTTGCAAGAGTTTCTCTCAGTTCATACAGGGTCGGAAAATACAGGTTAATCATGGCATCCTTAATGGATAAAGGTATTGCCGTATTATTTATGTCCTGAGATGTAAGTCCAAAATGGATGAATTCGCTCCATTTTCCCCAACCTGATTGAAAAAATCTTTCTTTCAGAAAGTATTCAATTGCTTTGACATCATGATTTGTGATTTTTTCTCTTTCCTTTACTTTTTCGGCATCGGTTAAGTCAAAATCCTCATAGATTGACCTTAGAACCTTAAAATTATCTTTCTTAAAATCATTTAATTGTGGAAGCGGAATACTGCACAGAGCAATAAAATATTCAATTTCAATCATTAAACGATACCTGATCAACCCAAATTCAGAGAAATACAGATCAAGTTCGTCAACTTTATTTCTGTACCTTCCGTCAATTGGTGAGATGGCAGTTAGAAAATTTAATTCCATTATTCGTCAGATTGGGGTTTCACTTGTTATAAGTAATATCTGCAAAAATACTATTTTAGACGTTGTAAAAAAAAGGGTATGAGTAAAATCAAAATTTCGGCTGTCAAATATGCAAATACCTATCCGTTTATTTACGGTTTAAAGGAAAGCGGATTTGAAAGTAAGGTAATACTTGAAACCGATCATCCGTCTGACTGTGCATCAAAACTTATTGCAGGCAAAGTCGATATTGGTCTCATCCCGGTTGCTGCCCTGCCACTAATAAAAGAGTGCCACATAATAACCGATTTTTGCATTGGTGCAAAGGGAAATGTAAGAACAGTACTGCTTTTAAGCAATGTCCCTTTTGAAGAAGTGAATAATATCTATCTCGATTATCGTTCCCGATCTTCAATCAATCTGACAAAAGTACTTGCGAAAAATTTCTGGTTGAGAGAATTTAACTGGATCAACACTTCAAAAGGTTTTGATTTTCTGAATATAGGCCTGAACGAGGCCGTGGTTTTGATAGGAGACCAATGTTTTGAGTATGAGAACAGATACAGATATAAAATTGACCTTGCCAGGGAATGGGTGAAGTACACCGGACTACCTTTTGTGTTTGCATGCTGGACAGCAAATAAAGTTCTTGAAAATAGTTTCCTGGAAGAATTTAATGAAGCTCTTAGTCTGGGAGTTAATAATATTAACGGTGTTGTCGAAAAATTCGGACAAACCGGTATTATAAATGGGATTGTTCTGAAGAATTACCTTACTCAAAACATCGATTTCAATTTTGATGATAATAAGAAAAAAGGTCTTAAGCTGTTTCTTGATTTAATGGGAAAACTTTGAATGAAAAATATTAACCACAAAGGGCACAAAGAAGGCACAAAGGGCACGAAGAGATTCCCGGACGAAGCCTTTGTGTTCTTTGTGTCATTCCTTTGTGTTCTTTGTGATTAATGGATTTCATTTTAGAATATTTCGTATGACCTATATATCAAGAATATTTAATAATGACCTTTATAATACGTGACTATACGGAGGAAGACTTTATCAATGTTTCTAAATTATGGATTGAGACAGGTTTAGGCAATCCTGAACGAGGCGACAATGCAGAAACAATAAAGAGAACACTTTCTTTTGGCGGAAAATTATTGGTTTTAGTATCCGAAACTTCCGGCAAAATTATCGGCACATCATGGATGACATGCGACGGAAGGAGATTGCTTCTGCATCATTTCGGAATTTTACCTGAATTTCAGGGAAAAGGCTTCTCAAATCTCCTTTTAAAAGAGTCACTGCAGTTTGCGAAAAAGACCGGGCTCCAGGTTAAATTAGAAGTACATTCGTCAAATCTAAGAGCCATAAATCTTTACAAAAAATTTGGATTTAAGCAGTTGAAAGATTATTGCATATATATTATAAGGGATATGTCGAAATTGTAAAATTGTTATTCAGTTTGTCTATTTAATTTTTACCTTTGATTTTTGATGTAGGTTTTATGTTCGTTAAATATTAACAAACTAAGCAAAAATATCATGGCTAAAACAATCACCTTTAATGAGCTCCGGAAGATAAAAGACCAGTTACCCTCCGGTAGTATGAGACAGATTGCAGAAAAACTGGATCTGAATGAGGAAACAGTCAGAAACTATTTCGGAGGGAGAAATTTTGACAAGGGACAAAGTGTTGGAATTCATTACGAACAGGGACCAGATGGAGGTATTGTTACAATTGATGATACAACTATTCTTGATATAGCACAGAAAATGATTAATTTCTAATTTATTATCTGATAGCCTGTTCAAAAAGCAAAAGGCTACGTCTTTTGCTTTTTTTTATTTTATATGAGACTCAACAGAATAATAGAATCTGTAGAAAAACAGTATAAAAAAGTCCTGGAAGATTATTTCGTATCAGTATATGATGATAAATCGGCTCCTTCGCATGGACTTGATCATCACAGGCGGGTATGGAAATATTCAGTGGAATTATTGAGAGTCATTCCTTTAAAGAGAAAACTATATCCTAAACTTACATCGGATCTGATAATTGCCGGATATCTGCATGATATTGGTATGTCAGTGGATCCTGGACTTAAGCATGGAAAGTATAGTAAAGACCTGTGCGCCAGGTTTCTGGCTCTCAATAATCTTCTTATTAATGATTATGTGGCCGTACTTGATGCTATTGAGAATCATGATAATAAAGAATATATCAATGAGGGCAGGAATGATCTTCTTACAATCCTTTCTGTTGCAGATGACCTTGATGCATTTGGATTTATTGGAATCTACAGGTATACTGAAATTTATCTCATCAGGGATACGGATCTTAAAAATCTGGGGCTCATTATAAATGAAAACGCCGGCAAACGATTTGGAAATTTTATAAAAACCGCCAAAAAATCAAAAAAACTAATCGAAAAACATAAACAGAGATATCATATCCTCGATGATTTCTTTAACAAATATAATGAGCAGCTCCTATCCTATCAGTTTGGAACATTAAACCCTTCAGGGTATTGCGGTGTTATTGAGTTGTTTGGAAAAATGATTAATAACAAAATGGATCTGAATGAAATAATTAATTCAGAGAAGATTAATACTGACCCGGTAATTAATTGGTTCTTTTCTGGACTGGAAATTGAATTGCTCTTAGAGCATAAAATATTGTAGAATTAGAAACGCATAATATGCCTAATTACCTCATAGAGGTTTTACAATTATTTTGTTCATACGGGGAATAATATCTTTGACATTAAATTTTCTACAAAACTAAAACCCCTACTGGGTACAAAAAATGACAATAAAATCAAATATCCCATCCCCTTTCGATCCTGATAAATTCAGAAAAGAAGGACACGTTATTGTAGATCAGCTGGCAGATTACCTTAACGATACTCTATCTGGAAAAGATATGCCAGTTCTGCCATGGAATGATCCTGATAAATTGGCTGGATATTTTTCGTTCGATTCAGCAGGTGGCGAGGATGAATCACTTGACGCTTTCATCAAAAGAATAATCGATCAATCTATTCATATTCATCATCCGCATTATATCGGCCACCAGGTAACCTCCCCCCTTCCTGCAACCGCTCTCGTTCAATTCTGCACATCTCTTTTGAACAATGGAGCAGCTATTTACGAAATGGGCCCTGTCAATATGGCCATGGAACGAAATGTGATTAAAAAGTTTGGATCCCTGATCGGATTCAAACCTGGCTTCGATGGAATATTTACTCATGGTGGAACGGCAGGAAATCTTACAGCCATGCTTGCCGCCCGTCAGTCAAAAACCGACTACAATATCTGGGAAGAGGGCATAAAAGAAAATGAACGACCCGGGTATATTATATCAGAACAATCACATTATAGCGTCAGCAGAAATGCCAACATAATGGGACTCGGTAATGCGTCAATTATTAAAGTTCCTGTTGACTATAATTTCAGGATGCGGACTGATTTACTTGAAAAAATTAAATCAGATGCAGAGGCAAACGGGATTCACATTATCTCTGTTGTTGCCAGTTCATGCTCTACTGCAACTGGTTCATATGATAATCTTGAAGCCATCGCTGACTTCTGTGAAAAATGGAATCTATGGATGCATGTTGATGGCGCTCATGGGATGGGTGTTCTATTCTCCGACAAATATAAGGACAGGATAAAAGGCATAGAAAGAGCTGATTCAATTGTAATCGATTTCCATAAAATGCTCCTGGTTCCGGCGCTAAATACCCTGGTTATGTTTCGTAACGGGGAGAAATCTTTTGAGACTTTTGCACAGAAAGCTTCTTATTTGTTTCAGAAGTCGCAGAAAAATGTATGGTTCAACAGCGCTATTCGGACCATTGAATGCACCAAAAGCGCTTTGGGGATAATTGCTTATACTGCAATGAAATACTATGGCAATAGTTATTATAAGGAATATATCGACAGCAGGTATGACCTGGCAACATCCTTTTCACAAATGGTTAAATCCTCTGCTAACCTCCAGATTGCAACCGAACCTGCAAGCAATATAGTATGCTTCCGGTTCGCAACTTATAAATGTTCTGACCTCACCCTGAATAAAATAAATTCCGAAATCAGGGAAAGGATCATTAAAGAAGGTTCATTTTATATTGTTCAGACTGAACTTGACGGAAATATTTGGTTAAGACTTACAATTATTAATCCTGTTACTACAACCGATCATCTTAAAAAACTGCTTGAGCGAGTACAAGAGATTGGAGCTGAATTAATAGTTTAATTACTGTTATCTGAATAACAGTCAATTTCTCAGAATATGCTTGTCAGGATTAGCGGAGAATTAATTTTTTTTGTGTACATAATCGATTAAATAAATGCCATTGATCGCAACACATATAACAATGCGCACTTACTTGTTTTAACAAGATCTCCTGATTCAAGAGAAATTCGTCATACAACTCAGAAATTCATTTTAGTGAAAAATGGAGTTATTTGCATATAGCTATATATGTATAAATACCAACACGTTTAGCGCATATTTGCCACTGTAAAGATTAATTCACAGTCTTACATTTGAATTAATCAGATTAGAATAATATGCTTGATGTGCTCTTAAAACAACCTCAGGAAAATCCCGGTTCAAAAGAAGGTCTTAAAGTCAGCGACAGAGCGGATAAGCCGATCAAAAGTTTTTTGAAATCGGTATCATGGAGAATTGTCGGAACTATCGATACCATGATAATAAGTTATTTTATCACCGGCAGAGTAACAATAGCTATATCAATAGGAAGCGTTGAGGTTATAACAAAGACAATTCTGTACTATTTCCACGAAAGATTATGGGCTCATATTCATAAGATCAGGCTTAATATTCATTTGAAATCGAAAGAGAGCAAATATGAAATTAAAAGAGCTGAGTAATCAACTAAATGGCAAAACAATTGAAGAAAAATTATCAAGACTTTCAGTCATCTTCAAAGGTCATATTATTTTTACTACCAGTCTGGGTATTGAAGATCAGGTCATAACTCACATAATATTCAGTAACAATCTCAATATTAAAGTAGCAACCCTTGATACTGGAAGGCTTTTCCCTCAGACTTACGATGTTCTGTCGAATACAATCATAAAATACAACAAAACAATTGATATCTATTTTCCTGAATATGAAGCTGTTGAAAAACTTGTCACTGAAAAGGGACCGTATAGTTTTTATCAATCGGTTGAAAACAGGAAAGAATGCTGCGGAATCAGAAAAATAGTCCCCCTTAACAGGGCTCTGACAAATATGGAGTGCTGGATATCGGGAATAAGAGCCGAACAGTCAGAAAACAGGAGCAAAATGGATTGGATTGAATTTGATGAAGGCAAAGGCCTGTTTAAGTTTTATCCCCTGTTCAACTGGACACTGGCTGAAGTAAAAAATTTCGTTAAAGAAAATAATATCCCTTATAATTCCCTGCATGATAAGGGCTTTGTCAGCCTCGGCTGTGAACCTTGCACAAAAGCAATAAAGCCTGGTGAAGATTTCAGGGCTGGAAGATGGTGGTGGGAAAATGACGGGGCGAAAGAGTGCGGACTTCACTCAAAAGCGTAAGGGCGTAAAGTCGTAAGGGCTTAAATGCATAAAGGCAACCAGCCGCATGCCGCGTACCGCATACCATAAATTGGAAACATTAAAATATGAAGAATACATTGAACATAAACGACGAGCATCTCAAAGAACTGGAAGCAGAAGCGATCTTTGTTATGCGTGAGGTAGCTGCTCAGTTCGAGAACAAAGTGATCTTATTTTCAGGGGGTAAGGATTCAATCGTTCTTGTCTATCTGGCAAGAAAAGCCTTCTGGCCTGCAAAGATACCTTTTAGCCTGCTGCATATTGATACAGGGCATAATTTCGAGGAGACATTAGAGTTCCGTGATAACCTTGCAAAAGAATTCGGAACAGAATTAATCATTAAATACGTCCAGGACTCAATAGATAACGGACGGGTTTTGGAAGAACAGGGTGTTAATGCCAGCCGGAATAAAGCTCAGTCTGTAACCCTTCTGGACGCTATCGAGGAACTAAAGATAGATGTTGCTATCGGCGGCGGCCGCCGTGACGAGGAGAAAGCGCGCGCTAAAGAACGGTTTTTCTCCCATCGCAATGAATTTGGTCAGTGGGATCCTAAAAATCAACGTCCTGAGCTATGGAACATCTTTAACGGACGGAAACATTCAGGAGAGCACTTCAGGGTATTCCCAATCAGTAACTGGACTGAACTGGATGTGTGGCAATACATTCTCAACGAAAACGTTAAACTTCCAGGGTTATATTATACTCACAAACGCAAAATATTCAGTAGGAATGGGGTTTACCTGGCATGGGCTCCTTTCATGCAATTAAAGCCAACCGAAAAAGTATTTGAAACTGATGTGCGTTGCCGTACAATTGGTGATATAACATGCACCGGTGTTACACTTTCTAAAGCAAATTCACTTGAAGAAGTAATATCTGAAATTGCAGCAACAAGAGTTACTGAAAGAGGCGGAAGGTATGATGATAAACGTTCTGAGGCGGCTATGGAAGATCGGAAAAAAGAGGGGTATTTTTAGGAGTGAGTAGCAAGTAGTGAATGTAGGGTGCTGGTTGCTGGTACTACCAGCGACCAGCAACTAGTAACAAGCAATATGTAGTGAGAGATGAACAAAGAAGAACTTACACAGAGATCCACAAGACAGAGGCCACAGAGAAAAAACCTTTGTGACCCTTTGTGTATCCTTTGTGTCCCTTTGTGGTTAATGGATTTCATTTTCAGTGCCGCATAATACTTTTTTTATATAAAATAATACAATAATATTAATGAAAATTAACGGAAAGAGCCAGAATAAAAGTTTGCTGAGATTTACAACGGCAGGGAGTGTGGATGACGGCAAGAGTACACTTATAGGGAGACTGCTATATGACAGCAAATCAATATTTGAGGATCAGATGGAACATATTGTCCAGTCGGGAAAAAGACTGGGTCGCGACGAACTGGATCTTTCTCTTTTAACAGATGGATTAAGAGCAGAAAGGGAACAGGGGATTACCATCGATGTGGCATACAGATACTTTGCCACACCAGCAAGAAAATTTATTATTGCAGATACACCCGGACATATTCAATATACACGGAACATGGTTACAGGCGCCAGTACCGCTGACCTGGCAGTTATCCTTATAGACGCCCGCAAAGGTGTTCTTGAGCAAACTATACGGCATTCCTATATCGCCTCACTTTTGGATATCCGTCATATCATATTCTGCATCAATAAAATGGATATGGTCAATTGGAATGAATCAACATTTACAAACATCAAAAAAGAGGTTGAAATTATTGTTAACAAGCTAGATATTCCGGAGGTCGTCTTTATTCCAATGAGCGCTAAATATGGTGATAATGTTGTAGATCCCTCGGAAAACATGAGTTGGTATAAGGGTCCGACTTTTCTGGGTCTTATCGAAACAGTTGAGATAAGAAAGAATAAAAATCCTGAGTTTAAGCGATTCCCGATACAAACAGTAATAAGACCCCATTCAAAGGAATTTCACGATTACAGAGGTTATGCTGGCCGCGTGGCCGGTGGTGTTTTCAGACCCGGAGAGGAAGTTACTGTTCTTCCGTCATTGATAAAATCGAGGATAAAAAGCATTGATGTTTTAGGCAAATCACTTTCCGAGACAATTGAAGGTGATTCTGTAACTATCTCTCTTGAGGACCAGATCGATATTGGAAGAGGCGATATGCTCGTTTCAGGAGAAAGCAAACCATTTATGAGTCAGGAAATTACTCTTATGATCTGCTGGTTTAATGAGCAACCATTAAAGGTTGGAGGAAAATATCAAATAAGGTTAAACAGCAATGAAGCCGGATGTATTGTCAGGTCTGTCAACTACAGGATGAATATCAATACCCTTGAAGATGACGTTAAAAACAAAACAATAAACATGAACGACATTGCCAATATTACAATTAAGACTTCAAAGCCGGTATTTTTCGATAGCTATAAAAAGAATAATAATACAGGAAGTATGATCTTTATCGATGAAGGCACAAATGAAACCGTTGCTGCGGGTATGATACTTTAAGAAATAAGTAACCCTTGGCAGATGGCCTTTTTAACCTCAAAGCACGCAAAGAAAGTGCACAAAGTCAAAACATTATTATTCAGCTCTTTGCAACGTTTGCGTAATTTCTTTTGCGAACTCTGCGGTTAAAGGATTTCGACTTTTCAACTCCCCCGAAACTTGTTCTATTACGTATTAAAAATATTTTTTAAATATCATTTCTTTATAAATTAAAAAGGAATAGATTTGGCTCATATCAAAATCTATAAGAAGGGAATTGTATGAGTCTTGGAAAAAGTGTAGAAAATGAAGTTTTGGTATTTGCGCCAGGCTGCGCATTAATGTTGTATAAGCCCGAACTGGCAGCTAAAATTCATCAGAAGCTTCAGGAGAAACTGGGAAAGATGGAAATGCTGATGACCTGTTGCCAACGCGATCCTCTGTTTGCTGCAAACAGCAGGGTTATCAATGTATGTCCGGGTTGCGACAAAAGATTCAGACATGACTATTGGAATATAACTACAGTATCATTGTGGGAACTGTTGGCGAAAAAAGACTTCCTCCCTCTTCCAGATTATTCCAGAGAACAGATGTCAATAATTGACGCCTGCCCTACCCGCGATCAGACCGGTGTACTAAATGCTGTAAGAACAGTAATTTCAAAAATGAATATCAGGCTTGTCGAACCAAAAGACACAAAGACAAAAAGCACTTGTTGCGGGGACAGCTATTATGGAATAATTCCTGTTGAAAATGTAAAGGAGCTTATGATACAAAGAACATCTGAAATGCCTGTAGATGAAGTAGTTGTATATTGTGTTTCATGTATAAAAGCTGTCTTCAACGGCGGCAAAAAACCAAGGTATCTGATTGACCTCGTTTTTGAAGAGGATACTCTGCCTAAGACTGTTGATCCTGATGCCTGGCACCAGGAACTGCGTGAGTACATCGATAAGCATTAATCTGATCAACTTATTTGTTGCGAACTTAATCGCGTTTCTCTTGTTACCTGGTCATAATAATAACAAGTTTCAAAACTTCTATTATATAACGGGAATAATTCAATAAACTCATGAAATACTACTTCACCAAGACCATCTCAGGAAGTTTTGATGATATTGTAAAGCTTGTGACCGAAGGCCTTAAATCAAAAGGTTTTGGAGTGATCACTGAAATCAGGATGCATGACAAACTTAAGGAAAAGCTTAACGTAGATTTTAAAAAATATACAATCCTCGGAGCCTGTAATCCTTCTTATGCACTCAAAGCCCTTGCAATGGAAGACAAAATTGGCGCAATGCTTCCATGCAACTTTTTAGTTATTGAACAGGGAAAAGATTTAATTGAAGTAGCCGCTATAAATCCACGTGCTTCCATGCTGGCAACTTCAAACCCGGAACTTATCGAAATTGCTGACGAAGTGGCGCATATGCTTCAAAGCGTTGTTGAGAATGTTTGAGTTATATTTATCAGTTTTGATAATCTGTTGAAAAAAATCCTTTCCTTTGCAATATATTTAGGATTACTTGTGTTAAACAGTCAATGAAAAAGGTTTTTTCCATATTTCTTTCAGTCTTAATGTTAGCTGCAATGTTTCATTTTTCCATTGCGACCCATTATTGCGGAGGGATTGAAATAGCATCGAAAGTTTCACTTACAGGGAAACTCGCTGACTGCGGAATGGGAAATCCAAAAGATGATTTTTCTCTTTCAGAGACCGTTCTCAGCAAACTTTACTGCGAGAATAATCTTGCTTTTTGCGGAGTATATGCTAATTACATACCCTCATTTTCTTTTATACCTCAAGCCTGTCAAAATAATATTCAGGTATTCGCTGTACCGGCGAATTATTTAATTACCCCTCTGCCATTTCCATTTTCCTTATGCGCAAATACAGGTCCCCCCGGGGCTGTTGGGTCTACTGATGTGGACCTCTCCGACATTTGTGTTTTCCGTATCTGATCAATTTTCTTTCTATTATATTTTACATAATGGATATCTTTTCTATATGTAATTCTTCTGCCGTGTAATTACCGGAGAATATAATATTCAGATTTTCGGATTTTCAAATTAAATTATCAGATTTTCAATTTATTACTTACATACTAAACTTAAAAAAATGAAAACAGTAAAACTATTATTTGCAATTGTACTATTGGGTACCTTAGGAATGACAGTTTCTGCTCAGTCAAAAGAGGCATCACCCAAACAGAAGACCGAAACATTTAAAGTCTGGGGAAAATGTGAAATGTGTAAAGCAAGAATCGAAAAGACTGTAAAAGCTGAAGGTGTTTCAACTGCAAACTGGGACTCCAAAACGCTGATGCTGACAGTGACTTTCGATGCAGCTAAAACGAATGTCGACGTACTTGGGAAAAAACTTGCAATGGTCGGACATGATACCGAAAAATATAAAGCAACTGATGAGACTTATTCAAAACTGCCGGGTTGCTGCCATTACGAACGGGTGAAATAAAACCTGGTGAATGAGTTCCTTTGTGAACCTTAACACAAAGGAACACGAAGGAAAAAATCTTACATTATGTTCAATAGATTAGTAAAATACTTCCTTGAAAATCGCCTGATTACATTTATAATCCTTATCGCGTTTGTGGTAATGGGACTTGTAACCATGCCTTTCAATCTGAAATCAGGCTTTCTGCCAAGAAATCCGGTGTCGGTAGATGCAATTCCTGATATAGGTGAGAATCAGCAGATTGTTGCAACTGAATGGATGGGCCGTTCACCCAGAGATATACAGGATCAGATTACTTATCCATTGACAACCGCACTTCTTGGAATTCCCGGTGTTCAGACTATCAGAAGTACTTCGATGTTCGGAATGTCGTTTATCTACATCATTTTCAACGATAATGTGGAGTTCTACTGGAGCAGATCAAGGATCCTCGAAAAACTCAGTTCTCTACCATCCGGAACCTTGCCTTCAGGTTTGCAGCCATCTCTGGGACCTGATGCAACAGCTCTGGGACAAATATTTTGGTACACACTCGAAGGACGGGATCCGAAAACAGGTAATCCAAATGGCGGATGGGATCCAGCAGAGCTTAAGACAATTCAGGATTTCTATGTAAAATACGGCCTGTCAACTGCCGAGGGTGTATCCGAAGTTGCATCAGTGGGAGGATTTGTGAAGGAATATCAGGTAGATCTTAATCCTGACGCACTCAAGGCTTATAATGTTTCTGTAATGGATGTCATGAATGCCGTTAAACAAAGCAATCTTGATATCGGAGCTGAAACAATTGAGTTGAATAATGTTGAATATATTATACGGGGTCTGGGATATGTAAAAAGTCTGCACGATCTTGAAATATCAGTTGTGGCAGTCCGCAATAATGTACCGGTGCGTGTAAAGGATGTAGCTCATGTTGCGTTTGGCCCTGCAACCCGGCGTGGCGGTCTCGATAAATCAGGTTCTGAAGCTGTGGGAGCTGTAGTTGTGGCAAGATATGGCTCAAATCCAATGGAAGTAATTAACAATGTAAAAGAAAAGATAAAGGAAATAGAAGCCGGGCTACCACAAAAAACTTTAGCGGATGGTTCTGTTTCAAAAGTGACAATAGTACCTTTTTATGACAGGACAGGACTTATAAAAGAAACCATCGGCACACTAAAATCTGCGCTCTCTCATGAAATCCTGATCAGTATAATTGTAATAATTGTACTTGTCATGAATCTCAGGGCTTCATTAATTGTTGCGGGATTACTGCCATTGGGTGTCCTTATGACCTTCATTCTCATGCGAATATTCGGAGTTGAAGCAAATATTGTGGCTCTTTCGGGTATAGCAATTGCAATTGGAGTAATGGTCGATATCGGGATAGTTGATGTCGAAAATATACTCCGTCATCTGGAAATGCCTGAAAATAAAGGAATACGCGGAAAGCATTTAATGCATGTAATATACCAGGCCACAACAGAGGTCAGAGCTGCAGTTGTCACTTCAATTGCCACAACAATTGTCAGCTTTCTCCCGGTTTTTGCCATGCAAGCCCAGGAAGGGAAACTGTTTCATCCTCTTGCCTTTACAAAAACTTTTGCTTTACTATCGGCTTTTATTCTTGGAATAGTTGTTTTGCCAACCCTGGTACATATATTCTTCAATATTTCATTCGACAGAAAGAAAATAAAAAAAGTCTGGAATGTCAGTCTGATAATAGCAGGATTAGCTTTTGCCATTATCTGGAATATGTGGCTGGCACTCGCAATAACAGCGGTTGGCATAAATAATTTTTTTGATTACAGGTGGTCTGAGAGGAACAAAGAATTTCCAAATTATATAAACATATTTATTACAGTCCTTTTTGCAACCTGGTATTTGTCAATAGAATGGCTTCCCCTGGGTGCCCATAACAGTGAATTCATTAATTTCCTTTTCGTCACAGGTATCGTAGCGCTAATTCTTATCGGATTAATGTCGATGGTCCATTTTTATGAGAGAATTTTGCGATGGGCTCTTCAAAATAAAGTGAAGTTTCTGACCATCCCAATTGTTACCCTTCTGTTTGGACTTCTCGTCTGGCAGGGCGTTGATAAGGTATTCGGTTTTTTACCAGGATGGAAAAATTTTCGTCATACTTCTTTGTGGCAAAGTGCAGTAAAAACATTCCCCGGAACCGGGAAAGAATTCATGCCATCATTGAACGAAGGATCTTTTCTTCTTATGCCAACAAGCATGCCGCATTCGAGTATTGAAAAGAACCTTGAGTACATTGAAACCCTTGATAAACGTCTTTCTGCGATTCCTGAAGTTGAGGTAGCGGTCGGCAAATGGGGACGTGCAAACTCAGCACTTGACCCTGCTCCTATCCAGATGTTTGAAAATACAATCAATTATCGTCCTGAATATATCCTTGATGAAAACGGAGACCGAATGCAGTTTAAGACTGACAGGCATGGCAGATTTATTCTTAAAAATAACAAAGAATATGATCCTTCAAAAGATGCGTTTCGAATCATTCCTGCCGATAGTCTGACACCTGACAAAAAAGGTGAATATTTCCGCCAGTGGCGTCCAATTATAAAAAATCCAAATGACATCTGGAATGAAATAGTAAAAGTGACTGACATTCCGGGTCTTACCTCTGCACCAAAATTGCAGCCGATTGAAACACGTCTCATTATGCTTTCTACAGGAATGCGTGCACCAATGGGGCTGAAAGTTTACGGACCTGATCTCAATTCAATCGAAGAAGCAGGAATGCTATTTGAAAAAGCATTAAAGGAAGTCCCTGACATCAAAGCTTCATCGGTTTTCTACGACCGTGCAGTGGGTGCTCCATATCTTGAAATCAAGCTTAACCGTGAAGCAATGGCCCGTTATGGTATGACGGTAAGCAGCGTTCAGGAAATTTTACAGGTTGCTGTTGGAGGCATGTCACTTTCCACTTCGGTGGAAGGCAGTGAAAGATTTCCAATAAGGGTTAGATATGCCAGGGAATTGCGCGACAATCCGGAAGATTTGAAACGGATACTCGTTCCGGCAATGGATGGCACTCAGATCCCTCTGGGCGAAATAGCAGATATTGATTATACCAGGGGAGCTCAGATGATCAGAAGTGAAAATACTTTCCTTGTAGGGTACGTGATTTTTGATAAACTTGAAGGAAGAGCGGAAGTCGATGTAGTAGATGAAGCAAACAAAATAGTCAAAGCCAGAATTGACTCAGGTGAAATAAAACTGCCACCCGGTGTTACTTACAAATTTGCAGGCAATTATGAAAACCAGTTAAGGGCTACTAAAAGGCTGACGATAGTAATTCCGGTAAGCCTGTTGCTGATCTTACTCTTATTGTATTTTCAATTCCGCACAATTACTGCATCATTCATTCATTTTTCAGGTGTTTTCGTGGCTTTCTCAGGAGGATTTCTGATGCTTTGGTTATATGGTCAGGATTGGTTCATGAATTTTTCAATGGCGGGTTTGAACCTGCGTGACATGTTCCAGATGCATACAATAAATCTCAGCGTGGCTGTTTGGGTCGGATTTATTGCTTTATTCGGGATAGCAACAAATGACGGCGTAATAATGGGGACATATATCCATCAGGTATTTGAAGACAAGAAACCTTCTACTGTGCATGATGTGAGAGAAGCAGTTGTAATGGCAGGAAAGAAAAGGGTTCGGCCTGCTATGATGACGACTGCTGTTGCAGTAATTGCCTTACTCCCGGTTCTATCATCCACCGGCAAGGGGGCTGATATAATGGTTCCTATGGCAATTCCAATGTTTGGAGGAATGGTAATTCAGGTTATGACAATTTTTGTTGTGCCACTACTACAATCAATATGGAGAGAAAATGCGATAAATAGAAATAAGAAATAAATAGAAATAAAAAATAAATAGAAATAAGAAATAAATAGAAATAAGAAATAAATAGAAATAAGAAATAAATAGAAATAAGAAATAAATAGAAATAAGAAATAAATAGAAATAAGAAATAAATAGAAATAAGAAATAAATAGAAATAAGAAATAAATAGAAATAAGAAATAAATAGAAATTAAAAATAAATAGAAACAGCAAACAGCACATTTTAAAAAAGTTGTAAATTAAGATCTGTCAAACTCGTGCTAAATCTTAAAATACAAAACCATGGATTCTTCAAACTTTATTCAATTGAAAAACCTTGAAGTATATCAATTATCAAGGAAACTTTCTTCAACTGCCTGGGAAATATTTTGCAGGATGAATTTCGAAGACAAAAAGCATATTGGTGACCAATTTCTAAGGGCAGTTGATTCGATCGGAGCAAACATAGCTGAAGGCTATGGAAGGTTTCATTATTTAGATAAAGTAAGATTTTTTTATAACTCAAGAGGTTCTCATTACGAAGCTTTTACACATTGGTTGGAACTTATGTTCGAAAGAGAAAAAATCTCTGAAAATGAGTTTCAGAATATTAGTGAAACTGCTTTACTTCTACAAGTTAAGCTCAATAATTTTATTAAAGCAACCACAAAAAATGCAAGAAAAAATAATTAGCTCAAAAAATTATATTTTACATATTGATCGGAGAAGATTAAGAAAGACATACAGATTATTTCTAATTCTATATATTTCAATATATTTCTATCTATTTCTATCTATTTCTGCATACTCCCAGTCTGATTCCCTGTACCACTACCTGGATATTGCTGCAAAAAACAATCCTACTGTACTTCAGCGATTCAGCGAATACAAAGCTGCATTGCAGAAAGTACCACAGGTTGGAAGTCTGTCTGATCCTGAATTGAGTGTAGGGGTTTTTATTACACCAATGTATCTGATGGACGGAAAGCAGATTGCCGACATACGTCTGATGCAAATGTTTCCATGGTTTGGTGTGCTCAAATATGCAAAAGATGAAATGAGCATGATGGCGAATGCAAAATTTGAATTATACCGTGATGCGCAATCAAGGGTTTTTTATGATGTCAAGCGAACCTGGTATGAACTGTACAAAATTGAAAAAGATATCAGTATCACTGAAAAGAATATCGACATACTGAAATTGATTGAAAGATTGGCTCTGGTCAGGTACAAATCAGCCACTTCATCCAACCCAAATACTAATCCGCCGGGTGAATCTAATATGAACAGAACCCAAGGTACTTCAGGATTGGCTGATATATACAGGATTCAGATAGAAACAGGTGATCTGGAAAACAATATAGAATTATTAAGAAATCAGCAACAATCAGTTGTTGCACAGTTCAATTCATATCTGAACAGGCCGGTTTTATCTCCTGTATATACCGGAGATAATATTATTATGGATTCTCTTCATTTATCACTTTCTACGGTTTCTGACAGTACCCTTGCACATAACCCGATGTTAACTATGATCGACTATGAGAAGCAATCACAGGAAGCCAGGGAAAAAATGGTCACACGCATGGGATATCCCATGGTTGGTATCGGAGTAAATTATTCTATAATCGGGATAACTCCAATACCAATGGGCTATCCTTCAATGAACGGGAAAGATATGATAATGCCAATGGTTGTCCTGACATTACCTGTCTACCGGAAAAAATATAATGCAATGAGGAGTGAAGCTGAATTTATGAAGCAAGCATCTTCAGAAAACTATCAGGCTACTGCCAACTTATTGCAAACAGAATACTACCAGGCTGTTACGTTGTATAATGATGCACAACGCAGAATAAAGCTATATGACAGTCAGTATCAGCTTGCGTCAAAATCTTTTGATCTCATTTTAAAAGATTTCTCAACTTCTTCATCAGAATTAACTGATGTCCT
Source organism: uncultured Bacteroidales bacterium (assembly GCA_963734885.1). Classification (GTDB taxonomy): domain Bacteria; phylum Bacteroidota; class Bacteroidia; order Bacteroidales; family VadinHA17; genus LD21. The sequence continues at coordinate 613,238 of CAVTIJ010000004.1, read as the reverse complement.
GCGAGCAAGACAGCAGACACTCGATTATGAATTGAAAAAAGTGGAAGCTTCGGCAGACTTCAATACTGCTATTGCCTGGCTTAAAAGACTCGGAAATTTGAAAAATGGAAATGAATAGATAAAAATCATGCGACAAAAAATCATCATTAGTATAACCTTACTCACCGGACTATTCTTAGGCTGGCTGTTATTTCATTCCGGCGGGAAAACCGTTGAAAAAACAACTGAAGTTGCGAAAACTACTATCTGGACGTGTGCGATGCACCCACAGATAAGAATGGATAAACCCGGGAAATGTCCAATTTGTGGTATGGATTTAGTACCATTGGGAACTCAGGACACTGGTCAAATTGATTCATCAGCTATTCATTTGAGCAAAGATGCAGCTGAGCTTGCCAATGTGGAAACATCTGTCGTTATGATAGGCAATCCCGAAAAAGAAGTACGACTTTATGGTAAGGTTCAGGCCGATGAAAGCTTATTCCAGACTCAGACGGCCCATGTCGACGGGCGGATTGAAAAATTGTACATTAATTTTATTGGCGAATCAGTTATCAAAGGCCAGAAGCTGGCGGATATATATTCACCTGAACTTGTAGAGGCACAACAGGAACTGCTTGAGACAGCAAAAACTAAACAATCTCAACCCGAGCTCTATGAAGCTTCAAAAGAAAAACTTCTTCAATGGAAACTTACAAATGACCAGATTGCAAAAATTGAAAGCTCAGGCATTGTTCAGAATAATTTTGAAGTTTTGTCAAATACAACAGGCACTGTGACTGCCAAAAGGGTTAGCACCGGTGATCATGTATCACAAGGTACTGTTCTTCTGGATATTGCAGATTTGTCGAAGGTATGGGTGATGTTCGATGCATATGAAAGTGATCTGCAGTTTTTGAATGTTGGTGAAGGGCTTAAATTTACTCTTCAGGCTCTGCCAGGCAAGACTTTTTCGGGCAATATCATTTTCATCGACCCGGTAATTGACCCGGTTACAAGGGTTGCAAAGGTCAGAGTCGAGACCGAAAACCGTTCAGGCAACCTTAAACCCGAAATGTTTGCCACCGGTATAGTTACTTCAAAGCTGGGCGAATATCGCAATAACGTTATCATACCAAAATCTGCAGTTTTATGGACAGGCAAACGTTCAATTGTTTACATTAGAGTACCCGGTTCGGAAGAACCGGTCTTTAAGCTTCGTGAAGTTGAATTAGGACCAATGCTCGGTGAAAGTTATGTGATCATAAATGGTCTTTCTGAAGGTGAAGAGGTCGTTACAAACGGAACATTCAGTGTTGATGCAGCTGCCCAACTTGAAGGTAAGCCAAGTATGATGAATCCTGAAGGCGGAAAGGTTTCATCAATGCCGGGGATGAATATGCCAGGTGATAGCCACGGAAAGGATTCAACTATGAAAAGAATGGATATGTCGGGTGAAATGAAATAAGTTATAGAATTTTGCATTATAAAAAATTAAAAATGACGAATACGTATTCAGTTTATGGAATGAGCTGCAAAAATTGCAGGACTCACGTTGAGGAGGCACTTAAGAAAGTTGATGGTGTGACTGTTGTTTCAGTCGACTTGCCAAAGGCAGAAGCTGTCATTCAGATGGATTCGCATATTCCATTGGAGACATTTCAGGAAGTACTGGAAAAAGATGGTTACAGCATTTCACTTCAGGGAGATAAAGCATTTGCAAAAAAGTGGCAGGAGGAAAGGACCAAATTAAAAACATCCGGTAAGGGCTCTGGCGTTTACTACTGTCCAATGCATTGCGAAGGAGAAAAAACTTATGACAAACCTGGCAATTGTCCTGTTTGTGGTATGGACCTGGTTGAACAGCCTTCTGTCAATAAAAAAGTTCAATATACCTGTCCAATGCATCCTGAAGTCATTAAAGATGAACCAGGCTCATGTCCGATATGCGGAATGGATCTGGTGCCGCTTGAAGCGGATGTAGAGGAGGAAGATAAAACATATAAGAATCTGTTGCGGAAATTTAAGATTTCTGTGTTATTCACTCTCCCGGTTTTTCTGATAGCCATGTCAGAAATGATACACAATAATCCTCTTATGAAAATTATGCCCTGGAAATACTGGAACTGGGTGCAATTGATCCTGTCAATTCCTGTGGTATTTTATGCCGCCTGGATGTTTTTTGAACGGGCCTGGCGTTCAGTTAAAACCTGGAATCTGAATATGTTTACTCTTATCGGAATTGGTTCGGGCGTGGCGTGGCTGTTCAGTGTTACTGCGCTGCTAATTCCCGGTGTCTTCCCTGATCAGTTCAAATCTCATGCGGGTACAGTGTATGTTTATTTTGAGGCTACCACAGTCATCCTTACTCTTGTTTTACTTGGTCAGCTTTTGGAAGCAAGGGCGCACGGTAAAACAAACAGCGCAATTAAAGCATTGCTAAAACTTGCTCCAAATAAGGCAACAAGAATAATTAATGGAAAGGAACAAATAGTCGCCATCGAATCTATTCAGAAAGGAGATATCTTACGGGTTAAACCTGGTGAGAAAATTCCCGTAGACGGGAGCATTCAGTCAGGAGAATCCACGGTTGATGAATCGATGATCTCCGGTGAACCCATACCGGTCGACAAAAAGGCTGGAGATAAGGTAAGTTCCGGAACAATCAACGGGAATAAAACTTTTGTGATGGTTGCTGAAAAAGTAGGTTCGGAAACGTTGCTTTCTCATATCATCGAAATGGTAAATTCAGCGAGTCGCTCAAGAGCGCCCATTCAGAATCTGGCGGATAAGATCTCGGGGTATTTCGTACCTGTAGTTGTGGGCATTTCAGTAGTTACTTTCCTGGTGTGGGCATTTTCCGGTGGTGAGCATGCATATATTTATGCGCTCGTTAATGCCATAGCCGTACTAATAATCGCGTGTCCATGTGCTCTTGGTCTGGCTACGCCAATGTCTGTTATGGTAGGCGTGGGAAAAGGAGCTCAGTCGGGCATTCTGATCCGGAATGCCGAGTCTCTCGAAAAAATGAATACAGTTGATGTAGTTATAATTGATAAAACAGGAACTGTGACTGAGGGAAAACCTTCCGTGGAAAAAGTAGTATGTATCAAAACTGATTCAGAAGAAAATGTGCTTCAGAAAATTATCTCTCTCAATAGCAGCAGTGAACATCCTTTGGCTTTAGCTACTATGCGTTATGGCGAAAGCAGGAACATTGAAGTGCTTCCTGTTTCTGATTTTGAAGCTATCACAGGTGAAGGAGTTACAGGGGTGCTGAATGACAGGAAAATTGCACTTGGCAACGAAAGGCTTATGGAGAACGCCAAAATAGTTATTCCGGATGGATTGAGATTGCAGGCTAATGCAGAACAGAAACTGGGCAAAACAGTCTCCTATCTCTCTGAAGAAAGTAATGCAATCGGCTTCGTTGTTATTTCCGATAAAATTAAAGAATCGAGCAAAGAAGCAATTCATAAACTTCAAAAAGAAGGTATAAAGGTGATCATGTTCACGGGAGATAATGAAGAAACCGCCCGGGCTGTCAGTGATGCATTAAAACTCGACGGATATAGGGCTCATATGCTTCCCGGTGATAAACTGGACGAAATAAAAAAGCTCCAGAAGAAAGGTAATAAAGTAGCAATGGCCGGCGACGGAATCAATGATGCTCCGGCTTTAGCACAGGCAGATATTGGTATCGCTATGGGTACCGGAAGCGACGTGGCCATCGAAAGCGCCGGAATAACTCTTGTAAAAGGAGATCTGAATGGGATTGCAAAAGCACGATCATTAAGTCAGAAAGTAATGAAGAACATAAAAGAGAATCTGTTTTTTGCGTTGGCTTACAATACAATTGGAATTCCAATTGCAGCTGGAATACTCTACCCTTTCTTCGGCATATTACTTTCGCCAATGATCGCCGCATTGGCAATGAGCTTCAGTTCAGTATCAGTAATAACTAATTCGTTGCGTTTAAGGGGTGTGAAACTTCAATGAGTAAACAAACCGAATACATATGTGTTAATCTGCCGGACTTTAACTGAGTTTGATACAAATTTAATGCTAATCATGTGTATTTTGTTTCAAACAGATATAAAAAACAAGTTTTACAGTATCTTTAAAAAGTATTTCAACAAACTGAACTTTCATCTATGCCACTCAATATTCCTGATAAGCTGCCTGCAATAGAATTCCTGCAAAAAGAAAATATTTTTGTGATGGATACATCACGTGCTTCACACCAGGATATCCGGCCTCTGAAGATAGCAGTGCTGAATCTGATGCCAATAAAAATCACTACTGAAATTGACCTTGTCAGATTGCTGTCAAACTCTCCTTTGCAGATTGAACTCGATTTTATAAGCCTGAGCACTCATGTTTCGAAAAACACCCCAAAAGAACACATGATGGCGTTCTACAAAGATTTTAATCTTATAATTCATAACAAATATGATGGCCTCATAATAACGGGGGCTCCCGTTGAACAAATGCCATTCGAGGAGGTAGCTTACTGGAAGGAACTAACTGAGATTTTAGACTGGGCAAAAAGCAATGTCACTTCTTCAATTTTTATCTGCTGGGGTGCACAAGCTGCTCTTTATCATTATTATCGCATCCCAAAATATCCGCTCGATAAAAAAATGTTCGGTGTTTTTAAGCATTCAAAAGCTGATGCAACAAATCCCATTCTGAGAGGATTTGATGATATTTTTTATGTTCCTCATAGTCGTCATACTGAAATTAAGAGGGAGGATATCCTGAAAGTTCCTGAACTGTCAATTCTTTCTGAATCAGAAGAATCAGGAGTATATATGGTCGCATCACGAAATGGTCGTGAATTTTTCCTGACGGGACACTCTGAGTATTCTCCCGAGACACTCGATATAGAATATAAAAGGGATCTGGCAAAAAATCTGCCAATCGAAATGCCCAAAAATTATTATCTTGATGATAATCCTGAAAATCCACCGGTTGTAAGATGGCGTTCCCAGGCTAATATGCTGTTTGTGAACTGGTTGAATTATTATGTTTATCAAAAAACGCCTTATAATATCAACGCTATCGGTTAACACATTTTGCCCAGGACAAAACTCCAGAAAACATTTTCAGTAAGTCAGTTGTTAGTAGCAGAATTGATAATAATAAGATATTTTGTAAATTGCATTTGCAATTTGATGAAACAATTGAATCATGCAACATTCATCACTCTTCAATTTTCTAACAGGTAACAATTTCCCTTGTTATTGGTCGTGTTGCAACCTTTAAACCGTTAATCTTCCATCGGTTCTAAACAAAGGATGTGATTCAAGTAATTAACTCACAACCCTTTTCCTGATTATATGTTATACATTTTAAATTAATATTTTCCCGATGTCAGAATACACTATCCCTAATCAAAAAATAGTTGAAAAGGCTATCAAATCTGTTTTTGAGCTCCTTTTCCCCACGACTCATTCATTTACGGAAGCGGAAATTGAAAGCAACAAAAATGATCTGGAAAAACAGATCAGCGGTATACTTTCCGGACTTACTGAAAAAAATGAAGAGATTACAAGAATATTCTTTGATAATCTAGATAAAATAAAAAAAGGATTGCTAAAGGACGCGCGCTTTATTCTAGCCTCTGATCCTGCAGCCACACAGCTTATTGAGGTTATTGCAATATATCCGGGGTTCTTTGCAATTTTCTGTTATCGTATTGCCAGTTTTATTGCTCATTTAGATGTTCCATTATTTCCCAGGATGATCACCGAATTTGCCCACAGGACCACAGGAATAGATATCCATCCGCTGGCTGATATCGGTAGTCCGTTCGCTATCGATCACGGTACCGGGATTGTCATAGGCGAAACAGCAAAAATAGGAAATAGCGTTAAAATGTATCAGGGAGTAACGCTGGGCGCTCTGAGTGTCAGCAAGAACAAGGCATCAAAAAAGAGACATCCCACAATCGAAGACAACGTTGTTTTATATTCAGGATGTACTATTCTGGGAGGACAAACTATCGTTGGTCGAAACAGTATTATCGGAGGGAATGTCTGGCTGACTGAAAGTATTGCTCCTTTTTCAGTGGTCTATCATAAAAGTGAAATAATTGTGAGGACACAGGATACATATAAAGAACCAGTGAACTTTATTATCTGATTTAACACTTAAAAAAACTTTAATTATGAAAATAAATTCAATACTCGAATCGATAGGCGACACTCCGCATTTGAAACTGAACAGACTATTTGATAAAAAATATTCTGTATGGGTTAAAATGGAAAGGTCGAATCCAGGTGCAAGCATAAAAGACCGGATTGCATTGTCAATGGTTGAGGATGCAGAAAAAAAGGGAATATTAAAACCCGGCAGCGTTATTATTGAACCTACATCAGGGAATACCGGCATTGGACTAGCAATCGTTGCAGCGGTAAAAGGGTACAGGCTCATACTTGTCATGCCCGAATCAATGTCAGTGGAAAGAAGAAAAATAATGAGCGCTTATGGCGCTGAATTTGAACTTACTCCACGTGAAAAAGGAATGAACGGAGCAATTGCCCGATCGAGGGAACTCATAGAAAAGACTCCGGGATCGTGGATGCCAATGCAATTCGACAATCCGGCTAATACAGAAGTCCACAGGAATACTACGGCTCAGGAAATTCTTAAAGACTTTCCCGACGGTCTTGATTACCTGATTACGGGAGTCGGAACGGGTGGACATATTACCGGATGTGCCGAGGTATTAAAAAAATCCTTTCCGAATCTGAAAGTATTTGCTGTCGAGCCTGAAGCATCTGCAGTATTGAGTGGAGGGGCTCCCGGTCCGCATCCATTGCAGGGTCTGGGAGCAGGATTCATTCCTTCCATATTAAACACATCTCTGCTTGACGGGGTAATCAAGGTGAGCAAAGATGAAGCATTTATCTTCACTAAAAGGGCAGCAAAAGAAGAAGGATTATTTGTGGGGATTTCTTCAGGAGCAGCGTTGGCAGCTGTTAATCAGAAACTTAAGGATTTTCCGGAAGGATCCAGAATCCTTACATTCTGCTACGATACAGGAGAAAGATATTTATCGTTGGAGGGATTGTTCTGAGTTTTTACTCTTCAAACAGATACAGTTGTCTGTCTCCACAGTCTTCTGTTTCCATATTTGAAACGCTCAGTCCGAGTAACCGGATCTTTGTTCCTTCAAGTTGCATCGATTTCCTGATTCCTGATACTTCTTTATGCAGTGTTTCAAAACTGCGTATGTAATTCTGAAGAGTTTTACTACGGGTTATCTGATGAAAATCAGAAAATTTCACTTTTACGGTTATTGTCCTTCCTGTAGTCTCTGAATGCTCAAGCCTCTCCATAAGCTCTTTTTCGAGACGGTATAATTCTGCGATAATTTCGAACCTTGTAGTGAGATCTTTTTCATAAGTTATTTCAGTTCCTACTGATTTACGTTCCTGATCAGGTTCAACAGGCCGGTCATCTATTCCTCTGACAATATCATAAAAAAAGATACCAGCCTTTCCAAAATTTCTGACGAGCGATACCCTGTCCCATCTCTTAAGATCCGATCCTGAATGAATTCCTAGTTTGTGCATCTTTTGAGAAGTCACCTTTCCTATTCCATAAAATTTCTCCACAGGCAACCCCTCGATGAATTTTTCAGCTTCTTCAGGTCTGATTACAAACAGTCCGTCAGGTTTGTTAATATCAGATGCAATTTTGGCAAGGAATTTATTAACCGATATGCCGGCTGAAGCAGTAAGTCCGGTCTTTAATTGTATTTCACTCCTGATTTTTTTTGCGATGATCGTTGCGGAACCAATACCCTGTTTATCGCAGGTTACATCGAGAAAAGCCTCATCAATCGACAATGGTTCTATCAGATCGGTGTATTCCTTGTATATTTCAATGACAGAAGCTGAAACCTCATTATAACGTGAGAAATTATGACTCACAAAAATTAATTCCGGACATAACCTTTTGGCTATTACAGATGGCATGGCTGATCTGACACCATATTTCCGTGCTTCATAACTTGCTGCGGCGACTACACTTCTCTCCCCGCTTCCGCCTACTGCGACAGGCTTTCCTCTGAGTTCTGGATGATCCAGTTGTTCAACGGATGCAAAAAAGGCATCCATATCGATATGTATAATCTTTCTCAAAACAAAGTATTGAATCATACAAATTTATGATGAAATAAACATAAATCGAAAGCAAAAATCAGCTATTTCTTGGTGTATAAAATAAGTTATTTACCTAAAATTTAAAAAAAATCTTCAACTTCAGATTTAAAACAGAATCCGCCTGTAATTTTGTTTAATAAAAGTGAAATTCCATTAAAAAAATTAAACAAAAATGAAAAAAGTATTATTAATTCTGGCAGTTGTTTCCCTATCTGTATTATCTTTTGGACAGCAGAAACAAACAACAACAACAAAAACAAAAGCTGATACCACAAAGGTAGTACATAAAAAATCTGGAGCAGCTACAACAAAAGCTGCAACCAAATCAACAGCTCCAAAGGACATGAACAAAACAAAAAAAGACACTACCAAAATGAAGAAGTAGTAAAAAACCCTTCGAAAGAATAAAAAAGGTTTCCTGAATTGGAAACCTTTTTTATTTATGCTTTGATATTTGACCAACATTGACCATTATTGCAAATTAATAAATTAATTGCTTTGGATACAAGGTCAGATAGGAAAGAATTGTTTGCATTAATATTATTCGATCACCGGTTATGGGGATCTGTTTTGTTTCCCTACATCATGGAAAGAGAACCAGGCAGAGGTTATTACCGGTTATCCGAATGTTTGTCTCCTTATCCAAATACTGACACATTAAGTTCACTCAACCCTGAAGAACGGGAATTAGTAAAGATTATTAATGAGTATTCTGACAGATCTCTTTTCAAATTATATTCCAGGGAAAAGACGGTGAAGGAATTTCTCGAAAAAATAACAGCTGACAAACTTGAGAATTTCATAAGACCCTATATTGAAAGAAGACTTTTCAAATGTCTGACAATTTTGAGGGATGAAAATATTCCTCTTTACTACAGGAAGAAAAAGGCTGGGACTCTTCATCCTGAAGATCAACTTATCCTCGCCGGAGAAAATGCAGAACCAGTCTTTAAATTCATTAAAGGTGATGAACAAAGCTTTTATAATCTTACTCTTGAATGCGCTGGTGAGAAAATTGACCTGAGAAAGGAATCTATCGAAATTCTGTGTAATTCACCTTGTATTATTAGGGATGATTTTAGAGTGATATTTGTATCACAGGTAGAAGGTTCACGGCTGAAACCTTTCCTTATAAAAGATGATGTTATTATTCCAAAAAAATCTGAACTGAATTATTTCAGCAGTTTTGTCCGTAATACAATAAACAGCTATAAAGTAGAGAATTCCGGATTTGAGATTATCGAATCCCAGCCTGTGAAAGAAGCCCATCTCGATCTGGGAACAGGCTTAAACGGCAAAACCGGGTTGATCTTACAATTTGAATACCACGGAAATAAAATTTTCTCAACTGATACAGCTTCTTCTTTCACTGTGTTTGAAAAAGCAAATGACAGTTTCCTGTTCAATAAATATCATCGCGATTTTAAGTGGGAAAAGGAATGCCACAAAAAATTAGAAGATCTTGGCTTCTTCTCTGATGATGAGATAAATTATTTCCCTATCAGTAAACTTAAGGATGATTTTTATTCAATAATTGAATTTGTTAATAATAACTACAATGAAATTATTGATTCCGGATTTACTCTTAAATCGAAACTTGACTATAATTATAATCTGAAGCCGGTAGATATAACAATCAGCAGCGAAATTATTAATGACTGGTTTGATCTTAAAGCGTCGGTTAAAATTGGAGAATGGATAATTCCTTTCAGCCGGTTCAGAAAAAATATTCTTGAAGGGATCAGAGAATACAAATTACCAGATGGTTCGATAGCCATTTTGCCCGAAACATGGTTTACAAAATATAAAAACATCTTTGAGTTTGGGAAGGCTTCCGATGATTCGCTGAAATTGCACAAGCAACATTTTTCGCTCCTTAATGATGCTCTCAGCGATGAAGGGAAAATGGGTTATGAAAGGCTGCAGAAATTGCTTATTCCCGATCAGATACCTGTTCTCCAAAATCCAAAAGGTCTGAATTGCACTATGAGACAATACCAGTCTGAGGGTCTGAACTGGCTTAATTTCCTTCAGACGGCTGGCCTGGGTGGTTGTCTTGCTGATGACATGGGATTAGGCAAGACGATCCAGACACTGGCTCTTCTTCAGCATAACAAGGAAGATTTCGAAACACAAAATTCAGGTCAGAAGCTTACATCACTTATTATTGTTCCCGCTTCGCTCATATATAACTGGGAAAATGAGATAAAGAGATTTGTGCCGGATTTGAAAGTGTACAGTTATAAAGGGAATCAAAGAAAAAAATCAGTTACATATTTCCCGAATTATGACATTATTCTCTCAAGTTACCACACCATTCGTCAGGATGTTGACCTGATATCCTCATTTTATTTTCATTACATAATACTAGATGAAAGCCAGGTAATTAAAAACCCGACATCAATGCTTTACCGGACTGTTACTGCTTTAAAGTCCAGATTTAAACTGGTACTTACAGGAACGCCTGTTGAAAACTCATTGACAGATCTCTGGACTCAATTAAATTTCGTGAATCCCGGTTTGCTGGGTGATCTTACTTTTTTCAGACGGGAATTCGCCAAACCCATTGAAAAGCTTGGTGATGACGAGAAAGAAATTGAGCTCAGAAAAATTATCAAGCCATTCATACTTAGGCGTACAAAAGAAAATGTGGCTACTGATCTTCCTCCTGTAAGTGAACAAACTGTTTTTTGTGATATGACAGAGGAGCAGTTTAAGGTTTATGATGAAGAAAAATCCTCAGTCAGGAACAGCATACTTAAAAGTATTGCATCAACTGGTCTCGAGAAATCAGCTATTGTGGTTCTCCAGGGCCTGATGAAGCTAAGGCAGCTATCAAATCACCCGGTGCTGGCTAATGATGAATATTCAGCAGGGTCAGGTAAGTTTGAAACAGTGCTGCAGGATATGGAAAGTGTTATTTCAGAGGGCCATAAAATACTTGTGTTTTCCTCATTTGTAAAGCATCTTGATCTATATGCTGAAGAACTAAAAAGAAAAAGGATCCGGTATGCAATGCTTACAGGTGCCAGTACTAAAAGAGAAAAAATCGTGGACAGTTTCCAGTCAGATCCTGAGAATAAAATATTCCTTATCTCGCTTAAGGCCGGGGGTGTAGGGCTTAATCTTACAGCTGCCGATTATGTTTTTATTCTCGATCCCTGGTGGAACCCTGCTTCTGAAATGCAGGCGCTCAACCGCGCTCACCGTATCGGCCAGCATAAAAGCGTATTCGTCTACAGGTATATAACGAGCAACAGTATCGAAGAAAAAATCGTAAGACTGCAGGAGAAAAAGTCACAGCTTGCTGATGTCTTTATTTCAAGCAATAATCCGCTTAAAGAAATTGATATCCAGCAGATACTCAATATTATAGGATAAATACCTAAACCATTTTCTTGTACCACCAAGAGTTTTCAATCACAAATCCCTGGTGTTACTTTGCACCTTAGTGCCCCTTGGTGGCAAAAAAATATAATACTTAATAAAAAAAAGCCGGCTGAAGGATCAGCCGGCTAACTCTACAAGTTAGATTCAGTTCAGGTTAATATCTAATAGTTATCGCGTTCTACATAATGAGTATGAAGAAGCTCGTGTGATTTATGGCTGTTTGGCTGATCAAGAAACTCTTTATAGATTGCTATTACCTCAGGATTTTCATGCGACTTGCGTAGCGTCATATGTTCATCTTCAGCATAGATAGCTTTCATACGTTTCTGCCTGATTGCCATATTTGTAGGGATTGGCTGACCGCCACCTCCGATACAACCACCCGGGCAACCCATAATCTCAATGAAGTGATAAGATGCTTTACCATCTCTTACTAACTTCATTAATTTATTGGCATTTGCCAGGCCGTGTGCAATTGCTACTTTCAGTTCAGCACCCTCAAGGAATTTCCAGGCTTCAACACAACCTTCAATCTTTACAGAAGCTTCTTTGACACCTTCCATACCCCTGACCGGAGTGATATTGAGATTGCCAAATGGCACCTCACGTCCGGTAACTATTTCATAAGCAGTACGTAATGCAGCTTCCATGACACCTCCGGTTGCTCCGAAGATTACTGCAGCACCTGTTGAATCACCCATTACTGAATCGTATTTTGCCTCTTCAATATTTCTGAAATCAATACCAGCTTGCTTAATCATAACAGCAAGTTCGCGGGTAGTAAGTACAAAATCCACATCTTTATAACCGCTCGCCCTCATCTCAGGTCTGTCAGCTTCAAATTTCTTGGCAGTGCATGGCATAACTGATACAGAAACGATCTTTGAGGGATCAATATTGCGCTTTTTAGCATAAAAAGTTTTAGCAAGAGCTCCAAACATTTGCTGGGGCGATTTGCAAGTTGAAAGATTTGGAAGATATTCCGGATATTTATGTTCAATAAATTTTATCCAGCCTGGTGAACATGATGTGAACATAGGTAACGAAATCTTTTTATCTCCGTCAACCAAAGCTTTTTTCAGTCTTACGAGCAGTTCCGTGCCTTCTTCCATAATTGTAAGGTCGGCGCTAAAGTCAGTATCCAGAACTGAATCGAATCCAAGCTGTCTGAGAGCATTAACCATCTTACCTGTAACTCTTTCGCCGGGATCATAGCCGAGGTCTTCACCTAAAGCAACTCTCACAGCAGGAGCAGTTTGCACGACCACATGTTTATCAGGATCGTAAATTGCATCCCAAACCTGATCGATAGCGGTTTTTTCAACCAATGCACCCGTCGGGCAGCGGTTAACACATTGGCCGCAATTTGAACAAACCACCTGGCTCATTGGCCTGTCGTGGAAGGAAGAAATCTTCTGATGCGCACCTTTATTTGCAACAGCGATAGCTGATATTGACTGCAATTCTGAACAGGTTCTTACACAGCGCTGGCACCTTATACATTTACTGTCATCTTTTATGAATGATGCCGATGATCTGTCAATACTGTATTTTTTGTCTTCTACGAGATCAAGGAAAACGTGGTCACCAAATGCAAAATCATTTGCAAGTTTTTGCAACTCGCAGTTCTGGTTTTTGTAACATTTCGTGCAATCTGATCTGTGTTCTGAAAGCAACAGTTCAACTATATGCTTGCGGGCATTTCTGACCTTCAGCGTATTTGTATGAATTTCCATACCTTCAGCTGCCGGAGTTGCGCAAGAAGCAATAAGTGTTCTAGCTCCTTTCTGCTCGACAATACAAACCCGGCAATTACCTGCAACACAGAGGTCATCATGGTTACACAATGTAGGAATGTTTATCTTCAGTTTCTTTGCAGCTGCCAGGACAGTTGTTCCTTCCTGAACCGAGACCTTCTGGTCATTTATAAGTAGATTTATCATAATTCTTCTTTTTTTGATTGTTTAATAGATGATCTCTTCCTTAAAATTGCCAACTATCGATTTGAACGCATTTCCGACAGATTGTCCGAGACCGCATTTAGCAGCTATCTTCATAGTATCCGCTAACTTCATGAGTTCATTAAGGTATGTGGATTTTGCTTCTCCTTTTTTCACCTTTTCAACACCTTTAAGCAACTGCTGGCAACCTACCCGGCAAGGAGTGCATTGACCACATGATTCTTCCGTAAAGAAATCAAGATAATTATGAAGGACATTGTACATCGATCGCGAGCTGTTGAAAAGCTTCATAGAACCACCTGTCGGAACTCCTTCAAAACCAATGATGGTTTCAGCAAACTTTTTCCTGGGTACACAGAAACCTGATGCCCCTCCTACCTGGACAGCTTTTGTATCGCCATCACCGAATTCATTAACAAACTGCTGAACAGTCATCCCAAGTTCCAGTTCAAAAATCCCCGGAGTCGGGGTATCACCGGAGATTGAGAATACCTTCGACCCTCTTGAATCTTTGGTTCCGTATTGAATGAAGTTCTTTGCTCCGTGTTTAATGATCATCATTGCTGTCACCAGAGTTTCAACATTGTTAATTGAGGTAGGTTTGCCAAAAACACCGGAAACAGTTGGATAAGGAGGCTTATTTCTTGGTTCACCTCTTTTTCCTTCGATCGATTCAAAGAGAGCGCTTTCTTCACCGCAGATATAAGCGCCGCTGCCCATACGATATTCGATATTGAAATCATAACCGATTTCTTTAATCATCTTATGGAATGATTCGAGTTCTATCATTAATTTTGGCAGAAGATATCTGTATTCTCCCCTCAGGTAAACAATACCTTTCTTCGCTCCGATAGCTTTTCCTGCAATGGCCATACCTCCGTGAACCTTATTTGAAACCCTGTCGAGTATCTCACGATCCTTAAATGTACCGGGTTCCCCTTCGTCAGCATTGCATACGATATATTTATCAGGATTTTTTTCAACTGCAGTGAATTTCCATTTCATACCTGTCGGAAATCCGGCGCCGCCTCTTCCTTTGAGTCCTGAATCGAGCATCTCCTGGATAATCTCTTCTCTTGTCATTTTGAAGCCTTTTGCAAGCACTTCATGATTATCTATTTTTTCAAAAATAAGACCTACTTTATTTAATCCTTTATTTTCCATGGCGGATATTTATTTTTGCATGTAATCTTTAATAATTTCAGTCACTTTCTCAGGAGTAAGCTCTGTATATGGCATATCATTTATAAGAATAGCCGGAGCTTTATGGCACCATCCGATGCAGTTGGTTTCAATCAGACTGAACTGTTTATCGGGAGTTGTTTCACCAACTTTTATTTTAAGCATATCTTCAAGAGTATGAATAATATCGCCTTTCCCCTTCATTGAGCATGTAATAGTTTTACAAACCCTGATAACATATTTCCCTTTCACCTGAGTGTCGAGAAAAGTGTAAAAGGAAGCTGTTCCATAAACTTCAGCTGCTGAGATATCGAGTTCACGTGCAACTTCGACCATTGCTTCATCAGTCAGATAATTGTGTTTCTGCACTATTGCCTGAAGAATTGGCATCAGGCTCTCACGTTCATGACCATGTTTGTCGGACAATTCCTTAACCAGATTTCCTACTTGATACATATCTATCTTAATTTTAATGAATTAAATAATCCTTTTACTTTATAAAAGCTCTTTTCAAAAGTGCTGTTAAATTAATAACAATACTTTTTAAAAAAAACTTACAAAAGTCATAGTTCCTAATTTAGAATGAAACTAAAGAATGGCAGTAGCCCGAATTAAGGAAATTTACCTCTTCCCTGATCATTATCACAATTTTCCTTACTTTTGAACTTTTCAACTCAAATGGACTACCAGTCAGCTTTACGAAACCTGAAACCCCGTCACGATTTCTTTGTCGGAATTGATTCTGACGGATGTGTATTTGATACAATGGAAATAAAGCAAAAGGAATTTTTTATTCCAAATGCCATAAAATATTTCAACCTGTATGAAATATCAGAGGAAGTGAAGGAAACATGGGAATTTGTAAATCTTTATTCAATTTTCAGGGGAGGGAACAGGTTTAACTCACTGGTTAAGGTTTTTGAACTTCTCGCGAAGAGAAAAGGTATCATTGACAAAAACATCAGATTGCCTCAGCTAATCTCACTTAAACAGTGGATAAAAAAAGAAACAAAACTGAGTAATGCCAACCTTCGAGCATATTTTGATTCAAATTATGATGCTGAACTTGAAATGGTTGTTACATGGACTGAAGCGGTTAACAAGGATATCTCTGACAATCTGCGGAATATTCCACCTTTCGGCCATGCCAGGCTTGGTATTGAACAATTATCTGTAATCGCAGATATTGTGATTGTATCTCAGACACCTCTTGAAGCTCTTGAACGGGAATGGAGAGAGCACGATCTGAAAAAATATGTCAATACTATTGCAGGCCAGGAACACGGAACCAAAACTGAACATCTTGCAATTGCGGCCAAAGCAAAATATTCAGCAAACAAAATTCTTATGATCGGAGATGCAAAAGGCGACCTTGAGGCTGCCATAAACAATGGTATCCTGTTCTATCCGGTCATTCCGGGGAAAGAAGATGATTCATGGAAGGATTTCATAAATGACGGTCTTGAAAAATTCACTTGCGGAAATTTTGCCGGAATCTATGAAGATGGGCTTATCAGGAAATTCCTGGAGGTATTGCCTGAAAGGCCTGCATGGATTTACTGATCGTTTTCAAAAACAGGGACCCAAACCTCAACTCTCGTACCCGTTGACATGCCATTCCCGTTGTGTAAATCTATGATTGTATATTTTATAGGTTTCTTATTTATCTGGTTTAAGATATCATAAAACTCTTTGGTCAGCTTCAAACCTTTGCCCGTTGAGAGGCTGAGGCCTTCGGCTTTAACTCGTCCGATTCCATTATCTTCGATAGAGAGAACAAGATAATCCAGATTCTTTTCCGCCTTTATTTTCAAAATGCCACCGTCTTTACACGACATTATTCCATGCTTGATGGCATTCTCAGCAAATGTCTGTAAAACAAGTTTTGGCACCTGTTCCAGTCTGCTTATATCATCACCAACCTTTATCTCATAATTAAATTTATCGCCGAAACGAAGTTTTTCAAGGTCAAGATATGTGGTCACAAATTCAAGTTCCTCGCCTAAACTCCGATAAATCCTTTCAGCATCATTTATCAGACTCCGGAGAAGAAGAGTGAATTTATTCATATAATCGTAGGCGAGCTTCCTGTCTTCCTGATAAATCATCGAAGAGATCGAATTCAGGGTATTAAAAGTAAAATGCGGATCGAGCTGTGATTTAATTCCCTGCAGCTGAAGAGTCACTAGCCGGCGGTTAAGGCTCTCTTTTTGAACTACCTGAAGGGTATTGATCCTTTTAATCAGCAAAATAAAAAGCAGGAACAAAAAATAGATGCCCGGGTAAACCATATAACCTAGGTAAAAGAGCTTATTGACTTTAATTGTAAGGAAGTAACCTTTATTCCCCGAAGTCACGTAAAGCTTATGTTCATGATCTTTTGAGAGATAATCAGAAAACTTCCATTTAAGATCCGGCGCTTTAAATTTGCTTTCTGTCAGCTTCCTCAAGTCAGAATTATATATAGCAATCTTCTCTTCAGCATCTGAATAAAAGAGGAATTCATTTTCACCATCACCGTTAATGTCGACCTTGTATGTTAATAACTTAGATTTAAACGGGAGAGCCACCGATCTGACAACTTCCAGATTATCATTAAGCTCCAGAAACTTATCTTTAAGAAGATAGATCTTATCCTTATTATCTGAATTTATCACAAATAATTGTACTATTCCCGATAAACCCAGGTCGCTGTATAACTTCGATCTGACAAGTTTCCCATCATATGTGAAAATCATAACCTGTGGTTTGAGAACAGTTGAATCGACACCCATTGGCACATGAGACAATACATAACCTCTAAACGATCCATTTTGATATGGCTTTGTTTCGAGGCTGTTCACATATCCATGAAATTCCTTTGGAGGAAATTCAAACTTTAAACTATCATTAAAAATCATGAACCATGTACTGCTGTCGGAGAAAGGTACATTGTGTCCAAAATTACCGCATGCGGACATCATGCCGAAAAATTCAGGCCGTTTGTCGCCTTTCACATCACACATTTCCGGGTTAAGACAGATCATTCCCGTAAATTGGCTCGATTTTAATTTATTATTAGCCAGATCGTAATAATATAGTCGTCGGGGATCACTTCTGAAACCTGTAGTAATCCCGAAATAAAATTCATCCTTACCATCGCCATTCTCATCAAAAAAACCAATAGGATATACAGTAGATGTAACAACTCCGTTTATAAATCCAATATTGGTAATGAAAATCCTGTCCATTTTTGTGCCATGCGGATCTAGCATTTCATTCACATTCAGGAATAAGGAATCCTGTTTATGCGTGAAAATATAGATTTCCTGGTACTTGTCGTGATCATAATTACCAAATGAGATATCAGACAAAAGAGGATTAACGCTATCCAAAAGATTCCACTGATCATAGAAATGCTGATCGTAGTTTTTGACACTAACAAAATCATAAGGTAAACCTTTTCCCGTATAAACTGTCTCGGAGATGGAATCTGAGTTAATATCTGAATACAGGAACTGTCCATTCCAGTTGTCACCAGGTTCTATTGACAAGGTATATTTTGAAACAGGAAGAGTCAGAAACAGCATTATCAATCCCGCCGGGAAAGCTGCCTGAAATCCTGAAGAATAGATGATTTTTTTAAATACAGAATCACCTTTCATTTTCTATAAAATATCAAGATCTTTAAGATGCTGTCGCGGTATTTTCACCTTTACAGTCTCATTATCTCTGGTAAGAATAATAGTGCTCTCTTTGCGATCCAACATTGTAATGTACTCAAAATTAATAATATGCGATCTTCCTACCCTGATAAATCCATTTTTTGGAAGAAGTTCGGCCAGTTTACCAAGGTTCATTGAACAAAGATGCTGTTTTTTGCCAGTCAGAACAGATGTATAATTGCCTTCTGCTTTGCAAAACAAAATGTCAGCCGGATTAATAAACAATGTCCCTGTACGTGTATTGACCCTTATCCTGGTTATTTTCCCTCCAATTTCGATGACGCTGCCCGGAATATTAATTCCGGAATCTTCATTTCGTCGTTCAATGAATCTGTTTATACATTCCTTTAGTTCCTTACGGTTCATTGGTTTAAGAAGATAATCAAAAGCCTGATTTTTAATTGCTTTTAAAGCATACTGGTCGTAAGCCGTTACAAAAACAATCTTATATTTCTTATAATTTTCAGGAAGATTTTCGATAAAAGAAAACCCGTCTTTTCCCGGCATTTTAATATCTAAGAAGATAATGTCCGGTTCGAACCTTTCCAATTCATTATAAGCTTCATCAACTGATTCTGCTGCTCTTATTTCAGTAAAATAAAACGTCTCTTCAAGAAGTTTAGTAAGCAATATACGGGCATTCTCTTCATCATCAACGATTAAAGCGTTTAGCTTTTGTTCCATAAGGCAGGCAGTTTAGGACTTTTCAGGCTAAATTTAATAAAGATATTTGTTTTAACTATCTGTAAAGCAATTTTATATTCAGGATTTTTGACGGCATCCACTCAGCGATCTATATTATTTAAGAATAACTATAGTTTTTTTCTCTCAGGATTAATCATATTTTTGTTGACTTTAGTGAATTTAAAATATAACACAATGAATACTGATATTAACAAAAGGGCAGCAGATAACATACGTATTCTTTCTATGGCGATGGTTGAAAAATCCAAATCCGGTCATCCCGGAGGCGCAATGGGAGGTGCTGATTTTATACATATTCTGTATTCAGAATTTCTCAATTTTGATCCGAATGACCCTGCGTGGATTAATCGCGACCGATTCTTCCTCGATCCGGGGCATATGTCTCCAATGTTATATTCAGTTCTTGCTCTTACAGGTCTTTACCAGGCTGAGGAGTTGAAGAATTTCCGGCAGTGGGGAAGCCATACTCCCGGTCATCCTGAACTAAATGTGATGAAAGGAGTTGAGAATACTTCCGGTCCGCTTGGACAGGGCCATACTTTTGCCGTGGGAGCTGCCATAGCAGAAAGATTTCTCGTAACCCGGTTTGGAGAGCTGTTTACCCACAAAATATTCACATATATCTCTGACGGTGGAGTTCAGGAAGAAATTTCCCAGGGCGCAGGTCGGCTGGCCGGATTTCTTGGCCTTAGTAACCTGATAATGTTTTACGATTCCAATGATATTCAGCTTTCAACTGAAACAAAAGCAGTTACGAAAGAAGACACAGGAATGAAATACAGATCCTGGGGTTGGAATGTTATGGAAATAAATGGCAATGATCATGATCAGATAAGAAAGGCGCTTACCTCAGCAATTAATCAAACAGAAAAACCTACATTAATAATAGGGAAAACGATAATGGGCAAGGGACTGCTCGATAAGGATGGCAATAGTTTCGAAAGAAAGACTTCGACGCATGGCATGCCGGTAAGTGAGGCAGGCGGATCATTTGAGAAATCATTGATAAATCTCAATGGAAATATCACCGATCCTTTTGAGGTTTTCCCCGAAGTTAGAGAATTTTACAAAAAGGTACTCGAAGCTAAAGCAAAAAAAGCTTCCGAATGGAAGAAATCAAAAGAAGCATGGGCATCGCAAAATAAAGATCTGGATAAAAAACTTCGTTCCTTTTATAATCTTGAGCTTCCGGAAATAGATTACAAATCGATAACCCAGAAAGAAGGACAATCCACAAGAGCAGCATCATCTAACGTTCTTGGAGTTTTCGCAAAAAACATCGAAAATATGATTGTTGCCTCGGCTGATTTATCAAATTCCGATAAAACGGATGGCTTCCTTAAAAATACTCATGCCTTCACAAAAGGAGATTTCACCGGAGCATTCCTGCAGGCAGGCGTTTCTGAACTCACGATGGCCGTAGTGATGAATGGAATGGCGCTTCATGGGGGAGTTTTACCTGCATGCGGAACATTCTTTGTCTTCTCCGATTATCAGAAACCTGCCATACGGCTTGCCTGTATTATGGGATTGCCTGTTAAATACATCTGGAGTCATGATGCATTCCGAGTTGGTGAAGACGGGCCGACTCACCAACCTGTGGAGCAGGAAGCACAGATAAGGCTTCTTGAACATATTAAAAACCACAAAGGAGAAAACAGCATGCTTGTTTTAAGGCCGGCTGATTCAGCCGAGGCAACTGTAGCATGGAAAATGGCCATGGCAAATAAAACGACCCCAACTGCTCTGATTCTCTCACGACAGAATATTAAAGACCTTCCTTCAGAAAATAATAACCGGTTTGAAGATGCATTACAATCAGTAAAGGGTGCTTATGTAGTTCTTGATTGCCAGGGAAAACCAGATATTATACTGGTGGCAAGCGGCTCTGAAGTATCAACTCTTGCCGAAGGGGCTGTATTGTTAAAGAAAGACAACATCAAGATCCGCATAGTCTCGGTACCCTCAGAAGGGTTATTCAGAAACCAGCCTGAAAGCTACCAGAAGTCGGTGATCCCCGATGAAATACCTGTATTTGGACTTACTGCAGGTTTGCCTGTGACTCTACAGGGTCTGGTCGGTCAAAAAGGAAGAATATGGGGAATGGAGAGCTTTGGATTTTCAGCTCCGTATAAAGTACTTGATGAAAAGATGGGTTTCACCGCTGATAATGTATACAAACAGGTGAAGGAGTATCTGGCAGAATACGTAAGTGTTCTTAAGGTCATCCCTTAATAAATTCCCCGATCTTCTTCATGAGATTATCCCTGTTTATTGGTTTGCTGAGATATCCGTCGCATCCGGCCGCAATTACCCGGTCCTCATCGCCTGACATCGCGTAAGCGGTTATTGCTATAATGGTAACATTCTTATTAATTAGCTTAATTTGCCTTGTAGCCTCAAACCCATCCATTTTCGGCATTTTGATATCCATAAGGATTAATTCAACATCCGGATTAGCCTTATAAAGAGCCACAGCTTCTTCCCCATTCAGTGCATGTAAAATCTGTCTCCTGGTCTCTTTACATATTAATGCGTTCAGATAATAAAAATTAGTACTGTCATCCTCAGCAACAATTATCGGATGGTTTGTTATTGATTTTTGCGGTTCTGTTCCGGAACTTTTATGCACAATTATTTCTGAACAATTATTTTCAGGTAATGACAAAAAGAAACATGATCCTGCACCCGGTTTTGACTCAAGAGTTATTTTACCATCAATCGCATCTGACATCCCTTTTGCTATTGATAATCCTAAACCGCTGCCCTCAGTTAGGCTATAGGGACCATGTGATTCTTTTACAAATCTGTCAAAAATGATACTAAAAGAATCAGAATTTATTCCTACCCCTGTATCTTTCACATACAATTCCAGGTGTCCGTCATTCATGTTAAAACCAAAATGAATACTCCCCTTTTCAGTAAATTTCACTGCATTATCCAGGAAGTGTGTCATGATTTTCCTGCATATTTCGGGATCGGAATTAACTTCATAATCAATGCAAGGCTGGGGTATATCGATGAACAATTCAAGGTTTCTGCTTAAACAAACCGGTCTAAAGCTTTCAAAAAGCTTTTTCAGAACCGGAGTCAAAGGAAATTTCTTTTTATTTATTGTCAGGCTGCCGGACGTAATTAAAGAGATATCCATATAGTTTGTAATCGTATTCAGCAATCTGTTGCTGCTTTCAAATAACATTGTATATGATTCCTTTTTTTCTTCAGGTGATAAATCCTGCAAAGAAAGAATTTCTGCAAATCCAAGAATACCATTCAATGGTGTGCGGACTTCATGAGAAATATTATTAAGGAAATCTGTTTTAAGCCTGTCGCTCATTTCAGCCTTTTCTTTTGCAATTCTCAGAGCATCGGATGCATTTTTACGGTCAGTAATATCGCGCATGCTGCCGATAATTTTTTCAGGATTCCCATGCTCGTCGAATAATAATTTAGCAGAGATTGAACATGGATAAACAGATCCATCGTGACTTTTTAAAGTAACTTCAAAATCAGTAACACTTCCTTTCTTCCTTAATTCTTCGGTAATATTCTGCCTTTCCTGTGGATCAGAATAGAAATCGTACATTGATCTTCCTATAAGGTCAGAATCCTTATAATTATACCGTGAAAGAGTCTCAATTGACTGGCTGACTTCTATTATCTTCCCATCTATTGAAGTTTCATAATAGACGTCCTGCACATTTTCAAAAATTCTCCGGTACTTTTCTTCGCTTTTCCTTAATGATTCCTCTGTGTTGTGATGGGCAGTAATGTCTGTGATGGTTCCGATATACCCAATTATCTCGTTTTCAATCCGCTCGGGGATGGAATTACCCATAACCCATCTTATTGTTCCATCTGTTCTCAGAAAACGGTATTCTGCAATTGATTCTGATTGCCTGGTTACATCAGATTTCCATTTTCGCTCAAGAAATTTTCTGTCATCAGGATGCACAGCATTCAGCCAGTTCATACCAAGAGATTGTTCAAAAGTTAAACCTGATAATTCCTGCCACCTTGGATTTACATACGTTGTTAACCCGTCAAGCTGGGTCCTGAATATTCCGACAGGTGAGGTCTTTGCCAGCGTTTCAAACAGATGTCTGCTCTCCTTCAGGGCTTCTTCTGTGTTCTTCCGCTGAGTGATATCAGTAATAAACCCTTCAAGGAACTCAAGTTTACCGTCTAATCGAAAGAGGCCTTCACCTTTATCCCAGACCCATCGAATATCATTGCTCCTGGTAATTATTCTATATGTTACCTCATAGTGTTTTCTGTTTTTTAATGCATTCTGAACTTCTTTATGCACATAGTCCCTGTCGTCTTCAAGAATTAAATCATTGAATGATTTTAACTTATTACCGAGCAATTCTTCCGGTTTATAACCTGTAACCTCATAGGCTCCGTCACTGATGAACAACATTGTATATTGTTCATCATTTCTGCACCGGTAAACTAGTCCCTGAAGGTTGCTGATAAGTGTATTAATGGATCTGTGGCTTGTCTCCAGGTCATCGACTGCTCTTTTCCAGTCTGTAATATCAAGAACGGTGAAAGATACCCCTTTTGAATGATCGTTAACATCAAGTGGCGCTGAACTAACAATTACATTTAATAAATTCGCCGTTTTTGCGTTTAAATATTGTTTCAACGGAACCTGTTCCCTTTTCAGCGATCTGTTTATACTTTTCCTTTCCGGAAGAGACATATTCTTGATATGAAGGATACAGAATCTCTGAAGACTTGCCTATTAACTCTCTCCTTTCGTATCCCATCATGGTACAAAAGAAATCGTTCACTTCTAATAATATTCTGTTAACTACCAGTCCAATGCCAATCTGTGAAGCGCTGAAAATACTCTGAAGTTTCGCCTCATTCTCTTTTAAAAGCAGATTGTAAGCCTTTTTTTCTTTACTTATCCTTACTTTATCCAGCGCATCTTTAACAGCAACCGGCAACCTTGATATATTCTGTTTTGTAATAAAATCGATGGCTCCTGCTTTCATGCAGTCAACCGCAATTCCCCCATCAACCAAACTGGTACAAAGAATAAAAGGTATATCTTCATCAAACTCTTTTGATACTCTAAGAGCCTGGAGACCATCAAATGACGGAATCATGTGATCAGAGATTATCAGATCGGGCCTGAATTCAATAAGTGATTTCTGAAGATCGGTTTTTGTACAAACTGTCGAAAATTCGAATATAAAATTCGCTTTTCGCAATTCATTTACCGCAATTTCCACATCTGACAGAATATCCTCTACAAAAAGGATTTTAAATAGTTTAGTATGATTCATTTTTAATATTCCCCTTATTTCGTCAAATCTTCATTTTCCCCAAAATAAAGATTTCATTAATATTTACTTTTTATATGGAATCATGGTAAAAAAGAAATTACTTCCTTTTCCAACCTCACTTTCGACCCATATTTTACCTTTGTGCTTTTCAATAAATTCTTTGCATAGCATTAATCCAAGTCCCGTGCTCGGTTCACCACTCGTTCCCGGCCTGCTGGTCTTTTCGCTTATCCTGAACAGCTTGTTTATTAAGTCGGCAGACATTCCAATACCTGAATCGCTGATTTTTATCTCAACATATTGATCTTCTCTGAGGCAGGCATTAAGAGTCACCTTTCTTCCGGGAACTGAAAACTTTATTGCATTAGAAACCAGATTCCTGATAATTGTATCAAACATATGATTATCGGCATAAATTTCCAGTTCCCCGGATACTGAAACAATTATTTGTATCGCTTTTTTTCGTGCAGATTCAGAAAGGACATCAACACAATCATTGACTTTCTGATTTACATTTAGTCTCTCAGGTATAAAATCAAGTCCACCGCGTCTCAACCTTGACCATTCCAGAAGATTTTCAAGAAGGGTATAAATATTCGCTGCTGAGGATTTCATACCCAATACGATATTTTTTATATCATGAACGTCCATTGTCTGAATCTCTTCTGTAAGTACCTGAGTAGCTCCAACAAACGCGCTCAGATGGGCTGCGAAGATCATGGGCAATTATTGAGAAGAATTTATCTTTTTCAGCGTTCATTACCTCAAGTAAATCATTTTTAAGCAAAATTTCTTCTTCTTTGCGTTTGCGTTCTGTGATATCTTCAAATATGCCCAGCACTCCTACAATCTTATCATTCGCGTCACGGTACGGGACTTTATTAACATGGGTCCATCGTTCCTGATTTGCAATTGCATATTTTTCTTCACATTCTTGTTGAATCCCTTCTGATATAACCATCTGGTCGTCTTTTCGATATTTATCAGCTAATTCACTCTGGAAAAAATCATAGTCACTTTTGCCTACGATATCTTTCGGGTCAATTCCAAGATCTTTTGAATATATATCGTTACATAATATATATCTTGAATCAGGATCTTTTACAAATATCCGCTGAGGAAGATGCTGTATTAATGTACGGTTTAGATTTTCAACCCGGTCACGTTCATCTATTGATTGTTTAAGCTGCTTATTCTGATAAGCTTTTGATGAAATCTCGCTGGCGAAGGAAAATAACATCGCAGCAATTTTTTCAAACTTCTCTTTTGACATCACAGGAACCTCTTCAAGAGCATTAAGAAAGGATTCCTTCTCCACACCGATATCTTCAGCATAACGAACCATCTGGTCGATATCAAGTTCTTCGTTCTTAACCTGACCGATTAACCAGTCAGCGATATGTTTGCCTCCCACAATAATGCTTGCACCTGCATCCCATAATCCGCCGCTCAGACATTGCTGAATCACCGGGCCTGATGGATTAAATCTGCCAATTTCTGCATCGGATTTAATACAATTTGCAAGTCCGGCATCAGTACTTCTTATTATTTCATTGCATAACCTGCAAAAATTACTTGGTCGGGTTATTGGAGTTCCGTCCGGTTGTGTGATTATAGATGCAACACCGGTAGCATCTGAAAAAAGGTCCTGTATATGCTGAATTTCATTTATGTCGAAAATGTCTGAAAACAGAAGATCTTTGGATATCACTTTGTTTTTTCGCATTCCTATTTTTATTAATAAATGAACAGCTTACGGATTAGCATAACAGAATTGTTCTAATTAAAAATTCAAAAAACCTAAACCTGACCAATTATAAAAGAGAACGTACTTCCTTTCCCAACCTCACTTTCAACACTGATTTTACCATGATGTTTCTCAATAAACTCCTTGCAAAGCAGCAGACCAATCCCTGTACTTAATTCCCCACCCGTTCCGGGCCTGCTGGTTTTTTCATTTATCTGGAATAGTCTGTTTTTCAATTCCGGTGACATACCTATTCCGGAATCTTTAATTACAACTTCAACTGAATTACCAGTTGGGGTAGCTGAGAGTTTAACGATACCTCCTTTCGAAGTGAATTTTATTGCATTTGAAACCAGGTTTCGTATAACCGTTTCAAACATATGTTTATCAGCGAATACCTCAATTTTATCAGCAATATTTACTTCAATTGTAACTCCTTTTTTTCGTGCAGATTCTGAAAGAACATTTACACATTCAGTGAACATCATTTTAAGATTAAGGTTTTCAGGAACGAAATCCATACCTCCCCTTTTCAATCGCGACCATTCCAGAAGATTTTCCAGGAGATTGTAAATATTAGCAGCTGAGGTCTTCATTTCAACTGTAATATCTTTGATTTCCCCGATTTCCATATTCTGGATCTCATCAGTCAGAATCTGAGTTGCACCAACAAATGAACTCAGCGGTCCCCTGAGATCATGAGCAATAATCGAAAAGAATTTGTCTTTTTCTGCATTCAGCGCTTGTAACTGCTCATTTTTGAGCTTTATTTCTTCTTCAGTCTTTTTGCGATCAATGGCAATAGCAATCTGGCTGCCTATTGATGTGAGAAATCTGACATCATTTTCAGAATATATATTTTCACTTTCATAATGTTGAAGAACCAATACTCCTATGACATTTGAAAGAGTTTGAAGCGGGATTCCCACCCAGGAAGGCGAGTTAGAACCAACTAACTCCACATTACCAGTTTCCGCAAGCTGGTCGAATTTTTCCTGAGTCAAAAGAAGCGGTTTTTCTGTACGGAAAACATAGGCTGTACAACTTTTCCCCATTGACACCGGTGAAGGTGTAGTATCTATTTTGTCAATAAAATAGGGAAAACTAAATAAACCTGTTTTCGGATCATTCAAAGCTATAAAACAGTTCTCCGCATAGACGACTTTTCCAAGGGAGTGATGTATCAGTTTCAATAACTCGTCGAGATTACCAGTCGATGTAATACCTTGAATAATCTCAAACAAAGCAATACTTTCTAACTCAACCCGTTTTCTTTGTGTAATGTCTCTTGATATTCCAAAAGTGCCAATCATATTTCCTTCATTGTCACGCAAAGGCATTTTTATTGCAGAAAACCAGGCGTCCGAGCGGTCTTTTCTTGTCAGTTTTTCTTCTTTTAATATTGATTGCCCGGTTTTGATTATCATTTGCTCATCTTCATATGCCTGTGTGGCAGCCTGTTCCGTGAAAAAATCAAAATCCGATTTACCGATCAGCTGTTCAGGATCATCCAGACCAAAAGAAAGTACATGAGCCTTATTATTCCTTATGAAACGGCTTTCAAGATCTTTAAAATACACATGGTCGCTCAGGTTATTCATCAGAGCATTTATCAGAAATTGCTCTTTGGCTAAAGCTTCCTCTGCCTTCTTATGCGTAGTAATATCTCTTACTACTGATAATATGTGAGATACCCCGTCAAGATCTATCAATGTGGCGGAAAAAGAACCTATCACCATACTCCCACCCTTTGTAAGGAACAAGGCCTCGAAATCTTTAATCTGACCGTGAGCTGTAAGTTCATTGACCATCCTAATCCGATCTTCCGGATTTGCCCAGATATTCATCTCAATTGAGGTCTTACCTATTGAATCAGCCTCCGTGTAGCCCAGGATTCTTGTAAAACCTTCATTTATTGATATATACATCCCATCTGATAGTCGATTAATATTAATCGAATCAGGACTGGTCATATATGCTACCCTATATCTTTCCTCATCTCTTTTTAGCTTTTCATTTGCAAGCTTCAGCTCAGATAACTCCTTCATGTATAATTCTTTATTTGAATTAAATTCATGTTGCAGATCGCTGAATGCAATTTTAAGATCTGATTCTGTCATCTTCCCGTCATTCATGTTAATTTGATCTTTAATAACTAAAAAAAGGAGGTTCCTGTTTTGTCAGTTTGGAAAATATTTTTTTATGAAGATCATATTTAGACGGGGCAAGATACAAAAATTCAAATACCGATGTTATTTTTTAATATTGAATGAGTTTAAAAGTTGTTACATTTGCGCCAATTAATAAAAAATGGAATACGATATTAAGCCTGGTATTAAGGGACTGATCTTTGATTTGGATGGAACTCTCGCTGATACCATGCCATTTCACTTTAAAGGATGGAGGCTGGCGTGCAGAAAATTTGGGGCTGATATCGACACAGCTTTCCTGAGGAAACATACAGGCAGTCCTGGCTGGATAATTGCTGAAGAGATTATAAGAAAATGTGATCTTGGAGGAAATGTCACAACCAGCCAGATAATGGAGGAAAAACTCATTCAATATTATAAAGACCAGCATCTTGTAAAACCCATCCTGCCGGTTGTAAGTATAGTTAAAAAATATTTTGGCATACTGCCAATGGCTGTCGGAACCGGAGGACACAGGGAGGCAGTTGAGAGAACTCTTGAGATTACCGGCTTGCGTAAATATTTTGAAATAATTGTAACGGCAAATGATGTGGACAATTTTAAGCCTCACCCTGAAACATTCCTGAAATGTGCGTCGCTTATGAACATTGATCCCCAGTTTATTGAAGTATTTGAGGATGGCGACCTGGGTATTGACGCCGCAATCAGGGCCGGCATGTCTGCAACTGACGTAAGATCATGGTACGATTCTAACTGGTAATAGCAGTACCCCTTAACATGCCATTTCCCCCGCATTTTTCTTTGCCGAAAGGATACTATAGGCTCCCTTTCTTACAATTTTAGAAGTATTCAGATTAATTCCTTCAGGTATTTTTACTTCCGTAAAACCAGAATCGGATACTCCCTTTTTAACTTCTACCATTCTATATTCGGTGAAATTCTTGCCCGCTTCTACTTTCTCTTTATCAAAAACAAATATAAAATCCTTGTCATCGAAGCTTACAATTGCATCCGAAGGAAGAACAGTTACCATATCGCTTGATTCCGAAACAAGCGCACTGACATACATTCCGGGGAGAAGATTTTTACACAGGCTCGATACGGTGGCATACACCTTAAAAGTTTTATCCTGCAGAACCGATTTAGCAGTTTGCGTTATCA
This sequence comes from uncultured Bacteroidales bacterium, assembly GCA_963734885.1. Classification (GTDB taxonomy): domain Bacteria; phylum Bacteroidota; class Bacteroidia; order Bacteroidales; family VadinHA17; genus LD21. The sequence continues at coordinate 583,785 of CAVTIJ010000004.1, read as the reverse complement.
GCGCTTCATGCTCCTCAGGTTCATTATTTATAAAGAACTTTACTTTCTGACCTTTTGACACCTTTGATGCATCTTTTTCAAAAAAGGACAGCTCGAGCATAAGCTTATCGTTGTTTACAATTTCAAATAACACCTCCGAGGACGTAACGTATTTCCCGATATTGACATTAACAGATTTTAGGAATCCATCAATTGGGGATACCAGATTGACAGTACTGCTTATATTGTCAGCATTAAGTGTTGACGGATTTATTCCAATCAGAATAAGTTTTTGCTCTAATGATTTTACCAGAGCTTTGAGATTCTTATATTCGACAGTCACCTGCTGGACGTTCTGTTCTGAATAAACATCATTCTTGTACAAATCGGTATGACGTTTAAAATCGGCTTCTGTGAATTCAAGTTTGTTTTTTGCTTCTAGATAAGCCTGCTGAACATCAATGAAGTCCTGATTATCTATTGTTGCCAGCACTTGACCTTTGCGAACAGCGTTGCCGGCAAAGAGAGTGGTGCTTTTCACGAAACCGCCAAAGGGCATACATACGGTCGCAAAGTTCTGAGGTTCAACTGATATAGTACCATTAACTTTTATTATCTTCCCCAGCGGCTTCATTTCTACCGTTCCTAATTCGATTTTCGCCAGACTAATCTGGTCGGCGCGCAGTTCAATTATGTCCTCGGGAAGGATTTCAGCAGTTTTTTGATCTGCTGAAACTGGTTTTATCCTGCTGCAGGCGACAATTAAAATTACGGACAAAATCAGCGATACTAAACTTTTAATTTTTATTTGGTTCATGATAGTCGGGATTTAAAATATTTTGCCGGTTATATACTCGAGTGAAACAATGCTCTGGTTTAAGTTATTTAAGGCTTCCAGATAGTTTTGCCTGATAGTCAATGCTCTGTTCAGGGTTATTACGTAATCAAGGTAATCAAGTGCGCCGGCTTTATAACTCCGTGTTGCCTGATCAATAATAATGTCAGCCTCAGGAACAGCCTGCTTTTCGTAATAATCAACGCTTGAAGAATATTTTTTGTACTCGTCGAGCATTGCCTGGTAATTACCCTTAAGTGATTCAGAATAGCCTTCAGAATTTGTTCGGGCTATGTCTTCAGAAATTTTTGCGGCTCTGGCACGAGAAGTAAAAGGAGTAATCCACAGAGGAAATGCTATTCCCGCCTGTACTCCGGTAAACCGGTCTCCTTTACCGAAATTCCGGGGAAGATTGTTAACCTCCTGTACTCCAACCATTGACTGATTGAAATAGCCGATATTGAAATCGGGAAGTAACTTACTGCGTTCAAGTTTTTTCTCAATCTTCGATACCTCCACCTGTTGTTTTATATAGCCAAGATATGGGTTCCGGGAAACAGAGATGCTGTCAGAATTCAGAGAAAATTCTATCTTCCCCAGTTCCTTGACTGCGGGAATGAGAATAGTTTTTGTATTTAACAAGACCATAAGTTTTCGTCCGCAAATTGAAATGTCGGAATTTACCTGGTATAACTGATTCCCAATTTCAAGGCTCTGTGAACGTGCAGTAATCATTTCAAGCCGGTTTGTCTCACCTGATTTCGCCCTTAATTCAGCAGCGTGTAAAAAACCTGAATAAAGACTATCCTGGTAGACTAACAAATTTTGTTTAGAGGTGAGGAAGACGTATTGCCAGAAAACCTGTTTCACCTGTGTCGCTATCTCCAGTTGAGAAACCAGATATTGCAATTCACCACTTTTCATATTTGCTCTCGTAAGCTGGGAGCGATTAATATAAACAGAAGGAAAGGCGAATGACTGCGAAATTGTAAAACTATTATCGTTGCTCAACGAATTAAACTGGCCATACTGACCATCGATTACTGTCTTAGGAAGATCAAGGGATGTTCCCCTCAGAGCTTTCAGCATATCTATTGACAATGAGGCTGATCTGACTGAAAGATTACTGTCTAAAGCCGTCTGGATTGCATCATGCAAATTAATTTTTCGTGAAGATTGTCCCTTTACATTAAATATTGATGCCGTACATGTCAGTAAAACAATGAGCACAAGTTTTCTGGCTCTCCCCTTCCCGAATATGAATCTGAAGTTCGTTTCAGAAAAGAAGATGTAGAAAACGGGAAGGATAAGCAGAGTGAGAAGAGTTGCGGTTATCAATCCGCCTATGACAACTGTAGCCAGTGGTTTTTGTACTTCAGCTCCTGCAGAGGTTGATAGAGCCATTGGCAGGAACCCAAGAGAAGCTACAGCGGCAGTCATTATCACAGGACGCAGCCGTGCATGAAGACCTTTGAGAACACGCTCAGTTATATCACTTATGCCTGCTTTTTCAAGCCTGTTAAACTCAGCTATGAGCACGATCCCGTTCAGAACCGCAACTCCAAATAAGGCGATGAAACCGACACCTGCCGATATTGAGAAGTTCATTCCTCTTATCCACAATGCAAATACTCCGCCAATTGCTGACATCGGAACAGCGGTAAAGATGAGAAGAGATTGTTTTGCAGAATTAAATGTAAAGTACAGCAGTACGAATATTAAAAGAAGTGCTACCGGAACAGCAATAGAAAGCCTCCTTTGTGCAGCTTCAAGATTTTTGAACTGTCCGCCGTATGATATGTAATACCCTGTTGGCAACTGGATTTTCTGATCGATTATTCCTGTTACATCTTTAATTACGCTCTGGATATCACGATTCCTTACATTGAACCCGATTGTTATCCGTCGTTTGGTATTTTCTCTGGAAACCTGCGCAGGACCTGATTTTACAGATATTTCAGCCACCTGTTCGAATGGTATCTGATGTCCGTCATGAAGAGCAACTGTTAAGTTTTTAACATCCTCAAGACTTTGCCTGTAATCCTTATCGAGCCTGACAACAAGCCCGAACCTCTTTTCCTCATCATAAACAACCCCTGCCTGACTTCCTGCAAAAGCTGCCCGCAATACCTGATTGACATCAGCAACAGAAAGTCCATATTGAGCAAGGCGATCACGGTTGTATTCAACCTGGATCTGAGCGAGTCCGGTGACTTTTTCAACATTTATATCCTGTACACCGGAAACAGGCTGGATCAGATTTTCGACTTCAGCAGCTTTTTCAGAAAGCAGAAGTAGGTCATCACCAAATATTTTTATAGCAATATCCTGTTTTGATCCGGTCATTAGTTCGTTGAATCTCATCGCTATAGGTTGTTGAAATTCAAACTTAACACCTGCCAGAGGAACTAGTTTCTCTTCCATTTTAGCAACCAGCTCTTCCCTCGATGCAGCCGAAACCCATTCATCTTTATCTTTCAGTGTAATTACATAATCTCCTGTTTCCATGGGAGTTGGATCTGTTGGTATTTCTCCTGATCCAATTTTACAAACGGTATGCTTAATTTCAGGAAAGTTATCGAGCAGTATTTTATTTGCTTTTATTACATCACTCACTGTATTTGTAAGTGAGCCACCCTGAAGAGTTATGACGCTCGATGCGAGATCGCCTTCTTCGAGCTGAGGTATAAATTCACCTCCTAACCTGCTGAAAAGCAGTAGGCTGAATAAAAATAACAATATTGCTGAAACAGACACTATCAGTTTCCTTTTTAATGCGAAAGCGATAGCAGGATCGAAAATAAAACGTATCCAATCCATAAATTTATCGGAAAAATTAGGTTTATGGTCGGTCTTTTTACTCAGGAAAAGGGCAGATATCATAGGAACGTATGTAAGAGATAATATTGCCGCACCTATCAGAGCAAATGTCACCACCTGAGCCATTGGGCGGAACATTTTTCCTTCTATGCCTACCAGCGCCATTATAGGCAGGTATACTATCAAAATGATTATCTGGCCAAAAGTTGCTGAACTCATCATCCGTTTTGCCGAATCAAGTACATTTTCATCCATTTGTTCCTGATTTAATGTTGCCACATCAGGATGATGATGTTTACTCATTGAGATCCGGTGAACTACACTTTCAACAATAATTACGGCCCCGTCAACAATAAGTCCGAAATCAATTGCGCCCAGACTCATTAAGTTGCCTGATACCCCGAATATTCGCATCATTGAAACAGCAAAAAGCATGGAAAGCGGTATGACTGATGCCACAATAAGTCCAGCTCTCAAATTTCCGAGAAGCAAGACTAACACAAATACCACAATCAGTGCGCCTTCAAGCAGGTTTCTCGAAACTGTTCCTATTGCACGGCTTACCAGGTCGGAGCGATTAAGGAATGGCTCAATAGTTACCTCCTTTGGTAAAGACTTTTGAATTGACTGAATACGGGTTTCAACATTTTCAATAACTTCATGGGCATTTGCTCCCTTTAACATCATCACAACACCACCGACAGCTTCAGTAGTGTCAACTACGAAAGCGCCATAACGTGTTGCATTTCCGAATTGTACCGTTGCAATATCCCTGATTAAAACCGGAACTCCTGACTCTGTCGTTTTAACTACTATCCGTTCGATATCTTCAAGGGATTTCACCAACCCTATTCCTCTGATGAAATAAGCTGTAGGATTTTTATCGATATAAGCGCTTCCTGTATTTTCATTGTTTCTCTCGAGAGAATTAAAGATATCGGTTAAAGTCAGGTTCATTCCTCTGAGTCTTTCAGGATTGACTGCTATTTCATACTGTTTGACGAAACCGCCATAGCTATTAATATCTGCAACTCCCTGCGTTCCAAGCATTTCCCGACGCACAACCCAATCCTGCAGAGTTCTCAGCTCCATTGGATTAAATTTCTTCTCATATCCTTTTTCCACTGAAAGCCGGTATTGATATATCTCTCCAAGACCGGTAGATATCGGAGCGAGAGAGATTTGAGCAAGGCCGCCGGGAATTGATTCCTCAGCTTCTTTTAATCGTTCACTCAACTGCTGTCTTGCCCAATAAATATCAACTCCATCTTCAAATACTACGGTAACAACAGATAAACCCAGCCTTGAAATAGATCGTAACTCAATTATTTCGGGAATATTAGCCACAGCAACTTCAATCGGAGATGTTATGAAACTTTCTACTTCCTGTACTGCCAGAGATGGTGCAATTGAAATGATCTGAACCTGGTTATTAGTGATATCAGGTATAGCATCAACTGGCAGCCTGGTAAGGGAAAAGGTTCCCCATCCTATAAGGGCAAAAACAAATAATCCGATAATAAATTTGTTTTTTACTGAAAATGAGATAATCCTGTCAATCATTTTTTGTTATAATTAATATTAGTGCTGAGTGATGATGAATCCATAAAATAAGATACAGTGACACACAGTGGTGAACAACCTGTAAATAGATGATGGACAATGCGTCAGATTAACGAGGGAGGAGCTCTCAGCGACAGATATTCAGGGGTATCTGTAAGATCAGTCAGGAGTGTATTATAAACTTCCAGTTTAAAAGACTCAAAGGCGGGATGCAAAGTATCAGGCGCACTTCCCGGTACAAATTCCTGTACCTGATGAGGTTTTATTTTGCAGTAAACGACAGCTTTTTCTGTAGCCAGACCGTTAAATGCATGACAATGAGAAGGAAATCCCCGATGATGAGATGTCTTTGAGACCGGGTTCTGACAAAAATCAGAATCAGAACTGTGATGATCATGAGGTATGATCATATGCGCATTGAATACAAATGCCGCCAGCAAAAGGGAAAAAATACGCAGTTTTTTTAAGATCATCGTTTCTAAGCTTTTCAGCTTTGTGGAACGCAAATATAATTATTTAATCAGAATTAAGAAACCAAGGTATAATAAATAAAAACCCCGGTTATATGATTCGCCGGGGTTTTGCGTGATGACTTAAAAAATCTCAAGCCAGTATCTTTGTAGTTAAGTTTTTCAAGCTTTCCTGGATATCATCGAAAGGTTTACCGTCTTTTGTCTGATCCTGTTCGACAAACATATATTTCATTCCGGCAATCTTTTTCGCTGCAAGGATCTCCCTGAAATTTATAACCCCGTCTCCCACCGGAGCAAAATCATTACTTGCAGTTTTGTAGAAAGGAGCTTCTTTGGTGTAAGCATCCTTCATATGGAAAAGCTGGAACCTCCCCGGATATTTTTTAAACATTTCAACAGGATTTTGTCCTGCCTTTGTTGCCCAGAACAGATCAAGCTCCATTGTAATAAGATCCTTATCCATTTCTGCAAGAAATACATCATAGTAAGGAACCTTACCTTCTACAGGACCAAACTCGAAGTTGTGGTTATGATATCCGAACTGTATTCCATTTGATTTCATGATTTTGCCAACCCTGTTCCAGTCCGCAACCATTTTCTGATATCCTGCAATTGTTCCGCGGTCCTTGTCATCAATATATGGCTGAATACAATATTTAGCGCCAAGCTTTGCATGATCAGCAGCCATTTTCTTTGCCACGTCATCAGTCACATTTAAAGGCACTCCGGCATGACTGCTGATTATATCCATCCCAAGGTCGTTCACCAGCTTCTTGAATTCTTCGGGAGCGTAACCATAAAACTTACCGTTGCTGTAATTTGCAAGTTCCAGGTGTTTGTATCCTATTTCTGATACTTTTTTCAATGAACCGGGAACATCTTTTCCCATTGCATCGCGGACAGTGTAAAGCTGTAACCCAATTTCATCAGTTTTTGGATCATCAACCAAAAACCGTGAGGCTGGCTTACCGAGCGACTTCCAGTCACTCTTTGAAATTACAAATGCACCAAGAGCACCTGTAGCAGACAATCTCAAAAAATCCCTTCTTGAATGTTTCGTTTTCATGGCAATTAAATGTTGTATAATAATTTAACTTATACTTAAACAAAATTCAAGCGAAAAATGCAATTTAAAAGAGGAAAAAAGTTCTTTAATAAAAGCTATACCGATAAGTTTCCTGCAGATTTCGCAGATTAACGCAGATTTGACCTATTTTTGCCTGTGTTATGATACAACTCGAAACAACATCCGACGGATCGCATACGCTGTACATACCAGAAATGGATGAGCACTACCATTCAATACATGGAGCTGTTCAGGAATCGATGTTCATTTTCATAAATAACGGATATGATTTCTGCAAATCGTCGCCTCTTAATATCCTGGAAGTCGGATTTGGAACAGGTCTCAATACTCTTCTGACAGCAATAAGGTGTAAGTCGGATATCAGAGAAATAAATTATACTTCAGTTGAGAAGTATCCGCTTGAAGATTCAATCATTAATTCACTTAACCACCATAAATTTGCAGGCAAAGAAGGCAGGGAAATATTTAATATGATCCATGCCGCTCCCTGGAATACAAGTGCGAAAATCTTACCGAATTTCAATCTGAGAAAAATTGAGACTGACTTCACAAAAATAAAACCGGAAGGCTCATACGATTTGATCTATTTTGATGCTTTTGGTCCCGACAAACAGCCAGAAATGTGGACAGGAGATATATTCCGTTCTATTGCTGATGTCACCAACAATGCCGGAGTACTCGTTACCTATTCGGCAAAAGGACAGGTAAAAAGGAATCTTAAGGCCTGTGGATTCGAAGTTACTCTGTTACCGGGCCCCCCGGGGAAGAGGCAGATGATCAGAGCTATAAAAATTTAAAATTATTTTTCTGAAGGTTTTTTGCTTCTGCTAAAGTATTATCTTAGCGGAAATTTAAAATTTAAAAAACATAAAGTATGAAAATTAAGGGATTAATTGTATTGACTAGTGTAATAGCTTTAATGCTTGGCTCTTGCGGAAAGAGTTCTTTGAAAAGTTCACTAAAAACCAAGGAAGACTCACTATCCTACGCTTTCGGTATTGTTAATTATAATGCTCTGAAAACAGATAGTCTCAATCTCGACCCAATGGTTGTCGCAAAAGCAATGATGGACGGAAAAGGAGGGAAACCAATTATGGCGGATGATGCAGCAAGAGCTTACATTATGGGTTACATCAATAAACGTGAAGCTTTAAAAGCAACAAAAAAAGCTGAAACCGATAAAGTAAAATATAAAGATTATATCGATCAGAACGAAGCTTTTCTTGCAAAGAATAAAGAAAAACCCGGTGTAGTTACAACTGCAAGTGGTCTGCAATATGAAGTCATTAAAATGGGAACTGGTCCAAAACCAACAGCTCAGAATACGGTTAAAGTAGACTATGTAGGCACACTCATTGATGGGACGGAATTTGATTCATCAATAAAGAGAAAACAAGCTGCGACCTTCCCGGTGTCAGGTGTTATTCCCGGATGGACCGAAGCATTACAGCTCATGCCTGTTGGATCAAAATTTAAACTTTATCTGCCTTCATCAATAGCTTACGGAGCAGCCGGAGCAAGTGATGTCATCAAGCCATTCTCAACACTCATTTTCGAAGTTGACCTTCTGGAAATTGTAAAGTAATATGACCACGGCAGAAATTAAAACTCCAAAAGGCACAATGCAGGTAAGCTTCTTTGAAGCAGATGCTCCCGGCACTGTTGAGAATTTTATCTCTCTTGCCAAAAAAGGATTCTATGACGGACTGGCGTTTCACAGAGTTATTCCTGATTTTGTAATCCAGGGTGGTTGCCCTCTTTCAAAAGACATGAGCGATCCGAGAGTTGGGACCGGCGGTCCAGGTTATAATATTAAATGCGAACTGACTGGCAATAATCAATACCATGACAGGGGTGTTCTTTCAATGGCTCATGCAGGAAGGAATACCGGTGGATCACAGTTTTTTATCTGCCATAGCCGCACAAACACAAAACATCTCGACAGGCAACATACCTGCTTCGGAAAAGTGTTTGAAGGCCTGGATGTTATTGATAAGATTCGTCAGGGCGACAAAATTGAAAAAATTATAATTCACGAAGATTAAACTGAAATGGCATTCGAAATAACAGGAAAAGTAATCGATATCTCTCCTGTAAACCAGGTAAGTGACAAATTCAAAAAACGTGAGTTTGTTATAGAGAAAAAAGAAGCAGGTGGTTCAGCTGTATTCATTGACTACGTTAAGTTTCAGCTGATTCAGGATAAGTGTGATCTGATAAACGAATCATTTCTCAACGAAGAGGTAAAAATATGGTTTAACCTCAAAGGCAACAAATGGGAGCGAGACGGGAAGATCAATTATTTTACCAATCTCGATGCATGGAAGATTGAAAAGATTTCTTCCGGGACAGCACGTGAGCAGAATCCATCGTCACGTGTAACTCTTGAGGATATCCCTCCTGAAAATGACGAGCTTAGCGATTTGCCATTCTAGAAAGAAATAAAAGATAAAGAGACTGAAAATTAAAATTCAGTCTCTTTTTTTATTGACGGCGCTGGTTTGCAATCCATGTCTGGTTTATTAATTTTGCCACTCAGTTCTCTAATCTGTCCATAATGATGAAAATTAAGATTCTTCTCTTTTCCCTGTTGACAATTTGCTTTGCCGGCAAATCGCAGATACCTGTAAATCAGGTGACAAACTCACGTCAGACAGCGATGCCTTATAACCGTATTATTCAACCCGCCGGAATGCAGATTTTCTTCGGCAACAGGACATTGGAAAACCATGCTCTTGATGTTGCCCTGTCGCCAGATCGCAAGTGGCTTGCAGTAGAGGAAAGATATAGTATTGTATTCATTAGCACGTTTGATAAAAAAATCAAATACATTCTCGATCTGGATATTTACGGCGATCTTCAGGGGGGAATGAATACTTACTCAGGTATAACCTGGTTTAAAGGGAGTAAAGGTACCGAAGTATACTGGAGCGCAATCGGAAAAGGCGACAGATCATATGTCCTGTCGGCTACATGGGATGGCACAAAGGCAACAATTGGAAGAATGATTGAATATAAAGCGATCCCTCCTGCCCCTTTGGCTCTGCCAAATGAAATTCTCGTTGAAAAAGAAGCATCGAAAGAATATCTATATGTAGTTCTGAACGGGAATAATCAGATAATCAAGCAGGATTTGAATACTGGTGATACAGTATGGAAAACTGATCCTGGAGTGGCCCCATATGGAATTGCAAAAGCTGCAGGCAAATTATATGTAACTAACTGGGCAGGAAGACATCCCGATGAACAAGACAAAGATGTTGCCGGTATTCCATGGGGTCTCGCAAGGGTAAACAATACAACAGCCGGAGGCGCGACCCGTGAAGGCAGCGTTGCCGTAATAGATATGTCGACCGGTAAAATCTTAAAAGAAATTGTAGTAGGTCTCCATCCCAACGATATAGTATCCGATAAAAGCGGAAAATTTATATACCTTACTAACTCAAACAGCGATAATGTATCTGTAATAAATACGTTTCGGGATACAATTGCCGAAACTATAAATCTGAGATTGCAGGCGATAAATAATCCATTTTTTGGCGATTCTCCAAATGGTTTGGGTCTTTCTCCCGATGGAAAATATCTTTATGTGGCAAATGGTATGGATAATGCGCTTGCAGTCATAAAATTAGGGATGAATGCAACGACAAAATCGTCAGCACCCGGCAGCGTCGTTACAGGATTTATTCCAACAGGCGCTTACCCTTCTGCTGTCTGCGCTCTCAATCAGGGGTATCTGTATGTATGTAATCTTGAAGCTTCAGGCGCCAGGACACCATTGGTAAACAAGAACACTAAAAATATTGTATATAACTCCCACAATATGCTGGCATCCTTGTCAGTAATTCGTGTCCCGGGAAATAAAGCGCTTCAGCAATATACCGATACGGTAGTAGCAATTAATAACATTTCAGCTGCCCTTGCTTCAAGAGATAAGCCACGTGACGCAGTGAAACCATTGCCGGTACCTGAGAGAATCGGTGAACCTTCAGTTTTTAAACATGTGCTATATATAATAAAAGAGAACAGAACTTATGATCAGGTCTTAGGAGACATGAAACAGGGTGATGGCGATCCGGGTCTTTGCACTTATGGGCTTGAAATAACACCGAACACTCATAAACTTTCAGAAGAGTTCATGTTGCTCGATAATTTCTATGTTTCAGGGAAATGTTCTGCAGAAGGTCATCAATGGACTGATGCTTCGATTGTTACCGATTATATTGAGAAAAATATCCGGGCCTGGTTCAGAAGCTACGCACATGTACAGACAGATGCTTTGGTTTATGCTCCAACTGGTTTTATTTGGGATAATGCTCTTAATAAAGGCAAATCGGTGAGGATATATGGCGAGGCATCAGTTCCGATTCTTGATAAAAGTCTGAAATGGATTGATATATACAGAAAATACCAGAATGGAGAAAAAGTTGAATTTACAAACTTCACAACTATTGACCCCGTAAAGAATATTCTTTGTCAGACTTATCCTTCATTCGGAAATCATGAGTTTTCGGACGTAATGCGTGCCGATGCTTTAATTAAGGAACTAAATGATTTTGAAGCTCAACCGGGTGACAAGCTGCCAGAGCTTATGGTTATTGCTCTTCCAAATGATCACACTGCCGGAATGAGACCGGGAGGCCCTACTCCGAGAGCAATGGTTGCCGACAATGATGTCGCTCTTGGACGCATTGTCGAAGCTTTTTCAAAAAGCAGGTTCTGGGAAAATACAGTCATTTTCGTAGTTGAAGATGATTCACAATCAGGATGGGATCATGTGTCAGCATACCGTACTGTAAGTCTGGTAATAAGTCCGTATTCAAGACTAAAGACTGTAAATCATACTTATTATACTCAGCCGTCAATGGTAAGGACTATCGAACAAATTCTGGGTCTTCCTCCAATGAACATACAGGATGCAATTGCTTACACAATGACAGACTGTTTTAAATCAAATCCTGACCTAACACCTTACAAAGCCTTGCCAAATAATATTCCGCTCGATGAAATTATTGCACCTGCATCGACTCTATCAGGAAAGGCTTTGCATTTTGCGAAGATGAGCATGCTGCCTGAATTCGATGGTGTTGATTCAGGCGATGATGACCTGTTGAACAGGATACTATGGTTTGCGGCAAAAGGTGATATCCCCTATCCGGCTAAATTCGCCGGACCATCTGAAGATGATGATTACGAGAAAAGAAAGTAAAATTGATATTTAAAATCTCCTAACCACAAAGGTCACAAAGGTCATACACAAAGTACACAAAGGTTTAATTATAAGGTGTTAACTTCTTTGTGATCTTTGTGGTTAGGAGATTTTTTAACAAACCAGTTTTGGTGATGTTAATGAAAAAATATGATATTAAATGAACAATAATCCTCTTTTACAGGAATGGAAAACACCTTTCGGCACGCCGCCATTCCATCTGATTGAAACAGCTCATTTCAAACCTGCTGTTGAACAGGCAATAAAGGATGCTTCTGAAGAAATTAGTATGATAACAGATAACCCGGAAGCTCCTGATTTTGTAAATACTATCGCATCCCTTGACAGAGCAGGCGAAACATTAGGAAAGATCACTTCCGTACTTTTCAACCTTAACAGCGCTGAAACAAGTAAGCCACTCCAGGAGGTGACAATGGATGTATCTCCCCTTCTTACACGTTTTTCAAATGATATTACCCTGAATGAAAAACTTTTTGAAAAAATAAAGGTTGTCTACGACTCCAGGGAAACCAAGAGACTCACAAAAGAGCAAATAATACTTACTGAGAGGAAATACAGAAACTTTATTCTGGGTGGCGCGGCTTTAAAACCTGAAGAAAAGGAACGGTTTCGGGCCATTTCAGAAGAACTTTCATCCTTATCACTGAAGTTTGAAGAGAACGTTCTTGCTGAAACAAATTCGTTTGAATTACATATTACTGATAAAGAAGATATTGCCGGACTCCCGGAAAGTGCTGTTGAAATGGCTTCAATGGAAGCTAAAAAGAGAGAGAAGCAGGGATGGATTTTTACACTTCATTTTCCGAGCTATGTCCCTTTCATGCAATACTCGGAAAAAAGGGATCTGCGAGAAAAGATGCTAATTGCGTATTCCTCCAGAGCTTTCAGAAAAAACGAATTTGACAATACCGGGAATGTTGTTAAAATCGTAAACCTTCGTATTGAAATCGCAAAGATGCTTGGATTCAGTTCCTATGCTGAGATGACATTAGGAGACCGCATGGCTGACACACCTGGGAAAGTCGAAGTGTTTCTTGAAAATCTGTATAAAGAATCAAAACCTGCGGCATTGCGTGATTTTGATAACATGGCCAGGTTCGCGGAAAGTGTGGGTCACAAAGGCAGAATTGAGAGATATGACTGGGCTTTCTATTCTGAAAAGCTAAAGAAGCAGAAATATGACATCGATGATGAGATCCTCAAACCATATTTTAGTCTTGAAAAAGTTGAAAAAGCAATCCTCGATCTGGCTTCATCTCTCTATAATATAAGGTTTGTCAGAAATAGTACTGTCCCGGTTTATAATCCGGAAGTAAAAACTTTCGAGGTATATGATAGCGACAATTCCTTTTTGTCAATCCTTTATCTCGACTATCATCCGCGTCCGGGGAAAAACGGCGGAGCATGGATGACAAGTTATCGGGATCAGAAAAATGAGGATGGAAAAGATATTAGGCCATTGATTTCCATAGTGGCTAATTTTACCAGGGCCACAGAGACAACACCGTCATTACTGACGTTTAATGAACTTACAACTTTTTTGCATGAGTTTGGCCACTCCCTGCATGGGATGTTCAGCAAATGTACATACGAAAGTCTGTCCGGCACAAATGTTGCCCGCGATTTTGTTGAATTGCCGTCGCAGTTCATGGAAAATTTTGCATTTGAGAAACAGTGGCTCGATCAATGGGCAGTGCATTATCTGACCGGAGAAAAAATACCTGATGAGATTTTAATTAAAATAAAAGAAGCTTCGACATATAATGAAGGATACTCCTGTTACAGACAATTAAGTTTCGGATTTCTCGACATGGCCTGGCATACGTTAACAAATCCATTAGATTGCGGTATCGCAGAATTTGAATCCAGGGCAATGGCAAAAACAGAGCTCTTTCCCCCGATCGACGGATTAAACATGAGCGCCTCATTCGCTCACATATTCGGAGGTGGATATGCTGCAGGTTATTACGGCTATAAATGGGCCGAGGTTCTCGACGCCGATGCTTTTGCTTTTTTCACGGAAACCGGGATATTCAACAAGCAGACTGCTGATCTATTCAGAAAAAATATACTTGAAAAAGGAGGGACAGAAAAACCTGCAGATCTGTATTTAAAATTCAGAGGTAAAGAACCTTCCATAGAAGCATTTCTCAAACGCAGCGGTCTAAAATAGCTAAAGGTCTTAATTTCCAAGCTGGTAATCGAGCCTTTTGAGCTCTATCTCAGCAACTTTAGCAGCATATTGAAGATTTACAAAGGTATATCCGGCTGTTTCAAAGCTGGTCTGTGCTGCTTTAAGATCAAGGATTGTTGCTTCATTCAGGCTGAATCGTTGAACAACAATACTCACAAGCTTTGCTGCGTCTTTCCAGCTGGCGCTTTGTGAGTTCATCTGTTGTATGGAACTTTCATACGCCTGGTATGTTTTAATTGCCTGTGCTGTGAGAGATGACAATAGACTCTCTTTTTGCAACTTAGCATTTTCAACATTAAAGACGGCTACTTCCTGTTGAGTTTTATAAATATTCCCATTAAAAATAGGGACCTGAAGTGTAGCTCCCACAGATGGACCATATGTCTGCGTAAACAAATTAAATCCTGCTGCACTGCTGCTGTAATTGAAATTATAACCTGTATTTAGTCTGAGCGTGGGATAACGCTGTGCCCTGACTTCCTTTACAATCTGTTCGTTAATTCTAACTTGTTGATATGAAGAAAGATACTGCTGATTATTATTAAGATAAGCAATTATTGAATCTTGATTGATAGAGCCGTCAACTTCAATAGTGTCTTTAATTTCTATCGGTATATACTTTTTGACTCCCATCAGCTGAAGCAAATCTGTTTTATCCTGTTCAATTATCAGTTGCTGGCTCTTAAGGGTTTCGACTTCAAGGTTAAGATCCATTTGAGCCTGTAAAATATCAGCCTCATTTGCCATGCCAACCTTGGCCCTGTCAAGAATAATGTCTAGTTTTTTTGATGAAACATCAAGAGAGCTCTGAATAATGCTAAGATAAGTTTGTTGTCTGATAATATCATAGTATTTTGACATAACATCAGCCATGGAATTCTGTACCTGCTGATTAAAAAGCAATTCGCTCTGCTTTTGAAGCATGTTTAGTCTTCCTTTTGTAGCAATAATTCTGAATCCGTTGAATAAAATCATATTTGCTGTAACTCCGGCAGTCCAGGAACTGCTATTCACATTATTTTTCGTAATGTTGATACCACTGCTTGTTTTTTGTTTGAGATTATTTAATGAATTATTATCAGATGCTGAACCATTTATAGAAGGCAATCCTCCTGCATATCCGAATGTATTATTTACAGTGTTTATTTTTGTATTTACTTTTGCGATCCTAATATCGAAGTTACTCATAAGAGCGCTGTCTATTGCATCTTTAAGAGTAATGTGAACCTGGGCCTCTGCATTTAGCGACAACAATAAAAGAACATATACTGTATTTCGTTTCATGTAATTAATCTTATACTGTGACTTCATTAGTACCATCTATATCCCTTATATGTTTTCCGGAGATGTATGTATACACTGAAGGTATAACAAACAATGTCAGAATTAATGAGAACATGATGCCTCCGACTACGACTATACCCAGTGGAATACGGCTGGTAGCGGCCGATCCCAGACTCAAGGCTATTGGCAATGCACCTAATGATGTGGCCAGACTAGTCATAAGGATAGGTCGTAAACGTTGCGTCGCTGCCTCTATCACTGCTTGTCGCATAGGAATGCCTGTACGTCTCTTTTTGTTGGCAAATTCCACAATTAAAATCCCATTTTTTGTCACAAGTCCGATGAGCATGATCATTCCAATCTCAGAGAAAATATTGAGTGTTTGCCTGAAAATCCACAAACTTAATAATGCCCCGGCAATTGCCAGAGGAACTGTCAGCATAATGGTAAACGGATCTTTAAAACTTTCGAACTGTGCAGCAAGAACAAGGTAAATAAGTATCAAAGCAAGAATGAATGCAAAGGCAGTGTTTGAGGAGCTCTCAGCATAATCACGGGATGGTCCGCTCAAAGATGTTTGAAAAGTATCGTCCAATATTTTACTTGATATTGTTTGCATTGCTTTTACTCCGTCACCGACAGTTTTGCCAGGCGCCAGTGAGGCGGAAAATGTTGCTGATTTATATCTGTTATAATGGTAAAGCGCAGGCGGAATGGCATTAGTAACTATTTTTACTACAGAAGCAAGGGAGATATACGTTCCTTTATTGTTGCGTACATATAGCTTCATTATATCTGCGGGTTCCTGTCTTTCATTCAACTGAACCTGTCCGATCACCTGGTATTGTTTTCCATTCATGATAAAATAATCGAGTCGTCGTCCGCTGAAAGCGCTTAACAGAACATCATTGATATCATTTACGGTCAGACCAAGATCGCGGGCTTTAATTCTGTCAATATATAGATCAGCTTCGGGTTTATTGAACTTCAGGTTCACATCAACGTTCAGAAAGGTTCTGTCATTCCGGGCTTCATCCAGGAATTTTGGAATAAAGGTCCTTAACTTTTCAAAATCGAGGTTCTGCACAACGAACTGTACAGGCAAAGCGCCCCTTGCTGCAAGTCCTACAGCAATAGTCTGTTCTTCAATAGGAAATATCCTCACATTATTAAATCTGGTCATTTTTGTAGTTAAGTCACGAGCAATGTCGCTCTGGCTCCTGTTTCGGTCGGAAGTGGGTATCAGTCCGATTCTTCCTGTTGAACTATTAATTCCTGATCCTCCAAACCCCGGAACCGAGAAAAAAACGAAATCGCGCTCCGGTATAGAATCAATCAGGTAATTTTCCAGTTGCATTGTAGATTCATTCATGCGTGCATAGCTTGTTCCTTCAGGAGCCGTGACCTGGATACGTATCATTCCTTTATCTTCAAGAGGTGCAATCTCACTCTGGATCGAACGCCCGATACCAAAAATAATAACCAGACAAACCACGACTATAAGCCATGCGATCCACCTCTTATTAATAAACCGTTCAAGAATACTTTTATAACCAGCTTCCATACCCTGAAAAAATGGTTCGGTATTATGATAAAACCTGCTATGCTGAGCGTTTTTCCTGTTTAAAACAACATTTAATACAGGGGTAATGGTAAGAGATACAAATGATGAGACCAACACTGCACCTGCCAGAACAATTCCGAACTCCCGGAATAAACTTCCGACAAAACCTTTTAGAAATACAACAGGCAGGAATACGATTGCCAGAGTAACAGATGTTGACAGAACAACAAAGAATATTTCTTTACTGCCCTCGACAGCAGCCTGCCTGATAGGCATACCTCTTTCAAATTTTCTGAAGATATTTTCTGTAACGACAATCCCATCATCTACCACCAAACCCGTTGCCAGAACAATTGCAAGAAGAGTAAGTATGTTGACAGAGAATCCAAATACGTACATTATAAAAAAAGTAGATATCAGTGAGATAGGTATGTCAATGAGCGGCCTGAGAGCAATTAACCAGCTACGGAAAAATAAAAAGATAACCAAAATAACAAGTGACAAGGCAATGGCAAGCGTTTGTTTAACCTCTGTTAATGACTTGCGGATATTGATCGTATTGTCAATCAGTGTCGTAAACATTATATCCTTGCCCTGATCTGATTTTTTTATCTCATCAAGTCTTTTCTTAAATTCGTCAGATATGTTAATATAATTGGCGCCTGGTTGAGGAATGATTGCAATACCCACCGCACTGACTCCGTTAAGCCTCCAGGTTTGTTCATATTGCTCAGGACCGAGTTCAACTTTGGCGACGTCGCTTAGTCTTACAATGCCCAGTGAATCTTCACGAATAATAAGATCTCTGAAATCCTTTTCTGTAGTCAGGCGGCCAAGCGCATTTATTGTTAGTTCTGTCCTGTTTCCGTATAACTTACCTGATGGTATTTGAACATTCTCATTCAGCAGGACACTATTAATATCATTAAATGCCACATTGTAGGAATTCATTTTATCGGGATCAAACCATATCCGCATTGAAGGACGCTTCTGACCAAATATATTTACTGCACTTACTTCGGGAATTGTCTGAAACTTATTCTGCAATACATTCTCGGCATAGTCACTTAACTCCATCAATCCTTTGGTTGGACTCTGAACTGCCAGTATTATTATGAAATCGCTGTTGGCATCCGATTTTGTAACCACTGGCGGAGCGTCAATATCTTGCGGGAGATTTCGTGAAGCCTGACCTACTTTATCACGAACATCATTTGCAGCTGTCTCCAGATCTGCATTAAGGTTAAATTCGACTGAAATATTACTGGACCCGACTAAACTTGATGAAGTGATTGTTCTGATTCCCGGAATTCCGTTAATAACTTTTTCAAGTGGTTCCGTTATCTGGCTCTCTATTATATCGGCGCTCGCACCAACATAAGAAGTCGATACTGAAATAACAGGCGGATCTATTGCAGGGTATTCCCTGACTCCAAGAAATGAGTACCCGATCACCCCAAACAGGATGATAAAAAGACTCATTACAGTAGCCAGTACAGGTCTTTTTAATGATAGTTCCGAGATATTCATTGTACAACCTGATTAGAATCCGCATCAATTGCCAGGTTCTGTTCCTTTACACTTCTTATTTTCACAACCGCATTCGGCCGAACAAAAAGCACACCGCTTACCACAATGCTATCTCCCGGGTTAACACCTTTTGCCAGTTCCACCTGGTCAGCATTCCTGACACCTGTTTCTACATTTCTAAAAATGCCTCTGTTATGTTTTATAACGACAACCTGGTTTGATCTAGCTTCAGGTATAATAGCATTTGAAGGCACCAGAATCCCATTTTCTCCCCTGGTAAGCAACACTTTTACAAATGTTCCGGGACTTATATTGCCACTTTTCACTCTTGCTCTGGCCATAATGTTTCTGGTCGTGGTATTAATCTGAGGCTGAATTGCACTTATTACAGCTTTCTGGTATTTATTCGTCTCATTTGTTTGTATTGATATAGTATCGCCGGTTTTAACCAGACTGGCATAATATTCAGGTACAGTAAAATCTATTTTAATGCTGTCCGATTTCTCGAGAGTACCAAGCAGTGTCTGTGGTGTTACATAAGCCCCGGGGCTTACAACTCTTAATCCTAATTTACCACTAAAAGGAGCTCTCACTATTGTTTTGTCGATCTGAGCATTAAGTACTTTAATATTTGCGCCGACAGTATTCACCTGGCTAAGGGCTGCATCATAATCTGCCTGGTTAATACCATTCACCTTTAGCAACTCTCTTAAACGCTGTTCGGTCTTGGTAGCAAGATCATACTGGACTTTTTGCTGTTCCAGCTGTGCAACAAGATCAGCATCATTTATTTTTGCAAGTACAGTGCCTGCCTTTATAAATGCACCATCAGGAATATGTAAATAAGTGAGTCGTCCGTTTATTTCCGGATGCAGATCTATCATCTCCTCGGACAGTACTTCTCCATTTACTTCCACATTTGAATTGAAATGCACATTCTTAGCTACAATAACATCTACAAGAACGGCCGTCTTCTCTCTAATCTTTGCTGTTTTATGCCTGCATGATGACAAAACCAGAATAGCAAGCATAAGAATAATAATGTTGTTACGATTCATGATATATAATCGGATTATATGAGGGCTTTTGTATCATTTTGTTCAATAAACAAAAAACGGAATACAAGGTTCAAAGGTTAAAAGTTAAAACAAGTTAAAAGGGCGCAGGGCTCAGGGCGCAGGGCAAAAACACACTTTTTTCTCTTAGTCACTCTATCTCAATCTATCTCACTCCACTCACTTTAGTCCCTCATTGGCAATTTGGGAGATTAATGCTATCTTTGTGCCTGATTTCGCATGAGGCTTTCAGAGATAATTCATTATTTATCAATATATTAACATTCAACTTATGATCCTCTTTTTTGAATGCATTTCTAAAAATATTATTGCAACAGGTACTTCAGAAAAACTTCCTGATAAAGACATTGAAAAATTATCATGGCTATTTGGAGAAGCAACCCTCTTGCCTGCAGAACTGAGAAAAGGAACTTTTATCGGGCCAAGAAAAGAGATGATCACCCCCTGGAGCACAAATGCAGTGGAGATAACACAAAATATGGGGATTACAGGTATTAAAAGGATCGAAGAATTTCATGTTTCCAAAGGCGAAAAAACTGTTTACGATCCGATGCTTCAGCACCTGTATAATGGATTAGATCAGACTATTTTTACAATTGACAGAGTAGCTGATCCTGTAAAATACATTGATAATATTGGTCAATACAATAAGAGTGAGGGACTTGCCCTAAATAAGGAGGAAGTTGAATACCTCGAAAAATTAAGCATCACTATTGGACGCAAATTAACTGACAGTGAGGTATTTGGATTTTCACAAGTTAATTCAGAACACTGCCGTCATAAGATATTTAACGGGACATTCATTCTCTCGGGAGAAGAGAAAGAGGAGACTCTTTTTCAAATGATAAAATCGACGACGAAGACAAATGTAAATGATGTTGTTTCTGCATATAAAGATAACTGTGCATTTGTACAGGGGCCTGTTGTTGAACAATTTGCTCCGGAGACCCAGGATAAGCCCGATTTTTTTAATATCACAGACTATGAGTCCGTTCTTTCCATTAAAGCGGAAACTCATAATTTCCCGACAACTGTCGAACCGTTTAACGGAGCATCCACAGGAACCGGAGGTGAGATCAGAGACCGTATTGCCGGAGGGAAAGGCGCATTCCCAATTGCCGGGACTGCTGTTTACATGACTTCATATCCTCGTCCTGAAGGTGACCGTCCATGGGAAAAATCTATGCCTGCCCGACCCTGGCTTTACCAGACTCCTGGAGATATTTTAATAAAAGCATCAAACGGCGCGAGCGATTTCGGGAATAAATTCGGACAGCCTCTCATCTGTGGCTCTGTATTTACTTTCGAGCATATTGAGGATTCAATAAAGTTTGGATATGATAAGGTTATTATGCTGGCAGGCGGCATCGGATTAGGCAAAAAGAAGGATAGTGAGAAGAGCATTCCGGAAAAGGGTGATCTCATTGTTCTGCTCGGTGGAGATAATTACAGGATCGGTATGGGTGGAGGCGCCGTATCATCTGTTGATACCGGAAAGTTCGATACTGCAATAGAATTAAATGCCGTACAGAGAGCAAACCCGGAAATGCAGAAAAGAGTATATAATGCCATACGAGCCTTGAGCGAGTCGGTCAATAATCCGATAATCTCTATTCATGATCATGGTGCAGGCGGTCATCTTAATTGCCTCTCCGAACTTGTAGAAGCCACAGGGGGCAGAATTGATATCAGCAAACTCCCGATTGGTGATCCTACCCTATCTGCAAAGGAAATAATTGGCAATGAGTCGCAGGAGCGCATGGGTCTTGTCATTAAGAAGCATGACGCAGAATCATTACGGCATATTGCTGAAAGGGAACGAGCTCCATTTTATATTATTGGAGAGGTAACCGGTGATATGCAGTTCACCCTGGTAAATCCTTTAACAAATGAGAAACCGATAGATCTTGCCCTTACATCGCTTTTTGGCGACCCTCCTAAAACAATTATGAATGATGTAATTGTTAAAAACGGTTACAGGAAACTTAAATATTCTGCTGACAAAATTCAACAGTATGCTGAACAGGTGCTTCAGCTCGAAGAGGTTGCATGCAAAGACTGGCTGACAAATAAAGTCGACAGGTCTGTGACCGGCCGTCTCGCAAAACAACAGTGCGCCGGACCCCTTCAGCTTCCATTGAATAATCTTGGAGCAATTACCCTTGACTATAAAGGTGTTAAAGGAATGGCTACTTCAATCGGTCATGCACCAGCAGCTGGTTTGGTCGATCCGGAAGCAGGTTCTGTTCTTTCTATAGCCGAAGCTCTGACAAACATTATCTGGGCTCCGTTGACAAATAACTTAAAAAGTGTATCTCTTTCAGCTAACTGGATGTGGCCGTGCAAAAACCCAGGTGAAGACGCCAGGCTATATGCAGCGGTGAAAGCGGCGAGTGACTTTGCAATTGCTTTAGGAATTAACATCCCGACAGGTAAGGACAGCCTTTCCATGACTCAGAAATACAAAGATCAGGTTGTGCGTGCACCCGGAACTGTAATTATTTCAGCGGCTGCTGAGATCGATAACATCCGGAAAATTGTTGAACCGGTAATTGTGAACGACTCCGATACAAGCCTTTTATATATTGATATGAGCCGGGACAGTCTGAAGCCCGGGGGAAGCAGTTTCGCACAGATCCTTAACAGACTTGGTGATGAAGTTCCTACAGTAACTGATCCGGCCTATTTTAAAGAGGTATTTGATACTATCCAGGAGCTCATTAAAAATGGAAAGATCCTTTCCGGACACGACATCTCTGCAGGAGGAATGGTAACTACCTTACTTGAAATGTGCTTTTCAAATACACATGGTGGTATAACCATCAACCTCACATCATTTGATGATAACGACACTGTAAAGATCCTTTTCAGCCAGAATCCGGGTATTATTATTCAGGTGAAAGATGAAGATGAAATTGCTGAAATTCTTCTTGAGAATGGAATTTCATATAAATCTATAGGGCATCCTGTGGATGAAAGATCGCTATATGTGACAAACAATGATGCCCGGGTTACTTTCGATATTGATAAACTCCGGGATACATGGTTCCATTCTTCATATATTCTCGACAGGCGCAGTGCGGACCCGAACTTGCTTTAGAACGTTTTGAGAATTATAAGAATCATGAGCTGAAGATCGACCTTGCAAATTTCCCGGGGACTTTTAAATCTTTAGGAATTGATCTTGCCAGAAGAACAAAATCAGGCATAAGGGCGGCCATTATAAGAGAAAAAGGGGTGAATGGAGATCGTGAAATGGCTTATGCACTTTATCTGGCCGGATTCGATGTAAAAGATGTTCATATGACTGACCTGATATCAGGACGGGAGACACTTGAAGAAATCAATATGATAGTCTTTGTAGGTGGCTTTTCAAATTCTGATGTCCTGGGTTCCGCCAAAGGATGGGCAGGAGCTTTCAGATACAATGAAAAAGCAAGGATAGCCCTGGAAAATTATTATAAAAGAACTGATACACTTTCTCTTGGCGTATGCAATGGATGCCAGTTGATGGTTGAACTCGGACTTTTATATCCGTCACATAAAGAGAAACCAAAACTGCTAGTAAACAAATCACATAAGTTTGAGTCAGGTTTTATTGGTTTAAAAATCGCAAAGAATAATTCAGTGATGCTGGGGAATATGTCGAACATGGAATTAGGGATTTGGGTTGCCCATGGTGAAGGTCAATTTAGTTTCCCATATACGGAAGACAAGTACCAGATACCTTTAAAATTCAGTAAACATACCTACCCTGCTAATCCAAACGGATCAGACTATGATGTTGCCGGATTATGTTCAGAAGATGGCCGTCATCTGGTAATGATGCCACATCTGGAAAGGGCATATTTTCCATGGCAATGCGGATACTATCCTGAAGACAGAAGAAATGATGAAGTAACGCCATGGATAAAGGCATTCGTAAATGCGAGGGAGTGGATAAAAGGTCAGAACCATTAACACATGCAATTTATTTAGACTCAAAGCGTTGGACTTTACACTGTGCTCTGAGCCACTGTGCTCTGAGCATTCTTATTGAGCCGGAGTCAAAAATACAGACAAAAGTTTTGAAGTATCATCATTCTTAAGATCAGATTTTTTTGGATCTTTCGGGATGATCTTCTCGCTTATTATCTGAACATTATAGAGGCCGGTATCCTGGATATACATCTCACCTATAAATGAATCAGCTCTGAAGTAAGGGTAGCTAACCTCAGTTGAATTATGTATAATTTTATTGATCGACGGATGGGCTTCAATCCTGTTATCCAGAATGCTCAACATAACAGAATGATCATATTTGAGATCAGTAGTATCTTTTGTAGAACTCGTCAGCCAGACATTGAATCGTCCCGATTTTGAAACTACAACATTCCATTCGGCCGTATTTGTTGCCGGATTATCTTTGTCCTGGTAACAATCTGCTTTATCAACTTTAAACGAAATTGTTCCGTCTTCCTGTTGACGTATTTTGTTTTGAACTACCTGATTTTTAGCTTCTTTATGTTCATTTGAATTCTTACATGCATTGAAATAAAAAATTCCCGTCAATATCATCAGCACAATTAATTTCCTGCCCATGTTCCCATATTTTGATTGTTTAATAATAATGTCTATAACGCTCGGAAAACAATTTCAGTATATGAAATGTTTGAAAGGACAAAATAATAAATATCCATGGGTTTTCAGTTATTAAAAAAACTAAATGTCATGTTTTCTATAGCAGGTAGAATGAATGAATTGTCTGCACTATAAGAATGTAGACTCAAATACTTAATTTATAAAGCTTTCAGATATTTGCTATTTCTTTCAGAATAATAGCACGGCTGTCTTTCACTTTTTTTTCGTGACCAATATTTAAGGCTTCTGCGACAATTTCAGAAATATCTGCAACTTTCGTTTGTGTTGCAGCTGAAAAGGTTTTTTTACATAATGGACATGCTGTTGCAAGTATATCCGGATGACTTATTGTGAGTTTATTCGCAGCATCGACAGAAACCTTGCGTCGCTCAGCTGAACTGATCTTC
Source organism: uncultured Bacteroidales bacterium (assembly GCA_963734885.1). GTDB lineage: Bacteria > Bacteroidota > Bacteroidia > Bacteroidales > VadinHA17 > LD21. The sequence goes on along the minus strand of CAVTIJ010000004.1, from coordinate 559,123 downwards.
ATATTGGCAAGGCTTCCTCCGCAACATAAAGATTCAGAATCTTCGTAAGGTGTTTTTTCAAGTCGTGAAACATGTTTGAGAATCTCACGTGGTTCATTATAAATACCAGATCCTCTTCCTAATTCGCATGGAGAATGATAAACAACTTTTTTCCTCAGGAAATTCATCTTTACGCTGCCATCAGAAATTAGTCTTCGTATGAATTGAGTGTGATGTAAAACTTCCACATCGAGGTAATAACTTTCTTTAAATACTTTATAACAGATCGGGCAGGATGTGACGAGTGTATGTGCTCCTGATTTCCATATCATCTGTGAATTATAATTGATGAGTTCCCTGGCCTCCCTGTCCTGACCTGCAAGCATCAGTGGACGACCACAACATACGCCACCATCTTCATCCATGAATCTGAATTTCACTCCGGAAGCATCAAGGATTTTCACCATCGAATTTTTGATTGATGGGGTGAGATGAGTCATGCATCCTGCAAAATACAGGACATCAGTTTTCTCCGGCTCCTGTTCTTTAAGAAATTTATAGTTCGAAGAAACCGGCACATTTTCAGTAACTATATTTTGTCTTGTTCTTAAATAGCCTTTAAAAATATTCTTTATGTCAGTTCCGGCCTCACTTCCCCGTCTCTGGATCATCCTAATGGGTAAGAGCTCGATACCAACGGGACATTTGAGATCGCATCGGCCACACATCAGGCAGTTATCAGCAATTTCCGAAATGTCATCATTGTTTCGGATCCCTTTCATAAGATAAGCCGACTGAATATTATTAATACCTGCAGAATAATTAAGCTGACATGTATCAATACATATTCCGCATGATGAACAGGAGTAGGTTTGAACCTCAGTGTATGTACCGGCTTTGTCACCTGTTTTGATTCCTGAATTTCTCATAAAAATCAGAAATAACTCAGTCGGAATGTGCATATATCGTGAAATAGGAAGCAGGACGAAAAATGTACCCAGGGCAATTGAATAGAGCCACCAGAAAGGGTACGCCATTTCCTTGGCCGGCAGGAAAGTGGCAAGCCAGGCTCCAAGAGTCCCGGTGAGAAAACTTCCTGTTCCATAAGCACCGCTGGTAAAGCTTTCTGCAAGAAGGCGGCTCGGGAAAATAAGCCATAAAGAAGTCAGAGCGATTTTATCAATAAGTTTTAACCGGGTTGTCTTCTTCATCCCTACAATTTTCGAATAGATCCTTTTCGTTATAGCAAGCAATAATCCTGACAAAATAAACGCTAATATCAGATCCATTAAAAATCCATAGGCAGCTTCGAAGGCTTTATGTCCATGTTCAGGATTAAAAAACTTAAAAAAGATTGCTTTATATGGAGCATTAAGATGTTTTGCCCCGAAAATATCCGCCTCGATTGTACCAAAAAATATAAGCAGGAACCAGCCAAATGCCAGACTCATATGCATATAACCTAGTCTGAGATTTGTCTTAAGGATTTTCCTGTGGATCAGGCTTTCCATAAAGATCTCTTTAAGGCTCTGTGTAAAAGCAAGGCCAAAGAAACCACGTTGAAGCCTTAGCTTATCAGGTTTCGACAAATCGATAAACCAGATCACGCATCTTATAACTATGTAGATGAGTATAAAATACAATCCGATGTTAAATGGAATTATAAATGGATCAAATTGCATATTCATCAGTTTTTTGGAAATGCTTTTTTGGCCAGAACGATAATATTTCTGGTATTTACTCCTCTCGGACATACCAACGTGCATTTACCGCAGAGCATACACTTTTTCAGATTCTCATATACCTCCTTTGTTTCACCGCGTTTGATCAGTATCATCAATTCCCTCAGACTGAAAGGCGTAAAAGATGCTGTGGTGCAGGTAGCGGAACAGCCCCCGCATTCAATGCATCTTCTTATGCTGGGTTCTTTTTCAAATAAATATTCAGCTATTTCACGATTATTGGCTTCATAATCTATCTGACGCCCCCGCGAAATGTTAAAACCGAATTTATTTTTATTTACTGTCATTCAGGTAATCAATTACTTCAACAACTGCTGCCCGTGCGTGTGAAATAGTTTCTGTTATATTCATTGGTGCAGTACAGGTACCGGCATAAAATATCCCTTCGATATTGCTTCTGTTACTTCCTGTATGATTATCTGCAGCTGAGAAAAATCTGTTTTCTCCTCTTGCCAATCCGGTCATATCCGCAAATTTCGCACCCGTTTCTGACATTTCCATTCCAGCCATCAGAACGAGCATATCGAGTTTCATTTTAAGCGGTCGCCCGGCGAGTGTATCTTCAACTTTAATTAAAAGCTTGTTATCAATTGTCTCCGATGCTTCAGAAACTTTTCCTCTGATAAAACTTACTCCCCATTTTTCCTGAGCTTCCCTGTAAAGCTCTTCATAAAAAGCTCCTCCCATTCTCATATCCATATAAAAACAGAATACTTTTGAATCAGGCAAAAACTCTCTGATTTCAATTGCCTGTTTGACTGCTGTGACACAACATAATTTGGAACAATAAAAATTCCCGACTTTTTCATCGCGTGAGCCTACACAATGAATTATACCGATTGTTTCAGGAACAGTGCCATTCTTCAATATAATTTCTCCTTTCCTGAACTTCTCCTCAAGATCAGCAGATGTTATAACATTATCATAAATGCCATATCCATACTCCTCTTTCCTTTCGCTTTTAAACAGATCAAATCCTGTTGCAACTATTACGGCATCAGCTGTGAGCTCTTCGCCATTATTGGTTGTGACTGTAAAATGACCCCTCCCCTTTCTGAATTTTTCAACCGATGTGTTTGTCAGTAACTTAATGCGATAATTTTGAATTATTTTCTCCAGGTAGCTTTTTACCTCTGAACTATTCCTTCTATCCGGAAAAAGCTTATACCATTTATTTAAATGCCCGCCCGTTTTGACTTCCTTCTCGATTACGCTTACTTCAATTCCTCTGTTCGATAATTGTCCTGCAACCTCAAGTCCGGCAACTCCTCCTCCTATTACTATTACACGTTTGCCCATTTAATCAACAATTTATAAGATTTTCAGGTATCGGCATCTGCCTGCCATTTTTCGTCTTATACTTATCTGCCCTGTCATATTCAATTCCCAGTTTTTCAAGTAAAGGTTCAGATTGAACCATATGATATTGCAGACCAAGGTTCCAGGGATTGTATCCGAGTACAAGCCCGGCGAGTTCCTCATAAGTAAGGACAGGTATTGATTCTCCGTTCTCACCAAATGTTGTACCATCCAATTCTTTAATAGTGTACTGCCATTTATCCATGAACATATTACAACCAGGACAATTAGTTAGCACAAAATCAGGTTTGTAAGGTTGCATCGACGAAAACTTTTTTGACGTGTTAGAAACAGAATATCCCCTGTTCGCCTGTACCAGGTATTGCCTGAAACCAAATCCGCAACAGTGCCTTCGCTCCGGGTAATCAATAACTTTACCGCCCCATGAATCAACCATTCCACTCAGTACGTTCGGAAATTCGGCGCCTCCCATTCCCGATTTGGGAAACATCTTTGCATAATGACAGCCAATATGTTCAACAACGTTTAATGGCTTTCCGGTTCTTTTGTTAATCAGGAAATTTTTGGCTTTTGATGCTATTTCATTCCTGAACTTGTATATAATATCACTCGAATGAGCTATGTTTTCCGGAAGATCAAATTCTCTCCCAGTTGCCTTGAAGAGATATTCACGTGTCTTTTCAAGTTCCTTTGGAAAATGTTTCCAGGTCTCGAGTATTTCAGTATAAAGTCCAAAAGATGTAACACATGAGATGGCAATATTTTTATATCCTGATTCTTTCATCAAAGCGAAATGCCTTGCAATAACGGTCATAATAGTGGCTGATGGAACTATATCGCTGTGATAACCTATTCCTGTACAGGTTGTGTGGCCGGGGTTTTCGTATACATCTTTGCCAAGGATATTCCGCATAAGATGAAGGAAAAATTGCTCTGAACCTGGGAAGAAGCTCTGTCGAATACACGACCTTACATAAAAAAAATGATCATCCGCTATCTCTTTCTGATAGTCAGCCCAGATTCTTTTTTTCCCTTCTTTATCCATCTAAGTATGAATTACTCCTAATGTGAATTATGAGTGCCGTTATTCGCAGTAAATATTTCCACGAAATAATCATTCTCAGTTCCTTCATTACTGAATTGGATACCCAACTCTGATGCTTTTCTTCTTGAATGATCTTCAATAATTCCGAAAAATTCAGTTCCTCCGGTGACATCAAAAATTCTTTTCAACTCATCCAATGCGTCCTGGGGAATCTTTCTCAGCGGACCAGTTCCGATCCCATTAATCTGACCACCTAACCTTTCGAAGACATCATCAGAATTTTCAAGAATATATTCCCATATCGGACCTTGCTCGGGATGCATTTTTGGATTAACTGCATAAGTTGCTGCACAATAACCATACTTGAAAATATTCTCACCAACAGTCCTTTTTATGGCAAATTGCTGACGGCCTTTTTCAGATTCAATGAAAAATCCCAGTTCCTGCGAAAGAGTTCTGAGAGCCATTATAATGAAACCCGGAGTATTGCCACGGGGACATCTTGTTTTACACGACATGCATTCCCCACAATACCAGATTGTTTCAGATTTAAGAAGGTCTCTTATAACATCTTCATCCTTTGACTGAACAGCATCAACAACCTTTCTTGGATCATAATCATAGTATTCAGCAGCAGGACATATTGCGGTACATACTCCGCAATTCATACAGGAATTCATTCCTTCCTCAAATCTTATATCTTTCAATAGTAAATCGTACAGTTTTTCCATCGATCTGTGTTGGTAGTCAACTTAAAAACAAAGGTATATCCAATTGAAAAAAGAGGAAAGTAGCTTAAAGCCTATTTATGAGGGGTATAAATACGTATAGGGAGGCGTAAAGGCGTAAAGGCGCTAAGGCACAAACCTCTAGTGTTTCCTGGCGACTATTTTCTTATTCACATACCAGGTAAGCCAGGCGCTGCCGGAGCCTATCAACGCTCCGGCAAGAACATCAGACGGGTAATGAACCCCAAGATCCATGCGGGAGTATCCGACAGTACCGGCCCAAAGATATAACGGTGTGATTATATACCATTTGGGATACGAAAGACTTATCGAAGTCGCTGTAGCAAAGGCACTTGAAGTATGACCCGAAGGAAATGAAGGTGATCCCCCTTTTGATTTCTTCGCAATATCAGGATAAGTTATAAAAGGTCTCTTACGATTTACGGTGTATTTAAGTAAAGTTGTAATACCTGCATTCAATACATCAGCTCCAACAAGGACTTCAGCATTCCGGAAAAGGTTTTTGTCATGATTCATCAATCCCACTGTCCCCATTATGACTGGAGTACCAACTACTATAAAGGCATCGGAATTAGAAACAAATCTGAAAAAATTATCTGAAGAAAGAGTTTTTGGGGAATTTATTGAACGCAGTATTCTGATATCCAGATTCTGGGAAAACATTAAAGCCTGGGGAAATAAAATTAAAATCAAAAAGAGTTTTTTCATTAGAAATTATTTTTTAAACCACAAAGATACAAAGACCATCTTCGCTTAAGTTTTGTTGGTTGAAAAGGAACAAAGGGCACAAGGTTACATGTCAACCTTTGTGGCCTTTGTGTACTACCTTGTGATCTTTGCGGTTAAAGGATTTCGATTTCTTAAACACCCCGGAGTTTTTATTTTAATTTGCTTTTTATCTCTGCTAATTTAAATACATTATCCACGTCAGTACTATCCTTCACAACAAAAGAAATAGGTCTGATAAGACCATAACTTTTTGCAGTTTTAAATTCTTCTTTTATCTTTAATGGGAGATCGCTGTTTTCAATCAGAGTATCAGCTTTTTTACTGAAATAAAAGGTAACCTTGAATGTACCTTCCAGTATAGTAGCCCAAAAAACAGTCTTCTTTTTATATACCATTTTGAACAGCCACCTTTTGCCATCATTATAAAAATTCCATTGGCCATCGGAATCTTTGTAACTAACGCTCATGTGGCTCATGATTTTTTGCCACAGAACTTTCTTTTCACCGATAATTGAAAAGATATAATCATCTGTAGGATAGATGTTCCTGTCGGTCAGGAGGATGGAATCAGTTTCTGACATAATTTCAGGTATTTATGGTATATTAATCAATACTTTCATGAATTCCGGCTTTTTGTTCTCCGTAGATTGCAAAGATAAACGCAGATCCTGATTTTCTTATCTGCGAAAATCTGCGAGATCTGCGGAAAAATTAAATGTTCAGTTTAATTCCTGTAAATTAGAAAGTGCGTCAGGCATGCTTTTGTGAATCGGCGCAATCAAACTGCATGTACTTATTTCTTTGCATTCACCGCAGGTACTGAAACCTTTTTCAGTTGCACAAAGTCTTATCTGACACATACCCCAATGACCTATTTTTACTCCTTCTTCCCTGCACCCGGTACAATTAATCATGTCGGGAGACATTTCAGGAACATTATAATAAACTTTCCATTTTTCAGCAGTGGCTTTTCTGAGGACATCATCGTTTTTAAGCGTGGCAATTCTTGCTTCACAAGTTGCACAGTTTAGTCCGCAGCATGAAATGATCTTTTCCATTTCTAAGAGGTTTTTGAGTAAAATGACTAGAAATTAATCAAATATCAACTATCAATTTACATATTTTTAAGAAATACGAAAAATTAATTGAATAAATTTGAATCATAAGACCTCCTTCCTAGGGGCTATTAAAAAAAGATCTTTAACCACAAAGGTCAGAAAGAAGGCACAAATGGCACAAAGCTAAAACACTATAATATAGACCTTTGTGTCCATTGTGAAAAGCGCTGACGCGGCATTCTGGCTCCTTCGCTAAAACAGCCCACAGGGCTATGTCTTAACGCCGGCCCCCTTTGTGGTTAATTGATTTCAACTTTTTCAACACTTATCTCCATCATCCTCGTCACACTCCCGTACCTGCAGGTTTTTAGAAAAACTTTGATTACATAGAGAATCTGAGAGAGAAGGAATAATAAGATAATGCCACTAAAGTTTCCGGGTTTTAGATATCCTATAATGCTTATTACCATCCAGGTGTAAACTCCCTGAATAATAAATAAGATGAGCATCAAAGGATATGACGAAAAAAATGTTCTGAATGTCTGTCTGAATCCGAAACCTACTGCTCCGAATGGAGCATTTTTATCATGAATAATCTGCCAGGCTCTCCCATAATCAGTCACAAGTAACATAATTACTAAAATGAATAGAAAGACAGAGGTCAGTATCACACCTGTACCAAAAACAATATAATCGGAAATTCCCTTCTCCTGACTAATAATTATAACAGGTATGATAACAACGAGAATTGCAAGCATGATAACGATAAAGCTCATTATCATGGAGATTGAGAGAAATGACCAAAAATTTCTGGAAGAAGATTTAAAAAATTCATTTGATGAGAAGCATCCACGGTCAGCTTTCAAACAGAAAAATAATCCACCTGAGAAAAAAGAATTAATCAAAAATCCTGCGAGCATGATCATGAATAAACCCTTTGAAAAATACGAAATCAGATTCCTGAAGCCAGATCCAAGGTCCGCAAAGACATCCATGCTTATTCCGCTACGCAATTTTTCAGTAACCATGCTTCCGCCCAGACTGTTCTGCAATGAAGCTTTCATTGGAAGCGCTATCAGGCTAACCATAACGAGGGATACAAACCAGACAATTAGTATGCCTTTCCATGATCCGGCAGAACGAATGATCCCGTCTTTTATAGCTTTTATAATCTTCATTGTCAATTTAGAGTGAAATAAAACTGATAAAAAACTGGAGAAATGAAATGAGCTTATTCGTGAATTTGCGCAAGGGGATATCATCAAAATTCACTGTCATTGAATTATTATTATAATTTACATCCATTGCAATCTTAAAATCAGGATCTATTTTAACCCATTCGATTTGTCTCAATCCGGTATACTCAAAATTTTTAAATCTGCTTTTCCCGTCCCACTGTTCCAAAATTTCCTCCCCATTATTAAAATGCACAAGAACATCAACAGGAAGCATTACTTCTCCTGCTCTTTCGAGTTCAGCAACAGATCTGTAATATTTTTTATCTCCTTCTTTTCTGATTGAGTCATTAGCAATCGCATCTGTTTTGTTTATGATATTCACTACTTTATAATCGCATAACCCAGTGCCATAAAGAGTCTGACTGAAGAACCAGTTCATGTCAGGTCCGAATTTATTCCCGTTGATTTTTGTAACAACATCATTCACAGAGTTTACAAAATCCCTGCCTGAAGGGTATTTAAATGCCCACTTTTTATAATATTCCTTAAAGATCTGATTAGTAGTTTCTTCTCCGACTATTCCCATAAGGGTAAAAAGCCAGGCAGCCGTTTTATCATACGACATCATTCCATAGGTCCCGTCGGGATAATTCCAGGAATATTCATTATTGCTGACCAGCTCTCTTCCTTTTGCATGGACATATGAATTTCGCAATAATGTTTTGTCCGACATTTTGAAAAAAGGGTGATTGATTATTCCTGAACTTTCTCCATAGTAATGGTCAACTATTCTTCCTTCCCAGAATGAATTAACTCCCTCGTCAAGCCATGGTTCCTCAAATTCATTACTTGCAAGTATTCCCATAAAATATGCGTGCCCGAATTCATGAATTGTGACCATTTCCGGAAAATGAAAAAAGCCCGGCAACATATACAATGATAACGAAGTAAACATTGTTGTATATTCCATTCCACCTGAGCGTGCTCCCTTTGAAGGAGGATCAACTATGGTAAGATATGGCCATGGATAAGGACCCACATTCATATCGAAGTATTCCAGTGCATTTTTTACAGCGTTGAATTGACGCTTAACCTGTGATGCTCTTTCACCGGGTATAAGAAGTTTAATTTTAACATTTTTCCACTGATCAGTGAACACATTGTAACCCGGCCAGGCAGTCCAGGCAAAATCCACAATATCTTCCGCCCGGTAAGAAAGAGTCTTTGTTTTGATTCCACCTGTTGTATCAGATTCGGCAATTAACATTCCACATGTCCCGACAACGTATTTTACTGGCAGAGTTATTTTTACATTGTACAAACTGTGATTGGAATAGAATTCTGAATTGGCATGAAACTGGTGGCAATTCCAGGCTCCCTTAACTGCATAACGCATTCCTGCCTGCTCATAGACACCGAACTTTGGAAACCATTGTCCGACAAAAAAGAAATCATCACTATAGCCTGTTCGCCTGGTAAGATCGGGAAGCTTTGTTACAAAGCTAATATTCATGAAAACCGTATCCCCCGGGGCCGCCGGTTTAGGAAGCATTACATCCAAAACAGTTTGATCAAACTTATTGCCGTCATCGGGACTAATATATTGCATCCGCGAAGTCAAATCATTACCCATCCGGTCGGTGAAAGTTTTTATATCTATCCTGCCATTTTCTGAATCGGGAAGACTGCGGACTTCAGCTAACTCCTTGTTCATTGTGCTCCTGCTGTCTTTGAATGCATTCATGTACATATGCATGCGTATATCCGGAACAATGTCTCCCGACATGTTAACCCAGAATGCCTTCATTGTTGCTGTGATTGTCTTTGAATCAGGATTAAGCACAGCATCAATAGAATACTGGGTTTGCCTGGAACTCAGCGGAACTTTATTAATAACCTGAGAATTGGCACAAATTTCAACAGAAATAAATATAAAAAGCAAAATTATCTTCATAGTCTCACGAGACAAGAAAAATGAAAATTATTTTGTCCGATAAACATGGATAAAATACAAGCAATAAACTTGAAAATATTAATTTACACGGGCCTTTGTTGAATCAACTTTTGTAAGTGTCAATGGAACTTCTCCTTCAGAATAGATTGCCTTACCCGACATCAGAGTGTCGTTATTGACCTTTAGCATAACTTTGATATCCTGACCTTCAAGAAAGATCGAGAACGTAACACTGTCATTCACAATTTTAACTTTTTCACCACCGAGCGTGTACTCACCCGTTCCGAACGACATTGTTGCGGTATCTTTTTTCTCTGCAAATCCTATTACGATCGTTCCGGTCGAATATGCTTCGGGTGCGTAGGGAGCATCAAATTTCCATGTTCCTGCTGATTGATTTTTGTTAGCAATTTGTCCTGAAACCCCTGTCACACAAAAGAAAGAGATAATAATAAAGGTAAAGATTCTATTTTTCATCTTAATGCAGTTTTGTTTAAGTCAAATATAGAAATCTAATATCAATTTATTATCATCCCAACAGAAAATTGATCGGATAGGGAGCAATATTGAAATCTAGCAACCTCCTGCTGCCTTCTTCTTTTTAGGAACTGACTGAACCGCCGATTTTGCAGGTGAAGCATTTTGAGTTTGACTGGATTGAACTGTCATCCCTCCTCCAAGAGCCTTCCCTGCGCTTAAACGAAAATCATATTTTGCAAATTCTTCATCAGGACTGGTCGATGTTGGCTTCTGAGGATTAAGTATTGCGTCAAACCAATAGTTCAGGCCTCCTTCCAGGACAAGATTATTTTTGTAGCCAAGCTGCCTGGTAATCATCCAGGCTTCATTTGCTATTATGGTTCCATTTGAATAGAAAATATTCGTTTTAACGTCCTGATTAAGTATATCTGCATATTTATCAGACAGAAGATCAGCGACAGGAATATTAATAGCTCCGGGCAGACTGAATTTATCAAATTCATCAGGATTTCTCACATCGATCAGCTGAAATGAAGGGTCTTTCTTAACGATCATGTCAGCAACAGTTTCAGGCGCAATGAATTGCGTACGCGTATTGGCTTCGCCAAGTAATTGATCAGCAGAAAGCTTGTATGGTCTGGTTTTGTTCTGCGGTACCGCAGCAATTATCAAACCAAGAGGAATAATAAAAATTGCCAGAAGTTGAAGTGATTTCATGTCGTTTGTCGTTTGTCGTTTGTTATTTATCGTATTAATGCTCAGTGCTCAGAGCACAGGGCAAAATCAAGGATCTCTTTTCTTCCCTGAGCCCTGCGCCTTCTTAGTACTCTTCCCTTGGAAATTTCTGCTCGGCCCATTCTGCTGCCCTGAACATTCCAAGTGCTATAATAATCAGGAGAAATGCAAAAACACCGTCAGTAAGGCCGAGTGTTTCACTGATTTTTGGCGAACCAAGGAATTTAGCCATATACATTCCGTCCCATATCTTATAACCCAAAGCGAAGATCAGCATTCCTATAAATAAACCTCCAATGAAAACAAGAGCATCAATTTTACCGATTGAGGCACCGCAGAAGCTCGTACCCGGACAATATCCGCCGATAATAAACCCTGCTCCCATAATTACTCCACCGATTATTGCCGAAGTCAGATATGTAGGATTAATATAAACCAGGCTCAGGTCCACCCAGCCGAAGAGACTGAAAAAAAGCAGGCCAAGCATTGCCGTGATCGCTGCAGTGAAAAATACTTTCAGAACTACGGTGTCATAACCATAAAACACACCTGCAAGCTTTCTGCTTGATGAAAATCCGCTCTGTTCAAGTACAAAACCAAATCCAATCCCAATGATGAAAGCAAGGAAGAGATTCGTATTTGCTGATATTAATTCGTTTACTGATAATGGTCCCATATCTTTCTTATTAGTAATTTATTTTTAATGTCTAAAATGTCTTGCGGTCTTGCGGTCTTGCGGTTCTCGAGGTCTTGAGGTTTTGCATCCTGCCGCTATGCCTTTACGCCTTTACGCCATTTATTATATCCAGTTTTTCCTGAAGAAATATGCCAGAGCATAAGCAGTTCCAAAAATTGCCATCATGGTAATGAATCCTCCCAATGATAATACTGCCATTCCGCTGAGAGCTGCGCCGCTGGTGCATCCTCTGCCAAGTTCTGCTCCAAAACCGAACAGAGCTCCACCTGTTAAAGCCAGGAGAAGCCTTTTCTTTGATGTTATTTTTGGTGAGTGCTCAACCTGGAGCTTTAATCTTCCCGCAAATGCTCCTGAAATAAATCCTCCGACAAGAACCCCCGTCATTTCAAAAACAAGCCAGTTATTCATTGGATTGCCCGGATGAGCATCCCTGTACTCTTTTATGAATCCCATTTTTTCTGATGATGACGGTGCAACTGTTGTAAGGGAAGTTACAACGACACTCTTCATTGCTCCGCTGGCTCCCAGACCACGGCCTGATACAAAATTTGCTGCCAGGAGTACCAATCCTAATAATACTCCGCCAATGTAAGGGTTCAGGTATTTTGTTTTTTTTGTTTCCATGAATTCACTTTAAATATTGTTAAACTTTTAATTCAATCTAAATGGGTGTGCAGCGTGAGGTGTGTGGTATGCGGTGTGTGTTTCTTCCGCACACCACAAGCCGCAAACCGGTCGCCCTTAATACAGCCACCTGCTTACCTGACCGGCATACACAATTATAAAGCGCAGCATGAAGCTTCCAAATAATACCAGCACAGCCGGAACAATTACCGGAATACGGAATTTCCCCAATTCCATAAATTCCAGAAGAGCAGGGATAAGCATGCCAAGTATGACAACAAATATCCAGAATGACATTGTGTATGGACCTCCCAGAAACAAATGGGCTGCTTCTATCTGAACCTGCGTACTTGCCAGAAATCCCATAAACATGTGAATTATAAGAAATAGCTCAATGCCAATCAGCACCAGATCTATCCGTGCAAATTGCTTACGTTCTTCTTTATCTTTGGAAAGGATCAATGTAGAGGCGGCACCGGCGGAAAGTCCCGAGGCAAGAAACAGTGGTCCGAGGATAGAAGTATTCCATAGAGGACGTGCATTGAAAGCAGATAACAAAATACCTGTATAGATGCCAAGAATTATCCCGTAGATAAGCATTATCCACGCAAGTACTTTTTTGTACTTGTTAAAGAAAGTTTCTATATCGCGGATCCAGTCATATTTCCAATCCCATCTCGGGAAGATATCCCTGATATGAAGCGCACACCATATAAATGATACCGGTGTTATGACCAACAGGGTCCATGCTCCCCACGACATCGGCGATTGCAGTCTTATATTTGTATATAGCTGCCAGAAAAAAAGTTTATGCCTCAGATCGATAAAGAGGGCCAGCAATCCGGCAATCAGCAAAACAGGAGCTAAGAACGGGGTGATTCGTACAGCAGTTTTGTAATCCTTTTCTCTGCCTCTTATATAATATAGTGCAGCTATGCAGAGAATTCCGGCTGCCATTCCTCCCAGGAACAGGTAGAGAGGAATTTGCCAGTGCCAGATATTAAGCGCAGGGTCGATCATCTCATTCATTCTCCCGCTCACGATTATTTCTTCTTCCATAATAATGGCATTATCTTATTAAATCAAAAAATAAAGTTGTGGTTTTGTTCCTGCTTCAGGAATCAGCGTTTTAGATTTACGCTTCTTCAATATTACAGATACATCACTGTTAGGATCATCCAGATCTCCAAAATAGATACATTTTGTCGGACATACTGACGCACAAGCCGGTGCAAGACCAGATTTTATCCTCTGAATACAAAAAGTACATTTGTCAACATAGCCTGCAGGGTGCGGATAACGGGCGTCATAAGGGCAAGATGCCATACAAGCTCCGCAACCAATACATTTATGACGTTCAACCAATACAATTCCTCCCTCGGCAAAATGACTTGCACCTGTTGGGCAGCACCGTACACATGGCGCATTAATGCAATGATTACAACGTTCTGACCTGATCTCAATTTCAAGCTGTGGGTATGTGCCACTCATCGATTCAACTACCCAGTCGCGGCAAAACCCTATTGGTACATCATTCTCAGTCTGGCATGCCACAACACAATCGCTGCAACCCACACATTTCCTTGTATCAACTGCCATCGCATATCTCATGATGCAACCTCCCTTTCTGAATTTTCTGTGACAAATGTTACGAAATTGGACCTCATACCAGTTCCTCCCATAAGAGGGTCGGTCAGCACTTTTGTAATTAACCTGGTATCGCCGGTGCCTTTGCCAAAACCTCTCTTCAGTTGTTTCTGAGTATGGCCGAAGCCATGTACCATATAGATTGAATCCCACCTGATTCTTTCAGTCACCCTGACTTTGATTTTGGATTCGGAGATAACTCCGTCCTGGTTCTTAAGCCAGATATATTGCCCGCTTACAAGACCCCAGGCCTTCGATACTTTTGGATTAATCCAGACTGAATTTTCAGGCATGAGACCTGTTAGATTAGGGTTGTTTGTCGTTCGACCGAACGTGTGCATCGGAGCACGTCCGTAAATCAGCCTGTAATAACCTTCAGGCGGTTCTTCATGAGCAACATACTTTGGAAGAGGATCAAATCCGGCATCTTCAAAGTATTTGGAATACAGTTCAATCTTTCCTGAATCAGTGGAAAATGCTACATTTTCATCTTCTCCAAAATAGAGATCATCCGATTCTCTCTGGTTAGTTTTAACGCCGCTACTCTTCATTTCTTCAAGTGAAGTCCCACACTGCTTAAGCTGCCAGTCAAGCAGATCTTCCTGCTTTTCAAACGGGAAGTAGGCGACAAGGCCAAGTTTTACAGCCAGTCCACGGGCGATGTTATACCCCGACATGGTGTTGTTCTTGGGTTCTGCAGCCGGCATCCTGAGAGCTATTGCAGGCTTACGGTGCGGTGCTGCCCTAAGCATGTCATATCTTTCAAGGTAAGTACATTCAGGCAGGATAACATCAGCCCAACCTGTAATTTCCATCGGCATCGTATCTATGGCAATAAGCAGTTCAAGATTTTGAATAGCTTTCAGTGTGTTTGCCTGATTCGGGATTGAGGATATAAGATTTGTTGCATTTACAATCCATCCCTTTATAGGATATGCGGGTTTGTTTTCAGGTATTGAAGCTTCGATAAGTACATTCGAAACCGGAGAACTGGCGATCGGATATTTCCCGGGGAAAGTATCTGTCCAGGTTTTTTTTGCCTCCGGATATTTGGGTATTTTCGCTGCCGGAACCGTAAAACTTGCGGGCCTGTAAAATCCTCCGCGTCTCCCCCACGAACCAAGAAGCGCATTTAGGATTGCAATAGCGCGTACTCTTTGGGTATCATCACCATACCAGGTGACATGACGGCCAGGATGCACAATAACCGCCGGGGAAGCATTTGCCATTTCCTTTGCAGTTCTCCGGATCTTATCAGGAGGGATTGTGGTTATTCCATATGCCCATTCAGGCGTAAAATCCTTTACATGTTCCTTAAGCTTATCGAATCCGTTGCAATATTTTTCAACGTAACTCTTATCGTATAAATTGCTATAAATAATCTCATGTATCCATGCAAGCAGCAATGCAATATCAGTTGAAGGCTTTATCGGCAGCCAGAATTTGGATTTCCCGGCAGCTGTTGAAAATCGCGGGTCGACTGTAATAATTGTCACACCCTTGTCGATCGCGTCCGACATTTCCTGGATCTGTCCGTTATGCATGTTCTCACCTATATGCGAGCCTATCAGAACCAGGCATTTTGTATCGCGTATGTCTGTAACTTCAGGAGAGTATACTTCTTCGCCAAATGTCGCAAGAAAAGCTTCATCTCGTGGTCCCCTGCATTGTGCATATGAAGGTTCGGCTGTATTAAATGAACCGAAGGCTTTAAATAAATTTATGAAATATGTGCTGCCTGAACCATGTGTGAATAAAGCCATGCTCTCTGGACCATATTTTGAAGATATGTCTTTCATTTTCCCGGCTACATAGGTAAGGGCTTCATCCCAGGTTGCTTCACGGAAAACCTGTTTGCCCCGCTCCTCTACCCTGATAAGCGGAGTTTTCAATCTGTCTTCATCATAGTACATCCCAACACCACCTGTCCCCCGTGGGCAAAACCGGCCATTGGAATGTTGATCTTCATCATTCCCGACAATTTTCCAGATTTTACCTTCCGATGTCTTGTAAACCCATCCTGCACATTTCCAGAAACATACTTCGCAATATGTCGGAGTTCTTTTCAGATCAACTTTTAACTTATTAATTTCCTTTGACGAAAATGCTTTAAGTACGCCACTGCTTCCAACTGCCAGAGCACCTGCTCCGAAGACCGATAATTTTATGAATTCCCTTCTGTTAGTCATACTTTGATTTCTAAACTTAATAATATTGACAGCAAAAACCGAAAGACAATTCTAGCCAAAGCGACTGATCTTCTGGAGTTTCCTCAGATCATTAATGACAACTTTAGTTCCCGAGATATTAATCAGCCCTTCGCTGTGAAATTTTGAAAGGACCCTACCTGTACTTTCCCTTGATGTACCGACCATATCAGCAATTTCTCGTCTGGAAAGTGGTATCTGAAATTTTGAACTCACAAAAACTACATTTGAAAAATATATAAGCAGATCAGCAATCCTCCCATATATTTTCTTGTTGCTCTGGGCGATGAATCTGCGAAAACTGTTGAGACTCTCCTGCCCCACAGAGGTCAGAATTTCAAAGGCAAAGTTTCCGTTGCTCTTTACCATCTGCGTAAATATCTCAATGTCAATATAGCAGACTTTCAGATCGGTAAGCGCTGTATATGAATAATGATTTATTTTATCTCCGAATAAAGAAGTAAGTCCCAGGTATGAGTGAGGAAGAATGATCTGTAGGATCTGTTCTTTGTTATCCGGTTTAACTAAGTACTCTTTAACGAGGCCTGATCTCAAATATATTATATGTGAAGTCGGCGATCCGGTATTCAGAATATTAGTCTTCTTTTTAATCTCGCTGACATATCTGTTTTCAGTAATTAAATCCAGTTCACCTTTGTTGAGTTTTTCGGTTGCGCATGACTTATCAAGACAGTCAAGACAGCGGTTGATTTTCGAAATTGATTCTTTAATCATATTTAATTATCTCGATACAAACATAAATAAAAAGAAAATTGATTTATTGTGATATTAGTCACGTTTTTGTGTGTCCTTTCTCACAATTAGCCCATTTAATGGGTTTTTGAGGGCCCTCTTTTCGGATGAAAAACCACATTTTCAAATGACGGAAAAGCACAAATAATGGCTAATAACATAATAATTATCATAAATATGCATGTAGTTACATAAGTAGTTATATATTTGTACTGTGAATTTATTAACAGAGAAAATATAAAATGAAAAATCTTTTAATTCTTGGTGCCGGTACAGCCGGTACAATTATGGCCAATAAGATGCGGAAAGCCCTTTCTGTCAGTGAATGGAATATTTCAATTATTGAAAAAGAGAGTACCCATTTTTACCAGCCCGGTTTTCTGTTCATTCCTTTTGGTTATTATCAAAAAAATCAGATTCAAAAGCCAACTGTGAAGTTTATGCCAAAGAGCGTAAATTTAATAAAAGGGGAAATAGAAAAGGTTGATCCGCGACAAAACTCCGTGTCTTTAAAAAACGGAGATTCATTTGATTATGATGTACTTATAGTAGCAACCGGAACCCGTATAAGCCCCGAAGATACCCCTGGTTTAAAGGCCGAACTCTGGCACAAAAGCATCTTCGATTTTTACACAATTGAGGGTGCAGAATCACTTGCAGAGTACTTTAAAACATGGCAGGGAGGTAATCTTGTTATAAATATAACAGATAACCCTATTAAATGTCCCGTTGCTCCCCTTGAATTTGCTTTCCTTGCAGACGCATATTTTACAGGAAAAGGGATGCGCGATAAGGTCAATATTACTTACGTTACCCCAATGTCGGGAGCTTTTACCAAACCAAAAGCATCAAAAAAACTTGGTTCTCTTCTCAAGAGTAAAAATGTAAATCTCGTAACAGATTTCTTCCTTGGTGAGGTTGACAACGTTAACAAGAAAATTCTTGATTTCGGCGGACGCGAGGTTCCATTCGATTGTCTTATTACTATTCCACTGCATTCCGGTGACCCGGTCATTTCGCGTAGTGGTCTGGGAGATGAATTTGGATTCGTAAAAGCTGACAAGAAGACACTCCAGTCGACTCTCTTTAAGAACGTCTTTGTAATAGGCGATGCTGGTAACTTTCCTTCATCAAAAGCCGGATCAGTTGCACATTTCCAGGCAGATGTACTTGAGGAGAACATTGTTGATTTCATAAATAACAAATCACTTTCAGCTTCATTTGATGGTCATTCCAATTGTTATATTGAAACAGGATTTAACAAAGGAATACTGATTGATTTCAATTACGAAACAGAACCTCTTCCGGGAGTGTACCCCTACCCTGTCGTGGGTCCTTTTTCCCTTTTAAAAGAATCAGGACTGAATCATCTTGGAAAACTTCTTTTTAAATGGATCTACTGGAATATTCTTTTAAAAGCAAGGAAGCTTCCTGTAACCAGCTATATGTCGATGGCAGGTAAAACTACAGAAGTCAAAAAAGAATCTTCGATGAAGCTCGAAACAGAAATGGTAAATTAACAAACACAATGGAGGTGTTGAAAAAGTTGAAATCCATTAACCGCAAAGGTCGCAAAGACTCTACGCAAAGGTCGCAAAGAACTGATATATACTATTTTAACTCTGCGAACTTTGCGCCTTCTCTGCGTGCTTTGCGGTTAAATAAAATTTAACATACAAAAAACTAATATTTTAATTACTTAATATTCAATATTATGGCACAGAAAACATATTCAGGAGTGACAGTTGATGTCAATGAAGAAGGATATTTTACAAATCCTTCCCAATGGACTAAAGAAATTGCTCTCGAAATTGCAAAAGAAGAGAACTTAATGCTTACAGCACAGCATTTTGCTATTATGGAATTTCTCCGCAGCAGATACCTGGGCGGAGAAGCATTATCAATTCGCAGTATCAATCACTCAGGTGTGATCGATGTGAAAACATTCTATCAGTTATTTCCGGGCGCTCCCCTCAAAAAAGCGACAAAAATTGCCGGAATTCCAAAACCTGTAAGTTGCATTTAATCACATATAAATATTAACATGAGCACAGAAAACAGTTTTCCAATAAAAAAAGTCAATATCATTTGTGCCAAAGGCGCAATTGAAGATGTTTATGCAACTCTGGTGATGGGCAATGGCGCTGTTATGGAAGGCATCGAGACCAACATATTCTTTACCTTTTTTGGTCTTGATGCTATTGTCAAAAAAAGGATGAATAAACTTCACACGGCAGTAGTGGGCAATTCAGCATTACGTCTACCCGGGGGAATGAGGATGCCTACACTGCTGGGAGTTATACCTGGAATGGAAACATTCACATCAAAAATGATGATGGGCGAAATGGAAAAACTCGATATTCCACCGGTTGGAGAATTCATGGATCTTATCACTGCAGGTGGCGGAAAAATATATGCTTGCAAGCTTGCAATGGATATGTTTAAGTTCAAACCTGAAGATCTATGCGAACATGTAAGCGGGGTCCTCACAATCGGGGAGTTTTATGCCCATGCTAGTGGCGAAGGATCACAGATCATTTTCACCTAGAGAATTCTGTATTCAGAAAAAAAGAGATGTTGGTTCAATATCTCTTTTTTTATTAGTCGCTGAGGGAATTTAATTACTTTTGACAGCGATATCTAAAACATTTCTATCGTTTATAATGACAAATATTTATGTCTGATCTTGAAAAGTATTTTGACCGGTACAGAAGAAACATCATTGGCGTCGATACGGAAATAAAAACCCCTTACGGGACAAGGAAACTTATCTATGCCGATTGGATCGCAAGCGGAAGACTCTATCGCCCGATCGAGACAAGAATATCTCATGATATCGGACCACTGGTTGGCAATACTCATTCTGAATCAACTTCCACAGGGAAAGCGATGACGGATGCTTATCACCAGGCACAGAAAATAGTAAAACATCATGTTAACGCAAACGAAAATGATATTCTGATTTTCACCGGGACGGGAATGACCTCAGCGATTTCCAAGCTCCAGAGACTTATAGGTCTGAAAGTACCGGAACAGGCAATCAAGTTCTGCCCCGGATCGCACGGAGACTATAAAAGCTGTAAAGAAATTCCTAACGAAAAACGTCCGGTTGTATTTTTAACACACACTGAACATCATTCCAATCATACATCGTGGTTCGAAACACTTGCCGATGTCATTGTACTGGAACCGTCAGCTGATCTTACAGTCGATCCGGAGAATCTGCGAAGGGAAATAGTAAAATACAAAGACCGTCCATTGCTCATTGGTTCATTTTCAGCTTGTTCAAATGTAACAGGTTACACGCCTCCTTATCAGGAACTCGCAAAGATAATGCATGAACATAAAGGCTACTGCTTCATTGATTTTGCTGCTTCCGCACCGTATGTTGATATCGACATGCATCCGGCAGATAAAAATTATCAACTTGATGCTATTTTCTTCTCGCCACACAAATTTCTTGGTGGTCCTGGCAGCGCCGGTGTTCTTATCTTCAGTAAAGAACTTTATAAAAATGATATTCCGGATAATCCCGGTGGTGGTACTGTAAAATGGACAAACCGGTGGGGAGGATACAGCTATTTTACTGACATCGAAGTGAAAGAAGATGGCGGAACTCCGGGTTTTCTTCAGGGTATTAAAGCAGCTCTGGCTATTAAGCTTAAAGAGAACATGACGACAATGAAAATGAAACAGCGGGAATCCGAGCTCATCGACCTGGCTTTTACTGAACTGTCTGAAATAAAAAATCTTCATATTCTGGCGTCTGACATAAAAGACCGGTTGGGCGTATTCTCGTTCTATGTCGACAATATTCATCATAATCTTTTCACGACTCTTCTGAATGATCATTTCGGCATACAGGTCAGGGGTGGTTGCTCCTGTGCCGGCACTTACGGCCATTTTCTGCTGAATGTCGACTTTAAATTGTCAAAAGAGATCACTGACAAAATCGATTCAGGAGATCTTTCAATGAAACCCGGATGGATAAGATTATCTCTGCATCCGACAATGACAAACGATGAACTCCATTTTATTATCGATGCAATAAAAGAAACAGTCGTAAAAGCAGAAGAATGGAAAAAAGATTATTGCTACGACATCCATACAAATGAATTCTCGCATTGCAGCTTCTTAAAACTGAATGAACCTGTGCATTCGGATTGGTTTAAACTGGAATAGTTCCCTCTGCTTTAGCCGGCGCGGATTTGCAATCCGTGCCACCAAAATACTGCAAGCTGTCTCTGATTTGCAATCAGTGCCTCCGCTTTACAAAAGAGTTGAAGAGTCATGGATTGCAACCGCACAGATGTAGAGGCACGGATTACAAATCCGCGCCAGCCCTTCCCTGAATTATTTTTATCGAATGTATAAACAATGATACACAAAATCAGTTTTATTTTAATACATTTGTATCCTTAATTCTTTATATATTATGAAATCGACATTTTTCAGAATTAAATTTGTAATCCGGGAGGTATTGTAATGAATGATATTGATACTGTAAAAACTGACATCTTAATTATCGGTGGCGGTCCTTCGGGTCTGGCAACTGCAATTCATCTGGCTGACATCCTGAAACAAAAAGGTGAACAAAAAAGAGTGCTTCTTGTAGAAAAAGGACGTTCCATAGGAAGCCATATCTTATCAGGAGCTGTAATAAAACCATCTGTCTTTAAAGAATTATTGCCAGGGACAGATCTTTCAGAGATCCCATTTAATGCAAAGGTAACCACTGATAAAACAGTTTTCCTTACAGAAAAAAGATCAATCATCCTCCCGTTTCATGTACCATATATGAACAATTCCGGCAACTATACTGCTTCATTGGGAGAAATATGCAGGTACCTCGCCGGAAAAGCTGAAGAGAAAGGTGTGGAAATATATACCGGGTTTGCTGTAGATGAGATATTATACAAATATGGAAAAGTAATTGGCGCAAAAACCAAAGATACAGGCATCGATCATAATGGAAACAAACTTGAAAATTTTCAACCAGGTACAAGGGTTGAAGCAAGAATTACAATTTTTGCCGAAGGAACCCGGGGCAGTCTTGCTAAAATGCTGATAAAAAAGTTTGACTTGTCCAAAGACAGAAATGAACAGGTTTATTCTCTGGGTTGCAAGGAATTATGGTCAGTTCCTGAAGGGACAATCGCTCCGGGTGAGGTTTATCACACTATGGGATATCCCCTTCAGAATGATGAATTCGGAGGAGGATTTATTTATGGGCTTAAGGAAAACAGAGTTGCAGTTGGTCTTGTAGTCGGACTTGATTATAAAGATCCTTCGTTTGATACGCACGATGCTTTCCAGATCTGGAAAACGACACCATTTGTCTCCAAATTTCTGAAGGGTGGAAAATTTCTTGAATATGGTGCAAAAACGTTACCTGAAGGAGGTTACTATTCTGTTCCGAAATTATATGTCGATAATGCTCTTATTGTAGGAGACAGTGCAGGCCTGTTAGCTATGCCAGCTCTTAAAGGAGTACATCTTGCCATCAAATCGGGAATGCTGGCTGCAGAAACAGCAGCTGAAGCTCTCATTAAAAACGACACATCGGAGAATTTCCTTAAGATGTATGAAAAACTTATTGAATCAAGTTTTATAAGAAATGAATTATATCCTGTCAGGAATTTCAGGCAGGCATTTGCAAAAGGATTAATTGCAGGCGGTTTGCATTTTGGCACACAACTTATTACCGGAGGAGCTGGATTTTTCGGTCGGCTGAAGTCTCATCCCGATTATCTTACCACGGTGAAGCTAAGTGAGCTCAAAAAGAAACCTTTCAAAGAACGGTTCAAGGGCAAGCTCGATTTTGATAAGATACTGACATTCGATAAGTCAACAGATGTTTATCACTCCGGAGTACATCACGATGAGCAACAGGTTGTGCATCTGCATATAAATAACCAGGAAAACTTCAATGAAGTAAATATTGAACAGTTTGGAGCTCCCGAAGTATTTTTCTGTTCATCGGAAGTATACGAACTTCATACAAACAAGGCCGGACAAAAAGAGGTAAGGATACATGCCGAAAACTGCATGCATTGTAAAACATGTGATATTAAATCCCCGGGAGCCGGCATTACATGGGTTGTGCCGAACGGTGGAAACGGACCAGATTTTCAGAATATGTAAACGATAAAAAGAAACTATAAATATGGCTTTAACAATTATCAGTTTAATAAAACAGGTCCCGCTGCCCAGTGAGATGAGAATGGGAGAAGACGGGTTAATGGACCGTACGAAAGCAAAATCAATTATAAATATCGATTGTCAGTTTGGTCTTGAAGCCGGATTACAATTAAGGAAACATTATCCCGATGCAAGATTGATTGTCTGTTCCATGGGTCCGAAATCATTTGAGAATGCTCTCAGAAAAGCAATATCGATGGGTTATGATGATGCATATCTCTTATCCGACCGCAAACTTGGAGGCAGTGATACATATGCAACGGGATTGGCTATTTCAACGATGCTAAAACACCTGGGATTCACCAAAGATTCAAAAGATCCATTTATCATACTTGCCGGCCGTCAGACAAGTGATGGCGATACTGCACATGTACCATCACAGGTTGCTGAAAGTATCGGAATACCACAGGCTACTTTTGTAGAGAGCGTTAAACCGGACGGACATGGAAACGTCATTGCAAAGAGAATTATTGAAGGCGGCTTCCAGATGCTAAAACTGCCAATGCCATGTGTAGTTTCAATGACACCAACCGGGATCCCACCGCGTAAATCATCATTAAGCGGTGCAATTAAAGCAAGGTCTCTTAACATTACCACATTCGGTATTGATGATATTGGTTTGGGAACAGAGAAGATCGGGCTAAACGGATCACCCACAATTGTTGTTAAAGTAGTAAATATCGGCAGTGAGCGTCCTCCAATAAAGATGTCTGCCGGACATAATGAAAAATCACTCGTAGACAGTTTCATAGCAAATTTTAAAAGTGGCGGAAACGTCCTGGAGAAAAAAGAAAAAGAAGAAAAGAAAGAAACCGAACGTCCGGATTTCCCAGAAAAGGACTTTCGCGATGGCGCCAGGGGAATACTTACCTGGGCAGAGATCACCAATAACAAAATCTCACGACCGTCGCTTGAGCTTCTGACTCCTGCCAGAAAACTGGCTGCACAGCTTGGCAACGATACAAAGGTAATGACAGTGGTTATCGGGAAGAATGTCAAATCCTTTGCCCAAACCTTGATTGAACATGGCTCTGATGAAGTAATCCTGGTTGAAAACGACAGGGTTCAGGAATACATGGTTATGCCATTTGCATCGGTATTTAAGCAGATCATAAATGAAAAGAAACCGGAAATCGCACTGTTTGCAGCAACCACTTCAGGACGTGAGTTAGCGCCCAGAATAGGGATGAAGACCAACAGCGGGGTAACGGCAGATTGCACCGGTCTTGAAATAGGAGAATACATCGATAAAAAAGAAAAAGTAATATATAAGCCTATCCTGGAATCAAGACGCCCGACGTACGGTGAAAGTAAACTTGCTACTATTCTGGGTTTTGTTTGTCCACAGATATCAACAGCCAGAGCAGGTACTTTTGAAATACCGAAACGCATAGAAGGAAGACAGGGTGTCGTTTCAGAATTCAAGCCTGTCTTTGATGAGAAGGATTTTGTTGCGGAGATCATGCAGACTGAGCGTGGTGAAGGAGGAAATCAGAATCTGTTTGAAGCCGACATTGTTGTTTCAGGCGGCAGGGGAACAACAGTTGATAATCTTAAACTGGTCAAAGAACTTACTGAAGCATTAAGAAATCAGGGAATAAAAGCAGAATGGGCCAGCAGCCGTCCCGTTGTTGATGATGGAATTGTCGAATATGCAAGACAGATAGGACAAACCGGCAAAACAATTCGCCCTAAAGTATATATTGCTGTGGGCGTTTCAGGCGCTATCCAGCACCTGGCGGGAATGAAAGAATCCGAAAAAATTATTGCAATTGACCACAATCCAAAAGCAAACATATTCCGTAATGCTGATTTCGGGATCATTGGAGAATATACCGATATATTGCCTGAGCTTATTGAACGGGTCAAGGCTGGATTCAATTTTGGGGTAGATGTCAGGAAAAATTAAAACTTGATTTTATTGAGAATAATCGAGATATTTACAGGAGTGTTTTGACTAACCACGCCTTAACCTTCTGTAAATATGAAAATGAGAATTTGTCTGTCTGGTATAATTGTCTTTTCAATGCTGACAATTATTGGGTGTGAAAAAACAGATAATCTGAAATCGGGTGACAATTTACCAGGCGCATCTTTTACCACTCCTGCTGATCATTCAGGAGAAAAAGGAACAGTGACGGATATCGAAGGCAACATATACGGGACTATCGGAATCGGATCGCAGATCTGGACTGCGGAAAATTTAAGAACCACGCACCTCAATGACAGCTCAGCCATAACTTATGGACAATGTTTCAGATGCTGGAGTTTTCTTACCACTCCCGGTTATTGCTGGTATGAAAATTATGCACCCAATAAAACCAGTTATGGAGCATTATATAATTGGTATACCGTCACTAGCATGAAGATCTGCCCTTCAGGCTGGCATGTTCCCAGCTCCGACGAATGGGACATTCTTGAAGCTTACCTGGGAGGCAGCGCTGTTGCCGGCAGCAAACTGGCTGAGACAGGGAACAGTGAATTCGAAGCCCTGTCAGGAGGATACCGTGGAGACCTTGCGACTTATTACAATTTTGGCGAAACAGCCAACTTCTGGACATCAACAGCTGCCTCCACGGAAAAATCAATTTACCGTTCTATTGATTTTAAAAGTATGAAAATCAATTCAGAAACCTTCCCTATTGGTTGGGGAGCATCAGTGAGATGCATTAAAAATTAAATCTTATTCCTTCGTGCTCTTCTTAATGGTACTGATCTTTACAGGCATATATAGCGGACAAATTCCCACTAAGCTTGTAATCACAAAAACTGCCGATAAAGCAAGTAATACAATCGCAAGAGTACCGGAGATAACATTTGTAAAATAAAGCAGTACAACTACGGCTGCGATCAAAATCCTGACTACTTTGTCAATTGTTCCCATGTTCTTTTTCATTTTGAATAATTTTAAGTTTTAAAAATATATTAATTCAGTTCTTTTGCTATTGCCATTGCTGCAATCGTACCATCTGCAACTGCAGTTGTTATCTGCCGGTATTTTTTACTTGTTACATCCCCTACAGCGAAAATATCGGCCACACTGGTCTGCATATTCTCATCAGATTTTATATATCCCCATTGATCTAGCTGCAGACTATCCCTGAATAACTCAATATTAGGTTTCATTCCGATAAAAATAAAAACGCCATCACTGATTAATTTTTCACGCTTACCTGTGAGAAGGTTTTCGATCTCAGTTACCATTTTATCTCCTTCCTTTATGAAAGCTCTTGGTTCACTGTTAAATATAAACTTCATTTTTGGATTTGCAAAAATCTTTTCCTGAGCCTTTTTGTTTGCCGTGAATTTGTCAAACTGATGTACGATAGTCACTTTACTTGCAAACCGGCTTATGAAATCCGATTCTTCAACAGCTGAATTTCCACCTCCGATCACAACAACTTCTTTTCCATCAAAATACTTTGCATCGCATGTAGCACAATAAGAGATCCCTTTCCCTTTGAGAGTTTTTTCACCCAAAGCTCCAGTAGTATTGGGAGTCGTTCCGGTTGCGATTACTATCTTTTTGGCTTTTATTGTCTCAAACTCATCTATTATAATCTCTTTTTTCAGAAGGTCGACTTTTGTGACGTCAACTGCAACTTTATAGACTGTACCGCAGAGTTTTGTCTGTTCGCTCATATTATGCGACAACAGATAACCTGCCTGTGGTTCAATGAATCCCGGATAGTTTGAAACCTCATGTGTAGTTGAAACCTGTCCCCCGGGCAATGCAATATCAACGAGCACTGTGTTTATCTTTGACTGACAAAGGTATAGTCCTGCGGTTAGCCCGCCCGGACCGGCGCCGAGAATAATTACATCGTATTCAGAAACTGAAGGCTTAATCATTGCGTTAATCTCTTTCAGCCTCTCCTCCTTTAGCATGAGGTTAAGATTACGGATCACATCACTTCTTTTAATTCCCCCCGTTAATCTGTCGCCAATCTCCTTCCCTTTATCAAAAAATATCAATGTAGGAGATGATTTTACGCCTAATTTTTCCGCCAGTTCCCTGTTCCCCTGGCGATAGATCTTAAGGAACTTTATATCATTGCCGTAGAGTTTTGAAAGATCCTCAAATTTAGAAGCCAGCGCTTCACATGGAGGACATTCTGTGGAATAAAAATCCAAAACAACTTGTCCTGCGTTCAGGACCTCAACATCAAATTCTTTAGTGGTTATATCTTTCATATTTATAATTTCTCAAATTCAATTATTTTATCAGCAAATGGCTTTTGACCATTCCCATTCTCAAAGTATTCTGAAAAACCCAATTCAAGCAATCCTGTGATCGGTCTGCAATCGGTTGTGCAAACTGATCCTGTCCGGTTTTTTGCCACTGATCCACAACCACCGCCACATGCCAGTTGCAAATTGCATTCTTTGCACTCGGGGATAGAAGTCACATCGCGTGATTCCCATTCGTCTATCCTTTCTTGGTTTTTGGTAACTGTAGGGTAAAAACTTCCAAGCGATTCATCCTTTTTGCCTACTGTTGCCGTACAAGAATAGATTTGTCCTGTATAGTCGAACGCCCATTCTGTTTTACAGGCCGGACAAGAATCAAACAAAGGATCTGGTAAAGTACCGTTTTCTGAAAGAAATTTTGAAACCGAGTAAGCAGGTTTATAAAAATCAACAATGTGAGGATGCATCTTAGCCAGATCATGGATCTTTTGATAAAGAGATATCCTGCTGAACAGCTTGTCAGGAGCAGATTGGCAGTGATGAAGCTCGTAATTCCTGCCTATCTGTGTCTTGAAATATGGACTTTTTGTCCATCCTTTATCAATTGAGAATTGAGCGAAATCAGGAAGATTATCTACATTCTCCTTGTCCATAACCATCCTGAGGTTTACGGGAATTTTATTTTTCAGACATGCATCGATGCCTCGTACGATATTAATGAATGTTCCTCCTCCATTTTTCAGGAAACGCCTGCTGTCGTGAATAAACTCGGTGCCATCCAATGTAACCTGAATTTCGCGGATATCTCTATTCTTGAAGATTTCAACATAGTTTTCAAGGTTGTATCCATTTGTTACAAGGCTGATTTCAAGTTTCTCGTCCGACGCTCTTTTTAGCAGATATTCGATAAAAGATTTTTGTTTTGGACTGGCTAAAAGAGGCTCTCCTCCGAATACCGTAACATATTTATTGCGGCCGGCGAATTCGCTTTTTACATAATTAAAGAATGCATCAATCACATCAAAATTGAGTTCCTTTTCCTTGTTATTATATTCATCCTGGTAACAATAGGTGCAGGAGAAATTGCAGGTGTAATTTGTTACGAAGAAAAGCTGAATCTCGTCCTTGTTTCTTGAATCAATGAAGTCGAGGTACTTTTTCCTGTAAATTCTTTCCTCCTCAGCTGCCTCGGTCATATATCCCTTGACAATCAATTCCTCAATTAAAGAATCGCTATTTAATGCTTCGCCTTTACTGATGGATGTGATTTTCTTTGCATCCTCAGGCTCCAGAATATCGGCATTTCCTGTAAGCAGATTTATAATGAAGTGATTCTCAGAGTCTCTGATTTTCGAGAAGATATTGAATCGTGAATATTTTATCATATTTATTTTAATTTTTAAGGTGTGAATGAACGCACATGATTTTGAAAAGCCGTATTCGACCCAATCATGTGCGTTAATCAGATTTAATCGTGACAGCCAACAATTATTTTAGAGGTTTTGGCACAGCACTGGGCTGGCTTTGTTGCTGTTTTTGTTTCTTTTTTCTTAATTAAACTTTTCATAATAATCAACAATCATTTAGTTAATAATACTTCTTTTATAGTTTTCAATAATTTTTCTTTTGGAATATACCCGAGGGTCACCTTTGGCTGGCCTGTCAAAGGGATGTATAGCAGTGTTGGTATATTGGTGATTCCTAATTTATTTACAAGATCTTTCTCCTTATCGATGTTGATCCTGTAAACTATAATCTTACCCTTATATTCTTTTGCAACCTCATCAACCAGCGGGGACAATTTACGGCAGGGAGGACACCATGTTGCATAAAAGTCTATAATTGCCGGCTGGCTTCCTTTATATTTCCATTCTTTGTTAACTTCATAATCTGCAATCGTTTTATAAAATGCATCTCCTGTAAGCTCACGAATGTCGCCAGATGCTGATTCTTCAGATGCTTTTCCGCTGCTGTTTCCGCCGCTGCAGCTTAAGACAGCCTGCATTACTATGAACAGAATAAAAACTCCGGTTGTCTTCATTTTTATCAACAATTTAATGAGAACAATATTAATTTCCACAATTGCATTTGCCCGATGGTTTCTTCCCAGCTATTGTCCAGCTTGAAACCATAACTTTACCTTTCTCATATGGAGCAGATTCTTCAATAATTTTTACTGATGAAAATCCTGCGGCAGTAAGTTGTTCAAGATATTCCTGCCGGGTAACAGAACCTGCCCAGCATTCGGCAATAGCTACCGGATCATTCCTGTATTCATCAGGAACCGGGCTGGCAGCATAGATATCACTTATTACAAACCTCCCGCCTTTTTTCAGAATTCTGAATACTTCATTCCAAACTACTTGTTTATCAGAAGCATGATTGATGGTGCAATTAGAAATTACCAGATTGGCTGTATTATCTTCGAGTTTTAGTTTTTCGAGGGGGCTTTGAATAAACTTAACATTTGTTATTCCCAACCGGTTTGCTGTGCCGGCTGCTTTTTGAATCATGCCGTCAGATATATCAATACCATAAACAAATCCCTCTTTGCCGACATTTTCAGCAAGTCGCAGTACATCCGTTCCTCTTCCGCTTCCCAGATCGACACATACTTCGCCCGGCAACGGTTCAGAATAGTTTATTGCTCCGCCGCATGAAAGACAACAGGAAGTCTCAGCCAGTTCACTGTAACGTTTATTTATTTCAGTATAGTCCATTTAAATTAAATATTAATACATTAATTATCAGCACTTTGTACATGGGCCACTGGTAATCAGGTAACCAGATAATCCTCCAAAGATTATTGTACTGTATGAATGAGATGTTATTAAACAACCACCCGATGAACATCCCACAAAATGGTAATAAAGGAATCCTGCGACGCCTCCGGTTACTATACCAAGAAATGGTTTCCAGAAGTTCCATGATACTAAAAATTCCTTTATAGTCTTAGGCTTTGAAGAGGTTTTACAATTATCGTCCATTTATTTATCTATATATGTGTATTTGTCGAGGCAAAGATAAAAACAAATTTTATTAAATCGCAATAATATCACCTAAATCTTTTTGATATCACTATTTTTTTTATCTTTGCAGAATAAAACGTATTGAAAATGAGTATGATTTTCAAAAAGGAATTAAGCGCTGAACAGCTTGAGGAGCTTTTTCAGAGCGATGAAAAATGCTTTGAATTCCTTGCGGATCTTAAATGGAGCGAAGGATTTGTTTGCAGAAAATGCGGTAACACAAATCACTGTCCGGGCAAAACGCCTCACTCAAGAAGATGCACAAAATGTAAAACCGAAGAATCAGCAACTACCGGCACTATCTTTCACAATTGCAAATTCCCGGTCAGCAAGGCTTTTTATATTGCTTATAATGTTTGTAAAGGGAAAGAAGATCTGTCAACATACGAATTCGCCCGGCGTTTATCTTTGCGACAAATGACATGCTGGAATTTTAAGACCAAGATACAGCACGCTCTTCAACAGATGGATTCGCTAAATGATGTCGAAAAAAAGTCGATAAATCAGATCCTTACAAGTTAAAACCTCAGATAACCAGCAATTTAAATCCAAGCACATTTACCAGTTTCTGACCCGGACAGAAAATCTGATAGGCAGAAGGCCACACTTTTGCAAGGGAACTATCCTGGGCATCCCGGATTTTTATAATTAATTCATCCAAAGCTGTCCTTTCAGATTCAGGATCAAATTTATATCCAAGAACCTTAATGATCTGATTCAGATCATTATATTTCCCGAGATTATTTCCGATACTATCAAGCTTTTTCTCAAGCGATTTTATAACCGATGGATTCAAGGGTTTGAAAATATAAAGCTGATAAAGAAAATCTTTTGTTCTTTTCCGGAATTCATGCAAAGATTTCGGTCTGGGATTATTCCTGCATTCAAGATAAACGTTAACTACTCTTATATATGATTGATCTAATTCTTTTATTAGAATTTGTGGTTCGATCTTGTTCATGCTCTGAAACCGGATACGGAAAGATGTTTTAGAAAGCAGTTCTTCAATTTTTTCAATTGTGGATTTTATCTCTGAAGGATCTTCCGGAATATTATCCTTTTTCTCGAGAAGCAGCCTGATCTGTTCATTCTGAGAAAGCCTGGAAAAGATATCAGGATATTTCTTTCTGAATTCTTTAAGTGTTTTTCTCTGGACTGATTTTTCGCGCCATGAGCGCATTATCCTTCCAACTTCGCGTAAAGCTGTAATATCTCTGTCATTAAAGCCGTCAGTTAATTGTGGAGCAACAAGTTTCATCAATGCCCGAGATTTCTTCATCAGAACACGTACATCATGAACTACAGTCTCCTCAGGCATCTCTGATTTCTTCATCAGAATTTGTGATTCTCTGATATAACCCGTAAGTGCAGGTTTGATCTCTCTCAATTTCACATAATCCAGCTCCATCTAAAATGATATTTTTTGCCGTATCGCTAAATTACTCAATAAATTCTGAAATGATTAATTTTTATTGTCTTCTTTTTAACCGCAAAGGACGCTAAGTAGGCGCAAAGTGCGCAAAGTAATTACGTTACAAATCAGTTCTTTGCGACCTTTGCGTAGAATCTTTGCGAACTTTGCGGTTAATGAATTTCTTATTTCTGACTCGGATATTTTGTAACAATATATTAACTACTATATACTTATAAAGAGTTAAATTTGCTTTAATTAATTTAAACGCTTAGAAATGGGTAAATTAACAAGAGGTCAAAGGATCGGAATTCTGACCGCCGGTGGTGATTGTCCGGGCATTAATGCAGCAATAAGGGGAGTCGGGAAGACAGCAATTGTCAAATATGGCATGAGTGTGGTTGGAATAAGCGACGGATTCACCGGAATGATAAATAAAGAATATCGCGAACTTACGGAACACGACCTTTCAGGAATACTGACCGTTGGAGGTACAATTCTTGGTACTTCAAGGGAGAAGCCCTTCAAAAGCAGTGGCAAAGGGAAAAATGAATTAAAAAAACCGGTGCTGATAAAGGAGCACTATGAACAGCTTGGGCTCGACTGTCTGGTTTGTATCGGTGGTAACGGCACTCTTAAGACAGCTCACCTTCTGGCTCAGGAAGGACTTAATGTAGTTGGCATCCCTAAAACGATCGATAACGATGTATGGGGTACAGATCAGTCATTCGGATTCGATTCGGCTGTAAATATCGCTGTAGAAGCAATCGATCGTCTTCATTCTACCGCCAATTCCCATAAAAGGATCATGATTATTGAATTAATGGGCCACAATGCAGGTTGGATAGCTTTATATTCCGGAATTGCCGGAGGTGGAGATGTTATACTTATACCTGAAATTGAGTATGACGAAGCCAAAGTTGCTGAATACCTGGTTCACAGGGTAAATGAAAATAAACCGTATTCAATTGTTGTTGTTGCTGAAGGAATAAAAAATCCGATTAAAGGAAAGTTGTTCCGCTGCTCAGTCGTTGAGTAAAAGGATTAATGAGCTGACCGGACTTGAAACAAGAGAGACAGTCCTTGGTTATATACAACGAGGGGGAACTCCCTCTCCAATGGACCGTGTTCTGGCAACAAGATATGGTTCTGCTGCTGCTGATTTGATTGCCGAGCGTAATTTTGGCAAAATGGTAGCTTTAAAGAACACTGAGATCATTGCCATTCCTCTGTCAGATGTCTCAGGTAAGTTAAAACTTGTCGATCCAAAAGATCCACTCGTTCTTCAGGCTCATAAAATGGGAACAAATTTTGGTTTTTAAAAATTCATTCTCTCAAAAATGAAAAAGTTAATTTTTGTTCGTCATGGCAAAGCAGAAGATGAGTCCCCTGAAATTTCCGACTTTGAAAGATCATTAACTCTGAAAGGAAAATCTATTTCCAGAGTTATGGCTCAAAAACTTAAAATAAAAGAGAAGTCTCCGGGAATACTGGTAACAAGTCCCGCCTTCAGGGCGCTTGAAACAGCCTTGATTTTTGCTGGTGAATTCGGAATAAAAGAAGAAAGCCTCATTATGAAAAATGAGATATACAATGGATTTACTTTTGAGAAACTCCTGAATATCATTTCAAAACTTAGTGAAGAGACCGAAACCATTACATTGTTTGGCCATAATCCTTCATTTTCAGATATTGCTAACAGCCTTTGTAAAGAAGGTTGTGACTTTATGCCAAAAAGCGGTGTCGTTTGTATCTCTTTTAACATAAGGACATGGTCGGAGATCAAACGGAACAGCGGAAAGCTTCTGTATTTTCTAAAACCAGAAAAACAACATGAATAAAAAATACATCCCGAAAGAGATCAGCTGGTTATCTTTCAATGAGCGTGTTTTACAGGAAGCTGATAATAAAGAAGTTCCACTGCTTGAAAGATTTAAGTTCCTGGGAATCTATTCAAATAACCTTGACGAATATTTCAGGGTAAGGGTTGCCGGGCTGAAAAGACTGTCAACGCTTACATCAAAATCAAAAGTCATCCTTGGGTATAATCCGAAAACCACATTAAAAACCATTCATGAAATAGTTATTGCTCATAATGAAAAATTTGAGAAAATTTATACAGGGCTTCTTCATGAACTAGCAAAACACAATACGCATATTATAGATGAGAAACAGCTCAATCCGGAACAGGCTGAATTTGTAAGGACATATTTTCATACAGAAGTGAGAACAAGACTGATGCCTTTCCTGATTGAGAAGGATTCAAATATGCCTAATCTGACAGATGACGCAATTTACCTAGCTATCTACCTCGCGAAAAAAGATACTCAAAAGAGAAGATATGCCCTGCTTGAAATTCCATCAAATGTGCTCCCCCGGTTTGTCGTTTTGCCTGAAAAGGATGATAATAAATACATCATTTTTCTTGACGATATAATCAGATTTGGCCTCAAAGAGATATTTTTTATATTCGACTTCGATGAAATATCAGCATATACGATCAAACTTACAAAAGATGCTGAACTTGAAATAGCTGATGATATATCAGAAAGTTATATTGACAAAATTTCGAAAAGTTTACAACTAAGGAAAAGGGGCTCTCCTGTCCGATTCATTTACGATCGGACTATTCCGCCTGATCTTTTGAAAATTATCACCAAAAAATTAAATTTCGGTCCTGCTGATGTCGTTATACCCAGCAACCGGTATCACAATTTTAAAGATTTCATGAAGTTTCCTAATCCGGGTAAAAAAAAATTATTCAATGAACCTTTTTTTCCGATTCCTCATCGCGATATTCAGTCGGGAAAAAGTATTCTGTCTTCAGTAAAAAAGAGGGATATTATGCTCTTTTTCCCTTACCACCCCTTTGATCATTTTATCGACCTGCTTCGTGAAGCCTCGATTGACCCCTACGTTACTTCAATTCAGATAACCTTATACAGGCTGGCCAGGAACTCCAGTGTGATTAATGCCTTGCTGAATGCAGTGAGAAACGGCAAGTCTGTGACAACTGTCGTTGAACTGCAGGCCAGATTTGACGAGGAAGCAAACATTCTGTGGGGCAACAAACTCCGCGAGGAAGGAGTCAAAGTTATATATGGTGTTCCGGGATTAAAGGTCCATTCAAAGCTTTGCCTTATAACGCGCACCAAGAACGATGTTACTGAAAGGTATGCGGCAGTGGGAACAGGCAACTTCAATGAAGATACTGCCAGGACTTATACTGACCTGCTCCTTTTGACTACCGACAAGAAGATAACAAACGAGGTTTTTAAAGCATTTAATTTCTTCAGTGTAAACTATAAGAAAGATAATTTCTATCACCTCGTTCTTTCACCTTTTTTCCTGAGAAATAAAATAAACCTGCTGATAGAAAACGAAATAAAAAACGCAAAAGAAGGCAAAAAAGCCTACATCTATCTTAAGCTTAACAACCTTACTGATAATGAGATAATCGATAACCTCTATGAAGCCAGCAAGGCAGGAGTAAGGGTAAAGATCATCGCCAGAGGTATGTTATCACTCATTCCGGGAGTAAAGAAACTCAGCGAAAAAATTGATGCAATCGGTATTGTCGACAGGATGCTTGAGCACTCAAGATTCTTTATTTTTTGCGACGGAGGAAATGAACAGATATATATAAGTTCGGCAGATCTTATGACAAGGAATCTCGACCACAGGATTGAAGTCACCTGTCCTGTATTCGATAAAAACATCAAATGTGAAATCCGCAAAGTCTTTGACATTCAGTGGGAAGACAATGTAAAGGCCAGGATTTTCGATGCAACCCAATCGAATACTTTTGTGAAACCAGGGAAAAATGCCGCTGTCCGCTCACAAATTGAGGTATATAACTGGCTTAAAAAGGGAAATGAAAAAGTAAAACAAACCTGATTAACTAAAAAATGAAGTATCTCGTCATTATTGCCGGAACAATTTTTATCATTCTGTTTTCATGGTTCCTATCGATCAAATACAAAAGATATCATGGAATTGCCAGATTCTTCGCTTTTGAGAGTGTTTTTATTCTTGTTCTTTTAAACTACAGGGTCTGGTTTGTCAGGCCATTCTCCTTTCTCCAGATAGTCTCATGGATCCTTCTGTTCTTTTCAATTTATGTTGTCGTAACCGGTTATCTGTTACTGAAAAGAAGAGGAAAACCCGGCAGCAACTTTGAGAACACATCACTTCTGGTAAAATCGGGTATTTATGGATATATCAGGCATCCGCTCTACCTTTCGATCTTTCTGCTGGGAACAGGGATCGTTTTAAAGGAGCCTGCTCCATTTCAGATTATACTTGGAATAATTAATCTGATAGCAGTATTTATTACAGCCCGGATTGAGGAAGGCGAAATGATATCTAAATTCGGTGAAGAATACAGGGTTTATATGAAGGAGACAAAAATGTTCATACCGTATATTCTTTAAAGGTCTTGCCATTTTGCGGTCCTGCGGTCCTTAGGTTCTGCAATTGCTTCTGGCCGCCCGGGACCATCCAAACTTTTACCTGCCGAAATTGTTAGTTGAAGTAAATTCATTCAACTATGAACAGAAGAGAAGTGATCCGGAAATTTCTTACAGGAGGAACTGTTCTTGTGCTTGTTCCTTCAATTATTGATAGCTGTACAAAAACTCCTACACCCGATAGCAGCCTTTTCACCTCAGGGAATTCAATGACAGTTGATCTGACTACTGTTCCTGTACTAAACACAGCAGGCGGTTCAACAATTATTCAGAATATTCTGATTATTAATATCAATAATGGCTTTGTAGCCCTTTCAAGTTTCTGCACACATCAGGGTTGTATAGTTGGTTATAATCCTACTGCAAATGATATTGAATGCCCATGTCATGGATCGGTATATTCCATTAGCGGAAATGTGGTAGTTGGTCCGGCTATCACTCCTTTGCAGTCTTTTACAGTAACCAGAAGCGGAACTATCCTGACAATATCTAATTAAAAAGGTTGTTACTGTGATGATGACAGCAAACAACCTTAACTTGATTAAAATATAACTTAATGTTACCTTGAAGAAATCCAGGTCATAATTTTATCGGATGTTGGCTGTTCTTTAGGATCAATAACGTTAATAAGCTTTCCATTTTCATCAATCAGGTACTTCTGAAAATTCCACTTCACTTCAGAATCCATAACGCCGTTTTCCTTTTTGGATGTAAGCCATTTATATATTGGCGCCATATCATCTCCTTTAACAGAAATCTTTTGCATCATAGGAAATGTAACTCCATAGTTTTCGGTGCAGAATTTTCTGATCTCAGTTGCTGTACCAGGTTCCTGAGCGCCAAAATTATTTGCAGGAAATCCGATAATCACGAGGTTATCGCCATATTTCTTATATAAATCTTCGAGAGCCTTATACTGAGGAGTATTTCCGCATTTCGAAGCTACATTAACAATCATAACCTTCTTTCCTTTGAGTGTACTGAAATCGAAATCTCCGCCTTCGAGTGTTTTGACCTTGAATTTATAAAAATCAGATGCCTGAGAGAACACTGCTCCGGAAAAAAGCATCAAAAAAAATAGTAATCCCAATTTATTTGTTTTCATATCTTATCATTTACTTTGCATCAGTAACAATCAGCTATTATATATGTTCAAAAAGACCTGGAAACAGATTAAGATATTGGTAGTACTAATCATTTTGCTGATCTGTCTGCCTCATTCAATATTACCAATTCGTGTAACAACACCGGAAAAAGATGACCTTGAAAAGTATATAAAACTGAATGACAATGAGCAGAGACTTATTGAATTCAAGGACAATGACGAAGCTCTGAATCTAAAAATCAATCAACTGGCATTTATTAACAATAGCAGGAAAAAATATAACGCTCCCCCTGTCAGTCTTGATATCCTGGCTTCAAGGGTTGCAAACAAAATGTGCAAAGAAGCTGCTGATAACGCATACCTCGGGCATTGGAATCTGGCAGGTGAAGAACCATATTTAAGATATGCGTTTGCCGGCGGACATGACCATGTTTCTGAGAATGCTTACGGAGAATGGTCAACTGATAATTATTTTGTTTCGAGTCAGACAATCGCTTCAATGATGAAATCGGGTCATTCAAAATTTATGGCCGAAAGGGCCCCTAATAACGGCCATAAAGAAAACATAATCAATAAAGCTCATAATTTCGTTGGTATCGGTTATTATCTCTCCGGGAAACAATTCAGATATTATGAAGAGTTTATTGACAGGTACCTTGAGTTTGATAATATTCCCCAAAGTCTGACAATTGGCAGTAAAGGCAGCGTAACACTAAGGACAAATGGCAGTTACTTGTATTACATGATTATATACAGGGAGAAGTTCCCCATAAGTTTAACGCCTGCAGAGATAAGCAGAAGAGGCAGCTATATGGACTTTACAAATGAAATAGATAAGGAGATGCCTGCATGGGAATTATCGAGATACAGAAATGGCAATATTTACTCTATCCCTGTAATCTTTTCGAAAGAAGGTTTGTACTATATCCAGTTCTATACCGACAAAAAAGAAATCACCAAACCTGAATCTCTGAATACCAAAGGGAAGAACCCGGAAAGCGGTATTGTCATTAAAGTAAGCAGAGAGTAATTAACGATTACTTCTGATCAGCTTGTACTTTTTCCTGTTTTGTAGCGCTGACATTTGTCAAATAATAATTACAGAATGAACTTACTTCACATTCATCGCATTTGGGTTTTGGTCTGCAAGTTTCACGTCCGTGAAAAGAAAGCGTCATTCCAATCTCATTCCATTTTTCCTGTGGCATAACTTCCATAAGCTGTCCCTCAATTTTTTCCGGTTTATTGCTGCTAACGATGCCGAGCCTTGGCGCTACCCTCACGACATGCAGATCAACCACCACACCTTCAGCCTTATCGCCCGATTCACGGATGATCACATTAGCTGTTTTTCTTCCTATTCCCGGAAGCTTTGTCAATTCTTTAAGAGAAGTCGGGATCTTACTATCCTCTCCGATTGTTTTTGCCAGATCAACAAGCCAGCTGATTTCTTACGGAAACCTCTTACTGATTTTAAAAAAGGATACAGATCTTCCGGAGTGACTTTTTTTAAGTTCCGACAATGACGGATAAGTTTCAAAAAATGGTACCGTCACCTTGTTTATCTGATTATCTGAAGTCTGCGCTGCGAGAAAAACCATCACAACCAGCTGATATCTATTATGATAATCAAGAGGTATTTTTCGCTTTCCGTACTTCTTTATTAATGGTTCAAGATTTTTAACCCATTTATCCATATTCTGTTTTTTTTTTATTACCTGTTTGTTAAACAGACCACTTTCATTTTTTGTTTTCAGAATTATGGATTTCAGATATAGTCATGGATTTCTTGAAAAAATCCGTAATCAAAACCTTGCAGATAAGAAATTGTATATTTTTTAAGCTTATTACCCCCTTCCCAAGCAGGGTGTCTCAAAAGGTTTGCCCTCGCGCCTCTAAGGCCTCAATTTTTGCCATAAAAGTATTTAGATTTAAGGTGTTAATAACCTTACATAATGTTGATAAATACTTATGTAAAAAATTGATTATATATCTCATTATTAATGTATTAGATACATGAAAAAACAATATCTAAAGGCAGTTTAATGCTTCTGCCACCCTCACTTGATGAGATGATTGCGTCAAATCATGCCTTAAACTTTCCTTAACTTAGTTTGTTTATCTTTAAACAAAATTAAACAAATAATCATTATGAGTAAACATTTTGCGAATGCGAATCTGGGAAGGTAATCTTACCAAGGGTAAAGGAAAATATCTTCTGCAAACCAGCGGTTATGAAGGTAAATTAAGTTTTTCCTCCCGTTTTGAGGATGATAAGACTGCATCGAGTCCTGAAGAATTAATTGGAGCAGCATTGCAAGCTGCTATTCTATGGCTCTTGCTCATGCTCTTGATCAGGCAGGAAGCCCTTCCGAAAAAGTTGAAACATCTGCAGAAGTCACTCTGAATAAAGGAACTGAAGGATTTGCAATTGCAGAGATTTTGCTAAAGACGAATGCGAAAGTTAATGGTGTTGATAAAAATAAATTCCTTGAAATTGCTGAAGCAACGAAAAAAGGCTGCCCGGTATCGAAAGCTCTGACAGGAACACTATCAGACTCGAAGCAAACCTGGTATAATATACTGGATTATATTCGTAAATAAAGCAGGGACGTTGCACGCAACGTCCCTGCCTGTTTTATAGGTTATGCTAGTGTTTAGTTCGTGGTTCAGAAACAAAAACCGAGAGAAGCCACGAACATTTTTATAGGAATTTTTCCTATTGATTCTCCAGTGTAGAAGTACTAGAATCCTTTATAGGTTACTGTATACGTGGGTTTAACGAAATAACCTTCCAGAAAGTACGAACATCTTATATTTCGCTGTAAATCCCGGAGTACTTGATAAGACCAAAACAGGTGCACCTTTTCCTGTAGCCATTGTACCACTTAAGAGAATATGCATCCCCATCAGCTGAACTTAATTTCGCAAAATCGAACGGAACTATTAGTCCTGGGCGATAATAGACAGCAACAGAAAGATCTTCGATCGGTTTTATATTTACAACAACACCATATCTCTGGCCGATATCGATAGCACTCATTGGTTTGGTGTATATTGATTTGTCAGCAAAAGAATTTCCCTAGTCTACTCCAGTCCATCGAAGTCTTCCAATAAGAAACCATAAGCGGGAAGTAGTAAAAACCAACCCATTTATCAGGTTTGCTGAAACTCATACCAAGGCCCGCTTCAACAAAATAACCTGTTTTTGCACCCATCAGTCCACCTTTATACTTTGATGGACCGTTGGATTCATTGGAGCTGTCCCGTAATTGTGAAACAGGCATTGCCAAACCATATTTCATTGTAAATGAAAGGCTTTTGTTTTGCTACGCTGCGGGAGCAGATGCTTGGTTTGGCTCCTGCATCTCCTACAAATTGAGCAGAAATACAATTACTAAGAACAATAAGAAATGCTGATATTAATATTCTCGATTTCATTTCAGAGGTTTTAGGTTGATTACTTCAGGTCAATACTCCAAATGTTATAACTTCCTTTGGCATTTCCGCGCTGCGACAGAAAATATATCGACTTTCCGTCGGGTGCCCAGGCTGGGGAATTGTCATTTCCCGGATGGAAAGTCAACTGCTGGAATCCTGTGCCATCGATATTTACCAGGAAGATATTAAGATTTGATTCCGATGGTTTGGCTCCAATTGTTGACCCCACGCAGAGTATGCGCTTACCATCAGGAGAAATCTTGGGAGTGGAAAAACCCCTGACATTATCCCTCATTATAAGGGTTTCCTGACCCGATTTTAAATCAGTCATCCAAATTTCACCCTGACCGGTAGTATTATTTGACTTAGTGAAAAGTAATTTTTCACCGGGGACAAATTCAGGTGACGATCCTTCAACATATTGAGTAGTTATTGATGTGTTCTTGTTCATCGACCATATTGAATAAGTCCAGGTTGTATGACGGCACATTTCCCACGTATGTTGTGGAAGCCATTCCTCTTGTATAAAAAATCCGCTGGCCGTCATCAGAGTAAACCGGAGCAGTTGCAACACCCGACTGTGATTCAGTCAGATGCTGAATTGCGCTTCCTTCATTTGTGTTTATCATGCAAATATTGGATTTATCTTCGCCCGGGAAAAGTTCCGCTGAAAGAAATAGATTTTCCATCGGGTGAAAAGCAGGGTCCTGTAGCTGAGATACCAAATGTGCGCTGAACTGAGCTGCGTCCTCCTGCAGTAGATCTTACATATATATTCCCCTGAGTTTGTTCCGGTGAGGTCACGCCGACATAAACCATCGATAAACCATCTTTTGACACATCAAACATTGAACCGGTGAACCATTGCAGTTTCCCACCATTATTTACAACCCTTGGACCCCAGATTATCTGGTCCTCGGAAGTAATCTGCTTAAATTGATATCCTCCCTCCTGTGGAACAGATATTTGTGAATAATCTATCATTCTGCTAGTTACACAGGAAGATGCAGATAGCACCAGCAATCCCATAAAAAAATTTAGCTTTTTACTCATAGATCAGTTAGTTTTCCCCCCCTGGCTGAGTGCCAAAGTGTCCTTGCAATATTACAAAAATTATTCAACGATAATTTTTTCAGCATTTTATTTTTTCAAAAAGCTTAAATTGAAATCTAACCAGTGGAATCTTGTGGCATTTTTTCAATTAGATGAAGTCGAATAATATATGTTCAGGAAACATATTATTCGGTTCATTGTTAATATATTCAAGCTAACCATAGATGAAATTTTTTACTTTTTCAGCACTTGATTTAATAGCTCGATTTTCTGTATTATCAATATAAAATTCATGAAATTCAAAATTTCAGTTTTGTTGGTTCTGATATTATTCATCAACTGCATCAGGACTTTTTCACAGGGAAATATCAGCAGCTATGACAAGGAAAACCCCGGACAGGAACATCTGGAATTTTCTCATCCTCTTGTTACAGAATCTATCTCACCTGATACTAAAATGCGTACGACTTTTCTGGATACGAAAGGACAGGATAACAAGTTATCACAGACTTATGATCTTGAATTGGAATATTCACCAGTCCCCGTTTTCAGCATTCATCTGGATGTTCCCTATGAAGTACTGCATCCTTCAGAAAATCAAACTTTAAGCAACATGAATGAAATAGAGATTGATCTGAAATTTGCAAATTTTGCTTTTGCCAGTCATAATGTACTGATGGGGTACGGCATTAGTTTTGGACTGCCTACGGGTAATCAGAGCAAAGGTATTGGTAATGATCACATCTGGGATGTTAATCCCTTTTTCAACACTGGCGTTAAATGGAAGAACTGGGAATGGACTGCTTTTGTGACTTTAGGAATACCTTTTAATCAAAGAAGCAATGAGAAAACAAACAGCTCTTGAATGCAGGCTCACAGCTCTTTATCATATAAATCTCAGATGGGAAGGAATGATTGAAGGCGGCAATGCCACGCAGCTCAGCCGTTTTTATAGCGGAGATAACAGCTATGACCTTACAGAGGGAGTAAAGTTCAGACCAAATCCCGGCAAACCCTGGATATTAGGACTTGGATTGAGACATCCTGTCTTTAAAAACGATGAGATAAAACTTCAGGGAATCCTGACAGTTTTTTATCATTTTAAAGATTGAATGTTTTGCAATAGGGGTAATTTTCAGCAAAATCAGTTTGCTGGTGGCAATCTGAAAGCTGCCATTTCCTCACTGTTCCGGACTACCAGTATGTTCCCGTACCATTACCGGATGATTCCAGGTCTTCCCTTTTATAGCCGGAAACCGTGAGAGTTCTATAAACTTTTCCGGAGTTGCCTTTACCAGAACGAGCTCACCTTTCTCAGATAAAACCAATAAAATATCCTG
This sequence comes from uncultured Bacteroidales bacterium, assembly GCA_963734885.1. Lineage (GTDB taxonomy): Bacteria > Bacteroidota > Bacteroidia > Bacteroidales > VadinHA17 > LD21. The sequence goes on along the minus strand of CAVTIJ010000004.1, from coordinate 515,986 downwards.
ATCTGCAAGCAGGATTATTTGTCCCCCATATCGACCGCCCCTCCAGGACCTGCTACCCTTCTTCATATCAATACATTCCAGACCCGGACCTTCGAAACCAAAAACATGACCTTTATTTATTACGAAGTCGTTAAAATATGGCTTTAACTGATCGGTTTTCCATTTTTCTTCTGTCTTCCAACCCTCAGATCCTTTTTTTACTGTTATATATCTCATCTCTCTGACAGGGGTTGTAACATCGCCAATATTTATCAGAATATCATTTTGATTGATCTGTGCAGGCTGGACTATCGGAGCGCCTCCCGGAACTTTGATTTGCCAGAGTTCTTTTCCATTATCCGGGGCATAGGCTGTTATACTGTTCATATTCATAAATACAACTTGCCTTACGCCATCAATTGTCATTAACTGGGGTGAGCTATAACTTTCGCCCCCATCAGGTCCCGCCCATCGCTGCTTTCCCGTAGCAATATCATAAGCAATGAGCTTGCCGGCAACAGCAACAACAACTGTACTGTCAGTCACTACAGGTGAACCTGCATATCCCCACCCCGGAAGCTTAACTTTAGTATCTTCTGCAGCATTACGCGTCCAGATAACATTACCATTCAGTTCATCAAGTACATTAACAATTCCTGTAGCTCCTGATGTATAAATACGGCCTTTAAAGATTGTTGGAGTCGACCGTGGACCGGCGCCGGCATGAGAATCCCAGAAACGGGTTTTATCGCTGTGTCTCCAAACCGGAGCGCCTGTATTCAGATCGTAACATGTAACCATCTCAAAATCACCACGCTGTTCCTGAGTAAAAAGCAATACTCCGTGTACCGCAAAGGAGGAACAGGCAGGACCTACTGACCTGCGCCATATCTCAACTGGCGGAGATTGTGCCCAGTTTGTATTGATCATGACATTATGAACAACACCATTCCTTTCAGCACCTCTGAAACCGGGCCATTCGGCATCTTCAGACATTTCTTTCACTGGCACAGATGTCAGTTTATCATCAGAGCTGTTGAGTATGCGATCCTCGGATGTTTTCGACCACCGCCATGCAAAGTACTGGTGAGACTGACCGTCCATACCGTTTGTGCGAAGACATGCCCAGAAACCAGAAGCTAACAGGATTGTGGCCACCATAGTTATTCTACGCGCTTTCAGAGAAAAATTTCTTGTAATAACTGCCCAACTTACAAAAGCGAGACACATTACGGGAATTGCATAGAAAGGGAACATCATTCCCATCATTGCGGTTGAAATTGATTTGTGATTGATCTGAGATGTAGCAATAATTGCGACGATCATCAGGAGAATAGCAAACCAACGCTCAAATTTTGCCGCCCTGCTGAAAAATGCCCACCAGAAAACTATCAGCAAGCCAATGATTACCCCTCCGAAAATTCCTATGCCTACGGTACCAGGTGAGAAAGCTGGCAATACAAACCTGATCATCCACTGCAGGATCACTAAAATAATGCCTGGCCATAACCTCAGCGATTTATTCTGTATTGTTTCGGTAGTATTCATGAAAGTATCTATTTAGGGTTGCGAAGATAAATGTAGTAATTTTTGACAATTACTAAAATGGTTTCTAAAACGGAATCGCTTCTTCTCACTTCCGGTAAAATGAGACAAAAACATGAAAATGCTGTTCAGGCCCTTTATCACAATAGGTTGCAGTCATAAGGAGTTCTGGAGTTAAACATCCCTGTTTAGCAACGTCAGCATCATTTAGACTGCCATTTTGCAATTACAATGAGTATTAAAATTAATACCCATGAAATTAGCGGAATAACAAGAAAAACAAAAGCAGTCTTTGCCCCGACCGGGTTTAACATACCACTGTAACTAAGCAGGAAAATGACAGTGAGTATTAACATTAATACATAAAGTGTTTTGCGGGTTATATCTGTCCACTGTTTAGAAACTTTATCAGCAAAAAAGAGTCCAATAAATGGAGAAAGCACCCATGTTACGAAAAGAGCGTTCAGGAGAATAGATTTGTTATTTCTACCATTATAAAGCACCAAAATGAAGGAGCCGGCAGCTCCCAGGAATACTGCCACGAGTGCAGTTGTCCGCATGAGGTTGAGGGTGATAAATTTTTTCATTGTCGTTGGGCCGCAACAGGCGTCAAGTCTGAAACTAATTACCAAACCGCCTGAGTCAATGGCTGGGTTTATTATTATGTTACTTTATGGGTCTTGCGATTTTCTTCTAATTTAAATTTAACAATCCGGGCGATAAGAGTTAATGGTATTGGTTTATTCAATGGAAACTGGACAGAACCTTTACCTTGTTTGTAACCGGATAGCTCTTTCTCAAATTGAGTATGTCCGGATGGAGTTGCATAAACGCCAATGTGGTTTTTAAAACCTGCAAAGTATATAAGCGGTTTACCGTTCGTTTTGTAAGCGGGCATCTGATAGGATATGCTTTCTTCAGCTTCCGGAGCATTATCTTTAATTGTAGCCCTTATTTGATTTAGTAATACCTGAACATTTTCAGGATATGACTTTATGTAATTGTCAACACTGGCTGTTTTCACTTTGATTAAATTGAAATATTTAAGAAATATGAATCAAATATTTAACAAATTAAAGGTTCAAGAGTTCTTTTTTCACATGTCAGAAAATCTGAGCACTGTTCAAAGTTAAAACAAGTTATATTTAATTTTTACTACGTTTAATGTCTTCAAATTTCTCTTTGATTTTTTTCAAATCTTCAAATTGTAGATTATTAAGGTCAAGAATTCTCGTTTTATCAAGGAGTATCAGCTCAATTTCAAAAAGTCTAATCGTAATGGAAATGATGTCTGCAAGTTTGATTGTTTCTGGTTTCTTTGAGTCAGGTAACAGGAACTTTAATTCATTATCATCCCATTCTATAAAATATTTTCTGACAGACAAATTTCCAACTCCCATAATTGCAAAGAGGATTCCCTGAAAAGTAAATATAACGGAATTCCAGTCTCCTGATGGAAACTTAAAATTAAATCCGTTTATAAACGCTATTGTCATAAGTAATATCCCAACTATGATAAAAACAGCGCCAAGTACTATAAAGAATTTTGATAAATAAGTCGAGGTCCTAAATACATTAATCCGGGTCAAGGCAGGAAAGTTTAATAGTCAGTGAGTAAGCCCAAGTTATTGTGTGCGTACAGCTAAGGTACGAAAACTTTCATTGCTTTGAGACCTGGAGCTTTTTTTGACTGGTCAGACAACCCCTTATTGTCTAAGATGCACTCATATTAAGTAAAATCAGAAGTATTTACTGAGTTCGCAAAATACATTCAAATCATTGCATTCCGGGATAAAATAACAATATTGCGCAAAGAATTTTTCAGTTAATTAAAAATGAACTTGCAATATGTTAAAAAGAGCGATACTTATCTTTCTGGTAATTCTTACCGGGTGCAGTAATCCGCCAGCATCAAAGGATATAAAATCCAGGACCGCTTCTCCGGTCAAATCCAAAGCTTCCACAGTTAAACCAGCGGCAAATCCATGGGCAATCAGTTCATTTGCTCCAAAAGAAGGAGAAACAGAAGGAACAAAGTTTGTCAGGTTAGTCACGGAAGGGAATTTTTCAGATTCGACCCAAAATAATAGTTACCTCTATGCCGACGTAATCGTAAGCACGGCCAGTGCCGGAATATTTTTGCATGAGTTGAAAAAATCCAACCCTGTACAGAAATTCAACGATCCGGTTCAGATTAAAATGACAGATCCTTCGGGTCAGGAACTGCAGATGACTTCCACCAGGAGCTGGAATAAGTCAGGAGGCATTCTGATTGAAAGAAACAATAACGATTACAGTCATTTCAGAATTTTTCTACTGCAAAATAAAGGTCTAATCACAGTCGAGATTAAAACTTCGGGAAATAAAATTTATCATTTCAGTATAAATGCCGACGGTTTCGGAGACTCTTTCACCAGGTTGTGACCTTTGGTACCCCTGGAGAGCTCAGAAAAAGATATAAGAATAAACCTTAGAAAACATGGGTTGTTATTCTGTTTAAGGCTTAAGTAATATGCAACTGAATATTCAAACATATGGCATTATTATTGCAAACACCATTTAAAAAGCACAAGGATATACTAGAAAAATACAAAACAGAAATCTTGGAGATTACTTAAATTAATCATGAGACTTTGGTCATTACATCCGAAATATCTTGATACTAAAGGTTTTGTCGCACTTTGGCGGGAATCCCTCCTGGCCAAAAGTGTTTTAGAAGGCAATACAATTGGATATAAAAACCATCCCCAGTTATTACGTTTTAAAAGCTCGGAAGATCCGTTACGGAACATTAATCTGTACCTGGGAGAAGTTTACCTGGAATCATTGTCACGCGGATATCATTTTAATAAAGATAAATTCAATTTTTATAAGGAAACAGCAAACCTGACTGTTACATTTGGACAAATAGAATATGAGATGAAGCTTCTGCTAAATAAACTGAAAAACCGTGATACAGAATGCTACTGCAGATTATTGAAAGTAACAAACATTGAGCCCCATCCTCTTTTTAGGATAGTGGATGGAAATACAGAAGAATGGGAAAAAGTTTAAGAAAGCAGAGCTAGTCTGCCGGAAAACCTATACCAGTGATCTGCTCACACAGATCAAGAAATTTCTCCTGCAAGACAGGATCACTTGCTTCGGGCATAAAATACTTTTCCCGCATGTGATGAAAATATTTGCCGCTTACTTTTGCTTCTTTATCGTTACTCACAGCCAACCACGCCTGTGTCTCTGCTCCTTTCTCAAGGTTATCAGGCGCACCCTTCCCTCCCATTTTTGTAGGTACCCAACCTGGATTGACCGAGTTGGAATATACACCAGGCCATTTCCGGGCAACAGCCATTGAAAGTATCACAACATGAAATTTGGAATCAGAGTAATTATAACGGCCTGCATCATGTGATAAATTTCTCAATCCCGGGTCTCCCTGCAAATGCAGTCCGGAGCTAAGGTAAATAAGACGTTCTGGCCTTTGTATCAAACAAGTCAGGATATATGGTGCAAGAGTATTGACAGCAAAGATCAGCTTGTTTGGCACCTGGTAGACGCCGGCATTATGTATAACTGCATCAAAATGTCCAATTGCATTAACTTCAGTTGCCAGCTGCTTAGTCTCTTCGATATCCGACAGATCAGCAACCAAAACTTGTTTCGCATCAGGAGCTTTTTCCAGCGCCATCTTTCCTCTTTCAGCATTTCGTGCATGAAGAACGACCTCGTGACCCTGAGTGAGCAGTAAATTCGCTGCCATGCTACCAAGCCCATCTGATGAGCCGGTGATGAATATTTTTGCCATATTAGGATAACAACTACGGAAAAAGAAAGTTTTTGCTGGCAGCTTTCATCAGCTCTGGTTGAATAACAAAGAGTTTTTAAGCCGGCAATTCAAGAAGTTTAAGCCAGTCTTTAGGATTTTAGTGTCTCATTTAACTTATTTCTCTTTGATTAAAAAGGCATCATAAGACAGACCTTCCAATTATTGACAAAGTTTTTCCTGCTGTTGACTGAAACATTCGTGCAGTTCATTGATTTACGCTAACATATTTTTCAATTTCTGCGTTTAAAAAGAAAATGCATCAGAAAAAGAAATGATAAGGTCATTAAACAAAAATGCAGTAGGAACAATAATTGTATTAATTACGATTTTGATTCTATGGAATTGCAGCAAAGATCACAATTTTCAGATAAGCCCGGGGTTTATGCTTTCAAGTCCTGAGATAGGGGCCGACAGTCTTCTCCCAACAGATTATACCTGTGACGGAACCAGTGCTACATTGCCACTAAAATGGACAGGGGTACCCGAAAATACTGTTTCTCTCGTTGTAATTATGCACCATGTCGCTTCTCCAGCGGATGTTCACTGTTATTGGATCATTTACAATATTCCTGCAAGTATTACCTGTCTGCCAAGAAATATGACAGGAATCGGCATCCTCGGTACAAACAGTGTCAATGATAAAACCATGTATACCCCACCCTGTTCACAGGGTCCTGGAATCAAATCATATACATATACTATTTACGCGTTGTCTCAAAATCCTGACATTCAGGTTCCCCCCGAAAAGGTAACTCGGGATGTAATGTTAAATGCTATTCAGGAAATTACAATCTCCAGTGCAAAAATGACAGTCTATTATTCACGAAATATTTAAAAACATGAAAAAAATTAGTCTAATAAAGCACCTGCCGTCAATCTCATCAATCATCAGTACTTTAGGTATCATGTCAATCACTTTATTTTCATGTCATAAGGATGAGGACATTCTTATCGAGGATACAACGGAGCCATTCGATAATCCTCAATACACTCTTATACAGGCGATTTCTGACGAAGCCCAGAGGAATACAATATCTTTTGATGGACTGGCATTTCTTACCGGAAACCTCGGTTCACAATCTTTCCTGCCTCCGGGTAAAGTGGCTGATTACAGCGGTTTTCAGTATTTTCGTGACAATGATCCGACAAAACTTGGACATAACACCAGTTTTGTGACAATTATTTCGTTCAATGTTCTTCATATACTCACCAGTGCTCAGATAAGCATGTTCGTTGAACGGGCACAGAGTCAGATCGATATGATAAATGCGTTTTCCTATAAACGATATCCTTTGCTCAAAGCATTCCGCAGGCTGAAAGAAGGAGATCTTCCAAGTGGTACAACCGCTCTCAGCAAAAATGAAGTCATGGCTTATGCAGCTGAATTATACAAAATTGACGGACAGATTAGTTACGACAGGGCAAAGCTGTTTGGTGAAGTGATCAGCTCTTTAAGTTCCTCACAGAAAGCCAAATTAGATGCTTTAAAAGCTCTTAACGGGATTGGCAAATGGGACAGCACTCTTGTAAATCCTTTAGTAGGAATGAACCTGGAGAGAGGTATAAGTGTGGCCGTAATGACATATGCGAGCGAAATATACGCATGGTATTCCGGTACTGTGACTTCAGATGTATATTTCTGCCCTGAAAGACATGGTACATACTTTGGTTCTTTTTATCTTAAGGACTGGCCTGCTATGGGGAATACTAACTATACAATTGACGAAACGCTGACTGCTAATGCCGGACAGAATTTCCTGTCAATTCTTTCAACCGCGCAGAGTGACAAAATAAAAGGGATCGTTGATCTTCAACGAGATGCATTAAATGAACTTGTGGCAAAAAGAAAAGCAATTTCAACTGAACTCAGGAAATTTTTGTCTTCGCAATCTGCCGATCAGGCAACTATATTATCACTGTCTGAAAGATATGGAGAACTTGATGGGGAACTCAGCTATTATTACGCTACAGTTTTTACTGAAGTGTATAATTCCTTTTCATCCGATCAGAAAGCTAAACTGGTAAAGCTTGCCAGTGATCTTGGTTATATAGACCCAACAGGTGCGTTCCTGTATTCTGAACCAATAAAGATGCCGGAAATAATTTCCACAGATTTTATGTTCAATTAATTTTTGACATATGATCTTTCTCCACAAAATCCTAAATTGACTACATTTAACATGCCTTAACAACTCTTGCTGAATGAATAGCAGAAAGATAAAAAATGTCGAGATTGCTCTTATTTCCCTTGTTTGGATTGTCCTTCTCGTTATACCGGTACTCTTCAGAGAAGATAACAACAATCCTGCATGGAGAAGCATAAATAACCAGCTGGAAATCCTTATTCCTGTTTCGCTCCTGTTCCTGTTCAACCGCTTTATACTTGTTCCTTATTTCCTGTTCAAAAAGAAAATGACTCTATATATAGTTTCATTATCGGTCACATTACTGCTGATTTCATTTGGATCTCATTATTACGATACCAGGATCAATTTCCCAAAAGGGCAGGGTGAATCATCTGAGAGACGTCCGCCGCCCGGAAAAGGGAGAGAGCCGGACAGGCCACCAAAGCCGAAAGAACGTCAGCCCAGGCCTGTCCCGCCTTTCGCAAATGTTATTGTTCTATCGGTTCTGGTAGTGGGTTTTGATACCGGCATGAGATCAGGTTTGCGATGGATAGAAGCAGAAAATGAAAAAGTCCTGCTTGAGAAAGAGAATGTTGCAAACCAGTTATTGCTACTGCGAAACCAGGTCAGTCCGCATTTTTTCATGAATACTCTGAACAACATCTATTCCCTGATTGATTCTGACAAGCAACGATCAAAACAGGCCTTGATGAAACTATCAAAGTTAATGCGGTATCTGCTTTATGAAAATCAGTCTGGAAATGTGCTTTTAAGCAAGGAATTTGAGTTTATCAGGAATTATATTGAATTGATGAAATTACGCTTTGCCGATGAAGTGGAAATAATACTGAAAATACCCAAAGTATATCCTGATACAGAGATTCCTCCGCTTCTTTTTATTTCTTACCTTGAAAATGCTTTTAAATATGGCACCAGTTATCAGCATAAAACCCTGATTGAAACGGTTTTTAATATTGAAAATGAATATCTGATTTTCTCATGTACAAACACTAAAAATACATTTTCTGTTAATGAAAAAACTACAGGGATCGGCTTGCTCAACAGCAGAAAAAGACTTGACTTATTATTTAAAGAAAGATACAAATTAACAATTCATGAAACAGACGATTCTTTTGCGGTGAACCTTAAAATTCCAGTTAAATGAAACTAAGCTGCGTTATTATTGATGATGAACCTTTGGCAATTAATATCATGGCCGGACATATCTCACAAACATCTTTCCTTGAACTTGCTCAAAAATTTACAAATCCGGTTAAAGCATTTGAGTATTTATCGGAAAACCCGGCGGATATTCTGTTTATTGATATCCAGATGCCTGATTTGTCAGGCATAGAACTGGTTCAGAATTTAGAGTACAAACCAGTAATTATCTTCACAACAGCCTTTGATAAATACGCAATGGACGGTTTTAAGGTTGATGCAGTAGATTATCTCCTTAAGCCGGTTGATTACCCTGAATTTCTCAAGGCAGCTGAAAAAGCAAAACAGTGGATTTCTGTTAAAAACAAAATCCTGGACTTAAAAACGGATAAAGAGTTTTTGTTTATTAAGTCAGAATACAAAATTATCAGGATAGATCTTAAAGCAATTAAATATATTGAAGGTATGAGTGAATATGTACGCATTCACAGGGAAAACAACAAACCTGTAATGACGCTCCTGAGTCTGAAACTGCTTGAAGAGCATTTACCCGGGGATCAATTTATGCGGGTTCATAAATCTTATATTGTCAACTTACAAAAGATCGCTGAAATTGATAATAATTTTATCGTTTGCAGTGATGCCAAAACAATTCCTGTAAGCAGGCTTTATAAAGATAAGTTGCAGGAGTATATCACTAAAAATTTCATGTTCTAGACCTCAGTGGAGGTTTGATCATTCAGATAAAAGTCTTATCCGACAGCAGAATTTTATTTACCATGAAATGATTCTCTGAAGTATATTTTTACCGGTGATTCACTTTTAATCCAATATCCCGGATTATCTCACATATAATGCTTACCTCATCGAGAGAAGAAAAGGATTTGGTTCAGTCATATAAGCTGGGAGTAAATACCTATGTCGTTAAAACTGTCGATTTCAATCAGTTTATAAATGCCGTAAAGCAGCTTGGAGCTTTTTGGGCCGTGCTTAATGAGCATCCGTAATTCTCTTTCACTCTACAAATCACCTGGTAAAAGGAATCGTAACATTTACAGTTATTGTCTCGAGTGTACCGTCATTGTTAAGATCTTCACTCACTGTGTCGACTAATTGCAACTGTCAGTTTATTTGAAGTCAGTTCAGTTATATTGGCAGTTACCGGGTTAGCGTTACTTGAATCTATTGTCAGCGTTTTACCATCGGCGCTCAGACTCCATGTACCGCTATCAGGTTTTCCCCCAAGGTTGGCTGTATATGTATTATCTGACTTGAATTGAATAGTTCCTGTGAAAGATTGCATAAGGGCCACGTTTGCAAGAGCGGCATACTGTGCAGCCTGAGCGGCAGTCAGACCAACAACATCTGTATAGTACTGGGTTAGCGTTTTTGTTCCAACCATCGCTGTGAATGTTGGTGTTCCGGCAGTCCATGTTCCGCCTTCAATAGTAATTGTATTTGAACTTTTCTTACAGGAAGTTACTGCCACGCCGGCGATTAATACAAAACATATAATTCTGAAGTTCATTGAGATTTTTTTCATAGTAGTTTTTATTAGTTTATCTTAACTATATAATCCACAAATAGTAACAATCAAAATTACAGTTTAGTTCTGCAAAAATAAAAAAACGCAGAGGTCATGGTATTGAAAAAACTGAAACAGGATGCTCGGTCCCACTCAGACCCAAACGGGCAATATCAACAACTACTCTCAGAATACAAGCCCGGTAAGCCAGCCCCAAACCACATAACGCAAAAACTTTCCGGCCAGCATGGCAATAGCCGTGATCCAGATATTTGAACGCAACAGTCCAAGTCCGACAGCAAAGATATCTCCCACTCCCGGAACCCAGCACAGGAATGCAAAAATTGCGCCTCGCTTATAAAGCCTGTTATGCCATTTTTCAATTGTTTCGCGTTTAATCCTCAGATACTTTTCAATCCATTCCCATTTACCCAGGTAACCAATGGCATAGCTGCTCATTCCGCCAAGCCAGTTACCTGCGGTGGCTACCAGTACTGCTGTGTAAGCATCTGTTCCGCTTACTATAAGGTAAGAAAGCAATGCTTCGGAGCTGAAAGGTACGACAGTAGCTGCCAGGAAACTGGCAAAGAATAATCCCCAGAGGCTATAATCAAAAAATCCGCCTGTCAATTTTTACTTATAATGACTGCGAACATAAATAAATTTAATGATGAACTTTCTGCATCATCGAAGAAATCACAACAAGTTTCAATTTTAAATATCGTCTTTTCACAAATATTCCCGAATTGTCTGAAATTTTTAATATGCTGAAATTGAGAATTCTATCCGGCATAAAGTCGCACTTAATACAACTCTTTCGATATTCGCTATAATAACGAGTATATTACTGCCGTTTTGATTGTGATGTCAAACTGTGAAGCTTGTCAATTTTTCTAAGTAAAATGTTCCTAATGCGAGATATATGATACATTCATTCAAATATACTTTTGCACTTATCATATCAATTTGCCTGTTATCAGGATTAAATTCCTGTAAAAAGAAATCAGCTCCTCCAATTCTTTCAACCAACGATGTGACCGATGTTACCCCGACAACCGCTTCTGCCGGAGGGACAATAACAAGTGAAGGTGATGATGGTGTTGAATTAAGAGGTATCTGCTGGTCTGCATCCATCAATCCGACCAATTCAGATAACATTATAACTGGAGGTTCCGGAATCGGTTCTTTTACTTCTACAATCACAGGATTAAATCCGGGAACAGTCTATCATGCCAGGGCTTTTGCAACTAATAGCTCTGGTACATCCTATGGCTCAGATCGTTTGTTTATTACAATTAAGATCATCAGTGCAAGCGATAGCAGTAAAATTAAGGTTAGCGCTATCATCAGTGGTAGTGCAAGTGGCACAACTCCTGCAGTCAGTAGCAGCACTCCGCCTCCAGCAACATCCGGGAGCAGTAGTGGAAGTACAACCCCTGCAAGTACAACTACAGGAAGCAGCAGTAGTGCGACCGGAACACCCACTGCCAGCGGTGGTACAGTGGCTGGATCTATAAGTGGCGGAAGTACTGTTCCAAGCACGGGAAACAGTAGTGGAAGCAGCACCGGAAGCAATGTGAGCGGTACCAGTGGCTCAGGAAATGGAAGCATTAATAACTCGCCCGCAAATATTATTGAAGGGAAGGTCTTTGAAAATTCATCCTCAAACTGGAGTGGTGTAAATATTCCACGCTCAACTCCTTTAAATCTGATTTTCCGGAATAATTCGGTTACCTCAATGAACTCTGCAGGGTACTTACTTCAGGCCGGAGATGAATCTCCCGGAGCCACCAATAATAAACTTGACGGAGAATCAATAACCGGAAATAAATTTGTCTGGAACGGAACTGACATGGCCAGCTCAATAACTCATGGAATATTTTGTGGATATAATATTAATTGTAATATAAAATACAATTATCTCCTGAGAGTTCCGACAGGAATGGTTCTCAAATCGAACGGAATGACTTATACATCGGGCGGTGTTGCGTATAATATTATCAGCAATTCAGGGGATATTGCAGTTGCCATAAAAGGAACAAATGAAGTTCTTGTTTACAATAATACATTTTATTCAAATGAGGTAAAATATACTAGTAATTCAAATCCCGGAACAGCCTATGGAATCGTCGATATATTTGCAAATGACGGTTTATCGCCAAAGGTTTACGCCAAAGGAGCCAAGATAAAAAACAATATTTTCTACACAGTTCATCAGATTTCCAACATTACAGTCGAAGACTCACAGGATCTGGAAGGTTTTGAATCTGATTATAATGTTTTCTGGTGCGAGGCCGGAACACCGGTCTTTAGCTACCTGGGTTCTGAAAAAACGTTCTCTCAATGGCAGGCATTGGGCTATGATACTCACTCAATTGTTGTAAATCCAAAGTTCAACAATTTAACTGATTTTGTTCCAGCCTCCCGTTTGGACTATGGGAGTGATCTTGGTTCTGTCTGGCAGGAAGGATTATCGACAAATGCCAGCTGGGCGTTGGGTTCAGCGCCTGTCACAACAAATCAAAATAATCACTGGCAGAATGGCGCCAGATTGTATTGATCAGCCCGAAGCGGAAAGAATAGAATCATGACCTTTTTTCCGGACTGTTCTTTTGAAAATTGTTGTTACCTTTGTCCATATGCAGGAGAAAACTGAAATAAAATATTACATAACACTGGTATTCGCAGTTACATTGTTAATATACAATGTCTCCTGTAATCTGATTCCGAAAGGCGATATACTTTCTGTTTATGAATACCCTGACATCTCAAATCCTTGTGAATATTCTGATTGCTTTTGTCCGGAGGACGATTTTATTTGTAGTGAGGCAGAAATTGCAGGTTACAGGGTACCCATCAGAAAAAATCCTGGTTCATTCGATAATCCGATTTGGAAATTTCATTTTCAATCTCAGATTTGGGAACCTCCTAAATTCTCTTAACCCTCTTTTCTTCAAGTCAATTTAACTTTTTTTCTAGACTATTTAAAAATGGTAAAAGAGAAGAAAAACGTAGCGCTTTTCTCTGTTTTTGCTGCGGTACTTTTAACAGGATTTAAACTTATTATCGGACTTCTTACCGGCAGTCTTGGAATATTATCAGAGGCCCTTCATTCAGGGCTCGATCTGGTGGCAGCAGTTATTACATTTTTTTCGGTTAGTATTTCAGATAAACCGGCTGACAAAGAGCATAATTACGGGCACGGTAAGATCGAAAACTTTTCTGCTTTGATCGAGACTATTCTGCTTCTCATAACGTGTGCCTGGATCATCTACGAAGCTGTTGGAAGGCTGGTTTCAGGAAAAACTCATATCGAAGTGACCATCTGGAGTTTTATAGTTGTTATCAGTTCAATAATAATAGATTTCTCACGTTCCACTGCATTGTACAGAGTCGCAAAGAAATACAACAGTCAGGCTCTTGAGGCCGATGCATTACATTTCTCAACTGACATCTGGAGTTCAGCGGTTGTATTATTGGGTCTCGTTTGTGCTTACTTCGGGTTTTTCTCTGCCGATTCCATTGCTGCTTTAATGGTCGCTTTAATTGTGCTGTTTGTATCATATAAACTTGGGAAAAGAGCAATTGATGTTCTTCTTGATAAAGCGCCAAAAGAAACAATTGAAAAAGTCGAAAGGTTATTGGCTGCATACCCTGAGGTAAAAAAATTCCATGGAGTAAAAATAAGAACAGCCGGAGCTGATACATTCATTAAGTTCAATATCCATTTAAACCCTGAAACAAGTCTTAAAAATGTGCATGAATTATGCGACAGGATCGAACGAAAGCTAAAAACACTGGTTCCCCGGAGTGAAACATATATACATGCAGAACCTCATGATATTTCCCATATTAGAGAAGAGCTGGATGAGATTAACGGAAATAAAATGAATGATGAAAATAAATAAATAAGTTATGATACTTACTCATCTGAAAAATATTATAAATAAATTTTATAAAAATTTACATACGAATACCAAATTCAGGACATTACTGATTATTGCAATTATTATTAAATTAATTGTGTTAGTAATTGTAATATTTAATTCCACAGGAATCATCAATCTCGAAAACATCAAAGAGGTGTTTCATGCTAATCATGATATCATGATATAAAAACGGCAATCTCCACCAATCAACAGCATCCATGCTTCGAATAATTTGCATCCTTCAGAGCTGTAGAACCTGTGTTATATAAAACAACCCGCGTAATTGGAATGGCAACACCTGAACAACTAAGCACCCAGCAACCAGCACTCTCTAGAGCGGTGTAAGCAGTTCCGCCCCCGTCTCCTCCTCCACCGTCTCCGGTTTATTATCCTGCAAGGCTTTAATGCGCGAGACCAGCAAAGAAATGCCCGTTCCAAATATACCAATCACGGCAAATGAATACCGCAGACCAGCAATCTGAGCAATATGCCCGATAAGAGGCGGTCCCATCAGGAAACCCAGAAAACTGACACTGGAGACAGTTGCCAGTGCAATTCCCGGCGGTACTTTAGTATGTCTTCCTGCGGCACTATATACAGTTGGCACAATACTAGAAACCCCCAGCCCAACAAGCATGAAAGATATAGTACAGCTTATCAGGTATGGAAACAGAACCGCAGTGAATAACCCGGTCGAGATCATTATGCCGCATATCTGAAGAAGCCGTTTCCGCCCGATTTTTGTAATCACATAATCAGCAAGAAATCTACCCGATGCCATCATGATCATGAAAGAAGTGTAACCCAAAATGACAAGAGAAGCCGGAGCTTTAACCACATCTTTAAAATAAACTCCGCTCCAGTCGAACATAGCGCCTTCGCTGGCCATGCTGCAAAAACCAATAATTCCTAACTGCAGAAGTATATTATCAGGTTTTCCAAAGAACTTGCGCTTAGTTTCATCCCTGGTTGAACCGGCATATCCTTTCACCAGGTAAGGATAGTTGATCCAAATTAACACCCAGACTATCAGTATTACTGTATTGAAATGCCAGTATGGCGGTACTTTAAGATTAATCATAAGCAATCCGATCAGCGCTCCGGTAAACCCTGCCAGACTCCATCCTCCATGAAAGGAAGCCATTATCGGACGCTGATACAATCTTTCTGCACTGACACCCTGGGTGTTTATCGAGATATTGCACAGATTCCCTGAAAGGCCGAATAAAAATAATGCAATGGCAAGCTGCCAGCCTTGTGTCACCAAGCCAATATTACTCAGGCAAATAGTATAAAGCGGCAAAGCAACAAGTATTGTTTTATGGCTTCCGAAACGCGTTACCAGCTTCCCCGAAAAAGGCATCATCAGAAATTGTCCGACAGGCAATGCAAACAAGATGCTGCCCAGCATGCCATCATTTAGATGCAATGCTGTTTTGATGTCAGGAATCCTGCTGGCCCATGAAGCAAAACAGAGACCCATACAAAAATAAAACAGGGCTACTGCTATCCTGATTCGTTTTTTTGATGGAGTATTTTCGTGTTGATCAACTGTTAATTGTCCTGTAACCAGCATGTCTGTCTTATGAACTAAAAACCAGCGTAAAAGTATAAAATCAGTTAAAAAATTCATTACATTTATTGATATATACACTTTCAAAAATTAACTTTATCAATAAAATCCGGTATGCTCGATCAATTCTTGCTCAGACTCAAAGAAAAGGAATCGAAACAGGATATTATTGACGGCCTGCTAAATGAAGCTACAATTCCATCAAAAACTATCCTGATTAAAGAAGGTGAGATAATCCGAAATATATATTTTGTTAAAAGCGGATGCCTGCGGCTCTGGTTCAATGATCAGGGTAATGATATAACTTATCAGTTCTTCTTTGAAAACCAGGTTGTTTCAGGGTTCCTCGATGGAGAGACAAGCATGTTTACCCTGGAAAGCATTGAAACCTCCACTGTTGTAATTCTTAAAAAAACTGAATTTGAAACACTCTTAAATGAAATGCCCGCGCTCAAAGACGAATTCCTTGAATTTGTTATGCAACGCCTGGCTTTTTACTCCAAACTTTTTCTTTCAAGAATTAAAGATAGTCCTGCAAAGCGTTATGAGCTTTTGTTGAAAAATAATCCGGAAATATTACGCCGTGTCCCTCAACATTATATAGCCACATTTCTGGGAATAACACCTGTTTCACTCAGCAGGATAAGAAACAGAAAAACGAAGACCTGATTTCTTAACAATTGTTATCGTCTTCAAAGTATCGTGGTGGTTATTTTTACTGAAAGTAAATTTTTAAATCACGGTACTCATGAAAACTTTGAATTATCAACTTTTAATATGTACGGGTCTGCTTCTCTTAAGCACAATATCTTTTCCGAATTCAACATTTGGACAAAATGCAATTACTGCTGACTCTATAAGTAATTTCCGGATAAGTGACCAGCCTTTTCAAAAAAGGAAATCATTTAAGATGACCACCCTTACCTTCGGGGGAAACGGTATAAATATCACAAAGATAAATAATCAGGTAACTGTTATGACCGGGGGAAGGGGCTCCGCCACATTTAATGACCGTTACACCATTGGTGGCGGCGGTTGGGGAATGATTAAGGGTGTTCGGCTTGGAGTTAGCTCTGAGGGAAGATACAATTTTATAAAATTAGGATATGGAGGCATTGATTTCGGTTACCTGGCTATCACAGGTGAAAAGTTCAATCTTGGCACCAGACTAATGATCGCCGGAGGCGCTTTGTTCACAGAAACTGTTCCTGAATCTAATGAAAAGACATTCAGAATATTCCCGGTTCTGGAACCTGCTGTGTATTACCAGGTCTCTCTGGGGAAATTATTCCGTTTTGAAATGGGTGCAAGCTATAGGTTTATTACCGGTATTAACCTTCAGGACATTTCGAATAAAGGAATAAGCGGTTTCTCGATTTACATGGGGTTGCTGGTAAAAGCCTGTAATTGTAAATAAAGCCTGATTGAAGAATAAAAATCAAAAACCTTTAAAAAAAAATTACTATGATTAAATTTATGCAAATATCAGGACGAATGCTCTTAATAATTCTCTCAGGCATTACTTCATTTATATTGATCCTTCTGATCGTTTTGCTCATAAACAGCAAAGGCAGACCCGAACCTCTTCTTAATGATAAAGGGCAACCCATCGAAGGCAGCATTTCTGAAAAAATATTTATCAATATTGGCGGAACCAATCAGGGAATGTTCATCAGAGGAAAAAACATAAATAATCCTGTTCTGCTTTATATCCATGGAGGACCGGCTTTCCCGAATTATTTTCTTATAGAAAAATATAAACCGGGGCTGGAAGATATCTTTACTGTTTGTTACTGGGAACAACGAGGAGGTGGTCTTTCGTATAACAAGGATGTCACTTTGGAAAGCATGAATTTCGAACAGCTCGCTTCTGATGCCATTGAAGTTACCAATTATCTACGTAATCGTTTTGGCAAGGAAAGGATCTATCTGATGGCTCATTCAGGAGGCACTCCATTCGCAATTATGGCTGCTGCAAAATCCCCTCAATTATTTTATTCATATATCGCTATGGCACAGATCACGACCCAGGGCGAATCTGAAAAATTAGCCTACAAATATATGATTGATCAGTATACGTTCAATAGGAATATTAAAGCCTTGACAGAGTTAAAGAAATATCCGGTTCTCGATTCAACCAGGTACATTGTACCATTCTATAAGTCGCTGATCCGCGATAAATCTATGCACGAGCTCGGTATAGGAACAATGCGTAACATGAAATCAGTTGTGAAGGGAGTATTTTTCCCTGTCTGGATGTGCAAAGCCTATACCTTCACAGAAAAACTGAACATCTGGAAATCCAAATTCTCATTTATAAAAAAGACGAAGTTAATAGACGAACTATTTGCAATAGATATACCGGCAAAAGTACCGGAACTTGGTATTCCTGTATATTTTTTCAGCGGCAAATATGACCTGACTGTCAATCGGGATTTGTCAAAAGAATATCTTAAACACATAAAGGCCCCAGTAAAAGGTTTCTACACTTTCAATGAATCTGCTCATAGTCCATTATTTGAAGAACCAGAAAAATTTAAGGAAATTGTAATCAGGAATGTCTTGAATGGAACCTCCGATCTTGCAGATAAGGAATAGAAGGTGCAAAAATGAACTCAGAACAATTGAATTATTGATTTCAAATAAAAATTCTTAAAATGTGAAAATTGTTAATAACTGGTTGATTAATATCTCCTTTATAACGATTTTCTGTCCCCCGCCCATTATAATTTGCTTTTGTAGAACAATTCTGAACTCTGATTGACTACTGAAAATAATATGATTTAATTATTCACTAAAACTAATTTGTTATGGTTAGTACATCTGAAAAAGGCCACGCTAAAAATCTGGCCAATTGCTCGGAACTTATTTCCGATGCACAGTCTTTCGGGGCTGCTTACAACCCGCCGAAAGCTTCTATTCAGGTATCATCCATGCAGGCTCAGCTGGCTGCATGCAGGAAAGCCCTTGATGGTGTAGATGCATGCCTTTCCGCCTATAAGATCGCTGTTGCGGCCAGAAAAGCCGCGTTCAGTATTTTAAGCAGATATGCTTCCAGAATCCTTAACATCCTGAAATCGACAGATACCACCAGGTATGTTGATGAATCGGCACGATCGATCGTCAGGAAAATTCAGGGAACAAGAGCAACTCCCCGGTTAACTGAAGAAGAAAAGAAAGCTCAGATTGATGCAGGTAAAGAACCACCAGTTGAGTATTCCTCTTCACAATTAAGTTTCGACAACAGGGTGGAGAATCTGAATAAGTTAACGAAATTTCTGGCCGGTATCCCTGAATATACCCCTAACGAGGAGGACCTTAAATTAACGGGCATCATAGCAGTTTACAACGATCTTGATGCAAAAAACACAGCAGTGAGAACAGCTGAATCACAACTTGCTGCGGCACGCATACTCAGAGATAACCTGCTTTATAAACCAATAACCGGCCTGATCGACATTGCATCAGACGCCAAAACATATATAAAAGCCGTTTTCGGTCCATCAAGCGCCCAGTATAAAAAAGTGGCCAGATTGGAGTTTTTTTCAAGGACTCTGGTACCGGCGTAATACTTTTAAAAATTCACCTCGTCAGAATTCTTATTAATGAAAACCGCAGTTGTCTGACAGCTGCGGTTCTTTAATTTTTTATGATATTACCTGTTTGGAAATGGATACAAGCAGAGTGGAAACACAAATTGCTGTTGAAGAAATGCATACAGATATTGGGGAAACACAAATAGCCGTTGAAGAAATGCATACTGATAATGAGGAAATACATATTGCGTTTGAGGAAATGCGAACAGGCCTTGAGGAAATACATATTGCGTTTGAGGAAATGCGAACAGGCCTTGAGGAAATACATATTGCGTTTGAGGAAATGCGAACAGGCCTTGAGGAAATACATATTACCTTTGAGGAAATACATACAGTTCTTGAGAAAATACATATTGCCTTTAAGGAAATGCGAACAAGCCTTGCGATTTTATGATCAGGTTCTGAGGAAATACATTTTGCCTTTGAGGAGGCAGTTCATTATAATAATTTTCAATATCTAAACCAATAGGTTACAAAGACCTGATCCGTCACTTTGCATTTTCTTCTCTGTAAAACTCTGTGTCCTCAGGATTTCCTCTTTGTAAGTTCTTCCTTTTTCCCCGCGGGAATTTTTATTTGAACCTGCCGCAAATCTTATGTGTTACTTAATAAGGTGAAATCGACTTAACCTCATGCAAGAGCTTATAATTGAATATGCTTCGCTTGTTCTGATAATCCTGGTACTTGTCATGGTAGCCAACAGGCTTCATGTTGCTTATCCTATTGTGCTTGTATTAAGCGGATTGGTTCTTAGCTTTATATTCAGATCCTCAAAATTCACGATTGATCCTGACCTGGTTTTCTATATTTTCCTCCCTCCTCTTTTATATGAAGCTGCCTGGCAGGTATCCTGGAAAGAATTCTGGAGATGGAGGCGTGTTATCTTAAGCTTTGCTTTTCCCATAGTAATCATCACTTCAAGTGTAATTGCAGTAGTTTCATATTCTCTCATCCCGGGATTTACATTAGCTCTTGGATTTCTCCTGGGTGGCATCATTTCCCCACCCGATGCCATATCTTCAATTACAATAATGCGTCAGGTAAAAGTTCCGAAATCGCTTGTCAGAGTAGCGGAGGGGGAAAGCCTGCTTAATGATGCATCTTCGCTTATAGTGTTTCGTTTTGCTGTTGCAGCAATAATCACCGGACAATTCCATATTCAACAAGCTGCATTCAGCTTTTTCCTGGTAGTTATAATGGGAACATTGACCGGACTGATCGTTGGAGTCATTTTCTATGGTTTTCATCGTTGGTTGCCTACAACACCGAGCATCGAAATAGTTTTAACTCTTTTGACTCCATATTGTATGTACTATTTTGCTGAGCACTTTCATTTTTCGGGTGTTCTTGCAGTGGTCAGCGGCGGACTTTTTTTATCAGTTAAGCGACAGAGCATGCTCACATATCAGAGCAGGCTCCAGGGATTAAATGTCTGGTCAGTTCTGGGGTTTGTCCTTAACGGACTCATATTTTTACTTATCGGCCTCCAGCTGCCTGCAATAGTAAGCCAGTTGGGCGATATCAGTCTGGGTAAAGCTATCGGATACGGGTTGGCTATCTCTTTAGTATTGATTATTACCAGGTTGATCTGCACTTTAGGAGCTTCTCTTTTTACAATGTTTATGAGCCATTTTATAACAGTCGCTGATGCTAATCCCGGATGGAGAGGGCCACTCGTATTAGGCTGGGCCGGGATGCGGGGTGTTGTTTCACTGGCAGCTGCTCTCTCAATTCCATTGCTCATCAGTCAAAACCAACCTTTTCCGTACCGGAACCTGATCCTCTTTATTACTTTTATAGTAATCCTTGTCACCCTGGTTTTTCAGGGATTAACGCTTCCCTGGGTTATTAGAAAAATTAAACCGGAAGATAAATACAATCCAATAACAGAACAGGAGCAGGAGATAATCATTCAAAGGAAAATTGCCCAACATTCGCTTTCATTTCTTGAAGAGAAATACGGGAATGAGAAACATTCGAATGAACATCTCAATATCTTGTTTGAAAAGCTAAAAAATGATCTGAATTTTTTCAACCAGGAATTTAAGGAGATAAGTTCATTAGAAGGAAATTCCATGAAAAGCTATCAGGGTATTTATCTGGAATTATTACAGCACCAGCGGGATTTGCTTGACAAGATGAATCGAAGCGCCAATTGCAACGAGGAATTGATAAGGAAATATTTTTCATTAATTGATCTGGAAGAGTTCAAGATTCGGGAAAAGCTTTTGAAGGAAGAAGAAGATTAGTTTGAAGCTGATATACTCCCCAGAAGGAACTCCAGCGGAACATTAAGTCGTTTGCCCCATGATCTTTCAGAGTGGTCAGTGCGTGCTATTCATACCTGAGAGATCTTACAGGATTCCTGCTTGCAACACTCCATGTCTGTGAACTAACTGTCAACAGAGCCACAACAGCCGCGATTAAAGGACCTGCAAAAAAGGCCCAGAATGGAATCGGAGTATGGAAATAAAACCTGCCCAGGAAACTTTTTGCAAAAAGAAATGCAATTGGCAGGGATAATACCAGGGAAATAGCGAGCCATCTGGTGTAACTTGTTAGTAACATCCGCATAACTGATAAAGTTGTTGCACCATTTGCTTTTCTGATACCAATTTCCTTTGTCCGGTTTTCAGCAGTAAAGGATGCAAGTCCGAATAAACCCATACACGCAAGCAAAAGAGCTATGATGAAAGCCAGGGCAACCAGCCTTGAAGGCAGACTAAGGTTTGAATACGGTATAAGGTCACGGAATAAGGTAGCCTGGAAAGGCGCCTCAGTTTCATAATGTTTGAATATTGTGTTTATCTGGTTCCTTATTCCGGGGAAAGAACCTGATGAATACTTCACCAGTATCGTTGAGTATTCACCCGGATTTATGCTGATAACTGTCGGTACGATAGGCCCCGCCAGATCAAGGGCATGAAAATCCTTGAAGATACCGATTATTGTTCCTTTTCGTCCTTCAACAGAAATTGCCGATCCCACTATATTTTTGTTCTTTATAACTGACGCTGCTACATCATTGATTAAATACGAAGCCGAATCAGTGGAGAACGAGGGATTGAAAAATCTTCCTTCAGACAGGTTAACCTTCACGGTTTTATTATAATCAAAATCAGAATTTACACACCAGAAGTGAAGCTTTTCCGTGACATCTTTCCCCTCCCATGATACCTCGTTCGATACCCTTGTGCCGCGTGTAGGGATGCAGTTTGTAAAACTTACAGCATCAATGCCGGGCTGAGCAAGCAATTCAGTCTTGAAACTTTGTGCATGACGCTGAATATTGAGGGTGTTATTAATAATTATCAGGTTTTTATCTACACCTGCGTCATAATTACGCATATAACTATCCTGCGTTCTGATGATCATCATGCAAATGATAAGGGCTATCGGGATGGTAAACTGGAAAACAATCAGGCTTTGTCTGAAGATGCTGTAGCTGTGACCTGTTACCATTTTCCCTTTCAATGTATCAATAGGTTTTGATGACGCAAGGTAGAGTGCGGGAAAAATCCCCGAAACCAAACCGGTGAATAATGTAACAGCAATAAGAAATGCAAGCATATTGAAATTCAACAGATGCAGATGAATATCATAATTAAACATTGAGTTGAAGCCACGGAGAAGGAGAGTAACAAGAATCAGCGATGTTAAAAGGCTGATAAGAGTAATTATGAACGTTTCACCTAAGAACTGAATGACAATTTTCGAATTGGACGATCCCACTACTTTTTTAATTCCCGCTTCACGGTATCTTCTGAAATTTAAAGCGATTGCCAGGTTGATGAAATTGAAGCACGCGATCAAAAGAATAGCAAAGCCAATTGCTCCGATTATTACAATATTCTGCATTTCTTTCCACACTCTCTTTCCACCAGCGTAGTTATATAGTATTTGTTCTTTAAGCGGAAATAAAAAGAGTTCCTGGTTTAATGTGGTTTCCTGATTTTTTATGAGGTTTTTTATCTTGTTCTCCAGGAGCTTTCTGTCGGCATTTTCCTTTAATAATATCCAGGTAGCATTGGAAGCAGACCCTGTTTCCATTGCCCAGCTGTTAGCCGCAAGAAATTTGGAAAATGGAATTACAAATTCAAATTTCATTACAGACTGCTGTGGTACTTCCTTAAAAACTCCGGCAACATTAAAAGCTTCCTGATTATTACCATCTTTCAGTATCAGTGTTTTGCTTATACAATCAATGTTACCGAAGAATTTCATTGCCATATGCTCTGATATAACTATTGAGTTCATATCAGCAAGCAAATTTGCATTGCCTGATTTTACAACCGGAAATGTAAAAACATTAAAGAAATTCTTATCAGCATATATTCCCTTCTCTGAAAAGGATTTTTCTCCGTTAATAAAGGTAAAATCCTGTTCGGAAACACGGACCATTTCTTCAATTTCAGGAGCATTTTCTTTCAGGACATCAGTGAGAGATGCAGAAAGATATTGTTTTGGAAGACGAGCTCCATTAAAGTAAGTCACATAGGCATCGACTGCATACAACCTGTTATAGTTCCTATGAAACTTATCGTAGCTGTAGACATTGCGTATATACAGCAACGTAATAATTACACAAAGAAGTCCGAAGGTCAGGCATACATAGTTAAGAATGCTGTAGGTCTTTTTGCGCCACAGATAGCGCATTGCGATTTTGAAGAAACTTTTAAGCATGTGGATGTAATTTTAATCATTATACAAAAGGAGTAAATGTTAAATACATCCTCAAATCTGTTATACCAACATGGTAATTTTGCAGATAAGATTGTTGGAATAATCTATGAAATAGTTTCCCACAGCTCTATTGAAATCCATTTACCACAAAGGCCCTTTAGATTTTGTGTGCTTTGTGGTTAAAAAGTAAATTTCAAATTTCATTTACTCTGAATTTCTTCTTGTCTTTCCGGCAGATTATCTGAAGAATGTCGCGTGATGTTTTTGCTCCGGTAGGAACGCCTCCGGGAGGCATTATCCACATTCCTGACAGCCAGAAATTATCCAGACCGGGAAGTGTTTTTTTAACCATCCTGTGTTTCTTCATTAATTCCGGCGTCATTACCCAGGTCATGTACGATCCCCTGTAGTTACCTGTATACCTGACATAAGTAATTGGAGTAACTACATCCGTAACTTCAATGGAAGATTTGAATCCGGGATATTTGTTCTCAAGTACATCAGAAACAACGGCTGCAATTCTTTCTTTTTCTGCTTTATAAGCCGTTTTGTTTTCATAAAGCTTCTCCCAATATTCGAAATCATCCACCATAAAAGTCGACTCAACAACAGTTTTACCTTTTGGGGCAAGAGAAGGATCAAAACTGTAATTGCGTGTCATTATCCAGTCCGATTTTTGATTTCCGATCAAAAGTGGAGTGCTGAGTTTGTATTGTTCCGCAACGCAGTCAGGTTGGTTGGAAAAATCCATATTCACGCCATAAGAAACCTGAACGGAAGAGGTGAATATCTTTGAATTATTAAATAAATCCTCATGCTGCGGTTCGATATACTTGCCATCGAGCATATGATAAATTGTGGCTTTAAGATCGGCACAGGAGATAACATAATCACCAACAATTTCCTCACCTTTAGACAGTTTTACCCCGGAAGCTTTGCCATCCCTCACTAATATCTTATCCACCTTTTTGCCATAGAACACTTTACCACCAAGATCCAGGAATCGTTTTTCAATTCCCCTGGCAAATTCCAGCGAACCACCTTCAGGAAATCCACCAGCTTTGTTATGGAGCAAAGCCATTGTCATAACAAGTGCGAATAAACTCATTTCCTTATCACCCAGGGCTAATGGGAGTACTTCACGAAGCAACGGATCTTTGAACCTTCCGGCAAAATCACCTATTGTGATGCCATTGCAGAAGTTCATGTCCTTCATATAAGGCCTCATCTTTACTATCATTCTGAAAATATCCAAAATATTGAAGAGTTCAAAAGCCTTGTCCTGGGGCATACTGAACTTCGAGAATTTCCTGATGAGCCCGCAAAGCTGCTCTATAGTTACCGCATCATCAGGAGAAATTTCTTTCAAATGCTTTTCCAACCTGTCAGCATCACAATACAAAATGAATGTCCTTCCATCTGCAGCGGTAAAACGGTAAAACTCCGAATGATCATAGATCCTCTTCCCCTGTATTGCTCCCAGTTCTTTCCATAATTGGTAAAAACTGTCTTTCGGTGCTGATCCGGTAAGCCAGTGCAAACATCCGTCTATAGTGTATCCGCCTTTTTTCCACGAAGTACACAAACCTCCGGGGATGCTGTGCATTTCATAAATTTCAGCATCATAGCCATTCATTCTCGCATAACAACCAGCTGATAAACCAGCTATTCCGCCACCAATAATGATTATTTTTTTTGCCATTTATATATTTATTTTGTCGCGCCGTATACACTGAAATTATAGTACTTCCAATAGACATCAACAGATTTAAATCCAATATCTTCCATCCATTTCAACTGATCCATTAATTTGGCCGGCCTGTCCTCTGCCTTGTATTTCGGGATCCAGTTACTGAAGATCTCTTCACATGTCACGTTCTTATTCATGTAATCAATCCATCTGATCATATTGATAATCTGAATGTATTCTGAAGATGCCAGCACAATATCGGCGTTTACGAACATCCCTTTGTCAGTCAATACATCATATACTTTCTTGTAAAAATCCTTTTTAGTCTGATCATTTTCAAGATGATGCAATGCTAAAGAAGACACAACGACATCAAATTTGCTTTCAAAAGAAATGGTAGAAAAGTCACCAGTAATGAACTCAATATCTTTATGATCTGAAAGTTTTTGCCTGGCAATGTCAATCATATTGGGGGCAATATCCAGACAATAAATCTTTGAATTTCTGAACTTTTCTGATATCTTCCCCGCAACAGTACCGGTGCCGCAACCTAAATCGATAACACGGATTTCTGAATCTTTTTCAAAAGGTATGGAATCAACAAGGGCATTAATCATCTGGTCATAATAGGGAATAATTTTTAAAATAGTCTCATCAAAATGTTTTGCTTCAGCTTCAAAATGATTTTTTACCTGATCCATTATCATAAAATTACCTGCATTGTTTATAATTTTCTGTATTCCATTTTAATAAGTCCGCATACCAGCATGAGTATAAATCCAATCAGAATCCGATATTCTCTGAATAAAAAAAGAGTCTGTCAAAGCAATTACTAAAATAATTAAACTTGCTGTAAAAACAGCACAGATAATATCCAAAGAGTAAAATAGAATCATTTAAGAGCTAAAACAATATTGTCCAGATTCTTTGTTTTGCCATCAGGTCCTATTGCTTTAATGTCTTTAAAAACAATGTACTGACCCACCTTACGATCAGCTATCAACGATTTCATCTTGTCGGTAATCTTATTTGAAGAGGAGGTTTCTTCATAATCATATTTGCCGTCAGAACATAAGAGGACAAAACTATTTATAGTGAAATGAAGATCCCAGAGAAAATCTTTCAATTCGACGTTAAGTAAATCGGTTTTTGCTGCAGTTTCTTTGTCAATCTGGCCTTCAGATTTTCCGGCAAATATTGCGACAGGTTGAGGGACGTCTTTTACCCGGAATGATTTCTCGGATACCTTTTTGTTATCAACCATTACTTTAATTATGCATTCAGCCTGATCACCCGGGGATACAAAAAACCCTGTATTGGTTTGATTTAGTGTACCATTGCTTACCATAATTGATACCTTGTCAGAGGTAATACCAGGCACAGCCACCTCAATAGGATTAGCCATACCGCGATAGAGAACATTCATTTTAACTGCTGCAACAACTGCATCATTTGTTGTTACCTGAGCATTTGCAGATAATACGATCACTAATAAGCTAAAAGCCAAACAGATACTTTTCATGTGTTTAATGTTTTTGGTTAAACAATGATCTAAGTTCGGCTAAATATTTTAATTAAGCCGGTGTTTAGTAGATCTTTTTCCCCGATAACGTAACACCATTCTGAGAAAGAATAATTCCCGTAACTTTTCTATTTGGACCCTTTACAAATTCCACTTCGCCTTCAGTATCGTCGTCTAAATCAAAAAAATGATCCTCATCCTCAGGTATTAATTCTAATTTTGGCCCACCCTGCGACTGCATCATCAGCTTTCCCTTTTCAAATGTAACTTCGCCCTTTAATGGTCCTTTGGGTGATCTTACTTCGTAAGCTCCAATATACTTTTTCAGTATCTCTTCATCGAGCTTAACAGGATGTCTCTTAACTGGCAGACTGTAAGGCTGATCATATAAAACTGCAAAAATATCCCTGGTTATCGCTTCCAATCCGCTTCCCTCCTTGTTATTGAGTAAAATAACAAAAACGTTGTCTTCACTAATTCTGGCAAGGTTGCTGGAAAATCCGGAAATATCTCCACTATGCGACGTAATTCTTCTGTTAAAAAGTGAATCAATTATCCAACCATAACCGTAATGGTCCTTAAATGGAGTATAAGCACGTTCCAGTGAAGTCCGGCTGATCACCTTGTACGATTGTAAACCTTTGTGCCATTTATATAAATCGCCAACTGTTGAATATATCTCGCCGGCTGCATAAGGACCAACTGAATCATAAAGGGCCCCTGGCACCTTAGCGCTGTCAGAGAAAACTGAATAACCTGTTGCTTTGTCTTTACTCCTGAGATTCTTAAAATCAAATCCGCTATGAGTCATTTGCAACGGGATAAAAATAAATTTTCGTACAGCATCTTCATATGAAATGCCGGTAACTTTTTCAATAATATACCCCAGAAGCGAATAATTAGAATTACTATAGTCCCATTTTGTCCCTGGTGGAAAATCAAGAGCTTTGGTTTTAAGAAATCCGACAAGAGACTGTTCGTTGGTCGGCGAAAAATTTATTGATTTGGTCCAGTCGAAAATGCCTGATGTATGAGTCAACAAATTTTCTATAGTAATACTTCCTCCTTTTGGAAAATCGGGATAAAACTTATTCAGCTTGTCAGACAATGACAGCTTATGCAATTCAACCAGTCTCATAATTACTGCTGATGTAAATTGCTTTGTGACAGAAGCAATCTGGTAAACAGTACTGGAATCATTTAATGTACCAGCATTAAAGTCTTTGTAACCGTAACCTTTTGCTAATAATATTTTATTATGAGAAGCAATCAGGGCCGACCCGTTAAATCTTCCCGTTGCTGTGTATTCTGTTAATAATTTGTCAATTTTTTCCGCGGTTATTGTCTGAGGATATAAGTCAAGTGTAAACCATATCATTAATATAATTAATAAGATTCTTTTCATAACAGAGTTAACATTTCCTATCACGGATCAAAATCAGATTTCTTCAGAATTAATGGCTAATTAATTCAATCTTAATTTAATCTTAATTTTTTGCGCCTGTAGCGTAAATACTTTTGATAAAGATAGTGACTTATAGAATCAGATCTGTTATGAAGATGTATGTAAAGAACATGTATAGTCAACGGACAATTCCTATTTTAAAGGAAGAAATGGAAAGACTTAACATTAAATACAAATCAATTGAGATAGGGGAAATCAATTTTCATGACGATATTAAACTGAAAGAGATCTATAGATTAGACAGGGTATTATATACCTACAGGATGTCACTGATTTTCATGAACAGTACCCTTGTAACGGAAATACGGGATGCAATTCTCGAAGCAGTAAATCAAAATATACATCCTGAACTAAATATTTCCGATTATTTAACAAAAAAGGTGGGCTACAATTACGCTTATCTGAATATGTATTTCACTCTTGAGACAGGTTTATCCATTGAAAAGTACAACGACCTGAAATCCGCTGAAGCACAAAATTGTTTTGCTACAAAATCAATTTAAGCATCTCCTTATATCTGTTCCGGAACTTTTCAAGATAGACTGAATTGAATTTTTCGGTTCCTAATACAAGGGGATTTGGTTCACCAGCCTTCCGAGATCTGAGAGCAGTAAAATCAGCTTCTGTCGAGTGGAAAAAAAGTCCAAGGGGAGGACGAAATGAAGACGGAAGCTCGGTTGATAATCCAGTATCCGGAGCAGGTTTAGCTGCTGCGCCCGGCACCAAATAAAATTTGTCCATAAGTCTTTGAAATATGTTTTTGATCTGATTAAACCTTTTTACCATGAAGCCATCCAAGCAGTAAACAACATTAAAACGAAACAAATGAAAACAATTGTTAAAACAGCATTGAGTATACTTCTCGGAATATTGTTTTCGGGAAGTATAATGGTGGCTCAGGATCAAAATCAATCAAAAGAGCCAAAGACGGCGAAGAAACCAGTTTTAACAGAACAGCAAAAAACAATGTTAAAAAATGATTTCCAAAAACGTAAAGAGTTAAGGCTTGCGTTCAAAGCTACAATTACACAACAACAGAAAGATCTTCTTTCCGATCCTCGTGTAATGCCACAAGACAGAATAAAATCCTTCAGAGCATCGCTCACCGATGTGCAGGTTAATATGATAAAAGCCGACAAAGAACAAATAAAGGCTATGAAGGAAGATTTCAGGGCAACACTATCACCTGAACAGAAAATTCAGATGAGAAAAATAGCAGTCCACAGAGGCCGCATAAACAGGCCTTTTTTTGAAAGAATGATTTAAATTCAACATAAGGAAGGAAATGGAAGGGAACGGTCACTATCGTTCCCTTTAATATTTTTCAACATTATAGTTCTAAGGTTGTTAGTTCAGTTAATCATTATGGCGCGTTCCTCTAATGGTCAGGAGATCGGTTTCTCAATCCGAAGATAGCAGTTCGATTCTGCTACGCGCTACAAATATTTAATTTAAATACTTACAAACCACATATCGAACAATATGTCGCGATTCAGCTCATAGCATTTTGTGAGATCAATCGCTTCCAGATCTTCCCTTGACTGATGTTTGTATATCTTCGCTCTGATCTGGTATAACTCAATATCATAAGGGTCGATCATAATGGCTTCATTAACAAGCTTTAAAGCTTTTGTCATATTACCCATCCTGTAATACCTTAAGCTCTTATCTTTCTTGTACTGAAATACATTTGAGGCCGTAAAATTAAATGCTGCGATATATTTTTTATAAAGAGTTAATCCATCAAACGTTGTCGGCATCCAGCAACCCGAGCTCTTGCTCAAGGCATTTAACACTGCATTGCTGAAAATATTTAACGGCTCATTTAGTACTTTTATGCTATCTATATTACCTGCTTTGTCAATAACAAAACTCACGAATACATTGCCATCATTATGTTCAGCCGGATAACGAATATTTTGTCTGAAGAATTTAGATGCCTCTTCCCCATTGATCCTTGCCTTTTCAAATCTGGCTTTTTCAAATGGTGATGATGATGGCTGACCGGCAGCTGCCAGTTGAAAAATGATCAGAAAAAATGCTCCAAAAAGTGTTTTCATTCAGACTGATTGCCATTATAATTATAAAGTATAAACCTTCCATCAAAAAAAATGTTGACCTGCTTTTGAAAATTCGAAGATTTTCTTATCTCATATTTAACAAATCATTTCAGCTTCCCCTGATTAGAAATCCATTAACCGCAAAGGTGCACTAAGGGGGATTTGCACGCTAATTTGCATTATAGATTATCTGTTTAACTTTATTTATCCTAAATTCGAATTAGTTTTAATTCAGATCAAATGATAAACAAGTCTTTTTCACGAAGGGAATTTGTGAGGCTCTTTTCTGGAGGGACAGCAGCTGTGCTTATCTCTTTTAATACTGCATGCAGGAGTAAAATAAGCATGTGGCGCTATCTTAATGAAGAAGAAATCAAACTGCTCGATGCAATTGTTGAACAGATCATTCCAACCGACGATTTCCCGGGCGGAAAATGGGCCAATGTTTCAAACTTCATTGATAAACAACTGGATACATATTACAGGATCCATCAGTCTGCTTATCGTGAAGGTTTAGCTGCATTCTCAAATACCGTGACTCAAATGACTAACAAAAAGTTTGAAGAACTTCCTTTCGGAGAACAAACGGCAATCCTTGAAAAAACTGAGAAGGGAGAATTTCAAGGTGATTACTGGAAAGATCATTCTGCTGCTGATTTCTTTGACATGGTCAGACAGCATTCTTTACAGGGTTTTTACGGAAGCCCAATTCATGGCGGAAACCGGGGCTATATCAGCTATCGCATGATCGGGATTGATTATCCGAATGTTATCGGTCAAAACAGATATAAAGATCTGAGCTGGCGTATATACAAACCTAAATCCGTAGAAAATGACAAATAAACATGTTAATGCGGTTGTGGTAGGTGCGGGAGCCGGTGGCGGTGTTGTTGCAAAGGAACTCGCAACGGGTGGTCTCTCCGTTGTTCTCATAGAACGCGGACGGTGGCACACTTACGATGAGCATGGTGATGATGAGCTCA
This sequence comes from uncultured Bacteroidales bacterium, assembly GCA_963734885.1. Classification (GTDB taxonomy): domain Bacteria; phylum Bacteroidota; class Bacteroidia; order Bacteroidales; family VadinHA17; genus LD21. The sequence continues at coordinate 484,326 of CAVTIJ010000004.1, read as the reverse complement.
CTTCTCAAAGGACTTTCCCTCTCAAATGCGGATACGGGCCAGATAATGAACGTAACTGGAGAATGGCCCCTGATGGTAAAAACGGGTGGAGAAAGGTTTTTCCCAACGATTGGAGCTATGGAAATAACGCTGCCTGCGTAGGAAGCGGGACAGTCAGCTATGGAGCAATGGCATGGAGATTCCAGCCTGATGATTTTCATCTTAAATCAAAATACGGCTCTGTAGCCGGTAGCACTCTCGATGACTGGCCTTTGAGCTATGATGATCTGGAACCTTATTATGAGAAAGCTGAATATGAGTTAGGTGTTGCAGGCGATCCGGTAAACGATCCATTTGTGCCCCCAAGAAAGAAGCCTTATCCGATGCCCGGCTTCTCATACAACAGGGAGGGCATAATTCTGGAAAAAGCAGCAACAAGACTAGGTCTGCACCCTTTTCCAATACCCATGCTTCGCAATTCAGTTCCGTATAATGGGCGTCCCGCCTGCATACGCATGCGGACATGTGTAGGTTTCGCCTGTCCTGTGGGTGCAAAAGCCGGAACTCAGAACACGGTCATCCCTGTTGCACTAAAAACAGGAAATTGTGAGCTTCGGATAAACTGCATGGTGAGCGAAATAATAGTCGACGACAGAGGTAAAGCCAGAGGGATCAGATATTTTGATGCTGAAAATAAACTTCAGGAACAGACTTCCGACATAGTTGTAGTGTCTGCCTCAGCAAGCGAAACAGCAAGACTACTTCTGAATTCAAAATCGAAATTGTTCCCGAAAGGAGCCGGGAACAACAATGGCTGGGTGGGTAAAAATATTCAGGATCATGCCTATTGTGGAGCATATGGCCTGTTTGATGACGAAGTATATGACGATGTGGGCCCCGGTGCATGTATTGCAGTTAATGATTTCAATCATCGTTTTCCTGATGTAATCGGAGGTGGTGTATTATGCAATGAATTTATCAGAATGCCTTACCAGTTTTCGGGGATACGGCCTGCAGGCAGCCGTATATGGGGCAAGGATCATAAAGATTTTCAGAAAAAATATTTTAAGCGGCATATTGCAGTGCATGGACCGGTGCAGGAAATGCCTGTATTTGACAAAATGGTTGATGTGGATCCATTAGTTAAGGATTTCTGGGGGATACCGGTAGCGAGGATCAGTGGATTAAGACACGATAATGATATTAAAGTTGCTCATTTTCTTGCTGATAAAGCAGAAAAATGGCTTAAGGAAGCCGGCGCTGTTCAGACATGGCAGTCTGTTCCGGGCAAAGAGAGTACTCCCAGCCAGCATCAAGCCGGTACCTGCAGGATGGGGAATGATCCCAAAACGTCCGTAACAAATAAATATGGCCAGTTGCATGAGATCGATAACGTCTTCATTGCTGATGGCAGCCTTCATGTCAATAATGGGGGTTATAATCCGGCTCTTACAATACTATCACTGGGTTTTTGGGTTGCCGGTCATATCAAAGAAATGTGGAAAGGAACGATGATGAGGTAACATTACCTCAGATTTTTGGTTTAAAAAGATTACAAAAACAGATGAAAAAGATATTAATTATTACCTCAGTTATTCTTATTCTGATTGTTGCAATGCTTGCCTCATACTCACAGTGGAATGCCGCGTCACCATCGAAAACCTGTGCAAGCTGTCATGAAATTTCACATTCGGTCGATATCTGGACGGCTTCGACACACAGGAACATAGCCTGCAAGGAATGTCATGGGACGGCCCTGAGCGAAGGAATTCACAGTCTGAAAGAAAAGGGAGCCATGCTTTTTCATCATAATAACAAAATAAGAACAGAGGATGTAAAAATCTCTGAAATTCAGCGCTTGCAGGTAATGCAGAGATGCAAAGGTTGCCACCAGACAGAATATGCAAAATGGAATTCAGGAGGGCATGCCATGAACTATTCCGAGGTCTTCCTAAATACTGCCCATAATAAGACAGAAACTATTTATGAAGATTGTCTGCGATGCCACGGTATGTTTTTTGACAAGGGCACTGTTCATGATATAGTCGAACCGCTTGATACCGCAGGTCCGTGGAAATTAAAAGATACAGGTCTTACTGACCGACCCGCTATTCCCTGTTTCTCCTGTCACCAGGTGCATCAGCAAGGCAATCCGGCTGTAAGACAAAATCTCGAAATACCAGGTGCACTGCATTATGCACGGAAGACAGAAACATTAACTTCATTCTATTACAGGCGTGATAGCATGTATTTTCCAGTCTCGTTGCTAAAGCCGCAGGGGATCAATTTTCACGGTGCTGAACTAAAAATCTCAACAGATCCAAATCAGAGCCTGTGTCTTCAATGCCATTCACCAAATGCATTCAATATGGATGATACCGGAGATGATCGGACTCCCAGGGGTGTGCATGAAGGGATAAGCTGCCTGGCTTGTCACGATTCACATTCCAACTCTGCAACAGCGTCATGTAAAACATGTCATCCCGCCATTTCAAACTGCAAGCTGGATGTGGAGAAAATGAATACAACTTATTCTGACAAGTCGAGTAAGAATAATATTCATTTTGTTTCATGCACTGATTGCCATATCAAGGGAAGACCTGAGGGGGGACCCTCTGCGGCTGTGCGGCTGGTCCCCTTTTGAACTAATCTTACATCACATTTATTAAAATTCAGGTAATCCCTGGGAGATCCTTCATCTTCCGCAAGATAAAAATTGTCATTTACTCCATATTTTATTGCGGAAGATTCAGGATGACAGGTTATTATGAGATGATATGGGAAGGAAGCGGCGCCTTTTGTGCTAATATTCAATTGTTTAGAAAATTTGATTCAAAAGGCGCCGCTTCCTTCCCAATAAACCCCAATTGCATTGTCATCCTGAATTTCACGGGTACGTAGCATGCGGAGTACCAGTGAAATGAAGGATCCCTTTCTCTTATGCAACAATCCTGTAAAAAGATGTGATGTAAGATTAGTCCTTTTGAAGGAGGGAAAATCTATCATCCATAAATTCAATACTTTGCCCTTTATTTCTATGGCATCTCCTTGTTCTTTTAAATTCAACCCCTTAAGTTTATGACTATGGCCTAAAGGGTTTTGGACAACTTTTGGTATATTCCATTAGTCCAGCCAAAACCATCCTGATTTGGATACTCCCCTCCTCCTCCTTTTTTTGTAGTATCCTCAACATCATATTTTTCCAGCATCTTAAAAGTAGCTTTATATACTTTTTTATTTAAGCCAAGCCACCGGACTTTTATCTTTGCGGCTAAATCATTAAAATTATAATTTTCCAATCCTGAAATTGTTATCCATATTAAGGGAGCCCAGCCATTAGGGGCATCCCATTGCTCACCTGTATTATTTAAAGTAGCCGGCACACCGCCTGGTTTAAGGAATTTTTCTTCTATATTCTCAGCGACAGCGTTTGCCTCATTTGTATTTGCCAACATTACAAATAACGGATACATTCCTGCAATGGAAAAAATTTCTGTCTGGTTTTGTTTTTTGAAATTATAATCCATAAAAAAACCCTTTTTCTCGTTCCAGCAATATTTGCGAATTGCTTTTTGACGCGATTCGGACCTGGACTTATAAAATGCAGCTTTCTGATCATTTCCGGCTAATTGATAACATTTGAAAAGCGTATTCTCAAGATTGAATAATAATGAATTCAAATCAACCGGGATGATATCAGTGGTATGAATCGTGAATAACTTATAACCAGAACTGTCGGAAGACAACCAGCGACTCGAAAAATCCCATCCCGATTCAGCGGTTGCTCTCAGATTTCGAAATACGTATTCCTTTTGTATACCATGAATTTTCAGAGCTGCTTCATCAGCAGTTTTGATGTCTTCGCGATAGCTTTCAGCGCGGGGCAAATCGCTGTCAGACCAGTATCTGTTCAAAATTTCTCCATCTTTTAGCCTGACAATCCTTCTGAATTCACTCACCGTGTCTGCAAGTTTTGATGTGCCATCCATCCAGAATTCATATTCTTTTTCCATATACTTAAGATAATGTGTATAAATGGAATCGCCTTTAATTCCGGCAAGAAGAGAAATCATCAGGGAATAAAAAGGCGGCTGTGAACGACCCAGGTAATATGTCCGGTTTCCATTGGGAATATATCCTGATTTTTCAATCAAATATGAAAAATTGTCTACCATATTCTGTATCAGTTCAAAATGGTGGTCTTCCTTTAACCCAAGCATAGTGAAATAGCTGTCCCAATAATAAATTTCCCTGAACCTGCCCCCGGGTACAATATACGGATAAGGGAGAGGTATTAAGGTTCCCGATCTGATCTCATCAGGTTGTCGTTTCAATACATCCCACAACTTCGAAATATGTTCATTTACTGAAGACGAATCAGAAATGTAATCAGACTCATTACCTGGTATTTTAAAATTGTTTTTTAGAAATGTCCGGATTGATGAATCAGATCTGTTCTTAAGAGCAGAATATTTCTCTTTTATTACTTCAGGCTGGAATAAAGGGACACAATCAACGAAAGTTTTGCAGTCGGCGAAAATATTCACATCAGACTGAACGTCATAAAATAACTGCCCGTATAGTTCCTCAGGAGGTTGAATTACAGCTTTCTCGCGACCGGCCGAACAACTGATGACAAGTAAAACCGAAAACAGAAGCAGAAAATTTCTGAACAAAGATGCCTGCCTTTTCATAATGATTCATTTTTAGTTACATAATGCCAAGAATTAGGTTAAGGTTATGGTTGAGGTTTAGATTGAGGTCAAAGTCTGGATTTTACCATGTGAATAGATTATTGCATTTAGCGAACATCATTGAAATAATTCGTTTTTATAACAATCTGATTTCTAATAATTGATCCCAGAGTTTCATATTGCCATTCACGTGAATTGTAAAAAACCCGAGTTCTTTTGCTGTCTCAATATTTGGCAGGTTATCATCAATAAACAAAGATTCGTAGGGAAGCAGATTATATCTTGTCAGAAGCAGTTCAAAGATTTCCTTATCCGGTTTGACCATTTTTTCCTGCCCTGAAACGACAATTCCTTCGAAGTTCCTGAAAAATGGATACCGGTCGTATACGATAGGAAAATATTCGGCCGACCAATTTGTCAATCCAAAAAGTCTGTATTTCGATTTTAATGGTATAAGTAATTTAGTGTTTTCGAGAATTTCACCCCCGAGCATCACATCCCAGTTCTGATGAAACATTTCAATCTCGTTCCGGTATTTTGGATGCTGATCCTGAAGTTCTTTTGTTGCCTCTGCCAGCGGATAACCGGCATCCTGTTTCATGCTCCATGCAGGACCGCAAATTTCAGAAAGGAAGTACTCCATTTCTGATTTGTCCGTGAAAATATCTTTGTAAAAGTATCTTGGATTCCAGTCCATTAAAACGCCACCAAAATCAAATACTATGTTTTTAATTGCCATAACTTCACAAATCTTTTCAATAATTTAGTTTTTCACTGCTATTACTGTAAATGCCTTTCCGGCATCAATTATTTCCACTAATTTAAAGTCAGTCAATTTCAGAAACAGCAGAATTTCGTCTTTAGTAAAAGCTCTTAAAGTGGTAAGATCGTTATATTCTTTAACATCGCCATCATTCTCGATTATATACTTTGCGTACCAGTCATATGTCCAGCCTGTCTTGAGATTCTTTTTCAATTTGCTTATTCTTTTAATCTTCTTACCGTTGTGTTCGATATTTTGTTCAAAATCATTAAAGTTATCGAAAATCCCATTTGCCTCAAACAGATCAAACACCAGGATTCCTCTGTCTTTTAAAGAATTATGTATGCCTGACAATGTGATAATAATATCCAGGTTCTCCGTAAGGTAAGCAATTGACCGGCCGGTTATCATCACAGAATCAAACTGCCTTTCGAACGATAAATTACGCATGTCGCAATGAATAAATGCATTGGTATTCACTTCGGTTCGTGCAATTTCAAGCATTTCATCCGACAGGTCCAATCCCAGATAATCATATCCGTTTTTCAAAAATCGCCTTGCCAGCATTCCCGAACCACAACCAACTTCAAGTATCTTGTTGCAATTATTCTTCTTCAAAATTGAATCATAAAATGAAAATTCTTTATCATAGTCGAACACATGCTGGTACATGTCGTGATAGATCCCCGCTAATTTTGTGTATAATTGAGTCATATCCTGCTTATTTTAGTTTGTCGGAGATCTCTATATTACCATATTCAAATTTTCTTCTGTCGTCCATTACCTGGACCTCTGTTATATCATCTAGTGGTATCTTTATCAGTACCTCAGATATCAGCAATGACTGGCCATATAAATAATTTTTACTCAAATAAACTCTGTCAAAGCTGAGTTTTGTTTTTTTATAATTTTTATCAGTCACTATCATCATTAAACGCGGAGTAGGATATATAATCATAGGATTATTATCACTATCAATACACTTAAGGACTTTTATCGGATTTTTCAAAAAAGTATATTCTTCTTCTCCCCTTCGATTGGTAACTATAACCCTGGCAAGCTTTGATGAATCAATTCCGGCAAATTGCAGTTTAAGGCTTTCTAACGGAATCTGATAAGTTGCACATGAACTGAGGCAAAGAATAGTGAACAGAAACTGGAAAAAAATAAGGAATGAATTTCTCATAATTTTCGGGTATTGAATCTGAATATATATAACTCAGCAATCTCATACTTTCATTATTCCTGTTTTCTCACCGGCATCAGGTTCTCTTTTAATTTAATATGTATTCATACGGCAAAAGATCGCCCATTCGCTTATCTGACATATTACCTGAAAAATCTACACCAAAAGGATCGTAAAATCCATATTTTTCAAAGTAGACTGAATCCTTTTTTATAAAAATTTTAGATTCAATGCCCCTGTAAGTTACAGAAAATTCTTTTTCAAATTTAAGATACGCGGAGAGGCTGTCCTTTTTTATCTCAAAAGATTCCGAATTAATATCAGTTCTGATTATAAATATTGGAAATTGAGAAGATCCATCTGTTAGCGAAATAACATATCTTCCCCTGTGATTGAGTTTCCCTGAATAAAGTAACCGGAAAAAATGCATCCTTGATCCGAGATAAGCATGCCTTCTGTTTTCAATTACCGTGCGTCTTTCAGATTCATTTAGCGTTGATAAATTATCCTTGATTATAAAGTTTCCAAGAATAAAACATTTTTCATTATAGACTCGTGTTCCTTCACTTTCATAGGAATATGTAAATTTATCAAGATAGTATGTGATAGTGTAACCGAGAGTTTTGTTCAGAATAACCAGAGGTTTTAAGGAAAATGCGGTCAATATACTGTCATGAATATTAGAAAACCGAAGATCCTTTTCATTAAGAATATCACACTTCGTCGCATTTTTGGATTTGCCGAGAAATTCATTTTTAAATGTTTTGAGGTTTGTTTCCCAATTCCCTTTTTTCCCGTTAACTACAACCTCATTTAATTCATTAATCTTTGTAGAAAGATATACTTTATACATTTTATTACTGCTATGTTCAGATAATGTGACCGAGTAATACCCAATCAGACTGATTGTTACAGGTTTGGAGCTATATCCGGAGATGTCAAGCTCAAAATTACCATGCGTATCGGAATATGTTCCTAATGATGTTCCGCTGATATAGATCACAGCTGAGCTTAAAGTACTGTCAGTTAACCGGTCATATACTGTTCCTTTAAAGATCTGGCATCTGGCGGATGAAAAGCAAACTAAAAACACCACAAAAACTGTCAAAATCTTTTTCATATGACTAAATTAAGAAATCTCATATGCAGGCATGTCATTTCTATTTCACTTCGTATTCAGCTTTTCCGGTCACAGGTATCCCTGAAGTAGTGATTCCCTCAGCATTAATTCTTACAATCGATGGATTATCTCCATTGTAATAATTCAATACTACTTCTTCATTACCCTTAAGATTGACGTCAGGTTCCCAATACAGGGTCGACCTGAGATCAGGATTAAGGTCGGATTTTGAATCAGGCAAATGCTGCGGAGAATAGAAAATCCGCGACTCATTATATCCTGCAAACTTAAGTCTCGCTGAATAATTTACTGGTTTATACGCAGCTTGCACACCGCCTGCCTTGGTTATAAGGTTGATGACTCCACTGGCTGCCTGTATCCCTAAGCCAACAGTCGAGCTTACTCGTTTCAATATATCAATCCTGTCAATGTTAATTATCGGCATAATGGTTATATCCTGAAAGGAAACAGGATTTCCATCTATCAAGACGAGAGGTTGTCTTGAACCATAAATTGTAGATATTCCACGGAAAAAAATAAAATAATCCCCGTCTCTGGGACCAATAACCTCCATTCCTGCTATTTTACCTCTAAGAAGCTCAGGAATATTTTGATAGCTATTCATTGATTCGGTAACAATCAATTCAGCATCAGGTTGAACATATTTTGAACGGCTCTTCTCTACTTTGACAGTTTGAGGATCTTTATGACGCTCAGTAATTATGTTTACTTCTCCAAGATTGATTGTATCGGATAGTTTGTATTTCTTTTTTATGGCTTCATTAATTGTATAATAGGATTTATATCTGTTCTCATTGTTCTCAATTAACTTTGTCACTATGGACGGACTGTCAGATACTTCAGGTGGATTGTATTTTACTGAATCCAGGGTCATTACACCATCCGGATGATCCTTGCTACCAATTCCGGTTGCAATCAGAGTTGCCTGTCCTGTAAAGTTTATTCCACTCAATTTGAACCTCCCGGTTGAGTCAACCGGAACTGATTTTAAAAATGTACTCTTACCTCCAAATATTCCGATACTGACCCTTGGATCTTCAATAGGCTTGTTTTTGCGGAATCTTATTTTCCCAGATACCATAAATCCATTCTCTGGTGAGAAATAAGTTTTATTATACTTCCATTGAAAATCCCGCCAACCCTGAGTACGTAATAAAAGATCAAGATCTTTCAGCCTGTCAGGATTTGCAGGATCAAAATAATATGAAGGATCCTCAACATTTCCTCGGACATCAGATTCAAGCAGAAACCATGATGATATAGTTCTTGGATATGGAGAATTGTTCTCCAGTAGGTTTTCATTTACTACAGCAAGGGAGATATTCCCGTTTCTTTCAGTTGCGGAGTCTCCGGGCAGGGATATTTTAAGGGATACCGGTTCTCTCTTGTTGTATGTGGATTTATCCGGCTTGATTTGAATCCTCACCGGGGTTTCATGCTCAATATAGACGAGCCTTTCGGCGAGAGGAAGATCTTTCGGACCTGAAAGCGTCAACATAATTATTCCGTCAGGAAGATCATAAGTTGGGATAATGAAGCTTGTAACAGGAGAGTTGATTTTAAAGGGTATGATTTTATGAACTTCTTTTCGTATTGAAATAGTTAGTAATAACTCATTGTCCGAAATGTCTGCCAGTGTTTGTGGGTTTGTTTTTGCAGTAAGTAATAGATCATTATCCTGGTTTGTCGAAACACTGAATGTCACACCAACAGGGAAACTTGCTGGTAACTGAGCTTTGAAGTCAACGCTGTCTGCTCCTCTGTAGACAGAATAATAGGTCAAACCGGGTATTGGTCTGAGGAAGAACGATCCCATTCCAAGATGAGCAGTTTTAAATGTTGTGATCAGTTCACCATTTGAAGAGAAGATCTTACCTGACACTTTGCAACCTTTTCCCAGGTTATTTTCAACCTTAAAAGCAACATTTGAAGAGACATTATCTACCAGCGAACCTCCTTCTGGGAAAAAGCTCAGATTAATCTGTTTTTCCACATATTTCACTTCAGACGGAGTCGTGTCTGGACCGGCTGAATTAATAACAATAATTTCTTTGGTGAAAAACAGCCGGTCGCTGAAATTTCTCATATAATTGGTGTAGGCACGTATTTTGTACCTCCCCGATTTTATATCGGCCGGCAGTTTGAAATCGCCGTTTCCCTTTCCGCCTTCGAGCCGTATTATCCTCGAAGAGATTATTTCGGAAAAGGGAGAGATTAGTTCGACATGCAGATTACCGCTATGCTCCGTAAGAAGCCGGTCAACCGCATCGATCATGTAGGCCTTAAACCAGATATCATCTCCGGCAGAGTAGCTATCGCGGTCCACATGGAGATACACTTTCTCAATGATCTTGAGTGAGTCATCAGAAGAAGAAATTTGTTGATAAATACCTCCGGAAACCGCAGAAGTCTGGATGAAGAACAACCCTGACAAAACCGAAATAAAAAATCGTGCTCTCATATTATATAATTAAAAGCGAAAATTTATCTGACTTCGTATTCAGCTTTTCCGGTTACCGGAATCCCTGAAGTGGTAATTCCTTCAGCACTTATCCTTACAAATGATGTATTATCTCCGTTATAATAATTCAGATCTACTTCTTCGTTATCCTTCAGATTTATGTCGGGATCCCAGTAAAGAGTTGACCTCAGATCAGGATTATAGTCTGAATTATAATCGTTCACGTGTGTAGGTGAATAGAAAATCCTTGGAGTACTGTATCCCGAAAACCTGTGATTCACAGAATATCTTACAGGTACATACATTGGACCACCTGCCCTCGTAATTATGTTGATAACTCCATTTGAACCTCTAATTCCAAAAATGCTTGCAGTAGCCACTGATTTCAATACATCTATCCTGTCAACAGCATTGATCGGCATTGTGACCAGATCGCCAGAATAAGCCTGGTTACCATCAATAAGTATAAGAGGTGGTCCCATTTCATGTATGGAACCGAGTCCCCGGATTCGGATATCGTAATCAGGATATGAACCTATAACTTCAACACCAGCAACATGTCCTCTTAATATTTCGATCAGGTAAGGATAGCTTATCATATCCTCTGTGATTTTTACTTCACTGTCCGGGCTGCCGTACATCAAACGACTTCTCTCGATTTTAACAGTCTGAGGATCTTTATGCCGTTCAGCTGTTATTTTTACTTCCCCAAGATTTATCGTGTCAGAAAGCTTGTATTTCTTTTTAATAGCTTCATTAATTTCATAATAGGTTTTCAGAATGCTCCATTTCTTTTCAACTAAGACTGAAACTGGTAAAAGACTATCTGTCACTTTTGGTGGAACGATTATAGTTGAATCTAAAAACATCCATCCCTTAAGGCGATCTTTTTTACCAATCCCGGTTACAACCAACCTTGCCTCTCCGGTAATGTCAATTCCTGAAAGGATGAATAATCCTGAAGAATCTACAGGAACTGTTGTCAAAAATGAACTTATACTACCGAAAATCCCGATACTTACCCTGGAACCTTCAATTGCTTTGTCCAAATAATATTTTCTTAATCTTCCTGATATTGTGAATCCATTCTCCGGGGGGAAATACTCTTTATCATACTTCCATTGAAAATCCCGCCAACCCTGAGTACGTAATAAAAGATCAAGATCTTTCAGCCTGTCAGGATTTGCAGGATCAAAATAATATGAAGGATCCTCAACATTTCCTCGAACATCAGATTCAAGCAGAAACCATGATGATATAGTTCTTGGATATGGAGAATTGTTCTCCAGTAGGTTTTCATTTACTACAGCAAGGGAGATATTCCCGTTTCTTTCAGTTGCGGAGTCTCCGGGCAGGGATATTTTAAGGGATACCGGTTCTCTCTTGTTGTATGTGGATTTATCCGGCTTGATTTGAATCCTCACCGGGGTTTCATGCTCAATATAGACGAGCCTTTCGGCGAGAGGAAGATCTTTCGGACCTGAAAGCGTCAACATAATTATTCCGTCAGGAAGATCATAAGTTGGGATAATGAAGCTTGTAACAGGAGAGTTGATTTTAAAGGGTATGATTTTATGAACTTCTTTTCTTATTGAAATAGTTAGTAATAACTCATTGTCCGAAATGTCTGCCAGGGTTTGTGGGTTTGTTTTTGCAGTAAGTAATAGATCATTATCCTGGTTTGTCGAAACACTGAATGTCACACCAACAGGGAAACTTGCTGGTAACTGAGTTTTGAAGTCGACGCTGTCTGCTCCTCTGTAAACAGAATAATAGGTTAACCCAGGCATCGGCCTGAGGAAGAACGATCCCATTCCAAGATGAGCAGTTTTAAATGTTGTGATCATTTCACCATTTGAAGAGAAGATCTTACCTGAAACATTACAACCTTTTCCAAGGTTATTTTCAACCTTAAAAGCAACATTTGAAGAGACATTATCTAAAAGAGAACCACCTTCTGGGAAGAAGCTCAGATTAATCTGTTTTTCCACATATTTCACTTCAGACGGAGTCGTGTCTGGACCGGCTGAATTAATAACAATAATTTCTTTGGTGAAAAACAGCCGGTCGCTGAAATTTCTCATATAATTGGTGTAGGCACGTATTTTGTACCTCCCCGATTTTATATCAGCCGGCAGTTTGAAATCGCCGTTCCCCTTTCCGCCTTCGAGCCGTATTATCCTCGAAGAGATTATTTCGGAAAAAGGAGAGATTAGTTCGACATGCAGATTGCTGCTATGCTCCGTAAGAAGCCGGTCAACCGCATCGATCATGTAGGCTTTGAACCAGATATCATCTCCTGCAGAGTAGCTATCGCGGTCCACATGGAGATACACTTTCTCAATGATCTTGAGTGAGTCATCAGAAGACTTGTATTGGGCATGTTCATTTTGACCAAAAGCAAACCGGGTGAATAATAAACTCAAGACTAAAAAAAATAGTTTGAATTTTTCCATATTCTGATCAGGTTAATTGTCTACCTTTTAATGAACAATTTCTGTGCCAGAAATCAGAATTACGTCAAAATAGCCAGAGTGTGGTGATAAAATTCTTTTTCAGGACTATTTCTTCATCCTGATATACTTTTCAATGTTTACCCGGTTCACTCCTTCACTTTCAACCTTTTCAATACCCTTAATTATCAAGGTATCGTCCTTAACTGAATAAGTGAATTTAAAATCATTCCCTTCCCAATTCCTGGCACTGCAGTATTCCAGATGTTCAGTGTATGAACTGTCGGTAAGTGAGTACCGGCCACCACCTGCAACAAATACAGCGTTTGAATCCTGTCCTTTGGTCAGATCATGCTGCAAAAAGGCAAAATGGGTATCGTTAATGATCTTAATAAAGGATGTGTTTTTGGTATAATCGGTAACAGTGGTTTTGCCCTTATCGATAAGAGTACCTTTAAGAAGAAGCCATGTTCCTTGTATAGAAGATGGTTTTGTAACTTCAGTTTTCCCTGTACAGGACATCAATGTCGCAGCAATTATTACAATTACAACATTTATTTTCATGAGTTTATCAACTTAGAGGTTAATATTCGACCTTAATTTCAGGTTAATCAAACGAAGTTAAAGATATTTTTTGAAGTTTTTTGAATGGTATGTGATATAGTTCATATCTGGTAAATAATTCCTATCTTGGATAAAAACAACGCTATTATGAAGAAATCAATTTTTTGTCTCATTATTTTTGCTTTTTCTTTCCTGAAATTAAATGCTCAGGAGATATCTGAAAAAGAAAATTCACTTCTTGATAATTTTATCAACTCAAAAGTTTCCACAAGTAAAGAAAAAATTGTTTCGGATACACTTGAGAAAGTATTCAATGGAACTTTCTTTAAAGTGTATGCCGGTTTCTCTTTTGGCGATGCAGGAACTTCGGCTTTTTTATTTGTAATGCAAGATGGGAAAGGTATTGAATATGTGAGCAGTAGTGACAGCCTTAATACTCTTTTATCACTGGTAAGAAAAGAATTTTACTTAAGAACCAGTGCCGACGCAAAAATCTTTGAGACTTCACTCGACAAACTTTTCCCTATAAGCTGGACCAGCACAGAAGATAAAGAACACTTAAAGATTGACAATAAGTGGTATTTCGTGAGGGGTAAATTCTTTGATTCAAAAAGCGGATATATAGTTACACTTGATAAAAACTCAAGAATATCAGATATAGCCTATAGTATGGAGGCTATAAAGAAATAAGGAATAATAAAGACAATCTGTGATCCTCAAATAGTTATTATTTCTGAACTGTGACTGTTTGACAATTTATAGTCACAATACCAGTAAAAGCTGAAATTACATAGTCTATAAATTTTACCTGTGATTTTATGGTATAGTTACTGGCTCCGGCAGCCATTGCTTTAGAGTCAACTGTATTTATAGGCACCAAGCCCCAGAGAGCATACCATTGTTTTTTCTCAGTACTAACTCCGGAAGTTGCACCATTTCCAACAACATGAGTGAGTGTCATGCATGACGATAGAAGAATTGCAATAAGGAATATTGCAAAAACCGATTTCCTTGTTTTCATAACTTTACATATTTATTATTATATCTACTTAAGAGATCCTATTGAGGATTCAACAGATTGCATGTTAATATTTATTTCATTTCGGGGTATAACATAATCTAGTTCAAAAAGTTCTGACAAACGATGAACAAATAATTTAAAAATAATTATTTCTGAATTTTGAGAAACTACCTGGATCATTTCATAGTCTTTATATTTAAAAGAAGAAGATTGAACACTTGTCCAGACAGAATCTTGCGAAGAGAAAGAATTTTGTTTTTCAAATGGCCGTTTTATTTCGTGAAAGTTCGTTTCAGGCAGCTCCGATATTATAAAGGCACAATTTGAAGTGTCTGATTTATAAATTGCAAGTAACTTATTGTCCAGACGATTGAAAACTCTTTTTTGCAGAGTTGAATCATAACTTTCAATTTTTGACCAGTTTTTAGGTGGAAATATGCTAAAGCCCGTTTTTGAAATAAATGCGTTATCGGATAATAATGATTTGTTGACACTAAACTCAGCTACAATAACTTTTTTATCAGGCAGCCGGCAACTTATCAATAGTAAGATGAATCCAGAAATAAGTAAACACTTTTTCATTATAATCAGATTAAAGATTAAAGATCAAATTGTCTTTCAAGAGTTAAAGATTCCTTATTTGATAATTCCGTAAAAAAATCATAGATAGCTTTCTTCTCAGTGACTTCAAGGTTATCAATGCGAAGCTTCAGTACCTTTAATTCTGTCCTTATAATAACTACTTCGTATCTTCGTAAATATATAACTCTGATATCATCAAATTTTATTTCTTTCCCACGGATCCATCCGTGCCAGTTTATCAATATTGACTTATTTTTTGCCCTGATCGATAATTTATCAATTTCCGACCGGCCGGACAGAAAGAATACACCTGCCACGATAGCAATGACCGGATATGAAATATTAAATACCCCCAGCCGGTCAAGATGACCAAGAAACCACAGACAACCGTTAAATATAAGAAGTATGCTCAAAAAGATCCATATCACTTTTATCGGCAATATCTTTAGTTCAACATCTTTCATTTGAAAATTTAATCACATGATAATAAGCCAAAAACAATAATCTAATCTTCTCATTTATCCTGCAATTTTCTTTTAGGAACAAAGAAGTCGTCCTTTGTCAATCCGCAATCGTTTGCAATATTAACCGACCATTCAATTTCGCCAATGCCATCGCCGTGCTGATTGGTTCCAAAAGTAAAATGTGCGCCTGCTTCCTTTGCCATTTTAATGAATTTTGCCTTCGGGATCTTGTAACGTGAATTGATCTCTATTGCAACATTGTTTTTCACTGCAGCATCAATGAGGCTCTTCATGCGTACATCTGTCCATAACTCATCATATCTAGAAATAAGCTGATCGGGAAGATAAGTCGGATTCGCCCAGATATTAATCGGTTCGGACAACACTTTCAGATTATGAGCAACATATAGATCCATAAAATCCTGAGTGTCTCCCAGTGGAACGCCCGGGATCCATATATGCATAATATCTCCAGCCTTATTCTTAAAAATCATTGCATCAGCAAGAATAAAATCCAGTTTGCTTAAATTCTCCATGGAAAAGATATCGTGCCAATCGCGACGGCTGACCTGTAATCCAAGGTAGAGATTGTATTTTTTTGCAAGAGCGATCCTGGTAAGCAGGGTGCTGTCGTTCCATCTGACATTGTTGCTACCGAATTCTTCAGCAATCCCAAAAGTAACACCCATTTTTTTCGAAAGTTCCGCAGCCTTTTCATAAGCCTGAGATGCTGTTACCCCGGTATTTTGCGGGCCATAATTAAGATGAGCATGCAGGTCCATTTTTGGAAGGTCACTCTTTGGAAGATCAATCGTAAAGCTGTGAATCAGAAAAACAACTAAAATTAAAACTGACGACCGTAAAAATTTCATAGAGATAGTTTTTAAAAGTATCTGATTTCGAACGATACAGGGTTTGTCAGTCAATTAAAGAAGCTCTTAAAATGCTCATCTGCTTTATCATACACCACCTTTACCTGACTCTCAACGATTTAATTCATAATAAAGTTAAACAATTTTGTTTTAAAATTGAAAATTTCACATACGAATTATACGAATGTTTCCTCCATCCTCTGCATCAATGAGTTGGGGAACTGTCTGCGAAATTGAAAAAGTTTGATTACTATCAGTTTCGGCATCGAATGAAGATTAAAATTTTCAAAATAGATGTGATATATTATGAAATCAGAAAAATTATAATACTTTTGCGCTTCGAGTTTCGGGGTGTAGCGCAGCCCGGTTAGCGCATCTGGTTTGGGACCAGAGGGTCGCAGGTTCGAATCCTGCCACCCCGACAAAAGAAAAAGCCTGGCACGATAGTGCCGGGCTTTTGTTTTCCGTTGCTTATGAAAGCTCGCTTTCATAAGCAAAAGGAAAGACAAAAGCCCGAAAATGAGCGAAGCGAACGACAGGCTTTTTCTTTTGAATCACCCCTAACCAGGATCACACACGAAACGCAGTGATGACAGGCTTTTCTTTTGAATCACCCCTATACAGGATCACCGAAGGTAATCCTGCCACAAATTCGCCTATTTCCAGCATCAAAAATATTATTATTCTCACGCAATAATAACCAACATCTAAATGTTCTATCTTTGTCACTCAATGATGAAATTTATGTATAGAGTCCTGATCTGACATCTTTCATTGTACATAATTGTCTTTAGGTGTAGACTGGATTGGTTAATTTCCAATGCGGATTTTGAATGGATGGGGAGGATGGATTGAGGTGAGTGATACAAAATACATTTAAAAACTTTACACATTTCTAATGAAAAACTTATTGATACTTTTTTTACTGGCTTTGAGCCTTACCGGCTTCAGCCAGAGCCGTGTAGGATATCCGATCAGCAAAGTGAGATCTGAATTTTCCGATGCTGTTTATAATCTTAAGGCAATGGTTCACGACACATCTACATTTCTGGTGTTACAGGAAAAGCATGCTGTAGTTATTCACAGGTTTGGGAGAGACAGCATCTGTAACAAGACTTACGTGACTCCGGAAGATACAACTGTAGCAAATCAGATGGCAAGTACTTACGATGCCATCTACGAACCCGTGTCGCATCTTGAATGGCTTGTAAGGCAACAAAACGATATACTTGATGTGGAGATGGTCGCTATTGAAAACAAGGATGGTCAGCAACAGCCCACTTTTCAATGGACTCGTGCAAAAAAGAAATAATCAGGAATATTTGTTTCATTGTAATTGTCTAAGAAGAAATTAAGCCGGGGAGAGCTATGCCCTTTTCCGGCATAAAACTTTCTCTGATTCTTGACAATATGAATAAACTCGTTTCGACTATCGTGATTGCATGTCTTTTCTGTTCCTGTTCGCACCAGATCTATTACTCTGATAACTGGCAAAGCAAGCCTGTTACAATCGACGGGAAATTATCTGAATGGCCAAATCCCTTAAGGTTTTATGATCAGGAATCAGGAATAAACTATACAATTTCGAATGATAATCGCAACCTGTATTTTGCCTGCAGCGTTTCGAACGAAGCCCTTCAGACAAAGATACTTCGCTCAGGTCTGGAATTCAGTATAGATACACTGGGGAAAAAATCATTTCCGATTGTTCTGAAATATCCGGCCGGGAATTCCCAGGTACCTGATCTCATGAAAAACGAAAACACAACTAATCAATCAGGATCAGGTGTAAGACCTGAACGGTCGACTTTCAGACTTAAACTTCTTGCTGAAGCAACAGAGGCTGAACTGACAGGCTTTAAACCTTCAACCGGTAAAATAATAACCCTTAATAAGCCAAATGATTCAGGCATTGCAGCTGCAATTGATATAGATCGATCGGGAATAATGAGCTACGAAGTTGTCATTCCATTTTCAACTTTTTTTAAAAAGGAACTTGTCCCTTCAGATTCAAATATAGTTTTCAACTATCAGATTAAGGTAAAACCTGTAGCGGGAGCAAGCGGCGGATCCGGTAACAGGGGTGGCGGCATGAGAAGCGGAATGGGAGAAGGTGGAATGGGAAGAAGCGGAATGGGCGGCGGAGGTATGCGTGGCGGCGGAGGCATGAGAGGCGGTGGCATGCACGGCGGAGGTATGAGAAATGAAGGGATGTCGGATGAGAACAGAGGCAACTACCAGAAAGGCGCCAGCATGACTTCAATGACGAAAACCACGATAAAACTGAAACTCGCTTATAAAAAACAGTAAAGATCTTATTTAGATTTCCCGCATATTTCGCAAATTAACGCAGATCATCCTTTCAAAACATCTCTGTGTTTCCGTGCTTCCTTACCTGTCGGCAATGTAATACTTCAGAAGTTTGGTAACAGAAAATATGGTATTCTAATCAAATAACCCCTCTTTCTTATTTCCCCCACAGGGGAAACGATGGTTTTGCTCCTTCCCCCGTGGTGGAAGGTTGGGAAGGGGGAGCAGGTCTGTGCAACTCTGTGTAAGTTTTTTTTAATCTAGTACAAGATCTTTCTTCTCTCGGTCAGGCTTTCATCAGAAATGAAATCATCATATTCCATTTGCTTGTCAACCATTCCTTTCGGACCGATCTCAATAACCCTGTTACAAACGGTCTGAATAAATTCATGGTCGTGTGATGACATAAGGATATTTCCTTTAAACCTTATCAGGGTATTATTAAAGGCCTGAATCGACTCCAGATCAAGGTGGTTGGTCGGAGTATCGAGGAGCATGACATTTGCATTTCGTATCATCATTCGTGCGATCATGCATCTGACCCTCTCCCCTCCCGACAGAACATTCACCTTTTTGTAAATATCCTCTCCTGAAAATAGCATCTTACCTAAAAATCCTCTGAGGTATAATTCGCTTGTATCTTCTGAATATTGAGCCAGCCAGTCTATAACAGTTATATCTTTTTTAAAAAACTCTTCGTTCTCGAGCGGCAGATAAGCCTTTACAATAGTCTGGCCCCATTCGAATGTTCCATGATCAGGCTTTATATGGCCTTTAAGAATTTCGAAAAGTGTTGTCATTGCACGTGAATCATGGGAAAGAAATACTATTTTATCATTCTTATTCATGCTGAAATTCAGGTCTTTGAACAAGGTTTTCCCTTCGACAATTTTTGTCAGTCCCTTAACTGTCAGGATGTTGTTGCCTGGTTCACGTCCCGGTGTAAAAATAATTCCCGGATATTTCCTCGTAGAAGGCTTAATCTCTTCAATATTAAGCTTTTCTATCATTTTCTTTCTGCTTGTTGTCTGTTTTGACTTTTTGACGTTGGCTCTGAACCGTGCTATGAATTCAAGTAATTCTTTCTTTTTTTCCTCAGCTTTCTTGTTTTGAGTGAGTTGTTGTCTCAGAGCCAGTTGGCTCGATTCATACCAGAAACTGTAATTGCCCGAGAATTGCTGCACGCGACTAAAATCTATATCAATAATATGTGTACATACTGAATCTAAAAAATGTCTGTCGTGCGATACAACAAGCACTGTGTTTTCAAATTCCGACAGCCAGTTTTCAAGCCAGTTTACAGTTTCCAGATCAAGATCGTTAGTTGGTTCATCGAGTAAAAGATTATCGGGTTTACCAAAAAGAGCCTGTGCGAGCAGAACTTTTACCTTTTCTTTTCCTGAAAGCTCTTTAAGCAGTTTTTCATGCTGTTCTTCCTTAATTCCCAACCCGCTTAACAGACTTGAGGCATTGCTCTGGGCGTTCCATCCATCCATTTCGGTAAATTTCTCTTCAAGCTCGGAGGCTCTGATTCCATCCGCATCTGAAAAATCAGATTTCAAATAGAGAACCTCCTTCTCCTTCATATTATTCCATAGGGAAGAATGGCCCATCATGACTGTATCCAGAACAGTAAATTCATCGAATTCAAAATGGTCCTGTTTAAGAACCGATAACCTCTCACCATGACCAAAAGAAACAGATCCGGTTCTGTAATCGACACCACCATAAAGCATTTTCAGAAATGTTGATTTACCCGCTCCGTTAGCTCCAATAACACCGTAGCAATTGCCGGGAGTAAAGATGAGGTTAACATCCTGAAATAAAATTCGTTTGCCAAATTGGATACTTAGGTTTGAAGCTGTAATCATTTATTAGATTTTCTGATTGGAATTGAATTATACTGCACTATAGAAAAGTGTGCAAAAGTAAACAAAATTTCCAATCTATTCGCCTAGTTATATTGTAATCTAAACCTGAGTAACTCTCCTTTAAAAGGCAACCCCCTTTCTTATTTCCCCCACGGAGGAAACGATGGTTTTGCTCCTTCCCCCGTGGGGGAAGGTTGGGAAGAGGGTAAAAAGATTAGGAATGAGGTGTTCCCTGGGGCACAGGTTTTCAATATTTGCAACTTGTGCCACTTCTGTTCTATTTAAGCGGTCTTTGTTTCCGGCAATCTTCCCATCATCTGCCTGTCGACCATCCATCCCGGATATTCGGGAGTTAAGGCGCTGATTGCATCGAGCTCCTTTAATTCATCACCCGTCAGCTGTAATTCTGTACAGGCAATGTTATCGAGCAGTTGATCGTGGGTTTTGGCACCGATAATCACGCTTGTCACTCCCGGCCTGTCTTTGGTCCATGCCAGTGCCACCCTTGCAGCTGAAACTTTATACCGGTCGCCTATTTTTGTCATTACATCAATTATATCGAATGCCTTTTCCTTATTTATAGGCGGAAAATCAAATTCATCGCGCCGGCTGTTCCCGGCTGTTTTTATGTCGCGTTTAAATTTCCCTGAAAGAAATCCTCCGGCCAAAGGGCTCCATGGCATTATGCTTATATTTTCGCTTAGAGCCATAGGGACAATTTCTCTCTCAATATCGCGACTGGCAATGCTGTAAAAATTTTGCGATGCAACAAATTTCGACCAGCCCATATGTGCTGGCAAGACTATTTGCCTTCATAACCATCCATGCCGGATGATTGCTTACTCCAAGATAACGAACTTTACCTGATCTGACGACATCTTCAAGCGCTCTCATTGTTTCTTCGATGGGAGTTACCGGATCAACACCATGGATATACAGCATATCAATATGAGAAAGCCAAGACGTTGTAAACTTTCATCAACTGAATCGAGAATATGAAGACGCGATAATCCTACCTGGTTTGCTCCTTCTCCCATTCTGAGCCGAACTTTTGTGGCTATGAAAACCGATTGGCGGTTAATTCCGATATTTTTTATTGCTTTTCCCAATAATGTTTCTGCTAAACCTTCTGAATAGGCATTAGCAGTATCAAAAAAATTAATCCCACGCTCTACAGCTGTTTTTACTAATTGTGTAGCCTCATCCTCAGGTAGTTGACCAATTGCTTTCCAATAGCCTTTTCCTCCGAATGTCATTGTTCCAAAACAAAGTTCAGAAACCAACACTCCGGTTTTACCAAGTTGTCTGTATTTCATTGTATTTTGTTTAATAAACGATATGATTTGGAACAGATTCAGAAAGACTTTTGTTCAAAAAAATCTTGTTGCTGAAGGTGTACGCAACATTTAGGTAAATAAATTATTATAAGAAGGATATGAGAGAAGGGGGCAAATCATGCAGATAATCCGGGTCTGAAGTTATCCAGACCGACTGTTTCTTCGAATGCGTCAACAAATCTCATGAAGAAGGTTGAATAATCAGCCTGATCTAAATATATTTCATCGGGATTGGACGGGATATCTTCGAATCCCTTTTTCTCAACCAGTTTTCCTTCTTTTGTAAAATCCACACGTTCACCATCAATCACGGTTATAAAAGTGCCAGTTTTTGTTTCTTCGTGTTTTGAGCATTTCTCCACCAAAAATATCATGTATCAGAAGAGAAATCAAACTATCCTGACCACTGATCTTTAATGACAATCTGGATCTGGAATCCGGAGTTTCTGTACGCTTGAGGGCCTCATAAACAACTACTTTGTTGACCATTTCTTTAAATCATTTAAAATATTCTATTCATGAGATAAAAATAATTTATTTATCTCT
The DNA here is from genome assembly GCA_963734885.1 of uncultured Bacteroidales bacterium. Classification (GTDB taxonomy): domain Bacteria; phylum Bacteroidota; class Bacteroidia; order Bacteroidales; family VadinHA17; genus LD21. The sequence goes on along the minus strand of CAVTIJ010000004.1, from coordinate 462,082 downwards.
AATATTAAACAATCATAACGGAAAATGTTGTGAGACCTGTAAATAAAAAGAATGATAATTATCTGATTGTAAATATTTTAAGAATCGACTTCAAACTTCATGTCTTCCGACTTCCGACTTTATTTTATCTGATTGAAATCGTTAATATTGAAACCATCAGGGTTTTCGTTTGTGATTTTTCGGGAATTAAAATAATACAAGTTCCCTTCAGCATCAAATATCATTTCAAAACACTTTCCTGCTCCCTGATCTTCTGTCGGGCCCACATGGAAATTAAATAATGTGCCGGGAGTTTTTGCTGATATCTGCTGTTGAATATCACTGACTGACAGCATCTTGAACTTGTAAGGATAAACTTTTTCAACTTTTTCCTGACTATCAGCGTTTGGTGCCATTTTATCCATATTCAGCAGCAGCACTTTATCCTTGAAGCCAGTCTTGTTGTAATATTTCAATCCATTTAATGAAATAACAAAACGGTCCTTTCCCAGGTTTTTCAGATGAATCTGCATAAATTTAATAACTACCGGAATTATAAATTCATAATCTGTCTCATGATCACCGGTGTAAGTAAGGGGAATGCTGCAAAACTCAGGCATTTTATTCAGGTCTCCTGATGCATCACCCAAAACCAGGCTGATATAGCTGTAACTTACGCCACCCGGATCTTTATCAAACGCGCCGTCAATTCTCACAATAAAAGAATACTTCGGATCAGTTTTTCGCTTATCAAATTCAGCCTGATCTATAATTTCATATTCGGTAGTTTTCCAGTATTTCTGCACAGCGTCTTTAACTGCTGCGCTATAAAAACTTATTCCACCATCCATAACAACGCAGGTCTTTGTATTTTTAAACGACTCAATCTGTTGTTTGGAAGCAAGCACAGGACTAGCGCCTGCACTTATTGTAATCCATACTGAAGAAAGTAATAAGAGCAGAAAAGTGATTTTTCTCATTGTCATTGTTCCAATTTCAGATTATATACTAAATTACTGTTTGTTATGATCCCTGTCGCGGTCAGAAGGGTTGGTACGCTCATTCCGGTTGCGCTCATTAGCCTGATTGTTCCCTTTCCTGTTAGCGCTTCTCTCATTTTCTTTTGACCAGCGTCCTTTTATCCACATTTTGCCTTCAGGCCTGCTCTCCCAATGACCTGCCTGGTATGAACGGTTATTTCTTTGTCGTGCCCAATAACCCCTCTGATGTATATAGGTATGAGCATCATTGTCCCAAAGCCAGTCGCCGTCGATCCAGATATATCCCTCTCCTGGAGATTCCGGCCGTGCATATTCATAATCATAAGCTGGTTCAGATGAGACATAACCATACCCGCCAACACATGAATTAAGCAGTGTTCCGGCACATGTAAATATAATAAGATATAGGAATATCCTTAAATATTTTTTCAGTTTAATAATAACAGCGAGCTTTCTGCCATCAGTAAACTGATCTTCATTTTGTGATTCTATTATTGCTTTCATCTTATATGTAATTAGTTAATTCTGAACTTCTTCAAACAGCAAAGGTTTGAATTATTTCACGAAATACTATTACATAACTTTGTGTAAATATTACAGGATTCTCATATTTTTTTAATCTCTCTGTAAAAACGAGGAAAAGGTGCAACGGCGAAACGGCGAAACGGCGCAACGGTGCAAGGGACCGCACAACCGTAAGACCGTAATACCATGAGACTATCCCCTAAGCTATAATCCTGTGCCTTATTTCAATCTCCACATTCCCTTTCAGCATTGCCCATACCGGACAGTACTTCTCTTCAGCCAGTTGAATAACTTTTTCAAGGTCCTCATCAGTGGTGTCAGAAGAATTGAGATTAATCGTGATTATAATATTTTTGAAACAGGTTGGATGCTCCTCTCTTCTTATTCCCTTTGCATTTATTTCACACCCGGTTATTGTTTTTTTCATTCTGCGCAAAAAAGTAAGTACAGCGCTTCCAACACACGAAGAGAGACTCAATAATAATAGTTCCAGGGAGGTATAACCAAGATTGTCACCCAGTGGCGGAGTATAATCAATAGATATAGGTTCGTTATTTTCAACCAATGCACTAAAATGAAGTTTATCATTCAGAAGTCTGATTGATGAATTTAATTCTACTGATTTGTCTGGCATAATTGTTCTTTTAAAAGTTAACTGATTAGCTGGTTACCATGGTTGATTCATGATTTCTTCGTCTCCGATTTAATATCAATTAAGGACATAAGCCTTCGTGACCCTTTGTGTACCCTTTGTGACCCTTTGTGGTAAATGGATTTCTACCGAAACTTCCTGACCCTGAATTTGAAATAATCAACCACCCCAGCTTGTATCAGAATTACATCTTATATTTATTCTGAAAACTAACTAAAGCCTTTTCAAGATCCTGCTTATTTTCAATAAATGGGATATGCCCTACTTTACTTCCCCATAAAATCATATCAGGAAAGTTGACACTTTTGTAATGATTCGGGCCAACCATAAAATCGGTTTTGCCATAGAAGAACAGTACGGGCATTCTCATTGAAGCAGTTTTATCCTTATAGCCAATGGTGTAATCTCTTATTGACATTGCAACATTCTCAAAATCCTTATTCCAGGCAGGAATCTCGTCAAAGGTTTTGTTCATCAACTCTATACTGTGATAATCAGCATACCCCATTTTCCAGAATAGATTCTTCTCCCTGAGCTGACCATAAAGTTTCGAAATTTGAGTCATTCTTTCTTCTGATGAAAGAGATTTATCAGTGTATGGTTTAATATCCGTTATACCAAGAAACTCGCAGGCTTTCGGTACCACCTCAGTCAGAGCCTCATTCATATCCAGACCACAACAGATCATCAGCATACCTTTAATTACCTCCGGATGACGCTCCGAATAACCCATCTGCAGAATTCCGCCAAATGAGTGTCCAAGAGTCAGCCATTCTTTTATCCCTAATGCTGCACGAACTTCTTCAAAATCCTGCACCATCCGATCCATAGAATAATTGCTTTCGGCAGGACTTGTTGACCTTGCAACACCTCTCTGATCGAGATAGATCATTTTAAAATGTTTCTCTAGCATATCACCGGAGAATTTTTCAAGCCAGTAGCTTCCGCTGCCTGGTCCTCCATGGATATACAGGCAAGGTGTTCCTTCACCTTTTACCTTTATATACAGATCAACCCCATCAGAGGTTTTGATATGCATTTCCTGTGCGTCTGTTATAAGGTATGGAATTGCTAATAATAATAAAGTTAAAAGTTTTTTCATTGTTAAGTTCTCTTATGTTTCTTATATCATTTAGACGATAATTGCAAAGATTTCCGGTATTTCAAAAAGTAAAAAATCAGCAGAACAGGAATAAGTATGATCAGAAACAGTACCAGCATAGATGAAAATGTATTCAGAGTCGGACCATAATTTGTAAGCCACGCTACTTCTGAAGGCTGAATTGTTGGTATTTTAGTCAGATTCAGAACGATCATTGCATCAGCAATACAGTGCATTACCATGGGTGCGAAAAAAGTATATTTTAGTGCTAACCATGAAAAGCCTGCTCCGAGTATTAATGTGTCAAAGAGCCGTATCAGACCATGTCCGGGCACATGATATAAGCCAAAAATTACAGCCGGAATTATCATGTAAAGTAAAACACCGGTGGTGGTTCTTTTTTTCGTAATGAATTTTTCGACACCTAAAAGAATCAGGAGCGGAATCCCTCTGAAAACTATTTCTTCCCAGATCGGGTTATGCCATTGTGCCAAAATGGACGCATTCGCCTTTCCTGTCAAATCAGGCATTGGACTTTCCTGCAGTCCGAAGGAATGAGTCAATATATTCCGCAGGATTATTGAGAAAATGAAAAACAAAATAGTAATAAATATTACTTTACCAAGGGTCCGTTTCTTCAACATGTACACGATGCCGGCCAGATAGGATATAAATACTAATCCCATGAACAACCATACAAATACCGGAATTTTAACATTAATGTCGCTACCTGGCCAGAATAATATAAGTATGGGAACGGATTTTCCAAAATAGGACGTATTTAAAAACTGACCAACAGTTCCGATAAGCGGAAACAAAAGAATAATTGCTCCGGTCAGGAGAAATAAATTATTCTCGGTGAATGATTTAATCAGTTTGGATAATAATTCAAATCTTGTTGTTTTCATTGCCCAAAATGTTTATTCATATTTTAGCGACTGGGCAGGATTGACAGTAGCGGCTCTCATTATCCGGTAGCTTATTGTAGCAATTGCTATTCCCAGAGCGATTACCAGACCTGCTGCAAAACTGAAAATGCCGAGATGAATCCTGTAATAGAAATTCTCGAGCCATTTCTGGGCGACATAATAAATCAGTGGCCATGCGATCAATGCAGAAATTGTGACAAGGACTATAACCTCACGTGATATTACCACAAAAATACCTGATACAGAAGATCCCATTGCTTTCCTTACACCAATCTCCTTGGTACGCTGTTCAACAGTGAAGGACGTAAGCCCGAACAATCCAAGTGCAGCAATAAAAATGGCAAGAATTGAGAAGATCACGGCCATCTTTGCATTTTGCCTTTCCTGGACATACATTTCCTCGAAATCTGCGTCAAGAAAATAATATTGTAACGGAGTGTTTGCCGCATACTCCTTCCAAATATTCTCGATGTCACTAATAGTCTTTTTATAATTACCTGCAGCCAGTTTTACTGTGATGTATCCCCAGAAAAAGTTTTCAGTCTGGAAACACAATATGTAAGGCTGAATCGGATTCCTCAATGATTCGAAATTAAAATTTTGCACTACCCCCACAACTGGTATATACTGTCTTTTTCCAGCTTCACCGGGTTGCATAAACCTCGCCTTCTCAGGTTCTGTAATTCCAAAGTTCTTTACTGAACTCTCGTTAATAATACAGGCATCCTTATCGGTAGAAAACGAATCACTGAAATTTCTTCCTGAAACAAGCTTCATTCCATAAGTATCGAGAAAGTCATAATCCACCCAGTTTGTAACAATCAGGAATGATTCGTCCTTCCTGCCTTCAAGACCATAACCATTTGTGTTGTTTACACGGTTTGGAACAGCAGTGGAACTTGATATATTCACTACGCCGGAGACCCTTTTGACAGATTCTTTAAAAGCCTTCATTTTTGGTCCGATCGCCTCTGCCCTGTTTATTACAATCAGCTGTTCTTTATTGAAACCGACATCTTTATTAAGCATAAACTTTATCTGCCTGTACATCACCATTGTACACACGATAAGCAGAATAGAAACTGCAAACTGAAATACTACCAGTACTCTTCTTAACTTACCATTCTTCATGCTGTTCCTGACACTTCCCTTTAAAACCTCATATGGGTTAAAGGATGAAAGGAAAAATGCAGGATAACTTCCGGAAAGGATACCGACGAAAACAGAGAAAAGCAACAGCGCCGGAACGGTGTACCAATTTGTGAAGAGATTAAGTACAAGTTTTGCTCCAAGCAGATTATTAAAGTAAGGAAGAGACACTTTTATGAAGACCAATGCAAGAACTAAGGATGCAAATGACAGAATGAATGATTCTGATAAAAACTGAGTTATAAGCATACCCCTGGTTGATCCTCCCAGCTTTTTGATTCCTACTTCCTTTGCTCTTCTTGAGGCCTGGGCCGTGGACAGATTCATGAAATTTATGGCAGCAATTACAACAATAAGTATTGCAATAGCGCCAAAGATCAGCAGATATTTCGGATCACTGGCAGGTTTAAACTCCTGTTGGATTGAAGGATCAAGATGAATATCCTTTATATTTTGCAGGAAAAACCTGTACTTCCCACCCGATTTCTCAAAATCAGCAGGAGAGATTCCCATGTACTGCTGTATCTCAGGACCAACGTACTTTAGAAGCAATTCCGGATATTTTGCATCGATAGACTTGTAATTTGCGTTGGGTTTCAGGAGGAAGTAAGTACTGAAACTGTTACTAAGCCAGATTGTAAGGTTCGCCCTTGGATTTGTTAAAAATGAAGAGATCATATTTGCTTCAAAATGGCAATTGCCCGGAACATCAGCCATCACTCCCGTAACAACATATCTGACTGTGTCGCTCCCTATTTTCAGAGTCTGATCGATGGGATTAATATCGCCGAATATCTTTTTTGCAGTTGACTCTGACAATACAACTTTGTGTGCTGCATTTAAAAGAGTCTTCGGATCGCCTCTTAATACCGGTATTGAAAATATATTGAAAAATGACGAATCAGCCTGTATCAAATGTTCTTCAGTGAAAGCCTGATTATTAAAAACAACCACGGAAGGTCCCTGACTTTGCATCCTGCAATAGTCTTCAATTTCCGGAAATTCCTTTATCATTGTTGGCCCCATTATTGCGGGTGAGGTAGCTATGGTAACTTCGCGTCCGCCGATTTTCCCGTTAAGAATTGTCCTGAAAATCCTGTCTTTCTTAGTGTTGAACTTATCATAACTGGCCTCGTTGATCACATATAATGCAATAAGAAGGCTGCATGTAATTCCAATTGAAAGGCCAATAACATTTATGATAATGTACCCGCGTTGTCTTTTAAAAGATCTTAAACTATGCTTGATAAGATTGTTGAACATTGGTATCGTTTTTAGGGTTTAAAGAAATTCAGTTTCCAAGGTATTATTTATAAATCATGATCTGTTTCAATAGACGACAGAAAATCTTCTTTGTTGCAGAAGATTTTTACAGAGATAAACAATGCATCATCTCCATTAAATTATCCTTATAATTTTCAGACAGTTAAGAAAAATATATTTATTCATTCCAGGAATGACCCGACCCTGTATCAACAACTTTTTCGCTTGAAAAGGCCCGGAATTGCATCACTTTAAAAATCAAATTGGTCTTTATTTAAATTTTAAACTAACCATTATGATTAAAAATTTATTTATTAATGCTGTCCGGAATATGAGGAAGCATAGCGGATATTTTATTCTCAACATCATCGGATTGACAATTGGGTTGACCAGTTTCCTTTTAATTACGCTATTTGTAATAAATGAGTTAAGCTATGACAGGTTCAATAAAAATTATGAAAATACTTATCGCATAAAAGTAATCGGAATGATGGCAGGATCTTCTCTTGACATGGCTGTAACAGCTCCTCCCATGGCTGAAGCGCTGTTAAAAGATTACCCCGATGTGGAACACGCAGTAAGGCTTTATAAATCTGCCTCAAACACATGGCTTGTACGATATGGAGAAACGAGATTTAATGAAGACCGTGTTCTTTTTGCGGATTCTTCATTTTTCAGTGTCTTCGATTTCAAACTTTTGAGAGGTGATCCAAAAACTGTTCTGGCTAATCCACGGTCGATGGTTCTCACGGAAAAGTATGCCAGGAAGTATTTCGGGAACGAAGATCCTATTGGCAAAAGAATCAGCCTTGAGGCCGATACAAATCTGTTTACCATAACAGGAATAGTGGAGAACGTCCCTTCAAATTCCCATTTTAAATTCGACATGCTCGGATCCCTGATCACGCTGCAGAATTCAAAAAGCCAAAATTGGATAGGTCATAGTTTTTACACTTATATTAAACTGAAAACCGGAATAAAAAAATCCGATTTTGAAGCAAAACTGACTGAAGTTGTAATAAAATATGTAGGACCTCAGATAAAACAGTTTATCGGAGTGACACTTGAAGATTTCCGTAAAGCAGGGAATCAGTTTGGATATGAACTTGAGCCGCTGAATGATATCCATCTGAAAGGTGCACCACAGTATCCTCTAGAGCCCTCCGGTTCACTTTCCAATGTCTACATTTTCCTGGTAATAGCGATACTGATACTTGTAATTGCAGTAATCAATTATGTAAATCTGGCAACTGCAAAATCAGCAGGAAGAGCAAAGGAAGTAGGAGTCAGGAAAGTATCAGGATCAGACACATCAAAACTGATGATGCAGTTCATTGGTGAATCAATTATGGTAGTAACTATCGCTACAATAATAGCTTCTGTCCTTGTTCTTGCGCTCATTCCTTTATTCGACCATCTCACCGGAAAAGAAATTTCAAGGCAATTATATTCAGGCTTCAAAAGTGTGCCGTGGCTTATATTCCTGATAATAACTGTAGGCACAGCAGCAGGATCATATCCGGCATTTGTTCTGGCCTCATTTAACCCTGTGGAAGTTCTTAAGGGAACAATGAGTCCCGGATCGGTTTCCAGGAAGCTGAGAGGTATACTTGTAGTTTTCCAATTCTTTATTTCGATAGTAATAATTATAGGTGCCTTTGTGGTATACTCCCAGCTTAATTTCATGACATCGGCAGATATGGGAGTTGATAAGAAAAACCTGTTTATAGTAAAAAGGCCTGATGTTCTTGGAAACCAGATCGAATCATTTAAAGAACAGGTGCTTCAGATTCCGGGAGTTGAAAAGGTGGGAAATGCAACTGCTGTCCCGGGGAAACTATATTCAAATAATGCTTTTTTTCTTGAAGATGACCCGACAAAAACAAATCATCTTATAATGCAGGATCAGATAAGCTTTGGCTATCCTGAAGCAATGGGAATAAAGCTGGCTTCAGGCCGGTTTTTTTCAAAGGAGTATGGCACAGACACTCTGGCAGTACTTATTAATGAAACAGCTGTAAAATCGCTGGGGCTCGCTGAACCACTTGGCAAGTATCTGCTTCAGCCATCAGGGCAGGGACGATTTGTCAAGAGGAAGATAGTTGGCGTGATGAAAGATTTTAATATAGAATCGATGCATAAAAAAATAGCTCCGGTTTGCCTGACGCTGATGCCCGGAAATTATCCTGGCTTTCTCTGCCTGCGCCTGAACGGGTCCAATACGCAGGAAACTATCAAATCGGTTGAGAAAATATGGAAGGATTACTCTAAGAATCAGCCTTTTCAGTACTCTTTCTTTGCCGATGATTTTAATCAGCTATATGAGACTGAAATTAAAGCAGGAAGGATCTTTATTCTGTTCTCAGTGCTGGCAATTCTGATCGCTTGTCTCGGATTGATAGGTCTTATCACATTTATGACTACCATACGGACGAGGGAGATTGGAATCCGGAAGACTTATGGTGCATCAAAGAATACTGTAGTTGCTCTTTTGTCAAAGGAGATTGTGGTACTAATTATTATCTCATCACTGCTCGCATATCCAGCTGCATTTTTTGGAGTTCGGATGTGGCTTGAAGGATTTGCAGAGAAGGTGAGTGTGAGTCCAATTATATATGTGATTGCCAGTATAATTGCACTTGCAATTGGGTGGCTGGCAATTATCTACCAGGCTGTGAAGGCTGCAAATTATAATCCGGCAACTGCCCTCAGATATAAATAAACTAAATAGAAATCCTTTAACCACAAAGGTACACGAAGGTCATCACTAAGGGTCACAAAGGATTCCAATTATATTTTGGATTTCTCTTCGTGTTAACTTTGTGTTCCTTTGTGGTGAATGGATTTCAGAATCTGTTTTAAATACCAATCTAACAGGTGAAAATAATTGTTCCTTTGTATTTAAAAAGTGAATTATGAATAAGATAATATACTCTATGCAGCAACGGAAGGTTGTAATAGTGGGTGCTGGCGCAGTTGGTGCCACTTACTGCTATTCCCTGGCGCAAAGCGGCCTTGCTGATGAAATAGTACTGACTGATAAGAACGAGGATCTAATGAAAGGGCAGGTACTTGACCTGGTTCATGGGCAGCCGTTTTTCCCGACTGTCGCTATCCGGGCAGGGTCATTAGAGGACTGTACAGATGCCCAGCTGGTTGTAATTACAGCCGGGGCAGCACAGAAACCCGGTGAAACCAGACTTCAGCTCATCAAGAAAAATGCCGAGATAACCGGCAGTATTGCTGAGTCGGTCGCAAAATCGGGATGCAGAGGAATAATGCTGATTGTCAGCAATCCTGTTGACTTACTCACATATGTGGCTCTTAAACGTTCAGGATGGGAAAAAGGGAGGGTAATCGGATCCGGAACAGTCCTTGATAGCTCCAGATTCAGACATCTTCTCAGCAAGCATTGCGATGTAGATGTTCATAATGTCCATGCATATATTCTGGGTGAACATGGCGACAGTGAATTTGCTGCCTGGTCAATGACTAATATCGCCGGTATCAATATTGATGAATATTGCCCTGTTTGCGGAAAATGTTCCGACTGGAAACTAAAACGCAAAGAAATTGAACAACAGGTTCGCGACTCTGCATATCATATTATCAATTATAAAGGATCTACTCAGTTTGCAGTAGGACTGGCACTTGTAAGAATCACCGGGGCCATACTCCGGAGCCAGGATTCAATATTATCGGTCTCGACCCTGGTCGAATCTGATTTTGGAATAAATGATGTTTGCCTGAGTGTGCCCTGCGTGGTATCGGATAGCGGAATAAAAAGAATAATAGAAAGTCCGCTTTCAGAAGAAGAATTAAAATCAATGGCAAATTCAGCGGATATTCTCAAAAAGGCATTAGCATCGATATAAACACTTTAACCACAAAGCACACAAAGAAGGCACAAAGTGCACAAAGTAGAACTATATAAAAAAGACCTTTGTGTACCTCGTGTAAATTCCTATGTGCCCTTTGTGTTTAATGGATTTCAACCTTTTCAATTCCATTTGAACAAATGAATATGGTAAAACCCAATGAATATTCAATGTCTTTCTTATTTTTGGTAAATAATTTTCTTTCCAATATTCATAAATCATGAAAAAGTATTTCTTCCAGCAGTTCCTCATAATCATTCTGATTATTTCATTTTTATCCTGCAAACAGTCAAAAAAAGAAGTGGTCACAGACGCCCTGGCAATGCACATTGATTCGACTGTTAAACCGGGAGAAGATTTTTTTCTTTATGCAAACGGGAAATGGTTTCATCAGAATCCGATTCCTCCAAGCGAACAAAGCAATGGTATCTGGCAGCTAATCCAGGACACGATCAATGCTCAGATTTTGAAAGTCTGTAAGTCTTCGATGGCTATTAAGGACGCCGTAAAAGGAAGCAATAAACAAAAAATAGGAGATTTCTACTTCACCGGCATGGACAGTGTGATGCTCAATAAAAATGGTCTGTCGGACTTAAAGACTGACATTGACATGATCAATGCAATAAAAGATATAAATGGTATTGTTAAAACAGCTTCATACATTCATACAGTCGCAGGTTCTCCACTGTTTGGATTTTATGTGGGGCAGGATGACAAGATCAGCAGCAAGATTGCAGTTCTGATTTACCAGGGCGGATTAAGTCTGCCTGACAGGAATTTCTATTTTGATACTGATTCACGTGCTATATCGATACGCCAGAAGTTTGTCTCTCATCTTGAAAACATATTTACTCTATTGGGTTACAAGCCTGAAAAAGCCAAAATTGCAGCTTCTGACATGATGAATCTGGAAACAGCTATAGCAAAAACTTCAAGAAAACGCGAGGACACCCGCGACCCATGGCTGAACTATAACAAGATGACATATAAAAAGCTTTCTGAATCAACTCCTGATATTGACTGGAAAATTTTCATGAATGGTGTTGGTCTTCAGAATGTTGATAGTGTTATTGTCGGCCAGCCTGAGTTTTTAAAATCTCTCGATGGTTATCTGAAATCTTACCCGCTTGAAAATTGGAAGAATTATTTGAAATATCATCTGATAAGAAGTCTTTCAGGATATGTGGACGACAAAACGTACAATGAGTTTTTTAACTTTTACTCAGGCACACTCAGGGGGATAAAAGAACCCAAACCGCGCTGGAAACGTGTTGTTCAGCAGACTGATGGTTCGCTTGGTGAATTGATTGGACAGGTTTATGTTGAGGAATATCTTCCAAAAGGAACTAAAGAGAAATTGATCGAGATTGGCAATAATATCAAAACTGTTTTTGCTGAAAGGATAAAAGGACTTGACTGGATGAGTAATGCCACAAAGGAAAAAGCATTAAACAAACTCTCTACAGTGATTATGAAAGTTGGTTATCCTGATAAATGGAAAGATCTCAGTTCAATGCAGATTGACCGTTCATCATTCGTCAGAAATATCATGAGTGCGAACAAGTGGAGAGTCAATTATATGATTTCAAAATACGGGAAACCGGTTGACCGGACTGAATGGGGTATGGAGCCACAGACATATAATGCATATTACAATCCTTCCAACAACGAAATATGTATCCCGGGATGCAATATAATAGTTCCTGGTTATGAAGGTAAAATGGCAGATGATGCTCTGCTGTATGCCATTGTCGGAGCTACTTTCGGTCACGAAATCACTCATGGTTTTGATGATCAGGGATCCAAATACAACTCTCTTGGCAATCTTCAGAACTGGTGGACAAAAGACGACAGCATTAAGTTTTATTCAAAAACTAAAATGATCGTCAGACAATTCAATAATTATATAGCAGTCGACAGCTTGCACATAAATGGTGAGCTTACCCAGGGTGAAAATATTGCTGATTTGGGAGGCACTATCATGGCCTATGAGGCTTTTAAGAAAACCGATCAGTTTAAAAATAATGTAATTATTGCTGGTCTGAATCCTGCACAACGATTTTTCCTTGGTTACGCCCTGGCATGGATGGTAAATGAGCGCCCTGAAGCAATTGCGATCCAGGTGAAAAGCAACGAACATTCACCTGCAAAGTTCAGGGTAAACGGGCCACTGTCAGAAATGCCTGAATTTTACCAGGCTTTCGGGGTTAAAGAAGGAGACAGGTTATGGGTGCCCGATAGCATGAGGGTAAAGATCTGGTAGATAGAGGCTGTTGAAAAAGTCGAAATCCATTAACCACAAAGGTCACAAAGGACACAAATGTCTATATTATAGTTTTTTAGCTTTGTGCCCTTTGTGCCTTCTTTGTGTGCTTTGTGGTTAAATCGGGCTTTTTCAATAGTGGCAGTGGGTCTCCTATGTCTCATACACCCTGAGTTTATTTTTCAGGTGCCGTATTTCATCCTGCATAGATGAAATACGATCGAGCAAATAATTGATCGTCTCTATTCCTTCAAGATTAATGTCCAGATCATAATATAATCTGACAAATTTTTCGAGTTGATGAAGACGTTCGGCTTCGATAAAATTTGTATCCCTTATTTTAATAATTTCTATAAGTCCGCTCTCCTGAAGTGAATAGATAAATGAGATTTCGATATTGTGAACTTTACAAAACTCGTCAAGAGCAATCAACAATTCGGTTTCCATTTGTTAATCGATTTAAAGTTCGGATAATTGTTTAAATAATTCCTTTTGCCTTTCATTCAGGTTGGTCGGAATTTTTATAGAATATGTCACGAATAAATCACCAAACTGACCTTCCTTTTTATAAACAGGGAATCCCTTATCCTTCAATTTTATTTTGGTCCCGTTCTGAGTTTCCGGCTTCACTTTTAATTTAACCTTCCCATCGAGCGTATCTATTGTTATTTCACCACCCAGGACAGCCTTATATATGTCAAGGTCAACCGTAGTAAATAAATCCTTCCCCGATCGTTTAAACCTGGGGTGATTGGCAATTGAAAATGTGATATACAGATCTCCGTCGGGTCCGCCATTAATGCCCTTTCCGCCATGTCCTGGTATTTTTATTGTCTGTCCATTCTCAATACCTGCCGGGATAGTTATCCGGATTTTCTTTCCGTTTACGGTAAGTGTCTGTTTGTTAGTCTTGTATGCGTCTGTTAGTTCTAGCTGCAGATCTGCATTAAAATCATCCCCCCGGTATTTTGCCTGTCGTCCACGGGTTCTGTTTCCCATTGACCCTCCAAAAAGAGTTTCGAAAAAATCAGAAAAGTCCCCCTCAAACTGGGGTTCTGCATATCTCGTTCCACGACTTCCGGAAGACTGTTGCTGGTATTGTTGCTGTTTCTCAAATTGCTCGGAGTGTTGCCAGTCTTTACCATATTGGTCATATTTTTTCCGCTTTTCAGGATCGCTCAGTACCTCATTTGCTTCATTGATCTGCTGAAATTTCTTTTTTGCGTCCTTGTCGTTCGGATTTAAATCGGGATGAAATTTTCTGGCCAATTTACGGTAAGCACTTTTTATTTCTTTTGTTGAAGCTGTCTTGCTTACACCCAGTAACTTATAATAGTCTAAGAATTCCATAGAGTTTAACAACTAAATAATTAGTAAAATTACTTTAATCGCCTGATAACAACAAACCCTTTTGATGATGTGCCGTTCTCTGATTTCAAAACATAAAAATAGGTGTCATCAGGAAGCTGATTCCCGTTATAATCAATTCCATTCCATGAATTGTCATAGTTCCTGTTTCTGTAGACCTCTGCTCCTCTTCTGTCAAAAATTAATAAGTCCATCCTGTAAGGCGAATCAGATTCCTTAAGAATAAGATAATCATTAATTCCATCGTTGTTTGGCGTAATTAAAGTCGGGACTGCTTTGTCATGCACAGTAATTATTACGGTATCGGTTGAAGGAGGACAGATATGGTTTGTAACTTTCCAGACAAATTTATTTTTGCCAAGCGAGAGGCCTGATACAGTTGTCTTTGAATCAGTACTGTCCGCAAGAATTCCTGACCCCTTTACTAAGGACCAAATCCCCGACTCATAATTGAAAGACAGTACTGCATTCATCCGTGTATTAAACACATATATTAATGTTTGGTCGGGACCACCATTTGCGACCGGAATATTATAAACTCTTACGGTAACCGGTTTGACAGTAGAAAAACCGTCGGGGGCGGTACCTTTAATATAATATATACCTGCGGTTACCAAACCAGGAGTGGGGTATGGTTTAGTAGCCAATGAATCAGTCCAATATGTATAAATAAGGTTAGGAGTCGAACCAGCAGTTATCGCGGGTAATGTAATATCGACAGTAGAGGGTGAGCAAACTGGTAAGGGATTTGTAATTTTAACTATTGGAGGACCTGAAACGGCATTTATCTCAAAATCTGCTGATGGACTGGATTTACAACCACTTGCATTGGTGACCGTAAAGCTGTAAATACCGGGTGCAAGCCCCTGTATAGTTACAGTTGTACCGCTTCCTGTTGTTGTAACATTACCCGGGGCAAGTGTCAGAGTCCAGTTTCCGTTTCCAGGCAAATCATTTAATACAACGGTTCCGGTTGGATTAATGTATTGTGGCTGGGTAATCGGACCAATCAGAGGTGGTGTAGGGATGCCAGGTGGAGATGGTATACTTACTTTTGCTGACATTCCTGAAACACAACCCGCAGAATTGGTAACTGTAAAATTGAAATCACCCGGAGGTATTCCCGAAACAGTGGTGCTTGAACCTGAACCGCTTGTATTGACATTACCGGGGTATCTGATAAGCGTCCAGGCTCCTGCTGAAGGCAATCTGCTTAATATCACACTTCCTGTCGGAGTAGTACATGTTGGAGATGTAATGGTTCCAATAACAGGTGCCTGCGGAATAACAGGATTCGATGATATCACAATATCAGCCGACGAAGGCGAAACACATCCTGATGAATTTGTTACAGTGAATGAATATGTTCCGGGACTCAAATCTGATATCTGAGCGCTTGTTCCGGTGCCATTTGTAGTAATGTTGTCAGGTAATCGGGTCAATGTCCAGGAGCCCGGGGAAGGTAGTCCGGTCAACGTTACAGTTCCGGTCAATGTAATGCATCCCGGCTGAATAATATCCCCTATCACAGGCGCTGACAGAGAAGAAACTGATAATAAAAAAGTTGCTGTTGCCTGATTACAGGGACCTGGCGGATTATTGGTTGTCAAAGTTATAGTTACGGTTTTTCCGAGATCGCCGCTTTTTGGAGTATATGTAAATGAAAACGGAGAAATGGTTACCTCTCCAGGGCTGACTGAACCTGCTCCATCCTCTTTTAAAGTGACTTTTGCAGCGTCTTCAAAAGTATTATCGGTAACTGTTACCGGGGAAAGACTGCAGGTATTGCCACTGGTGCTGCTCAAAGTCAGAGTGGGACACTGACCCGATAATCCTGCCGAAATCAAAATTGAAAGAGCAACTAAAAGAAAAACCCTGATCATTATTTAAGGAATTGTTCTTTCAGTTAAAACAACATTATGGCATAAAGGTTTACAAAAAAATCCAGGGTACCAGCGCTTTCACAAACTGAAAGTCACTTTAACCCCGGATTTCTGTCAGGTCGATCCGCTAACCGAATTACCGGACTCTATTCATAAACATAGGTGACATTCCCATTTTTAGAAACGGGATAACCCATTGTGTTATATGTGTAGGCGTTTTCAGTAACAATTACTTTATCTGATCCCTGCGTTGCAGGAAGGAAGAGTGTGTATGTTTCAGTTGTTATATTATTAATGTTTGTATAAATTCCCGGGATAGGATATTTACTATACATTTTATATGGATTTGGTGCACCATCAAAACTATATTTTACTGAACTGACCTGAATGGGATCGCCTGAAAGTGGCAATTTATAAAGCGATTCGCTTGTCAGATTTCCTTTCGAATCATAGGCATAATCAATATAGCCCATTGGAGAATCATCCCAGAAAGTAGACTGTCTGCTTATTCTGCCATTTACATCATATGTGAAGAGTGAGTATTCAGTGCAGGTAAGAGAGGGATGCGTTGACGTGGCTTTTGTCAACTGCCCGTTGTCACTATACTCATATGTGATTATTCCCCCTTCCTTTCCACTTGCCGGTGTTACCCAGGCTGATTGGGTCATAGCTGTCTGACTGACTGAAGCATCACTGCTCAGGACGTCATCATTTGCCCAGTATTCAGAAGTTGCCAGCAGACCCTTTGCATTATAATGATGAATTATCAAATCCAGTTTGCCTTTCTCCTGTCGTATTACATTTGAATCAGAATATACAAACTCGGTCGCAGATTGGTTATCAATTAGAATCTTGCTTAGAACTGGGACGTATGGAGCCGTTGGACTACCTACGTTGTGATTGACATCTTCTTTCTTGCATGAGAAAAAAATCGCGACTAACAGAAGGCAGATAGTTGATATTTTTATTTTCATAACTAAAAATTTTAATGATTAACATTCATAATAATTTTCAAACTTTAATGTTATTCTTATGTTGAGAGTCTGGAATCTGATCATAACGAACAGGTATTTTCAAAACGGCTGGTTGAAATTATTATTGTTCACAAATACAAAAAATATTTTTTTAGTGTAATAATTTTAATCATTCGTCGTTTAAATAAGTGTGTTCGTCAAATTAATTTAGTTATTCATCAAAATTACATAAAATGAAAAAAACGTTAATTCTGCTCTTCTTATATGTTAGTCTGACATTATCAGGAGCCACATATTACGTAGCACCAAACGGAAGTGATTCAAATTCTGGTACGATTACATCGCCGTTTTTTACTTTGAATAAAGCATGGACAGTTGTGGCCGCCGGGGACATTATATATATGCGTGGAGGAACATATCATTATGGAACTACCATGAACAGCCTCACGGGTAAAAGCGGCACTTCGGGGAATACAATTAAAGTATGGGCTTATCCTGGTGAATTCCCTGTCATTGATTATGCAGGAGTAAGTTTAACGGGACAAAAAATAGCTCTGCGACTGAATAGTATAAGTTATGTGCATTTTAAAGGTTTCCGTATCGCTAACATGGCGCAGGAAAATATCAGCAACGCATGGCCGCATTATGGAATAATTCTTTATGATGATGTCAGTAATTGTATTTTTGAACAGCTTGAAGTAGACCATATCGGTGGAACAGGATTCACAATTGCCGACAGATGCAATAACAATCTCTTCCTTAATTGTGACAGTCATCATCATGCAGATCCATATTCAGCAGAGCCTTACGGCATGTCCGATGGGTTTGAATCTGGAAGCCATGGCGCCAATACAAGCACGAACAATACCTTCAAAAACTGCAGGGCATGGTCAAATTCTGACGATGGCTGGGATTTCAGACAGGCAGATGGTATATATACCGTAGATGGCTGCTGGTCATTCCGCAATGGTTTTATTCCGGGAACCTCCACAGAAGGTGGCAATGGTGACGGGTATAAACTGGGAGGAAAAACTTCACCGGGAACGAGTACTATATTAAGAACAATTAAAAACTCACTGGCTTTTGAAAACAGGGCCACTGGTATAACTCCTGAACCAGATGCTTCCGATAATGTATTCGGACTGGATGTTATAAATTGTACAACTTATAAAAACTCGAGAGACTTAGGGGAAGGTATCAATACAGGTAATTATAATAACTATACACGGGTCAGAAACACTATCGCGTATGGGGGCTACAGGACAAACGCATGGATGCAGCCGGGATCAGTGCATGACCACAATAGCTGGGACATACCAAAAACTGTAACAGACGCTGATTTTTTAAGTGTAAATTCTTCAGGAGTTGACGGACCAAGACAATCAGACGGTAGTCTGCCAATTTCAAATTTCCTGCATCTTGCAGCAGGATCTTCCTTAATTGATGTTGGTGTAAATGTAGGCTTAGCATACTCCGGCAATGCACCCGATCTGGGAGCATTTGAATCGGGAATTACTGCTCCTCCTCCACCTCCACCGCCTGCACCGGCTCCTGTTCCGGCAATTGGTGCAACGACAGTTGAGAATTTAACCCCGTCATTACTTGAAATGACATACGATCTGGCTCTCAACGCTACCTTAATACCTGCAATTTCAGCATATACTGTATCAGTTAATAGTCTGGCAACTACGGTGAGTGCAGTAGCAATAACCGGTAGTAAAGTGCAGTTGACTTTGGCTACACCAATCAAATATGGTGATGTAATACTTGTGTCATATACAAAGCCGGCAACAAACCCGGTACAAACATCCGCCGGAGGAGTAGCCGTAGCCTTTTCAGCCAGAGCAACAACAAATAATCTGGTTGCTCCCGTCGTGCCTCCACCAGTAACACCTCCGGTAACCCCACCCGTAACTCCGCCCGCGGTACCAGTAACTATTCAAATGACAATTGTTCCAAATCATATTCACAGGACAATGAATCTTGGACTGGTCTATACGGGAACTGTGACTGCTGCCTTAACTCCGGAGTTGATCAGGATCACTGACACAACCGGCAAAATGTGGGTAGAACAATTGGTAGATACCGGAGCAACAACTATAAAGTTCCCTGTAAACTTGGATTCCGGAATCTATAATGTGATACTCTATGCAAACGGAGTTCAGATGGCTACACAAAGGATCAGGATATATTAACATATTTTTTATAATCAATTATATTAAATGCAAATGCCGGCTTCCTTAATTGGTTGCCGGCATTTTTCATCTTATTTCTTAGCTCAAATAGTTTTCCCCGGGTTCCATAACCTCATTTTCTCAAAAAAAGGGGTTCTTTTTTCTTCAACACATTTTACAGCATAAAGGTATAGGGCCGCACTCCATGTTTGCCAGTCCTGCCCTTTTGGTTTTCCGGTTTGAGCTTTAATCCATTCATTGAAACCAAAAGTCAGATCCGCACTTTGAGAAAGTTTTACAAGATGGGTCAATTCTATCAGTTTTTCCCTGGCAAGGGTATATTTGCCGGCCGAGACAAGCGCAGCAATGTAAATACCGCAGACAAAAGGCCAGATTCCACCATTATGATATTCTCCAGGTTTATTGAACAATTCATACCTGAGATGCCAGTCCGGATCCCCGGGTTTTATATAGGGAAAGAAATTTGGAGGCAAATCAACCGCGAGGTCCCCGTTTTTTTTCAAATTCCCGCATTCTTCCTCAATCCACGAAATCATCTCATCTGCCCTGGAGGGTGATGCAAGGCCTGAGAGTATTGCAATACTATTTCCCAGCAGGTCGAAACGTTCGCTGCTGTAAATTTTATACGACCACAACGCATAATATGGCTTATGCTTTACCACCAGACCCTCATGAACATGGCGATGAATGATTCCTTCCGTAATTATGAACCGGCGCATATCGCGGCAAACTCTGTCAGCCTTCTCATGTCTTCCAAGCAGTCTGAGATAACTATATACAAGGGTATTTACAAACAGACCGTACCCAAGGACCCATTGTTCATCGCGCCAGTCACTTGTAGGCTGCTGGGCAACAAGGCTTCTGTCGGAGGGACTTTGATATTCCATCCACACTAGAGCTTTTTCGACAGCTTCCTCTAGAAAATCCTCTTCACCGGTTGCTTTTCTGAAAATCGCGGTACCAAGAAGGAAAAGCGGTGTGCTGTCACTCGATCCACGATCTTCCTTATCATGAACCAGCGACGGAATATGTCCATGTTCGGTCTGGTTCCTGGCCAATGTTTCCAGCACTTTCCTTATACTGGCAAAAAGCTTTTTGTTTTCTGATACAGCAATACCAAAAATTGAAAACATCATATCCCTTGTGTAAGGTTCCGGATAACCCCACCCGGCTGTGCGGGGAAGTCCACGGAAAGGTCCGCTTGAATTGTGAAGCAATACCTCGAGTGCAGCTTTCCTGGCTTCATCAATTTCCTGCTGATCTGATTTTTTGTGAATCATTGGATGTTTAATTTTTCGCTTAAAATTTTTATTAATTGTTTTGCAACAATCCGGTAATCATAGTTTTTCACAACCCTTTCCCGTGCTGCTTTGCCCATTTTTTCACGCAAAGAAGCATCTGTCATGAGAATCATCAGATACTTTCCAATATCGTTAACATCGGCCCGGTAATCGACTGTCCGCGGTTCTTTAAAAATCACTCTGTGGCGTTTTTCGAATCCCGATTCATCGCCCAGAATGACCTGGTCAACAACAATTTTCTGTGAGACATCGGCCAGGAAAGCTGTTTCCTGGTGAACAAGAGTGTCAAGCATACCCATTGCTCTGATACCTATTACCGGTTTTTCGCATGCGCCTGCCTCAACCTGTGGCATTCCAAAACCTTCAAGCCTTGAAGGGGCAGCATAAATATCGCAGGCTCCGATCAGGTATGGCATGAATTTCCTGGAAATAGTATTTGTCGCATATGTTACATTTTTTTCGATCCCAAGCTGTGCTGCCATTTCCAGATCAGCAATATTCTGCTTCATTGTCCTGGGTTGAGGCCACACTTTACATACGTACTTCCAGTCAGGTGCACGTGTATCGATAAGGGCCAGAGCCATCATCACTTCCTGTGCCCCTTTCGAAGCTGCGTCACCCCCAACTGTAAGTATCATAATCTGATCAGCTGAAATACCAAGCGATTCGCGTACAGCTTTGATCTTGGGATCATCCGGACTGTGAGGAATAAAAGAATCGGTATCGCATCCAACAGGCAATACTTCGATATTATCGCCTCTAATACCATCGCGTACATACATCTCCTTTACCCAGTTTGAGGTTACAAGTATCAGGGGAAGAGAGTTTAATACATCCTGATAGTTAGCGATGTATCCGTCAGCAACAAGCCAGGGAACCGGCCGGACTCCGTATCTTTTCGGATGAAGTATCAAATGAGGTGTGTGCCCCCAGTAACCGACTCCTACTACTATATCGGGTTCAAACCAGCGATAGTACCATTCCTTCTCCTGTGCTGATTCAAAATGGACAGCATGCGCATCAACTCCCATTTCCAGCAGCCCCCTGTAAAGAAGATCGCCTTGCGTAGCCAGACCTCCGGGTGACGGGGGATAATCATATAATAACAAAACTTTCATGGCTCTAATTATCAGATTTTTAATTTCTCAACTTCCCCGAGCCACTTTTCAGCGGCTAAAGGATCGGTAAAGCGCCAGAAAGATTCTGTCTTTGGTGTGGTTTCTGCTTCAAACCCACCCTCTTTAAACCCGTATGTCTCTGTTATCAGTTTATATTTTTTTAGCCAGACATCTTTTGTTAATGTTCTACTGATACTTGCATTTACAATAGCTTCCGGGTGCTTTGTTTTATTATCGTCATCATAAGCGAAAGTCCAGAGCTCAGACGCATATATCATTCCAGCATTCCAAAGGGAAATAACTGATCTCCCGGTTTCTTCGTGCCTGCGGTGACGGGTGTATTCCCCAGCCGGGCTATGGGTAATTATAAGATCAAAATGTTTTGAAGGCAACAGATCAACAATAGCATCCTCTACATCAGATTGATTCAAAGGATACTGGTCGGGACCGTCATTAAGATCTCCCATTAAACCCTCGCATTTAAGAACTTTCAAGGCTTTTTGAAAACGATGAGAACGGTCAGGATCTTTACCCCTGCACAGACTGATAATTAAACAATTCCACTCAGGATTGTCCAGTATTGTTCCTCCTGCCCATAATGTTTCATCGTCAGGGTGAGCTACGATGACAATAACCTTTTTTGAAGATGAACTGAAACTTCCCATGGATTCATTTACAATTATTCCCATGATTTTGACCGCTTCGATTTCTTTCTGATCATCCCCAGGGAATCAGCAACAAAATAATATGATTTCAAGACCGGGGGATTTTGTACAGCTGATAAGACGTACGCTTTTTCTTTCAATGCTTTCTTCTTTTCCCTGTACTTTTCAATCGTTAACCTGGCTATAAGGTAGCTGATAGTTGATTCTGCTCCCTGATTAAGGTTGACATGAGATTCTTCAAGCCCGTCATAACATCCTCCGGTACAGGGATTATAGATAATCTGATGAAGCCTGTTTTCACCCAGGAACCAGTTAAACGCAGTTTCCATTTTTTCATAATATTCTTCGAGGGCAAATACATCATAAAATTTACTTAAAGTGATGACTGTGTAGGCCACATCAATTGGCTGTTCACCGTAATGAGATGCTTTCTGCCCTTTTTTTAACCATGTTTTGTTTGAGATTACCTCAATGCCATTTTCATTGAAAATTATTGATAAAAGAAAGTTGAGAGATGATATGGCAATTTTCATATATATCGTTTCACCTGTTAATAACCATGCATACAACATGGCTTCCGGTAAAATACTATTTGCATATGTAAGGCTGTCCTCAAACCATTGCCAATTATCAGTTGACTCGTGTTTATACATTTGAACCAGCCTGTTGGCCAGCGCTTTAATAATATCTGTTGTTTCAGAAGTTTTACTTGCTTTCTGATAATGATACAAACCTTTGATGGCAAATGCCATTGCCCTCGGAGAATAAATAGATTCAATCTGAGGGATAGCTTTTCTAATCAAAGCAGATGCCTCTGTTCCCAATTTTGCCGGGAGGACATTATTCATTGAAACTACATAACCCAGGGCCCAGAGGGCTCTCCCATTCGAATCATCCAGGTTAACATTTTGGTTCTGCTTTGTAAATTTATTTTCAGAACTTAAATAGTTCATGAATCGTCCTGACGGTCGAAGACAAAGTCTGATAAAACCGAGGTATCTTTTAATGTATGGAATACTCTCATTATCATGCAAGAGAATATAATGCATACACATGGCTACAAGGGCCCGCGAATTATCATCCAGGGTATAACCGGAGTTAAGATCAGGCTGATTTATTTTCGAGAATTGGATTATGCCTGTTTCAGTAGTAAGATGTTTTAAATGGTCAAGATTGACAGGGGGAAGGTTATAGCGTACAGTAATTTTCTCCTGAGTAATTCTTTTGAACAACATTGTATGCTCAACGGCTGAATTTTCCCAGGCGGTGGAAACTATTTTCTGCAATGAATTTATTCTGATTTTGCGCCATAATGCAGCGTTGCCCAGCAATAAATTTACCGATTCAGCCAGTTGTTTTGAATTAAAAAAATCGAATATTATTCCTGTATCTTTTGTAAGCAATTCTTTAGCGTGGGGTATTGGAGTGGAAATTATAGGGCAGCCGCAACTCATAGCATATGAGAATGTCCCGCTCACTGCCTGGTTAGGGTCTTTGCTTGTGAAGAGATATATATCTGTAAGTTGCAGATATTCCAGCAAATGAGGCAAGTGATAAATAGCTATTTATAAATTTAACATTGTCTGATAATTTATCTTTAATAACCATTTGCTCGAGCATCGAACGGTATGCTTCACCTTCTGTTTTTAAAACTTCCGGATGTGTTTTACCAATTATCAGGAACAGTACATCTTCGTTTTTTTTAATTATCTCAGGAAGCGCTTTTAATGTTGTTTCAATGCTCTTGCCGGAACTTAATAAACCAAAGGTTGTCAGTATTTTACTGATCATAGAGCTTATATTTGTTTTTGAGAAATTCTTTATTTAAGATGAGGCACAAGGTGGGTTCCGTGGGAATCATTGTGACTTTTTCATTTGGTATCCCATAATCTCTTATCAGATATATCAGCAGAGTTATGAGTCATTACAATTAAAGACTCGCATGCCGCAGCTATCCTCCTGACATTCAATTTCAATTCTTCATCCGGATCAGGAAGTACAGTATGAAACGCGACAACAACAGGCTTATTCAGGTTGGCTAATAGTCGTAAGAATTCTTCTTCATGATTTATATAAAGCCCGAACTCATGCTGCACAACTACAATTCTGATCTGCTGATCTTTATTGATCCTTGAGGCCAGAATCTCATATCTATCACTGACTGATGTTTTAAGAATATATTTGACCTCTTGCGGATAATGATAACTTGATTTCCCCTGATTCCAGAGCGCATACTTTTAAGGAAAATGTATTTGAGAATTTATTATTGAGAGCTTTCAGAAGATCCTGGGAATAAGTTGCAATACCACATTCTCTCGGAGGATATGACGTTATAAAAAGTATTTCTGCAAGGTTTTCTGCTGTATCCGTATCAAGTTGCGTATTTGCTGTCACGGGACTAACCGCCGGATAATCTTTATCAAAGCTAAACAACCCCTCCTGCTCATAATCAACGTCCCTGTTTTGTTTTTGCCATGATTTATGTTTCATCTTTAATGTCGATAAGTTAATAACTCGGCCACCAATCCTGATAAACTCAATGAAGCACAGGCTATCAGAGTATCAGCAGCACCGTAATAAATATATAGTCTGTCGTCAAATAATGCAGTACCAGTCGGAAAAACCACATTATTTACTTCACCTTTTAACTCCCATGGAGCAGATGGAGAAAACAAAGCGTATGGCAATCGGGAAACTACTTTTCGGGGATCTTCCAAGTCGAGCAAAGCTGCGCAGGCTGAATATATGTAACCTTTCTCACCCCGTTCCACACCGTGATAAATCAATAACCAGCCATCCGCTGTTTCAATCGGAGGACAACCACTGCCAACATAACTTGACTCGTGACGGAACTCCGGATCAAAAACAATATAATCCTGAAAATTCATGAAATATGCTGCCCAGAATTCTTTTGTAAGTTCATCAAGGCTTTCTAACCGATACAATCTGAATTCCAGGCCGTATCCTGTGCAGAAAAACGAGATTTCCATTTATCCTTCTCGGGAAAAAGACAACATTTTTATCCCACAATATAACTTTCTTCGATGGATCCGACTGATAATTGAATTTTGGGTTCCGGTAATATTCTTCATTGATCTTACCTGCTGCTTCGGCTATATATACAAATTCAGCACAGGTAATTTCAGGAACAATTATCCCGTGTTTTATGAAATTAAGCAGATCAGTTGATGTTGCCAGTGCTCCCCTGGCATTAACCCCGTCGTAGCCTGTATATGAGAGGTAATAATGACCATCCACCTTTGATATCCTTGCATCTTCGATACCATGGGACTCAAAATCGAATTCAGATGTCATAATTGGTTTTTCCCATCTTTCATCGACTTTTAACGGACCTTCCAGCCTGCAATAACCAATACTTGAAAAATTTCCTTTTTTTACAGCCCTGTAATAGATGTGAACATTGTCATCATCACGAATGACTGCCGGATTCAGTACTCCATCATTTTCAAATTCAAGATCTGTTTTTTCAAGTAATATTCCTTCTTTTACCACTTCCAGCATATAGACATAATTTTACCACTCCACGAGATTATGAAGCATGACTAATAGTTCAACTCATTTAATCTCCTTTTGTTCAAAAGAGATCAGAAAGTTTATAGTAAAAATGGATTTTACAGATTGATCCGATTCTTCTTCAACTTTTGTATTCTGTATTCTTCTCTTTTTTGTGCAATAATCGTTTCAGAAGCGAATGACCAACCGAAATAATGACATCAGATTTTTTTGAGGCAATATTTGTAATGCCCAGTTGCAGAAGAGCTCCGGTCAGTTTTCGGAACATATTTCCAGAAGAACCAATAAATATTTTTTTTATAACCAATCCGAGTGCTTCCCCAAAGGCTGTACCAGAAATACCTTCTGCAATTGATGTGGAAGAAAATGAAAACAGTTCTTTCAATGTATTCTTGATAATATTTATCGGGCGAAGGCTCTCATAGACCAAATGAAAATTTTCACGTACTTCCAGCTCCCTTAGCTCCCTGTTCAATCTCAATAGCCTTAATAGCATTTCTCAGACCCTCTACGGTGGTGATATTGTCCATAGTGAATACTGATTATTTTAGCATATTGTTTTACGAAATAATCCCCAATGACGTCTTTTAATTCCCTTATGCAGGAAGAAATGGATGATGATTGCCAGAAAAATATAAAAACCTGCAACAATGAAGAAACCATAAATATATTTCCCAGTCAGATCCCCAAGCCAAAAAGCTGCCCCAATACTCAGAAAAAGCAAGAAGATTGAAATAAAATTATTACGACCGACAAAGGAATTGCTGATGATATAGCATCAGTAACTTTGTCGATTATTTTAAGCCTGATCAATTCAATGCTTGTTTCACCATATTCTTTAACGCTTTCCAGCAATGATTCGAGCAATTCTTTCTCATCCATAGCATAAGTTTTTGATTGTTACGGAAAATCTGTAAGTGAATATAATAATGATGTCAGATTAAGAAGTAGCAGCTTTAGTTTCCTTCTTCACCTCGTTCACTTTTGATTTTACCTTGTCGGAAATGTCAGACGCCTGGTCCTTGGCCTCGTCGACTTTTACAGAAATAGTATCAAGAAATTCATCAAATTTCTCTCTCAGATCATCAGCAATATCTTCTGCTTTTTTTGAGATCCGCTTCCTGGTATTCCAACCTTTATCCGGTGCAAATAGAATCCCTAAAGCTGCGCCAATTGCCACGCCGGCTATTATCCCTAAAAATACTTTTCCTGATTTCATATTTTTATTTTTTGGTTTCAAATTTAAAGTGGTCTCCTTCCCTGAATAACCCTTAATAAAATAGCAATAACTGCAAGGACAAGCAATATATGTATGATCCCTCCCATACTATATCCTATAAATCCTATTGCCCATCCAATTATCAGGATTACAGCTATTACATAAAGCAAATTTCCCATTTCTATAAGTATTTGTTTATGTTTTATTCAAACAGTCTAACAAACCTTTGATAGAAAATGTTTTACCACTTTCCTTAAAAAAATGAAATTTGAAGAATTTTATGAACGCCTATTTTTTGAGAATTACACCTTTCTTCACTTTGCCTATTTTGAAATCGGAAGTATTATGAAAGGTGATAGACGGGAAATTTTCTTTTGCAAGCTTCAGTATCCATTCGCTCTCAGCGAAGAATACAGGGTTTTGTTCTTTATCGTAGGCAATCGAACCTGATTTTCTTTTTATGAATTCTTCAAGTTCTTTCTTATTATCTGTTGTCATCCAGCAGGCTTTTACAAACGGGAGGTGCAAGAAATTACATAGTGCGCCATATTCATGTTCCAGTCTGAATTTGATAACCTCATACTGAAGTTCTCCCACTGTTCCGATTATCTTTCTGTTACCGGGTTGCTGCATAAATAATTGTGCCACACCTTCATCGGTCATCTGCCTGACGCCTTTATCGAGTTGTTTGGTCTTCATTGGATCAAGATTATTGACCTCTCGCAATATTTCAGGTGAAAAGCTAGGAACACCTTTAAAATGAAGCATTTCACCCTCGGTCAGAGTATCACCAATCTTGAAATTACCGCTGTCATAAAGACCAACTACATCGCCCGGAAAAGCTTCATCAACAATGCTTTTATTATTTGCCATGAAGCTTGTTGGCGAAGAGAACCTGATCCTTTTTTCTGATCGTGTATGGAAATAGAATTTATTCCTTTCAAATCTGCCGGAACTTATTCGCATGAAGGCTATTCTGTCGTGATGTTTGGGATCGAGATTAGCGTGAATTTTGAAAATAAAACCCGTCAGCTGTTCTTCATCAGGTTCGACAGAACGCTCAGATGCCTCAATTGTACCGGGACAGGGAGCTATTTCAAGAAAAGTCTCCAGCAATTCCAGAACCCCGAAATTATTTAATGCGCTCCCGAAGAATAATGGAGCCAGGTATCCCTCACGATATAACGACATATTGAATGATTCGAACATGTCGTTAACAAAATCAATCTCTTCCCATAATTTACCTATGTTTTCGGATCCCACAAAATCAATAAGTTTCGGGTCCTTAATATTCTTAGTGGTTATGAGGCTTTCAGAAATACTTGTTTTATCAGGCGCAAATATCTGAACTTCTTTTTTGTGCAAATTATAAACTCCTTTGAATTGTTTGCCATTACCGATTGGCCAGGTATAAGGACACACTGCAATCTTTAACTCCTGTTCCAGATCATCAAGCAGATCGTATGGAGAAATTCCTTCACGATCCATCTTGTTGATAAAGATCATTACAGGAGTGTTCCGCATACGGCACACATCCATCAGTTTCCTGGTCTGTTCCTCTACTCCTTTCACGCTGTCTACAACGAGAATTACACTGTCAACAGCCGATAGAGTACGGTATGTGTCTTCCGCGAAATCTTTATGCCCCGGAGTATCCAGAATATTTACTCTTATATTATTGTAATCAAATGCCATTACAGAAGTAGACACGGAGATACCTCTTTGCTTCTCAATCTCCATGAAGTCAGAAGTGGTTGTTTTCCTGATCTTATTGCTTCGCACTGCTCCGGCAGTTTGAATCGCACCTCCGAACAGCAGTAATTTCTCGGTAAGAGTCGTCTTACCCGCATCAGGGTGACTGATAATGGCAAATGTTCTTCTTTTTTTGATTTCGGTTTTCAGATCCATAAAAAATTTGATCAAAGACACTTGATCATTGTCTTTTTTTGTGAAGGCACAAAAGTAGTAAAAAATCCATAACAAGAATTGCTAACGTGGGCAGACCTTGTATGCAGCTTTTTCACAATATCCATGACGTCTGTGGGTGTCAGATAAAAGATAGGGACGCTGCCTGCACAACGTCCCTACTAAATTTTCAAACAAAATTATGTTAGGGTTGTGTAATAGAATTACCATCAAGCACAACAGCAGTTTGTGCCAGTGCTCTTCCATTTAAAGATGCTCCTGTCTGTAAATTAATGCCTGTCATAGAAAGAATGACGCCTTCAAAATGAGCAGTAGTTCCGATTGTAACATTACCAGCTACCTGCCAGAAAATATTTTTTGCCTGAGCTCCTCCGATCAGAGTAATTTTCACTGAGCTGCTTACCTTCAGGTCACCGGAGATCTGGAAAATCCATACATCATTCGCGCCTCCTGAGATAGTGACATCGGAAGGCAAAGTAACTGTACTGGTCCATTTATACAGACCCGGGGTTAGTGTTTTTCCACCAATATTTCCAGTAGCCAGTTCTAAAAAATCAGGAGTTGCACGGCCTGCTGCATCAGTATAAGCTGTAAGCATGTTTTCAACTGCGGTCGTTAGATTTTCTGAAGATGGCGTTACCATATCAGCCGCGAATACTTTCCCTGTGATCTGTGAACTGGTTGCATACCCTGTTGCATTTGTCAAAGCAAATCCTGTAATATATGAAGTGGCGGCAGGACTAAGGCCTAAATCACCTGTTATAATCGAAGCAGGATTGTTATTTATTGCTGTCTTGGCAAGAATAACATAATTAACGGCGGTTCCAAGGTTCACTAAAGCAAGAGCGGAGATAGACCCGCTTGTTGTAAAACTCCATGTTTTGACCGATGCAAGGGGATTACCCGCCAGGTCTTTTGCACCTGTAGAAACAGAAGCAGTATAAACTGTATTTGGTTTAAGCGGAGCTGTAGGAGTAAACGTGGCAGTTTTATTTGTATAACTTACTATACCGTCAACAGCTGTTGATCCTTGCTTTAAGGTAAAGGTGGAAGCAGAGATTGATGACGGGGTCATCTCCTGGCTAAAGGTTAAAGTCAATACTCCGTTGCGTTCAAAACCTGTTGCATTATTTAGCGGTCCTGTTGAGCTTACCTCTGGTCCGGTTCCGTTATTTGCATCCTTTTTACAACCTGCAACTAATACAACCACTAACATCACTGTGATTGAAAACATCTTTCTAAAATTCATGATTAAGTTTTTTGTTATGTGACAAAATGATCACCAGACAAAGGTGATTACGTTAATCATGAAAAGTGTTGCACAATTGTGAAGATGAGTTGCATCATTCACAGATTTGTTTTCTATTTTGCCGGATAACTCACCGGATTATTAAGTAATGGATATTGAGTTTCTTTCAGTTTAAGGATTTCTTTAAGTTTAGGCTGATCCATTGTAGCTCTGGGTCTTGTAAGCAGACCGGTTCCTGCGCAAAAGATTGAGATGTTCTGTGATACTATCCCGGCATCCATAGCTGCCAGTGATAATTTCATATTATCCTCCCCATTCCTGAAACGGGAAATATCGGATACCATAACCAGTATCACTGCCGCATTTGAGTAATCAGCCTGCCTGCCTGCCGCAACTGTGCGCTGATCACCTGAAACTACGGGATCAAGACTGTTCCCAGATGGATTATAAAGGTAAACTCCATCCTCAAGGAAAACAAAAATGTCAATATCCTGGGCATTCATTGCCGAAGGAGCAGTTCTTTTCTTTGAATCAGTCCGGTTAATTCCATTCGCTGCCCAAAGTAAATCAGAGAGATCCTGTAACTTCAGTTTTTCGCTGGTAAAAGCGGATGCTGATGATCTTTTTGAAAAAGCCTGCATAACTGTCAGTCCACTATTAATATCAGGTGGATTTAAAGTAATGGATTTAAGTTCCTGAGCGTTCAGATTGATCATCATCACTGCAAGAATCAGTAAGCAAAATGTTCTTTTCATAATCGCGGATTTAAATTATCACAAATCATTTAATTTGTTGGAGAAAATCACCATCAACAATCAGGAGCTTTACTCCCTCCTTTGTAAATGAGCGATGTGAGCTCAAACCATCTGAAACCACGTACGTCGACCCGTTCTTCATTAAGAACTCTGAGCCGTCATTAAGTTCAGAAACGAATTCTCCTTCCAGGCAGTGAACTATATGACCTTTCTGACACCAGTGGTCGGCCATATACCCTTTAGTGTATTCCACAATTCTTATTCTTAATCCGTGGAACTGAGCTGTCTGCCAGTATGCAGTTCCGTTTTCTCCTTTGTGTTCTGTCCTGGGTATTGAATCCCAATCTATGGTCTGGTAAGGAATATTGTCAGTCATCTGTTTTCTTTTATTCCATTTAAAGATATAAAATTAATTTTTCATATTCTCTGGCTGAATTTCGGTGCTCCTCAATAATATAATTTTACAAGCAGTGATAAAATTGATTTATTTCTTGCGAAGATCTGCGGGAAACTGTTTCCTTTTTTGTTACTACTTTCCGGTAAGAAATGAAATAAGAATAATGACACCAAAAAGAGTTACAATGGCAATATAAGAAGCCGGATTTGCGAAATTGATTGTCCAGCCCAGGGAGGGATGCAATTTTGGAACAAGCAGTCTTGGATCCTTTTTATTAAAATAAAACGGACCTTTCCAGTTGGAAGGATCTCTCGACATATTATTAAGAAATTCATTATCGGGTTTCATATTCTGTGTTCTGTTTGGTCAGGAATATAAGGAATTGTGAAAAAAAATGTTGACCCTTTCGTGGGAATGCTATCCATCCAGATCCTGCCGCCAAGCATTCCGACAAAAGATTTGCTTATCGATAATCCCAGACCGGCGCCCTCATAATTGCGGTTAAGTGAATCGGTACCCTGCCTGAAGCGTTCAAATATAAACTTACTTTGCTCCTGTGATATACCAACACCCGTATCCTTTACAAAGAATTCAAGATCTCCGTTCTTTCTCGAATAGCCAAATTCAATAAAACCATCATCTGTGAATTTTATAGCATTTTTTATAAGATTGATCAGAACTGCATTCACTTTTTCTTTATCGGTTTTAATAATTGCATTATCGGAAGTTAATCCACAATTATAAAAGAAGTTCAGACCTTTTGAGGCTGCTTCCGGTTTAAAAAACGAATACAGGTATCCAGCCTGCTCGTTTATATTGCAGTTTGAAATATTAACATTCATCTGTCCTGATTCAATTTTCGAGATGTCGATCAGGTCGTTTATAATATTGAGCATCCGTGCCCCACTCCTTTCAATAATACTAACATATTCCTGCTGTTCCCGCCCGGTCAGTGCAGGATTCTTCAATAATTCAGAGAATCCCAGAATACCGTTCATTGGAGTGCGAATTTCATGTCCCATATTCGCGAGGAAAGCAGATTTAAGTCTGTCGCTTTCTTCAGCTTTTTCACGTGCCTTTATTATTGTTTTTTCTGCGTCCTTGCGCTCAGTGATATCCTGAATGACTGTCAGACAATACATCTTTCCCATTATCGAAACTAATCTCATCGAAATCAGATCGGTTCCGTGCTGACTTGGAAATGCCTTATCAATTTCGAGATTATCTACATAACCATGTTCTGAGATCAACTTTGTTAGTTTCTCCTGATCGTCAGGGTTTTTCAACATGCCCAGTTCATTTGCTGTTTTACCACAGATATCTTTCGGTTCGCGACCCATTAATACAGCTAGCCTCTTGTTAGCAAATGTTATTTTACCGGAAGGAATTTCAGATATTAAGGTCGGAAGAGGGTTCTCATCAAACAGAACCCTGAAATTTTCCTCGCTCTCGCGTAAGGCATTTTCAGCGTTTTTTGAATCAGTAATATCGATGCTGCTTCCCACAAGCCCGATTATCTTCATCTCACTGTTACGGAATGGCACTTTTGTGGTCAAAAGAATCCTTTGTTTTCCGTCCGAAGAAGTCGATATTTGCTCTTTATTAATAATTGGATTCCCTTCAAGTACACTTAATTCATCAGATCTGAAAGCAGCTGCAATTTCCGGTGGATAGAAATCCCTGTCAGTCTTACCAATAAGTTCTTTCGTGGATGAAGCTCCCATATACCTTGCGCATGCAGTGTTGACGATCTGGAACCTGCTTTCGCGATCTTTAATGTAAATAAAAGCCGGTAACATATCTACAAGTGTCAGCAAAAGAGTCCGTTCCCTTGAAAGCTCCTCATCATTCCTCTTTCGATCGGTTATATCGCGACCGATACCTAAGACACCGATAATTTCCCCTTTTTTAATCTGTGGTGAAGAGAGTATCTCGCAATACAAGAATCCTCCTGACTTAATTCGTATCCGCAACTCTAATTCTTCAGAAATCTTTCCTTTTAATACGTCGGTCATACGATTTATTGACAGAGGAATATCGTCAGGATGAAGTAATCCCATGAATGGTTTCCCTATCCATTCGTGAATTTCCCAGCCTGTTATTCTCTCAAATGCCTTATTAAGCGAAACTATTAACCCCTCTGCGGAAAGTAAGAAAATAACGTCCCGCGTTTGCTCCATAATGTCATAATAGCGGCTTTTTATTTCGAGCAGGGCTTCTTCAGTTTCAGAGTAGTCAGTTTTCGGAGTCAGAGACTTCAGAGAATTATTTTCGAGACGTAATTCTGTTAATTCTTTAATCAGTTCTTCCTTGCTTTTATGTTGATCTTTCATATCCCTTATTATTGCTTTTCCCCCGACATGTACAAGAAGACTCCCACATTAAGTAAAAGAAAAAAGAATATGCTATATAGCTATCATTTATAATGCACAAAATATGATATTTTTATCATATTTCATAAAAGGAAATTAATTTAGATGGAATGGGTTATTTTGAGATTCCGGAAGGAGGTGCATCCTGTCCATCAGAGCCCCAGCTGTAATTAGGTCTTGGACCCATTTCAAGTTGTAAAACAGCGCCATTTTTAATATCATCCCAGCTGAACCAGGGTTTGTTCCACTGTGTTCCGTTAAGGGTTGCACTTTGAATGTATTTATTCTGCTGATTACTTTCTTTTGCTACAATTCTGAATGTCTTATGATTTTGTAACTGAATATTAATATTTGTAAAAACCGGACTGCCAATATTAAAAACAGGCATTCCCGGTGTCACGGGATAAAATCCCATGCAGGAAAAAACCACAAATGCCGACAGACCTCCGCCATCTTCATCACCAGGTATTCCGAAAGGTGAATTGGTAAACCATGTATCGAGAAGCATGCGCACCCGCTGCTGCGTTTTCCATGGAGCTCCTGCATAATTATACAAATAAGGAATATGCAGACTTGGCTCATTTCCCATAACAAACTGCCCAACCTGACCTGTAGCATCTGGCATTTGCTGAAGATAATCGGGTTTCCATTTCCCTAGCGGCTCAATAAAGAGCTGATCGAGTTTTTTGACGAATCTTTGGTTCCCTCCCAGCAACTTAATTAATCCTGAAACATCGTGCTGAACATCCCAGAGATAGGTCCATCCATTGTTTTCATCATAATAATCACGGTTTCCCAGACCTCCTGAAAACTTCGGATCAAAATCTTTTACCCAGTTCCCATCAGCAGTTTTTGGAGCAAAAAACCCTGTTTCGCTGTTAAAAAGATTGGTAAAATTGAGTGAGCGCTTCAGAAAATAATCGTAATCATCATTCTTCCCCAAAGCTTTTGCCAATTGTGCAAGACACCAGTCATCATAGCTCTGTCCCAGAGTTACAGCTACTGCCTGTCTTTTCTCAAAAGGATGAACCTGTGCAACAGTCTCTTTTTCACCAGGGTTTAAAGCGGGATAGTATCCTTTCTCAAGATAAAAACTGTCGAGTGAACACATCGGACCATTTCTCCATGGCAGCATGGTTGCCTCCATTGCATTCTTTTTAACACCTTCATATGCTTTCCCAACATCAAAATTCCGTATTCCCTTAAAATATGCGTCAGCTATTATTGCTGCAGAATGATTTCCGTTCATACAGGGATTGTCGCCGAAAAGAATAGGGAATGACGGCATCCATCCGCTTTGCTCATACATCCTTACAAACGACTGGATCTTCAACCCTTCAATATCAGGATTGATCATAGCCTGAAGTGGATGAGATGCCCGGTATGTGTCCCACATCCAGTCATCTACATAAAATGCAGTATCATTATCATTATGAATATTGTCATCAAAGCCGCTGTAATACCTGCCGTTTTCGGAAATATTGACCATCCGCTCGTAATTGCGGTAAAGCGCAGTGTAAAAAACAGTCTTCTGATCGTTTGTTCCGCCATCAACATAAATTTTTCCAAGAGCCTCATTCCATTTCTCCCTTCCTTTATTCTTTACATTCTCAAAATTCCAGTCCGGAATTTCCGATTTCAGGTTTTTCTGCGCCTGTTCAGAACTTACGAACGAAACACCCATCTTTATTCCTGTTTTTTGTTTCTCTGGGATCTGAAAAGTGAGAGCTACAACAGGATTTTTTCCTGTTAGCTCCGATAGTCCTGTTTTCGAATCTTTTTCGGCATTCCAGACAGAATCAGATGAGAAACTTTTTTCGGTTTTCAGACAAAAGTAAACTTTGACTTTGTTCTGATATATTTCATATCCTTCAACAGTATTGTTATCTGCCACCTTAATCAGACCGTTCGTTGTTATGCCTATCATCAGGGTCTTCTGTTCATTTTTATTCCAGAGTATCTGATAAAAAGAAGATTTTTCAGCAACGGTAAATTCGAGATTTATATCAGGATCTTCCAGCCATACTGAGTAGTAATATGGGGTACATGTCTCGAAGTCGTGATCATAATAGCTTTGCCACTTATTAATGTCGGATGATATTTTCCCGCTGCCTGGCATTATCAAACCAACGGTTCCGTTCCGGTGTCCACCCACAATAAAAGGAAATCCGTTTATCTTTTCCGACTGATAATTACCCGGAATGCGATGTACGCGCATCATACTGTTTGGAAGGTCAACAAGCGGAACAGTAGTCTCAAGCAACTGACTTATCCCACCTATATTAGGATTTACAAAGTCAACCGGTTGTCCTTTTTGCTGACTGCATGATGTAATCAGCACACTAAGGGCTGCAATTATTAAGTACTTTATCTTCATTCGTTTTGCTTTTGCCCTGTGCTCTGAGCCCTGAGCTTTTTTAACCACGGAGAACACGGAGAAACACGGACTTATTCTCTGTGTAACTCTCCCGCCTTGCGGGACAAGTTGTGTTCCTCTGTGCCCTCAGTGTAAGTTCTTCAATTTCCTTAATGGTTTTCCCGCAGATCTACGCAGATAAAATCATTATTTACTCCAGGTTACCTTAGCAGATTTTACATCTCTCGAGTTAGTTCCGATAAAAATATTAAAATCACCAGGTTCCCAATCGTACTTCAGGTTGCTGTTATAAAACTTGAGATCATTTGTGGTAATATCGAAACTTATCTCTTTCTTCTCCCCTGGCTGCAACATCACTTTTTTGAAGTTTTTGAGTTCTTTTACAGGACGTGAGATTGAAGCAACCGGATCCTGAATATACAGTTGAACTACCTCTTCTCCGGCTACTTTACCCGTATTTGTCAGGGTAATTGAAGCGGTTAGCTTTTCTTCTCCTTTTAATTGTTGCTTACTTAATGTTATTCCGCTGTAATCAAATGTGGTATAACTCAGGCCAAACCCAAAAGGAAATAATGGATCATTTGATATATCGAGATATTTTGTGGTAAACTTATTATTGGGATCATATGGACGACCGGTGCTCAAATGATTATAATAGAGAGGGATCTGGCCTACTGACTGTGGAAATGTTGTTGTCAGTTTACCTGAGGGATTATAATCTCCGAAGATAACGCTTGCGATTGCATTTCCGGCTTCAGTTCCGCCTGCCCAGGCCTCGAGTATTGTACTGACATTTGAATTCTCCCAAGAAAGCACCATAGGACGACCGTTAATAAGAACCAGCACAACAGGTTTCCCGGTTTCAATAAGTGCTTTTAAAAGTATTTCCTGTGTCTTTTGGATTGTTATGTCATTCATACTTGATGCTTCTCCTGACCATGCCGATGGTTCTCCGAGAGCTGCAACAATGACATCTGCTTTTGCCGCAGTCTGCAATGCTTCTTTCAACAGATCTTCAGATGAGACAGCAGGTTGTTTTAAATTCTGGGCAGGCCTTCCAAATGGTGAATTATTTTTAATCAGAATAGGGTTATCAGTTAATTCAGATCCTTTTGCATAAAGCACATTCACAGAATTTCCTCCTATATTTTTCAATCCGTCCACGACAGAAAAAACTTTATCCTGGCCACCCGAAAAAGCCCATGTCCCAATCATATCCGCTTTGCTGTTACCCAGAGGTCCGATTACTGCAATTGTCCCGGTTTTTTTCAGTGGCAATACCTGTTTATCGTTCTTAAGAAGAACAATTGAGCGTGAAGCAATGTCTCTTGCTGTCTTCAGATTTTCAGGAGTCATGACATCTTTCGCTGATCGTGCCGGGTTCATATACAGATAAGGATCAGTAAAAAGTCCAAGTTTATATTTTGCTTCAAGTATCCGTCTGCAAGCTGTATTTATGTCATCAAGTGTAATCTTGCCTTCATCGAGTGATTTTTTAAGTGTGGTAAGAAAACCCTCTCCTACCATATCCATATCTACGCCGGCTTTTAGCGCCAGTGCAGATACTTCCTGCAGGTTGCCCATACCATGATTGACCATCTCATTAATTGCAGTATAATCTGTTACCACAAAACCTTTAAATCCCCACTGATCTCTCAAAAGTTCAGTCAGCAGCCAATGATTACCTGATGCAGGAATGCCATCAATAACATTAAATGAAGTCATCACGCTTCCCGCTCCGGCATCAACAGCGGCCTTGTACGGAGGAAGATAGTAGTTATACATAGCAACTTTGCTCATGTCAACTGTGTTATAATCGCGACCGGCCTCAGCAGCGCCGTATAATGCATAATGTTTTACACAAGCCATCATGGTGTTGTCGAGTGAAAGATCGTCACCCTGATACCCTTT
This sequence comes from uncultured Bacteroidales bacterium, assembly GCA_963734885.1. GTDB lineage: Bacteria > Bacteroidota > Bacteroidia > Bacteroidales > VadinHA17 > LD21. The sequence continues at coordinate 424,097 of CAVTIJ010000004.1, read as the reverse complement.
TACCATCGCCTTTGCAATCTGCGAGCCGAGCCACGGATCTTCTCCTGCGCCTTCTGCAATCCTTCCCCACCGGGGATCACGGGCGATATCGACCATTGGTGAGTAAGTCCATGCAATGCCGTTTGCAGTTGCCTCCCGGGCGGCAATCCTTGCACTTTTCTCAACCAGGGTCATATCCCATATACAGCTCAATCCTAATGGAATAGGAAATATAGTCTGATATCCGTGAATTACATCCATCCCAAAAAGAAGTGGTATATGATTTGGCGATTCTTTAACTGCAATATCCATCGAAGCTTTCATTGAAGCCAGGGAACCGGCATTAAGCATTCCTCCTATCTGGCCCGATTTTAACTTCTGCTGAACTTTATCATTCACCGCGCTTCCTGTTACAAAAGATCCTGAGGTTGTTAAATTCAGCTGGCCGATCTTTTCTTCAAGGGTCATTTTCTTCATCAAATCATTGATGAACACATTCATTTTTTCGTCCTGTGCCTGCATTTTCAGAAATGCTGCCAGAAACAAAAATAAAAATCCTAGTTTTTTCATATCCTGTAAGTAAAAGTTATTTAAAGTATTCGGAGGTGTAAATTTATAAATTAACCGCTAATAAAAATATATTAAATAAACATCATCCTATTTCCGGAACCTTTTTCTATTCGCATTGTTGTTTAGGATGACAGAGGGCGGCTATGACCTTCCTGATCTTAGTGAATTTTGTAAAACCTTAAAAATAAGAAAATGGCAGATCTAAAGACACATTATATGGGAATCGAACTTAAGAATCCCATAATAATCGGTGCAAGCAATCTTGTAACTGACATCGAAAATCTGAAGAAGCTCGAAAAAGCTGGAGCTGCTGCAGTTGTTTATAAATCGCTGTTTGAGGAACAAATCCAGCTTGAAGATCTCGAGCTTTATGAACGTAAAAATGAATATTCTGAACGCAATGCAGAAATGATAAATCTATACCCGATGTCAATTTCGGGCACTCCAGATATTATGGAACACCTTATAGCATTGAAGAATGCAAAAAACTCAATCTCCATTCCATTATTTGCCAGCATAAATGCAGTTCTCACAGAAACATGGATTGAATATGCCAGAAAAATTGAAGAGACCGGTGTTGACGGACTTGAACTGAATTTTTATACCATACCTGAAAAGAATGGTGACAGATATGAAGATATCGAGAAGAAGCAAATTCAGATTCTCACTGATGTAAAAGCTGCAGTTTCGATTCCGGTATCTGTAAAACTAAGCTCATTCCATTCAAATCCTTTAAATCATATCAGCGATCTTGAGAGAGCAGGAGCTGATGCATTTGTTCTTTTTAACCGTCTTTTCCAACCCGATATTGATATTCATACCGAAGAACATCAGTTTCCATATAGCCTGAGCAACAGTGAAGACAACAGGCTTCCATTACGTTTTTCAGGGTTGTTATATGGGAATACCGAAGCTTATGTTTGTGCAAACACAGGGATAATGACCGGATCGGATGTGATAAAAATGTTACTGGCAGGGGCAGACTGCGTGCAGGTAGTAAGCACAATATATTTAAATCAGATCGATTTTGTAAGGACTATGCTTGGAGAAATCACTAAATGGATGGATTCAAAAGGATATAAAACAATATCTGATTTCAGGGGCAAGCTCTCCAAAAAGAATTCCGAAAATAAGCTTCCATATCATCGTGCACAATACATGGATTTCATGATGACTACGTCTCAAATCCTGAAAAAATATAAAATAATCAACTAGGGCGACACGTCCTGCCAAATTTAACCGCAGATAAGACGCGCAAGTTAAGTAAGAATTCTGCGACTGCGTAAATCTTGCGATCTTTGCGGTTAATGAATTTCAATTTTCATACATACCCAATATCCAAAGTTTCTTCTAACTTTGATTCATACGAAAACTCCGGGTATGAAAATCATCAGAGATTCTCTCTTTTTAATTATCATTTTACTTTCAGGATGCAGAACTGCATCTGATTCCTATCAGGTGCTTGAAGATTTACAGGAAAACCTCGATTTTGGGAATCTCAGCACTGTTATCCAAACTGTCGACTCCTTAAAAAAAATAACCAGTGAGAATAAAGAGGTTCTTCACATCGCCGACTCACTGAGTCAGATTGCTGATAGGATCAATCTCGACTTTAGCTTAACAGAAAACCAGGTTAATGCACAAATTGAAAAATTGATGGGTTCAGTTTCAGCAAATAAGAGATCTGAATGGGAAAAGAATGGCTGGCTGGAATTGAGAACAATTGACGGTAAAAAGAAATACTTTAACAGGGCCGTTTCGAATCTGCTCCTTATTAAAAATTTTCATGAACAAAAAGCTGAAAGATTAAAAGAGATCGCTGAAGATCCTGCAATGATCTTCAGATTGAAGCATACTGAAGAGGTTTTGAAAGCATCAGGGAAGAATAATGATCCCGTTGTTCCTGTAAAAATGAAAATAACCTACACCATTTCTGTGCATCCTGATGTCGTGCCAGACGGTGAAAAGATCCGCTGCTGGCTGCCCTGGCCGAAAGACGGATTGACGAGGCAGAGTGGTGTGCAACTTTTAAGCACGTCGAATCCTGAGTATTCAATTGCCCCTGATACTTCCATTCATAGTACAATATATATGGAAGAAACTGCAAGAAAAGGAACTCCCACCATGTTTGAGATAACGTATAATTATACCTCAAGCGCTCAGCATTTTAATATGTCGGATATTAAGATATTGCCTTACAACAAGGACACATATGAGTATCAGAAATATACTTCGGAACAACTTCCCCATATATGTTTTACAGATAATGTCAGGCATCTGGCTGATAGTTTAACTCAGGGTGATGACAACCCCGCTTCAGTAGTCAGAAAGATCTATTTCTGGTTCAAGGAGTCAATCCCCTGGGCAGGAGCCCTCGAGTATTCTACAATTCCGAATATACCTGAATATGTTATCAAAAACATGAGAGGCGATTGCGGAGAACAGACTTTCCTGTTTATTTCAATGCTGAGGTATAAAGGCATTCCCATTAGATGGCAAAGCGGTTGGATGATGCCGCCGGATACCCAGAATCTGCACGACTGGAGCGAGGTTTATTATGAAGGAACAGGCTGGGTACCTGTCGATGTTTCATATGATCTTCAAAAATCAGATAATGAGATACTCAGAGATTTTTACCTTTCCGGATTAGATTCTTACAGACTGATTGTAAATAGCGGCATTGCCGGACCTCTTCATCCTCAAAAGAAATATTTACGAAGTGAACCTTATGATTTCCAGCGCGGGGAGGTCGAATGGAAAGGTGGTAATCTCTATTTCGATAAATGGGATTACGACATGAAGATCGAATATCAGAAGTAAATCCATTAAAGAACTTCTTATTGTTTTTCGCAACATTGACAATTTCTGATCGTATAATATCACGAAAAGCAAATGTCAATCGTCGAAAAATTTTGTCATGAGAATCTTCTTTATAACATTATTTATAATTATAGTCTCATTTGATCTTCGCGGACAGGATTGCACCATTTTATCCAAAGCAAACATAATTATTCCTGATAAGCTCTGCTCCCCTTTATCAGTAAATTGGAAAGTCAGCTATACCGGCGTTAATAATACCGGTACTGTTGTTCGTATCCGGTTTGACTGGGACGACGGCACTGTCAACATGGAAAATACGACAACTTCAGGGCCCGGATTATTTGAAGCCACAGCAACTCATACATATGTTTCCACAGGACAGAAATGCAACTACCGGCCAAAGGGAACCCTGGAGGTAAATGGTGTGCTCTGTACTTCATCAACGCAGGAACAAATAGTTACAGTGTGGGATAATGACGATCACAATGGTGGTCATATGCATATAAGCCCTACTGTTTATCCTATATGTTTAGGAAAAAGCGCTGATGTCAGATTCCGCGATCTCACTCAGTTTAATTGCGTTCCTCCGCAGGAAAATGACGTGCCAAATCTTTATACCAGATGGGTGCAATGGATATATGGAACTGATATAACAATGACAGGTCTTCCGGTGACAATAAACGGAGCACCTGCAACATATCCTTATACGACACCTGTTATTACTCTCCCGGGACCGATAACCGGATCGGGAGTATATACTGATTGGATAAACGTGGCAAACGATAAACTTACCGGTCAGTATTTTCAGGTTACCCTGCGTAACTGGAATTATTGCAATCCATACGACGATCCGGAAATCCCCGGTCCTCCGCTCGACCCCGTAAATGGTGACCATCCTCCTGTCATAACTACAGCTATTATTTTAATTGTCCCTGATCCCGATGCAACTATTACACCTGTCGATACTTTATGCATTCAACATAGCCCGGTCATTTTAAGCGCCCATGATCAGGGAGGAACATGGTCAGGTGACGGGATAAACGGAAATACCTTCAATCCTGGTTCAGCAGGAGTTGGAAATCATACTATCAGGTATGACATAACTGATGCAAACGGGTGCACAGATTTTGACCAGATAAATATAACAGTAGTCGCTACTCCGGAGGTAAGTATTACTCCGGTACGAACTTTGTTAATAAATGAACCTCCTGTCAGCCTTACAGCATCAATTACCGGAGGAACCTGGACAGGGAACGGTGTGTTCAACACCAGATTTTACCCCGACTCAGCCGGACTTGGCAACCATCTGGTAATATATACATCCGCACCGGACAGATTTGGATGTCAGACTATCGATACCATTCAAATCAAAGTTATTATGCCCGAGGGACCAATCGCAAGATTTAAACCCGACACGGTTGGATGCTCCCCGCTCACTATAAAATTCCTGAATATGAGCGAAAATGGAGTATCATACACCTGGGATTTTGGTGACCTCACATTCTCGTCAGAAAAAGATCCCTCGCATACATACAACGTTCCCGGCAACTACATTGTAAAGCTGACAGTATCGAATATTACCGGAAAGTCATCTGTTAACGGACTTATAATTGTATACCAGAATCCCGCAGCAATATTTAGCGTGTATCCAACAGATGTCATCAATAATTCACAGGTTGTTGTCTTCACAAATTTTTCCCATTACGGAGTATCCTGGGTGTGGAAATTTGGTGATGGAACCGGTTCAGTTGAAGAGAATCCATGGCATAAATACACTGCTGAAGGCAAATACAAGGTATCATTAAAGGTGACATCAAAAGATGGTTGTACTGATTCTATGCTTTACACTTCTCCGGTCAATGTAAAATATAAAACCGGGGAGATAAAATTTCCAAATGTCTTCAAATGGAACGGATCAGGACCAACAGGCGGATACTGGGGTGATAATGAATCGGATGATAATGTTTTCAGACCATTTTTCACAAACGTTATTGAATATAAACTTCAGATTTTCAATCGTTGGGGAACATTGTTATACGAGAGCATAGAATTGCAAAAAGGCTGGGACGGGTATTTCGGCAATTTAAATCTTGCACTGCAGGGTGTTTATGTCTACAAGGCTTTTGGGAGATATGCTGATGGCACTTATTTTACAAAAGTAGGGGATGTCACCTTTCTTCATTAAAAATTCATAAACAAACTGGAAATTTGATGAAAAATATGGAAATATTTTATAGAAATATCCATTATAATAACAGCATTCTTAGTATGGATTCGCAAATATAAAGGGGATTCTCATTCCATACAAAAAGTGAATATTTTGATTTTCGTGTGGTCACAAAGGATCACAAAGGTTTATGACCTTAAAGTTCCTTAAGTAATGTTTATAAAGGGTAATACCCAAGAGAGAAAGGAAAGAAGTGCATTTTAACCAACAATCACCTTCCCTATCTGGTAAACCGTAAATGACAGAATCCATGCTATACCGGTAGTATAGAAGATTGTGAACAAAGCCCATTTCCAGCTTCCCGACTCTCTTCTTATTGCAGCCACCACTCCCACACAAGGAAAATAAGTGAGGATAAACAGCATGAATGAAAAGGCGATGAGAGGTGTGAAAACATTATTGCCGGCCGGATCTTTTTGAGATTGAATTTTTTCGACAAGCGATTGCTGCCCGGAACTATTATTTGCCTGGAAAATAACCCCTAAAGTGCTTACAACTACCTCCTTTGCAGCCAATCCTGACAGGATGCTTACGCTAAGATGCCAGTCAAATCCCAGCGGTCTCATTACGGGTTCCATCGATTTCCCGATAATTCCCATAAGAGATTTCGTATGCTGTTCACTTTTTTGTTCAAGAACCAGCTTGTTTACAGTTTCATCTCTCTTTTCTTCAGGCAGAGAGGAATTTTTTGCTGCTGTGATTTCACGATTATAATCCTTTGAATAATTTACATTTCTGGGGAAATTACTTAATATCCAAACAATTACTGAAGCTATAAGAATTATTCCTCCGATCTTTTTAAAGTATATGCTTGTGCGGTAGGTCACGTGCTTGAAAACACTTCTGAATGTAGGAACACGGTAAGGAGGAAGTTCCATGACAAAAGGTATATCAGGAGATTTAAAAAAAACCCGTTTCAGGAATAATGCCGAAAGAATGGCAAACAGTGTACCCAGCATATACAAAAGGAACAACACAGATCCCTGGTTCCTGGGGAAGAATGCGCTTATAAAAAGTATGTAAACAGGAAGCCTCGCGCTGCACGACATGAACGGAGTGATCAGCATTGTAATAAGACGGTCGCGGCGACTCTCGATTATCCTGGTAGCCATGATTGCCGGCACATTACATCCGAATCCCATAAAAAGCGGAATAAAGGATTTACCATGCAATCCTATCTTATGCATCAGCTTATCGGTTATAAAAACCGCCCTCGCCATGTATCCTGTATCTTCCATAAATGAGATAAAAAGAAAGAGAATAATAATATTTGGGAGAAATACAATCACTCCGCCAACACCTCCAAGAATAGCCTCAACCAGAAAATCCCGCACAATGCCGGGGTTAAGGTTATTTGTGATTATTCCTGATAGTTTCCCAATCCCAAGTTCCATCCACTCTTTGGGATAACCGCCGAGCTTAAATGTTGTGAAAAAAGTAAGCCACATAAAGAAAATGAAGATCGGGATGCCAAGATATTTGTCAGTGAGATAATTATCTATAATTTTTGTATTTCCTTTAGTTTTTAAGTCCCCCGCTTTAAGTGTCTCCTTAAGCGCCCCGGAAATAAAACCGTACCGAAGATCAGTGATAACGGTCTCAATTGGTTCTGAATAAAGTTTCTCAAGTCTGGTGTACTCTTTTTTCCCGATTGCAATAATTTCGGAGGAATTGACACATCGGGTAATGCTTTTAGAAAATTCCTTGTCATTTTCAAGCAGTTCAATGGCAAGATATCTTGCAGAAATGATATTTGTAAATGGCCTGTTTTCCTCAATTTTTATTCTCGATTGAATTGCACAGATAGAATTCTCGATCTCTGTCCCGTAATTGATGTGAATGTGCCTCACAATTGGTTCCCGGGCTTCATAAACTTCTATTATCTTGTCAAAGAGATCAGTTATGCCTCTTCCCCTGGAGCTGACCGTAGGAACTACCGGAATACCTAATAACCTTCCAAGAGAAAGGTGATCAAGAGTATCGCCTTTTTTCTCAAGTTCATCATACATATTGAGAGCGATAACTACCTGTACTCCCATATCTATAAGCTGAGTAGTAAGATAGAGATTCCTTTCCAGGTTGGATGCATCAATTATATTGACGACTATATCAGGCTTATTATCGAAGATGTAATTTCGAAGATAGATCTCCTCAGGAGAATAACTTTTAATCGAATAAGTTCCGGGCAGATCGACAATTGAGAATTTATAACCCGACTGTTTATATTTGGCTTCCTTCGAATCTACTGTTACGCCGGCATAATTTCCTACTTTTTCCTTCGACCCTGATGCAAAATTAAATAATGTGGTCTTGCCGGAATTTGGATTTCCCACGAGTGCAACCTGGATTTCTTTTGATTTTTCAATCCACGACCCATTCTCTTCTTCAGAGGTGAGTACACCATTCGATATCTGCTTCTCTTTTGATTTGCTCCCGGAGTCGACTTCAATGAGTTGCGCCTCACTGTTGCGCAACGAGATATGATATCCCATTATTTTATACTCTATCGGATCCCTGAGCGGCGCTTTTTTTATTACCTGCACATTTTTCCCGACAACAAACCCCATTTCTGAAAGACGCTGTCTGAACTGGCCACGTCCCTTGATCTTCAGAATTATCCCCTCTTCTCCCTCATTGAGATCGTATAATGTAACCATCGACTAGTTTAAGTTCACGTAGATAACCATTTTTAGTGGGTATTGTTCATACTGGGTGATGGGTGCTGTAGCTGGTTGCTGGGTGCCGTGTGCAGGGTTAAAAGCACCTGGTACCTGGCACCTAGCACCAATCACCCAGTTCCTAAATGACTCTGAGTTTGATAACAACCTTCCGCACCGGAGCATTGGTTCCGACTTTCAGACCCGGACGATGGGCATCATCAGGGAAGAATATAAAGAAGTTATCCTGGGAGGCTGTATAATTTACCTTTTTACCGACAGTAACAAATTCGATATCCTTTGTTGCATCATAAGGTGTAATTACTTTTATGATCGTTGAAAGCGGAGCAATATTCATTATTTCTTTTCCACTGATCACATACTGGATGTCGATATATTTTCTATGCGCTTCGAAATCAGTTGTTTCTTCATTTTTTGTTGTATACTCACTGATTGTGGCATACAGGTTGTCTCCGTCAATATCGTATCGTTTAACTTCAAGTGTCTTAAGATCGCTGCTCTTTAAAAACGCGAATGCTTTTTGCCATCTGTCCTTATTTTTAAAATAAGAAATAGCAAATTCTCTCCTGTTAACCGATCCATCGGGATTTACTTTCCATCCTTCTGCCCATTCTTTTTTTAAAAACCAGTCATTAATTTTCTTATCGCTCCAGGTTGAAGGATCTGGTTCACTTTTGGTTCCGGTCAGACCGGACATACTTAGAACTACCATTACAGCGCAAATTAAGTTATTCATTACAGTAAATTATTTTGGCTGCAAAGTTAACAAAACTAAGAGATTAACCTAAGGTTAAGATTGAGGTAATGGTCGAGTTTGAGAATTTCTTAACCTTAACCTAAGCCTTAGGAATCAACCTTCCTTTAAAGAAAGATCATTTAAGGAAACATCACGTAATGGAACGTCAAATGTATCCAGAAGCATGTTAAGGCTGTTAAACCATCTCTCATAGCTGAAATACTTATCAAAAAGCTCTTTTGAGAGATACTGACGGTAAGCTATTTTTTTAAGCTGGATGTATTCTCTCGATCTGTTTATCAGTTCCGTAAGCATTTTCCTTTCCTCTTCATAAGGAGGATCCCATCCTGTTGCTTCCTTTACGAGTTTTGCTGTTTCAGGTTCTAAACGGCCTGTATTTGATTTTATCTGATGTACTAATTTTTTCAGCTGTATAACATATTCGTTTTCTTTCATAAATCTCCCTCCCTCTTTATGTTTAGCCTGTTTCAAAATTATAAAGTAATTTAATAAAAACGCAGCAAAAATGACAGTTATCATATATTGAACGCCAATAACTGTTTTCCACCGATTCCTTAGTTTTATTTAATACAATATTGTAACTTTAGAACTATCAGTAAGTGTCAATAATACAATCTGAATCACAAATGAATTCAGCAAAAGTACGCAGGAAAATCAGCTTAAGAAGAAAGATATTTCAATATCTGCTCTTTACAACATTATTTTCATTGATGCTGCTTGCATCTTTCTGGATTGATAGTGAAGTTAAGAACTTTAAAAAGGATGTTAAAGTATTGAAAAACACTTTTTCAGAAACTAAAAAACTTGAAATAAAAAACAAAATACTGGAGATAAAAGATTGGATTCACTGGATTCAAAGTCATCCTCCGGAATCTGTAATCAAAAAAGCGGGTATTGGTACAATTGAATCATCCGGAAGCTCAGAGCGTCTGAAAGAACTTTTGCAGGCTTATTGCCTCGATTCAATAAGCAGAGTTCGTTATTCGAAGGATGAATACATTTTTATTAATACTCCTGATGGGAAAGCGCTCATTAGTAACGGCAAGATTAACTACCCACCGGTCGATATTTTTAAGACCAGTGATACTTCATGGATAAATATTTTCAGAGTGGAACGATTTGCTGTATCTCAATCGGGAGGATATTTTTACACATATCCATTCAAGAAAATATCTGAAAATAGAACATCGGAAAAAACCTCATTTTTTGGTTATCTACCTGAATGGGAATGGATTATCGGAACTGGTTTTTATGAAGACGATTTTAATTCAATAATAGATTTAAAGAGGAAAGCTTTGTTCATAAAGTTAAAAGAGAATTTATTGAATTTTATTCCATTTTTATTGTTTTCAATATTGCTGAGTTTTCTGATTGTGTTGTTTTTCTCAAAACGATTAGCTTCCAATATTAATATATTTAAAGATTTTTTTAATAAAGCTGCCAGTCAGCATAATCTTATAGATAATTCCAAGGTTAACTATCATGAATTTGAGGTTTTGGCTGAAACAGCAAATAAAATGATTGTTGAAAGTCTGAAATCGGAAGCATCATTAAAAATAAGTGAAGAAAAATACAGGTTTCTGTTCGAACGCAATCCCGTTTCAATGCTTATTTATGAGCGGAAGACCTTTAAGATACTATCAGTTAATGAATCATTTATAAAGCATTACGGATATTCACAGGATGAGATATCAACAAAGCTGTTACAGGATCTGTATCCGGACGATGAAAAATCTGCCATTACTGAGTTCGCACAAGGCGTTCACGGACATGCCAACGCAGGTGAGTGGCACCATATCAAGAAAGACGGTTCTCAGATTTCAATAATTGCGACATCACATGATATAAAATATTTAGGACGGAATGCGCGTGTTGCGGTCATCATCGATATTACTGAACGCAAAAAGGCTGAAGAAGAATTAAAACTTCACCGGGAACATCTGGAAGAACTCGTAAACCAGCGAACTGCTGAACTTGAAAAAGAAAAATTGCATGCCCAGTCAGCTGACCGGTTAAAGTCAGCATTCCTTGCAACAATGTCGCATGAGCTCCGCACTCCCCTCAATTCAATCATCGGATTTACCGGAATATTGATGCAGGAACGCCCTGGGCCCCTGAACCATGAACAAAAAAAACAGCTGGGAATGGCACAAAACAGTGCAAGACATCTGCTCTCATTGATAAATGATGTTCTCGATATATCAAAGATCGAAGCAGGTCAGCTTAAAATGAATCTGCAACAATTCGACCTTCGGGAGGTAATCAATAAAGTGGTTGAAGCTAATAAGCCTTTTGCCGATAAGAAAAATCTAAAGATCTCGGTAGCCATTGATGAGAATATTAATTATATTACAAGTGATAATCTGAGAGTTCAGCAGATACTCTTAAATCTGGTTAACAATGCCATTAAATTTACTGAGATTGGGACAATCGTTATTAAATGTTTTTCAGTAGGCGATAGTGTTAAAATACAAATTATTGATACCGGGATAGGGATTGATGTTGAAAAAAAAGAACTACTGTTTAAACCATTCATGCAAATAGACACTGGATTGACACGGAAGCATGAGGGAACAGGATTGGGCCTATCCATCTGTAAAAAACTGGCAGAAATGCTTAATGGGGAAATCGAAGTTGATTCCAGGTTCGGATCAGGAAGCATCTTTACTTTAACTTTGCCAATAATTAATGTGAAAATTGATGAATCCGCCGTGTAAGGCTGATAAAAATTATAAGAGGATGAAGCAAAAGATCCTGATTATTGAAGACAATGAACAGAATATGTATATGCTTACATATCTGCTCGAAAGCAACGATTATAAGGTTTTTCAATCCTTCAGCGGCGCAGAGGGAATATCGCTTGCAAAAGAATCCCAACCTGATGTAATTCTTCTCGATATCCAGTTACCTGAAATGGATGGTTATGCAGTAGCCCGCGAACTGAGAAAAAACAAAGACTTAACAGACACTCCTATAATCGCAGTTACCTCGTACGCCATGACAGGTGATAAAGAGAAAGCATTTGAAGCAGGAGCAACGGGTTATATTGAAAAACCAATCGATCCTGATACATTTATTGAACAGATGAAAGTTTTCATTTAAAAAATTATGGAGGACAGGCATGATTAAGATTCTGATAGTCGATGACAAAGCTGAGAACATTTACTTTTTACAATCAATGCTTGACACTAATGGTTTCAAAACTATTCCGGCAAAAAATGGTGCCGAAGCATTGGGATTATTAAGAACTAATATTCCTGATCTTATCATTACAGATATCCTGATGCCGGTGATGGATGGATTCACTCTTTGCCGTGAATGTAAAAAGGATGAGGTATTTAAGAATATTCCATTCTTTTTCTATACAGCAACCTACACCGATTCAAAAGATGAAGAATATGCTCTTAGTCTTGGAGCTGATCGGTTTATACTTAAACCGCAGGAACCAGAGATTTTCATAAAAATTATAACGGAATTTCTTGCAGACGTCAGGAATAAAACAATCCATCCGAAAAAAATCAATCAACAGGCTGAAACTGTTGTGCTGAAAGAGTACAATGAAGTACTCATCAGAAAGATTGAAGATAAAATGCTTCAGACTGAGAAAGTTGAAAAAGAACTAAAAAGATATTCTGAAGAGCTTGAAAAAGAGATTGAGGAGCGCAAAAGAAATGAAGCTTCATTGAAGGAAAGCCAACAATTGTTTCAAACTCTCGCACGTGTGTCACCGGTAGGTATATTCAGGACTAAAGCTGATGGAAGTACTACATACGTCAATCCAAAATGGTCTGAGCTTTCGGGTTTATCGACAGAGGAAGCAATGGATTTTGGTTGGTTAAATGCTGTACATCCTGACGATAGACAGAAGCTTTCGGGTTCGTGGTTGAATAATATAAAATCAAAAAATGAATCTACTGGCGAATACCGTTTTCTAAGGCAGGACGGAAGTATTGTCTGGGTTATAGGGAAAGCTGTACCTGAATTGATTGATAATGAAGTAACGGGTTATATCGGCACAATAACTGATATAACAAATATGAAACTGGCTGAAGAGGAGCTGATTAAATCCAAGGAAAAAGCAGAAGAGAGCGACCGTCTTAAAACTGCTTTTCTTCATAATATTTCCCACGAAATAAGAACTCCAATGAATGCCATTATTGGATTTTCAGCTCTTCTGACTGAACCTGATCTTGATAGATCATCTATGATATCATTTATCGATACTATAACTCAAAGCAGTAACCAGTTGTTGGCGATAATTAGCGACATAATCGAAATATCAAATATTGAGGCCGGGATTTTAGAATCTTCAAAAAATGAGATACAAATAAACCTGGTCTTCCAGCGATTATATGATCAGTTTTATCCTCAGGCAAAAGAAAAGGCATTGAATTTCATAAAAGTGACGCCTTTGTCTGACAATGATGCAACAATTCATTCTGATAATACAAAATTCGTCGAAATTTTAACTAACCTTCTTGGTAACGCTTTTAAATTTACAAAGAAAGGGCGGATAGAATTCGGATATAACCTGACTAATGATTTTTTGCACTTTTTCGTATCTGATACAGGCATCGGTATCCCTGAAGGCCAGTTTGAAAGGATCTTCGATCGCTTTTACCAGGTGGAACATATGATGACTCGCCATTTCGAAGGAACAGGATTAGGTCTTTCCATTGCTAAAGCATATGTTGAGATAATGGGAGGCAAAATTTGGGTCGATTCTGAATTGGAAAAAGGGTCTGTGTTCAATTTCACTTTACCATACAATAAATCTGAAATTAACGTACCAAATGCTTCAACAGCCATTTTTAAGGCATCTTTTATCGGACGAGCCTCCATACTAGTCGCAGAGGATGATGACAATAACTTCAATCTTATTAAGAATTTCCTGTCTTTTCCGGATGTGACTCTTACCTGGGCCAAAAATGGTATGGAAGCAGTAAAATATTGTCAATCGGGCCAGCATATAGATATGGTTCTTATGGATCTCAAAATGCCTCTGATGGATGGATATGAAGCCACAAAAAAAATAAAAGAAATCAGGCCGGATCTCCCTGTTGTTGCGCAAACTGCGTTCGTAACCAATAGTGAAAAAATTTATAATTGTGGTTGTATTGATATAATTACAAAACCCTTCACCAAAAGAAGTTTATTGGAAAAAATCGAAAAGTATTTTAATTCCTCAATCCTTACCGGTACGGAGGTAAAAATTTAAAGACGTGACTCGTACGATTTCATTACTCCATTCCCTGGTTTTCTTCATTTTTAACGGAACTGTTTACTCGCAAAACCTGGGCATTGCAGATTCTATTAAAAAATCTTCTGTTTCTTCAGTATCTTTTCCTGATACTATCAGGTATCAGAAATCCTCAGCAAGTTTTTACCGTACAGATAGCATTTTTAGCTTCCGTTCATCGAAAGGATACTTTCCTTCATTACTATATGATTTTGGAGAGCAGCTAACCTCTCCATTCAGATTTAAATCAAAAGAATGGCTTATTACAGGTGCAGTTGCCGGAATAACGACTGCCTTTATTCTCATTGATGAGGATATTGACGATTGGGCACGTGTTCAAAAACAAAAGCATAGCTGGGTCAATAAGACCTCTCCTGTAATTACAAAATTTGGCGGGACATGGAGTATTTTTCCAGTTATTGCAACGGGTTTACTGGGTGCTTCGCTTAAGGATAAGAAGGCAGTTCAGACAAGTTTATTGGCGTCTCAGGCATTCATTACATCAGGTGTTTGGGTAAACTTAATAAAGTTATTAACAGGAAGAGAAAGACCATTAGCTGCCTATACATTTAGTAAACGGGAAGGGGGAGAATGGTACGGTCCATTTGCAATTTACGATGAAAGTCCGGCCAGACGGAAACCTGTTTCCGCTTTTGATGCATTCCCCTCAGGACATACAGCATCCGCATTTTCTATTGCTACGGTATTTGCTACACAGTACAAGGATAGGAAGGCAATTCCGGTGATATGCTATTCTGCAGCAACCTTAGTTGGACTGTCAAGATTAACAGAACATCAACACTGGGCCTCCGATGTATTCGTGGGAGGCATTATAGGTTATCTGTGTGGAAAACAGGTAGTAAATCATTACAATAAAACACATCAGAATTTACAGAAACCCTTATCAAAATTAAAAAACAAATCCGAATTTACTTTATTTCAAAATGGGAATCAGTTTGGCATCTGTGTAGTATGGTAAAGATGGTTTTGGGCTAACCTTACGGGTACTATTTGATCAGTATTTGCCACCTCAATAATTAGATAAAAATGTTCAGAAACTATTTTAAATCAGCTTTGCGGTTCTTACGACATAATAAAGTATTTGCCGGAATTAACTTGATAGGTCTTTCGTTAGCTCTTTCAGTGTCATTTTTAATATTGATTTATGTAATTAATGAACTAAGCTTTGACCATTTCAACAAGAACAGAGACAGGGTTTTCAAGGTCATCAATTACAATGTGGATTTGAAGTGGACAGGTTCCGATACTCCATATATTCTGGCATCGGCTTTAAAAAAAGATTTTCCACAGGTCGAGAAAGCTGTAAGAATAGGAAAGACAAGAGGTTTCAAAATGAAACTTAAAGAAGAATTTATCCCAATTGACGGAGTTCTGTGTACGGACTCAGATATATTCGACATTTTCACATTTCCGTTGATAGCTGGCGCTGATAAGAGCCTTCTTGACGATAAAAACTCAATTGTACTATCACGCGATCTTGCAGAAAGATTTTTTCCCGGTCAAAATCCGGTTGGAAAGGATATAACTGCAATTACAAATAATACCGAACATATTTTTGTTGTTAGTGGTGTATTTGAAAATATCCCTGAAAACTCATCATTGAAAGCTAACTGTTTTATTAACAGCAAATGGACAGTGGATCAAATTAATAAGACCTTCGAAGTTACAAATTCTGATGTTGACTGGAAACAAGACTTTTGGAACACCTGGGTCCTCCTATCAAAGGATTGCAATGCGAAAGCGCTCGAAAACCAGTTCAGAGCATTTGAAGTTAAGTACATAGGTGAAAAGCCTCCCTCTCTGTATTCGTTACAGAATTTAGGGGATGTATATCTCGGTTCGGAAAATATTGCAAATGTCAGGGTCACAGGAAATAAAAAAAACATAATATTATTTTCCGCAATAACTTTACTAATAATTCTGGTTGCATCGATAAATTATATAATTCTCTCAACTGCAGTATCTTCAAGAAGAGGTCTGGAAATTGGAATCCGAAAAACCTTTGGCTCTATTAACAGAAATATTAAGAATCAATTGCTTAGTGAATCAGTACTAATGGCTATGATTGTATTGCCTGTTGCCCTTATTCTCATGAGAATTGCTCTTCCTTTTGCAGGAAGATTGTTTCAAACCAGATTGGATATAATCGGATCGAACATAGGCATCTACATGATAGTCTATTTAGTTCTGACAATAATTATTGGAATAGCATCAGGTTTATATACATCATCCTATTTATCAGGACTTAACGTAATAGACATTCTTAAAAATACATTACCTTCAAGTAACAGAAAGAAGTATTTCCGTTCATTTCTTATTGTCATTCAACTAGTAGTATTCTGTACTTTTGTATCCGGCACACTAATTATACGTTCTCAATATAATTATGCAATCAACAAGGATACAGGCTACTACAACAAAGATATTCTCCTTATCAATCTTGGGCGTGACTTTAAAGGTTACTCGGCCTACGTAAATAATATCAAATCAAATCCGAATGTTATTATGGCTGCTGGTTCAATGTATAATCTGCCTTTAGAGGGTGGGATGATAATGGCATATCCAAATTATCAGGATAGATCTGTAATGGTCCCAATCGAGGGGTTCAATGTTGATTATAACTATGTGAAAACATTGGGAATGAATCTGCTTCAGGGCCGGGAATTTTCACCCGATTTTGGAAGTGATCTTAATAAGTCGGTAATACTGAATGAAACTGCAGTTAAACAGTTAAGTATCACGGATCCGATTGGGAAGGTTCTGGGGGATCGCACTATTATTGGAATAGTCAAAGATTTTAACCTTCACACAATTCATTCAAGTATACCGCCATTGTGGATAGGAATGACTAATCAGTATATACAACAAGTGGCCGTTCATTATAAACCGGGTACCTTGAGCGCTATTCTTCCAATGCTTGAAACAGAATGGAAAAAGGCTGCTCCTGACAGGTCATTCCAATACACAACAATTGAAGATCTCAATAAGAAGCTTTATTCTTCCGAAAGAAATTTAAGTACGATAGTTTTCATTTTTTCCATTTTCATCCTGATCATCGCTTCTTTTGGTCTATTTGGAGTAACATTATTTCTGGCAAGGTCAAGAATAAAGGAAATAGGGATAAAAAAGATTTATGGAAGCTCCACAAAATCAATTGTTTTTTCTTTCCTTCTTAATAACCTAATTATGGTGGTAGTTGCAGCTCTTCTTTCTGTCCCTGTAACTATTCATTTTTTGACTAAATGGTTAAGCAATTTTGCATTCAGGACAAATATTAGTTGGTGGATATTTGTAATCTCATTTGCAGCAGCAGCAACTGTGGTGCTTTTAACGGTATTTATACATTCTTACAAAACTTCACACATTAATCCAATAGAAGCCTTGAGACACGAATAAACAATACAAACGCCCCACCCAATCCTGGGTCCACGCAACCTTTTTATAACTTTCGTAATCAATCTGGTAAATTACATCGCAATGAAAAGCTTAATAATCATGACCGTTTTTTCTTTTGCTCTGATTTCCTGCGAAAAAGATACCGGTTCCGGACTGGAAATCTATCTTTTGACTGATTTTCAAAAAAAATCATCAAGCTATGAAATCATTTCTGGTAGTGAAAAGCTATCAAAGAATCCAATAATCACTTATAATGAGATCGTCTCTTATGATTCTACTGATCATTCCTTCCAGATAGAGTCGTCAAAAGGACAGGAATTTAACCTAAAGAATTGGAGTGTTCAGGGAACAGCATTTTCATTGACAATAAACAGGTCAATAATATACTCAGGATATTTTATGCCCGGATATTCGTCTCTTGGTATAGATTGGATCGCAATTGATCCGCTATCGGTAAATTCAAAGATCAGGGTAAGCCTGGGATATCCTGCCGATTGGCCCAACCTGGTAAATCGCGACCCCAGAAATGATACCAGAATCATTAACCTGCTGATAAAAGACAATAAGCTAAAACAATAAAGTCTTTTTTGTAAAACCTTTTAAACCACAAATGTGGTTAAACTTGAATAATCTCACCTTAGTGATCCTTTCTAAACCTTTGTGTACCTTTGTGATTAATACTCCCGGCCGTTAAAATTGATCCTTTCCTAAAACCAAATCAAATGAAAAAATTGGTTCTGTTTACATTCATTTCGTTTTTATTTTTTGTTTCATTCGGACAATCAACACAGAACCTGGATTATTTGGCAATCTTAAAAAGAGGAGACATATACAACACGAGTGACAAGCGCAGGATCCCTGAATTTACTTATCAGTCAGCAAGTGACTCAAGCCTGGTTGCTTTAAGAAAAAATTTCAAGCTTGATAAAATAGCGGGATCCGGAAGTGAAATATCTAAAATATTAAATCTGATGCATTGGGTACATAGTACAGTCAGCCATGATGGACAACATGAAAGCGGTATTAAAAATATCAATGCAAATGAGATACTGAAAGCAGCCATAACTAAACATACGGCTGTATCATGCGGGGAGTTGGCAACAACATTAAATGATTGCTATCTGGCAATGGGCTGGGCATCAAGAAAAATATATTGTTTTCCAAAAGACAGTTTAAGAAATGATCATGATTCTCATGTGATTAATGTTGTTTATCTGACTTCAAAGCATAAATGGATCTGGATTGATCCAACCAATAATGCCTATCTCATGGACGAAAAAGGAAACCTTTTAAGCATTGAAGAAGTAAGAGAACGGTTAATAACAAACAAGCCCTTAATTATGAATACTGATGCAAATTATCGTAATAACCCAGTCTCCAAAGAGTATTACCTTGATACTTATATGGCTAAAAATCTATATCGGTTTTATTGTCCCTTAAATAGCGAATACGATTATGAAACATGGGGAAGAAATAAAAAAGTGATATACATATATCTATGGCCACTGGACTATCATAAGAGTTTACCTTTTAAGACTGAGGATTATTATAACCCGGATGTAAAAACAACCTTTAACACCTATAACATTTACAATCCGGAAATCTTCTGGCAAACGCCACAAACGAATAAATAGATATCCATCAACTCATCCTTTGGCATATGATGTATGATGGTTATTTTTCATACTACAAAAGGATCAGATAGCGAGCAAAAAATTAAAGCTCTGACTTATACCGTCTTGTTATTTGACTTCCGCAGCATGGTTCTGACTTTAAAAAGTAGGCCTTATCACAAATCAAAATGGAATACCGAAAGAATAATATCATCATTTATAAAAATAAAAGATAAAAGGAGTAGATACTGGCTGATTGTACTCATAATAATTTTGAGCTTGACGATCGCAGGTTACATGAATCGCGAACGTTTGCAACGTGCAGCGATTAGGTTTATAATTTATCATGAGCAGGGATAATTTCAGAGTAAATATCGGTTTTGGACCGACCAAAACTTTCCAGAAGCTAACGAGGTTCATGATAAAATTAAAGTTAAAATAATGTCTATTTGTTTAAGCAGCTCAGGGTTAAGGGATGCATATGAAACACTAAATGGGGCAAGTTTCTAATAATATACCGCCAAATAATTCAAACCGACCGCAAGACTGCAAGACCGCAAGACCGCATGACCCTCAGATCTTTCTTTTGAACCAGTTGCCTTTAAGCTTCTATTTAAAACCTTTTTATTGATTGATACAATTAAATCTTATATTGCATTTAGTTCAAGTCAATTTGCAGTATTATATTAAGACAATTCAGCATGGAAGTCCTGCATACCACTCTCGACAATGTTCTGGAAGGTTTTCAGATAATCGATTTTGATTACCGGTATTTATTCGTAAATAATTCAGCAGCAAAACAAAGCAGAAAAACTGTCGAAGCTATGCTCGGACACTTAATGACAGAGGTTTTCCCGGGTATTGAAACAACTCAACTGTTCTCCGTTTTAAAACAAAGTATGCGAGAACGCAATCCTCTGCAGATGGAAAGTGAATTTGTTTTTCAGGACAATACAAAGGGTTGGTACCATTTTAACTTCGAGCCGGTGCCGGAAGGAGTTCTGATAATGTCAACCGATATTACAGAAACTAAAAAGACTGAAGAAAAGTTAATCAATACAAATAAAGAGCTTGCTTTTCAAAATGAAGAAAAAGAAAAAAGAGCGGCTGAGTTAATCATTGCTAACAAAGAGCTTGCGTTTCAAAACAGTGAGAAAGAAAAAAGAGCTGCGGAGTTAGTCATTGCTAACAAAGAACTTGCATTCCAAAATAGGGAGAAAGAAAAAAGAGCAGATGAATTAACAGTAGCAAACAAAGAACTTGTCTTTCAAAACGAAGAAAAAGAAAAAAGAGCAATAGAATTAATGAGAGCTAAGGAAAAAGCTGAAGAAAGTGATCGCCTCAAGTCCGCATTTCTCACAAATATGAGCCATGAGATACGAACTCCAATGAACGGTATACTTGGCTTTACCGACCTGTTAAAGGAGCCGAACTTATCAAGTGACGACCAGAAAGATTATATTCAAACCATCCAGATTAGTGGTGTACGTATGCTAAATACCATAAACAGCATTGTTGATATCTCGAAAATTGAATCGGGTCTCATGAAAATCAATATTAAGGAGACTAATATTAACGAGAAAATTAATTTCACTTATAAATTTTTTAAACCGGAGGTTGAAGTAAAAGGGTTGCAATTTATATTGAAAAACAGCTTGTCTGAAAAAGAGACAATCATTAATACAGACAATGAAAAAATATATGGGATACTTACAAACCTTATTAAAAATGCTATCAAGTTTACTGATGAAGGTTCAATAGAATTTGGATATCATAGAAAGGGCGAATACCTTGAGTTCTTCGTCAAGGACACGGGAGTGGGCATTCCACAAGATAAGTACAAATTAATTTTTGAGAGATTCAGACAGGGTAATGAACTGCTTAACAGAGGTTATGAAGGCAGTGGACTGGGGTTAGCCATTGCTAAATCTTATGTAAAAATGCTTGGCGGAGAAATCTGGGTGGAAAGCCAGGAAGGGAAGGGTTCAACTTTTTATTTTACCATTCCATGTGGTGTTGCTTCAGAAGAAAAGATTGAAAAAGAAATTGTGGTTTCCGGAAAGGTTAATGAAGTTGAAATAAGTAACCTGAAAATATTGATAGTAGAAGACGATGAAATATCTTATTCACTTCTTATACGAACGCTTCAAAAAATTAGTAAAGAAGTTTTACATGCTATAACCGGAGTTCAGGCCGTTGAAGCTTGTAGAAATAACCCTGATCTGGATTTGGTTTTAATGGATATCAGAATGCCAAAAATGGATGGGAATGAAGCCACACGCCAGATTAGAAAATTTAATAAGGATGTGATCATTATTGCACAGACTGCTTACGCATTTTCCGGTGACAGTGAGCGGGCAATAGAAGCAGGCTGCAACGATTATCTTTCTAAACCAATTGATAAAACCTTACTATTTGAGTTGATCAAAAAGCATATCAATTCCGGCAAATGGAACTGAAATTCTCACTTCGAAGCCCATTCATCAATCATTCGTGAATAACTTTTACCTTCTCCGTATTGCTCATTGCTTACAACAACTAACGGTTTATTATTCGCAAATGCAACCCCCATATCAAAATGAGTCCCTTGTGATGAACTGCTGTAAAAGATATGTACTTCATCCGATTCTTTAATGGCACGCATATTTTCAGTACAAATTTCAAACACTGTTGCATTTTGATTTGTATCACGATGTGGTAAATGGACCAGAATGCCATTATTCTCAAGTTCTGACACATAGTTTTCTAACTTTTTCCGGTATTCCTCTGATGCATCTCGAACAGTACAAATAATAAAAACTTTTTTCTTCATTCCTCGATTTCCTTTTTTAATTCTATCATCTTCAGTTCTCGTCCTACTGTCAGTTTCTGGAATTTTTCCAATTCAGCAAAATGCAGCATACCTTTTTCACGTTCAGCTACCTCCTTTCAGCAAGTTTCTTATGCACAGTAACATCATGCACGGTTGCGAACACCCCTAAAACCTCGCCATTTGAATCTCTATATACCGGCGCATTTACAATCCATGATTTGGATTGATAAAGTAATATCAGGCTTTTTTAGGGTTTTTACAAAATAAATATATTTCAAAATTACGGATAAGCAAACTTAAATTTCGTTAAAGATTTTTCAACTGCTAAGAGTAACCGATGATCCGCCGTAGAATTAACAGCCTTCAGCCTTCTGCCTTTTCGAGTTCCACCACCAGGTCACTCCTTTCTCCATCAGCAACACTTAATGATACCTCCTTCCCTTTATATCCATCCTTGCTGACCTCAACCTTATAGATTCCCGGTTCAATGCTTTTTAAATTGAAGTTCCCTTTTTTTGAGGTCTTCTTTACGATTTCACTATTGCCATTACCACTGGCTGTGTCCGGCTTGAATATGAAAAGAGCTCCGGGCAGCGGTAATCCTGCCGGGAATTCTTTTGCGGTAGCTTTTAATGCCAGCGATCTTGAGCTGATCTCAATGAGCTTCCTTGCTGCTTTATAACCATTGTAGAAATCCGGAAACTCATCCTTTGCTGATGCTGCAGCCAGATCCATAATCTCGATTGCTGCATCAGCTGCAGCAAAAAGCGCCTGGATCTTTTGCGTAGCCTGTCTCCTCTCTACAATCCCCAGCCTTGGATTTGCAAGCGCCTTATTAAAAGAATCTATTGATTCGAGGAATAACTTTTGAGTATCAGGATTAATTACCTGTTCTGCAAGGTTCCCTATATTAGATTCGATCCTGTCATAAATAACCCGGACTGTTTCCACTAATTTTTCTCCGGGTAATTTTTCAAGATCCCATTCACTTACTCTGATTTCCTGAAGTAATGTATCATTGTTGTTACTTTTTGCGAATATGGCAATTTTGTTAGAGTACTTTGTTGCCAGAGCTATAAGCTTCGTTTTTAATCTGTTCTTGTCAATTGCCAGACCAGT
Organism: uncultured Bacteroidales bacterium; assembly: GCA_963734885.1. Lineage (GTDB taxonomy): Bacteria > Bacteroidota > Bacteroidia > Bacteroidales > VadinHA17 > LD21. Next base: position 400,866 of record CAVTIJ010000004.1, on the reverse strand, counting down.
TTTATCTGTTCCCTGCAATTTACCGAATAACTGTATTTCAATAAGGTTATTCTTCAGAACCTGAACGCTTTCCCCAAACTTTGGAATTTTTTCTACAATTGCTGCATTCCGGTCGCTGATATCAATTGCAGATCGATACATGTTTACCTTAACCAGCTGAACTGTTTTCATAATTTCTGATTTTTAAGTTTATTTTTTATAGGATAAGTGAATTTTATATTATAAGTAAGTATTTGCTATCTGTTTTGATCTGGCCAGACACTTATTTCTAAAAATTTAGCGAAAGGTGAGAGCCGTCGGGGAATTAAAGAGATGCGTTTCCGCTTCCGTGAGATGCGTCCGGGAATCAAAGAGATACGTTTCCGCTTCCGTGAGATGCGTCCGGGAATCCAGGAGATGCGTTTCCGCTTCCGTGAGATGCGTCCGGGAATCCAGGAGATACATTTCCGCTTCCGTGAGATGCGTCCGGGAATCAAAGAGATGCGTTTCCGCTTCCGTGAGATGCGTCCGGGAATCCAGGAGATACATTTCCGCTTCCGTGAGACGCGTCCGGGAACCAGGGAGATCCGTTTCCGCTCCTGTTTGATGCGTTCGCGACTCAGTGAGACTCATTTCCGGTTCCGTGAAATGCTTTCGGTGATCATTGAGATAAGTTTTGATGATACAGATTTTAAGTATATGCAAGTTACAAGGGTAATTTATTTTGCACAATGGCGAAAAAGGGTGATTTTTTTGGCCCCGGGGCTTCTTAACTTTATACCTTAATCTGAAATTGAAATGAAAAATTCAGAGAATATAACAGATGCCGGGATTGAAGCAAAGAAAGAACCCGAAAAGGTCTTTACAGGTTATCTGAAATTTGCAGATCCCGGGGAAACTAATGGTTTAGAACCACGTTACACAGATGAAAATGTCATCATTCTTCATGTCCCTCTTGATAAGCTCCAATTCATGGAAATAATGCGACTTACCGAAGGAAGAAAAAACGGAATGCGCCTGATTCTTACGGAATTATCAGAATTGGATAACGAATCACATGAAGAGGATACAAATTGTGGCGGTCCCAACAAAGTCAAAATTGACTATAATATATCTAAACGCAAAAAAGAAGTACTTGAGTGTCTGGCTGAAGGAATGAGCTATGAAGAAATCAGCGAATTTCTAAATGTAAGCATAAATACTGTTAAACGTCATGTCTCTGATCTCTTCCCCATACTCGATGTGCATAACAGAACACTTGCAACAAGGAAATATCTGACATTTATTAAAACAGTTTTTATTATATGGATTTCTGATCTCATTACCGGATTCTCACTGACTGCCTGAATGCAAGACTAACCAACCACACCACAACAAAACGATAATTGTAGCTGCCGAAGATGATTTGTGCACGATTGAGTATCGGCGACACCTCAATTATGGTATGGCCGGAGTTACCAGTATAAATCTGAATTCACTCCCTTTACCAACTTCACTTTCAACCCAAATTCTTCCGCCATGCTTTTCAATAAAGTCTTTGCATAACAGCAGTCCCAGTCCTGAACCTTTTTCCCCTTTTGTACCTTTAGTAGAAAGTATTTCGGTGATATCGAACAATTTGGGTAAATTCTGAGGCTCGATCCCTGTTCCTGTGTCAGATACCGAGATAGTCGTAATGCCGGCTTCAACTTCTGCATTGATATTTACTAAACCCTTATCATCAGTAAATTTTATCGCATTTGTTATAAGGTTCCTCATAATTGTTTTCAGCATATCCGGATCGGCATATACGACCAGATCATCAGGAGCCATATAATTTATTGTGACTCCCTTTTTAAGAGCCATAATATTAAGAGTTTCGAAAATCTGATCACAGATGTCCCTGAATCTCAAAGATTGAGGGTTAAACGGAATATTTCCCTGCTGGGTACGTGCCCATAATAATATTTCCTCCAGCAGATTATATGTAGCTCGTGCCGTAGCATTTATTGTAAGAGAGATATCTTTTATCTGTTCTGTATTCAGATCGTCAATGTCGTCACGTAAAACTTCCGAAAGTCCGAGGAGATTATTAAACGGATTCTTCAGATCGTGCCCCAGTATCCCGATAAATCTATCCTTGCTGGCATTTAATTCCGAGAGCTTAATGTTGAGATCTTTAAGAGCCTGTTCGTCTTTTTTACGCCGGGTTATGTCCCTGCAACTACCATAAACAGTTCCGTCAGGCAACAATACTGCGTTTAAATCAGTAGCAATAAAATTTCCATCCTTTTTCAGGAGTTCGATTTCTGTAAGGATTTTTTCCTTGTGATTCAGAATCTGTTTAAAAACTTCAAAATAGTCTTCCAATTTATCCGGTGGCGATAGATCTGCAAATGTTTTTTTTGTTAATTCTTCGGTTGTGTAACCCAGGATGTCAGATGCAGATTTATTAGTATACAGGTATTTCCCCTGCTGATCAGTTATGAAAATTGCGTCAGCAGAATGCTCCATTATGGACCGGAACTTTTCTTCAGATTCCTTCAGCATCTTCTCCGCAGTTAATAACTGGGCGCCGATATTTGATGAAACCCTGTATACAATAATAGTGGTAACAGCAATTACTATAATCAAAATTATGGCGCCTGTAAGCGGAGGGTTTAAATCATTAAATGACCAAACGGTATCTAATACCCCCTGGAGTATAATAATACCTACAACCACAGGCAAAAATGCCTTTAGAAGCAGATATGTCACCTTATTGCCACTGATAAGATTGAAGGTCCAGAATGGCGAACCGTATAAACGAACGAATGTGAGGCTGAACAGGAAGAAGCTGATCGCTGACGGTAAAGAAACCGGAATAATTGTGCTTCCATAAAGAAGCGGCGATTTATAAAGATATCCTATCAACAACACTGAAGATATCAGAAATACAAGCAACGTAAAAGCCCCGCTTACATACTTGCCTGCAGCAGAGGTATTCCTGCCTATACCAAAAATGCCTATTGCCAGAAAAATGAGTAATAATGATGATATAGGAGAGATCCGACCTACCACGACTTTTCCAAACCTGTTTGGATTTTTAACAAATACATTTTCAACATCAAGCGGGAATTTGAAAAGATAGGTCAGAATAATAATCAGGCAAAGTAATATTACAGACAATAATAGCAGATTTGATATTACTGAAAAAGACTGAGATCTTTCGATATTCTGTCGGAGAAGCAGTATAATAGTTAAAGTAATTAATATAAGAACGTTAGCGGGGGCTATCGGGATATAAGTCAGGGAAAAGGAAGCCAGACCCATTTTCCCTGAAATCCATCCCAAAAGGCTGAGAACAGCAATAAGAAGAATTATATATAGAAACGAATCTTTTCTTTTTATTCCTTTTAACAAACTTGTTCCAATATTCATGATTCTGTTCTGATTTTTTTGACTCTAAGTATAGCAGTTAATTATACAGGAAGAAACTCGCTCAGTACCTTAAATAGTCCTTTTCTGTCAAATGGCTTTGAAATGAAGCCAGTACAGCCACATTCAAATGCTTTCTGCCTGTCGTCGGCATAAGCCGTTTGCGCAACGATAGGAATATTACCGCATTTTTCGCGTATCAGCTTTACAGCGGTATACCCATCCATTACAGGCATCTTAATATCCATCAGGATCAAATCAATATTCGATTCAGCAAGACATTTCTCAACTGCTTCCTTTCCATTTATAGCATGTATTAACTCGGTGTTTGAGCCGGCAAGAAAATATTTGATAAGTTTGAAATTACTTTCAATATCTTCAGCTACAAGAATTTTCTTTCTTTCTGCGAACATAAAACTTACGGGGAAGTTCTTCTCAGCCACAGGCTTTGACTGCATAAGAGCCTTCTCATAGGGAATAGTGAAATAGAAAGTTGTTCCCCTTCCCAATTCAGATGTAAGCCAGATTTTGCCGCCAAGTATTCCAACATATGCTTTTGATATTGCAAGCCCAAGACCGGTTCCTTCATACAGACGTGACGCGCCATTTTGCACCTGGTAAAAGCGGTCAAAGATCTTATCAAAATATTGAGACTCAATTCCTATTCCTGTATCAGAAACTGCAAATTCAAGAAGACCATCTTTCCTTTTGAATGAGACCTTTATAGTTCCCTTATCAGTAAATTTCAGAGCGTTGCTTATAAGATTTGTGAGGATCTGAGTTAATTTTGTTCTGTCAGTTGATATCATCGCATCGGTATCGGGCAGTACAGTTTCCCATTCGAGTCTGATTTTTTTCTCGCTGGCCTTTGGCAGGAACTGATTCACTAAGGATTTAAGTGTTGAATTAACATCTGTGGCGCTTTTTACGACTTTTGCCAGGTCAGCTTCAATGTTTGATATGTCAACGATATCTGTAATTATCGAAAGCAGATGATTACTGCTCTGCATAATTACATCTATATATGAGTTCCGCATCTTAAGATCGGTGTCTGGTTCAGCCAGAAGCGCAGAAAACCCAACAATTGCATTCATAGGGGTTCGGATCTCATGAGAGATATTATGAAGAAAAGCCGTTTTAAGCCTGTCACTTTCTTCAGCTTTGTCTTTTGCCCTTATAAGCTCTTCAATATTCTGTTTCCGTTCGGTAATATCATGTCCTATTCCTACAAGTCCATTTACACTCCCGTCTTTTCCAAGAATAGGTATTTTTGTTGTAAGCAGCCACCTTTTAACTCCGTCCCTGTTAATAAATTCTTCTTCAAGATCAAATATCGGGTTTCCTGAGATTAAAACTTTCATATCATCGGCATAACCCCTTTCACCTATCTTGCCCGGAAATAGTTCCAGATCTGTTTTTCCAAGGACTTCAGCTTCGGTCTTCATTCCTATATTTTCAACGTCAGCTTTATTCGCAATTACTTTCCTGCATTCTTTATCCTGTACATAAATCGGGTCAGGCAGGTTATCAATAAGAGTCCTGAGCACCATGCGTTCACTGTTTATAGCATCCTCATATTTTTTATGTTCTGTGATATTACGGAAGTACCAGACTCTCCCGTAATATTTGTTGTCAGGTCCGGATATCGGTGCAGAATAACGGTCATAAGTTCTGCCATCTTTAAATACAACTTCATCACGGTACGTTTCCTCATGTGACTCATTCAGGTGTTTAACCTTATTAATAAATTCTTCTGGGTGAGATGTTTGTTCTGCAACATGTCGCCTTACAGGCATATCCTGTCCTGATTCTAATATCTCCCGTGGAATCTTTGCAAACTCAATGAACTTCGAATTGAAATTTACTATCTTATCATTCTCATCGACAATCAATATCCCATCAATAGAAGCCTCCTGTTGCGTTCGCAGAAGAAGATTATTGAATGACAGGGCCTTTTCCGCAATTTTACGATCAGTAATGTCCTGAATCGCGCCGATCACCTTTACTTTTGAACCATCCTCCTGCACTACCAGCTCCGCTTTCGAATAAACTGATCTGACAGCGCCGTCGCTTTCCCTCTTAATGTCAAATTCAGCCTCATACGGCTCATTATACTTTAACAGACGGTCCATTGCCTCATTCAGGATTGCCCTGTATTCAGGAAGAGGAATCTCCTGAACTTTGCTTAAATCAAATTTCTGGTTCGCATCATACACTCCATAGATCTTCATAGCCTCGTCTGAAGTCCATATCATTTTTGTCGAAAGATCAAGTTCCCAATTCCCGACATGCGCGATTGATTGAGCTCTCTGAAGTCTGTATTCACTTTTCCGGAGTTCTTCTTCAGCCAGTATCTTTTCTTTTGCAAGATTGGCTTTCTTTATCGAATTCAATATGGCAGCTCCCAACCTTGAGAGATTATCTTTTAAAATATAATCATCGGCGCCTGCCTTCATACAATCAACAGCTACTATTTCATTAATAGAGCCTGTGACCAGCAGGAATGGCGTTAGCGGGGAAATCTCGTTACGTAGTTGAAGAGCCTGCATTCCGTCAAACTGAGGAAGACTGTAATCGGAGATTATCAGATCAGGATCAAATATTTTAAGTTTTTCAATATAATCGATTTTATTGTCGACTATTTCTTTCGAAAAAGAGATCTTGTTTTTCTTAATTTCATGAAAGATCAACTCAGCATCTGATTTTACATCTTCAACGAATAAAATTTTCAAAACCTTTTCCATATAAAATTATGTGTGTTTAACTATTTTAACCCGGCTCCTACTTCAACGGCTCATTAACCAGCAACCAGTATAGCCCAAGGCTGCTCATTGCATTTATAAACTGATCAAAATCTACTGGTTTAACTACATAACTGTTCGCTCCCAGGGCATAAGCCTCCTTTATATCAGGTTCTTGCTTTGAGGAAGTTACAACCACAATGGGGATATGTGAAGTACGTATATCCCCTTTGACGATTTTAAGGACCTCCAGTCCGCTCACCTTGGGAAGTTTAAGATCAAGCAAAACCACTTTTGGCGGATTAGTAAAACTCCTGTGCTCATATTTCGCCCTGCAAAAGAAAAAATCAAGAGCTTCAGCCCCATCCTTCGCTACCAGAATACTATTTGCCAGGTTATTTTTTCTCAGTGCCCTGAGAGTAAGCTCAGCATCACGCGGATTGTCCTCCACGATTAAAATTTCAATTGCATTAAAGTCTTCCATTATAGTATGGTATTAATTGTCTGCTCTGCGGTCGTGCGGTCTTGCGGTCGTGCGGTCGTGCGGTCGTGCGGTCTTGCGGTCTGCGTCGTGCGGTCGTGCGGTCGTGCGGTCTTGCGGTCGTGCGGTCGTGCGGTCTTGCGGTCGTGCGGTCTTGCGGTCGTGCGGTCACTTATGTTGTAGTCATTGCGAGCGAAGCGAAGCAATCTTGTATCAATTAACTAATCCACCCCTTTTACCGGCAAACTAAAATAGAACGTCGCTCCTTTCCCCACTTCGCCTTCGGCCCAGGCCTTTCCTCCATGTTTAAGTATTATTCTTTGTACAATAGCCAGGCCCACACCATTCCCTTCAAATTCAGATTCACTGTGCAGGCGTTGAAAAACACCAAATAATTTGTGGGCGTATTGCATATCAAACCCAACGCCATTATCCTTTATAAAATATATAATCATCTTATCTGAAACACTCGATCCGATAAGTATTTCAGAAATCTCATTTTTCGAGGTATATTTTATCGCATTGGAGATCAGATTTGTCCACACCTGACCCATAAGTTTAATGTCGCCATGAATTCCCGGAAGGTTGCCAACTTTAAAATGTAACCTTTTTCCATCAGCGTGTGAAATCAATCCTGAAAAAATTTCTTTAGCCATCTTTTTCATATTAATTTCTGCAGGACTGATATTACTTCTTCCGATTCTTGAAAAACTAAGAAGATCATCTATCAGCTCGCCCATTTGTGTGGCGCTTCCTGAGATGATGTCACAGATCCTTTTCCCTTCATCATCCAGTAAATTTCTATATTCTTCAAGAAGTATTTTTGTATAACCATGAACAGCGCGCAATGGCGCCCTCAGATCGTGAGATACTGAATAGCTGAATGATTCAAGTTCTTTGTTTGCAGTTTCAAGCTGCTCAGTCCGTTGAATTACTCTTTCCTCAAGCTCTTCATTGAGTTTATTTATTGTTTCCTCCGACTGTTTATGATCAGTTATATCAGTAATTGTTCCCATAAGTGCAAGAGGTTGTCCTGCATTATCAACCTTTAATTCACCTAATCCATGTACCCAGCGGCTCGATCCATCATTTTGCCTGATGATCTGGTACTCTTTATCGAATTTCTTCAGGTTTCCTATAACTTCTTTTGTGACATAATCATTCATGATTTTTTGCCATTGAGGATGTACAATATTCACCCATCCTTCAAGAGATCGTGCATATTTATCATCAATACCAAAAATTGTATCAAGAACAGCTGAGCTGCTCCAAAAACCTGTTGTTAAGTTCCATTCATATGCACCAAGCTGAGCTATTTCGTGAGATTCCCTGAGCATTCTTTCACTTTCAATTAATGCATTTTCTGCCATTTTTCGCTCTGTTATATCTAATGCAGTTGTCATGAAATACAGAGGATTGCCATTCTCATCACAGCGAAGTGCAGTGCCGACATCAGCCCACACAATATTCCCATTTTTATGTATATACCTCTTGATAAAACGGGTTGATATTTTTTTACCGGAAATCAGTGGTTGTAACACTTTATCGGTTAACTTAACGTCTTCAGGATAAGTTATATCCTGCCATTTAGAGTTCTCTAATTCTTCAGGTGTGTAACCTGTCAGGTCACAAAAAGCCTTGTTTACATGGATCTCACCTGAAGGAAATGTAATGGATTTGGCCGCAACAGAATGGTCAAAAACATATTTGAATTTGTCCTCACTTTCACGCAATGCTTCCTCAGCAAGTTTTCTGTAAGTGATGTCTTCAACGTTCCCGTCATAATAAAGAATATTCCCTTCCGCATCTTTTATCACGGTGGCGCTTTCCCTGACATACAGTGTGTCTCCATTTCTACGATGCCAGGCGGATTCTAATCCGATGATCCTGCCTTTCTTCTGCAGAGTTTCCTGAAATTTTGACCTCGGATAATCTGGTTCATATCCCTCCTCTTCAAGATTTCGTCGTGACAGCTCCTCAAATGAACTGAAACCCAACATTTTCACCAATGCCGTGTTAGCCATCAATATTTTGCCATCGAGAGTAGTACGGTATATCCCGATTGTGGAGTTTTCGTAAAGACTTCTGAAACGCTCCTCGCTCTCCTGAAGTTTCTCCTGCGATTCACGAATAATTCTTTCATCCATAAACTGGATCTGATATGATCTGATTTGTTGATTCCAAATCCAGAACCCGAGTATTGAGGCATTTATTACTACAAGAAGAACCACAACAACAATTATCAACCATACATACCTTTTAAGTGGTGACAAAATCTCCTCTTTATCGACTTTGGCGACCATAAACCAATTAAAGCCTTCTATCCGGGCCAGGTAACCTACAACAACTACATTCCTGTAATCCATGCCTTCCAAAACCCCTTCAACTCCATTGACCGCTTTTGATGCAAGCAGACTTTGATATGATAAAGGAAATTTTAGTTTCAAAGCAGTCCTTTGTCTGAATCTTAAATCATTCAGGAACAAAACACTATCTCCATCCTTCCTGACAATCAGTGTTTCAGAAGTCTTACTTATTGTTGGCCACGACTGGATAAGAGGAAAGAGAACCTTACCGGGATCGATTCGAAGTACCGCAACCCCGACAGTCAGCTGCTTTTTGCCGTCAGATTCAAGAAGCGGTATAATAATATCAAAATGAATGTACGGGATCTCTTTTGACTTGTGAAGATCTGTAAATACAATGACTCTGTCTTTCATGGCAGTCTTAATATCTTCCCTGCCAGAATCACCCAGGACAGAGTCACCAGGTGAAACCGATAATCTGACTCTGAATGAAGTATCGGCAATTAATACATTTTTATAATCGTATTCAGCTGTTAAAGACTTCATCCAGTCAGTAAGTTCTGTTTGCAACTCAGTTTTACTGCCGGAATAGTAGTTGCTGATTCTTCTGATCAATGGACCATCCTTCATAATAATTTTCGCGTCTCCCATCCTTTCTTTGCGCCAGTTTTCAATCTGGCTTATCTTCAGAGAGGCAATGGCAGAAAGGTTCATTTCCTGTTCTGCAATAGTTCTTTTCTTACGGGTCTTATAGTAAAATATTCCGGACAAAACAATCGCAGCGGAGAACAAAATAAAGATTATTGCCAGATTTAATGGAAATATTTTCTTTATTTCAGGTGTATCTCTTAATGAAGACATAATTTTGATATCAGACTTTACAAGTTAAACATTTGTAATGCTTCATCTTATAGGTTAAAAACTGATAATCTTGTAGGGGTATGGACTACATGAACGAGATTATTTCTCCCCTCCAATTCCTTCCAAAATAGCATATCGTATGAGTTCTGCGGTAGTCTTAAGTTTTAGCTTTTCAAGCAATCGCTCCCTGTAGGTGCTTATTGTTTTTGGACTTAGTGATAATTCAGAAGCTATCTGAACTACTTTCCTTCCTTTGGCCAGTAATCTGAGAACTTCAAATTCTCTTGAAGAAAGTAATTGATGAAGAGGTAATTTATTATCTGAGATAAGATTTTCGGCCAGTGAATCTGCTAATGAAACCGATATATATCTATCTCCCTTTGATACTTTGATAATAGCAGATATCAGTTCTTCAGGGGCACTGGACTTCGTAAGATAGCCTGCGGCTCCTGCCTTTAAAGCTTTGATCGCATACAATTCTTCGGAATGAATGCTTAGAATCAAAATAGCAGCTGTTGATTGAGTCTTCTTAATCTGCCCGATAAGATCCAGTCCGCTCCGGCCAGGCAGTGAAATATCAAGAAGGATGACATCATAATTCTGCTTATTCAGCCTCTCAAATAATTCCTTTCCGTCACCTGCTTCCTGCACCAGGCCTATTCTCTCGTCATCTTCAAGAATCTGCCTGATCCCCCGTCTTACAACCGGGTGATCATCCGTAATTAGTACATTAATCATTGTTTAGTTTTTGGTAACGGAAGTTCGACATTAATTATAGTTCCCGATGCGGGCGCTCCAATGATACTCATCTTACCATTAACTGATTTAACTCTTTCTCTGATCCCTTCGATTCCCAGCGATTTGATAGAATTAATATGGGCTAATTCAATTCCGTTGCCATCATCTTTGATGATCAACTCAACTTTGTTCTTGTGTTTATACAGGCCGACATCCGCGTTGGAGGCTCCTGAATGCCGGGCTATGTTTGTCATAGACTCCTGGAAGATCCTGTAAAGTATGAGGGAGATCCGGTCATCAAGCAAGAACTCTTCAGGTCTGAAATTAAAACCACATTTGATCCCTGTTTGTTTTTCGAAACTGCCAAGCTGAAATTTGACAGCAGAAACCAAACCAAGATCAAATAACATTGCAGGCCTTAGTAAAGCTGAAGTCTCCTTGGTGCTCTCAATAGTCTCTTTTATCATGCTGCTGATCTCTTCAATTTTTTCGCGTACAGCTTTCGACTGAACTCCAATCCTGCTTTTTAACCACGCAATATCAAGATTAATAGCGGTCAGTTTCTGACCCAGATCATCGTGAAGGTTAAGTGCAATCTCATTTCTCTCATTCTCTCTTACTTCTATCAGGTGCTGATTCAGCTTCTCAAGCAACTCCTTTGAATTCCTGAGCTCTTCTTCAATTTTCTTCACCTCGGTTATGTCGCGGGCTGCAGCAAAGACGCCCTGAACTTCCCCATTCTCATTCTTAAAAAGAGTAGCGTTATAAAGGACATCAGTAGTCTTCCCGCTTTTATGTATGATTGTCAGGGGATAATCTTTTACAACTCCTTTAGAAAAGACGATATTATAGCCTTTTCTTGCTTTGTTTTTTTCCAGAAAGTAATCAGCAAATTCACTGCCAATAAGTTTTTCGCGTTTCAGACCGGTGGTTTTTTCAGTTGCCAGATTTACATCTGTTATTTTCCCTTCGGAATTAATTGTTACAAGTGGGTCAAGGCTTGCTTCGATCAGAGTTCGGGTATAAAGTGATGATGAACGCAATTCTTCCTCAATTCTTTTCCGCTCAGTGAGATCGATATGACTGGTTTGAAAATACAAAAAATTTCCTGAAAGATCTTTTACTTCAACCCCAGATGAAAGAACATAAAATTTTGAACCGTCACGTTTAATCACCTCAAACTCAAAAGCATCAGTTTTCCCATTTTCTTTCAAGTCTTTTATGAGATTCACCCTTTGACCGGGTTTGGAAAATAATTTACCGACATTCTTCAGTTCTAATTTCATTTGTTCTACACTTTCATAACCGTACATTCTGGCAAAAGGCAGATTTGCCTGGAGCAGCTCACCTTCAAGATTCGTTGCAGAAATTCCGATTGGTGAGTTTTCAAAAAGGCTCCTGTATCTGGTTTCACTCTCCTGTAAAGATTTTTCAGTTTTTTTCCGTTCTGAAATGTCTCTGAAAATGATCGATGTTAATTCTTTGCCGTCTTTTTCAATAAAGATTGATGAAGTTAACTCTACAGGAAATCGCGTAGAGTCTTTTTTAATAAATTCCAATTCACCGAAATATTTACCCGTTCTATTCCGTTCCACCAATCCGATTTTCAGCTGTTCGCTTTGCAGTACTATGCCTTCTCTGCCTAGATTGCATATCTCATTTTCTGTATATCCAAGCATCCTGCAGGCTGCACGATTTGCAGAATGTATTAAACCATCCTGCGATGTGATCAAAATTGCATCTAAACTGTTTTCGAAAAATGTTCTGTACTTCTCATCGTTCCCTGATGATATCATCGGATGCACCTTTTCTTTCATTCACAAACTATTTAATGGACAGATCAGACGATAGCAATTTAAGACTTTTTTTGCATTTCAACCGACTAAACCATAAATTTACATTAGAGAATTTGAAAACAAATAAAGCAAATTACTATGAAAAAAGTCAATCCGATACTTATTGTATTTATCACATTGCTAGTCATTAAATCATCCGTTTCCGTCGCCCAGGATTGGACCCAGTGGCGTGGAACAACCCGCGACAGCAAGGTTACCGGCTTTAAAGCCCCGGCCAGCTGGCCTGTTGAGCTAAAGCAGGAATGGAAAGTATCAGTCGGTACGGGAGATGCAACACCTGTATTGTCCGGGAATAAAATATATCTTAATACCCGCCAGGGAGACCAGGAAATTATATTATGTCTCGATGCAATTACCGGGAAGGAAATATGGAAAAACCAGTATCCTTCCATGGCTGTAACCGGTCCTGCAGGCTCCCACCCCGGACCAAGAGGTACTCCTTCTGTAGTGAGTGGCAAAGTGGTCACATTTGGCGCTGCAGGCATTCTTTCATGTTTTGATGCTGCAACCGGCAAACTAATCTGGAGGAAGGATAACCAAAATAATGTTGTACCTCAATTTTTTGCAGGGCTGTCGCCGTTGATTGCTGATAACATCTGTATTGTCCACACAGGAACGAAAGATAAAGGAGAAGTAGTTGCTCTCGACCTTAATACCGGCGCCGAAAAATGGAAACTGGCCGGTGATGGTCCATCCTATTCTTCGCCTTCTGTTATGACTATTGATGGGAAAAAACAGCTTATTATAATAACAGAAAAAAACCTCGAGGGATTGAATCTCTCAGATGGAAAAATTTTGTGGCAGATTACTGCTCCTGTTCAACAAAGGTTCTATAACTGTGTCAGCCCTTATGTTGACGGTCAGACAATTTATTTAACGGGTCAGGGAACAGGAATGAAGGCGATTAAAATTGAAAAATCAGGAAATGATTATACCACAAAGGAGCTTTGGAGTAATACCACCGTTGGTGCCAAATGGAATACACCTGTACTAAAAGACGGATTTCTTTACGGATTCACCGATCAGAAAAGGATCTATTGCGTGAATGCCTCTACTGGGCAGACAGCATGGGTGGATGAAGCGGTAAATAGCGATTTTGCAACTATTGTTGATTGCGGTTCTGTAATAATCGGATTACCAAGTACGGCAAACCTTATAATCATGAAACCTCAGTCAACCGGATATGCAGAAGTAAAAAAATATAAGGTTTCAGATACTCCGATATATTCCTATCCGGTCATTTCAGGTGATAGAATATACATTAAGGATGCGGAAAACCTGATAATGTATAAGCTATAAGATCCACTAGAGGCCTCTCCCCAAACCCCTCCCCCCAGGGGGCTTATCTTTATACACAAATGTCATATTTCATTTCTTAACTAATTTGTGGTAAATAGAGGGGTATCCTTCGTTGTAGCAAACCCTCGCAGGCTCGGGTGTGCTTCAACTGAGCTTGCGAAGGACCAGCGAAATGAAGGATCCCCTGATCTTTACTCGAATTTGATGCAGAGGCTCAGTGACTCTTAAAAGATGTGTTTAAAGCCGGGAGCGGGGAACAGGAGGGTTGAGGTCTCTTTCTACCATACTTTTTCCATCAGCAGAATATTTCTCAACTCATTGGGTGTAATATTTTCCCTAATCTCACCGGTATCGACCACCGAAATATAACCCGATTCTTCAGAAATAACAATTATCAATGCATCAGAGTGTTCTGACATTCCTATGGCTGCCCGGTGTCGCATTCCGTAACGCGGCGGCAAATTGACTTCGTCAGTTGTAGGCAGCGGACATCGTGCGGAAAGAATTAGTCCTCCTTCGATCAGAACAGCCCCATCATGAAGTGGCGTATTTTTAAAAAATATGGTTTCAAGTAATTCAGCGCTGATCTGTGCTTTAAGAATTTCTCCCCCTTCCGAAAAAAGGGCGAGACTGCTTTTCCTTCCGATCACGATCAATGCCCCCGTTTTATTCGATGCAAGATGTTCGCAAGCCTTTACAATTTCTTCTGCCTCATGGGGACTCGATGGCTGATTCGACACAAAAGAAAACAGTCTGTTCAGCGAAAACCGGCTGTTGATTATATACCTGTTCCCTATTACAAGTAAAAACCTTCTTACTTCCTGTTGAAAAACAATAATGAGTGCGATCACACCGACACCAATTATCTGCCCGAGTAATCCGCTTATCATCTCCATATTCAAAGCTTTTACAATAACCCAGAACAGGTATATGAAAAATATTCCCAGGAAAATGCTTAGCGCTGCAGTGCCTCTGATTAGTCTATAAAGCTGAAACATTACAGTTGCCACCAGGATAATATCAATTATGTCGAGTATGGTTATGTGAAGGGGCATGGAAGGGTTTATCGTTTATCGTTTATCGTTATATCTACCAATGTCATTGCGGGCGAAGCGAAGCAATCCCCTTTAGTTTGCTGACAAGTCTGATAGTCTGCACCGCTTCTTTTACATCATGTACTCTCAGAATATCAGCACCATTCATTAACGCAACCGTATTCAGGACAGTAGTTCCGTTCAAAGCCTCGTCAGGAGTAACATTCAGCGTTTTCCAGATCATCCCTTTGCGTGAGACACCCACCATAAGCGGCAGCCCTGTTATAGAAAGATCTCCGAGATGGCGCAGAAGTTCAAAATTATGATCTGCAGTCTTGCCGAATCCGATCCCGGGGTCAACGATAATATCTTTTACTCCAACTGATCTTAACCTGAATATTTTATCCCCGAACCATTTAAGAATATCAGATACAACATCATCATATACAGGGTTGTCCTGCATTGATTTTGGATTACCCTTCATATGCATCAGCACATAAGGCACATTCAGTTTTTCAACCGTTTCAAACATCGTGGGGTCGCCATCTCCGCCTGATATGTCGTTGATCATATGAGCTCCGCAATCTATTGCTTCAAGTGCAATATTGGCCCTGAATGTATCAACGGAAATAATTGCATCAGGGAAGGTTCTGGTTATAAGCCTTATAGCTCCCAGTACCCTTGCTCTCTCTTCTTCCGCTGGAATATCTTTTGCTCCGGGGCGTGAGGAATACCCTCCCACATCGAGTATATCAGCGCCCTCGTTCAGCATTTTTGTCGCGCCTTTAAGTATCTCCGCGTCTAAAACATACCGGCTCCCTTTATAAAATGAATCAGGTGTGACATTAAGGATACCCATTACTTTAGGAACCTCAAGATCAATAAGTTTTCCCCCTGTATTAATATATCTTGGTTTTTCCGGAAGCATATTTTTTAAGATTAGACGAAATTAGCAATTTTATGATAATAATTCTTCCAACCAAAGAGTATTGTACAGGCTTTTCCTTTGCTTAAACTTAAATCTACCCGATGGAGTTGTCGAAAAGGCCTTTTTTAACCACAAAGCACACAAAGAAGGAACAAAAGACACAAAGTAAAAAACTTTAGACTTCAAACCTTTGTGACCTTTGTGGTTAAAAACTTTCCACAATTAAACTCTGCCACATTTCCGTCTTTCAGCGATGCTTATTACATTTGTACTTATCGAAATTATCATATGAAGAAGCTTTTTGTGATAGAAGGTGTTGACGGAGCGGGGAAATCCACTCAGATTAAATTGTTAAGTGAATTTTTTACAAAAAAAGGATATCATTGCGAATACATGCACTTTCCAAGAACTGAAACACCATATTTCGGAGAGCTGATCGCAAGGTTTTTAAGAGGTGAATTCGGATCGCTTGATATCGTGGATCCCTATCTGGTAGCTATGCTTTATGCAGGCGACAGGAAAGATGCATCAGAGCTTATATCACAATGGTTAGACTCAGGAAAGATCGTGTTGCTCGACAGGTACACATATTCCAATATTGCATATCAGTGCGCCAAACTGAAGGAAAGAGCTGATCAGGTTAAGCTTATGAAATGGATACTCGATCTGGAGTTCAGCCATTTTGCAATTCCACGCCCCGATCTGAATATTTTCCTCGATGTTCCTGCTGCTTTTGCTGAATTTAATCTGACAAAAACAAGAACCGGAAATGATCGTGATTATCTGAAGGGCAACAGGGATATCCATGAAGAAAGTATGACATTCCAGAAGAATGTCAGGAATATCTATCTCAAAGTCTCAAAAACAGACGACAGACTTGCCGTTATAGATTGCAGCAATCACGGTGGAGAAATGCTCGGAGCTTCTGATATATTCGGGCTCATAATAAATGTTTTCAAAGAGAGAAAGTTAATCTGAATGAAAGTATTAAGAATTATCAGCAGAATAATTATCGGACTTGTCTTTGTTTTTTCCGGCGTTGTGAAGGCAATTGATCCTCTTGGCACAGCATATAAATTTCACGACTATTTTCAGGCATTTAACCTCAGTTTTATTAACAATCTGGCCCTTCCGCTGGCAATATTATTGTTTACTGCTGAATCCATTACAGGCTTTGCTATTCTTACCGGACTAAAGTTTAAGTATGGAATGTGGGGAGCAATTATTCTTATGGCTATTTTCACTCCGGTCACCTTTATTCTTGCACTGACAAACCCTGTTTCTGATTGCGGGTGTTTTGGCGATGCAATTCATCTGACCAACTGGCAGACATTCGGGAAAAATATAGTGCTTGTTTTTTTTCTTGTTATCCTTTATAGGGGAAGGAAACAATTTGGACCGGTAATGAGCAGAAAAACAGAATGGTCAATAGTAACACTTGCTACGACGCTGATCATTCTTTTTTCCCTTGCCAATCTGAGATATCTTCCGGTAATCGACTTCCTTCCATACAAAAAAGGCGTGAAAATTGCTGATAAAATGATCATTCCTGAAGGAGTTCCTGTCGATGCATACAAAACAACCTTTATCTACGAAAAAAATGGAGTCACGAAGGAGTTTAATCTCAGTAATTATCCTTCAAATGATTCTTCATGGAAATTCATCGACCAGAAATCAGTACTGATAAAAAAAGGATATGTCCCTCCTATTCACGACTTTCTGATCGCTGATCAAAATGGCGTTAACCTGACAAACCAGATTTTATCCGATAAGGGATATTCTGTGCTTATGATTTCCAAAAAACTGGCCCAGGCTCGTAGTAAATTTTTATCAGCTGGTTTTGAACTTGGCAAATATTGTCTGACCAAAGGAATAAATTTTTATGTCATTACCTCCTCCGGCAAAGATGAGGTTAAGGAATATGAGAACGGACTTAACTTTTGTTCCGCTGATGAGACAACATTAAAAACGATGGTCAGGGCAAATCCGGGATATATTCTGCTTAAAGATGGGGTGATTGTTAATAAATGGTCATGGGCCAATGTCCCTGACAAGGGGTGGTTTGGGAAACTATCAGATAATTACAAATAATAATATTAATTTTAAACCTGAAAAATTTATTTTCAAAAACAATGGCGTAAGTTGCAGATTAAGGGACAAAACACCCTGCACCTTGCATCGTGCACCATTGACCCTGATAAAAATATAACTTAATTTAAACATTGATTTTATGAGAAAGAAGATTGTTGCCGGAAACTGGAAAATGAATATGGACCTGGCTGAGGGATTGAAATTCGCCGCGTCTCTTGAAAAATATTTCAAAGAAAAGCCAGCTGCAAAGGCTCAGGTAATTTTATGTCCGCCATTTATACATCTGGCAGGCATTTCAGATATTGTCAAGCACGGTAAAATAGCTGTCGGTGCCCAGAACTGCGCTTCAGAGGCCTCCGGAGCTTACACCGGCGAAGTATCGGCCTGGATGGTAAAGAGCACCGGTGCTCAATATGTAATTTTAGGGCATTCGGAAAGAAGATCGTACTATCATGAGGATGATAAACTTATAAATAAGAAGACTTTACTCGCAATCAACAGCGGGTTAAAAGTTATTTTCTGCTGTGGTGAGGTAAAAAGTGAAAGAGAAGCAAGTCAACATTTTCTTATTGTAAGGCGACAGCTTGAAGAAGGATTATTTAGTCTTACCGAGGAGCAAATGGATATGATAGTTGTGGCTTATGAACCTGTTTGGGCAATTGGTACAGGATTGACCGCAACTCCCGATCAGGCACAGGAAATGCATAAATTCATCCGTGAACAGGTTAAAGAAAAATATGGCAGCGAGTGTGCAAAAAAACTGCCAATTCTGTACGGAGGAAGTTGCAAACCTTCAAATGCCGCTGAGATTTTTTCAAAACCCGACGTCGATGGCGGATTGATCGGCGGAGCTGCACTCAAAAAAGAAGATTTTACAGCTATTGTTGAAGCATTTTAACCTCAATGAAATCCGTTAACCGCAAAGCACGCAAAGAAGCGCAAAGTACGCAAAGTAAATACATTCTAATTGCTCTCTTTGCGACCTTTGCATAAAAACTTTGCGACCTTTGCGGTTAAATATTTTTTTTATAATTATGTTAAAAAAGCTGATAATTTTTGGTCTGGTTGTGCAGGTGTTTATTCCTGCAAATCTGTTTTCACAGACCAAATCAGCCTTTTCGGGTGACCGTACACAATTCCGGGCTGAACTCACTGCCTTTATGGGCCCGAACCTCAACGATGAACAGAAGGTCACCATAAACAAATTTCTTGTCCGCTGGGACAGTGCTGCCTTCAGTCCCGAGATAATGGATAAGATAATTAACGTCTCAAGTCAGCTCTCATCGCGTCAGATGAGACCAGTTCCTCACTATTACGATTTTATAATAAGTCTTAATAATTTCATTGATTACAAACGGGATAATGCTTTTTTGGCGAACTGGCTTAAAGGGTTAAGCGAATTGGCTTTCAGTCAGCATTTTACTAATGAAAACATCGATGCATATTTCAGGAACAGCAGCCTGATGGTCAAAGAAAATGTCCTTTATGAATCGGGAAGCGTAAAATGGAGAGTCAAAAACAACACATTAAGCTTTTTGCACGATACGGCAATATATGTGTCAATAAAAGATGCAACCCTGACATGTTATGTACAAAAAGACAGCACTGAAATTTATAATGTAACAGGAAAATATTATCCTGAGATTCAAATGTTTCTTGGTTCAAAAGGAACTGTTACCTGGGAAAAAGCCGGCTATCCCCGGAAGGATGTATTTGCCGAACTGCCAAAATTTTCTCTGAATATGAAAAAAAGCAGCTTCTCCATTGATTCTGTAATGCTGACACACTCAGTTTATTTTAAAAAGCCGGTACCTGGATTACTCTCCGATCGGGTGATAAGCATTTCAAACAAGGACAGGGCAAATTTTCCGCAATTTGAAACATATGCAAAACAATTCAAAATCAAAGACATTTATAAAGGTGTAAACTATGAAGGTGGGTTGAAATTCGAAGGGGCCACAATGAAAGGCAATGGGAAAAATAATGATCTGGCCAAAATCACTCTTTTCAGAAATGATACTCTTTATCTGAAAATAAGATCAAAAGAATTTCAATTTTCAAAAACAGGATTAACGAGTCAGGAAACTTCCATGGCATTGTATCTTGGCAAGGATTCAATTTACCATTCAAATCTTGGATTTTCATATTTTGCAGAAAACCGGCAGGTGAATCTCTTCCGGACGAATAATCCTATTTCCAGGAGTCCTTATTTTGATTCTTTTCATGCAATAGATATGAATTTTGAATATTTATCATGGAATATGAATGAATCAAAAATTATTATGTCGCATGCCAGGGGTGCGTCGATGGGACAAGCTCAGTTTGAATCTCTGTCCTACTATACAAAAGGTTCATTTATGCGCTTGATGGGAATGGACGAATACCATCCCCTTAACCGTCTTCTCAAATTTGCTGAATATTTCTATTCTGAAACCTTCCCTGTTGAAGAATTTGCTAAATGGCTCGATAAGCCTCTTGAATCAGTGACTGGTCTGTGCCTCGATCTGGCGAATCAGGGATTTGTATTTTACGACCCTATAAACAACGAAATCACAATTAAGAAAAAAACTAAAGATTACCTTGACTCCTACGCAAGGAGAAAAGACTACGATATCATAAAAATAATGAGTGAGACAAAAGCCCCTGTCGACAATGCCATTCTTGATATGAAGAAGTACGGGCTTACCGTAAATGGCGTGGCAGGAGTGCTCCTCAGTGATTCCCAAAAGGTTGCAATATATCCATATAACAGGCAGCTTACGATAGGAAAAAACCGGACGATCAGTTTTGACGGAGTTGTTGAAGCCGGACTTTTTACTGTGTTTGGACATAAATTCAACTTCAATTACGATACATTTAATATAAGGCTCATAAATATCGACTCCATTAAGATTCAGGTTGAAACCGGGAAGAAAGATAAACTTGGCAATGATATCACTGAAAATATTAATAACGTGATTCAGTTGGGAACAGCGGAAGTTTATATCGACAATCCCAATAATAAATCAGGTCTGAAAAGCTTTAAACAATATCCGATCATAAATGCCACAACATATTCATACATTTTTTATGACAAGATACCGGGACTTGAAAATGTATACAGCAAAAAGGACTTTTATTTCAGGATCGATCCATTTACATATGAAAATATAGATCATTACAGCAACCGGGATATGAATCTCTCCGGTGAGTTTGTCGGAGGGAATATTATCAAACCAATGAAGCAATATCTTGTCATTCAGGAGAATAACTCTCTCGGTTTTAATATGACTATTGCTCCTGAAGGTATCGATGTGTACGGAAATAACGGCGTGCTCTATAATGCTTTAAGTATGAGCAACAAAGGACTGATCGGAAGCGGGTCCTTGAAGCATTTGACTTCAACCACTGCATCGGAGGAATTTAAATTCTTCCCCGATTCGATGATAACCCAGGCTTCAACGTTCAATATTGAAAAAGACGGATCAGGCATTTTCCCGCAAGTTACAAGCAAAGACGTTGCAATCAAATGGCTCATACCAAATAATGAATGGACGGCTTCCGTAGGCAGCGGAAAGACATTCGATATGTTCGGGAACGGAACAACCATGGATGGGAAAATTACAATGCTGCCTTCAAAGCTTTATGGAACGGGAATCATAAATATGACAGATTCAAGAGTCACATCTAATCTTTTCAATTTTGCTTCCAATGCGATCAAAGCGGATACAGCTGATTATAACCTTAAATCACTTACTACAAACGGATATTCCTTTATAGCCGAGAATGCAAATACTGATATAAACTTTGACCTCAAGGCAGCACAATTTAAATTGAATACCGATTCCTCCGTCGTGAAATTCCCTGAGATTCAGTATATCTGCAAGATGACAGACTTCAATTATAATATGGATACCAGGATTCTTAATATGGAACAAAAGGGGAAATCAAATACTCCTTTGCTGGCAATCGATAAGCTGCTTCGCCTTGATTTTAAGAATCTCGATAAACCAACTTTCTTTGCTACGAATAACTTATCCGATACAGTTGCGTTTTCATCGTGGAAAGGCAGCTATCATCTTGATCAGGAGTATATTGAAGCGGAAAATATTAATTATATTCATATTGCGGACGCATTGATCCAGCCTGAAAACGGCAAGATTGTGATCGGACGGAGAGCAAAAATACAGCAAATGAACAATGCTCTAATTGCAGTTAATCACAGGCATATATTACATTCAGGGAAGATCGACATTGAATCGACAAAGAGATATACCGGAAGCGCTGTGTACGATTATGTTGATGAAAACAAAGAAATACAGCAGATTAACTTTCCTGAATTACAGGTTGATACAGCAACAACTTACGCCAAAGGCTACATTCCGTCAACTCAGAAATTCACTCTTAGTCCGGCCTTCACTTTTACCGGTGATGTTGCCCTCTCCGCAAGGGAGGATAATCTGACTTTTACAGGTGCAGCAGGAATTTTGGCCAAGTGCCCTAAACTGGTAAGCTATCCTATCAAATTCAAGTCACAGATCGATCCGAAGAACGTAATGATACCGGTAAGTGATAAACCGAGAGATTTTAATGATAATCTGATCTTTTCAGGGTCGTTCATAAATATCGATTCAATTCATATTTACCCGGCATTCCTTTCGGCCCAGAAATCGTGGCAGGATGTGGCTCTCGTGAATTCGAACGGTTGGTTGTATTATGAAAAATCCAAAGGCAGATATCTGATTGGTTCGCGTGAAAAGATTGCTGATCCGACCCTCCCCGGAAATCTTGTTGCGTTAGATAAAAACTATTGCATATTGTCGGGTGAAGGGAAACTGGATTTTGGAGGAAAATTTGATCTGGTTAATTTTTCGAGTGCCGGACGAGTGACGCATACGCTTGATTCGGGAAAAGTAAATATCGACGCCATAATAGCGCTGGATTTCTTTTTCTCAAATGAAGCTCTAAAGGTAATGTCGGATGAGATCCGCATGATGCCTTCACTTAAACAGGTTAATCTGACCACTGATCTGAATAAGAAAGGGATGAGCGATCTTCTTGGAGTTACTGTTGCTTCACAGTTAAAAGAAGAGACAGATCTGTTTGGCGGCGGTTCGAAAAACCTGCCGAAAGAATTTACATACAAGCTTCTTCTGAATGATGTGAAACTTTACTGGAACGAAGCCACATCGTCTTTCAGGTCGAAAGGAAAAATCGGGATAGGATTCATAGGCCAGCAGCCAATGAACGTTTATGTCGACGGCTATGTGGAAATTCAGCGCAGGAGATCAGGCGATATGTTCGATATCTACCTCAAAGCGGATAAATCGACATACTACTATTTTTCTTACTTTAAGGGAGTTATGATGACGCAGAGCGGGAACAACGAATATAATTCGCTTATTTCAAAGATAAAAGTTAATGACAGAAAAGATCCCAGGGCAACTGTAAGGGTACCATATACTTATATGATTTCCGTCGAGGACAGGCTGGGCAGGTTTATTCACAGGATGGAGTCGACAGATGATCCGTCAGGAGATCAGGGCGGCGCTATAAAGTAACCTTACTGCGCTCTCCCATTTCAATCATTTCCAGATCATGTATTTTTTTCCCGTCAATCTGAAATCTGACCGCCGTCATAAATTTATGAAAGCCATTGTGCCCTGCAGCGCCGGGATTGATAAACAGGAAACCTAATTTATCGTCGTGCATAACTTTTGCAATGTGAGAATGTCCGCAGATAAAAAGATCGGGAGGATTCTCATTCAATTCGCGAACAACTCTCTTGTCATAATGACCGGGATATCCACCAATATGTGTGATCCAGACCTTTACCTCTTCCGCAGTAAAAACAGCATGTTCTTTATAAACCGTTCTGATTAGTGCATTATCGACGTTCCCGTACACAGCACGCAAAGGTTTGAAGGCTGCAAGCTTATCTGCAATTTCGATAGCACCAATATCGCCTGCATGCCAGATTTCATCACATTCAGCAAAGTGATCAAACAACCGGGGATGAAGCCAGCCATGAGTATCGGAGAGTAGACCAATTTTCATTATAATATTCTTTATATCACAAACTTGTGTTAACTTCTAACTAAATCGCCCCCCAATTGCCTCTCCCTAAATCCCTCCCCCAAGGGGGAGGGACTTAAAACCCATTAACCCAAAAGGTCGCTATCCTGAGTAGACGGGATGTATAAAGCTCACAAAGGCCTTAATTATAATGTTTTGACTTTGCGTGCTTTGCGCCTACTTTGCGTCCTTTGCGGTTAAAAAGACTCCAAGTACGGATGAGATAAGCGCGTCAAAGGTTTTAACATTAGTTCATAAATATAAGTTCAATTTACCTAATTTTGTGTAAATTCATTTCTATGGAAATATTTTATGCTCCCGATATTACGGGCAATACTTATATTCTTGATGAAAAAGAGTCGAAGCATTTGATACGGGTGTTAAGAATGACAAAAGGCGATAATGTCAGACTTATAGACGGAAAAGGCAATTTATTTACAGGAATCATTTCCAACCCTGACCAAAAGAGTTGTTCGATTGAAGTAACCGGAAAAATAAGCGATTTTGAAAAAAGGAATTACAAACTTCACATAGCAATTTCTCCATTGAAAAACCCCGACCGTTTTGAATGGTTCGTAGAGAAAAGTGTTGAACTGGGAATAGATGAAATTACGCCGATCATCTGCAAGAATACAGAAAAGCCCGGCATCAAGAATGAAAGGATTAATAATCTGATTATTTCAGCAATGAAACAATCATTGAAAGCTACGAGAACCAGACTGAATGATCCCAGTGATTTCAAAGAGTTTATCACCAGCCATCAGGAAGGGATACGTCTCATTGCCCATTGTGATAATTCAATGGAAAGGGCCCGCATCGCTGATATGTACCAGAAAAATAATGATGCAGTAATTCTTATCGGTCCTGAAGGAGACTTCAGCAAAGATGAAATTCTTTATGCAGTTGCAAATGAGTATAAGCCTGTTCATCTGGGGCCGAGCCGGTTAAGAACTGAAACAGCAGGTATTGCTGCCTGCCATTCCATTTATTTTCTAAACCAATGAAATTTAACCACTAAGCACTCAAACCTGCCTACCTGTAGGCAGGGGAGGCATAGAGGGCACAAAGAAAAATTTTATTCGAAAACCTTTGTGCCCTTTGTGTTAAGCCTTTGTGCCCTTTTGTGGTTAATGGATTTTATTACCTAACTTATTATATACTTCTCCAATCATTTTTTTAGGGACTTTATACAATTCTGTGAAATGGCAATACGTACATGAAACGAAAGTGAATTTCCGGTTATGAATTTCGAACATTCTTGTCCAGATACTGCCTACGGTCCACATTTCTCCCAGTTCATAATCTCTATTGCCGCATTTTGGGCATGTATATTTAAATATTTGTTCCATCGATGTCTTTTTTATTATCTGATTTTGATTTCCATCTGCCTGATTTCCGAAGTGCCTGATCGATTATATACTCAATCTGGCCATTTGTACTTCGGAATTCATCGGCGGCCCATTTTTCGAGCGCCTTAAATTTCTCAGGATCAATCCTGAGAACAAATGGTTTTTTCTCGCTCATATCAGGAATGCAAAGTTCCGGTATTAACCACAGGAGTAGCGTCTTTATCTCCGCAGAGTACAACCATCAGGTTGCTTACCATTGCAGCTTTCTTCTCTTCATCGAGTTCAACAATCTTTTTCAATGAGAGCTGCTCAAGAGCCATTTCGACCATCGAAACCGCACCTTCAACAATTTTAAAACGTGCTGATACTACTGCAGAAGCCTGTTGCCGTCTTAACATTGCATTTGCGATTTCTTCGGCGTATGCGATGTAGTTAATCCTTGCCTCAATTACCTCAATCCCGCAGATCTGCAATCTTTCTCTTATCTCTTTTTCAAGTTCATTATTTACTTCTTCTCCCCCGCTTCTGAGAGCTATAACTGCATCGTGATCCTCAAAATTATCATATGGATATAAACCGGCAAGTTTGCGAAGAGCTGCATCGCTTTGAACGAGTACAAAATGCTGATAATCATCAACATCAAATACTGCGTTATACGTCTCGGCTACGCGCCAGACGAGTACAAGACCGATTTTAATAGGATTACCTATCTTATCATTCACTTTTATCGGATCGCTGTTAAAATTTCGTGCTCTGAGTGATACCATCCGCTTTGTATAAAAAGGATTTACCCAGAAGAATCCATTTTCCCTTATTGTACCTTTATATGCGCCGAATAGTACCATAACACATGATCCGTTCGGTGCTACAACAGTAAATCCTATTACCGTGAAGATAAACAACAAGGTGAGTGGCAGTCCAATCCAGATTATTTCAAAGATGAATGCCGTGATTGCACCAACAATTAGTAATAATGCAATCAGAGCCGCCAGATAACCTGAAACAGGTTTTACAATAAATTCTTTTTTCATGATATATGATATTATTTTAATATCACAAAGATATTATTTTAGTTTTAATAATTACAAAAAAACACAGGAAAAATTCCTGTGTTTTAAAGTTTTAAACTTTTTTTCTTAGTTTTCTCATCAGGTTTCGGGTCAGACATCTCCCCGGAACTGCTTTTACCATGTGGAGCATGTCTATTACATCGCAAAATTCAGTGTTGAGTCCCCAGGCATCTTCGATAAGATCTATTTTTTCGACTTCAATTTCACTGAATGTAATTAAAGGAGTAGAAATTAAATCCATAGGCTTCATGTTTTCATTTATCTGAAAACGTGAGCGTATTTCCAATATTGTAATAAAATTGTAATATATTTTTTTCCTGCCAAATTCACTAAAACCGCAGGGTCTTTTTAATCCCTTTACCCCATAGCCGTCAACCTAAGCTTTGGGGATGAATGGGAAACTGCATAACAAAGTTCCCCTCCTTTTACATCTACAGGATTTCTGAGAAAGAGAAGGGGATCCTTCATTTCACTGGTACTCCGCAAGCTGCGTACCAGCGAAATTCAGGATGACAATGTAATTTGGGGCTTGTAGGGGAAGGAAGCGGCGCCTTTTGAATCAAGTTTCTGAATAAAGAAATATTAGCACAAAAGGCGCCGATTCCTTCCCCATTATTATCCCATAACAACCTGTCATCCTGAATCTTTCGCAAAATACATATATGGAGTAAATGACAATTTTTATCTTGCGGAAGATGAAGGATCTCCCAGGGACTACCTGAATTTTAATAAATGCGATGTAAGACAAGCCTCCAAAAAAAGGGGAAATGTATCTGATATAATTTCAATACTTTAAACTTTATTCAACTCCTTAGGTTGACGGTTATGCCCTTTACCCCCTTTCTTATTTCCCCCAAGGGGGAAAAGGTGGTTTTGCTCATTCCCCCTTGGGGGAAGGTTGGGAAGGGGGTAATAATCATTTTAATGTAATTGAAAAATGAGGTCAACTCGTTGTGAGGCTGATCTTATTTTCAACCATTATCCTCCTCATGTTGATAAGAGCATATCTCATCCTGCCAAGGGCTGTGTTGATGCTGACATCCGTTATTTCAGCGATTTCTTTAAAACTCAGTCCTGCATAATGTCTGAGTATTACAACTTCCCTCTGATCGTCAGGTAACTGGCCAATCATCTTTCGTACATCTTTCTGGATCTGCCGCTTGATCATGTCATCTTCGACATTGTCTTCTGCAAAAGCCTTTGAATTAAACAGATCCGATTCGTAGTTGTCGTTCGAGATTGTATTCATCTGTTTAACCCGCCGGAAATGGTCAATGATAAGATTATGAGCAATACGCATTACCCATGATATAAACTTACCATTGTCAGCATATTTTCCTGCTTTAACGGACTGAATTACCTTCAGGAAGGTATCCTGAAAGATGTCTTCAGCTAAAGCCTGATCGCGTATATAAAGACTTATATAAGCAAAGACTTTGTTCTTGTGGCGTTGGATTAGTTTTTCAAAACATGACTGCTCACCTTTTATGAACAGAAGAATCAGTTCATAATCGGACATCGTTTTACTCATAACTCTCTCTTTAAAATTAACTAGAGTAGAGGTATTTCTATAGGCAGCCTTTTTTTAGTGAATATTGTTCTAAATACAAAGAAAAGGAAATTTTTGATCTGAAAGTATTACTTTTGCGCTTTAACAAAAACTTTAACGTTATTTAGAAAGGTTCTAAAATGCACGAATGCATTGAAATTAAAGGGGCAAGAGTACATAATCTGAAAAATATAAGCCTCAATATACCAAGAAATAAGCTTATTGTTATAACAGGTGTTTCAGGCTCAGGCAAGTCTTCGCTTGCATTTGATACAATTTATGCCGAAGGGCAGCGAAGGTATGTTGAGAGTCTGTCATCCTATGCCCGTCAGTTCCTGGGAAGAATGAACAAGCCTGAAGTTGATTTTATAAACGGAATCCCGCCAGCCATTGCTATTGAGCAGAAAGTCAATTCACGGAATCCGCGTTCCACAGTTGGCACATCAACTGAAATATATGATTATATGAGACTTCTTTTTGCAAGGATCGGGCGCACTTATTCACCTGTTTCGGGAAAAGAAGTTAAAAAACACAGTGTCGATGATATTATAAACTTTTTGAAATCCTTACCGGAAGGAACAAAGGTAATTTTACATCACCCGGGTGAGATACCTGAAAAAATTAAGATATCTGAGTACTTTAAATTCCTTGAGAAACAAGGATTTAACAGGATTGAAACAAATGGATCAGTGCTCAGGCTCGATGAATTAAAATCACTTGACAAATTTAAACAGGGCCAGAAAATAAATATTGTGATTGACAGGCTCGTTATTGATCATTCTGCTGATAGTTTGAGCAGGGCAGCTGATTCAGTCCAGACAGCAATTCTTACAGGAAAGGGTTATTGCCAGGTCGTAATTACTGATAATGAGAAAACAACCAGGGAAAGTTTTTCAACAACATTTGAGGAAGACGGTATAATATTCCAGGAACCATCGGAATATTTGTTCAGTTTCAATAATCCGGTTGGCGCATGTCCGGTTTGTGAAGGTTATGGAAAGATCATTGGAATAGATGAAAATCTTGTAATACCTGATAAAAATCTCTCAGTTTATGATGATGCGATTGTTTGCTGGAAAGGCGAATCAATGAAGACCTGGAAGGAAAGGCTCATTGCCAGCGCGGAACTTTTTGATTTCCCGATACATAAACCGATATACCAGCTGACCGACGGGCAAAAAGAGCTTCTCTGGAAAGGGAATAAATATTTTTATGGTCTGAACAGGTTTTTTCAGCATCTTGAAGAGAAAAAATATAAGATTCAATATCGGGTTTTACTAAGCCGTTACCGTGGGAAAACAATTTGTCCGGAATGCAAGGGATCCAGATTACGCAAGGAAGCAGGTTATGTTAAAGTAGGCGGAAAGACGATACAGGAACTTGTTTCTATCCCGGTTAGCGATCTTTTTGAGGTTTTCTCATCCATTGAGCTTGCTGAGAGTGACGCTAAGGTGGCTGAAAGATTGCTGAAAGAGATAACCGTCAGGTTGAGATTCCTTATTGAGGTTGGCCTCCCCTATCTCACTCTCGACAGATTATCCTCTACGCTTTCAGGAGGAGAATCACAAAGAATAAATTTATCAACATCTCTTGGCAGTAACCTTGTAGGGTCAATGTACATCCTTGATGAACCAAGCATCGGGCTTCATCCACGCGATACAAATCTTCTTATTACTGTCCTTAAAGAGCTCAGGGATATGGGGAACTCTGTAATTGTGGTCGAACATGAAGAAGAGATCATCAGAGCTGCCGATGAAATAATTGATATGGGACCTGAAGCAGGAAGATTAGGCGGCGAGCTTGTTTATCAGGGTGGACTGGATCTGTCTACTGCAAATAAATCATTAACAGCCAGTTATCTTAGTGGCAGGATGGTGGTTCCTGTACCTGAAGCGAGAAGAAAATGGCATAGTTATATTGAGATAAAGGGCGCCAGGGAGAATAATCTGAAGAACATCGATGTAAAATTCCCTCTTCATGTTATTGCGGCAGTTACAGGTGTGAGCGGGTCGGGTAAATCCAGCCTGGTATCAGACATTCTGTATAAAGTAGTATCTGACAGAATCAGCGGAACAAATTTAAAACCCGGACAATTCCGTGAAATTGCAGGTGATGTTTCCGGGTTATCAGGAATTGAGCTGGTCGACCAGAATCCCATTGGCAGATCGAGCAGGTCGAACCCTGTAACCTATCTTAAAGCATACGATGAAATACGCAAACTCTACTCCGAGTTGCAGGCATCGGTCCAGAATAATTATAAGGCATCTCATTTCTCTTTTAATATTGAAGGCGGCAGATGTGAAGAATGCCAGGGTGAAGGCATAATAAGGGTCGAAATGCAGTTCATGGCTGATGTGGAGCTCACATGTGAAGTCTGCAAAGGCATGAGGTTCAAAAAAGAGATACTCGAGGTGAAATATTATGGCAAAAACATATTTGATATGCTCGAGATGACTATTGATGAAGCAATCGAATTTTTCGGTTCCCATCCGGGCAAAAGCGAGAAAAGGATAATTGAAAAGCTTAAACCATTGTCAGACGTAGGATTGGGTTATATTAAGATGGGTCAATCTTCGAGTACACTTTCAGGAGGTGAAAGTCAGAGGGTAAAGCTTGCATATTTTCTGAGCCAGGAAAAAAGCGGGGGTCATATATTGTTTATTTTCGATGAGCCAACAACAGGTCTTCATTTTCACGACATAAAGAAGCTTCTGAAATCAATAAATGCTCTCGTTGATCACGGACATTCGGTTATACTGATTGAACATAACCAGGAGGTTATAAAGAGTTCGGACTGGGTGATTGATCTTGGTCCCGAGGGTGGCGAAAACGGTGGGTATGTTGTTTTTGAAGGTACGCCTGAGAACCTGGCAAAATGCAAAGAATCATACACAGGAAAATATCTGGCGCCAAAACTGAAAACAATAAAACCAGATAATCAGTAGGGTCGTAGAATTCTACGTCCCTGCCAGTGTCGTTTAACAAAGAATCATAAAACAAAGTGGGACGCAGCATGCTACGTCCCTCTGATGATAACCAAATGAGATCCGGTTTTATTTTTTGATTTTGAATCCGAACATGATTGCCACACATCCACTTGCAGGTGTGTCACCCGGTTTGTTGAATGAATTTACTTTTACAACAAGTTTCAGTTGTTGGCTTGACTGAAGTTTAAAATCCCATGTTTTTGCGTAGTTCGCATCTTTATTAGAATAAAGGACATTCTTATTGGCATCGAGAACTTTGAATTCTACTTCAGGAATTTTATCCTCTCCGGTAACTGCAACCCTGTAATCCATATCAGAGTAGAACGTCTTATACAATTCAGCTTCTTCGCCTTCCACGAGAATCGCGGCATGATAGTTTCCATCGTGTGTATATGCACCCAGTTCAGGGATACATATCTTTTTAGCAAACGCTTTACACTGGCCATTTGCACTAAATGATACAGAAAGTAAAAGCAATGTCAGTATCGGAATTATTCTTGGTATTCTCATGGGACTTAGTTATTTACGAATGTCTTTCTTATATCTGCAACTGTTGCGGAGAGCTCTTTAAATACTTCAGGTGTCATATCTGTCTTAACTTCTGATTTAAGAACAGTCGTATTTGAAGTCTTGTCAAACTCAGGTCTGATCTTTGAGGTTGTTATGGAAATTTTGTCAAAAACAACTTTCAGCTTTTTAACCTGCACGATAAGGTCATCGACAGCAGGGTTCCCTTTGCTGCTTTCCAATAAATTCAAAAGAATATCAATTGAAAGCTTCTGGTCTATTATTCTTCCAACGAGTTTGTTGCCATTAAAATCTTTCATATCAACAAGCTGTGTCGAAATATATAGTCCTTCAAACCATCCTCCTACCAGCACCATTGCAGCAATTGCAGGTTGACCGTTATCCGACAGGTATGAATTAGAGTTCATAAATGTTTCGCTCACAATCTCCATGATAACCTCGCTGTTATTTATGTTTTCTTCCAGCTTGT
This sequence comes from uncultured Bacteroidales bacterium, assembly GCA_963734885.1. Classification (GTDB taxonomy): domain Bacteria; phylum Bacteroidota; class Bacteroidia; order Bacteroidales; family VadinHA17; genus LD21. Next base: position 369,150 of record CAVTIJ010000004.1, on the reverse strand, counting down.
CAATCTGCGACTGCTCTATGGCTTTCAATATACCAAGTCCGTCAGCCATTTTCTTGGCAGCATTCATGTAGTCAATTATAAGCTGGGTTTGTTCATACAAACTGGCAAAACTCAGATCGCAGGTATAAATTCCGAGATTGAGGGCCATAGCTTTATTTGTAACGTAATTGTTGACATTCCCGACAGGATTGAGCAAAGCCTCATCAAATCTTGCTCCGGCTGATTTAATAAGCATGGCGGATTCAAGCGGTGAAGGCAAAGCATTAAATATTTTCTCAGCCTGCTTAATATCCTCAACAACAGCAGTATTATCTTTCGGTACACTAACTTTTGCTTCTTCCTTAGATGCTTTTGTACCTCCCGATTTGCAGCCAATGAGCAGACTGGCGAACATCATTACTACCATCAGAATTTTTGAACAAATTCCATATTTCTTATTCATGATCTAAATATTTAATTGTCAAACCTATTTTACGACTAAATTAGTATAATATTTTTATTTTTCAAAAACAGCTTTAACTAATTGATGGTATTTCTAACTTTGTTCCAAATATTCATATGATGATAAAATCGGAGAAAAAGATAAAAGAGCTTTCTGAAATATTAAATAAAGATAGTAATATAGTTGTAACGAAAGCAATTGAATTGCTTCGCCTGGAAAAGCCATTTGAAGGCGCTATAGGTCTGTTGACAGCTCTCTTTGATAAAACTACCGATTTTTCTGTCAGGAAATCAATCACAGGGTTCATGAATGATTTAAAGGATCAAACTGCCTGTGAGGAAGTTATCGTTGAAATAAGAAAGGATTGGAAACCGGATACAATAAGCATGCTTGTATCATCTTGCTGGCAGTCGGGACTCAATTATTCAGGTTATTCCCAGGATCTGGCAAAAGTATTTCTGAAGGGTGATTATGTAACTGCAGTTGAGTGTCTTACAGTAATAGAAGAATCAGTGCATGAATTGAGCAAATCAGGTAAAAATGAGCTCATCAAAATACTTACTGAAGCGCCGTCATCTCCTAACGACGAAAAGAAAGCTCTTGCATTTGAGTTATTAGCGATTCTGAAAGAATAAAGTTTTCGGGATACAAAACCAAACTGTAACAGAGCCTTTGTGAACAAGGGTATCTTGGTGCCCTGGTGGCGAAAACCCCCTTCCAACCCTTATCGTTCACCGAAAATCAGACTACCGATCCTTACCATTGTACTGCCTTCTTTAACAGCCAGCTCATAGTCGCCTGACATGCCCATTGAGATCTCTTTGAAATGAGGTTCTGATCTGAAATACTTTTCCTTTAGGGAATTGAAACACTCCCGCAGATATACAAATTCCGATTTAATCTTTTCATTATCAGAAGTAAATGTTGCCATTCCCATCACACCGCAGATCTTTACATTCTTCAGATTAAAAATATCAACATTAAAGCCTTCGTTCAATTCCTTCATCGAAAATCCAAATTTTGTTTCTTCTGTTGCAATATGGATCTGCAAAAGACAATCAACAATTTTGTCTGACTTTAAAGCTTCAGCATTAATAATTTGAAGAAGTTTAAATGAATCAACCGATTCTATCATATTGACAAAAGGCACAAGTGATTTTACTTTGTTGCTTTGAAGATGCCCAATAAAGTGCCAGTCGATGTCATTCGGAAGAAGATCTTTCTTACTGATTAATTCCGGAACACGGTTTTCTCCGAAAATTCTCTGGCCGGCATTATAAGCGGTCATAATGTCGCTTACCGGTTTCGTTTTCGATACCGCAACGAGCTTTACAGATGCTGGAAGCTGGGATTTGATATACTTGATATTTTCAGCAATATCTGGCATTGGATTAAAATTAAATGAAAACCATTAACCGCAAAGGTCGCAAAGATTTTACGCAAAGGTCGCAAAGAATTTGTAATATTTTGACTTTGCGTACTTTGCGCCTTCTTAGCGTGCTTTGCGGTTAAAAGGACTTAATTTAATCAATCAAGAAGATGAATAACCAGGCCGCTTCGGAGCTTTGGCTCAAACCATGTTGACTTTGGAGGCATAATGTTACCCGAGTCAGCTATTTTAATCAACTGATCCATTGAAACGGGATAAAGTGCAAACGCCACTTTCATTTCACCTGAATCAACTCTCTTTTTTAGCTCCCGCAATCCACGAATTCCGCCAATAAAATCAATACGCTTCGATCTTCGCAGATCCTGTATGTCAAGTATCGGGCTGAGTATCTGATCTGTAAGTATCGTCACATCGAGAACTCCAATGGGATCCTCATTGTTATAAGTACCGGGTTTGGCAGTCAGACTATACCATTTCCCTTCAAGATACATTGAGAAATTATGAAGTTTTTTTGGCTTAAATGTCTTGCTGCCCTTCTCCTCAATAATAAAACTCTTTTCCAACCTGGCAATTAATTCTAAGGGAGTCAGACCATTGAGGTCTTTTATGGTTCTGTTATAATCAATAATTCTTAACTGATCGGCCGGGAAATGCACAGCCAGAAAAAAATTATATTCTTCTGTACCATTGTGGGAAGGATTTTTATCCCTCTTCTCTTTTCCGACAAGTGCAGCGGCTGCAGTTCTGTGATGACCATCAGCGACATAAGTAAAAGGAACCTTTTCAGCGAAAAGCTTTTCAATAAGCTTGTTTGTCTCAGGTTTCTTAACAACCCAGAAATGATGACCAAATCCGTCTTCGCTGACGAAATCATACTCAGCTTCTTCCTTCTTAACAATATCAATTACGATCTGATCAATCTCTTTTACAGGATTATATGTAAAAAATACCGGTTCTATATTGGCATTATTAACCCTGACGTGCACCATCCTGTCCTGTTCCTTATCAGGACGGGTAAGTTCATGTTTTTTAATAATCCCATTGAGATAATCATCTACCGAGGCACATCCTACAATCCCATATTGTGTACGCCCTTTCATAGTCTGGGCATAGATATAAAAATGCGGAGCTTTATCCTGAACCAGCCACTTATTCTTTTGCCATTTTATAAAATTCTCAACCGATTTTGAATAGACAGGATCGGAATGAGTATCGGTATCAGCAGGAAGATCAATTTCAGATCGTGTTATATGAAGCAACGATGATTCTTTACCCTTTGCCATCTTTTTAGCTTCTTCGGTGCTCATCACGTCATAAGGCAGACATGCCAGAGCTTTTGCAATAACACGAGGGGGCCTTAGTCCCCTGAAAGGTTTAACAACTGCCATCTTACTATCTTTAGAACAATTATTTGTTTAATCTGTATTTTTCAGTCCCCTTATTCAAATATTCTACAACCTGCCTGGCAGCAGCCACCCCGGCATTGATATTTGATTCTTCGGTCTGGGCACCCATTTTTTTGGATGTAAATATGAATCTCCCTTTATATTTTTCTTCGAATATTGCTTTGCAATCTGGTTCTACATCTGACAGATAGCTGATATCATCGCGTTCGGCAAAAACTTTGAGCAGACCTTCCTCATCAATTAGATCTTTTCTTGCAGTATTCACGAGTACAGCATTCCGCGGCATTTTTTTAATGAGGTCGTACCCGACAGATTTTCTGGTAATGTCATTACTCGGCATATGTATTGAGATATACTGGCATTTCAGATATAATTCACCAACGTTTATGCATTGCTTTGCGCCATTATTTTTCATTACCCTTTCACTTACAAAGGGATCATAGGCGTAAATATCCATCCCAAAACCTCTCGCAATATCTGCAACATATTTTCCTACATTTCCAAAAGCATGCAACCCCAATGTTTTTTGACGGAGCTCTGTTCCCGATTTGCCAATAAAACCGCCTCTAATCTGGTAGAGCATCATAAGGAATGCCAGTTCAGCAACAGCATTGGAGTTCTGACCGGGTGTATTCATTGCCACCACATTATGGGCAGTGCACGATCCCAGGTCGAGATTATCATAACCTGATCCTGCACGGACAACAATTTTTAATTGTTTGGCTGCATCAAGGACTTCTGAAGTTACTTTATCACTTCGGACGATCAGGGCATCAGTGTTTGAAACAGCCGCCAGCAGCTCAGATGTGTTTTTATAATTCTCGAGTAATGCAAGCTTGAAACCTGCTGCCTCGGCGACTTCACGCATTTGTCTGATAGCAATCGGGGCAAAAGGTTTTTCGGTTGCGACAAGTATTTCCATACGTCTAATATTAAGGTTTTTAAATTCCCGCCGGAAAAAGAAAGTCAGATGCTAATTCTTTGATTCAAACTCTTTCATTGCGCTCACAAGAGCCTCAACACTCTCTTTGGGAAGGGCATTATATGTTGATGCACGGAAACCACCTACTGAACGATGACCTTCAATTCCCAGCATCCCTTTTGATTTGGCAAAGTCAGCAAAAGGTTTCTCAAGCTCTTTATATTCAGGTTTCATCACAAAGCAAATATTCATTAAAGATCTGTCTTCCGGATCAGAGATTGTAGGCATAAAAAGTTTGTTCCTGTCAATTTCATCATAAAGTATCTTCGCCTTTTCAACGTTTTTAGTCTGGATAGCTTTGATCCCGCCAAGATTCTTAAGCCAGGTCAGAGTCTGCTGAGCAGCAAATATTGCAAAAACCGGAGGAGTGTTAAACATTGATTCTCCTTTGATATGTGTACGGTAATCGAGCATAGACGGAATAGCCCGTGTCACTTTACCCAGTACGTCTTCTTTTACAATAACAAAAGTAACGCCAGCTGGTGCAAGGTTTTTCTGCGCACCGCCATAGATCAGAGAATACTTTGAAACATCGACCGGACGGCTGAAAATATCAGACGACATGTCAGCAACAAGCGGTATTTTAACATCAAGATCTTTCTTCAGCTCTGTTCCGTAAATTGTATTATTTGTTGTTATATGGAAATAATCGGCGTCTGCGGGAATCGTATAGTTTTTTGGAATATAATTGAAAAGCTTCTCTTTTGATGATGCTACCTCAACTACTTCGCCGAACAGTTTTGCTTCTTTAAGCGCTTTGCCGGCCCATTCACCGGTATTCAGATAGGCTGCCTTTTTATTAAGCATATTCATGGGAACCATGGCAAACTGCATACTTGCTCCGCCGCCAAGGAACATTACCTGGTAACCTGCAGGTATCTCAAGCAATTCTTTGAAAAGCGCAATAGTGTCATTCATGCATGCAACAAATTCCTTGCTCCGGTGAGAAATCTCAAGTATTGATAATCCTGTACCTGCGAAATCTTTTATTCCTTCAATAGTTTTGTCGATCGTGTACTGAGGCATGATGGAAGGACCTGCATAAAAATTGTGTTTTTTCATAAAAGCTGTAATAATTAGTAATTTAATATTTCAGGAAGCTTTTCCCCTGCAAAAATATACAAATAATTATGAGTAACAATTGTCAAAATATATGTATTTCAGGTAACGCTTTCATACTTTTACCCTCTTTCTTATCCTCCCAAGGGGGAAAGGGTTGTTCACTCCTTCCCCCGTGGGGGAGGGTTGGGAAGGGGGTAATAAATTTAACTATCCCCTGGGTTTCTATTCCGCTACAAGAGCCCCGTTTTTCATTACCGGAATTTTGTCAGTAAAATCAAAGCTTAAACAGAATTCAATACAATCGTCGAGGTTTTTATCTCTTAACCGGCTTCTTTGAGCAGCTTTATCAATATAACCAGGGAGATCGGGTGACGCCAGTTTCCAAAGATCAATAGCTGCAAAGGTTGAATCACAGACGGTTTCGAAGACATTACTATCCAAAAGATCTTTTGCAATTGCCCCTGCGCAAACTGTATCTTCAAGGTTGAATCTGTTTTTCCAGCCGGCACAGACAAGTATAACGTTTCGATCCTGTTCTTTCAACCACTTCGAGAGTGAGCTTATATTGAGGAATGATCCGATTACTGTAAGGAATGACAATTTGGTAATATTGATCAAAGATGTGCCGTTTGTAGTTGAATAGACGATCGTTTTCCCTTTCACTTTCTTCTTTGTGAAATTAAAGGGAGAATTTCCGAAATCAGCAAAATCCAGTATAAATCCATCACGTTCGGCGGCTACCAGATAACCCTTTGATTTATAGCTCCTTGCTTCATCAACTTCAGATACCGGGATTATTGAAGCGGCTCCATTGGCAAATGCGGTGATTATGGCTGATGAAGCACGCAATACATCAATTATCACTACGATCGAATCTGTGTGATTCTCAGCTTCAAACAAAGCCGGTGAAAAGCATGTTTCTAAATTTCTCTTATTCATGGGAGATATTTCTCGCTGGCGCGGATTTGTAATCACGGATTGCAGATCCGTGCCAGCATCCCGGGTGAGTACTTTTAGCCTTTCCTATATATTGGAAGTTCGACAACCTTTGCCTTGAGGTCCTTATTTCTGATACGAATAAAAATTTCCGATCCGATCTCTGAGTAGCCTTTATTAAGATAAGCCATTCCGATACCTTGTTTCATTATAGGAGACATCGTTCCCGAAGTCACTTCTCCGATGATTTCACCTTTTGCATTGACCACCTCGTAATGCTGGCGGGGAATGCCTCTTTCAAGCATAACAAAACCTCTGAGTCTTTTACTGACACCATTCTTTTTCTGACCTGCAAGAAGCGCTTTATCAATGAAATCTTTCTTGTCAGTGAATTTTGTTATCCATCCCAGTCCTGCTTCAATTGGGGAGGTTTGATCGTTAATATCATTTCCGTAAAGGCAGAATCCCATTTCAAGACGTAAAGTATCGCGAGCGCCAAGACCTATAGGTTTGATATTAAATTCCTTACCTGCATCAAAAACTGCTTTCCATAATTTAGCTCCATCCTCATTCTTAACATAAATCTCACAACCTCCCGCACCGGTGTAACCTGTTGTGGAAAAGATGACATCTTTTATTCCGGCAAATTCGATAACCTTAAATGTATAATATTCCATATCCTCAATAGATTCCCGGGTCAGCTTTTGCATAGCTTTCAGTGCCAAAGGTCCCTGAACTGCAAGCTGTGCAATCCCATCAGACGCATTAATGAGCTCTTTGCCAACATTCAGTCCAAAACTTTTTGCATTCTGTACACACCAGTTCCAGTCTTTCTCAATATTTGCAGCATTTACCACCAAAAGATATTTTTCAGCATTGTACCTGTATACCAAAAGATCGTCAACGATGCCACCTTTCCCGTTAGGCAAGCATGAGTACTGAATCTTACCATCAAATAAAACCGAGACATCATTTGATGTCACATGCTGCAGAAATTTCATGGAATCGGGTCCTGTTACCCAGAATTCTCCCATATGTGAAACATCAAAAACCCCTACCCCCTCGCGTACCGTGATATGCTCATCATTTATTCCGGAATATTCTACCGGCATGTTGTATCCTGCAAAAGGTACGATCTTGGCTCCGGCTTCCTGGTGAAATTTAAGAAAAGGTGTATTTTTCATTTAACTGAATTTTAAATAATAATCTTTTACTCTCCAATTGAAGATTTCGCAAAGCAAACAAATAGTTTCATAATAAAATCTGATGATTGTCAGAATTCAAGGATTTTAAATTCGACTCTCCTGTTTTTCGCTCGTCCGGCAGGGGTTGTATTATCACTAATCGGTTGTAATGAGCCAAACCCTTTTGATTCCATCCTGGCCCTGTCAACTCCTTTGCTTACAAGATATTCGAGAACTGCTTTAGCCCTTGCTTCCGATAATTTAAAATTAACAGGTTCGCTTCCCGTTTTATCAGTATGACCTGAAATTTCAATCCTCATCTTTTCATTTTCAGTCATAATGCTCAAAAGGCGGGTAAGTTCGGTAGTTGAATTAGGAGTAAGAATTGATTTTCCGGTTTCAAAAAGAATATTTTTCAGGACAACTTTTTTGCCGACCTTAACTTTAATAATATCAATATTAAAATTATAGACCTCTTTTGGCCAGCTCTCAGGAATATCAATTCGTCTCTGGTCAGCCAGAAATCCTGCAGCATGCATGTCGACCTTATATGCTTTCCGTGATGGAAGCTTAATCTTGTAGCTGCCATCGACATCTGAACTTGCAGTGGTTGCAATTATCTCATCCGACGATATATCTCTGATATCCAGTTTAGCAAGAACAGGTGCCCCGGAGTCTGAATCTTTTACTTTTCCTGAAAGATATACCGGTTGTTCTTCTTTAACCATAGGCGGCTGAACTACAGGCGCTGCCTGTTTGACTATTACAACAGTATCCCTTATTACGACGGTGTCGCGTTTAGGCGGTGGAGGAACAACAACAACACGTTTTGGTGGCATGATCTTCCCTGTATAAATATCTAAACCGCCGGAACCGCCGCTTCTGTTTGAAACGAAATAAAAAGTACTGTCCTTAACAGGTGAAGGATAGTAAAAGAGTTCATCCCAGGGAGTATTTACTGGATAGCCGTAATTAACAACATTGCTCCATTCACCTGACTTATTTTTTGTGCAATAAAAGATATCAAAACCACCAATGGAGTTGTGTCCTTTGGAGCTAAAAAACAATGTATCGCCTGTCCTGGAAAACCTCACTGCTTCTTCATCATAAGCCGTATTAATAACATTCCCGGCATTTTGAGGTTTCGACCATCTCTTCATATCAAGCTTTTTGATAAAATAGATATCTTTTCCTCCAAGGTTGTCTGGTCCCTTATCAGAGACATAATAAATCTCATTGCCTGAAGGACTTATTGTAAAAGAAGTCTCAGAACCGTTAGTATTTATATGAAATGGCACCTTCCCCGGCGCTTTCCACTCTCCCTTTTTATTCAATGATACTTTTATATCACCGTTACTGGAAGAGCCTGAATAAACATAAAGTGTATTGTTTGCAGAATTAATGTATAAAGGCGCTTCACTATATTTTGTAGCTAATTCTTTCCCGGCTGTTTTGGAAGGATCCCAGGCTCCTGCCAGGAAATGAGAAATAAGAATATTCTCATCGAACTTTGTATCGGGGTGACGTTTTCCGGTACCCGGAACTTCCCTTCGAGAAGCAAAGTACATTGTTTTACCGTCAGCTGTGAGAATTTCCGAATATTCATCAGAAGGCGAGTTGATATTTGATCCGGCATTCTCGATAGAAATTCTGAGAGTATCTTTTGTTATAACCAGAGCGGCATTACACTGCTGCAGGTATTCAGTTGCCTTTGATATTTGTTTCCTGGTTTTAATAACATCTGAAGTCTGATATTCATTTATTTTTGAGATCGCTTCAGAATATCTGCCCCCGAATTGAAGAGATCGTCCGGCCAGAAGTAGTACATCAGGAGCCACATCTTTATTAATTTCTATTGCCTTAAGAAAGAAACCAGCGGCTTCTTCCTTATTGTCTGAAAACAATGCTGCAATGCCTGTCTTGTAATTAAGCTCAGCACAGGAGCTGTTATATACTGAAGCAATAAGATATTCATTAAATGCCTCATTATACCAGATGCCTCTTTTGTTAAAAAATGCGTTTCCGTTTTTTACATGTTTCCAGGCTTCCCTGAAACCAGGTTTTTTATTATCGAAATTTTTCCGGCTGATTGATATATTTGTTTGAGCCTGTGCAGAGCCCAGAAGAGTTATCGCTATCAGACAAGTCAGGTAAAATCGCATAATCTCCGGTTTTAGTAACCATAAATGTAGCACTTATTTCCTTTCCCTAAAACCAAATTCATTATTTAGATAAAAAACTGTCCCGGGCCTGAAAGTAAATTTTATTATATTTGTTTGATTTACTTTTCATGCAATTTTAATATTTACCCGAAAATCAATCATGGATTATAAATTCATAAACATGGAATATCTTGATTCTGTGGCAGGAGGAGATACAGGAATTATCACTGAATTAGTTACTTTATTTAAAGAACAGTCGCTCGAGATATCCAAAGAGATGAAATCACTTCTGGCTGAAAAAGATTATGCTTCCCTGGGATTACTGGCTCATAAAGCAAAGTCATCTGTTGCAATAATGGGGATGGCTGAGATGGCACAGATGTTGAAAACTTTCGAACTCCAGGCAAAAGAAGCTAAGGATGTCCATTTGTATGAATCCTATATTGAAAAATTCAAAAAAGATACCACAGAAGCAGTAAAAGAGCTTGAAGATTTAGTAAGTAACAGACAAAAAGGGAATTGATGATCAGTATTGAAAAAAGAGACAAAATAGATATCATATCCTTTTCTGTCAAAAAAATCAATGCCCTTATAATTGATGATATCAGGGAAGAAATTATTAAAGTATTTGATAATTCCAACTCAAAAGTCGTAATTGATCTCAGTGGTGTGGAATATGTCGACAGTTCCGGATTCGGATGTTTCCTGTCGGCAGCAAAAGCGGCAAAAAACAATTACAGTACACTGAAATTTGCGAATCCTGAGCCTAAGGTCACGGAGTTATTCGAGTTATTACATCTCCATACTGTTTTTCAGATATATCCTGATATGGATAGTTGCTTAAGATCTTTCCGATAATTCAGGCTTTTTGACAACTCTTTTAAAAGAAAGATGACCGTTATTATTTACCTCAACTTCAATTGTGTCTTCCTTTGAAACCTTTCCACCGATAATTTCTTTTGACAATTCATTCACTATTTCCTTTTGAATCAATCTCTTTACCGGTCTTGCACCCAGCTGCGGATCATATCCTTTGTCGGCGAGCCAATCGAGAACTTCGTCATTGATAATAAGCTTCAGGTTATAGCTTTCCAGCATTTTTTCAATGTTGTCAAGCTGGATCTTAACAATTTCTTTGATCTGATCTCTGGTAAGCGGACGGAACATAACAATTTCATCAACCCTGTTAAGAAACTCAGGTTTAAGTGTTCTCCGGAGTAATGAAAGAATATCTTTTCTCAGTATTTCTTCCTCTTTTTCAGGAATATTATTTTTCCATTTATCCATTCTGTCTCTGATCACATCCGATCCGAGGTTTGAAGTCATTATGACAATAACGTTCCTGAAATTTATTGTTCTCCCTTTATTATCGGTGAGCCTGCCTTCATCAAGGACCTGCAGAAGCAGGTTGAAAAGATCGGGGTGGGCTTTTTCAATTTCATCAAGAAGTACAACTGAATAAGGTTTATGTCGCACTGCTTCAGTTAGTTGTCCGCCTTCATCATAACCTATATACCCTGGAGGAGCGCCTATTAAACGTGAGACAGAATGTCTTTCCTGGTATTCTGACATGTCTATCCTTGTCAGAAGATTTTCATCATTAAAAAGAAATGCTGCTAGCGCCCGTGCCAATTCCGTTTTACCAACGCCGGTTGTCCCGATAAAAATGAAGGAACCCAAAGGTTTTTTCTCGTCATGCAATCCGGCTCTTGACCGACGTACTGCATCAGAAACAGCCTCTATGGCTTCATCCTGACCAACTACTCTTTTATGTAATTCAGCTTCAAGCCGGAGTAATTTTTCCTTCTCACTCTCCAGCATTCTCGAGACTGGTATTCCTGTCCATTTAGAAACAATTGCAGCTATATCTTCTGACCTTACTTCTTCCTGTATAAGTGAACCTTTGGTCCTTTTTTGTTCAATAAGTTGCTTTAATTCAGATATCTCTTTCTCGAGCTCGACGATCTTTCCATAACGGATTTCAGCTACTCTGCCGTAGTCGCCGCTTCGCTCCGCCTGCTCAGCTTCAAAACGAAGCGATTCAACCGCCTCTTTTTTAAGCTGAACCTTTTCGATCATCTCTTTTTCAGATTTCCATCCTGCTTTCAGTTCATCCCTTTTTGCCTGCACATCTGCAAGTTCCCTCGATATTTTTTCAGCCTTGATTGTATCACCATCCCTTCTTACAGCTTCCTTTTCAATCTCCAACCGGGCGATGGTTCTTTCTGCTTCGTCAATCTCCTCGGGAACAGAATTCATTTCAAGTCTTAATCTCGATGCAGCTTCATCGATAAGATCAATAGCTTTATCGGGTAAATACCGGTCAGTTATATATCGAGTGGAAAGATCGACTGCTGCTATAATAGCCTCATCCCTGATAATCACTTTGTGGTGCGTTTCATATTTCTCACGTATTCCCCTCAGTATTGAAATAGAATCGGCCCTGTCGGGTTCATCCACCATCACAACCTGAAACCGTCTTTCAAGCGCTTTATCCTTTTCAAAATACTTCTGATACTCATTTAAGGTAGTTGCTCCTATCGCTCTTAATTCACCACGGGCAAGAGCAGGTTTCAGTATATTGGCAGCATCCATGGCGCCCTCGGATGCGCCCGCACCAACAAGCGTATGAATTTCATCGATAAAAAGCACTATATCCCCATTTGACCCTATGACTTCATTCACAACTGATTTTAATCTTTCTTCAAATTCTCCTTTATACTTGGCTCCGGCTATCAGAGCTCCCATGTCAAGTGAATAAATAACTTTTGATTTAATATCTTCAGGTACATCTCCCCTGATTATCCTGTGCGCAAGACCTTCTGCAATAGCAGTTTTACCAACGCCTGGCTCACCAATCAGCAGAGGATTGTTCTTTGTGCGGCGGGTAAGTATCTGTAGTATTCGTCTGATCTCATCATCCCTGCCAATAACAGGATCCAGTTTCCCTGATCTCGCTCTCTCATTGAGATTTATAGCAAATCTGTTAAGTGCATCATACGTATCTTCAGAAGTCTGGCTTTCAACTTTGCCTCCTTTTCTCAATTCATTAACAGCAGCCACCAGTTCCTTCATCGTAACTCCATGATCCTTGAGAATGCGAGCAGCTTTGTCATCGGTGTCCAGAATGCCCATCAGCAAATGTTCGACAGACACAAATTTGTCTTTCATTTTAGAGGCATGATTAGCAGCTTTATTAAATGACTCTGTTACAGATGATGATACATAAGATTCGGCCCCACTAACTTTTGGATATGAAGCAATCAGGGTGTCGATTTCCTTAACCAGTGAGGGAATATCTACTCCCATTTTACCAAAGAGGAAACCGGTAATGCTCTCAGCTTCGCTCATCACACCCTTTAAAATATGGGCACATTCAACAGCCTGCTGTCCTTTGGCACTTGCTATGTCAAATGCCTTTTGAACAGATTCCTGAGCCTTTAGAGTAAAATTGTTTAAATTCATAATTCTGAGTTTAGGAATATATAACAAAATTATTGCCAGTAAGGATTATTGACATTTCGACATTTATATAACTTTTATAGCATGTCAAACTGACCATTTCACCAACTTATAAAAATTCATTAACCGCAAAGGGCGCAAAGAAAATACGCAAAGGGCGCAAAGAATTATTCGGACTTTGACTTTGCGAACTTTGCACCTACTTTGCGTACTTTGCGGTTAAAAAGAAATTATCTTTAAATCAAAATTCATCTTATGAGCAAAGTTTTATGGAAACCGGGTACAATGATTTACCCGCTGCCGGCAGTAATGGTCAGCTGCGGATCAGTACCTGAGGAATATAATATATTAACAATTGCCTGGACAGGCACTATTTGTTCAGATCCGGCAATGTGTTATATATCAGTGAGGCCGTTTCGTCATTCATATGACATAATAAAAAGAAATGGTGATTTTGTTATTAATCTCACCACAAAATCTCTGGCTTTCGCTACAGACTGGTGCGGGGTAAAATCAGGAAAAAATCATAATAAATTCGCTGAAATGAAGCTCACACCTATGCCTGCTTCGAAAGTGAAGGCTCCGATCATAATGGAATCACCCGTCAACATTGAATGCGTTGTGAAAGAAATCAAAGAACTAGGATCGCATCATATGTTTATATCTGAAGTTGTTGCAGTAAGCGCTGATGAGGAATATATTGATGAAAAAACTCATCTTTTCAAATTAAACGAAGCTGTACCAATATGTTACTCACATGGGAAATATTATGAAACCGGGAATCTGGTAGGGAAATTCGGTTTTTCGGTTGAGAAAAAGAAAAAATAAATCCATTAACCACAAAGGACACAGAGGTTAACACAAAGGTCACAAAGATTTATCTGACAGGATCTATCTTTTTCCCTTTGTGAACTTTGCGCCTTCTTTGTGCTCTTTGTGGTTAAAAGGAATATGAAATTCAAAAAACAATAATTAGGTTTCTTTGTCCCAAATAACTAATTTCATATCTTCAAAGCGGAATTATTAACCTGACCTGTTATGAGTGAGAAGATCCTGGAAACCCTGATGCAATTGTTTGCAATAATTGCTAAACCACAGAGTAATGACATTGAACGGAGAGGTGTTGTTGAGGTTTTTTTAAGACGGCTTCTAAACCAGGAACTCGTTCAGAAATATCTGTCCACTTACGATGAGAAATTCGAAGAAGCCAGGAAGAAGCTTGAAAAAAGCAGTACGGAACGACGTGAAGGAGCTATTGCTATAAGGATCAGAAAGCTTTGCAAGGAGATAAATGAGCAGGGACAACTCGACCAGGAACAGAGGATTGTAGTAGTTATTCAGGTGCTCGAATTCTGTAAATCAGGCGGTCAGCAGGTAAGCTCTCTTGAACTTGGATTTATAAGCACCCTTGCAGAAGGCTTGAATATAACCTCTGCAGAATACAACGTTATTGAAAGTTTTGTTCTTAACGCTTTTACAGACATTCCGGCTACATCGGATCTTTTAATAATTAACGGAATAAAAAATTTTGAGCACGGAGAAGCAAAACATGCATACAAGGACCTTCTGAAAGGAAACATCTGGATTCTGTTTATTCCATCAGTAAATAAATACTTTGTACGGTTTACCGGTTCCGGTGAACTTTCAATGAACGGGCAGTTACTGCAGGACGACAAGGTATACCCTTTCAGTCAGGGCTCATCAATCAAAGGATACAAAATAACCCCGATCTATTATTGGGATGTAACAATGCAATTCCTGAAAGAAGAATTCAAAGCTTCACGGGTTGTTTATGAGGTGAACGATCTTGAGTACCGGTTCAAAAGCGGGAAAGTCGGGATTCATCACATGAGTTTCAAAGAAGAGTCAGGAAGAATGGTCGGTATTATGGGTGCCAGCGGTGCAGGGAAATCGACTTTGCTTGGTGTTCTGAACGGTACGAATGACCCATATGATGGTGAAGTACTGATAAACGGTATAAGCATACACAAGGATAAAGAAAAAATAAAAGGCCTCATAGGATACGTTTCACAGGATGACCTTCTTATCGAAGAGCTTACCGTTTATGAAAATCTCTATTATAATGCCAAGCTTTGTTTTGATAATCTTACAGAACCTGAGATCAATTCGAGGGTAGAGAGCGTCCTGAAGAATCTTGGTCTTTTTGAAATCAGGAATATCCAGGTTGGGAGCCCGCTTAACAAGAAAATAAGTGGTGGCCAGCGTAAAAGACTTAACATTTCGCTTGAACTGATCCGCGAACCTGCGATAATGTTCCTTGATGAGCCAACATCAGGGTTATCGTCACGCGACTCTGAAAACATTCTTGACCTTTTGAAGGAACTTGCGCGAAAAGGAAAACTTCTGTTTATTGTCATACATCAGCCTTCTTCCGAAATATTCAAGATGTTTGATAAACTGATTATTCTTGATACGGGTGGATATCTGATTTATAACGGAAATCCTGTTGATTCAATTGAATATTTCAAAAGGAGAATTGAACAGGCGAATTACAATGAAAGTGAATGCTATGTTTGCGGCAATGTAAATCCCGAGCAGATCTTTAACATCGTTGAGACGAAAGTATTTACAGAAAGCGGTCAGCCTACGCAAACCAGGAGAATCTCGCCTGCTGACTGGAGCAATCTTTATAAGGAAGAAAAGAAAGAGGATAAGCGCGATCCCGGAGGGTCAATACCTGAAATTAACTTCAAGACTCCGAATAAATTCAAGCAGTTTATTGTATTCACAAAACGAGATGTTCTTTCAAAAATAGCTGATACTCAATATCTTCTTATTACATTGCTGGAAGCGCCTGTTCTTGCTTTTTTCCTTGCCTTCCTGATCAGGTATTTTGATGAAAGCATTAAAAACAAGCATTATACACTCTATGATAACAGTAACCTGCCGATATATATTTTCATGTCGGTTATCGTTGCAATATTCATGGGTCTGACTGTTAGCGCAGAAGAAATAATAAAGGACAGGAAAATCCTCAAAAGAGAGGCATTCCTGAATCTAAGCTGGAACAGCTATCTGATGTCGAAGGTTTTTGTCCAATTTGCAATATCAGCAATACAGGCATTCACTTTTGTTCTGGTAGGAAATGGCATAACCGGGATCAGAGGAATGATGTTCGAATACTGGCTTGTGCTGTTCTCATGCTGGGCAGGTGCGAACATGCTTGGACTGGTGATCTCGGACAGCTTTAAAACCGTTGTCACCATCTACATACTCATACCCTTCCTTGTAATTCCGCAAATCATCCTGAGCGGAGTTATGGTTAAGTTTGAGAAGCTGAATCCAAATATTTCGTCACCCGTTTCGATACCTATATATGGCGAATTCATAACTGCCAGGTGGGGATATGAAGCTCTTGCAGTTAAACAATTCATTGACAATGATTATGAAAGGCCCTTTTATCCTTTTGAGAAGGAAATGAGCAAGGCTCAATTCAAGAAGGATTACTGGCATGTTGAAATAAAAGGAGCTCTTGATAATATTTCAGGGGATATTGATAAGGGGAAACAAGGTGATGAGTTCTCAGATAATCTACTTCTGGTATCCAATGAGTTCAGGAAACAACAGTTACTAACGCCGGATATTAAGTGTGTAAATATTGATCTACTTACTCCTGATAAGGTCAATCCGGAAGTCATTACCGCTGCCCTCAGTTATGTGGAAGCTGTGAGAAAGTACTATGTCAGTATGTATAACGATGCGAGTAACCGGAAAGAAGATCTGAAATCAAAGATGGCAGGGGAAAATCTTCAAAATTTTCTGAAACTGCGCGACAATTATTATAACAAATCTCTCGAGGAGTTTGTAAAGGACAAGAATGAAACTACGAAAACAATCATTTTCAAGGGTGAGTTGATTCAGAAACTCGATCCGATTTTTATGGATACGAAACACGCTATGATCAGGGCGCATTTTTATGCTCCGCAGAAACAGCTTTTCGGTAACATGGTCGATACCTATGTTGTAAATGTTATCGTCCTCTGGGTAATGACATTTTTACTTTACCTGGCTCTATATTTCAGGGTGATCAAGAAAATACTTGACTCGGGGGAAGTGATGGTTGGAAAGAAGATGAAGGGATCTGAATAAACTCCTTTTGCACTGCGTGCGTCATTCGGTAGTCATTCCACTGCGTGAGTCATTCAGTGGTCATTGGCACTACGTGCGTCATTCAGTAGTACAAAAAAGGCTGCCCCAATAGAAACAGCCTCTTAGTATTTTTAATAAGAAGTCTTTAATAATTGCTGCAATTATCAGTTACTCAACGATTTCAATCATTTTAAATGGTACTCTGATAATGGACTCATAATCTTCACCAGCCTCCAGCATATCCTCATCATCCTCCTCATAATACCAGTTAACCTCGACCTCATTTTTCGCTTTATGTATCGCTTCAAGTTTCTTGAATACATCGAGGATACATTTTGAGGAGCTTGTGTTAAAATACTCCAGACGGATATTAACTACAGTTTTTGTCAGAGGTGACTCTTTATATGAATCGAGCCAGTCTACCAATGGTTTATAAAATTCTACTGAGTTTTCTGGAATTGAACGTCCTTTTATTTCAAAGACACCTTCTGTAGAATCAAATTTAACTGTAGGAGTTTTAGGGGTTCCTTCGATGATGATCGGTTCCATATTTATCAGATTTAAAAGTTTTTAATTTTCTTCGTTTACTAAAATATCAAGGTAAAAAAATGAATAATTATTATTATATGCTTTAAAAGCATACTCAAGCTTATTTCCTGTTTTGCGTGCTATATCAACTAATCCTAACCCGCCTCCGCCTTTTGCCGAAATCCTCTGGTGATTAAGAATGAACTTATAAAGTTCTTTTATTTCCTCGTGACTCGACCTGTTAATCCTCTTTATTTTCTCTTCAAGCTTTTCAATATTTTCGATATGGACAAAGTTGCCGGTTACTATTCTGTACCCATCACCAACCTTTTTCACAACCAGCAGACCGAATCTTTCAGCAGTCTGGTCCTCAAAATCCTCGGGTACTCTGTCGACATGATGATATAGATTCTGAAGACTTTCAACAAGAACATTATAGACTTTTTTTCTGAGCTTTGACTGTTCATTTACTTCCACCATCTTATCCTCAACCGTGTCAAGTACATGATTAATGACATCCGAATCAACATTACCCTTATAGTAAAGGATTGTATTACCGGCAGACAGATCTGAAAAATAATTCTCTATATTAAAGCTCATTTAAGCTTCATTTTTAGACATGATCAAGTAAATCCAATAACAAATATAATAAAAATATAAAGTTACCAAATTATAACTTGCCCACTTTCAGGTTTTTTAATAATGATTAATATTTTGATAAAGATAATTAATTGTATCGATCAACAATATTAAAAACAGTTTTTCAGGACTTCGCAGCTTTTTTTGAACCCGGGTACAGTTCATATTTAAGGAGAACGCATTCAAGCGCTCCATTAAAGAGTATATGTTTTTCTTTCGGCTTAAGACCCACATGCTTGAGTGATTCTTTGTTTGAGGTTATCAACCAGGCTGTTGATCCCGGATAATTATGTTTAAGAGTTGAACCTATCATTCCGTAAAGACCATTAATTTCCTCAGTTTGTATCCGCTGTCCATAGGGTGGATTCATAAAAACAAATCCTCCTTCATCCGATCGGCGATCCTTAAAATCAGATAGTTCAAGAGAAATAGTATCACTCAGTCCGGCTTTTGCAACGTTTAAGTTAGCGATATTAAGAGCTTCTTCCGATATATCGCTCCCAAATATCTTTACCGGGGAAGTTGAGATTTTATTATTATTCTCAAGAATAATATTTTGAAACAGGTCTTCATCAAAATCTCTCCATCGCTGGAATCCGAAAAATTTCCGAAATTTTCCGGGTGGGACTTTACACGACATTAGTGCAGCTTCGATTGGAAAAGTTCCTGAGCCGCACATTGGATCAGTCAGCGTTGACCCGGAGTTCCATCCCGATAAAAGCAAAATGCCGGCTGCCAGAACCTCATTGAGAGGCGCAACTGTTTGCTCCTGTCTGTATCCGCGTTTAAATAATGGTACAACAGAGGAATCAAGTGAGATTGTCACAGTATCATTACTTATATGAAGGTTTATCAACAAGGTGGGATTATCGGTATCAACAGATGGCCTCCTTCCTGTCTGCTTTCTGAAAGCGTCGGCTATTGCATCCTTAAGAATCAGACCAGCATAACCCGTGTGACCAAAATGCGGGGAATTAATTACAGGGACAATGGAGAAAGTATCATCGGGGTCCATATATTTATCCCATTCAATTTTACTTCCCGCTTTGTAAAGATCTTCTTTCGATCTGATACGGAAATCAGCAACCGGCATTAATACCGATAAGGCTGTTCTTGCACAGTAATTAACAGTGTAGAGAAGACGTATATCTCCTTCAAAGGATACTGCACGGTTTGCAATCTGAATATTGCCTGCTCCAAGGTTGTTAAGTTCATCTGAAAGAACTTTTTCAAGTCCGTACAGGGTCTTTGCGATAAATCTCATTAAAGTTATTGTATTCCAAGTATTGAGTTATACAACTTCTTATCGGATATAACCTGGAGAGCTTTGTCGATCACCTTATCGCCTTCATTTATAATCTGATAAAATTCATTTGTCTGCCACATATTACTGGCAATATAGCCCTTAAGTACTGACAGAATATCATCTTTCGACTTATTGTACTGCTCTTCGTTGAATTTAACACCCTCCGATTCACCTTTCGCGATGAAAGATTTAATGTCATCAGGACTGAAATTAAACTTCGATTTAAAGTCAGAGAATGTCTTGTACTGAGACGTAAGCGTTGATCGGTTCCTGTCGAAATACTCCAGAGTAAACGTATTGAGTACACCTTTTGCAATAAGTTTGTTAAAATATGGTGAGTTGTTAGATGTGTCAGCTGAAACAAATACATCAGGCATTATGCCGCCGCCACCATAGACTATTCTTTTATTGATGAGTGTTTTGTATTTTACTGAATCGGGGAAATGAATACTGTCTTTTGACATCAGTTCACCATCGGTAAATCTTTTATAAAAGTTCTCCATATATTTTTCATATCCCTCGGTATAAGATCTTTGTATCGATCTGCCTGTTGGTGTATAATATCTGGCAATTGTAAGTCTTATCATGGAACCATCAGTGAGGTAGAAACCATTCTGTACCAGTCCTTTGCCAAAAGTCCTTCTTCCCATAATTACTCCCCTATCCCAATCCTGCATAGCTCCTGAAAAGATCTCACTGGCTGAAGCAGATCCTTCATCGGTGAGAACTACCAGACGGGCTGCAGACAGATCACCGTTACCGGCTGATTTATAGTCCTGCCGTGGGGTTTTCCTGCCTTCAAGATAGACCAGTAATTTCTGATCAGAGAAGAATTTCTCAGCCAGTTGTGTTGCAGCGAGCATATACCCTCCGCCATTGCCTCTGAGGTCAATTACAAGGTTTTTCATATTGCTCTTCTTAAGTTTGTCAACCGCATCTGAAAATTCCTTTTCAGTGGTAGCGGCAAACTTATTAAGTTTGATATAGCCTGTTTCTTTATCAAGCATATAATCAGCATCCAGACTGTAGATTGGTATTTTATCGCGGATTATCGTAAAGTCGAGGATATTGCTTTCTCCTTTCCTGTAAACGGTAATATTCACTTTTGTTCCTTTCGGTCCCATTAATTTGCTTCGAACACCTGAAGTAGTAATATTTATTCCTGTAACTTTTTCGCCATTAATTGTCAGTATCCTGTCGCCGGCTTTAATCCCTACTTTTTCTGACGGGCCTCCTCCAATCGGTTCAACTATTATAATCGAATCGCGCAAAAGATTGAACTGAACGCCTATTCCCTCAAAATTACCATTGAGAGGTTCATTCATATCTTTTACATCTTTTGCGGAAATATATGTAGAATGCGGATCAAGGTTTCGAAGAACCTCGATAATTGCTTTTTCTGTAAGCATATCCAGATTTGCCGAATCGACATAAAAAGCATCAATCAGACTTAAAACCCTTCCGAATTTAAATGTTCCTTCATTCAAAACCTGTGAAGATGCAGCTATTGTGAATATAGATAATGATATTACCAGAAATATTCTGCTAAAAAATTTTCTTTTCATATTTTGATTTTCAATGTGATAATTATTTTAAACAATTTCTTCCTGTTAAAGTTCTTCATTAAGATTGATTACTGCTGGCAAAAAGTCCGAAGACTGAAGTCCGAAGTCTTATCTTCCGACTTCGGACTCCCGACTTCTGACGTTCCTACTCCCATTCAATCGTTGAAGGTGGTTTAGAGCTAATGTCATAAACAACCCTGTTAATTCCTTTTACCCTGTTTATTATTTCATTCGAGATCAATCCCAGAAATTCATAAGGCAGATGTGACCAGTCAGCTGTCATACCGTCGGTTGAAGTTACAGCTCTCAGTACTACGGCATTCTCGTAGGTCCGTTCGTCACCCATCACTCCCACTGACTGTACAGGAAGCAGAATTACACCAGCCTGCCAGACCGAATCATATAGTCCGTGTTTTTTTAATCCTTCTATAAAGATATCATCCGCTTCTTTTAGTATTTCAAGTTTTTCCCTGGTCATTTTGCCCAGCAATCTGATTGCTAATCCCGGACCCGGGAAAGGATGCCTTTTCAGTATAAAATCCGGAAGTCCCAGAGCATGGCCAACACGTCTCACTTCATCTTTAAAGAGGAGACGCAAAGGTTCAATAACCCTCAGGTGCATTTTTTCAGGAAGACCGCCAACGTTATGATGAGATTTTATTGTTGCAGACGGGCCATTGACTGATACAGATTCAATCACATCGGGATAAATTGTCCCCTGTGCCAGCCATTTGACATCCTTGACTTTTTTCGCTTCACTATCGAATACTTCAATAAAAACCCTGCCGATTATCTTTCTTTTTGTTTCAGGATCGCTTACTCCTTCAAGTTGATCGAGAAATTTATCGCTGGCATCGACACCAACAACATTTAGCCCCAGTCCAAGGTATGATTCAAGCACCTTATTAAATTCATTCTTCCTTAATAATCCATTATCGACAAAGATACATGTAAGGTTATTGCCTATTGCTTTATGAAGAAGAAAAGCTGCGACTGAGGAATCAACACCTCCCGAGAGGCCGAGGATTACTTTATCGCTGCCTAAATCCCTGATCAGATTATGTACAGTTGCTTCTACAAATGAATCGGGAGTCCAGTTCTGCGAGCATCCGCATATTCCTACCACAAAGTTTTTTAGGATCTGTGTGCCATCAGTTGTATGATATACTTCGGGATGAAATTGTATTCCCCATGTCTTTTCGCCTTTTATATGGAATGCTCCTGCTTTTACATCGATTGTAGATCCTGTTATTTCATAGCCCGCAGGAACGGCAGCAATCGTATCAGCATGCGACATCCATACCTGCGTTCCGGGTTTTATACCAGTGAAAAGCGGATCATTACTGTTCACGAGTTATCAGGTTAGCCCGTCCATATTCACGTATACCTGAAGGCATACCTCACCGCCATAATTATGGACAAGGAACTGGGCCCCGTAACAAACTCCAAGCAAGGGTATACTTCCTTTGATCAATGACAGATCGGGAGCCGGAGCATTCTTATCCCGCACTGATGACGGACTGCCGGAAAGTATCACTCCCTTTACACTTTTATCCGGAACAGGAAAATGGTTGAAAGGATAAATCTCACAGTAAACATTTATCTCACGGATTCTCCTTGCTATCAATTGAGTATATTGAGAGCCGAAATCGAGTATTAGATATTTTCTCCTGCAATTGTTTAAATAATTAAATGACCTTTGACTTTAATGCTTTTTTTATTTAGTACCCCCTTTCTTATTTCCCCCCAAGTGGGAAATGATAGAACTGCTCCTTCCCCCTTGCCTTGCTTCGCCGAAGCGGTTTCGCGAAGGCGAAGGGGGAAGGTTGGGAAGGGGGTAAAAATGCCAAATAAATCTGGTTTTACTTTTATTAATAGCCCACAAAGATAGACATAATTAAGAAATATTCCCCACCTCATATGTCTTACCATCAATAGCTGCAAATGTCTGAGGAAAGATAGTCCTGCTTCCTCAACAAGAGGATCGATATCTTTGTAACGCGCAGAAAAATGACCGATAATAAGGGCCTGGGCGTTGGCGTCAAGTGCTGTTTTTGCTGCATCGGTTGTGGTTGAGTGGCCGGTCATCTCTGCCAGATCATCTTTTGTCATATCAAAGGTGGCTTCGTGATAAAGCACATTTACATCCTTAACGAAGCTGGCAAGCCGTTTAAAGTATTTTGTATCACTGCAGTAGGCATATGATAACGGTTCATGGGGCGGAAGGGTTATTTCTTCATTTTTTATGATATTCCCTTCCGTGTGACGAAATCCTCTCCTTTTTTTATTGCGGGTATTCTGACCAGCGGAATTTTGTACTTCTCAATGCACTCCTTTATAATATTCCTGTCGGAAAGCTTTTCCCTGAAGAGAAAACCAAAAGCAGGAATTCTGTGTTTAAGCGGAAAAGATGTTACGGTAAGATACCTATCGTCGAGGATCTTCACAGGATTATTACCTGAAAGAGGTATAAAATCTATTTCAAAACTGAGTTTTATGTCAAAATCACTGAGATGTGATCTGAGCATTTTGTCATAATTTGCAGGGGCATAGAGGCAGATCGGATTTTCTCTTCCCATCAGGCTGAAAGTAGAGAGCAATCCATATAATCCGAAAACATGATCCCCGTGCAGATGACTAATGAATATGTGATTTATTTTTGCAAATCGGAGATGCGATTTTCTGAGCTGCATTTGTGTACCCTCACCACAATCTATTAAAAACAACCGCTCATGCGCAGTAAGCACATGAGCGGAAGGGTATCTTTCTGATGTCGGCAGTGCAGAACTACTACCTAATATAGTTAGTTTCATCGCACTCATCACAGCAGTTTGCTTATGATATCATTTTTTCAGCATCGGCAACGGTTCCGGTAATTGTAAGAACAGTGTCGAGCTGAGAAATGGTGATCAGACGTTCCACGGCTTCATTTAAACCGCAGAGAACGAATACACCACCGGCATTTTTACATAATCTGTTAGCTACCAAAATAGCACTTAGACCAGAAGAATCGCAATATTGGCATTTTTCAAGGTCAAGGATGATATTTTTCTCACCTTTGCCTGATACGAGCACCAGTTCCGACTTAAGTGCCGGAGCAATGTGCGTGTCAAGTTTTTCCGACTGTATCTGAATAACTGTGCTGTTATTCCGGCTCTCAATATTAAAATCCATGGCGATAAGTTTTGATAGCCTAAATTTAATTAATTTTTCGATTTCTTGGAAGCTTTATTTTCTTTTTCTTCCATTTCTTCTTTCAGAGCAGCCAACTGAGAGATATCACCAAGGGTTGTTTTTTCAGAATTTGACTTCTGTTTCCTTGCAGTTTTCTTTGGTGATTCGGCTTCTGCTTTCTTTACAGGAGCTTCAGCAGCTTTCTTTTCATCTTCGTATACACGGCTATGTGATACAATGATTTTCTTGGCAGATTTATTAAATTCAATAACCTTGAACATCAGTTTCTCATCAACTTTAGCCATCATACCATCTTCTTTCACAAGATGTTTTGGAGTTACAAACCCTTCAACACCATAAGGAAGAGCGATTACAGCGCCTTTGTCGAATACTTCAACAACTGTACCTTCATGTATTGAATCCATTGTGAAGAGATTTTCAAATACATCCCATGGATTCTCTTCAAGCTGTTTGTGGCCAAGACTCAATCGTCTGTTTTCTTTGTCAATTTCAAGAACAACTACTTCAATATCAGCATCAATAGATGTGAATTCAGCAGGATGTTTGATTTTCTTTGTCCACGACAAATCGGAAATATGAATTAGTCCGTCAACACCTTCTTCAATCTCAACAAATACGCCGAAATTGGTAAAGTTTCTGACTTTTGCAGTATGTTTTGAACCGACTGTGTATTTTTC
Source organism: uncultured Bacteroidales bacterium (assembly GCA_963734885.1). Lineage (GTDB taxonomy): Bacteria > Bacteroidota > Bacteroidia > Bacteroidales > VadinHA17 > LD21. The sequence continues at coordinate 344,104 of CAVTIJ010000004.1, read as the reverse complement.
ATCGATGTTCTGCCATGGGTCGGCTTTCAGCTGTTTAATCCCGAGAGACATTTTTCTCTCGTTCCTGTCAAGTGTCAGGATAACTGCTTCAATTTCATCGCCAACTTTCAGGAATTCCTGGGCACTTCTCAGATGTTGTGACCATGACATTTCTGAAACGTGTATCAAGCCTTCTACGCCGGGAGCAATTTCCACAAAAGCGCCATAGTCAGCCATGACGACAACTTTTCCTTTTACTTTATCACCGATATTCATATTCGGATCAACTGAATCCCATGGATGAGATGTCAATTGTTTCAGACCAAGAGCTATTCTCTTTTTATCATCATCAAAATCGAGAATAACAACATTGAGTTTCTGATCGAGTTGTACGATCTCTTCTGGGTGATTAACTCTGCCCCATGAAAGATCTGTAATATGTATAAGCCCATCCACGCCGCCAAGGTCGATGAATACGCCATAAGATGTGATATTCTTGACAGTTCCTTCAAGAACCTGTCCTTTTTCAAGCTTCGCGATGATCTCTTTTTTCTGCTGTTCAAGTTCAGCTTCAATAAGAGCTTTGTGAGATACCACAACGTTTTTGAATTCCTGGTTGATCTTTACAACCTTGAATTCCATTGTTTTACCTACAAACACATCATAATCGCGTATTGGCTTCACGTCAATCTGTGAACCCGGGAGGAAAGCTTCAATACCAAATACATCAACTATCATCCCGCCTTTTGTGCGGCATTTAATGTAACCGGTGATGATTTCGTCTTTCTCAAGAGAAGCATTGACCCTGTCCCATGAATTAATTGCACGTGCCTTTTTATGTGAAAGCAGAAGCTGACCTTTTTTATCTTCCTGGCTTTCAACATACACTTCAACTTTATCTCCAACTTTTAAATTTGGATTATAACGGAATTCATTTAAACTGACAACGCCTTCCGATTTATAACCTATATTAATTACAACTTCGCGTAGTGTCATTTGAATAACTGTACCAATCACCACCTCATCAACTGCAACAGTAGAAAGGGTTTCGTCATAAAGTGATTCGTATTCTTTGTATTTCGGGGAGCTGCGGAGTTCTTCACTCTCGAATGTATCCCAGTCAAAATCTTCAGGTGAAACCGGAGTTCTGGGTTCAGATTTTGATCTTAATCCTATTGCCGGCTCATCTTCCGGTTCTTTCTGTGCTTTTTTTGGTCTCTTTTCTTTCTTTTCTTCCGTTTCGAATCCGTAATCTTCAGCTTTTGCAGCTTCTGTTGCGTTTTCATTAGGAAGGTCTTCAGCTGTAACAGTTTCGACCTCTTCTGATGCTAAGGTTTCGGTTATAACATCCTGTTTTTCGCTTTTTTCTTTAGTTTTTGCCTTTTTTACCTCTATAACAGGGGCGTCGTTTGTTTCTGCAACCTCCTTTTTGGTTGCTTTTTTCTTGTTTTCAGTCATAAGATTAATTTAAAAGAACTAATAATTAATAAGTTAGACATTATTTTGTATGAAAAATTGGTTGCAAAGATAGGACTTTTTTCAAAAAACGCCCAATAATATAAGGAAATTCAATTCGGGATTATCAGGAGTCAGAAAAAAGAACTGGTTCAGAGAGGCATGGAGAATCTCAGAGACCATTTTAGTAGAATTTCACCTTCTTCCCATCCTTCCATCTTTTAGGGCATAAGTGTGAACTTAATGAGTTGTATATTAGATAAATAAGGAGAGAGTTTAGTAAATATATGTAATGTTGAATGTAACCTCTGTACATTTCCCCTCCTTTTGTAGCTAATCTTACATCACATTTATTAAAATTCAGGTAGCCCCTGGGAGATCCTTCATCTTCCGCAAGATAAAAATTGTCATTTACTCCATATATGTTATTGCGGAAGATTCAGGATGATAGGTCGTTATGGGATAATAATAGGGGAGGAAGCGACGCCTTTTGTCGTGATATTTCTTTATTCAGAAAATGATTCAAAAGGCGCCGCTTCCTTCCCCTTCAAACCCCAAATTGAAATGTCATCCTGAATTTCGCTGGTACGTAGTTTGCAGAGTACCAGTGAAATGAAGGATCCCCTTCTCTTTTTCAAAAATCATGTAAAAAGATGTGATGCAAAAGGAGGGGAAACTCAAACCATACTTTTCCCCTTGCTCCTTGCTCCTTGCCCCTCGCCCCTTGCCTATTTGACATGTTATATTATCTTTGCATAAGAGATAAACCAAATGATTAAAACACCTTCTTATTTATGAGAATAATTGTTGTGGGATCAGGTTATGTTGGACTTGTAACCGGGGCCTGTTTTGCTGAAAGTGGCGTCAATGTAACCTGTGTTGATGTAGATAAAGATAAAATTCAACAGCTGAAAGAAGGGACAATTCCTATTTACGAACCAGGACTTGAAGGTATCGTTAAGAGCAATGTTCTGAAAAAACGACTATCATTTGCTACTGATATTAAAGATTCGATTGACAATTCAGAAGTTATTTTCATTGCGGTCGGAACACCTCCGGGAGAAGATGGTTCCGCTGATCTTAAACATGTTTTGAATGTTGCCAAAGAGATCGGAAGACTGATCACCAGATACACTGTTGTCGTGACCAAAAGCACTGTACCAGTTGGAACATCAGAAAAAATCCGTACAGCTATTCAGGCTGAGATCGATAAACGTAAACTGGTTATCCCTTTTGATATGGCGTCGAACCCTGAATTTCTTAAAGAGGGTGCAGCTGTTGAGGATTTTCTGAAACCTGAACGAATTGTTATCGGTATTGACAATGAGAAAACCAAAGAAATCATGAACAGGCTTTATATGCCTTTCGTGCTTAATAATCATCCTATTCTTTTTATGGACATTGCATCTGCTGAAATTACCAAATATGCCGCAAATGCGATGCTGGCGACAAGGATCAGTTTTATTAACGAGATTGCAAATTTATGTGATATACTTGGCGCCGACATTAATAATGTAAGAAAAGGAATTGGCAGCGACTCTCGTATTGGCAGCAAATTCATTTATCCCGGGACCGGCTATGGAGGATCTTGTTTCCCGAAAGATGTGAAAGCCCTGCTCAAGACCGGCAAAGATCATGGTTATGAACTTAATGTAATTAAAGCAGTAGAGAAAGCCAATGAATATCAGAAAAATGTGATATTCAACAAGATGGATAAATTTTTCCAACACAACCTTAAAAATAAGACTATTGCGATTTGGGGATTGTCTTTCAAACCAAAAACTGATGATATAAGAGAAGCCTCTTCTCTCGTTTTAATTGAAAGACTTCTTGAAGCCGGAGCTCAGATTAAAGCATATGATCCGGCGGCGATAAATGAGACAAAAAAAGTTCTTGGAAATAAAATTGCATATACTTCAGATCCGTATGAAGCGCTTGATGGAGTTGATGCAGTCGCGCTGATGACAGAATGGTCGGAATTTCATCTTCCGGATTTCAGCAGGATGGCTGAATTGATGAAAGATAGGGTGATTTTTGATGGCAGGAATATTTATGATCCTGCGGAGCTGAGAAGACTTGGGTTCAAGTATTTCGGGATTGGGAGAAGATGAGGGGACCCTGAGATTAGAGGATACTCAAAAAGATTGCTTCGCTTCGCTCGTAATGACCTTTATGCTATCAATAAACGACAAACGACAAACGATTAACGACAAACGATCCTCCTACGCTGAAGCTTCGGAGGACAAAGTAAACGACAAACGATAAACGACATTTATGAAAGGAATAATTTTAGCCGGTGGTTCGGGGACGAGGCTTTATCCGATTACAAGCGCGATATCAAAACAGATGTTGCCTGTTTATGATAAACCTATGATCTATTATCCCTTATCTGTATTGATGCTGGCAGGGATCAGGGAAATACTGATAATATCAACACCCAGAGATCTTCCGGGATTTAAATGTCTTCTCGGAGACGGGAAATCCCTGGGACTGAGTTTCAGTTATGTTGAACAACCTTCCCCCGACGGACTTGCGCAGGCATTTATACTTGGTGAAGAATTCATTGGGAAAGATACCGTTTGTATGATCCTTGGGGATAATATTTTTTACGGACATGGATTTGGAGAAAATCTTCTGAAAACGGCTGAATTAAAAAAAGGCGCCTGTATTTTCGGATATTATGTTACTGATCCCGAACGATACGGAGTTGTTGAATTTGATAAGGAGAAAAAAGTTCTGAGCATCGAGGAGAAACCGTTACATCCAAAATCAAATTATGCTGTTACGGGTTTATATTTTTATGATAACAGTGTTGTGAGTAAGGCAAAATCGCTGAAACCTTCACCACGCGGGGAGCTTGAGATAACCGATCTTAACAGGGTCTACCTTGAAGAAGGCACTCTTGAGATAAAACTCATGGGAAGAGGAATGGCCTGGCTTGACACCGGAACTTATGAAAGTTTGCTTCAGGCTGCAAATTTTATTGCAACTCTTGAACAAAGACAGGGGCTAAAAGCTTCTTGCATAGAGGAGATAGCATTTAAAAGAGGATTTATAAATAAAAATCAACTTCTCGACCTGGTTGCACCAATAAAAAACAGTCAGTACGGGAAATATCTCCTTAGAATTGCCAACGAAGAAATCTTAACAGCTTAAAACTAACTTTTGGGAATATGAAAGTCATTGAAACCGGGTTTAAAGGCTTATTAGTTATAAAACCCCAGATTCATACTGATCCAAGAGGATACTTTTTTGAAAGTTTTAATCAGGCTGAATTTAAAAAAGCAGGAATAAATTTTTTTCCGGTACAGGATAATGAATCAAAATCAGTAAAAGGGGTTATCCGTGGATTGCATTACCAGTTAAATCCATTTCCCCAGGCTAAACTAATAAGAGTTGTTTCAGGAAAAATACTTGATGTGGCTCTTGATATCAGACATGATTCCCTGACATTTGGTAAATGGTTCGGTATTGAATTAGACTCCGAAACTAAAGACCAGCTGTTAATTCCGCATGGTTTTGCTCACGGATTTTCCGTACTAAGCGACATCGCCATAATTCAGTATAAATGCGACAGTGTCTATAATGCTCTATTTGAAAGGGGAATAAATATTAACGATCCTTCACTCGATATAAACTGGAAATTAGGCTCACTGATCCCGACAATAAGCGATAAGGATTTAAAGCAGCCAATGATGATGGATGCTGAATATAATTTCTGAATTAAATAGTTATGGCAATAATACTAATTACAGGTTGTGATGGCCAGCTCGGAAATGAGCTAAAGATTGTTTCCAAAAATTATTATGGCTATGACTTTATATTTACGGATATATCCACCCTGGATATTACAAATCAGGAACAGACAACAGAATTTATTAAGAAAACCACACCCGACTGGATCGTAAATTGTGCTGCCTATACAATGGTAGACAAAGCTGAAGCGGAACCCGAGAAGGCTATACTGATTAACGGAACTGCTGTTAAAAATATAACAGAAGTCATAAAGGGATCGGAATGCAGGTTCATTCATATTTCTTCCGACTATGTATACGATGGCAAGTCAAATGTTCCATATAACGAGAGTTTTCAGCCTGACCCGCCATCTGCTTATGGCAAATCAAAACTGGCCGGTGAAAAGTATGCTCTGCTTCACCCCGGATCGATGATCATCAGAACATCCTGGCTGTATTCTTCATTTGGAAATAATTTTGTAAAAACCATCCTTCGCAACGCAGCCGAAAAGGAATCGTTAAAAGTTGTTTTTGATCAAACAGGAACGCCAACCTATGCAGCCGATCTCGCCGATGCGATAATGAACATAATTTCAGGTGTGATAAGGAACCAGCTTGCAATGAACTCAGGGATCTTTAACTTTTCAAATGAAGGAGCCTGTACCTGGTTCGATTTTGCAACAGAAATAGTGAAAGAATCAGGCTTCCCCTGCACTATTTTACCTGTATTGTCAAAAGATTTCCACCAGATCGCTCAACGGCCTTCATATTCAGTTTTGGACAAAACCAAAATAAAAGAAAGTTATGGACTTACTATTCCTCACTGGAGGACAAGTCTTCTGAAATGTATGAAACTGTTAAAATAATTAGATTATGTTATCACTAGCTGAGATCAGAACAAAAGCCGAAAGCTGGCTTAGTAAAGAGTTCAACGAAGAGACACGAAAAGAAGTCCGCGAAATGCTTGACAAAGATGAAAAGAAACTTGTCGATGCATTTTACCAGGATCTTGAATTCGGCACAGGCGGCCTGAGAGGCATAATGGGTGCTGGCACCAACCGGATGAATATTTATACGCTGGGCATGGCGACACAGGGATTGTCGAATTACATTATCAAACAATGCGGCAATCTGGGAATAAGAGTTGCAATCGCTCACGATTGCCGGAACAATAGCCGGTATTTCGCTGAAACAACTGCGAACATATTTTCTGCAAATGGGTTTGAAGTTTATCTCTTCGAAGCATTGCGTCCGACGCCTGAGCTGTCATTTGCCATCAGGCATTACAAATGCCAGAGCGGGGTTGTGATAACTGCATCGCACAATCCGCCGGAATATAATGGTTATAAAGCGTACTGGAGCGATGGCGGACAGGTTGTAGCTCCACATGATGACGGTATCATTGAAGAAGTCAGAAAAATCACTTCGGTGAATGATATTAAATTCAACGGAAAAAAAGAGAGGATTAAGATCATCGGCAAGGAAACTGATGATATCTTCCTCAATGAAGTCCAAAAAATGAGTCTTAATCCTGAAATTATTAAAAAATTCAGTTCTATTCCCATTGTTTATACTCCTATTCATGGTACAGGAATAACTATGGTTCCTCCTGCCCTCAAAAGATTCGGCTTCACGAACATAATAAATGTACCCGAACAGGATATTACTGATGGTAACTTTCCAACTGTTAAATCACCAAATCCTGAAGAACCCGACGCACTGAAACTTGCTATAAAAAAAGCTGTTGAAACAAATGCGGAGCTGGTTATGGCTACAGATCCTGATGCTGACAGACTTGGTCTGGCAGTAAGAAACAGGAAAGGCGAATTTATCCTTCTTAATGGTAACCAGACCGGTGTACTACTTATATGGTACATTCTTTCTCAATATAAGGAGAGGAAGAAATATAAAGGAAATGAATATATCATTAAAACAATTGTCACATCTGATCTTCTGGAAAGGATAGCAGAAGGTTACAAGGTTGAATTTTTCAATGTTCTGACAGGCTTTAAATTTTTTGCCGAGCTTATAAGAGAGAATGAAGGCAAGAAAAAATATATTGGTGGTGGTGAAGAAAGCTACGGGTTTTTACCGGGTGATTATGTAAGGGATAAAGATGCGGTATCCTCTTGTGCCCTGGCTGCCGAGGCAACTGCATGGGCAAAAAGTCAGGGAATGTCGCTCTTTGATCTGCTCCTTGATATTTATGTCAAATATGGTTTTTACAAGGAGAAGCTTATAAACATTGTAAGAAAAGGTAAAGAGGGAGCAGGCGAAATAAAAGCCATGATGACCGGTTACAGAAATAATCCTCCGGAGAAGATCAATAACAGTAAAGTGATAAGGATCAATGACTACGAGTTATCCGTATCGAATGATATCGTTAAGGGAACAAAAACAAAAATTGATCTTATCAAATCGGATGTCCTGCAGTTTTTCCTGGAAGATGGAACAAAGATATCTGTAAGACCTTCGGGAACAGAACCTAAGATTAAGTTCTATTTCAGTGTGAATACCAAACTCACATCATCAGATAAGTTTGAAGAAACTGAAAAGATGCTTGATAAAAGGATTGCAGATGTTATTACGGATATGAAACTGACATAAAAAAAATCCATTAACCACAAAGGAACACAAAGTATATAGGATCACAAAGAAAAACTAAAACGTTATTATTTTCACACTGAGCCCTGTGCACTGTGCCCTGTGCTTTTCAATCCGCGTAAATCTGCGTGATCTGCGGAAAAACATATAACATTCAATTTCACTATTATGAAATCTTATCGCAAAGAATTATGGTTTGAGACACCTACCCGGAGGGCTTTCATTAATATCACGGGGCAGGTGGAAAACTGTCTTTATGAGAGCGGAGTTCACGAAGGGATGGCTCTTGTGAATGCAATGCACATCAGTGCGAGTGTTTTTATAAATGATGATGAAGCCGGTCTTCATCATGATTTTGAAGTATGGTTAGAGAAACTTGCTCCGGAAAAACCTTATTCCCAATACAAGCATAATGGTTTCGAAGATAATGCCGATGCGCATATTAAGCGCACTTTAATGGGCAGGGAGGTTGTTGTGGCTATCACGAACGGAAGGCTTGACTTCGGTCCATGGGAACAGATTTTTTATGGAGAATTTGACGGGAAACGCCGGAAAAGGGTTCTTGTCAAAATCATAGGAGAATAATCCTCCTTTGAATTCTGAATTCCAGTTTCTTATTTCTTATTTCTCATTTCACGCTGACTTCCGCTTCATTATCCTTAATCTTGTGTAAGATATAGTATATCAGTGTAGTTACACAGATTCCGGTAATAAACCCGATTGTTAATGCCATTGTAAACAGAAATGAAGGTGTCACTACAAAAAACAGCAGAAGTGTCAAAATAAGGCATATAGCTACCGCAAGAAATGCAGTGAGAATAATTATTTTTCTGTCTTTTATCATTTTAAGAATTTTACTACTAAGTTACACTAGAAATAAGATTTTAAAAAGAATTTTCCCGCTGATTACGCAGATTTTCGCAGATTATCGGATTTCAATCAGCGCAAATCAGCGAGATTTGCGGGAGAATAGTATTTTATTTTGAAGAAAAAAAGTCTTCGGCGAAATTGATGAGATAAACTCTGTCAGTCGACCGGGTAAGCGCCGTATAAAACCAGCGGAGATAATCTATTGTTATCTCATTCCTGTTGAACATACCCTGATCAATGAATACCCTCTCCCACTGTCCGCCCTGAGCCTTATGACAGGTAACTGCATAAGCAAATTTTATCTGGAGTGCATTGAAATAAGGGTTATTTCTCACAGCTTCAAACTGTTTCCTGCGTGTCTTGATATCCAGATAATCATCGAGTACATTCTTATAAAGTTCCTTATTCTTATCAGGAGGCAGGGCCGGCGTATCAAGATGAAGAACATCGAGCATAACCTTCGATTCAATTTCAAGATCATAGTCTGGAAATTTCAGTGTCATATCAGCAAAGTTGAACCCGTATCTTTCCTCATATTTCCTGATCTTTTTTACTTCAGCAATATCTCCGTTAGCAATAAAACCTGCACCATCCTCCCCTTCTTCCATCAGGAAATAGTTATTCTTAACCACCATAACCATATCACCCGGACTGATCTCTTCTTCCCTTGCAAAAATACGGTTACGTATACCCTGGTTGTACCTGTTTGCCTGCTTATTGGAATTGACAACGATAATTGTCCCTTCCATACCGCATGAGCCATAAGCCTGAGAGATCTCGTCGATCAATTCTTCTCCGGTTATTCTGATAGTATCATTATAATTGACACAATCAATTGAGGGATGTACCAGGTTTTGTTCAGCAACCTGTAAGCGGAGACGGGTTGCATTCATAAGAACTCCGGAAGTCTCGCTTTGCCTGACGACCTGTTTAAGTTCACAGGTTATCAGTCCGAAGCCATAGCTTTCAAGTGAGCCAGGCTCAAGTGCCGGACTAACATTAGATCCTACCGGAGGCAATTGAGCTGTATCTCCGACAAGAATCAGTTTGCAGTCCGTACCAGAATATACATACTCAATCAGGTCATCGAGAAGCCTACCGCTGCCAAACACTGATGAATCACCTGAATTATTTGAAACCATCGAAGCTTCGTCAACGATAAAAAAAGTATCCTTAAAAAGATTTCTGTCAAGCGCGAAATTGCCAAATCCGTCCTTCGAGGATTTCTGTCTGTAAATTTTTTTATGGATAGTAAAAGCCTGACGTCCGGAATACGAAGCCAGTACTTTTGCCGCTCTGCCGGTTGGCGCCATAAGAACGGACCTCATCCTGAGCATGTCGAGTGTTTTGACAACCGAGCTTATGACACTTGTCTTGCCGGTCCCTGCATATCCTCTCATCAAAAAAATCACATCATTATTGTTCTCGCAGATATACGAGGCCAATTTCTTTAATGCATCAGACTGATCTTCAGTTGGTGTATTCCCGAGGTTCTTACATAACTGATTGTATATAATGGTATCGCGCAATTGGAATAGTTTTGGTCTGTAAACTTAGCTATTCTTCTGCGCATTTTAAAACAAGCTGAAAATCCATTAACCGCAAAGTGCGATAAGAAGGGCAAATTGAGCAAAGAAATTACTTCCTTTGTGACCTTTGTGTAAACCTTTGTGTCCTTTGTGGTAAAAGGATTTTCTCTTTACAAATCAATACTCTTCTACTAATGTCTCGTTCACACCCACAGAGAATTATTTATTATATTTACGAAAAATAACGCAGAATGCCTTTCCTGGAACTTTTTGATGAAACGCTGGATATAAACTCTACCGAGAATTATGAGCTTTCTGTACAGGTAAGTCCTGACGATCTATCATTTTGTCTTCTAGATTCAATAAGAAATAAGTATGTACTGATAAGATCCTTCGGAGCCGAAGAAAATAAATACTTCAATGCCGATAAGATAACAGAATTAATACGTAACGATGACTTCCTGACCAGGCGTTACAAAAAGGTGAATTGCGTAATGCCTTCCCGGAAGTTTACGCTTGTTCCTGCACCGCTTTACGATCCGGCTAAAAAAAATGAATATTTTACATTCAATCATAATAATGAAGATGGAAATATTATTCTTGCAGATAAAATAAAAGATCCCGAAGTCTTTCTGGTATTCTCAGTTTCAAAAGACATAAATGAAGTTATAAGCAATTTTTACCCCGGGGTAATTCCGCATCATAATATTAAAATAATACTCGACCAGACCTGTGCGCCGAGAAAAAGTGCAAATGGAAATTACCTTCATATTCATGTTGAAAGGGATTTTTTCGATCTGATAGTATTTAATAATAATGTTCTGAAGTTCTGCAATTCATTCAAATACCGGAATATATCCGATATTCTTTATTTTGTGCTTAGTACATTTAAGAATCTGGGAATAAAGCAGGAAGAATCGATGTACTTAAGCGGACTAACAGAAAGATATGATGATCTGTCATCCGGCTTTTCGTTGTATATAAGGAATATTAAATTTTCGGAACCCACGGGCAACTTTACTTTCAGCTATGTTTTTAATGACACTGAGCTTCATCGTTTTCTTAACCTTTTTACAGTCGTAAATTGCGAATCATAGGAGGCAGATACAGAGGGCGTAGGATCAATCCACCGTCGAACTTTAAGGCCAGGCCGACAACCGACTTTGCCCGTGAAGGATTGTTTAATATACTGAATAACAGGGTAGATTTTGAATCGTTAAGTGTACTGGATCTGTTCTCCGGCACCGGTACGATAAGTTACGAATTTGCTTCACGTGGTGCTGAGATTATTCATCTTGTCGAAAAGGATCCGGTTCATATCTCAGGGATTAAAAAGATCCTGAAGGAACTTGATTTTCAGAATGTCAGACCTATTCATATAGATGTGAGGGCTTATTTAAAAACCTGCACTTTCAAATACGATATAGTTTTTGCTGATCCTCCCTATGAACTTTCATGGCTCAAAGAATTACCAGATCTTGTCACTCAATCAGGCGTCATAAAGGAAGATGGCTTTTTCATTCTCGAGCATCCACGTGATTATAGCTTTGAAGATCACAAACTATTTTTTGAGCACAGGAATTACGGCGGAGTGAATTTTAGTTTCTTTCATCCGCATGTACCTGAATTGTAATGTTATACAAAATTAGTTTAAGAATTGCATTTTACAAATTTGAATATTTTATTTTCACAAATAATTTTGCGGAGTAAAAAATTAGGTTAATTTTGCAACGCATTTTACAACTGGTGCAAATGAGTTTGGTGCGGTAGTTCAGTTGGTTAGAATAACGGCCTGTCACGCCGTGGGTCGCGGGTTCGAGTCCCGTCCGCACCGCAAGAAATGCAAAACCCGATGAGGAATCATCGGGTTTTTTGTTATCCGGCACTCGTTGAAAATTCTTTTTCATAAGAGTGATGGGAAACAAAAAACTATTTGCTGCGCAGCAGGAAAAGTTTTGAATTTCTTGGCCAGATAACCTCTGGATGAAAGGGTCCGACCGAAGGTCAATCCCATCTTTATCCAACGGCATTTTTTGTTTTACTTGCACTGGTAACCAGTGGAGGAAAGGGTCCGACCGAAGGTCAATCCCGTCTATTGAATTACTATTTGTAGAAATATCTGGTTTTAATCAATTTGTAATATCCCCTGCTGATTGAAATTGGATCTGAAATACCTGTAAGGAATATAGTTGCAGTATTACCTGATCTCTCTGATCTTTCAATATAATTGAAATTTATAATGGAATTTCGATGAACCCTTGCAAAATGTTCATCAGGTAATTCTTTTTGCCAATCACCTATTGATTTGAGTACAAGGTATTCTTTTCCTCCTTTTTCGTATAGTGTCGTGTATTCCCTGTCGGCTTTAATGTAAATTATATTTTCAACTTTAATAAAATGGATGTTCTTTTTCTGTTCAATCATTAGTCTGTCATCGTATCTGAACCGCTGGATATTATGAACATACTGCACATTTTCAGAGTTGACAATATTCGTAATGACCTGCTTTAACCGCTCTTTTGTGATCGGTTTTAATAAATAATCAAGAGCATTGATTTCAAAAGCCCTGCATGCATATTCATCATAAGCAGTCTGAAATATGACTTTGCCTTTAAATTCCACTTTATTCAAGAAGATCAAATCCGGTTCCGTCAGTAAGTTTTATATCAAGAAATAAAAGATCGGGACTAAGCTCCCTCACAGCTTTGATGCCAGTTTCTACACCTGAAGCTTCCCCTATTATCTCAATCTCAGAATACATATTAAGATTCTTACGAAGATTTAATCTTGCCAGACGCTCATCGTCAATTATCAGTGCTGTTAACCTTCTCATTATTATTACACTCTAAGTGAAATTTGAAAATAAAAATACAACCTTAATTTGGCATTTTAATATCTGACTGACTTCAATCATGATAAATGTTAGGTATTCGAGTGCAAATCAATACGTGCAATAAAAGTATTAAATGAAAGATTCACGACATAATAATTTCTATCATTTGATTATTTGCAGGACTAGTTGTATTTTTTCAGTACGAATGACTTTGCAGTTAATGACAATAATGTCTGACCAGCTAAAAAATCTTAAATTAATTACATATACTTCAAAAAAGTTTTTCCATTCATAGAGGAAATTCTACAGCTTATAGACTAATAAGGTGATTAATAGATTTTGTTTCATTTTATAAGTAAAATTGTTCAAATTTGGGACATCATAGACATACGAAAGCTCTGGTCAAATTTTACTCAAAAATGTTAAACACGCTGTATAACAAGTACAAATATTTCTTTAACATGCTGGCTGTTCTGGTATTAGTCATAATAGTCAGAATCCTTGACTGGCTTGCATGGGTGTCTCCATCGTATCCCAATAGAATACAAATGATCCTGTACGAGCACCTGTTTCAATTCATTACTTTTCTGTTAATTATCATAATGCTGATATACAGTTACCGTTGGGCCCTGAAAAGCAAAAAAAGGTATCGGCTTTATGCGGTTATTGTTTTATATGCACTTTTTGGTCCGATCTTTTTCCTTTGTGTAGTTACTTGGCTCGAGATGTTATTCCACATGAAAGGGATACTCCCTATAGACTTTAACCTGCTGGCAAAATATTCTCCCGGAGCCAGTCTGGTCATTTTGTTTTTAAGTTCTGCTTTCTATCTTACACGCCTGATACAACTGTCAGGCAAACAAAAGGAAACCGCTCATAAAGCTGAAACACTTGCAAAAGATGTTCAGCTTAAAATGCTGCGTTATCAGATAAACCCTCATTTCCTTTTTAATGTGTTGAACTCTATTTATACTTTAATAGATGAGAATACTGCGAAAGCTAAAAAGCTTGTAATAGATATGTCGGAATATTACAGGTATACTCTGAACAAACAACAGCAAACAGTTTCAATAGAGCGGGAAATTGAGTCAATTCTGAAATATCTCGAAATTCAGAAAATAAGATTTGAAGAAGAATTTCAATATGATATTTCAGTTGATGAGGAGGCAAAACAGATACTGATACCTACATTTTTAATCCATCTGCTGGTTGAAAACTCTGTAAAATATGGTACAAAGACTGAAAAACAAAAATTGATTATCAATCTTACAGTCAGAATTTTAGAAGATACACTCGTAATAAGGGTGTCCAATACAGGAAAATTACAGAATGCGACTCAAAATAGTGAAAGAAATGTTGACGGAACGGGTAATGGTATCGAAAATTTAAAATACAGACTTGGTTTATACTATAATGACAATTTTACATTTTCTCTTAAAGAGGAAAATGGATTCGTTATTGCAGCTATTGAGATCCATAATATTAATAACCAATGACAAACCTTAAAACCATAATAGTTGATGACGAGAGGCTGGCAAGGGTGAATCTGAGGAAGTTACTGGCGCCTCACTCTGAAATAGAAATTGTAGGAGAAGCCAGTTCCTGCGAGGGTGCCGTCGATATGATCAATATGTTTAATCCTCAGCTGATCTTTCTTGATATCCAGCTAAGCGGAGAAACAGGGTTTGATCTTCTGGAAATGATTGACAGTTCAATCAAAATAATCTTTGTTACAGCATATGATGAATACGCAATCCGTGCCTTTGAGGTGAATGCGGTTGATTATCTTCTGAAACCCATTAACCCTGATCGGCTGAAAACATCATTAGATAGGATAATAATCAGGGAAAAAACTCAAAAAAGAGAGTCAAGGAGTTATGAGTATTCTGACAATATCTATGTACGATTAAATAATTATGCTTCGAGGTTTATAAAAATCAGCTCAATCACATCTATTGAACCTGTGGGCAATTATTCCAAAATAGTAACCATTGAAGGAAAACATTGCCTGGTTTTAAAAACTCTTAAGCAATGGCAGGAAGAACTTCCAGATAATAATTTTGTAAGGATACACCGGTCAAGTATTGTAAATATTGAACATGTCGACCATATTGAAAATAATCCGGATACCGGACATATGGCTTATTTGAAAAACAAACAGGAACCACTTGAAATCAGCCGGCGATTTGCTAAAAAACTAAAGTCATTGAACTAAGGCATTTGCTGCTTTATTCCCAAAAATTACCACTTATCATCTCATCCGACCACTAATCATATTTCCCTTTGAAAGGGCATTGTGCATTATTTTCTTTGTGTCTGGTATTCATTAACAGACAGAATTTTATGATGATAAAAATAAGTGACACAATGAAAAAATTTATCTCAACAACATTAATGATTGCAATGTTTAACGCATTAGCTTTCAGTCAAAAACTCACCCAGACTGTCAGAGGAACTATAATTGACAACGATAACAAATTGCCACTCATCGGGGCTACAGTAATAATAGTTGGTACTAACCCCCCGATTGGTGCAGCAACCGATGCAAATGGAAATTTCAGGATTAGCAAAAGTTCCTGTCGGCAGAATTTCACTTAAGTTGTCTTACTTAGGTTACGAGGCTAAAACCATTTCTGATATTGTGGTAAATTCCGGTAAAGAGGTAGTCCTGGATTTCGCCATGCAGGAATCTGTTACAAAAATGGATGAAGTTGTTATTAAGGCATCCAGGAAAAAAGGAGAAGCCGTAAATGAAATGTCGCAGCTCAGTTTACATTCCATTACTCTTGAAGAAACAAAACGTTTTACGGGAGGGATGGACGATCCTGCCCGTGTCAGTTTCCAGTTTCGCAGGAGTCGCCAGTACGCCTGATGGAAGCAGCGATATAATTGTACGGGGAAACTCGCCCAAATACATGCAATGGCGTCTGGATGGGGCAGAAATTTCAAGTCCTTACCATATGGATGATCAGAATTCTTCATTTGGCGCACTGACAGCTCTGAACAATAATTTATTAGCCACTTCTGATTTTTATACCGGAGCCTATTCGTCAGAATATGGAGATGTAATTTCCGGTGTTTACGATGTAAAACTCAGGTCGGGAAATAACGAAAAGTTTGAAGCAACTGGCGGGATTGGCTTTATGGGTACAGAACTTACCGTTGAAGGTCCGTTTAAAAAAGGATATGCAGGCTCATACCTGTTTAATTACAGGTACTCTACAATAACGCTGATTAAAGATCATGGGATTGGTGGATGTGCCGGGAGGTGTGAATTATCAGGATGCAACCTTTAAAGTAGTACTGCCAACTAAAAGAGCAGGTACTTTTTCCTTCTGTGGTCTGGGAGGCTTAAGTGGAGTTTCGATGGAAAACATGGGAGCTTACAGGTCTTTCAACACCTGGAAGAACAACAACCAGCGCTCTTATAAGCAAAGATTTTAAAAAGGCAAATTACCTGGCAAATCTCGGAATGAACCATATTTTGTCTCTGAATGATAAAAGCTTTATTAAAACGTCAGTTAATTATTCAGGAACCGGAGCTGATGATGATATTTTTGAGACAGATACACTAAGAACATATAACATTGGAGGTGAGCCATGTAAGCGAATCCATTTCTCCCAGAATGCATACGGTTCAAAGCAGGATTGTGAAGTCAGCTCTCAGGGGTGCAATTACTTATAGCAATAAAATCAACAATAAAAATAAAATTCAGATAGGGACAAAATACACACTGTATAACTTCAATTACTATCAGGACATATATAGTAATAAAGAAGCATCGTTGATTAATGTAAATGACTTTAAAAATAATTTAAGTGCAATAAATAATTTTATAAGCTGGAAACACAGCTTTAATGAGAATATTATTCTTGTGGCCGGTTTGCATAACATGAATATTTTAAGCAGGAATGCAAGCACCATTGAACCAAGGTTAAGTGTGAACTGGAAAATTAATAATACTAATTCTGTGCATTTGGGATACGGCATGCACAGCACCACAGAAAGTGTGCATAACTATTTCACCAAGATTCCGCAGGATGATGGCAGCTACCTGGAACCAAACAAAAACCTCGGATTATTAAAAGCCCATCATTACGTATTGGGCTATGAAACACGCTTTACCGAAAATTTGATAGGAAAAATTGAAGTGTACTATCAGCATCTTTACAATTTACCTGTCGAAAACAACATTAACAGTAACTATGCCACAATTAACGAAGGTATCGATTATCGATATGTAGAACTGGTAAATAAAGGAACCGGTAAAAACTACGGTGTAGAATTATCCCTCGAAAGGTTTTTTGATAAAAATTTCTACTTTCTGGTAAATAGTTCGCTATTCAACTCGAAATATAAAACGATGGAAGATGTGTGGCGGAATACCCGTTATAACAACAATTATATTGTGAATATTTTATTCGGAAAAGAATTTAAAAACCTTGGTAAAAAACAAAACCAGACACTGGCGCTGAATACAAAAGTTTTCTTTGAAGGGGGTGAGAGGTATATTCCTTTAATAAGAGATGCTCAGGGAAATGTGGCAGTTGATCCTGAAAATGGCAGATATTTCGATTATAGCAAAGCATACAACGATAAACTTGACAATATCTTCCTGATGAATCTATCTGTAAGCTACAAGTTCAACAGACCTAAAGCTACACACGAAATTTTTCTCGATCTGATGAACCTTACAAACAGTAAAGGCAGAATGGCAGAATATTATGATGCAAGCAAGCCGGGTAAAGTTGGCTATATCAATCAGTTTGGATTTTTCCCAAACTTAATGTACAGGATATATTTCTAAATAATAGTAGTAAGAAATGCAAAAGAAACTTTTTGGTTTTGACACACGACTGATAATACTCTTTATTCCGGTGGCTTTATATCCTATCTCTTCCATGAGTTTGGACATTGGATCAATATATATGTGCACAACATGGATTATATGTTAGTATAGGCGGCCCGGCATTTAATATTATTGGTTTGGAAGGAAGCAACAAATTCAAATTCGGATTCAGAGAAAATGGATTTTTCTATCTGTTCAGTACCATTGCCGGATTAATTGTAATCGGTACTTATACCATTATGAAATTATAAAATAATCATAAAATGAATATGATCTGGTATAACATTATAATAAGTTGCAGGTATTTGGCAAGACAAAAAAAAATATCGTTGCTGAACCTGCTGGGACTCACTGTCGGAATGTCTGTTGCAATACTGATATTCTACTTTGTGAATTTTGAAAGGAGCTATGATAATTTTCACAAAGATAGGAACCTGATCTACAGGATAATCGCAGTAAACAAAGGTACCGGAGGTACCGATTACAGGGCTACCACTCCGCTCCCTTTGCCCGAAGTAGTCAGGAAGGACATTAAAGCAGCTGATATGACTACAGGCCTGACTCTCTTTTTAAGTGATGATGAACCGGTTAAGATCACTGATAAAACTTTTTTCAATCTGACCGGATATACTGCCGATTCATTTTTCCTGAAAATGTTCAATTTCCCAATGATAAACGGCGATCCGGGCACTGCTTTTAATAATCCCGGGGCGGCTGTACTTACTAAAAGTACTGCAGTAAAATTATTTGGAAATGAGAACCCTCTTGGGAAAGAGTTGATAATCGGGGAATTCAATTTCACTGTTTCCGGTATTCTGAAAGATCTGCCGGAGAATTCAATATTTAAGTTCGACCTTCTTGTCTCTCACCTCATCCTTAATAAGATGCATCCCGATCTTGCGGATATGTGGTGGGGAAACGGATCGTTGACTTACATAAAAATTTATGCAAATCAGAATATCAATTCGGTTAAGTCGGACCTTTCCGCAATTCCAGGAAAATATTTTCCCGATTATCTCAAAGGAAGGGAGACATTTGATATCCAGCCTGTCGAAAGTATTCATCTTGACACCAATGTTACCGGCGATATCAAACCAGCGGTTTCATCAGGATATCTTTTTATTCTGATGGCAATAGCTATAGCCGTTTTATTTATTGCATGTGCCAACTATGTCAACATTTCAACGAGTCAATCTGAAAAACGTGCAAGGGAAACCGGATTGCGGAAGCTTGCAGGCGCAAGCAGATTTCAACTGTCAATCGTTTTTGTCGGGGAAGCTGTTACCCTAACATTGATCGCTGTCGTTCTGGCAGTATTTCTTACTAAACTTTTCTTACCATGGTTCAACGAATTATCCCAACGTAATATCAATATCAATTTTACTGACGGGAAGATCATTTTATCTGTACTGCTTTTTGGTATCCTCACTGGTATTCTGTCAGGCATTTACCCGGCACTTCTTTTCTCTGGATATCAACCGGTTCATATACTGCGTTCAAAGATCAGTGCTGACGGGAACAATACAGGAATAAGGAAAGGATTCATCATTGCCCAGTTCCTCATAACCACTATACTTATTATATCGCAGATTTTTATAGCCAGGCAGATTTCATTTATGAAGAATCATGATCTGGGATTCAATGAAAATGATCTGATCTCTGTTACGATTCATGTTAAAGATGAAAGCAAACGCCTGGAATTTGCAAAGATTTTTAAAGAAAACCTTGAAAGAGAGGCAAAAGCCAATGATATTAAGGGTATCTCACTTACTGAGAATGTTCCGGGAAATAATTTTCCTAACAGATTTGCAGTAATTCCTGAAGGATCCTCAGCTGAAGATTCAAAAGAGATGGTAGTGACATCAATAGATGAACATTTTTCAGATGTCTTTCAGGTCCCGGTCATTAGCGGAAGAATACTTAAAGATACCATTGCCTCCGACAGGTTCACAAATGTAATGATCAACGAAGCAGCAGCTAAGAAATTAGGCTGGGTCGATCCGATCGGAAAAAAACTTCGGTTCAAACACGAAGAAGAGCCTTTGACCGTGGTAGGGGTATTAAAAGATATTAATTTCCGTTCAATGCAAACACAGATTGAGCCAGTGGTATACAGATATACAGGTGCGAACTGGCTTGCCGGTTATATTACATTGAGAATTGATCAGAGAAATCATTCTCAGACTATAAAACTGATCAAGAAAATCTGGGAAGAACAGGCGCATGGTATCCCTTTTGAATATTTTTTTATAAAAGACAAATACAATGAAAAATACAGGGAAGAAGAAAGACTGGCAAAAATTGTCGGAACCTTCACGATAATAGCGATTTTTCTTTCCTGCCTGGGTTTATTCGCATTGATTTCTCACCTGCTAATTCAACGCACCAAAGAGATCGCGATCCGTAAAATCAATGGTGCCAGAATCACTGAAGTTATGTTTCTGCTCAGTAGTGACTATTTTAAATCGGTTGCTATTGCTTTTGTTATTGCCTGTCCGCTTGGATGGTATACTATGCATATCTGGCTTCAAAACTTTGCGTACAAAACGGGGCTCAACTGGTGGGTATTTGGTTTATCGGGGATTATAGCACTCACGGTTGCCACACTGACCGTAAGCCTGCGAACATGGAGAGCGGCATCCATAAATCCGGTGGATGCATTGAGATACGAATAAGAAGAGTGAATATTGATAAAACGCATAACAATGAATATTAAGTTGATTCTTATAATAGTGTATTCAATTTTATATGGATTATTTGAAATATTCATGAGCCAGGGACAACAGGATAACAGAAGAATCTCTGAATCCGGTGATAAGGGAAGTATCTGGATACTCATTATATCAATATCAATGGGTTATTGGCTTTCTTTTATAATTGGCGCTACAACATTTCTTTGTCAAATGAAAAAGAAATGGGCGTTTTCCCATTTATCGAAGTGCTTGAGAAATATGCTCCGGATGGGTTTAAATGGGATTTTATCCATTAAAAAAATGAAACACATAACTCATTAGGATTTAAAAGTATATGTGCAGGTTTTGAAATGATTTAAAAAGATTGGAAAACAATCGTTAATACAAAATAAACAACAAAACGCTAGCTAGATTATAAAATTAAATGATATGGAAAAAATGAAAGCAATTGTTCACACAAAATATGGACCGCCGGACGAACTACTACTTAAAGACGTGGAAAAACCAGTTCCAAAGGATAACGAAGTGATGATAAAAATAGATGCGACAACAGTTACCACTACCGACTGTAATGTTCGAAATTTTACTTTCGTTCCAAAATCATTTATGTTTTTCGCACGAATGATGTTTGGTTTCAAAAAACCAAAAATAAATATACTGGGTATTGACCTGGCAGGAGAAATTGTAGATGTCGGCAAAGATGTAACACTATTCAAGAAAGGTGACAGGGTATTTGGATCACCAGGAACTAAATTTGGTGGTCATGCAGAGTACTGTTGTGTTCGCGAAAACGGTGCATTGGCCATAAAACCGCCTGATATTTCCCCGGAGGAAGCAGCCTCCCTTTCATTGGCAGGAAATACTGCACTGTTCTATATCAGAGATCTCGCAAAAATTCAGGCCGGACAAAAGATACTAATACATGGTGCCTCAGGAGCAATAGGAACATATGCTGTACAACTGGCAAAGTATTATGGAGCAGAAGTTACAGGGGTATGCAGTGGAACTAATGCGGAGTTGGTGAAATCATTAGGAGCAGATAAGGTAATTGATTATACTAAGGAAGATTTTACTAATACTCGTGATAGATATGATTTTGTGTTCAACGTAGTAGGCAAAACTACTTTCTCACAAAGCAAGGGAATTTTAAAGCCGAAAGGAATATATCTTGAAAACATGGCTGAAATAAAGGATTTTCTGAAAATGATTTGGACCTCAATCACCGGTGGCAAGAAAATAAAGGGTGGGGTTTCAACAGAAAGGGCTGAAAATCTTAAATTCTTTATTGAGCTTATAGAATCAGGGAAGTTAAAACCGGTTATAGACAGAATCTTTCCGTTGGAAAAGACATCCGAAGCTTTTCGGTATGTCGAACAGGGTCATAAAAAAGGGAATGTAATTATTACCATCTAGTTTAAGAATGAGCATAAAATGAAGTTTAAAAAAACAGCGCAAATCAAATAATAACCACAACATGAGTATTAAGCTGATTCTTATAATATTGTTTTCAATACTCTATGGACTATTTGAGATATTCATGAGCAGAAGAAAAGAAGACAATAGAAAAATCTCAAAAAGCGGAGACAAAGGGAGTATCTGGTTACTCACTATTTCAATCTCAATGGGTTATTGGCTTTCATTTATAATTGCCTCTACTAAAATTGGCCGTATATACCATTGGAATACATTATTCCTGATCGGATCAGTTTTAGTAATAATTGGATTGATAATCAGAGTCAGCGCTATAATGAAACTTAAACAACAATTCACTTATACAGTAACGAAGATAGAAAACCATGAGCTGATCGAGACTGGATTATATAAAATGATAAGACACCCGGGGTATCTTGGACAACTTGTTATTTTTCTGGGGACTTCTGTTTGTATGTCAAATTGGTTATCAATTTTACTCATGATAATTCCGGTTTTGTCTGGATATCTCAATCGTATAAATGTTGAGGAGAGATTTATGGATGAACAGATGGGTCAAAAATATCTTGACTACCGGAAGAGAACAAAGAAGCTGATTCCCTCGGTTTACTAAAACAAATGTCAACCATTTATCACATTATATGGCCGCTGATCATTTTTCCCATTGATTAATCTGTCCAAGGTAATTTCTTTGAGTTTGATTTTTATAATTAATACTTCAGGAAATGATAATTAAAAGTAATCTTTCTATTGTAGCAATTTTGAGATCAATCCTCATCTCAGCTGCCCTGGTTTTTATTTTAAATCCTGTTCTTGCACAATTAATACCCGGGGATAGTCTCTTCCTGGGTCATATTCCTCCTGGAAATAAGCCAGAGAAATTTCCTTTATCTGTGAACAATGGATTTTTTGCTGCAGAAAGGATTGCGATTTCCCCCGACGGAAAGGATGTTTATTATACGGAGATCAAGGGGTATTATCCCATAAAAGGAGAAAACATTAAAATGTATAGCTTCAGAGACGGGAAATGGAAAGGCCCTTTCAATTTGTTTGATGGTTATGCACCGGCATTATCAGTTTCCGGAGACACAATGTATTTTGAAAGAAAAGATCTTGAAAATAATTCCGAGGCGTTTATTTCTGTTAAAAGAGGACACGAATGGGGCAACCCGAAAAGGATTTTAAAAGCGCTTACTAGAGCACATTATTGTCAGGTTACAAGGCATGGAAATTATTATATTTCATCAAATTCGGGAAAAGGTGCCGGGCTAAATGATTGGTGCAGTGTGATAATTAATGCAACTGATAGCACAGCTTTAAGCCTGGGCAGACCCCTAAATACTGGTGGTGAAAATCTCGATTTCTTTATTTCGCGGGACGAGTCATTTATGATAGTGACAAACCGCCCTCAATTGGGAATTAGTTATAGAAAAAGTGATGGTAACTGGACAAATCCAAGAAATTTTGGTCCGAAGATAAACTTCGGTCTTGGAAGCTGGGGTCCATGGGTTACACCTGATAACAAATATCTGTTTTATTCAACCGGCACAAAACCTGATTATTCCGATGTTTACGTGTATTGGGTTCGTATAGATGGTGTAATTGATAGTCTGAAACGTACAAATCTGACTCCCTACATAAAATCATTAATTCAAAATCAGTTTGCAGTATCTGGACGACCATTCAATTTTACCGTACCTGACAACATATTCTTTGACGACGACAATACTGGTCCGCTTGTTTATTCAGCATCATTGATGAATGGTGATCCTTTGCCATCGTGGATAAATTTTAATCCGGAAACAAAAACGTTTTCAGGTACACCTGTGGAAGCGGCTGAAATAAATATAAAAGTAGTTGCAGCTGACAAAGAAAAAGCCACTGCTTATTGTCCGGTGAAAATAGTTATAACATCCAATCCGATAGAATGAGAAACATTCACCGGAGACAAAATAATTCCAATAAAAATGCGACAATTTCCGATCAGGGGACCTCTGAAAGGTATAGTCTTAGCAAAACCAATTATCACATAGCTTTTATTACACTTGTAATCTTAATTTTTGCACTGGTAACCATCCTGATCATCCTGAATTTAAATTTGCAAACTATTATGAAAGTGATGGAATGATTTAAAAGGACGGGCGAAGTTGCCGACCGGGCGAAGTCGATATCAGTATGTAAAATATACAGTGTTAGCAATATCTCTTTTGCAGGTTATTGTGTCGGTGAATACCTGTCTTTTCCCGTTCCGGTACAACTCCCAGCTTAGTTTTGTTTTTCTGTCGGCAAAAACTTTAGTATTGACGGTAGTACTAATATTCCCGCCTATCCATGTTAATCCCATATCTGATGCGGGATCAAAGGACTTACATGTACCAAAATTATTTACGCTATAAGGACACAGAAACCAGAAGTAAACTCCATCCGATTCCCATGCCAGACAAAGGGTATCACAAACGGGAGATTTACTTTTTCTTTTAATTTGTACGGAGAGATCTGATAATCTGCTCAGGGAAAAGAAAAGATATTTTGCATTACTTTTGAGCTCATAAAGATTCAGTTCATTGGTTGTGAAGATATAATCTGAATCGCCCACAAAACAAAAATTGTAGTGTTTTACTCCTTTGATCTTTTTCAATAAATATGTGAAACTGCCTGAGCTGTCAGTTGAGAACCGACCGGCTTCAACAGGAACTAATTTATTATTGTTTTTGGCGCTTACTAATCCCTGTATAATGATGTCTTTCCCGGGGATTCCTTTTTTTGTGTCTTCATCTAAAACCTTACCCGATATTTTAAGATTCCCCGTGGTTATAACGGAATTGATGCATCCAGTCATCGCTCCCGAAGTGAATGCAATGAGGAAAAATAACTTAATGTTAAATAAAATAGTTTTTCGCATATTTAATATGGCATGAAAAACATAATAAAGCGATCGTCAGGCTTTAATTTTCAAATCGAGGGGTTTATCGTGTGGGTCTATAAATCCAAAACGTCTGTAAACAGGCTCTCCGTCTTGTGTAGCGTGTAACTCTACCCTGTCTAGTTCAAGTTCTTTTGCCTCATCAATGAGTTTTTGCAGGAGCAATGAACAAATTCCGTTTTTTCTAAATTCCTTAAGGGTAAACATGTTTAATATATAGCCTGTTCTACCATTTGGAACATCAAAATTGCCAGGTTGTTCCCTTATGACCATTCCGCTGAATGCAACAGGTTTTTCTTCATATTCAGCAATCCAGGCAATGAATGAATTGCCATCTATTGATTTTGTGAAATATTGCTTTAAAGATTGTCTTAGATGGGATTCCATTTCAGGTGAAGGTTCCCCGTATGCCTCTTTTAGAAAAATAATTCGGTACTCAATAAAAGTCTCAATATCAGTGAGGGATGATCTCCTGAGAACAATCTTATTTCTATCTATTTTCATGATGTGATGAATATGCCAGTCGAAGATAATCAGATATCATACAGACGTAACAGATCTTGATCTTTAATTTTTAATCTGGTCGGGAGTGTAGGTCACCTTGAAAATGAAATCACCTTTTCTGTCATTGTAGGAGTAAATCCAGGTAAGTTTTTTGCCGATCAATTTCCTAAGGGTTCCTGAATTTTTAATCTTATCAATTATCAGGGGTTCCATATAACTTTTCAACCGTGCGATCGGCAGGGAATCCTTTACCATATGAACCAGCGTATAATTGAACTGGAGATTATTATCGGGAAATGAAATGACCTTATCCAGTCGTGTTTCAGGATCGACCATCGCAGGACAGGTTTTATTCATTCCTTTTACAAAATTTTTTACTTCCTTGTCAGAGGAAGGATGATTGAAAAAGATTCTTTGCACAGACAGAAAAAGTACAACACCAATAACAATAGCACCAAATATTTTTAGAAATTTTATCATCAGGAAACAGGTTAGTTATCAAATCTACGAATTAATACGATACGATCCATATGTAGTTGTATTAATCTGGAAATAGCAGCTAATTTGACACTAAGACATTAAAATATCAGAAGGACTTGAAACTAATCCATTAAAAGGAATGAAGCTGTATTAACAATTCAGTTCAAAACCTTATCTACATTCAGCGCATTTTGTAAATTCCGAGGTGCTTTCTGATGTAAATTCCTTACCGCATTTGTCACATTTACTGACAGTTTTGTCTTTGGCTACCAGCCTGCTTGCAATTGCGGTATTAAATTCCAGTGCCTGTTTATCTCTGGTTTGTGAATAGGTGTCTCTGCGAAGGTTCGCAGCAACCATGTCTTCCTGTTTCTGGATTGGAATATCTATGTCGTTTTTCATTCTGCAAAGATAACGAAAAAATCGGATGTCTTGCAGTCTTGAAGTCAGGTGTCTTGAAATCTACAGGCCATAAGGCCATGCGAACAAATAAACTTTAATCGCGCCTTTAAAAATGGAAATAAAAACACTAATTTTAAACTTAAATAATCTATTCCATGAATAAAATCAATCGCCGTCTGTTTCTAAAGAATACAACAATGGCAGCTGCAGCTATTACAATAGCAGGGAAAACTGCATTTGCTGCAGATTCTATTTCTTCAAAAAACCAGCTTCCCCGATGGAAAGGATTTAATCTGCTCGATTATTTTTCACCGTCGCCTGATTCCAATCGTGACAAGACAACCGAAGAAGATCTGAAATGGATGTCTGACTGGGGCTTTGATTTCGTACGGTTACCAATGGCTTATCCAAGATATCTTTCATTCGACCGGACAAAGGATATAACTGCAGATCAGGTATATAAGACAGATCCAAAAGTACTGGATGAGATTGATAAACTGGTATTTATGGCTCATAAATATGGATTACATGTTAGTCTTAATCTTCACCGTGGACCAGGATATTGTATTAATGCCGGGTTCCATGAGCCTTTCAATTTATGGAAAGATAAAGCAGCTCAGGATGCATTCAATTATCATTGGGGCATGTGGGCCGAACGATATAAGAATATCCCGTCGGAGAAATTAAGTTTCGACCTTCTGAATGAACCGGCGTATATCGAGGATATGAATGATCAGTTTGCTCAAAAAGGTCCTGTGCCGGGCGCAACTTACCATCTGGTGGCAGAAGGCGCCGCAAAAGCTATAAGGGCAGTCAGTCCTGGCCGTCTAATCATCGCCGATGGTAATGGTGGAGGGAATAGCGTCATTCCTGAACTGATCGATCTGAAAATAAGTCAGAGCTGCCGTGGCTACTGGCCGGGAGTGGTATCACATTACCAGGCACCATGGGTGTGGAAAGATCCTTCAAAAGCTCCTGTTCCTGTCTGGCCGGGCAAGATAGATGGCATAGAATATGGAAGAAATAAGCTTGAAGATTTCTATAAACCCTGGATCGAACTAAAAGACAAAGGGACTGGCGTTCATTGCGGGGAGTGCGGTTGCTGGAAGAAAACGCCTCATCAGGTATTTCTTGCGTGGTTTGGGGATGTGGTGGATATACTAACACAGAACGGGATTGGTTATGCTCTGTGGAATTTCAGAGGTGATTTTGGGATTCTCGATTCGGGAAGAAGCGATGCGGAGTATACCGACTGGCATGGCCATAAATTAGATACAAAGCTATTGGAACTACTGAAAAAACATTAAAACCTTTAACCGCAAAGGTCGCAAAGAAGGCGCAAAGTTCGCAAATAAAAAAGAAGAACTTACACAGAGGGACACAGAGAAGTCACAGAGGTACACAGAGAAATCAAAATCTGCGAAAATCTGCGTGATCCGCGGGAAAATAAAATTTAAACACTCTCCTTTTCTCCCACTCTCCCCCTCACCAATTCATTCTTTCAATCTACCTAGATGGTTGGTTCCCATCCTTTCTCATACTCCCTGCCCCAGAGTTTCATTGCTTCATTGTCACCAACGATATGTCCGTTAGACTGATCGATGTTAAGCGTATGTCCGACCCGTTGTGATATGTTACCCAGTTGTACCCACAATGTGCTCTTGAATCCGTTCAAAGCATCAGCAAAAGGCTTCCTGTTATTCCTTACATTCTCAAGGAAATTTACAACATGTACAGCGTCAAGCTCTTCACCGGGACTGGTAGTATTTAATCCCTGGGTGATGACGATATCTGATTTTACTTCTTTTACCAGTTTATTTTTGTCGTCATAAATTATATAGCTGTTGTCACCGGTATGCATCGCTCCGTTTTCCCCATAGAATATCACACCACGTGACCGCCCATCAACTTCGCTACCATTGCAGCTTCTTCCCTCCCATACAATTGTTGCTCCGGGAGCTTCAAAAGTTATGACCTGTGTATCAGGAGTTTCCCAATCGTCTTTAAACCGGTACCGTCCACCAACAGAGTTTACTTTCAAAGGATAATCCAGACCGAGACCCCATCGTGCAACATCAATTTCGTGTGTTCCGTTGTTTAATGCCTCACCGGTACCCCAGTTCCAGAACCAGTGCCAGTTATAATGTATAAGATTATCCTTATAAGGCCGTCGGGGCGCCGGACCCTGCCAGAGTTCATAATCGAGATTGGAGGGAACAGGCACAACTTTACCAATTCCGATCGGGCCCCTGGTATTGGCATACCATGTTTTGGCCATATAGACATTGCCTATAACTCCATCTTTTAATTCTTTGAGTCCCTGTGTAAGTGTGGGCCAGCTCCGGCGCTGAGTTCCAATCTGAACAATCATCTTGTATTTATCAGCAGCCTTTACCAGCATCTCGCCTTCAAGAGGATTATGGCTCAATGGTTTCTCAACGTAAACATGCTTCCCGGCTTTTACACACAGGATTGATGCAGGTGCGTGCCAATGATCGGGTGTTGCAATATACACTGCATCAAGATTTTTATCATCGAGTATCTTTCGAAAATCTTTTATACCTTTGGGTTCTTTACCTGTGATTTTCTTAACTGCATTTATGCCTTTTTGCAAAGCCTTGTCTTCTACATCGCATACATAAATAATCTCGACATTCTTCTGTCTGGCAAATGTACCGGCCATTGATTCGCCGCGGCTGTTGCAGCCAATTATTGCAATCCTTAAGATTTCATTGGCTCCGGAGATACTTTTGTAGCTGTTTGCACCTGAGGCTAAAATCTTACCGCCAACTGTCAATCCGACTGTGCCGGCAACAGTTTTTTTAATGAAATTTCTTCTTGAGGCCATTTTTGTTTGTAGTTTGTTGATTGTCGTTCGTCGTTCTTTTTGTCTCCCGATGGATTAGCTGGCGCGGATTTGCAATAATTTGCAATCCGTACCATATTTTTGGGGGTTATTTTTCCAAGTCCAAATGGCACCGATTACAAATCGGCGCCAGCTATCACCATAGCCCTGTGCCTTGTGCCCCTGAGCTATTTACAAGCAACCACCCCTTTGAAATACCCTATCGATTCGGCTATGCCCGGCAGGGAGTTTTTCATATCTTTTTCAAACTCCAGGCTGCAAGATCCTGTATACTTTATTTTTCTCAGAGTTTCAACGAATTCAGGAATCTTAATAATACCACGACCCATCTCTACTGTCACTCCCTCCTTGCTGGCTTTATCAACATCCTTCATATGAATGTCATATATCCTTGAAGCATACCTTAAAATATCCACATCAGGATCCTGACCGTCGCGGGTTGTATGTCCGATATCGATGCAAATACCTATCCTTTTATCGAGATCCTTTATATGATTCCATATATCAGTCGCATTCGGATACAACGGATTATCAGGTCCATGATTATGAATAGCCAGTTTAAAATCATACGATTTTACTTTCTTTTCAACATAAGGAAGGAGAGCATAGTCAGGTGCGCCAACAATCATTTTGACGCCTGCCATTTTCGCATATTCGAATGCCTGATCAACTTCAGCATTGGATTTCATATATACAACTCCGACAGTATAAACATTTATACCCCCGTTCTTAAACTTTTCAATAACTGAATTGATCTGTTCCTTTGTGCTGTTCATCGGCATATGAAAATCCTTCAGGGAAAGATTGCTGACACCTGCTCTCTTCATCATGGAGATAGTTTCATCAATTGTGAATTCCCTGAATGTATATCCTGCCATACCGATTGTAAAAGTATTGACTTTCTTATTGACTGAGACAGGCATTACAGGCATGGCATACAGTGATGATGCACCTGCCGCCAGAGCTCCCGCTCCTGCTAATTTTAAAAACTGACGCCGTGAGTTCATATTGTAATTATTTAGTTTTTCTGATTACCATGTTATTATCAATGAGCCTGCTGTTATAAGTCTGAACTATTGCCTTTAGTCTATCTTCCATCTGTGTCTCGAGTTCAGGTTCTTTTCCTGTAAGATTATTATCAAGATAAACATCCTTCTTAAAATTATAAAATCCAACAGGCTTATTATCAATCATTTCGAGTATGTGATCCTTCATGTATAAGTTATATGTATTACCATTTGTGTTGAATGCGAATGACTCATAGGAATCATCCAGAAGATTATTCCCGAATGCAATGTATGGTTCGTCAAAATTAAGATAACTCAGCACTGTAGGCATAATATCTATCTGCTGTGCGATCCTTGGTTTTATGCCTTTCATATCGCTCCCTGGTTTAAAGAAGATAATTGGTACGCAGTAGGCTCCAAAATTATTCTGAAATTCTTTGTGCACCGATTCATTAGTGTGATCTGCAGTAATTACGAACAATGTATTACTGAACCAGGGGCTTTTTGAAATCTGATTAAATAATTCACGGAGTGCGAAATCAGTGTACCCAATCACTTCAAGAATCGGCGCAGGTCCCTTCTGAAACTTTCCAATATACTTGTCAGGGACTTTAAACGGGTGATGAGATGATACAGAAAATATTGAAGCTATAAATGGTTGTTTAAAAGTGTTGAGTTTATCACCGAAGAATTTAAAGAAAGGTTCATCCCATACACCCCATATACCATCAAAGTCAGCTTTGTTGGGATATTCATTCAAACCTATATAGTCGTCAAAGCCGGCCATCCGTGAAAATGAATCAAATCCCATAGATCCGTTTGGCGCACCATGAAAGTACGCCGAATAGTATCCTTTTCTCTTTAGCAGCGCCGGCAACCCATTTATCTGGTTATTTGCATAATGCGAGATTGTGTACGGAGTTTCAAGAGAAGGTATTGACGCCAGTATTGAAGGCATTGCATCAATTGACTTTTTTCCGTTAGCTATAGACACATCAAAAGTAAGGCTTACACTAATAAGAGAATCTATAAAAGGAGTATATCCTTTATACGTTCCTCCTTCCAGACCCTGATTCAGCGATCCAATGTATTCCCTGGCAAAACTCTCAAGAATAATAATTACAACATTCTCATTTTTAAATGGCTTTGTATTTCCCGGTACATATTCCGGATTATAAAGCTTAAGAAGCTTTTCATCGTCGAAAAATTTAAATCTCGTGAGCGGTTTCTTACCGAATGTTCTGAAAATGCTGAAAGGAGTATTAAGTACAATGGCAACATCCCGTGGGGAATCAACATAACGTGCTGCATTGCTGATCGTAATGGGACGTGTTGAGTGCTTATACCCGCCGCGCGCTGCACCTATGACAAGTGCAATGACTACCGGAATCAGAACTATATTTACTGAATAATATCCAAGTTTATTGACATTCCCGGGTTTTTCAACTTTGACCCTATTGTAAAGATAAACCATGAGAAACCAGACAAGGAATGTAAAAATCGTTGCAGGCCAGTAATCAAGCAAAAATCTGAAGAATACCTTTGTATTGTTTGAGTCGTGAGCGAATGTCTGAAAAACATCTGCTGTTGCCCGTTTATCAACAAACCGGTAATAAACGAAATCCATCCCGTTCATCGCAATGGCGATACCATTTGTAATGAAAAATATATATTTCAGAACTTTTTGATAAACATCATTATAACGTATCTCAAGCGGTATAATATGAAGCAGGATGAAAATCATATTGATATAGACTATTGCCGAAATATCAAATGACAGACCTCCCTTCATCATTGTTATTAATTCACCAGCAAGTATCCCTGGGAACATTTTGAAATTAAAAACATAAAAACCAATCCTGCATAATGAAAATAAAATCAGGATCAGAAGTATCCTGTAGAATAGAACTACATATATATTACGGGAGAAAATCCATTTTTTCATATCATTCAACTCGATGTAATTAACTTTGGTCTTCGAAACCTTTATGTTGTCATGCCAGTTATTGTCTATCTGGATGTTGCAAGCTTAATGTGATTTATCCAGTGCAGATCAGCTGATCCACCATGTGATCCGCCTGATGATTTTGACGATGACTGCATTTGAGGAATAAAGCCATATTCAAAACCGAGTGTAAAGGGCATTGCACCACTTCCCTGTCTCGAATTTCTGATTGGAAGTTTTCCTATCGGCATCACAAGCCTGTAATACAAATTCCCCTGAACATATTTTACAGAACCGTTAA
This sequence comes from uncultured Bacteroidales bacterium, assembly GCA_963734885.1. Taxonomy (GTDB): domain Bacteria; phylum Bacteroidota; class Bacteroidia; order Bacteroidales; family VadinHA17; genus LD21. The sequence goes on along the minus strand of CAVTIJ010000004.1, from coordinate 311,698 downwards.
AAGTATCAGCATTTTCTGAAGGGAAACGTCTTTCCTGCTCTGAAATAAAACCTAATAATTCAATTGTATTTGCCATAGAAAGTACCGATGTTGTGTCAGCTCCTGCATTTTTTTCAGTCCTCTGCCCTCTTCTCTGACTATTCTGATTCTCAGATCCTATTGGATACCTTATTCCCATTTTACCCAGGTCTTTGTCATCCATATTTATCCAGATCACCAGACCTTCCTTTAGAATCTTTTCCTGAATGGTTCTATCGGAAGTTTTTAAATTGACATAAATATTATCGTTATCATTGGAAAGAAAATAATAAAGCCCTGCTTTCTTAATAAGCTGATAATCCGAATCTTCAATTTTATTATTTGTATGCCAGCGGCTTAGGATCAGATTGCCTTTCTGGGCACTCAATCCAAAAAATATAAAGCATGACAGAATTGACAGTACTGTTCTCATATACAAATCTTCTTATCTCACATTATAACTTTCAATATTAATCAAATATTTTCTTATTATTATTTCAAAACGTATCACACATTCACAACAAATCAAAAATCAAAATAATAAAAAACCAGGTTTTATTGAATCAAAACCTGGTATATGATGAATCTGGGGTTATCTTAGTTTTTAGGTAAATCCTTTGTCATTTCACTGGCATCTTTATTAAATTCCTTCATAAATTGACTTGCTTTTCTTCTTGCGCCTAATCCAAGCAGCATAAATAACGCAAAAATTGCAACTAACACATAAGATACAATTTTTGAAGTTTCAGTATTTGCCTTAAGAGCCTCAACAAGAGCATTGTACAGAAGCCAAAAAGCAAAAACTACAATAACCAGACTGATTATCAATCCTAAATAAATATTAAGATGACCGGCAAAACGGAAAAATGCGTTGATTGGCATCATTACCATAAGTGCTGCAGTTACTCTGAGGTTTGCTTCAAAATCAGTACTACCCTTGCATATTGAAGAAATGACAAGGGTTACAACAGCTCCTATGAACAATCCTATAATAGCTCCTATAACTGACCAGATGAAAGCCATCACCCCAATTGCTCCGCCAAAAATAGGACTGGTCATAGCGCCTATATTTAACAGACTCCAGATTAGGGTTAGTATTCCCGCGACTGCACCATAAATAACCGCTTTGATGAGAGGTTCTGTCATACCTCCCGTGGTTTTCATTGTTGAGAAATAGGATTTCGGATTTACAAGGACATCTTTAGATTCCTTAATAAACAAATTAAAATCAAAGGTACTGTCAGCCATAGTTCAAAAGGTTTAATTAGGTTTATACTTAACGATCAGTAAATTGAATTACTAATATATAAAGAAAATTTCTTTATGAAGGTAAGCAATTGACAGAAAATTAATACCTGCTACTCAAGATAAGTATAACCATAAAGACCCGAACGGTAATTCGAAAGGAATTCCTTGCCTTCTTCCAGTGTAATAATGCCTGCTTTGACCGATGATGTAACCCATGTCTCAACGGTCCTAACCATTTTCTTTGAGTTATATTGAACATAATCAAGAACCTCAGCTACGGTTTCTCCATCAATAACCTGATCTATCTTATATCCGTCACAATCAACAGAAACATGTACGGCATTTGTATCTCCGAATAAATTATGAAGGTCCCCAAGTATTTCCTGGTAGGCTCCGACAAGGAAAACACCAAGATAATAAGGTTCCCTGCCTTTCAGGGAATGTACAGGAAGGTGATGTGAAGAATTACGGGTGGAGATAAAATTATCAATCTTCCCGTCGGAATCACAAGTCATGTCCTGTATTGTTGCTGTACGCAAAGGCTCCTCATTAAGCCTGTGTATTGGCATAATGGGGAATATCTGGTCAATTGCCCATGCATCGGGCAGTGACTGGAAAAGAGAAAAATTACAGAAGTATTTATCAGATAATATCCTGGAAATCTGGCGCAGCTCTTCGGGAACATGTTTTGTGACGTTTGCCATTTGGTACACTTTCCTGGCTACAGACCAGAAGAGCCTTTCAATCTGAGCTCTGGTTTTAAGATCAATAAGTCCAAAGCTGAACTTATCAAGAGCTTCTTCGCGTATCTGCTGCGCATCGTGCCAAGTTTCAAGCATCCTTGTCTGGTTGAAATTATCCCATAGCAGGAAAAGCTCCTTTACAAGTTCATGATCATGATCATTTATTGCATCTTCAACATCCCATGAAGGAAGAGTTGTGGTTTCGAGAACTTCAAAGATCAGAACCGAATGGTGTGCCGTAAGCGATCTGCCAGATTCTGTTATAATATTAGGATGCGGGATATTATTCTTGTTGCTTTCATCAACAAAAGTGCTGATAGAGTCATTAACATACTCCTGGATCGTATAGTTTACGCTGCTTTCACTGTTTGAGGAGCCGGTTCCATCATAATCAACTCCCAACCCACCGCCGATATCAACGAATTCAACATTGAAACCCAGCTGTCTGAGCTGAACATAAAATTGTGAAGCTTCGCGCAATGCAATTTTTATCCGGCGTATTTTAGTGACCTGACTGCCTATGTGAAAATGGATAAGCTTAACGCAATCGCGCATCTTATTTTTCTCAATATAATCGATCGCCTCCAGAAGTTCGCTTGAAGTAAGGCCAAACTTGCTTATATCACCTCCTGAATCTTCCCATTTTCCGCTTCCTACACTGGCCAGTTTTATTCTAATGCCAAGATTAGGTTTTACTTTAAGGCGCTTTGCTATAGAAGTTATCAGCTTCAGTTCATTCAGCTTCTCAACAACAAGGAATATTCTTTTGCCCATCTTCTGTGCAAGAAGAGCAAGCTCTATATAATCTTCATCTTTATACCCATTGCAAATGATAAGAGATTCAGGGTCAGTATTAATTGCTATTACAGCATGAAGCTCAGGTTTAGACCCTGCTTCCAGTCCGATATTGAACTTTTTCCCGTGACTCACTATCTCCTCCACAACCGGCCTCATCTGATTTACCTTGATCGGATAGATTATAAAATTCTGAGCTTTATAACCATATTCTTCGGAAGCTGATTTGAAGCATTTCGATATACTTATGATCCTGTCATCAAGAATATCAGGGAATCGTACAAGTACGGGCGTGGAAACATCCGATAATATAAGTTCATCGAGCAGATCTTTCAGGTCAACTGCAAAACCATTTCTCTGAGGAGTAACAATTACATTCCCCTTCTCATTTATGGAGAAGTAATCAGCTCCCCATCCATTGATATTGTATAATTCTGCAGAATCATCTACCCGCCATTTTCTCATATTCAGATATATTGACTTGTTTTTACAATGCGCAAAGGTGAGAAAAAAATGTATTTTTTACAATGTTATTTTTCCTTCAATTGCCGTTGACTTAAGTCAATGGCAATTGAAGCTATGTCGGTTTTATCCAAAACTTTGTAAACCGGAAATGGATTAAAACCTATACCCCATTGAGGTACTAGGTACTTGTCGAGAAAATTCCAGAACAATCAATCCGTCATTAGACTGTGGCTCAAGTAAATATGCAGCAAGATTTCCTAGTGGTTGAGCTGTTCTGACGATTATTGTTCCTGCAGGAAAATCTACAGGGCCGCTGACATATTTTCCGTCAATAGTATTTGTGTAATGGCCCTGGTTTAACTTTGGTGATCCCTTAAGCTCGGTTATATCAAAACGCTGAACATCAATCCGGGCATCAGCAGTAAGTTTTTCAACCCTGATTCCGTGAAGTTTCAAAAGTTCTAAAACCGCAGGATCTTTAATTGTAATCAGGTAAGCGAATGGGAATTTCACATTTTTAGTGGGATAATAATCTATAAAGTAAGGTACTGTCACATCTACCTGATGATCCGTTCTGTGGTAATTCTTCCTGCCATTTGCATCATTCACAAGCTCTGCTTCATAAGTTTTAATTGTAATCTTATCAGGCAATGGTCTTACATTATAATCAATTGCAAAAGAATCAGCAACAGTTGGATTTTCTCCACGTTCAATTGTCTTTCTATCAACTTCTGCCAATATATTTCTGATCTCAGATTTATGATCGGAAGTATAGCTTACAAGTGAATTAATAAGATAATAGCAGCCCATTACCCTCGATTTAAAATCTGCATAAACGTAATTTTCATTTAGAATTCCGAGTCTGTTCCGGATACCATAATAATTTGACATGTATCGTGGTTCTGATGCATCGAGTATCCAGCCTTTGGCAGGATTAAGCATATCGAAAAACTCGCCATAGAAACAATTGAGCACATTGTATTTACCTGATAGTGTCTTTGATATTTCGGGCATCATTTTATCACGCATATAGGCAATCAGGGAGTTATCGCCATCGGGATTTACCATCCAGCAAAAGGTAGTCGGTTCCACATGATACGATCCGTCAGTAGTGTGGCAATCCATGAATACTGACGGATCCCATTTATTGAAAACATTTGTCAGGACTCCCCTTACTTCGGGAGATTCCGCTTTCATTGCGTCCCTGTTCAGGTCAAGAAATTCGCCGTTGTACCTGACTCCGACACCGTTCACTGGGCCATTCTGATACGTCCTGTTTAAAGGACTGATCTTTTCATTCCCGTCAGCATTAAATAAAGGACAGACAAGAAGTATAACGTTTTTAAGAATTTGTGGATTTTTTTCTTTTAATAAATCCCTCACGAACATTAGCGTGGCCTCTTTACCCTCAACTTCACCTGCATGAATATCAGCCTGAATATATACGACTACCCTTTTATCATTTACCAGGCCGCCAGGTGACTTTGGCAACGGGTTTCCGATTATTAACAGAGGTACTTCCCTTCCCTCAATAGTTGTGGCCATGGTTTCCTTCCTGATAAAAGGAGAAGATTTCAAAAGCTGGCCAATAAATTCATTGACATCTTTATAATTGGAAGTTGATGCGAAATCACTTTTTTCGGCAACAGTCAATAAACCTGACTGAGCAAAAACATCAAGTGTTAACAATACAGTTAACCACAGAATAAAAATCTTTTTCATAATTAATCCCCCATCTTTAATAAGCCGATAAAAGTAAAAATATTTAGGCCATGTTGTTCCAATTCCTAAATTTCTCTTGATAACTGCCGGTATTATAATTTAAACAACACTATCTGGACTAAATATCAGAATATTATAAAATAATTTAGATTATTTCAATTTTAATGTGTAGCTTGCGCCATTAATTTAAAAACAGAATAAAATGAACAAAGGAACAGTAAAATTTTTCAACGTATCTAAAGGATTCGGATTCATTAAAGACGCAGATTCGGATAATGAATATTTTGTACACGTATCAGGTCTGAAAGATCAGATAAAAGAGAATGATGAAGTAACATTTGAACTTCAGGAAGGTAAAAAAGGAATTAATGCAGTAGACGTAAGACTAGCTTAATTTATACCATACGAAAGAATTTTAATCCCGGTCGAACGACCGGGATTTTTTTGTATCCCCTGAATTCAATTTGGAAGTCTAAAATATTACCCCCTTCCCAACCTTCCTCCAAGGGGGAAGGAGTAAAACCACCATCCCGCCTAAGCGGGATAAGAAAGGGGGTAGCTAATGTAATGTGCAGTTTTCCAAAAAACAAAGACGGCAAGTTTGCCGTCTCAACATAATATTTTCACAACATGCCTGATGCATGTTATCATAAGCATCCTGACAGATTTACGCTATTGTCTTTTCTTCTCTTCTTTTTTAGCTTTTTTTGCCAGGCGCTTCTCTTTCAGGCTCTTTGTCGGCTCCTTTTTGTTTTTGGTCTGTTCTTTAGCTTTTTCGTGTGACATGGCTATTTATTTTTTTAGTGAATAAAAAGTTATCCCAAATATAAAGAAATCAGATTATATAACAACCGATGGTTATAAATATCTTCCGGCTTCCTTATCAAGAAGCCAATTTAGTGAACCATAGACGGGATTGACATGCGAAGCAGGGTAATCTGTAAACGTCAACTCTTTTTTAAACAGGTTCTCTATCACTCCAGCCTTCTTATTTCCAGTGACCAGAAAAAACACATTATCAGCATTATTAATAGTCCTGCCTGTGATGCTGATTCTTTTCTGATGTGAAACAGGATGTAGAGCTACTTCACAAATGTTTTCTGAATCAAAAAGGTCAAGGTGTCCCGGAAATATGGAAGCTGTATGACCGTCCTCCCCAAGTCCAAGTATAATAAGATCAAAACGGGGCAAACCGTCTCTGTTTCCTGTAAAGTTTGAAATTTCACGGGAATAACGAATTGCCTCAATTCCGGGATCGTTTTCGCCCATAATACGATGAGTATTGACCGGAGGTATATTTATTTTGCTTAGAAGGTATTTATTAGCCATTCCGTAATTACTTTCCTCATCAGCAGGTGGAACGCACCTTTCATCACCCCAGAAAATGTGGACCTTCTTCCACGGAATTACACCGGCATAATCCTGGCTTAAAACTTTAAATAATATTTCAGGTGTTGAACCACCGGAAAGGGCAATTGTGAAAGTATCATTGATTTTTGTTGATTCATCAATCAAATGTACCATTTCCTCAGCAAAACTTTTTGCGAGGTCATAAGGTGTTTCAAATATTCTTAGGTTTGGTTTCAAATCCTGTTGTTTTGCTGGCGCGGATTTGCAACCCGTGCCCTTCATTTTTCATCTTTCAACTCCATTACGGCGTTACGCCTTTGCGCCTTTCATTACAATTCACAATACAGCTCCTCATCTGCTAGGTTTTTACATGGATACCGCCAGGTGAGACCTTCTCCTTCAATTAGATCATTTGCAAATTCCGGTCCCCACGTACCGGCAGGATATCCGAATACTTTAATTGCCTTGTTATTGGCCCACGCTTTCTGAATTGGTTCAAGAAATTTCCATGCAGTTTCAACTTCATCATCTCTTGAGAAGAGTGTACCGTCACCCAACATTACATCATGGAGCAATCTTTCATAAGCAGCAGGCACTCTTGTGTTTGCAAGATCTTTATAATGAAAATCCATATTAACGTTCTTGACATTAAAGCCGGCGCCGGGTTCTTTCATATCAAATTTCAACAGTATGCCTTCGTCGGGTTGAATTCTTATTATCAGCTGATTGGTAGATAATTTACCAGCCTCTCTCTGGAACAGATGATGCGGAGTCTGTTTAAAATGTATTACTATCTCCGTAACGCGTGTTGGCAGTCTTTTTCCGGTTCGCATATAAAACGGGACACCTCCCCATCGCCAGTTATTTATAAAAAATTTAATAGCGACATAAGTTTCAGTACGGGATGTTGGAATCACTCCTTTTTCATATCTGTAACCTGTTACGCATTCCCCACGAATGAGTGAGGGTGTATACTGACCTCTGATCACCTGTTTAGGAACGTCTTCTTCTTTTATTGGTTGTAATGATTGAAATACTTTTAAAACTTCATTTCGAATTGCATCAGCATCAAGTGATGAGGGCGGTTCCATTGCGGTCAAACCGACCATTTGAAGAAGATGATTCTGAACCATATCTCTTAATGCTCCTGCAGAATCATAATATCCTCCGCGGTCTCCAACGCCCATATTTTCTGCTGATGTAATCTCAATGCGATGAATATAATTCCGGTTCCAGAGAGGTTCAAATATACCATTGGCAAAACGGGTAACAAGTAAATTCTGAACAGTTTCCTTTCCCAGGTAATGATCGATCCTGTATATCTGATCTTCCGAGACCAATTCGTGCAAAGTTCTGTTCAGCTTTCGACCCGATTCCAGATCATATCCAAAAGGTTTTTCAATTATTATTCTTCTGAAGCCGGTTTCTTCCTTGCATAAGCCGGATTTTGCCAGATTTATAATAATCGATTCGTACAAATTAGGTGGAGTCGCCATATAAAAAATATAGTCTCCTCCTATATGATACTGATCATCAAGCTCTGTTAAAAATGATCTTAACCCGGCATAGTCATCCTCTGAAGAACTATCCATGGGATGATAGTATGAGTCCTTCACAAATTCATTAACTGGGTTCTGGTCACTTACCTTTTCTTCGGAATATGCAACAATTGCCTTGCTCATCTTTGATCTGAAATCTTCATTTGACAATTTTGTCCTGCCGACACCCACAATCGCATATTTCCCGGGAAGGAGTTTTTGCATTTTTAATGAAAATATTGCCGGCATCAGCTTACGGGATGTCAGATCGCCTGAAGCGCCGAAAATTACTATGATAAGATTTTTAGGATTTTCCATAAAGATCTGAACAAGTGTGAGATTGTAATTAATGTAAGAAAACTACAAATTAACAAATAATTGATCGAAATGGTTAAAATTTAAATCAATATTCAAATAAATTATTTTGCTACTGTTAATTATTAGGTTAACAACTTTTTAAATATATTTCAATTTTTTATTAATTTTTTTATTGATTTTAATGACAATCTGAAAGAATAAGTAGTATATTTGTCGGTAAATATTAACGATTAATATAAATAATAAATGAATTATATTGGATCCATAGTATCACTCCTCATTAAAAGGTTAATTGGAACTGACTGAGAATGGTGTTTGGTATCGGATTAGGGATGACCGTTCTCTCAAACACAGAGAACGGTTTTTTTGTATAAAACAAAAGAAAAAACAAGGGATTAATTATGAAAAAAGAACGCCCAAAGCAGCAAGGATTGTATCGGCAGGAATTTGAACACGCAAATTGCGGAATTGGATTTGTAGCACATCTGAAAGGTAAAAAGTCACATTCAATTATCAGGCAGGGGCTCGATATCCTCACGAATATGACCCACAGGGGTGCAGAAGGTGCCGACAGTAAAACTGGTGACGGAGCAGGAGTCTTATTCAGGTTCCCAGGGATTTCTATCTAATCCAGGGCTATTCTTTGCCACCTGAGGTCAGTTTGGTACCGGATTGATTTTTCTACCGCAGGACAGCAATGATGCATCTGCATGCCGGGAAATTCTATTAAATATTATTAAGGAAGAAGGTGTTAACCTGATAGGCTTTCGTGAAGTGCCGCGTAATAATAGCTGTCATTGGCGAAATATCGCGTGCTGCTGAGCCTGAAATAGTCCAGATTCTTCTTGGCGCCGATATTCCCCAGGCTGATCTGGAAATTAAATTGTATATCATAAGGAAAAGAGCCGAAAATATCATCCGCAATTCGGAGATACGTCAGAAAAGTTTCTTTTATATACCAAGTCTTTCAACAAAAGTGCTTGTATATAAAGGTATGCTGACATCAATGCAGCTGGGCGAGTATTTTCTTGATCTGAATGATGAAAGACTTCAGAGTGCCATAGCGCTTGTCCACTCCAGATTCAGTACCAATACATTTCCCAGCTGGGACCTTGCCCAGCCTTTCAGGATGCTTGGGCATAACGGAGAAATCAATACAATTAAAGGAAACCGCTTCTGGATGGAAGCCAGGGAATCGATTCTTAAATCCGATAAATTGGGCGATCTCTCACGATTGTATCCGATAATCGAACCCGACAAAAGTGATTCGGCTTCGCTTGATAATGTACTCGAATTTTTAATAATGAGCGGCAAATCACTTCCGTACGCTATGTCAGTTCTTATTCCTGAATCAATCAATGATAAAAATCCGATTTCAACCGAATTAAAAGCGTTTTATAAATATCATTCAACTTTTCTTGAACCATGGGATGGCCCGGCTTCTCTTATTTTCTCCGATGGAAGATATATCGGAGGAATGCTCGACAGGAATGGTCTGCGCCCTTCGAGATATCTGATTACGACTAATGATCTGATTGTCATGGGATCAGAAGCAGGAGTCCAGTCTTTTCCGGCTGAAGAGATACGCGAGAAGGGAAGGCTAAAAGCAGGAAAGATGCTACTGGTTGATACAGAGGCGGGAAAAATATTCTACGACAAGGAGCTGAAAGCACAACTGGCGGCTGAATATCCTTATGGACAATGGATCCAGCAAAATATGGTTAAACTTGAAAAGATTGAAACAGGTCATCAGGAATCTCCGGAAATGGGCGACCAGTATGATAAATATCTGACTTCATTTAATTACTCGCTCGAGGATACCGACAAGATCATCAAAGAAATGGCTGCAACAGGAAAAGAGCCTATCGGTTCAATGGGCAATGATGTTCCCGTTGCTGTCCTTTCAAGGAAACCTTACAGGTTGTTTAATTATTTCAAACAACTTTTTGCCCAGGTCACAAACCCACCTATTGATCCTATTAGGGAAGAACTCGTTATGACTTTGTCGGGTTATCTTGGTTCGCTCCAGCAAAATCTTCTCGAGACCTCACCCGACCATGTAAAAATGGTAAGGTTCAGGAATCCGGTTATTTCAAACACGATTTTTCAGATTGTCAAAAATCTCAGATACAAAGGATTTTCTGCCGCTAATCTCCTGCTGCATTTCGACGCTACCAGGGGAGCCCAGGGCCTCGAAGAAGCTGTCGACCAATTGTGTATCGATGCTGAAAAAGCTGTTGATGAAGGGAAAAATTATATAATACTATCCGATCGCGGCATAAGTGAAAACGTAGCTCCCATACCATCATTGATGGCTGTCTCTGCGGTACACCACCATCTGATAAATAAGCGCAAAAGGATGCAGATCGATATTGTGGTGGAATCTGCAGAACCTCGTGAAGTGATGCATTTTGCTCTTCTTTTTGGATATGGAGCGAGCATTATTAATCCATACATGAGCCTTGCCGTAATTGACAAACTGGTTAAGGACAAGGCTATCCAGCTTGATTACCAGAAGGCGGAAGCTAATTATGTCACATCTGTCAATAAGGGAATTCTGAAAATAATGTCGAAAATGGGGATCAGTACACTCAGAAGTTACAGATCTTCCCAGATATTTGAAGCAGTGGGTATTCATACCGATGTGATAAACAAATACTTTAAAGGTACAACCTCAAGGATCGGCGGGATCGGAATGCATGAGATTGCAGAAGAAGTGCTTATTCCTCACAGGAAAGCATATACGACTGTTCTGCAACCCGAAATCCTTACCGAAGGCGTATATTCTTACAGGAGAAATGGAGAACATCATGCCTGGAATCCCGAAACTATATCATTGCTTCACTGGAGCACAAGCACAGGGGATTACAAGAAGTTTAAAGAATATACAAATCTGGCTGATGCTGATACTGCAAGTCCGGGATTCATAAGGGGATTATTAAAGATAAAAAAGAACCCAATTCCGATAGATGAAGTTGAACCTATTGAGAATATCATGAAGCGGTTTGTCACAGGCGCAATGTCGTACGGATCAATCAGCCGTGAAGCACATGAGACGCTTGCCATTGCCATGAACCGTATTGGCGGACGCAGTAACACCGGTGAAGGAGGAGAAGATCCTGAAAGGTTCAAACCCCTCGAAAACGGTGACAGTGTGCGCAGTGCAATCAAGCAGGTGGCAAGCGGCAGGTTTGGGGTTACAACCGAATACCTGGTAAACGCCGATGAGCTGCAGATAAAAGTAGCTCAGGGTGCAAAACCAGGTGAAGGGGGGCAGCTACCTGGCCATAAGGTTGACAAGATAATTGCAAAAACCAGGTATGCCATACCCGGCATAACTCTTATTTCTCCCCCACCGCATCACGATATATATTCAATTGAAGATCTTTCACAACTTATTTTCGATCTGAAGAATGTTAATACAAAAGCGAAAGTAAGCGTGAAGCTTGTTTCTGAAAGCGGAGTCGGAACAATAGCTGCCGGAGTTACAAAGGCAGGCGCTGACCTCATAACCATAAGCGGATATGAGGGCGGTACTGGTGCAAGTCCTTCTTCTTCCATAAAGCATGCAGGATTACCTCTTGAGATAGGGCTGGCTGAGACGCAGCAAACCCTTGTTATGAATAACCTCAGGAAAAAGGTAAGGCTGCAGACCGACGGACAGTTAAAAACCGGAAGGGACATCATAATAGCATCACTTCTGGGAGCCGAGGAATTCGGGTTCTCCACATCAGCTCTGATAGTAATGGGTTGCGTGATGATGAGAAAGTGCCATCTTAATACATGCCCTGTGGGAGTTGCCACGCAGAACCCTGAGTTAAGAAAACGATTCAGAGGGAAGGCAGATAATGTTGTAACCTTTTTCAAATTCCTTGCACAGGAAGTTCGCGAAAATCTTGCCGAACTGGGCTTTAAAACGATGGATGAAATAGTCGGAAGGTTCGATCTGCTTGAAAGAAACCCTGAGGTTAATCACTGGAAAATCAAAAACATTGATCTTTCAGGAATTCTCACCCAACCGACTGAATCGGCAACGAATGCTATGCATTGCTGCGATGTACAGGAAATTAAAACAGACCATGTCCTTGACAGGGAACTGATTGCTGAATCTGAAAAGGCAATTTACGAAAAACAAGCTGTAGTGATTGAAAGACCAATTCACAATACAGACAGGACGACCGGGGCTATGCTATCAGGTAAGATCGCAACATTGTATGGATCGGAGGGATTGCCTGAAGGAACAATAAGATGCAGGTTTAAGGGTTCCGCAGGACAGAGTTTCGGTGCGTTTCTTTCACCCGGAGTTGAGCTTTATCTGGAAGGGGATTCTAATGATTATCTTGGGAAAGGGCTTTCAGGCGGAAGAATTATTGTAGTTCCTCCAACAGGTTCTACTTTTGAACCCGATAAAAATATAATCATAGGTAATACAGTGCTTTATGGCGCCACCAAAGGAGAGATATACATATCGGGAGTTGCCGGTGAAAGGTTCGGAGTCCGTAACAGCGGGGCCAATGCAGTTGTAGAGGGTGTAGGTAACCATTGCTGCGAATATATGACAGGTGGACGCGTAGTTGTCCTGGGTACAACCGGTAGCAACTTTGCAGCAGGGATGAGTGGGGGCATAGCTTATGTATTCAATGAGAACGGTGATTTTGACTTTTACTGCAATATGGGAATGGTGGAACTGTCACTTGTTGAAGATTATGGAGATGTGAACGAGTTGACAAATCTGATCTCGAAGCACTATAATTTCACGAAAAGCAAGAAGGCAAAGATGATACTCGATGATCCTTATAAATACATTCCAATGTTTATAAAAGTTGTACCATATGACTACAAGAAAGTACTTCAGGAACAGAAGCTGGAAGAAATAAGAAAGAAAATTGCTGATGTGGAACTTGACCTTGAGATTAGCGCAAGCTAGGAGAGGCACAGGGCGCTGGCGCGATTTGTAATCGGTGCCAATTGTAACAGAAACAAGAAACAATAAAACCCATCAATAGATGGCACGGATTGCAAATCCGCGCCATCTATAACATGGGGGCAAAATAACGATAAACAATAAACGATAATGGCTGATATAAACGGATTTCTCAAAATAAAAAGAAAGGAAGCTGGAAACAGACCGCTCAATGAGACGGATCTGTGACCACAGTGAAGTTGAGCAGGTTCTTAACAGTGAGGACAGGATGCTTCAGGCTTCAAGGTGCATGGATTGCGGTATACCTTTCTGTCACTGGGGTTGCCCGGTTGATAATTTGATTCCCGAATGGAACGACCTGTTATACAAGGGTGACTGGAGAGGCGCATATATGCGTCTCGCAGCGACAAATAATTTTCCTGAGTTTACAGGCACGTATCTGCCCGGCACCATGCGAACATGCGTGTGTATTGAATATTGGTCAGGAACCCGTCACTATCAGGGAAAATGAAGTAGCAATTATTGAAAGGGCTTTTGCCGAAGGCTATATAAAAGCCGAACCTCCAAAATTCCGTACCGGGAAAAAAGTCGCGGTAATCGGTAGCGGTCCAGCAGGCATGGCGGCAGCCGATCTTTTAAACAAATCGGGACACCTTGTTACACTTTTTGAAAAAGATGAAAAAGCCGGCGGTTTACTGAGATTCGGCATTCCGGATTTTAAGCTTAGCAAGGCCACTGTCGACCGCAGGTTAAACCTGATGATACAGGAGGGAGTTATAATCAAAACTGGCACAACTATTGGGAAAGATATTTCCGGGAAAGAGCTTCTTGAGCAATTTGATGCTATCTGTATTGCCATTGGGTCTACACATCCGCGCGATCTCGTTGCAGAAGGCAGAGAAATGAAAGGAATACATTTTGCCATGGATTTTCTTTCGCTGCAGAACAGGGTAAACTCAGGTCAGATACCTGTTATCAGCCAATAATATTTCAGCTGAAGGGAAAAAGGTAATTGTTATCGGTGGTGGCGATACCGGATCTGACTGTGTCGGAACTGCAATCAGACAAAAAGCATTAAGCGTAACGCAAATAGAAATATTGCCTAAGCCACCTGTTACACGGTCAGATAACAATCCATGGCCGTACTATGGAAAGGTATTGAAAACCTCAACTTCGCACGAAGAGGGATGTGAAAGATTCTGGAACCTGGCTACAGTCAAATTCCATGGAGCGGATAATCAGGTAAAGGGAATTGAGGTCGAGGATGTTGTCTGGAATCCGGTAAATGACAAAGTATACCATGCTGGTAGTAAAAGACACACGAAGAATTCTGGATGCAGATCTTGTATTGCTTGCAATGGGATTTGTACATCCGGCTCTTGAAGGATTACTTTCTGAACTTGAGCTCGAACTCGATCAGAGAAAAAACATAAAGGTTGATCAGAATCAACTTAACAAGCAGACAAAAAGTATTTGCTGCAGGTGATTCGGTCAGCGGCGCCACCCTGGTTGTAAATGCAATTGCCTCAGGCAGAAAAGTTGCTAAAAAAATAGATGTATTTCTGAGAAACGGCTCAGTTTAAAAGCCCTCAGCATCTTTTAATATTGTCTGGACGGATATTTTTTTAGCTCGATTGAGAAAGTACGGGCGGTGGTATCATTACAAATAAAACTGACATCACCTGATCTAATAGAATTCATTATTCATCTTTTTTCTAATCGGCAGGAAATTCTCTCCTGACCTTTATACTGAAGACCGTCCCTTTCGACTCATTGCTTACAAAACTTACGGTACCTTTCAGGTAATTCTCAGTTAACAATTTTATACTATATGTACCAATACCTCGTCCCTCACCTTTTGTACTAAAAGTTCTATTAAACATCTGGCATCCGAACTTCTTCAGTCATGACTTTCTGTTTTTTACCCAGAAAGTTAACTCATCGTCCATTATTATATATTCCTGATGAAATATTTCCTGTCTGTTTCAGTCTCCTCCAATGCATTCTTAAGCAAATTGATCATAACCCGCTGAGAAGGATTTTGTCAGTATCAAAATCTACATTTGCAGAATCTTCACTTCTGATAATCATTTTCTGTTTCCCTGATTGATGATAGACAATTTTCGCGATTGCGATATCAAGAAGTTCAAGAGAATTAGTTGATTCAATATTCACCTTGAGTTCTCCATTTTCAGCAGCACGGAACTGCCTCTGAGCTAATATTTCATCTATAATATTCCTGCTTGTTTCTTCAGACAGATTGATAAGTTCCCTTGTCTGCTCGGGATTTGTTTCTTCTTTTAATACAGTGAGTAATCCGTAGAGACCTCCTACGCTGTTCAATAAGTCATGGAAAAAGATCCGTTCAAGAGAACTCTTCTTTTAGATCTCACTAATATCCTGTAAAATAAGTACGTAAAACAATTCTCCATTAAAATGCAATAGGAGTTGAAATAACCTTAATGTCCCAATTCTTCGCTCTTCTCTTTCAGGGTCACTGAAATCTGAGTTTCCTTAATTATTTTTTTCCCGTTCTCTGACTTTCAAGGAATTGTATTTATTAATCCGCATATGTGCACATGACCGGGATGTGCCGCAACCAGATGGAGCTTCAAGTGACGTTAGAACACGATAAGATCTCTCCCTGGTCTCTTTCCAAGTAATATCCATATTGAATTGATGCCCAGCATCGAAAGGAATTCTTCATTTGCGTATATAACCTGGCGATTTTTATCAATTACAGCGCCAATTCCTGTCACGGCACCAAAAATCTCAGTAAAAAATTTTTGTGATCCTGACTAATTTATATTCATCCAGAATCTGTTGAGTAGTCGATCTTTCTGCCGAAGCGAAAATACGTTTTATTTTCCATAACTGTTCTTCAGGCTGGAATTAGGCTCCAAATATACCATTTTAATCATCGATATGTCTTATTTGACTATCTCATGAATAACGATAAGTCAAATTCAAAGAGTAAAACACCAATTATGACGATAAAGTTTAGTATATGTATAATAATGTATTGATGCTGTTCCAAACAAGAATTATCTTTATAACAGGAACCAGCTAGTTTCCATCGTGAAAATATTAGCTTTCAAAGGAATATGTTATTGAAAATTCATGAGTAAGAAAAGGATCACCTATATACACATATTTATCTGGTTGTTTGCAATCTGTGCAAACCTGCCCTACTCCACTCTGTCGCAGAACCCATCGCCCAAAATGATTGTCGGTTATGTTATTGCATTCCTTTACCTGATGGTGGTTTTTTATTTATTCTACCTGGTAATGGTACCGTTTCTTGTCAAGACGGAAAAGGCTTGATCTGTTTTTTATAATCTCTTTTCTTATAGTGCTGATAATGCCATTTTTTGGCTATACAATTTTATTTTTTTCAAGGGATATCTTTGAAGGCTCTTTTCACAATTTCTATCGGGATTATTCATTCAAAATGCACATGAGCGGGTATTTTCCTGTACTTGACCGCAGCTGTTTTTGGTTCATTTTTTGGTGTGATCATCAACTGGTTTAAAACAATGAATCAGAAGGCTGAACTCGACAAACAGAAACTCGCAATTGAGCTGGAACTGATAAAGAGCAAACTCAACCCTCATTTCCTTTTTAATACTCTGAATAATATCGATTCACTGATACACCATGATCCTGATGAAGCTTCATCAGCCCTGATCAGGCTTTCGGAAATGATGCGGTATCTTACTTATGAAACAGTATCAGATGTAGTCGATCTTGAAAGGGAAATAGAATATATTCATAATTTTATTGAACTTAACCGGATACGAATTAAAACCCCGGAAGATATCAGGTTTGAAGTAACTGGAGATCTGAATGTTATGATCCCTCCGGCAATATTTGTTCCTCTTGTTGAAAACGCATTCAAATTTGCCAGTTTCAGAATAAAGAAACCTTGTGTTGATATAAAACTTTCATCAGACAAGCAGGTTACGTTGACTTTGATATTTCAAATTATCACGAAAATAATATACGCTAACTCCGGAAAAAACTCAGGATCCGGACTGATAAATCTCAGAAAAAGACTTGATCTTACATATCCCGGAAATTATCAATTAGTAATTGAGCCCGGTGAAGAACTCTTCCATGTGAAACTTACAATCAATACTAATGCAAATTAACTGTATAGCAATTGATGATGAGCCCCTGGCCCTGTCAAAGCTGGAAGGCTTCATCAGCAAGGTTCCGGAACTGAGGCTCGTCAGAACTTTTGATGATCCTGTTGAAGCTATTAGGATGGCTCAAAGAGAATGGCGCGGATCTGATCTTCCTCGACATTCAGATGGAACAACTGACCGGCATACAATTTCTTGAAGCTATCGATCCATCTTCAAAGGTTATTTTAACCACTGCCTATGATCAGTATGCAATCAAAGGGTTCGAACTGAATGTCACCGATTATCTGTTAAAACCGTTTTCGTTCCAACGCTTCCTGCAGGCGGTCAATAAAGCAATGGAGCATTTTTCCAACAAAAAAATATCGGAAAATGACAGTTTCATATTCGTCAAGACTGAGTACAGACTTGAAAGAATTGATATTGATGATATTCTTTATATTGAAGGAATGAAAGATTATCTGAGGATAATCTGCAAAGGGAAAAAAGTTATGACGCTGCAAAGTTTCGCAAGGATCGAAGAGAGCCTCCCCGATAATAAATTCTGCAGAGTGCATAAGTCATATATCGTGGCAATCGACAAAATAAAATCAGTTGAGAGAGGTGTAATAATAATTGCTGACCAGAGAATTCCGGTCAGCAATACTTATAAGGATAACTTTTACTCAAAAATCAAAATGTAGTGAACGGTCGCGACCGTTCACTACACAAATCCATATACAAATGAGGGTTTATTCTTTATCAGCCACAACCTTCATATCCTTTACCGTGTTAATTAACCTGATCAATTCAGATCTGTAACCGTCTTCATCCTCACCCTTAGCTGATTTTGCCAGCTTTGCGGCACCATCAAGCGTTGCGTTGCCTTTGAACTCAGAGTTTCTTAGTATCATTCCAAATTCCGAAACAGCGGCTGCAAATCTTAAATTGTCTGATGCTTCGCTGATTTCATTGATATGTCCTCTTACAGGTTTTTCCAGCAGCATACTTGTGTTCCCATCCGGCTTTTTATACCTGATCTTTATTGTGACATATTCATCGGAAGTACTGTTTTCATTAAAATCCTTTGTCTCAGATTTCTGATATTTAAGAGGATCAACCGAAGGCAGAGACTCATCTGAACCTGCAGGTACCAGCTCATAGAGTGCTGTTACATTATGTCCCGAACCCATCTCACCTGCGTCTTTTTTATCATCATTGAAATCCTCATTATTCAAAAGCCTGTTTTCATATCCTATCAACCGGTATGATGCAACTTTCGCGGGATTAAATTCAATCTGAAATTTAACATCTTTGGCAATTGTAAAAAGTGTCCCCCCGAATTCTCGGACAAGCACTCTTCTTGCTTCCTGGAGATTATCGATATATGAATAATTGCCATTCCCTTTATCTGCTATGATCTCCATTTTATCGTCCTTTACATTTCCCATTCCAAACCCAAGCACAGTGATAAAAATGCCAAGATCGCGCTTGCTTGTTATAAGTTTTTCGATACCGCCGTTACTCGATTCGCCCACATTAAAATCACCATCAGTAGCCAATATGATCCTGTTATTTCCACCTTTTATGAAATTGCTTTCTGCCTGAGCGTAAGCCAACTTTAAACCTTCACCTCCGGCAGTGGATCCTCCGGCGTTAAGATTATCAATTGCTGCTAAAATCGTTTCTTTCCTGTTGCCTGGTGTTGATTCAAGAACCAGACCTGCAGCACCTGCATACACCACAATTGCCACCCTGTCCTGAGGTCTTAACTCATTAACAAGAAGATTGAAAGCTGATTTCAAAAGCGGAAGTTTATTCGGATCACTCATCGAACCTGAAACGTCAATCAGAAATACCAGGTTTGATGGTGGAAGTGATGACTTGTCCACTGATTTGCCTCGAAGACCGATATGCAACAATTCATGTCTGCTGTTCCAGGGACAAACTGCCAGCTCAGTATAAACTGAAAATGGATGCTGACCATTCGGCTCGGGGTAATCATATTTGAAATAATTGATCATTTCCTCGATCCTAACTGCATCTGCTGGAGGCAATTCGCCCATGTTGATGAATCTTCTGACGTTCGAATATGAGGCATTGTCAACATCAATTGAGAATGTCGAAAGCGGACTATTCCTGGCATTTTTAAATCCATTTTCACTGATTGATGCATAGCCTTCGGTATTGAAATTGTTGTTGTACCGCTGGAAAGAACGCTGAGCTGAACTTCCCATAACAGATGATGGCACACCTGCGAACGATTTTGCAGCTTTGTCACGGCTGGCATTATCTGCTACGACCATTTCCTGAAGAGGTTCTGCATTTGAAAGCAGCATTTTTACATTTATCACAGCCCTGCCTGCTATTTTCTCTTCCATATCTTTGTACCCGACGAGAGAAAATATGAGAATCCTTGAATTCTGATCAACAGCAATTTTGTAGGTTCCATTAAGATCTGTAAGGACAGAACCAGCAGAGCCTTTTATTTTTACAGATACTCCCTGAAGAGGTTGTCCCTGATCATCAGTAACTGTTCCTGTTACTGTTTTTGATTCTGTAAAAGCAATCAATATTGTTGCCAGAAGCAAAATCGCTAAAATTGAGAAAGTGGTTTTCATAAACATAATTTATTAATTAAACTTTTCTTACAGGATGCAGGAGTTTATGAAATTCCATAAATCATCATGATTATTTTTATTTATTGGGTTATCTTTAAAGAAGTATCCAATTTTAAAAACGGCCAATTTAACCGCAAAGCACGCTAAGAAGGCGCAAAGCACGCAAAGTAAAAAATACTATAGATCAGTTCTTTGCGACCTTTGCGTAGAAACTTTGCGACCTTTGCGGTTAATGGATTTCGAATTAAGCTATTCTTTACAGATAAACCCGACAGCACAGTGAATGAATTTTATCAGACGAAATAATAAAAGTGCAGTAAAGACCGATGAGGATCTGTTGAAGAAATTTGTCAGATCAGGTGACCTTGAAGCGCTTGGGGAATTATATTCTGATTATATGCACCTAGTATATGGTGTATGTCTGAAATATCTTAAAAACCGTGAGGAGTCGAAAGATGCCGTTATGCAGATCTTTGAGAAACTCATAATTGAAATTCCAAAACAACAAATCGGGAATTTTAAGAGCTGGTTGTATGTTGTAACAAAAAATTATTGTCTGATGCAGATAAGAAGCGAGAAATCACTTGAAGAAAAATCGCGGCAGTGGATGAGTGAATCGGTAGTTTTTATGGAAAATTCAACAGTTCTGCATCCTATGGATGAAGAAGAACAAAACCTGGATAAAGAACTTGAAAAGTGCATAGAAAAATTAAAGGGTGAACAAAAAGAATGCGTATTGTTGTTTTATTATGAAAACAGGTGTTATAATGAGATTGCTTTAAATCTCAACCTCGATGAAAAACAAGTTAAGAGCAATCTTCAGAATGCAAAAAGAAATCTGAAACTTTGTCTTGAAGAAAAACATGTCAGGCAGGAACAAAAATAGAAAAAGCAGGTTAACGGAATTTTTCCGTTATCACCGGAATGAGTTGTCAGGAGAAGAGAGAAACTCTTTCGAAAGAGAGCTTCAAAAAGATCCCTTCACTGAAGAATCATCGGAGGGTTTCAAATCCATTCTGCCAGGTTCAGCCGAAGATGATATTTCCGATCTGAAAAAACGATTAAAGGTCAGAACTATCAGGCAGGAAGCCATTTATTCTTTACCGGATTGCCGCCACGATTGCTATCCTGGTAGCAATTTCTTCCATATTCATAATCATTGAAAAAAACAGATCTTCAAAACAGATAGCATTAAATACTCTTGAACCTCCGGTTCTGGAAATATCAAGAAGTAAACCCATTACAGAATCAGAAGCTAAATCCGTTCCACCGGAAAAACAACTATTATAATGAAGGAAAATCAGATAAAAAGGATATCAGCAGCTATGGCCGCTGGTGAAAATGTGGAACAAATAAAAGAGAAGCGATTACCTGAAAAAAATGTGAATGATACAATAAGCTCAAAACCGGCTCAAGCTGAAAATAATGAAATCCTCGCTGATCGTTTATCTCAAACAGTGGTATCTGAAATTGCCGAGGATAGAATTTCCGCGCCAGCCGGAGCAACGACAAGAGACAGGTCAATAAGGAAAGTTGCATCCACAGTTGAAGAAAATGTTCCTGGTCACATACCGCCTCAACCTGTAAATGGAAAACCGGAATTCGATAAATATATAAGGGAAAATATTCATCAACCTGATAGTCTGATCACCGGACAGAGTAAAGAAGTTTCATTAAGCTTTTTAGTCAGGGCTGACGGAAGTCTTGATATGTTCAGAATAATCAGCAGCCCGGGGAAACAATATTCTGATGAAGCTATAAGGCTGATTAAATCGGGTCCTGCATGGAAACCTGCAAGACAATCAGGGAAGCAGGTTGATGATCGGGTCAAGGTCAGGATTGTATTCTGATAGCCGCTATTTGCTTATCTTCTTAAATAACTTAAAATCTGTAGTTTTTAAATTTACAATTGAATACTTTTTATTTAATGTATCTGAATAGTATTCATTCATTATTAATAAATACTCTCTTCCCGTATTAAGATCCGGATCTAAACTAATATCATCAAATCGACCTAAATATGCATGAAGCGCCCAATCTGAACGCATCTCAGGCCTGATATTGATTATAGTTCCGCGAGGAATACTTGTAATTATCTGATCGAGATCTTTTATTCTGTTCTTATCCCTGCTGAAATGATTTGAAAACGAAATGGATAATATTATTCCAACCACAAACATTGCATAAGCTATCCATTTGAAAAAAATGAAACCCTTTGATTTATAGTCCAATTCAGTTAGGAGTGACTCCAGATACGGATAAACCAGTATTGCAATGCTGATTGCAAAGAAAGGATATGTTGTAAGTATATAAAAACCGCTTTGCTTAAGGCTGATCATAACAGGAAGTACTCCGGTCAGACCAAGTGAAGCAAAAACCAGGGATTTCCTGATGTTTTCTTTCAGGATAATTGAAACTGAGCTTCTGAAATGTCTCCATAAAAGAAATAAAATACTAAGAGATGCAGGAAAAACCAGATCAGAGAACATCCTTTGTACAACATAAAAACGTGAGTTTACTGTGACTACATTTTTAATACTCCCAACAACCTGGCTATCGAAATATTTTAACAGATTTGTTTTTACAACCGGGAATAATAAGATCATAATAATCAAAGGAAGTAAGGAAAAAATTACAATTCCTGCAGTGTCTGAAACCATTCTTCCAAACGAGATCCGTCTGAGAAAAATCCACAACAAGAATGGAAATGAAAATGGGAAGAATGCAACAAACCCTTTTGTAAGGAATCCCAAAGTAAGCATTAAGCCGGCCAGAATTATAAACATAAACCGCCTTTTCTCCTGAGCTATCAGATAAAACCAGACAGAAAGGGAAGTGAAGATAGTCAGGGTATTTTCGAGCAGATTATTATATGATGACCAGAATACGGTAGGAGTAATCATCCATAAAAAAAGGGAAGCCAAGCATGTTTGTATTTCAGAGTCTGCCATATTTTCACAATAACAAGCGCTGCGATCAAAACTGTAAATATGGAGTAAACTTTATCCACAAATCTGCTTTCACCGAAAAATGTATAAAACAGGCTTTGCAGACCGAACGCCAATGGTGGATGCTCATGGAAATCTGACATTAAAGTTTCTGTAAAATGAAGATGCCAGAAAGTGCCTGATGCCGTTAGACAGGTTCTTCGAAACTGCAGAATAGATTAATCCGTCCAGGAACATCCCGTTTGAAAAAATGTTCTGACATACAATTATAAGGAAAACTCCTCCGACAAAAGCATAGAAAGGGAGTGTTCTTGAAATTTCATGTGATCTTTTCATCAGGTAGTTGTCAATTTGATCTCAGATCGAAGGGTAAAAGAAATTTAAAGGTACTCCCTTTGCCTTCCTCACTTTCAGTCCAGATTTTACCCCCATGTTTTTCAACAAACTCTTTGCATAAAAATAAACCCAGGCCTGTTCCTCTTTCATTTTCCGTTCCGCGGGAAGTAAGATTTGCATCTATCTTGAAAAGTTTCGACATAATATCTCTGCTCATTCCCACTCCGTTGTCTGATACAGCCAACTCCAGATGATTTATATATGTTGTTGCATTCACTTCCACTTTGCCGTTTTTATGGGTAAATTTAATAGCATTCGTGATAAGATTTCTCAGGATCGTCCTTAACATGTTTTTATCTGCTGCTATTACGATTTCTTTTGAAACATTACTGATAAGTCCAATATTCTTGCCTTTTGCCATATCATCCAGCATCGAAAATTCTTCAGCAATAAGTTCACTTACATTAATCGTTTCAGGAACAAATGAAATTTTACCTCGCTGTGAATTAGCCCATTCAAGAAGGTTCTCAAGTAACCTGAACGTCTGTACTGAAGAAACATTTATCATTGAGGCATACTTGTAAATTATTTTGTCATCATTTGATACTACGGCATCTTTAAGCATTTCGCTGAAACCAATGATTGTATTGAAAGGATTTTTAAGATCATGAGCTATAATTGAGAAGAATTTGTCTTTTGAAGCATTAAGCTCCTTCAATTCAGCTGTTTTTTCTGCAACCGATTTTTCAAGAAGTAGCTTTTGCTTAATCAACCGCCGTTCACGAAAATAAAGGATGAGAGATGAAGATCAAAATTACTACGGCAACGAGGATTAATTTGAACCACCATGTTTTCCACCATGGAGGTAAAATGATTATCTTCAATGAGACTCCTTCACTTCATTCCAGACTTCATCATTATTTGAACCGCTTACCTTAAAGGTATATTACCGGGATCGAGGTTAGTATACGTAACATATCGGCGGAATGCGTCGGTATAATTCCAGTCCTTTTCAAATCCCTCCATCATGTATTTGTATTGATTCTTCTTAGGATGGATATAATTAATGGCCGCAAATGAAAATGAAAAGACCGACTGATCCCAGTCAAGCTTAATTTCCTTTGCCTCGCTAATGTGAGTCGGGAACTGTGAGCCGTTATACTCGACTGGTTTGTTAAATATCTGAAAATCGGTAATATAAACAGGCGGAATGAAGTCATTGTCCTTAAGACTATCGGGGTAGAAGGAATTGAAACCACTATACCCGCCAAAGAACAATTCACCCTTGCGGGTCTTTAGAAACGATTGCTGATAGAACTGATCTCCCTGCAAACCATCTTCTTTAGAATAGCTTCTGACACTTTGAATTCTGGGATTCAGCCTGCTTATCCCAAAGTTGCTGGAGATCCAGATATCTCCATTATTATCCTCAGTGATTGCATGTATCCTATTGTTAGGCAGGACATTAGTAATGTCGTAAGTTTTCAGAACGGTTCCATCAGGGTTACACATAAATAATCCCTTTGTATTACTTCCGACCCATATATAACCTGACTTATCCCTAAAGACTGCAGCTATGTCATTATCGGGAAAATGAAGCACTTTGAATGACCTGGTAGCGCTGTTATAAATGTCAAGCCCGTTTTGAGTACAAATCCACATCTTATTGTCATTATCCTCATAGAAGAACCAGCAATTGTTCCCGCTGATTGAACCTGGCTTTTCAGGGTCGTAACGGAACCTTTCGGTAACTTGTTTCTTTTTCAGGTCGAACAGGTCTATCCCAATATTATAAATGCTTATCCAGAGAGTGTTATTTTTATCAATATATAAATTCCAAATAGTTTTGTTTGAAATACTTAGCGGATCCTTTTCATCATGTGTGAACCTTGTAAATTTTCGGGTTTTTCTGTCATACATATTAAGTCCGGCATCCCAGGTACCAATCCAAATATTATGATCTTTATCTTCAGCAATTCCCCTGATAACATTTCCGCTGATGCTATTCGGATTATGAGGGTCGTTCTTAAAAGTTTCAAATGTGTCAGTTTTTGGGTCATACAAATCAAGTCCGCCTCCATCTGTTCCAATCCAGATAAACCCCAGGTGGTCCTCAAAAAAGCTGCCGGTAAAATTGTAAGACAAGGATTTGGGATTATAACTATTATGGACATATAATTTAAATCTTTCTTTTTTTGGATTGAAGAAGTTTATACCGCCGCCCGAGGTTCCAATCCATAGAATTCCTTCCTTATCCCTGTGAAAACACCATATTCCATTATTATTAAGTGATCCATCAATTGAATTGTCATTCATTATATATTCGAAGGTCTTTTTAACCTTATCGAACCTGTTTATACCGCCCTGATCAACTGCAAGCAACAGAAAACGATCATCTTCCGGTATAATATCAAGTATGAAATTAAGGTTGGTGCCTTTCCCATCGCCTTTCAGTCCGAAATGTTCAAATTTTGTAGTTTCCGGATCGTATGAGAAAAACCCAATGCCATCAGTTGCGATCCATATTTTATCCTGTTTGTCTATATACAAACTTTTATAACTGTAGTAATTGAACTTTGAAGAAGTATCATTAAACTGTGTGAACAAGCCGGTAGCGGGATCGAATCGTGTTATCCCGGGGCTCAAAGAACCAACCCATATATAACCTTTTGAATCAAGAGCAGCCATCCTCGACGGCCTTACTGAAAGACCATATATTTGTTTTGTAAATGGATACCTTGTAAAACTCTCTGTTGCAGGGTTCCAGAGATTAAGACAGCTTCCGTCAGTTACTATCCACAAATTTCCATTCTTATCCTCAACCATGCCTGTAATACAGTTGCTGTTAAGACTTCTGTTATCGGAACTGTTATTTTTGAATACTTTAAAATTGTCCCTCGACGGATTATACAGGTTCAAACCATCATAAGTTCCAAACCAGAGATTCTTATTATTGTCTTCATAAATGCAGGTAAGAATGTCACTGCTTATTGAGCCCGAGACTTTATCAGTCCTCCTGTACTTTTTTACCTGGTAACTGTCGTACTTGTCAAGTCCGACATCAGTGCCCATCCAGAGGTAGTTTTTACTGTCCTTATATATACACCGTATCCGGTTACTGGAAAGTCCGTCATTTATTGTAAGGTATCCAAACCTCGAATATTTTTGCTGTGCTGAGAGGCATGTCAAATGGATAAATACAAACAATGAAATCACGAAATATCTCATGAAGGACTTATTTCCGAAAGGATAGGTTAGTACGTTTAATTTCTCAATTTAAAGATATCATTTTATCAGTTATAATCTGCAAGATTGCAGAAATTAGTATAAACTAATAAAATTGGGAATTTTGAGGACAATCTCAGAATTACAATTTTTTGTCCGAAGGAATTATAAATATAAATGTACTTCCATTTCCGGGTTCACTTTCTGCCCAGATCTTTCCACCATGCTTCTCAACAAATTCTTTACATAAAAACAGTCCTAATCCGGTGCCTTTTTCATTTTCCGTACCACGACTTGAAAGATTACCGTCGATCCTGAAAAGTTTCGTCATGGTATCTTTTAAGATGCCTATTCCGTTATCGGCAACCGCGACTCTCACTCCATTGTTATCTGACGAAGCGAATATTTCCACGCGTCCATTTCTCTGAGTAAACTTAATGGCATTCGAAATCAAATTGCGTAAAATGGTCTTGATCATATTTTTGTCGGCAAAAACAGATAAGTTTTCAGGACAGGTCAGACTCAGTGCAATGTTTTTTGCAGTTGCTACGCCTTTCAAAGTGGCAAGTTCTTCATTCATAAGACTTTGCAAATGAATCTGCCTTGGTTCAAAGCTAATCTTACCTCTTTGAGAATTAGCCCATTCCAGCAGGTTTTCAAGCAAACTTAAAGTCTGAGAGGCAGAAGAATTTATCATACCTGCAATTTCACGTGTTTTTGGAATATTTTCAGAATCTGCTTCTTCATTCAACATCTTGCTGAAACCAATGATAGTATTGAAAGGATTTTTGAGGTCGTGAGCGATAATAGAGAAGAATTTGTCTTTTGATGCATTCATTTCTTTTAGCTCAGCTGTTTTTACCGCAACAGTATTTTCCAGCAATATCTTCTGATTATTTAACTGCCTTACACGGAAAAAGTAAATGGATGTTAGTGTTAAAGCAATTACACTGACAATTATAAATTTTGACCACCAGGTCAGCCACCATGGAGGAAGTATGGTAATTCTTACTGAGGTCCCAGCCTCATTCCAGACACCGTCATTATTTGAACCTTTTACGCGGAATATATAATTTCCAGGATTCAAATTTGTATAGGTTGCCTCTGTTTTATTTCCTGAGAAAATCCAATTCCTGTCAAAGTTTTCCATCATATACGCATATTGATTTTTCTCGGGGGCTGAGAAATCCATTGCAGCGAAATTTAATGTGATTACAGAAAGTTCATGCGACAGGGTCAGCGATTTCAATTCAGTTATGTTCTTTGATAATGGGGAATTTTTTTTCGGCTTTACGCTTTTATTAAATATTTTCAGATCAGTAATTAATATATCCGGAATATTTTTATTTTCTGAAATTTTATCAGGATGTAAAATGTTAAATCCCTTTGTACCTCCCATCAATATATCTCCTTCACGGGTTTTCAGAATACTTCTTTCAGAGAACTCATTGCTTTGAAAGCCATCTGCCCGGGTATAGTTTCTGAATGTCATATTCTTACTGTCAAACCTGCACACTCCATTGTTAGTGGTTATCCATAGAATCCCCTGCTTATCTGAGGTGAGCCCTTCGATGAAGTTATCGGGCAGACCATTTTTTTTATAATAGCGTATAAATTTATTGGTTATCGGGTTAAACCGGTTTAAACCGTCTGGCGTTCCAATCCATATACATGTATCACTCTCAATAAGAAAATCTGTAACCCTCGGATAACTCAGGCTATTTGCATTCTGTGGATCAGTTGTATACGTGATAAAATGATTTTCGTCGGGTGAAAAAATCTGAAAATTCATAGTGGTAGCAATAAGGAACCGACCACCTGAAAATTTTGAGATTTTCAGTACCATCTCATTTCCAATACCACTATTTTGAGGTGTATACTCTGTAAATTTCTTTTCTTTTATCTGATAATGTATCAAACCATGCTCAAAGCTTCCAAGCCAGAGGTCGTTATGATAGCCTTCTTCAATAGAATGTATATTATCGTCCTGAATACCACTATTTTTTTCAGTAAGACATGTCATCTTCCCGGTATTATAATCAAAATTAACCAGTCCCCCTGCCCAGGTTCCCATCCAGAGCAGCCCTTTTGAATCTTCATGAATGCAGAGTATTGCATTGCTGCTTAAAGATGAGTTATCAAGATTATAGCGCTGGAAACGCTCTGTTTTCCTGTCAAAAAGGTTAAGCCCTCCTCCATCAGTTCCCAGCCAGACACGCCCTCCCCTGTCTTCAGAAAAGCAAGTTACCGTATTATGACTAAGACTTAACGGGGCGCCCGGGAGATTTTCATATTTAATAATAGCTTCGCGGTTCCGCAAAGAAATATTAATACCTCCTGTGTATGTACCAAGCCATAAATTGCCTGTTTTGTCCTGGTATATCGATTCAATGGCTTCGTTGCTCAAACTCTGGGGATCATAATCATCTTTTCTGTAGTGCCAGAAATTCCGTTTTTCCTTATTAAATAAATTAAGTCCGCCATTGTCAGTTCCTATCCACAAATTACCCTTGTCATCGACAAAAATGCATCTGACCGAATTGATAGACAGACTGTTATTATCAATTTTATTATGACTATAATGAATGAGGTATTCGAATCCTGGTTTCAGATTGTTTTTCAAACAGTAAAGCCCTTCAATACCTCCAAACCAAACATTCCCGTCCCTGTCTTCAGCAATATTGGCAAAAATGGCATCTGCCAGATCGTTCCCCGCCTCATCCCTTACTATATGCCTGAATGTACCGGATTCTTTATCAAACAGATTCAATCCACCTCTGGTTGCTACCCATAATCTGCCTTTTGAATCTTCGAGCACACTTTCCACCGATAAATTACTGATACTCGCGGCATTATCAGCAGAAGGTGAATATCGTACTATTTTGTTTTTTG
The DNA here is from genome assembly GCA_963734885.1 of uncultured Bacteroidales bacterium. Lineage (GTDB taxonomy): Bacteria > Bacteroidota > Bacteroidia > Bacteroidales > VadinHA17 > LD21. The sequence continues at coordinate 282,431 of CAVTIJ010000004.1, read as the reverse complement.
TTCGGTCAAAATATATCAGCCCATCATTGGTGGCAAGAAAAAAATTCCCGGAAGAGTCTTCTATTATTTTTGAGACAGTGCAACTTATGCCATGTAAAGGAGATGATTTGACCCATACGTAATTAACAAAACAATCATTATCACGGTCATACATAGAAAGACCATTCTCGGTGCCAACAAACAAATTCTTATTATGGTCCTCAAACATAGTTCTTATTACATTATCAGCCAGACTGGATGAATCTCCTGAAATGTTTTTGTATACGACAAAATTAATTCCATCGTAACTGTTCAAACCATCAGGCGTTCCGATCCACATTAATCCTTTATGATCCTGAAAAATGCACGAAGCTATTGAGGAAGATAGTCCGTTATCGGGAGTCAGATATTTAAACTGGAGACGATTAGGCTGAGCATTAACAGATGGCTGGAAAGTCAATAGAAGAATAAGAACCTGAAAAATCAAGATTATAGAATGCCGGGTCTTCAACATACAAAGATTAGGTAGACCAAAGATATGTAAATAAAGATGACGATTATTAACACCTTGCCTAAAACTGATTATTTTTACACATCAAATTTTTCCTCCAATAATGAAAATAAAGAATACCAGAATTTGCTTGTTATTCTCAATAATTGCTTGTTTGCCGCTTTGGGTAACCGGTCAAATAATTGATTCATCATCGTTTAGTATTGTTCCAAGACAAAGTTTCTATTCATTTGAAAACAAAGGTGAATTCCTGCTGCATTTACCCGATGCATTTTCAAGAACAAAATTATCTGTTACAATTAAGACCGGTGATCATATCATCATTTCATGGAACGGTATCACGGGGACAGATATTCTCAGATTACCATTCCGGATTTCTCTCAAACCTTCAGTTTATAATATCAATGCCATAATAAGCACGGCAAACAATCAGAATATTATTTACACTTCGCGATCAGAGCTTATAATTCTTGCACACAAATCAAATGAAGTTAAAACTGACAGACTCACCGGTGGATTGATCGTAAATAAATTACCCTTTTTCCCTTTTGGTTTTTATTGTTATTCACCGGTCTACCCCTCTTTGCCTGAAGAAGAAGCTGTAAAAGGATTTAATGTCATATCACCTTATCAGAAGATAGCACCAGAGACTCTGCACGAAAGAAAAGCATATATGGACCGTTGTGCCCAGATCGGAATGAAAGTTCATTATAACCTTCTTTCAGTTTCAGGAGGAGGAGGTGTCGGGTCAAAAATTGACGGCATTGATGATAAGGAGAAAAGAGAAAGACTGGTTGAGGAAATAAAAACATTCAGAGATCACCCTGCACTATTGGGATGGTACATCTCTGATGAACCAAATGGTATTTCAATAACTCCTTCACAACTTGAAGAGATATACAAAATCGTTAAGGAAAATGATCCGTGGCATCCTGTTTCGATAGTCTTCATGGCTCCATACCTTTCGGCAATAAAATATTCAGATGCACTCGATATAGTAATGGCTGATCCATATCCAATACCCGATAATCCGGTGACAGTCCCGGGGGATGTTGCTTCCCGCCTGAGTTCTGAATTCAAGGGCAAGAAACCATTCTGGATCATACCACAGTCATTTGGAGGAGGGGAATTATGGAGCAGGGAACCCACTATCCAGGAAATCCGGTCGATGACATGGCAGTCGATCATAAATGGGGCAACAGGAATTCAGTATTTCGTCAGGCAGGGTTTGAACTATTTTCCAAAATCTGTTGCAACATGGAGTGAATGCGGCAGAATGGCAATGGAAGTAGCAGAGTTGACACCATGGCTCCTTTCGGACGAAGTTCCACTTCCTGTTACTTCAACATCAAAAAACATTTTAGTTACTTCAAGGATTCACAATGGGCAACTTGCAGTTTTGGCTGTAAATAAGATAAATGAACCGGTAAGTACAATATTCAGGATAAAAGGTTTACAAAGCGGAAAAGCCAGAGTGATTTTTGAGAATCGTGTGATTTCATTTAACAATGGCGTAATTTCAGATCAGTTTTCTGCCCTGGGATCACAGGTTTATCTGATTGATGTTCTCCCTGATAAAAAAGGACCGGAAACTGCAAGTACTAACATGATCAAAGATGGCGGATTTGAAGATCTTTCAAGTCCGGGGTTGCCATCAGCATGTTACGCACGCCCGGGTGGAGACCGTGGCGCCACCTATTTTCTCGATACAAGGGATTATGTTGAAGGCAGGCATTCTTTAAGAATCATTACTCCTGAGCAGGATAAGAGTCTGGCAATCAGATTCTTTCCCATTTCTGTCAGGGCGGGAGCTTCATACACAATCTCTCTCTGGGCAAAATCTGACCCTGAACAGAAATTTTCCATTGTAACGAATAACAATAATGAACGTCTAATAACCAGAGAAGAGATGCCACAGTATGTTGAGATTTCGCTTGGAGATTTCACGAAGGCGAGATTTGTTCCTGATAAAGACTGGAGACTCTATATGACGTTTGTTACAATTCCAAAGGATACACTTGCACATGTCAAAACTAACCTGATCCTAAGAATGCCCGGACAGGGAATTGGATGGTTTGATGACGTTAAGGTGACGGAGGATAAATAGAGTGCAGCGTCGGCTATAGAGCAGGAATTATACATCGCCAATCGCCTATAATACATCTTACATATTGTTAATCTCTTGTTAAACTTCTTTTTATTTTTGGATACTTAATTTATTTTGATTTACCTTTATTTGACTGACTACTTATAAACCCCGCTATGTTTAAAAACCTCATTAAAACTGCGCTCAGACATATCCTGAAACATCTTGGATACAGCTTCCTGAATATTCTTGGACTAACTCTTGGCATAACAAGCGCCATCTTTCTCATTATTTACGTATCTGACGAAGTGAGCTATGACCGGTACCATGAGAAGGCCAACAGGATCTACCGTGTTTCTTCTACAATCAAGGAACCCGACGATCAGTTCACATGGATCGTTGCTCAATTACCATTTGGCCCACAAGTAGCGCATGATTATCCTGAAGTCGAGTCGGTAGTAAGATTTATTCCCATGAACAGGGCCCTGTATAAATACCAGGACAAAGAGTTCAATGAAGAAAATTTTTTCTTTGTCGATTCAACAATGTTCGACGTCTTTTCATATAAAGTGCTGAAAGGTGAAGTGAAATCAGCGCTTCTCGCTCCAAAAAAAATCATCCTGACTGAAAAAATCGCAAATAAATATTTTGGGAAATCAGATCCAATTGGAAAAACTCTCACATCAGGAGCTGATACCTATGAAGTTACTGCTGTAATACAGGATGTTCCAACCAATTCTCATTTCCGTTTTGATGCATTGGCAGCAAGGAATAACCTCCCCAAGAACATAGGGAGCTGGGGAAATTTTGGTGTATTTACCTATATACTGCTACCGGCAAAGACAGATGTAAAAGCATTTGAAAAGAAGCTGGAAGGTATGTACGATGCGTATATGAAAACAATATTTGAATCTCTGAAGATCACTATTAAATATCATCTCGAACCACTGACAAGAATTCATCTTTATTCAACTAACGCCCAGGAACCTGAACCGACCGGAAGTATTACTTATGTCTACATCTTTGGTATTGTAGCGATATTTCTTGTTTTAATAGCAGCCATGAACTACATGAACCTGGCAACTGCCCGGTCGGCTAGCCGTGCACGTGAAGTCGGCCTTAGAAAAGTTGTCGGTTCACGCAGGAGTCCGCTCGTAATGCAATTTTTATCAGAATCCATGGTATTTACATTCATTTCACTTATTCTCAGTATCATCCTGATAATAATTTTATTGCCTAAGTTTAACCTGCTTGCAGCCAAATCATTCACCCTCGGTATACTTCATAGTCCTGTTGTGCTCCTCAGCCTTTTTGCAGTTGTTATCATTGTTGGGATTTTCGGAGGGAGCTACCCGGCATTCTTTCTGTCACGGTTCAGTCCTGTTACGGTTCTTAAAGGTGAAATTACGCAGGGATCTGCAGGAAGTTTATTTAGAAAAATACTGGTAATCATCCAATTTTCAGTGTCAGTAATTATGATCATTTGTACACTGGTTGTGTTTCGTCAGCTTAAATTTATGAAAACGATGGATCAGGGATTTGACCAAAAGAATGTTATTGAACTTCAGCTTAATGGAGATATGGCCAGAAAATATACTGTTCTGAAACAGATTCTCCGTGAAAATCAAAACATTAAATATGTGACATCTACAAGCAATCCTGTCGGTTCAGGATCAGGCAAAGTAATATTCCAGGTAGAAACAGATCAGGGAATGTCAAACAGGGGCATTAATTTTACCATAGTGGATTATGATTTTATAAAAACCCTTGGCATTAAAATGGCAAGTGGCCGTGATTTTCAGGAAGATATGCCTTCCGATACTATAGCAGGAGTTGTAGTCAATGAAACATTTGTGAAAAGGATGAGCTGGGCTGAACCAATCGGTAAAAAAGTTACATTAGGACAAGCGCCCAACTATTTCATAAACGGCAGAGTGATAGGTGTTATGAAGGATTATCACCAAACCGGAATGTATAATGGCATTGAATCGCTTCTTTTAGTTTACAGACCCCGTAATACCAATGTTGTTTATGTTAAACTCAGCGGACTTGAAAATACTAAAACTCTAAGCTTCATCGAGAATAAATGGAAGGAGATATTTCCAGACCAGCCTTTTGGTTATCAGTATCTTACTGAGAGATTTAACGGTCAATTTGTTGCAGATGAAAAACGGGGACTGATCTTCACGATCTTTACGATCCTTGCTATTCTGATAGCTTGTCTTGGATTATTTGGTCTGGCTTCATATATGGTTGAACAGCGTACTAAAGAGATTGGCATCAGAAAAGTATTCGGAGCAAACGAATCCATAATATTAAAACTGATTGCACGTGATTTTCTTATACTTGTTACTATCGGAATAATTATTGCCACTCCAACCGCCTATTACTTCATGCATAACTGGCTTAAGAATTATGTTTACAGGACAAATATTGGAGCGACGCTTCTGATTATCGCGGCTTTGCTGACAATAATAATAACGTTTGTTACAATTAGTTACAAAGCATACCAGGCTTCGGTAATGAATCCGGCGCGATCACTGAAGAATGAATAATAAATTGCCGTTGACTTAAGTCAACGGCAATTTATTGTTATTCATAATTTTAATACTATGGTTGATCTATTCATTTTTCTAAATCATGAAAAAATATCTAATTCTGAGTCTTCTGACTATAAGTACTTTGATTTATTCGGGCTGCGGGAAAGAATCGAATTCAAATTACAAAAGCAATGCCAAACCATTATATAAGAATGCTTATATCAGGCTGCCACTTGGAACAGTTAAACCTGCCGGATGGTTAAAATCGCAGCTTCAGAACCAGGCATCAGGCCTAACAGGTAATCTTGATGATTTCTGGCCCGATCTGGTTAATTCAGCATGGAAAGGCGGAAGTGGAGAGGCATGGGAACGTGGCCCATATTATCTGGATGGACTCGTACCGCTGGCGTATCTGCTAAATGATGAACATCTGATTACAAAGGTTAAAACATGGATAGAACCAATACTCGCAAGCAGCAGAGACAGCGGATGGTATGGCCCGGCAAAAAACAAGGACCGCTGGCCACTTGCGGTTGCAAATAAAGTGCTTATGCAGTATTATGAGGGCTCAGGAGATAAGCGGGCCCTGGATGTTCTGACAAAATACTTCAGATACCTGCATGATACAAAACCCGATTGGCCCGATAAGGAATGGAGAGGTGTACGTGCAATGGAAAATGCCGTTGTCGGATATTGGCTATACAGGCAAACCGGTGAACCTTGGATCCTTGAAACAATAAGTTCTATACAGAAAAACAGTTCTGACTGGACAGGCTACTACGAAAAATTTCCCTGGGATTCGGCTGCTTCGGCTGATAAAAAAATACCTCTTAACTGGGGCCCGGATGGTCTTACTGCACATGTTGTAAATAATGCGATGGCTATAAAATATCCGGGGTTATGGTTCCAGCAATCAAAGGATGAGAGATTCAAAAATGCGGTTTTTGCAGGAATTGAAAAATATGATCGCAATCATGGCCAACCGGGTGGAAGGTTCTCAGGAGACGAACATCTTTCAGGGAAAAGTCCGAGCCAGGGAAGCGAACTGTGCTCGGTTGTGGAATACATGTTTTCTCTGGAAGAGCTCTATGAGATTTTCGGAAATAACAGTTTGGCTGACAGACTTGAACTTCTGACATTCAACTCACTTCCGGGAACAACTACTCCCGATATGTGGGCGCACCAGTATGATCAACAGGCAAATCAGGTACTTGTAAACGGGGCAAAACGCGACTGGACAACCAACGGAGATTATTCCAATATTTATGGTCTAATGCCTAATTTTGCATGCTGTCTCGCAAATATGCATCAGGGATGGCCGAAGTTCGTTGAGAACATGTGGATGGCAACCAATGATAATGGTCTCGCACTCGTTGCCTATGGCCCTTCGGTGGTGAAAGCAAAAGTCGCCAACAACAAAGAAGTATCGATTTCAGAAGAAACAGATTATCCCTTTAAAGGAAATGTAAAACTCACAATAAGTACTGAAAAGGCAGTCAGATTTCCCATTGACTTGAGAATTCCCGGATGGGCCGATTCGGTTACAATTAAATTTAAAGACAGAATTGTAAAACTAAAAAATATCTCAACATATAAGCTCGATGAGAGATGGAGAAACGGTGATCAGATAATCATTGACTTTCCCATGCAGATTAAGATCGGGAAAGAATTTAACAAATCAGTTTCCCTGATGAGGGGACCTCTTTACTATTCATTACGAATAGATAAGGATTTTAAAAGCGTTAAGATCAATTATGACAATTTCAGTTATAAAGGAAGTGTTGATTGGGAAATTGATCCAAAAAGCTCCTGGAATTACGGATTGCTCATCAGTAAGGCTGATCCGATGAGAGGCATAAACGTGACTGAAAATCCGGTAACTAAATATCCGTTTTCAGATAAAGGCGATATGGTGTGGTCAGCTGATTCAGGGAAATATGTTAAATGGACTCAGGATGCACCGGTTGTAATAAAAGCAAGGGGGATGAAAATTCCTGAATGGACGATGAAGGATAATTCAGCAGATGTTCCTCCTCTAAGTCCTGTAAAACCAGAAGGTGATGCTGAAGTTATTACATTGGTTCCATACGGATGTGCAAGACTAAGAATTACTGAGTTTCCGGTGATAGATGTAGTGCTGATGGAAAACGTAATGCGGCCATCAAAATAAAATTCGTCTGTTGATAAAGACAAAATCCATTAACCACAAAGGGGGCCGAGCCTTAAGAAATAGCCCGGGTGGGCTATTTTAGCGAAGGAGCCAGATTGCCGCGTCCGCGTTTTACACAAAGTACACAAGGGTCTATATTATAGTAGGGACGCTGAATTCTGCGTCCCTACTTTGTGTCCTTTGTGCCTTCTTTGTGTGCTTTGTGGTTAAATTAAAGTCTATGGTATGACTGCAGTCTTAATTTCTAGCCATGATCTTTCTTCTTCAGTTAGGAATGGGCTTAATTTGTCATAAACTTCTCTATGATAGGAATTTAACCAATCTGTTTCTCTTTGATCAAGTAATGAAGTGTCAATCAGAGATTTATCAATATAACAAAGCGAGACGGTCTCAAATTTCAAAAACTTCCCGAATTCTGACTGAGAATCTTCGATGCAGAGAATAAGGTTTTCAATCCTGATGCCATATTCCCCTTCTCTATATATTGCAGGTTCATCTGACACCAGCATACCAGGATGAATTACTGCTTTTGAATCGGATCCGGTTGGAGGACTGATACTTGGGGGACTTTCATGCACATTCAGACAGAATCCGACACCATGCCCGGTACCATGTCCATAATTCAACCCATATTTCCATAGCGGTTTCCTGGCCAGAATATCAAGTTGCGAACCCCTCGTCCCGGCAGGAAATTTAGCAATTGCCAGGTTTATCATCCCTTTAAGTACGAGAGAAAAATCGCGTTTCTGCTTTTCTGAAGGTTTGTTTAAAGAAATTGTCCTGGTTATATCGGTAGTGCCAATGAGATATTGTCCACCTGAATCAACAAGCAGGAGACCATTCCTGTCAATAATGTAATCTGATTCAACTGTTGCTGAATAATGTGGCAGTGCAGCATGATCATTATATCCTACGATCGTTGTAAAGCTCGGTCCCAGATAATTCTCATTTTCTGACCTTAAAAGGTCCAGCTTTAACCCAAGAGAAACTTCTGAGATTGTCTCTTTATTTTTATCAAGCCAGAAGAAGAATTTAGTGAGCGAAACGCCATCCCTTTTCATTACTTCCCTGATCATTTCAATTTCAACACTATTCTTTATTGCTTTAAGTCGTGCAGGAATGGTTAGGTCTTCAATAATATTAATCCCCGCTGGAATTGAGTTGAACAGATTTGAGGAAGTTGTCGCCGGATTCAGAAGAAGCGTGGAATCTTTTGATAATGTCGAAATCATCCCTGCGGTTTCTTCGTAAGGCAGAATTACTATATCAAGTTTATCAAATTCTGAAGCAAGTTTTAAGTGGATCTTACTTTCTTCAATAAACAGAAGAACCTGCTCCTCATTGATGATAGCAAATGAAATAAGTAAAGGACTGTATTTAAAATCGTTGCCTCTGAGATTAAGCAGCCACATAATATCATCTGGTGATGTAAGAAGATGATAATCAATATGTCTCATTTGCATTTCCTGCCTGACCTCGTGAATTTTATCTTCCCGTCCCTTGCCGCAATATTTTGTCAGATGGTCAAATGCCATTGAATGTGGCATAGGTGGCCTGTCTTGCCATATGTTAGAAATAAGATCACAATCAAGATCAAAGAATACATTTTTATGCTCCACTGATTTTTCAAGTTTTCGGGTAGTTTCAATTGAGAAAATCCTGTCATCAAGTCCGATTCTGTTCCCAATATCTATGTTTTCCGACACCCAGGATATGAAATCGGGTTGTGAACTATTTAAAGAATTCACAAGAACAAAACCTGAATTCTGAAGTTGATTAGCAGCCTGAATATAGTATCGGGAATCGGTCCATAATGCAGCAATGGAATCATTAATGAATACATTTGCGAATGATCCGGTAAATCCTGCGAGCCATTGTATTATACGCCAGTGATCAGGTACATACTCTCCTAAATGAGGGTCTGTTGATGGAATAATATAGACATCTATACCATGAGACTTCATTGATTCCCGCAGAGCGGAGAGCTTTTCTACATTATTCATTTCATGGAAACTTATTCTTTTAACCTCATCATAAAATAACTACTGGATAAGGTGAAATCCATTAACCGCAAAGTTCACAAAGGTTTACACAAAGATCACAAAGGTTTTAAACATAAGATTTCAACTTTGTGCCCTTTGTGCCTTTTTCAACCACCGAAGTTTCAGCGGAGGTTGTCTTTGTGTGCTTTGTGGTTAAAAAGAACTTTGTATTATAAGCTTTTGACTTCATTCACCAGATTCTGGAGCGTGCTTTTTGCATCGCCAAACAACATCCTGGTTTTGTCGTTGTAAAACAGCATATTCTCAATTGCTGCATATCCCTTACCCATTCCACGTTTCAAAACAATGATATTCTTTGCATCGCGTGCTTTGATAATCGGCATTCCGTAAATAGGACTGGAAGGATCATCCTCTGCAGCCGGATTCACTACGTCATTGGCGCCAATCACCACCAGAACATCGGTGTTTGGAAGATCAGGATTTATCTCATCGCTCTCGACGAGCTGTTCATAAGGTACATCAGCTTCAGCGAGTAAAACATTCATATGTCCCGGCATCCTTCCTGCAACGGGATGGATCGCATATTTAACCTCCACTCCTTTTTCTTCAAGAAGTTTATCGAGTTCATGGCATATATGCTGGGCCTGTGCTACCGCCAGACCGTATCCCGGAACTATTACTACCTTTTTCGAATAACTTAAAAGCACTGCAGCGTCCGATACTGATATCTCTTTAACTGATCCTGTTACTTCTTCTCCATTTCCTTTACTACTTCCACCGAACACACCTATGATAACGTTAAGCAACGATCTGTTCATTGCCCTGCACATCAGTACGGTTAGTATTGTACCTGCAGATCCGACAAGTATACCTCCGGTAAGCATTGCCTGGTTATTATAAAGGAATCCACCCATCGAAGCAGCCACTCCTGTGAATGAGTTCAGCAGAGAAATAACAACCGGCATATCAGCTCCCCCAATCGGCATAACAAAAAGAACTCCGTATATAACAGCAATAGCAAACATTATATACATTAGAGGAGTCAGTTCACTGCTTGCCTGAACATGACGTGTCATTATATAAACTATAAATCCTATAAGTACGGCAAGGATGGCAAGGTTTACATATTTCATTGCCTTAATGCGCATATCTCCTATCCAGCCGTCAAGTTTTCCAAAGGCTATCATACTCCCTGCCCACGATATCGTACCGATCATAAGCCCAAGAAGAATAGCCAGCACCTGTCCGTTTGCCATTCCGCTTTTTGCTATCAGTTCAGGATTAACATGCTGGAATTCAACCATTGAAATTAAAGCAGCTGCCGCTCCTCCCATCCCGTTAAAAAATGAGACAAGCTGAGGCATAGCAGTCATTTTTACACGTTTGGCTATAGTCCAGCCGATGGCAGTACCAATTGCAATGGCAACCAGGATATACACAATGTTACCGATTGGTTTTCCATCTTTCTGATGAAATAATATAGTTGCTATAATGGCCAGAACCATGCCAATTGCAGCCAGTGTATTGCCACGGCGGGCAGTAAGCGGATGACTCAGCATCTTTAAGCCAAGAATGAAAAGAACCGATGCTATTATGTAAGTTAGCTCGAGAATTGGTATCCCAAAATGTGCCTGCATAAACTGGTTTATGAGAATTATTTATAACTCAGATTTACTTCTTCTTTTTAAACATCTCGAGCATCCTGTCTGTCACGACAAATCCTCCTACAACATTGAGGGTTCCAAGCACAACTGCCACAAATCCAAGGATCATAGAACTTGTGGTTTCAGCATGACCCATAACAATTATTGCACCAATAATTACAACGCCATGAATGGCATTCGCTCCTGACATCAATGGTGTATGCAGTATTGCCGGAACATGACTTATGACTTCAATACCCAGAAATATAGATAGGATAACGATGAATATAATCTCTCTGTGTATCAGAATAAAATTCAGGATTTTTTCCATGGGAAATAACTAATTTATATTCAATATTTGTTTAACTCTCTGACTGATATAGGCTTTACCATGAACAGCTATTGTTACCTTAATAATATCATCATCCATATTAAGAATAAGTTTGCCTTCTTTATCAACCATAATTTTAAGAAGGTTAATTATATTACATCCGAACATTTTACTTGCATCGGTCGGCATGTCTGAAGGATAATCTGATTTCCCGATGATGTGAACCCCATTTATCAACAATGTTGCGTCCGGGCTCCGTTAATTCACAATTCCCTCCGGTAGAAGCCGCAAGATCAACAATAACCGATCCTGGTTTCATCGAATAATACTGTATCTTTCAGAATAAGTACAGGAGCCTTTTTCCCTGGTATCTGTGCAGTAGCTATTACTACATCAGAAGCAATTGCCCGCTCCTGGATAAGATCCTGTTGCCTTTTTTTGAAATCCTCAGTTTGTTCGACGGCATAACCTCCGGCTGATGCATCTTCCTTTGCTCCTTCCACTTCAACAAACTTTCCGCCAAGGCTCTTTACTTCCTCTTTCACAGCCGATCTGACGTCGAAATACTTCAACCACAGCGCCTAACTTTCTTGCTATTGCAAGAGCCTGCAATCCGGCTACACCAGCTCCCAGTACCAGGACGCGTGATGGTTTAATTGTTCCGGCAGCCGACATGAACATCGGGAAAAACCTTGGCAATAATGATGCAGCTTCAAGAACAGCTTTGTAACCTGCAACAGTTGCCATTGATGAAAGTATGTCCATCGACTGGGCTCTGGTAGTCCTGGGTATCAGATCAAGAGCAAGAACGGACAGACCACGCAAGACGGGCTTTATCGAGCCATTCGCTGTTCACCACAGGATTAAGGACGGAACATATCACCTGACCTTCCCTGAAAGAATTAATATTATCGTGAACCGGAGGATTAATTGTAATTAACACATCTGCTCCTGAAATAACATCCTTGCGTTCTGCCAATCGCGCCCCTGCAGAAAGATAATCCGAATCAGCAGCGAACGCCCGTGATCCTGCATTTAACTCCATCAATACTTCGATACCCATTTTTTTCAGAGTCGCTACTTCAGCGGGAAGCAGCGCTACCCTGTTTTCAGATTCCGATTCCTTGAGGACACCTACTGTCATATTTCGAATTTTGATCCGTTTAAATATGATAAAAATTTCTTTACTAAATTAATAAACAATAATTTATCATGAGAAACATGATCAATAAAAAAATATTATCATTTGAATTTAATCAACGTAACTTCGAGTATAATTGTTTCCCCGGGTGATATAACAAATCTTTTCTGACCCGTAATCTCTTTTCCGTAATAAGCAGATTTTATCCCGTATCCCTGATCAGGAGGAATAATAAGGAGCCTTGTTTCTCCTGATTTCATTTCTTTCAATGCCTCATCAAGTCCTTTTATCAGACCATCTTTGCCCATTACATGAGAAAAAACGACCGGGCTATTTCCAGCTACAGGTTTGCCGTTATCAGCTGAACTTGAGAAATTCACGCCATTTGCAAGTCTTCCCTTATATTTTACCTCAATCATTGAACCATCAACGGGACTATCACCTTTCCCCGGAACAAGGATCTTATATTTCACGCTATCAGGCAATGTAGTAAGGCCGGAATAATTCGCTGAAATGAATTTTTTGGTCGCGATTTTCTTCATTTCCGATTCAGCATTGACTTTTTTCCATTGTTTATCAACCAGATCTTTAAAAATTTCGTCGTTAACAATGAACTTCTCTGCTTCAGAGCCTGCCCTGATAATTGTCACTGAAAAGGTAGTATCTCCCTGCGCAATCTTATTCACAACGTCCATGCCATCAGTTACTTCCCCGAAAAGAGTATAATTACCATCAAGATAGGATCTGTCACCAAGCGTTATATAATACTCGCATGTGTTAGTGTTTGGACCATCATTTGCCATTCCCATCATTCCCGCTTTATTATGGCTCAGATCGCTTATTTCGTTCGGAATTTCATAACCGGTCGAGCTTCCCTCCACATTTGCGGGATCTTTTACAAATGATGGTTCTCCGCCCTGGATTACATGTCCTTTTACAACCCTGTGCCAGATTGATCCTTTAAAAAATGGCGTTCCTAAAGGATAAGAAGCATTTGAGATTGTGCCTTCTGCCAGTCCAATGAAATTTGCTACCGTCATTGGAGCTTTCTTATAATCGAGCATAACTGAAAATCTTCCTTTATTCGTATTGAAATCTGCGTAGATGCCATCGGGCATAAAATTACCCTCCCTTGACAAAAGATGATCAAGATTGGCAATCCCATATGCCACAACAGCTGTAACCAGAGATGAATATTCCTCATAAGCAGGAATTATCTGGTCATATGTATCAAGAGTAGTATGCCAGGTTCTCCCATATACCTGTTCACCCTTTGTACTGAAACCGAACGCAGGAACTTCTTTCTGCAGAAATGAGAACGTATCTGTTCCTCCCCTGCCTCCTTTACGAAAAGGCTTTGTCCTTTCGGTAAGTTCAAAAGGATATTTTTGATTCAGTCCCAGGATTGGCTTTAAAACCTGCTGAAAATCAGGCATCATTGCTTTTGAAACACTAATCCCTGATATACAATTTGTTCCACCGTCACGGTTAAAGACAGCGGAAATTCTTGGAAGTTTGTCGGGATTTTGTTTGACCCATGCTGCAGAGCCCAGCAAACCATATTCTTCCGCAGCCCATAATTGTACCATTATGGTTCGTTCAGGTTTGCCACCTGCTGCAAGAATAAGTCTCGCAGATTCCATTGCTACTGTTGCTCCTGAAGCATTATCAACAGCGCCTGATCCTCCGTCAAATCCATCGAGATGACCTCCGAGAATGACATATTCGTCAGGATATTTGGTTCCGGGAATCCATCCTACAACATTGTAATATTTGACAGGGCCGGGACGGAAATAATTACGGATATCAAATTCAAGTACAACTCTCTCACCTTTTGTTACCTTATCTTTAATCTCATTGTATTGTTTATCAACGAGTTTTATATCAGGCAAGGTTGGAAGATTTTCCCAGGAATCAACTTTCTGAAACAGAAGCCTGATGGGGAATGTTGAAAGCTGAATTGTTCCAAGTGCCCCTGCTTCCCTTATAAGGCCAATAAGCTCTGTTTCTCCGTTTCTGTCGCGTGGCCACCCGGTATTGGTTCCGTCGATCAGGATCCAGGCATTTTTTATACTATCTCTTATTTTCCAGAATTCCTCAGTTGTCTTCGGTGAAATCACAACATGACCTTTCTGTCTGCCTTTTGTTCCGGAGGTATATGATGGAGTCCCGAAATCGAGTGTTTCCTCATTTGGAGAAATCATTTTACCGAACCAGGCGCCCCTGTTGAATCCAACCGGTAACTCACCTGCTTCCTGCATTTCAGCCATCATTCCCCACGACTTCATTGTATTAACCGCCCATACAGACGCGCTGTTAAATCCATCAGATCCAATTATGCGGTCACCAAAACGGTTTGTCAGAAAATCAGCATGTTCCATGACCTTGTTATCATTCTTTCCAAGGTCAATTATTTTGTCAATTACCGGATCCTTCTGAGCATTTGCAATAATTGTCAGCAACAGAAAGGCGTTCAGAGAAAAAGAGCGGAGTAGGTTCATTTTTAAAAATTTAAACAAGTATGTAATTCATTTTTCCCTTTGTGTTACTTTGTGTTACATTCGTGTACATTCACAAAAGATCACAAAGGAAAAACCCGAAGGTTCACTAAGGTTTCGATTTCTATTTTCCGAAGAAGTTTCGTAACCAGAAATTATATGCTTCATTTCTGGAATGGATTGCCTTTAATCCCCGCCATCCATGGCGTCCGCCGGGATATAGCATAAACTCAAATATCTTTCCGTCATCCTCAAGCTTTGAAATAAGATAAATTGAATTCTGGAAATGCACATTGTCATCCATATCACCATGGATCAGATAAAGTTTCCCTTTATAATTATCAGCAAAAGTAAGTGTTGAACCGTCTCTATAACCATCGGGGTTATCCTTTGGGGTGTCCATGTATCTTTCAGTATAAACATCATCATAAAGACGCCAGTCGGTGACAGAGGACCCTGCAAAACCATGAGTCCAGAAACCGGCGCCTTTTGTCAGCGCCAGGCAAGTCATATAACCACCATAGGAACTCCCAGTGATACCAATTTTATCCGGGTCAACATATGATTTGGTCCTTAACCATTTCACAGCATCCTCATAATCAAGAATTTCCCATTTTCCAAGATTCCTGTAGAGGTAATCAAGTCCCTTCTTCCCAAATTGTCCTGAACCCCTGTGATCAACAGTAAAAGTTATAATCCCATTCTTCGAATACCACGAAGCGTTATTTCCCTGCCACTTGTTGCTTACATTTTTTGAATCAGGGCCGCCGTATATGGTAAAAACAACCGGATATTTTTTGACTGAATCGAAGTTAACAGGATAGGTGATTATTGCAGGCATGTTAAAAAGGCCGTCGGATGTCATTATTTTAAGGAAAACAGACTTTGAATTATTTGCAGGGTCAGGGCGATCAAATTTAAATATCTCCCTCAATTTTTCTGCTTTTTTATCATATGTGATTATTGAACCCGGACTAGTTATGCTACTCCATGTATCGATGTAGTATGACCCTGCAGGTGAAATACTTACGCGATGAGTACCGGAGCCCGATGATAACTGTAAAAGATTTTTGCCGTCAAGGCCTACTCTGAACATGTGAGAATCAGTCGATTCTGAACCTGTTGCGGAAAAATAGACGAGCTTCTTCGCTTCATCAACCCTGTCAAGTGCAGTAACCCTGAAGTTCAGATTCGTCAGTTGTGAAATAAGTTTTCCATCCCAGGAATAATAATACAGGTTATCCCAGTCATTCCGGTCACTTCTTACAATGAAACCTGATTTGTCGTTCATCACATAAATATCCTCAAAGAACTGAACCCAGGTTTTTCTGCTTTCATCATATATCTGTGAATAATCGCCAGTTGAAGGGTCAGCAAGAATGATTTTAATTTCGTTCTGATCGCGATTAAGTACCTGTACAGCCAGTTTCTTGCTGTCAGGAGTCCAGAATGGCCATGCAATATACTGGTCGACATTGTAATCGGTTTTTACCCAGGTGATTGAATTACTTGTCAGATCAGCTATTCCCATCTTAACCTTTGGATTAGGGTCCCCCGGTTTTGGATATGGAGTAGCTTCAATGCGTCCGTGAATGCCATCAGCTTCATCGAGCCTGTTCAATGTAAAAACCGGAACTTCAGTTTCATCTGTTCTGAGAAAAGCTAACTTATTACCGTCGGGCGACCACCAGAAAGCAGCATAACGGCTTGTACGGCCAAGGATCTCTTCCATATAAACCCAGGAAGCATATCCGTTATAAATCTTATCAGTGGCATCAGATGTAAGCCTGGTCTCCTTGTTGGTCGTAAGATCGAAAACATACAAATCCTTATTTTTTGTATATGCAATTTTCCTGCCATCGGGTGAGAATCTTGGATTGACTTCAGGTACTTTGTCATTCGTCAATCTTTTCAGTTCAGTCGAGCCGATGGTAAAATAAAACAGGTCGTTATCAATTATAAGAATCGCGCTTTTTTTATCGGGACTAATTACGTCATTCGCGCCAAATTTAGAATTTGCGGGTAATGACCGTAATAATATTTCTTTTTCAGAAATTGGAGCAGGTATGATGACCGATTTCCCCGATTTTATATCAACACTTTTAAAAACAACATTTTTCTGGGGATCAAGAGTCCTGATATTATAATGTGTATCATCAGACCAACCTGATATGGAATCGGGTTTTAAAGCAGGCTGAGAAACTTGTGCTATTGCAGTATTAATCAGAGCTGTGGAAAATAAAACAAGCCATGATATTAGTTGAAAGAAATGTGATCTTTTCATGGAAAATATATTTAAAAATTGAGTTTTATAGAAAAACAGGAAAAACAAAAATAGAGATTTTTATGCTTAATTCATTGTACTTACCGGCCTTCGGTTGAAATGACGTACTTTTTCGTATTTTTACGATTATAAATGAAGGGAATGGGGATAAATGCAGGGACAGGGATCGATGCCAGGGGTAAAGAAATTGGCTGGTTAAAACTTGATAATGCGGCAAAACTTTTTCCGGCAATAATGTCAGGAGAACTGACTTCTGTGTTCAGAATCACTGTTTCTTTGAAAAAACCGATCAGGTTTTCAGATATTAAAAAAGCGGTTGAAATCACTTCAGGACGTTTTCCTTATTTCAGTGTTTCGCTTGGCAGCGGTCTGTTCTGGCATTATCTTGAATTTAATCATAAGTTACCACGGATTCAGACTGAAGAAAAAATTCCCTGCACAGCTTTTGCAGCCAAACGGAAAAATGAACCGCTTTACCGGATTTTAGTTAAAGAAAACAGGATTTCAGTCGAGTTTATGCATATCCTGACAGATGGCGGCGGAGCTTTTGAATATCTTAAATCACTGTTATACACATATTTCAAATTAAATGGGAATCCTATTCTCTATCCTGAAGGGATTATTTTGCCCGAAAGTCCGATTACAGAGGATGAAATGGAAGATGGATACCAAAAGTTTTTCAGGAAAAAAATCCCGCCTCCAGGTAAACTGACAAAGGCATGGCATCTTCCTTTTCAGCTTAATGAAAAGCCCCGATTAAAAATAATACGCTCACAAATAGCCCTTGATAAGCTTCTTGAGGTTGCCCGTAAAAGCAATGTCTCAATAACAGAATATATTGTTTCCGTTTATATGTATGCTCTCCAGGAAATATATCTTGAAGAGAAAGGCAAAGTGAAGAAACAAAAGCGAGGTGTTCTTCGAATAGAAGTTCCGGTAAACCTCCGGAAAAAATTGCCGAGTAAAACAATGCGTAATTTTTCGCTTTTCGTATTGCCTGAAATTGATCTGAGACTGGGAGTATATTCATTTGAGGAGATTCTGATGATTGTAAAATTTCAACTCCAGACCGGTGCGGACCTGAAACAACTCACACGCTTTTTATCTCAGAATGTAGGGCATGAAAAAAGTCCGCTTGTCAGGTTTCTGCCGTTATTTATTAAAACACTTGCCATTTCAGCTGTTTACAGACGTCTCGGATCTAATCAATGCTCAGGAATACTTACAAATCTTGGTTCAGTTAGACTGCCGGAGGAAATGGAACAGCTTATTGAATCATTTGAAGTAATGCCTACACCTCCGAATACTCATGTAAAAATAAGTTGTGCAATGGTCACATTCGGGAATCAGCTAAGATTGAGTTTTGGCAATATTTCGGATTCGACAAACTTTGAACGCCATTTTTTAAAACATCTTACCGAATCGGGCATTCCTGTTAAAGTACTTACAAACCTGTAAAGATTAAAAGTATGAGTTATTGCGTTAACTGTGGTGTGGAACTTGATGAGGATTTTAAATCCTGTCCGCTTTGCGGGTTTAGTATTGGCAAAACGGATAATTCCGAAGTAAAAGAGAAATCAGAACATTTTCCATCTGATATTATCTTGCTCCATAAAAAAGAAACAAGGAAGCACATCTGGGAGCTTTCAATGATAATATCATTCTCAGGATTAGCTGTTTGTACAATTGTTGATTTTGTTATTTTTAAAAATCTGTCATGGTCATTGTATGCCGACACTTCCATTCTCGTGGCATGGATCTGTCTCACTCTGATCTTATTAGCCTTCAGAAAATATTTCATAATTGTGCCGGGACTTATGTTTACCATTCTGTCAATGTTGTTATTGTTTAATCTTTTCAATCCCCCTGTAAATTGGTTTTTTGGTATTGGTCTGCCGATTACGGTAGCATTTTTTATCTCTGTCAGCATAGTTATTCTTCTTTGGAATGTGGCTCATTTAAAAGGTTTTAATATTCTGGCTTTTGCGTTTATTGTTCTCTCCGGCTTTTGCATTGTGAGCGAAATTTTTATTGACAACTACCTTTTCAAAAAAGTTGATATCCACTGGTCCGCAATTGTGGCTGTTTCAATTCTGCCTATTGCCCTGGTTCTTCTTTTTGTCCACTACAGGATGCAGAAGGGGAAAAGGCTGGATAGCTATTTTCATGTGTGAAAGGGTGCAAAGGCGCAATGGCATAAAGGCTTAACGGGAGGATTTATTAAACAAAAACTCAATAAACTATATTCTATCTTTAGGAATAAATTCTTTTAAAATGAAAAGGACATTTCTGACTATATTTTCGTATGTGATCCTGGTATCAACACTCCGGGCTCAGACAATTAAATCTCCGGATGAATTTCTGGGATATGAATTAGGAACGCAATTTACCTATCAATATAAAGCGGTTGAATATTTTAAATATATATCGGGCATATCTCATCTCGCTAAATACATTGAGTATGGCAAAACTAATGAAGGTCGGACACTTGGAGTTTGTTTCGTGTCGAGTGAGGAAAACCTGGCAAACCTTGAAGTATACAGAAAAAACAATCTTATCAAAACAGGATTATTAAAAGGAGAGTTTACCGGCAATCAGATCCCATTTATATGGCTGGCTTACAATGTACATGGAAATGAAGCAGTTGGAATGGAAGCTGCTATGAAAACACTTTATACGCTGGTAAGCGGTTCGTACGAAAATGTGTCCGAATATCTGAAAAGCTGCATTATCGTAATCGATCCTTGTCAGAATCCGGATGGTCATGACCTCTATGTCAACAGGTACAGAAGCTCGATGAACAGCATATTAAATCCTGACGGTAAATCATGGGAACACAATCAGGGCTGGCCCAATGCACGTTCAAATCATTACCTTTTCGACCTTAACCGCGACTGGACATGGCAGACTCAGACCGAAACACAACAAAGATTAGATCTTTATAATCTGTATATGCCGCAGGTTCATGCAGATTTTCACGAGATGGGAGTTGAATCAACTTTCTTTTTTGCTCCCGGAGCTGATCCATGGAACAGCATAATAACATCATGGCAACATGAATTTCAGAAAATAATGGGAAACGGAAATGCAACTCTTTTCAATGCCAAATTCAAGCTTTATTTTACAAAGGAAAACTTTGACCTTTTTTATCCCGGATATGGTGATACCTGGCCGCTTTTCAACGGAGCTATCGGTTTTACCTATGAACAAGGTGGCGGCGGACAATCGGGATTGGCATTTAAGCTGGAATCAGGAGATACGCTTAACTCTGAAAGACAGGATCGATGGACATTTCACGGCATCGATGGCTACTATTAAAGTATCATGCGAAAACAAGGAGAGACTTATAAATGAATTCAATAAATATTTTGAAGAGAGTACAAAAAATCCCCAATTTCAGTATAAATCAGTGATTATCAAAGCAACAAATGAGAAGTCGGTTATAAACAGTTTACTGAATCTCCTTGACAGAAATCAGATTAAATATAATTACGCAGGGACACCAGGTAAGAAATATCGAGCATTTGATTATTACGGGAACAAAAATGGTGAAGTAACTATCGATAAGGGAGATATTCTTATCAGCGCTTATCAGCCACAGTCACATTTTATACAAGCGCTTTTCGAACCAAATACTAAAACTGCCGATTCTATTTCCTATGACCTCACAGCATGGGCGCTACCATATGTATATAATCTGAAAGCTTATGCAATTGCTGAAAGAATCCCGGCAGACACGGGGAAGGTCGAAATCAGGAAGATCATTAATGAAGTGAGTACTGAGAAGCCATATGCATATGTGGCAAATTATACGGGATTTGATGAACTGAAACTTGTTGCTGCACTAAACAGAAAGAATATCAAACTCCGGTATTCGTTGAAACCGTTTGTGATAAATAACAAAAATTTCAACCGGGGGAGCCTTATCATAGCACGTGGCGATAATACTCATATTGTAACCGATTTTGATAAGAAGATCACTGAGGCGGCAAATGAATGCCAGGTAGTTCTTATTCCAGCGAGTACCGGCATGGTTGAAAGCGGTAAAGATTTCGGATCAGAAAACTCTCCATTGATGAAAAAGAAATCAGTAGCAATGATTTGCGGCGAAAACACAACTGCAGGATCAGTGGGTGAAATATGGTATTTCTTTGAAAAAGAACTCAACTACCCTCTTTCTCTTTTGTATGTCGCTGGCACAGCCAAAGTTGATCTGAAGAATTACGATGTTCTTATTCTTGCTTCGGGTGATTATTCAAAATTAAAGGATACAATAATTGACTTTATAAAAAGAGGCGGAAGGGTTATTGCGATGGAAAGTTCCATTTCAATTTTTGCAGGAGATAAAAGCACATCGCTGGGAAAGGCAGTTGATACAAGGAGCGCTGAACAGAAACTTGTGGAGAAAAAGATAAAAAGCGATGATACTACTCTGCTTAAAAAATTCGAGATTGAAAATGAAAGAAGGTATAGCCTTTCTGAGCGTTCTGCAGGCAGTATTTATAAAGTTAAGCTGGACGATACCAATCCGTATGCATTCGGCATGGGCAAAGAATGGTTTGTCATGAAACGATCAGCGGGTTATCCGTTTCTTGCGACAGGAAGCAATATTGGTTATATTATTGATAAAGAACCTGTTTCTGGCTTTGCCGGATTCAAGTACAAGGACAAAATTAAAAACACCATTGTTATCGGATCGGAAAAAATCGGGTCGGGTGAAGTTATATATATTACAGACGATCCATATTTCAGGGCTTTCTGGAAGAGCGGAAGGGTGCTGTTGGGGAATGCTGTTTTGCGATAGAACTAAAGTAGAAAGTTCAATTTTAACCGCAAAGCACGCAAAGTAGGCGCAAAGTACGCAATGTAAAAAACTAATATCCATTCCGATGGCTATCGGACCTTTGCGATCTTTGCGTAATTTCTTTGCGACCTTTGCGGTTAGTGGATTTCAACTAATTTTTAATAATTTTCTAATTATAAAGGAGGTAGCTACATCATTTTCTGTTCCCTTATTTAGACTAAATATAAGTTACTGTTATTTTATTCACAATGTTATTTTTTTCACACTAATTACATATCTTTGTAGCGTAATCTAACAAAATAACAATTAAAAAAATGTCAAAAATCACCTCAATCGCCGATTTGAAGAAAAAACGCGATGAACTGCAAAGCGGGTCTGGCAACCGGGCAGATGAAAAGTCTGTACTGGTGAAAGTTGCCATGGCAACCTGCGGAATAGCCTCCGGAGCCCGGAACGTAATGGAGTTCTTTACGGAACAACTTGAAAGAAGAAACATTGCAGCGGTTGTCACTCAGACAGGTTGCATGGGGTACTGTTATGCCGAACCAACAATTGAAGTTAAGCTTCCCGGACAGGATCCTGTTGTATTTGGTTTTGTAGATCTGAAAAGAGCCGATCAGATAATTGAAAAATATATCAAAACAGGTGAACTCGTTGACGGGATTATCCCTGTGAATTATCAAACTATTGACTTAAACGTATAAGGAGGAAAAATTATGTCAAAATACAGTACGCATCTCCTGGTTTGTGGTGGCACAAGTTGTCATTCTTCAGAGAGCGATGCTATTGTCTGCAATTTAAGAGACGAACTCGAGGCAAAGGGTTTGATGGATTCCGTACAGGTTATTCTTACCGGTTGTTTTGGATTCTGTGAAAAAGGTCCAATTGTAAAGGTACTTCCCGACAATACCGTTTATGTCCAGGTTAAACCCGAAGATGCACAGGCTATTGTGGAAGAGCACGTCATAAAAGGAAGAAAGATAACCCGGCTCCTACACAAAGATCCTATCAGCAAAGAACCTGTTTCCGATCCGAATAAAATGGGCTTTTTCAAAAAACAATTAAGGATAGTTCTCCGCAATTGCGGCTTTATTAATCCTGAAAATATTGACGAATACATTGCCCGTGAGGGTTATCAGGCTCTGGGAAAGGTCTTATCATCTATGTCTCCGGAAGAAGTAATCAAAGAGGTTAAGGATTCGGGACAAAGAGGACGTGGCGGCGCCGGATTCTCAACAGGTATTAAATGGGAACTTGCACGTAAGAACCAGTCAGATGAGAAATATGTTGTTTGCAATGCTGATGAAGGCGACCCCGGAGCATTCATGGACCGTTCTGTTCTTGAAGGTGATCCTCATTCCGTTCTTGAAGCAATGGCTATCTGCGGATACAGTATAGGCGCAGGAAACGGACTTATTTATATACGTGCTGAATATCCTCTGGCAATTGAACGCCTGAAAATTGCACTCAAGCAGGCGAGAGAATATGGCCTTCTTGGTAAGAACATTCTTGGCACGAACTTCAATTTCGATATCACTCTCCGTTATGGTGCTGGTGCTTTCGTATGCGGTGAAGAAACAGCTCTTATTCATTCAATGGAAGGCCTCCGTGGCGAACCTACAGTGAAACCTCCGTTCCCGGCAGAATCAGGATATCGCAATCAGCCAACAAACGTTAATAACGTAGAAACATTTGCTGCAATTCCGGCAATAATATTAAAAGGTGCAAAATGGTTCAGCAGTATTGGAACTGCAAAATCAAAAGGAACCAAAGTTTTTGCACTCGCAGGAAAAATCAATAATGTAGGATTGATAGAAGTTCCGATGGGAACCACTTTAAGAGAAGTAATTTTCGAGATCGGTGGTGGCATCAGAAACGGTAAAAAATTCAAGGGTATTCAGACCGGCGGACCTTCAGGAGGATGCCTTGCCGATAAACATCTCGATACTCCGATAGATTTTGATAACCTCATTGCAGCAGGCTCAATTATGGGATCTGGCGCTATGATCGTTCTTGATGAAGATGACTGCATGGTATCAATGGCAAAATTCTTCCTCGAGTTTACTGTGGAAGAATCATGCGGAAAATGCGCACCATGCAGGATAGGCAATAAAAGGCTTCACGAATTGCTTGGTCAAATCTGCGATGGAAAAGGCACGCTGGAAGATCTCGACAGATTAAAGAACATGAGTATTGTAATTAAAGATACTGCGCTTTGCGGTCTTGGCCAGACCTCTCCAAATCCTGTCCTTTCGATGCTTGATAATTACTATGACGAATATGTTGCACACGTTACTGATAAAAAATGTCCTGCAGGTCAGTGCAAGAGCCTGATGGAATATGTGGTAAATGCTGAAAACTGTGTAGGTTGTACTGCATGCGCAAGAGTTTGCCCTGTAAATGCCATATCGGGTGAAAGAAAAGAAGTACACGTAATTGATCCATCAATCTGCATAAAATGCGGTGCATGCATGGAGAAATGCAAGTTTGATGCAATATTTATCAATTAATGAAAAGAATAATGGAAACTATAAAGCTAACTATAGATAATAAAGAGGTTGAGGTATCAAAGGGTACTACAATTTTAAAGGCAGCCAAAGAGCTTGGAATTGATATTCCTACTCTTTGTTATATGGAGCTGCACGATATGGGTATTGAAAATAAACCCGCCGGCTGCCGTATTTGCGTTGCAGAAGTCTCAGGAAGAAGAAACCTTGCTCCTACGTGTTCAACAAAATGCGAACCCGGAATGGTTGTCAAAACCCATACTCCAAGGGTTCTCAATGCCCGTCGCACAGTTATGGAGTTCATCTTTCCGATCACCCAAAAGATTGTCTGGTATGTTCAAAATCAGGAACATGCGAATTGCAGGCAATGGCTCACCGTCTGGGAATCAGAGAAATACCTGGTGCAGAATATGCTGCCGTTTCAACCTACAGGAAAGACACATCCCCGTCGATAATCAGGGACCTTGATAAATGTATCATGTGCCGCCGTTGCGAAATGATGTGTAATGAGGTTCAGACTGTCGGCGCGATATCCGCTGTTAACAGAGGTTTTATGGCTACAGTTGCTCCTGCATTCGAACAGAATCTTGAATATTCCACATGTACATATTGCGGTCAGTGTGTATCGGTTTGTCCTACCGGAGCTCTCACAGAGGTAAATCATGTTCCTCAGGTACTAAGAGCACTTGTAGATCCAACAAAAACTGTTGTGGTTCAAACTGCACCTGCAGTCCGCGCTGCACTTGGAGAAGAATTTGGTATGGAACCCGGGACACTTGTTACCGGTAAAATGACTGCTGCACTAAGGGCGCTCGGATTCGACTATGTATTCGATACAGATTTTGCAGCTGACCTTACAATTATGGAAGAAGGTACTGAGCTTCTCGACAGACTGAGCAGGCACCTGAAGGGCGACACAACAGCAAGAATACCAATACTTACATCATGCTGCCCGGGATGGGTCAATTTCTTCGAACATTACTTTCCCGATCTGAAAGATGTTCCTTCCACTGCAAAATCGCCTCAGCAAATGTTCGGCGCAATCGCCAAATCTTACTTTGCCGATAAGATAGGAATTAACCGCAAAGACATGGTTGTTGTTTCTATAATGCCTTGTCTTGCAAAAAAATACGAATGTCAGAGAGATGAATTCTCTGTTGATGGTAATCCTGATGTCGACTTCTCTATTTCAACAAGGGAACTTGCATCGTTTATCAAACAGGCAAATATTGATCTCACTACATTACCCGATGAAGATTTTGATGCTCCATTGGGCGAGTCCACAGGAGCAGGTGTGATCTTTGGCGCCACAGGTGGTGTTATTGAAGCTGCTTGCCGTACTGCTTATGAATTATATACAGGTAAAAAACTTGAAAGGCTCGACTTTACAGAGTTAAGAGGAATGGAAGGAGTCCGCTCTGCAACAATAGATTTTGATGGTCTTCCTCTTAATATCGGAATTGCACATGGACTCGGTAATGCAAGAAAACTTCTTGATGATGTAAGATCAGGAAAATCGAAATTCCATGCAATTGAAGTTATGGCTTGCCCGGGCGGATGTATCGGCGGAGGCGGACAACCCCTGCATCATGGTAATTCAGAAATCATTAAATCGAGAGCAAAAGCCCTTTACACAGAAGATAAGAAAAAGCCACTCCGGAAATCGCATGAGAATCCATTCATAATAAAACTTTATGAAGAGTTTCTTGGTAAACCGGGCAGCGAAAAATCGCATCATCTGCTTCATACTCATTATTTTGACAAGAAGAAAAAGGTCATAATTAAAAAATAGTATTATAATATTCGTCAATAATAAACTTCACGGTTATGTCACATATAAAAATTGAATTAAGAAAAGAAGATGTGGACTTTATAAAAGGAGTATGTACTACTTTTAATAATGATCCTCAGGAACTTATAAACGTTCTGCATACATGCCAGGAACATTTTGGCTATCTTCCTGCAGAAGTACAGGAAGTCGTTTCTGATGAACTAAATATGCCTGTAGCAAAGATCTATGGTGTGGTAACTTTCTACTCATTCTTTACCATGACTCCAAAAGGAAAACATCCGATAAGCATTTGTCTGGGAACAGCATGCTACGTAAGAGGCGCTGAAAAAGTTCTTGAAGAGTTTAAGAAAGAGCTTGGCATACAGGTCGGAGAATCTACAAAAGACAACAAATTTTCATTGTCAAGTCTGAGATGCGTAGGAGCATGTGGATTAGCTCCTGTTGTACTCGTGGGTGACAAAACCTATGGCAGGGTTGCACCTGATGATGTCAAAAATATTCTGAAAGAATACGAAAATTAGACAGATTTAGAGGTTTTAATAATTTAACATGCGTTGGTTTGATGGGAACCGGGACTTTTGTCCCGGTTTTTTTTAGCCCGTCCTTTATAATGGCCATGCCATGGCGTGACCGAAACAGAATCCCGAAATCTTTTCTTAGATTTGGACTATGATCGGAAAATATAAAATTATTACCCTTTGCGGGAGCACAAGATTCAAAGATGAATTCATTGCTGAGCAAAAACGGCTTACACTTGAAGGAAACATAGTAATAAGTGTTGGTCTCTTTGGTCATTCCGGTGATGAAGAAGTGTGGAATGAACATACAAAAGCAATGCTCGATGACATGCATAAAAGGAAGATTGATCTGGCAGATGAGATATTTGTTATTAACCCTGGCGGATATATAGGATCGTCTACAAGAAGCGAAATAGAGTATGCGCTGCAAACAGGTAAGGTAATAAGGTACCTTCACCAATAGCTTACTTATATTATGCTGGCGCAGATTTGCAATCTGTGCCCTATAATTGCGTGGTACCGATTTCACCGGAATAATATGCACTGATTGCTTAGGCTAAGTGGCACGGATTGCAAATCCGCGCCAGCACGAGTATGCGCTGCAAACAGGTAAGGTAATAAGGTACTTTCACCAATAGCTTACTTATATTATGCTGGCGCAGATTTGCAATCTGTGCCCCATAATTGCGTGGTACCGATTTCACCGGAACAATATGCACTGATTGCAGCTGAGGCTAAGTGGCACGGATTGCAAATCCGCTCCAGCACGAGTATGCACTGCAAACAGGTAAGGTAATAAGGTACCTTCACCAATAGCTTACTTATATTATGCTGGCGCAGATTTGCAATCTGTGCCGCATAATTGCGTGGTACCGATTTCACCGGAACAATATGCACTGTTTGCAGCTGAGGCTAAGTGGCACGGATTGCAAATCCGCGCCAGCACGACATTGAAAAGATCAAAATCCTTTTACCACAAAAGTACACAAAGGGTACACAAAGGATCATAAAGGCATTTGTGTTACAGCACTATGGTCGGTAGTACCGTAATACTATAGCACCTTAATACCATAGCACCATTTTTATAATTGATTAATAAACTTTTTACAGTTTTTACTGTTTATCAGATTGGTAATCTAAAACTTCTTATATGTCAAATATTGGTTCGTACGAAGAACGGGTGAAGAGTTTTACCTGGTCTATGGCAGAAAATGAACTCGAATACAGGAATGGAAATGTGATTAATATTGGTTGGTACTGTTCCGACCGAATTTGCGAAAAAGGAAAAGGAGATAAAATTGCGTTATATTATGAAAGTTCCGGCGGAGTTGAAAAAAAGTACACTTTTAATGATGTACGGCTTGCCAGCAATACAATAGCAACGTTTCTTAATAGTCTCAGGTTGAAGGATAAGGACAGGGTTTGCCTGTTTATGGACCGTATCCCGGAATCATATTTTTCTTTTCTTGGAATATTAAAGATAGGCGCAATTGTCCAGCCTTTATTCTCTGCTTTTGGAGATGAATCGCTTCATGTAAGAATGGAAGATGCACAAACCCGTGCAATCATCACCCAAAGTAAGCATCTGCCTAAGGTCAGGAGGATCCTTGACAAACTTCCACATCTGGAGTTTATTATTGTTGTAGATCACAACACAACAAGTATGCTTAATGACAAGGAAGTAGCTTTCAATCTCGAAAGCGCCTCTCCTGTCGAAAAGATGAATATTTTCCCGACAAAAGCTGAATCACCTTCTGTTCTGCACTATACATCTGGTACAACCGGACAACCAAAAGGTGTGCAGCATGTTCATTATTCTCTTGTATCACAATACATTACAACCAAATGGATACTTGATCTTCAGGATGATGACATTTATTGGTGCACTGCTGACCCTGGCTGGGTTACAGGAACTTCTTACGGAATTATTGGCCCATGGAGCATGGGAATAACACAGTGCATTCTGGATGCAGGTTTTTCGGCACAAACATGGTACAAATTCATTGAGAAACACAGGATTTCAATGTGGTATTCATCACCCACTGCAATAAGGTCATTAATGAAAGCAGGTAATGATATTGTCAAAAACTATGATCTTTCAAGTCTTCGTCATCTTGCCAGTGTTGGTGAACCTTTAAACTCTGAAGCTGTCCTGTGGTCAGGGAAAATGTTCGGAAAACAATTTCATGATACTTTCTGGCAAACTGAAACTGGATCAATTATGGTTTCGAATTACCCCGGAATGAAAATAAAACCTGGGTCAATGGGAAAACCCTTCCCGGGAATTACCGGAGTTATACTGGATCAAAAGACATTTGAACCTTTAAATGAGCCCGGGAAAATTGGCCTGATTGCTTTCAAACCCGGATGGCCGGCAATGATGAGAGGATATTGGAAGAATCAAAAAAAATACCAGGAAAAATTTGTAAACGGCTGGTACATTACGGGTGACAAGGCCTACGTGGACAATGAGGGTTATTTCTGGTTTATCGGCAGGGACGATGATGTTATTAATACCGCCGGTCACCTTGTTAGCCCCTTCGAAGTAGAGTCGGCTCTTTTGGAGTATCCGGGGGTTGGAGAATCGGCAGTTGTTGCAAAACCCGATGAAGTCAATATGGAAGTCGTAAAAGCTTTTATTTCATTGAAACCGGGTTTCACTCCAAGCAAAGACCTTGAACTTGAAATTATGAATTTCACCAGAAAAAAATTATCAGCCCTTGCTATGCCTCAGGAAATCGAATTTATGGATAAACTTCCAAGAACAAGAAGTGGTAAGATAATGAGGAGACTACTTCATGCGAAAGAGTGGGGAGAAGAGATTGGTGATACATCCACTCTCGAAGATGATTGAGTTGAAGTTTTTTATTATTTATACAATTATCAAATCACACATTATGGAAAAAATGAATACGGATGAGATGAAAGATCTCGTTTTAAATTATGTCATCAAAGAATATCTGGAAGATGAAGATAAAAAGATTTCCTATGATACGCCTCTAATTTCAGGCGGGTATATCGATTCCTTTTCAATGGTTTCATTGCTTGTTTTTCTTGAGAATAAATTTAAAATAAAAATACCCTCAAGTAAAGCAACACCCGAAGCTTTCGACAGCGTCAACAAAATCACAACACTTGTCAATCAATACATACAATAATTTTTAACTGGGGTACTCGAAATCTGTCGAAATCCTTTAGAGTATATTAATTCAATTTTGATCCCTTTTTACATAAGCAACTAAAGTGTGTCTTATGCTGTCTGCCACCATATTTGAAAAAATTCTGGCACCCTCCTCGTTTAAATGAACCTTGTCTGCAAACCATTCAGGATGTCCGGTAAACACCGGACTAGACGAAAAATCCAAATAATTTGCATGATTACGTCGGATAATATCCATGGCAACTTCAGCGGCTGGTGGTAGAGGAGATTGTTTTTCCTTAACACTATGGAAATTGGGTGAAGTAATGATAAAAAGAGAAATGTTTTTCTTTTGGCATAGGTTTATAATATTTTCCAAAGCATCTGCCATGTTGGCATCTGCAACAAGTTTTCTCGTTTCTGATAGTCTTACAATTTCAGGTTCCTCTTTCAGCAAGTCAGTGTTTAACCTTGTTTTAAGTGGGATATATCCATTAATATCCTCCTGTAAATTTGTATGAAACCTTATCATGTCTATTAGATCAGAATTGAAAGGATAAATAGAAGACATAAGTTTTATTCTTTCAAAGGGGCTCCTAAGGAGGACAAGAGGACGGATTTGGGGAAACTCTTTATAATACGGCAATATTATTGAGAGTCTGTCATAAGCTCCGGGAAAGTTATTAATGCCGGAAAACTCAAGAATTATCATTTTTGGAGTGTAACGTTCCGTTATTATCTTTATTTGTGCATAAGGAAATAGTATACAATGTCCGCCATCCTGTCCTGCATTATAACAACTCATCTTCAGAGCAGAGCTTATGAGACCGGAATTGTAATGATGCTGTGCACGGGAGTTGCCAAAAATAAGAATATCAGCATTGCATTCTGACAGGACAAAATTCAAGGAATGGATATCTCCTTTCTTTTGATTAAAATATAGCTTACTCAGAATATGACCAAGACCTCTGTCAGCAATTGCAACAATTAATATAAATACAACTATTTTTATTAGACTTGAAATATTACGATTCATAATAGTTAGAATTGAAAATAAAGAAATTGACCTCCGTCAAAAACACCAAGCAATAAAATAAGAATTATAAGAGATGCGTAAACAACCTGTTCCTGCAACCAGATACTATTTTTAAACGGAAAAGTCAAGGTGCCAAAATATTCAGAACGCATTTCGATGATAATAAGAAATATTATTTCTGCAATACAAAGAAGCAATCTTCGCATTTCCCCTACATATAAAGGTCCGGAGAATAAAGAGATCTTCTTTATGATTATTAATGCAACTGAAAGACTGCTCGCCCTGAAAAATATCCAGGCAAAAGTCACAAGACTAAATGTCATCAAAATACCATAAACCCTGTATAATCCTGATTTAATGGATATTCCAAATCCTTTTCTAAATTTTTTATCGAGGGCAAGAGTCCAGTTGGCAATAGTCATGTAAATGCCAAATAATAGCCCCCATATAAGAAAATTTAGTCCCTCCCCATGCCAGAGGCCACATACGGCAAAAGTTATTAGAGTAGCAAACATGAATATCCATTTTTCAATGGCAAGACCCAGATATTTTATTTCTTTAAATTTCGCGGCAAATGCAACTGCCAGAGGAAGAAAAAGATAATCTCTCAGCCATAAAGAAAGAGATATGTGCCAACGGTTCCAGAACTCTTTGACGGAGGTAGCAAAATACGGCCTTTTAAAGTTATTTGTCAGGTTGAAACCCATAACTTTGGCTGAACCTAAAGCAATATCGGTATAGCCTGAGAAATCAGCATATATCTGAAAGGCATAGAAAATTGTTGCAACAAGCAACGATAACCCGCTGTGATGCTCATAATTATCATAAACAGCATTAACATATATTGCCAGCCTGTCTGCAATGACAAGTTTTTTAAAATATCCCCATATCATGAGTTTGAGACCTTCAACTACCCTGTCATAATCAAAACTCTTTACCTCATGGAACTGGGGAAAAATGTTCCCGGGTTTTTCAATGGGTCCCTGCATGATCTTCGGAAAAAACAATAAGGAGGATGCGAAAATTCCTATATGCCGCTCTGCCTTTATTGTCCCCCTTTTGACTTCGATAAGATAACTCAGTACGGTAAAAATGAAAAAAGACAAACCTACAGGTAAGAATATCTTTAGAAGGTGATCGTCAGTTGATAATTTATTGATACCGGAAAAGAGAGACTGGAAAAAACCAAAATATTTGAAAAAGGCTAAAACAAAAATGTTTACACAGAGGCTAAAAATAAATATGGATTTCCTGTTAGATCCCGATTGCTCAATAGCTATCCCTAAATAATAATTTAAAAGGACCAGAATAAAGTAAAGGACCAGAAATACAGGCAATAAAGTATAATAGAAAAAAATGCTGCAAACAAGCAACCATAACCACTGATACCTGCCTGGTATAAGAAATAGGATCACAACTACTACAGGCAGGAAAATAATATAAGAAATCGTATTAAAAAGCATTTTTTCTCTTAACTAATTTTAATAATATGTTAAGTATTTGTCGTCATTGTAAAACACACGATATTAACATCAGTCAGAATTAAATAAAATTGATCTGACTAAACCTTTATATAAGGATTTTAGACTCGGACTTACGGGTATTTAATGCTTATTTCCTATACGTTTGTTTTGTACGGGTTTCTTTTTATACCAGAAAAAATATTCCTTTTGTCGGCGTTTTTCTTCTAGGCTTCTAGCTACATAAACCTTTTTACCTGAATAAGGTTCAAAACCGGTATAATAAATTAATGTGGAAAGTGTCATTGGTGTTGGAGTAAAATCCTGGACCTGTTCTGGTTTTATGCCGAGGGTCCGGACTTCTCCTTCAAGATCTTTCATATCAGAATCGGTACATCCGGGATGACCTGAAATGAAATAGGGGATCATCTCACATTTAAGATCATTTTTTGTTCTGATCCCATCAAATCTCTTTTTGAGTTTTCTGAACAATTCAAACGGAATCTTCCTCATGTATGACAGGACATGAGCAGATGTATGCTCAGGAGCTACCTTTAGTCTTCCCGAGACATGGTTCCTGACAAGCTCTTCAAGATAATCCCCTTCATCACGGCCGGCATTTGGATTCCATTCCGGAAACAAAAGATCATAACGAACTCCACTGCCGATAAAAGATTTTTTAATCCCCTCCATCCTGTCCACCTTACGATAGAGTTCTGTAAGTTCTTTATGGCTTGTATTGAGGTTCTTACAAACAGCCGGCCATATACAGGAAGGCCGTGAGCATGTCTGGCATAATTTAATGTCTCTGCCTCCCATCCTGTACATATTAGCCGAAGGGCCTCCAAGATCACTAAGATATCCCTTAAAATCATGAAGTTGACTGATTTTCTCTATTTCCCTGGCTATTGATTTCTCCGATCTGCTTACAATCTGTTTTCCCTGATGCGAAGCAATAGCGCAAAAACTGCATCCTCCGAAACATCCGCGATGAATGTTCACCGAGAATTTTATCATTTCATAGGCAGGAATGTCTTCCTTTTTATTATACCTGGGATGTGGGAGAAACATATATGGAAGATCAAATGACTGGTCTATTTCCGCTTCAGTCATGGGTAGGAAAGGAGGATTGACTATTACTTTTTTATCGCCCTCTTGTTCGCTTAGCCTGGAAGAAACTATCTTATTCGATTCTTTCTCGAATGTCACAAAGTTTTCAGAGAAAAGGTTTTTATCCTTCACACAGCTTTCAAATGAATAAAGTGAAATGTCTTTCCATATTTTATGATCAGGTAAAGGTTCCTCTTTCTTTATTGCTATAGAAGTCTGCGGTATTGTCTTCAGTTTGGAAAAAGGGGCGCCATTTTTCAGTAATCTGATAAGTTCTCTGATTGGTTGTTCTCCCATGCCATAAATAAGGAGATCGGCGCCACTTGATGTGAGTATTGATGGTTCAAGTTTGTCTTTCCAGTAGTCATAATGCGTTAGTCTCCGCATCGATGCCTCAATACCGCCAATCACGACAGGAACATCTGGAAATATTTGTTTCAGGATCTTTGTATATACGATTGTGGGATAATCGGGTCTGAATCCGGCTTTACCTCCAGGTGTATATGCATCATCTGATCTTAGCCTGCGCGTTGCAGTATAGTGGTTGACCATGGAATCCATATTCCCTGCGGTTACCCCGAAAAAATATTTAGGTTTGCCCAGTTTTCGAAAGTCTCTTAGATCGTCCTGCCAGTTTGGCTGCGGAACAATTGCAACTTTAAACCCTTCATCTTCGATAACCCTTCCGATAACAGCTGCTCCGAATGATGGATGATCAACATAAGCATCACCACTGAAGAGGATGACATCCAGTTGATCCCAGCCTAATATTTCGACTTCCTTATTAGTTGTGGGCAGCCAGTTTTTATTAAAGTTGTGCTGAAATTTCACGTGGCAAATTTACCAAGAAGAAATCCATTAACCGCAAAGGTCACAAAGATTTTACGCAAAGGTCGCAAAGGTGTTCTGCAGATATCACTTGAAATCCAGTGAAACCCAAAGGCCTCAGCAAGACTAACAAAAACGGTCTGATTGTTGCATATATAGTTTTTATATGATGAAATGATATTTTGTCACAGTGAATATAACGGAAGATTAAAGAAGTAATAATGGATGTTTCAAAAGTAATACAACAACATAAAAGACTTTGCAACCTTATCTCTGAAAAGAAAATTAAGCAAAGTCTCGATCTACTTGCTGAGATGATCTCCAATTCATCGTCAGGCGATATGCGTGATGAATTCGATAATCTGGAAATGACATACCGCAGCATGCTGACCTATACCATCGACGGAATAAAAGATCCTGAACGCAATAAGATATATCTCAAACTTATACAATCTATTCTTGGTCTTTCCGACAGAGCGAGACAGGACATATTGTCACACAATTCAGGGTGGCATACATACTGGGTAAAACAGCAAGCTGAAAAAGAGATGAAGCTTACAGGCAAAACTATTGTAGAAACAGTTGATGATCTGATGTTTAAGCATGAGCTTGATGAATGGTTGAAATTAAGTCATGAGATTAGTCCTGATCCAAGCTCAGAGATATCTAAAAAACATAAACGACTCATTCATAATATCTTCAATCATCTCTGGTTAACTGATTATTATGGAGAAGCGGAGAACAGCCTGATAAATATTATCATGAAATCGGGCAAATTCAAATGGTATGAAGCAAGCATCTTCACAACTGCTATTACTTTGAGCTCATTCAGAACCTGGCAATCAGAAAAACTTTTCCACCTTATCAGACTTTATGAGGCAGGACAGGAACAGGTGATGGAAAGGGCCCTTTCCGGTTTGATACTTAACCTTCATTACTACAATGGCAGGATACTATTATATCCCGAAATCACTGAAAAGATCACCCGGATGAGTCAGGATTCAAAGTTCAGGGAACATTGCAGGATCATTGTCTTTCAGGTTATTAGATCGCGTGAAACTGAAAATCTGAGCAGAAAGCTTCAGGATGAAATTCTGCCGCAGGTTGCGAGACTGAAACCGATGATTGAAGAGAAGCTTGATCTGGAAAATATTCTGCCAAAAGATAAAAATGAAGAAAAGAACCCCGACTGGTCCGAAATGTTCAGCGATTCTGAGGAGATCTTCAAGACTATGGAAGAACTGACCAAGCTCCAGATGGAAGGAGCAGATGTCTACATGTCTGCCTTTGCAAACATGAAGCAATTTGATTTCTTCAAAGATTTTCAGAACTGGTTTGTACCTTTTTACCCCGATCATGAAACAGTTGATGAGATATACCACGATGAAATCCTGGGTCCGGGAACAAATGAGCTGGCAGAAGCGCTGTATAAAACTCCGTTTATCTGTAATTCTGATAAGTACTCACTCCTTTTGAATCTGAAACATCTGCCGTCATCACAAAAAAGTATGATGCTTAAGGTATTCAGGATGGAACTTGAAGGATTACAGCAATTAAATGAAGAAGACTCCGTTACTGATCCCTACAAAACCTTCAGAACATATATAACACAGTACCTGCAGGACATATACAGGTTCTTCAAACTCTCTCCTTATAAGAAGGAATTTGAAGATCTTTTTATTGGTAAGCTGGATATTTATAATTCGGAATTTTTCAGAATGGCATGCAATGCTTCTGACGCTGAAGCGGGACTGGCAGACTATTTTTTCAGCAAAAACTTCTATGGGGATGCACTTCAGCTGTTCCTGAAACAGGTAAATGAAAAGCCGGCAGATGTTCAATTATACGAGAAAATGGGTTATTGCTATCAGGAAAGCGATGACTATGAAGAAGCTCTCAAATTTTACAAAAGGGCTGAATTGATTGACCGGAAAGTTTGGACTATTAAGAAAATAGGACTCTGTCTGCGCCGGTTAAGAAAAAATGAGGAAGCGCTTGAGTACTACCTTCAGGCTTACGAACTGGAACCAGAGAATATTCATACAGTAATAATGATAGCACATTGTTATATTGATCTGAAGAACTATGAAGAAGCTCTAAAATATTATTTCAGGGTAGAATATAAAGAGCCGGGAAATCTGAAGATACTCAGGCCAATCGCGTATTGTTATTTTGCTCTTGGAAGATTTGACGAATCGGAGAAATACTACGAAAGGTTATCAGCCGGTAAATTAAACGCTCATGATCTGATAAACATGGGGCATCTTGCACTTTGCCACGGGGAAAAAAGAGAAGCCGTCGATCTGTACAAAAAAAGCATACTAAGCGGAGAAATAACCAGGGATCAGTTTATAACAATCTTTTCTGAAGATAAGGAATTACTTATTTCGTTGGGAGCAAATCCTGAGGATTTGCCAATACTTCTGGATTATCTTCTATTTACGATTGATTAAATGCTATCCTTGTTCTGACCATGTTCAGGTAGGCCGCCCGGTCCGCGACGCATATTGGGATTACCCCATCTGTCACCATGGAAATTAGTTGTATCATTGCCTCTGTTCATTCTGTTTTGCCTTATAATTTCCTGGCGTCTGTCATCCATTTCTTTTAATCGGGCAATCTGTTCTTTTGTGAGATTTGAATCAAGCTCTTTTCTGAAATCCTTCATGTTTGCATCAAGCTCTTTTCTGAAATTACTCTGCAGTTCGCTGTTTATCTTCGCATATTTATCAAGAATCAGATCAATTTTTGCCTTTTGCTGATCATTGGGCTGGATTGCATTATAAACTCCTTCCCTGAATCTTTCTTCTGAGAAATACATCCTCACGGGTTTAAGCCTGTGAAATCTCATTTGAGCTGATGTCAGCATTCCAAGAACAAAACCTATTACCAAAGTCAGTACAATAACAATAATCGATCGAGTTTTCATTTCAGGTTATTTTCCGGTTAACAAACAGATGATGCTCTCGTTATAGTTATCGCTAAGACCCAGTAAAGAGTTAAACGATAGAGAACCCTCTTTCAAAAAAATAGAAATTAATAGAATTACTATTGCAGCCATTCCTGTAAGAGCGATGCGATAAAAAGCAAAATTCATGTATTTTACAAATTCGACTTGCTGACTTACTTTATATCCCGCAGTAAAAACCCGGCTCAATACTTTGTCTTTGAAACCATTGCTGAAATTGTAAGAGATGCCTTCTTTTTCCAATTGATCAGGAATTCCATTAGTTTCAGTATCAGGGTTAAGTGAATTGATTATTATTTTTTTAATGTCCGCCGTTTCCATATTATAATTTTTTCAAAATATTTCTTATTTGTTCCTGCGCCCGTGATAATCTTGAAAGAACGGTCCCGATAGGCAAGTTAAGGATTTCGGCTGTTTCTTTGGTGGAATATCCCTGAAGCATCCTCATTGTTATTATTGCTCTGAATTTTGGTTCCATTGCCATAAGTGCTTTATTAACCATTTCCGATGCTTCCCTTTTGCTTTCACTATCATGATCCGCAATTTCAACTTCATACATTTCATTATTCCCTTTTTGCGAAAACATTGAGAAGAATCTTTTTCTTCTTTTTATCTCATTCAGAGTAAGGTTAATAGCAATTTTCTGAATATAAGTTGATAATTTTGCTTCGCCTCTGAATTCCGATAAGGAATGATAAAGATTAATAAATACCTCCTGTCCAATATCTTCTGCAAAAACTGAATCTCCAAGCATACCTTTTACCGTACGCGCAACCATTTTCTGGTATCTGTTTACAATTTCTGCAAAGGCATTCTGGTCACCATCCAGAGAGGCCTTTACCAGATCATTTTCTTCAGTTGCGTTGTACGACTCGTTGATCATACTTCTTGTTATAGACAAATAATTATCTTCGAATATTCCCGATTGTTAATTTTTATTAACAAAGAACTCAGGAAACCGGATACTAATACAATTATTCAATTACTGAGGAGGTTGATTTTCATTTTCCAAAACTAACCTGATAATCTTTTGTATACCTTATCCTGAAAAGCTTTTGGTTTTCAAAGCCATCGCCCGGTTCATAACGGGTGAAAGTATAGTCGCTTTGCAGAAGTTCGGGATAATGAATTTCAGGATGTGCAATGAATTTACTGCCATCCATAGCCAGTCCGCTCAGGAAATAATAAGCAATATCATAACCCTGCCATGCATAGCTTTTTTCAAGAGGTTGTGTATGGAACTTCTTCCTGAAATTTATATTAAACCTTTTCACATTCGGTTTTGAATAATCTATCCAGTAAGGTGAATAAATAGTTATCCCCAGGTCGAACAACTCTTTCTGATCCATTCGTTCAAGGTCTCTGATTACCGGGTAACCGAAAACCTGAATATTGAATTTACGCGAAAGTCCGCTTATATTATCAATAACCTCGCTGATAACGGGAGCATCTTCAGAAGCTATCACAACAATATTCCCGGAGGTCTCAGAAAGAGAGTGGCTCAATCTGTTTATTGAATCGTTATTGAACATTGTTCTGCTGTAAAACGGGAATTCCTTGAATTTTATATCCTCGTAAGGGAACTTATAACTTAACTCATTAAATATCAGTTTTTTGAATCTCTTTACATCCTCATCGATCCCAAGAGTATCAGTATGAACAAATACAATATTATTTCATAATATTCGCCTGATCTTCTTTGCCAGAGCTTTCTGAGCTACCTCGAGAGATGCTCTCGCCATAAAAAGAGTTGGATTTTTTATTAGAGCAGAATTATTCATCAGAGGGACAGGCGATACAACAGGAATACCCAGATTCCGTGTATATTCCGAAACAATCGATAAATTATGAGAATAGACCGGTCCGATAATGAGATCCATTTTAGCCAACTTTGCCCGACTTTATCAATTTTGTTAATTCGACCGTATCGCTCGGAAATATCGTAAGTATGCAAAGTAATATTCAACCCAAGAGCACGGAGAGTATCTGAAGCAAGCAATATTCCTTCATACATCTCAAGAAAATCGATGCTTCCCGGATAGATCCAATCCTCCGATACACTATTTACTTTTACTTTCTTGTCTCTTAAAAACCGGGAAGAATCAATCTCTTACACGATGCCTGTTTTCAGCCAAGTAGAACGGAAGCAATACTGCGACATCCATTGAGCCTTTCAGATCCTTCACAAGAGTGAATCCCGGCAGATCTGTCAACTTTAACGGAGCTTCTTCAGCAACGGGGGCAACTGAATCAATTTTAATCTGTTCGACTTCCTGTTTTTCAGCTGTTTTTGCTACCGGGAATTCTTACAAAATCGCCAACCTGCGGAAATCTCAGATCCCTGTTCTCTTTTCGTAACTGTCTGACAGTAAGTCCATATTGCTTCGCAATTGAAGCAAGGGTTTCCCCCGTCAGCACTTTATGATATATGTACTTATTAGCCTGAGTATCGAACTTCTGCTGATCATTCATAAATTCCCTGTTTAGGAATAGCCAGTTCTACACCCACCGAAAGTTTGTTAATATCAATTCCCGGGTTGCTTTGAATTATTTCATTCTCAGATACTCCGAAAGATTTTGAAAGAGAATAAATTGTTTCACCCGGTTTAAGATTATGATAAATGAATTTTGCTATCATCATGTACTCTGTTTCGGTATTGTGAGTAAGTGAGGGTTTTGACTCATTACCATATCTACGGGAATTCTGAGAGCTCTGACCTTCATTTATTCCATATACCGCGGGAGGATTCTGACGGGTAAGTTCTTCAACAGTAATTCCATAGGCTCTTGCAATGGAATATGCTGTTTCTCCTTTTTTTACCTGATGGATATAATAGGCCACACCGGAAATAATCACCTTATTTTTTGACCTTTCCACAACAACCTGAGAATCTGCGGCATTACTGCAGATAACCAGAAAAATAAAAACCGAGATTACTTTTATCAAATTGATGAATCTCATTATTTTCAAATATTAACCTCGTGCTTTAATATAACTATTTAGGAAATTTTTGCAGTTATTCTCAATTCTTTCGGGAACATTTGTGATATCAGCCCTGACAAATTTTTCACCTGTGATCTTTTCATAAAGTTCAATATATCTTTCCGATATCTGATTAACAAAAGAATCTGTCATTTCAGGAACCTGCTGTCCTGCCTGTCCCTGGAAACCATTATCCATCAGCCATTCCCTTACAAACTCTTTTGATAATTGCTTCTGAGGAAGTCCCTTTTCAAAATGTTCCTGATACTTGTCAGCATAAAAATACCGTGAAGAATCGGGAGTATTTATCTCATCAATAAGATAAATCTTACCATCTTTTTTCCCGAATTCATATTTTGTATCGACAAGGATCAGACCATGTTTCATAGCTATTTCGGATCCTCTCTTAAATACTTCCATAGTATATTTTTCAATCAGAATATAATCTTCTTCGGAAATCAATCCACTGCTGATGATCTCTGACCTGGAAATATCTTCATCATGTTTTCCCTGTTCAGCTTTAGTCGTTGGAGTAATTATTGGAGTTTCGAAACGTTGATGTTCTCTCATCCCGTCAGGGATTTTTATACCACAGATCTCTCTTGCACCCGATTTATATGTTCGCCACGAACTACCTGTAAGATAAGCTCTTACAATCATTTCAACGGGATATGGTTCGCATTTATGCCCGAATGTTACAGTGGGATCGGGAGTGGCAATTTTCCAGTTTGGCACTATATCGCTGGTGGCATCAAGGAATTTTGATGCTATCTGATTCAATACCTGTCCTTTATAGGGAATACCCTTTGGAAGGACAACATCAAAAGCAGAGATCCTGTCAGAAACAATCATCAGAAGATATTTATTATCAATGTTATAAACATCCCTGACTTTTCCCTTGTAGATACTTTTCTGTCCTGGGAAATGGTAATTTGAGTCTAAAATTGTCTTTGCCATTTTTATTTGGTTTTTTCTTAAGCTCTGTGCTCTTTTTAACCTCTACTTTCCCTGCCCCCTTCTCCCGGGGGAGATGGGGGCATTCCGGCAGGAAATTAAGGTAAATTAAACCAGAGTAGTTATTTATTATTACTATTTTTCAATTTTTCAGCTTCATTTTCTTCAGTTTCGTAAGCCCTCACAATTTTTTTTACAAGCTTATGCCTTACAATATCTCCTTCATCGAATTTAATTATTGAAATACCTTCAATATTTGCAAGGATGCGCATAGCCATCAGCAGGCCGGAATCGTTTTTCCTTGGAAGATCGATCTGGGTGGTATCTCCGGTCATAATAAACTTTGAATTAACCCCCATCCTGGTGAGGAACATTTTCAGCTGGCTGATGGTGGCATTCTGTGCTTCGTCGAGTATTACAAATGCATTTT
Organism: uncultured Bacteroidales bacterium; assembly: GCA_963734885.1. Taxonomy (GTDB): domain Bacteria; phylum Bacteroidota; class Bacteroidia; order Bacteroidales; family VadinHA17; genus LD21. The sequence continues at coordinate 240,716 of CAVTIJ010000004.1, read as the reverse complement.
CGAGAGTCCTGTCCTCTCATAAATGCAAGTGGCGCTATCTGAACAGTCCCATCTTCAAGCCATGTCTCCAGCTTTTTAAAAGGCAACATGTCATGAAGCGCATCATAAAGTGGCTGCAGATATGGATCAAGTTTTTCTTTCATATCGCCAGGAAGAAATCCTAATCTTTCGCCTGCTTCAACTGCAGGACGTGTAAGAACAATCTTTTTAACCTCTCTTTCCTTCAGAGCTTTCACCGCAAGAGCAATAGAAGTATATGTTTTACCTGTACCTGCAGGTCCTTCTGCAATAATCAGATCATTCGTTTTATAATCGTTGACTAGTAAGCAACTGGTTCACGGTACGTGCCCTGACTGGTTTTCCGCTTGTGCCAAATACCAATACCTGTTCAAATTCACCGTTTGATGCCGACTTCATGTGAGCAGCATCAAAAAGATACTTCTCAATATCCTGTTCATCAAGCCTGTGATATTTCCGGTAATATTCGATCAGCTCATTAAACTTTTCCGCAAAAATGGTAATCTCAGTCTCTTCACCCATGCATTTTATTTCATTGCCTCTGGCCATGATCTTAATTTTAGGGAAGAAACTGCGGATTTTGTCTAGCAGCGAATTATTAGTGCCGAAAAAGACTACAGGGTCAATATCCTCAAGAAAAATAATTATCTCTGTCATTAAAACTTAAAAAAATTAAAGAACTGAATTAACATATTCCCATTCACCGGGATATATGCGAAATAATTCATAAAAATATTCATTGAAAAGTACAAAGTAAGGTTATTTTTTGCTTAGAAGATTATCTTTGTTATAAGTTTTTTCAGATGCCGGTAATAACATTAACCACAGAATGGAAGCCTGATGATATCTATTATGGGATCATCAAAGGAAAGCTAAGCAGTAAATGCCCCGGTATTACCATAATTGATAATGCCGGAAACATACCTGCCTTTAATCTGTCACTCGCATCTTTCATAATCAGAAATACATACAACAATTATCCTTCAGGATCGGTTCATATAATTTGTATCCATTCGGAAGCCCATAGTAAGCAGGATCACCTCATTGTAAAAGCAAAGGATCATTTTTTCATTGGAACGGATAATGGTATCTTTAATCTGATCCTTAATTCAGAACCGGATGAAGTAATAAAAATAGAACATAATAACACTTCTGATGAACTTGAAATATTTTCAAAAGCTGCAGTCAGACCTGATAACAGGTAAAAAACCTTCTGAGCTTGGGGAATCCGTTAAAACTCTTATGGAAAGAATACCACTTCGGGCTACAATTGATAAGGATGTAATTATTGGCAGTATTATATTTATAGATTCTTATGGCAATGCTATTTCAAATATTACAAGGGAAGTGTTTTACAGGGTATTTGAAAATAAAACATACAGAATTCTTATACAAAGCAATAAAAACTATACTGAGAATATTTCGACTGAAATACAGTGATGTACCTATAGGCGAAATGCTTGCCAGATTTAATCAGCTCGATCTGCTGGAGATATCAATTAATGGTGCTGATGTTTCAGAGTTACTAAGTCTTTCGGTAGGATCAGTTCTCCGAGTGGATGCCGGCAGCAAAACAGCATCTCCGAATCATTTATTTTAAAAACAGTATTTATGAACGATAAGAATAAAAGCCTCGAAGAGTTTAACAGGCTTCTGAATATTATAGACGAACTCAGGTTAAAATGTCCCTGGGATATGAAACAGACTAATGACAGTCTGCGGAAACTCACTATAGAAGAAACATATGAATTAGCCGATGCCATTTCTTCAGGAAGCGATGATGGTATAAGGAATGAGCTCGGAGATCTTATGCTGCATCTGGTTTTTTATGCAAAAATAGGAGCTGAAAAAGGCGTTTTTACAATGACTGATGTCCTTGAGGGAATAAACAGGAAACTGATTTACAGGCATCCTCATGTTTTCAGCGATGTGAAGGTATCCGGCGCCTCGGAAGTGGAGGAGAACTGGGAACAGTTAAAAATAATCGAAAATAAAGGATACAAACCTGTTCTTTCAGGGGTGCCTTCTTCACTGCCAGCAATTATTAAAGCCAACAGGATACAGGAAAAAGTGAGGGGCGTTGGCTTTGACTGGGAGAAAAGAGAAGAAATATGGAATAAAGTCATGGAGGAAATCTCAGAATTGAAAGAGGAGATTAAAAACCATGATACTCAATCCATAGAATCAGAACTTGGAGACGTTCTTTTCTCAATAATAAATGCTGCCAGGCTATATGAAATTGATCCTGAAGCAGCGCTGGAAAAAACCAACCGGAAGTTTATTAAACGGTTCAACTATCTAGAAAAAGAAACTCTTACCAAGGGCAAATCGCTTCATGATATGAGTCTTGAGGAGATGAATGAGATATGGGAAAAGGCTAAAGAAGAGGATTAGCCTCTCCCTAAATCCCTCCCCCAGGGGGAGGGACTTTAATTCTCAGTCTTTAAGTAAATCCATCAAATACATTAATTTTTCTACTCTTGAGAGCCACATTGTGGCAAATGAAATATATTTTGAGAATAATCCCGAGGGATGAGAGGCTATTTATAAAAATCCTTTTTCCTTAGAAATAATTTATCAGTTAGAAGTACTAAGTCCCTCCCCCCTGTGGGAGGGATTTAGGGAGAGGCCTTATCAGGCAAATTTATAACTCAGCAGCTGGTAAATAATCTTTGCCGCTACAAAATCAGAAACCTTATTTGCTGAAGACGGGCATAATTCGACAACATCGAAACCCACCACATTTCTTGATTTAATTACGTCCCGCATAAAATGCATTAATTCAATGTATCCTGGACCACCCGGTTCCGGTGTGCCCGTGGAAGGAATAAGTGAAGGATCAAATACATCGAGATCTATTGTAATATACACATTTTCAGTGAGTTTATCAAGAGCTTTTTCATACAGATCTTTGTTATAATAAAGATCATGAGAAAAGAACATCCTGTCCTTTTCAAAATATGGCACCTCTTCCGCTGACATGCTCCTGATACCAACCTGGACAACAGGTGCATATTCCCTGGCCCTGGCCATTGCACATGCATGATTAAATTCTGAACCTTCATAAACCTGACGGAGATCAGAATGAGCATCAAGTTGAAGAATAGTCAGATCCTTAAACCTGTCAGAAAAAGCTTTAAATGCTCCTATTGATACCGTATGGTTACCACCAATAAGCACCGGAAATTTATTCTCCAGCAAAAGGGAAGCTAACCTGTCGCTTACTGCCTCAACAAGTTTTTGAGGTGTTTCTTTCTCTAAAACAGGGGCTATTGTGTGTATTCCGGCCAGATGGGCCTCTGAAAAAGTTTCAACATCAAAGAATTCGAGGTTTACAGAAGCTTCAAGAATCGCATCGGGACCTTTATCAGCTCCTTTCATCCAGGTACTGGTCTCATCATAAGGTACAGGTACAATGATTATTTTGGATTCATTGTAATTGTAAACTACCTCATTACCACCGAAATTCATAGAACAAAACGTTAAATTTTCTCTTGTCCCTTTACTCCCTTTCCTGTTTCCCCCAAGGGGGAAATGACTGTTTACTCCTTCGCCCTTGGGGGAAGGCTGGGAAGTGGGTAAAATCCTCAATATTTCAAAATTCTTTCTATTCTTTAGTTTTTTTTGCTTTAGGAGTTGTCTTCTTTTTAGGTTCAGTTGATTCAGCTTTTTTAGCTTTCGGAGCTTTCTTCTCTTTAGTTACAACTTCAGCTTCTTCTTTTGGTTCATCCTTTACGAGCATTTTGAGATTATGCAGGATATTATACCAGGCAGCCAGCTTTTTAATATCGCTTGTATAAACTTTATCTTTTGAGTATTCAGGAAGAATACCTTCAAACCAGGTTTTTAGCTTTTCCGGATCAGATTTTGAATCAATAGCAAGTCCGCCATTCTCTTTTTCAAATATCAGGTCAAAAACTTTGCCAAGAGGCATGTCCTCTTTTTCAGTAAAAATCGCTATGTCTTCGAGTGAGCTGACTTTTGCCGAGCTATAGGCAGTGCTTCTTTTTTTGGTTTCCAGATGTTCAACAATTATTGCGTTTTTCCCCTGGGCTATAAATTTAAATAATCCCGGTTCACCTGAAATTGATAGAATATCTTTTAAAATCATGGTTTTTCTGTTTAGGTACAAATTTAATTCTAGAATTGTATAATCTATGGGATAAGTGAAATTATTTTCAGTTTAACAATCAGTTGAGATTTCTTTCTTTTTTGATCTTGTTATATGCCTCATTGACCATTGCGAATTTTTCATCAGCTGATTTTCTGATATCATCACCCAGGTGACTCACTTTATCGGGATGATATTTCACAGCCATTTTTCTATATGCTTTTTTTACCTCTTCATCGGTGGCCGAACGTTCAATCTCAAGAATTTTATAGGAAGAATCTGTCTCAGGAATGAACATGTTCTTTATTGACAGAAAATCTCCGGAAGCAACGCCAAGATAGGTAGATATTGTTTCAATGATCTGAATTTCAGACGGGTGAATTACAGTATCAGCAAGCGAAATATTGAATAGCAGGTGTAAAAGCTGGAGCCGGGAAGCATAATCCATATTCCCCTTTATCTGAAGACAAACATCTCTTACGGGAATATCCTTTTTAAGTATGTCCTTGAGAGTCAGCAGCGCCTGTTTTGCTGATTCCTGACCAAACTGCCTGATAAAGAACTGTTTAACATAGTCAAGCTCAGATCTTACAATTTTCCCGTCGGCTTTCATTACGGCTGCCACGAGTATAAGAAGGCTCATGCCGAAATCACCCTGGCTGGTTCCCTGGGTGTAAGTAGAAGTATTAACTGTGGTCCCGTCTATCATAGAACCAACAAGGAAACCCAGAAGTCCTCCGATCGGTCCCCCCATGGCAAATCCCAGACCTCCTCCCAGCCATTTTCCAAATATTCCCATTTCAGTTATTAATAAATTTTAATATGTCATTATGAATATCAAGAATTGCAGGTATGATCATTTCATTTTCTGAATTATTAATAACATAATCTGATCTTTTTAACCTGTCCTGGTCATCCATTTGATTCCTCATACGCTCAACTATCTGTTCCCTTGAGAGTTTATTCCTGAGAATAACTCTTTTTATCCTCTCTTCAGCCGGAGCAATAATAGTAGCGACCCTGTCCACAATTTCTGAAGCTCCGCTTTCAAACAAAATAGCAGCTTCCATTATTACATAAGGCGCATTTTGTTCCTTTACCCATCTGTTGAAATATTCAAATACCACCGGATGTACCAATGAATTAACCCTTTCAAGCAGAGAATTATCGTTAAAAATAATACCTGCCAGGGCCATCCTGTCAAGGCTGCCACCTTTATAAAGATCTTTCCCTGCTATAATATTGATTCCATCGATAATCTGCTTATCACGCTCCATTATTTCCCGGGCAACACTGTCAGCTGAGAAGACGGGTATATGAAGCACTTGAAAAACCCTGCAGACAGAGGTTTTTCCACTTCCGATCCCTCCTGTAATTCCCAACCTGAATCTTTCTTTTATCATTTAAGCATAAACTCATAAATGATCAATTCGCTTTTCTGCTATCGTTCCTGCCGTCGGATATAAATGAGGTTTTTACAGCTTTAACAAGGGTGAAAAACAGAGTATCCGGTTTTATTGATGTAATCTCGCATCCTGATCGCATCTGCACATTCAGGCTTTTAGAAAGGCCTGATGTAACGATGTAATAATCAAGAGTTTTTTCACCAGGAGACCTTCTGTAATTAACTTTTGAAATATCAATAATAAGCGGGGCTTTTTTCCCCGAGATCTTAAGCTTTAATATGGAATAACCGGGGCCCTTCAAAAACAGATTCAATTCGGATGGCTGTTCCTTGTTAACAGTCTTCTCCCTGGGGAGATTAGTGAATTTTATCTGGTACTTTATACCTGCTTCCATCTCCTTACCGAGCGAATTAAGATACCAAAAAACGAAAGAGAGCAAAAGGAAGAAAGCATAAACAGCTATATCTTTCCTGATTACTCTTACTCCTTTCTTTGCAGGACTCTCCGGTCGTATTGCATTTTCCCCTTTCACACAAGGATTAATGAAAAGATTTATTCGTCAGCTGAGGGATCTTTGAGCAGTGCGTTTTTATCCATTTTCAGCTTAATGTCTCCGCCAACATCAACAGTTACATAATTGTCTTTCACTTCATATACTTTGCCGTATATGCCTCCTGTAGTAATAACTTTATCGCCTCTTTTCAGAGAGCTCCTGTAATTGTTCATTTCTTTTTGTTTCTTCATTTGCGGTCTTATCATGAAGAAATAAAATACTACAAAAACGAGAATCAAAGGAAGGAATGTTACTAAAGGATTGCTTTGCCCGGCTGCTGCTCCAGGCTGTCCCATCAAATACAAAAAAGCAAAATTGGTCATTGTCTAAATTATTAATTATTAATTATTATTATTTATCAGATGCCGCGACTTCAGCGGTAATCTTTAATAAAACTACAGGTATTTTAGCGTTAGATTTTACAGTAATGGTTTTTGTCTGCATCCCATCACGGCCGGAAGTATCGAAGACAACTTCCAAATTTCCGGATGCACCAGGGGGAATTGGTTTCGTTTCATATTTAGGAACTGTGCAACCACAAGTAGTTGTTGCAGAAGTTATCACAAGGTCACCTGTCCCTTTATTATCAAAAATGAACGTATAGCTTAATTTCTCGCCTTCGGAAACTTTTCCGAAATCGTGCTGATATTCCCTGAAGCTTATTTCGCTTTTCCCTGCATTTTCTTTTGATGAAAAAGCGGCCGTTGAATTTCCTGTTCCAGAACCGCATCGTAGTGCTGAAAAGGCAATTATTATCAGATATAAAATCGTTATCTTCTTCATGTCAATTAATACATTAACTTTCATCTGTCAATGATTCACCCACCAGCCCTCTGCCGAATTTATTAAATAGTCCTTCATCACGGATTTCTTTAACTATGTTATCGAGAATTCCGTTGACAAAGTTACTGCTTTTTGATGTACAATAATATTTGGCTATTTCAATGTACTCATTTAGTGTGACTTTTACAGGTATTTCAGGGAACTCAAGTATCTCTGTAATCGCCAGCTGCATTACAAGTATGTCCATCAGCGCAATTCTGTCTACTTCCCAGTTTGTAGTATTTTTATCAATCAGCTCAGAGCATTTTTTTGAATGCACAATGGCTTTTCTGAAAAGAATTTTCACAAACTCCTCATCCTCAGCATTTTTAAACAAAGGCATCAATCCTGTTTTCTCGCCGGAATCAGTCTTGAACTTTTTAAGAGTCTTCTCAAGCATGGACGATATGTACTCCATATCATCATTCCAGTAGATGCTTTGTTCTTCAAGATTTGATTGCAGATCTTCGGAGTTTGAAAATAACTCTGTGATCAAACGTATAATGAACTTCTTGTCTGACAGATAATTATTATTCTCCGAATTTATATATTCTTCATATACTTCCCAGACAATCATTTTATTATAAAGCAGACGCGGGATATGTGAATTATTTACCCATGATAGCTTTTTGGAGGAGATATAATTTTTGAATTCAAGGTTTTTTCTCAGCTGATTGATCAGTTGATTGTTAATAAATCTTTTCTTCGGATTAAGGTCCTCATGCGATGGTATACGCTTCTGAAGGGCCTGGTCGATTTTTTCCGATGCTATATCAGCAACCTCAAGAACAAGCAGCAGCAGGAAGTGATAAAGATCATAACTCTTACCAATGCTGAACATCAATTCTGTTTCGGCCTGGACCAGATTTTCATCCTCCCGGCGGTTAAAAGCATAAAGAGCCATTAAAGCTTTTATACGTAATAATCTTCTGCTTATCATTATAAAGAACTCAATTTTCGCTGCAAAAATACTCTTTTTCCCTTACCCTCAAAACAACCTTGCAAAATTAAGAACAAAAAGCCTCACTGGTTTTGATTTGAAAAAATAATTGTTACATTTGACAATACAAACCAAAACCCTAACAACTAACTGACTTAGAAATGGAAGAAGAAGCTGGAATACAGGAAGTCATTAACGGGCATGATGAAAAAATCATTAAGGAAGAAATTTTCACAAAAGTTGTACGTGCCGGAAAAAGGACCTACTTTTTTGATGTGAAAGCCACAAGGAAAGATGATTATTATCTTACCATTACCGAAAGCAAGAAACGACTAGGTAAAGAAGGGAAAGTGTTTTATGAAAAACATAAGATCTTCCTTTACAAAGAAGATTTCGAAAAGTTTTCGGAAGGATTAAAAGACGCTGTTACATATATCAGCAATGGCAAGGAGGGATCAGTCACTACTGAGTCTGTCACCTACCATGAACCCAGTGAAGAAAAAAGCGCTATCACTGCTGAAGAATTCACAAACGTTGAATTTGAGGATCTTGGCAAGAAATAAAGCTTTCTTTTTAATGCATTCGCTGAAGATTACCTAAATGTCTGATTATATACTCCTGATTCTGGGGATCATATTTATGGTCGTAGGAATAATCGGTTGTCTGGTCCCAGTTCTTCCCGGACCTCCATTCAGCTTTTTAGGATTAATTTTCCTTCACCTTACCCGGTTTGGACATTTCACAACTCCCGTATTAATTACTCTCGGAGCTCTGGCTGTTATAGTTACAGTCCTCGACTATGTTTTCCCCATTTGGTGGACCAGGAGGTTCGGTGGTTCAAAATATGGAACAAGAGGAGCCACAATAGGATTGATAATTGGTTTTTTTATCGGTCCGCTTGGAATTATTTTAGGACCACTTATTGGTGCATTTGTCGGAGAAATGATATTTAAGGACGATATCGATTATGCGTTTAAGGCCGGATTCGGAAGTCTGCTTGGATTCCTTACAGGCATAGGACTTAAACTGGCAGCATCGTTTGTGATGACGTTCTATTTTGTGAAGGAATTGATTAAGTAGAGTGGCCCCTTTTATTAAAATTCAGGTAATCCTGGAAGATCCTTCATCTTCCGCAAGATAAAAATTGTCATTTACTCCATATAAGTTTTTGCGGAAGATTCAGGATGACAGGTGGTTATGGGATAATAATAGGGAAGGAAGCGGCGTCTTTTGTCCTGATATTTCTTTATTCAGAAAATGACTCGTCCTGAAAAAAGTTTACAGATTAATAATTAAATCCTGATAACAATTTACAATTCAAATTTGATTCAAAAGGCGCCGCTTCCTTCCCCAACTAGTCCCAAATTACATTGTCATCCTGAATTTCGCTGGTACGTAGATTGCGGAGTACCAGTGAAATGAAGGATCCCCTTCTCTTTTTCAGAAACGCTCTTTGCTCGTTGCTCCCTGCTATAAATTCCCCAGTGTTGCCACCATAACCGCTTTAATTGTATGCAGCCGGTTTTCAGCTTCATCGAATACTATTGAATGTTTAGATTCAAATACATCTTCAGTAACTTCCATCCCATCGAGACCGAATTTTTTGAAAATGTCCTCTCCTACTTTTGTTTCCCTGTTATGAAATGCAGGCAGACAATGAAGAAACTTAACTGATGGATTACCGGTCTTTTCCAGTACTTTCATATTAATCTGGAAGGGTTTTAAAAGTTTTATTCTTTCTTCCCATACCGAATCAGGTTCACCCATTGAAACCCATACATCGGTATAAAGAAAATCTGCACCTTTAACTGCCATCTGCAACATTATCAGTAATTGTAATTTTTGCGCCTGTTTCCCTAGCAATCGGCTTGCATTTTGCAACCAGCTCAGCAGAGGGCTGATATGAGGAAGGAGCAGCAATCCTGAAATCAATACCCATTTTAGCAGATCCAACCATTAGTGAATTGCCCATATTATATCTTGCATCACCGAGGTAGCAGAAAACCATCTTGTTAAGAGGCTTTTCGGAGTGTTCCCTCATTGTAAGAAAATCAGCCAGGATCTGTGTAGGGTGAAATTCGTTTGTCAGTCCGTTCCAAACCGGCACGCCGGCATATTTAGCGAGCTCTTCAACAATAGCCTGGCCAAAACCACGGTATTCAATTCCGTCATACATTGTACCGAGAACACGAGCTGTATCTTTCATTGATTCTTTCTGGCCAATCTGAGAACCAGTTGGTCCCAGGTAAGTAACATGGGCACCCTGATCATAAGACGCAACTTCAAATGCGCACCTTGTCCTTGTTGATGCCTTTTCGAATATTAGAGCAATATTTTTCCCCTTAAGATATTGCTTTTCGGTTCCTTTCTTCTTTGCTTCTTTAAGCTTTGCTGCAAGATCGAGAAGATAAGTAATTTCATCAGGAGTGAAATCGAGTAATTTCAGAAAGTGGCGATTGTGAAGGTTAATAGTCATAATGATATTATTTTAATTCGTAAAAATAGAAAAAAAATTGGTACTGGGTCTTGGTGCTAGGTGTTGGTGTTAGGTGCTGAGTCCTGAATGCCGGCTCATCAGTACAGTGTAACTGTAACCAACACCCAGCACCGAGCACCCAGCACCCAGCACCTATCTTCTGTCATCCTCATACTCCATTGTGATTTTCGATCCATATTTCTTGTCAGCCAGCTTAAAAGCTTCGGTTATAACGCTTTTTTTGCCACCATGCTTAATGAAATTGAGACAGGCTTCGATTTTTGGGGCCATGCTTCCCTTTGCAAACTGTCCTTCATTCAGATATTTCAGTGTATCAGCATAATTAAGAAATTCCTTTATCTGCTGATCGGGCTTATTAAAATTGATATATATATAAGGAACGTCTGTGAGAATATAGAATTCATCGGCACATATCTGTGTAGCCAGAAGCGATGAAGCAAGATCTTTATCGATTACCGCTTCTGCAGGTCTGACATCATTCTTTTCATCAATATAAACCGGTACTCCCCCGCCACCTACAGCAATAACTATATTCCCTTTTCGGGCAAGATCGCAAATAATTGATTCATTCATCACGCCTATAGGAACCGGGGAAGGCACGACTCTCCTGAATCCTCCCTTTGATTTTATTTCTTCCTTAAAGATCCATCCTTTCTTTGCAGAAAGATCGTCGGCCTGTTCTTTCGTATAAATTTTTCCCACTCTTTTTTGCGGATCGGTGAAAGCTTTGTCATTTATATCGACAAGCACCTGTGTGACAATACAAATGACATTTTTTTTAATCCCGTATTTGTTCAGGACATTTCTGAACATCCGCTCGATCATGTACCCGATACCTCCCTGGGAATCAGCCACACAAATATCAACAGGCATCTGTGCAATCCCATATAATTGCTCTCCTGCATCATTTCTCATTAGTATATTCCCAACCTGCGGACCATTTCCATGAGTTATAACAAGATCGTAACCTTCATTTATGAGAAAAATCAGGTTCTCAAGAGTTTCTGTAGTATTCTGTTCCTGTTCATCAATCGTCCCTGTTTGATCTCCCCTTAACAAAGCATTACCACCAAGTGCGACAACGGCAAGTTTCTTTTCCATTTATCTATTTAATCAAATTCATTTAAAAGATGACAAAAATACAAAAATCAGACGATTACAAATAAGATATCAGAAATGAAATCGTTAATTTACTTTCACTTGCCTTATAACCTTTTAATCTAACAAATAACATCAGGATGAATTGAAATTAAAAAAAAATGTTACATTTACCAAATTCATACTAATACCAGATAAGTGAGATTCAGCCATGTATTGTTCATTACGGTAATATTCGCGATGATCGGATTCTCTTGTAAAGAAAAGGGAGGAAAATATATCAGTCAGGGGGAAATCCATTATAACATAGATTATATAAGCAGTTTCGGACCAATGACAAAAGAGTTTCTCCCGAAGAATCTTGTTGTCTCGTTTAAGAACAATAAAATCCTCTTTGAAATGATTTCTTCTTTTGGGAATTCAGGGATACTTAATCTGTCAAATCCGGAAAAAGGAATTTTTGACACATATTTCAGCATTTTCTCACTAAAATATTATTACGCTGTCCAACCTGGTGAACAATTTCCGGGGTTTGAAGCAATGAATGATATGTCGATCAGGAAAACAAATAAAACCTCTGTCATCTGCGGATTCAAATGTAAGAATGCTCAGGCTACGATTCCCTCTCAGGGAAATAAAGTGTTTGAAATATGGTATACTACTGAGATAAATGTCAAAAACCCTAACACAGCAACACCATTTAATGAAATAGATGGAGTGCTTATGAATTTTTTCTTCTTCCTGGGATCTGCAGAACTCCATTTTGATGCAGAAACTGTATACAAAAAGGATATTCCTGATTTGGTATTTGAAAGAAGACCAAAGTTTCTTCGGGTATCAAGAGCTGAAATAGATAAGTTTATTAATAAAATGATCAGCCTTTAAGAATGCGGCACAGGGCTCACGGCACGGGGTTCAATACAGTATATTTAGTATGCCAAAAACTTTTACTGTCCATTTTTTGGATACGTTTCAAAATTATTACCTTTGGATTGCATTTAGAAAAGGATTGATCGTTCGGAAAAACTTAATCATATAATGAATAAAGAGAAGGAAGATGCCGGTAAAAAAGTCACAAAACCGACTAAAAGTACTGTAAAAAGCAAATCTATACTTACTGATGAGAGAATCAAATTTGTTATCGGCGTTCTCATCACAGGCTTTGCATTATATCTTCTTCTGGCATGCGTGGCATATTTGTTCTGGTGGAAAACTGACCTGAGCCTTGCTGATTCCGATATTTTATCAGGTCCGGATATTGCCGTAAAAAACTGGTCGGGTAAAAGCGGTCATTTTCTTGCAAAAATGATTATTAATAATGGATTCGGGTTCGGCGCTTTTTTTATTCCACTGATTTTTGGAACAATTGGATTATATCTGCTGAAATTCCCCAAAATAAAACCTTTCAAACTGATTGTGAAGTTTGCTTTTGCAGCAATCATACTTTCACTTATTCTTGGATTTATTTTTAATAAGTCAAATGTATACCTGGGAAGCGGACCGGGAGGAGCCCAGGGATATCATATTACACGATGGCTTAAAGCTTTTATGGGGATGATCGGAACAGGGGTTGTACTGGCATTCATTACAATATCATATCTGATATTTGCTCTTAAGGTAAAACCCGAATCATTCGGTGTAAAAATGCCTGCCTTCATGAAATTCAAAAAACAACCAACTGATAAAGCTACAGCCAAATAAAACGGATATTCTGATTCATGAGGCAGAAACTGGTTCAGAAAATGAACCTGTTGTTGCTGATACAAAATCCAGCATTGATCCTGAAAAAAACGATATTGAGTTTTTCGTGAAAAACATGAATCAATATAAAGAACCGGAAGATCTGATGAGTTGTTGAAGATGATGACGAGGAGGAAGAAGAGGAAGAAGAAGCTGGCCGGCACAGGATCGATAATAAGGGATTTTGACAGTGACAAGAAGACAGTTCCGCACAGCAGCGATTTGCCAATAAATATTACGCGCCCGGAAACTCTGGATACTCTCCCCGATCATGAAGTTGAAAAAATTATGGGTGACTATGATCCCCGCCTCGACCTTTCAAGATATAAGTTTCCACCTGTTTCTATACTTAAAGAGCACAAATCAGAAAGTGCATTTGATAATACAGAAGTATTTGAGAACAAGGAGAATATCATCAAAACGCTCGGTGATCATAAGATCAGTATTAAAAGCATTTCAGCTACTATCGGACCGACTGTTACCCTTTATGAGATTGTACCAGAGCGTGGCGTAAGACTTGCGAGGATAAAATCTCTTGAAGATGATATTGCTCTTAATCTTTCAGCTCTTGGAATAAGGATTATTGCTCCGATTCCCGGAAGGGGAACAGTGGGTATTGAAGTGCCAAACAAGAAACCGGAAATGGTTTCAATGCGCTCCCTTATAACTTCGAAAGCTTTTCAGGAGACCAAATTCGACATTGCTCTTGCTTTGGGAAGAACAATTACCAATGAGCCTTATATAGTCGATCTGACAAAAATGCCGCACCTTCTTGTTGCAGGAGCAACCGGGCAGGGAAAATCCGTGGGAATCAATGCCATTATTACTTCAATACTATATAAAAAACACCCCGCAGAGGTTAAATTTGTTCTTATCGATCCGAAAAGAGTGGAATTGCCGCTCTATATGAAAATCGAAAGACATTTTCTTGCGAAACTTCCTGATGAAGAAGATGCTATAATAACTGATACTCAAAAAGTTATTAAAACCTTGAACTCTTTATGCATTGAAATGGACAACAGGCTGGAACTGCTTAAAGCTGCCCAGTCGAGGAACATCAAAGAGTATAATGAAAAGTTTATTTCAAGAAAGCTTAGCCCTGAAAAAGGACACAAATATCTTCCATACATAGTCTTAATAATCGATGAATTTGCTGACCTGATTATGACCGCAGGAAGAGAAATAGAAGGGCCGATAGGAAGACTTGCCCAATTAGCCAGGGCTATTGGTATTCATCTTATAATTTCAACTCAACGACCATCAGCAAATATTATTACCGGATTTATAAAAGCCAATTTCCCTACCAGGATTGCATTCCGTGTGTTCTCCTCGATTGATTCACGCACAATTCTTGATGCAACAGGTGCAGACAGACTTGTCGGCCGCGGAGATATGCTGGTCTCTTCGGGAAACGAACCTGTAAGGGTTCAATGTGCTTTTATTGATACACCTGAAATTGAAGAGCTTACCGAATTCATAGGTTCTCAAAAAGGTTATGCTGATGCGATGCATCTTCCCGAATATGTTGATGATAGCGAATCAGGCGCACAGGATGTCGATCTTCGTAAAAGAGATCCGATGTTTGAAGAAGCTGCTAAATTAGTTGTTCAGCATCAGCAAGGGTCAACCTCACTTATTCAGAGAAAACTTTCTATCGGATATAACCGGGCTGGAAGAATAATTGATCAGCTTGAAGCAGCAGGTGTTGTGGACCCTTTGAAGGAAGCAAAGCAAGAGATGTTCTTTGTACGGATTTTATTGCTTTGGAACAGATTTTGAAGAGACTTGAATAAAGCTGTTTATTATGAGATCTATTATCATTTCCATCTTTTTTTCTGTAATACCCCACTTTGTCACCGGACAAGGTGATCCGGCCGCAATTAAAATTCTTGACAACTTTGCGAATAAGGCTCTCAAGGCTCCTTCAATAACAATGAAATTCAATCTTGTAAACTCAAATCAGACAGATAATTCATCTGACACTTTAGCAGGATCTGTCATTATAAGCAAGGATAAGTACAAACTTGACCTTCCTGATAATATAATCTGGTTCAATGGAGAAACATCGTGGAGTTATCTTCCGGCCGAAAAAGAGGTAACTATTACCAAAGCCGACCGAAAAGACAATACATTTCAGAGCAAACCTTCTTTGATTTTCTCCGCCTACAAAAAAGGTTATAAGAACAGACTGGTAGAGGAAAAATCCGATTCCTATATTGTAGATATGTATCCTGAAGATCTGAAAAGTGAACTGGTAAGGATCAGACTCACTATAGGAAAACCCGAGCTAAATCTTATAAGTCTGGAATACAAAAAGAAAGACGGAACCATAATCACTCTTCATGTAAAAGAATATGATCTTAAAGAAAAGCCTGAATCAGACACATTTGTATATCAGCCTGACAAATACAAAGATGTTGAGGTAATCGATATGAGATAGTCTTATTCAAAACTCCAGGATATTACACATTCCGTTCAGGATATGCTATCCTTAAATGGTAAATATTCAATAAACGTTTTTTGAAGGCATTTTTTATATCCGAAATATCCTTGAAAGTAAACGGGATATCCGAAAATTGTCCGTCCTGTTCCTGCAAATACACTATTCTTTCAACAAGTTCACTTATTGATTCCTCTGAGTAATTGAGCATACTCCGCGATGAAGCTTCAACTGCATCAGCCATCATTACCAGGGCCGTTTCCTTGGAAAATGGTTTTGGACCAGGGTAAGTAAAGTCCTTTTCTTTACTGGTATCCCATGGATTCATCTCAGTATATTTTTTAAAAAAATAATATGCCACAGTTGTCCCGTGATGTGTCCTGATAAAATCAATAATCTGGATCGGCACTTTAAAATTTTTGGCAAGTGTAACCCCGTTGCTGACATGATTTATTATGATTCTTGCACTTTCCTCGGGATTGAGTGAGTCGTGAGGGCTTATCCATCCATCTGATTTTCAATATAAAATTCAGGATTTGCAATTTTGCCAATATCATGATAAAGAGCACCAGTACGTACAAGCAAAAGATTAGCACCTGTTATTCTTGCAGCCTCCTCGGCAAGATTTGCAACCTGTAATGAATGCTGGAAAGAACCGGGAGCCTCCTCAGCAAGTTTCCGAAGAAGAGGCTGATTTGTATCTGCAAGTTCAAGAAGTGTAGTATCAGAAAGGAACAAAAACTTCACTTCAAAAAGGAAGATTATCGGATAACTTATCAGTACCAGTAGACCATTCCCTGCAAAAAGATAAAAATCAGACCAGACTACATTAATAAAATTTCCATCATGCATCAGGTTTAGCCCTAAATAAAGAACACTGTAACTCATAAAACTAAAAGAGCAGTGAGGAAAAATTTTCCACGCCTGTATATATTTGTTAATGTAAATATTGCCACCATTCCTGATATAAAACTTATAAAAACAAACTCAAAAGGATCAGGAAGCATAAATCCCGATATCATAATAGTGATCAGCAAAATAAATAGTGCAAGCCTGGCATCGTAAAATGTTCTGATAACTACAGGAATTATAACAAAAGGAATCAGATATAGAAAATCAGGATGACCATAATTAATTACGAAACGTGTTAATACAATAAATGAAATGATTATCAGGATAATAAAAAGGGTTTTTCGGGTAACCTTCAATACTTCCGATCTGAAATGTGAAAGGAAAAGCCATAAAATAAGGTAACATGAAGTAACAAGAATAATTACACCAAATATCCTGATCAATCCGGCTTTGGTTCCATAAGGCCAGATTGCCGTTACGATTACAATGCTTAAAATGAAATAGATAAGATTTAAAACATCTTTTCGGTTTGAAATCCAAATATTCTGATTTTCAGACATTGGAAATAAATTAATATGAATTTGTTTTAAAATATATCAATTTACTTAAATGAAAAATCCATTAACCACAAAGTACACAAAGGAGGCACAAAGCACACAAAGACAAAACATTATAATTTAGATCTTTGTGTCCTTTGTGTAAACCCTATGTGAGCTTTGTGGTAAAAAGTAATAATATTTAATCAATAGATATTTGCTAATTTTGTTTTAAAATTCATCAGATGGAATATTATATATGTGAAAATGTTTTCGTACCACTCAGGTCAGGCCCCTCGCACAAAACTGAAATGCTGAGTCAGGTGCTCTTTGGCGAAAAATATTCAATAATTGACAAAGCAGGTACCTGGTTAAAAATAGAAACCATTTTCGACAAATATACAGGATGGATAGACACGGGACATCTGCAACATTCTCCTGCAGAAGATATCTCATCAGGGAATGTTCTGAACAGGTCCCTTCTGTGTTATAAAAATGACAAAACAAAAATGGTTCTTGAAGCAGGATGTGAAATTTTCAATCCCGATTTTGAAAAAAAGACCTTTTTTGCAGGTGATAAAAAATATACTGCCGCAGAAGACTTCAGTAAAAAATATATTTCAATAAATGAATCCTTTGCCGATACGGCAATGAAATATATTAATAGTCCATATATATGGGGAGGCAGAATACCATCAGGAATTGATTGTTCAGGACTTACCCAACTGGTTTACAAAATTCATGGAATTCCGATTCCGCGTGATAGCTGGAAACAGGCTGAGGCAGGCAAAAGCGTAATTTCATTGATCAGGCTGAACCCGGTGACCTGGTGTTCTTCGATAATGACAGGGGCAAAATATCACATGTAGGCATGATTATATCAAGGGGATTGGTGATTCATGCTTCAGGCAGAATCAGAATTGATTCAATCGATCATCAGGGAATTTATAAAACCGAAATTGGTGGTTACTCACATAAACTAAGGATGATCAGAAGAATAGTGTAATCACAAACGAGATTATACTCCATTTTGTTATTAATAAACTTCAGAATTTTCTGTTCTGCTTCTTCGGCTTTAGATTCTATTTCAGTCCCTTTTTCAATCACTACCTTTACGAAATCCTTATCCTTTATTCCGGCGGCATTTATCTTAACATTCAGGAAGGCTCCTTTAATACAAGCACGCAGTGCCAATGCTCCTACCCCTGCATCGCTGATAGAATTCGGATTGCCTTTTTCAGCCATTTCATTGATTAATCCGAATGCTTCAAAAGCCGTCTCCATGACTTTGAATGGCACAAGATTGCATTTTTTGTAGCTTCCTGAATACCATTTCTCTTGATTTCTTTTCTTCATCAGATTTTTTCGGAAGTGAAAATGCGTCCATTATCTTATTGAATGCTTCTGTATCCTCATCTACCAGATTTAAAAGGTTATTCTGGATTTCTTTACCAGTCACTGCCCAGTCCGAAAACTCTTTCCAGCGATCATCCCATCCCTTTTTATGGGCTGACAAATTTGCGACCATTGTCCCGAGGGAAGCCCCGAGTGATCCCATGTAAGCCGATACTGAACCTCCGCCGGGAGCAGGTGAATCAGAAGCAGTTTCATCCATGAATGCCTTAAGGGATAAATCAATCAATTTATTCTTCTTTTTATCAGCCATAACGAATTCAATTATTTTTTCTTCAGGTTTAAAATGATGTATATCACTCAATCCCATCGATCTGACAGCAATTTTAATCAGCTCATCATCAGATACGCCGGAGGACATCTGTTGTTTTTCAAGATAATAATGTCCGGCATCGAGCAATGATTTCAGAGGGATTAATCCGACAAGTTCTGAACCTGTGACTCTCACTCCTCTGGCATCTGCTTTCCGGCATACTTCATCAAACGCGATATGGACAGGTGTTACTGAAATATTTGTCAGATTCATCGAAATCTGGGCAATGCCATATTCTTTAATATACCAGCCTATTGCTTTCACTGATTTCAAAGTTCCGGGTATCATTATTGTTTCCCCGTTTTCATCTTTCATTATCTTACCTGTAAGCGGATCCTTCACTTTTTGGTCTTCCCTTTTCTCTTACATCATATGCTATTGCATTGGCACGCCTTGTTGATGTTGTATTCAGATTTACATTAAACGCTACAAGAAAATCTCTTGCCCCGACTGCAGTCGCACCTGAACGTTCATTAAAAACTGAAGGTCCGTAATCGGGTTTCCATTCCGGATCAGAAAGCTTTTTCCGTAGTCCTTCATATTCTCCTGATCTGCAGGAAGCCAGATTTTTTCTTTCCGGCTTTTTTGCCGCGCTTTCATAACAATAAACAGGAATACCAAGTTCTTTCCCGATCCTTTCAGCAACTTTATGCGCAATCTCAACTGTTTCTTCCATTGTAATTCCGGAAACGGGTACAAAGGGACACACATCTGTTGCTCCCATTCTGGGATGAGCTCCGTGATGCTTCGACATATCAATAAGCTCCGAAGCTTTTTTAACAGAAAGGAAAGCTGCCTCCGACACTGCTTCAGGATTTCCGACAAATGTTACTACTGTTCTGTTGGTATCTTTTCCGGGATCCACATCCAATAATTTTACACCCTCAACCGACTCAATAACATCAGTTATCTGCTTAATTACTGACATATCCCGGCCTTCGCTGAAATTCGGAACGCATTCTATTATTTTCTTCTCCATAAATTTATCTAAAATTCTTTAGCTGTTGAAAAAATTCTTTTTAACCGCAAAGATCGCAAAGAAGACCTAAGGGCACAAAGTAGGGACACAGAATTCTGAGTCCCTACTATATAATATAGCCCTTTATGACCTTTGTGTAATACCTTTGCGACCTTTGTGGTTAATTGATTTCAATTTTTTCAACATCCTCGGTATATTTTAATTTGTTCTTTTAATTATTTTACCTTTTAATATTACAGTCTCAATCAAATTACTGCCAAACGAATATGGGATAAACTCATATGATGGAATTTCTTTGGTAATAAAAAGATTCGCCACTTTTCCTTTTGCTATTGAACCATGTGTTTCGGAAATACCCATGGCATATGCTGAATTTATCGTTACAGCATTTATTACTTCCTCGGGCAGCATCCTTAATTTTATACAGCCCAGTGACATAATAAAATTCATATTTCCTGAAGGTGAGGATCCCGGATTATAATCCGATGCCAGGGCAACAGGTAAACCGGCATTTATCATTTTCCGTACCGGAGGATCAGTCATACCAAGAAAAAATGCAGAACCTGGCAGCAGGGTTGGCATTGTATCTGATCCGCTGAGCGCTTCTATTTCTGCATCACCCGTAAATTCCAGATGGTCAACAGAACGGGCATTATACTTTACACCTGTCTGAATGCCACCTGAATAATCAAGCTCATTGGCATGAAGCTTTGCCACAAGTCCGTGTTTTAAGCCAGCCATTAATATTCTTTCAGTATCCTCAACATCAAAAAAACCCTTGTCGCAGAAAACATCAATAAAATCGGCGAGTTCTTCTGATGCAACTACAGGAATCATTTCATTGATTATAGTATCCACATATTCCTCTTTTCTGTTTTTAAATTCCTCCGGGATTGCATGCGCACCGAGAAAAGTTGATTTTACTTCAATCGGACTGGTTTCTTTGATTCTTCTTATAACTCTAAGCATTTTAAGCTCGTCCTCAAGGTTCAGTCCATATCCGCTTTTTATTTCAACAGCACCGGTACCAAATGAAATTATTTCCTCTATCCTTTTGATTGACTGTCTGTAAAGGTCTTCTTCAGATGTTTCATGAAGTTTTTTTGCAGAATTAAGTATACCTCCTCCCCGTTTCGCAATCTCCTGATATGATAATCCTTTAATTTTATCAATATATTCAATTTCCCGGCTTCCTGAATATACCAGATGAGTATGTGAATCACAATAGGAAGGAAAAACGAACTTGCCTGAAGCATCGATAATTTCTAATCTCTGGGATGGTCAATATTATTTTTTTGTAAATTCTTCATGGTGCCAAAATCATCAATAACCCATCCCTGATGTAACCAGAAAAGCATCATAAAGTACTGAAAGATCAGACATTTCAGCGCCGCATTTTTTTAATTCAGGAACATCTTCAGTCTGAACAAGACATTTTATATTTTTTAGAAGCAAGCTTGTAAGCATTTAGTCGTAAAAATAAGGTCCTAAGGTAGCAAATATTAAAAAAAGTGACTGTAATTTCCATTTTTCTTTATCTTTATCAACATGAACCTAAACCTATAACGTATGAAAAAAACCTTTTTAGTTTTTCTCCTTGCCCTCTGGTACTTTCTGTGTCGGCCCAGGAGAAAAAGGTTAAGACCGGATGGAAATTCGGCGGAGCATTACCTGCTGTTACTTATGACTCTGATCTTGGTTTTGAGTATGGTGCTCTTGCAGAATTCTTTAACTATGGGGATGGCAGCAAATATCCCGACTGGATTGATCATACCTATACTGAGATATCACGATATACCAAAGGCAGTGGAATTTATAGATTTATGTTCGAATCACGTCATGTCATCCCCGGAGTACAATGGATAAGTGACCTGAGTTATCTCCCTGACAAAGCTGCAACTTTTTATGGATTCAATGGATATGAATCAGTTTTCAATAAAGACTGGATGGATAATAAGTTGCCTGAGGACGTGTACAGGTCAAGAATGTTTTACCGTTTTCAGAAAAACCAGTTCAGATTTAAGAATGATTTTCAGGGTAAAATTTCAGGAGATCATTTCAAATGGAGTGCTGGTTTAGCTTTCCAGGATTTTTCCGTAAGTTCTGTGGATATCAATAAGCTAAATAAAGGAAAAAAAGATTTACTTCCATCAGTTGACTCAGTCCCCGGTCTTTTTGAACGATATAAAGCACTTGGAATAATTCCGGCTGACGAATTCAACGGAGGATGGATAAATACCGTCAAATTAGGCATCATGTGGGATAGCCGCGACAACAAACCCAACCCGATGAAAGGTCTCTGGACAGAGATAGGAATTGAAGCTGCCCCAAAGTTTATGGGAAATAACTGGGGATTTTCAAAACTATACATTATTCATCGCCAATATTTCACATTAATAGAAAAGAATTTGTCATTGGTTTATCGTCTAGGTTATCAGGCAACAATATCGGGACATACTCCGTTCTTCTATCAGTCACAGGTAATTACTTCCAGACTCACCGGAGCTACATCTGAAGGTCTTGGAGGTGCAAAAACATTAAGAGGAATTCTGAGAAACCGGGTTGTAGGTGATGCATTTTTTATGGGGAATATTGAACTACGCTGGAAACCATTGTATTTCAAATTCCTGAAACAGGATTGTTATCTTGGGCTGAATGGATTTTATGACTTTGGAAAGACTACAAAAGATATTAAACTTCCGGATAATCTTCAAAGTACATTTAACGAGACTTATCCTACAGAAAATTATTCCGATTACTTTAAACCAGGACCGGATAAGTTCCATCAGAGTGCCGGTATGAGTGTCATGCTGGTTATGAATCAGAACTTTGTTGTTGCAATTGATTGTGGCAAAGCATTTAATGTGCAGGATGGAAATATTGGATTCTCGATCGGATTGAATTATTTGTTCTAGCATTCAGATATTTTATGTAGGGAACGGTCGCGACCGTTCCTTACATATTTATATATTTGATCAGAACCCTTTCAGAAAATAAGCCAATGCCACTCCAAGGTAATTTCCAATTACATATCCTATTATTCCTACGGTAATACCTGTAAGAATCACATCTTTGTTTTTAAAAGCCCCTGCAACTACAGGAACAAAAGGAGGCGAAAATACAAATGCGGTTGTTGTAATCAGGAAATCATCTGCATTTACTTTAAAAATCTTAGACAGAAGTATATGCAGTATAAGGGTACCGAAATAAGCATAGGAAATGTATGCAAAAAGCCCCAGGAATCCAATGCTGAATACAACGCCAAGATTAGCCATTGACGCTACAATAAATGAGAATACCAAAATAAAATACATACCCAGTTGAAATGTCTTCTCAATTTTATTTATCCAGTTGATTAACGATGCAAGTATACCCAGAGTTGTTATGGAAAGGATTACTACAACCATCTGCGACACTTTTGGTATTAACAGACTAATGCCGAATGAGACTATAAATATTAGAAGAGCAAGAGCTAAAGACTTTATCAATGGAGTAATCCGGTCTTTTCTGAACATTCCTGAGTAATCTTCAAAACTTTCAGCTTCTTCGATAATCTTGTCAGAAACTTCAGTACTCATTGTATGTCTGAAGGGCGGTAAAAATGCCCTGAATAATCTTGGTCCTATCGTAATAAAGAAAATAAGTGTTATTGCTCCTACGATCATATCATAAGTACTTGTCATTACAAACAGATTTGGATCCACCCCAAGAGCTACTTTCAGTGAAACCAGATTTGGAGTCCCTCCCGTATATACTCCTACCAGCATGCCGGCAACTTTCCATGAATCTGGAACTATTTTCCTGAATATTAAATAACCTGAGGATACAATTATAATAACGGATATTAAGGCCAGTATCATAGAGATAAATCCTTCTCTGGCAAAACGAATCCATCTTTTTATATTAAGCGAAAAGAGAAGCAATGGAAAGGACAGGGGAACAATAATTGAAACAAGTAAATCCTGGGTTGCTGCAATTGAGTTTACAAAACTGTCTCCCTGGCTTATCGTTCCTGAATCAAGAAGAGCCTTCATCTCAGTATCCTTAAGTGCTGCTCTTCCCTGTAATGCCAGCCTGTAAGCATCACTGCCATGTGGAAGAATTCCAGTACTTCCTAAGATGAGTCCAAATCCATATGCCAGAACAATTGATCCTAATTTCTTTAGTATTGACCATTTTTTGCACAAATAAATAATCACCAGTGGGAATGCAAAGTAGAAAACAACAAGTAGCAGGATCTTTATCATCAGGTTTGGCGTTAGGTATACCAAATATAAAAAAAGCGACTTACTGAATAGCAAGCCGCCTGTAAAATAGGTGTTTATACTTATTTGCTCTTATTTGCAGTCTTCAAAACTTTTCTGGTATTGTTCGATAGCTTTCAGACTCATACCCATATTTGAGAAGCCACCGTCGTGGAACAGATTCTGCATTGTGACTTTGCGCGTCAGATCAGAGAATAGTACAACACAATAATCGGCACATTCCTCTGCAGTTGCATTTCCTAAGGGTGACATCCTTTCTGAGAAGTCAATCAGCGATTCAAAACCATGGATACCGCTTCCTGCGGTAGTAGCAGTTGGTGATTGCGAAACTGTATTTACCCTGACTTTCTTATCGCGTCCATAAATATAACCAAAACTTCTGGCAATAGATTCAAGAAGCGCCTTTGGCATCACCCATGTCGTTATATCCTGAGAGTGTCCGTTGTGCAGCCACATAAGATAAGGCCACAACTGATCCCCATTCCTTTATGGCATCGAGCTTATAACATGTCTGAAGGACGCGGTGAAAACTCAGAGCAGAGATATCGAATGTCTTCAGCATATTTTCATAGCTTGTCTGTTCGTAAGGAATATCTTTTCTTACGTTTGGGGACATTCCGATAGAATGAAGTATAAAATCGAATTTTCCTCCGAATATCCTGATACTTTCGGTAATCAGGTTTTCAATATCCTCCATCTTCGTTGCATCGGCAGGAATGACTTCACTTCCGGTCATTTTGGCGAGATCTCTGATATTGCCCAACCTGAGCGCCACAGGTGCATTAGTGAGCACCAGTTCGGCGTCCTGCTCCCAGGCTTTGATTGCCACCTGCCAGGCAATTGATTTTTCATTCAGTGCTCCAAAAATGATACCTTTTTTCCCTTTTAAAAGTCCTTCTTTCATCGTTTTAACAATTTGTATGTAAATGCAAATAATTATGCAAAATTACTAAAATATTAGGGATCATCGGTTAAAGCGCCTTTATGATGTGACAACTCTTAATAGCCCCCTTCCCAACCTTCCCCCAGGGGGAAGGCGTAAATCCTACATTTCTCCCTTTGGGGAAAATGAAAGGGGGTAAATTCGCAAGAAGAAACTAATTTATTATGAAGGGTTTAAATCAAATAAAAACTTCAATTGATTCCCGCCTTAAGAAGCTCTCTAGCGTTTTTCATAGCTGTCTCTGTGACTTCGCTCCCACTTAGAAGCCGGCTACTTCCAGAATTCTTTCATCAGCCGACAACAGTTTAACCCGCGTAAAAGTCGAATTCTCAGTATCGTCCTTATATACATGATAATGACGCGTACCTCTTGATGCGACCTGGGGAAGATGAGTAATATTGATAACCTGCATGTACTTGCCCATACCAGCCAGTATCTGCCCTACCTTGTCAGCCACTTCACCCGATACTCCTGCATCAATCTCATCAAATATTATTGTAGGAAGATTATTGTTTTTAGTAAGCAATGATTTCAGACTGAGCATCACTCTCGATAACTCACCGCCTGAAGCTATTTTAGCGAGGTTCTCAGGTGCAATTTGCTTATTTGCAGAAAACAGAAAATCGGCCTGGTCAATTCCTGTTGTGGTAAATTCCTGTAACTGCACCAGGGATATTTTAAATTTTGCGTTCGGTATTCCAAGCTGTTTCAGTAGATCAATAATCCGGGATTCAATATCAGGAATAACATTTTTCCTTTTTACAGATATCTCTTCGGAAAGCGATTTCAAGAGGTTAGTCTCCTTTTTTATCAAAGTTTCAAGCTCCGACAACCGGTCATCACTTGTAACAATTGTTCTGATAATGTCCTTTATCTCATCCTTTTTTCTTATCAGCTCATTCAGATCAGCTGCACGATGTTTCTGCATCAGTGAATAAATAGTATCGAGCCTGTTGTTTATTTTTACAAGTCGTCCGGGATCCGCATCAATAGAAGTAGCTAGCTTATCAATCTCTGCAGCAATATCATCGAGCTCAATAATTGATGATTCGGTTCTGTTCACCAGACTTTCACCTTCAGATATAAAAGATCTGATTTTGGCAAGATTAACCTTAACTTCTCTCAACATTGAAAGTATCGAAATTCCCTCGGCCGAAAAAAGATTTGATGAAGAACTCAATGCCAGTTTTATTTCCTCAGCGTGACTGAGCAATTCCTGCTCAGTTTCGAGGTTGGCTTGTTCCCCGGCTACTAATTTAGCTTCATCAAGTTGATTAAACTGAAACTGAAAATACTCAAGATCTGCTTTATTTTTATCTGCTTTTTCTTTTAGTCCAACATATTCTTTTTTTAATTTCCGGTATCCTGAATAAGTTTCCCTGTATTTGTTTTTCAGATTCGCCGTTCCGGAAAATGAGTCAATCAGATTAAGCTGGAAAGAATTATCGTTCAGCATCAGGGTCTGGTGCTGTGAATGAATATCAATCAGCCTGTCGCCCAGTTCTTTAAGAAGATTTACCGTTACAGGAGTGTCATTAATAAAAGCCCTTGATTTTCCGGCAGGATTAATCTCCCTTCTCAGATTTGTAACATTTTCATAATCAAGTTCATTTGCCGAGAAAAATTCATTCAGGTCGTATTCTTCGATTCTGAATGTGCCTTCAACTATGCATTTTTCATTTTTATCCAGGAGAACGGAAGAATCTGCCCTTGTTCCGAGAATGAGTGAAAGAGCGCCAAGAAGAATTGATTTACCGGCACCGGTTTCTCCGGTAATAATTGTCAGTCCGTTTTCAAGTTCAACGTCCAGTTCTTTAATAAGAGCATAATTCTGAACGAACAGTTTTATGAGCATAATATGTTCTTATGGTAGATTAGATGAATTGATCTTCTCGTATTTAGCTTTATTTGCGGGGTCAATTTCGGTGAGGATCTGCACCACACGGCTCTTCTCCTCCGGAAAGGCCTGTGAAAAAATATTAATAAACTCATCTGCTTTCGCGTCCATAACGACCTGAACTATATACATGAACGGATCCGGTTTCTTCCGGTATACTTCCTGGATAAGCTTCAGACTCTCAACCATACTTGTACGGGCCTCAGCAATTTTCGATTCCATTTTATCAAGCCCGTTTATATTGTAATCATAAAGAAATTGCCTTACACCTTCATATTCTTTATCAAGGGCATTTTTTACGAGCCAGTAACGATTGCGATTCCTTGACCCGTCATATGGTTTCCAGCCTGGTTCAGGCGCATTCTGTGCGCTTGTAACTATCTTCTCAGCCATCTGGTAGAATTCCGTGCCACCGAGAGGGGAAAATGAATCATAATCAAATCCGAGGATCATATAAGTGTAATAAGCCAGAACCGACACGAGGCTTGATCTATATGTGCTGGGATCAAATTCAAGAGGCTGGAATTCCACATACCTGAACTGGAAACTGTTATCGATGAAATTCAGCACTGTGGATTTGTATGTCGTATTAAATACCGGCCTGCTGAGCTGTATCTGGATAGTTCCCTTGAATTCATCTGCGGATAACTGGTCGGTGAGATTTATAAGAATATTACAATCTATCCGTTCAGCATAGCTAAAAACATGATTGGTCCATACGGTATTATTCATGAATTCATAGAGATCGCGCTGCATGCTCTCAAACACCTGACGGTTCGACCCCTGGATTCGCTGTGCAGATATTTGTATATTGCAATTAAGTTCCTGTGCATTAAGCGTGAGGGGCAGAAATATCAGAAGTGCTATTAAAAAGTATCTGAGTCGGGGTATCATTCTCTAATTAATCAAAGAAATAATTTTTTCGAGGATATCTGCTGCAGCTTCCTCTTTTGATTTCAACTCAAATTTATCAATTATATTGTTCCTGTCAATTATTGTGACCTTGTTTGTATCATGTCCGAATCCTGCTCCGTCTTCCCTGAGTGAATTTAAAATAATAAGATCCAGGTTTTTCCTCTTGAGTTTTCCTTTTGCATTAGCAATCTCATTATCTGTTTCAAGTGCGAAACCTGCCAACAGCTGGGATGGTTTTTTAGCCCGTCCGAGTGTTTCCGCAATATCGGTTGTATGTTTAAGTTTCAGGAACAAGTCAGTTGTTTCTTTTTTTAATTTTTCACCAGACACCTCAACGGGAGTAAAATCTGCCACTGCAGCGGCAAGTATGGCAATATCGCATAATTCAAATCGCGATATGCATGCCTCGGCCATTGATTGCGCGGTTGTAACGTTTATAATATTAATAGAATTATTCCTGGGAGCAATATTTACCGGCCCCAGCACAAGATCCACATCGGCGCCATATTCAAAAGCAATATCAGCTAAGGCAATTCCCATTTTGCCTGAAGAGTGGTTACTAAGAAATCTTACGGGGTCTATTGGTTCGCGGGTAGGTCCGGCATTTATCAGAATCCTCTTACCGGTCAGAGGCTTATAGTTTTTTTTTTCGTAAAGAAATTCACAATTTCTTCAACAATGTCCTCAGGTTCAGCCATCCTGCCTTTTCCGGTCAGACCGCTGGCCAGTTCACCGCTCACAGGCTCAAGAATCGTATTTCCAAAAGCTTTAAGAGTTTCGATATTAATTATAGTCGAAGGATGGCTAAGCATATCCATATCCATCGAAGGCGCTACAAAAACCGGGCACCGGGCTGAAAGATAAGTAGTAAGAAGCAGGTTATCAGCTATTCCATTTGCCATTTTTGCAATTGTGTTGGCTGTGGCAGGTGCAACAAGAAGAAGATTAGCCCAGATTCCCAGGTCAACATGACTATTCCAGTCACCATTACCATGATTGAAAAACTCTGTAAATACCGGGTTTTTTGATAAAGTTGAAAGGGTGAGAGGAGTTATAAATTCTTTTGCGTTATCAGTCATTATAACTTTAACATCGGCGCCATTCTTAACAAGCAACCGGATGATATTTGCAGTTTTATAAGCTGCAATACCTCCGGTTACGCCGATAAGTATGTTTTTGCCTCTCAGCATGTCAGACAAGTAATTACTTCGGTTTTACAGGATTTTCAGGATTCCTGTAGAATATTTTGCCTTCTTCAAGTTCCTGTAAAGCTATAAGTGTTGGCTTTGGAAGGCGTTCGTAGAATTTCGAAATTTCAATCTGTTCACGGTTTTCAAAAACTTCCTCAAGATTATCGCTGTAAGAAGCAAATTCTTCAAGCTTCTTGTTAAGTTCCTGTTTCATCTCAACCGATATCTGATTGGCTCTGCGTGAAACAACAATAACAGTTTCATATATATTTCCTGTTCCCTGTGTCATCAGGTCGAGATTGCGTGTAACGGTTGTTACCGGTGCTACTGATTTTCTGTAATCCATAATTATATCCTTTATTTTACTCCGCTATCGGGAATTCCTGCTTTTAAAAATTTATTTGTCTTGGTGAAAATTCCGCTGACATCCTTTGAATAAGTGCTTTTTGGAAATTCTTCCATGAATGAATAGTAGTCATCGAGTGTTGCCTGATATCTCTCTTTTTGCTTAACCGGCAAACTGAATTCTGCATAAAGGAAAAGTGAATTCAATTTCAGATACATCATCTTTTCCCTGTATTTTGTATTGGCAAATTCCTTTAGACTATTGCTAAGAGCTACAACTGCTGCTTTATATTGTTTCATGTCATAATAAAGCTTTGCGCTTAGATATGATTTTTCAACGAGCTTATCCTGAAGATCGCTTATCATCTTCCTGCATTCGTCTGTTTTTGTGCTGTTTGGAAATTTATTCAGGAATATATTGAAGCCTTCAATTGCATTCTTTGTGTTTTCCTGGTCAAGCTCAGGAGGAGAGGAGATATTATAATCACATAAAGCCGCCATATAATATGCTTCTTCTGAATGCTTGCCAAAAGGAAATTGATCAATAAATGACTTGAAATAGCTGCCTGCCATGAAATAATCCTTCATTCCAAAATATGCCTGACAATTCATCCAGTTCAGTTCTTCCGATTCTTCGGTTGCTCTGTACTTAGGAAGGATCTGGGTTAGCAGTTCTGTTGTTTTAACGAATTGTCCTTCATCAAAATACTCTTTTGCTTTTGCCTTCTTCAGATCATAATCAGTGCTCTTGAGCAGTTTCTCATACTCACCACACGAACTTAGCAACACAAGGAATATCAGGACAATATATAATCTGAATCTCATAAAAAAAATTGTTGCGCAAAATTACTGAAAAAAATTTCATTCTTTGCATAAAAACGTAATTATTATGCTTTTATTATAGTCGCCAACCTGCTTTCAGGTAATAAGTATAAATAGGTATAAATAGGTATCTATCGAAGCGGGTATATAATTAATTTTGAGAAATTTTTTTACAAAACTTACAATCATGGATATATTTGAAAAGATCAAGAAAAACAGAGGGGCATTAGGTCAATATCAGGAATTTGGACATGGGTATTTTGCATTTCCAAAACTTGAGGGAGAAATAGGACCACATATGATTTTCAGGGGTAAAAAAGTTCTAAACTGGAGTTTAAATAACTATCTCGGTCTGGCTAACCTTGCTGAAATACGCAAAACCGACTGGGAAGCAACTGAAAAGTTTGGTCTCGCGGCTCCCATGGGAGCCAGGATGATGTCGGGACATAGCACGAATCATGAGATATTTGAAGAAATGGCTGCCCGCTTCGTTCATAAAGAAGATGCTTTTCTATTGAATTTCGGATATCAGGGAATGGTTTCTATAATTGACTCTCTTGTCGACAGACATGATGTTATTGTTTACGATTCTGAATCACATGCCTGCATAATGGACGGATTGAGACTACATATCGGTAAGAGATTTGTTTATCCACATAATGACATTGAAAGCTGTGAAAAACAGTTACAGAGAGCTGAAAAACTTGTTGAAGAATCCGGTGGAGGTATACTTCTTATAACCGAAGGTGTGTTCGGAATGGCTGGTGATCTTGGGAAACTTGATAAAATTTCTGCTTTAAAAAAGAAATACCAGTTTCGTATTCTCGTTGATGACGCACACGGTTTCGGAACAATGGGAGCCACCGGAAGCGGTACAGGGGAACATTTCGGGGTTCAGGACCAGATTGATGTCTACTTTGCAACATTTGCAAAATCAATGGCAGGAATCGGAGGATTTGTGGCAAGCACAAAAGATGTCATTAATTATCTCAGGTACAATCTTCGTTCACAGATATATGCCAAATCACTTCCAATGGCAATGACATTAGGCGCCATCAAAAGGCTGGAATATATACAGGCTCATCCTGAACAAAAAGAAAAACTCTGGAAAATAGTTCATGCCCTTCAAAAAGGATTACGTGAAGCAGACCTGAATCTTGGGCATACGGAATCACCCGTCACACCTGTGTTCATGAAAAGCGGGGTTAACCAGGCAACCCAGATTATTTATGATCTCAGAGAAAACTGGAACATCTTTTGCTCTGTGGTAGTGTATCCGGTAGTCCCGCGGGATGTGGTTATGCTGCGTCTTATTCCTACAGCAGCACACACGCTCGAAGATGTCGAATACACAATTAAAGCATTCAGGGAAATCAAAGCAAAAGTTGATAAAAGCGAATATCCCGATAAACTTGCAGATTTTAGTTAATAATAATTTGCATTTTTTTCACGAAGTATAGAAATATTGAACAAATTCTGATCTGAACGGTTACTATTTGCAAAATCGTGAACCTTTCAGAAATTTCCATGAACATGCGTTTTTTCAATAATTGTATACTATATGGATAATAAAATTCATAATCATAATATTTTAAAAGGATATAATCTTCTGTTCTATTTTGCAGGAAGCATGATCATGCATGAGCCTTCCGAAGAATGTATTGTGGATTTCTGGGAAAAAGGAATATTAAAGAACCTTCCGGTGTCGAGCACCAATCCGAATTTTGTAAAAGCAGCATCTCAGCTGAGAGATTCATTTGCTGATAAATCAACTTTTGCAAAAATGCTGCATGAAGATTTTCTGAGACTTTTTAGTGTTAATGTTCTTGCCCCGGCTTATGAATCGAGATATTCTGATATGATATCTGGGAACAAAGAATTCCAATCGAATGTAACGGAATTCTATGACTCATACGGATGGAGATCCAGATTCAGGGGAAGAATTGATGACGATCATCTTGGTATCGAATTGCTTTTCCTGACTTTATTGATCGATAAGTATATTGTTATGGATGATGAAGCTTGCAGAGGTGAGTTGAGAAAAGAAATCAGGAGGTTTATAAATTCTCACATTCTGTCGTGGGTGCCGGTCTGGAATAACAGAGTCCAGAGCAATGCGAAAACATTATCATTCAAGGGGATTGGCAACCTTATACTTGCCTGTTCTGAAGATATCTTTTTATTTTTTGATCAGAAATCAGAGGCTCCCATACCATCCGATGTTCTCAAAAATTAGGCTATTAATCCTGCCTGATTAGTCAGTTAGAAATTCGGATTGAAGAAGTTGACTATAGCGCCAATATAATATTCCCGCCATCCTTCAGCAATGTCATTGAATTCATCATCAGGAATATTTGATTGTTCCACAGTAACAAGAGAATTCTCCCTGTCAGGTGAAATAGTAATTGTTACAATTGATTTTTCCTGCTGATCACCAAAATACCACTCCTGCACAACTTTCTTATCCTGTACAAATTCCAGGTTCTTTCCAGTAATATCTCCCTCCCAGAGTGAGAATTCACTTTCAGGTTCTGCGGTCATAACAGCAGGATAACCTGACCAAAGTTCAATGGTAAATGGATTTGTTATTGCCGAATAAATATCCGAGGGTTCGGCATTTATTTTAAAGGATTTTTTAAAAGTTTTCATTGATATTGATTTTAAAAAGTTGAAATCCACAAACCACAAAGGTCACAAAGGCTTAACACAAAGAACACAAAGGTATTAATTATAACATTTCAGCTTTGTGTCCTCTGCGCCTTCTCTGTATGCTTTGTAGTTAAAAAAAATTTCAGAGGGATTATTTCAATTCAGAGAGGTATCGTTCTGCATCGATAGCTGCCATACACCCTGATCCAGCTGCTGTAACAGCCTGCCTGTAATGAGGATCCTGTACATCACCTGCTGCAAAGACCCCTTCAACATTTGTTTTTGAAGTACCCGGGATGGTCTTAATATAACCGACCTGATCAGTCTCAAGGTATTCTTTAAACACTATCGAATTAGGTGTATGTCCGATTGCCAGAAAGAAACCGTCTATTTTAATCTTCACAGTCTCTTCTTCAGCAGTTCCTTTTTTCTTTACCAGCGTTGCACCTTCAACACCATTTTCACCAAACAGGTCAATTGTCTGATGCTCCCAAAGTACCTCTATATTCGACGATTTAAATACCTTATTCTGCATTGCTTTGGACGCCCTGAGTTCATGCCTCCTTACGATAAGAAAGACTTTTTTACAAAGTCCAGCAAGATATGTAGCTTCCTCAGCTGCCGTGTCACCACCTCCAACAACAGCAACGGTCTTCCCCTTGTAAAAAAAACCATCACATGTTGCACATGCAGAAACGCCCATGCCGGCATATTTGGTTTCTGATTCAAGACCAAGATATTTT
This sequence comes from uncultured Bacteroidales bacterium, assembly GCA_963734885.1. Classification (GTDB taxonomy): domain Bacteria; phylum Bacteroidota; class Bacteroidia; order Bacteroidales; family VadinHA17; genus LD21. Next base: position 207,229 of record CAVTIJ010000004.1, on the reverse strand, counting down.
GCGGTGGCGCCTGTTGCAATTATCACTGCATCAGCTTCTACTACTTTATTGTCATCGAATGTCACTTTATGAGTTTTTCCTGAGAAATCAACCGAGGTTGCAACACCGAACCTGATGTCAGCTCCGAATCGTTCCGCCTGTTTCTTAAAATCTTCCATCATTTTCGGACCCGAAATACCACCGGGGTAGCCAGGGTAATTATCCACATCAGTAGTTGTCGTAAGCTGCCCTCCCATTTCCAGCCCGGTATAGAGGACAGGATTAAGATTGGCTCTTGAGGCGTAGATAGCGGCGGTATATCCAGCAGGACCAGAGCCTATTATCAGGCATTTAACCTTTTCCTTTATCCCCAAACTTTGCTTACTATGCGTATCTTTCTCAACGTCAATTCGCTTAAAAATATCCATTTGAATTCATCATTTATTTAGTCCGCAAATATACTCAACTTTGTGTTCAGGTTTGTTATACGAATAACAGAAATATCAAAATCCAAATTAAGCCATAAAATGAAATTGCAGCTGTTTTTTAGCTGTTAGTCTTCCAATATTCACTTTATTCCTTCTTCACACTCCCTTTTGTCGATATTAAATATGAGGATTGGTTTAATCCCTAAATTTGATAATTAAGCATATACCTAACCTTCTGATATTTTAATTCTTTTTAAAAACAATTTTAAGACTTATTTACATGGATAGCGAAAAATCAGGTAAAGTTGGTTCAGGAAAGAAATCCTTGTCCAGGAGAAGTTTTCTGAAAACGACAGCTGTTGCATCAGCAGCATTTACAATTATTCCCAGCGTAGCTATGGGGAAAAAACTGGGACACCAGGCGCCAAGTGATACCTTGAATGTAGCACTTGTCGGATCAGGAAACCAGGGATCAGGCGATATCAGCAGCATCTGTAAAACTGAAGTGGATGGACCACAGAATATGTTTGCAATGACATCGAAACCCGGTACTGAAAAGTTAGTTGCAGTTTGTGATGTCGACTGGGGTTATGGACCTGTACAATCGACATTTGGCAAATTTCCAAGCGCTAAAAAGTATAAGGACTGGAGAATAATGTTTGATGAAATGGGTAAATCAATCGATGCTGTAGTTGTAGCTACAGCTGACCACAACCATGCAAATCCAACGGCAACTGCAATTACATTGGGTAAAAGCGTTTACTGTGAAAAACCGCTGACCCACACTATTTACGAATCACGGCTGCTGACCAAACTGGCTAAAAAGTACGGTGTCGCTACCCAGATGGGAAACCAGGGTTCTTCGACTGATGGAGTACGGCAGGCATGTGCATGGGCATGGGCAGGTGAAATTGGCGAAGTCCGCAAAGTTGATGTTTGGTCAAGCCGTCCAATCTGGCCGCAGGGACTCGATACACCTACCGATGTTGAAAAAGTACCAAGCACTATGGATTGGAATTTATGGATCGCCCATATGCCCTTCCGTCCTTATAATAAAGCATATACGCCATGGAATTTTCGTGGATGGTGGGATTTTGGCACCGGAGCATTTGGTGATATGGCTTGCCATAATATGCATCCTGTATTCAAAGTATTGCACCTGGGATATCCCACAAAAGTTCAGGGCCAGTCAACCACACTGAAAAAAGACGCTTGTCCGCATGCACAAATTGTGAAAATGGTTTTCCCTGCACGACCGAACATGCCTAATATGGCGATGCCGGAAGTAGAAGTGACCTGGTATGATGGCGGTTTCCATGCAATGATTCCGGAGGTGCTTCCCGAAGGAAAAAAATGGGAAGGGGAAGGCTGTGCAATTTATGGTACCAAAGACACACTAGTACTTGGAAGTCACGGGTCCAATCCATATCTGCTTTCAGGCAGAACACCAAAATCTCCTGAAGTATTAAGGGTGGTTCCTGACAATAACCATTACCTCGATTGGGTAAGCGCCTGCAAGAATCCTGATCTTCGTGATAAAACAGCATCACATTTTGGTGAAGCAGGTCCGTTTAACGAGATAGTTCTGATGGGTGTGCTGGCAGTCCGCTTGCAGAAAATGGGCAAAATCCTTGAATGGGACGGGCCAAACATGCAATTTACAAACATTTCAAATGATGATAAGGTATCTACCTGGTCAGAAATGTTCGACATCGGTAAAATGATGGCTGCTGCAAACGCTGCTGCCAAAGCCGGAGCCGGCGCCTCAAAGCAGCCTCCGGTTTCTATGCCTGGTATGCCAGGATTCAAAGATCCGAGCGATAGAAATGCCAAAGAATTTATGGCTTCTATGATAAAACACGAATATCTGAATGGTTTCAAATTACCGGATATGCCGGCATAAGATTTTTTTGTGTGGTCAGATAGTATTCCGGGAGGGTGTATTGAGACAACACCCTCCTTTTTGTTAGCACATGCTATTTCATTACTTTTGCCGATGGCTAATATTTAGTCTCGAATTATCAAATTTTTAAGAACATTATTATGGGGTTGATTTTCAGGTACCGGGTCTGGTGGCACATACTTTTCTGGATTGTGTGGTATTTCTTTTATGCCATAACTTACAGTACTGGTGTAATTGAAAAAATTCAATTCCTTAATAATTTATACCTTCTTCCTGTTAGGATAGCAGGTACTTATGTGCTTATATATTGGATCGTACCAAACTTCCTGTTTAAAAAGAAGCATATTCTTTTTTCTATAATTGCCATCATCCATGCGATTTTATTCGGGCTTTCCATCTGGCTGGTTCTTTATGTCGCGTCCGGCTACCAGGCGCTGGATTCTCTGCCTTTTATACGGCCGCTTGTGTTGAATTATCAGATCCCTGCCACAGCTGCAGCAATCTACATGTTCAAAAGATGGTACCTGATTCAACAATATTCACTTAATCTGGAAAAAGAAAAACTAGAGGCGGAGCTTAATTTCCTGAAATCACAAATTCATCCGCATTTTCTGTTTAATACATTAAATAATCTTTACGCCCTGACTTTAAAAAAATCTGATAAGGCTCCCGAAATGGTAATACAGCTTTCAAATCTGCTGGAGTACACTCTTTATAGCGGTAAACAGGCTGAAGTGGGACTTGATGAGGAGTTAAAACAATTAAGAGGATATATTGATCTGGAAAAATTACGTTTTGGAAAACGTCTCAAAATAAATACTGAGTTCACTGAAGATGTTGATGGCAAAATGATTGCTCCCCTTTTACTCCTTCCATTCGTTGAAAACAGTTTTAAACACGGTGCCAGCAACGATTTAAAGTCTCCTTTCATTAACCTGGTAGTAAATGTTAAGAATAACCAGCTGTTGTTTTCTTTGAGCAACTCATACAGAAGCGAGTCAGGAAAATTTGAAGGTTATCAGGAAAGAATTGGATTAAATAACGTGAAAAGAAGGCTTGACTTGCTTTATCCTGATAAACATTCTCTGGAAATAATTCAAAAACAGGATATTTTTGATGTGAATCTGACTCTGGAGCTGAATAGTTCAGGGTATAAAAATTCATTTAATGCAGTATAAATGTATTATCGTGGATGATGAACCTCTCGCAATTGAGGTCATCAAGACTCACGCTGACAGTATGGGGATATTTAAAATAGTTGCAGAATGCAGCAACGCAATTGAGGCTTTTCAGTATCTCGCATCAGAAAAGGTTGACCTGATGTTTCTTGATATTCAGATGCCTGGTTTAAAAGGAACCGACTTTTTAAAAAACCTTGTCAATCCGCCTAAAGTTATTTTAACCACAGCCTATCGCGATTATGCATATGAAGGTTATGAACTTAATGTGGTGGATTATTTGCTGAAACCCATCCCTTATGACAGGTTTATAAGGGCGGTTGACAAGTTTATATCTATTGAAACTAGAAAATCGGAAGAGTCAGCAACTGATAAATTCATATATCTGAAGATCAATAAAAAAGTACATAAAATAATGATCGATGAGATAGTATATGTTGAAAGTATAAAAGACTATGTGTCAATACATACTATATCGGGTGATCTGGTAGCAAAACATACTATCTCAGCAATCGAACTTTTATTGCCTGAAAATGAATTTGTGCGTATCCACAGGTCTTTTATAGTGTCAATATCAAAAATAAACAGATTCAATGCTCATGATATTGAGATAGGAAAGAAAGAACTGCCAATAGGACCAAATTACCAGGCGAAAGTTTTTGAAAAGTTAAACTATCCACAACGAAAACTCTGATGAGTATCGGGCTTTCCGGAGTCAATATTATGGTATTGCATAATCGGAATAGTTGACTATTTTTGCATACGAAAATACTCCTTCGCTCAAACGTCGGAGGTCAAAGCGGGGTGTGGCGCAGTTGGCTAGCGCACTTGCATGGGGTGCAAGGGGTCGTCTGTTCGAGTCAGATCACCCCGACGATAAAAATAAAAGGGTTAGAGTTTTTCTGACCCTTTCTTTTTACATATCTTACAACACATTCTGACGAAATAATTGCAAAATGAAATACAAATTTACGATCATAGCTGCATTCATGCTTTTTGCATCATGTAGTTTTGGACAAACGCCAAAAACAACCAAAAAGGTTCACGGGACATTCATAAACTTCGCTTACATGGATGAACGGAATAAATACATGAATCCGGCCGGAATTGATAATACGTCACCTGAACTCTGGAGATTGAAGATTAAAGAGCTATCAGATATGGGAGTTAGGTATGTCATAATAATGTATGTGGCAAATGATGACAAAGCATTTTATCCTTCAGATTTCATGCCCCATGCTTATCAGGCCGGTAAAGAAAGCCCCGTTGAAGCGGTAATGAACGCTGCCGATGATAATAACATGAAGGTATTTATGAGCACGGGATGGGCTCATAATCAGGATGATAACCCACGTTTACCAGAAATACGGGCGATCCAGTTCAAGATAATGCAGGAAACTGCTAAGCTCTTTTCAAAACATAAGTCGTTTTACGGATGGTATCTTCCATGTGAAGATGTAGTTGGACCTTATTTATCACAGAATGCTGTTGATGCTGCAAATTCATTAGCTGCTGAAGCAAGGGCGGTAACTCCGGGTGCAAAAGTACTTATCTCTCCTTACGGATTAAAGTCAGCAAATTTTGATAACAGCCAGTTCTCTGACCAGATTGCAAAACTGAAAGTGGATATAATAGCATACCAGGATGAAATAGGCTGTGTTGTTGAAACCACTCCCCTTCCTCATATGAAAGAGAATTTTAAACACCTTCGTGAAGTTCACGACAAAACAAAAATTCAATTATGGGCAAATGATGAATCATTTACATGGGAAAAAGAACTAAACACTCGTCCGTCCGCGCTCATTCCGGCTCCATTCCCCAGATTTTTATCTCAATTAGTCGGTGTATCAAAAGCAAATGTAGATGAAGTAGTTAGTTTCGCCATTACCGGGATATATGATAAACCCGATTCTAAAATACCTATAGGTCAACCGATCTTTGGTGCCAAAGCTTATCAGGAATACATGGACTGGAAAGAAGGCAAAGGACGCTGGCCTTTACTTGAAGCCACATTTTATCACGATCTCAAACACGATGGAATATCCAAAAATGTCACATTGACGAATCCTGCTTCGCCGGCCTATCCGGGAGGTAATCTTTCTGATGGCATTCTTGGCACTGAAGACAATAAGGATCGTAACTGGCTTGGATTTGAAAAGAAAGACATGATAGCTGTAGTAGACCTGGGAACAAATCAGAAAATAAAATATCTTGCTGCAAGATTTTTAAGTTATAAGCCAAAAAATATTTTTTTCCCAACGAGTGTTGAGTTCTCAGTGTCTGATGATGGTAAGAAATTCAAAACTGTTAAAACCGTTGCAATGGATCAGGCTCTCAATGACAAATATGACTGCTGGATAGATATTGCTGCTGCTGATCATTTAGATGAGACTGCCAGATTCGTACGCGTTTATGCAATAAACGGCATCGGACAATTTATCCTTTCAGATGAGATCCTGATTAATCCAGAATATTAAATAACTATTGAGCAAATCCTGATATTAATTATGGATGCAGAAATTACAATTATCGGAGCTGGAGTAATTGGTCTGGCAATTGCTGAAAGATTATCTGAAGAATATAAGAATGTTTTCCTGATCGAAAAGCATCTTTCCTTCGGGCAGGAGACCAGTAGCCGAAATAGTGAAGTCATTCACGCCGGAATTTATTACACTAAAAACAGTCTGAAATCAAAACTTTGCAATGAGGGGAAAAGGCTGCTTTATGATTATTGCGAAAAAAATGATGTACCTTATAAAAATTGCGGTAAACTTATTGTTGCCACATCTGAGGAAGAGATTTCGGTTATAGAAGGAATACGCCAGACTGCAATCCAAAATGGTGTTGATGATCTGCAGGTCTTTAACCGGGAACAAATAGCTGAGCTCGAACCAAATATCTTTGCTCTGAAAGCACTTTATTCTCCATCCACAGGAATTGTTGATTCGCATGCTCTCATGAAACGTTATGAGACAAATGCAATTAATAATGGTTGCCAGATTGTATACGGCAGTGAAGTTATTGCCATCGAAAAGTTAAAAGACGGCTATAAAGTAAGTCTACTTGATTCGGATAGTCAGACCTATGCATTCACTACAAAGAGAATTGTCAATTCCGCAGGATTGACTTCTGATAAAATTTCGGCAATGGTTGGTATTGAAGATGAAAATCTTAGAATTATTTTCTGTAAGGGAGAATACTTCAGGGTAAATCCTCCTAAAAACAAGCTGATAAACAGGCTTGTTTATCCGGTTCCACATCGTAACATGGAAGGAATAGGTATTCACGTCACTATCGACATGGGTGGTGGAGTTAAACTTGGTCCTGATGTAAAATACCTTGATTCAAATGTTTATGATTATAAAGTGACTGCATCGAAACAGGAAGCATTTTTCCTGTCAGCAAGAAAATTCCTGCCGTTTCTGGAGTTTGATGATTTGTCGCCCGAAATGGCAGGCATTCGCCCAAAGATTCAAAAACCCGGAGAGCCATTAAGAGACTTCTATATCGCTGAAGAAAGCAAAAAAGGCTGCAAAGGATTTATTAATCTTATTGGGATGGAATCGCCAGGATTGACATCTTCGCTGGCAATTGCAAAATATGTGACCGGGTTGATTGAAGAAAGTTAAAATAGTATAAATCCATTAACCGCAAAGGTCGCAAAGTAGGTGCAAAGGTCGCAAAGAACTGAATATTAATGTTTTGACTTTGCGTACTTTGCGCCTACTTTGCGTGCTTTGCGGTTAAAAGGACTTTTACATAATATCTGCGTCAATCTGCTAGAAAAATACTACATTTTGCCTCTGAGCAGAACCTGCAAGTCAGCCATTTCATCCCTGAATCTGGCAGCTTCGATGAAATCAAGTTCTGCAGCTGCTTTTTCCATGCTTTTTCTCGATTTTTCAATTGCTTTTTCCAGGGCTTCCCTGTTCATATATTTTACAACCGGATCAGCAGCTACATCGGGTTTTTCAGGTTCAATATAGGCTTTCACTGGTGCACCTTTCCTTCCTAAACCGCTGAGGGCTGACCCTGATTTTCTTACTATCTGGGTCGGGGTAATGCCCATCTCTTCGTTATATTTCATTTGTTTGCTTCTGCGTCTGTTTGTTTCCTCGATGGTCTGTTTCATACTACGTGTAACAACATCAGCATACATAATAACCTTGCCATTCAAATTTCGTGCTGCCCTGCCAGCGGTTTGCGTAAGTGAACGGGCCGATCTGAGGAAGCCTTCTTTGTCAGCATCCAGAATTGCCACGAGTGATACTTCCGGGAGATCCAATCCCTCTCTGAGCAGGTTCACACCCACCAGGACATCAATGGATCCGGTCCTGAGCTCTTCCATAATGTCAATCCTGTCAAGAGTATCTATATCTGAATGGATATAGCTGCATTTAATATCATATTTGATCAGGTATGAAGAAAGTTCCTCAGCCATCCGTTTGGTAATAGTTGTGACGAGGGTCCTCTCCCCCAACCTTGTCCTTGAACGGATCTCTCCCATCAGGTTATCGATCTGGTTTAAACTTGGACGGATCTCTATGGGAGGGTCCAAAAGTCCTGTCGGACGTATGACCTGATCGACAAAAACACCTTCGCTCTTTTCCAGTTCATAGTCTGCAGGAGTAGCGCTGACAAAAATAGTCTGTCCAGTAAGCGATTCGAATTCCTCGATTCGCATTGGTCTGTTGTCAAGAGCGGCAGGAAGCCTGAAACCGTACTCCACCAATGTTTGTTTCCTTGAATGGTCACCGCCGAACATAGCTCTGATCTGCGGAACGCTCACGTGGCTTTCATCGATCACAGTAATAAAATCCTTTGGAAAATAATCAAGCAGGCAGAAAGGCCTTGTTCCGGGTCGTCTTCCGTCAAAATAACGTGAATAATTTTCAATACCGCTGCAGTATCCAAGCTCCTTGATCATCTCGAGATCGTATAAGACGCGTTGTTCCAGCCTTTTTGCTTCTTCTCTCTTTCCAGTATCATTAAAATAAGTGACCTGCTTCATCATATCATCCTGAATATCACTGATAGCCATGTTGATCCGTTCCCGGGTTGTGACAAAAATATTTGCAGGATAAACGATGTATTCATTCAGGACTTCAATTTTCTGACCGGTAATCGGATCGAATGTATATAATTCTTCTATCTGGTCACCGAAAAATATGAGACGTACTGCAATATCAGCATAGGCAGGAAAAATGTCGATAGTATCACCTCTGACGCGAAATGTTCCGTGTTTAAATTCAAGTTCATTACGTGAATAAAGACTATCAACAAGCTTCCTTAGAAGTACGTTTCTTCCAATGGTTTGTCCTTGTTTTATGTGAACGGTATTCGAATGGAAATCATCCGGATTTCCGATACCATAAATACATGATACTGAAGAGACTACAATCACATCTGATCGTCCGGAGAGAAGTGATGATGTTGCGCTGAGTCGGAGTTTCTCTATTTCTTCGTTAATCGAAAGATCTTTCTCAATATATGTATCTGAAACAGGGAGATATGCTTCAGGCTGGTAGTAATCGTAGTATGAAACAAAGTATTCGACCTTATTTTCGGGGAAAAACTGTTTGAATTCTCCATAAAGTTGAGCAGCAAGGGTTTTATTATGGCTCAGAACAAGGCATGGCCGGTTTACTTTCTCAATAACATTGGCGATCGTGAATGTTTTACCGGAACCGGTAACTCCAAGAAGTGTTTGAAAAGGCACTCCTGATTCCAGTCCCTGAACGAGTTGGTCAATAGCTTCAGGCTGATCGCCGGTAGGCTGAAATTCGGATGTAAGTTTGAAATCCATAATTTGCTTTTGGAAAAGTTTACAAAATTACAAAAACTCTGACAAATTTCAGCAATCCGGCCCAGCGAAGTCTATTCGTTTAGTCGTATCAATCACAATAAGAAAAGGTGCTCTTTCGAAGCACCTTTTCAGTCATCATCCGGTTAATTAACCTAAATATCCTTTTAATAATCTGCTACGTGAAGTGTGTCTTAACCGTCTGATTGCTTTTTCCTTAATCTGACGGACTCTTTCACGTGTGAGTCCAAATTTTTCTCCAATTTCTTCGAGTGTCATTTCCTGGCAGCCTATTCCGAAGAAGAATCTGATAATATCCCATCGCTCGGCGAAGTCTTCAGACTTCGTCGCACTTATCTAACGAACTATTAAAAAACATATTAGAAAATCGACCGAATTTTTATAAATTTGATGGAGAATATGTCTTTTAAGTGCTAATAAAATGTCAACAGGTTATCAGATAATAGACCAGAAAGCTCCTTATTTCTTGACTTTCCAGATTGTTGATTGGGTAGATATCTTTACCAGAAAGATTTACAAAGACATTATCATCGACAGTTTCAAATTTATGATTGAAAACAGAAAATTTCAATTATTCGCATATGTGATAATGTCAAATCACGTTCATTTAATTGCGCAAAGTGAAGGAAGATTAAGCGATAACATTAGAGATATTAAAAAATTCACTTGTGTGAAAATAATTGAGACTATAAAAGCACAACAAGAAAGCAGAAAAGACTGGCTCCTCGATATATTTAGAACTAATGGTGAATCGAATAAGGCCAACAAAGAATATCAGGTCTGGACGCATGAGAATCATGCGGTTCTACTTAACTCAAATGCATTTATAAAAAGCAAAGTAGATTATATACATAACAATCCTGTTCGTTCAGGTATAGTTGAAAAACCTGAAGATTATTTATACTCAAGCGCACGAAATTATGCCTCTCTTAAGGCTCCAATTGATATATCTACGTTATTAGTTTTACCTTGGAAGACATATTCTTAAAAGTATTCTTAAATTAACTAAAAAAGCGAAGTCTGAAGACTTCGCTTAGCATCTTGATCGAATAATATCCATGTAGCCATACTTGGCGAAGTCTGAAGATTTCCTTAACGTAATGCTTGGTTATCTTTGGCTTGCTCGGCGAAGTCTTCAAACTTCGCCGTCCATATCTAACGAATCTATAAAGCGAAGTCTATTCGCTTAGTCGTATCAATCACAATAAGAAAAGGTGCTCTTTCGAAGCACCTTTTCAGTCATTATCCGGTTAATTAACCTAAATATCCTTTTAATAATCTGCTACGTGAAGTGTGTCTTAACCGTCTGATTGCTTTTTCCTTAATCTGACGGACTCTTTCACGTGTGAGTCCAAATTTTTCTCCAATTTCTTCGAGTGTCATTTCCTGGCAGCCTATTCCGAAGAAGAATCTGATAATATCTCTTTCTCTCTCAGTAAGTGTAGCTAGTGCCCTGTAAATCTCTCTCGAAAGTGATTCGTCCATCAGAAGCTTATCAGCAACCGGCGAATCGGAGTTAGTTAAAACATCCAGTAAACTGTTATCCTCACCTTCTATGAAAGGAGCATCAACAGATACATGACGTCCGGATACCTTCAAAGTATCGGTTACTTTTTCCTTCGGTAATTCAAGCACATCAGCCAGCTCCTCAGGTGAAGGTGTCCTTTCGTTTTCCTGTTCAAATTTCGAGAATGCTTTATTTATCTTGTTAAGAGAACCAACCTGGTTCAATGGTAATCGCACAATTCTCGACTGTTCTGCAAGAGCCTGAAGAATTGATTGTCTTATCCACCATACTGCATATGAAATAAATTTGAAACCACGTGTTTCATCAAATTTTTCAGCAGCCTTGATAAGGCCTAAATTGCCTTCGTTGATAAGATCGGGGAGACTAAGTCCCTGGTTTTGATATTGTTTTGCAACAGAAACAACAAAACGCAAATTTGCTTTGGTGAGTTTTTCAAGAGCAGCTCTGTCGCCTTTCTTGATCCGTTGAGCCAATTCAACTTCTTCTTCTACCGATATCAACTCTTCCTTACCAATTTCCTGCAAATATTTGTCGAGTGAAGCACTCTCTCTGTTTGTTATGGATTTGGTAATCTTTAGTTGTCTCATTTATTCCTCCCAAAAAAATTTCCGCAAAGATACTTGTTTATTATTTAATAACAAAAATAATATATTAATGTTGTAAAAAAGGGGATATATTTTTTAAACAAATCCCCTGATTTATAAATATTTATGTTGGATTAATATTAATTGCCAAACTGATAATTCAAAATGGTACCGTCGGGCTGGATTCCGCTTATTGATTTAAGGGATTTTTCGTTGTTCGTATAGTCTTTTACGTCCTGAGCACTTTTTACTTTCTTACCATTGACACTCAGTATAATATAACCTTTGGACATGCCTATATCCTTGAATTTCCCTTTATTTACCTCAGTGACTTTCACTCCATAATCGAGATTCAGGGAGTTCATTTCAGATGATCCGAGAGGTTCAAGACGAGCACCAAAGACAAGACCTCCTTCATCGTCCATCGATGCAGTAACTAAGCTGGTATTACCAGCCTGATTTTTCAAAACAAGCGGTACAGTATTCTCTTTACCGTTTCGAACATAGGTAATGGTTGCCTTGTCACCCGGACTATGCTGACTGACCCGCTCCTGTAATTCTGCTACAGTGTTAACTTCGTTACCATCGAATTTCAATATAACGTCATTTTCTTTGAGCCCTGCGGCTTTTGCTGAACCGTCGTTGGTAACTCCAGTTATAAGAATACCTTTAACTGCATCAAGGTTGAGTTTTGTAGCGTCGTCTGATTCAACATTTTTTATATTCACACCAATCAGCGCCCGTTGAACATGACCATATTCTTTAAGATCACTGACAACCTTTTTTACAATTGTAACAGGTATTGCAAATGAAAGACCTGCATAGGCTCCACTTGGTGAAAGAATAGCTGAAGTAATACCGACAAGCTGACCCTTAGTGTTTACCAGAGCGCCGCCGCTATTTCCCATATTCAGAGCTGCATCTGTCTGAATAAATGATTCAATACTATATTGGCCTTCATTCAATTCGAGACTTCTTCCTTTTGCACTTACAATCCCGGCAGTAACCGTTGATGTCTGATTAAAAGGATTTCCAACTGCCAGAACCCATTCTCCGAGTTTGAGTTGATCCGAGTCGCCATATTTTATATAAGGTAAATTATCTGCTTTAATCTTTAGCAAAGCAATATCGCTTGATGGATCACGTCCTACTACTTTTGCTGTGAAAGTCCGGTTATCATTTAAAGTAACATCGACAGACTCAGCACTTTCCACAACATGATTATTAGTAATAATATAACCGTCACTTGAGATAATAACTCCGGAACCCCAACCATTGACTTCTTTTGGCTGGGTATTACGATCGCCATAAAACCACTGCATGATAGGATTATTATCCTGAGTTCCGGCCATTTTTATATGAACGTGCACTACAGCATGAACTGTTTGTTCCGCTGCGTAAGTAAAATCAATCTGGCCTTCCTGCGATTGAAGTGAGGTTAGATAGGCCCTGGCTTTCTGAAGTTCAGAATTTGAACTTTCACCTGATGCTGCTATTTGTGGTTTATCGATAATTTTTGTATAAATAATAATAGCAATTACAGCACCAAAAACGGCCATTAATAACGCGCCTAATAAATACTTTAATTTCATGTCTTTTTAATTTTTAATTAGACTGTCCTCTTGTTGAAGGATTAATTCCATCTAAAAGTTTAATATCTTTATAACCTTAATTTGTCATCAATTGTTTACAAAGATCATGCATTTTTGAAATCATTTTCAACAATTTACATAGAATTAACAACTCTTTAACGATGATGACAAAAGGTTTTAACAAATATATATGACTGGTAAAGATTTTAAACCAAAAACCTTTGATAAAAATAATGAAAAGGTTTTCACTAAGTCATGTTTATAAAGTCTTCTGACATTGCTTCAGTATTTACAGGACAATTTGACATTGATTATGTCAGATTAGTGGTGAAAGGATAATAATGCGGTAAATGAACAATGAGAAAAGAACTATGCAAAAAGAAAAATTATACGGAAAAACACTGAATGAGCTCATAATCGTTACAAAACGATTGGGATTGCCTGGTTTTGCTGCTAAACAAATATCCGATTGGTTATATAAAAAGGAAATCCAGTCGATTGACGAAATGACAAACCTCTCAAAAAAAACGAGGGAACTCCTGTTGTCCGATTATGAAATTGGTTTGTCAGCTCCCGTTAATGAATCTAAGAGTTCAGACGGAACAAAGAAATATCTCTATAAAGTGATGAACGACAAATTTATAGAGACAGCTTATATTCCCGATGAAGATCGGGCGACAATATGTGTCTCCTCACAGGTCGGATGTAAAATGGGATGCATTTTCTGTATGACAGGGAAACAGGGATTTCAGGGCAATCTGACTTCAAATGAGATACTTAATCAGTTCAGAAGCCTGCCCGAGTTTCATTCGTTGTCTAATATGGTTTATATGGGCATGGGCGAGCCATTAGACAACATCACAGAAGTACTGAAAAGTCTTGACATTCTTACAAACGAATGGGGGTATGGCTGGAGCCCTACCAGAATCACTGTCAGTACTGTTGGAATAATTAGCGGAATGAGGGATTTTCTGGAGAAAAGCCGGTGCCATCTTGCTGTAAGTCTGCATTCTCCATTTGATATGGAACGGCGTCGGCTTATGCCTGTACAGCGAACAAATACTGTTGAAGAGGTATTGAATATAATACGGAACTTTGATTTTAACAGCCAACGTCGGGTTTCATTTGAATACATTCTTTTCAAAGGTGTAAATGATACTGCTGCTCATATTAAAGAACTCGCAAAAATTCTCAACGGGATAAAATGCAGGATCAATATTATCCGTTTTCATCCAATCCCCGATTCTGAATTTGAAAGTCCGGACATGGATACCACAATAAAATTCAAAGAAGCGCTCAATAATAAAGGAATATTGACGACAATCAGAGAGAGCCGCGGTGTTGACATTCAGGCAGCATGCGGTTTGTTATCTACAATTCAGCAAAATAAATTACTTTGAGAAATGAGGATATTTTTTACGATTTTACTGGCATGTACCTGTCTCTGTTCTTTTTCACAAAAATCAACTTCTGAAACATTTCACGCTGACACATCTCTGGCACATGCGTCTGTTTCGCTTTGTGTGGCAGACGCCAAAACGGGGAATGTCGCAATAGAATATAATTCCGGGATAAGTCTGGCACCCGCTTCTGTGATGAAAATAATTACTTCTTCTGCAGCTCTCGAATTACTTGGCCCCGAATACACATTTAAAACGACTGTCGGTTACACTGGTACACTCAACAAAAGATCCGGATTATTGAAAGGCAATATAATTATTCATGGAGGAGGCGATCCTGCCTTAGGTTCAAAATACTTTTCTGATCATTACAGTAATTTTCTTAATAACTGGGTTGCTGAAATAAAAAAGATGGGAATTAAGAAGATAAAGGGCAAAATTATAACCGATGACTCATATTATGATTACCTGCCTGTTCCCGGAAAATGGATCTGGGAAGACATTGGCAACTATTATGGTGCAGGGGCTTACGGGCTGTCGGTTTATGACAACACTTACGAAATTCATTTTAAGACATCCTCTGAGGGCACATTTCCTTCGATTAGTTCGATCATTCCGAATGAGTGCAGAAGTGAGCTGTCAGATTTTCTGGTATCATCAGGAACAACTGACGAAGGTTATGTTTATGCTGCTCCTTATAGTACATCGGGATGGATAGCTGGTACTATTCCAGTTGATCAGCAGGATTTTGTTCTGAAAGCTTCTATTACTGATCCTCCTCTTTTCCTCGCAAAATTATTCAATGAAAGACTCAAAGCTTTCGGAATAAAAATATCAGGAGATCCGAATAGCTTAAGGTTAGAGCATAATTACCAGATTGTGAAAGTAATACCGATTACTGAAACTGTCTCCCCCACCCTTGCAGAAATTGTTTCTGTGTTGAATCATGAGAGCGTAAATCTTTTTGCTGAACATCTGATAAAAGAATTAGGGAAAAAGTTCAGAAACAATGGATCAACTTCTTCCGGAGCTGAAGTCATTTATGAATTTCTCAAAAGTTCAGGAATAGATATAAACGGTGCTTTTATTGAAGACGGAAGCGGACTTTCGCCTTTTGATGCAGTCAATACGAGAGAACTTGTCAATTTGCTTGTATATTTAAGGAACAAAGGAAAATACTTCAACGAATTTTATTCATCCCTGCCTGATGCGGGAAAAAACGGGACAATAAAAAATTATTTTACCGATCCGGTCTTTGAATCACGATTAAGAGCAAAAAGTGGCTCAATGACCAGAGTCAGGAGTTTCGCCGGGTATATTACTACAGTTTCCGGTAAAAAAATGGTGTTCAGTATAATAATTAACAATTATTCGGGTCCGTCACATGTTATTACCTCAGCTATCGAAGAAAATTTAAAAGACTTAATAATCAATAACTGAATCATTATTTTAAAAACCTTATGAATAATAAAATAGCAATCAGAAAATGTAGTGAATACGATCTTAACGCAATCATTGACATAATTTCTGAGATATACCAGAATACCGACGGTCCGGATGTAAAAGGGAAAAAAGTTCTTGTTAAGCCGAACATTCTTACCGACGATGATCCTTCAAAATGCATAAGCACTCATCCTGTTGTCGTTGAAGCCATGGTAAGGTTTCTCCAGTCTAACGGGGCCACAGTGGTAATTGGTGACTCACCTGCTGTTCATACTGCAAAATTCAGGGGAGAAAAATCTGGTATCTACAAAATATGCGAATCCACGGGAGCTGAATGGATTGATTTCATGTCAAATCCAATTGAAAAAATTTTAAGAAAGGGGAAGATCAAGGTTGCAGCCATAACTGAAAAAGTAGACCTTATTGTTTCAATACCAAAATTCAAGAACCATGAGCTTGTGTATTTTACAGGCGCGATAAAAAACTCCCTGGGTATGGTGCCAGGCTTCAGCAAGGCAAAACAACATGCTTTGCATCAGGACAGAAGCAGGTTTGGAGAATTTCTTGTGGACCTCAATGAGGCTGTTACGCCTGATTACTTTCTGATGGATGCTATAATGGGAATGGAAGGTCCGGGGCCAGGACGAGGATGGCCGGTTGGGATCGGATTATTGATCGGATCAACAAATCCACTGGTATTGGATATGATTGCCAGCAGGGTAGCAGGCTATGAACCTCTTATCATTCCTACTTCAAGGGCAGCCTTTTTCAGGAAGAAATGGTTACAGTCGGAAGATGAAATAATATATGATGGTCCTGAACTGAAAAGCATCATTAAGAAAGGATTTACCAAAGTCCCCATATCGACCACAAATAATATAGCCCTCAAGTTTGTTTTGACCAGAATAAAATTCCTTAAAAAACTTGAAAGAAGACCAGTCTTCATCCATGAAAGCTGCACAGGATGCCAGAAATGTGTGAATATCTGCCCTGTAAATGCAATCTCTCCTTTACCATCCAAAAAAACACATATAGTTCTGACAGACAGTAAATGTATCAGATGTTTCTGTTGCAGTGAGGTTTGTACCGATAACGCGGTTGTAATAAAAAGGAAAGTGTTTGGAGTATAACCTCTCCCTAGTAAGTTCTTAATTAATAGTTTCCTGGTTACACAGAGGCCGCAGAGTTATAAATCACTAGAGTCAATCAGGTATATTAAGGATGCAATTGCTGCGCTGCCCATCTGAAGCTCCCTTATATTTATCTGTCCGAATGTGTCATTTGCACAATGATGATACCAAAAATATCTTTGTGAATCAGCCTTATAACCAATTAATATTGCTCCCAGTCCTTTTAACGGAGCAATATCAGAACCTCCTCCTCCTTTGTCGAAGTCTTTTATATCATAAGGTACAAACCACTGGGCCAGGGCCTGAAGTTTTTCGAGCTTAAGTCCTGCTACATCGAAACCAAAACCCCTGGGAGTTGCTACACCTCCGTCAGATTCGAGTGCAGCATAATGAATTTCACCCTTCTTTTTAGCCTCTTCTGCATAAGCTTTCCCTCCGGTTCCAGAGATCTCCTCATTGATGAACATCACAGCCCGGATTGTCCTTGCCGGTTTTATCCCCAGTTTTTTGAAAATTCTGATGAGCTCGATTGCCTGAACACATCCACCTCCATCATCTGTAGCGCCTTCGCCGGTATCCCATGCATCAATGTGGCCTCCGACTGTAATAAACTCATTTGGTTTAACTGATCCACGGATTTCGCCAATAACATTATATGACCAGACATCCGGATAATTCATACACATGGAAACCAGGTGAACAGAGAGTGAAGGATCGGTCTTCAGCCATCCGCTGAGAAGATCCGCATCCAATGTAGAAATTGCTACTGCCGGTATCTTATTTACACTATCAGCATATCTGGTTACTCCGGTATGAGGAAAATTATCAAGAGAATTGGTCATTGAGCGGACAATCACAGCAATCGCTCCATATTTTGAAGCTTCAGAAGGTCCTGCAGTACGCTGATTCACAGCTCCGCCATACGCTGCAAATGTACTGACAAGTTTATTGTCAAAGGGTCTGTTAAAAAATACAATCTTCCCCTGAATACCCTCAATACCGAGCGTCTTAAGCTCATCAAAATCATGAACTTCGATGACCTTCGATGTTAATCCCTTCGCATCAGTTCCAATAGATAGGCCAAGTGCCGTTATAGCAAGGTCCTTCTTCCCATGTAATGAAGATGTTACCCTGCATTTTTCCTTTCCTCTGACCCAATGGGGTACCATGACTTTCTGAAGCCATACAGAATCGGCTCCGGCATTTACGAGATCCTGCTTTGCAATTTCAATTGCTTTTTCAGCAGCCGGAGAACCGGCAATTCTGCCTTTGGTGTTTTTGCACAGGTACTCAAGGTTGTTATATGCTGTCCTGTCGGTGAGGGCTTCATCAAAGATTGAGCGTACTACTTTCCCCGCATCCTGGGCCTTCAATCCCGTGAGGATCAGGAACAGAACGGCAACAGATATTGTTCTTTTCACTTACTGATTTTTAAACGTCAATTTTGGCATATTTCGCATGAGTTTCGATAAACTCCCTGCGGGGTGGCACTTCATCACCCATAAGCATCGAAAATATATGATCAGCTTCAGCAGCGCTTTCAATCGTAACCTGCCGGAGTGTCCTTGTCTCAGGATTCATTGTCGTTGACCAGAGCTGCTCGGCATTCATTTCACCAAGACCTTTGTACCTCTGAACTCCAACTGCTGATTCCTTTCCTTGTCCCATATCCTGAACTGCCTGTTCACGCTCTTCTTCCGTCCAGCAATAGCGCTCGGCTTTGCCTTTCTTGATCAGATACAAAGGCGGCGTAGCTATATAAATATGTCCGCCTTTTATAAGATCCTGCATATATCTGAAAAAGAAAGTCATGATGAGTGTTGTAATATGTGAACCGTCAACATCAGCATCAGTCATAATAATGATTTTATGATACCGGAGTCCTGCCATATTAAGAGCTTTACTATCATCTTCAGTTCCGATATTGACTCCGAGGGCAGTAAAAATATTCTTTATTTCCTCACTCTCATAGATCCTGTGCTGCATTGCTTTTTCAACATTCAGGATTTTACCTCTTAATGGAAGTATTGCCTGGAATCCCCGATCACGGCCCTGTTTGGCTGTTCCGCCTGCAGAATCACCTTCCACAAGGTATATTTCGCAATTTGCCGGATCTCTGTCAGCGCAATCAGCGAGTTTTCCCGGAAGACCAGAACCGGATAAAACATTCTTGCGCTGGACAAGCTCTCTTGCTTTGCGTGCTGCATGACGTGCTGTTGCAGCCAGTATCACTTTCTGAACAATTATCCTGGCATCTTTTGGATTCTCTTCAAGGTAATTTGCCAGCATAGTGCTTACAGCCTGATCAACAGCGCCCATAACTTCTGAGTTCCCGAGTTTTGTTTTGGTCTGGCCCTCAAACTGAGGTTCAGCAACTTTAACGGAAATGATAGCAGTAAGACCTTCCCTGAAATCATCCCCATTGATATCAAATTTCAATTTAGTGGTTGCCCCGGAATCTTCTGCATATTTCTTAAGGGTACGTGTCAAACCTCTTCTGAAACCTGCAAGATGGGTACCACCTTCAATTGTATTTATATTATTAACATATGAATGGACATTTTCTGAAAATGAATTGTTGTACTGAAGCGCTATTTCAACAGGTATCTCAGTTTTATCGTAAGTGATATGAATTATCTTCTCGATAAGCCTTTCCCTGTTTGCATCGAGATATTCAACAAACTCCTTCAGTCCTGCTTCCGAACGGAACTCTTCATAACGGGCGGATCCTCCGTTTCCATCATCAACAGTTTCCCGGCTGTCCTTAAGTGTTAGAAGAATTCCCTTATTAAGGAATGCCAGTTCACGCAGACGTGCCGACAGAATTTCAAAATTAAACTCGATAGTCTGAAAAATGGTGCCATCCGGCTTAAAAGTAATCGCAGTCCCCGATTTATCAGATTTGCCTATTACCTCCACAGGTGTAACCGGTTTACCTTTTTCATATTGCTGTCTGAATATCTCGCCTTCCCTCATAATCACCGCAGTGAGCTGGGTTGAAAGTGCGTTCACACAAGATACTCCGACGCCATGAAGACCACCTGATACTTTATAAGAATCCTTATCAAATTTACCTCCGGCATGCAATACAGTCATTACCACCTCAAGCGCCGATTTCTTTTCCTTTTCCATCATGCCGGTAGGAATACCCCTCCCGTCATCAGTAACTGTTATTGATCCATCTTCATGAATGACACAATCAATCCTTGTACAATAGCCTGTAAGGGCTTCATCAATAGAATTGTCAATGACTTCATATACAAGGTGATGTAAACCTTTCACCCCGATATCTCCGATGTACATTGCAGGTCTTTTTCGTACGGCTTCAAGGCCTTCAAGGACCTGGATATTATCAGCTGAATAATCTTTACTGTCTTGTAATTTCTTTTCTGTTTCGCTCATTCTTCTTGTTTTAAGTCAAAAAATGCTTATCAATCATAAAAACAGGACGAAAAAAAGGACTGGAAGTCATATTTATCTGACTCCGATTACTAATACAAAATTTGTTTTTTGGTAATAAAATCAGGATATCTTTTTCTTTGCCTCCAGATGCAAAAATCAACCTCAATTTTCCTATTATATATTATTGATATTATGATTATTAATTATAAATACAAATATACGGATTTTAAATTGTTTTTCCTTGAAAAAATGCAAAAATAATACACATTTTGCACCAAGAAATTAACAAAAAAGAGTCGCAAAAGAATTTGCGCAGAAGGTGGTTATAAACTGTAAGTAAAGCCAAGCATGAAAAGGAATCCATGCGTAGGATAATAAGCCCATTCGTAATAGCGTTTGGTGGAAATATTATCCAGCTTAGTCCAGAATGAGAGTATCTTCGAATAACGGTATTCAGCTTTAAGATTCATATTAAAATGTACAGGCATATCGAAGATAATTGGTCCCGGAGCATCAAAAAGGACCGGACTTTCACCATTTACAACCATTTTTCGCTTCCCAAGAACAGATATATCCATACCTGCAATAATTTTATCCCTAAGATTGTATTTTAGCCCCACTTTTGCATCAAAGTCAGGTTTATTCCAGGCATAAGCAAAACGTGACAATGTGTACTTGTAATAATTTGCCGCAGCAATAAATGATAGCTTTTCAGTGACTGGTCCATTCATTTCTCCATGAATATTAAACAGCTCCACATCATCGGTAAGGGGTGTGAAATAACTTCCTTTTTCTGCCGGTGATAAGATATTTGAGTAGAAAAGCATATCACTTATAAGAGAATATGAAGCAGAAATCAAATAATTGCCTCCGATACCCGTATTTCCTTTAAATCCGGTGGAAATGATGAGATCATGACTAGTATTTGGAACTGTGAACAGACTGCCATTACCCAGCACGTATGGATTTTCAGCAATAACATTCAGCGGTTCATTCTTCTCAAGTTTCCCCGATAATCCGGCAAAAAAGTTAATATAAGTCGGAACAAGGCTGAATCCAAAATTAATGTCCGGGTAAACATGCAGCTTTGCGGTTGTAGTCATATTCCGGTCGAGTAAAACCTGCATACCAAGCTTAAAATTCCAGAGTTCAGAGCTTTTTTTAACGAACGGACTTACAGAAAAGATAAATTTAGGCGGCGCCAGTAAAAAATCGGGTATCTTGTAGTAATCATAGCTGATACCAGAGCCAATGTAGAATCCTTTGTACGATTTAGCCATTATCCCATCAGCGCTTATGTTTCTCTGATACAGATTATTCAGGGCGGTGAAATAGTTAAATGAAAGATTAAAATCATAAAAGAAATCGGCAGAATCAAGGTTTACTGATGACAGTCCCGTTTTCACGCCAAAATTATTATAGGCTAATCTTGTATCTTTATTGGATGGATCATAATCCATAATCTGAGGATCATATCCGTAAGCATGCCTTATCTTCTGGTTATAATCAAGAGATCCCTCAAGAATACTATTCTTAAAGAATTTTCTGCCAAAAAGAGATGCGTCATTATCCATATACCCGGCAAAAACCTTTTTCGTATTCTCGAGGTCGATTTTCCCGTTTGTTGAAAAATGCCTTGCATAGAATCCAATTGAGCCTTTCTTCGACCGTTCATTTGCAATACTTATCTCGGCCAGTGGTGTAAGATAATTCCCAATTCCCAGGTTAATATAACTTTTATAAAGCTTCGTTAAAGGATCGGGCAGCAATGAGGCTGCTTTGATCGGACTAATAGTATATTCAGGTAAAAATGGTGTTGTCCTTACGTCGTAATGAAAATCAGGTTTGATTTTCGAGGTATCGCTTATTTCCGGTAAAAAACTTCTCTTTTTTGAATCAGGCAGTGAGGGTTTGTAAGGATTATATAAAGTGACCTCCCTTTTCAAATTCGACTCCTGTTTCTTTACCTGAGCTCTGGTAGATAAAGAGAAAATTATGAGTATCAGTATAATAAGGTATCTTTTTATCATGTCAAATCACTTTATCATTTTAAAATTATTGCTGCACATTATTTTCGACCTTATCAACTTTTTCAGTGTCGGGTTTTGATTCATCCAGTGAGCTCAATTTTGCTTTTACCTCATCAAGTACTCCGTCGTTATCGATTGAATAGTTGTCTTTCAGGCCCTGAAGGGTTGCCCGAGCCTGCAGCAAATCGCCTTTTTTAATACTTATATCGGCAAGAAGAAGGAAAACTTTCGCCATCCAGTACTGGTGAGGTGTTTTCTGATCGATAAACTCCGCAATCACTTTTTCAGCCTCAGCCTGCTTATCCTTTTTGTACAGGAGCTCCGCAACACGGTATTTCGATTCAGCGCCCTCTGCGCTTGTAACTTCCGTTGCGACTTTTTTGAAATCTTGAGAGCATCATCAAAATTATTCAGACTATAATTCGCTTTTGCACTCATAAAGTTTGCCTCCCGGGTCAGCTCTTCGGGGATATTCGGATACTTATTAATTTTTGCAGCAGCAGTAATGGTTTTTTGAGCATCACCTGCCTGATATGCTGAACTTAATTGTCCTTTCAGGGCCAAAAGATTATTTGCGTCATTTGAAGAAACCTTTTCAAGCTTTTCATAGTACTCAAGTGAAGTTGAATAATCTTCTTTGTCATAGAGAATTGATGCAGCCTCAATCAGCGATTGCTCAAGAAACTGGTTATTAGGCTGGTTCGCGACTTCAATATAGAGTTTCAGAGCATCGTCCTTATTTCCCTGAGTTCTTAGGCTCTCTGCAAGATAGTACTGGGCATTCTGTCTGAAGCTACCTTCAGGAAATTCATTAAGATAGTTCTTTAGTACTTCTGTTGCTCTGTCATAATTTCGCCGCCATGAAAAGGTTTTCACCTGAAGTGTATAACAAGGAATCTTTTTGAGCAAGGTTCACATCACCATATCCATCAAGTGTTTTCACATAAGCAAAATATGCATCCACATCATTCATATCAACATAAGTATTCCTTAATCCGGTCATTGCATCTCTTGCTTCAGGAGTTGATTTGTAATTTTCAACTACTTTCTTGTATTGAGCAATGGCTTTCTCATTATCCCCTGTGTTATAATAAAGGAGACCAAGTTGTACAATGGAACGGGGAACGAAATTGCTTCCCGGGTAATTAGAAATTATAGTTTTGAAATCGGTTTCTCCCCTAACGAAATCTTCGAGTACCAGATATGCCCTTCCTCTTTCAAATATTGCATTCGGAACAAAGGAGGAGGAAGGATATTTCAGCAAAAGAGAAGACATTACATCTATTTTGCCTCTGTTATCGTTCATTAAACCCAGACAGAAACCCTTCTGAAACAAGGCATAGTCGGCATCCAGAGTTCCATAATCAATTACTTTATCGTAATAAGCTATCGCAGAACTGTAGTTTGTTTCGACATAAAAACAGTCGGCTATTCTGTTCCGTACATCAGCCGTTACATCAGGTTTTGCGTTTGAATTTCCTGATTCAAAAGTTTTAAAATTACTCAACGCATTTGGATAGTCCTTCTGATTAAAATAAGTATACCCCAGATTATATTTTATCAGGCTATACTCGCTTAATGATGAAGAGCCTGGCAATCCCAAAAATAACTCATAATCGGCTTTTGCCAGATCATAACGACCAAGTCTGTAATTGGCTTCCGCTCTCCAGTAGGTAGCCCTGGCTTTTATCTGTCTGTTATACCTGTCATATTTAAGTGATTTGTCAAACATGTCGATTGAAGCTTCCATCTCAAGGTTTTTAAAGAGCTCCAATCCCCTGAAAAATGCTACTTTCTGATATGCTTCTTCAAGCCTGCTGTCTTTATTTCCAAGTTTGTCGAGAGCAGCAAGTGCAGCCTTGTAGTTTTTTATCTGCATAAATGTTCCTACAAGGTAATCATAGACTTCCTGTATCCGTTTTGATCCGGGATAGAGATCAATATATTCCTGGAAGGCTGCAATAGCTTCACCAAAAGGTGCATATGCTGTTTCATATGTCAGCTTGGCGAAGTTGAAAAGTGATTCTTCCTTAATCTTTTTATCAAAATCGAGGACTGAAGCCTGGCCGAACGCTAACCTGGCACGTACTTTATCACCTTTCTGCAAATAGCAGTCGCCCAGGATATTCCAGACATTCTGGCTCAGGAGATCGTTCTTTGCACCAACCTCGAGAAATAGCTTAATTGCCTTATCGAGGTCACCTGTTTTATAGTAGCAATAGCCAAGTTCATATCTATCCTCACGTGCACTTGCTTTTGCTCCGGCCGAATATTTTTCAAGATAAGGTAATGCTTCTTTATAATTCTCCTTGCTATAATAAGCATCACCAATAAATCTGTACAATTCAACAGATCTGTTTTTGCCGGCTGACTTGAGCAAATCGGGAGCCATTGCAAGTATCCCGTCATAATCTTTTTTGAGGTAAAGTATCTGAACAATGTAAAACGGAACGACCCCACCGAATGTCTCATCGTCTTTCAGTTTTATAAAACCCTCCAGAGCAGTCTCATACATTTTCTTTTCATAAGCGATCTGTGAAAAATAATAAACAGCCGGCGGAGTATATTCGGTATCAATATCCTTAATCTCAGAAAACATAAGAAGAGCCTTGCTTTGGTCCCCTTTGATATAAAGCGAATATCCAAACCTGAAAAAATACTCTGCAAGTTTTTCAGATTTCAATTGCTGCCTGTTTACACCTTCATAGTATGATGCTGCTTTGCGGTAGTTTTTGTTTTGATAGAAATAATCCCCGAGTTCAAGCCTGGCATCATTCAGATGCGGGCTCTCAGGATTGGAATAAATATACATGAGCATTCTGTATTCAGCATCGCTGTTGAACAGTCTGATTGCCGCGAGTGAGCTCAGGTATTCCGCATCTGAAATAAGAATCGGGTCCGACTTATCACTTTTGATGTAAGAATCAAAAAGTCTGATTGCAGCAGTATATTTTTCCTTATTGAATAATTCAAGCCCCCTGTTATAATCTGACTCATCTTCTTTAGTCACAAAAGGCAGCTGACCGGTAACGCCCTGAATTGAAAAACAGAGTAATAAAATGGTTAGCAATGACTTAAAACGCTGTCTGTTTCCTGAAAAATATTTCTTAAAGGCGCAAAATGCTTCTTTGTGATAAAACAGGTTTATTTTTTTGTTCATAACTTATTTATTATTGAATCGTCACAAAAAAGCACAACATCCTATAAAAAAATATTTTTTTAATATATAACATCCTCATTGATAGCAATATACTATGATAAATATGTGTTTTATAATTAATCGTAAAAATACAACTATTAAACGCCGGGGGAAGCCGTTTATTATTGATTTTATCAACATATAAATGTTAATTATCAATTCTTTCTTTATTTTGCACTTTAATTACCATGTAAATGGCCGAAAATCTTCCACTTGATGTTATTATTGACCTGACAGACTGCTCTATATGGCAGCAAAGTCATCTGGTCCTGTCACATGTCAATTTAAGGGTGGGAAACGGAGAGTTTCTTTATCTGGTCGGAAGAGTCGGGAGCGGAAAATCAAGTTTAATTAAGACCCTCAATGCACAGTTGCCTCTGAAAGAAGGAATTGGACTTGTTGCCGGATATAATCTTTCTAAAATTAAGAAAAGAGAGATCCCATATCTCCGCCGTAAGATTGGTATTGTTTTCCAGGACTTTCAGTTGCTCACTGACAGGACCGTCAATGAGAATCTTGCTTTTGTTTTAAAGGCGACAGGATGGAAAAACAAGATGGAAATTGACATGCGGATCGGCGATGTTCTTGACAAAGTCGGTCTGAGCCTGAAAAGATTCAAAATGCCACATCAATTGTCAGGCGGAGAACAACAAAGGGTTGTGATTGGCAGGGCACTGTTGAATGACCCTGAGATAATCCTGGCTGATGAACCGACGGGAAATCTCGATCCTGAAACTTCGGAAGGGATAATTCGTTTGCTAACAGAAATAAGTCATACCGGAAGAGCTGTTATAGTCGCTACCCATAACTATAATCTTCTTAAAAAGTTTACAGCACGCACAATCAAATGCGATAACGGGGAGATGCAAGAGGTTGTGGATGATCAGGAAATGGAATTCTTAATTTGATCGCAACCCCCAGTTCTGAAAAACCAAAAATCATTTAGTCACAAAGGTTTGCACAAAGGTCACACTTTTGAGCCTTCTTTGTGTACTTTGTGGTTAAGGTTTCTGGGTTTTGAGAAGATATTCAAACACTTCTCTTCCTTTCATGCCGGTTTCATTTTCAAGCACGGAAGTATTGTGCCAGATACTTACAAAAAGTCCTCCAACTTTTCTTGTCTCTTTTATAATTTTTAAAATCAGTTCCTTTGCAGGATCAGGTTCCAGTTTCTTATGTTCAAAAAGTGTGGCATCCATCACCTGGAAAGGAATGATCTTAAGTAAGGTCGTTTTATCTTCAATCACATTATAAAAATAGAATGGCCGTGCAATCCCGGCCCGGAAACCAGGTTCATCAGGATATCCCATTGAATAGTCTTCAGAAATGCCCGCTTTAACAGAATAACTGTAAGATGCAGGGATTACCTGTCTCAGGTAGTGGAATCTGCCTGAATTTATTTCTTTCTGAATTATAGTCTTAAGGCGTTTTGCTTCGGTTGCGATCAAAACACCGTCATTACCAGCCGAATAAGATGGATGTAATCCAGTCAGATACTTTTTTGAAACCTTAGTTATCAGAGCCCTGTATTCATCATTTTTCCATGAAGGATTTTTATCAAATTTTGAAGTATCCCCAACCGGAAAAAAGAACCTTGTATCGACTTTATTTTTGTCAATGTTATCAAATATGTAATCAAACACATCAAAAGGATCCTTTTCACTTTTGATCACATGAGCTTTTTCATTAACAGTCTTCAAGCTTTCTTTTTTGTCATTGAACAGATTGCCTATTGATTTAAAAATGTTTTTTCCTCTATGTGCAAAGGCTTCATCGGTGTCGATTGTCAGAAGAGCCTTGTATTCATTCCGCTTGAAGACAAGGTTGGGAAATTTCTTCAAAAGTGACTTCGAAAGTTCTTTTGCCCACAGATCAACAACAGGCTTATCGAGAAAACCATTTTTGAAAGCAAATGACGACGAGCAAGGAAATCGGCCATGAATATCAGGCTTAAATTCAAGATATTCTTCATACCTGCTGATAAGAAAAAATGAAGCAGCAAAAACATCAAACGGAAGATCAGAATCAGATGAAGTTTGAAATAATGATGGTAATCCTTTCCATTCACTTATTTCAATTTCTTTTGGACTGACTCCTTTTTCGAACAACAGAGATCCCGGCGCTATTTTAAACGATCCTGATAAAGTTTCGTTTGAATAATTTACTACCGGATTTTTACCAAGCTTCCTCCGGTCAGCAACAATTTCCCATTTTAAACCCAGGATCTCTTCAAGAATTATACCCGCTATGTATCTGAGACGGGGTGAATCATTTGCTGAGTATATTTTAAGAGGTCCTGACTGCATATCTACAAATTTATGTAATTACTTGCCAATTACTTGCCAATTAACCAGATATTATTGAAGAATTTAAGCTGTTTTTTCCGATTTTGTAGGGACGTTGCATGCAACGTCCCTACCTCGAATCACATAAATACTGTAATCCGAATAATTTCCTTATCTTCGCCCCCTAATTAACAAGGTGATTTCCAAGAAGCGTTGTCAGGCATTTTGCCCAGTTGCATATGAGTTCATTTCGGCCGGGATAACAAATCCCTCGCTCCCGAAACCACATCATAAAATATACGAATGATAAATTTTGAAGAGATGGGATTCACTCCCGGTATTCTGAAGGCTATTCAGGAACTTGGATTTGAAAACCCGATGCCCGTGCAGGAAAAAGTTATTCCATTAATGCTGGGCGGTGAGGTTGATATTATTGCCCTTGCACAAACCGGTACCGGAAAAACCGCAGCTTTTGGCTTGCCGCTTGTTCAGGCTACCGACACTGAAATCAACAATACGCAGGCCCTGATTCTTTGTCCTACACGCGAGTTGTGTATGCAGATAACAGGCGACCTTACAGATTATGCCAAATTCACGGGTAAACTTAAAATACAGGCTGTCTATGGCGGAGCAAGCATTGACAACCAGATAAGAGGCTTAAAAAAAGGCGTACACATCATTGTCGCAACACCCGGAAGACTGATTGACCTTATCGGACGCGGAGCAGCAAGATTATCGGCTGTCACAACTGTAATCCTCGACGAAGCTGATGAGATGCTCAATATGGGGTTTCTTGACAGTATAAATGAAATACTCGAGGAAGTTCCTGACGGTAGAAGAACGCTTCTGTTTTCAGCAACGATGTCATCAGAAATTGCATCGATTGCAAGGAAATATATGAATTCACCTACTGAAATTACGATTGGGACAAAGAATTCCTCCGCTGAAAATGTCAGCCATGCTTATTATCTTATTCATGCGAAGGATAAGTATAAAGTCCTGAAACGAATTGCAGATTTTGAACCTGATATCTATGGGATCGTCTTTTGCCGTACCCGCAAAGAAACACAGGAGGTGGCATCAAAGCTGATTGATGATGGCTACAATGCCGATGCGCTTCACGGCGACCTCTCGCAAATGCAGCGTGATGCTGTAATGCAAAAGTTCAGAGTAAGAAATCTGCAGCTGCTGGTAGCAACAGATGTTGCAGCACGAGGACTTGATGTCGACGATCTCACACACGTAATCAATTACAGTCTTCCTGACGATACTGAGGTGTATACGCACCGGAGCGGACGAACAGGCAGAGCCGGAAAAACCGGGATATCAATTTCACTTGTCCACCTCAGGGAAAGATATATTCTTCAACAGATTGAACGGCTTGTAAAAAAACCTTTTAAAGCAATTCCAATCCCGACAGGAACAGAGATCTGCGGAAAACAATTGTATAACTGGGTTACCAAGCTTGAAAAAGTAGATACTGACCATAAGGAAATTGAAAAGTTCCTGCCCGAAATTAAAGAAAAGCTTGCAGGCCTCGACAGGGAAGAACTTCTTAAAAGAGTTGTATCTCTCGAATTTGACCGATTCCTCGACGATTACCGGCATGGCGAAGATCTTATTTCTCCGGTTGCCGAAAGAGACGGCGGAGGCGAAGGAAGAAAACGCGGAAGAGACTCCAGAGACAGGGAAAGCGGCAGAGACAGAGAATACACCGGAAATTATAAGAGGCTCTTTATAAATCTTGGAAAATCTGATGGTTTTTATCCCGAGCAACTTATTGAACTTGTCAACAGCAATACAAAGGGACAAAAAGTCCCGATCGGAAAAATAGATCTCCTGAAAACATTTTCATTTTTTGAAGTTGAAGCAAGTTATGCAGACAATCTTATAACGGCATTGACTGATACCACATTCATGGACAGAAGGGTAGCTGTAGAGATTGCACAGGAAAAAACAGACAAACCCAGACAGGGTAATGACTATCCTTCTAAAAGACCTGCAAAATGGTCTGACAGAAGACCGGAAAAGAGAAGTCAGGGAAGATCAGAAAACCGGGGCGGTAAAGACTATAAGAAAGAAAGCAGATTCGGACGTAAGGATAAAAAGAAATACAGCCGATAATCACTACTTACAATCCTTGTTATTTTAAGCTCACATAGGTATTACACAAAGACACAAAGGTCTAAAACAGAATATTTTAACTCTGTGCCCTTTGTGTATTCTTAGTGTGCTTTGTGGTTAAAAGAATCTAATGAATCTTTGAAGGTTCTTTTACTTTTAGATTCAGAAGAATCATTGAAGCAATTGCAATTGTCCCGCCAAAACCGAACGCTACCGTTCCACCATAGCCGGGCAGAACTTTATCAAAATAGCTATACAGGAATCCGAATAAAATACTTGCCGGAAGCGCTCCAAGGCCAATAGAGAAATTAAATAGTCCGAATGCAGTTCCCCTGTTTTCTTCATTGACAAGATCAGCAACAAAAGCTTTTTCGGTTCCTTCTGTAAAAGCATAGAACAAAGCATAGATTGCAAATAGCACAAAGGTTGCTATGATTTCCATTGATGCAGGAAGAAAAACAAGAAGAGCAAAAGATATGTAGACGAAAGCATAAATTGCCCAACCTATATTAATGACGATTTTACGTCCGATCCTGTCCGAAAGTGTGCCAAGCGGTGTTGAAAATGTGGCTTTGATAATATGGAAGAAGGCCCATACAACCGGAAGAAAAAGTATGTTGATAACTGTATTCTGAGTAGCCTGATCACCAAAATTAGATACCATCCGGTTAAGAGGTGCTATTCTGTGCACAAAATTTACGACCGCGCCGCTTTTATGAATCGCCTCTTCAACTCTGAACAAAAGAAATGCGTCAGATGAATTTCCCAGCGTAAACAATACCATTATCAAAAGATAGTTTTTGAAGTTCCTGTCAAAGTTCTTAAGAGAAAACCGGAAGACCTTTTCTTTCTTTTTCTGAGAAGGACTTTCTTTTACAAAAATTGCTAAAGTAATGACAGTCAGAATGCCCGGTATAATTGCTGCAATGAAAGTCCATCTCAGAGCAAGCAATGGATCTTTTAATCCGAAACCAATAAAAATTATGAGAAGAGTGATTATTGCCAGGACCGGGCCAACGACTGCACCGATATGGTCCATAGCTCGTTCAAAACCATAAGCTTTTCCCCTGATACTCTCATCAACATTTGATGCAATCATAGCATCTCTTGGGGAAGTCCGGATTCCTTTGCCCACCCTGTCAAACATTCTGACAAAGATGATCTGCCATGCGGATGAAACGATTCCTGTCAAAGGTCTTACCAAAGAAGATATTGAATATCCAACCAGAACGAATATTTTTCGCTTCCCCGTTTTGTCAGACCAGATCCCGCTAAGAAGTTTAAGCATGGATGCCGTGGTCTCAGCAACACCTTCAATAATCCCGAGTAATATGGCTCCTGATCCCAATGCGGCAATATAAACAGGCACCAATGGATAAATCATTTCGGAGGCTGCATCAGTGAGAAGACTTACAACCCCCAGCATGATTACCACATATGGGATCCGTTTATTCATATCATCATAATGTTTATTTATCTTTTCAGATAATCATCAAATAATACCTGAAGGAAAGCTTTTCCTTTTCTTTCAGCTGATTCAGGATCTTTACCTTCACTCATCATAGGAGTTCTGCTCTTCAGATCAAAACCAACAGCGGAGCTGTCTGTAATAAAGCCAAAACCTTCATTATACGTGTAAAAAGCGAAAGATTTTGACTTATCTGATAATAAATCTTTTGCAAAGGGGAAATTTCCTGTCAGCCCAAGCTGATCGAGGAGAGTTATCGGGATATCAACCTGGCTGCCAATCTTGCTTATTCTGACACCGTGTTTTGTCAAGGCCCCTCCTACCCAGAGCATTGGAATTTTGAAAACGTTCTTTTTATAGTTTGGCATATCGTCATAAATACGGGCTGCATGGTCAGCTACCATTATGATAAGGGTATTTTTCCACCAATCTGTTGTTTTAGCCCAATCAAGGAAAGAACCCAGAGTTTTGTCGGTATAGTAAATTGAGTTTCTGTATTTGTTGCCAATATCAGAACCTGTAAAAGCAGGCTGCATTGGAACATCAAATGGTTCATGACTTGATAAAGTCAGGATCACTTTCAGAAATGGTTCCCTTACGCTGGCCATCGAATCCTTGATTGCCTGGAAAAGAATATGATCGTGAACTCCCCATTTAGAATTATAGTCTGAAGGATTAAAATTGCTTTTTGTAATGATCTCATTGAACCCTGAACCAATAACGAATGAATTGAAATTAGCAAAATTAATCTCCCCTCCGTACCAGAATGAACTCTGATATCCATTTTCGATCAGAATTTTAACAAGACTTGGCAAAGTCTGGCTTTTTTTGGGCTCTTTAATTATTGACTGAGCCGGCTGAGCCGGATATCCATCCAGTATTGCAGGCATTGCTTTGTCGGTCCGGGTTCCGGAAGCATAGAATTCCGAAAAGAGGATCCCTTCTTTTGAGTACCTGTTAAAGTTTGGAGTTACTAGCGAATCTCCTCCAAGAGGTCCTATCAGGTAACCGCTGAAACTTTCCAGAACAATTAAAATTATGTTTGGCCGGGTAGTGCTTAAAACTATTTCTGGCTGCCCTTTTTTTACGGTCAACGAATCCACAACACTTTGTGCAGGGGAAAGATCACCGAAGATGTAAGGATTTTTTACCGGCTTCTGAGTAAAAGCAGTTGTACCGACGTTCCACACCGCATTTATGGCAGTGTGATTCAAAAACATATTTTTGCTGAAATATACTGCACCGGCATTTATAGGAGCTACGCCAAAACCGCCT
This sequence comes from uncultured Bacteroidales bacterium, assembly GCA_963734885.1. Lineage (GTDB taxonomy): Bacteria > Bacteroidota > Bacteroidia > Bacteroidales > VadinHA17 > LD21. The sequence goes on along the minus strand of CAVTIJ010000004.1, from coordinate 174,457 downwards.
CTTATAGGTATAATGAGAGAGCCCCATATTAAAAGAAAAAACATTATTGCCGGGAACCATGCCCTTATCCTTTCAAAGCCTGTACATAACCTGTCAATCAGTTTATTATAAAAATAAATTGCCGCCGATGACCATAAAATTATAGTAATTAAGAACAAGATGATTTTTAATGTACTGACAGAGGCCATTGCTTCACCGGGAGTTTTCAGATAAAACACGGGGGTGTAATCCATTCTGAAACCCCAATATGAGTAAAGATTGGCATCTGCGACAATAATTATCGAGGAGAAAACGATCATAATGTATGAATACCAGCGCAATAATTTTCCATACCAGTTGCCATTGAAGTAAACTCCCGGAATGAAAAGCAATAATGGTATCAGAAGATAATAACCTGTTGTTGAGAAATCAAGTTTTGCACCATGCCAGAAAGTGTCAAAAAGGTCCCATAGAGTATTATGAGAAGAGGAATGAAACTGGACTAAAATGAAAAACAGTCTTGCGGCAAAGAAAAAAATAATCCAGAATAATATGTAACTGAAAACAGCAATAAGTCTTCTTTTCATTTTTAATAATAAAATTATCTATACGGAAGACACTTTCCCGGGCTTTTTGTGATATAATACAAGTGCAACTGTTATGACAATCATCCCAAAGAAAGTAAGCCACTCCGGATGCTCGTCCCTGATCAGCATCCAGCTGAAAATTGCTCCGGCCACAGGTGTAATAAATTTCCACAAATTTAATTCTGACACTTTTACACCCGGACGTTGCAATAATTTATACCAGATTGAAAATGCTGTGGCTGCCATGGCGCTCAACCATAATAAATCCAACCAATACTGCAATGGCATTGAACTTTTTACACCACCCTCAACAGGGAGTGAAATCAGATAAAGTATCACACCCCCGAAAAAAAGAGAGAAGGAACTTATTACCAATGGATTGATATTCATGCTTTTACGTGATATTATTATATTGCTTAATCCGGTCGCAATATTAGCTACCAGGATCATCCCGATCCCCAGAAGTTCAAGGTTCGATCCCAACTTAAATGCCTGTCGTCCAACACTAACAAGAATAACACCTGAAATACCAAAAATGATTGTGATGATTTTTTTTCTTGTAAGTTTATCATCTTTTCCTGCCAAAGCCGCAACACAGGCAATAATCAGCGGCTGGGCACCATAAACTACGGCTCCGAGAGCACCCGGAACCAGGTTCAGACCATGGTAAAACAAAGAATAGTTTATTACTATCTGAAGAAGTGTAACCCACATAAACACACGCCAGTTATCCCTTATCATTCTTATATATTCTGAAGGTCTTACTGTAAATGGAAGGACAAGAAGTCCTGAAATCATAAAGCGGACTCCGGCAAAATGAAACGGGGAATCATATTGAAGCCCTATCTTAACACCTGCATATGCAGTCGACCAAAGAAGGCATGCAATTAATGCCCAGAATATAGTGTTTCCTTTACTGTACAAACAAATTATAATTTAGATTCAAATATCAGAAAAAAAATCATTTTCGCACCATTTAATCGGGGGATGTTGAAAAAGTAGAAATCCATTAAGCTTCCTGAAGATGAGTTTAACTCCATAATATTTAATATTTTTGTTAGCTAACCTGAAAAGAGAATGACAATTGCTGATTATATTGCTGATCAATTATTTACTCACGGAGTAAGATATGTTTTCGGTATCCCCGGTGGTCCATCTATTCCTTATATGGAAGCATTCAAAGCAGCAGGTATTGAGTTCATTCTGACCTCCAATGAAGCTTCAGCTGGCATAATGGCCGACGTAACAGCCAGGTTAACAGGAGTTCCGGGCATATGCCATGCCACATTCGGACCCGGAGCAACAAATATTGCAACAGGCATCGGGGGAGCATTGCTTGACCGGTCAGCTGTCATTGTCTTTACCAGTGAAATGAGTGACAGCATGTTGAACAGGACAACCCAGATGAATATTGATCACCAGAAATTGTTCACACCAATTACAAAGGGAACCTTCAGATTAACTGTTGAGAATGCTGCTGAAGTCATGGCTTCAGCATTTAAGCTTTGCAATGACCTCTATCCGGGTCCCGTACATATAGGCCTCCCGTCTGATCTCTGGAATGCTGAAGTTTCTATACTGTCATCTGATGCAATCTTGTCTGAAACCATTTATTTTCAGAATAATATTCAGAAAGTACTTTCTCTTCTTGATTCCACAACCCGTCCACTGATTGCAGTCGGACTTACTGCTGAACGTCTGGGATTGGGGAGTGAGCTGATGTCTTTTCTTGAAACCCATAAGATTCCTGTTGTCGTCACCCCAATGGCAAAAGGTTTGATCCCGGTCGATCATCCCTGTTATGCAGGTGTCTTATTCCACTCACTTAGCGATTATCTTGAAGATATTTATGAAAAAACTGATCTGGTGATTGGCCTGGGTTATGATCCTGTAGAATTTAACTATGAGTCGTGGATGCCCGATGTGCCTTTGCTCCATTTCGATATCAGAGAGACTGATATGCCTGCAAAAACGAACATTAATCAATTTATCGGTCCTGCAGAAGAATGGTTTTCTGTGCTTAAGAACCTGAATGCAAGCTCATTAATATTTGAAGCTCAGATCCTCAAAGGGATCCGTGATGAGATGATCTCAGTTTTTAATGGTTTTACCGGGCATTTTGGACCTGCAGCAGCGTTGAAAGTTCTTCAGGAAGAATTACCTGAAGACTCGGTTGTTACAAGTGATGTTGGATCTCATCTTCATCTGTTGGGCCAATTCTGGAATTGTCACGGTACAGGCAAATTGATTATGACAAACGGATGGTCTGCAATGGGGTTTGGAATTCCCGCAGCCATGGCTGCCCAGATGAATAAACCCGATGCAACCGTAGTATGCATTACAGGTGATGGAGGCTTTCTGATGACGGCCGGTGAAATGATAACCATGAGAAGGTATAAACTTCCTGTTATCACTGTTATTTTCTCTGATGGTGAGCTTAATCTAATCAAGGTCAAACAATCGTGGAAAGATCTTCCCGCATATGGTACCCTTCTTTATCAGAATGATCTGTTTGATTCGGATGTTTTCTTAGGAGTTCGTGTAATAAGAGCTGATTCTGTCGAAACTATGAGACGAGCAGTAATTGAGGCACTCTCAGTGAATGAACCGGTTATTATTAATGCGGTAATCGATCCTGATGATTATAAGTGGCTGATAGTAAAAAGAGGCTGAACGGTATTACGGTATTACGGTATAACCTTAGTACTGTACCTTTGTGAGCCTTTGTGAGCCTTTGTGTATCCTTTGTGTACCTTTGTGGTTAAAGATTTCCACTTTCTTAACTTCAGGCAGCTTTGAATCAACTTAGACATTAATCTTAATAGCTAATGATTTAAAATCTTCTCTCAAAACAGAGTAAATGCAACAATCCTTTATTACACCATTCTTGATTATACTTTTCTTTAGAATTGCTTCAAGTTTAAGTCCGGCTTTTTCAAGAGCCCTGCGTGAACCTGGATTGTCAGCGAAGACTTCTGCAGTGACCCTGTTTATATCGAACTCCCTGAAAGAATAAGAAACTACCGCTTTGATAGCCTTTGTGGCAATTCCCTTACCCCAGAAGTTTTCCGAAATAAAGAATCCGATTTCGACATTTTTCCTGTAGATATTCGATTTGGTAACAATTCCGATGCTGCCAACAAGTTCTTTATCAGATATTATAGCAAAATTCTTAGGAGGATTGTTTTCAGGAATTGTCAAATTCAGCCATTCCTGGCTGTCTTTAAGTGTATAGGGAATTGGCAGACCGTCGCGGATGTTGTCTGCAATTTTTTTATTGTTGGCAATAATGGCAAGTTTTTGGGCATCACGAATTACCCACGGTCTGAGAATGATTCCTTCAAAAAATATCTCCATTAATATTTTTAGCTCTTCTTCTCTTTTTTTGGTTTTGAGTCCTTTTTCTCTTCCTTTACTTCTTTAACTTCTTTCTTTTCTTTTGCAGGTTTTGGTGACTTGCTTTCAGCTTTTTCTTTTGGTTTAGTCTCTTTAACCGCTTTTTCTTCCTTAACCTCTTTTACTTCCTTCACTGCTTTTACTTCTTTGACTTCTTTCTCGGGAAGTGTTTCTTTTTTTACTCTTACTGGTTTTTCTTTTGAAAGTTTTACTCCAACTTCTTTAGATTGTTTAAGTGCAGGTTTGTCATTATTTTTTCTTGGTCTTCTCACGCCATAAGATCCAAGAATAATTTTGCCTCTGCGTGTTTTTTTATCACCTTTTCCCATATAAATAGATTTTGATTAGTTTTACCATTTTAAGGACGAAAGCAAAGTTAACAAAATTCTTTGTTTTTATTTAGTTTATTTTGAAAATCAATAAACAAATCCTGGAAATATATTAATAAAATTCAGATATGACTTACTGTGAATATCTCTCCACGATTGCAGGAGATCAACTGACTCTTCATAAGGAATACCATGATAATCATTATGGTTTTCCGATTAAAAATGACGATGAGTTGTTTGAACGCCTGATGTTCGAAATTAATCAGGCCGGGCTAAACTGGATCCTTATTCTGAAAAAACAGGATAATTTCCGAAAAGCCTTTGACAATTATAATATTGAGAAAGTCGCAAATTATGGCGAAAAAGAATTTCTTCGGCTAATGAATGATGAGGGAATTATCAGGAACAGGTTGAAAATAAATGCCGCTATTGAAAATGCCAAAATCATTATGAAGATCAGGTCGGAGTCGGGGTCATTCCGGAAGTGGCTCGATTCCCAGGCAGAAGATAAAAAAACCCTTGATGATTGGACCAAACTTTTTAAAAAGACATTTAAATTCACCGGCGGGGAAATCGTGAATGAATTCCTTGTCAGTACAGGTTATCTTCCGGGGGCTCATAGTCCTGATTGTCCTGTATATAAACGCATCAAATTATTAAACCAAACTAAATGAGACGAAAAGACAGAGAAATATCTGACGGTAAGGAACTTGAAGAAATAATCAAAAGGGCCGATGTCTGCAGGATTGCGCTGGCGAATGATAATATGCCATACATTGTAACAATGAATTACGGTTACATGAATAACCCGCATAGAACGTTTTATTTCCATTGTGCAAACGAAGGTAAAAAAATCGATATGTTACGTAAGAACAATCATGTGTGTTTTGAGATTGACATCGACCATGAAATTGTCAAAGGAAAAAAGGCTTGTGACTGGGGAAGCAAATTCACAAGCATTGTAGGTTACGGTGACATTGATATAATAACCGAAAAGGCTGAAAAGACAGCAGGTTTTAACAGAATTATGTGTCATTATGGTGGTGAACAGGAATACGAATATGATGAAAATATTGTTGCACAAACTACAATACTCCGGCTTAAGATAACCGAGATGACCGGAAAAAAGAAGATCTAAAAAATACTTGAATTATGAAGAGCAGATTATTTATTATCAGCATTTTGATTTTTACCGGATTGTCATTGGCATATTCCCAGGAAGCCAAAATAATACTTACTCCAAAATCAAAACCAGAACCAAGGATTAATGGTACAAAAATATTCGGAGTCAGACCGGGATCTCCATTTTTGTTCACTATCGCCGCGACCGGGGCCAGACCTATGAAATATGAGGTTTTAAATCTTCCATCGGGGCTTAAATGTGATCCTGCAACCGGACAAATAAATGGTACTTTGAATAAACCAGGTGAGTATATCACAACTTTCAAAGTCTCAAATAAATTGGGGTCTGCCCAACGACAGTTCAAGATCGTTTGCGGGGACAAACTGGCTCTCACTCCGCATATGGGATGGAACAGCTGGTATGTATGGGAAAATCATGTAACCGACAAAATTATGAGGGAAGCCGCAGATGCAATGATCAGTTCAGGAATGAAGGATCATGGCTACATGTATGTCAATATCGATGATTGCTGGTCAGCTAAACCGGGCTCAAAAGATTCTACGTTGAATGTTGATCCCCTTGATCAGAATGGAATGATCAACCCGAATAAAAGATTTCCGGATATGAAAGGCCTCACATCATATATTCATTCTAAAGGACTAAAAGCAGGTATTTATACCTCACCCGGTCCTCTTACCTGCGCTGGTCATACGGCGATATATGGAAATGAGGTAAAGGGAGTTGAAAGGTTTGTTGAATGGGGTTATGACTTTCTTAAATATGACTGGTGCTCATATGATAATGTTGCCAGACATGACACTCTTCCTGATCTTCAGAAGCCATATATTCTGATAAGCAGCATTCTTAAAAAGCAAAAACGCGATATTATTCTTAATCTTTGCCAGTATGGGATGGGAAGCGTATGGAAATGGGGGAATAAAGTCGGAGGTCAAAGCTGGCGAACAGCCGGAGACCTGGGAGGCTCATTTGAAGGCATTGCTACGGCCTTGTTCAGGGATGGGTTTGATGTATACAGCTCTGACAGTCTGCATTTATATGCAGGACCCGGCGGATGGAATGATCCCGATTATCTTCTGTTCGGTTATCTCTCCAATTGGAAAGGGCAGACCGTTCCCACACCTCTCACTCCTAACGAACAATATACTCAAATGTCACTCTGGAGCCTGGTTGCTGCTCCATTGATCTTCAGCGGAGACATAACCCGCCTGGATGATTTTACACTGAGTATTCTTACAAATGATGAAATAATCGAAGTTGATCAGGACGAACTTGGCAAACCCGGTTATCGCGTTTCCAAATCCGGTGAAGCAGAAGTCTGGATCAGACAGCTGGAGGATGGTTCGCATGCGGTCGGTCTCTTTAACCGTGGCAAAAATGAAATGAATGTCACAGCGCTCTGGAAGGATCTGGGTATCTCTGGTAATCAGAAGGTGAGGGATTTATGGAGACAGAAAGACATCGGCGGTTTTAAAGATAAATATTCTTCAGTGGTACCGGCTCATGGAGTCGTGATGCTGAGAATGTGGCCAATTGCAGAAAAATAATCCTATGATTATCATATTGTTGGATACTTTATAGTCTAAAAAAGCCTAACTTGCGCTTTTTTAGAAATTAATTATGCAAACATTGAACGATCTACGTCTGGCAGTCTTAATTGATGCCGATAATATACCTTACAGTAATGTCAGAGGGATGCTTGAGGAGATTGCAAAGTATGGAACTCCGACATTTAAAAGAATATATGGCGACTGGACAAAACCGACAATTTCAGGCTGGAAATCTGTACTCCTTGAAAATGCCATAACCCCTGTTCAGCAATACAGTTATACAAAAGGAAAAAATTCCACCGATTCCGCATTGATTATCGATGCGATGGATATTCTCTATTCAGGAAAAATCGATGGATTTTGCATAGTCTCAAGTGATAGCGATTTCACTCGTCTGGCTACAAGATTGCGTGAAGCCGGAATGAAAGTAATTGGCATAGGTGAACGCAAAACTCCCCATCCTTTTATTGTTGCATGCGACAAATTTATATATCTGGAAATACTCACTGCATCTGAAACTCCTGATACTGCTCCTGAAATCAGAAAAAGGGGAAAACCTGTTGTTAAAAAGAAGAAAAAGGAAGAAACAGTTCAGCAGACGCCTGCAACAATTGTTAAAAGGCTGATTGCCTCATCAATCACAGATATTGCTGATGAGAACGGATGGGCATATCTTGGTGATGTGGGTAATCTGATTCTTAAGAAGCAACCCGATTTTGATCCAAGGAACTTTGGATTTCCAAAGCTGACACCCCTCATCAGATCCCTTGATTTTGAAATAGATGAACGCGAATCGGGACAGAATCACATCAAGCATATTTATATAAGGAACCGGAAATTATGAGGGGGAGAAAGGGTGAAAGGGAGAAGGATGAAAATTTCAGGATTTCGGTAAAGTAAATTAGTACCTCATTATGATTTAATCTTGGGACGTATAAAATGTCCAATATTCTCTCAGGAAAAACAGTCACGAAACGAACAAAATAATAATTGAATATGTTAAGGATATGTACTGTCAATTTGTGACGGTGTGATATCTGCTTGGTTTAAACAATGGGTTGAATGTCAAAAACTATTAAAATACAATATATTATGGATATTTATTTTTTGTTTTCAAAAATAAGTATGACCTTTGTCCCTGTTTTATTAATACTTTAATTATTTGAATTATGAACATTTACGTAGGAAGTCTTCATTTTAAAATGAATGAAGCAGAATTAAAAGAAATCTTTGAAGAGTATGGCGAAGTAACATCCGCAAAAATCATTATTGACAAGTACTCTGGGAAAAGTAAAGGATTTGGTTTCGTTGAGATGCCAAATGATGCTGAAGCAAAAAAAGCTATCGAGGAATTAAATGGTGCAGAAGTTAGCGGTAGGAACATTATCGTTAATGAGTCAATCGAAAGAACAGACAGAAGAAGTAATTTCAGAGGCGGTGATAACAACGACCGCAGAGGCGGTAGCGGTGGTGGAAACAGAAGAGATAACTACAGGTAGGTAACAAAAATTCTAAAACTATGAAAGGTACTGTTAAATGGTATGACAGAGTAAAAGGTTATGGATTCCTTCAGACAGAAGATGACAAGGATATCTTTATCCACCGTTCAGGTTTAGAGGTTTCCCACACCGAACTTGAGGCTGGTCAGACAGTTGAATTTGAAATTGAACAAAGAGAAAAAGGACCTGTTGCAGTCAAAGTTAAAAAAGTAGATTAATCTTTCTCAAAAAAAATACCAGTTGAGGCTGTATCTGGATGGTGCAGCCTCATTTCTTTTTCTGATCTTCTATCCGGTATTCAGCCTTTTCCTTTTGATCCTTTATCATTTCCGCCGGGTCATCAAGAGCAGGTGATTCTTTCAGGGATTCCCAATCAAACTTTTCATCAAGAGGTGTCAGAGCTTTCTGCGGATCGAATATCCTCAGATCAGACGGCAGTGCCGTATAAGGTGTAAAATCGGGATTTCCCGTAAACATATCCGAGAGATCTGCTGCAGCCGCATCAAACTGATTAAGATACGGAAGCCCGAGAATATTCCAGAAAGTTTTGAAAATACTGCCAAAACTGTAATGTACTTTGCTGACATAGTTTTTCCTGACCCAGGGTGAAACGACCATTAGTACACTTCTGTGGGCGTCAACATGATCAACACCATTCTGGGCATCGTCCTCAGTAATAACAATAGCCATTTCCTTCCAATAAGAAGTATGCGACAGATATTCCACAATCCTTCCCACTGCAAGGTCATTGTCTGCCATATAACTTTCCCTGAAAGGATATCCGGCCTCCGGTCTCTCATTTGCACCATGATCATTTGGAATGATAACAGTCAGCATTTGAGGCATCGTTTTACCAGGTCCGATCCATTTTTCATTGAACTCATTTATAAACTGTGATATACGGAACTGATCAGGTATTGCCATATTATAAGTTGCATATTGTCTCGATGTCCTGCTGAATATCGGTGTTGGCACGGGGAAGTTTGCAAACTGTTTTATGCCTGTATATTTATATGAATCATCATAAAATGCCGGCTCAAACATTACACTGAAACCGAAATTATAAAAGTCAATCTTGTTTCTTTCCAGATGATCCCACATCGAACCAGATTCATTATAATCTTCAGGGTAAATAGCTCCCGCAGATCCATTCATCCCCAGACTCCCTGGCGCTTTGGAGGCTGGTTTATAATCCCTGTTCCCTCCATAACTGGCCGGTGTACATGTTTCAACCCATTCATTCGGATAAGTATTCACAAGCCACCTGTGTCCGTCTGCAGAGACATCGGAGTCGACATAAAAATTGTCTCCCATAGCATATTGTTCTGCCAGCTTCTGATGATTGGGCATAATGCTTGCTCCTTTAACGCTCAAAGTATTCGAACGGTTTGAAAAAGAGATATTATGGCCATATCTTGCAATTGAAGAATCACCAATACTATTTTTGACCTGACCGAAAATTTCATCGTAAGTCCGGTTTTCTTTCGATATGAAAACAATATGTTTAATCGGTGATTCCTTTTGTCCTCCATAAAGCGGTATCGGATTATCCTTCCGCAACTTCAGGAGTGTATCTGCTTTTTGTTTTAAAAAGTTATTCCTGATAACCTGATCTGTCATTGCATTCAGCTCATCATTGGAAGGGACCTTAATTATTGAGACCGTACCTTTCATCAGGTTCCCGATGTAAGTTCCCTCCGCTCCTTCTTTAAAGTCTTTCCCCCCGTTTGGACCGCTGCCGTATCCTTTTGCGTTAGTAACGATAATATTTTTACCATCAGGCGTTACCTTAAGTTTTGACGGAAACCATCCTGTGGGTATATGTCCGAGCACTTTAAAAGATTTCAGATCAATAACTCCGATTGCATTAATTCCCGACTCTGCTACATAGAGTTGTTTTTCATCGGGCGATATAGCAAGACCAAATGGGATCACTCCTCTGAACTGCCGAACCGATTCATCTGGTTTAAGTGCGATTTCCCTTACAACTAAGTCAGTTTTCAAATCAATAACTGTTATATTGTCGTTACTGCCGTTGCTGACAAAAAGCCAGCCTTTCGCAGCTACCAGGGAATTTGGACTCGATCCGCCGACAGCAGGAATTCCGTCAACCATCTGACCTACAAGCGCCCCTGTTTTAATCTTTGCAGTCACTACAGGATTAATGATATCCTCTATCGAAACAGCCCACACAGAAAATGCCTTTTCATCATTAGGGTCACCCAGACCAGGTATCTTCATGGAATCGATAGTCGCTCCATCCTTCATCTCTTTTGTATTATAGGCAAAGGCCGGAAAAGCAAGGGCTTTTTTAAAATCAGATTTCTCTTCAATATTCCCAATTTTACTGTATTGGAACATTCCAACGTTAGCAACATATACCTTTTTTTCATCCGGACTGAGCGCAACTCCGAATGGATATCGGCCTACAGGTACAGAATTGATAACCTTCATTTTGCGGGTGTCGACAATTATCAGTCTGAAGTTGATCTGGTCAACTGCAAAAAGATAGGATCCATCCCTTGTCAGAGTCATGTCACCGATATATCCATCGGGAAAAGCGCCACCATTTTCTCCTTTTGAACAATCGACCGAGTCGATCTTACTTCCAGTCTGCAGATCAAAAACAAGTATTTTATTCTCTTGTCCGGCAGATACATACACTTTTTTGTTGTCGGGCGTGATTGCCAAACCCATAAATACAGATTCAAGCACACCTTTATTTCCTGAGGAACCCGGAGGAATTTGCATTACAGATGGAGCGGCAGTCAGATTATGTATAATTGTAATCGATAATGGTGCAACTCCCGAATTCGCAGTTACTGCAGTCTCTCCATCGTTACTCAAAGCAAGTCCGAAAGGATGCGGTGCAACTTCAAGGCTTTTACCAGCAGGAGTCAGCAAACGCCCGTTTGGAATAACTGTGGTGCCGTTTTTATTGATTCTGGTGTATAAGCTTCCGGCAGGAGCTGATAGGACTGTAAGCTCTTGTTTGGTGGGATGGCATGAATATAGGAAAAGTAAGGATGTAACAAAAAGAACCAATAACTTAACAAATAACTTGAGTTGCCGCATATTGTTTGATTTTGTATCTGATCCTACTCTTACCCATCTCCCTATGTTTTGAAATCCATTAACCGCAAAGGTCGCGAAGGTTTGCGCAAAGATTGCAAAGAATTACCGTTTCCGACTTTGCGTACTTTGTGCCTTCTTAGCGCACTTTGCGGTTAAAAAAAGGTAAAATATTAGTTGGTTTACTTAACCCAACTTATATCCTTTCCGGTATTTATAGTGCATAAGTTTTGTTGCAGCACCGTCTGTATCGTCAATAAATTTCTCTGTTGCCGGATTCCATTTTACAGTACGCTTTAGAGCACATGCAATATTTCCGAGATTACAGACCGTACAACTGCTGTGTCCGATCTCAACAGGAACGACAGGATCTTTTCTCATTCGAACAGATTCAATAAAGTTCAGTTGATGAGGTATTCTTGTTTCATAAGGTCCTTCAACTTTGGTTGCTGAAGCAGGAAGCGCTAACTTTTCATCAGATGCTTTAAAATAGCCTCTCGATACTTCTATCCATCCTTTTTCACCCCAGAATTTGACTCCTTTCATCTTAGTGTCATTGAAAGGTTCTGATGTAACTATTACCCCGTTGGCATATTTGAAGGACATAAATTTAGTTCCGTCTCCGATTGGTGATGCTTCAACAGGACCACTCCTGTCCATACCAAGTCCCCACTGGACAATATCAAACATATGAGCACCCCAGTCCGTTGTGAAACCTCCACCCATCTCTTTGTACCAGCGCCATGCACCCCACATCTGTTCATTCTTTTCAGGATCCAGTGTTATCGGCGGATCAAGCTGATTATTGAAATGAATAGGATTTGGAAGTGAACCAAGCCATAGATCCCAGTTAAGGTCTGAAGGAATTGGCTCTTCAGGAAGGTCATAAGGTCTGGGTGGATCACCTACATAGGCATTGACTTTGGTTATCTTTCCAATAGCCCCATCCTGAACAAGTTTTACAGCATGCTGGAATTCAGCTGAAGATCTCTGCTGACTTCCGAGTCCGAAGATTCTTTTGTTTTTCCTGACAGCTTTTTTCAGCTCCTGACCTTCTTTAATGGTAAAAGTCATAGGTTTTTCCAGATAAACATCTTTTCCGGCTTTACATGCAGCAATTGCAATCCTGGCATGTGAATGATCAGGAACGGCAATTACTACAGCATCAATATCTTTTCTTGCAAGAAGATCCTCAAATTTTTCATAAGTATCTACTTTTGATTCTTTCCCGGCTTTTGCATAAAATGCGCTAACACGTTTTTCAAACCTTTTACGTTTTACTCCATATACATCGCAACCAGCAAGTACCTGAACACCCGGGATTTGCAGAAACCCGCTTAATAAAAACATCGATTGCTGGCCCATGCCGATAAAACCGAGTCTGACATCTGTTGATGCAGATGAAGGCGATTTAACCGATCCGGAAATTTTAGGAATAATCATCATCCCCGCTAACCCGGCAATACCGGTATTTATAAATTGGCGCCTTGACCAACCATTCTTTTGATCTTTCATATAATATATTTGTTAGTTGTTAATGCGATACATTTTTTGAAATCAGGAGGTATAAAAATAGTAATTTTCTTTTCACAGCAAAGAAAATTATTCCAACTAAAACCTGCCGAAAATTGAATATTTTTCGGTGTTGCAGAAAATTGATGAATATAAAAAAAGATCAGGATTATTTGTTTCTATTCTTCTTTCAAGATGAAGGACCGGTTGTCCTTTTTTCAAATAAAGAACCTTGCTTATTCTGGAAGTAGATGGTATAGCTTTTATTCTTTGTTCACCTCCGATGATTTCAATCCTGTATGAATCTCTAAGCACCCTGAAAAGAGATTTATTCTCAAACTGTCGTGAGGTGATCCTCGGAAGGTTGATGTTGGCAATATAACTTATATCATAAAATATCGGCTCATCCTCCAGAAATCTGACTCTTTCCATATAGATGCATCCTGATTCTTCCTCAAGACTAGTTAGTGGAAACATGAAATCACGGGGCCATTTCATGAGAACTGGTTTGACAATGATATTCGTTTTAAGTTTCCGGTCCCCAACAGCAGAAGTCGTTCCGGAAACTGAGAGAATCCCAATATCTTTTGCAGGATGATGAACAATACTTCCTTTACCCTGGTGCTTTATTATATAGCCATCGTTTGCAAGTGTGCCTAGCGCCTGTCGGACTGTCGGACGGGTCATTCCATGGAGGTGGCATAATTCATTTTCCGATGGCAACAGGTCACCTTCCGCATATATATTATCCAGAATATGCCTTTTGAGAATCTCATAAAGTTTGCGGTACTGGGGTATGGTTTTGGTGATAACCATTGCATGTAGTTTGTAGATCTGAATAAAAGTGACTTAAGTGACTGGAGTGACTAAAGTGACTAAAGTAAGTTAGGCACTTTAAACTTCTTTTTGTAAATATAGGATTCTTTACTTGTAAATACAAGTAAAATAATATATTTTTGTATTCATTGATTTATAGTAATATCCTAATTTACTGAAGTAGTTTGGTTTACTTATACTAACAAGTTTTAATAAGGCACAAAGACACGAACGTTCACCAAGAGATCATTTTAGAGATGAGCTACTTCGTGAAACTTGGCGTCTTGGTGTCTTGGTGGCAAAAAAATGATCTAATAATCAAGATAAAATGGCAATAGCAGTTATAATGCCAAAGCAGGGACAATCAGTTGAGACCTGTATAATTACAAAATGGTTCAAAAAGAAAGGAGACAAGATCTCGGTAGGCGATATTTTGTTTTCCTATGAAACGGATAAAGCGGCTTTTGACCTTGAGTCACCTGTTGAAGGAATTCTCCTTGATATTATTTTCGAAGAAGGCGCCGAAGTGCCTGTTCTTGTAGATGTTGCGGTAATAGGTAACCCCGGGGAAGTCATTGAATCCTCTTCTATGAATGCTTCTATAGCCTCTAAAGCCTCTTTAGCCATTAAAGCTACTAGCGCTCCTGAAACTGTAAAGGCTGTAAAGGGTGTAAATGCTTTAAATGCGGATGCAGTTGTTAATGCTCCGGATGACTCGAAAAATAAGGATTTCCCCGAGAGCCAGGCATCTGGCTGAAAGCAAAGGTCTTAATATTAATACAGTCAAGGGTTCGGGACCAAATGGCAGAATAATAACAAGAGATATTGAAAATGCCCTGTCAGCTGATCTGTTTGTCCATCACCAGGGAGAGCCTGAATTTACAGAAAAACCTTTGACCAATGTCAGGAAATTAATCGCAAAAGCCATGCATAGCTCACTGCAGAATTCTGCACAGCTTACCCATCACATGAGCGCTGATGTCAGATCACTGCTTGAAGCAAGGCGAAGAATTAAACATAAACTTTCATCTGATAAAAATCAGCCCGATATTACGCTCAATGATATGATATGCTGGTGTGTGATACGAGCTCTTGCTGAAATTTCCTGAAGCTAACAGCCATTTTCTTGAGGATCGTATAAAAACTTTCAACAAAGTGCACCTGGGACTTGCGGTTGATACTAACCGTGGACTAATGGTTCCTTCAGTTAAAAATGCAGATGAGATGGATCTTCAAAAACTATCAGGAGAGCTTAAATCAATTGCAGACTCCTGCAAAAAAGGAAGCATTAATCCGGAACTCATTCAAAGTTCATCAGCAACATTTACAGTATCCAACCTTGGGAACTACGGTGTTGAAATGTTCACGCCCGTTATTAATCTGCCGCAGGTTGCTATACTTGGAGTATGCACAATAATAAACCGTCCGGCGGATATCGGAAATAACATTTTCGGATTTGCGCCATACATGGGCCTGTCGCTTACTTATGATCATCAGGCCATTGATGGCGGACCAGCTACACTGTTCCTGAAGGAAATTAAAGATCAGATTGAAGCTTTCAATTATTAAGACAAAAGATAAAAGAACTTACACAGAGGAACAAGAGGAGCACAGACACAGAGAAAACAATTTATCAGCGTAAATCTGCGAAATCTGCGGAAAAAAGAAATAAAAACATAAAAGACTGCAAGACTGCAAAACAGCATGACAGCAAGACATTAAGAAATAAGCTATGCCAAAAAGTCAAAACATCAATCCGAAAATTATCCGTCAGCCAAAATTTATTGAATTCGGGAAAATCGCTGTTAACCAGTACGATAAAAGTATTGAAGAAGAGAAGCTATCGTACAGCCGCGAAGATTTTGTAAGGATTTATCACGATATGGTTGTTATCAGAGAGTTCGAAACAATGCTGAATCTCATAAAAACCACAAATGAATATAACGGGATAGCCTATAATCACCCCGGACCTGCGCATCTGTCGATAGGTCAGGAAGCTTCAGCTGTTGGTATGGCATACACTCTGGGTATTGATGACTTTATTTTCGGATCGCACAGAAGTCATGGTGAAATCCTTGCGAAAGGATTATCGGCGATTCACAGTCTCGATGAAGACACCCTCTATTCCGTAATGAAGAACTATTTTGGAGGATCAACTCTGAAAGTAGTGGAGAAAGGATTTCAGGGAAGCATTAAAGATCTTTCAATAAATTTTCTTCTCTACGGAGCTCTTGCTGAAATATTTGCTCGTGAAAATGGGTTTAATAAAGGTCTGGGAGGATCGATGCATGCATTTTTCACACCATTTGGCATCTATCCTAATAATGCAATAGTTGGCGGATCAGGAGATATATCTGTCGGGGCCGCCCTTTATAAGAAGATAAACAGGAAACCCGGAATTGTTGTTTGTAATATAGGTGATGCATCAATGGGTTGTGGTCCTGTCTGGGAAGGGATGTGTTTTGCTACAATGGATCAGTATAAAACTCTGTGGGAAGGTGAGTATAAAGGCGGACTACCTCTTATCTTCAATTTTATGAATAATTTATACGGGATGGGCGGACAAACATGCGGGGAAACCATGGGTTTCGATGTTCTCGCAAGAGTCGGCGCAGGGATCAATCCCGAATCAATGCATGCTGAACGTATTGACGGCTATAACCCGCTTGCTGTTATTGATGCTTTCCGCCGTAAAAGACAAATTCTGAAAGAAAAAAGAGGTCCGGTTTTGTTAGATACGCTTACTTACAGGATAAGCGGACATTCACCGTCTGATGCTTCCTCTTACAGGTCGAAGGAAGAAATTGAGGCATGGCAGAAAGAAGATTCAATTTTAGCATTTGGAAAATCGCTGGTTACGGCAAAAATAGCAAAGCAGGAAGAGCTTGATTATATTACCTCCGAAACAAAAGAGCTTCTTAATCATATACTTAAATTAAGTATTAATGATGAGCTCACTCCAAGAATTGATCTTAAAAAAGATCCTGATTTTATCGGGACTATGATGTTCTCAAATGGATCTGCCGATAAAATGGAAGAAGGTATTCCTGAAGTACTTCTCCCTCTTGATGAG
Source organism: uncultured Bacteroidales bacterium (assembly GCA_963734885.1). Lineage (GTDB taxonomy): Bacteria > Bacteroidota > Bacteroidia > Bacteroidales > VadinHA17 > LD21. The sequence goes on along the minus strand of CAVTIJ010000004.1, from coordinate 157,503 downwards.
AATCCCCATGTGAAATCACTGAAAAACAAGGAGAGATTTTTCAAGGATAAGGAAGGCAAGCTTGTTTCAAAAGCTAAATTATACCAGTTCCGTGATGGCATTTTTGAAGCAGTCATAGATCGCTTTTACAAAGATCCGACGCTTGCAGCATGGGGTGAAGAGAACCGCGACTGGGGCGGAGCATTCGCCGTTTACCGAGGATTAACCGAGGCGCTCCCCTATCAAAGATTATTTAATTCCCCGATTTCGGAAGGAGCAATTGTTGGTACGGCCATTGGATATGGAATGTGCGGGGGAAGGGTTATTGCAGAGATAATGTACTGCGATTTTCTTGGCCGTTCAGGCGATGAAGTATTCAATCAGTTACCTAAATGGCAGGCAATGAGCGGTAACATGATCAAAATGCCGGTAGTGATACGGGTTTCGGTCGGGTCAAAGTATGGCGCCCAGCATTCACAGGACTGGTCATCATTAACTGCACATATTCCCGGACTGAAAGTCGTTTTCCCTGCAACACCATATGATGCAAAAGGATTGATGAATTCTGCTCTTCAGGGAACTGATCCTGTAATCTTCTTTGAAAGTCAGCGTATATATGATATCGGAGAGATGTTTCATTCTGAAGGCGTGCCTGAAGGTTATTATGAGATTCCTTTTGGTGAACCCGACATTAAGAGAACAGGAAATGATATAACAATACTATCAATAGGAGCCACATTATATCCCGTAATTAAAACAGCTGATATTCTCCAGGAGAAATATGGCCTCTCTTCAGAGATAATTGATGCACGCTCCCTCGTACCGTTTAATTACGAACCAGTCATTAATTCTGTTAAAAAAACAGGAAGAATTTTATTGACAAGCGATGCATCCTCGCGCGGTTCATTTTTGAAAGAGATGGCACAGACAATTACTGAACTGGCCTTTGACTATCTCGATGCTCCACCAGTTGTTGTCGGTTCAAGGAACTGGATTACCCCTGCCTATGAGATGGAAGAGTATTTCTTCCCCCAGGTCGATTGGTTGCTGGATGCAATTCATCAAAGAATATTTCCTCTTAAAAATCACCAGGTAAAAACTGTTTTTTCAACAGAAAAATCAATCCGGCAGAATAAAAATGGCGTTTAGTTTGTCTTAGAAGAAAATGAACAAATTATCTCCAGAATTATTTATCAGATTTGAACCTGAAATTATTTAAATTGCGATTTCTTAAACTTTGATAACTAAAGCTATGCTTAGAAAGTTCCTCCTGATTATAATGTTAGCTTGTCTGAGCCTTACTGCTTTTAATCAAACCCGTAATCTTGAGTATTACCTGACCGAAGGTACGCACAACAGCCCTTTATTGAATGATTATAGGAATCAGGTTTATTCAGCAAATGCCGATAGTCTTCTGATCAGAGCCGCAAGGAAACCTTTTGTCGAAGCAAAATCCCAACTCCTGTATTCCCCTGCTTATAAAAATTTTGGTTATGATGAGATCGTAACCGATGGCGGAAATTACACAGCTGTTTTATCAGTTTCTCAGAATATCTTCAACAGGAATGTGATAAATAATAAATACAGAAGTGTAGATATTCAAAGGCAACTTATTAATAATTCGTCCAAAATATCTATAAAAGAACTGAATAAAGCTATCACCGATCAGTATCTGGTAGCGTACTCGGTACTTATCAATCTTTCGTTCAACAAATCATTCCTTGAATTGATGAGCAAGGAAAGCGAGATTGTTAAACAATTTGTAATAAAAGGCGTTTACAAACAGACAGATTATCTGGCATTGCTGGTTGAAACTCAGTCACAGGAGATTGTGATCAGACAACTCGGCAATCAATACCGGATGGAACTATCTGCACTGAATCTGTTATGCGGAATAAGCGATTCAGCCTGGTGCGAATTGGCCAAGCCTGAATTGCAGATGAACGGCAATGCTGACATATCAAAATCGCCCTCGTATATGAAATTTAAAATTGATAGTACGAGGATTGAAACTGAAAAAGTTACCATCGATTTGAACTATAAACCAAAGTTTAACTGGTTTGCTGATGCCGGGTTTCTCACCAGCACTCCGTGGAATTTTTACAGGCATTTTGGTTACAGCGCAGGAGTCAGTCTGAATATACCCGTTTATGATGGTAAACAGAAAGGGATTGAAAAACAAAAACTTGATTTTGAACAAAATACCAATAAAAACTATCAGATCAATTTTAAAAAACAGTATTCTATGCAGTATATGCAGCTTTCGAATGAGCTTAAAATCTTAACCGAGACAGCTGATCAGACAAAGAACCAGCTTAATACATCAGGACAACTTGTAAATATTCTGAAGGATCAGCTCGAAGTTGGGTTAATAACGATGACTGATTATATTAATGCTATTAAAAATTATAAAACCATTAACAGCAGCATTAATCTGATAACTGTCCAGAAACTGCAGATCATCAATGAATTGAATTTCCTCCTCACTCAATAATATCTACTTTGATGCCGATAAATATCCGAACACATTATCTGATATGTCTTTCAGTTGCCCTGGGACTCGTATTTTCCTGCAAACAGGCTCCCAAGGCATCCGAAGAAACAACTGAAGTAAAAACTCCTGTTACTGTAGCTCCTGTAACATTCAAATCGTTTAGTACCTCAGTACCGCTCCCGGCAATTGCCACTTTCATGAATAAAAGTACCATCCGGGCAACAACTGCAGGCAACATAGAGGATGTTTTAATAATACAAGGTGATTATGTTAACAGTGGTCAGCTTCTTTTCACAATTAAAACCCGTGAGGCTATGGCCCTTGGGAAAAAATTCCAGGCAGACACAAGTCTTAATTTTGCAGGAATTATAAAAGTTACTGCGCCTGTGGAAGGTGTAATAAATTCCATTTCACATCAGAAGGGTGATTTTGTTCAGGAGGGAGATGAAATGGCCGTTGTCTGGGAGCAAAAAAGCCTTGTTTTTATTTTGACTGTTCCCTTTGAACTTGACAGGTATATTGAGAGAAATAAAAACTGTACAATCATTCTTCCCGATAATAGTCAGTTAAGCGGGACAATAACTCATAAACTGCCGGAGATGGATATGCAATCGCAGACTGTGAGATACATTGTTAAACCATCGACAACTTCTCATATTCCCGGAAATCTGATAGCAAATATAAATCTTGTCAAAAACACGAGTGAAAAAGCCGAGATTCTTCCAAAACAGGCTGTACTTGGCAATGAAACTCAAACTGAATTCTGGGTTATGAAACTGGTTAACGACAGTACTGCGGTCAAAACTCCTGTAAAAAAAGGATATGAAAATAATGAGGAGGTTGAAATAACAGACCCTGTGTTCTCAACATCCGATAGAATTGTTCTGACGGGGAATTATGGTCTGCCCGATACTGCCAGAATAACAATAATGAAATAATGACAGTATGAAGAATTTCTTTCTTGCCTATAAGAATCCTGTTTCTGTAATTCTTGCTGTGATTATTGTGGGAGGGATTTTCCTGTACGGGCAGATCCAGGTTTCACTTTTTCCTGAAATTACTTTTCCTAAACTGAAAGTCATTGCTGACAACGGGGAACAGCCTGTGGATAAAATGATGGTGACCGTAACCCGGCCACTCGAGGATGCCATTAAGCAAGTTCCTGATCTGAAAACATTAAGAAGTACAACAAGTCGCGGAACATGCGAGATTTCTGCTTTTCTTAACTGGGGAGCTGATATAAATGTCAACCAGCAAATGATGGAGTCAAGGATATCACAAATAAAAAACACCCTCCCTCCTGATGTTCAGATACAGGTCGAAAAGATGAATCCATCTATACTTCCTGTAATTGGATTTACCGTTGAAAGTGATAAAAAATCACCGATAGAACTCAACCTCATAGCCACATATATAATAAAACCATTTCTTTCCCAGATTGAAGGAGTCTCGTCAGTTGGTATTATCGGCGGGAAAACCAAAGAGTATTGGATTGAGCTTAACCAACAAAAGATGAGTTCTTTTTCCATTACTCCGGAGATCATCAGGGATATGCTTAATCAGAATCATTTTATTACCTCAACCGGTTTCCTTGCTGATTACAGACGTTTATATCTGACAATTACGGATGCCGGTCTGTACAATTTAAGCGATATACAAAACGTAATTCTGCAGAATGACGGGAAAAGGATTATCAAGCTTAAGGATGTTGCTGTTGTAAACGTAAGGGAAAGAACTGAATATACCAGAATAAACGCAAATGGACGCCAGGGATTACTTGTTGCAATATTAAAACAGCCGAGCGCGAATCTTATAAAACTTTCAGAAAATGTATCATCAAGAAAGAAGGATCTTGAGAAAATTCTTCCGCCTGATGTCCATGTTTCATTCTATTATGATCAGGCTGATTTTGTTAATAAGGCTATAAAAAGTGTAAATGACAGCTTATGGCTGGGACTTCTGCTCGCGTTGCTTGTCGCCGTAATGTTTTTAAGATCCTTCAGGGCAAGCGCTACAATTCTTGTCACTATTCCTGTAACTCTTCTGCTTACAATTATTGTTTTGTACAGCATTGGATATACACTGAATATAATGACGTTCGGAGCAATTGCTGCAGCTATCGGGCTGATTATTGATGATGCCGTTGTTGTTGTTGAACAAATACACAGGACGCACGAAGAGTTTCCCGAAAAACATTCAAATCAGCTGGTTAATCAGGCAGTGAGTTATCTGATCCCATCCATGATTGGATCATCGATAAGCACAATTGTAATCTTCGTTCCGTTCATGCTGCTTGGCGGTGTTGCCGGCGCATATTTTAATGTGCTGACAAACACTATGATAATAACACTTGTGTGTTCCTTCTTTGTTACGTGGATAGGTTTGCCTGTAATCTATATCTGGTTTTCAAATATCAGGGCTCTCTTCCCTGAAAAGAAGAAAACCGAAATCAAAACTATCAAAACAAGAAACTGGGTAAGCTTTTTCCTTAAAAGACCTGCCTTAAGCATCATTTTCATCCTGTTTTTACTTTTGTCGATATTTTATATTCTTCCGCACCTTGAGACCGGATTTCTTCCCGAGATGGATGAAGGGGCAATAGTGCTCGATTACAAAGCTCCTCCGGGTACATCTCTTGAAGAGACCGACAGGATTCTCAAAGAAGTTGAGAAAATAATTGTAAAGATACCGGAAGTAGTAACCTATTCGCGTAGAACGGGCGCCCAGATGGGCTTCTTTATTACGGAACCTAATGACGGGGACTACCTGATTCAGCTAAAAGATGACAGGAAAAGATCTACTGTTGAAGTAATCGACGATATAAGAAAGAAAATCGAGGCCACTCAACCTGCACTCGAGATTGACTTTGGACAAGTAATAGGCGACATGCTGGGTGATCTGATGGCTTCTGTTCAACCTATAGAAATCAAAATTTTTGGCAGTGATCAGAAGGCTCTTAACGAACTGGCGAAGCAGGTCGCAGGTGAAGTTGAAAAAATTGAAGGAGTAGAAGATGTTTTTGATGGCGTAATTATTGCAGGTCCATCGATTGAGGTAGTTCCCGATCAGGATAAACTTTCACAGTATAAGCTTTCCCCTGCTTCATTCCAGTATCAGCTTCAAACACTGATCGAAGGAAATATCATTGGAAGCATTCAGGAGAAAGAGCAGATGACTGCAATACGTATGATATATCCAAACAGTACAAAAAACAGTCTGGAATATATCAAAAATCAATTTGTGTTCCTTCCCGATGGAAAGCTGAAACCGCTTTCATCTCTTTCCACAATTACTCTGAAAGAAGGTGTTGCGGAAATCAACAGGGATAATCTTAAATCCGTTTCGATCGTGACTGCCAGGTTGAATAATAAAGACCTGGGTACCGCTATGAAGGAGATTCAGAAAACAATTGAGTCAAAAATATTTTTACCACAGGGTTATAATATAGAGTATGGAGGAGAATATGCCGATCAGCAGAAATCTTTTGAAGAGTTGTTGATGATCCTGATTTTGTCGAGTCTCCTTGTATTTGCGCTTATGCTATTCCTGTTTAAGGATTTCAGAGCCGCCATCTCGATATTGTTTATCGCGGTCCTGGGTACTGCAGGAAGCCTGATCGCATTATTCATCACAAAGACTCCCTTAAATGTGGGCAGTTATACCGGTTTGATAATGATAGTAGGCATAATAGGTGAAAACGCAATTTTTACTTTCCAGCAGTTTACTACAAACCGGCAAAAAGGGTCTGTTGATGAGTCACTGGTATATGCTATTTCGACACGTCTGCGACCCAAGCTGATGACAGCTCTCGGCGCTATTATCGCCCTTATGCCACTAGCTATCGGAGTAGGCACCGGTGCGCAAATGCATCAGCCTCTGGCAATTGCGGTTATCGGTGGATTTATTGTCGCTCTTCCGCTGCTGTTGATTGTGTTGCCAACTTTATTGCATCTTCTGTATAAGAGTGAAGATAAAAAAACTGTTTAAAAAGAATTTTTTACATGACCATTACCCCCTTCCCGGCCTTCTCCCAGGGAGGAAGGAGAAAATCCACCTTTCCCCCTTGGGGGAAATTGAAAGGGGTCGATCCTAATAAAGAACGATGGAATATGTGTTACCCAGAAACTTAAAGTTTTATCCTGCCAATTTCTTGGTGTACTTTGGGTTTTTGTGTCTTGGTGGCATTTTTTAAATTTATATTCAAATTCACTGACAAATTAATATTAAAAAATCATAGGTATCTTTGCACCAAAATTAACCACTATGGAAGATGTACTGGAAAAAATAAAAAGCAAAGCAGGGTTTATAATCGATATGGACGGTGTTATATATCATGGGAATAAACTTCTGCCAGGAGTTATAGGGTTTTTAACCTGGCTTGAAGAATCTGGTAAAAAGTACTTATTTCTCACAAATTCAAGTGAGAGGACACCTAAAGAATTGCATGAAAAACTGAAAAGACTTGGGATAAATGTTGGGGAGGAACATTTTTATACAAGCGCTCTGGCCACTGCCAGTTTCCTTTCAAACCAAAAACCAAACGGAAGCGCTTACATTATCGGAGATGCCGGACTTATACATGCTCTATATAGCGTGGGTTATAGTGTTAATAATGTGAATCCCGATTATGTGGTTGTAGGGGATACACACAGCTATAATTTTGAAAAGGTTGAACTTGCTGTTAATCTTGTAATTCGCGGGGCTAAACTTATTGGAACCAATTCAGATATTAGCGGACCGATAGAAGTCGGTATTACTCCGTCAACAAAAGCATTGATTGCTCCTATTGAAATAGCTTCAGGCAAAAAAGCATATTTTGTTGGCAAACCAAATCCGCTGATGATGCGAAGCGCGCTAAAACGCCTCGGCATTAAAAGAGAAGATGCTATTGTAATAGGTGACAGAATGGATACAGATGTAAGATGCGGGCTCGAATCTGAAATTGACACGTTGCTCGTATTAAGCGGTATTACTGACAGAAATGGTATTGACCAGTTCCCATACCGTCCTCACTACATCCTCAATGGTGTTATTGATCTGGTAAGCTGAAAACTGTATGGAGATCACTGATAAATATAAATCAAAACGCAAGGAAGTTGCACATTTCATGAGGCGGTTGTATAAGCATGGACTAACAACCACTTCAGGAGGAAACATCAGCTTAAAGCTCTCCGATGATATTATCCTCATAACACCATCTGCGACCGATAAAGGCAGAATGAAATGGAAAGAGGTTGCCATTCTTAATATTCATGGTGAAAATTTCACACCCGATCTGAAGCCATCAATTGAAACTGAGATGCATCTTTCAATTTACAGGAAAAAGAATGATATTCAGGCAATTGTGCATGCGCATCCGGTGTTTGCTTCTCTTTTCACAGCTATTAAAGCGAAGATAAATACTAATCTGACAGCTGAAGCAAAAGCAATCCTTGGTGATCCGCTTTTTGTGAAATATGCTGTAATGGGATCACTTGCACTGGCTGATGTTGTATCTGAAAATATACTTAAGTCAAATATATTATTGCTTGAGAATCATGGGATTCTTACAATCGGATCAAACCTGCTTCAGGCATTTGACAAAGTCGAGGTCCTCGAAAATGCTGCAAAGATGACTTTGATGACAGAAATGACTGGAAAAAGAAAACCTCTCGATAAAGCAAGAATACTGGAATTAGAAAGATTATTCAGATGATAAAAGGAGTACTTTTTGATATGGATGGAGTACTTGTCGATTCTGAATCATATATGAGTCAGGCAGCAATAATGATGTTTACTGAACTGGGTATCAAAGCATTGCCGGGCGATTTTGAACAATTTGTCGGAATGGGAGAAGACAAGTATATCGGAGGAGTAGCCCGGAAATATGGTATTGCTGTTGATATCAGTTCAGCAAAGTCAAGGGCTTATGAAATATACGGAGAAATAGTCAGAGGCAAATTGTTTCCGCTTCCCGGGGCAAGAGATTTTCTTTCACAATGCAAAAATAAAGGATTAAAACTGGCTCTCGCTACAAGTGCAGACAGGGTCAAAATGGAGGTAAATCTGAGGGAAACAGGGATATCTCCTGAACTTTTTCAATCAATCATTACAGGTCTAGACGTCGATAATAAAAAACCAGCTCCAGATATATATCTAAAAGCGGCAAGAGGCCTCGGTTTAAATCCCAAAGATTGTTTAGTAGTAGAAGATGCTGCAAGTGGCATTCAGGCGGGAAAAGCAGCCGGCTGCAAATGCCTGGCTGTAAAATCGTCAGTTGAGGTGGCGAAATTGAAAGAAGCCGACTGGATTTGCGAATCGTTGTTAAAGGTTCCTGAAGAAGCTTTGAACTGGTGACTGTTTTGTACTAATCACTTACACAAAGGAAGATTAAAGTAACAATATTTACAATGTTTATAATCAGGTTTCACCCCCTTTCATTTTCCCCCAAGGGGGAAAGGTCAGCTCTACTCCTTCCCCATGGGGGAAGGCTGGGAAGGGGGTAATTGGTAAAAAGAAAGTGGAATTTTTAGTAAATAAATTGTTGATTAACATATTAAATTCGGAATGAAAAATTTTCTGGCAGGTTTTCCTTCATTAGAAGTTATCAGTAAAGAGATGAAGGGGATTTCATTTCCCGAGTATCGTGAAGCAAACGGGCATATACATACACCTTATTCCTTTAGTGCCTTTAAAGCTCTGGATATAGCATTTAAAATGGCAGTTGAAGAAAAAATAGCTGTTCTGGGGATTAATGATTTTTATGTAACTGATGGATATAAGGCTTTTCATGAAGGTTGCCGTAAAAACAAAATTTTCCCCCTGTTTAATATAGAATTTATCGGATTATTAAAAGAAGAACAGAAAGAGGGAATCAGAATAAATGATCCCAACAATCCCGGGAGAATATATTTCAGTGGAAAAGGACTCGACTATCCATTTCAGGTGGGCTGGATGCAGAAAAGACAGTTGAGGGCTGTGAAAAAAGACAGTCAGGACCAGATTAAGGCAATGATAGAAAAACTGAACCGGCTTATTGAACACTCAAAACCTGCATTCAAGCTTTCTTATGCAGAAATTAAAAAAGACTATGCGCATGAACTTGTGAGAGAGAGACATATTGCAAAGGCTTTAAGAGAACTTGCTGTGACGATTTCTGCTGGTGCTGACGAACAGCTTCAGTTTTTAGAAAATTTGTACGGTGATAAAAAGTCAAAAACCGGATTATCAAATTTTGCTGCTCTTGAAAATGAGATAAGATCCAATCTTCTGAAAAGCGGTGGGCCTGCTTTTGTTGAAGAAGATGAAAGCTTATTCCTCAATCTCAAAAAAATTATTAAAATAATTGTTAAAGCAGGGGGAATACCATGTTACCCTGTTTTGCTTGATGATTCGGCAGGCAGATTCACAGAATTTGAATCGGATCCTGAAAAACTATATAACTCTCTGAAGCGCCTTGGAATAGAATGCATTGAACTTATTCCCGGTAGAAACGATATAACAATATTGAAGAACTTTGTGGAGTTTTTTCATAAAAAGGGATTCATAATAACTTTTGGCACTGAACACAACACGCCGGAAATGTTGCCTTTAACGGTGTCTGCCAGAGGAACTGTGCCTCTGGATGATTCATTGAAAAAAATAGCATGGGAAGGCGCCTGCGTTATAGCTGCACATCAATATCTGAGAGCTGACGGACGGCAGGGTTACGTCTTACCCGATGGCACCAGCAGCATTGAACAAAGAAGAGAACTGACAAATCTTGGACAATTGGTAATTGAATATTTCATAAATAAATATGACAATGAAGCCGGAAATTAATGACCTTATTGATATTTCAAAATATTACGGAAGTAATAAGGATTACGTGATTGCAGGCGGAGGAAATACTTCTTTCAAGGATAATGAAACTTTATGGATAAAAGCAAGCGGTCAATCGCTGGCTGATATGAATGAGGACTGTCTGGTTGTGCTGGACAGACAAAAGCTGCAGAAAATTTCAACAGGCATTTATTCTGAGGATCCGGTTGCAAGAGAAGAAAAAGTCAAAGAAGATCTGTACAAGAGTATTATTGATACTCAGAAGAACTGCAGACCATCAGTGGAAACATCTCTTCATGATATTATCCGGTATAGATTTGTTGTTCACCTCCATCCTACCCTGATCAATGGGGTTCTGTGCAGCAGAAATGCGAAAAATCTGACCCAGAAGATATTTGGAGAAACTGTACTGTATGTTCCTTATACAGATCCCGGATATACATTATTCAAGAAACTTGAATCAGAGATTAAACTTTACAGACAGAAATTTTCGCACGATCCGCAGATCATATTTCTTGAGAATCATGGTTCTTTCGTTGGCGCGGATACAACCGAAGAAATAAAAAAAATCTATGAGGAAATAATGTCGAAAATCAGTGAGCAGGTCGCTCCTATATCTGAAGTAACTCCTTTACCATATAATCCGATACTAAACAGGGTTCTTCCGACAATACGCATATTGCTATCAGGGGAAGAACCGGGGGTGATGCGTTTCCGGAATAACTCTCTTATAACCAGGTTCTCACAGAATCAACAGGAATTTCATAAAATCTCACTCCCGCTCACTCCCGATATTATTGTCTATTGTAAAACGAGATACCTCTACATTGAACAATCGGCAACAGCAGAAAAGATTCTTGATTCGTTCAGATACCAGTTACCCCACTTCCTGAGCGAGTATGGGTACCTTCCAAAAGTAGTTGTAATTAAGGATATGGGAATCTTTGCAATCGCCGACTCATACGCAAATGCTGAAGCATGTCTTGATGTCTATGAAGATCTTATTAAAATAAGTCATTATGCGTTGCTTTGCGGCGGAATAAAATTTCTTATCCCCGAGCAGGTTGCATTTATTGACCAATGGGAGGTGGAAATCTACAGGAGAAAAATATCGCGGGCTGAGGGCACTGTAAACAAACTTATTAACAAAATAGCGATAGTTACCGGAGGGGCGCAGGGTTTTGGAGCAGGAATAGCAGAGAGATTATTTGCTATGAATGTTAACGTTGTTGTTGCCGATCTTAATGAGGAATCGGGAACTAGCTTTGTTGCCGCACTTTCTGTCAAAAAATCTCAAAACAGGGCGGTATTTGTAAGAACTGATGTTTCTGATGCGTCATCCGTTAAGGATCTCATTATTAAAACTGTAATGGAATTTGGCGGACTTGATCTGATAGTTAGTAATGCCGGAGTACTCAAGGCAGGTGGACTTGAAGAAATGGATGCAGAAACATTTTCAAAAACAACACAGGTAAATTACAACGGATATTTCTATTGTGCCAAGTATGCATCGGAAGTGATGAAGCTGCAAAATCAGGAAAAACCCGGTTATTTTACGGATATCATTCAAATCAACTCAAAATCAGGATTGAAAGGAAGTAACCGCAATTTTGCCTACTCCGGTGCAAAATTTGGCGGAATCGGGCTCACTCAATCTTTTGCACTTGAACTAGCCCCATACCAAATAAAGGTAAACTCAATCTGCCCGGGTAATTTTTATGAAGGTCCGCTTTGGTCCGATCCTCATACCGGCTTATTTGTTCAATATCTTAAAACCGGGAAAGTTCCCGGTGCAAAAAATATTGATGATGTCAGAAAATTTTATGAAGATAAAGTGCCAATGAAAAGAGGTTGCAAACTCGAAGATGTCATGAAGGCTCTTCTCTATATAATTGACCAGGAGTACGAAACAGGGCAGGCGGTGCCGGTAACTGGGGGTCAGGTGATGTTGGGATAGAAAGCTCCAGGGCGCAGGGCGCAGAGCAAAAGGCAAAGGGCCTTTGGCGCAGTGAAATCAAAACCTTTGTGACCTTTTGTGAATTCCTTAGTGTCCTTTGTGGTAAAAAAATGAAAAATGAAAACCAAAGCTGTTAGAATTTACGGGAAGAAAGATCTTAGATTGGAAGAATTTGATCTGCCTGAATTGAAAGATGATGAGATCCTTGCAAGTGTCATCTCCGACAGCATTTGCATGTCTTCGCATAAAGCAGCCCTCCAGGGAGCTGAACACAAGCGCGTTCCAGATGATATTCACATAAAACCGACAATTATCGGTCATGAATTTGCCGGGACACTCCTTAAAGTAGGTAAAAAATGGCAAAATAAATTCGAAGCCGGACAGAAATACTCAATCCAGCCTGCAATGAGCCAGATGGGCACGTTGGATGCACCGGGTTATTCGTACAGATTCATTGGCGGGGATGCTACCTTTGTTATCATTCCATCCATTGTAATGGAAGCCGATTGTTTGCTTCCATATGATGGTGAAGCTTTCTTCCCCGCCTCGCTTTCAGAACCCATGTCGTGCATTATCGGCGCTTTTCATGCCAGCTATCACACACCTCCGGGTACCTATGTGCATAACATGGGAATACGTGAAGGGGGAAAGATGGCAATCCTTGCTGGTGTTGGCCCGATGGGACTGGGAGCAATTGACTATGCGCTGCATCAGAACAGGAAGCCTGGTCTTCTGGTGGTTACTGACATTGATGATAACAGGCTTCTCAGAGCATCAACCATATTTACAGCTGAAAATGCTGAAAAAGAGGGTGTTAAGCTAGTCTTTGTAAATACCGGCAGGATGAATGAACCTGCAAAATATCTACGCGATATCACCGGCAATAAAGGATTCGATGACGTTTTTGTTTTTGCTCCGGTAAAACAAGTGATAGAGCTTGGCGATGCTATCCTTGGGTTTGACGGGTGTCTTAACTTTTTTGCAGGACCAGTGAATCCCGAATTTAAAGCTGAGTTCAATTTCTACAACGTCCATTATGCTTTCACACATGTGATGGGTACTTCAGGGGGTAATACAGAGGATATGAGGGAATCTTTGAAGCTTATGGGAGAAGGAAAAATAAACCCTGCTATTATGATTACTCATGTTGGAGGACTTGATTCGGTTGTTGAAACGACTTTGAATCTTCCTCAGATTCCGGGTGGGAAAAAGTTGATCTATACAAATATTTCGATGCCTCTTACTGCCTTAACCAAACTCAATGAGTTGGGGAAGAAGGATCCATTTTATTCAGGACTGCATGAAATAGTTTCAAAAAACGATTATATCTGGTCAGTTGAAGCTGAAAAATATCTTCTGGCAAATGCAAAACCCATTTGAAATCCATTAACCACAAAGAACACAAAGGTTAAAAAAAGACTTATAATGTTTGAAAGACTACTTTGTGACCTATGTGAAAAAACTTTGTGACCTTTGTGGTTAAAAAAAATCCATTACGATGAGGAAAATTTATTTCTTCAAATTTTCTGCAAATTCCATCGAAATATAATTCTCATAAGAGAGGCATACGTTGGTTGCGAAGTCAACACCCATGGTAATTACTTTTGACCATTTCTCCTCTCCCATTCTATCAAGCTCATCTGATGCTATCTTATTCAAATATATTGCTGCCATCATTCCGGCATTAAAATTATCACCGGCGCCAATGGTACTAAGTGGTTTAATCGCCTTAACACCGAATTTTCCTTTATAGCTGACAGTCCTTACATATACTCCCTCGGAGTTGGCAGTGTAAACCAGACAGTTACAGTATTTTTTAACTACATCCCACGCTTCATCAGCGTTATTCGCTCCGAATATATTTTTAAAATCTTCATTTGAACCTCTGATCAACTTTGCGGTTTTCATATTTTCAATGATCATGGGCATAAGTTTTTCAAGGTCAGATGAATGTGTCGGTCTGAAATTCGGATCATAGATTACAATTGCGCCATTAGCCTTTGCTTTCTGAATGAGTTCAAGAAATTTCTTCCTTATTTCCGTAGTGATGGCATAAATAGATCCACACAGAAGGATATCATCTTTGCTGAGTTCCGGTATTTTAATATTCAACCGTTTTTCAGGATAATCCTGGTAAAAAGTGTAACTGGCATCATTTTTCTCATCAAGAAAAGCAAGAGCCAGCTTGGTTTTACCTTCCTTAAAGTGGTCCACATGCTGCGTTGCCACTCCGTTTTGAGTCAGAAAACTATCAATTATTCTGCCAACATTGTCACCTGCATATTCACTTATAAATGAAACAGGTAACCCTATCCTCCCAAGGGAAATGGCGCTGTTAAGCATTGCTCCTCCTGCTTTTGCGGCTTGTGGCTGCTCGTTTTTAAAAATAATATCAAAAACAGTTTCTCCAATAGTGTAAATTTTTCTCATTTGTGTAAGATTAAAAACAAGTTATGTCGTGAATTTAGTAATTTTATTTTTCGCAAAGACGCAAAGTCGCAAAGAAGATTATATTTGTTAAGATTAATAAGATGATATGAAAGCAATGATGCTGACCGGGATAAGGAAAATCGAAATGAAGGACATACCTGAACCCCGGATTATAAATTCCAATGATGTTAAAATCAAAATGTCAGTTCTTGGAATCTGCGGATCTGATATACACTACTATACCCAGGGTCAGATAGGGTCTCAAAAAGTTCAGTATCCCTTTACTGTGGGTCATGAAGGAGCCGGGATAGTAGTTGAAACCGGAAAATCAGTCAGCAGGGTAAAACCAGGCGATCATATCGCAATTGACCCGGCAATGCCTTGCCGGGGATGTGATCAATGTCTATCCGGCAGACATCATACTTGCAGGAATCTTCGTTTCCTCGGATGCCCGGGACAGGCAGAAGGTTGTCTGATGGAATATATTGTGATGCCGGAGGAAAGCTGCTTCCCACTTACCGGGACACTTGTCCCTGATCATGGATCCATATCAGAACCACTTGCTATTGGTGTATATGCGGTTAAGAAAGCAGGAAGTGTAAGTGGGCTCAAAATTGGGATATTCGGATACGGACCTATTGGAATGAGCACGATGCTGGCTGCAAAAGTTAAAGAAACTGAGAATATTTTTGTTACTGATTTATTAGATAAACGTCTTGAAATAGCTACAAAAGAGGGAGCGACATTATGCGTAAATCCGCTGAAAGAAAATGTTCTTGAAAAAATCAGGCAAAAAGAACCGCTTGGTCTCGATCTGGTTTTTGAATGCTGTGGCAAACAGGAAGCATTTGACCAGGCTATTGAAATATTAAAACCAGGAGGGAAACTCGTTATTATTGGTATCCCAGAATTTGATAAATGGTCAATGAATGTTGAACTGACAAGAAGAAAAGAGATATCAATTCAATTTATTAGAAGACAGGTTGACTGTGTGGAAGACGCTCTTGAAATGATGAAAGACGGATCTATCTCCGTAAAAAATATGGTGACGCACAGGTTTCCTTTCGCGAAAACAAAAGAGGCTTTTGACCTGGTAGCAGCTTATGAAGACGGAGTAATGAAAGCAATGATTGATTTTTGACCCCCACCCCCCTAAGGTCTCAATCTTTATAAACTCATTATTAGGGGCTGTTGAAAAAATAACCACAAAGCACACAAAGAAGGCACAAAGGGCACAAAGTAGGGACGCAGAATTCTGCGTCCCTACTATAATATAGACCTTTGTGTCCTTTGTGAAAAACCTTTGTGACCTTTGTGGTTAAAAAGGCAGTCTCTGATAATTTTTTGATAATAATCAATTTTTATTATTCCCTGATGTCTAAATTACTCCTAAATTAGGATCACATAAACCTTCGGAGGAAAATTATGAAATCTCTATCCAAATACATTCAGCAGATATCCCTATTATTTGTCCTTAGCTCAATTGTTATTCCTAAAGCATCGGCAATAATTGTTATTTATCCTGCGCCTCCCGGACTAAAAACAAGTCCTGATTTTACTTTGTATGCTAATAACAATCCTGTCTGGGTTGAAAGGATTGGAAGCAACATAAAAAATTTCACTTACAGCTTGTATGGCGGCAGAGAAATGGAGGACCTGAATGTCGCAAATTTTTCCTGTTCAGGCAGTGTAACCATAAGAATAAAAGCATCCAGTAAGATCAATTCATTTATAATCCGTCCAAAAAGTTTCAATATTAAACCTGCTTTAAATGGAGATGAACTCACTTTTACAATTCCTGGTCCGGAGAAGCTCTACATCGAAATAAACGGGCTGCCTCATCTGGCTGTTTTTGCAAATCCAATTGAAATAAATCCGTCAAAGAAAGGTGATCGTGATGTCATCTACTTTGGTCCCGGAAAATATGATAAGGATTCTATCAATCTCAAAAGCAATCAAACATTATATATTGCCGGAGGGGCAGTTTTAAATGCAAATATAAGAGGCAGGAACCTCCATAATGTAAAAATTTCCGGCCGTGGAATCCTGCAGGGAAATCTGGACATATCAGGTACAACAGATCTTGAAGTTAGTGGTATTTTTATCCGAAATACAAAAGGATGGACTAACACCCTAACTGACTGTCACAATTGCAGCTATAGTAATGTTAAGGTTTTCAGTTACGAAGCGATATATTCAGTTGATGGCATAGATGTGGTTTCTTGCACAAATTTCAAAATCAATGATTGCTTTATGAGGTGTCGCGATGATTGTGTTGCTATAAAATCAGGTGACAGTAGCCTTCATGTAGACTCTGTTTTTGTAACCAACTGCATAATGGTCGGATGGGCATGCAGTGACGGAGTTACACTTGGTTTTGAGCTTAATGGCGGTCCGGTTGAAAACATCTTTGTGAAAAACTGCGACATTCTCTATGCCCGGGGTGGAGGAAGAACCAATGGGCATTCTGGGTTCAGCATTGTTTGCGATGGTCCCGCCTTGGTTCAAAATATACATTTTGAAGACATCAGAATTGAAGAAAATGTAGAATTTAAAAACCTCGAGTTTATTGTTACAGACGGCACACTGTATGGAACTGATCCGCCAGGACATATAAAGGGAGTCTATCTTAAAAATATTCAATGGGAGAATTCGGATAAGCCATTTATTATATCCGGTTTCTCAAAAGATAACCTGGTAGAAGATATTACTTTTGATCATTGCAGGATAGGCGGAAAATTGCTGACCAGAGAAACAGATGCTGGATTCAACATTAATCAATTCACGAAAAATATAAAATTCCAATAGTCAATGCAGGAATTAAATGCCTCAACTAATTAATCAAAACTATAGATATGAATAAAAAAACTGTCCTGTTAGCTGTCATTCTGCTTTCCTGTTTCTTTGCTAACGCCCAAAATGTCGGTTCATCACCTGAGTATATCAAAGCAATAACTTCGGAATGGAAAGGTGAAAGATTTGCCGACGGCAGACCAAAAGTCTCGGATGTACTTCTGGAAAGACTCAAAAAAATATCTATTGAAGAAGCATGGGGCGTTTTACGTAACAAAGGATTTCAAAACCAGTTCGAGGGAGACTGGACAATCATTAATCCTGACCAGGCAATGACCGGAAGGGTAGTGACAGCTCAATATATGCCATTGAGACCCGATCTTGAAAAGCAGATCAGGGAACAGGGAAAGATCGAGAACCGCTCAATGCAGGGTGGCACAAATTCATGGCCGATTGATATTCTTATAAATGGTGATGTTTATGTAGCAGATGCTTATGGTAAAATAGCGGATGGTACTTTAATAGGTGATAACCTTGGCAACTCTATATATGCTAAATCGCAGAGAGGTGTGGTCTTTAATGGAGCCGTCAGAGACCAGGAAGGTCTTTCTGAAATAAAAGGATTCAATGGCTGGATAAAAGGGTCAGATCCATCATACATTCAGCAGATGATGCTTACATCAATCAATGCACCAATACGTGTGGGCAGGGCAACAGTTTTGCCGGGCGATATAGTACTGGCGAAAAAATACGGAGTAATTTTTATTCCTGCTTATCTGGTTGAGGATCTCGTTCTGACCTCGGAAGTCACAGCATTGCGAGATGAGTTCGGACATCAGCGACTGAAGGAAAAGAAATATCTTGCCGGACAGATTGACAGCGAATGGACGGAAGACATCAAAAAAGACTTCTTAAACTGGCTTGATAATTATCCCGGAAAACTTCCCATGTCAAAAGATGAACTCGATAAATATCTTAAAGAAAGAAACTATTAATCAGAAAAAAAATGCCCAAGACACTAAGGCACCAAGTTGCACAAAGATTAAACCCCTTGGTGAACCTTTGTGTCTTTGTGTCTTGGTGGCAAAAATAGAATTACCAAAGCCTCATCAAACCTTAACAGAAAAATGAAAAGCATATTAAAACATATTGCTGAACAAGCCAGCAGACAAGAAAAAGCTGATACAGCTGCCATTAAAAAAGAAATTGAAAACCCTTCGACTCCGAATGACCGCCGGAATTTCCTCAAAAAAGCTGCATTAGGAGGCATTGCATTGGGTGGTTTAATGAATCTTTCAATAGAAGATACGATAGCACAGACCACTTCAAATGTTCAACGCTCGTCGAGTCCTTCTGATCTGAAAATAACCGATATGCGTGTTGCAGTAATAGGTGATGGAGGCCGAAAAGCTATTATAAGGATAGATACCAATCAGGGCATTTATGGACTTGGGGAGGTACGCGACGGAGGAGACGAACGGTATGCGCTCATGCTTAAAAGCCGTATTCTCGGATTGAACCCATGCAATGTCGAAATGCTTTTCAAAATAATCAGGCAATATGGTTATCATGGTCGACAGGGAGGAGGAGTCTGTGCAGTTGAGATGGCTTTGTGGGACTTGTGCGGGAAAGCATATAATGTCCCGGCATGGCAATTGCTTGGAGGAAGATATCGCGACAAGATTAGGTTGTATGCTGATACTCCGGAAGTTAAAGATCCTGTCGCTTTTGCTGAAAAATTAAAAAAGAGAGTTGAGATCCAGGGTTTTACCTGGCTTAAAATGGATCTTGGTATTCATCTAGTTTCTGCCACAGACGGGAATCTTGTGAACACAAAAAACTGGGGAAATATGGCTCAATACGATCTTCGTGATTATATGAGCTACGGAAGCACTCTTCATCCTTTTACACAGGTTCAGATCACCGAAAAAGGACTTGCCAGTCTTGCTGAATATGTTGAAGATGTGAGGAATGCGGTTGGCTATGAGATGCCTCTTTGTGCTGATCATTTCGGACATTTTGATGTAAACAATGCTATCAGGCTAGGCAGGGCTCTCGAAAAGTACAGACTTGCATGGCTTGAAGATATGGTCCCATGGTTCTATACTGATCAATGCAAAACGCTGTCCGATGCGATCGAAACCCCTATTGCAACAGGAGAAGATATTTATATGCTGAAAGGCGGATTCAAACCACTGCTGGACGCTCACGCTGTTGACATCATCCAGCCTGATCTTGGCACCTCCGGGGGGCTGCTTGAAACAAAAAAAATCGGAGATTATGCTGAAGAATGCGGAATTGCGATGGCAATGCATATGGCGGGTTCGCCGGTATGCTTCATGGCCAATGTTCATTGCGCTGCAGCCACACAAAACGTCCTGGCACTTGAACACCATAATATTGACACTCCATGGTGGGAAAACCTTGTAAGAACCACCGATGGCAGGCAATTGATTACCAAAGGATTTGCTAATGTACCGTTATCTGCTCCGGGTCTTGGCATCGAACTTAATGACGAGGAGGTTAAGAAGCATCTTAGTAAAGATTCAAAAGGATATTTTGAGCCAACTCCGGAATGGGATGAGAAAAGATCCCATGACAGGCTTTGGAGTTAAATATGTTATTGTAAGAAATTTTAAAAATGCCACTCAGGCGCAAAGACACAAAGGTTTCACCAAGTTGGTGTAGCTTGGTGTCTTAGTGTCTTGGTGGCATCGAATTTCAGAAAATCATTGGCTATCCCTGAGGGTGGACATCCTCTTCTACAGGTTTTCCCCGCCAATAGTTTGCCAGTACTGATCCTGTTACATTCATTAGCGGACCAAAGATTGCAGGTGCCAGTCCGACAGTAGCCACCTTCCCCATTTGCAGAGCAAGGCCTGAAGCCAGTCCCCCATTTTGCATTCCAACTTCAAACGCAATAGTGCGACGGTCTTTTTCAGGCATTCCTACCAGCCACGAAAGCCAGTAGCCCAGCGTATAACCGGCCATGTTATGAAGCAGGCTGGTAATAAGAAGGAGAGCTCCTACTTCCACAAGACTATCTCTGCCCGATGCAGTAATTATCGTCACAATAACGGCAATTCCGACCATTGAAACCAGCGAGAGTGTTTTTTCCATATAACCATTCTTTCCTTTTGTGAGCATCGACAGAAGAGCAGCTACAATCATAGGTAAAAAGAAAAACCAGCCCATCGATTTTGAGAACTGGATGAGAAATGCGATGAACCCTGCATTTTTCAATTTTGCGTATACAAGTGTCGTTAAAAGAATAATTACAAAGTAAGAGATAAGCTGGACCAGGATCGATTTTACTGATTCTTTTCCTTTTGAGAATAAATTGAAAATGAAACCTGCTACTATTGGCAGGATTATCATATTAAGAATATCGAGCATCATACTCCAGAAACTGACTGCTATATATTGGCCTCCGAGAATTTTCATCAGCAAGGGTGTCATCAGAGGCGAGAGCAGCGTTGAAATGGCGCCTATTGTGACAGCAAGAGCAAGATTAGCTTTGGCAAGGAACGACATCACATTTGACGCCAAACCACTTGGGACACAACCGATTAGAATGATTCCTGCTGAAATTTCAGGAGGAAAATTGAATATTCCCGCAATTGCGAAACCTATCAATGGCATAATCATGTAATGTGAGACTACTCCAACCAACACACCCTTTGGCATTTTTACAACTCCTGCAAAATCCCTGAAACTCATTTGCGATCCCATACCAAACATTATTATCTGTAGAAGCGGAACTATAAGCTTTTTCAATTGGAAATCACCAACAGAAATAAAGTATTGAGGGTAAACAATAGAAACAATGACGGCAGTAAATATCCATAAAGTGTAGGAAAAACCTTTGAATTTCTGAAAACCTCTTACAGTAGTTGCAAGGGCTATGAAGCCTGCAATTAATAAAGGAGCTGACAGATATTTATACCCTGACAGATATGAAAACCCGGAAGCTATTAATAACAATGAAGTTATAACCAATAAGACGTAATAGAACCTTTTTTTCATATTGAATGGATTATTGAATAAATATACTGATTAGGCTTCAAACAGGCATATAGATTATATATATTTAGCGGCTGCAATTTAAAAATCGAAAAGAAAATTCTATCTTGGTTATCGAATGATTATGAACTCCTGATTAAAAAATAATCTTTATGGATAAAAATAAACGATGCGGAGCGTTTCTGTTGATGGCTTGTATTGGTATGCTTCAGGCCATTGCCTGCCAAAAATCAAGCGACACCGGTCCGGTGTTAAGTATCTCTGATGTTTCACTCGTCAGAAATACCTCCGGAGCTACTATGACTTTTCATATAATTCTGAGTAAACCTGCTTCAAAAGTTGTATCAGTTGATTATTCAACTGTTGATGGAACAGCAACTTCTTCAACCGATTATGAGTCGGTCTCAGGAACTGCTTCCATCGCCCCGAATGAGAATCAGGCAACAATCAGCGTTAAAATCATTGGGGATCCGCTGGATAGACGCCAGCCTGATTTGAGTTTCAATTTAAATTTAACCAACCCTAAAAATTGTACAATTAAGAACAACTCTGCAACAGGTACAATAATAACTGAAAATGGCTCAAATCTGTCAACAGATAACACAGGTTACACTACTCCATTAACTTATCCCGGATATACACTTGTCTGGAGTGATGAATTTTCGGATAACAGGCTGGACTTAAATATCTGGAACCAGGAAATTAGTAATGGCGGAGGCGGATGGGGAAATAATGAACTTGAGTATTATACCAACAATCAGAAAAACACATTTTTATCAAACGGCAACCTGATTATTGAAGCCCGAAAAGAGACAACTGGCGACTTCAAATATACCTCGGGAAGAATGACAACCCAGGGGAAGAAGACCTTTAAATTTGGAAGAATTGATATAAGGGCAAAGTTACCTGTAAGCAAAGGCATGTGGCCCGCATTATGGATGCTGGGATCAAACATAAATACAGCAGGATGGCCTGTTTGCGGCGAAATAGACATTATGGAATTAATAGGCACCTCTCCTTCAACATTATATGGTACCTTGCATTGGGGCAATGCAGGAGGATCTCATATGTCAAAAGGGGCCAATTATGTTTTGGCATCAGGCGATTTTTCCAAAGAATTTCATGTCTTCAGTATTATCTGGAAACTAAACAGTATCCAGTGGTTAATTGATGATAAATCATATCTTACAATTAATTCTGACGATATTGGCACTGATATCTACCCGTTCAATGCTGATCAGTTTTTCATATTCAATGTAGCTGTCGGTGGAAATTGGCCCGGTCCTCCTGACAGTACAACAGAGTTCCCACAAAGGATGTTTGTCGATTATGTTCGTGTATTTCAGTAAACCGGGCTAAACAATTATTCACCAAAAATAAAAATCCAAATACCTTCAAATTAATTTATAATGAGCAGAATTATTGTTATCGGGAGTTCAAATACCGACATGGTAATTAAAACTGAAAAACTCCCTGCCCCTGGTGAAACAATTCTCGGAGGAACTTTCCTTATGAATCCGGGTGGTAAAGGAGCCAACCAGGCTGTGGCTGCTGCAAGACTTGGCGGTAAGATCACATTTATAACAAAAAGAGGGAACGATCTGTTTGGAAATCAGGCAGTAGGATTATTGATGAGAGAAGGGATAGACACGCAGTACGTTGTTAAAGATCTTGAATTACCGTCAGGAGTCGCGCTTATTACGGTCGATTCTCAGGGGGAGAATAGTATCGTTGTCGCCCCGGGTTCGAACGGAAATCTCCTTCAAGATGACATTCCTTCTTTAGTTTTTGAAAATTCCAGGTTCGATATTCTGCTATTGCAATTGGAGATACCAATAGAAACCGTGGAATATTCAGCGATAGCTGCTTCAGAGAATGGTGTAAAAGTAATTCTCAATCCTGCTCCTGCCTGTAAACTTCCTGAGAAACTTCTTCAACATACATGGCTTATTACTCCTAATGAAACTGAAGCAGAATCAATAACAGGAATGGAAATAACAGATATTTCATCTGCTCACCGGGCAGCAGTTCTCATTCAGGAGAAAGGAGTTAAAAATGTAATTATTACTCTGGGCGAGACAGGAGCATACGTTAAATCTCAAAATTTTACAGGATTAGTCCCCGGGGTAAAAGTAACACCCGTCGATACTACTGCAGCCGGGGATGTGTTCAATGGCGCCCTGGCTGTAGCGCTGTCAGAAGGAAAGGATCTGCAGGAGGCTGTACTGTTTGCAAATAAAGCTGCAGCAATCTCGGTAACACGTATGGGAGCACAGGCTTCCGCGCCATATAGAAATGAGTTATTATAGTTTTTCGCTACAATTCTAATAACTTGATCCTTAACATTACTGATATCGTTCACCCCCTTTCCCGTTTCTTCAAGGGGGAAAGGCTGTGAAGTGTATAGATTAACAAATTATAAACTAAAAAATATATGAAACAATTTCTCCTTTTCTCCCTCTTTTACCTTCTGGTATTTTCGGGTTGCTCAAATCAGCCAAAAACAAATGACACGAAAATTAAAATTATCTTCGATACCGATCTTGGTCCTGATTATGACGATGTGGGAGCTCTTGCATTTCTTCATGCAATGGCTGACAGCGGGAAAGTCGAGATACTTGCAACTGTTGCTTCAAATAAGCACGAACTCGTAGCTCCATCTATTAATGTCATAAATACGTATTTCGGTAGAAGTGATTTACCGGTTGGCGCACCAAAAACGGCAGGAGTCAATCTTGGTTCCTCTCAACATTGGGCTGATTCCATCGTTCAAAAATATCCTCATTCAATAAAATCTACCTCTGAAGCAGCTGATGCCGTTGATATCTATAGGAAAGTTCTCAACAATCAGCCCGATAAAAGTGTAACAATTGTTACAGTTGGCTTTTTGACAAACCTGAGCAATCTACTGAAATCAAAACCTGATAATAATTCTCCTCTTTCAGGTATGGAGCTTGTTACCAGAAAAGTATCGAAGCTGATCTCAATGGCCGGAAGATTTCCTGAAGGAAAAGAATTCAATGTTTTTATGGATTCCGTCTCTTCAAAATTTGTATATGAGAACTGGCCCGGCGAGGTTATTTTCACTGGATATGAAATTGGATCACAAATATTTACCGGACTGAAACTGATAAAGTCGGATATTATGAACAGCCCGGTGAAAGATGTTTTCAGAATAAGCATTCCACTTTCTGAAGAAGATAAAAACGGAAGGATGAGCTGGGATGAGACTGCAGTTCTCATAGCCGTTTATGGAACTGACGGATTTTTTGATACTGTAAGAGGAAGAATTATTGTGAACAATGATGGAAGTAATAACTGGGAAAACAGTGCCAGCGGAAAACAATTTTATGTAACGAAAAAAATGCCTTTTCCTGAAGTAAGTTCTTTTATCGAAGCCAGGATGATGCATTTACCATTAAAGAAATGAAGAACTTTCACAGAGAGACACTGAGAAGCACAGTTGGAAAAAACCTGATTCGTCTTTTCTCTGTGTAACTCTGTGCAACTCTGTGTAACTAAAAAAATTATCTTTAAAAAGAAAAATTCATAATCATGAAAAAAACTAATCTGTTGTTTTCAATAATTTTTTTATTTTCTGTTGTTGTTTCATGCAAAAACATACCGGAAGGATTCAGGGGTATAACACCTGAAGTTCTGAAGGATAAAATTGCCGGTGGCTGGGCCGGAAAAATGATTGGTGTCACATACGGCGCTCCCACTGAATTCAGAGCTGAAGGCAGGACTTTCAACGATTCAATAAAGTGGAAAACATCAGACATAAGAGGAAGTATGTGGCAGGATGATATCTACGTCCAGCTAACCTTCCTGATGTCAATGGATAAATATGGTGTCGATGCGCCAGCAAAAAAATTCCAGGAAATGTTTGCGAAAGCCGGATACCCTTTATGGCATGCCAACATGCAGGCAAGAAAGAATTATTATGACAGCATTTTTGTGCCTGCTTCCGGTAGTCCTGAATATAGCCTGCATGCAGATGACATTGATTTTCAGATAGAAGCAGACTATATTGGTTTCATGTGTCCCGGTATGCCTAATACAGGATTGGGAATTGCAGAAAAGATAGGACATATAATGAATTATGGCGATGGTGTTTATGGGGGAATTTTTGTTTCAGCACTTTACTCTGAAGCATTCTTCGAATCGGATATTACGAAAATAATCGATAAAGCACTCATGTCAATTCCGAAGGAAAGCGACTATTCAAAGATAGTGAATGATGTTTTAAAACTTCATAAGCAATATCCTTCAGACTGGAAAGCAGCATGGAAAGAGCTCCAGGCCAAATGGGGAAATGTGGACATATGCGGCGCCGGGATTGACTTCAATATTGATGCCAAGCTAAATGGAGCCTATATTATAATGGGTCTCCTGTATGGAGAAGGCGACCCGATGAAAACACTTGAAATAACAGCACGCTGCGGTCAGGATTCGGATTGCAATCCTTCGAATGCTATGGCTGTGCTTGGAGTTATCAAGGGATTCAAAGGACTGCCAAAAGAAATGCAGACAGGCGTCAAAGTTATGGGTGATTCTACTTTTATCAATACTACGTATTCCTTCAATACTGCTGTAGAGAGCACATATAAATACGCACAGGATTTTATCCTTAAAGATGGAGGCACGATAACTGACAAAAACATTTTGATCAAATCTCAAATTCCTGAACCAGCAGTAATGGAAGTTTCCTTTCCTGACGTTGTATTTGATAAGACAATTTCAGTGTTCGACCAGAATGCCTGGAAGTTTAAAGGCGCCTGGAAACCATTTGAGATTACAGAAAGCAACAAAAATGTCATCAAACAATCGATGTTTGCAGAAAGAAAAGGTGACGAATTGAATTTTGACTTTAACGGCACCGGAATTTCGTTTGAGGGCAACTGGTATAAGGACGGAGGGAAAGCTGAAATTTTAGTTGACGGAAAACCGGACAAGAACATAGATACATACTATGATTTTGCAAATCAGCAGCATACGGTCAGTGTCTGGCATATTCTGAATCTTAAACCAGGCGATCATAATGTCAGACTGGTTGTCAGAGGAGATAAACGGCCTGAATCGGCAGGAACCAGAGTTTACATTACTTCTGCTACCATTTTCAAAACAGCTCCAAAAACTAATGAATCATATAAATTCTCATTTGAAAAATAAAATTAATCACGGTGCTACTTCGTGCCTTGGCGCCTTGGTGGCGATTTTTTTCTGCCACAAACCTGCCCGCCGGCAGGCAGTAACACAAAGGCACCAAGAAATCACCAAGAGATTACCACACACTTTTTACTTTAAACTTTTTACTTTAAACTTTTAAAAATGTTCATACCACAAAGTTACACGCTCGCAATTATCCTTTGTTTTATCACCATGATCTGCTGGGGTTCATGGGGGAATACCCAAAAGCTTACCGGTAAAGACTGGCGTTTCGAATTGTTCTATTGGGATTACGCTTTGGGAATTCTGCTCTTTTCTATTTTGCTTGGTTTCACAATGGGGAGTACAGGTGAAAGCGGAAGGGGTTTCATTGCAGACATAAAACAGGCTGATCATCAGAATATTTTGCACGCGATGATCGGAGGTGTAATTTTCAATGCTTCAAACATACTACTCGTTGCGGCGATGGCAATTGCAGGAATGGCTGTTGCTTTTCCTGTAGGAGTCGGATTAGCGCTTGCACTGGGTGTCATTATCAACTATGTTTATTCGCCGCATGGTAATGCTACATTTTTGTTCGGGGGTGTTGCACTTGTGGTCATTGCTATCCTCATCGATGCCGTTGCATATAAAAAACACAGCATTTCACTTAAAAAAGTATCAGGAAAAGGAATTTCTCTTTCCATTTTTGCAGGTATCCTGATGGCCCTTTTCTACCGTTTTGTTGCCAGTTCAATGGCATCAAGTTTTACAGCACCGGAAGCAGGAAAGCTGACACCATATTCTGCACTTTTCTTTTTTGCAGTCGGCGTTTTCCTGAGTAATCTGCTTTTCAACTATTTAATAATGAAAAAGCCGTTTGAAGGAAAACCTCTCACATTCAAGGATTATAAGAAAGGAACTTTCGATGTTCATCTGAACGGCATTATGGGAGGAGTCATTTGGAACATTGGTATGTCGATGAGTATCCTGGCTTCGGGCAAAGCAGGTTTTGCCATATCTTATGGATTAGGACAGGGAGCAACCCTGATTGCCGCACTCTGGGGTGTTTTTATCTGGAAGGAATTCAAAGGCGCATCAAAATCAGTTAATCTGCTGATTTTTTTTATGTTCCTGGCATATCTGGCAGGATTAGCCTTACTGGTTTATGCGGGTTCGTAGACCTACATCAGATCCTGCTGAAAAGCTTCCTTATAGAAAGTATACCTGTCATCAAGAAATTTCATCAGAAGCTGAACATCAGAATATGCATTCCCCAGGCAGGTTGAAGCTCCCGGAGATGGTGTTATATTAAATATTATCTTATCACCGTTTAACTTTGCCTCACCCATCTCCAGTTTCTTTGTAGTATTATTTACG
Organism: uncultured Bacteroidales bacterium; assembly: GCA_963734885.1. Taxonomy (GTDB): domain Bacteria; phylum Bacteroidota; class Bacteroidia; order Bacteroidales; family VadinHA17; genus LD21. The sequence goes on along the minus strand of CAVTIJ010000004.1, from coordinate 129,499 downwards.
ATTTGCGGCCGGGTCCCTCCTATTCCTTTGGCATATTGAAGTTCATCAAGTTTCAATGACGGGACTATCCTCCTGATTTGCTTAATGAACAACCTTTTGCCAATTGCAGGCAGATCATACAACACATTTAAAAAAATATAATTAAAGAGAACCTTATCGAAAATAATATTTAACAGACTGATTACAGGTTTTATACCCAATCCGAAAGTTTTCCAGTATTCTCTGAAAGTCGACCAGTTATGCCGTTCCAACTGAAATATTGGTTTTGCTGTTGGCCCGAATCGTGTAATGTTTTCGTTGTGTACCTCAGGATCCCCGTGGACTGCGGCGAACGGTAGTTTTGCAACCTGTATGGTATACACCTTCCCATTCAGAACTTTCGGTGCAGTATAAAAACTACCTGCCATTGAAAGAATTGACAGGTTCTTGCCGTAGCCAAGCGATTTCGCTATCATCAGGCTATGTCCACCGGCTGCAATAACAACTGCAGTAGCATGTAACTCTCCTTTATTAGTGGTGATCGCATAATGATCACTCTTTTTTTCAATCCGCAAAAGTTTTGTTTCAAGCCGGATATCAACATCGAGATTTGCCTTTATTGCATTATTGACAAATGAATGACACAATGTTTTAAAATCGATGGTATACCCATCTTCTGTAACGAGTGCGGCGATCTCCTGATCAGGATTCCTTCCTTCAACTACTCTTGGTTCAATTTTCCCGATTTCATCCTTACCGATTAATCGTAGTTTAGGGAAAAGCTTGCTGAAAGTAGCGAACCTGTTTGTAAGTTCATCAACCTGTTTCTTGCCGACTGCCAGTACCATCTTTGAGTATCTGCTAAAAATATCCAGCCCGCCACCGGAGGCTTTTTCCTTTTCGACATATTTCATCACCATGTCGGCCATCTCCTTTACGCACTTGGCTTTCTCAAACGAGTAATTGGTTTCGATATCTCCGCAATGAAGAGTCTGGCTGTTATTGTATGATGCAGAATTGACCAGCCCGAAGTCGGAATATTTTTCTATCAGTCCAACCTTTTTAACATCAGTATATTTGCTTAAAGTATAGAGTAATGCTGTACCAACAACACCTCCTCCGATGATAAGCACATCATAATCCGGGATAGTATCACTCATCTTGTTATTTTCTCACGTTTAATGGAATATATTCATGCTTACCATATACATTTTTGAACGCAGGTCTGATAATTCTTTTTGCTGAAAAAGTCAGCTCCTCTATTCTGTGAGTACACCACCCTGATACTCTTGCAATTGCAAAAAGAGGAGTATATAATTCTTTTGAAATATCAAGACAGGCGTAAACAAATCCTGAATAAAAATCGACATTAATGCAGACAACCTTTGTCGACTTTTCTCCTTTAAAAACACGGAAGACTTCCGGTGTAAGACGCTCAACCAGCGAGTAGAGCTCAAATTCGTCCAATCGGCCTTTCTCAATTGCCAGTTCCCTCGCTTTTGCCTTTAAGATAGCAGCCCGTGGATCAGATATGGTATATACTGCATGCCCTATGCCGTAAATTTTGCCCGAAAAATCATTTGCTTTTTTGTTCAGTATCTTTAACAGATGGGCTGTGACTTCTGCTTCATCCTTCCAATTCTTCACATGAAGCTTCATATCTTCCATCATTTCGAGCACCCTTACATTTGCTCCGCCATGTAACGGACCTTTTAATGATCCTATTGCAGAAGTCACCGACGAATAGATATCGGTTTCTGAGGAGCTTGTAACCCGCATGGTAAATGTGGAATTATTTCCGCCTCCATGTTCTGCATGAAGAACAAGCATAAGATCAAGCAAATCAGCTTCAAGCTTTGAGAAACCTTTACAATCACCTTTTATCAGATAAAGAAAATTCTCCGCAGTTGTAAGATTAGTCTGCGGATGGCGTATCGAAAGAGTCTTTCCTTTATATAAATGCCGTAATGCCTGATATGAATATGCGACAATAGTCGGGAACTTGGCAATGATATTCAACGACTGCCTGATCATATTATCGAGTGAAATGTCGTCGGGGTTATCATCGAGTGTGTAAAGCCCCAGGACCGATCTTGCAAGAATGTTAAGCACATCCTTCCCTTTCATAGATAATATCATGTCTTTCACAAAATCATCTGGCAGTGCCCTTAACGATGCCATATGTTCCGAGAATTCGGCAAGCTCCTTCTTATTTGGCAAATGACCAGTCAGAAGCAAAAACACAGTCTCATCAAATCCATGCCGGTCTTCTTTCTGGAATCCTTTAGTGATGTCTTCTATATCTATTCCCCTGTATAATAATTTTCCGGGTATAGCAACAACTTTTCCATCTTCTTTCTTATAACCAACCACGTCACCGATATTTGTCAGTCCGACTAAAACGCCTGTTCCATCCTTATTCCTGAGACCACGCTTCACCTCAAATTCTTCAAATAGTTCGTTATCGATGTGACATGAAGCTCTTACCGACTCCTCCAGTTGCGCAAAATAATTATTGGTTTCCATAAAGAATGTAATTTATTATTTTTGAGATATAATATCTGCGATTATTGCATCTGCAAATTCTGATGTCTTCAATAATGTTGCATTTTCCATCAGCCTGTGAAAATCGTAAGTGATCTTCTTACTTTGAATCGTATGTTCCAATCCCGAATAAATACTTTCGGCCACTTCGCCCCATCCCATATAATCAAACATCAATGCTCCGGAAAGAATTACTGAGCCCGGATTAACTTTATCCTGCCCCGCATATTTTGGTGCAGTGCCATGAGTTGCTTCAAAAATTGCATGACCGGTTTCGAAATTTATGTTTGCTCCCGGGGCGATCCCTATTCCGCCAACAATAGCTGCCAGGGCATCGGATATATAATCACCATTAAGATTTAAAGTAGCGATTACCGAATATTCAGAAGGACGTGTAAGTATCTGCTGCAGAAATGCATCAGCAATTACATCTTTAATTATAACCTTGCCTGAAGCTTCGGCATTCTTTAACATTTCATCAGCAACTTTTAATCCCTGCTTTTCAGTTATCTGCTTGTGCATCTGCCACGTAAAAACATCTTTCGTGAATTCTCTTTCGGCCAAAGCATATCCCCATTTCATAAAAGAACCCTCGGTGAACTTCATGATATTTCCCTTATGAACGAGGGTCACTGAAGGCAACCTCTTGCTGATTGCATATTTTATTGCCTGACGCACGAGTCGCTCCGTCCCTTCAATGGATACTGGTTTGATTCCTATGGATGATGTCAGGGGAAATCTGATTGATTTGACTCCCATTTCGTCGATCAGGAATCGTCTCACTTTTTCGGTCTCGGGTTTGCCCGTCATAAATTCAATTCCAGCATAAATATCTTCAGTATTCTCTCTGAAAATATGCATATCTACATTCTCAGGATGTTTCACCGGACTGGGTACTCCTTTGAAATACCTCACAGGCCGGTAACAGGTATAAAGATCAAGGACCTGACGCAATGCCACATTTAATGAACGCATTCCTTCTCCGATCGGGGTTGTTAAAGGTCCTTTTATTCCTACCAGGTATTCTCTGAAGCTCGCAAGCGTTTCTTCAGGCATCCAGTTTCCGGTTTCCCTGAAAGCCTTTTCACCAGCAAGTACTTCCTTCCAGATGACCTTTCTTTTACCATTAAAAGATTTTTTTACGGCAGCATCAAATACTCTTACGGACGCATTCCAAATGTCAGGTCCGGTACCATCCCCCTCAATAAAAGGGATCACAGGATTGTCAGGTACGACAAGTTTCCCGTCGACAAGTTTGATTGTTTCAGATAACATTCTCTTTGTTTGATTTTCTAATAATATTTAATGCACTTCCTGCACTGAACCACCCGATCTGAGATTCATTATACGAATGGTTTGCAGGAAATTTTTCTTTTGTACCGTCAGAATGATTCAGTGTGACAGTAAACTGTTTGCCCGGCGAAAAATCTTTTAACCCGGAAATGTCAATTTTGTCATCCTCTTTAATCTTATCATAGTCATCCTTATTCCCGAAGGTTATTGTAAGCACTCCCTGTTTTTTTAAGTTTGTCTCATGAATCCTTGCGAAAGATTTAACCAGAACTGCCTTCACTCCAAGATACCTGGGTTCCATGGCAGCATGTTCGCGGGAAGAACCCTCTCCAAAATTTTCCTCTCCTGCGACAACCGAACCTGCTCCCGAATCCCTGTAAACCCTGGCAGCATGAGGGACGGTATCTTTTAAACCGGTTAATTGATTGATCACGTTGTTCGACTGATCATTAAAACAATTTACAGCCCCAATCATATAATTTTCGGAGATGTTCTGAAGATGGCCCCTGTATTTCAGCCAGTAACCGGCCATAGAAATATGATCAGTTGTGCATTTCCCTTTAGCCTTGATCAGCAGGGGTAGATTAACGAAATCATTGCCATTCCATTCTTTAAACGGTTCAAGCAATTGAAGCCTGTCTGAATCAGAAGTTATAAGTATTTTCTTTTTATTACTGTTATGATCAGATTTCTGAAATCCACCATCGATACTTCCGAAACCCTTTGGAGGAAGGTCAAATCCCTTTGGCTCAGCCAGCATTACTTCTTTACCTTCGGAATTAATCAATGAATCAGTGAGAGGATTAAAAGTAAGTTTACCGGCAATAGCCAGAGCCGTAACTATTTCAGGTGAAGCAACGAAAGCATTTGTATTCGGATTTGCATCATTACGCTTGGCAAAATTCCTGTTAAATGAATGTATAATTGTATTTTCCTTTTTCTTATCTGAGTCTTTGCGTTCCCACTGTCCAATACACGGGCCACATGCGTTAGCAAAAACTTCTGCTCCGAATTTCCTGAATAGTTCAAGATATCCATCCCTTTCTGCGATTGATCTTATCTGCTCTGATCCGGGTGTGACCATAAAATCAGACTTAGCGGGGAGCTTCTGTTCCATTGCATTCTTAACAACTGAAGCGGCACGTGAAATATCTTCATACGAAGAATTTGTGCAGGAACCAATAAGTCCGACTTCAACGTTTTCCGGCCATTTGTTTTTTAAAACCGCCTCCTTCATTTTAGAGATCGGGGTTGCCAGATCGGGAGTAAACGGACCGTTTATGTATGGTTCAAGTTCCGAAAGGTTTATTTCAAAATATTGATCATAATAAATCTCGGGATTTGCATAGACTTCAGGGTCAGCAATTAAATGACTTTTATTTTTTAAAGCCAGGTCTGCGACTTCTTTTCTACCTGTTATATTGAGATAATCATTCATAGAATTATCAAAACCGAATATTGAACAGGTTGCACCGGTCTCAGCTCCCATATTGCATATTGTTGCTTTGCCCGTGCAGGAAAGCGATTCCGATCCTTCTCCGAAATATTCTATTATTTTTCCGGTACCGCCTTTTACTGTGAGCATTCCGGAAATTTTGAGAATAATATCTTTTGCTGAAGTCCATCCGCTGAGTTTTCCTGTGAGCTTAATTCCAATGAGACCCGGAAATTTTAACTCCCATCCCATCCCGGAAAGAACATCCACGGCATCGGCTCCTCCTACACCAATTGCTATCATCCCAAGCCCTCCTGCATTTGGAGTATGCGAATCAGTGCCAATCATCATACCGCCGGGGAAAGCGTAGTTTTCAAGAACTATCTGATGGATTATTCCGGCACCGGGTTTCCAGAAACCGATACCATATTTATCAGAAACCGAACTCAGGAACTCATATACCTCTTTATTAACCAGGCCGGAAGCTTTGAGATCCTCTGCTGCTCCTGAGCGTGCTAGGGTAAGGTGATCGCAGTGAACAGAAGCCGGGACGGCAGTAGTTTCCTTGCCTGCCATCATAAACTGCAAAATAGCCATTTGAGCTGTAGCATCCTGCATTGCAACTCTGTCGGGCATAAATTCAACATAGTCTGTTCCCCTTGAAAATGGTTTTATCTGATTTTGAGGATAAATATGACTGTAAAGAATTTTCTCGCTCAGGGTCAGAGGCCTGTTCAGTTTTTTTCTAATTTCTAATATTCTTGAATCCAGTAGTTTATAAAAGGAATCGATCATTTCAAAATCAAATATCATAGAGTATTTTATTTTCGAGTTATTTTCTAATTTGTCCGTTCCCTTCGATAATCCATTTGTAGGTTGTCAAAGCCTCAAGAGCCATGGGTCCCCGGGCGTGCAATTTTTGTGTAGAGATTCCTATTTCAGCTCCTAATCCGAACTCCGACCCATCAGTAAATGCGGTTGAGGCATTTGAGAAAATTGAAGAAGCATCTACTGCGGTGTAGAACAAATTAATGTTGTTTTTGTTCTCAGAAATAATGGCCTCGGAATGCTTGGAGCCGAACTCAGAAATATGATCCAGTGCCTCATCGATTGACATTACGGTCTTAATTGCCATCTTGTAAGAAAGGAACTCGGTTCCGAAGGATTCTGGCGTAGCTTTTTGAAGAAGCGCATCTGGATATTTTCCCTTTAATGCCTTGAAAGCTTTTTCATCGGCATAAATGACAACTGATGAATCCTGACACAAACCAACTATATAATATAGATCTTTCAACCGTTTTTCGCTTATTATCAGGCAGTCCAATGCATTACAAACACTCACCCTTCGGGTTTTTGCATTGAAAATTATCTGCCTTCCTTTTTCATTATCGCCAAACTCATCAAAATATGTATGGCAGACACCTGCACCGGTTTCAATTACGGGAATTGATGCATTATTCCGAACATAATCGATAAGACTGCTGCTTCCCCGTGGGATTATCAGATCTACATACTGTCGTGCATTCAGTAATTGAATTGTCTCATCCCTGCCTGCAGGAAGAAGGATCAAAACATCGGGGTCAATTTTATTATTCTGAAGGACTTTTTTAATTACACTGACAATTGCCGTGTTTGAGTTTATTGCGTCACTCCCTCCTTTTAATATACATGCATTTCCCGATTTGAGGCAGAGAGAAAAAACATCGAATGTTACGTTTGGGCGTGATTCATAAATTATCCCAATTACCCCAAATGGTACCGAGATCCTGGATATTTTCAGTCCGTTTTGTCTTTCGGTTGCGGAGAGTATATGTCCGAGAGGAGATGGTAAAGCTGCGACCTGACGGATATCGGCAGCAATACTTTTAATCCTGCCTGCGGTTAATACCAGACGATCGTACCTGGGATCCGATTCAGGCATCAGAACGAGATCCTTTTTATTCTCCTCCAAAATGAACCCAGCGTTTTCAATCGCAGCATCAGCAATTAATAACAGAATTTTATTAATCGCCTGTTCGTTCAGGACGCTTAATGCCTTTGTGGCTTTTTTGGCATTCCTGAAAAGAGACGAACAATCCATTTAGTTAATTTTAATATGTTTATTACTCCTGATAAGCTGTTTTGCTCTTTTCATTTATGACCATATAATCATAATGAATAAATGGTCTGCTTAGCTTTTCTCCAACATTTTGTTCAGCTTTCTCAGAATCGTATTGCGATTTGCCTAATCCGATATTGTTTCCATCTTCATCAATAATTCTTACGATATCGCCGCTTTTAAAAAAGCCATCAATTTTTGTTACACCAATCATAAGAAGGCTCGTGGCTTTATCGGCAAGAAGAGCTGCCTTCGCTCCTTTATTAATAACAACAGCTCCCTTTGCAAAAGTGTCAGAATGGGCCAGCCATTTTTTCACTCCTTTTTCTTTTTTACTTCTGGCGATAAAATGAGTATAAGGAACATCCTTCCGGTTTACTATATCCGATATTATTGCATCGCGTTTTCCGTTAGCTATATAAACGTCGATACCCTGTGCTGCTATTTTGCGGGCAATCGAACATTTGGTAACCATCCCTCCTCTGCCAAATCCCGATTTTACCTCTGAGATATACTTTTCAATACTCTCCGACTCCTCATCGATTATTCCTATTAGTTCAGTACCATTATTACCAGGGACTCCATTGTAGACTCCGTCAACATTTGTCAGGATGATCAGAGATTTGCAGTCCATCATTGATGAAATAAAACCTGATAGCTCATCATTGTCAGTGAACATAAGTTCATTAATTGAAACGGTGTCATTCTCATTAACAATCGGCAATACCCTGTTCTCAAGCATTGCTGAAATACAGTTCTTCATATTAAGATAATGCCTTCGATCCCTGAAGCTTTCCTTTGTTGCCAGAAGCTGCCCAGCATGAATTCCATATTTCCCAAAAAGAAACTGGTAGCTCGACATTAGTTTGACCTGTCCGATAGCGGCCCAGACCTGCTTGGCTGCCACGATATTAGTTTTTTTTGAAGGATTCATTTCACTCCTCCCTGCCGCTACTGCACCGGATGAAATTAATACCACTTCAATTCCTTGTTTATAAAGAATAGCCACATCCTCAACAATACGCAATATCCTTCCGTCATTGAGTGATCCGTCTGATTGTGTAATAACATTACTTCCGACTTTAATAGCAATTCTCTTAAAATCTGCTTTGCTGTTTTTCAATTTAGTACTAATTATATCCTTTATGATATAATCTGTTGCAAATTTAATAGTTTTTGTGAATATTTTGTAGCAATAGCGAATATTTGAGAAAAACTATGTAAATCAAAATTCTTCAAAAACTACAATTATTAAATCGTTTGACAAGTTAGAAAAGAATGTTCGACACGTGTCAGATACATGACATTTATCATGTTATTGAGAATGAGATCCACCTGAAAAAACATCTCCATACAAATTTTTCACCCTAACCTTTACGACTAAACAATAATTTCTCTTCTTCAGATGTTTACCACCTTTCTTATTTCCCCCAAGGTGGAAATGCATTTATAAAATTAAGCTTGAGCATAATTTTATAAACTGGAATCGACTTCTTAATTAATTTATCGAACCTTCAGTATTTTCTGTGCTGAAAATACTTTTCCGTTTCCGGTTATCCCCTCGATATTAATCACATAATCAGCCTTATTGTCGGAACTGAAGAATTCGACCCTGGCCTTACCCTCTTTATCTGTCTTAACAGATGGATTCCAATACAAAGTGTTCCTGTAATCGGGTATCCTGCTGTCTCTTCTCTGAACAGATGAATAATCAGGAGATATAAATGTACTGACTTGATCAATGACCCGGTAAGGCATTCTGATCATGTAGTCAGGCAACGAAACACAGCTGAAATCTCCTGCTTTGGTAATCACATTTATAATTCCGGGAAAGAAATATCTTCCAACTAAATATTTTTCTCTGATCACATCAATCTTCTCAACAATTTCAGGATCGAGGTTTACAATCAGAGAAGCATCCTTTATTATGACCCCGTCTATCATAAGACATGGTAATGTTGTAAACTGAATATCTCCAATACGGTATGTTACAGATATTTCGTCACCTGATTTTTTTGTTTTCAAGGATACTCCCGGCAAAAGCTCAAAAATGATCTCACTCATAACCGGTAGCTTAATGTAGTCCGCAAGGACAAGCTCAACATCAGGTTCCCCGTAAAATCGCGCCGGTATAACTGGTTTAAAAGGAGTTTTTTGTTGCGCCCCAATGTCGGTATTACCATATATTTTTTGGACCTGATGATTCACACTTAATTTGGAGATAAAAGAAGGACTTGGATTCCGGGAAGAATCATTAGTCGTCCGGGCAAGAAATTTATCTGCAAATGATGATTCGATATTAATTTTATGATTTCTATCACTATTATCAGGCATGATTATCAGGTCTTTAAGACCTTCATCAATGTGAATCCTAAAGCAAAAATGACCTGTGCTATCGGTTCTAGCATATTGAAATTCTGCTTCTTTACCCGGATTGCACATCAAAACATACTCCGGTGTAACTGTTGCTATATCACTATTTGTCACAAGGTCTCCCATCAGCAAATTATTCTCATTTTCAGCAGGGTATTTAAAATGAGGCTTTTCTCCCGAAATTATCTCATCCCAGTTTATCCAATTACTTTTCAGATGTGTAAGCAGGCTGTCCATTTTCCCGGCAGGGATCTTGTTAATTTCTTTTCCATATAAGTTTGCGCCGAATTCTGTCCCGAAAATCATATAATAAGGTAGTGCATCATTTTCTTTATCCGGTATTGGAGATACTGATATACTAAGACAAGAGGAGTCAGCAATAGAATTCATGCTTTGAAGTTCTATTTCAAGTACGATCCTATCTCTTAAACTGCAACTATCAACTGAATTTACAGAAACCCGATTTGTGACGTGTTCAGGAGTATAAATGTATTTCTCAGAAACGGGTTTGCCTGAAGAATTAAAAAACGTGATCTGATTTATCCCTGAAATCATCAAAGTTTTAGGTAATAATATCGTTGTTGATTCCCCGGTTAGCTTCGCTGAGTTTACATAATTAATGTTACCATGAGTCTGAATAAAAATGTAAATAGTATTTTTATTATCGTCCCTGAATTTCCCGTCAGCTTCAATATTTATTTCCAGTGAGTCAGCTTTTGAATTATTTATCCTGACTTTCAGTTCCGGTACACTACTCACCGTCGACAAAATAGTACCGATATTACTATCGACAATTTTTGATGACTTTGAATTTATTGCATTGTAAACCAGGATATTCTTCATAAAACAATTGGATGGGAGAAAATTCTTCATCCAGCTCGTATAAGCTCTGATAGTATAGGTACCTGTGCTTAAAGTATCAGGCAGCAAGATCTGCCCGGGGCCTGAACCTTTATTAATAAAAATCCTCTTTTGAACAACAGGTCTGTTCTTACTATTTAAAAGTTCGAAATATACGATTGAGCTTTTTGATGATAGATTAAAGCTCTGCCTGTCAATTAAATATGTACTAAACCACAAATTTTCGCCCGAAATATATTCCTCACGGTCAGTATGAATAAATATTTCCTCTCGTGGAACAGCTTTGCAATATTGAATAAATCTCAGCCTCAGAAAATCTGTCATTTGAGAAGAATTCTGACCATAAATGCCCTGCAGTAACAGGAAATGCGTCAAAATCAATATTGCGGGTTTTATTTTCTTTATCATTTGATTAAAATCTACGAATCTTATTACTTTCCGTCTGTCCAGAAATCTGGTTTGATGTTTGTTCCCCGTGTGGTACAATCTGCACATACTTTATTTGTAGTCGTTTCAAAAGTTGAAGTACACGGTACCGAACATTTATGATATATTAATATCCAAATAGTTTCGTTTAAACCCACTGGATTATCGGTATAAATAGTGTCTGTGACACAATTGGCATACTGGTTTATAATGCCCTCAAAATTATCTGAAATAAAAATCCTTTTAGAGGATTTTGCTGATACTGAGAAATATCCCAATACATTTTCTCCAGGATTTTCGATACAGGTAATATTGCTGGGGATTGAAGAAGGAATGTAATCATAAAGGCCACCTACCTGTACAGCAACATTTTGAATTTTTGCCCAGTAATTGTACTCATCCTCATTAAGAGAATACTGATTCACTAATATGCTGTATCTTGTTTTCAACCTGTCTGTTGCATTCGTAATATAATTTATGGGAAGCCGGTTTATCCTTGCTTCATTAAAGGCAGCAGTGCTCTTGATATTTATAGCATTCGAATTATCCGATATCCAGCATGTCTGATTAGGGACATCAAAAAGGAGCCTCAGTTTCCATGTCTCTGAAAAATCCCATCTGTAAAATTTGCACTCGTTTGTCGGATCATAAGTATCAAGGTAGATCTGGCAGGCATCAATACCTTTGAAATTTTCATAAGGTTGTTCAACAACTACCTTATCATAGTAGAGACTGTCAATGGGTGGTACAGCCTTCATTTCAACCGGAGATGACTCGTAGTTAAGATTGGAATTGCTGGAATTTGTGCTTATATGCAAAGTATAAAACCTTCCCGGAACACCTTTGAAACTGGAGGCATCAGTTATATAAGTTCCTTTTTTGATTTCTTTCAAAATATAGGAATTTCCCAGATCATCTGAAATACTTACGGTGCTTCCGCTTACAGGATTTGCATCAGTTACCTGTCCAAAGGGCAGCGATTTCGACAGCTTAATCGTATCCGTTTCCTGCTGGTCAGTTATCAGGCCCTGGACAACGAGAAGTTCCTTGTTCTCACCAACCTGCGGAACAAATTGTTTTATGCAACTACTTAACAAAAATAAGATCAGAGAAAATAATATATGGCTCTTTTTTATCATAACAAGTTATTTATCCTCCCAGAAATCGGGTTTTACATTTGAACCTCGTACCGTACAGTCTGCACATCCCTTTTTATCAGTCAGGACTTTAAACGGAGGCCAAAAGTTAGGTTCATCTTCAAGTATCCAGACAGTTATACCCAATCCCGGAGGATCAACATAAGGTATCGTATCGGTTGCACAATCGCCATACCTGTTAATGATTCCTTCAAAGGTGTCTTTAATAAACAGCCTTTTTGAGGATTTTGCAGATACGCTGAAATATCCTAAGACCTTTTCAGTCGGATCCTCAACACACGAGATATTACTCATGACTGAGGAAGGAATTATATCAAAAATACCGCCAACGTTTACAGCGACATTTTGAATTTTCTGCCAGTACATGTACTCATCTTCATTCAATGAATATTGATTCACAAGGATGCTGTATTTTGTTTTTAACCTGTCAGTAATATTTGTAATGTAATTTATCGGATACCTGGTTATCCTTGATTCATCAAATGCTGCTGTGCTTTTGATGTTTACTGAATGAGATTTATCTGAAATCCAGCAGGTTTGATTTTGAACGGGGAAAAGTAGTCTGAGTACCCATGTTTCAGAAAAATCCCATCTGAAATACCGGCACTTATTTTCCGGATCATGTGTATTCAGATAAATCTGGCAGCCATCGATTCCCTTATAATATTTATCAGGAATTGCTTTAGAAATGACCGTTTTTTCATAATATAAGCTATCAATCGGAGGGACAGGATTCATCTCCATAGGAAGGGACTCATAATTACGATTATTATAAAAGATGTGCAGTGTATATAATAGACCTACTATACCATGAAATGATTGGGGTGTTACATATGCTCCGGGAATTGTTTCACTTAATTGCACCACGCCTCCCTGATTGTCCGAAATAGTTACAATACCACCGCGAACGGGGCGTGCATCACTTACCTGTCCGAACGGCATTGACATTGATAATTTTATCGTGTCTGTTTCGTGCTGATCGGTAATAAGGCCTTGTACAACAAGAAGTTCCTTATCCTCATTCGTCGCAGGTACAAATTTTGAAATACATCCTGTGAAGAAGAACAACAAAATAAAAAGAAGTAATATCTGAAATCTGATATTCATAAATACGTTAAAAATCAAAACTGAATGTAACAGATGGTATGGCTCTGCCAAAAACCGAAAGTTTGTAACCTGTATATAAATCTCCCTCCTTCTTGAAATATATTGAATAAACATTTTCCCTGCCAAGAAGGTTATAAACCGAGAATGTCCAGTTTGGATGGGCAATTTTATGGGCTCTCAGGTTTCCGTTTACAGTAAAGGAAAGATCGAGTCGTGAATAATCGGGAATCCTGTATTTGTTACGATCAGAATAATCAATAAGGACATCATCATATATGTTGTATGTAGCAACGGGGTAAGTAATTGGACGTCCGGTACTCCAGGTATAATTTGATGACAAACTGAACCGGCGTGAAAAGATATAGTTGAAAGTAATAACCAGGTCATTAGGTTTATCAAAATTCGCGGGAAACCATCTTCCTGAGTTTATCAATTCCTCACTGAAGTTACTGATACTCTTAACAAAAGTCCTGGAATAAGTGTACCCTATACTATATCTCAATTTTCCCTCTGTTCTTTTAAGTACAAGTTCGAGTCCGTATGCTTTTCCTTTTACATTTACTATATCTTTTTCAATATTCTCATCCATAATAAAATCTGTACCACCTTTGAAATCGATCATATTCCGGATAGCTTTATAATAAACTTCTGCAGACGCTTCAAAAGAATTATTAAATACTTCATAAATACCGGCAGCAACCTGGTCTCCGATTTCGGGCTTTATATAATAATCACTAAGTTTCCACGTATCAGTCGGAGAAATAGAAGTCGAATTTGAAAGTAAATGAATATATTGTCTGGTTCTGTTGTAGTTTATTTTAAATGAACTCTTATCGGAAATACGGTAATTAAGCGAAACCCGCAATTCAGGTCCGGCATATTTATTTACCACTTTTCCTGATTTGAAATTTAGTGTATCAATGATAGTAGAAGTACTTTTCGAGAATTCAGGATTGTAAATCATAACAGTCTGTGGTCCAAGAGAGAAATATGATGACATCCTCATACCTAAATTAAGTGACAGTTGGTCAGTCACCAGGAATTTATCATCAATATATAAAGCTCCTTCCCATGAGCGCTGCCTCTGGAGTGATCTGGGCGCGACAAGCGAAGAATCATTATATGGCTTATAACTGCCGGGATTAACAGAATATCTGGTAAGATCCAGACCAAAATTGATCTCATTCCGTCCAAGGAACCAGTTAAAGTCTGCTTTGAAACCAGTACTGTTAATTTTATGTGCCAGAATGTAGGCTTCAGTTTGTGAATATTGACTTGATACTTCATAATCATAGGAGCTGTTATTCAGTGAAACAGACGAAAAAAGCCTGCTGTTAAAGAAGTGTCTCCATTTCAAAGCAAAAATATTATTATTATACCTGTATGTTGTATCTGAATGAAAGCGGAAGGCATCATGACTTGCATAACCGCTTAAATCAATTTTGTTGTTTTTGTTAAAATCATAAGTTATTTTACCGTTTAAATCATAAAATGAAGCTCTGCTGTTATGCAGGGATGGATCCTTTATTAAACCTAATATCCAGTTTGAATAAGTGGTGCGGGCTGAAAAGTCATAGGTAAGGGTATCTTTTATTATGGGACCCTCAACTGACAGATGGGCTGTGATGGGGCTGATCCCTGCATTACCTGCGAATTCCTTTTTATTGCCTTCTTTTGCACCTATATCAAGTACCGAAGATATTCTTCCGCCGTATTTGCCCGGTATTCCACCCTTATATAATGTCACATCTTTTATAATATCTGAATTGACCGCTGAAAAGAATCCGAAAAAATGAGAGGAGTTGTATATCGGAGCCCCATAAAGAAGAATCAGATTCTGATCAGCTGATCCCCCTCTAACATTGAATCCTGAGGACCCTTCTCCCACCGACTGAACACCTGGTAATAAGAGAACGCTTTTAATAATATCAGATTCACCCATTGATGTAGGAAGCAACTTGAAGGAGGAAATATTGATCTTTTCAGCGCCTACCTCAAATCGCTGAAGAGTAACGCTTTTCTGCGCAGAGATAACTGTTTCTTTCAAGGGGATAAGAACGCTGCTCAAATCTACATTCAGTTCACCAGTTCCATAAAGACTCAGATTCAGAGATTTTTCTCTCATCCCTATAAAAGAAAATTTAACCTGGTAAATCCCCCGCGGAAGAGTTAATGAGTAAAATCCATATTCATTTGTAATTGCGCCAAGTGAAAGCTTCTGAATAAAAACTGTAACACCAGCTACTGGTTCATGTGTGTCTTTATTCGTTATATACCCCGACACAGTAACTTTCCCGGTGTTATTTTTTTCGGCCGGATTACCAACTTCAGCTGAAGAAATCCGGTCAGTCCGCTGGTTTTCAGCAGATCCTGAAAAATCCGATGGAGGAAGAAATTTGTTGTCTTTCCCGGCAGGCGCTTCTGATACTTTAATTGCGTAATTATTTGTGATAACAATGTTCCCCGATTCTTCAATTACATAGAATAAACCGGATCCTTTAAACAGATTATCAAGGATACACGGCAGGTCAGAACAATCGGGGTACTCACCCAGTTTTAATTCTTTCACCCATTCTTCCCTGTAAAAGAATTTGACCGGAAGAAGTTTTTCTGTCCTGGCAACAAATTCTTTAAAAGTAAGATCTTTAAAGCTTCCTGATAATTTATATTTTTCCTGTGCGCCTGCCTTTGTAGCTAAAAGCAAGAAAATTAACAGGAAGATGTTTCTAAATCTCATAATTCAATTTTATTGATTCCTGTCATGAAACCTGATTGCCGGGATAAAACTTTCAGGTTCCTTTTCAGAAATCCTAAGCTTATTTTTTTTTATAAAATCTTTAAGCCGGGTCTTGTCCTCCGGAAATATTTTAAAAAGATCACCCTTCCGTGACACCGGATATAATTTCTCACTTGAAACAATATATAACCTGTTAATCTGGTAGAATTTATCATACTTCCCTTCTACAGCGAGTTTATCAATTTTTTTTTCAAACTTAAGAAGCAATTCAGTCTTTCCCTTATACAAAACATTAAAAAACGATTTAGAAGATTTCAGGGTATCTTCCTTCATCTTTACAAAATGATATTTTTTGCTTTGAAAGGAAATAGAGAAGCTGTCGATCAGTTCTTTATTTAGCTGGAGGATTCTTCCTGAATCGATAGGTGTAAGCAGCTCGTCCTTGAAAATATCATATTTCAAAAGGACATTATCAAAAGTCTTATCTCTGATAGTCAAAATGCCCGGCAAATATTCTTTTGAGAAAAGGAACTGATCTTCCATTACCAGGTAATAAAGATTCCTCCAGATTCTGCCATTATAAAGCGTCTGGTTGTCCAGTAAGGTATCCGATTGATTAGGTTCGACAGGTTTGGATGAAAAGTCCTGATTCCACGCGAAAACATTAAACCCGCCAATAAGGAAGAGAAGAAATGTACTCAATATTCTAAATCTCAGCATTGTAAAGATTAAATAAGTTGATATTTTTTCAGATATGATTTAATGAAATCAGCATCCTTTTTTATTTTTCTTATAATGATATCCTTTTTTTGTTCAAGTGAAAGATTCTCTTCCTCTCCCTCTAAAAGCGGATATTCAATATGCAAGGTTATGGGAGCCTTTATATTCAGCTCTTTGATCATCTTAAAATAAAGATCCCAGTCTACCATACCTTCACCCAGAGGTACTGTTTCAGGATAAGGTTTCCCTTTCGATGTCATCCAGGTAAAATCTTTGATTGCCAGGGTGTTTATACGACTGGCTATAAGACGCAAACCTATCGGCCATGTGTCGGTACCCTCTACCATTGCGTGTCTGACATCATACTGGCTGCCTAACAATTCTGCTGGAAAATCGCGGAAAAGCTCATTAAGGTCCCACACCGGTGCACCTATGAACATTCCGGAATGATTCTGATATGTGGCACTGATATTATATTTACTGTTAAGTTTAACAATATCTGCCAGAATAGCTCTGCATTTCTGAAGTGTCTCAAGAATTCCTCTTTTCTGATCATATTCAAACCAGCCTGGCCTGTAATACTTTACACCATTAGCTGATGCAGTTTTTAGAATTTTTTCAGTTAAAGGATCTCCTGCGGAAAGAATTCCTGTAACGATCATTTCGACATTTAAATTATACGTGCTGGCTTTTTCAATAAAAACCGGCAAATCCGATTCAACATTTTCCGGTGCGATTTTCCCATCCTTACGAACTGTCAGATCGATTCCCTCAATTCCTGAATTGACCAGGCACTGACAAATAAAATCATCGTCATATCTGTCGAGCGGCTTTGAAAACAAACTTATTTTAAAATATTTATTGTCAGGAACTAACGATTGAAAACCTGATACGAGAGGTAAGGCAACAGTGCTGACTGCTACTGTTGATATGAATTTTCTTCTGCTCTGAATCATATGCAAATGTTTTTAGAATGGTGTCAGATCAAAATAATTCCTAAAATAAATAATAATTATTCAGATTACTTCCAGAAGTCAGGTTCAACTGTCGTTCCTCTGCTTGTACAATCGGCACACCCTTTGAAAAATGTAATTATCCTGAATGGAGGCGGTGGTTCTCTATGGTCAATGATTACCCATGCATTTATGCCAAGGGTAAGATTCCCGGGTACCGGCGATCCTTCCGGGCCGATAGTTGCATTTTCACAATCAGAATACAGGTTAACCATACCTCTGAACTGATCTTTTATAAAAATCCTTTTTGTTTTTACACCGGAGACACTGAAATAACCCAAAACTTTTTCATCTGGTCTTTCAATGCATAAAATATTACTGGGAATAGATTCAGGAGTTATATCATAAAGACTGCCAACCTGTTCAGTTATATTTTGTAATTTCTCCCAATACAGATATTCTTCTTCATTAAGAGAATATTGCTTCACAAGGATGCTGTATTTTTCTTTCAACCGGTCGGTTTTGTTTGTTATAAAATTCAAAGGATATCGGGTAATCCTGTCTTCGGAAAAAGAAGTCGTATTTTTAATATTGATATTTGTGGAATTTTCGGTTATCCAGCAATGATTATTGGGAACAAGATAAGGAAGACTGAATTCCCAGGTTTCTTCGAATTCCCATCTGTAAAATTTACAACTGCCTTCTGGATCGTGAGTAGCAAGAAATATCTGACACCCTTCCTGATTAGGATCTCCGTAAACGTTTAAACCCAGTGTCCGCCTTTCGTAATAAAGAGTATCAATAGGAGGTACAGGTTTCAGAAGGACCGGTGAAGAAATATAATTAATATTTTTATGTGCTGCACCGGAATTTATATGAAGAGTATAATACCTTCCTATTACTCCGTAAAACGATGGATCAGGCACATAAGTACCTTCAGTTGTCTCAGACAGGTTATAATTATTACCCGTATTGTCGGAGATAACAATAGTGCTGCCACTCAATGGACGCGCAGTGCTTCTTCCGCCAAGAGGCATTGATAAAGAAAGCTTTATTAAATTTTTACCGGGTTGATCCGTTATAAGTCCCTCAACAACAAGCAAATCGGCAGATATTCCGGCGGAAGGAATAAACTGGGTTATGCAACCATCAAGAAAGAGTACAAGCAAAGTGCTGATCGTAAAGATCACGCATCGTGAGATGGAGCCTGTATACCGTATAAAAGTATATATATAGCTTAAAATGAACATAACTTCCTGATTTTTTTCAAAACAATGAGTTTTGGAAACTTTTGTGGACAATATTCCAGCTGGCAATATACTAAGAAAGCCGTGTGAAAAAAATGACAAAAAATATTACCTCTTTACTTTGATAGTTTTTCTTAAAGAAAAAGGTTTGCCATCTGATGTAATTCCCTGAACATTAATTTCATAATCAGTTCTGAAATCGGAAGTCCAGAACTCAATTTTTGACTTACCGTATTTATCAGGTTTTACCGAAGGATTCCAATATAAAGTAGTTCTGAAATCCGGAATATGCTTTGTCTTAGGATCTGGTGCAGAATAATCGGGTGAAGTAAAAGATAATACCCTATCGACAACTCTGTAAACCATTCGGAGAGCATGATCAGGTAACGTTGCATTACTGAAGTCACCTGCTTTTGTTATAATATTAACAATACCATAAAACAGATAATCACCTACGAAGTACTTATCTCTTATTACATCAATTTTTTCAACAATCTCAGGATCAATAGCCGCTATTACAGAAGCATCTTTTACTAATACACCGTCAACAAACAATGTAGGGGGATTTTCGTAAGGTCTGTTCATTACGGGGTCATTCATTACTATCTCATAGCCTGATTTTTTGCTCTTTAGCGAAACACCGGAAATCAATTCAAAAAAGACTTCCTGCATTACGGGGAGCGTAATGTAATCTTTCATTATAAGCTCATTTGTGGGTTTTCCATAAAACCGCTTAAACTGTGGTTTAGATAAATTAACAACCAGAGGTCCATCGGTTGCGGGAATTACATATATCTTTCTGACCTGGTAGTTTGCACTCCATGATGAAATGTACTGTGGTATAGGAATATCTGATAATTTACCTGATTTGACAAACCGGTCAGAAAATGGTGATTCAATATTTATGGTAAAATTTGCTGCATTCCCATCAGTCTGGATAATCAAATCTTTTTGATCCATTTCAATAGGAATTTTTAAACTGAAATTCCCGTTTTTATCAGTTCTTGCATATTGAAAAACAGGAACTTTACCCGGAATTGATAATATGAGAAATTTATCAGAAACCTTCTGCTGAGGGTCGCTGTTCAGAAGTTTTCCAAAAAGGAAGTGATCTTCCTTCTCGAACTTATATTTGAATTCATGTGTTTCATCGCTCAGAATAGAGTCCCAGCTTATCCAGTTGCTTTCAACAGTTTGAAGAAGACTGTCCATTCTTATAGCCGGAATTTCATCAACTTTCTTATCTTTAATTGCAATTCGCGGCGTGGACCCGAACTCTGTTCCAAAAACTAAATAATTATTGAGATCCGTCTCAGAATTGTCATTTGTTGCAGGTGAAACTGAAATGCTGAGATTCTGTGGATTGGATAAATTATTGGAATCATCTCCCACGCTAAGATCTAGTGTAACTTTACTCCTGATTCCCAGACTGTCGGCAGAATGCAGAGAAATAAGAGACTTTTCTTTACCCGGTGTATAAATTAGCCTTTCGCAAACCGGTTGACCTTTGGAATTAAAAATTGTTATCTGATTGATACCTTCCGTTAATAAATTTTTTGCCAGAGCGATTCTTGTATCCTCATCCCTGATGCTCTCAGCACCAACATAGTTAATAATTCCATGCGTCTGGACAAACAGATAGCAAAGGTTCATGTTTTCTGCCCTGAATTTCTCATTTGCATTAAGAAGTATTTCCAGAACATCAGGCTTAAGATTATTAACGATCAAAGTAATCCCTTCAGAAACCTTAAGCTTATTCTCTTTTTTGCTCTCCGCACGTATTGCCTTTTTTGCCGTTTTGACACTAAATGCATTATATATTTTAATATCCTGTGTAAAGCAATTTTCAGGAAGGAAATTTTTCATCCAACCTGTGTAAGCCCTGATTGTATAAGTACCTGTACTTAAGGTATCGGGAAGTAAAATCTGACCCGGACCAAAACCATCATTAAGCAGTATCCTTTTTTGTAAAACGGGGCGGTTCTCAGAATTGAGAAGTTCAAAATACGCAATCTTGCTATTTGTAGAAGGCTTAAATGACTGCCTGTCAATCAAATAAATATTAAACCAGATATCTTCTCCTGATAAATACTCTTTCCTGTCGGAGTGAATATAAACTTCTTCCCGTGGGACGGACTTTAGGTAGCTGGTAAATCTTTGACTTAAAAAATCAGTCATATTTGTCGGTTTCTGACAATTTACGCCCTGTACAAACAGGAATTGGATCAGAATAAGAATTATCAGTTTTAATTTTTTTATCATCTATCAAACTTTCATCATTAATAACTATTTGTCACCAACCCAAAAAGCAGGCTTGATATCCGTGCCTCTAACGGTACAGTCGTAGCAACCTTTTGTACGAGTGATCACTCTGTAGTTCGGTGGTGGCATGGGGTGATTTATAATCACCCAAACATAAATTCCAAGATAAGCTATAGGACTATTTGCAGATCCAAAAATAGTATCGGCGATACATGTTCTGTCATTGTAAGAACTAAGAACGCCTGCAAAATTGTCTTTTATAAAAATTCGTTTAGAGGAACTAGCCGAAACACTGAAGTAACCAAGTACTTTCAGGTTCGGATCATCAATACAATAAATGTTGCTTGGGATAGCAGCCGGTATAATGTCATAAAGACCACCTACCTGCTCAGAAATATTCTGTAATTTTTCCCAATAGTTATATTCATCTTCATTTAATGAGTACTGATTAACCTCAATACTGTATTTTTCTCTTAGTCTGTCGGTAGCGTTCGAAATTAAGGTCAAAGGATATTTACTGACCTTTGCTTCAGTAATAACAGAGGTGTTTTTAATATTAATAATGTCAGAATTGCTGGATATCCAGCAAAGACTGTTTGGAACATTATATGGAAGCCTGAACTCCCAGGTTTCTGAATATTCCCACCGGAAGAACTTACATTGATTTGTGGGATCGTGGGTATCAAGGTAGATCTGAGCACCCTGTTGAGTGGGCCTCCCGTCGGGATCACCTGCAAATGTCTCTTTTTCATAATAAAGGCTATCAATAGGGGGAACAGCTTTGAGTTCAACAGGGAATGATTGGTAATTCAGAGAATTTGAGCTGATATGGAGGGTATAAATCCTGCCGATAACACCCTGAAACTTAGCAGGGTCAGATAAATAAGTTCCGGGGTCTGTTTCTGTGAAAGTAAAGGTATTGCCCGCATCATCAGATACTGAGATGTCACTTCCTGATATTGGATGCGATACATTATTTATTCCAAGATGAAATGGCCTGGAAAGTTTAATAGTATAAGCCTCGGGTCTGTTCGTAATCAATCCTTCAACAACAAGCAGATCTTTATCCTCAGTGGTCTTTGGAACAAATTCCGTTATACAACCCGAAAGAAGTAAAGATAATGCCAATAATATTTTTGATATGTCTTTCATACGATTAGAAATCAAAGTTGAAAGTAACTGAAGGGATCGGTCTTCCAAATACAGACAACTTGTACCCTCTGACTAACAAATAGTCTTTTTTGAAATATATTGAGTAAACGTTTTGCCTTCCCAGCAAATTATATACTGAGAATGTCCAGTACGGATGTGCAATCCGATGTGATTTCAGATTGCCGCCTACCTTTAAAGAGATATCAAGCCTCGAATAATCCGGAATCCTGTACTTGTTCCTGTCTGAATATGTCACAACCAGTTTATCGCTTACATAGTATGTTGCAATCGGATATGTTATCGGGCGTCCTGTACTCCAGGTATAATTTGAGGATAAGCTTATGCGACGCGAGAAAATATAATTAAACGTTACGACCAGATCATTAGGTTTGTCAAAGTTAGCCGGAAACCATTTTCCAGAATTAATAATTTCATCGCTGAATGTACCTGTGCTCTGGATAAAGGTTCTTGAATACGTATAGCCTATACTGTACCTGATTTTCCCTTCTGTTTTTTTCAATGCTAATTCCAACCCGTAAGCTTTACCGCGTACGTTAACAACATCCTTTTCAATATTCTCGTCCATTATGATATTTGTCCCGCCTTTGAAATCGACCATATTCGAAATTCTCTTATAATATACTTCAGCAGATGCTTCGAAGTTGTTTCTGAAGAGCATTTCATAAAATCCCATTGCGACCTGATCTCCCACCTGGGGTTTCAGATAGTAATCGCTGAGTTTCCATGTATCTGTTGGCGCAATGGATGTTGAATTTGAAAGAAGATGCAGATATTGATGCGTCCGGTTATAATTCACCTTCAGGGAGTTCTTATCACTTATCCTGTAATTTAATGAAACCCTGAATTCTGGTGCAAAATATTTGTTAATAACCTGACCTGATTTGAAATTAAGAGTGTCGATAATTGTCGATTTGCTTTTTGATAATTCCGGATTATAAAGCATCACCTTTTGTGGTCCCAGTGCGAAGTAAGATGACATTCTCATGCCGACATTGAACGACAGATTATCATTGAGCAGGAATTTGTCTTCAACATATAAAGCACCTTCCCAGGCTTGCTCCTTCTGTATCCTGTTTGGGATAACAAGAGATGAATCGTTGTATGGGAGGTAATTCCCCGGCGATACGGAATACTTGTTAAGATCAGCGCCGAAATTAATCTCATTTCTGCCGAGAAACCAGTTAAAATCTGCAATAAAACTGGTGCTGTTTACTTTGTGAGATAGCGAAAATGCTTCTGCCTGGATGTACTGGCTTGATACATCGTAGCTATATGAGCTGTTATTTACCGATAGAGATGAGAAAAATCTGCTGTTAAAGAAATGTCGCCATTTTAATGCAAAAATATTATTACTGTAACCATAAGTCGTATCTGAGTTGAAACGGAACGAGTCGTGACTCGTGTATGCAGAAAAATCTATTTTATTATTTTTATTAAGGTCATAAGTCACTTTTGCATTTACGTCGTAAAAAGAGGCCCTGCTGTTATGAAGGGAAGGGTTTTTGATCATTCCGAATATCCAGTTTGAGTAAGTTGTACGGGCAGTGATGAGATATGTAAGCGTATCCTTAATAATCGGCCCTTCCAGGGAAATGTGTGTTGTTATCGGACTGATACCTGCATTCCCCGCAAATTCATTTCTGTTGCCTTCTTTTGCTCCAATGTCAAGCACTGATGATATTCTGCCTCCATATTTGCTGGGTATACCACCTTTATATAATGTTACATCCTTAATAATATCTGAATTGACGGCGGAAAAGAATCCAAAGAAATGGGAAGAATTATAAATCGGCGCACCATAAAGAAGAATCAGGTTCTGATCGGCAGATCCACCTCTCACATTAAATCCCGCTGAACCTTCTCCAACTGACTGAACACCAGGCAATAATAAAACACTCTTAATAATATCAGATTCGCCCAAAGATGTCGGGAGTAACTTGAAAGATGTAATATTGATCTTCTCAGCACCAACTTCAAATCGCTGCAGAGTGACGCTTTTCTGTGCTGATATAACTGTTTCCTTCAAAGGAATAAGAACACTGCTCATATCAACATTCAGTTCACCACCTCCATAAAGACTCAGATTCATTGTTTTATCTTTCATCCCAATGAAGGAATATTTTACCGTGTAAATCCCACGCGGAATTGTTATTGTGTAAAAACCATATTGATTGGTAATTGCTCCAAGTGTAAGCTTCTGAATAAAAACAGTCACACCTGCGACAGGCTCTTTTGAATCTTTATCAGTAACATATCCTGAAATTACGACCTTTCCGGGGTTATTTTTCTCAGCAGGATTGCCAATTTCAACTGATGAAATGCCTGAGTTCCGTTGGCTCTCGGCAGAATTGGAAAAGTCCGATGGAGGAACATATTTATTTGACTTGTCGACAGAAGTAGTTGTGACTTTAACAGCGTAATTATTGGTAAGAACCACGTTCCCAAAATTATCTATATAATAATAAAGAGTTGTCCCGCTGAGAAGATTATCCATAACACAGTTAAGAGTAGTACAATCCTTATAATCACCTATTGTCAGATCTTTTACCCATTCCTCCCTGTAGAAAAACCTTACCGGAAGAATGCCTTCAATTTTAGCCACAAAATCGGAAAAAGAGGCTCCTTTATAATTTGCAGATATTTTATAGTTCTCCTGGGCGCCCAGGTGTAACGAGAAGAATAATAGGAAAGTGAGGGTATATAATTTTAATTTCATAGATACAGGTCTATTGGCTAATACTATCATAATACCTGATTACAGGAACAAAACTGCCAGGCTCCTTTTTTGAAACTTTCAGCCGGTTTTTTTTCATGAAGTCTTTTATTTTAGTTTTATCTTCTTTCATAATTTTCAAAAGATCATTCTTGCTGGTCACCTGATACATGTGTCCGGCATTAAATAAGTAAATCCGGTAAGTCCTGAAAAAGAGATCATACTTATCGTCGACGGCGAGCTCTTCAATCTCCTTTTTATATTTTACATATAAAACCGACTTCCCTTTGTATAATTGATTGGTATACCCTTTGATGTCTGACATGCTGTCCATCTGGCCGTTAACAAATCTGTACACCACACCGTTATTAACAACCGAGAAACTGTCAACCATTTCCTTGTTCAACTGTACAATGGCTTCTCCATTTTTTGGGACCATTATTTCATCGTTATATATGTCGTAATTTATAAGGATGTTCTTGTAGATAGTGCCATTAATCGTAAGCGAACCTGGTAAGAATTCCCTTGAAAAAAGGAATTGATCACCTTTAACATTGGTATACTTATTTGACCACATCTTACCAATATAAAGAGCCTGATTTTCTCTTAAAGTATCAGGTAAATTAACGGCGGCAGGCGCAGGTTCAGAAAGGCATGGAATGAAGCTATTAAGCCCGGAGAGGGCGAAAATAACAACCAATAGTTTGAGGGCAAATATATATCTTTTCATTAAAGAGGTACTAGAAACAAACGATCAGGACTATTAAATTCCAGGATTCAATAGTCCAAATATAATAAATTTTTGGATTTAACTAATAATTTCGTTAAGACTAATGAATATTTTACAAATTTTAACATTTCCACATAACTATTTTATCAGTCCGCTCACTCTGAAAACATATGCAAGTTGGTAATCATCAGGCGTTAACATCGGGGCGTCGAGAACGAGATTTTTCCCTTTTTTATTAATAGAAACTTTTCGATCTGTTCCCAAAAGGACTGCATTTACCCCATCTACAGGGGCCAAACCTTCAAGTATTATCGATTTTTTTGGCCAGTTAAGGCAAATAATATATACTTCCTTATTTTTCTGAGTAAAGAATATGGTTTTATTTGTTTCCGGATTTATTGCTTCGTCTTTCTTCTTTCTGATAAAAGAATTTGTCGAATAAATTGCTTCTCCATTTATTTTTAACCATTTGCCTATTTCAAGAAGCCTCTGCTGCATAATAACAGGTATTGTCCCATCTGCAGCCGGTCCGATATCCAGCAATAAATTGCCTCCGGCCGAAACAGTTGATACCAGTAGTTTGATAAGCTGTTTTCCGGTTGAGTAATCAGATAGTCCTTCTGTACGGTTGTAACCGAATGATGTTCCTATTCCTCTGCACTCTTCCCAGGGGTGAGGCACTGCATTATCAATTCCTTCCTTATCTCCTACCAGCCCATATTCAGTTGTATAGAAACCTCCATGCCTGCTTCTGGTTTCACTTCCCCACCTGTCATTTACCACAATATTCTCTTTTACAGAAGACTCGTTATAAAGCCAGCTGAGAAATTCCTCGCTCTTCCATTCTTTGCTTGATTTTTCCCATTCACCATCTGTCCACAGTATATCAGGAGTATAACGTGTAATAAGATCTTTCAACTGGGGAATCATGTGCTGGTCAACATATGCCGGGAAACTATTCTTATAGACCGGATTAAACCACTCGTATAAAGAATAATAAAATCCCATATGGAGGCCTTCTTTTTTAACAGCGTTAGTCAGGTCTCCGCAAAGATCGCGATGGGGACCTATGTCGACGCTGTTCCAATTCCAGCTTTGAGCACTTGGCCAGAGGGTGAATCCTTCATGATGTTTTGAAGTGAGTACCACATATTTTGCACCAGATTCTTTAAATAGCTGTGCCCATTTATCCGGATCGAACAGTTCAGCTTTGAACATTGGAGCAAAATCCTGATACCTGAAATTTGGTCCATATGTTTTCTCGTGGAAATCTTTGAAATACTTTTGAACCTTACCTGGCTGAACCAGTTTGTTCCAGTACCATTCAGCATATTTATCATAGACACCTATACTGTCGCCAGTCGGGCCCCATGATGGCACAGAATATACTCCCCAGTGAATGAATATTCCGAACTTGGAATCGGAAAACCATTGAGGAACCGGCCTGCTGTCAAGTGATTCCCAGTTTGGCTTGTAATTCTGTCCCGTCATATTAAATGTCAGAAAAAGTAACAAAAAACTAACCAGCGTTTTCATGAATCAGTTCGATTTATTTTTATTTATGTAATATCTTACCATTGGCCTGTTTTTTGTTGTCCGGTCAACGATTTCAAAACCAGCCCTTTCAAAGGATTTGTACAAGCCAATCCAAAGGAATGAATCAGGCAGATTTTGTTTAGTGGGTATGGCAGGAAAAGCGGAGCGAAGGCGCACCAGTCTATTACCTCATCTTCGTAAAATCCGAGAATGCCTGCCGGCTTATTGGCCCATACAACAAATCAGAATCACAATCATCTTTTAGAATATCTTCCGGTTCTTTCATAGATAAATCTGGAATCCAAAAATATTAATCCTGCTGAGTTTTCAGGACAGCATTCTTGTATTGGCGGTTCCTTATAATATTGACATATCTGAGGGCCAGCTTATTGTTTGTGTCCTCGTAAGATTTCTGAGCCCATTTTAAAGCTGAATCCAGATCACCATTAATCTCATTAATAATTGCCATATTATAACAAGCCCTCCCGGCAATCTTTGTCTTGGAGTTTGTCGTCTCTTTTTCCCAGAGGACTCCTGCATCATCCCATTTTCCAACCTGGGCTTTCCTTTTTGCAATTTTAAAATTATTTGTACCTTTTACATAATAATCACGCATTACCCGCAACCGGTAAGGGATAATCCTTAGCGCATATCCCTGACCCGCCTTATTACTAACCTGGTTTACTGCATCTTTCCGGCCAACAAGAGCTGCTGCAGCAACTAAAGGGTTAATTCCTCTTCCTGTAAATACGATCGATTCATTATAGATATATTCATCAAGGATAGTCTTGGAAGAAGGATCATATATTCTCCATCCCGTCTTTACAAGTGTTTCCATATCAGCCTGATGTTCGAGACCTGGAATTGATCCCAATGGTGTTTTTATGGCAACCTTCCTGGAAGAATAGTTCAGATGAGTGTCGGTATCAAATTTCTCAAGGGCGAAAAGAGCATCGGTCTTTGTCTCGGTACAGATCTGACCCACAATTTCCCATGTGAGGGGCGTGGGGAAATCGGTTAAGGCTGATGTCCTGAAGTCAATATCGTTAAGTGTTTTGACCTCAATGAAACGTGTATTTTTCATCAGTTCATCTGACAGACCGCGTATACTTTCCATTGCACCTTCTTTATCCAGGTTTACTCCTTCAAGAGAGAAAGCTTTATCAAGGGCATCCAATGCCTTAGTTTTATCTGTAGCGACACTCCTGTTTATTACTCCAACGCTTTTTATGTATGTAGGAATTGTTACAGGAGCCGGTTCCACAACATTAAGATATAGCTCCTGCGTTGCGCATGATGCAAGTATCAGTGCGGCACCGGCGATTATCGTATATATTTTCATAGCCAAAAAGCTTAAGGTTTAGGTTGAGGTAATATACAATTTTTATTGTTGCATGGTGCTCAATTATTTTTTATTCTTTTTAAATGTATTTGTCTGATCGAAGCTGTTGTATACCATGATGCAATCCCAAAAGGTTTTGATAGTTCCACTTCCGGCCTGATAGACAGTTTTCTGTTTCCGATTCTGAAATCTACCACTTGTTCATTGTCAATCCACGACCTTATATATTTATCGGATACATCCAGCCTGATATGGTACCACCTGTCTGTGACAAAATTGTGAATGCTTTTTGTTTCGTTTTTTGAGGCATCCCTGCCATCAATACTTGAAAGACCGACTGTTGTCCCAGCCCATCCTCCTACTATCAGAGAACAAAAACTTTTTCCGACAGGAAATGTAATGCCGCAAAAAAAATCATTTCCTGCAATGCGTTTTGCATCAAGAGTAACTTCATATCCTTCTGCCGGAAATGATCTCTTCCAAGTGATCCCGGTACATCCTTCTCCCATACCCAGGATGATCTGATCTCCTGAAAGGTAGACTGGACCCTGTGGTCCAAAGTTAGTTATCTCCCAACCATCAAGCGATTTACCATTGAATAATAATGTTGTATCGGGTATTTCACTTTTTACCTGAGTTTCTGATTTAACTGAGGATTTACGATTCTTACAACTCTCAGAACAAATAAGAGTAGTCAATATTATTACCAGAAACAATTTACAGGAATATCTCCCCGCAGGATTCATTTAATCTCCTCCTCTGCTTTCTTAAGTTCTCTAACGGGTTTATCTATTATCTCGAAATCAGGCAGAACATTTTTACTGTCAGTTGCTTTCAATTGCTCGAGTTTCCTTCCGGCTGGCAACACACGGCTTTCCCACGATCCAACTGCATCATTGTAACCCTTCAAAGCAGATTTTAATCCGCCACCCACCCTGTCAAAATGCTCGGCAAATACCCCTACCCTGCAATAAAAATCATTAGCTGCGTCCATGATCTCCAAAGCATTGGTAGTGATGGTATGCTGCTGCCATGACATCGCCACTGATTTCAGAATTACTATAAGAGTAGTGGGTGTAGCAATTATTATTTTATTATTCATAGCATCCTGCAGCAATGTCTTGTCAGTCATCAGAGCCACATTCAATGCAGATTCCACCTCCATATATAAAACAACAAAATCAGGTGTGTTGTCAAATTGAGACCAGTATTGTTTCTTGCTCAAACGGTTGACATGATCCCTGAGATCTCTTGCGTGTTTTGTGAAAAGAAGATTACGTGATGTCTCGTCATCTGTTTCAAGAGCAGACAGATATGCATCGAGTGGTAATTTTGAATCTACCACTACATGACTGTTGCCCGGAAGATTTATGATCATATCGGGCTTCAGTATCGACTCATCGCCTTCTGTAAAAACCTGTTCTACAAAATCACAATGAGCTGACAATCCTGAAAACTCGACAACTCTCTTTAAGCCAATCTCACCCCACTTTCCCCTCACCCTGGGATTCCGAAGGGCATTAACCAATGCCCCGGTTTCCTTTTGCAAACTTGCATTGGTGAGTTGAATATTGGATAACATTTCCGTAACCTGACCGAACGTTTTCTCTGATCCCTTTTCAAGTTCCTCTATACGCTTTTTATAACTATCTATCGATTCTTTGACAGGTTTTAGCATCTCAGCAATTGCGGATTTACGCTCATCCAGATTACCTTCAGCTTCCTTTACATGAGTTTCGAGCTGTGATTTTGCAAGATCAAGAAATTGCCTGTTATTCTGAGAAAGAGCATCTGAAGCAGCTGATTTAAATGTATCGACCATCGCTTTCCTGACTTCTTCCAGACTGTTTGCCTGCGCTTCGACCCTGGCCTGCAACGAGCTGACCTGCCGGCTGAGATTATTGTTCTCATCTGATTTAGCTAGCAGTTCTTTCTGGAACCTTGCAGACAACCCTGATTTTGTGCCAAGATATGTTACTAAAGCACCTGTAATCAGGCCAATAACTATATATATTATTATTTCCATTCAACGATAGTTTAATTCATCAAATTTAAGGATTTAAGCGAAAAAGCGCTTCAAAAAAATCAATTTACTAAACTAAGTTCAGAAACGCTTGTTGAAATAATCAAACCGCAAGAATATTAAAGTTATAAAGCAATGAAAATTAGAATCTCTGAGTATCCGACATTTGACAAGGAACTTGATAAAAGAGTAATCAGGAACAAAACAAAGAAAATCCTTAAGGAAGTCGGAAAGCTTCAATACAAAATGTACGCCCAGGGGAAGTACAGTCTCTTGATTATAGTTCAGGGCATCGATGCATCGGGGAAAGATGGTGTGACAAAAAGCTTCCTCAGATATTGCTTCCCCGCAGGTTTTAAGATTGCCAGTTTCAAAAAGCCTACCGAATACGAGTCATCGCACGATTTCTTGTGGAGGATTCATCAATTTACTCCCGTGCATGGAGAGATGCAGATTTTCATACGGTCGCAATATGAAGATATACTGGTCCCCTCAGTGTTGAAATATATCCCGGATGAGATAATCGATCAGCGTTATGACCTGATCAATAATTTTGAAAAACTTGTTGAAAGCAATAATACCAGGATAGTGAAATTCTTTTTAAATGTATCTAAAGACGTTCAGAAGGAAAGACTTATGGAGCGAATCAACTTAAAAAAGAAACACTGGAAACATAAAGACGGTGACTGGGATACCAGAGCGAAATTTGATGATTACTTGCAAGTCTACGAAAAAATCTTTAACAGGTGTAATGTCGTTCCCTGGCATATGATTCCTGCGGATAAAAACTGGCAAAAAACTTACTATTCAGCAGAAATAATATTGAAAACGCTTAAGGAACTTGATCTTAAATGGCCGGAACTGGTAAGTGAAAGGTTTAAACAGTGAAGCGGCCCCTACTCTCCTAAAAGGGGGGTTAATTCTCAATCATACAATGGATTCAGGAAGTGTTCCGAATTGGGAGTGTTGAAAAAGCAGAAATACATTAACCACAAAGGGGGCCGAGCGTTAAGAAATAGCCCTGTGGGCTATTTTAGCGAAGGAGCCAGCATGCCGCGTCAGCGTTTTTCACAAAGGACACAAAGGTCTATATTATAATGTTTTAGCATTGTGCCCTTTGTACTTTGTCGTTAAAAAGGACTTTTTCAACAGCCAAACCGCGGCGCTGAAAGGGGCTTCTATTTCAGATACACCTCCAGAACCGGGATAATTACATCGGGCTTCGTAACCGGAAGTGAAAGCACCAGATCGTTTGGAGATTCATCGGATGTGCCGAACCTGATTTCAGATGCATCGTGAAGGAACTGAACATACTTTACCTTGTCAGCCATATTTGGTAATGTCACTGTCCCCAACGGGTATGCAAGCAGATGAACATATAATCTTTTTGTATCAGGATTATATGTAAGAAGTGTGTTAGCAGGAGCCACGAAACCTGAAGGAGCCTCAGTACAATTATATATTGAGCGGTTATTAAATTTCATCCACTCTCCCATTGCCTTCAACCGCTCCTGTGCTCTTGAATCAAAAACACCACGTGCTGTAGGTCCGACATTTAAAAGAAGATTCCCGCCTTTGCTGACAGATTCTATGAGAAGCTCAAGAAGCTGGGCCGGACTTTTCCATGTATATTCATCACGGTAATAGCCCCACGATCCTGAGAATGTCTGGCATGTTTCCCAGGGTACTCTTTTCCCATTCACTTCAGGCCACTTTGTTACCTGAACCTGCTCAGGAGTAGTGAAATCCCATCCTCCTTCTACATTTTCCAGATCAAGCCGGTCATCAACTATAATACCGGGCTGCAGCGAACGTGCCAACTTGAGAAGATTTTCAGAATCCCAGTCATCATGACCTTTCCCATTCTTGCCAGGGAAAGAAAAATCAAACCATATAATGCTGATTTCACCATAATTGGTTAGTAATTCACGAACCTGATTTTTTATATAGGCACGATATTTATTCATGTCTCTTCCCTTGTTCAATCTGGCGTATGCTGTATCAGATTCCTGGCGTTGCGGATGAACGCGATCAATGGTATAATCAGGATGATGCCAGTCAATAAGAGAATAGTAAAATCCAACCTTCAGACCTTCTGCCCTGAATGCCTCAACATATTCCTTTATCAGATCCTTCCCGTAAGGAGTATTTGTTGCTTTGTAATCGGTGAACTTGGAATCGAACAGACAAAAACCTTCATGATGCTTTGCGGTCAGAACAACATATTTCATTCCGGCAGCTTTTGCCATTTTTGCCCATTCATGAGGATCCCACATGTCGGGATCGAACATGTTGAAATACTTCTGATACTGTTCGCTTGTCATCCGTTCTGCATTTTTTACCCATTCATGACGCGCTGGTAATGCATAGAGGCCCCAGTGAATAAACATCCCGAAACGGGCATCTGTCCACCATTTCATCCTATCGGTTTTCTGAGCTTCAGTTTCTTTTGGGAGCTGACCAGAAACGAATTGAGAATAATTCAAAAGACAAGCAAGCAAAATTGAGGTGATAAGGGTTCTTTTTTTCATAGGAATACTTTTTATTTATGGATCCAGGGACAATTGGAAAACTTCTTAATAACCGCAGAGGTCGCAAAGAAATTACGCAAAGGTCGCAAAGAACTGAAGCATAAAGTTTTCTTTGCGTACTTTGCGCCTACTTAGCGTTCTTTGCGGTTAATGGATTTCGATTCTTTCAACATCCCCTACTACTCATTTGAGGTCACTAATTTACATCTTTAATCAACTTGTCAATAGATTTCTTCATCCTTTCCGCATAAATCTTACTCAGCCGGGTTAATGACAGTTAACTAATTACCGAAAAGACAATTTCCTGCAAGTTCTCTGAGGTTAACACGATAGGGTTATTTTTAAGTTCTGTCTTTGAACAAATCATTTCAACCTCTTCGCCATCCAACCCAAATTTTTTTAATCCGGTAAGATCAAGATCATTACTCAGGCTGTGGAGATATTGAATAAATCCATCGACATAAAAATTATCCGTTTTACCTTCCTCATCAATAAATAGCTTGCCAAGAATAGCATATTTATTTAATGCGGAAGGATTATTACCGGTCCTTCTGAGTTCCCTGACGTTAATTCCATTTGATGCAGCCATAAGGGTACCGCAGATGATACCATGAGGAATATTATACAATCCACCAATTGATGATGCAAATCCATGCACAACTCCAAGACCTGCATTTGCGAGACAAATACCTGAGGTTAGCGCAGCAAATGACATACCTGTCCTGGCTTCCACATCGCTTCCATCCTGGTAACTGCGATGTAATGATTTTTTAATTGCTTTGAGTCCCTCGAAAGCGAGGGCATCAGTATACTCATTTGATTTATCTGAAAGGTAAGCTTCCGTAAGTTGCGTAAAGCAGTCCATCCCGCTGGCGGCAGTGATGTTTTTTGGACAATTAATCGTAAGATCAGGATCGACAAGTGCCATGTCAGGCACAAAGTTGTCATGTCGGAGTGAACGCTTGAACCCATTCTTGCCAACATTCGATATCACGGCATTTTTTGTCGCTTCACTACCTGTTCCCGATGTAGTCGGAATCGCAATATATGGAATTTTCGTACCAGGATGTTGTTTGTTTCCTACACCTTCAAGATAATCAACTATTGACTCAGGTCTGTCCATCATTGCCGAAATTGCTTTCCCGGCATCGATTGAACTGCCTCCGCCTATGCCAACTACAAGGTTAATCTTATTGTTTTTGAAGGTACTGACAGCATTATCAACTAATTCAGGTGTCGGCTCTGTCGGAACCTGAAGCACCTGGTAATTTATTTTCAGTTGTTCGAAACCGTGGAAAAGCTTTTCAGCGCTATGGGAATTGATAAACGAATGCTGCCCGGTAACGACAAGTATTCTGTTACCGTAATTTATTGATACCGAAGGTAATTCAGAGATGATACCGCTTTTCAAAATAATTTTTGGTAACCGTGAAAATTGAAAAGGTCTCACCATCTCGATCTGTCGTTTGGTACAATGATATTATATTTAATTCCCTTCCTTGGCTCCTCCATAAAGTCTTTAACAAGGTCCCTCCATAAAAGATAATGAGCTGTCGTCTTGTGATAAGCAGCTGCCTCATCAGATTCAAAACCTTCATAGATAACGAACCTGGTCGGATCATCAGCCTGCTGAATAAGATCGAACCTGAGATTCCCCGGCTCTTTCACTGATTCTGAATGGTTGGCAATTGTTGCATTAATAAAACTTGTAACTGACCCTGCCCTTACATGAACATTTACACAATTAACTATCATATGATCTATTTTTTAGTAAAGTTAAATGAATACTTATTAATTCTCAAAAACTGAAATTCCAACGAGAATTTCTATCTTGCTTATGTATTAATATCATAACAAACAACAACATGAAACTTCCCGGATCGAAAAACACCATGCTATTCCTTTTATTCATTCTTGTTTCATTTGCCGTTTCAGGACAAACATCATTTAAACGCAGCAATTTATTTGATACTGGCTGGCGATTTCACAGGGGCGGCGCCCAGGTTGCCGAAACCCCTTCTTTTAATGATTCAGAGTGGAGGAAGATTGACCTTCCTCATGATTGGAGCATCGAAGATCTCCCCGGATCAAATTCGCCATTCAGCGTCGATGCAATAAGCCAGGTTAGCGGAGGTTTCACAACGGGTGGCACCGGTTGGTACAGGAAAACGTTTAAGATACCCGAAGGATTAAAAGATAAACGGCTAAGCATAATGTTCGATGGCGTATATATGAACGCAGATGTTTGGTTAAATGGGGAATTGCTTGGCAATCACCCATATGGATATACAAGTTTCTGGTTCGATATAACCGGGAAAATAAAATATGACGGCGATAATGTGCTGGCAGTAAAGGTAAAAAATGAAGGCGAAAACAGCAGGTGGTATTCCGGATCAGGCATTTACCGGCACGTGTGGCTTAATGTTGTATCTCCTGTTCATATTGCAACCTGGGGAACATATATTACTACCCCGGGCGTTACTGAAAATGAAGCACTAGTCCGCATTAAGACTTCTGTAATAAATAGCTCCCCGGCAGCATCAAATACACGACTCGTAACGAGGATCATGGGTTCAGATGGCAAGGAAATAAGAAAAATTGAATCTGAACAAATAATTGAACCGGGAGAAACTAAAGAAATCATTCAGGAAATGAAACTTGATAAGCCCTCTCTATGGTCGATCGAGACACCTGTCCTTTATAAAGCCATAAGTGAAATTTATGCATCAGGATCTGTCGTTGATCAAACTGACACTGAGTTCGGAATAAGATCATTATCGTTTGATGCAGAAAATGGTTTCTTACTTAATGGCAAGTCAGTTAAATTAAAAGGCGGATGTGTGCATCATGATAATGGGATTCTGGGAGCGAAAGCATATGACAGGGCTGAAGAAAGACGGGTAGAGCTTCTTAAATCAAACGGTTTTAACGCGATCAGATGTTCTCATAACCCACCATCTGAGGCGTTTCTTAAGGCTTGCGATCGCCTTGGGATGCTGGTAATTGATGAAGCGTTTGACATGTGGAAAGACGGAAAGAATCCATACGATTATCATCTCTATTTTACCGACTGGTGGAAGAAGGATATTGAGAGTATGGTTATACGTGACCGAAACCATCCTTCTGTCATTTTATGGAGTATCGGAAACGAAATACCTGACAGGATCAAACCGGAAGTTATTGATGTAGCAATACAACTCAGAGACTTAATTAAATTACTCGATCCGACCCGGCCCGTAACATCTGCGGTGAATGATTTAAAACCCGATAAGGATCCATATTTTGCAGTACTGGATGTAGGAGGTTATAATTATGCTTCAGGAGGTGATCATAATCAAAAAGATTTGTATGAGATTGATCATGAACGCGTTCCTAAACGAATTATGGCCGGTACCGAATCCTATCCCCTTGAGGCATTCGGAAGCTGGATGTCTGTAAGGGATCATACTTATGTTATTGGAGATTTTGTATGGACAGCTTTTGACTACATCGGTGAAGCAAGTATAGGATGGAGAGGTTACTGGCAGAAACAGGATTTCTTTCCGTGGAACCTGGCTTTTTGTGGCGACCTCGATATTTGCGGATGGAAACGGGCACAGTCGTATTATCGTGATGCATTATGGAAGGAGAACCAGGTTTCTATCTGGATAACTCCTCCTCAGCCTTCATTTCCGCTTAATCCTGAAAGACAATCCTGGTCAAAATGGCATTGGAATGATGCAGTTGCAAACTGGAACTGGAAAGGATATGAAGGAAAAACTCTGGATGTGAATATCTACTCATCATGTGCACAGACCGAGCTTTTTCTTAATAATAAATCGTTGGGTAAGAAAACAACCGACCGGTCAACGAAATATATGGCTACATGGCAGGTGCCCTATGAGCCCGGAGTATTGCAGGCAATCGGATACGATGGAAAGAAAAAGGTAGGATCAGCCGAATTACGTACAGCAAATGAACCGGTTGGTGTAAGACTTACAGCTGATAAAAATATTATCAGATCAGATGGTCAGGATTTATGCTATGTAACTGTTGAACTTATCGATAATGAGGGCAACCGTAATCCATTAGCAGAAAACCTTGTTTCATTTGAATTAGAGGGACCGGGGAAAATTGCAGGTACAGGAAATGCCAATCCTGTAAGCCTTGAAAGCTTTCAATCATCATATCATTATGCCTGGCAGGGAAGATGTATGATAATTATTAAGTCTGATGCAATACCAGGGAAGATTGTGTTGAAAGCAACTTCTGAAGGACTGAAGACAAGCAACCTGACAATAGAAAGTGTTGTGGATTAGATATATACCATCTTATCTCTTATGACTTCCTCCTGTTCATTGGTTCCATAGATTTTCAGGCCGATGCTGGGTATAGCAGACTGGAAAAGGTCTTCTATGGGCGAAAAAATATCCTTGATATCTTCAAACCCTCTTAGTTCATCGAATTCTTCGAGCGGCAAATAAAGGTGGAGAAATAAGACACAGTCAGGATCATTAATTTTTGATAGTACTTTAAGAATTTTCGCCAGCCAGAGGGAAGATGAAGTATTAAAATATTCAATGTTGAATCTCAGATTGGTGACTGGTTTTGCATCCAATACATACTCTGATACCCAGTTGAACACTGGTTCGTATATTTTGGCAGCATTTTCAGGGATTGATCTCCCAGAGAAAATAAAGTCACCCGTTACTGGATTCAATTCAATTTGAGGGGATTTTGGAGTTCCTTCAATAATCAAACTATGAAAGTCTTTCATTCTGATTCTTTTGATGACTTATAACAGATAAATTTTGCACGACATAATAATCATCAAAATTATAATATACCTGAGCACGATAGCAATTCTTAATCAAATTCTGAATATCAATCATCAATTAATAACAGCACTTCATAAACGAATTCAGTAAAGTACCCTCTGAGAGACCTGATTTTTTTCTGAGTTTAATGACTTTTATTCTATTCCGCCTTTTCAGCAAATGAATTGGCGATGATACCGGAATAACGGCGATTTGTAATTTTAATCCAAATTTTGATATCATTGGTCAAAATAATCCATGCTTTCATTTAGCGCCCACCAGAAATGCAAACTAAAGCCACTATCCTGATTATCTGATATTTAAATCGTGGCGTTCTGTGTAAACTTCTATTAGAACTTAAATCACTGGTAAATAAAATTCATTTTTGACTAAAGTAATTTTTAAGATAATGAATGAACTTTTATTGGTGATATAAATAGAAATTCAGTTGATTAAGGGAAAGTCAAAAACGACTCATTTCCGCATGGCCGGGGCCTCACCTATTGATTGAAGCTTTGCTTATATTTATTTTTGTCCCTGAAGTTCTTGATAATATGATTAGATTAATTTTTGCAGCAAAATAATCCGGACATAATTAAGATTCAAAGGATTATAACGGGATTAGATTGTGAGATGGTTTTTGCCGGAATTATTAAGTGATGAAAGAAGAGCCTATAGATGGTCCAATTATGAAAATGGAAATACGATACGATAGATATAAAATTCTAAAGAACGTTTTCTTCAAATCGGGGAAACATATTTTTAGGCAAACTGTTTTTATGATGAAGATAGTTTTGATATGTTTCTATAAGATTAATACGGACTGGTTATAAATTCCAAATCATTATTTCAGCTTCTTCTTTCATTGCATCAGAACTTGTGTAAAAAAAATGTTGCTGAATATGGATCGTATTAAGTATTTCATCAAGGTCAAATTAATTCCATTTTTAAAGAGATGGAATCTCCTGAATGTTCTGCTCGGTCTGATCGATATTTTTGCAATTGCCCTGGCCTTTCAGATTTCATTTTTTATAAATTATCATACATCTCAAACTTACTTTTTTACAAATCCCCGTTTCCTGAAACTGTTTGTATTAATATTACCTGTCTGGCTGGTGATACTCTATCTGATTCAGGTTGCCGAAATACCAAGGACAAAGCGGTACAGGGTCCTTTTTTATCAGTACTTCCAGTCGACTGTTCTTGTCATCACTTTTTTGATGGTGTTCTATTTTGTTTTTAAGCTTTATCTTATATCCCGGGTTTTCCTTGTTGAGTTTGCTTCATCAGGTCTTCTTTTACTCTTTTTAGCAAGATCGCTGGAATATAAACTGTTTAAAATTTACAGGTCAAAGGGTTATAACTATATAAATATCGTAATTATTGCAGATGATTCTGCTATTCCCTTTATTGAAAGCATACTGTCAAATAAGGACTGGGGCTACAGGATCATTGCGATATTTACAGGATCGGCGAAAATCAAGGAAAAATATGAAAAAGCAATAATTCTTCTCCCCGATGAATATCTTACTGTGCTTCATAATCTTATGGAAGTAGATATCATCGATGAAGTAATATATTTTAAAACAAAGGTAATACCATCAGAAGTACGAAATACAGTCAGATCGTGTGAAGAATTAGGCGTGGTCTTTAGTCTGAACTATACCGGCGAGGGAAATAAACTCACAAATGCAATAAGAACGCAGATTGGAAGTCAGAAGTTTCTGACTTTCATCAATATCCCGCATAATTCATTTGCCCTTGCAATTAAGAAAATAATGGACGTGGTTCTTTCCGTTTTTATAATCATATGTCTGGCTCCTGTTCTCGTACTTATAGCGCTGTTAATCAAAATTGATTCGCGCGGTCCGATTTTATTCAGACAGGCGCGTGTGGGACTCAGGGGAAGACAATTCGGATTGTATAAATTCCGTACAATGATTACAAATGCTGAGAACCTGAAGAAAGATCTGGAAGCCGACAATGAAGCTGATGGCCCGGTTTTCAAGATAAAAGATGATCCGAGAGTCACGAGAACCGGAAAATTCCTGAGAAAAACGGGTCTTGATGAACTTCCTCAGCTTTTTAATGTTCTTAAGGGTGAAATGTCATTAATCGGACCTCGTCCACCGCTTCCAAGTGAAACGATTCAGTACAAACGATGGCAGTTAAGAAGACTTTCAGTAAAACCCGGCTTATCATGTTTCTGGCAGATCAAGCCCGACAGAAACAATATAAAGTTCGAAAAATGGATGGAATTGGATTTAGCATATATAGATAACTGGTCACTGCGGCTGGACTTTATAATATTAGTAAAAACAATAAAAACAGTATTCCTCAGAACGGGTTTATAATGTTTCCTTAATTATGTCATATGTTAAAAAGAAAGAATCTTAATTACTTCAAAGCAGTAGTTATCCTTATGCTGGTTTTTACTGCCTCATGCGTACCTATCAGACAGTTAAATTATTTCAATGACCTGAATGATTTACAGGAACCTGGTGTAAATCCCAGGAAACAGAAGCTTATTATGCCTTTCGATAAATTGTATATCAAGGTATTGAGTATTGATGAAAAGACAAATCAAATATTCAATGCTACGGAAGAAATGAGAAGCGGTATTAGTAATGGTGTACTCGGATATCTGGTTGATGAAAAGGGTGATATAGATTTCCCGTTTGTCGGCAACATAAATGTTGGTTCGCTAACAACAACCCAGGCTGCTGAAAAAATTCAAAAGGCCCTGAGCGATTACGTTTCACAAATTTCGGTAACCGTAAAATATATTGATAATCAGGTTACTGTGATGGGGGAAGTTAAGCAACAGGGAGTTTATTCTTTTATCCAGGATAAACTGAATATTTATGAAGCTCTGGGCCTGGGCGGTGGACTTACTCAATATGGCGACAGGAGAAAAGTAATACTTGTCAGGAATGTGGGTGATAAAATTATGCACTACAGGTTAAATCTGTCGGATTCAAAGATTGCTAAGAAAGATTATTATTATATTCTTCCAAATGATGTGATCATTGTCGAACCAATGAGCGCTCTTTCATCAAGTTATCAGAATATTACGTATACCACAATCCTAAGTTCGATTACAACCCTGATTGCAGTGCTATTATTCACAAATGTTAAACTATAATCATTCTGAATGTCAAATAAAAAAGAATCAAAATTCTGAAGCATATCTTATAAAGGAATTCCTGCAATCGGCCCTGTCATTCAAATATTTCTATATTGCAAGTTTCGTGATCTGCATAGGAGTGGCATTCTCAATTAATAAAGCTTCGCCTACTGTCTACGGGGTGAGTTCAATTATTGGACCCGTTGAAGATAAAAGATCTTCACTTCTCGGATCTAATAGTTTTTTCAACAATTCGGAAGCAATTTCACAAACAAGGAATCTTGAAGACGATATCGCAAGTCTGAGTTCATTCAGGCTTGTGTCGTCAACCCTGAAAGAGCTTAATCTTGAGGTCGGTTATTTTTCTGAAAAACACAAAATCCTCAAGAAATCAATTCAGGTCTATTCAGGATCTCCTTATACGGTTACTATCGATAAATCACATGTGCAACCTATTGATGTAAGGATATATATCACTTTCATTGATTACAAATCCTACAGATTAAGAGCTTCGGCTGACGATGTAACCCTTTATAACTATGTTGATAATAATACATGTAAGCAGTAACAACTTCCTGAAAATTGACACTGTCTGTAAGTTTAATGAAACTATCTCGAGCAAGTATTACAAGTTCTCAGTTTTTCTGAACAGAGATGAATATCTGTCGGCGCTGAAGGATGAGAATTCCATGTATTTCGTTTTTTATCATCAGGATATCCTTGCAAGTGACTATCTCAATAAATTAAAAGTAGAGCCGGTTAGTTTGAAATCTTCACTGATAAAGGTTTCGTTCCAGGGTCAAAACCGTGAATTATCGATTGACTTTCTGAATAAATACCTTCAAATTTATTTAGATGATGATCTGTCAAAAAAGAATAAAATCGCATTGAGTACTGTAAATTTTATCAACTCTCAAATCTCGACAATTTCTGATTCTCTTGTTAAATCTGAATCAAAACTAAAAGATTACCGGTCAGCCAATCAGGTCACAGATCTGAGCTACCAGGGGCAGCAGGCTTTGCAGGAGATGACAAAAATTGAATCCGAGAAGTCAGCGCTTCAGGTCCAGGCGCGATACTATAATTATATCCTCGATTATTTTGATAAGAATCCTGATGGAGCCGGACTTGCACCACCTTCTTCAGTTATTGTTGATCCGATAATGAACACCCTTGTAACTGAATTCATTAATCTTAACTCACAAAGATCAAGTATTATGGCAAATAATGCAGGGAAAAACCTTTTCCTGGGCCAACTCGACAATAAAATCAAACTTCAACGACAAACAATTATCGAGAATGTAAGAAACAGTCTTAATACTCTCAATCTCAATCAGAATGAATTGAATTACAGGGAAGATAAACTTTCGAAGGAAATTTCAAAATTGCCACGGACTGAACTTAACATGGTCAGTATGCAAAGGAAATTCGATCTAGTCAGGCGCCATCCAGACTTTTCTGCTTCAGAAACGCTATGAATCGGCAATAACTCTTGCATCGAATAACCCCGATTTTGAAATTCTTGAGCCTGCCCGTGACACATCAAGTGTTGTACTTTCGCCGAGAAAAAAACTAAATCTGCTCATCGCATTCTTTTTTGGTTTAATGATTCCCACAAGCACAATTATTTTGAAGAATTTCTTCAACGAAAAAATTACGAGTGTCCATGATGTGGACAATATTTTAAACAGGCCGGTTTTAAGTAC
The DNA here is from genome assembly GCA_963734885.1 of uncultured Bacteroidales bacterium. GTDB lineage: Bacteria > Bacteroidota > Bacteroidia > Bacteroidales > VadinHA17 > LD21. The sequence continues at coordinate 86,630 of CAVTIJ010000004.1, read as the reverse complement.
CATCTATACCAACACCTTTAAATCAGAATCTGTTGTGGCAAATTATCCGGGATCACCAATAGCTGAATCATTCAGGAACCTCCGCAGCAGTTTGTTTATCAGGTGTAAACCAAATTCCCTGAAAGTGATCGGGATCACATCTTCACAGCCACAGGATGGAAAAAGTTTCGTATCATTTAATCTGGCATCATCAATTGCTTCAGTTGGTTATAAAACTGTAATTCTCGATTGTGACCTTCGGAGACCAACACTTCATGAAAAATTCAGGATCGATAATTCCAAAGGCCTTTCAACCTATATGATAAATAAGTCAAAAATTGATGATATAATTCAAAAAACCGATATCGCTAATCTGGCATTCATTCCATCGGGACCAATTTTACCAAACTCTGCGGAACTCATTGAATCGGGGGCACTTGATGATCTTATCAGCTACCTTAAAACTTTTTATGAATACGTCATTATCGATACCACACCAGCTGGGTTGGTAGCCGATGCTGCGCTAATGATGAAGTATGCTGATGTCAATCTTCTGGTTTGCAGAGCTGACTATACCCGAAAGGATGTGCTCAAGGATGTAATTACAATGCTTAAAGCGAACAGAATAGATAATTTCGATGTTATATTCAATGACCTTAATATGAAAAACAGCCGATACGGCCGATATAACAACTACTACAAGAACATCTGAATAAAATCATAAGTATATATTATAATAATTAAACAGTTATGACTGAAGATACATTAAAAATTAAGGATAAGGTAAAGACCTATGTTTTGCAGGCTGCATCTGCTGAAAATGGAAAGATAAAAGACAACTCTCTTATTTTTAAAGAGGGCTACTTCGACTCAATGGGGTTTATGGTTTTGATATCATACCTGGAGACAGAGTTTGGAATAAAAACCAATGATTCTGACCTTATTGAGGAAAACTTTGAATCGATAAATGCTATAAGTGAATTTGTAACAAGGAAAAGCAACTAGTCATGTGCGGCATAGCAGGCATTATTGATTACGGCTTCACCGAGAATCGCACTGTTGTCGAATCAATGCTCCGTTCAATAAGTTATCGGGGTCCGGATGAAAGTGGTATCTATAATTCCCCTTGTGCGACTTTAGGAAGTGTCCGTTTAAGCATCATTGATATTGAAGGCGGGCAACAGCCATTATCTGATCCTTCCGGAAGATTCTGGATTGTTTTTAATGGAGAAATATTTAATTATAAAGAACTCCGGATCGAGCTTGAAAATAAGGGATGTACATTCAGGACAAATTCCGACACTGAGGTTTTGATCCAACTGTATATAGTTTATGGCAAAAAATGTCTCAGTTTATTGAACGGTCAGTTTTCATTTGCAATATGGGATAAATTCAGTGAAGAAGTCTTCGTTGCAAGAGACCGTGTAGGCATCCGTCCTTTTTTTTATAATATCAGTAATGGCGTATTTTCCTTTGCTTCCGAGATAAAAGCTCTCTTCCAGCAGAGAAATATACACCGCGAACTGAGTCCTGAAAACCTGGCCCAGGTATTCACTTACTGGACTACCATAACTCCAAATACTGCATTTAAAGGAATCTATGAATTGCCTCCGGGTCACTTTGGCATTTATAACAGGGAAGGTCTTTCAATTGAAAAATTCTGGGACCTGGATTTCAATTTCATCGATACAAAAATCTCCTTCGGCGATGCAATGGACAAATTTCATGAGCTCTTTTCCGATTCAGTGAGAATACGTTTAAGAGCCGATGTTGAAGTTGCAGCATACCTTAGCGGAGGGATAGATTCAAGCGCAACTGTTGCCTATATAAAAGATATTGAACCTGGAATCCTGAATACTTTTTCAATCGGATTCGATGAAAAAGATTTTGATGAAAGTGTCTACCAGTATGAGGCTGCTCAATATTTCGGAACAACACATAAATCAATGGTCTGCACTTCGAAGGATATTTCTGAATCGTTTAACAGGGTAATATGGCATTCAGAAATACCTATTTTGCGTACCGCTCCGGCTCCTATGCTTCTTCTCTCCAGGCTTGTCAGAGAAAACAGGATTAAAGTTGTGGTTACCGGCGAAGGTTCGGATGAAATCCTGGCGGGTTATGATATTTTCAAAGAATCCAAAATAAAAAGATTCTGGGCAGCACAACCAGATTCTAAATTCAGACCATTACTGTTTAAAAAACTTTATCCTTATCTGACGCAGATGAAGGATGTGAACCCGAATTTGCTCAAGATGTTCTATGGATTCAGGCTTGAGGATGTAGACAATCCTTTCTATTCACATCTTCTCAGATGGAATAATGCAAACCATATCAAGAAGCACTTTTCTGATAACATTAAAAATGAACTGAAAGACTATTCTGTTCTGAATGACCTGATGAAAAGACTTCCTGAGAATTTTGATTCGTGGAATCAATTGTCGAAATCACAATGGCTGGAGACAACAGTATTCATGTCGGGTTATCTTCTTTCATCGCAAGGTGACAGGATGGGTATGGCCAATTCAGTTGAAGGAAGATTTCCATTCCTCGATTACCGGGTAATTGAATTTTGTTCCTCATTGCCAGCAGATTATAAGCTGAGAGGGCTTAATGAAAAATATTTACTGAAGCGCCTTTTGAAAAATAAAATACCTGAAAAAATTCTTAACAGACAGAAACAACCTTACAGGGCTCCGATTAAAAATGTGTTTATATCTGACCATGCTTCGGAATATGTGCAGACAATGCTTTCTGAATCTTATTTCAGAAAAGCTGCAATTTTTAATTATGATTCAGTTAAGGCATTAATCTCAAAAATTGAAAAGACAGGAGTCTCATCGGAGGTTGATAATATGGTCCTTAGCGCAATCATATCAACTCATCTTCTTTATTATCAATTTATTGAAAATCATAACGAAGAGTTTAAACCAAGAGATCTGAGCAATCTTAAAATAATAAGCGATTTCCAACTTCACTCTTAATTAATACCAATATGAAATCAAAAAAACCGTTTTCAAAAGATATCATTCTTCTGAATAATGTGGAAGAAGTAGTTGATACAATTATCCACAAGCTGCAAAATGATGTCTTGCACAACCTTAGAAGGCTCGGAGCTGTTGTCGGGACCAGCGGGGGAATAGACTCTTCAGTGTGTCTGGCGCTTTCTGCAAAAGCATTTGGCCCTGAAAAGGTTTTGGGCGTTATGATGCCTGAAAAAGATTCAAGTCACGATAGTGAGGCACTGGCAACCGAGCTTACTGCAAAATTTGGTGTAAAGGCAATAAAAGAAGACATAACAGCAGCCCTGGCAGGTTTTAAATGCTATGAAAAACGCGATGAAGCGGTCAGACATGTTTTCCCGATGTATGATCCCAAAAACTACAAAATGAAGATCGGTATAAAGCAGAGCGGATTATCAAATAACCTTCCGCCATTATTCACACTTACTATTATTGACAGCAAAGGAAACCAGGAGGACCAGATCCTTCCGGTTAAGGATTATCTTCAGATCGTTGCTGCCTCAAATTTCAAACAGAGATGCAGAATGGCAACTCTGTATTATCACGCTGAATCATTGCATTATGCAGTTATCGGTACCCCAAACAAACACGAACAGGAACAAGGGTTCTTTGTAAAATACGGTGACGGAGGTGCAGATATCATGCCAATAGGAAATCTTTACAAAACCCAGGTCTATCAACTTGCGAAATTTCTTGGGGTTCCAAAAGGCATCATCGACCGCACCCCTACTACCGATACCTATTCAGCAGAACAAACCCAGGAGGAATTCTTCTTTCAGATGCCTTTCGGACTAATGGACAGCTACTGGTATGGCTTCGAAAATGACTATTCGCCTGAGGAAGTTGCAGAAGTTATGGGTGAACCTGTAGAAAAAGTTAAGGCTCTTTTCGGCAATTTTGAAAGGAAAAAAAGAACTACTGAGTATTTACGAATGTCTCCAATCAGAGATTATTACGGTATTAAGGTTTAATCGCAACATCAGCATTCCTGAAGATCTTAATCTCGCAGGATCATTAACAATTCTATGTATGAATGCATTTAACTATTTTTTCGAGCAGAGCGCCGGAATGGATAAACTATTCCTAGTTGGTAAAGAAGAGATCTCTTATATCAAGCTCTATAATACCTGTCTTGACCTGGCATCCAGACTGGAAAATGAGTTCGGACAGAATAAAAATATTATCCTCATTTCGGTGAACAATCTTTTTTTTATTACTGCTTACCTTTCTATTATTAAGTCAGGCAATATATGTATCCCACTTGATCCGGCTATTGAAAAAGAAAATTTCAGCTATATCAGCAATCTTACTGATCCTTCGGTAATGTTCGTTACCAGGGATATTGAAAAAAGACTCTCCCTGAAGACAGATAACTGCATTTTCCCTGAAACCATCATTAGGAAGAGTACTGATTCGCAACCCTCAATAAATAAGGATTTTAACAAAGAGACAACCGCCGAGATCATCTTTACATCAGGTTCAACAGGAAAACCCAAAGGTGTAGTGATCTCCCACAAAAACCTTATTGCTAATACCGAATCAATTGTAAATTACCTGAAACTGAAAAAAGATGACAGGATGCTTGTCGTCCTGCCGTTTTATTATTGTTATGGCCTCTCTCTCTTGCACACTCATCTGCGAGTGGGCGGGTCCATTGTACTGAATAATTCATTTATTTTTCTGGGAAGTGTCATTAAAGATCTCAGGGATAATAAATGTACAGGATTTGCCGGAGTACCAAGTCACTTTCAGATTCTGCTCAGAAAATCTGATTCTTTCAGAACGACTGAGTTCCCCAATTTGAAATATGTTACACAGGCAGGCGGTAAGTTGCCATTCATTTTTATTGATGAGTTCAGGGAAAGTTTCCCGACAGTTAAATTCATTGTTATGTATGGTCAGACTGAAGCTACAGCACGACTCTCCTATCTGCCTCATGATATGTACGAAAAGAAAAAAGGATCAATCGGGAAAGGAATCCCCGGGGTTGAATTAAAAATAATTAATGAAGCGGGTGAAGATGTTAAACCGGGTGAAACCGGAGAAGTAATTGCCCGCGGAGACAATATTATGAAAGGATATTTTGCTGACGAGGAAGACACAAATAATGCTCTGAAGAACGGATGGCTCTACACGGGTGACCTTGGAACAATTGACGATGATGGTTATATTTTTCTGTCTGCACGTAAGAAAGAGATCATTAAGGTTCGTGGAAAAAGGATAAGTCCAAAGGAAATTGAAGCTGTCATACTTGAAATTTCTGAAGTAATAGACTGCCTTGTTGAGGGCATTGAAGATGAAATCGAGGGAGAGATGTTAAAGGCTACTGTAGTAGTAAGAAAAGATGCAAAAAATCCTGTAAGTAAAGAGTCAATAATATCTCATTGTACAAAGCATCTTGCTCTGCATAAAATTCCTCACGTTTATGAACTGAAACAGGAGCTGACGATAAGCGCGACTGGCAAAAAAATTAAGAAGCTATAATTGTCTAATCCTACGAACTCACCTTTAGCAGCGCACTTCAAAAACCCTGGTTTATCATCAGTTTTCCGCTGTTTATCAAAATAATATTTTCAAGAAAAAAAAATACATTTTATTTGCTGAAAAAGTTACTAATCTATTGCATTTTTTATAAGAATTCTAAAGGGAAAAAATCAACTTCTTCATTAATTAAAAATTAACAGATGTCTGTATGAAAAATATATTACCATTATCCGTTCTGGTCATTTTGTTTAGTTTTTTAACTATCAATGATAGCTGTAAAAAAGACGCCGTAATACCTACCGTATCTACTGCAGAGGCTACTAACATTACCGTCAGTACCATGGTAAGTGGCGGATCGGTCACAAGTGATGGAGGTGCATCAATATCTGCCCGTGGAGTATGCTATGCAACAACCAGTGAGCCAGTTGTTTCCGGCAGTCATACGACCGATGATTCCGGTATGGGAGTTTTCCTGAGCAATGTAACCGGTCTTTCTCCAAACACTCTTTACCACATCAGGGCATATGCAACCAACAGCGCCGGAACAGCATATGGAAATGAAATAACAGCCACCACTACTGCAATCGTACTACCAGCAATTACTACAACCGACGTTTCATCAGTCACTCTCACTACAGCAATATCAGGAGGAAATATTACAGCTGATGGCAATGATGCCGTAACGGCAAGAGGCGTATGCTGGGCAACTGCAACAGGTCCGACAATAACGAACGATAAAACGACAGATGGCGCCGGCACCGGAAGTTTCATAAGCAATCTTACAGGCTTACAACCAGGGGTAACTTATTTCCTCAGGGCTTATGCAACAAATAGCGCCGGTACTGCTTATGGCACTGAGGTTTCTTTCAACACCAATCCCGTAGCAGTGCCCACACTTCTTACTGCATCAATAACATCAATAACATTAACAAGTGCGGTTTCAGGAGGTAATATCAGCTCTGACGGCGGAGGTGTAGTAACAACAAGAGGCATCTGCTGGAAAACCTCAACAGGCCCGACTACAAATGATTCTAAAACATCTAATGGAACAGGAACAGGCAGTTACGTAAGCAATTTAACCGGTCTATCTTCGGGCACAACATATTACGTGCGTGGTTATGCTACAAATTCTGCCGGCACGGCATATGGAAACGAAATATCTTTTACTACAGGACTTATATTACTTCCTACACTCACAACAAGTGCAGTTTCTTCAATTACCCAAACCTCTGCTATACTTGGCGGAAATGTCCTCTCGAGCGGTGGTGGTACGGTAACCGGAAGAGGAGTCTGCTGGTCAACTTCTGTCAATCCCACAATTAGCAATTCTCTGACTTCTGACGGAACAGGCGAAGGAAGCTTTGTAAGTAACCTTACCAGTTTATTACCCGGTACGACCTATCACGTTCGCGCGTATGCAGTGAATGGTGCAGGACCAGCTTATGGGAATGAAGTTGTTTTTACCACAAATCCTATATTAGTTCCAACACTTACAACAACTGCAGTTACTTCAATTACTTTCACAACGGCTTCATCAGGAGGCAATATAACAGCTGACGGCGGAGCGGCAGTAACAGCAAGAGGTGTATGCTGGGCAACCACATCAAATCCTACCACATCAAATTCAAAAACAACTGATGGTAATGGTACCGGAATTTTCACAAGCAGTCTCACAACACTGACACAAGGTACAACTTATCATTTACGTGCTTACGCAGTGAATTCCGGAGGTACTGCTTATGGTAATGAGATCATATTTACAACCCCTGCTATACTTGTACCAACACTTACAACAACTGCTGTCACTTCAATTACATTAACAACAGCTGCATCAGGTGGCAATATAACATCGGATGGCGGAGGGGCAGTAACCGCAAGAGGCGTTTGCTGGGCAACCACTTCAAATCCTACAACATCAAATTCTAAAACAACTGATGGCACGGGAACAGGATCGTTTGTTAGCAATATAACCGGGTTATTACCCGGGACTGTCTATCATGTACGCGCATATGCAACAAATGTATCAGGAACAGCCTATGGAAGTGATGCTCAATTTATCACTGTTGCAGTTGTTGCACCTTCATTAACAACAAATGCTGTGACTTCAATCGATGTAACTTCTGCAGTTTCGGGTGGAACAATAAGTTCTGACGGAGGTGGAGCAATTTCTGCCAAAGGTGTCTGCTGGTCGACATCTCCAAATCCGACAACAGCTGATTCAAAAACCTCAGATGGTACAGGATCAGCCAGTTTCTCCAGTAGTATAACCGGCTTATCAAACGGTACAACCTATTATGTTCGCGCATATGCAACAAACAGTGCCGCAACAACTTATGGAAACCAGGTAAGTTTTAATACAAAAATGGCTGATATTGAAGGAAATAAATATAACACAGTAACTATTGGTAGTCAGGTCTGGATGGCAGAAAACCTGAAAACCACAACATATACTGACCATACACTTATTCCTAATATAACTGACAATACACTTTGGATGAATGCAACCACAGATGCTTATTGCTGGTATGCTAACGATGAAACTACGTATAAACCTTTATATGGCGCTATATACAACTGGTTTGCAGTTAATACACTTAAGTTATGTCCAACAGGCTGGCATGTGCCATCTGATGTGGAATATGAGAATCTTGAGTCATTCCTCGGAATGCCGACAGCACAGTTAACGATATGGGGTTGGCGTGGTACTGACCAGGGGACCCAAATGAAAAGCACATCTGGCTGGAATGCTGGAAATGGGACAAATACAAGCGGATTTACCGGCCTCCCTGGAGGGTATCGTTATGGTGGAAGCGGAGTTTTCAATAACGCTGGGGACCTGACATACTGGTGGACTTCAGATGATGGTGGATCTCCGGTTAATGCAACTTACAGGAGACTTGATGGAGTTGACCCCATAACATTGGTACCAATAACCCAGGTTTACAGAGGCGGAGTTATAAAACAGGGTGGAAAATATGTGAGATGTATGAAAAATTAGAACACTTTCTCAGAATAATTGTTTAATGTAAAAACAACAATAATGAAAAGAAATTTTGCCTTCGCAACTTGTTGTGTCCTGATCATTGGAATAACCATATTAAATAGTTGCAGAAAGGATCCAGTGATCCCTAGTCTGACAACTGCTGATATAACTGGTGTAACAATAAACTCCCTTACAACGGGAGGCAATATCACCAGTGACGGTCGTTCAATGATAACAGTTTCAGGTGTTTGTTATGGAACATCCACCGGACCTACAACCGATAATAACCATACTACCGATGGAAGTCTGGGAGGAAGTTTTGTAAGCAAGATTACAGGTCTCACACCCAACACAATGTACTATGTAAGGGCGTATGCTACAAATAAAGTTGGAACAGCCTACGGAAATGAAGTTACTGCAACAACTACTCCCGTAAACCTTGCAACACTCACAACTGCTCCTGTTGGTTCAATAACCTCCAATACAGCAGTTTCCGGAGGTAATATTACATCCGGCGGAAATGATTCAATAACAGTGAGAGGTGTATGCTGGGCTACAACAACAGGTCCGACGACTGCAAATGATGTGACATTGGATGGAGCCGGTCAAGGCGCCTTTGTAAGTAATCTTACAGGATTACAACCCGGAATAACATATTACGTTCGTGCTTATGCCACAAATAGCGCAGGTGTTTCTTATGGAAATGAGCTTAGCTTTAAGACATTGGCAGTTCCCACACTTACGACAACCAGCGCCACTTTAGTAGCTGCTACTTCTGCAGTATCCGGTGGAAATGTTACTGATGATGGCGGTGCAACCGTAACTGCCAGAGGAGTTTGCTGGTCTACTTCAGCAAATCCGTCTTTAACTGACTCCAAAACATCAGACGGTACAGGTAAAGGAACTTTCACAAGTAATCTCACCGGGTTACTTCCTTCAACAGTCTATCATGTAAGAGCATACGCTACAAACAGTATTGGAACAGCTTATGGAAGCGATTTCTCATTTACCACTACTGCACCATCAGTTCCGGTAATAACTACATCAATTGTGACTCCGGCTTTGACTACTGCAGTCTCCGGAGGAAATATTACCTCGGACGGGGGCGCAGCGGTAACCGCAAAAGGCGTCTGCTGGGCTACAACACCAACTCCTACAACAACAAATTTCAAAACCAGTGATGGGACAGGGACAGGTGTTTTTGCCAGTAATATAGCAGGATTGACAAATGGTACAGTTTATTATATCAGAGCTTATGCTACAAATAGCCTTGGCACCGGTTATGGAAATCAGATTGTTTTTAGCACGAAGATCGCTGATACTGATGGTAATACATACAACACTGTGCTGATCGGTACTCAATTATGGATGGCTGAAAACCTTAAGACAACAATTCTTAATGACAATACTCCGATAACAAACATCACCGATAACACAGCATGGTCAACTGCAATTTCTCCGGCATATTGCTTTTATGCAAACGACGGTACAACAAACAAACCGGTATACGGCGCCATCTATAACTTCTACACTGTTGCGACAGGAAAACTTTGCCCGACAGGTTGGCATGTACCTTCTGATATTGATTTTCAGACACTTGAACTATTCCTGGGAATGGATCCCGCACAGGTAAATTTATATGAATGGCGTGGCACAAACCAGGGAGCACAGATGAAAAACACTACAGGCTGGGCAACCGGCATGAACGGAACAAATACCAGCGGATGGTCAGCTTTACCAGGGGGATACCGTTATGGCCCAAGTGGAGTATTTAACGACATCGGATTGCTCTCTTACTGGTGGAGTTCTACGAGCGATCCGGTAAATGCGATTTACAGGAGATTGGATGGGGCAGATTCAACTGGTGTTGTCATGAACAAGATTTTCAGAGGAGGCGTGGTTTATCAGGGAGGAAAATACATCAGGTGCGTACATAATTGATTTCACTATGAAAAAAATACTTTTTCTGCATCATAGTACAGGTATGAGTATCTGGCTGGGAAAATCCAACAGGTATTTTTATAAGCTTACCCAGAAAGGTGATGTCCAAAAGTTTTTTGCAGAATACAACCAGGTAAATAAAACTGATTTTGAGATTAAGGAGATTGCTTTCCCGAGATCTTCGCCATATGGATGGAATAATTATCCATATGATTACTATAATATCTGGGTAAAAAATGCCGGAGAGCAATCCTTCATGGAGGAACCAACACTTGAGATGCTGACAAAAGAATATGAAGTCATCATTTTCAAGCATTGTTTCCCTGTAAGCAGGATATCAAAAGATACGGGATTGCCCGATATTAATTCGGATGAAAAGAGGCTTGAGAATTACAAACTTCAGTACAATGCACTTAAAAAGAAAATGCATGAGTTCCCTGATACCAGGTTTATTGTCTGGACCCCGGTAGTATGTACAAAAAATCAGATGACAGAAGACGAGGCAAGAAGAACTTATGAATTCTATGAATGGATGATGAATGAATGGAACGAGGAAGGAGACAATATCTATATTTGGGATTATTATAAGCTTCAGACTGAAGGGAGTTTGTATCTGCTGGACAATAATGCATCTCATCCAAATAACTCTCATCCTAATACTGAATTTTCTGCAAATGCGGGAACTCAATTATGTAAATTCATTGTCGAAACAATTGAGTCCTGATACCGAATGATATTAACATTCTTATTACATGCCTTATGCAGATTATGAGCGTAATGAAACGTCTTCAGCTAATGTACCTGAAGAAAGCAAGCATAAAAAGCAAAATAAGATATCTCAGGAAGCAGGGTATGAAGATTGGCGAGGGTTGCCGGTTAAATACCATGTCGTTCTCTACCGAACCATATCTGATTGAGATTGGAGATCATGTAGCTATAGCCGGAGGCACCGAAATAATCACTCACGATGGGGCAATATGGTCCTTCGAGGAAGATTTTCCAAATGCAGACGTATTTGGGAAAGTCAAAATAGGAAATAATGTATTTATAGGAGATAACTGTACTATCCTGCCGAATACTATCATTGGAGATAACTGTGTTGTAGGAGCCGGCAGTGTCGTGCGGGGAAGATTTCCTGAAAATTCTGTCATTGTTGGTAACCCTGCAAAAGTCGTCCTTAAGACAAGTATGCAAAAATTCCTGTACACACAAAATCAGGGTCTTATGAAGACAGCGGATATTCCTGATTCTCAGAAAGCAAAAATCATCAAAAAACATTTTGGGATAAAATAGCCCGTCGATTTCACACAAATTTCTTAATAATCGTCACCTGGAATTATTCCGGCTTTTTCATCAGTATCAATTAACTCGATATTGATCCCATATTTTGCCATCAGAAATGCAATCTTGTGATTATTGAATGCTTCTCCTTTCTGCGGTGGTACCAAGGTTAGCAATCCTTTTTCCTTTAGCTCTTTCATATTCTCAGCTACATCATCGCATTTGAAACAGAGATGATGAAATCCTCCTCCTTTATTGACAAAATTAACAAGTGACTGGTTAGTCTCAAGAGGTTCGATGAGTTTTATAAGGATATCATTTTCTTTCTTCAGAAAGGTCACCTTCACCTTCTGAAGTGAATTTATTACGATTTCCGTCATTTGCTTGTAACCGAATACACGGTCCCAATAAGCAATACCTTCCTGCAGATCCTTAACTGCAAAACAGATGTGATCGATATTCATACTACCAAGACCTCCCTCTCTTTAAAAAGTATCTGGCTGTAAAAACCAGTTAATTTCTCTTTTTCGTAATCCCATGAAAGTTCATTTACAACCCTGTTATATCCCAGGTTGCCCATGTTGATTCTTAGAGACTGATCATCTGCCAATTGTATGATTTTTACAGCAAAATCCCTGGTATCTCCGTTTATGGCATACAAGGAGGCTCCCTGCGCTGAGAACTTTCCTTCTTTCAGATCATATTGTACAATAGGCTTCTTTAGCGCCATATACTCCATGATCTTATTCATCGTTGAAAGATTATTCATCTCGGTCGGCTTATCCGGATTTACACAAATGTCAGCGGAGTTAAGCACTGCAATCATTAAATCGTCGGGAACCCTGCCGTAAAAATCAACATATTCATTAAGCCCTTGGTCAGTCGTCAATTGTTTCATCTTTTCAAGATCGCTGCCTCCACCGACAATGGCGAACTGAATATCACTTCTTTGAGATACGATGTATTTTACGCTTTCAAGCAGCAGATCGATTCCCTCCTGCTCTCCTATTACTCCGACATAACCAACAAGATATTTCCGTCCTTTAAAAAATTGTTTGTCGGGAGGAAGCAATTTAAGTCTGTCAAGTTTTGGACCGCTTCTTATAACCTGAATCTTATTTTCATTCATTTTTCCCCGCCGTATCGCGATTTCTTTGTACGATTCATTTGTCGCTATACTGAAGTCGGCTGTAAGAAATGTAAGCCTTTCAAAAAAGACCATCACCTTATAAAAGAACCCCTTTCTGCTAAACTTAGCATAATACAATTCAGGGTTAATGTCATGATGATCAAATACATACTTAACACCAAATATCTTGAACCAGAGAGCGACAAGAAAGATCAGATCGGGAGGATTACAACCATGGATCACCTGGAACCTTTTTTTGAAGTAGATTTTCCAGCTTAAGAAAAACTCCCAGAATAATGCCGTAGTGTATTCAAGAAAATATCCAAATGCGCCTCTCGCTTCGAGAGGTAAAGGATGACGGTAAATTTCAATGCCATTTATCACCTCATAAGAAGACATATAGCCCTTCATTTTAGGACAGATGATGCTCACGTCAGCTCCGTTCTCTTTCAATGTTGATGCTTCCTGCCACACTCTCCTGTCAAATGGGACCGGAAGGTTTTCAACTATTATCAGTATATGTTTATCTTGAAAAGATCTCATTTTTACCAGTTTATGCCGACATAATTACTCTTTGTCAATAATGATTCGTCTAACCTGACGAAATCAATAATAAGCTTATTATCAATTCCCTGAACCAGATTGAAGAATTCGGTCTCCTTTGTGTTTACTATAACTACATCACTGTCGCTAACAAGTTTCTCGGGCATATTTACAAGCAGATTGGACAGATGCGGTATTCGTGAATCGATATAATCCTTATTTGTTCCGGTAAGCATTGCAAGATTAATATTCTTATCATAAATACCAAGCTTACAACCTTTTCCAAGCAGAGATTCTATAATGCTTACTGTGGGACTATTTCTCAGATCATCGGTTCCGGCTTTAAAACTTAATCCGAGGAAACCCAGCTTTCTGTTGTTATATTTATATATAAGTTTTATAGCACGCTGTATCTGAATCTCATTGGTTTTATTGATACTTTCTATAAGGGGTATATCAACATAAAGATCATGTGCAAGAGTCTGAAGTCCCTTAAGATCTTTTGGAAGACAGGAACCTCCAAATGCAAAACCCGGTTTAAAATAATACGGCGAAATATTGAGTTGTTTGTCCTTGCAGAAAATATCCATCACTTTATGTGAATCAATTCCAAGCTCGGCACAAATGTTCCCGACTTCATTTCCGAAAGAGATCTTAAGTGCGTGATACGTGTTATTTATATATTTCATAATCTCAGCCGTTTTGAGATCAGTGATTATGATTTCCGCAGGCAATTGCCTGTAAAGATCAGCTACTTTTTCTGCTGCATCATGATTATCGGAGCCAACCAGGGTGAGAGGCGGGTTATAATAGTCGCGGACAGCGGTTCCTTCCCTCAAAAATTCAGGATTATCCACCAAGGCAAAATCTACATTCCTTTTTTTTCCTGAGATTTTCTCAATCACAGATGCAACATTATCGCACGTCCCCGGCATAATTGTTGACCTGATGGCGATAATATGGAACGCTGATTTGGTTTTTAAAGCTTCTCCTATATCCTCAGCAACTTTAAAAATATACTGAAGGTTCAAATGCCCTTTGTCGGTGCTTGGTGTTCCAACTGCAATAATAGAGATATCAGAACCCAACACAGCATCCGATACACTATTTGTTGCTTCAATGTGACCTGCTGCTCTTTGTTCAGCTATAATTGTATCAACTTCTTTTTCAATAATTGTTGCTCTGCCTGAGTTTATCTGATCAATTTTTGTCTGATTCGTATCGACTCCGATAACTTTGTGTCCGTTTTTTGCCAGACATCCGAGACTGACGCAACCCACATACCCAAGACCGAAAATACTGATATCCATATTACTTAATCTTAATTAAAAATCTAAAAGAAGTTGAGCAATCTATCTGAGTTCTGCAGTAGATTACATTTGTTGGTTCCTTTTTTAAAAAAGATCCCGAGTACCATCCCAGGATCTGAGGACTAATTTGTCCAATAACAATTTCAGGCTGAAGTTTATCATCAATAAAAAACTCAGTTTCCCTGATTTTATCTTTTGTAAGCAGGAAACTATTACCCGATTCCGCACTAATGTTTATTTCAGGGTGAATGTGAAATGGAATTTCAAGCTCTATTTTCCTGTTCTTTGAAACAATTATTGTATCGAGAATTTTAAATTCATTTTTTAACTTGTCAAAAACGACATCACGTATATGTTGAACGCCTATCTTCCTGTAACCATTATGCGTTGCGTTGACATGATCGGTATTTTTACCTAAATCAAGGTCCAATATCCGCGATTTATATTTTTTTGTCCAGAGAGTTGGGCCTCCACTCACAGCCTGATCCTTCCTGTTCACTCTTATAGTATTATGAGCAAGCGTACCAATAAAATATTTTCTCCATTCAGGTTCAGTATGATAGGTGTAAGTTCCGGGATCAACAAATACCGGTTGGCCATCCACATTCAGAGTAAATGATAAAGCATCTGCGTGTCCATGGGCAGCAATTGAAAGGAAGCCCAGCGGAGCTGCATCAAAATGCAAATAAGTTTCGAGACTGCCTTCAACCTTCCGAAAGAGAAAATGGCCCTCATGGGTATAAAATTTTGAAGATTCAGAAATTCCTGTTTCAGTAATTGATTCGTAAGTTGCTTCTCCGCTGCTCCCGAACAAAAATCTGTTTTTCAAATCAAAGCCGCTGCTTTTGGATTTGAATTCACGATCGCGGAATAAAATAGCAGCGGAAGTAAGCAAAGATTTGAAATTATTACTCTCTTTATCAAAGTCAAGGAGAAAGCATCTACCATCATCCTCATCTCCATATTTCGGAAAATTTCCTTTACGGTCCAGCAGATCAAAAATATAGCAGAATATCTTACAAAGACGTTGTTTGAACTGGTCAGAAAAATGATTTCCTGTCTTTTCTCTGACAACGAAAGCCAAAAGAAAGAAATCGGTAATAAACTGGATATATTCAGCTGCTTCCTCCTTATTTACTCCGTCCCGGGAATGCTGTCGCAAAATCTCTCTTTCAAGCCCTTTTTGAGAATATTTAGTCCATTTTTCTGACTCTTTGAAATGCCATTTTGAAGAGGCAATGAATAAACCGGCATATTCAGAAATCAGGTGGTTGTTAGCTGAAGAATATTTTGAAGGATTATTGTACGAATAAGTGCAATGTTTCCTTATGACCGGCAGCCATTCATTTTGTACGAATTCTTCAAAATAAGAGTAGCGGGTCATAAGATCCTCGGCGTCAAGAATTTCCCAGCAAAAAAACCAGGTGATCAATCTTAAATTGATCTCGATATTACTGTACCAGTTCACACCTTTAAGAAAAGGATTCTGAGCAATCCACGATCGGTTAATTTTAATAAACAGATCCAAATCATCCTGATTCAAACCTGTCCGGTAGTTAATGCACACTCCTGTTAAAAACTGAAGGCGGTTTATTTCCCATACATATTTTGCGGAAAGATCAGGCTTCTCCCTTATATTTATCTTTCTGTAAAAGAGGAGCTTGAAGGTTTCTCCCGATCGCGGGTCTTTATGCCAGTTGATTTCATCAGGGTTGTCAAATTTGAATTCGGTTCCGAATAATTTCAATGAATTGGGAATGGGTTCAAATTTCTTTAAAGATATTCCCAGAATGTTGCTTTCAGATTTTACTTTTTCAGTCTGTAAAACAGCTTCTTTTATGAATTTCTCCTCAAAATACCCTCTGATTTGCTGCAATAACCTGTAGTATATTTCACCTGCAGACATTGTCATTAACCTGTTAAAATACCAGTTATCCATCAGAAGGAATTTGAATTAAATATTTTGTTTCTATTATTCATTCCCGACATAGGAAATATATTTTTGATACTTCCCGCGTTTCGTTAAAACCAGGTTGTCAACTATTTTGATATCAATATCAATAATGCCTCTGGTCTGAAAATCAATTTCTTTTTTAACAGTTTTCAGCTCTCCTGGATGAAAATCTTTATTTACAATTATATACATATCGGCCTTTCCCCTTTCCTTCTGTATAAACTGATAAGTGATGATATTTTTAAACACCTGTATACCAAGGACAAACCCGGTTCCGGTCAGAAATTCATTATTTTTCCCGTATAGTCCCGTTTTACTTATCCTTTTTCCTTCAATTCTGTAATAATTACCTTCATGATAACAAATATCATCGGTTTTATATCTGATAAAAGGCATGGTTCTATTTAAGAATCCCGTTCCAACAATTATGTATCCATTATCTGAGGCAATATTCTCGGCGAAGCCATAGTAAGGATCAAAAGAGTAATGGTATGGTTCCTTCTCCTCTGCTATAACAACCCGTTCGCTATGCCCGTAAAAAGGTAACGCTTTCACTTTAAAAAATTGTTCTATAAATTCCCGTTGACCGTAGTCAATATTTTCAGAAATCAAAAAAATACCTTTCAGATTAATATCAGGAACCATATTATACTCTTTCAGTAATTTTGCAAAATACCATATAGATGAAAGATAGCCATTGAGATATTTAGGTTTGATTTCGTTGATTTTTTGCACGTATTTTGGCAGAGTGACTTTTGATAGTTTTGTATTAGAAAATATTAATTCATTATGCATTGGGTTATAACTCCAGAATTTGTTACCATCTCCCAGATTTCTGAAAGTTGCCATCATATCATTAAAATCATATCCCAGGCTCTTCCGATAGTAATAAATAAATGCATTCTCTTTATAGACTGAATCATAGTCAAGATAAAACTTGAGAGGAATGCCCGAACTTCCACCGGTTGTTCCGACGTAGTAACCATTTTTTGTTCTTTTTGTTGAAATAAGCTTATTGAATTTTTCAGTTACAATTTCTCTTGTCAGAAAGGGGATTTGCTCAATTTGTTTGAACTCAGTGAACTTTGAAGGATCAAAAGATATCTTATCGAATAATTCTGTATAATAAGGAACGTATCTGTATGAGTAAATTAAGATTTCTTTTAATTGTTTGAGTTGGAAATCCCGAATTGTTTCCTGAGTTAACGATTTCCTGTCTTCAAGCATCATATAATATCTCCGGAATTGTTTATTATTCAAAAGTTTATGCCGGAATAAGGGTGACATAATATACTTCATACTTTCAGGAATCTTATCCCGGATGTTTTTCATGAATTGCTTTTTCATTCTATTTTCAACTGGCAGAAAGTTTGAAATACTATATTAATATGTATCTTATATTCAGTATATTAATTCAACTGAGAAATGAACTTTTGGTATTTACCACGCTCAGTCAGAACCATATTGTCAATAATCCTGATATCTATATCAATCACACCCTTTGTTTCAAGGTCGATCTCTCTCTTTATTGTAGTCAATTCTTCTTTCTGAAAATCTTTATTAACTATGATGAACATATCTGCCTTCCCTTTTTCCTTCTGCCTGAACTGATAGTTAATAATATTCTGAAAGGCCACAGGACCCATATAGAACCCGGTGTCAGTCAGAAATTCATTATTTATTCCATATAACCCGGTTTTGCTGTTCCTTTTTCCGATTATTTTAAAGAATTTTTTTTGAGGAATGCTGATATCATCAGTTTTGTATCTGATTAATGGCATCGTCCTGTTTAGAAATCCAGTACCCGCGATTGCATAATCGTTATTTTTCATGGGAATCTGTTCGGTGTATCCATAGTATGGATCAAATGCATATAAACCAGGTTTCATTTCCTGTGCAATAACTACGCGTTCACTATGACCATAGAAGGTTGAGGATTTCACATTAAAATATCTTTCGACGAATTCGCGTTGTTCAACGTCAGGATTCTCAGAAATCAGGAAAATGCCTTTTAAATTGAAATCAAGTTTAATATTATATTCT
This sequence comes from uncultured Bacteroidales bacterium, assembly GCA_963734885.1. Taxonomy (GTDB): domain Bacteria; phylum Bacteroidota; class Bacteroidia; order Bacteroidales; family VadinHA17; genus LD21. The sequence goes on along the minus strand of CAVTIJ010000004.1, from coordinate 67,960 downwards.
TTGAGAAGTTTTGAAAAGTACCAGATTGCAGAAAGATACCCGTTCAGATATTGGGGCTGAAATTTGTTTATCCTTTCTGCGTATTTTTTTATTGTAAGTTTCGACAGCCTTGAATTAGAGAATATTACTTCCCTGTACATCGGACTGGATCTCCATAAAAGTTTTCCTGGTCCAAGATATCTGAAAGAGGCAACTCTGTCACTAAAAGTATAACCTAATTGCTTTCTATAATAATAAATAAAGGCATTTTCTTTAAAAATAGAGTCATAATCGAGCAAAAACTTCAGAGGCAAACCGGTACTTCCACCTGTATATCCGACATAATATCCTTTCTCAGATTTTCTTGTTGAAATAAGTGCATTGAAATTTTTCACCACCAGCTCCCTCGTCAGAAAAGGTATCGTCTCGATCTGTTTAAAATCAGTAAACTTAAACGGATCGAATGATATTTTATTAAATAAATCCTTATAATAAGGCACATAAGAATAGGAATAGATCAAAATCTCCTTCAACTGATTAAACTGATATTCTGTGATAGCTTTTTCATCAAGGGTTTCCCTGTCGCCCAGGAGCTGGTAATACTTGCAAAATTCTTTATTATAGATGAGCTTATTCCGCAATAAAGGAGCTGTAAGGTATTTCAGAGACTCAGGCATATTGTCCCTGACTGTTTTCATGAATTGCTTTTTCATATTTTCTCTGTTTTTGATTTTTCAGACAATTTTGATTTTTGGTTTTCTTTATTAAATATAATGGCAAGAAACTGATATTCAGATCACTAATTCTCTATCTGAGATATAATCCTTTGATATTTGCCTCTTTGTGACAGAACCAGACTGTCCACAACACTTATATTAATATCGATAACCCCTTTTGTCTGGTAGTCAATTTCTTTCTTAATCATTTTCAGATCTTCATTCAGGAAATCCTTATTTACAATAACATACATATCGGCTTTCCCGATTTCCTTCTGTATAAACTGATATGTCAGAATCTTTTGAAAAATTTCAAGGTTCAGGTGAAGTCCCACTCCGGCCAGGAACTCATTGTTAATCCCATATAATCCATCAGTACTGCTCCTCTTACCTATGATACGGAAATATTGGTTATCAGGTATACAGATATCATCAGTCTTATACCTGATCAAAGGCATTTTCCTGTTCAGAAACCCTGTTCCTACAATTGAATATTCATCATTTTCTATTTTGATCTGCTCGGTAAATCCATAATATGGATCAAATGAATATAAGTCAGGAAGAATCTCCTCGGCCATTACTACCCGCTCACTATGACCATAAAAAGTCGATGATTTCGCTTTGAAATAATTCTCTATGAACTTACGTTGCTCAAAATCGGGATTCTCAGATATAAGGAATATTCCGCGTAGCCTGAAATCAAGATTTATGTTGTACTCTTCAAGCAGTTTCGAGAAGAACCATATTGCGGAAATATAACCGTTAAAATACTGCGGTTTCAGGCGATTTATCTTATCTGCATATTTTAGTATTGTAACCCTTGAAAGTTTTGAATTTGAAAAAATAATTTCCTTGTACATTGGATTCATGCTCCATAACACATTTCCTGCCCCGCGAGTCCTGAACGTTGCTACCTTATCGCTTAAACTATATCCCAACCGTTTTCGGTAGTAATATATAAAAGCATTTTCTTTGTATATTGAGTCATAATCGAGTAAAAATTTTAAAGGAAAGCCTGTGCTGCCGCCTGTTGACCCCATATAATAACCGTTATTGACTTTCCTGGTTGAAATGAGTTTATCAAAATTTTTCGTTACCAGCTCTCTTGTAAGAAGTGGAATTTTCTCAATTTGTCTTATTTCAGTGAATTTATAAGGATCAAAGGATACCTTTTTAAATAACTCAGTGTAATAAGGTACATTAACAAAAGAATAGATCAATGTGTCCTTCAGGGCATTAAATTGGTAACTTTTTATCGCGTCGTGATCAAGCTTTTCTCGATGTTCAAGCAACTTTGAATATATGCGAAACTCCCTATTGTTTATTAACTTAAACCTGAACAAAGGAGCTGTAACATATTTAAGTGTCTCAGGCATATCATCTCTGACTCTTTTCAGGAATTGTTTTTTCATTCTAGATAGAAATTTGTGATATTGAAACCTGACATATTAATTAGTAACTGTTGAAATATACTTTTGAAATTTACCGCGATTGCTCACGGTCGGGACTTTCAGAAATCAGAAAAATCCCTTTTAACTTGAAGTCAGGATTAATATTATGCTCTTGTAATATCCATTTTCAACCTTTTTCATGGAAATTAGTTTGTCGAAGTTTTTCATAACAATTTGGCGCTGAAACATATTTCAGGGGTTCTGGTATGTTATCCCTGAAGTTTTTCATGTATTGCTTCTTCATAGTGATGTCGGTTTAATAACAGTTTTAGAGTCTCAGTTTGTGATATTGGTTATGAACATCTGATATTTTCCTGACGGGGACAATATCAGATTGTCTCCGATTCTTATTTCAAAATCAATGACACCTTTCATATTCCTTTCAATAGAATTTTTGATTACAGGTATCTCAGATCTTTTAAAATCCTGACCAGGAACAATTAATAGTACAGCATGTCCTTTTCTCTCCTGAATAAACTGGTAATTAGTTACATTCATTAATGTGTCACTCAATATATGTAAAGCAGGATAGGTTATTTTTTCACCGTTTAGCCCTACAAGAAAATCCTTGATATTTCTTCTTCCTGAAATGGAGATCTTATTATCAGCTGTAATTGAACAGGTATCATTAGTTCTATATCTTATTAATGGCATCGTTTTATTCAGAAAACCTGTACCAATTATTTCAAATGTGTTATCATGCAATGGCAACTTTTGAGTGTAACCATAATATGGATCGAACTGATACTCATTATGTTGAAATTCCTGGGCTATGACACATCTTTCAGTATGCCCGTAAAAAGTCATTGTTTTTACATTAAAAAATGATTCAACAAAAAGCCTTTCTGTGTCATTGATATTTTCAGATGTAAAAAATATTCCTTTTAATTGAAAATCAAGCGATTTCTTATGGTCGGAAAGTAATTGCGCCAGGTAATGTATGGCTGAAATGTATCCGTTGAAATATGCCGGCTTCATCTCATTAAGCTTCTGCCGGTAGAGTTCTATATTTTGAGCCGATAGCTTGAATGGTGAAAAAATTATTTCATTGTTTACCGGATTAAAACTGTAAAGTTTACTGCCGAATCCAATGCCTCTGAAAGTAACCAGTTTGTCATCAAACCTGTAGCCCAGTTGTCTTCTGAAATAATAAACAAAGGCAGTTTCCCTGAAGAATGAATCAAAATCGAGAAGAATCTTCAAAGGTTCACCTGTACTGCCACTTGTAGTTGTAGTATAGCTTCCGCCATTGACCCTTGTGACAGATTTAAGTTTTTCAAAATTCTGCCTGATCATTGATTTTGTCAAACATGGAATTACATTAATATCATCGAAGGAATTGATTTTTTCAGGCTTAAAGTTTATACTGTTAAAAAGTCCGGTGTAATAAGGAACATTTTCATGAGCATAAATCAGTATTTTTCTGAGTTCATTAAACTGGTACTCATTGATTTCATTACTTGACATTGCTTCGCGTTTCAGCAGCAAATCATAATATTTCCGGAATTCTGAATTACGGATCAATTTATTCCGGAAAACCGGACCAGTCACGTGTTTCAGAAATTCGGGCATCTTGTCCCTCATACTTTTAAGGAAGCGCTTATTCATCTCTGTAATAATGACTTATAAATATCTTCCAGTTTTCTTATTACTTCATCGGGCAGGAATCTCTGCACCATTATTTCAGATGCTGCTCCGAATTTTTTTACCAGTTCGTTGTGATCCAGAAGATTGTTTATAGCAAGTCTGATCTGCTGAAGGTTTCCTGGTTCAACCAATATCCCATTTTCATTCTCTCTTACTATTTCGGAAACACCTCCCACATCCGTGGCTATTATTGCTTTCCCGTAGGACATAGCTTCAAGAATTGAGATGGGAAGACCTTCGGTGTACGATGGGAGTACAAATACGTCGGACTTATTAAAAGCAGCTGATTTTCTTTCATTATCAACCCATCCTAAATACTCAACTATCTCGCCTGTATGCTGCTTATTAATAGCACTTTTCAGTCTTTGAATTTCTCCGTTCCCTCCAATTAATAACCTTACTCTGTTTTTGTAATCATCTTTATTTTTCTCAATCACATTTAACAGGTCAAAAATCCCCTTGGCATCACAGATTAATCCGAAGAATAATAAAGTCAAAGATTCTTCTTTGTATGTCTTTTGAAGTTTATTTGGATAATCTATAATATTTGGAAGTACAATGAGCTTCTTTATTGCAAAGCTTTTATTGAAATATTCATACCATGATTTTGAGAGTGTTATAACACAGTCGGAATTTCTCAAAAGATTTTTTATCAGGAATTTTGTAAGGTCCCCGCTTTTGTCGTAGAATTTCTGGTATCCTCCTCCATGTATGTGATAGACAATCTTTTTTCTGAAAATGTACCGGGAAATAAAAAAGATGATGAATTTGCGATAGAAGCTGCTATTCGATGCTCCGTGAATATGAACTATTTTTATTTGTCGGTTGGAAATTAGAAAAACGAAAAGTCTGATTATGCATTTTATGAATATATAGCTCTTGTAAAAAGCTGAACCCACTCTATAACTTGGAATAAAATTAAACACCTCGAAATACTTACTGTAAACACTGATTACTGCGCCGACTCCACCACGGTGGTTCTTATAATCGGGACCTACAGTAAGAATTTGAGATGATAACTTATGTGATAAAAATTCCATTTTATAATAGGATAGGTAAGTTTGTCCGGATCAGTTTTCTGCTTTTAATTTTTGCCTGTTCATTGATCTGACCTTTTTGTATCTGAAATGCCCTTTGAACTGTTTTACCGGAGAAAAAGTCCATTTCAAGCCATCAACTACCATGTAATTATCAACGACATTTATTGTATGGATGGTTCTGATACCAGGATTATTCCGGTTTTCTTTGTTTATAACAATCTCGAGATAAGGCTCCTCTGCGATGTTATTTTCATTCAGTTCGATTATTTTATTGATTGTAATCGATTCTCCATACATGTTTTCGCAGTTCTGTGTAGGCCTGTAGATGACTCCGTCAACTTCAATAAAGTTTCCGGCGGGCCTGTTGCCATTCAATCCCTTTTTAACCGGATTATTGCTATGCGCAACATATGGCCCAAGCAAGTTATCAGAATGAAATACGTACAATTCGTAACCTGTCTCTCTTGTTCCAATAGTTCCAAAAATCCAATATTTATTATCTTTTTTTATTATCGTGGAATCCCTCAGAGGGAGATTGATAATATCGTGTAGCAAACTCATTGATTCATTTACCGGGTCGAATTCATAACATGATAGTTTTCCACTCTGGCCGGCTTCAGGGAAAATAAAAGTTTTACCATTTTCGGCATAATAAAAAGGATATGAAATGTGGCTTTTTGTGTCAAGCAGGTTCTTGTATCCGACCGGCTTAAAATTATTATCAAGGGTAACTATTGAAAGAACGCCATAATCAGTGTCATAAGGGAATTCTTCATGAATGATCTTGATTTTCCCATTAACAGGCTTTAAAATAAACGGATCGGCGTAGTATTTATCATATGAATCAGGAAACAGCCATGTGATATGAGGGTCAAATGATTTGTTTCTTAAAATTTCTTTGATATCAGCCCTGCAAATACCAATCGTCCAGTTCTTGTAATATAATTTATCGATGTATTTAGAGTATATGCTTTTCATAAAAAGATATTACTTGTTAATAATAACTATCAATTAAGATTTATTAATTTCTCGGGAAATTCTCTCAGTTCCTTGTTGTTATTTATGTCAGCCTTTGTTTTTACTTTACCGTACAGGTCGATAAAAAGTTTACTTATTGATTTTATTTTCTTCTCATTCAAAACATGGGTGCGTTCCACATAATCTTTAGCTCTTTCAGCAAAGTCGCTGGTATATTGATAGTTTTCAATTGCTTTTAGCATCTCATTCAAATCGCCATTAAATACTTCGCCGAGTCTTTCTTTTTTAATAATTGAACCAGGATCGACATTTAAAGAAAGGACTGGAATGCCATACGCCCAGGCTTCAATAAAGATGTTGGGAAATCCTTCCATCAATGAGGTGCTTATTATTGCCCTGGAGGATGCGATCTGACATAATGTTTCAGAATGATCTAATTTTCCGTAAAGCGAAACATTTCGAAAAGACTTTAATTTCTCATAATAAAAATGTCCCTCTTTGTCACGCGGCGGACCAATGACTTTAAATGTCTGTCCTTGTGAAAATTTGACTATTTCGAAGAATTCTGCGAATCCTTTGCGTTTATCAATCCAGCCTACGTAGATGAAATGATCATGCTCAACCGGTTTAACTGAAGGTAAAAGCGACAGATCGATCAGATTAGGAAATAATACTGATTTGATACCCCTCTTAAGAAGAATTTCTATCTGCCCTGTATGCTGAGCAAACACCATGTCTGATTTATGGAGCAATAATGGATAAACTATCTCACAGAAAAAACCATCAATGACAACCCAAAGATTTTGCAGGTGATTTACATAATAATATTTCCATCTCATTCTGAAGCTCAGTACATCGAGATCTTCTGCCAATCCAAGTATGAATTTTGCTTTTACCTTTCTGGCGGCCCACCAGGCAATAATATGCCTCGAATCACGGATACGGCAATAATATACATCGGCTTTCATGTCTCTGAGGGTAGTATATAATCCGGGAAGACGATGAGTAAATGTCCTGATGCCTTTAATACCTCGATTCCATCCCTTAACGGGATATATTTTTATACCATCGTAGGTCCTGGATTCTACCCTGGTCGTATAATCAACAACAACAATTTCATGTCCGGCTTTTGCAAGGGCTCTGGCAAGTAATGCAATCTGCAATTCACCTCCTCCGCTGGTATTCCCATTCAGAGCTTTCCCAATATCACCCCAGAAACAAATTTTCATGTAAACTAGTTTTTCATTGTAATATTAAAAGATGGTCTATTTTCATCCGCAACATACAGCGCAGTGTACCTTTTAGCGCATTCTTCAATACTGAAATTATTCTTATAATAGCGTATCAAATCTTCTTTCCTTATTTTGTTCTTACTTCCCAGGTAATCTTTCAGGGCAAAATAATAATCGTCTTCAGAGACAGATTTTGATAAATACCCTGTCTCCCCGTTTTTGATTGTATTAATTAACCCGCCAATAGGTGTGCAGATAGGTATACAGCCACAGGCGAATGCTTCGATAAGACTTATTGGCATACCCTCACGCACAGAACTTAAACAAAAAGCGTCACTGTTTAGCAGGTAGTCGGAGACATTGTGCCTCTCGCCCAGGAATATAATTTTATCGCTGGCTAACTTCTTAAGGTTTATCCCTTCTTCCGAATCGAAACCCGAACCAATTATCATCAAAACAGCATGATCACCATTAGTTGTCATTTTATTGAATGCCCCGATAAGCATTTTTTGATTTTTAGCTGCATTACATGTACCAATATGAAGGAAGATTGTGCTTCCGTTATCCCTGAATTTCTGGATATCATTTTTTACATCTGCAAAAATCGGCGTTGGTTTTGGAAGAGCTCTTCCATTATATATTTCAGAATAAGCGGAGAACTTATAATAATCAAGGAAATACCTCGATATCTCTTCTGAAATAGTCACAGCTTTCACCCTTAATTTTGAATAGAAATAACTTCTTAACCTGTATTCTAATGAGCTTTTCACTTCACTTTTGGGGAAGCTGTGGATAGTATGAAAAAACTTGATTTTTTTATGGATCACGGTTAGCGGGAATACATAATTTACAAGGTTCAGATGAGCATGAACCACCTGAGGTTTCAGATTTTTTATTAGCCTATTGAGGATCAATATATTATTCAACCTGAGTCCTTCAGGAATCCTTAGATTGATGTAATTCAGACTTTCTGAAAGTTCATTCCTGTAAAAACCGGAATTCCCCTGCCTGTCATCCCGCAAAACGCATAGGGTTACATCGTGACCCTGGCGTGAAAGCTCATTTGACAGATCCACCACGAATCTTTCAGCGCCACCCGGACCAAGAGAATATACAAGTTGAAGAATTTTCATTAATTCTGTTTTAAAGTTTCAAGAAACGCTATAATCCTTTTTGCCTGATAGTTATAATTAAATGTAGTTGTCGTAAGAAGTTTGCCCTGCCGTGCCACTTCGAGGGCAAAATCATAATTATTGAGAACGAACTCCAGTTTTTCAGTCAGTACTTTGCTGTCGCCGGGCTCAATAAGAAATGAATTCACGCCGTCGGTTAAATAATCGGGAATTTCGCCGACATTCACAGTTACAACAGGCTTTGAAGTTGACATATACTCGGTTAGTTTTGAAGGGAATGAAGCCTGCGTTTCAAGATCTTTAGCCCTGACCATTACTAAAATCATTGAGTGGTTTATATATTTGATTATTTCATTTCGGGGTAAATATTCCAACAAAGTGACTTTTGATTTGAGGTTAAGCTCCCCGATAAGGTTCTCAATTTGTCTTCGCTCCTTTTCTGAACAAAAGCCTCCGAGGATCAGATTTAATTCAGGATGCCTGCCCCCGAGTGAGGCGAATGCTTTTATCAGGATATCAACATTGTCTCTGTAGAATGTCAGTCCTCCAAAATATCCAATATAGGGATTTGGAAATGGCGCTTCGCCGTTCTGGTAGAACCTTGTCGGATCAACGGTGCTCGGTATAAGGAATAATTTACTTTCTGGTACTCCATGAAGTTTAAAATAGTCAATCAGAAAGTGAGAAATGCAAAATATTCCGTCAGTCAATCTTGTCTCTATCTTAAGCTTCACTAATCCAAATCTCTTTTTAAAAGCGCCTTTCTGGTAATGGATTAATGGATGCTCACTGCACTCTTTCATCAGTATTGTGCCGGATATTTTTGCCAAATACCAGGCGAAAATATGAGTCGAAAGTCTCAGGGTATAAACGAGAATTGCGTCGATTTGCTCTGTTCTTCCTATTTTCCTGAATAATGCGACAGTTTTAAAATATTTAATAAATTTCTGCCAGCGCCGGATTAGAAAATGATTATTTTTTTCTGTCTGTCCAAATGGATGATAATATCTGATACCCTGTGTAATGCCTTCCTGGTCATTGGTATATTCGTTCTCAAAACAGACCACAGAAACACCTACTCCATTTTCGGTGAGCCCTTTTGCATAAGTATGAACTCTGTTAGTAGAAGCATCACCTTCAGGAAAAGTAAATAAATCCCCAAATATTATAAAGCTCATTTTATTATTGTTTTGCTTTTAAAACTTTGCAAGGATTACCTCCTGCTATCACATTGGCGGGAATATCTTTTACAACCAGGCTATTAGCTCCAATTATACTATTTTCACCAATTGTAACACCTTTCAGAATAGTAGTGTTTACCCCAATCCAAACGTTATCTTTTATAATCACTGGTTTTGGCAGGCTATTACTTCTGTCCGAATGCCAATCATTGTCAGTAATAATACCATTAGCACCGCAAAGAACATTATTGCCAATCCTAATTTCCATAGCAGCACCAATACTAACACCGCTAAACCCACAATTATCTCCGATAATTATAACTGATCCTTTTTGATGAGTTGAAATTATACATCTATGGTTCACTCCGATAAGATTGGATGTATGATCCGAACGGAATCTACAGTTTTTACCTATCTCAATACTAGAAAAAGGGAAACGATAAAAACTTGGCAAACCATAAAATTCACAGCCAATGTCTGTCTTAATACCTTTTATAAAAGAGATGATTTTGACTAAAAACCCTGAATACATTCTAAAACACCACAATTTAAAATCATATAGCTTAAAAACCCACCAACTTCCATTATCCTGGGTCAATTGAGTTAATCGATATTTTAGTGACATATGAAGTAAGTTTTAAATTTTTGACACGGCATCATAAATATTCAAAAGTTCCGCTACGACTCTATCAGGGTTATGTCTGATAATAGCTCTTTCCCTTGCATTAGTTCCTAAACTATTGGCATAATTTCTGTCTTTAATTAATTCAATAATTGCACCGGCTAAAGCATAAGGGTCTCCATCCTGAACCAAAAGCCCTTCTTTTTTATCACTTATTAAACTTGGTGTTCCTCCTGCATAAGAAGTAATCACAGGCATTCCAAGCAACATCGCTTCACAGACACTATTAGGACTATTGTCTATATGAGATGAATGAACAAATAGATTGGATTTCAACATTTCGCTAATTAAATCACCTTCATTTAAAGACCCTAATAATTGAATATTATAATCTCTGAAGTTAGCTTTGAACTTTCGCTCAATAAGATAAGATATTTCATCTGCCTCTTTAATTCCGGCAATTTTCCAGATTATTCCTAATTCCGGGAAATTTTGGCTCAGTATTTTTTTAGATTCAAATATCGTTTCAAGACCCTTATAAATATTATTTCTTATAGTACTAATTATTGTATAAGTTGTCTGGTTTGATTGTGGTTGCCACTTTTGAATATAAAACCCCGGACGCATAATTTCATCGCAAATAAAATATTTGGAATCAGGAGATAAGACAACGGATAATCTTCTGTCCCAATCGGTTCTTCCCATAAAATATCTACAAGATCTGAATATTCTATTTTCCCTCTCAGCAGCTTTTTTGGAGATATAATAATCATGATAAATACCATGACCTCTCAATAGAAGCCATTTTTTAGAATATTTTATAATATCAAAAGCGGAGAGGCCGCTAAACCATTTATGATTATAGACAATTAAATTTCCCTGAATATGAATTACGCATGGAACTGTCGTTTTTGAAACAATTAAGCCAAACGCACCTTCGGTTCCAAAAATATGGATAAGATCAGGTTTAAATTGCTGAATAATATCTAAATACGGCTCAATATTGTTTTCATTTTCTATATTATGAGACCAACGGAAAAACATTTTCTTGAATTTGCTATTAGCCGATTTAATATTTACAGGGTAGTACCTGGTATTGCTTATTGTAAATGGCTTAACATCAGTATTATTTAAATTAAATGATATTCCTAACTGAATGAATGGGATCCTGGTTAACTCAGCTTCTAATGACGCAATCCACCCACCTCCAATTTCATTTGAATTTAAATAATTAGCACCCAAAGAAGGGGTATTTGTAAACCATAAAACTCTCATGCTAATTTATATTTAATCATAATTTTCCTGATCCTGTTTGGTATATTCTTAATACGGCTCAACTGATAAGCCAATTGTTTCAAAGGAGCCTCGATTCTGATACGGATTATACCCATTTTATAACTGGCTGTATCGATTATCGATTCTACGTCATCTATTTGTCTCAATTTCACGACAATCTTTCCGTCATTTATATCCTTCATCATCATTCTGATCTGTTCAGGATGTTCTCCGCGAAACCTGATAAGCCAGCTTGGAAACCGGTAAAGATTATGAACCCTGTAGGGATTTCCGAGCTTAAAATAATTATTATCAGCCCATTGTGTAGCTTCGAACAAATCTTCCGGTTTTTCATCGCGGTAAATTTTCATCTTCAGTTCTACCTGCCAGGGAAATAAGAGGCTATAATGATACATGAAAATGCCTTTTCTTGCCATTTTCTCGCCCCTGATCCAGTGTTTGGATCTCATATCAGTCCCGTTTTCATCAATAATTGTCGGTGGTTCGTGGGTTAAATATTTGTAACTCTTATTCCACTTGAAAATACGGTGCCATCCGCCCACATTCCTTCTCAGGTATATTGAATCAGATATATAATCAATATTGCCCCAGAAACTTTTTTGCTTGAAGGAAATGGAAGTGATAGTGTTATCATTCTGCAATAGTCCGATAATCCTTTGCATATCTGATGCTTTGTAAAACTCATCAATATCAATCTGCCAGAGATAGTCACCTTTTGCACGTTCTGAGTAAGCTCTGCATTGAGGAGTTCTATCATTGCCAAGTTCATCCTTCTTAGGCCAGAATCCCTCGCGGGTAATAATAGTTAACTTGTTTTCAGGATCTTCTTCCTTCTTAAATTTATATAGTGTTTCCAGTGTTCCATCGATCGAATGCCCGTCAGGTGTTGTGACTGATTTAGTATCAATATGTCCGCCTTCTACAACTATTATCTCGTAAGCATAAGGATAAAGTGAACGCAGACAGTACCTTGTAAATGGCTCACCATTGAGAACTATAATGCCAAATGTAATTTTAGGAAAATTATTATTAACCATATGCTATACGACTTTTTCGTTAAGTGATTCTTCGTTTTTGCTCATTCCAACAATTGCCGATAACATACCCAGATACCATAAACCCGTGGCAAAACCATGGGCCGACATAAATGTCCATGAAACAAAACTTTCAATGATCTGTGAAAAAATGTACAGCAGAAACAATAAGCCCAGATCGGACAAAACACCATCACTTTTCAAATAATAATTCAGTGCGCTAAAACCTGAAAATAAATAGAGAAGAATGAAAAGTATCAATCCGACAAAGCCCCACCTGAAGATCACTCCAGTCCAAACCATATCGGCTGTGGTAGCTCTCATTGCCCGAACCCATGATACCTGATTTTCTGTTACCGGGCCCATTCCCAGTATTTTTTTATCAGCATCCATGCTTTTCACAATTAAGCCTGTCATCTGGAAGCGGAACTCAATATTATTCGGGTCACTGGTAGCCGAGGTCTGCCTCAGCTCAGAAAATCTGTTTAAAAAGAACTGAGTGTTAGCCGGCAAAATCTTCGACAGCACAATTAATCCGAAAACAGCAAGGAACCCGAAAACTAAAATATTTCTTATTACCATTCCAATCCGTCCGTCCTTGAGCCCCGTAAAAACGAAATAGAGGATAAATATCAAAATGGCATTGATTAAAAATGATCTCGTATAGGAAATGAAAACAGCCAGTACATTAATCATAAGTAAAACATAAAATACAAACGGTTTTTTATTCCTGAAAATCAAAAGGAAAGCTATAGATAGCGGCAAAAACTGTGGCATGAAATAAAAGGTGCGTGTAATTTCCACTCCCTGTACTATATCGACCGAATATTCGGAATTGGGATAAATTTGAAAGTGCAGTCCCTGGTGCAAAATATATAAACAAGCTGTCAGACTGTTTATTACCACAATGCTGAGCAAAAAACCGACAAGTACTTCAGGGTTAACCCTTGAAGTCCAGTTTTTTATGATATAATAACATACAAACAGGGAAATGAGTACAATGAATTCTTTAAGCACGTCAGTCACATCTGCATAATTTATCAATGTGGCTCCGGCGCCAATAAATGAAATCAACAATAAGCCAAGAACGAAAAAATCCATTGCATTAAACCGTCTCATATAGCTGTATTCTTCTTTCTCATCTGACCTCGCAAGTATCAGGGCAACTACGCGGAGTAATATGAGCCAGAAAAACATGAGGCCATATGAGAGACTTCCGGGAATTTGAAAGATTTTGACCCCTTCAAAAAAAATAGATTCACTCATAAACATCAGAAAGGGAATGCCAAGAAAATAAAATGGCTCTTTTATTCCTCTTATAAGAAAGTAGAGTACAAGTAAATAGGGGAATATTTCGCGGAATAATGAAATCATATTTTACGGGTGTATCATAAATTCTTTTGAAGCTGAAACACTGTTTATAAGTGCTTTCTGCAATTGCTCTGCTGTCTGATAATTCATATAATTCTTTATATTGTTTTTAAACATTCCGGGGTCTGCGCTTTTAAATTCCTCAAATTGGTTTTCCAATGAGATTCCATTTCTATCGTTATATGTGCTTCCCATCTGGTATTTTTTTATCCTGTAACCGATTATCCCATTTTCAGGAGCAAGCACCGGGATCCCAAAACCCAGAGCCTGAAGCATAACTCCGCTTGAACCATAGAAATTTCTGTATGGAAGTACCAAATGGCTGACTGATTTGAAAAAATATTCAATGCAATACGGGTCCTCAATAAACTGGTTAGTTTCAAACAAGCGACCATCCTTTTTTAACAAGGATTTTAACTCATATATATCATGAACATATTTATCAGCATCGTTGTTCAATCCGCAATGAATAAAGCTTCCGCCGCTTTCAGCAGCAAGTTTTAACAGGGTATCATAACCTCTTCTGAATTGTGCTGTACCGAAATAAAGAAAGAGAAATCGCCCTTTGTTTTTTTCCTTAAAATCATCCAGTTTCTCAATCCATTTCCTTTGCTCGGATTTATCATCATCAACTATCTGATCGGCATATTGCTGAAATACATCAGGCAACCATGAGGAATTCTTATGATTTACAACAAAATTTTCATCAATATAAAAGGCAACATCAAGAAGAGAAAAACGCTTCAGAAGGATTTCATGAAACATCTGATCATCGCGTCTCCATCGTTCAGACAGGTGTTTCAGATATCTCAATTTATCGATTATTCCCGTCTTTTCGTAAAAATAATACGGCCTCAGAAAAATCCCTATTAACTTACCCCTGAATCTGTTATGCTTAGAGATTTGCGAGTTCAAAAGTGAAATATGATTATCAGCTTCAGCAAAAACTGTAAGATCACATTCGCATTAATTTTGCAGCTCAAGAAATTCAGAAGGACTTATATTCAGACCGCTTTCAGAATATTTGCTGCTATCAATGAAATAAGTATCCGCACTCCTTTTTAGCTGATCGATGTAAAAAGAATTGAAATAATTTTTCCTTGTATCTCCGGCAATAAATATTTTAAAGCCTTTCTCTTTCAATACATGAGCAAGAACAAAAACATATACTTGTCGGTGTCCATCGAAATCAGGGGAATAAATTAAAGCGTTTGGCATGTGTCGTTTCTCCTATCAGTTAATTATCAAGTACATCTTCAAGATATTTTATGGCCTTACCTATAGACACATTCCAGTTCAATTCTTTATTATACTCTGCAAAAGACTTAATTGAAAAGGCTTCATATTTTTCAAAATCCGTAAAAATATTGCCGATATACCCGGCACAATTTTTTATATCAATGTTGATGTCAAATTTTTTCCCGTTAATATCATCCCTGATAATTGAAGGAATCCCGCCCGTATTTGTAGTAATTACAGGCAAACCATAGGAGTTTGCCTCTGAAAATACGATCGGAGTGCAATCTGCTATTGTAGGCAGAATAAAAAAGTGGCTTTCCCGGTATAGCCTGTCAATCAGATCACTACCTTCCTTTTTCGATTTATCAACAAAGCCAAAATCTTAACAAACTCAGGAAGCGATGATGATTCCGGAGGATTACTGCCAACCACAAAGAGTTCAGTATTTATGTTCAAACTATTTAATTCCTTTGCAATGGTCACAGCGACCGGACCTCCTTTTCTTATCCAATCGCGGCCGATGAATAACAGTTTACATGTCTTTCTCGATTTCTTACTATTGAATATCAGAATATCTTCTATCGATTTGCTTAATTGAATATTTGCGCCGTAAGGTATAACCTTAGTGGCATCCTCTTTTGCCCCATAATATTTGATAGCTGATTGTGCAGCCCACTCAGAGGAAAAGATTGCCAGGGAAAGCCTCTTTATCAGGTTCTTTTCATAACGATGGCAGCTCCTGACAGTTGAATAACTGAAATCGGCATAACCATCATAGTAATTATGCATTACGGCAAAAGTGGCATCCGACCACATAACAACCGGTTTATTTGTTGTCAGATAAGCAATTGGAATGGCACCGGGACTAAAAACAATATCCGCATCCGAGCTTTTTAGTTTTTGCTGAACCTGCGATGCATAATATCTCATATATTCCGGTTCATAGTCAAGAATATATCTGCCCAGCCTGCCTTTGAATATCCGGTAGTAAAAGGCTTCCTTCAACTTAGAATAAAAAGATGCTTTTGGCAATGATTTCAGATTGCCTATAAATTCAACCTCCACACCTGCATCGATGAATGACTTTGCCATAAAATACGGGGTTCCCGACCAACTATTAATATCGCGGGCATTATATGTCGTGACAAATGCTATTTTCATATTATGCTGGGTGAGATTAAAATTCTACGGGATAACAGGCAGGTTGAATATCCCTTCATTATGAAGGTCATTAATAGTATCCCATTCCTCCAGAATTGTAAAAGTCAGAACTTCGTTCCCATAGATCCATTCGGTTCCTTTTCTGTTATTGCCATTATCATGGCCAAAAACAGATATGGAATAATCACCGGGACGCAAAACATATTTAGGTATAAAAAACTCTGAAGTGAATTTGCCTTTTTTTATTGGTTCAGGCTCGGGATGATTATGTGACGAAAACAGCTTAATGCCATCTTTCAGAATGGTGATTCCTGCCCGGAAATAGTCCAGATCGTGAGTGCATATTCCTTTTAGCTCAATTCTCAATTCATGAGATGGTGAGATATAAATATCGTTGCTATGCAATCCGTTGATAGATATCTCTGAGAAAGTTATATAAGGAACGAGAGTTCCTGAAACAGAACTTCTTTCAATTTGTCCGTTAGTAGAACCGGTCTTCATATATCTTCTGACGATTTCTCCGGTAGAACCCATATCGGATATTCTGCCGCTTTTCAAAAGGATGCCTTTGTTGCATAGTTGGTTGATAGTCCCCATGTTGTGACTTACAAAAAGTACAGTCCGTCCCTCCGATTGAGAAACATCCTGCATCTTGCCGAGACATTTCTTCTGAAATTGAAGATCTCCCACAGCCAGAACCTCATCGACCACAAGTATCTCAGATTCAAGATATGCTGCAACAGCAAAAGCGAGCCTCACATACATACCGCTTGAATATCTTTTGACAGGAGTATCCAGAAACTTCTCAACTTCAGAAAAATCGACTATTTCATCGAATTTTTTCTTAATCTCAGCCCTGTGCATTCCAAGGACAGCACCATTTAAAAAAATGTTCTCTCGCCCGGTCAGCTCGGGATGGAAACCAGTTCCGACTTCAAGCAGACTTGCAATTCTTCCTTTAGTCGAAAACCTGCCAAGAGTTGGTTCAGTGATCCGGCTTAATATTTTTAATAAAGTAGATTTTCCGGCGCCATTCCGGCCAATAATACCAATCCTGTCACTCTGATTTACTTCAAAACTAACGTCCTTAAGCGACCAGAACTCCTCTTTTCCCTGCACTTTAACAACAGGTGAGTTTGTAACAAGGCGTTTTGTTTTAGAAAATGTATCTTTTACCTTATCAGCAATAACATCCCTCAGGGCAACATAACCCGATTGCCCCTGATGCCTGATGATATAGCTTTTGCTTAAATCTTCAACTTTTATGACTACACTGCTCATGAAACTTTTTTAAATTATGTCAGCAAACGTCTTTTCTGTTCTTCTGAAATACCAGATACCAAAAAAGAGAAGGAAAAAAATTAATCCGATAGAAAGTAACATTCCGGGTACATATATAGTACTCTCACCTCCCAGAATAGACCATCTGAATCCATCGATTACACCAACCATCGGATTCACTGAATATAACAATCTCAATCGGTCGGGTATTGTATTGCTGCTGAAACCAACAGGTGAAATGTACATTCCGAACTGAACAATAAATGGAACTATATATTTGAAATCACGGTATTTAACATTAAGCGCGGCTGTGTACAGGCCGGCGCCCATTGAGGTAAGGAATGCTAATAAAAGAAATAACGGAAGAAAAACAATATGCCACGAAGGCACGAAATGAAACCAGATCATTAAACCGATAAGGATTAAAAATGAAATCAGAAAATCTACCACGTTTACAATAACTGTACTTGCAGGAATGATTAATCGTGGAAAATAAATCTTTGTGAGCATATTAGTATTGGTAATGAGGGAATTGCTGGCATCATTGAAAGATGTTGAAAAGAACTGCCATGGAAGCATTGCGGCATAAACCAGAATAGGGTAAGGAACTCCCTGCGCGGGTAATTTGGCTACCCTTCCAAAAATGAATGTAAGGACAATCATTGTGAGGAATGGTCGGATGACGCTCCATGCTAGTCCTATAGCAGTTTGTTTATATCTTACAAGGATATCGCGCCAGGCTAAAAAAAAGAATAACTCCCTGAATCTCCACAAGTCGTTCCAATAATTTTTTTCTGCTCTTCCGGGTTCAACTACCAGATCAAATTCATTTGCTACCTCTGCCATTTATAATTCTTTTTTCTCTCAATTTTTCCAACTTTCAGCTTAAGCTAATCAGGCTACATAGATAACCCTTGAAGAGCGTTTCAGTTCTCTCCGATCTGATTACGGGGGATGGAACACATATCAGGAAAGCTGTTTTTTTTACATCTTCATTTAAAATTCTGACATCACTAAATGCCCATCCAATGCTATGGTATTAACATTTGAACCCTGAAATTGTTTTCATCATGATATGGCTTTATAGGAAAAATTGTTCTAAATTTGTTATCGTGTAAAACGGCCTGCTAATCATTTTAAAATTGATGTTAGTCACCTCTTTTAAGCAGCAGGCCAAAATAAATTGCACTATTGAAAAAAACTCTGTTTATAATTATCCATTTTTCAATATTTATGTCACTCTCAGGTGTCAGCTACTACGTTTCACCTGAAGGAAATGATTTGAATCCGGGTACAATCCTGAAACCATGTTTCACTTTGGAAAAGGCCTGGTCAAAAGCTTCGCCGGGAGATACTATTTATATGCGTGGAGGAAAATATCATTATTATAAAAAACAGGAATTATCAAATAAGTCAGGCACATCAGACAAGCCAATTGAAATCAGGGCATATCCGGGAGAATCACCTGTAATTGATTTTCGTAATTCATCTGAAACCTATATTGGTATAAGCCTGGAGAACTGCAGTTACATTAATATGAAAGGAATCAGAGTCACAAACATTTCGCAACCCGAGCATCCTTCAAGTGGTTCATATGGGATTATCCTGTGGGATAATGTCAACAACTGCCATTTCGAACAATTGGAGACTGATCATATCGGAGGCTGGGGTGTTGTAATTGGGGATCATTCAAGCAATATATTATTTCTTAACTGCGACAGTCATCATAATGCCGATCCACGAAGTACTATCCCATATGATGGTTCCGATGGCTTTGAATCGGGGAGCCTGACTTCAACCAATATAACCTTCAGAGGATGCAGAGCCTGGTCAAACAGCGATGACGGTTGGGACTTCCGGCAGGCGAATGGTGTGTTTAAAATTGAAAACTGCTGGTCGTTCTGGAATGGGTTCATCCCCGATACCTGGAATGAGGGTGGAAATGGTGACGGATATAAACTTGGAGGGAAAACTGCTCCTCCAACTAATAATATATTAAGAACCATAACGCATTCACTGGCTTTTAAAAACAGGGGAACCGGCATTACTCCCGAACCCGATGCAAAGACTGAAATACTCGGAGTTGTAATCTATAATTGCACTGCTTACGATAACGCCATGGGTTGGGGAAATGGCATTAATACCGGAGGTTACAATAACTACACTATAGTAAAGAATTGTATTGATTTCAAAAATAACGGAAGAGGTTCATGGATGCAGTCTGCCGCTCCTCATAATCATAATAGCTTCGATATCCCTCTGAATCTTTCTGATCATGATTTTCTTAGCCTCGACCCCACAGGAATTGATGGTCCCCGAAAAAGTGACGGTAGTTTACCCGACCTGAGATTTTTATATCCATCACAGAAATCTCAGCTTATCGATGCAGGTATAGATGTAGGGCTGCCATATACCGGCAAGGCGCCTGATCTGGGCGCTTTCGAATCAAAAAAGGATCCAAAAACACCTGTAATAAAAGGTAAGCTGACACGGACCAGAAAAAATTATCACCCATGAGGAAAAGGGTTCTTCTGTTTATAACGATTCTCATTCTGTGCTTTTTCTTTGTCAGTCTGATAATTAAGCCTGCCTTTAATTATCTTACGGGTTATCTTTCAAAAACAGAACAGGTTAAAGCAAATGTTCTTATTGTTGAGGGATGGCTCCCTGACTATGCTCTGAAAATGGCCTCCGAAGAATTTAAAAAGAATAACTATGAGAAAATAGTCACTACCGGGATGAAGTCAGGTATCAATTATTTCGGACTTTATTCTAACGGATATCTTGTTTTCTACACACACCCTAAGTTCAAAGAGCTCCTTGAGGTTAAGAAGCATGTGATTGGAATTGATGCTTTCAGCGAACTGGGAGGCCAAAATAAGGCACATTTCAATCTGTTTATCAATGATTCTCTTGAAGCTAATTTTTATGCAGAGAAAAGGAAGCAGATTTATACTGTTCAATGGACAGGTTCCCTTTCAAAAATAGACTCAATACTGATCCAGTTCGATAATGATAGCTGGGGAGATTTTGGCGATCGTAATCTGTTCATTAAAGATATTATAATCGACAATCAGATAGTAATTCCTTACGGGAACAATGCAGCCTGGGTTGAATCAAAGCTGAACAATAAACATGATTTCCTGATAAATTTTAAATCAAATGCTGAATTAGCCAGAAACAGACTCATTTCCTCAGGAATAGACTCAGATAAAATCATTGCAACTCAGGGAGAGAGAGTAAGGATCAACAGAACCTTAACAAGCGCTCTTGCATTTCGCAACTGGCTTAAAAACTCGTCTTTTGATATAAAAGGAATAAACATTTTCAGTATGGGAACCCATGCCAGGCGGACCTGGATGACCTATAATAAAATATTGAATGAGAAATACAGGATTGGCATCATTTCTTTTCCTGATTACAGGAGTGCACATTCAAAGGAACATAAAGTGCTGAAAACATTAAGAGAATCCTTAGGGATACTTTATTACTGGATAATACTTTTACCTTATTAACATCCAAACTACCAGACTCTTAATTTACTATTAAGAAATCTATTCTGCGGTTTAATTTTCTGCCATTTTCCTGATCATTTGAAGCAACAGGCCGTGATGCTCCATATCCTGCAGCAACAAGCCTCCTGGAACTAATGCCTCTGTTTACAATATATGACACAAGCAACTGTGCACGCATCTGGGTAAAAGTGAGGGTAGCCTGTTCAGGACCGGTATTGTCGGAATGCACAACAACAGCAAGTTTTACAGAAGGATATTTGTTCATAAATTTTACGATCTGGTCGAGCATAATATAGGCATTTGAAGTGAGCTTATCGGAGCTGTCAAAATACAAATCGGCTGATGACCCGTTTATCTTAATGAGATTATTAAGATCTTTCTCAGCAGGTTCTTTGAGAATGTAAGCTCTGATTCTGACATTCTTGTATCCAAGACCGTATAATTCATTAAAGGAAGGATATGTCTCCATTAAACTCAGTTCCCGGTCGACGATATAATGGTAAGAGCTGTCATCGGGGAAATATTTCTCAACCACGCTATAATTCTTTGGCAAATTCCTGAAAAGTGAATTGCCGGTTCCTAATCTTAATTTGGATGAAGTCAATTCTAAATAATATACCGCATCTTTTCTGAATTCGGATTCAGCTGAGTACAGTGAAGTTACATTGACATGTTTCCCGGCTGCAAATACCGGTACAGGTGCAACCATTCCGGAAGCATTTCTTTCATTGTTGTCATCAAAAACAACTATTTTTTTTGAAATACCGGTTTTGAGTAACCCACCACCATTGATCGCTTTCATCACCAGTTCAAGATTGACCAGATACTCGCCTTTCTTTTTAAATGCATGAATAACCTTTTCACCTGATGCTTTTCCTCCATCTCTGAAGTTCCATGAATAGCTTATGATATTGAATCCCGGAAGATTAGAAGAAAGACCATCAAATCTGACAGGATCATCTCTGAGAACTATATCGGGTGAATTAATATATGGTTGAATATAATCCTGAATTTCAAGTCTGTCAATCAACTCGGTAAAAAATAAACTTCCGGTTTTTTTATCATAGATATCTAGTCTGATATTATATTTCCCGCTACCAGGGAAACAATGTTTAACCTTCATTCCAGTCCCTTTCTCACCATCGCCAAAATTCCATACGTATTTAAGGCGTAAAGTGTCAATGAAAAATTTTCCGCTATCAGCAAGTAAAAAACAATGCTGATTTTCCTTTTGTATGTTATCATACAGTATCTGACCTGACTTTGTTCTGAAATGATAAATATCCACTGAATGATCTCTGTTTGAAGAAAAGTAACCTTCCTTCATCAGGGGATCAGTGACGATACCAAAGTCATCATAAGATGAGTTTATGGGAGGGTCAAGTCTGACTGGTTTTTGCCATGCCGAATCAGAATAAACTGAAAAGAAGATGTCCTTTCCTCCAAGGCCCGGATGCCCGTCAGACGAAAAGAAAAGCTCACCTTCTGCGTTAATGAAAGGGTAAGATTCATTCCCTTTTGTATTTATTACGCTGCCAAGATTTACCGGATCTTCCCAACGATCTCCCGACCATTGACTGTAGTAAATATCTGATCCGCCATATCCTCCAGGCATATCGGATGCAAAAAATAATTTTTTCCCGTCGGGTGAAAGACACGGTGTGGTCACATTATACCATTCGTTATTTATTCTAAGGTCTTTTATCCTGGTCCATTCACCGTTGATAAGTACCGCAGAGTAAATGCCAAGTTTATTCCTTTTCCCATTTATATTCTGATTTCTTGAAAAATAAATGGTATCTCTTCTTTTGTTAAAGGTTACAGGTCCGTCATTTGAAATTGAAGTCAGGTTTTTTGAAAACAATTTTACACCCTGATTGTCAGTAGAATCAATATAGTAGATTTTTGATAGTCCGTTATTATTCTCTGAGGAATAACTTGAAATTCCGAAATTTCGGGTCGAACAAAAGACAATCCCGTTACCAAAATACACGGGTGAAAATTCATCATACTTTTCAGTGCTGAAAGATGCTTTCTTAATTGTATATGCTGCTGATTGAGACAGGAGAGATTGAGAATAAAAACCAATCAGTAAGGCTATAGCCAATTTTTTTGTCATGTTTATCTTTTTGACTTAAATCTGATACAAGGTCAGGGTTCAAAAGTTCAAAGGACTTACAGCATCCACTTTATAATGAAATTCATATCTCAGCATTATTTCATGAGTGCCATTACTATAACGGCCTAATTGGCCAAAATCAAAATCATATGTATAAGCTATCCTGATCTGATTATTAACTGCAAACTGAACCAATGCTCCAATAGAACGCATGTTACGATACGACAATCCTCCCCATACTTTATCATTCAGACTAGTATAAACATTCAGGTCGTAAAGCAGTTTCTGATTTGGAGAATAAGAGATAAGTGCCGAAGGCAGCAGGTTAATTTTGGATGTTAATTTATAAACATAACCTAGGTTAAACAAATAGGAATATTGCTTTGGCGCTAAAATGATTGAATACTTGTTCTTATCAAAATCAAACTTATATCCTAATAATTTGGGAATAGAAAACCCTGCAAAATAATTAGTATAAGTATAATAAACTCCAAAACTAAAGTCAGGAACAGCAAACACACGCGAATCAACAAGCATATTCTGATCACCCTGGTCAAGAACAACAAGCTCTGACCAGGCGGTATTTGTCGCAATAATTCCTGCTCCAAGGCCTAAAGAGAGCTCTCCCTTGTTCATCGCTATCTTATAGGAATAGTTTGTCATGAAATGAGTTTCTTTTGTTACACCTATCTTATCATTAGTTATAACAAAGCCCAAACCTAATTTTGAATTAAAGAAAGGAGCATCGGCAGCAAGTGTAAGTGTTTCCGGTGCACCGGGAATGCCGGTCCACTGCCGACGGTAGAAAGCTGCAATATTCAGTGCGCCCCTGTTGCCGGCATATGCAGGATTGATACCAAGAGGGTTAAGCACATACTGGCTTGTCACCGGAGCCAGTTGACCTGAAATGCTCAAAGGTATCAGCAATATTATTAAAGAGTTGATTATCCTTGTTTTCACTTCTATCTTCTTATTACAATGTAACCTTTATAAGATTTGCCATTCGCATACTTTACTATATAGAAGTAGGTGTCATCAGGCAGAGGATTATTGTTATAATCAACTCCATTCCATGAATTATCGTAGTTTGGATTCTTATATACCTGAACTCCTCTCCTGTCAAATATTATCAATTCTGTTTTATCCTGACTGGATATCCCGCTAAGTATAAAATAATCATTCCTCCCATCCATGTTAGGGGTTATCATTGTGGGGATAACAAAGTTTTTAACAATAATGTTTGCCGTGTCACTCGATGGAGCACAATAACCGTTTGTCACTGTCCACAGAAGCTTGTTGATTCCCATAGAAAGACCTGACACTACTGTCCTGGCATCAGTGCTGTCTGCAAACTTTCCGGTGCCTGAAACTATTTTCCAGACACCTTTTTCATAACTGTAGGCAAGTTTTGCATCGAGCTGGGTAGTGAATACATCATTGAGAACCTGGTCGGGTCCGGCGTTGGCGACAACCTTATTCCTGACTTCTACCTTTACCGTATCGGAGTTTTTACAACCGAATTGATCGATGAGAGTGACCACAAAGTTAGTCGTTGTGTCGGGTGTTGCTATGGGATTAATTATAACCGGATCACTAAGAAGTTGTGCCGGTGTCCATGAAACTGAACCTAACCCGACAGCTTTCAGCTGAACGCTGCCACCCTTGCAAACAGCTGTATCGCGTCCTGCATTGATTAACGGGTTACCCTTAAAAGACACCAGTACCATATCGCTCGATGAACATGTGCCTGTAACTACTGTCCATGCAAATGAATAATTGCCAAACTGATCCACTGTAACTGTGGCTGCTGCCTGATTTACTCCGGGAGTGAATACTGCATTCCCCGGACCACTCGATTTGCTCCATGTACCTACACCAATTGCCGGCGCCATAGCATTTAGTTTAAATACCTTTCCGCAAGTAGTTCCACCGGTGCCTCCGTTTGCTGAAATCTCCTTGATAAAAACCACAGTCACATTTGCACTGTTTGCACAGATTCCGTTTGTTACCGTCCAACTGAAAGTATAAGTGCCAAATGTGGAAACTGTCACCAGGGCATTCGGGGTTGTCGCATTTGGATTAAAAGATACATTGCCCGGACCACTTACTTTTCCCCATGTTCCGGTACCAGCATTCAAACTGCCATTTAAATTGAATGTAAGTCCGCAATTATTACCGCCTGTTCCTGCGCTGGCAACCGGTTGTAAGTAAAAATTCACAGTTACAACTGAGCTTGAGGTACACTGACTGTTCGTTTCTGTCCAAGTAAACGTATAAGTTCCATATTCGGAAACTGTAACTGTGGCTGCAGCTGTATTTGAATTCGGACTAAATGTCGCCGTACCCGGGCCGGTTGTCTTGGACCATGTACCAACTCCGGTACTGGGCACGGCGCTGAACTTAAAAGCCAGACCACAAACATTGCCACCATTACCCCCATATGCAACCGGTTGGGGGATAACCGTATTTGTTATACCTGATGATGTTGCGGTACATCCACCGGAATTTGTAACTACGACGTCCACTATCTGTCCATTTGTCAAAGCACTGGTAGTGTAAGTAGCGGAAGTACCATTTTGAACTGTCAGTCCGCCTACTCTGAAGTTATAATTACTGCCTCCCGAAGCTGTGAAAGTAACGCTGGTTCCGGCACAGAATGTATTACCAGCAACCGAACCTGTGAGTGTTGGTACTGGTATAGGAACTACCATATTAGTAATCCCAGGAGATGTTGCGCTGCATCCGCTTGAATTGGTAACGATCACGTCAACAATCTGACCATTAGTCAATGCACTGGTGGTATATGTTGAAAGAGTACTGTTCTGTACGCTCGTACCCGAAACCCTGAAGTTATAGCTGCTTCCTCCGCTGGCAGTAAAAGTTACGCTTGTTCCTACGCAGGAGGTATTATTTGCAGCAGAACTCCTTATGGTAGCCGTTGGCAAAGGATGTACTGTATTAGTTATCCCTGAAGATGTTGCAATGCACCCGTTTGCATTTGTGACAATAACGCTTACTACATCACCATTTGCTAATGTAGTTGTTGTATAAACGTTGCCGGAACCGTTTTGAATACTCGTCGTTCCCACCCTGAAATCATAATTTACACCTCCGCTGGCGGTAAAAGTCACGCTTGTGCCAGCGCAAAATGCATTTCCCGGGGCTGAGCTGCTAAGGGTTGGCACAGGTAATGGATTTACCACCATAGTTATTATGTTGGAATTTGCCGTACCTGATGTTACGCATGATAGCGAGGATGTCATTGCTACAGAAACAGCATCATTATTGGTAAGGGTTGCAGAGGTAAAAGTTGAACTATTGGTCCCGGCATTTGTACCATTAACTTTCCACTGATAAGATGGAGTTCCGCCATTGGAAGGTGTTGCAGAAAATGTAACGGAAACTCCCGCGCATATTGCTCCCGAAGGGACAGCAGCTATGCTGACGCCAGGTGTAAGCGGGGTTGTTACAATCATTGTTATTGGAGCAGAAGTTGCCGGATTTCCGGTCGTGCATGTAGCATTTGATGTTAATACACAGGTAACAACATCGTTGTTTGCAGGCGGATAAGAAAAAGAAGGACTGTCAGTTCCACTGTTCGTACCATTTACTTTCCACTGATAGGAAGGAGTACTTCCTCCATTGACCGGAGTTGCCGTAAATGTCACTGAAGTACCGGCACATATGTTATTTGACGATGCAGCAATTGATACATTCACACTCAGAACCGGATCAACTGTCATGTGAATTGCGTTTGAGGTTGCTGGATTGCCAACAGAACATAGGACATTTGATGTCAGAACACATGTCACAACATCATTATTAGCAGGGTTAAAAGAAAAAGATGGACTGTCAGTTCCGGTGTTTGCGCCATTTACTTTCCATTGATATGAAGGCAATGATCCTCCATTGACAGGTGTGGCAGTAAAAGTTACTAAGGTGCCGTTGCAGACAGGATTCGAAGAAGCTGCAATTGAAACACTTACATTCTGAATTGCATCGACGGTCATTGTTATAATATTGGAAGTAGCCGGATTTCCTGTTGTACATAAAACACTGGATGTTAAATCACATGTTACGGCATCATTGTTCAAAGGTATGTACGCAAATGTTGAACTATTTGAACCTCTGTTTACCCCATTCACTTTCCATTGATAGACCGGTGCTGTTCCTTCATTTACAGGGGTAGCAGTAAAAGTAACTGTACTGCCTGAGCAAACAGGATTGGAAGAAGCTGCAATGGTAATACCAACAGATAAGATCGGATCCACTTTTACAACTATCTGACCAGTGGCAGATGCAAGCGTCTGATCCGTAACGGTAACGGTGTAAGTTGTTGTGGTTGTGGGAATATCTGTAGGATTAGCAATAGCAGATGTAAATCCTGATGTATTTGAAGTCCATGCATAGTTGTATGGTGTGGAACCCCCTGTAGCTCCGGCATCGAGTTGTACTGTATTACCAATGCATATTTCAGGTGGTGTTGCTGTTGGATTGACTGCTAACTGAGCTTTACAGTTTTCAGAAATAATTATAAAAAAACTCAAGCCCAACAAAAACCTAGTCATCCAGATCTTAGTAATATTTTTGATCTTCATTTTGGTCAATTATATCAGCTTTCCTGTAAAGCTTCCGCTCGGTCAGTCACACAAAAATGTCTGACATTTTGATGCCTGAAAAACGTCAAGTTTAAGTGATAATTTCAGTCATTAAAAGCGAAATTAATTACAATTAAAATAGCCCGGTTTTTTATTTGACCAACTCCGGAAAATCATCCATAAGGGGAAGGATTTCCGGAATTAAAAAAAAGGATGCACCGATTGAGCCATTGAATCATGAATCAAAAAAGGCGCTTGTCCGATAAGCGCCTGAATTTTAAATAATGTTAAATTGATGCTAATTTGTAAAGAAAACCAGCATTGCAACTGTAGTTACAATTATAAAGATAACTATTGGAAGAAGTAAGAGAAACTCACTCATAGGTTTAATCTGAAAGCTTTTCCAGCTTCTTCTCAAATTCCTCAAACTGTAATACAATCCTGTCAGAATGATCAGAGACTGGAATATCGGGATATATCGTGGCAGAAGCTGATGCCATGGAGTATTCGCCGTGCCAAGGAAATCCCAACCCCAGCCAAAAGGATCTGATAATGACTGCAGAATAAAACTTATATTAACAAAAAGCATCGGGATGACAAATGCAATCCACAGGGTAAGCCCAAGAGGAAGCAAAGATCCCGAAGACAATAAGAACGCTGAACGGGGCGACTGGTAGACTTTTGAGACTTTTACCCCGGTAAACGAAAGGATAAATAAAAGGCCTGGCATAACAATGAGGGCAAGTGACCAAACTAATATTGTGTATATACCAAAGAGCCCCCAATTCCCTTTGTCGAGAATATTCACATAATCTCTGACGATGGGCCAGTGTCCTTCATACAATATGCTGTATACAATTGCCAGAGTAAAAATTGCAATACTCAACCATGCCTGACCGTAGTTTTTAGTGCCTAGCTCGGAAGCAAAAGGCCTCTTATACAGTGACACATTATTATATTTGCAGCTGCGTGTGCATTCAAGACATAATCCGCAATCGGAATTCTCGTTCAGCTCTCCAACGTTCAGTCCATATGGGCATGCCCAGCCTTCCTGGCTCCCGTTCTGACAAAATTTCGGCTTGCACCGGTCGCAAACAACCTGCGATTTATTTCTTATTGAAAGCATGCTCATCCTCGAAAAAGGTCCTACAAAAACACTTACCGGGCATATGTATCTGCAGAAAGCTCTCAATTCCCAGACAAAAGACATTAAGGTTGGTACAAGTAGAAGCATAAGGACCGTAATCCCTGATATTATTGGTGTAGCAACCAGGGTAGTTGAAAATGTAGCGAGAAGCATAAAAACAACCAGACGCGGCCAGTCATTTGCCAGCCAAACGGGCCATTTCCTGAAAAGTCCGAAAAATTTATTATTATACCCTTTTGTCGACCCGGTGAGAGGAGAGAAAAAAGATCTTCTCTGGATCCAGTCTCCAAACATTGGCAGAGGACAGATTGTGCACCATATCCTTCCAAAAAAAGGAGTAAGAATGGCTACGAGGAAGAAAAGCCAGATAGCCCACATCAGAAGAACACCAAGGTTTCTGCCGGAGACCTTTGTTCCAAGAACTGAAGTAAGGATAACGATGTAAATCATTACCATCGCAAAAATGACAAGCAGGAATTGAGGCCATCTCGAAACAACAAGCTTCTTTAAAAATCCCGATCCTGCAAACAAATCTTTGTAACCACTTAATTTTTCATCAGTAGCGGTAACAGGAACTACTTGCCTGAACATTCCGAATATCCAGAGGAATATGATACCTGAAAGCGACCCTACACTAAATACCAGCAGAGAGTTTGGAAAAATAACAAGCTTACCCTGTTCAAAAGCATGCATCGGTCCGCACCACACATGGCAACGGTAATTACTTCTTGCTACAACATAGTTCAGTATGCCGGGATGCCGGGCTATAAATGTAAATTCCTTCATTGTAACAGGTTTTGCAGTAGGATCACTGACCTTAAAAACAGTCACCTCTTCCCGTGAAGGACTTACTTTGGCATCAAAATCGAACTCCTCGAGGTAAAATGAGTGGCCGGTATCGTCACTTGAAAAAGTCAAATGCAAAGTATCTCCGCGATTGCAACGGATCACCGACGGGTCTTTGCCGTAACGAAAACTGCGGATGTGTATATGTCGGCTTACGGGAGTTTTTGTAAAAAACTGGCAGATAAAGGCAGGCACCAAACCGAAACCGAAAATTATTAATAAAGGAAATATATATTTTATAAGGCCCTGATATTTTTTCATTCTTGCTTTCTCAATTTAAAACTCTCCCCGGCGCGGAGCTTCCGTGCCGTTCCTTCTCACTTATGAGCACTATTTCTTTTTCAATAACATCCCGTTATTCTTCCAAAGTGCGACTCTGCTCATTCTATCGTAAGGAGGATAAGCGTGCATTCCCCCTGTAACCATATCAATTAAACCGTCATTATCAAAATCTCCAAGCTCAAGAGTAATTAAATGAGTAGGATTATTTGTGATATCATGTTCAGTGAAATTCTGTTTCCCGTCATTTTCGAGCCAGATCATGCTCATCGATTCAGGTTTATCCCAGAGATTGAATGCGCTTACAACAAACAGGTCCAGATCGCCGTCCCCGTCAATATCAACAGGTCGGGCATTATATGCTCCAATGAAATTGCAAATCCTGTGAAATTCGAAGTTAAGATTCCCCTTATTTTCCAGCCATTGTACACCATGCCATGGTTTCCCCTGAGGTGGTATGTAGTCAAAAGCATCACCATTCGTATAAAGAATATCCTGATCTCCATCCTGGTCCAGATCGCACATGTAAATTCCAGACGAACCAAAGTCCTCGTTGCTTGAACCAAATAGTAGTTTTGGTTTGAAATTCCCTTTACCGTCATTTTCAAACAAATATATTTCCTCCCATTCCTGGCTCACAAGTGAAATAATATCCATATCTCCATCCTTGTCAATGTCTACAATTTCAACATTAATTGGTCCTGACAGATGCTGAAGTATATGGCTTTTAAACTGCCAGTTTCCAAGGTTTTCAATCCACCTGGTCTCTCCGTCATCGTAACCAAACTGTGCTACTGCAAGGTCCATGTCGCCATCACCGTCAAGATCGCCTGCCCTGACATCTGAAACACGAGCTACCTTATCGACCACCACGTGTTTGATGAAATTGCAGTTGCCATCATTCTCAAGTATTATAACCGATCCGATCTTGTCATTGCTTGGGAAAAGGAGGCCAAGAACAGCCACCATAACATCAAGATCACCATCTTTATCGAAATCTACCACCTGCACATGAGCAGGAGCAATCAGGTCGGAAGCTATAACCTTTTCAGTATAAACTCCTTTCGGAAATTGCCTTATCCACGAAACGGTATTATTACGGCAATCGCAGACGACCACATCCAGCAGACCATCATGGTCGAGATCGGCTACAGCTACATTTGAAATCAATGGCGGTTCAATGAATTTGTCTCCGATTGGCATTGGAGTGAGGAAGTTGATCTTTTCACCGGTTATATTCTCGGTGAGCATCCCGGACACCTTGTCCTTTTCTCCGGCTTTGTTCATTATCCTATGGATAACACCGCCCCAGGTCATTCCTGTTCGCCTTGCCTGAAAATTCAGAAAAAACATAGGAATTCCAACCAGAACAAAAATAATTATTACCGCAGGAAGGAGGCTTTTTAATCTTTTGTATTTTTTATTTGAATCACTGTTTTCTTTTGACATAAATCAGAATTTTAGGTTAGATCATATCGTGAAATGTCAATCCTTCAGACAACGGACAGAAACGCCATAAGTTTTATCGTAATTGAAGCTGTTAATGCTGCATTGAAGATAATTAATGACATACATCCAGGAAGTCTGAGCACTGTTCTCCGTTGATGACCACCAATAACCAAAACTATCAGATCCGTAGAACATCCCGATTCTATTCCGGCATCCGCCCGGCAATCCTGAAAATCCATTCTGCGAATGATTTTCTGCCAGGGCTGTTGTGCGAATCTTCATCGCTGCCGCAACTCCTCCTCCAAAAAAGTTTATCAGTTTCGTCCATTCTTCATCAGTAGATATATGCCAGCCCTCAGGTGCCAGGCCACGATGATCATTTACGGCAAACCAATTATAAAGTTTGCCATATTTTATCCCGTTTTCAGGTTTGTTTTCCAAATAACACCATGCCGGTTTACCCTCCTTGCCAAACCTTATCCATTCTTCAGCAGACTTTACTTCAGGTATTGAATCCCCGTTCCTGAACCGGCTGACATTCAGATTTTCTGTCATCCAATTCTTATCGTTGATTTTTACCGATTTATATATGTTCCCATCAATATCCTTTACTTCACTTGAGCAGGAACATATTATTAATAAAGTAATTAACAGACTTCCGGATAATATTTTAACCTTTTTCATAGTCAATTGCTGTGTGTCGAATTTATCCCTACTTTCTTTTCGAAGGAAGAATATAAATTCCGTTTAGGTTTTCACTATATGTCAACAAGAACCGAACAGTAACATTGTATGAAACTGAAACAGGTTTTCCATCAAGCATACCAGGTTTCCATTTCGGCATCCTTTTCACTGCCCTGATACATTCATCATTCATATCAGGTCTCTGCTTTCTGATAACTTCAACATTGCATGCTTCCCCGGCGGAATTAATAATGAATTTTACCACAACTCTTCCTTCTTTCTTTTCGGCTACAGCCGGTTCCGGATAATTAATATTTTTTCTCATATAAGCATGAAAGGCCGCCTCTCCTCCGGGGTATTCGGGCATATTATCGCAATACATATAAACGGGTCCGTTATCCTGAGATGAGGCATTATCAATGATAAAGTTATCATTCTTCTTTTGCTCTGAGGAGACCGTGTCGGTTGATTCAATTTTCTTCCTGTCAGAATCCTGCGTGGTCTTACTATTCGTGCTTTTGCATGAAAAAATAACAATCAGGAAAAGATAGAATAAGCTGAATATTAGTCGCATTTCAAAAGAGATGTTGTTCTAAATTTAACTTCCAATTCAAAAATAGCCCCTTTTCACGAAAACAAAAGGTAATCTGAAAAAATTTAACTTTTTTTAATACCTCCTTATATAACGGGTTCGTTGACCCGTGCAATATAGACAAAAATGTAAAAGCAAGGTGTCTGGCGGATTTACAATATTGCACCTTTTTGTCAGACTTGACTTAATCATTTTGCAGATTCGCTTATGATTAACTTTTATTCTGAGCTATGAAATCTCTGATTACCGGTTCAGCCGATTCATAATCAGATTGCTGTATAAAAAGATCTATTGCAGATTGAACACTACCAATAAAACCAATCTCAACTCCTGATTTATGGCTATTCTGAACAGTAGACATGATCCCGATTTCTTCGAGAAGCTCTTTCAGCAACAAAACAGTAACTTCAGTACCGGTATATACCTTAACTAATTTGTTTATCTCTTTCATATATACAGATATTAGATTTTAAAGATAGCAACATTAGAATCAGGAAGATGTTACTTTGGTTGACACATTAATTCCGTTCAGCAATTTTCAAGAATCAGTTTTATTATATCGTAACTGACTGCATCAAACATTACTTCCACATTCCTGGTATATTCTGAACTATGACTCATAATAGCGTCTTTAACAATAAAAGCTTTATAATCATTGTTTTGAGCGCCAATCATGGTTGCCAGGACACATCCCACAGCACTGTAACCACAAATGAACAATGTATTGCTTCCTTTTTCACTGAGAACATCTCTAAGATTAGTTTTATTAAAACTATCTGAATAAGTCTTAATTATCCGGGTGTCTTCATGTTTAATTGAGAATGATTCAGGATATTCAAACTCATCTGTCCCGGGAACCGGTCCACTTTCTTTGTCTGTATGATAAATCCGGATAACCGGAAAATCATGTTTTCTGAAAAGTGAGATTACAAGATTTATAAAGAATATGGCAATTTCTTTATCTCGCGGGGTTACAGACAGCATGAATTTATTCTGAACATCAATCAACAGCAATGCAGGTTTGATGTTCTTCATTTCTTTAAAGCTTTCTATCATATCAGGATTATTAATTTAATTTTCAACAATGCTGGGTTTTTCTATTTCATTTTTTTGCTAACAGGAACAGATTTCGGGTATACATTATCATCCATACTATTGATAATATTCCGCCGGGTGCTACAATGATCATTGCAAATGATTTTGTTGCAGGGGCAAATGTTATGAGGACAAGATAGACTAAAAGTAAAGTTGTACCCGCAAATCCAAAGTAAGCCGTAACTTTTGAAAAAACTTTTGTCTTAAGCATAATGTATGAAACTAAAATCTCCGAAAGGGTTATTAAAACGAAACCTGGAAATACCCCAGGAGTTCCATGTGTCCCTTTGGCAATTAATGCTTCTCCTGCAGCTGCGAAAAAAGCGCTTTGGTCCTCAGTGGTTGCAGCGTTATACTTATTACTCAGATCAAGCATTGGCAGAGCAGCATTATTTGCTATAAAAACCGTTGTCCCTATAGAAAAGATGATCAGTGCGAGCATCGAGAAATATCTTTCTTCCTCCCTGAGAGCAAAATAAAGAGCTATAAACGCGGGTATCATTATCAGTGAAACAATGAAATTCAAGAAGTCAAGGTTATAAAGGCCCAGTAGTTTGTTTTCCTGGAGCTGGGCGAATTTATCGACGGCTAATTGAGGAACACCTGATAAATCTCCGCCTGTGATTGAACCTATAACCACATCAAGCAGGGTGAGGCAAATAACAACAACTGAAGCTACAGCGCCTGCCATATAGATATTCTTTAACTTTTCATCAGTATTCATAGGGCAGTTTTTAGTTCTTTGATATACAGTAATTTCAATACATGTAATTAAAATAAAGATAGTAAATAATCAGTTTAAATTCTGTGCCATAATCATTTTTTGTTTCCAGGGATTTTATTATTTTTATTGCTATAACCGAGATCGTCTGATTCATTAACGCCTTTACCATTTGAAACCAAACCTAGCGTTTATTGGATTTTTGTTGCGTGGATTATACATGCTTAACAGATTAGAAAATTCATACCATCATATTTGATACTATATGAAAAAATCAATTCTATTTTTAATTGCCGTTTTTGTAACTCAGATGATCTGTTCACAATCTGATTTCCGTAAGGGATTTATTGTCAACCTGAAGAGGGATTCCACTTTTGGTTACATTAGTTACGGCGAAGGAACAAGAAATAATCACTTTTGTGATTTTAAGTTATCACAGGAAGGGAATAAGATAACTTATACTCCTTCAGAAATTTTCGGTTATGGATTTATTAATGACAAATATTTTGAAACAAAAATAATTAAAAATGAGGATAAAATTTCTGAGCCTGTTCTACTCGAGGTTTTGGTAAAAGGTTTGGTTTCATTATATAAATATGAAAATTTCTTTTATATCGACAAAGCCGATACAGGACTTGTAAAAATTTCAAATGAATCTTTAGAATATGCAGAAAACGGGATTAAGATGTCGAGAATATCCACAAAATATATCGGCATGTTAACTGTTTATATGAGTGATTGTGATGAGATCAAATCAAAAATTTCAAGAATCAATTTTGCTGAAAAGGATCTCACGGGCCTGATTGAAAAATATAACAGGTATAAGAATGCAAGTGTAAAAGTTTACAAGGAACATAAACCCTGGGTACATTTGAATGCAGGTATTATGAGTGGAATGCTTATTTCAAGTGTTAAATTCAATAGTATAGAAGACTACTATGTCTATCTGGTCGCCCCTTTTGAGAATTCAAAATCTCCTCTGATTGGCTTTTCATTGAATATAGCATCGCCAAGGATAAATGAATTTGTTTCATTTCAGACTGATGTTATTTTTAGCAAATCAAACTATTATTCATACAAAAAATGGGTTGATATGTTTCAGGCAACAAATGCGGACTATGTTTCAATTTCGGTTACTCAGTTAAAGATACCTTTTGGAATAAGATACTCCTTTCCGTCAGGAAAATTCAAACCTTTTGTATTAATCGGGCTTTCAACAACCTTTATAATGAATTCAGAATCAGATTGGAAGCGTGAAGTAATAACAAGATCAGTTGAACCATTTGCAGCAGTTGCCCGGAATACAATCAAACTGAGAGATGGTGAAGCGTTGGAAATTCGGACCCATCAGTCTGGATTTTGGGGCGGTGCGGGAATAGAGAGATCATTAAGCAAAAATATAAACGGATATATCGAGTTCAGATATGATAAGTCAAAAGGCTTATCCTCTGAATCCGAACAAAATGTTTTGCGCTCAGGTAATTCAAGCTTTCAATTCATTATAGGAATAAAAACCAGGTAGTCATGATAAAAAATATTATAAAAATATACCTTCTTGTTAATCTGGCCATTACCCTGACAAATTGCGATAACCACGAATTTCCAAAAACGCCTTATCCTAATGTAAGGACTCTTCCTGTGACAGAAATATCCTCGTCGGGAGCCACCTTTACCGGAGAGATGACAAATTCTGGAAATTCTTCCGTCTGGACTCATGGATTTGTATGGACACGATGGGAAAATAACAATCCTGAGATTGGTCCGAATGATTCAATCGGGTTGGGTCGGTTAGACAGCGACGGGACATTCTTTTTCCATCTGGATAATAAACTGACGACAAATAAGCCATATTTTGTCAGGGCATTTGTAAAAACCAATGATTATATAGTTTTTGGCGAGGAAGTAAGTTTTATATGCAGGTGAGGAAATCACGTAGCGTTACAGTACAACTTGTTCACCCTATATTTATTACTCCGTGAGATTTTCATTTTCTACTATAAAACAAAAGAGCTCAGAAAAACTCTGAACTCTTTGTAGCGAGACGGGGGAATGATCCCCGGACCTCATGATTATGAATCATGCGCTCTAACCAACTGAGCTATCTCGCCAAATACTTTTTATATGCATCCCTTTTTGCGGGTGCAAATATAATCAGTTTGTTACTAATTAGCAATAAGGTTTTTTAGTTTCAATATTTTTTCTATATTGCAGAAATAGTAAATAACTCAGTATAAATTCTTAAGATGAGATCAAAGTTCGAATTGGAATATAATCTTAACTGTTCACCAAAAGTGCTCTTCTCCCGGCTCAGTACTCCTGAGGGACTCGGAGAATGGTTTGCTGACCAGGTGAATGTTGACGGAGATCTCTTTACCTTTTTATGGAACAGTTCTGAGTCAAAAGCCCGCCTTTCAGCCATAAAAGAAAATAAACTGGTCAGATTTGAATGGCTCGGGATGGACAACGACTCCAATTTCTTTGAATTCCGGATAAATATGGAAGAACTCACAAATGAACTCGCACTCATTATAACTGATTTCGCTGAATCTGAAGAAAAAGAAGATTCTATCTATTTATGGGATTCTCAGATCAATGATCTGAAAAGGGCTTTGGGAATTTAGTATTCTCTCTTATAAATAATAAGTATTTTTTTCATGCGTTTCAATCTCATGCCGACCGGCATTGAGGAATGTTGATAGTTTGATTTTTTAATTTTTTTACCCCCTTCCCAACCTTCCCCCAGGGGGGAAGGAGAAATCCAACCTTTCCCCCTTGGGGGAAAATGAAAGGGGGTAAACGGGTAAAAAGTTCAGACCTAACCGTCACATCTTAAAAATGGACAAGCTCCGGAGAATATATTTGACAAAAATGAAGTAGTTTTGCACTTCAAATGCAAACGGACAGTGAAAAAGGTTGACCGCTTCTTATTAAAATCATTTATCGGGCCTTTGATATTCACATTCTTTATTGTGCTTATCATTCTGCTTCTGCAATTCCTGTGGATGTATGTTGACGAACTGGCCGGGAAAGGACTTGATTTTAAGACTATTTCTGAATTGCTATATCATTTTGCTCTCACATTTGTCCCGACCGCCCTTCCGCTTGGAATATTACTTGCCTCATTGATGACATTCGGGAATATGGGAGAATTCAGTGAACTGTCGGCTCTCAAATCATCCGGAATCTCCTTACAAAGAATCATGCGCCCACTGGTCATACTAATCGGATTTGTTGCCATAATCTCATTCTTCTTTTCGAATAACGTGCTTCCTTACTCAACCGACAAGGCCAGAACACTTCTCTGGGATATACGCCGGAAAAAACCCGATATTAATATCCAGGCAGGAACGTTCTATAACGGCGTGCCTGATTTCAGCATAAAAATTACTACAAAAGACCAGGTAACTAATCGTATGAATAATGTGATCATCTACGATCACAGGGAAAGAAGGGGCAACTACTCAGTGATTTTAGCCGATTCAGGTTTTATGAAATCGACGAAGGACGAGACTGGTTTGATCATGACACTTTATAACGGTCATGGCTATACAGAGATGGAAGAAAAAAATGTCAGTCCTGCATTGAGGAAATACCCGTCAAGGATCGATGATTTCAAGGAACAGACAATTGTAATACCACTTACAGGATTTGACCTGCAAAGAAGTGAAGAAGGCCTGTTCAAATCCAATGCTGCAATGCTGAACATTTCTCAGTTGACTTTCACTATTGATTCTCTTTACAAAAGACACAACGAAAAAATCAGCAACGAATTCAAAGATTTCAAGAATGTTAAATTATATGCTGTAAGAAACCCTCATATTGCAGGTTCAAAACCTGCTGATCCGCCGGCTACAGAACAGGTAAATACGAAAAAAGAGTTAAAATTTGATACTAAGGCGTTGTTCGACTCTTTAGCAATTGCTGACAAAAGTATGGTGCTGACAAAGGCTGTGGAAAGCCTGAAAGAAGGAACAAGCATAATCTTTGAAAAAAATGAATCGGCAAAATATGAAATAAGGGCAATCAGACGATTTGAAGTTGAATGGAATAAGAAGCTCACACTGTCGTTCGCCTGTATCGTATTTTTCCTTATAGGCGCTCCTCTCGGAGCAATTATAAGGAAAGGAGGACTTGGAACTCCGGCAGTTATTTCAATCTTCTTCTTCGTTGTTTATTATGTTATTTCAATTACAGGTCAGAAACTTGTAGAAGATGATGTCGTTGGAACATTTGCAGGGATGTGGGCAGCATCCTACATATTATTGCCCATCGGGATTTTCCTTACCTACAAGGCTACAACCGATTCGGTAATTTTGAACATTGAAACTTATCTCCTGTTTTTCAAAAAAATCGGGGATAAAATATATAGATTATTTATAAACGGAGCTGGAAAAAATAATTCCACTGATTAAAAATTATACTAATGAATGATATTGTTCTGAATACTATTGAAGAAGCTATTGAAGATATCAAATTCGGAAAACTTTTGATTGTTGTAGATGATGAAGATCGTGAAAACGAAGGCGATTTCATCTGCTCTGCAGAATTAATTACTCCCGAAATTGTTAATTTCATGGCAACGCATGGCCGGGGGCTGATTTGCGCTGCCTTACCTGAAGAAAGATGCGAGGAACTTGAACTGAATCTGATGGTGGGAAACAACACATCTATCCATGAAACTCAATTTACCGTGACTGTCGATTTATTAAACAAAGAAACATCTACCGGTGTGTCGGCATTTGACAGGGCTATGACGATCAGAGCTCTTGTAGATCCTTCCACACAGACCTTCTGATCTGGGACGACCCGGACATATATTCCCTCTAAAAGCACGGTCAAAAGGTGTTTTAAGAAGAGCCGGACATACTGAAGCCGTAGTTGATCTGACACGCTATGCTAACCTGCGACCAGGCGGAGCGCTTGTTGAAATAATGAATGATGATGGGACAATGGCCAGGTTGAATGACCTGGTTAAACTCAGAGAAAAATTCGGTATCAAAATAATTACGATAAAAGATCTTATTAAATATACTCTTGAAAGAGACTCAATAATTGAGAAAGGCGACAGGGTCAAACTGCCAA
This sequence comes from uncultured Bacteroidales bacterium, assembly GCA_963734885.1. Classification (GTDB taxonomy): domain Bacteria; phylum Bacteroidota; class Bacteroidia; order Bacteroidales; family VadinHA17; genus LD21. The sequence continues at coordinate 28,472 of CAVTIJ010000004.1, read as the reverse complement.
CTGAAAGCGGCGATTTTGAATTTATTGCATTCCGCCAAACAAGCAACGGAGTTGAACATGCAGCACTTGTCAAAGGAAAATGGACAAAAGATGAACCCGTGCTGGTCAGACTGCATTCATCATGCTTCACAGGTGATATATTTGGTTCCATGCGCTGTGATTGCGGACCTCAGTTGCATAAAGCCATGGCGATGGTCGAAGCTGAAGGAAAAGGTGTGGTAATCTATCTTAGCCAGGAAGGAAGAGGCATTGGTCTTCTGAACAAAATTAAGGCATACAGGCTGCAGGATGAAGGAATGGATACCGTTCAGGCAAATCTTAAACTCGGTTTCGCCGAGGACGAAAGAGATTACGGCGTTGGAGCCAGCATAATGCGTGAACTTGGACTTGGAAAAGTCCGTCTTATTTCAAATAATCCGGTAAAAAGGGCAGGCCTGGAAGGGTATGGAATAAAAATCGTTGAAACGATTCCCCTGATTATCGAATCTAACCCGCATAACAAATTCTATCTTGAGACCAAACATAATAAAATGGGTCATCATATCTTTTAAATCTAAATACATAAACCCTTTATGAAAAACCTCAGGATAGTATTTATGGGCACACCTGAGTTCGCAGTGGCAACGCTTGGATCACTGCTAATTAATGAATTAAATGTTGTCTCGGTTATAACAGCGCCCGACAAACCGTCAGGCAGGGGAAGAAAAATTACAAAATCAGCTGTCAAGCAGTTTGCCGAATTAAGCGAACTACCTGTTTTGCAGCCTGTCTCCCTTAAAGATCCCGAATTTATCAGTCATCTGAAAAGTTTAAATGCTGATATGTTCATTGTGGTGGCTTTTCGTATGCTGCCCGAAGAGGTATGGAAATTGCCGCCCCTCGGCACGATAAACCTGCACGCATCCCTGCTTCCCGATTACAGGGGCGCCGCTCCTATCAATCATGCGATTATCAATGGGGAAACCAAAACAGGTGTGACAACGTTTCTTATAGATGAAAAAATAGATACAGGTAAAATACTGTTAAGGGAAGAAGTTCAGATATTTCCGTTCGAAAATGCCGGCGATCTCCACGATAGATTGATGAAGCTTGGAGCACGCCTGGTAATTAAAACAATCACAGAAATAAGTGAAAATAATCTAAAGCCGGTCTCGCAGACAGAACTTTCCGGTCATGCAGACTTCCCTAAACTAGCCCCAAAAATACATCCTGAGGATTGTATAATAGACTGGCATTCAGATGCAGTAAAAATCCACAACCTGGTAAGAGGTTTGTCTCCTTATCCGTGTGCAAGATCATGGTTCAGGAATGACACTTCAAGGCTTTCATTTAAAATTTTCAGCAGTCAGCCCGAGATTGAAAATCACTCCTTCATTCCGGGAACAATTTTTACAGATGGTAAATCTTATCTCAAAATCAGTGTCAGGCATGGGTTTCTGAAGATACTTAGTCTCCAGATCGAAGGAAAAAACCGTGTGAATACTGCCGAGTTTCTAAATGGGTTTGATGTATCAAAATTCACTATTCCGGTTACTGAACAGGCTTAACGCTTCTTAGCCATAATTTTTTCCCCGGACCAGGCTCCGAACCATCAGTCATCCTGTTCATCTCATATAGTTTTTTGAGTTTTATGCCGAATTCCTGTGAAATACTATACATCGTATCGCCATCGGTGGTAGTATAATAATCATTTCCTGCCTCAGCTTTATCGCGTTTTGGCTGCAGGTATAAGATCATCCCGGGTTCTGGAACAAAATCACTTTTAACTTCGTTATACTTCGGGAGCTCCCATCTGAGTAACTGAAAGTCGTTTTCAAGTTTCTCGCGGGTATCACCATCTTTTACGATTATATATTGTATCCTGTTTTTCTCCAATATTCTTGGCGCACGTGCTGAAACAGCCGGATTTCTATCAGAAAGCTGAACATATTTTCTATTACTGTCAGCGAAAACCTTTATCGGGGCTCTTGAAGTTGTATCTTCAGTAAATTTCGTCGGAATATCCTTTCCACTGTCAAATGCCCACAGGTTGTTCTCCTCAATAGTCCGGATAAGCATATTCGCATAATCAGGATTTGTTGCATAGCCGGCTTTTTTCAATCCATATGCCCATGCCTTGTAATCAGATGATTTATTGTTGAAAAGGAAATCATACCGGGAACCGGACTTAAGAAAATCAGAATGATCGTAATAAGACTCTTCGGCTCTCTTATATTTTCTAAAACATTCATTTCTTTTATTATCATTATGTCTGACAGTTGGTCCAGTCCAGTCATCATGACATTTTATTCCGAAATGGTTATTTGCCTCCCTTGCAAGAGAGCTTCGTCCACAGTCAGATTCAATTATACCCTGGGCGAGAGTGATGCTTGCAGGTATTCCTGTTCTTTTCATCTCACTTATTGCAAGATCCTTATACTGATTAACATAATCGCTGATAGATCGAACCGGAATGCCAGAAGAAACGAGCGGTTTATAGGTTTTACAGGAAATCAGACAAAAGCTAAGTGCAATAGGAATGATGAAATACAGCCTGTTTCTCATAAAAGTCTTATTTGCGACAAAAATAGAAAAAAATCAACGCGGGATATATTAAAGATTTCAACTCCTGAATTGTTTTCTTAACATGTAAGGCGTTGGTGAAAAATCCATTTTAACCACAAAGTGCACAAAGTAGGCTCAAAGCACGCAAAGTCAAAACATTATAATTCATCCCTCCATCTATCCGGACTCTGCGAGCTTTGCATAAATTCTTTGCGATCTTTGCGATTAATAAATTTCGATTTTGTCAGAACTCCAACATTTTACATAAACCGCCTCCCGTATTCAGCTTGTCCATTTTTTCTTACATTTATACCCTGAATTTGTACAATATGATTAAAACGAAAAATATATCATTTTCATATACTGAATATGAAAGAATTGAGGATCTTAATTCCTCTGACATGGAACTGGTAACTGCTGCAAGAGAAGCAGCAATAAATGCTTATGCGCCATATTCCAAATTTAAGGTCGGAGCTGCCGTCAGGTTGAAAAGCGGAGTAATAGTGAAAGGAGCAAACGTTGAAAATGCAGCTTTCCCTTCCGGTATATGTGCTGAAAGAAGTGCCCTCTCGAATTCTGTATCAAACTACCCGGCTGACAAGCCAGTTTCACTTGCAATAGCTTCAATAAAAGGAAATGAATTCACAGCCGATCCTCCCTCACCCTGCGGCAGCTGCCGTCAGGTAATTGCAGAGGAAGAATCGAGAATAAACGGGAAAATAAAAATAATTTTATCAGGGGAAAATAAGACTCTGATAGTTGATGGCATAGGAGACTTGTTGCCATTGCAATTTAACAGGAAGAGTCTGGATATCTAATCTTCCTTTACAATTAGCTGGAAACCAGCGCCGTGGATATTTTTAATATTCAGATCAGGGTCTTCAGATAAATATTTTCTCAGTTTGGTTATGTAGACATCCATACTTCGTGCAGTAAAGTAATCGTCAGATCCCCAGATCTTTTTAAGCGCCATTTCCCTGCTGATCAGGGCGTTGGGATTAATAGCCAATAATTCAAGAAGTTGCGCTTCTTTGGGTGAAAGTTTCTTTTCATCGCTTCCTATTGTCAGTGTCCTTAGCTTGGAATTAAAAACAAATTTCCCAAGTTCATAAAAGTCTTTGGTACCAGTCTGGAAATCGCGCCTGGAAATGATCGCTTTTATCTTAGCCAGGAGTATTTCAGTATCAAATGGCTTGGTTACATAATCATCCCCGCCTACTCCATAACCTTTCAATACATCTTCCTTAAGCTTCTTTGCTGTAAGAAAAATGATTGGAACATCGTTGTTGATTTGTCTTATTTCATTCGCAATTGTAAAACCATCAACATGTGGCAGCATAATGTCGAGGATGCACATATTAAATACACCTTTTCTGAAATGATCGATTGCATATTTGCCATCATCGACCCACTCGACGGAATAATCGTTGATCTCCAGATAAGATTTAAGTACTGATCCAAAACTCAAATCATCTTCAACAAGAAAAATTTTCACAGGTTTGTTGCTCATTTCAATTCTCGGAATTAAAAGGTAAAAATATTTCGAACCTGCTTCCTTTTCCAGGTTCACTATACACATTTATACTGCCCTTATGGGCCTCAATTATAGAACGCACATAGTTTAAACCGAGCCCGAATCCTTTAACGTCGTGAATATTGCCTGAACTCTGCCGGTAAAACCTTTCAAATATTTTACTTTGTACAGCTTTTGTCATACCAATCCCCTTATCCTCAACTGAAAGACATATTCCTTTATCAATGTTATTCGTGACAATCTTAATTTCAGGTATGTCTGCTGAATATTTTATTGCATTGTCAAGAAGATTACTTACAAGATTTGTGAGATGTTCGCTGTCACCAAAAATGTATGGATTCTCTGCATTAAGAAAGAGGCGGATCCTCCCATTACGCTGATGTACCTGGATCTCAATAGTCTCAATGGCATGCTCTATTACCGTATGAAGCGAAATATTTTCAAATTTAAATTCAATTTCCTTTTTGTCGAGAGAAGCAATTTGAAGGATTGTTTCCACCTTTTTGTTCATCCTGCTGTTCTCCTTCTTGATCATGCCGATAAAATGCCTGATACTGGTCTCATCCTTAATTACTCTTGAGTTCACTATAGTGTCGGCGGCCAGAGAGATTGTTGCAATCGGGGTTTTAAATTCGTGTGTCATGTTATTGATAAAATCCGACTTCATCTCTGAGATTTTTTTCTGCCTCAATATGAAAAACACACTTAATGCAAAAGTTGCCAGGATAAAGAGTGAAAAAAGTAAAGATCCTCCGAGAATCCAAACCATCGATCCGAGTACGTAATTTGTCTGTTTGGGGAATATCACAGATAAAATAATATCCTGATTGATAATATTATCAGGAAACAAACGAACTTTATATTTACTTTTCAAAAAATCGCTCTTCTGGGCTTTTTTATACGTTCCGTTCTGTACCTCTCCATTTTTAATAATAGCATACTCGTAAGGAGTATTTATTCCGGTATATGCCATTGTTTGCTGCAAGGTATTTGATATCTCATTATTATCAAGCTGAAGTGTCTTTTCCCATAAATAAATCTCACTGACATACTGATCGCTCATATTCTGATATCCATTTTTTCTGACCCAGTTCAGATATTCATTCCGTTTATAAGCAGCCCTTGAGTTCGGATTAAGATTGTCACTATTTTTTCCAACATCCAGTTTACGTGATCTCTCAGGTGTTGAAACGTAAGTTGAAGAGTCAGCAACAATTGAATTATCGCTTTTAATAATATAGGACTTGTTTGTAGTTGTAATCTTTCCGGTATCCGGATCACCTTCAAGCACCTGGTTAGTGATACTAATACTTAATTTATTTCCAGGTGAGAAATTACCGGTATTTGCCAATCCATTGGCGTCATCAGATGTATCATTCATGGAAAGAGGCTCCGTGGGCATGAAATTGTTAAAAAAGTTCCTTTGACGCGAAGATTCAATAGAGGAAGCTGCATTTATCAGACTCATTCGGACCCGGCTGTTAAAACTGTCATTCTGAATATCGATCGCATTTTTTATCCAGACAGACTGTACCCAAATGATGCCAAAAATTGATAATAGCATCATAATGATAAGTCCAGTGAATTTTTTTCTATTCATAATGCAAAATTAATTCTTAAAGTCATTAAACAATAAGCATTTAACTTTTCATTAACTCTTATTAACCCAACGTTAATATACGCTTTAGTGTAATTTTGACAGATCAATGAAGCGGCTGGGCCGGAGAATCGGTGAAAAAACAGAAAACAAATGTAGGGAACGGTCCTTACATTAATCGATTGAATCCATAAAGACCGACCAGATATCGCCTTCCGGACAATGAGCGGTGATTATAACAGGTTCCTTTTTTACCGGATGTATGAATTCAAGTCGTCGGGCAAAAAGACTGATTCCTCCATCCTCATTTGATCTTGCATATCCATATTTCAGATCTCCTTTAACAGGACAGCCAATTTTTGCGAGCTGAGCTCTGATCTGGTGGTGTCTGCCCGAATGCAGTTCAACCTCAACAAGATAGTATTTTTCAGATCTTCCTTTCAATCTATATGTAAGGCTTGCCTCTTTGGAGCCTTTTACCTCATTATCAAAAACATATGTTTTATTCTGAGGCTCATTCTTTTTGAGAAAATGCTTTATTGTAGCCTCGTCCTCCGGAGGCCTTTCCTTAACAATTGCCAGGTATATTTTCTTCACCTGCTTTGTCTTGAACATTTCATTAAGTCGCGAAAGAGCTTTTGATGTCCTGGCAAAGAGCATGACGCCACTAACAGGTCTGTCGAGCCTGTGAACTACTCCAAGGAACACTTCTCCGGTTTTTTTGTATTTCTCAGCAAGGTATTTCTTGATCTCAACTTCAAGCGGAACATCTCCGGTTTTGTCACCCTGTGCAAGATCAGAGGATTTTTTGTAAACTGCTATAATATGATTGTCTTCGTATAAAATTTCAGCCATCTCAGATTTTGTTAATACTGCTCTTTTTCATTTGGAAAATCCATTGATCTTACGTCGGTAATATAAGCCTGTACGGCACCTTTTATTTCTGAATAAAGATTATGGTATCTTCTTAAAAAGCGAGGAGAAAATTCCTGGGTAATTCCCAGCATGTCGTGCAGAACGAGAACCTGTCCGTCAGTTTTTCCACCAGCCCCAATTCCAATAGTCGGGATTTTCAGGCTGATTGTGACCTCTTCCGCCAATTTAGCAGGAATTTTTTCGAGGACTATAGCAAAACAACCGGTCTGTTCAAGAAGGCGGGCGTCTTCCATAAGTTTGCGGGCTTCCTCTTCTTCCCTGGCTCTGACAACGTAAGTCCCGAATTTATGTATAGCCTGGGGAGTCAGACCAAGATGTCCCATCACAGGAATTCCTGCAGACAGAATGCGTTCAATTGATTCAACAACCTGTGATCCTCCTTCGAGTTTAACGGCATGTGCTCCTGTTTCCTTCATTATCCTTATAGATGATGCAAGCGCTTCTTTTGAATTCCCCTGGTAGGTGCCAAAAGGGAGATCTACAACAACAAGCGCTCTTTTCACGGCTCTTACAACAGAGGCGGCATGATAGATCATGTTATCAAGGGTAATAGGAAGCGTCGTGTCATATCCGGCCATTACATTTGAAGCGGAATCACCAACCAGAATTACGTCAATTTCAGCTTCGTCCAGAATTTTGGCAATCGAATAGTCATATGCAGTCAGCATAGCTATTTTTTCACCTTTTAGCTTCATCTCATTCAAAACATGAGTTGTCACTCTCTTTACAGATTCATGTATTGACATAATAATAAATGTGTTAAATTATTTTTGTAAAGTTACAGATTTGAATCGGATGATACATGAGAAAGCCATCAACATTTTAATTTGGCAGATCATTTCCAAAATCTGTCGTTTTGTCATAAAAAACTGAAAAATAGCTAATGGCATAATCATTGCTCGGATACTAGTGAATTGAAAATAGAACAAACACCAGAAACAGGCGCGATGTTCTTAATTGTTGAAATGAAAATTTTTAAATTATTATAAAATGGGAAAAATCATTGGAATCGATTTGGGAACAACAAATTCTTGTGTTGCAGTAATGGAAGGTAACGAACCTGTTGTCATCCCTAACAGCGAAGGAAAAAGGACAACTCCTTCAATTGTTGCATTTGTGGAAAACGGAGAACGCAAGGTTGGAGATCCTGCTAAACGTCAGGCGATCACCAATTCGAAGAAAACTGTATTTTCGATCAAAAGATTCATGGGAGAACCCTACGATAAAGTTACAAAAGAAATTAAAAGGGTATCCTATACCGTTGTAAAAGGCGATAACAATACTCCCAGGGTAAAAATTGATGATCGTCAGTATTCTCCTCAGGAGATTTCAGCCATGATTCTTCAGAAAATGAAAAAGACCGCTGAAGATTATCTCGGACAGGAAGTTACCGATGCAGTTATAACTGTTCCCGCATATTTCAGCGATTCACAACGTCAGGCAACAAAAGAAGCCGGTGAAATTGCAGGTTTAAATGTAAAAAGAATCATTAATGAACCGACGGCCGCTTCATTGGCATATGGTCTGGATAAAAAATCACAGGATCTGAAAATTGCAGTTTTTGACTTGGGTGGCGGAACTTTTGATATTTCAATTCTTGAACTTGGAGACGGTGTATTTGAAGTAAAATCAACCAATGGCGACACGCATCTTGGTGGTGACGATTTTGACCATCTTATCATTGACTGGATGGCTGATGAGTTTCTCAAGGAAGAGGGCGTAGACCTCAGGAAAGATCCAATGGCATTGCAACGTCTGAAAGAAGCTGCTGAAAAAGCAAAAATTGAGCTTTCAAGTTCAACTACTACAGAGATTAATCTTCCTTATATTATGCCGGTGGACGGAATTCCAAAGCATCTTGTAAAAACTCTGACCCGTGCAAACATGGAAAAGATTTGCGATAAGCTTATTCAGGCATGTATCGAACCATGTAAACTGGCGCTTAAGGATTCAGGGCTTACTGTCTCTGATATCGATGAAGTTCTGCTTGTAGGAGGTTCAACCCGTATGCCAGCAATTCAGCAGCTGGTAGAGAAATTCTTCGGAAGAGTACCTTCTAAAGGAGTAAATCCCGATGAAGTAGTCGCAGTTGGAGCAGCAATTCAGGGTGGTGTATTGACCGGAGAAGTAAAAGATGTCCTTCTGCTTGATGTAACCCCGTTATCACTTGGTATCGAAACAATGGGTGGTGTAATGACCAAGCTGATTGAATCAAATACTACTATACCAACTAAGAAAACAGAAGTATTTACAACAGCAGCTGACAGTCAGCCTTCAGTTGAGATCCATGTTCTGCAAGGGGAAAGGCCGATGGCCGCAGGTAACAAAACAATTGGCCGGTTCCATCTCGATGGTCTTCCACCTGCCCCGAGAGGAGTGCCTCAGATTGAAGTAAGCTTTGATATTGATGCAAACGGAATTTTACATGTTGCAGCAAAGGACAGAGGTACAGGAAAAGAACAGAGGATAAGAATAGAAGCTTCTTCGGGATTAACTGATGATGAGATCAGGAAGATGAGGGACGAAGCCAAAGCAAATGCTGAAGCTGATAATAAGGCAAAACAAAAAATCGACAAGATCAATACAGCCGACAGCATGATCTTTACAACCGAAAAACAACTGAAAGAATTTGGTGATAAACTTCCGGCAGATAAAAAACCTGCAATCGAGAGCGCACTGGCAAAACTAAAAGAAGCGCATAAATCGCAGGATGTTGATGCAATTGATAAAGCTCTTGCTGAATTGAATTCGGTATGGCAGGTTGCATCTGAAGAGATGTACAAAACTGCACAAAATGCAAATCAGAATACAACTACACAGCCGGGAGCCGAACAACAATCAGGAAGCAATAGCAAACCCGGTAACGAGGAAGTGACCGATGTTGACTTTGAAGAGGTAAAATAAATTATAATTGAAGCATCTAAGAGTAAAAGAGGTTGAAAGTTTCTTCAACCTCTTTTTTTTATCCCTGATGCCAGCAGTGAAAAAGTTGAAATCCTTTAACCGCAAAGAACGCTAAGAATGCGCGAAGAACGCAAAGTCAAAACATTTCAAAATAAGATCCTTTGCGACCTTTGCGTAAAATCTTTGCGACCTTTGCGGTTAATAGAATTCCTATAACATTTGATTTTTTGTACTTTTGCATAAAATTAATATGTCGCGCGGATGAATCTTAAAACATATGTAATCACAGCTCTCCTGTTTTTGACTGTATGCGCATCGGGCCAGAATGAAACCTCCATAAATGTGAGTGACAAACTGGGGAAAAAACAGGGTCATTGGATAAAAAAATATCCTAACGAAAGCATTATGTACGATGGCTATTTTAAAGATGATCATCCTGTTGGCGAATTGAAAAGGTACTATGAGGATCAAACCTTAAAATCAGTCCTGGTATATAGTGAGAACGGAAGAAAAGCTGATGCCATAATGTATCATCCTAATGGCAATATATCAGCAAAAGGAACTTACGTCGATCAAAAGAAAGTGGGCAAATGGCAATTTTACTCTTCATTTAAGAAGGGATGTCTCATTTCAGAAGAAAATTATTCTGACAATCTTAAAAACGGACCGTCGTTAAAATTTTATGCTGATAGTACAGTTGCAGAAAGAATTACTTATGTTAATGATGTCAAACAAGGTGAATGGATTCAGTATTATCCTTCAGGTACTATTAGTTTAAAATCAAATTTCCTAAATGGAAAAGTAAACGGGAAGTTTGAGGTGTGGTTTGAGAGTGGCCAGATTGAATTTTCGGGACAATACATAAATGATTCCAGGGACGGACTTTGGACTGTCTACAAGAATGATGGCACCATTAAATACAAATTATCTTATAGAATGGGAATTACAAACGATCGACAGATGGATATCGATGAATCTGACTATCTTGATTCACTTGAACAGAATAAAGGAAAAATTGCCGACCCCGAAAAATCGGGAATGAACATGTAAGACCGTATAAAATGGAATTCAAATTATATTAGATACTATCGAGTTTTCCGATTATGCCTGATAAACTTACATTAACCGAGCTTCAACTCATCATAAGAGACACTTTATATCTGTCTTTCCCTGATTCTTATTGGGTAATCGCAGAGATATCTGACCTGAGCGAAAATAGTACAGGCCATTGTTATCTGGAGCTTATAGAAAAAAATCCAGATGAGAAGAATGTGAGGGCGCGTGTAAAAGCAATAATATGGAGTACCCGTTACAGGTTTCTTAAAGCATGTTTTGAAGACAGCACAGGAGAACAACTGCGGAATGGGATCAAAGTTCTCGTAAAAGCAAAAATAGAATATCACGAATTATACGGGCTCAGCCTGATAATATCTGACATCGATCCGGCGTTCACACTTGGAGAAATGGCAATGAAACGCCAGCTTATTATCAAAAAGCTGGAAGAGGAAGGGGTGTTTTCAATGAATAAAAGTCTTCCGTTCCCTGTTGTACCTCAAAGAATTGCAATCATTTCCTCTAAAAATGCTGCCGGTTATTCAGACTTTGTAAAACACCTGGCAAACAACGGCTTTGGTTATGTTTTTTATACTGCGCTGATTGACTCTTCACTCCAGGGCCCTGAGACTGAGCGCAGCATTATCTGCGCACTGGATAAAATTGCGTTAAATTCTCATATGTTCGATCTGGCTGTAATCATACGCGGAGGAGGATCACAATCAGATCTCAGCTGGTTTGATAACTATAATATTGCTTATCATGTCACACAGTTCCCCCTGCCGGTTATCACAGGAATAGGCCATGAGAAAGATATATCAGTAACTGATATGGTTGCAAACCGGTCATTAAAAACACCTACAGCAGTCGCAGATCTTCTGATAGATACGGTTGCAGCAGCTGAAAATCATATAATCGGCATGAGTTCAGAAATTATCGATGCATCCCGATTGATCATTGCCAAAAACAAAACCAGGCTTGAAACATCGGGAATCCGGCTTTTTCCACTTGTCAGAATCATGTTATCGCAGTTTAAGGACAAACTGTCGAGCCAAATAATTGATATGATAAACACAGGAAAAGAATTGATCATCAGGGCTGGCATGATTCCTGCAAATCACAAATCACAATTAGTCTCAAGAACTGCGACCATCTTTTCGGAAAGAAATATGATGCTCAAAGGAAGCAATCAAAGGCTTCTTACATCTACTACTAACACTACGGGGTCTAATAATGTAAAAATCAGCGGACTTGAAAATAAATTGAAACTTCTTGATCCTGAGAATATTCTTCGGCGGGGTTATTCAATAACATCGGTAAATGGAAGGATACTGAAGAGCATAAGGGAAGTAAAACAATATGATATAATTGATACACAATTATTTGAAGGAAAACTCAGGAGCAGTGTTGTGGAAAATGTCAACAGGCATAGATCACGGGGAGAGAAACAAAAAAGAATTCCGCCTGACGAAAATGGACCTGAATTGAAACTCTTTGAAACCTAGAGTAGTGCAATAATTTAAATTCAACATTATGGCAAAAAAAGAATTTTCATTTAATGATGCTGTCGCGGAAATAGAACGTATTCTGCATAATATTGAAAGCGGCGAACTGGATATTGATAAACTTTCTGTGGAAGTAAAACGGGCTTCGGAATTGATAAAGGAATGTCAGAAAAAATTAAGGTCAACTGAGGAGGAGATAAATAGTATTTTCAAGGATCTTACATAAAAATAAATCAGGACCGAAGTCCTGATTTACTACTTTACTACCCTAAACCTAAATCCATGAAAAAAACCCTTATAACCTAATTTACTAGCTTCTGTGTGTTAAACGTTTGTCGAACATAAAATGTTTCCTAAAATCAATATTATTTATTCAATAGCAACTTATTTTTGACGAACTGGTCATTTTTCTACACCAAGAACATCTTTGAATGCTTTAACAAATGTTTCCTTAGGCAGTGCTCCCATTGCCATCTGAGGTTGTCCCTCCGCCGGTACAAACAAAAATGAAGGAATACTTCTGATACCAAATACTGATGCTAGTTCCTGTTCCTCCTCAGTATCAACTTTGAAAACATTAATTTTACCATCGAAATCAGTTGCCAGTTCCTCGAGTACAGGAGCAACCATTTTACATGGACCGCACCAGTCAGCATAAAAATCAATTATGCAAGGCTTTTCGCCTTCAAATTTCCATTCCTTATTTTTTTCATAATTGAATACCTTATTCAAAAATGTTTCTTTTGTAAGATGTTGTATCATATAAATTTTATTTGGTAAACATATATAAACTGAGATTGTTTATACGAGCAACCTTTGTGCCAATCAACACCTCTCATCAATATTAATCTATAATTGAGTATTAATTGTAACTTTGTCATGATTAAATAAACAAATTGTCATATCTATATATGAATATATGTCTTAATGACAAGATTTTCCAAACACTTTCATCTGTAGTTACAACCGAGAATGTACAGGCATATGTAATAGGGGGTTGGGTAAGAGACTGTCTGCTTAAAAGAGAACATCCTGACAAGGATATTGATATTGTTGTAATAGGAAGTGGTATCGAGATTGCCCAAAAAGCTGCAAAAAAGATACGGCCCGGAATAAAGGTCAGCATATTTAAAACATTCGGAACTGCGATGTTCAGGAACCATGAATATGAGATCGAATTTGTAGGTGCCCGGAAAGAATCGTATGACAGAAACTCAAGGAAACCAATCGTAGAAGATGGAACGCTTGAAGATGATCAGAAGCGAAGAGATTTCACCATCAACACTCTGGCAATCAGTCTGAATAAAGAAACATTCGGCGAATTTCTTGATCCTTTCGGGGGTCTTGAGGATCTGAAGAAAAAAATAATAAGAACCCCGCTCGAACCTGATAAAACATTTTCAGATGATCCGCTCAGGATGATGAGAGCTATCAGATTTGCAACACAGCTCAACTTCAACATAGAAGAAAAAACTTTTGACTCGATTATTGAAAATGCTGAAAGAATCAAGATTGTTTCAACTGAAAGGATTGTTACAGAACTTAATAAAATAATCATGTGCTCGCATCCGTCAAGAGGATTTATACTTCTTGAGAAAGCCGGTTTGCTTAAATTCATATTTCCTGAACTGGATAATCTGAAAGGAGTAGAAACTAAAGATGGACGGGCGCATAAAGATAATTTTCATCATTCAATAAAAGTCCTGGATAATATTAGTAAACACACTGACAATCTATGGTTAAGGTGGGCTGCATTATTACATGATATAGCAAAACCAGCGACAAAAAAATATATTCCTGAAACAGGCTGGTCATTTCATGGACATGAATTTCTAGGTTCAAAAATGGTTCCGGATATTTTCAGGAAAATGAAGCTTCCGTTAAATGAGAAGATGAAGTATGTTCAAAAAATAATAGACTTGCATCTCAGGCCTATTGCATTATCTCAAAACGTTGTAACTGACTCGGCGATCAGAAGATTACTTTTTGAAGCCGGAGACGATATTGATGATCTGATGGTATTGTGCGAAGCCGATATAACTTCAAATAATGAAGCAAAGAAGACAAAGCATCTTGAAAACTTCAGGCTTGTAAGAAATAAACTAAAGGAGATAGAAGAAAAAGATGCTGTGAGAAATTTCCAGCCTCCAATAGATGGCAGTGAGATCATCTCTACTTTTGGAATCAGACCAGGAAGAGATGTCGGGATAATTAAAAATGCGATCAGAGAAGCTATACTCGACGGGATTATTCCCAATGATCATGAAGCAGCAAGAAAACTTATGCTGGAGAAAGGAGTTGAGCTCGGGCTTACGGCAAAGACTACCTAAGCTTAAGATCGAGTAATATGGGAAGATGGTCACTGAAACCTCCCTGGTACTTATAACCATGATAAGTTGCAAAAGGACTTAAGCCGGGATATTTAGGGTCTTTCTTCATCAGAAAATCAGGTTTAAAGATTGTCAGTAGATCCTGTTGTGTATAATAACCATGTTCACATGTAATAAGTTTCTTATTTATAATTACCTGATCGATCATTTCCCAGGTGCCCATATAACGATATGTCCCTGCACCACTATTTTCGGGTGAAGCTGACAGATTTACTAATATTTTTACCGAATCTGAGGAATTTATAAATGATTTTATAATCTCATCCTGAGGAGTACAATTAAAATCTCCAAAGACAATTATTTTTTCATTTGGTCTGTTCTCGAGTATCGAATCGATTTTTTCTCTGATCATCGTAGCAATTAGCGATCTGGTGCCTTCTCCTTCAAGTACTCCTCCCCTCCTCGATGGCCAGTGATTTACAATCAGATGGATCGTATCTGTCCCGATCAAAAACCTGGAATGCAAAACACTCCTTGAATTATAGATGACATTTTTACTCATTGCAGGAGTCCAGTATACATAATCTAATAACCTTAATTTTTCTTTTCTATAGATCATACAGACATCGATACCCCTTCTGTCAGGGGAATCCTCGTGAATAATACCATATTTATATTTTGAAAGATTTGTATTGAAAATCAGATCTTCCAGAATCTTCTTTTTTTCAATCTCGCAGAAGCCAATAATTGAAGGCGGCTCCCATTCTCCTGCCGCAACAATGGTTTTATAAAGTGAATTTAACTTATCTGAATATCTCTTGTAATTCCACCTCATTACTCCGTCCGGAAGGAAATCATCATCATCAGTTAATGTATCATTGTATATATCGAAGAAATTTTCAACGTTATAAAACATAATTCTGATGCCTGATGGTACATTCTGCGATAAAATCTGATCATCAAAAAAAACAAAAAACAAAAATAGAAACGTGACATACAAGTATCTTTTCATAAGTTCGATACCTAGATTAACCGAACCAAATTAGAATTCTCCGGGGACAGATTGTATTTTTTTCAAAAAAAAAGGCTGAAATTATCAGCCTTTTAATATCGAAATAAGAATTGTTAATATGCATTTATCCATCGGTACCTTCTTGCACTCTCACCAAATTTAACAGCCACAGAAAGCTCATGAGTTCCATAAGTCTGTCTCCTGATATCTGTGAGGGTGAAGTCAAATGCATACGCAAAATAGAATCTGTCGTATTTCAAACCGAACAAACCTATGATGGCGTCATTAGTTCTGTATGAAATTCCCGCCCAGTAATCTTCTTTATAGTAAACCCTGGCAGTCAGGTCCATTTGAACCGACTTAAAAAACATGTCGGAAGCTTTGATAAAAGCAGATGGCTCAAGTATCCAGTCGGTTGATAACGGAAACTTAATTCCACCTGTCAGGAAAAAGTTACCCAATTCCGACCTGTTAACACTGGAAGTATCGGCAAACATCAAAGAGCCTCTGAGCAAATTAGTCATTGCAAAGCCAACATAATACCTTGTTGTTGTAAAACTCGCACCAAAGTTAAAATCGGGGATAAATACTGAACGGTCATAGGAAAGGAGTACAGGGTCAGCCTGATCGTAAATCAAGCCATTCATATTTACAGCGAACTGATATGCAGTCAATGCAAGACCGAATGACAGGTCATTTGGTACTCCTTCAGTTCTTCCCATTGCAATATGGTAAGAATATGCCAACTGAAAACCTGTGCGATGGAAAATTGCATTATTATCGTTAAAAACATATCCGCCAATGCCAACCTTGCCACCCTTTGTGGGCTTTATTATCTTTTTCCTGACGGCGGTAGACTTTGAGATAAAACTGTTTTTGAGGATCCTAGTCTGAAAGCTGACCGCATATGTACTTGGAGCACCTGCCATCCCGACCCATTGCTCCCTGACGGTAAGATTGACGGTAGTATAGCCGTCGCGCCCCGCAAATGAAGGATTCACCAGGAATCCATTCATTATGTATTGGCTGTACATCGGAACTGTCTGCGCAAAAGCAACTCCCGTAACGAAGCAGAGAACAATTGCTGACAATATACTTTTAAGGTTCCTCATAGATTTATTATTCAAATATCGTAATTTTTATCTGATTATACTTATCGCTCCTGACCGTGGTTTAGATCCATCATTGAGATGTAAAACATAATGATAAGAATCGGTTGGTAACGCTTTCCCTTTGAATGTACCATTCCATGGATTTGCAGAAAGATTTTTACTGTTGAATACGAGTTTTCCCCATCTCGTGAATACAAATACCTCGGCGTTCGGGAACATCTCAATGTTTTTGATCTTCCAGGTATCGTTAAATCCATCATTATTTGGAGTGATAATATCGGGGATTTCCAAACATTTCTCAGATCCTGTTACTCCAACCACCACATCCAGAGATTTCGCACTGCATCCATTGATATCTGTCACAACAACACTATATGTTCCATCGGTTAATTTCTGACGATCCTGAGTAAGTATACCATCGGCCCATATAACTTTATACGGCTGGGACCCGCCAGTTATTGTCAGAGAGATTGCTCCGTCGGCTTCCCCGGGACAAGATGCATTTGTGGAAGTGCTTGCAATGGAAACTGCTTCCGGCTCAGTTATCGTTATTTGAGTACTTGCGGGGCAGAGATTTGCATCCAGTACTGTAACAGTATATATAGCAGCAGCAAGATTGCTGAAGGCACCGTTAATCTGAGATGTTCCTCCATTCAGACTGAAGGTATAAGGTGAAGTGCCACCGGCTGCAGTTACTGAAATAGAGCCATTTGTTGATCCGGCGCACAGTACATTAGTAGTTGTGTTACTAAGTGTAATTGCAGCTACGGGTTGAGTAATAGTCACTGAAACGACTGCCGAACAATTATTTGCATCCTGAACCGTGACTGTATAAGTACCAGCACCAAGAGTTGAGAAAGTATCTGATGCCTGATATGCACCTGATCCAAGTTTGTATTGATACGGTGGTGTTCCGCCCGATCCGGCTACTGTTACACTTCCGGTCGTGCTACCAAAGCAAAGAACATTTGTCTGGGAACTTACTGATCCGCTCACCAATGAAGCAGGTTGTGTAATTGTGACAGGAACATCAAAAGTAGTAAGAGCAGCATCCCTTACTGTCACAGTATATGTTCCTGCAGCAAGCGATCCGAAGGTTCCTGAAACCTGGAATGTAACTCCGTCCAGACTGTAATCGTATGGAGGTACCCCGCCAGTTCCGGTTGCTGTTATACTACCATTGGACGATCCAAAACATGAAACGTTTGTTGGAGTAGCGGTTGCTGATAATGCAGCTGCCGGCTGAGTGATTGTAACTGGTACTGGTGCAGTGCACCCGTTATTATCCTGAACCATCACAGTATAAGTTCCGGCTGTTAAGGTTCCAAATGTCCCTGAAGCCTGCAATGCACCTGATCCAAGCTGATACTGATAAGGAGGTGTTCCTCCGGAACCGGCAACTGTTATACTTCCGTTGTTGCCGCCTGGGATTGTTACGTCAGATTGAGTAGTAATTGAACCTGACAAAGAAGAGGCGGGTTGAGAAATTGTTGCATTTGCATGTTGCAGTGCATCCATTCCCATCAGTAACAATAACATCGTAGGTTCCAATCGCAAGTCCGGTAGCTGTTATTGATGTCTGGGCAGGTACTGTGTTCCATGAATATGTATAAACTCCTGATCCACCTGATGGTATGGCTGTAGCAGTTCCTGAACCGCCGAAACATGCAACATCAACATGCGAGGTTGTAACTGACGGTAATGAATTAACCGTCATTGTTACAATATTAGAAGTTGCCGGACTAGTACTTGTACATGTTAAACTTGACGTCAACACTACAGTGATAATATCTCCATTGACTGGTACATAAGTATATGTCGGACTGTTGGTTCCGACTACCGTTGCTCCATTGTACCACTGGTATGAAGGTGCCAGTCCTTCATTGACTGGTGTAGCTGTGAATGTCACTGTTGTGCCAGCACATATCGGATTAACATCCGCTAATATTGTGACACTTACCGGAAGTAACGGATTGATAGTAACTGATGTATAGGAAGTTACTGCTGAACATCCACCTGCTGTTGCTATCGTATAGGTAACTGTATAAGTACCTGCTGTGCTTGTGCTTGGGGTAATTGCTCCGGTAACTGCATCAATGGTAAGACCTGCTGTTGAGCTGTATGCTCCGCCTGCTGTACCTGTCAGTGTTACTGCCTGTGGTGCTACCAAAGATGTACAGAATGGTGTGCCTGCATAGCTGATCGTTGCTGACGGCATCGTTGTGATGTCTACGATTGTTGTTGCTGTAACAACTCCACAGCCACCTGCTGCTGCTATCGTATAGGTAACTGTATAAGTACCTGCTGTGCTTGTGCTTGGGGTAATTGCTCCGGTAACTGCATCAATGGTCAGACCTGCTGTTGAGCTGTATGCTCCGCCTGCTGTACCTGTCAGTGTTACTGCCTGCGGTGCTACCAAAGATGTACAGAATGGTGTGCCTGCATAGCTGATCGTTGCTGACGGCATCGTTGTGATGTCTACGATTGTTGTTGCTGTAACAACTCCACAGCCACCTGCTGCTGCTATCGTATAGGTAACTGTATAAGTACCTGCTGTGCTTGTGCTTGGGGTAATTGCTCCGGTAACTGCATCAATGGTAAGACCTGCTGTTGAGCTGTATGCTCCGCCTGCTGTACCTGTCAGTGTTACTGCCTGCGGTGCTACCAAAGATGTACAGAATGGTGTGCCTGCATAGCTGATCGTTGCTGACGGCATCGTTGTGATGTCTACGATTGTTGTTGCTGTAACAACTCCACAGCCACCTGCTGCTGCTATCGTATAGGTAACTGTGTAAGTACCTGCTGTGCTTGTGCTTGGGGTAATTGCTCCGGTAACTGCATCAATGGTAAGACCTGCTGTTGAGCTGTATGCTCCACCTGCTGTGCCTGTCAGTGTTACTGCCTGCGGTGCTACCAAAGATGTACAGAATGGTGTGCCTGCATAGCTGATCGTTGCTGACGGCATCGTTGTGATGTCTACGATTGTTGTTGCTGTAACAACTCCACATCCACCTGCTGCTGCTATCGTATAGGTAACTGTGTAAGTACCTGCTGTGCTTGTGCTTGGTGTAATTGCTCCGGAAACTGCATCAATGGTCAGACCTGCTGTTGAGCTGTATGCTCCACCTGCTGTTCCTGTTAATGTTACTGCCTGCGCTGCTGCCAAAGAGGTACAGAATGGTGTACCTGCATAGCTGATCGTTGCTGACGGCATCGTTGTGATGTCTACGATTGTTGTTGCTGTAACAACTCCACAGCCACCTGCTGCTGCTATCGTATAGGTAACTGTGTAAGTACCTGCTGTGCTTGTGCTTGGTGTAATTGCTCCGGTAACTGCATCAATGGTAAGACCTGCTGTTGAGCTGTATGCTCCACCTGCTGTGCCTGTCAATGTTACTGCCTGCGGTGCTACCAAAGATGTACAGAATGGTGTGCCTGCATAGCTGATCGTTGCTGACGGCATCGTTGTGATGTCTACGATTGTTGTTGCTGTAACAACTCCACAGCCACCTGCTGCTGCTATCGTATAGGTAACTGTATAAGTACCTGCTGTGCTTGTGCTTGGGGTAATTGCTCCGGTAACTGCATCAATGGTCAGACCTGCTGTTGAGCTGTATGCTCCGCCTGCTGTACCTGTCAGTGTTACTGCCTGCGGTGCTACCAAAGATGTACAGAATGGTGTGCCTGCATAGCTGATCGTTGCTGACGGCATCGTTGTGATGTCTACGATTGTTGTTGCTGTAACAACTCCACAGCCACCTGCTGCTGCTATCGTATAGGTAACTGTATAAGTGCCTGCTGTGCTTGTGCTTGGGGTAATTGCTCCGGTAACTGCATCAATGGTCAGACCTGCTGTTGAGCTGTATGCTCCGCCTGCTGGTTCCTGTTAGTGTTACTGCCTGCGGTGCTACCAAAGATGTACAGAATGGTGTGCCTGCATAAGATGATCGTTGCTGACGGCATCGTTGTTATGTCTACGATTGTTGTTGCTGTGACTACTCCACAGCCACCTGCTGCTGCTATCGTATAGGTAACCGTGTAAGTACCTGCTGTGCTTGTGCTTGGTGTAATTGCTCCGGTAACTGCATCAATTGTCAGACCTGCTGTTGAGCTATATGCTCCGCCTGCTGTACCTGCTCAGGGTTACTGCCTGCGGTGCTACCTAAAGTATGTACAGAATGGTGTGCCTACATAAGATGATCGTTGCTGACGGTATCGTTGTGATGGTCTACCGATATGTTGTTGCTGTAACTACTCCACATCCACCTGCTGCTGCTATCGTATACGTAACTGTATAAGTGCCTGCTGTGCTGGCGCTTGGATCGATTGCTCCTGTCCCTCCAACTATCGAAAGTCCTGCTGTCGAACTATAGGTGCCCCCTGGGGTACCTACTAGCGTAACTGCCTGACCTGCACCTAGTGTCTTACAGAATGGACTTCCTGCATAACTTATTACTGCTGTCGGTAAGGCCGTTACTGTTACTGAGGCTGTCGCTGTGACTACTCCACAGCCACCTGCTGCTGCTATCGTATACGTAACCGTGTAAGTGCCTGCTGTGCTGGCGCTTGGATCGATTGCTCCTGTCCCTCCAACTATCGAAAGTCCTGCTGTCGAACTATAGGTGCCCCCTGGGGTACCTACTAGCGTAACTGCCTGACCTGCACCTAGTGTCTTACAGAATGGACTTCCTGCATAACTTATTACTGCTGTCGGTAAGGCCGTTACTGTTACTGAGGCTGTCGCTGTGACTACTCCACAGCCACCTGCTGCTGCTATCGTATACGTAACCGTGTAAGTGCCTGCTGTGCTGGTCGCTGGTGTTATTGCACCAGTGACTCCATTGATTGTAAGTCCTGCCGGAGCTGCACTGTATGCGCCCCCTGCTGTTCCTACCAGGGTGACACTCTGTACTCCTGAGGTACTACACCATGGAGAACCTGTGTAGGATATTGATGCTGTCGGTAACGCTGTGATGGTGATCGTATTTGTTGAACTCACTACTGCACACCCCCCTGCCGCTGCTATCGTATTGGTAACTGTATATGTTCCTGCCGTACTCGTTGCCAGGTTTACCTGACCTGTTGCTGTACTTACAAAATTAAGCCCTGCTGTTGACGAGAACACTCCCGCTACGCCACCGCCACTAAACGTCGGTGAGGGATTAACTGCATTACTGCAATATGGCGTACCTGCATAACTGAACGTCGCTACTGGTAATGCTGTAATGGTAACTGGCGTTGTCGCTGTGACTATTCCACAGCCGCCTCCTGCTGCTATCGTATACGTAACTGTATAAGTGCCTGCTGTGCTGGCGCTTGGATCGATTGCTCCTGTCCCTCCAACTATCGAAAGTCCTGCTGTCGAACTATAGGTGCCCCCTGGGGTACCTACTAGCGTAACTGCCTGACCTGCACCTAGTGTCTTACAGAATGGACTTCCTGCATAACTTATTACTGCTGTCGGTAAGGCCGTTACTGTTACTGAGGCTGTCGCTGTGACTACTCCACAGCCACCTGCTGCTGCTATCGTATACGTAACCGTGTAAGTGCCTGCTGTGCTGGTCGCTGGTGTTATTGCACCAGTGACTCCATTGATTGTAAGTCCTGCCGGAGCTGCACTGTATGCGCCCCCTGCTGTTCCTACCAGGGTGACACTCTGTACTCCTGAGGTACTACACCATGGAGAACCTGTGTAGGATATTGATGCTGTCGGTAACGCTGTGATGGTGATCGTATTTGTTGAACTCACTACTGCACACCCCCCTGCCGCTGCTATCGTATTGGTAACTGTATATGTTCCTGCCGTACTCGTTGCCAGGTTTACCTGACCTGTTGCTGTACTTACAAAATTAAGCCCTGCTGTTGACGAGAACACTCCCGCTACGCCACCGCCACTAAACGTCGGTGAGGGATTAACTGCATTACTGCAATATGGCGTACCTGCATAACTGAACGTCGCTACTGGTAATGCTGTAATGGTAACTGGCGTTGTCGCTGTGACTATTCCACAGCCGCCTCCTGCTGCTATCGTATACGTAACTGTATAAGTGCCTGCTGTGCTGGCGCTTGGATCGATTGCTCCTGTCCCTCCAACTATCGAAAGTCCTGCTGTCGAACTATAGGTGCCCCCTGGGGTACCTACTAGCGTAACTGCCTGACCTGCACCTAGTGTCTTACAGAATGGACTTCCTGCATAACTTATTACTGCTGTCGGTAAGGCCGTTACTGTTACTGAGGCTGTCGCTGTGACTACTCCACAGCCACCTGCTGCTGCTATCGTATACGTAACCGTGTAAGTGCCTGCTGTGCTGGTCGCTGGTGTTATTGCACCAGTGACTCCATTGATTGTAAGTCCTGCCGGAGCTGCACTGTATGCGCCCCCTGCTGTTCCTACCAGGGTGACACTCTGTACTCCTGAGGTACTACACCATGGAGAACCTGTGTAGGATATTGATGCTGTCGGTAACGCTGTGATGGTGATCGTATTTGTTGAACTCACTACTGCACACCCCCCTGCCGCTGCTATCGTATTGGTAACTGTATATGTTCCTGCCGTACTCGTTGCCAGGTTTACCTGACCTGTTGCTGTACTTACAAAATTAAGCCCTGCTGTTGACGAGAACACTCCCGCTACGCCACCGCCACTAAACGTCGGTGAGGGATTAACTGCATTACTGCAATATGGCGTACCTGCATAACTGAACGTCGCTACTGGTAATGCTGTAATGGTAACTGGCGTTGTCGCTGTGACTATTCCACAGCCGCCTCCTGCTGCTATCGTATACGTAACTGTATAAGTGCCTGCTGTGCTGGCGCTTGGATCGATTGCTCCTGTCCCTCCAACTATCGAAAGTCCTGCTGTCGAACTATAGGTGCCCCCTGGGGTACCTACTAGCGTAACTGCCTGACCTGCACCTAGTGTCTTACAGAATGGACTTCCTGCATAACTTATTACTGCTGTCGGTAAGGCCGTTACTGTTACTGAGGCTGTCGCTGTGACTACTCCACAGCCACCTGCTGCTGCTATCGTATACGTAACCGTGTAAGTGCCTGCTGTGCTGGTCGCTGGTGTTATTGCACCAGTGACTCCATTGATTGTAAGTCCTGCCGGAGCTGCACTGTATGCGCCCCCTGCTGTTCCTACCAGGGTGACACTCTGTACTCCTGAGGTACTACACCATGGAGAACCTGTGTAGGATATTGATGCTGTCGGTAACGCTGTGATGGTGATCGTATTTGTTGAACTCACTACTGCACACCCCCCTGCCGCTGCTATCGTATTGGTAACTGTATATGTTCCTGCCGTACTCGTTGCCAGGTTTACCTGACCTGTTGCTGTACTTACAAAATTAAGCCCTGCTGTTGACGAGAACACTCCCGCTACGCCACCGCCACTAAACGTCGGTGAGGGATTAACTGCATTACTGCAATATGGCGTACCTGCATAACTGAACGTCGCTACTGGTAATGCTGTAATGGTAACTGGCGTTGTCGCTGTGACTATTCCACAGCCGCCTCCTGCTGCTATCGTATACGTAACTGTATAAGTGCCTGCTGTGCTGGCGCTTGGATCGATTGCTCCTGTCCCTCCAACTATCGAAAGTCCTGCTGTCGAACTATAGGTGCCCCCTGGGGTACCTACTAGCGTAACTGCCTGACCTGCACCTAGTGTCTTACAGAATGGACTTCCTGCATAACTTATTACTGCTGTCGGTAAGGCCGTTACTGTTACTGAGGCTGTCGCTGTGACTACTCCACAGCCACCTGCTGCTGCTATCGTATACGTAACCGTGTAAGTGCCTGCTGTGCTGGTCGCTGGTGTTATTGCACCAGTGACTCCATTGATTGTAAGTCCTGCCGGAGCTGCACTGTATGCGCCCCCTGCTGTTCCTACCAGGGTGACACTCTGTACTCCTGAGGTACTACACCATGGAGAACCTGTGTAGGATATTGATGCTGTCGGTAACGCTGTGATGGTGATCGTATTTGTTGAACTCACTACTGCACACCCCCCTGCCGCTGCTATCGTATTGGTAACTGTATATGTTCCTGCCGTACTCGTTGCCAGGTTTACCTGACCTGTTGCTGTACTTACAAAATTAAGCCCTGCTGTTGACGAGAACACTCCCGCTACGCCACCGCCACTAAACGTCGGTGAGGGATTAACTGCATTACTGCAATATGGCGTACCTGCATAACTGAACGTCGCTACTGGTAATGCTGTAATGGTAACTGGCGTTGTCGCTGTGACTATTCCACAGCCGCCTCCTGCTGCTATCGTATACGTAACTGTATAAGTGCCTGCTGTGCTGGCGCTTGGATCGATTGCTCCTGTCCCTCCAACTATCGAAAGTCCTGCTGTCGAACTATAGGTGCCCCCTGGGGTACCTACTAGCGTAACTGCCTGACCTGCACCTAGTGTCTTACAGAATGGACTTCCTGCATAACTTATTACTGCTGTCGGTAAGGCCGTTACTGTTACTGAGGCTGTCGCTGTGACTACTCCACAGCCACCTGCTGCTGCTATCGTATACGTAACCGTGTAAGTGCCTGCTGTGCTGGTCGCTGGTGTTATTGCACCAGTGACTCCATTGATTGTAAGTCCTGCCGGAGCTGCACTGTATGCGCCCCCTGCTGTTCCTACCAGGGTGACACTCTGTACTCCTGAGGTACTACACCATGGAGAACCTGTGTAGGATATTGATGCTGTCGGTAACGCTGTGATGGTGATCGTATTTGTTGAACTCACTACTGCACACCCCCCTGCCGCTGCTATCGTATTGGTAACTGTATATGTTCCTGCCGTACTCGTTGCCAGGTTTACCTGACCTGTTGCTGTACTTACAAAATTAAGCCCTGCTGTTGACGAGAACACTCCCGCTACGCCACCGCCACTAAACGTCGGTGAGGGATTAACTGCATTACTGCAATATGGCGTACCTGCATAACTGAACGTCGCTACTGGTAATGCTGTAATGGTAACTGGCGTT
The DNA here is from genome assembly GCA_963734885.1 of uncultured Bacteroidales bacterium. GTDB lineage: Bacteria > Bacteroidota > Bacteroidia > Bacteroidales > VadinHA17 > LD21. Next base: position 2,955 of record CAVTIJ010000004.1, on the reverse strand, counting down.
GTCGCTGTGACTATTCCACAGCCGCCTCCTGCTGCTATCGTATACGTAACTGTATAAGTGCCTGCTGTGCTGGCGCTTGGATCGATTGCTCCTGTCCCTCCAACTATCGAAAGTCCTGCTGTCGAACTATAGGTGCCCCCTGGGGTACCTACTAGCGTAACTGCCTGACCTGCACCTAGTGTCTTACAGAATGGACTTCCTGCATAACTTATTACTGCTGTCGGTAAGGCCGTTACTGTTACTGAGGCTGTCGCTGTGACTACTCCACAGCCACCTGCTGCTGCTATCGTATACGTAACCGTGTAAGTGCCTGCTGTGCTGGTCGCTGGTGTTATTGCACCAGTGACTCCATTGATTGTAAGTCCTGCCGGAGCTGCACTGTATGCGCCCCCTGCTGTTCCTACCAGGGTGACACTCTGTACTCCTGAGGTACTACACCATGGAGAACCTGTGTAGGATATTGATGCTGTCGGTAACGCTGTGATGGTGATCGTATTTGTTGAACTCACTACTGCACACCCCCCTGCCGCTGCTATCGTATTGGTAACTGTATATGTTCCTGCCGTACTCGTTGCCAGGTTTACCTGACCTGTTGCTGTACTTACAAAATTAAGCCCTGCTGTTGACGAGAACACTCCCGCTACGCCACCGCCACTAAACGTCGGTGAGGGATTAACTGCATTACTGCAATATGGCGTACCTGCATAACTGAACGTCGCTACTGGTAATGCTGTAATGGTAACTGGCGTTGTCGCTGTGACTATTCCACAGCCGCCTCCTGCTGCTATCGTATACGTAACTGTATAAGTGCCTGCTGTGCTGGCGCTTGGATCGATTGCTCCTGTCCCTCCAACTATCGAAAGTCCTGCTGTCGAACTATAGGTGCCCCCTGGGGTACCTACTAGCGTAACTGCCTGACCTGCACCTAGTGTCTTACAGAATGGACTTCCTGCATAACTTATTACTGCTGTCGGTAAGGCCGTTACTGTTACTGAGGCTGTCGCTGTGACTACTCCACAGCCACCTGCTGCTGCTATCGTATACGTAACCGTGTAAGTGCCTGCTGTGCTGGTCGCTGGTGTTATTGCACCAGTGACTCCATTGATTGTAAGTCCTGCCGGAGCTGCACTGTATGCGCCCCCTGCTGTTCCTACCAGGGTGACACTCTGTACTCCTGAGGTATACACCATGGAGAACCTGTGTAGGATATTGATGCTGTCGGTAACGCTGTGATGGTGATCGTATTTGTTGAACTCACTACTGCACACCCCCCTGCCGCTGCTATCGTATTGGTAACTGTATATGTTCCTGCCGTACTCGTTGCCAGGTTTACCTGACCTGTTGCTGTACTTACAAAATTAAGCCCTGCTGTTGACGAGAACACTCCCGCTACGCCACCGCCACTAAACGTCGGTGAGGGATTAACTGCATTACTGCAATATGGCGTACCTGCATAACTGAACGTCGCTACTGGTAATGCTGTAATGGTAACTGGCGTTGTCGCTGTGACTATTCCACAGCCGCCTCCTGCTGCTATCGTATACGTAACTGTATAAGTGCCTGCTGTGCTGGCGCTTGGATCGATTGCTCCTGTCCCTCCAACTATCGAAAGTCCTGCTGTCGAACTATAGGTGCCCCCTGGGGTACCTACTAGCGTAACTGCCTGACCTGCACCTAGTGTCTTACAGAATGGACTTCCTGCATAACTTATTACTGCTGTCGGTAAGGCCGTTACTGTTACTGAGGCTGTCGCTGTGACTACTCCACAGCCACCTGCTGCTGCTATCGTATACGTAACCGTGTAAGTGCCTGCTGTGCTGGTCGCTGGTGTTATTGCACCAGTGACTCCATTGATTGTAAGTCCTGCCGGAGCTGCACTGTATGCGCCCCCTGCTGTTCCTACCAGGGTGACACTCTGTACTCCTGAGGTACTACACCATGGAGAACCTGTGTAGGATATTGATGCTGTCGGTAACGCTGTGATGGTGATCGTATTTGTTGAACTCACTACTGCACACCCCCCTGCCGCTGCTATCGTATTGGTAACTGTATATGTTCCTGCCGTACTCGTTGCCAGGTTTACCTGACCTGTTGCTGTACTTACAAAATTAAGCCCTGCTGTTGACGAGAACACTCCCGCTACGCCACCGCCACTAAACGTCGGTGAGGGATTAACTGCATTACTGCAATATGGCGTACCTGCATAACTGAACGTCGCTACTGGTAATGCTGTAATGGTAACTGGCGTTGTCGCTGTGACTATTCCACAGCCGCCTCCTGCTGCTATCGTATACGTAACTGTATAAGTGCCTGCTGTGCTGGCGCTTGGATCGATTGCTCCTGTCCCTCCAACTATCGAAAGTCCTGCTGTCGAACTATAGGTGCCCCCTGGGGTACCTACTAGCGTAACTGCCTGACCTGCACCTAGTGTCTTACAGAATGGACTTCCTGCATAACTTATTACTGCTGTCGGTAAGGCCGTTACTGTTACTGAGGCTGTCGCTGTGACTACTCCACAGCCACCTGCTGCTGCTATCGTATACGTAACCGTGTAAGTGCCTGCTGTGCTGGTCGCTGGTGTTATTGCACCAGTGACTCCATTGATTGTAAGTCCTGCCGGAGCTGCACTGTATGCGCCCCCTGCTGTTCCTACCAGGGTGACACTCTGTACTCCTGAGGTACTACACCATGGAGAACCTGTGTAGGATATTGATGCTGTCGGTAACGCTGTGATGGTGATCGTATTTGTTGAACTCACTACTGCACACCCCCCTGCCGCTGCTATCGTATTGGTAACTGTATATGTTCCTGCCGTACTGTTGCCAGGTTTCACTGACCAATTGCTGTACTTACAAAATTAAGCCCTGCTGTTGACGAGAACATTCCCGCTACGCCACCGCCACTAAACGTCGGTGAGGGATTAACTGCATTACTGCAATATGGCGTACCTGCATA